>NZ_MSCP01000008.1 GCF_002954715.1 Aliivibrio sifiae | reverse complement strand
AAAACCCCTTGGGTGTTGTATGGTTAAGCCTCACGGGCAATTAGTACAGGTTAGCTCAATGCCTCGCAGCACTTACACACCCTGCCTATCTACGTCGTAGTCTCCAACAACCCTTTAGGATACTTAAAGTATCAGGGATGACTCATCTCAAGGCTCGCTTCACGCTTAGATGCTTTCAGCGTTTATCGATCCCGAACTTAGCTACCGGGCAATGCTACTGGCGTAACAACCCGAACACCAGAGGTTCGTCCACTCCGGTCCTCTCGTACTAGGAGCAGCCCCTTTCAATCATCCAACGCCCACGGCAGATAGGGACCGAACTGTCTCACGACGTTCTAAACCCAGCTCGCGTACCACTTTAAATGGCGAACAGCCATACCCTTGGGACCGACTTCAGCCCCAGGATGTGATGAGCCGACATCGAGGTGCCAAACACCGCCGTCGATATGAACTCTTGGGCGGTATCAGCCTGTTATCCCCGGAGTACCTTTTATCCGTTGAGCGATGGCCCTTCCATTCAGAACCACCGGATCACTATGACCTGCTTTCGCACCTGCTCGAATTGTCATTCTCGCAGTCAAGCGGGCTTATGCCATTGCACTAACCACACGATGTCCAACCGTGTTTAGCCCACCTTCGTGCTCCTCCGTTACTCTTTGGGAGGAGACCGCCCCAGTCAAACTACCCACCAGGCACTGTCCGCAACCCCGATAAGGGGCCAACGTTAGAACATCAAGCATACAAGGGTGGTATTTCAAGATTGCCTCCACCAATACTAGCGTACTGGTTTCAAAGGCTCCCACCTATCCTACACATGTAGGGTCAATGTTCAGTGCCAAGCTGTAGTAAAGGTTCACGGGGTCTTTCCGTCTAGCCGCGGGTACACTGCATCTTCACAGCGATTTCAATTTCACTGAGTCTCGGGTGGAGACAGCGTGGCCATCATTACGCCATTCGTGCAGGTCGGAACTTACCCGACAAGGAATTTCGCTACCTTAGGACCGTTATAGTTACGGCCGCCGTTTACTTGGGCTTCGATCAAGAGCTTCGACCGAAGTCTAACCCCATCAATTAACCTTCAAGCACCGGGCAGGCGTCACACCGTATACGTCATCTTACGATTTAGCACAGTGCTATGTTTTTAATAAACAGTTGCAGCCACCTGGTATCTGCGACTCCCGGCAGCTTAGAGAGCAAGTCTCATCACCGCTAGGAGCGTACCTTCTCCCGAAGTTACGGTACCATTTTGCCTAGTTCCTTCACCCGAGTTCTCTCAAGCGCCTTAGTATTCTCTACTCGACCACCTGTGTCGGTTTGGGGTACGATTTCTTATAATCTGAAGCTTAGAGGCTTTTCCTGGAAGCATGGCATCAATGGCTTCACACCCGTAGGTGCTCGACATCGTGTCTCAGCCTAACAAGAGTCCGGATTTACCTAAACTCTTAGCCTACGCACTTGAACTTGGACGACCGTCGCCAAGCCCACCTAGCCTTCTCCGTCCCCCCATCGCAATTATAAGAAGTACGGGAATATTAACCCGTTTCCCATCGACTACGCTTTTCAGCCTCGCCTTAGGGGTCGACTTACCCTGCCCCGATTAACGTTGGACAGGAACCCTTGGTCTTCCGGCGAGGGGGTTTTTCACCCCCTTTATCGTTACTCATGTCAGCATTCGCACTTCTGATACCTCCAGCATGCCTTACAGCACACCTTCGACGGCTTACAGAACGCTCCCCTACCCAGCACAATAAATTGCACTGCCGCAGCTTCGGTGTATAGCTTAGCCCCGTTACATCTTCCGCGCAGGCCGACTCGACCAGTGAGCTATTACGCTTTCTTTAAATGATGGCTGCTTCTAAGCCAACATCCTGGCTGTCTGAGCCTTCCCACATCGTTTCCCACTTAGCTATAACTTTGGGACCTTAGCTGGCGGTCTGGGTTGTTTCCCTCTCCACGACGGACGTTAGCACCCGCCGTGTGTCTCCCGGATAGTACTTACTGGTATTCGGAGTTTGCAAAGGGTTGGTAAGTCGGGATGACCCCCTAGCCTTAACAGTGCTCTACCCCCAGTAGTATTCGTCCGAGGCTCTACCTAAATAGATTTCGGGGAGAACCAGCTATCTCCAAGTTTGATTGGCCTTTCACCCCTAGCCACAAGTCATCCGCTAATTTTTCAACATTAGTCGGTTCGGTCCTCCAGTTGATGTTACTCAACCTTCAACCTGCCCATGGCTAGATCACTTGGTTTCGGGTCTATATCCAGAGACTGAACGCCCAGTTAAGACTCGGTTTCCCTACGGCTCCCCTAAACGGTTAACCTTGCCACTGAATATAAGTCGCTGACCCATTATACAAAAGGTACGCAGTCACATAACAAGTATGCTCCTACTGCTTGTACGTACACGGTTTCAGGTTCTATTTCACTCCCCTCACAGGGGTTCTTTTCGCCTTTCCCTCACGGTACTGGTTCACTATCGGTCAGTCAGTAGTATTTAGCCTTGGAGGATGGTCCCCCCATATTCAGACAGGATATCACGTGTCCCGCCTTACTCGTTTTCACTGATGATGAGATGTCGGTTACAGGGCTATCACCTTGTATCGCGCCACTTTCCAGAGGCTTCACCTGTCTCATTAAAAGCTTAAGGGCTAACCCAATTTCGCTCGCCGCTACTTTCGGGATCTCGGTTGATTTCTCTTCCTCGGGGTACTTAGATGTTTCAGTTCTCCCGGTTTGCCTCCTGCTGCTATGTATTCACAACAGGATACTAGCTTATGCTAGTGGGTTTCCCCATTCAGAAATCGTAGACTCAAATGGTTTTTACTACCTAATCTACGCTTATCGCAAGTTAATACGTCTTTCATCGCCTCTGACTGCCAAGGCATCCACCGTGTACGCTTA
>NZ_MSCP01000007.1:6258-8654 GCF_002954715.1 Aliivibrio sifiae | reverse complement strand
GTCGGTCAGTTATTCACTTAGACGTAAGGGTGAATATAACAATCGCATCAACACGATTTGCTACACTCGGCATTGTCAGTTTGCCTTTAATTTAAGTGATTAAGGCGTTAAAATTCAGCTAAGCCTGTATCGTAGCAAACGTGTTATGCAGGCGTTGTGCGTACTGAGTCCGAAATTTTTTGCACGGTTCATCAATAGAACCGAGGCTTTCGTAGTTTCGGCTTAGTAAGAGTAAATTTCTTCTTTGCTGCCTTTTTGCTTTCGTATCGTCAGGTTCGGCAAATTAGCCCTTATTTCCCTAAGTTCAGGCGTTTCAGAAGCTATTTTACGCTTCAATTGTTCTTTGGTTATGCCTCATTTTAGTCAGCATCAGTGTTTTTCTCGCAGCATTTCCAATCCCAATTGTGGCGAGTATATTTAGTTTATCAGTTCCAAACTAGCTGAAACTAAGCCGTTCAAATGTCGTAAAAAATGTATTTGTTTTCCATTTACTTCATCTCGCAATTTAAGAACATTTTGTTCGCTTAATTACTATCGGTAAATTAGAATTAGGGCTTAGAAAATCTTGGCAGGGCAGTTCTTTACCAAGTTGACCAAGCCGAAAGTAAGCACGCACAACAATCGCATCAACACGATTTATTACATTCGGCGTTCTGGGTTTGCCTTTAGTTTTGTGATTAAGGTGATTAAATTCAGGTTGGTCTGCATGGTAATAAACGTGTTATGCCAGCGTTATGGCATTCCACTGTTTAAATAACGACGCTTATTTTTTAAAATATAGACAATAGTAAACACATTTATAGTATGATATTTATCCATATTAACTATTGGAATTAATTATGAATCGAACGTCTCTTTCAGCCTTACTTTTTTCGGCGATTTTTGGTTTTAGTTTTACGATTCAAGCGAGTTCTATGCTTTCAGATGATTGCTCCTTGCCTTTAAATGAGTCTAACTATGAGAATTGTAGTGATAAAATTGCCAGCAACTCTTTTAACTATGAAAAATCAATATGGAAAATGGATAAGGAAGAACCGTTTCTATCTATTACGGATGATACTCGCTACCCTGAAAATGCTGAATGGCAATCAATGGGAATTTCCAATAAGGTATTGAATGAAGTTCGAAATGAATGTGCATTATCAAATAGAGATGACTGTATAATTTTTGACAACGATTAGTTTAATATTCATCGTTAAGAACTACCATAACAATCGCATCAACACGATTTGCTACATTCGGCATTCTAGGTTTCTTTGAGTTTACCGTATTAAGTGGTAAATTTGAGCTTAATTTGCATAGTAGCAAACGTGTTATGCAGGCGTTATGTACTCGGGCACTCGTAAATATTAATAGGGCCACTATGAAAAAAGTAATAATTTTGATGTCGTTGATTATTTCATCTACAGCTTTTTCGAATGAAATTTTGAGTATTGATAAATCGATATCTATGACGATTGACTACGAAGGCGATATGATTTTAAAAAGTAAAATATTACTTGAACCTGATGTATTAACAGACTCATATTTCGCTAATCTTGATATGAGAACATTTCCATTAGAGTGTGATGGGAAAAAGCATGAGGCTATGGGTATTAAGTCAGATGAGGCTGGAGATTCATATTTAATTATGATGTCAGATCATTGCGTAAATGAATCGACGAAAGAACTAAAGGTGAACATAAATAATTCAGTTAAGGAGTTCATCTTATAAAACGTACATAACAATCGCATCAACACGATTTACTACACTCGGCAATCTCAGTTTGCCGGGTGTTTCTCGTTTTAAGGCGTCAATATTAAGTATAATTGCATAATAGTAAACGTGTTATGCAGGCGTTGTGCGTACTGAGTCCGAAATTTTTTGCACGGTTCATCAAAAGGATCGAGGCTTTCGTAGTTTCGGCTTAGTAAGCGTTCCTTTCTTCTTTGTTGCCTTTTTGCTTTCGTATCGTCAGGTTCGGCAAATTAGCCCTTATTTCCCTAAGTTCAGGCGTTTCAGAGACATTTTTACGCTTCAATTGTTCTTTGATTATGCCTCATTTTAGCCTGTATCAGTGTTTTCCTCGCAGTATTTTCAATCCAAATTGTGGCGAGTGTATTTAGTTTATCAGTTCCAAACTAGCTGAGACTAAGCCGTTCAAATGGTGTAAAAAATGTATCTGTTTTCCATTCACTTTATCTCGCAATTTAAGAACATTTTGTTCGCTTAATTACTATCGGTAAATTAGAATCAGGGCTTAGAAAATCTTGGCAGGGCAGTTCTTTACCAAGCTAGCCAAGCCGAAAGTAAGCACGCACAACAATCGCATCAACACGATGCTTATTACATTCGGCGTTTTTGGTTTGAAGTGTAATTGGTTTGGTAAAGCTAGTCGTCAGCACGTGTTATGCAA
>NZ_MSCP01000007.1:0-1311 GCF_002954715.1 Aliivibrio sifiae | reverse complement strand
TGTCTCGTCCTAAAATACGTTGACGATTTTTAATTGAAAGCTAAGTGCTTATGCACTTGGCTTTTTTTATGCGCTTGATTTGGAGTGTTCATTCCCAAACTTAAATGTGGTCGCATTTCATTATAAATAAAAATAGATTCTTCAACTAGACACCTTAATTCGTCTAAATCTTTGCATTCATATAGAAGAAACTCTTGTTTAAGGATCCCATTAATCCGTTCAGCTAATGCGTTTTGATAGCAATCATATCCATCAGTCATTGATGGCTTAATATCATTTTCGTTTAGTTTTTTCTGATAAACCTTTGAACAATATTGCAACCCCCGATCTGAATGATGAATAGTATCTCTTTGATACTGACGACAATCTATTGCCATATCAAGAGCTTTGACCACATCTGTCGCTTTCATTTCATCACTTAATTCATATCCCATAATCCTTCGACTATAAGCATCTGTTACTAAAGATAAATAATGAACACCTTCTTGTGATTGAACGTAAGTGATATCACTGACAAAAACTTCTTCAGGAGCTTGAGGTGTTACTTCTTTAAGTAAATTAGGATGTTTTTTCATCCAATGCTTACTGTAGGTAGTTTTTGTGTAACTTCGCTTAGGTTTTACTAGTAAACGCTCATTCCTTAAATAAGAAAAGAAATTATCTCTGCCTAACTTTATGCCATGAGTGATAAATTTGGGCTTAAGTAAAAAATATAATTTTTTACCTCCAATACGAGGCATATATCGACGAATTTCTTGCACCATATTTTTAACTGGTGAAAGTTCAACTGCACGTTTCAAAGCTCTACGTTCTTGTTGGTATATACATTGTCTTGTAATGCCAAGTAGCTGACTAGCTCGCTCTAAGCTAATCATTTTCTGCTTTTGAAGACTTCTTGCTCCTTGGCAATATACTTTTTTCTAAGGCCTGCACCATGTTCTGCGTCCATGATATTTACTACTTCATTAAGTAATAAATTACGCATTCTTTCATCATCAAGCTCTCGCTCTAAACGTTTAATTTTTTGTGCTGGTGATTCTTTTGCTTTCGGGGATTTAGGCATAATAATCTTAGGTGATTGAGACCAGTCCATCTTACCGTGTTTTCTTAACCAAGTAAGTACGGTAGAACGACCTTGAATGCCATAAATGTTTTGAGCTTGCTTATAGGTCATATCGCCTTTTTCTATAGCGGTAACAAGCTGCAATTTAAAGCCTAATGAATAATCACGTTGAGTTCGCTTATTCTTTGTTTTTTCTTGATTTGTCATATAAAAGTCCTAAATGTGTAAACACATTTCAGGACAAGACA
>NZ_MSCP01000006.1 GCF_002954715.1 Aliivibrio sifiae | reverse complement strand
TGCTGTAATTACAATGGGTTATCTGTTGTTCTCAAAAATCAATTTAACCGTATGTCTAGTACATATTAATAACGATAAAATTGCTAACCGTCAAGAAAATCCGATTATTTATCTGATGTTTGCGGTGTTATGGGTAAATCAGGGGAAATGCAGATTGTTTGTATTATATGTTTGGGAAACCCTCGGTCAATGTTCAGTAAGTTAGTTTGTTAGTAATGTTTGTTCGGAACAAACATTACTAACATTGTCCCATTTAAGATTATTTTTGGACAAAATGAAATTGTTCTAACAAGCACCGAATTTAAATATGGCTAGCTGCTAGATTGAATACGAATCTTACGTATGTTAAGAAGCTTGAAGGTAAACTCCTTCATTTATAGTATGAAGAATTGCACCACTAAGCTCAGCCAATGGTTCTATATCGCAATATCTTGCTAGTTTGAACTTAAAGCCATCATCATAGCTATAGCTAGCTCCTTTCATGGCTAAATACTCGCGTAATGCCTTGAGTAGATAATCCTTTCCAGAAACAGCACATAAAGGCGTAGAAAGTGTACCTACAATATTAGTAACTGAATCATAAATTTCTTGATATTGTTCCTGAGTAATAACCTCAAGCACTTGAGTATTTATACCATCAATTACTTCCTGAACTTTAACCGAACATAAATCCCACCGACTTGGTTTTTTCTTTTGAGAACACATCGTATGGTAACTACGTGAAACAGTAGTGATTCTATCTTCTTCCAAAGCTTTCCATGAAACAGCGTACACTTTAAACAACTCAAGCAATGTAGGGGTGATGTTTGTAATAAAATCATCCCATTCTAACAAATCTATTGCTTGATCTTTCAATAACCTTCCCGAATGATCTCGTAGAAGTTCAGCACTAGCATTTTGACAAAAAAGATAGTTTTCCAAGCAATACAAACGGTGTTGATATAAGCGATTAATAGGTCCTTCCCTTTCACTATGTAGTAAATCTAAGTCGCCATCAATAATGAACAGAGCGGGAAATTCCTCATCATACTGTTGACACATCTCAACTACCTTCTCACGGCCAGCTAAAGAAATTACTTTCTTAATATTAACTCTACCACCAGTTGCACGAGTTAAAAGCTCTGTATACAGAGCAGCAGCGTCAACATCTTCTACATAAATCTCTATATCTTGAAGTCCACGATAAAAAAGCCCAACACTTTGATTAGCCGCATCCGACCTTGTAGGTATTCCGTACATAAAATCATATACCTTTATTCAAAGGCACATACATGTAATTTCTACCACCAATTATAGATGGAGAGTGAGTCGCTAAAATTATTTGAAGGCTAGGACTTGCTTCTTGAATAGCTTCGACAAACATATCTTGCCAAGAAATATGAAGTGATAGCTCTGGTTCATCAACGATAAATACACCATCTTTTCTCAATCGTTTATTGAGCACCAAATGAGCTAACATAATAATAATTTGACGTTCACCAGAAGAAAGTACAGATAAGTTTCTTTCTTCACCTGAAAACTTAACAACTAAACGACCCTTGTTATTAATTTGTACTAATTTTTCAGTTTCATTTAGGAATTTATTTACCAACATTTCAAATCGAGATAAACGAGCGTAGATTCGATTTTTTTCTGATTGGTATGATTCTACTTTTGAAAAAAGCCTATCAATTCTCTTTAATTGATGCTGATTAACAAACCAATCCGACATTATTTTATTTGTGTCTTCATCTAACTCTATATCTTTTCTATGTCGATTATCCTTTTCTAGCTTTTCGAAGCGTTTTACTAAATTTTCAAGCTTGTCGAAAAAATCATTATATTTAACTTCAAATTCATCACTAGGAACGTCAAGGTTATCAAATGTCTTTTTAATTGCTCGCTGCTTGTGCCGTAATTGGCTCAGAGTGTATTTATCTGGAAATGTAACATCTCCTGCCATTTCAGCAAAAGAGAGGGAATCCAAAATAATGTCATTTCTTAACTTATTATCAGCAAAACTTTGACGAGCTTTTGCCTCAGCATTGGCTTCTGCCACTATTTCAACAATTTCTTCGAGGCTATCGTCCTTTACACCACGTTTTTTAATTGAGCGATGTATCATATTGTCATCAATGAAGACAGGGTAATCTTCATCCCTAGAGGACTTAACAAAGCGTCTATCAAGACTTAAAAACATTGGTGATGCGAGTCGTTTAATTGCTTTTATCGCATCACTATTTCTATCAAAACTACCTCTACCTCTTCTTTGTATATAAATATGTTCTTCGTGTGAAATGTCTTCTTGACCTAGTAATTCATGCTCATTACTCACCTTTATCTGCATTACATCATCTTGCTTACTACAATTAATACATATAATTTCTTTGGATTTTTGAATAACGAGGCTTGCATTAGAGAAACGCATCTCAAGCAATTGATCAATTGACGGAGTAAGTAAAGCCATAATTAAGTTCAGAGCAGAAGTCTTGCCCGAACCATTCAAACCTGCAAAAAAATTAACATCTGGTCTAAAATCTACGTCAAAATCCAGATACCCATGAACACCCTGCGCTTTTAAGTGTAATAATTTCACGATAGTTCCTATCCAAAAATTTTTATAAAGGTATGATTGTACGGAATAAAAGTATTAATGTCAGCTGCTTGTCTCAAAAAAAACACCAATAGTCTCGTAATTCCAAGTTCGATTACGCTACCTCCTGTAGCATTAGTTTTTTATCGAAGTTTCGTTTTATTTGCGATTTTTCAATGGGCTTAAATAAGTTATTTTTGGGTTAAAATGCGTTAGACATGCAACTTGCCCACCTTGGTGGGTTAGGAGTCAAGAGGGTTTCCTCTTGCCCGCAGATATCGTGCATCTTTTGCGAAGCAAAAGTGTGACGATAGCGCAGCGGGTTGCATTGTCGTCACACTTTCAGTGAACGCCTATTTCGAGGTTGTCCCCAATATCATTTATGCACTTAAGCTGATATCTATGTCGTCTAAACGAAATAGATTTACGGCCTCTACAAGCTGCTCTGGCTCCAGTCGTTTACCATATCTTCCATAAGTCATGTTTTGATGCTTATGGCCTACAATTTCAGACACTACATGCTCTTCGATATTCGCTCGTTTTAACTCATCAATAAAGGTATGACGGAATGAATAGGCGGTAGCTCGTTGTCCTGCTTTAAAGCCCACGTCATTAAGAATGTTGCCGAATGTCTTTCTGTAATCCTTTGACCAATCATTATCTGCACCGCGAGGTTTGACATTAAAGAGCTGTGTTTCTTTTGCTCGCTGGCGAGCTTTCACAAAGGCCAAGAAGCCCATATCTAACAATGTTTGATGAATGGGCACGATTCTATTGGATAACTGGTTTTTCAGCTTCTGAGCGTCACCAGAGTCCGAAAATTGAATGCAAGGCAGTTCGCCTTGCTTGATATCCCGAACTTGAAGCTGACAAGCTTCTGACGGCCTGCAACCTTGATAAAGCATCAATAAGGTAATCCATTTAAAGTCTGTGTTTTGTTTGCGATAAGCGTCGTTTGAGAATAGCTTCTGTAAATCCTCACTTTTCCAACGTTGTCTTTGCTCTTGAGCACTCTTTGCATTTTTAGAGGATGTTTTGACGACAGCAAATGGATTAGCCGTAATAAGCTCATGAGCTAAACACCAATTAAAAAACTGTCTATTTGCCGCAATGTAGTCTTTTAATGTTTTGCTGCTTAATTTTCGTTTGAGTAATCGGTCTCGATAGTGCATAGCAATACTATTGGTGGGCTTATCTGCATTTAATTCTTTTAGATAGCCTAAAAAATCATTACATCGTTGCTCTAACTGAGTAAGGGTGAGTTGCGTGACACCTTCTAATTTTTTAGATTGAATAAAATCAGTGAGCGTAACTGAGGTAATAACAGGTAAGGGGGTAGCGATTTTTATTTTTGGTGAAGGGTCTACCACAAGCTTAGGGGCTTTGGTTTGAGTCTCTGGTTGTGTGTTATAAGCGGCTCGTAGAGTGTTAATCGACTCAGCCAGTTCAGTTTTAAATTCGACAATCGTTAAAGAGAGCGCAATGGCTTTTTCAAACAGCGCATGAAGTAATTGAACTTGCTCAACATTTCGACGATAAGCAGTTTTACGCTCACGAGTAAGTAGGGAGAATTTTAGTTCGTTAGGATAACCACTTTCACGGAGTGAAACTGGAGTAGCGATACGAGTATAGTACACGCTGTTTGGGAGTCTTAATAAGTACATCTGTGCCACCTTTCTGTGCAAGGTGATTTTCGATAGTACAGATACAAAAAAACCGCTGTAAAAACAGCGGTTTAATCTTTTAATTTGGTGGAGGGATAGGGATTTGAACCCTAGAACCGCTATTAACGGTTGCCGGTTTTCAAGACCGGTGCTTTCGACCACTCAGCCATCCCTCC
>NZ_MSCP01000005.1:9171-96841 GCF_002954715.1 Aliivibrio sifiae | reverse complement strand
ACCTGCCGCTGCTCGACATCCGTTCGTAGTCGTCCTTCTTTATTCAAACGGGCAATGGCATTCGCGTATGAAGAATGTTTATCTGTATTTAATGTTTTGGGGTGTTGTTCTTGACCATAATATCTTAAACAACGTTTAATGCATTGATAAGCCGCTTCTTTATTTCTCTTGTGAGAGAAATAAAAGTCTAAGGTTTCCCCCCCCTGTTTATTGATAGCTCGATACAGGTAATTCCATTTTCCCTTTACTTTTACGTAAGTTTCATCGAGTTGCCAGGAGCTATCAGTTTGGATGAATTGATAATTACGACGTAACTTTTTACGTAATTTAGGGGAATATTCAATAAACCAACGATAGATAGTAGAACTATTAACCGAGATACCTTGCTCTGCGAGCATATCACTGAGATTTGCGTAACTCATTGGTGTCGAACCATACCAACGTAAACACCAAAGGATAATTTCAGGAGCAAAGTGTTTCCATTTGAAGTTAGGGTTAGTCATAGAATTACAAAATTAGATGAGAAAGAATTTTGAGGCGATACTGCATTTTTTGCAACAGTCCCAAGCGCTCTGCTTTTTATTCGTCTTTTTTAAATTTTTTCTTTCTCCCTCTTGAAATCCTCACCTTAAATATATTATAAAAAAAGATGTCATATTATGACATCTTTTTTATGACAAATTATCAGGAGAGACAAGCAATGAATATCCGTCCTTTACATGACCGTGTGATTGTTGAACGCCAGGAGATTGAATCAAAATCTGATGGAGGTATTGCACTAACAGGTTCTGCAGCCAAAAAATCCACTCGCGGTAAAATTTTAGCTGTTGGAAAAGGCCGTATTTTAGAAAACGGTACAGTTCAACCTTTAGACGTAAAAGTAGGAGAACTCATTATTTTTTCTGAAGGTTACGATATTAACATTGAAAAAATTGACGGTAAAGAAGTTCTAATCATGTCTGAAAATGACATAATAGCGATTCTCGAATAGTAAGACTATTAAAAATAGCACTCATTGAGTAATTCATTTTTTGAATTTATTAGTTAAATAAAATTTTTAAAAGGATAATAAAAATGGCTGTTAAAAACGTTAAATTTGGTAACGACGCACGAATCAAAATGCTAGAAGGTGTAAACGTTCTGGCTGACGCTGTAAAAGTAACATTAGGTCCTAAAGGCCGTAACGTTGTTTTAGATAAATCATTTGGCGCACCAACAATCACTAAAGATGGTGTTTCTGTTGCACGTGAAATCGAGCTTGAAGACAAGTTCCAAAACATGGGCGCACAAATGGTTAAAGAAGTGGCTTCACAAGCGAATGACGCGGCGGGCGACGGAACAACAACTGCGACAGTTCTTGCTCAAGCTATCATTGCTGAAGGCCTAAAAGCCGTTGCTGCGGGTATGAACCCAATGGATCTTAAGCGTGGTATCGACAAAGCAGTTGTTGCTGCAGTTGAAGCACTTAAAGAGCTATCTATACCATGTGCTGATACAAAAGCTATCGCACAAGTAGGCACTATATCTGCAAACTCTGACTCTACTGCTGGTAATCTTATTGCTGAAGCAATGGAAAAAGTAGGTCGTGATGGCGTTATCACTGTTGAAGAAGGTCAAGCTCTTCAAGACGAACTAGATGTTGTTGAAGGTATGCAGTTTGACCGTGGTTACCTATCTCCATATTTCGTAAACAACCAAGAAACGGGCTTAGTGGAGCTAGACACCCCATTCATCTTGCTTATTGATAAAAAAGTATCAAATATTCGTGAATTACTTCCAACTCTCGAAGCGGTTGCGAAAGCATCTCGTCCTCTTCTTATCATCGCTGAAGATGTTGAAGGCGAAGCGCTGGCTACTCTTGTTGTGAACAACATGCGTGGTATCGTTAAAGTTGCTGCGGTTAAAGCGCCTGGTTTTGGAGAGCATCGTAAAGCAATGCTACAAGATATCGCGGTTCTAACTGCAGGTTCTGTAATCTCAGAAGAGATTGGTCTAGAGCTTGAAAAAGTCGTTCTTAAAGATCTTGGCCAAGCTAAATGTGTAACTATCACAAAAGAAAAAACAACTATCATCGATGGTTCTGGTGAAGAGACAATTATCTCTGACCGTGTTACTCAAATTCGTCAACAAATCGAAGACGCAACGTCTGATTACGATAAAGAAAAATTTCAAGAGCGTGTAGCTAAACTAGTTGGCGGTGTTGCAGTAATCAAAGTGGGAGCTGCTACTGAAGTTGAAATGAAAGAGAAGAAAGACCGTGTTGAAGATGCACTTCATGCAACTCGTGCAGCAGTTGAAGAAGGTGTTGTTGCTGGTGGAGGGGTTGCACTTATTCGCGCAGCATCTAAAGTTGCTGGCCTTGAAGGCGATAACGAAGAGCAAAACGTAGGTATCCGTGTAGCACTTCGTGCAATGGAAGCACCTATCCGTCAAATTACCAAGAATGCGGGTGAAGAAGATTCAGTGGTTGCTAACAACGTTCGCGCTGGTGAAGGTAACTACGGTTACAACGCAGCAACAGGCGTTTACGGTGACATGATCGAGATGGGTATTCTTGACCCAACCAAAGTAACGCGTTCTGCACTTCAGTTTGCGGCATCGGTTGCGGGTCTTATGCTCACAACAGAAGCGATGATCACTGATAAGCCACAAGATTCTGGTCCAGCTATGCCTGATATGAACGGAGTAATGTAATTAAATAATTAGAGAGCCAAGGCTAACTATTTAAAAGCCTTGGCTTTTTTATCAGCAGCAGTGTTTAAGATTACTACCCTACACCCTAATATAAAACACTTATAATTTAAATAAAATTATTTAATTAGCATTTGTTTGATAGTAAATTAATAATAATGCTTAGGGAATAACCTCTATATTGAAGATAACGTATTTGTTTAGCTTTTTCTTTTTCATCTTTTGGTAATTCATTACCAAATTTTTTAACTCTTAACTCTTCTGCAAGCTCGAACCAATCTACGTCTAAATCTTCTAAGGCTTGTTCTATTAAAAGTGAGTCTAATTCTTTTTGTTTTAGCTCTTGCTTGATCCGGATCAGTCCATGTTTTTTGTTCAATTGCTTTGCTATTTCTTTTTCGATTAATCTTGAGTCATCGAGATAATGATGAGAAATAAGACGCTCCATAACAGCATCAATTACAGCTTCTTTATCGGGGGCATTTTGCTTTAAATGTCGATTGATTTCACCTGAGGAGTAATCACGTTTTGCTAATAATATAACAGCTTGCTCATAGAGTTTTTCTTTATTCATAATATACTTACACCATTTTTAACTAATGTTTTATCTTTTTTTTAAACAATAATGTAGAAAATAATCCTAAGTTAATCATAATATAAAAATCAAATAATTTTATATTTATATAAAAACAGAATACTTGCGAGTAGTTCACAAAAACGATAATTATCAATACTTACAAAAAAATATTATATTCATTCCCATGCATTTGAAAACTCATTTATAGAAAAAATCTCAGCTAACCCTGTAATTTGTTTTAATCGCAATATTTCATCCATATCCATTCCGATTTCTTTTGCTATTATTTCATCTTCCCAATTAAAATCTTTTAATTTTCGAATTAATTCTGATGTTAATTCTACTTGGTGTATTCCTCTTGCTGCATTATGTCTAACTGTTGACGCTATTCTATCTTCATATTTTTTATCTAAAGACACTGTTGGAATATAGTAATGGAGTGATGATTTTATCTCAGCTGTCTCTTTAATTATTTTAGTGCGATGAAAACCATCAATAATGATAGATTCATTATTAACGTTTTTTCCAACAACAATTGGTAACGTTAAACCATCTGAAATAATGGAGTGTTTTAGTAATTTATATTCAGGCCTAGCTACAACATTAGGGTTGTAATCATTAGCTTTTATATTATTTAATGGCATGAGTTGTACGTTTAATACAGGATGGGGAAAGCCTAAGAAATGATACAATCGAGAGCTAATATCATTATAAATAATAACTTTTTCTTCGATGTTAGATGTTTCTAATGCTAAATTATCAAACAAATCTGAAATTTTGTAAAGAGAATTTTTCATATTAAACCTTTTTTTTATCTTTTGTTTTCATGTGTCTTTTATTTTGACTAAATGAAAGACCACGACACCAATAGTCGTTTTTAATCAAAACTTTGCATATGCGTCTCCAACTTGGAACCTTTCTCTGAGATTCCAGTTTTTTATCATCAAAATCTGGAATATGATGATAGCCTTGTTTTCTCCACCATAAAATAAACTTAATTATTTTACTTTTATAGTGTTTAGATAAACTGTTAGGCATTGAATTTAAAAGAAATTTACTGTAACTTCTATAAGTATGTTCTGGTGGTAAATTAAATTTATAATAACCTATGATATGTCCCTGTTTTTTACTATATCGAGCCCCAAATTGACACCCTTCAACTCGAGATACTATTTTTTCCCATGTTTTAGGCTCTAAAACATGAAATAGCCACAAACCTTTTTTTTGATCATCACCATAAGGTTGACATAAACGCTGTTGAGATAAGGGAACTCCAGCTAGATACATTAAATCATAAATTTTATTATAGCTCCAATTGAACCTTCCATTAGCCGTCCAAATATCTTCAGTTTTCCAATCATATATTGGATAAGCTTTATAAACACAATCGCATTCTTTTGTTGTCCAGAAATAGTCTTTAAAATGAGATTTTTTTACATTTTTTATAGTTTTATAGCGATTTAATGATTCATCAGCTCTAATACCAACAAAGGCAGCACAAAGTCCTCCTTTTTTTTCTTGATACCATTGATTAAATCCTGCAACAAAGTCTTCAAACTCCATTGCATAGTTATAAAAATCAAAATAAGCATGATCACTAATCACTGAGGGGTGAGAAGGCAAAGGCCTAACCCAGTGTGACACATTTCTGTCCCAGCACGTCCATTTGGGTTGTAGTTGAGAGCTTGCATTCCTTAAACTTAAAGGAAGACATATCCAATAAGCATTTACCTCTTCACGTTCAACACAATCCTGTATATAAGAGATAGTATGATTAAATTGAGCTTCCATATCAATAATAAGTACGTCAATAGGCAATTTACTTTGTTTTTTCGCCTCTTCAATAACTAAATTAAGCAGAACTCCGGAATCTTTGCCTCCCGATAATGAAACATAAAAGTAAGGGAAATCATTTAATATATTATTTATCCTTTGTTTTGCTGCTGCATAGACGTTTTGATTTAATGGGATTTTAGACATAATAATAATTCCTTGTATTATTATTAAATTAATTAATAGTAATATATACTAAGGTAGTGGTTTTATCGCAAAGTTTTGGTTGAGTACAAGCGTGCCAAATCTCAGTTCCAATTATGCAGCAAGCGCGTAAAAGTGTTTCTAGACTGGCAACAAGTCATCTCCAATAATCTACCCTCGTTTAATTATCGTCATGTTTCTTGCACTGCCATCGTAGCTAAAGCTCCAGATTTCCAACTTAATGCCTATACCATTTTTTGCTTTATTGGACGGTGACTTTGCTCAACAATCTTATTAAGATAATTAATATCAACAACTTTGATTAATTACAACATTAAAACACCTAAAAACGGGTTTGTTGCAAAAAATTTAGTATCAGCTCAAAATCCTTTATTTCCCGATCTAATCTAGCGACTCAATGACCAATCCTGACTTTAAATGGAAAGGGCTTGATGGACAGAAATTTAAAAAGTTGAGAGCAACAACAATATCGAGCCATATCTTCAGTCCTTTAAGGACATTCGATAAGAGCAATTCTTTCTAATTCTCTGGATATACCCAATCTGTTTGTTTTTTACTCAGAATGACATCAAAAAGACGGTTCTATCCTAGTCATGCTGTCTACATTGGCCAGTCGGAAGTGGTTTAATTGGGTTAGATACGAATAATTTCCCCCCCATCTACGGTTGGGGGGTTGTTGCAAATAATCTAAGTTGATAAATAAATCCTACAATTGACTCATTTTTATTGAAAAACAACCTCTACATTGAATAATCGATTCATGAAGGCAGATCTCTCCCGTACTACGGTTTTACGTTTATCATTGCGCAACCAGAAATCGAATTGTCCCTTATTTAGCATTCGTAAAGATTCAAATACCTTGGATCGTTGACCAAGCTCGCTTCCTCAGTTTGAAACCACCAGTGGCCACAACCAATTTTTTAATGGGGGCATGATCTGACTCAATGCCATTATTGAGGCATTTAACTTGCCGCTGCTCGACATCCTCTCGTAGTCGTCCTTCTTTCTTTAGTCGAGCAATAGCATTGGCGTATGAGGAATGTTTGTCCGTGTTTAACGTTTTAGGTTGGTTATCTATGTCGTAATATCTTAAGCAACGCTTAAGGAATTGGTAGGCTGCTTCTTTATTGCGCTTGTATTCAATAAACCAACGGTAAATAGTGGAGCGATTAACCGATATGCCTCGCTCTGCGAGCATGTCACTGAGATTTGCGTAACTCATTGGTGTTGAACCATACCAACGCAAACACCAAAGAATAATTTCTGGTGCAAAGTGTTTCCATTTAAATTCAGAATTGGTCATTGGCTACGAAATAGTATGAAGGATTGTGGAAGCTTGACGTTAAACTGAATTTTTTGCAACAACCCCATATATTTAACCTTTTTTGAGTCATTGAAACACTAACTGCTAAAAGAAGACCCGTTGCAACACCAAAAACGATGGAAGCATATAACTGATAAATAGAGAATCCTTGGAATTGCCAAACTATTAACCACATAAATAAACCCCACATAACTGAACCAAATAAGGGTTCTCTGACTAAAAGAACGGTTTGTCACCAAATTCCTCTGTAACCCTTGGTATCACTAGGCTGCAGCCAAAAAATCGATTTTAATATCGCTTAGCAGAGAATAGATAACCTCTTGAATATTAATAGAAACCTTTCGGTTGTAAAATTCATACTTTCCAATGAAACTAATGTGCTGCCATGCAACTGGTGATAATCGACTGATTTTACTAGCTTTTTCTGGTTCTTCTGCGAGATGTAATTGATAAAGGTGAGATAATAAAGTCGCATTATAGAAAATCACTGCATTGGCTATTAGCCGGATCGACTCTGCCGCAATATCCAATTCTATTTCATTTTTACCTCTAAGGGACTTACCACCGCTGACTTTCGTTATTGTTGCACTTAATTGATGATAAGACTCACCACGACATAGAGAAGATTGCACCACCGTTCGCATTTCTTGGCTATCAATGTAGTCCAGCAAATAATCAGACATCATAATTTGATCTAAGGCGATAAGCGCCTTAAGTGTTGGATTGGTTTTAAAAGACGATAACTTACGAACAATCTGGCTTTGCGTCGTTTGCTTTAAGGCCAACGACACTAAGATCCTAAGTATGTTGTCCCATTCTTTGATGATGAGGGATTTATCTACTTGCTTACTCGGTTTGATAATATATTGTTCGTAGTGAGATGCCTTATGGAATCCAACCAATTTGCTGTCAGCTGTTTCTGCTATTTTGGTAAATCTAGGCATAAATTTATAGCCAAACAGGTTCATCAGAGCAAAATTCACCCGATTAATACTATGCATATCACCCGAAACCGCTGTAACCTCTACATCAGAGGTGTTACTTTCTACTATATCGAGTAAGAAGTGAGATTCATGTTCATTAGCCCCGATAACTTTTAAACATAGAGGCATATGGTTGGCACTGAGTGAGTACATAACCACGCCCCGCATCGTTCCAAAGTATTTTTTTGAATAACGTGATTTTATCGTATTATATCTTGTCGTAAACTTCTGCCCGTCAACACTTGCGTGTACCCCGTAGTCTGATAAATTATATTGATTAAATATAGGTAGCTTGGCTGTGTGATTCACAATCACATCACTGGCAGCACAGAGAGTTTGGCTACGTTGAAAGTTTTTATTAACGTTATCCAGATCCTTTTCTTTTATATCACTAATATCCTTCATCTTTTTGGTTTCTAAACCGGTAGCATTGGCAAGTATACAGGCGTTCAGTACTTCTGCTTCAGGAATGCTTTTAGCATATTTAGGCTGCAGGTGAGTAAACGCCGCCAAAAAATCGGTTTGTTCATCGACAAACCGAAGAACATCTCCGATCCCCGATACTGGTAACTTTTCATAGAAAGGATTATTAATTCCGTCATCAAACCGTACATAGGGGAGCGTCCATTTTATCCGCTCTCTTCGTTTGTTGTATCGCAGTTTTAGAGTGGTGTTTTCTCCTGTTTCTATCCGCTGATTAACATCAATATATTTCTGCTCCAAACGTGTCTCAAGTCTGTCTAATAACGCTGTGATATTCATGGAGAGAAGCGGCATATTAAGTTCAGCGAGAAGCGTATGCTTGTGATTAGTCCAGTATTCGATATCAATTAATTCATCTTCAAGCGCTCGGTAGCTATTACTGTCCTTAACGAACACTGTTCCATCAGCCAGTCCTTTAAATAGTTGCAGATAAACCATAAATTCATAACGATTACCGTCTACTTTCTTTAGCACTTTCCCATGGTTATCACGCGCTTTATAGGTCAGGAATTTTCTGGCTGATTTTGGAAAGAAGCCCATAGGAACATCGTTATATCGATATGATTTGAAGGCATGATGATGAGCTAAGTGTTGCTTTAAGAATTCAACAGACTTTGACATTTCATCAATGGCACAAGTAAATACGAGGGCATTAAATAGCGGACGTAAGTTCATTTTTATCTTTGAAGACAACTTGCCGTAGTGCTCCCAACGGTAATACTCACGGTTTAAATTCGGCTTTTTAAAATCACTTAAAAATTGTTTATAATCCGATCGAGGAATGATTGAGAAAACATGCTCTCGAACCTTCTCATCCGGGATTTTTTGATTAATATTGACCGCAAGCACGTCACAAGCTTGGGTTCTCATCAGTTTATCTACCGCTTCGACAGTATCAACTTTTGCACGTTGGTATTCATCGGCGGAAGCCGTATAAAGGTTCACTTTAAAATTCAGGCTAGTAACCAAATGGTCATTAATTTTTAGAAATCGGCGGTGAGCATAGCAAAGTAAATAGAGCCGAACTAAATTGATACTTTTTAATTGTTTAAGTTTTTGGATAGTATAAAATTCGGCCAAATTGGCGTAGTAAATAATATTTTGCTCTGAGATCCCTAGATCAGGTATTAACCGCAGTGAATCGGCGTAGATCTCCTTCAGCATCTGTTGTTTTGCCACACAGCGCTTAACTTCTGTGGTATTAAAACTTTTTTGATCTCTTTTCAATAACGTAAGATTGTAGAATAGATCTTCATTGTCTAATAGCGTATCTAGCGCGGCCCGCAATGGTTTATCTGCTGCCGTATAGAGCTTGTTAGTCAGGCGCTGTTGCTCATACCTAAGTGCTTCAGACACCATATATTGTAAAGTAGAATAAGCAGGTTTAATCACCTTTTTATGCAGGCAAGAATCAAGCAATTCCTGCAGCACAAATTTAGGTAAAGCATGTCGCTTAGCCAGTGATTTGGCTTCTCTTAACAGACAGGCTTCAAAGTCGGAGTCTGGCGCCACGAGCTTAAGTCTGCTCATTACTTCTGCGCGGTTGTCGTAATGATAATTTTTGGATATTTGCTTTTTAGGGAAAGGCTTCCCAGGGAAGTAGTGGCGTAAGATAAAAGCCACATCTTGCTTTTGTTGTTGAAAGCTGAATTTAAAGAAATAATTAGCGGCTCGACCGTAACCTAATTGTAGGATGTAGTTAATCTTCCTTGGTGTGCTTCCTAATCGTTCAAGGTACCTTTTATCATCAGCATCCAGACTAAAGAGGAAGCTACGCTCCTCATCATCGAGCGTCGGAATCGTGTATAACGATTCGATCTCATCCTTTGTTAATATAGCAAGACGTGCCATAGCTGATAGCCACCTAAAGTAAGAGCAAAAACAAGAAAAAAATGATTAACGCTCAGATGCTGGTAACCACCGATATAATGTTGGCACTGATATCCCTAAATCTTGGGCTACATCTTTCACCGGAATACCATCAGCCAGAAGTCGTTTCGCTGATTGGAGTTTAGAATTGGTCATTCGTCGTTTACGGCCACCAACTCGCCCCCGCTGGCGAGCAGCATCCAAACCCGCTTTTGTTCGCTCAACAAGTAACTCTCGCTCCATTTGGGCTAAACTGGCCATCATATGGAAAAAAAATCGACCTGCTGGCGTGGAAGTATCGATATTATCAGTTAGGCTTTTAAAGTGGATCCCGCGTTGTTCAAATTGACCCACCATAGTTATCAGGTCTTTAACGCTACGTCCAAGCCGGTCCAGCTTCCAAACTACAAAACAATCCCCCTGACGAAGATCATTCAATGCCAACTGTAACCCTTCACGCGAAGCGGCATTTGAACCACTTGCTTGATCCTGGTAAATTTTTTCGCAACCAATGTGATTAAGGGCGTTAATTTGTAAGTCTAATTCTTGGTCTTTAGTCGAAACTCGTGCGTAACCTATTTGCATAACCACTCAAAATTATCAAAACTCATTAAATAGTACTTAGATGATAATCTAATTTCAAGATGGGTTTGTGAGAACATGAAAGCCAGTAAAATAGATGATCGATATTGATCTGGGAATCGTTCTCACAAACGAACGTTTGTGAGAAGGTCTAGATAGATTTTCAAAAGAATAATTTTTATGAATTATCTTGAAAATAAATTATCTTAAAATTCAGCGAGTTAACTAGTGCGCAATGGTGGGTTTTAAAATCGATATTTTGGTTGTATCCCTTTGATACCAAGGGTTACAGAGGAGTCTGGTGACAAACCGTTCTTTTAGTCAGAGAACCCTAATAAAGAAACTCGTTGTCGCCACCGGTGGGTTTAAAATACGAAAGCGAGCCTGGTCAACTATCCAAGGATTCGAATCATTACGGATGTTGAACAAGGGGCAATTTGATTGTTGGTTACGTCATGATGAACGTAAAACTCTTGTGCGGGAGAGATCCGCCTTCATGAATCGCCTCTTCAATGTTGAGGTTGTTTACCAGTAATCATTGAGCCCATCACTAGGGTCGATCTGCCTTACCTGATTAGTTGCAACAGACCCGTAATATGTGTTAAAACAAAATCGAGGTTGGCGGTTTCTAGGTAGCCCATTTGCGCCAGTGGTTAGCAAGGCTTATCTTTGGTAAGTAACCTACCCACCAATAGACTGGTCTATTAACCCCATCCTCATGCACTGTTTTTCCATTCCTAGCCGAAAATTGCTGTAACTAGCCACGCAATGAACGCGCTAAAAACAACATTCGCAGTCAAAAAATATAGCTTTTTCGCACCTTTCGTTTTTTGAAAGACTTCTATTGATGCCTGTCTTGCTCCACCAAGGACAAAACAGATAGCAAATGTAATCCAAAACATCTTTTCCCTTAAGAATTACTCGCTACTGATCTCACTGCTTTTGGTATTGAGAACGGTCTAATTTCATCATTGCTAAAATGCACTTTATAGCAAGCATATGTAGCCCAAACTCCATTGTTCTGACGCTTCTCATAGGCGACACTGAATGCAGTGATCAATCGACCATTAAGTTCATAACCAGGGGAGTTGTCACAGTATCGCTCGTACACATCTTTAAGGGCATCGTATAACTCTCCCTCTTTAATTTGACCACTTGCTAACCTTTCTTCCTTTTGCTCTGTAAAATAGCTTACAGCATCCCCTTGTTTCTCAAACAAACGCCCTGCAATTGTGACTGGTTTTGCTCTACCCATCGTTTTATCCCTTTTGTTCGTTGTCTTTGTTTGGTAGGCCATTCACAGCGTCTAAGTCACGCTGTTCACCCGCCTTTGCTATCCGTGATAACTGGCGTTCGGACTTACCCCAACGTTTTGCGATTTCTTCAAACTTCCAACCTTTAGCGTTTGCTATAAGTTGAAACTCTGTAATATTTCTACCTGTCATATATGTCTAGTATATTCCAATTTAATTACCTGTCAAATATGTCTAGCTTACTAATCACCAGTATTTCGATTCTCAGGAGCTAACAACGACTCAAAACGTTCTAAGCTTTTGATATTACACTCTTGATTGAATTTCTCTTCAAACCCTAACACTGTTATAAGCTCTCGTTTAGAAGTGGATAGTAAGTAAATAGCGTCCGTGTGCTCATTGAACATTTTTAGAAGAAACTCAATAGCATCAACTCGGTTTCGAGTGGATCTACCTTTCCATGCTGGCTCATGATGGAATAAACGATTCCTGAACTTATTTAATGCTCCCATTTTCTGAAATAATGTATTGAGTTTAACTCTCTTCTCTCTAGCGTTCGGGAAACACTTATCCAACTGTGTTTGCCATAGGTTATGATCTCTGTTGCGAGGGTTGTTGTAGTCTCGGTGTAACATGTGAACCCAAAATCCGAACGGTAATCGAGAAACAAGATCGTTACTGGTATATCGAGCGCCTACATCCTTTAAACACTGCTGTTCTGCAAAATCGACTTGTTTTCGAGACTCTTGACTTAGAGGAATTCGCTTATACCATTCATCATCTTCAAAGCATTCTGTTGCTGATTTATGGATTGAATTTCTCAACGTCACTTCAAGTAGCTGAACTACTGAGAAAAACTGAGACATTATACTTTGCATCGCCATATAAACGGCTATCAACTCACTATCAGATTTACAGTCGAGCACCTGCCGATAGGTCTCTAGTTTTTCTGTAGAAAGTCCTTGCTTGATCTCTTCCAAATTCAAATTATTTGCCCTCTGTATCAAGGTTGTGTATTATTAGACACAACTGAGGTTAATCCTCTTGTTGTGATAGCCCTGTCCTCTTCCGCTGGAAACAGTATTGACAACAGGTAGCGAGTTTAAGAGCCACCCTTTCGAGGGTGGCTCACTTGTTTGTAGCTAATAAAAGCACACTACATACACCCGTCATATATGTCTAGCATATTTAAAAAGCCATATCTGCAATTGCTAGCATACTCACAGTGTCTGTCTCTATAAGTCTTAACGTGGTTTCAAGGCTCTTATTTCAGTGAGGTGAAAATCTCGGTGTTCAAATCAGTTAAAAATGTGGATATTTGGTTTTTACCTATTATTAAAGCTATTGCTCATCGGGCTTGGAAAGAAATAGATCATGAGATCACGTGGGCGCTTGAATATTTATCGAAAAATGCCTTAAGAACAAAACAAAGAAAATCCAAACAAAGCAGCAGCTTAGATGGGATAATTATTTCTCTTAATTCTTAAGGTCCAGTCTATGAGTCACTTATAGGATTTCACCATTTCAGTTAAGTTTTGGAAAGTTGTACCAACATGCTTTCTTACGCAATCATTACAAAGAATCCCACCTCCTAAAGCACTTGGTTGAATTTGACAACAAGCACATAATTGGAGATTTTGATCCTGGGGCTTAGGGGGCTTATTAAAGTAAATACTTTCTACAGTTTGCGTTTCTATCTTACCAGTCTCTTTTCGCTCATCTTCATTATGTTCAACAACGCTTGAGCTATGTAACATGGTTACCCAATGCTCCCAGTTTTCTAGTAATTTCTGAAATATTTCATCGGGTCCTAGTAATGTTGGTTTTGTATCTTTTGCGTACAAGGTATTAGCCATAGTAGTGGTATCAATAGTTAATATGATATCAATATCGGAAGTTAGTAAATCTGAATCAAAGGCTTTAGAGCCTGGAAATGGAATATCTATTGCGGCGGTGTGTTTTCTAATAGGATCTTTTGTATAACCCCCTATTAGCACTCCGTGCTTTTTAATATCTATTTCCCACGATATATCATCAAATGCAAAATCATCCAGATCACATTCTTGTAAGGTAGGTAACTGTTGACGAATAATTAAAGCAATGGCGGTTACGGGCGAGTAATAGCATTCATTATCTGTACTTGTCTTGTCCGTTCTGTGGCTAAAATGCCATGTACGATCCGCTTTTCTAGCTGTTACTGGTGTATTACAGGATAAGCATCGACAATTACACGCATTGCCTCTATTTGCTTCTGTAATACTAATAATTTTGCCAGTTTCGTTACTTCGAGCGAATGGCATTTTCACAAAAATCGACACGGTGTACTCTCTTGATTTAACTAAAGGCTTATAGCTATAAGATGATAATCTAGAGTATATCATTGAGTTTATTCATAATACTTTGAAGCCAATCCCGACTAACAGTAATTGCTTCTGTCTACCAACAATATGGGCTGATTTTACTCAATGTTGACTGAGAGTAAATGGGTTTCATTTACGATGATGACCATCGAATACAAATAATCATTTATTTACCGATAGGAAATACAAGTATGAACAAAAAAGAGTTAGTCGCACACATTGCAGATACCGCCGACTTATCACAACAAGAAGCAATCGCGGCGTTAAATGCCACCGTAGAGATCATTACTAATGCGTTAAAAGACGGTGAAGAAGTCACGTTGATTGGGTTTGGCACATTCAAAGTCAATCCACGAGCGGCTCGCGAAGGTCGAAATCCTAAAACGGGTGATACGATTCAAATTGCCGCGAGTAATGCACCGGTATTTAAAGCAGGAAAGGCATTAAAAGAAGAACTAAACCCATAACATAATTAGGACGGGGGTTAGTTTCCCCCGTCCTAATTTAGATTAGATCTCGAATATCTTGCACAGTTAGAATTTCATTTTCAAACACAATATCACCATTATTTGCGTACACTTCAGGTTCATGGCTAGTTCCTTCATTATCAGCTAACTGGAGCGTATATCTAAATGTGTTTTCATTCTCACGCTTATTTTTATCAAAAAAATCAACCCAAAAAATATAATATTGGCTACCCTTACAGAAATAAAAGCTAGGACAATCATCGTTACTATAACTTTTATCATGTAAATAAGGGTGCATTGATAAATCAAAGCCTAACTCGAAATCAAAGCCAAAATCGTCTTTATAGCTCATAAGTACCTCGACATACGTAATTCAAAATGGTCATAAAATAATACTAATCAGTAGACTTAGTCAGTATTTTAGTTTGAGAAAGCTTAAATGCTCTTAGCTTTCCATCAACTGTAACAATGTACCAATCGCCAGCCCTTAACATATTACTAAGCTGTTGAGATTTAAAATCAATCCCATCATTAGCAGAGTTAATATCTAACGTAGCCTTAACTAAAGCCCCTCTCTGCTTTCCATAGTTATACTTCTCGACTAAGTAGTCATGCAGCTTCATTAAACTAACACCATTGTTATTTCATGCTCATCGGATATTGATATTCTTAGCTCACTGTCATCTTCAAATCGATAAGATGAATAACTGTGATGTTCGCTAATTGATACAGCTAAATCCACTGACATTTCAAAAGCACCTAGTTCATTAATTTTTGCTTTTATCATTAACTGCTCTGCGATTGACCATTTTGAACTCATAATAAATAACCTACGTAATTGATAAATATATTTAACAATTACATTGTAACACCATAGTTTACAAACGCAAGCATTTGCAAATGCTTGCGTTTGTAATTGTTATATACTTACATATGTAAATTATGCCTAACTTGCTTTTAAATTTTTAATCGTTGTTTGATTTGCATATTCAAGTGTTGTAACTATTTGCTCAGCAACAGAATAAATAACTTTCATACAAACGGAGTTACCAAATTGCTTGTAAATCTGTCCCTGAGAGACTGCATCTACAATGTAATTATCAGGAAAACCTTGTAATCGAGCGCACTCTCTTGGTGTTAATTTTCGAGGGTTCTTATTGATTTGTTGCTGATCAATTAGTATTTCAGAACCATCTTTGTAGTAACGAGCACTGATTGTATTTGTATATACGCTTTCAGGAGTAAATAATGAGTAGCCAAAACCATTACCTTTTGTTTTATGCATCTCTTTACGTTTTTGATGCCCAGCCCAAAGTTTATCTGAAATTGTAAATCTATCTTTATTATGCGCTTTTTCATCGATGCTTAATTCTTCTTGTGTTTGAAGAATATCACCGACTTTAGTTGATGTTTTTGGTGGTGTTGGCCAATTAAATGCACTATCAAAATCAATATTTGGAAATTGATTTTTATCAAAACCAACTATGAATATTCGTTCACGGTTTTGAGGTACACCAAAATCCCCCGCCCTTAATACTTTAAAATCAACCCAATAATTTAATTTTTCAGATAAGGCGTGTCGAGCTTCTGCGCTAATTGGTACATCTTCTGGAATATTTTGTTTGTACTTACCTTGTAAAATATCAGTTATCGTTTTTAGTGTTCTACCTTTATCATGGCCTTGTAACTGCTTTACATTTTCCAGTAAGAAAGCTTTTGGTTTTTTTTCAGTTAAAATTCTCTGTAGCTCAAAAAACATCGTTCCGCGAGTATCACTAAATCCTTTACCTAAGCCTGCTTGAGAGAAAGTTTGACATGGAAAACCACCTAATAAAATGTCGTGGTTAGGAATTTCACTAGCTGATATTTGAGTTATATCCCCACGAGGCATTTCCCCATAATTGGTTAAATAGGTTTTTTGAGCAAACTTATCCCATTCAGATGTAAATATGCAGTGTCCGCCCAATTTTTGGAATGGTAAACGTATACCACCGATACCTGCAAAAAGATCAATAAAAGTAAATTCTGACTGTTCTAACGATTTTTGTTTAAATGGCGCATTGTCATAATGAGCTTGTAAAGTACTTTCAAGATCGAGAATTGCCTTCCATTTTGCTGGTGTGGGTTCATGCTCTTCTTTTTCCCACCCACGGATAGTTCGCTCCCCTGCTGCATTCATTCCTAGTAGATTTGCCATCTCTGTAGGACGAAGGCAAAGTTTTTTTCTTAACTTTCTGATATATTCAGCTTTATCTAGGTTTTTATTTGTCATACTGGCTACTTATCCGGTTTTAGTCCCGGGAATAATAGCACTGTGTATAATTACATGCAATGGTTGGTTTTATGTTTGAAGGTTCGTTAAATAGTTTTGTTATTAAATGCTCAGAACTACAAAGTAACATGAGTATTGAGTGCTCGCCTATCTCTCCAAGTTTGATATTCTCCAACACAGGAAAAGGAGGTATACCTAAATACTTTTCAGTGACATTATTACAACTTATTGGTGTTTTAGGTGATATAAAGTCCGAATTACCTCACTTTATAAACGGTGTTGAATACATTGAAAAACCTTGGCGAGATAAGTTTTCTTCTTATATTAAAGATCCTGTAGTAAACGCACTATCTACGGTACAAACACTACCTTTATATTGTTTAATTAATAAGGTAATTTGTATTACAAATAAACTACAAAACTATACTGAAAGGTCAATGCCCTTAACGGACAGCTATTTAAGTACAGCTATTGAATACCTTCAATCTCAACAACCAGAAATTAGCTTAGCTATACACTATCGTTCTGATATTTTGGCTAGTAATATTATTTATTATGGCGCTCCTGGTACAGGGAAAAGTCATACTATTGATGAAGAAACAAAAGGTGCTCATAAAGTAGTAACTGTTTTTCACCCTGACACTCAATACAGTGATTTTGTTGGCTCTCTCAAGCCTAAAATGGAAAAGGATACGATCACTTATCAATTCAGACCAGGGCCATTCACCAATGCTTTAATTAAGGCTTATGAAGCGCCTTCTGAACACGTGTATTTAGTTATAGAAGAAATAAATAGAGCTTCTGCGGCGGCTGTATTTGGAGAGTTATTTCAATTACTTGATCGTCAAGATGGTGCTAGCAAGTATGCTATTGATGCAACTGATTTAGATATGTTGGATTACATTAATAGTAAGTTATCTCTGGATAACAAAATTCTACAATTGAACATTCCATCTAATTTATCCTTATTAGCAACAATGAATAGCAGTGATCAAGCAGTTATGCCAATGGATACCGCTTTTAAACGTCGTTGGAGTTTCAAATATATAGAAATTGATTTTAACAATGATGCCGTTCCTCAAGGTACATTTTGTATTACAACCTCAAATGGTAAGTTCAATATTTCTTGGTCCAATTTCGCACAAATAATTAATGATACGTTAATTGATTGCTCTATTCCTGAAGACCGATTATTAGGCCCGTTCTTCTTAACCTCAGAAGAAATTGTTAATAGTGAAATCGCGAAAGCTACGTTAAGTGGAAAATTATTTGTTTATCTTTGGGATGATGTTCTACGTAACTTTGGACATGAAAAGATTTTTTCAGCCTCTTATAAAACATTTGGTCGATTATCGAGTGCTTTTAACAAAGATAAAGCTATTTTTAATAAACAAATTTCTGACTCTATTGAAGAGAAAGGAATAAAATGTGAAGAAGTGATCGAGGCCGAAAGTGAAACAGAAGAATAATATCAAATATTTTTCTGATCGAAGCTTTATTAACAGCATTCCTCATGAAATCGTGGAAGCATTGCGCTCTCACGGTTTAGTTGCCCCTGACATGTTTAAAATTTACTTCTGTGGGGTGATTTCATATGATGATAATATTGCTGTTTTCCTCCCTAGAAATCATGGTATCAATGAAGGAAAAGAAGCAGAGTCCGGTTATTATTTACTACAAGCGTTACATAAATACTTTCAAACCAAAGAAAGCGGCCTTAACGATCAAGAAAATGGAGACCATTTTATTGGTGGGCGTGCCTTTTCATTGATAGTAAATCTATTTAATGATTATCAACTAAATGGGTTGTATGCTCGTAGAGTAAAAGAACATACCATTAACTCTGGTAAAGTAAACTGGCCTCGAACTATTGCACGTAATACCCCATATCCATCAAATGGAAAACCAATTTATTTAGACTTAATTACTTCTCGTTCACGTTATATAACTAATTGTGAAACTGCAAAAATTCATGCTCAAGTCATTCGTGAGCTACTAAGTCACTATGGTTTTTTATTGCTTGGAAAACAAAATATTATAGACGAGGAATTAGAACGCTTAGAAAAACCTCTTGGTGAAAAAAAACAACAAATAAAATATTTAGAACGAGAATTACGATTAAGCTACTCTGAAAGAGATATATTTCTAATAAAAGGATTAATCCAATATATTAAGGATAAAAAAGGACAAACATCGAGTGATATTTTAATTGGTGTTAGAAAGTTTCATTCGGTATGGGAAGCTATGCTTGATGAATGTTTAGTTGGTAAATATGTTGTTAATCATAAACTTCCTATACCTTACTACCAAACTAATAATAATGAATTTGTAGCCGTGTCTAAAAAAGGCCAACGGACAGATACAGTTATTCAAAAAGGAAATGAGAAACGATTTGCTGTAATAGATGCAAAATATTACGATGCAAAATCGCCTCAAACCGCTCCTGGTTGGCCAGATATAGTTAAACAATTATTTTATCAACAAGCTGTTTCTATATTAGAAGGTGAAGATGCCAAAATTTCTAATCACTTTGTTTTTCCTGGAGATCTAGCTGAATTAAAATCAGCACATATAGGAAAAAGAAATAAGAAAATCGAAGCTATTAATGATTGTTTAAGTCAATATGAACCTATTTACTGCCACTATCAGTCCCCAATGGAATTAATAAGTGCTTATGTGAAAAATACTAAGCTTGAACTATTATCTTCCGAGATATTTCTAAGTACTTAATAAAAAAAAGCCACCTTATTAGGTGGCTTTTATAATTAATGTTTTAACATTAATTTACTTTAAATCGGCCATGTTATTCTACCATAAAATGGCCGATTTTCTATGTAATTAAAAATATCGATTTACTGGCTTGAGATGTAACAGAGGCGAGTCAGGGCGATTAATACAACCATTAAACAGCTCATAATCCACGTAGTACCACTTTTCAGATATAAATCACATCAATATTCCCTAAAACACCGTTGAAAGTTACACTTTAAGAATGATTTAGCAAGGTAATAAATTCTCGAGCCGGTTCACTCAGTAATCACTCTGTAACTTCTATTTTAAGCAATTCTGCATTAGCCAGTGACATTAGGGTATAGATAAAAGTCACTGCATATATTTTGCCTTCTTTATCTCTTTGTCATAACCTTTTTGTCATGTAATATTAGATCATTACTTTAATGGCACCTAGGCTCAATTCATGTACATATTTGGCTATCTAAGAGCGTCAACCAAAGAGCAAGATGCAAAAAGAGCACAAGACAGCTTAAAGACCTTTGTTGAAGATAAAGGTGCTCGAATAGCGGGGTGGTACATTGAAAATGTTTCAGGTGCCTCACTGCAAAGACCTGAATTAATGCGATTGCTTCAAGATGCAGAAAAAGGTGATGCGATCTTGATAGAGCAAGTTGATAGGCTTTCACGTCTTAATGATGAGGATTGGGAGATACTTAAAGAATTAATAAATAAAAAACAATTAAAAGTGATTAGCTTGGATTTACCAACCAGCCATGCTGTATTAATGAAGCACCAAAGTGATGACTTTACATCGGCAATGTTTAGAGCTATCAATAATATGATGTTAGACATGCTTGCTGCCATCGCTCGAAAAGATTATCAGGATAGAAGAAGACGCCAGGCTCAAGGGATTGATAAAGCCCAAGAGGAAGGTAAATTTAAAGGACGACGACCGGATTTAGATATGCATGAGAAGATAATTCAGCTTCGTGTCCATAATGAATTGAGTATTAATTCTACCGCTAAACTAGTCGGTGTTTCTGCAAGAACGGTGATTAGAATTGTTAAGCAATATAAAGAAAAAATTGACCCAATTTAGTTTAATAAATTGGGTTTGGAAATTAGTAAAGGAATAATAATGAGTCAATAGTAAGGCTTATTTATCAACTTAGATTATTTGCAACAATCCCGTCTCGTTAGCTTACTTTGTTACCTAGATTATCTTTAACCTAATGCTTTTAGCTACAGCTTGGGTGATCGTTACACAGTCCAATTTGTACCTAATCGTTTTTATATAGCTTCTAACGGTATGCTCGGAAATTGAGAGTATCATTGCTACTTCTGAATTACTTTTACCAATCGAAGAATAGTGGAGGCATTCTTTCTCTCTTGATGTTAACTGTGGGTTCTTTGTCGATGAGCTATAAAATTCTTTAGTGATTTTATTATGTAATGCTGGTAAGACAGCTTCAAAGGTAGGCTTTACAACTTCAATATAACTGACCCAATCGTTATATTCCATATTAGAGTTTAGGCTCAGGATTGAACCAATACCTACGGCATCTTTATGTATGAAGCTATACCCAGAATGCCCAATTCCAAACTTTTCTGCTTTATCAAATAATAAAATCGACTCAGGTGTTAATGGCACGTCACTCCAAAGCACAGCTTCTTTAGTCTTTGTTATGTGGTTAAAGATAGGGTCTATTTTAAGGTAATTGTTTAACAGGTATTCTGCAATCCACGTCTTAGGGTATGTCGACCGAACAAAGAGATTATCCAGTATTTGATGTGGGTTAGTGATTAGCTGAATCGTTGTGTAGTTGTGTTCAAATAGTTTCTCGATTATCTGAATTGCCTCTTGAGTGTTCTCAGATTGTTCGATTTGGCTGATAATGCTCATTATTGACATTAGTTTTATTTAAACCTTGAAATTACTAAAGATTATTCTAATTATCGTACATCATTTCTGTGTGTATTCGTTATTTCTTGTAGACAAAGTTGAATTGTGTCGCGTTATTTCTTAGAAGTGGTCCCCAATGGTTGGACATATAAACTAATTCCTTAAGTGATTGCTCAATGTCTTTGCCTACCGAAGTAAGCTTCATCAGGAGTGAGGTCTTTGAGTCCTTGATGATTACGTTCTTCATTAGAAATCATCATGTAGTTACTGATCTCAAGTTCTGCTTCTCTTGGTGTGGTGTAAGCTTTTAGGTAAAGCTCCTCATATTTAAGGCTCCACCATAATCGTTCGATAAAAAGGTTGTCGACTCAACAACCTTTTCCGTCCATGCTGATCCGTATGTTGTGGTCTAACAACTACTGAGTGAACTGTAGTGTTGAAGCACCTCTTAGAGAGATTTGATACAAAAGCCTGTGTCTATAGTGTTCGATACCTTACGGTTATACCAGTCAATAATAGCCACCAAGTAAAGGAACACTTTAGCCATTGGGGTGTACGTGATATCAATAGCCCAAGCTTGGTTCGGGTATGTGACTTCGATATGATAGACAGGGATGAACTTTATTAATCTTGTTTGCGATAATCGTTCTTAGCTTAGGATAAATCGCACCAATTCCCATATCACGCATGATCCGAACAGTACGTTTACGATTAACATAGTGCCCTTCCTTAATCAGTTTATTACGAATATGCCTATTGCCCATAAATGGATACTTGAGGTGAACCTCATCGATAATACGTCGTTGAGCGAGCTATATTGAGCAACTCGCACTAGCGTTTAATCGGCAATTGGGTGAATTTATCCAGCGAACTCTTTCGCTGTACTCGGTCTAACGAACGAGCACTTTCGCCAAAAAATCATTTTCCATGATCAGTTGACCGATCTTAGCGTGAAGTGTATCGAGATCTGCAGAGTTGCCTTTACCTGACTGGTTTTTAGAGGTAAAAATCAAAGCAGCATTGTCGAGCAGCTCTTTTTTCCAAGTTCAGATCTGGTTAGCATTCAAGTTGTACTTCTGCGCTAACTCAGCGACAGTTTTATCTCCTTTAGCGGCAGCAAGTGCCACTTTAGCTTTAAATTCAATAGAGTGGTTTTTACGTTTTCTAGTCATAATCTGTTCCAGTTGTTCTGGGTGCTATCAAAACAGTTTTGTCACTTTAAGTCATGTCCGAAAATCGGGGGACCACTTCTTGAATCTTATAAATTCAATAAATGCAACCCCCTAAATTTATGGGACTAACCTTGGTTCATCACAAGCGGGGATACCGCAAGTTGTCTATTTATACGATTATTTCCTCAGACCAGAAAAAACACTAATCTAAAGGAAATAATAATGACTAACGTACTATCTCTAGACCGCCAGCAAATCATCCGTCAAGCAATCGAAGAATTCCGCAATGGTCAATTTCTTCTTGTCTCTGATGACGAAGGGCGTGAAAACGAAGGTGATCTAATTGTTGCTGCTGAACACGCAACTCCCGAAGCCATCAATTTTATGATTACCCACGGTCGCGGCTTAGTATGCCTTGCCATTTCAGAAGAAATAGCAAAGAAGAAGCAGCTTTCACCTATGGTTCAGGATAATAAAGACCACATGGTGACAGCATTTACAGCAAGTGTAGACGCGACATTAGAGTATGGAGTTACCACTGGTATTTCCACATGGGACCGCGCAAAAACGATCGAAGTCATCATTGGCGATGAATACAGTCCGCAAGCACTTCAAGCTCCCGGCCATATGTTTCCGCTTGTTGCAAAAAATGGATATCTTGCTACTCGCCAAGGCCACACTGAAGCAGGTGTCGAGCTATGTCGACTCGCTGGGCTTGAAAACGAAGCCGCAGTGATTGTAGAGGTTATCTGTGAAAATGGTGAAATGGCTCGACGCCCTGATCTTATCGAAATGTCTAAAGAATTTGGAATTTCGTATATCACTATTGAAGAACTATGCCTCTACATTGAACAGGTTGAACACACTTGCGCAGCAGCGTAACAGCGGAGGAGCGTTCCATGTTAGCTATTTTAGGTAAAAGAACTAAACATTTTGTTCGCACGGCTTTTCAAAAAAGTTTCTTTCGCGGGTTAATGCTTTATGTAGATAGTAAATTGGAAGCTCACTTAAATGGTTTTGTCGGTTCCGAAAATATTCCGAAAGAGGGAGCCGTTATCATTGTTTCAAACCATCAAAGTTATTTTGATGGCTTTGTTCTAACAAACCTCTTTTGGAAACTAGTAGACCGGCAAGTGAAGATCCCTACTAATATAAAGGCATTGAAGAACCCGATAGTTAAGGAGCTCCAAGTTTCTGGCGGCGCTGTTCCAATCGATCCCAGGAACCCGGATAGGACATATGCCACGATCACCGAACTGTTAAATAATGGAAGTGCAGTAGTCATGTACCCCGAGGGCACCCGATCTGACGGGCAGTCACTGCATGCATTTAAATACGGAGCGTTCAATTTAGCGGTAGAGCACAACATCCCAATCCTACCAGTAGCAGTAAGTAACTTTTCAAACGTACTGCCTCGTGGAAGCTTAAAGTTTTCAAAAGGCGTAAAAGGACAAATAACTTTTGGCAATTTAATTCATCCTGATGATGAAAGATTCAAAGGCTATGAGCCAAAAGGTGTAGCTCATCTGATTAAAACTGAAGTGTATGGCTGGATCTATAGCAAGGCTATTAAGCGAGAGGGTAGTCAATTGGTTGATGAGGAAATCAAAAGTGTTTCATCTAGAGCGGACGATGAGCTTGAGCTTCTTTTAGATCAGAATGTTGAATTAATCTCAAAAACTGATGTGAAAAGAGTATCAAAGATTGGGGAAACTACGCGGTTTCTTCCTCAATCGAGTTTTGATATGAAAGTTCAAGAAGTCCGATTAGAAGGCTTTCGATTAAGCACAATGCCCAAAGCGGTTGCTTTGTTGAGATTGAGAAAATACACAATGATGCTCAACCATTTATTAAGAGAGGATAAACATCATCCTTATCTGAATTATTGCAAGGGGCTTTTGAACCAAAAATTGCCAGCACTCTATAGGAAGACAACTTTACGTGATGAACTTAAATACTTTAAACGCGCGTACCTTTACTCAAATCAATACGGGTATCCAGTAGAGCGATTCGTGCATGGTTTAGCAAGCTCACTACATGCAAACGGTTTAGCTGATAAAGCTCTAACTTTATTGAAGCATTCTTTTGAAAGCCCCAAACAACGGGACACTATTCGTCAACTAAGACGTAGGGAAAGAGGGTTAGGACTAATGAAAAAAATTGAACGTGAGTTAAAACTGGACTCAAAGAACTCAATAAGATCATTGCAAGGGTTCGAATCATTCATGGCTCAATCAAGAATCTCTGATGTTGTCATTGGACAGCTTGAAGGCATCGAAAGTTTTGACCAAATCCGTGAAGCAGCAATAGCCCTTCATAATCGTCACCCAAACCTTCGCGCTAAAGTAATTTGGCCTGATGGTCACAACGCTAGACCTGCATTCGAGTTCTTGCCTGTCAATCACGAAAAGGTTCACGTCGTTGAGCGATACGCACATTCAGTTAATGAAACTAACTCAATGCCATTTTGGAAGTTAATAGCAGAAGATGAAGTTAATCATATATTTGATCTATCTGAAGGTTATATGTACCGAGTTACATGGTTACCTGAATCGGGTCACATAATAATTAACGTGCAGCACTCTTTGGTTGATGGCGGTTCTTTGATGAACCTACTTAGTGAATTTTTGACTCATTGCGGGGGACAGGAGCTTGGGAAACAGTTACTTCCAACGCCATCGGCGCTCGAAGCTTCACCTAAGATTAGCTTGATCGAAAATATACTTGGAAAGCTACATAGAGAATCCTTTTTACGTGCTCGTAGTAAATTTAATACTTGGGCAGAAATTAAGCCTCAGGGCAGTTTACAGCCTAGAGAAAAGTTGAAAACTAATTGTTTTTTCGCACAAACCTCTACAGGTATTTGTCAAAATGTAATCTCAGAATGCAAAAATCGAGGTGTGACGGTTGGAGGGGCATATGCAGCGGCTGTCCAATGTGCTGTTTTGCATTTTTCTGGTGCCAAGCTTGATGCTAAAAAAAGGTGCACGCTCCCTATGGACTTCAGTCTTCGTCGTTATTTTGAGGGTGACGAAATTAGCTCCGATGCTATTGGTTATCTATCGGGATCTGGATCATCGAACGTGATAGTCAATCCAAACGATACATTTTGGGACCTAGCAAAATCATTTAGTGAAAGTGCTAAATCAGAGGTCGATATGAGATCGCCATTAATTTTCCACAAAGTTTTTGACAAACTTTGGAACTCTGAGAAAACATATAAAAAGTACAACTTAAATTGTGCTGAGAGTGGCGGTGCTGGTGCAACCGTAACAATGAGTAACGTAGGTCGATACCAGCGCGATACGCAAATCGGAAAGGTAAAACTTACGAGTATTTATGGTATGAGCGCTTCACTGAAGGCTGGAGCAATGCTTTATTGCTGGCTTCGTTCAGCAAACGATAAGTTTTTTTATAGCTTCACGTCTATTAACCCGGCTCTTAACCGAGATTACTCTACGGAATTTTTCGGCTATGTCGTATTCCTTATGAGTTACTCAACATCTGAGGCTGCAAAAGATAAACCGATAAAGGAATACATTCCTCTGGGCGCTCAAATATACAAAGACAATAATTTTGTTACTGAAATTACTAATTACAAAATTGATATGGCGGCTTAAATGAATAACCATATTTTAATGGATAAATTTGAAGAATTTTCCGAACTAACAGCAATTCAACATAAAGATCGTTCTCTTAGCTATCAAGATCTTTATAAGGAAGCTTGTAGCATAGCGAACGGAGTCGATAATCTTAAAGTTAAAGGGGGTGTAGGAATCATGCTTCCAAACATTCCAGAATTCGTTTCTATAGTTTACGGCTTGTTTCTCGGCGGTTACGTAGCATCCCCAATCAGCGTTCTCTTAACGCCAAAAGAAATCAAACATATTGCTGAAGACAGTAATCTAGGCTTGATTTTCATCCATTACTCACATGTAACAGTTGTAGAAATGGCTTTTAAAGATTGTAAAGTAAAACCAGACATTGTGGTTTTAGGTAGCACAAGCGATGATCACTATACATTTGATTTTATCCTTGGTGACAGTGAGTACAGACATCACGCCGATGACTACAATCAGCACTGCCTAACCATGTATACGTCTGGAACAACGGGATCATCAAAAGGTGTGATGATGTCTAGCCAAGCATTATTTGCACAGTCACAGATGTTAAAGGTGGCATTTAACGTAAAGCCCAACGATCGAATTTTATGTGTTTTGCCTTTGTTTCATGCATACGGATTTAACGCGTTGATTGGCACGGCGTTAATGTCTGGCGCAACGGTAGTCCTTCACGACAACTTTAAGGTAAAAGCGTGCGTAAATAGTTTAGAAATGGACAGAATCACGCTTTTTGCGGGTGTGCCAACTATGTATGCAAAAATATTGGATTACTGTAGAGACAGCATAGGCGATGTCAATTTTTCTCATCTTGAAACTTGTCTAACGGGAGGTGCGCCGCTGGATTTGCAACTTCTAAATGAGTTCGAAACTACCTTTTCAACTCAGATACATGAAGGCTATGGACTTACAGAGACTATCGTAAGCGTGTGCAGTAACAGAAGAGGAAAAGGTAACCGAAAAATTGGCTCGGTAGGTCGCCCTTATCAAGGAATTACTGCAAAAGCTGTAGATTCACAAGGAAAAACGTTACGCGCTGGAGAAATTGGAGAACTCGTATTTAAATGTCCAAATATCATGCTTGGGTATATGAACCTTTCAAAGGAATCTCAAATAGTTTTGAAAGGTGGTTGGCTTTACTCAGGAGATCTCGGATACATAGATGAAGATGGCTTCTGCTTCATAGCTGGTAGGCAGAAAGACCTAATCATCAAGAGCGGATATAACATTTTCCCAAGGGATGTGGAGGATGCAATTAGATGTGTAGACATTGTCAAAGACGTCGCTGTATTTGGTGTACCCGATAGGATTCGAGGTGAAACAGTTGTTGCAACGGTAATACTTAAACCAAGCCATAGCTATAGCGAAGCTAGAAACTATATCGAACTCGCACTCAAAGCCAATTTGGCGAAGTACAAGCACCCAAACGATTTAGTTTTTTTAAAAGACTTTCCGATAGGACACACAGGAAAGGTGACCAAGAATATCTTACGTAACAACTATTTGAATCAAGCATCTATGTAAAGGACATAACATGAAAAATGCTTACAAGGACAAAAAAAAGGACGGATTTCCGGTTTATTCAATAAAACTTGTTAACGTTCTTGCTGCTAAGCCAGCGTTAATAATGATCTTAAGTTTACTTATAGTGGCGTTTACGTTTGTAGGCCTTGGTCGTTTAAGTACAGACTTCACACATGCTGGGTACTTTCATAAAAATGATACATGGTTGGTGGAGTTTAACAAGTTTGAACAAACTTTTGGTAATGATGACTCAGTCATTATCGCGGTAAAAAATGGTGATGGGCTATTTAACAAAGACTCTATCGAGTTACTACACCATTTAACCAATAAAATGTGGCAATTACCCGATATAATTCGCGTGGATTCAATCACGAACTATCAACGCGTATATGCTGAAGGTGATGACATTAATGTTGAGCCGCTTGTTTCAACTCTAAAATCATACACAGAGAATGAGATTGGAGAACTGAAGAGAATAGCTAAAAAGGATGAAATTCTAACTGGCTACCTTTTATCTGAAGATACATCGATGACTCTGCTTGTAGGTACACTTAGACCAAGTAATGGTAAACCGTTAGACATTAAACCCGTTGTCACCGCTGCCCGCGATTTACTGGCAAACACTAGTCTGCAAGGGCACGAATTCCACTTAGTTGGAGCACCTTTAATTGTTCAGTCATTTGCTGATGCGTCAGAAGCGGACAACGCTAAGATTATTCCTGCGCTACTGTTAGCCTGTATTGCCATCATGTACTACGTGCTTCGCAACGCATGGTGCGTGTTCTACGCGATGGTAATTGTCGTGTTGTCATCTATCGGTAGCCTTGGCCTTGCGGGTTGGTTAGGAGTCCAGATGACTTCAATTACAACGGTACTTCCGCAGATAACTATTGGTCTAGCTGTCGCGGGATGTATCCACATCTTAGTTACATACCGCTTAGCACAACAGGGTTTTACAGACAAAAACGCAGCAGTAAAATACGCGCTAACGAAGAATGTTAAGCCGACTTTACTTACTGCATTAACCACCGCGATCGGATTTTTGAGTTTCAAGTTCTCTGACATAAAAACCATCGCTGATCTCGGAATTGCGGCTTCAGTTAGTGTGTTATATGTGTGGACGTTAACTTACCTAATGCTTAGCTCGCTATTATTTATCTTGCCATTTGGTTACAACAAAAAGCAGCCACTTCTAATTTCAAAAAACACAGTGAGTAAGTTTGTAAACAAGGTATCAAACAATAGAAAAGGTGTATTGATTGCATATGTAGCGTTTGTTATTGCAAGTGTTGCAGCTGCGACGATGGTTAGGGTTGATGCTGATCCCATAGGATACTTCTCAAAGGAGCACGAACTACGTAAAGGTGTAAATGAAATAGACCAAACTATAGGTTCGGCAAGAAATATTGAAATTATGGTCAATGCGGGCTGTGAAAACTGTGCGCAAAAACCAGAGTTCCTAAACAAAGTTGCGGAATTTGAGAGCTTTATTGAGAGCCGTAAAGAAATCGTTCAAGTTGTTTCCATTGTCGACATACTTAAGTCGACAAACAGAGCATTGAACTATGGTGATGACAGCAGTTACCGTTTGGGTGAAACACAGCAAGGAATTGCTCAACAACTTCTATTTTACACCATGGGCTTGCCAAAAGGGCTATCAGTCGACAATCGAGTTTCTAGCCACAATGATGCAATTCGACTAACTGTTTTTTGGAAAGTAGGCAGTTCTTCAAAAGCACTTGAAGAGATTGCGATTATCAATAAGGAAGCTAAACGTCTCAACTTAGATGCGACTGTTACTGGTAAGTACTCATTATACCAAAGACAAGAAAGTTATGTTGTTGGCTCATTTCTATCATCTGTTGGCATTGCATTCTTACTCATAACTGCCGTACTTTGGGTTGCTTTTAAATCTTGGAAACTGAGTCTTATAGCACTTCTAACAAACTTAACTCCATTGTTAGTGGGAGGCCTAGGTCTTTGGGTCATGGGTGAGAACTTAAATGTAGGTACAGTTCTGGTAGTCAGTATCACCTTGGGTATAGCGGTGGACGACACGCTACACATTATTACCGAATATCAAAGACAAAAGTCAAAAGGGCAGTCACCTAAAACGGCATTCACACAAGTATTTAGTGAAACAGGTGTCGGGCTATATGGAACAACTCTAGTACTTGTATTTGCTTTCGGTGCATCACTTCTTTCTACCTTTGTTCCATTCCAAGTCTTTGGGATCTTGACTGCAGCAGTGCTTGTAACAGCATTAGTGATCGACCTGACGGTTCTTCCTGCAATCATGCTTCGAAAACCAAAGGAGCAAGCAATACACCAAAGCGATGAAGTCTTGGAAGCCGGGAAATTCAAAAAAGTTAAACAACAATGAAAATGGTGAGTGCCCATGAAATTTAAACAATCAAAAAGTGTATTGCTGCTGGCTATTACGGCATATTTGTCAATTTTTTCAAATATTGCTATCTCAGATGATACAAGTGAATATTCTTTGAATGCAGAAGAAGTAATGAACCTGAGCCGTGAATACCAGCGCGGTTTAACAAACTCAATGTCTACCGTTACTATGACAATTAAGACTCGAGATAGTCAAATTATCCGCATAATGGAACAATATATTCTTGAATCAGAAGATGCCGGTAATAAAACCATAAATGTGTTTTCACAGCCAACAGACGTCAAAGGAGTATCAGTATTAACACATACAGCAATGGATGGTAACGACCAACAATGGCTTTTTCTACCAAGTATAAATAGGACAAAACGAATCTCATCGTCGAATAGAGATAGCTCGTTTGTAGGAAGCGATTTCGCATTCGAAGACTTATCTTCACTTGAATTAAGTAAATACGAGTTTAACAAGGCTAGCGCTGTTGAAATAGCTGGCCAGAAACTAATAAAAGTGGCTTACAAACCAAAATACAATGGCTCTGGCTACTCCCATATTGAAACATATTTAGATGATTCAAATTATCAACCGAAATTTAATAAGTATTTTAATAGTCGTGGTGAGCATTCAAAAACATTGTACTTCAATGATTATGTTTCATATTCAGAAACAGGAGCTTGGCGACCACATGTTTTAAAAATGGAAGACCATATAAAAAACAGTGAAACTGAAATAGTATTTGAAGAATTTACTACAAGCGCTACTAATAAAAATAGCTTCCGACCAAGTTTATTTAATCGAGTACAGTAATTATGTGGCCAGATATTGCAAAAATAATATCGGTATTTTCTCTTGTATATGGCTTTAATGTTCATGCAATGAACTTACACGGTTTTTTAGGCATTGATGTCATTGATTTTGTAAATACTGAAAACACTATGGATGAGGCTTTCAGTGTGGTAGGTGAGCTGCGAAGTAGAGGGGAGTTGTCTGAAAATCTAAATTATAACCTTAGATTGTATGGTCAGAAAGGGATAAACGAATACACGGAAGGCTATTTCGATCCAACTATCGCAAAGATTAATTGGATAGGGGATTCGTATCAAATTGATGTTGGTTATGACCTTATCTATTGGGGAGTGACCGAAGGTATCAATGTAATCAACATTATCAACCAAAGAGACCAGATTAGGGACTACTTTCAAAAGCAAGGGCTAGGTCAGTCGATGGTTGCTGTGTCATATTTTGAAGATAGCGTCACGGTTGATGGCTACATTTTACCGCGGTTTGAAGAGTTGAATTATGGAGGGACGCAACGTCCCTGGGGGCTGGGATTGCCAGTCGATGCGAGCCAAAGTACTTATGAGTCAAGCAAAGGTAAAAACCACACAGACTACGCAGCTCGTATATCAGGGATGTTAGATGACCTAGAATTTGGATTTGTTTATTTCAATGGTACATATCGGCAGCCAATCTACAAAGTAGATGGAGAGATAGAAAACTTAGCACCACACTATGTATTAGGTAATACATTCGGTCTTGATGCTCAGTACATTATGGACTCGAACATATATAAGTTCGAGCTAGGATACTTTAAGCCAAACTCTTACGATTCATATGTTAGTACAACTTTTGGTGTTGAAAGAACATTAGGTTCATCTTGGTTCGGTGAGGGTGAGTCAACCGTTTATGCAGAGTATTACTATGACAGTCGGCAAGATGACAACACGGTAGCTTTTCAAAATGATATTTTCTTGGCTTATAAGTACACCACTTACAATGTATACGATCTAGAAACAACCATTGGAGGCATTATTGACACTCAATATGGAGGTGTAATTGGCACGTTAGAAATAACGGGTAAATTAACAAATAACATTAAGGTATCTGTAGAGCTTATTTATTTTAACTCATCAGATCCCAACGATGCTTTGTTCTATAGTAACGATTTTGACCAACTGTCATTTAATGCTCATTGGTACTTCTAAGTCTTCATTTAACAAATAAAATATAAGTGTAATATTTTAACAAGGACGTTTTCGTAATGGGTGAATTAAACAATATCTCCAATTTAAAATTGAAAAATACAGTTATCCCTGGAGATAAGTTTAAAGGTGTGATTTTTGACTTATATGGCACTCTAATAGAATTTAATACTAGGCCATTGCTAAGGGAGTTTTCAAAAATTCTTGGTGTGAAAACTTTTTCAGTTAAGCTTAAGGCAACATTAATCGAACACTTTGAAAGTGATGATAAGGCTTTGGAAGGTTTTATCGAAGCGTTAATTGGACGTAAGTCAACGCCAGAGGAGTACTTCAAATGTCGAATTGCTTTAGAGAGCCATTTATCAACAGCAAAGCTCGCTAGAGGAGCTAGATTATTACTCAGCAATCTGAAAGCTCGAAATATTAAAATTGCATTATTATCGAATGTAGCCCAGATCTTTAAAAAACCATTTTTTGAATTAGGGTTAGCTAAGTACTTTGACGTAATTAACTTTTCTAGTGATATTGGTACTAAAAAGCCAACGGCTACTGCTTATATCAAAGTGACTTCTGAACTTGGCCTGCTTCCTTCTGATTGTCTATTTATTGGTGATGACGTTAAGAATGACTACGATGCGCCAAAATCTTTAGGTATGAACGCTATCAACATTGGTGATGGGCGTCGTGATGTATACGTGAATTGTCTCAGTGAGTTAGTTTGGCTTACCGCATCAGGTACTCCGCTTTTGAAGATTGGTGCTGAATACACGATAGATGACCAAAACTTCATGGTTACTGACATAGAACTATTGTCAGAAGAAGAATTAGGACGCTACAACATTGTCGCAAGAGTGCATGGGCTTGACGCTAATAATGTAAAAAAACAGTGGTACGTTAAAAGATATATAGATCCAGCAAGCGCTTACATCGAAGAAACTGCCCATCGAATAATGTGCACAATAGGAGCATCAGCACCGCGAGCTTACCTATTAGAAGGTGAGGAACCGCTACTTTTTAGTTCTCCAGCGAAAGGGGCGCTCTGGAAAGATGGTGACTATGATATTGAGGTCGCTGAACAAGTAGGTACACAAGCAGCCGCGGCATACATTCTTTCCAATGCGGATTGGCGACCAAGAAACACCTACATTCAAAAGTCTACCTCTAAAGTCACATCCATCGACTTGGAACATTGCCTATTTGACAGAGTATTAGGCATTAATCTCGAAGGCTTTGATGGGACAACAAAAGAGAATATAGATAACTTAGGCCTTTCAACATGGGCTCATACTAAAACCAGAGTTCTTTCATACTCGGCTATTCGAAGAGCTATTAAGTGTTTTACACAAACCGACAATCGAAATACATCAGAATTCAAACAGTTTCTTAAAGGTTGGGATAAAACCTTTAAGCAAGCGATAAGTAATCGACGATTAATTACAGAGATCTTACAAACAAAGATGAATTCTCAACAATTAGTGATAGGCACAAAATCACACCGCAGAGCATTCGCAAATGTCGACTTACATGACCTTCTAGAGCGTATTGAGTTGGGCCATCGCGTCATGCGACTTAAGGAAACTTGGGACAAATAATGATGAATTACCTAACAAACAACAAATTTGAAAATATTGAAACTGATAAGGAAATCAACATGAACATTGAAAAGACAGAAGAACTTAATATTGATCTATACAACTTCGAAGAATCTTTCCCAAATAAGGAATTATTGCAAGGTGAAGGCGTTCTTACGAAAGGCCAAATGCGTTACTTCAATCCTCACTCAGAGTATATTTTAGACCGTTATCAAGACCTTGAAGGTTGGTATCGTCGTAGGCTTGAGGCTGGTGTTATGAGCCATTTCTTAAAAGTAGTCGGTGACCCAGATGTAGAAGCAACTGTCCGTGATCTTGCTGGCCGAGAGTTTACAGGTATTAACTTATCAACAGTAGATTACATGGGGTTATCAAACCACCCAAAGCTAAAGCAAGCGGCAATTGAAACGCTAACAAATAAGCGACTTCACAGTATCAATACTGGCCCTTTGTTAGGTAACTCTCTGGAGTCGGGTGCTCTTCAGAAAGAGATAGCTCAACACTTAGGTCACGAATATAGCATTTTATTCCCAACGGGTTGGGCAGCATCATTTAGCGGAGTCGCAGGTATTGCAAGAAAAGACGACGTAGTGTTGATCGATGAATACGCGCATCAAAGTTTAAAGCAGGGGGCTTATGCATCATGTGATAATGTCGTTAAATTCAAACACCTTTCTAATATGGAAGTAAGGTCAAAACTTGAAGCGATTCGTTCAAGCAACCCTACGCAAGGTGTATTGGTTGTTACCGAAGGCCTTTATTCAATGGATGGTGATGCGCCAGATATTAAAGAACTTCTCGATATCTGTAAAAAATATAATGCTGCACTGCTAGTGGATATTTGTCATGACTTAGGTTGTACTGGCAAAGACGGTAAAGGCACACTTGGTGATCAAGGAGTACTAGGCGACCCTGATCTGATAGTGGTTGGTGCATTCTCGAAAACACTGTCTACTAACGGTGGGTATTTAACGACGTCAAACCTTGGAGTGATCTTCTCTACATGTTCATTCGCGGGTCCATACACTTATTCTACTTCGTTATCACCTACACAAATTGCGATTGCTCGCGAAGGCCTTAAACTAGTAGCAGGTGAAGAGGGGGAAGAACGTCGTGCTAAATTAATGTCGAATATCAATGTTGCACGTCAAAGAGCGAAGATGCATAACATCGATGTGTATGGCACTCCTTCTCCAATCGTTTCGCTTCATGTGGGTTCAGAGAATATTGCACGTCTAGCGTGTGCGAAAGCGTTCCGTATGGGGGTAGTTACTACTATCTTAGAATACCCTGTTGTAGCGCGAGGGAAAGCTCGCTTTCGTATGTCAATGAGCCCAGAGCATGAACACGAAACATTAATTAAAGCAGTAGACATCATCGCAGAAAGTATTGTCTGGGCAAAGAAATACCATGCAACACTAGGGGGGGGGCAAATGGAGAAATGTGACTCTCACAAAAAAGAAGAGTTAACGTCGATCATTGGTCAACAGTAAAATAACTTTTAAACTGAGTTCCGGGGGGGGCAAATAATCTGAGTTGATAATAAGCCCTACTATTGACTCATTATTATTGAAAACGACCTCAACCTTCGTAAGGATTCAAATCTTTGAATGGTTGACCAAGCTCGATTTCTCAGTTTGAAACTACCAATGGCCACAACCAATTTCTTAATGGGGGCGTGATCGGACTCAATGCCATTATTGGGTTCTGTCGTAAAGTCTTGGTTAATTACAGTGTGCCGAACTCCAGATACGATTATGCAGCGAGCCATATCCAATAATCTGCCCTCGTTTAATCATCGTCCATGTTTCTTGCCCTGCCATCGTAACTAAAGCACCAGCTTCGGATTTCCAACCAAATGTCTGAACCATCTTCTGTTTTATTGGACGGCGACTTTGCTCAACAATATTATTGAGATACTTAATATCAACAACATCGCCGTTCTTATCAACAGCACGATAGTAATACCACCATTCCCCTTTAATTTTGACGTAGGTTTCATCCATTCACCATGAACCAGATACTGCTCGTTTTTTCTGCCTAGCCTTCATTTCAATTTGCGGAGCAAATCGAATAACCCAACGATTGTATGTCGAATGGTCAGCTTTTATTCCTCGTTCAGTAAATATTTCTTCAATATCACGGTAGCTTAATTTGTAAGAAACGTAATAACGAACCGTTTGCAGGATCACATCTTTTGGGTATTGAAAACCAGAAAAATTCATAGATAAGAATACAAAATGATAAACATTGAGTTTTGAGAGCTAATTTTTAGAAAAGTTGCAATCTAGATGCGATAGACCTCCCCCCCTGCCTGTTCATCTAATTCTTAGAAATATTAGTGTAATATGAATTTTTTTCAATAACCCTAAATCTAGAGAAATAACCAGACATACTGAGCTCATACGTTTTATATGTATGAGCTTTTTACTATTACACCCTCTCACCAAACGGCAAGAAATCATTACTATCGTAAGACATCAGATCTAACAAGCGAGTATTAATAAATAGAGTTTCTCGACCTATCACTTTAGATTCCAAAATCCCCAATGACTCTAATAATTTGAGGTTTGTGCTCGCTGCTTGTCGGGAGCGGTATATCTCTCTTTCAAGTAAATCCTTAGCTCTGAGATAAGGCTTTTCAAAAAGAAGCTCAACCAATTCATGTGAGTAAGCTTTCGAGGCACTATCTTTAATATAGAGTGAAGTTTGCTTTTGCAGTTCAACAATGGCATTTACCTTATCAATTGTCCATTCAGCTGTCACTTTAACGGCATCAAGCATAAAACAAATCCAAGACTCCCAATCCCCCTCTTCTGTGACTTTTAACAGCAATCGATAGTAATCCTCTTTGTTCTGCACGATGTAGCGACTTAAATAAAGAATAGGCTGTGAAAGTAGGTCATTTTCAATCAGAAATAAGATATTGAGTATTCGTCCAGTTCTTCCATTACCATCTAAAAATGGATGAATAGCTTCAAATTGATAATGAGCAACCGCCAAGGCAATAAGCGGATCAACATCGTGTTCATGAATATAAGATTCCCAATTAGAAAGCTTATTTCTTAGATTAACCTCTCCAACAGGAGGCGTATAAATTACCTGTCCAGTACGTCGGTTTTTAAGGTTTGTCCCAGTAACTTTACGAACATCCACTTGTTTATCAATAAGTTCACTACATATAGCGATTGCTGTATTGGTATTTAAAGGCCTAGCCTTTTTGCCAGAAATGGCTTCAAAACCAAGAAATAATGCCTTTTTGTATCGTAATGCTTCTTTGGTTGCTGAGTCGGCGTTTGATGTGTCCGAATCATGTTGAAATAAAGCATCTGTTGTCGTGACAATATTTTCAATTTCAGAACTCGATTTTGATTCCAATATTGGGATCAAATTAACCAATAAATTTTGATTAGTAAGAAGCCTAGCCACCTGATTTAAAGCGGCTAATGATCTTGCTGCAGGAGTCACCTTTTTTAGCACTTCAATGGTTTCTATATCATCTATAGGGAGTGCCGGAATATCGTAGGGTACTTCTGGATTAAACATTAAATCACCTTAAATTTGAAGTTTGGCGAACTACTGGTTATATTTCTGCTAAAATTTTAACCTATAGTGTGTATAGGTTACGTTAAGTAACCCGTTCTGAATGATAGGTTAAAAAATCACTGATATTTTAACATATCAGTATTTATAGGTTAATTCAATGAATCAACATTAGAGTATAGGTTAAAATTATCACTTATTTACAACCTATCTTATTATTGTATCTTAACGTTAATAAGAACATAAAACAATCGCAATTCCATCATTTATGTGTGTACACTTTAAATATTAATGGATATACTTATTTTTATTCCAGTAGGGAGAAAAGTAATGGATACCAACCAAACCACTAAAATATTTCAAGAGCTTAAAGATGGGGCTGACAACTATATTAAGCGTCGTAACCTTCGCCTGTTAGCCAATCACAAAAAAGAATTGCGTAACTTCACCCGAGCTGAGTCGATCGCTTATTTGGGTGTCGATGGTAAAACGATTGATAAATACGTAGTCCAAATGGACGTCGACCCACGTAGACACGAAGATACTCAATGGTCACTTAACATTGAAGAGATCTACCAAATGCGTGATCACTTCCCTGAAAATCTCAGAAAAGAGCTAAAATTCACTCGAACTGAAAACCAAACAACGCAAGTGGTTGTTATCCAAAATCAAAAAGGCGGCGTAGGTAAAACGGTATCATCGGCAACCGTCGCTTCTGGTCTTGCGACTGAATTTCACCAAGAATTACGAATTGGTTTGATTGACATGGATGGCCAAGCAACTCTCTCTATGTATTACGCCCCTGAAGCTGAGCAAGAAGGTTACTTGTCTGTTGGTGATTTAATGATGCGTAATTTTGATTTAGATGAGGGTGAGACGTTTGAAGAAGCAGCATCTGATGCCTTTCTTCCTACGACGATCCCAAACCTTCGTATTTTACCCGCATCACAATCTGATCGCGCTATTGAAGGTTGGTTTCATGAGAAAGTATTCAACAACCAATTGGCCAAGCCCTATTCTGTTTTAGATGAAGTGATTGAAGCGGTGAAAGATGAGTTTGATATCATCATTATCGATACCCCGCCATCATTGAGCTACGGCACATACAATTCGTATTTTGCAGCAACAAGCGTCGTTTTCCCCTTATCCATTACTGAAAATGACATCGATGCGACGTGTTCTTATTTTAGTTATATTCCACAAGTATGGGCATTGTTGGCAAACGCTGATCACCCTGGTTACGATTTCATGAAGATCTTAATTACCAACCATCGTGAAAGCTCAACCACAACCGAGTTAATGAATAACTTATACGAGCAATTTGCTCCTTACTTATATTCGAAAGAATTCAAGCACAGTGAAGCGATCCGTCAAGCTTCTTCCCTACTCTCTACCGTATTTGATATGTCAAAAAGCGAATACCCAAAAAGCAAATCTACCTTCCAAAGTGCACAGCAAAATGCCTTTGAGGTGACAAGTCAAATAATGCGCGATGTGATGTCAGTATGGAATAAGCAGGAGAAACAAAATGGCTAAGAAAAGAGGCAATCAAAGCCCACTAGGTAATACGGTTGGCGCACAACAAGCACAACAGAACGCGGCAAAATCAAATCTAGAATCACTAACCAAACAACTTTCTTCTGAGTTAGAAAAAGCCGGTGAAAACACCACTGCATTTCTAGCTTCGCATTTTGGACTAGAGTCGGTAAGCCAATCAATTGAATGGACATTGGCATCAGGTGCTAAAGCATTATTTAATGAAGTGACCTTGTCACACGCTCAAGTGAAAGAAGATACCGTTGTTAGCTTTCATGTGAATGGTCGAGATCAATCTCTTTTAACCAAAGAATCGTTAGAGGATTTAAACTCACTTGAATTTCAACAGTTCTACCCTGCCGTTGGTCGCCAAGTTGATGGGAAGATAGATGTGCTTGATGGCTCTCGTCGTCGTGCATGGTTTTTACTTCAAGAGGGGCACATTAAAGAGTTTCGAATTCTTGTCACCAATGACGAACTTTCGATGGCAGATGCAAAAGCGTTAGCCAAGCAACTGCAGACGGCAAAAGAGCATAATCAACGTGAAATTGGTCTTCAATGTAAAGCGTTAATGGACAGCGGGGAATATACCCAAGAAGACATTGCTAAAATGGTTGGTATTAGTCGCCCTGCAGTAAGTAAGGCCTTAAAGGCCGCATCTATCGATGCGCGTATTATTGCCCTGTTTCCAGTAGTCAATGAGCTTTCTCATGCTGACTATTCTGTTCTTGGTAAAATCATGAGCGCTTTCTCTGAAGACGGTAAATTATTATCTATTTTTATAGAAAAAATAGAGGAGAAAGTTGTCAATGTTCAGCCTGAACATTGCCATGATGAAGCGAAAGATGTATTAATTTCAGCCATCAAATCAGAGCTAAAAGTAGCTGAAGCAAAGAAAGAAAAAGCAGAGGTTGCAGTAACAAAATTGGCAGAATTTGATGCTAAAGGGATGTTCGCACGTAAGAAGGTGAAGGGGCGGAATTTCTCATATGAGTTTGGACGATTGTCGAAAGAGGTCCAGGCTGAATTAGATCGTGTGATTGGGGAAGTGTTGGATAAAAGCTAACTCTCATTAAGCCGTTCTATTGTTGTCAATGTTCAGCCTGAACATTGACATGATGAAATGAAAAGTTTTTTAATTTTAGACATCAAATTAGAACTAAAAGTAGCTGAAGAGAAGAAAGAAAAAGCAGAGATTAAAGTAACAAAATGAGCAGAGTTTGATGATGAAAGGGCTCGATTTTTTATATGATTTTGGAAGATTGTCGAAAGCGGCCAGACTGAATTAGATCGTATTATTTGGGAAGTATTGGATGAAAACTAACTCTATAAGCCGTTCTTTTGTTGTCAATGTTCAGCTTGAACATTGACAAAATAGAAAGGTTACATCGAGTAAATGTATTCCCCTTTTTCGGTTACAGTGACTTATTTGCTGAACATCCAATGTGACAACATAAAAATGCCTCATGATATTTAGGTATCATGGGGCATTTTTACGATTAATTACAGCGTTCTTTGATGATTGTATTTACATTGCCTTGTGATTTTTCAATACGTTCAGCTCGTTTACATTCCCATGATGAAACAGGGTATTGTTTGTCCCATGCATTCATAAGTTGTCTTTGTGATTTACTCATCTTATAGCGAGGGTATGCGCTTTCCATATACATATAGGTACGAGCGATACGGCCACGTGCATTTTTGGGTGGTTCAGCTTTCTTATTATCAATTTTCATTTCGCATGAACCAAAATCTGAATGTTCGTTTGGCAGCATTGCGAAATTATAATTACTTCTCATTGCATTAACAGAACCAATTGCAGGGTAAAGGTTGTACATATCAGATTGCATTAATCGGTATTCGTCGTTTGTTTTTTCTGCACAACGACGACCCTTAAACTCCTTTCCTTTGCTTGTTACACATGCTTTGTTACCTTCTCGCCACTCTGAAAAAGTTCGTCCAAAGTTTTCAGCTGGGACAATGTGTTCCCATTCAACGCGTTTTGATCGTTTTACATGCTTATCTGATTCAAACCCTGACGGTAGAGTAATGTTTTTCTTTGCATCGAATTTAGCATCACAATAGATAGTGGTTCTATGATCGAAATAAACACTTTTTTCTAATGTTTTTTTGGTTTTATTGAAAGAGCTAATTGTTGTGTTTCCATCGGCTAATGCATGGAAAGAGATAAGTAGTGTTGATGATAAAAGAAGGGTTTTATTCATAGTGTCTTCTCGTCTGTGAATTTTAAAGTGTCTAATGTGGCTAACCTAAGAGTTAAAATAAACATAACAGCAAGAGCAGTAAACACAGCCATTCTGATTTATGGGGCGATTTAACAGTCTTTCCGTCGCAAGCTCCTCCTATCGATAACGTGAGGTCGTATTTAAGCAAGCTTAAACGACCGCTACGTTCCTGTCAGACAATACCTATCGCAAAATCAACAGAAAGAGCGAAATCAAAATCAGGGGCTTTCACTTCTTTTTCTAAAGTGCTTGTAATCGCAGCTAGTCGTCTCATTAGTCATTCTTTTCCTATGTGTGTCTTTTCATATTCGTATCACTACTTCCTGTAAATCGTTTCTCACCACAACCTATTGGTCAAGGGTATATAAACGCTACGCGCCCTTGCCCAATAGAACGATGGTAAGAAATCGAACCGTCAGGCGATTCGAAGATGAAATTCACTAAAACATAGGAAAATAGCCATGACTCATTCAACTACTAGCCACTCAACAATCACTAAAGAAACAGAAGCAACAAACGTATCCTCGTTTGAACTGTCAGGCTCAAACAAAAATGAATCTCCTCAGAGCGAAGGTCAACGTATTTGTCCTGTTTTATTAACAAACGAATATTAATTTATTATTTCATATTGCCGATGGTTGGCGGTATGAAGGGATCCATTATCAGGAATGAAAATTATGTTTACTGAAAATGAAAAAATAGTTATTGCGCAAGCGGCTGAGATTATTGAAACGAAGATCCGTACTACTTCGGCGTTAACCTCTCCTGATTTAGCGATTGAGCTGTGTACTAATCGATTGGTGCATAAAGAGCATGAAGTGTTCGCTATTTTGTTATTAGATAATCAGCACCGGTTAATTGAATTTGTAGAGCATAGCTTTGGTACGATTTCTAGCGCGTCAGTGTATCCGCGTGAAGTCGTTAAGTTAGCATTGCATTATAATGCGGCGGCCGTGATGTTTGCACACAATCACCCTTCTGGCATTGCAGAGCCAAGCCAAGCCGATCGAAAAATAACCGCCCGATTAATGGATGCATTAGCATTAATCGACGTTAATGTTCTCGACCATTTTGTTATTGGGTGCGGTGAAAGTGTCGCTTTCTCTAAAAGAGGATGGATTTAATTTTATTTCAGTCGTCAGGAGTGACGACTGAATATCATTGAGCTGCAAAGCAACCTATTTATGTGATTATAGAGAGTGAATGATGAGTGAAAGAAAAGTGCGTTATATCAGTGCCATCCCTGTTACCGTAGAAGCGTTTCGCAACCGTCCGTGTTCGTTACCAATAACTAATCCTAATTATGTTCCACCTACACCGGAAGAAGTGAGGGCATTGCGGGAAATTCTTGGTTTTTCACAGAGTCGAGTTGGGGCGTTAATAGGACGAACTTATAATAAGAAAGGGTGTGCTTCTGTTAGTCATTGGGAAGCGAATATTGAAAGTAAAGATTACCAACCAATGAGTTACAGTGCGTGGAAGCTTATGTTATTAGCGGCAGAAGTCATTTTTCTAGATGAAATAATTGAGGCTTCAGAGCAATATAGATTAATATGACAATTAAGGGAGAGAGGCATATGAAAATTGATGATCACGCTGAGTATGAAGAGCTGAATAAAATATCAGATTATTTACCCGAGTATTATCCAGAAAATCAAACCTGCGAAAGAGTACAGGGCTATTTTATTGGACCTAAGTTAAGAGATGATTTTGATAGCACACCCAATGAAGACCGCCATTCATTGGAGTTAGAGCACTGGTTTGGGCGCCCATACATTGATATTGAAGAGTTTACCTTTGAAACCTATCAAGATCACGTGACGCGAATGGGTAAGTTTGGGATCGAACTCGAAATTGAGTCGGAAACTGAGTTCTATGAGAGTCAGCAGCAGAGTAAAGAAAGTTGGTTTACAGCATGGCCAACAGGTAAACGTTTTGAGTCCCGTTGTCTTACTGGAGGCGCATGGGATCGCTCTAGTACTCTAGGAATGTTTGCGACTCTTGATGAAGCGATTGCTCGATGCAAACAAGACATTATTTTATTTGGCTAGGTTAAATTAAGAGGTGATCGAGATGTCACGCGCATTACTGGACGAAACGGTGCTTAAATTTATAGATGCGAAGTTATCCATCGAGGGTCGTATCACCTCAACAGAGGTGATACGCGCATTTGGTTTAGGTCGTCAAAAAATTAGCTCTCTATTTACTCAGTATCGAGGGTTGTGTCCTAACAATATGCACCATGATGTGAGTTTGAGATGCTACGTACGTGGTGATAAATTCAAAGCAAAGTTACTTACTAACAAAACGCCGGAAGATTACCTACAGGCTGTTGAAGTCATATTCGGCGAGCAGGAAGGCTAAAAATGAGTGAGACTGTCGAAAAAATCAAATGGTTTCGTGCCACAATAAAAGACGTCCGCGAGAATTTTAAGCAGCCTTTGAGCCATCCATGTTTAATTGCACAATTGGACGTTTGTGAGAAATTCATGGCTGAAAATAATGATAAGTCGATTTGGGGATCATATGGACGGGGCTCAGTTCGGCATTTCACGAATGATTTACGTAGGACGTTGATTGAGGGGGAATGGAGGGATGGTAGTGATTTTTCTGACTCACCTCTTTTCTTTGGTTGGTCAATAAAACAAATAGAAAAAACAATGATTGATGATGCGAGCTCTATTCCTGAGTTGGTGATGGGAGCATATGATCATTATCAATGCCACAAGCAGCTTTTCGAATTCTATTAAAGGGAGAATATGAGTGATTGCAAAGGTAAGTAGTTGTACCGATTGATATAAATTACTCTCTTTTAATAAGCTTATTTTTACCAATATTTTTCTGTAGATGGCAGTCATTCTTTTTATTGCCTAATTTATATACTCTAATATAATAAAAGGGCAACACATCGCGCGTTGCAGTCTTTGGACGAGGTGTCACTCATAATTTGAGTGGCATACAAGCCCTCAGACTATGATTGATAACTCAGTTTATCAATCCACCAATCATAAAGGTGACATTATGCTCACTACTTCAATTGTTCCTGTAAAGGAGCGCTTTGCATTTTTACCATCAATCACAAAAGATTTTTTAAGTTTTGAGGCAACGTTGTTTAGTTTCGCTGAGATGTTTTCTGAAAATTATCAAGGCGCTTATTGGCAATTTATATCTTTGAGTAATGGCGGGAAGTTTTTATATCCTGAACTTGAGGGCTCTGTAAGAGCGATAAATACTTATAGTCATGCTGATGTAACGTTTTCCTCTGAAGCTTATGGTCTTTGTCTTACGCTTATGGCATTAAGCCAGCGTAATGCGATTGCTCATCGTAATGGCGATGAAGAAGAAAATGAACGCTTGTACACGCTTTATCACCAAGTACGAGATTATGCGTTAGAGCATAAAGACGCCGAGTTTATTTTGACGTTTATTGACTAACGCAAAACACCACTATTTTTCCATTTCAACAACGACATTAGCGTTTTAAAGCGCGTTCCACATTTGCCAATTTAATTGGCAGATGCCCGTTAAATTGGTTCTTTCCATTGTGATTAATTTAACGAAAGGTACGTCTTATGACTACGCACACCAAAAATAAACCGGATTTTTACCAACAAATTACTAATCAAATCATTGAAGCGCTTGAGTCTGGAGTTAAACCTTGGGTTTGCCCTTGGGATAAAACAGAGCAATCGGGTATGCCCTCTAATGCAAGTACGGGAGCACTTTATAATGGCATGAATATTATGCTGCTATGGATGAGTGCAACCATGCAAAGCTTTTCTTCTTCGTCTTGGATGACCTTCAAGCAAGCAAAAGAAAAAGGCGGGCAAGTTCGCAAAGGGGAAAAAGGAACTCATATCTTTTTTTACAATATGATTGAAAAAACAGATAAGGGAACTGATGAAGTTGAACGTTATGCAATGTTAAAAACATACAGTGTATTTAATATTGACCAAATAGACGGGCTACCTGAGTCAATGTATTGTCCTGTTGTGGCAATTGATGATGAGGTGCCAGTTCGCTCATTGGAGTACGTTGAATACTTCCTCAATGCAACTGGCGCAAGTATCGTTTATAACGGACAACGCGCATTCTATCGCCCATCCACGGATGAGATAGTGATACCTGATTTACATCGGTTCTCGACCACAGAAGATGCTTATGCGACGACATTGCATGAATTGACTCACTGGACGGGGCATAAAAGCCGATTAGAGCGTAAAAATTGCAATGCATTTGGCTCGAAAGACTATGCGTTTGAAGAGTTAGTCGCTGAATTGGGAAGTGTTTTTCTCATGGCGGATTTAGGAATTGTGGGTGAGGTTCAACACGAATCTTATATCGCTAATTGGTTGACGGCATTGAAAGATGACAAACGTTATATTTTCAAAGCAGCAAGTCAAGCCAGTAAAGCACATCAATTTTTACGAAATTTAGTTGACCATCATAATGCGGATAAAGCCGCATGATATGGTTACTATCACCAAGTTTACTATCCCAAGGAATATCCTTTGGGGTGTTTCTTTTCATTGTTTTAGGAGAAACACAAAATGACAATACTTTCTATTTCAGAAGATATTCAAGAAGAGGTTCATTGCTCTCATTGTGGTACAGATGATGGTGTTATTTATAAAAATCATGATGCTGGTACTGAAAGCTTTGATTGTAATTACTGTGGCTTATCTGTTGAATATCCAATGTGATAACATAAAAATGCCCCATGATACTTAGGTATCATGGGGCGTATTTACGATTAATTACAGCCCCTTTAATTATTGTATTTATATGCCTTGTAATTTTCGGTGAGCTCTGCTTGTTTACATAGCTTAGAGGCTTTACCTTTTTTATGAAAGTACACCTACACCTTTTTGAACAATAATTACTCCTGACTATAGGTTTTTTTTTAAAGACCACTATAGAAGAAATTACCATTCAATAGATAAGGAGAACTTTTTTATGATGAAAGATATGTATTACTTGAGCTATGTGCTTTTTAATATCACTCAAACGATTGAAATCATGTTTAGTCTAGTGAGCTAGACATAATTCGTGTTTAGTTGATGTTGAAGAATATTTTTGCAACAAACCCGATATAGAATGAATACAGTAAATCAGACAATAAAAAAGCTAAGTATGTTGGTACACTTAGCTTCCAATTTAAAATCGTCAACCTATCTTAGGTACAAAAACCTAATTACTATAAAACTCTCTTCTTTTATCTAAATCAACAAATTCGGTATTAGGGAAGGGCGTCTTGGATGACTCACCAATACCATCAAAGAGAACAACTACATCCGTTGTATTCTTTGGTGACTTAATTATCCAACCATTCGGATCTATTCCTTTCTTGGGAGTACAATCATCAAATTTACTAAAACATTCTTTAGTATAAAAAATTCTGATACGTGGCCCATCGACAATCACTTGCATCGAGCCGTAATTTCTATCAAAATTTTGATAATAGTTATCCATCAGTTTCATTTTAGCTTCCGCCTCTTTAGGGATATCCGCTGAAATTCGATGATAGGAAATGTATCCGCTGTTAGAACCTGGATTTCCTTTTGCCCAATCGCCCTCGATATGAGCTGGCGCATCCATTCTACCCCCCGTTGACATCGCTCCCGGATAAGAGCCAATTGACCCCATAGCAAAGTTCACCATTCCACCAGAAAGCGTTGTAACGATTATCTCTCCTGTACCATGTCGACCAGAAGTCGTACCGTTGGTATACCCAACTTTAACTGTATATGGCTCGGGGGTACAACCTAAGATAGAGAGCATCAATGGCACTAAAAAAATTAATTTACTCTTATTCATTACTAAATACCTTACGCTGTAATTGTTCATTGTCATTATAGGTGACTGAGTTGACTATTTTTTCATAGAAAGAATCATACCCTGCATTAACCAAAGCATCATGAGGAAGGTGAATATAACCACCTAATAACTCGTTTTCACTCTTTTGCCAATCAGAGACTGATATACCACCAAGTGGTTTGCCTTTTAACTCATCCCATAACGATTTTGCCATATTGTCACTATTCTCATAATCAGGATAAAGAGGGAATTGATCGTGCTCCCATAAAATACCGTGTACTTCACCTTGTTGTTTCATTCGCTCAAGTGCCAACCCTGACAAGGCATTACTGATAGGTACAAAGTGATAATACAATAACTGCCCATCAACCAGTTTAACTTCACCATGAAGTTTATAGGTATTCTGAGTGTGTTTGGCCCATTCTTGATTTTCTTTCTCTAGCATTCGATTTGTAAAATCGGTGGCTTCATGCGCACTGGATATTTTCTGTAAGTCCGTCTTATATTTATCATAAAATGACGTGGTGTTAATTTGATGTCTATTATACGTTGAATCCACAGGACGATTTAATCGCTCAGGCAAATCAGTACGCCCGTATTGCTCTTTTGATGGATAACCGCCCCCAATATCGGTATGACAACCAGGGAACACCTCTTGATAGAAAGTACCATCAGCAAACGCGTTCATTCCCTCGCCGCCATCTAATGCCGTTAATGGGAAGTTCTTACGGTACTCATGTTTTGCACAAATCTGGAAAACTGTTTTCGCCGATTTTTGGTTGAGTCCCAAGATAAAGTTACCTTCATCCTCATTCCCTGCCCAATAAAATGAACCGACCGTATCAAATAATCCCGCAAAACGAACGGATATACGGCGCGTCATATCAATAAAATAAAAGTCGTTGTTATCTTTATTAAACGCTTCATGAGATTCGTTGCCAAATAAATTAGGATAGATATCGACAGGGTTATGGCCTTTTTCTTTATTTAAATAATCAGGTACTCCCTCAAGTGCCGCATTAATAAAGTGACGAGCTAGGGCCGCACCACGGCTGAACCCAAATACGTCAAATTCAATGTGATTGATTTTAGAATATAATCCGTCTTGTTCTAACCCTTTTAGAATTGAAGCTAATCGTCCAAGCAGCGACTGCCACTTCCTAAACGCCCCTGTATCATCAAACACCCCAGCAACTTGCCCCATCATCGTTTCGTCTTCACCCGCATCGATAATAGGGTTTCTCCCACCAGACATATCAATGCCATCCACGGTACCGACCCCTGAAACATAGATTTTATACGACTCGGCTTCTTTTTCAGGGTAGGCATCAAATAACCTCGCCACATTGGTGCGTGATTTATTACCCCATTTTTCTTTATAGGCATCGTTTGGATTGTTTTGACCTGTACCATCAAAGAATACCCCAATACGTAACGTGCGCTCAGGCTCGACCTTGCATACATTCACTATGGGTGTTCGTTGAGGAACAGCACGGTCGTCTAAAGCAGCAATCACCCCATACCTTAACTCTCTCGGTACTTGAGTGGTGTACGCATTGGCAAAACTAATGGCTTGACCGACGGGTTGAATTTGTTTTGGTGGTAAGGTCTCTCGCGGTTGAGTTGTGGTTTGTTGACGTTCAACTTGATTGACTAACAGTGTATCACCGATTTTCAATGAGGTAGGGTCTTGCTCATACATCGGATTTAAGTTCAATAATGCTTTGGCCGCCAGTCCATACTGAGCCGTTATCTCCCCCCAAGTTTCACGTTGACCTGTTTCAGGGTTAACCTTAACGGTATGCTCAGAGGTAGACGAGGCTTCAGCCTCTGTCGCTTCAATAACAAGCGAGTCGCCAACTTGAATATCGTCTTCTTTTCCTTTGTATTGAGGATTCAATTCAACCAATTGACCCAGTGTTAATCCTTGTTGGTTCGCTATACCAGATAAAGTATCACCCGCTTGAATGACATAAGTCGTTTGATTATCGCTTTGCTTCTCACGAACAAGTTTGTCCTCGCTTTTTGCTTGAACAATCGTATCCACATCAAGCAAACAGGCGTGCTCATCAAGCCATTCTGCGGTTAGCTCTTCGAATTGTTGCGTGGTCATTTTTTGCGGCAGGTAAAGAAGATGTTGACGAGCAACAACAGAGTTATCTATTTTCCAAGGTAAGAGAATAAAGCCATATTGATGCGCTGAGAGTAACTCATCCGTTAAATGATGCTCGGTAGATTGAGTCACCTGAAATGCCCACTTGCCATCGCCCATTAACTTGTATTCATGAATTAATGTATCGTCAATAAAGTGGTATAAATACCCTTCAGTAGGCCAACCAAGGCGCTCTCCGACCTGAACTGCAGGCTTTACTGGAATAAATGACTCAGTAGCATGAGCAGCATCTTGCTTAACAGGTTTTACGTTATCGAAAACCATAGCACTGCCACTTGAAATAAAGAACTCTCGGCTAAGTGTTTTTGACTCATTAACATCTACACTAGCCGTTAGCAGGGTAAAGCCTTTCTCAGTTTGAGCTTTACTCCACGTAGAGATAGTGGCTTCTTCTTTAGTTTTGCCTAAAGAGAATACACCCACTTGATACGTGTTCAGTTCATCTTGAGCGCAAGCTATTTCAATGGAATATTCAAACGCTGCGGCTTTAGCTTGTTTCTCTTTTACTGGCTCATAATGCGGAACGTCTACTTTAGTGGCTTTAGCTAATTCTTCATTCCATGGAAAATACGCATTTACAAACTTTGGTGTTGCTTCATCTACAGGCTCAACAAACTTCTCTAATTTCTCATCCCACACTTTCATTGCCTACCTAAATTCAGCTACTTAAATCATTTTTATCATGATAAATGAAAACCAAAATGTGTTTTTACTGATCCTATAGGCAAAATAACCAAACTTAATACCTTGAGCTGAATATCACGCTTTATATTTAACTTTCTTCGAATTTTACTTTATTAAAAAACACCTATTTTCTTGAACAACTTTAATTTGGAAACATCTCTGAAAAATTAAAAGCATTGATAGAATAAATCGTTTTTCATTTTACTCTGTAGGTAATGGTAGGAGCATAAAATGGAAAAAATAATGAAGTGCCCAAACTGCGGGCAAAGTAAGGAATGGTTCTATAACGAACGACTTTCAATTTGGTTTTGTATTTGTGGTTCTGTAATTTTTTCTGCTTGAGATTTGAGTTTATGCCGACGAATATAGCCACTCAACGTACTTGCAGATACTTCTAGTGACTTGGCTATTGATGCTTGGCTTAATCCCATCGATAGATATTCAGTAATTTTCTCTTTTTGTTTATCGAGTTTTAAATTCTTTGCTGGGCCTTTTGGTCTGCCACCAATAATCCCTAACTTACGTTTTAGAAAGATAAAAGCTTGTTCATCGGCTCTTTTTTGTATTATATAAAGCAAAAAAAAACAGTTTATAACCACTAAGCGAAGGCTATAAACTGCAAAAGATGATGGTCGTAGGTATTACGACATTTGAAAATATAAAGTAAGTAATATTTATTATCTTGATTTTTTAAAAGGTTTTAGGAATAAATCACAATTACGTTGCTAATTTTAAAAGTTATAGAGATAAAACCATGTGATAAGTTATTATTCTTAAATTGACCTACAAGATTATTATTTTGGTTTTTTCTTATTGTATTTATGGCTAGATAATCAATGAATTTCACAGTACCTATAGCGATTGTTGCATTAATATTAGTCGGCTTACTTTTTGGTTTTACCATTCAAATATCAAGTTCTATTCTTAATGTCATTAGTTCCGTTGGGTCTGCGATTGGCGGGATGGGAGCAGCGATTGCAGCTTGGTTTTCATATCGAGCAATTGCTGAGTGGAAGCATGAGTTTAAGTATAAAATTAAATATGAATATATTAATGAAATGGAATCAATTTTTTATAAAGTTTGGGGTGATTTTAGTCAAATTATTTTAACAGAATCAGTGAGTTCTACTGATTCTGAAAATCCGCTAATTAGTAATTTTGACCAGTATAGAGAAAGGTATGAGTACTGTTATTCACAACTTTCTCCATTAATGAAAGATAAAGAGATATTAGAGAATGTGAGTTATATTCGCATTACTTTTAATCTAATAAGTCACTATCATATTATTAGAAACTCTAATTGGGTTATGAAAAGTAAAGCTGTCTGGAACAATATGGACAGCGCTATGGAACATGTGAAACTGGTTGAATCAACTCTTGGTTTACGTAAAACCTACTATGATAATTTTCAAAGGCTAAAGAGAAGTTTGTAATAAAAAAGCCATGCTTCAATGAAAAGCATGGCTTGGTGTTACCGAGTTTTATTGCGTGTTCACAATAGCAATATTGTCAGTATAAAATATCCTCTTATCGGTGTTTTTTGAGTTTGATTCAAAAATTACAATTCCCCCTTGTCTCGGTCAGGTTTTCCGTCTTTATCAAAAAAACGAACGTTACAGCTAGGAAAACCGGTACATCCCCACCAAAACGTATCTTTCTTTTTAGCGGGCTTTCTTGCCAGTGGCTTTGAGCACTGCTTACAAAATTCAGTATCACTGACCGCTCCAAATTTTTCCGCATTCGTTGGACCTGCTTTCTTTTTTAGGGTTGGATTAAGATCTGGTTTGCCTTTGTTATCTTGAAAAGCGGTTTTACAATCAGGGTAACGATTACAGGCATGAAATACCCCGTTCTTTCCTTTGCGTTTAGTAATGCTTCCTTTTTGGCATGTTGGACAAATAATTCGCTCAGCTGCCGTGATGGCCACACCGTTATCTTTTACAAATTGAATTTGAGTCTCCAGGTAAGCATCGATGTAACCAACAAAGGTTTTTGTATCGAGCTCGCCTTTTTTAATGCTGGCTTGATAATTCGCCCACAGTGCTGACGTATCGGGGGTGATGATCTCATCGGGCAGTAAAGCACAGAACTCTTGCCCTGCAGTTGTGGTTTTATATACTTTTTCTTTATACCCTTTTTCGGCGACGACACTCACAAGGTGCGTGTTGCTCTGTATTTTAGTTAAGTGAGACGCTCTAGTGGCTTCAGTACCAATCGAGCCATGCTCTGATTTGTTGCCTTTGTCTTTTTCTTCCAGGGCTTTTTTAAGTTGTGGATCACTCACGTACTTGGCTGCACTGCTCATGGCGGCCAATAGTGTCGATTCGGTAAAGTATTTCAATGGTTTGGTCTTTTTCTTATCGATAGTGACCAAATCACAAGTGCCTTCACTGCCTTCTTGCAAGCTCGCTAAATCAAGACTGTTCTCGTTAGCTTTATCGTTATACTCTCCTTTATAAAGCACCTCCCATCCTTGTTTATCAAGGGTGGTTTGTGTCGCCACAAATATCTGTTGGCCACAATGAATGGTGGCTTTGACTTTATCTCGACTCGATGGCGGATAAAAAAGCGCAATGAACGACGTGGCTACAAGACGGTACACATTGCTTTCTTTTTCAGAAAGCGTACACGTATTGCCGTTTTTCTCTGTAGGGATGATGGCGTGATGCGCCGTAATATTTCCATTATTAAACGCACTGTGCGTTGTGTTTAGGTCGGCGTCTGAAAGTAACGATAACAAACTGGGTTCGGTTTGGGTTATTGCCTCAATAATGTCCTCCGATTTTTGTAAATGGGTATCAGAGAGGTAGCGACAATCCGAGCGCGGGTAAGTCAGTAGCTTATGGGTTTCATACAGTTTTTGTACGATATCTAGGGTTTCTGTTGCGGTATATCCCCATTTTTTTGCACAGGTTTGTTGCAAGGTCGATAGGTTAAAAGGCAGTGGAGCCGCCTTTGATTCTTTTTTACTTTCTATTGTATGAAGGTGTGAGGGCTTCCCATCACAGAGCTCTTTAATTAAGGCTGCATCGAGCTCTGAAATAAGGCGTTTTTTTTCATCCAATTCACTGGTGTCTGAATTGGGCATTAACCTGGCATGAAGTGTGTGGCCAGCAATCGAAAATTGACCATTGAGTAAGTAGTAAAAAGACTCACTGTGATTCAAGTTAGCAAGGGTACGTTGATTGATTAAGCCATAGAGCGCACTTTGAACTCGACCTACGTTTAAAACGTTCTCAAACCCTTTCTCACGTGCTTTTAGAGTGTAAGCTCGTGTTAGGTTGTAACCAAACAGTTGATCGCCAATTGAGCGGGCAAGGGCGCTTTGAGTGAGGTATTTAAACTCACTGTTAGGGCGAAGGGCGTTCAAGGCGTCTTTAACGGGTTGCTCATTTAGATCTGAAATAAGTACCCGTGATACGGACTTGGTGTTATTGACGTGCGTTAATATTTCATCAATTAATAAATTGCCTTCTTCATCGGGATCCCCCGCATGAACAATTGAATCGGCGTCTTTTATCAGTTTTTTGATCACGTTGAATTGAGTTTGTGTTTTTTTAATGACTTTCATTTTCGGTGGGTAAGTGGCTTTAATTGGTAAATCGTCCAATGTCCACTTCTTGTATTTTGGATCGTAGTCTTCTGGATCAAACAGTTTGAGCATGTGACCATAGCACCAAGTGACGATGTCACTTCCTGTTTGATAGTAACCGGCTTTCTTGTCGGTTTTTGGGTTACCGTTTAAGCCAATACAAATGGCCTCAGCCAAACTTGGTTTTTCAGCGATAAATACGCGCATAAAGAGTCCTTATTTATAATTAGAAAAAGGCACTTAACTCGATGAGTGAAGTGCCTTAATTAAGCAGGGGGCTTGTTAGGTAATGACGAGAGTTTTCATTTCATCAAGAGTGAATATATGAAAGGTTTTTCTGTGCTCATCGGTTAGGGTAATTCGAGAGCCATTCATGTTGACATAAGCAATGTTGTTAAAGCGGTTAGTTAAGGCTATTTTGGTTTTTATGTCAGGCACAACATAGATGACTTTTGACCAGTACTTATTTTTTTTAGCTAACAAATGACTTTTTAGTATTTCTTGATATCGAGGTTTTGTTTTTAGCGTTCGTTCGGTTTCTATCGCAATTGTGTGTCCGTTGGGTGCGATAATTAATGCGTCGGGGCGGTGGGGCACAGGGTATTTTTTTCTAAAAAGGTAGCGGTCGGCATTTTGCCAATGGTTCCATCCATTACGCTCTAAATAAATACGTACTTCTTGATTCATTAAGTGATGAACCATGGTCCATGTTTTTATTTTTGAGGGTTCAAAATGTTGAAAGTCTTCTGTATCGTTTAAATTAACGGTTTCGGTCATCCCTTCGATGGTTATTCCCCACACTTTGATTTTGATGTCTCTGAATCCGTATTCAAACTTTTCGATAAAACCATACCTTTTAATTTTTTGTAATAAGCGATCTAATGGCTGACGTTTTTTATAATTCAATAGCAGCATTAAGTTAGTGATGTCGCTGTAGGTTTCTTGTTTTAAGAACGCTAAGACTAGTGCTTGTTTTTCTGCGCTTCTTTCTCCTCTTTTTTTAGGATCTGTAATTATCATACCTTCTCCTTTTCTAACTGACTTTTTCTGAGCTTATGAAAATCAATGCAGGTTTTATTGAGGGTTATGAGGTGCTTGGTTAGGTTATCCAATAATCCCGTTTGATAAGCCCGTTTTTGTTGGTTATTCAATTCTCCTGTAAATAACGCTTTATTGAGTTCAATAATGAAGTCATCAATGGCTAAGAATATTTTTACAAGCATGGTGTTCTGAGGGCACACTTTTTCTTGATTGATCGTTAATGGGTATTGGTTGTTGGGTTCAAACACTCGAAGCTCAATGGGATCAATGTCTTTTTTAAATTGTGAAATATCGTTTTTTATTGTTAGGCGAGAGGCTCGAAGATCATCTCCAATTTTCTCTATGACTTTTTTCGCAAAAGCCGTCTGCAAGCTGTTGTCGTTTTTGGTGGAGAACGCGTACACAGAAAACAAACTACTGAAAATAAATTGCCCATCTACCGGTTTTCTTTTTGATGCTGGTACTAATAAGTCGTGTTGCCACAGTAAGGCGAGTTTTTTATTATGAAATTTCATTGGGTTATTCCTTCATTGTCATTTGTTCAAATAATTCGTTGGCTTGCCTTTCTAATTCTTCTTCGGATAATTGAGGTAGCTCCTCTTTGTCTGTAGGAGATCCAAAATCAAAATCAGCTTCATTCTCTTCTGAAAATAGATCGTCTTTGGGCGCTGAGTTCAAAGGGGGGTTGTCAATGAATGAGGTATTCGGTGTGGTGTTAATTTCAAAGTCTTCATCTTCATTGGTATCTAATGGAGTTTTGATATCAACGCTCTGTTGCTCGTTGACTGAGTGGTATTTCAATGTTTCTTTTTTGACTTTGATGGGCGAAATTAAAGAGGGTCTCGGTGGCTCACTTGGGGTGAAAATATAACTGACGCCATTAGGCAAGCTCTGCAACATATTGGTGTCTACAAAGTAGCGCTCAGCAAGACGAACGCTGCGATCGGTTGATACATTTTCTGTGAGTACTCGACTGCTTTCTATTTGCCTGGTTTCATCATCCACTAAAATGGTGCCTGACATTTTAGATACCCACTCGGCGGTTTCGGGATCTTGCAGTTTATACACCAGTTTAAATTTAGTGTTCTCTACCACTGCACCGACAACGGCTTCACCGTTTAAGTCGGCGGGGCAGTCTTTTAAGTCGGCCACCGATTGATGGGCCATGATAATGTGAACGCCTTTATCACGGGCGGCGCCTAATCCTTCAAGTGCGGCCTTTGATAAATGGTATTTCAATTCATCTAAGAAAATGGCGATGGGTCTGGGTTTGCTTTTAACTCGATCTCTTTCTTCGGCCAATTGAAACAACCGAATTAAGATCATGCGCTGTGCGATGATGATTTTACTGTTACGCAGCGAGCCAATGATGTAACAACACCCTCCGTGATCAAAAATGTCTTTTAGGTTTAATCCTCCAATGGCATTGATGGATTGAACTAAAGCAAGCTCTTCCATTTTTCCATAAAAGGCTTTGATGTTGTCTGAAATAGATTGAACGTACTCACTGTTAAATAACCCTTCAATGGATCTCATTTCTTCATCATTGGCAAGGCGTGGCGTTTCACGAGCCGCTTTTCTATCATCGATACGATAGAAGTCCGCGATGTCGCCTTTTTCAGCCAAACTTAATCCAGCCACGAGCAGCTCTTCAATTTGATCTTCGTTGATGTCCGCAAATAAATCGAGTTGATATTCTTTGCGATTGAGATCGATTAAGTAAAAGGGTTTTCCTGCTTGCTCGCAGGCATAGCGAAATAAATGTGGCGCCCATTCATCGTTTTTTGGATCCAAAACAAAGACGCCTTCATCCGCCATGATGCTCTGATAAAGTAACATTCCAGAGGCAACCCCTTTACCCGCGCCCGTCGTTCCTAAAATATCGGCGTGTTGTTTTTGCCAATCCGCCATAGGGATGTATTGAGGTTGTTGATGTCTGTCTAATCCGACAAACATTCCCTTGCTTAAGTCAATGTGGTCCAGTGGATCGTATTCCATCGTTTCGGGTAAAAACTGGCGAATGTTTCTCACGTCCGTTCGCTCTTCTCGAACAAGGGCTGATTTTTTTGTTAAGTCCGTTTTGATTTTATTTTTTAATGGTGAAAGTTGACGGCGAACGACGATGTGCAGTGTTATTCCGATGAATAAACTTGGCCACAATAAATAGGCTCGCCATGAATAGTTCACAGTAATTACGTGATCGAGTTGAGCACTTTGGATCCAAATGAGAACCCAGGGGATCGTGATATTTGATAGCGTACCAAAGAGAACGAACAAAATGGACAATGCGATGATAGCGCGACGGGTGATCGTCTCTTCTCGCTCCGTTTTTGGTTTGTCAAAGTAGATCGTAGGCAAACCAATTCCCGCTAAAAGCGAGAGCAACCATCCCCACGAATCGGTGAATGAGTAGAGAGCCGATCCTGTGAGAATTGCGATTTTAAAGAGTGCGAATTCGATGGACTCGAACATGGTGAGTAAACCTCTAAATATTGTGATCCTCGGTGTTAGCGCTCGGTGTCAAGGCTCGATGTCTTGGTAACACCGAGCGCGGACACCGAAAGCAGACACCGAGTGGAAGAAAAATAAAAAGCGAGAAGGGATACTCGCTCGCGAGTAAGAGATACAGAAAAAACGTGTTTTTTCAGTCTTTTAAGGTCAAGGTCAACAGAAATCTCCCCTCTGTCCTGAACGTCCGACAGGGAGCAAGTCAAGAGCGCGCAAACCGTATCGCTACGCGAGACCAAGCCCCTTTTGAAGGTGATTTCTGCTCCTTTTGGCCGTGTCGTTCCTAACTTGCTCAAAATTAGCCTAATCATCTACCAAAACGGGCTTGGTCTCGTGTTACTCAACGGTTGTGCGGGGCAAGCCCCCAAAATAAAACGCCTCTGGGGAGGCTCGTGCTTTACGCTTGGGCTACACGTTTATTTCGGCTCCCCCGTCTAACTTGGTTTCGCGGGGCTCAACGCGGCGTTAGATGCTTCGCACTGAAAAAAAGAGTACCAATTTCGCTACGCTCTTCCCCCCACGATGGGGGACGCTTTCAGCGATTGACTCTTTTTTTAAGCAGGACAAACTAAAACTTCTCTCGTGCGTGGCACGTCGTCGTTAAGTTTGAAAAACAGTTCACTTTCTCGCTTGGGCTCGTTGTGTTTCACTTGAGCATTCGAGCCATTTAGCAATCCTTAAGGATTGAAATGTCGCTCTTATTTTTTAGAGAAAGACGAGAGGGTGACGAGAAAAAAACAGAGAAGAAAAAGCGAGGAAAGGACGTGATTGAAAAGACAGAAAGAGCGATTTAAAAAAGCAAAGGCCTTGCTATGTCGAATAGAGGGTTTCCAGTGAAATGCGTTTTTTCATGGCTTCCATTTTCGTTTTATTGGCCGCCGTTTCTGGATACTCAAGCAAGCTTGAATAGAGTTGAAGGATTAACATCTCGATGTCTCTGTTGTTATCATTGACGATTGAATCGAGTAAAGCCTCATTGGATAAACGAGAAATGAATTCGTCTTTATCACAAAACAAAGAAAGATTATCATAACCAATCCCTTCGATAATTTTACTTATTTCGCAGCCGCTTAATTTATCAATCTGACTCATCGTTATGACTCCTTTCTCAGAAAGTCGGATAATTCTAATCCATTTTCAATGGCTTTTTTTATGACGTTTGGTGTGTCACCTTTGCCATTCCATTGTTTCATTTCACCGTCTTTTTCGTAGTGATAAGTGAGAGGTAGTCGTGGTTTTTCGGTGGCTCCTTTTTCGGGTTTCTTGTTGGCTTTGGATTTGCCTGTCATGAGTTTTGAGAGAGCCGTAAAGTCGATGCCTTTCTCAATGATGTGTTGTTTGAATAGCTCAAGCTCTTGCTGTTTTAGTGCGTCCTCTTCGGCTTTTTTTTGGAGTGTGGCTTTAATTTCATCGTTCAATAGAGTGATGTTATTAAGTACGCTTTCACGTTGCTTTAGTGTGGCTTGGTTAAGTGCTTTACGAAGCGTTCGTGTGTTTAAGAGTGTTTTTAATACTGGAGTCATAGGAGATCCTTTGATGTTAAGAGTTAGTTTTTAAGGGTTGGTTGTTGAGCTGGATGAGATTCTTTTCTAAATGCTTTGTGATTTTCGAGTCACTTCACGTTCGGTACATGTTCAATTTGTTGTTTCAACGTACAGTGGAGGCAGTTGATTTGATGAGGGTTTGAAATGAGAAATGAACGAGCTTACGTTCCGTTTTCTTGTGTTTTCAACGACAATAAAATGTCACATACCGTGTATGAATTAACGAGCAATGATCTCCCGTATCGTTATGTTTATTTGGTGTGTGTCGTTAAAGATAATGGGGAGCGACTACACGTTCTTAATGGGTTTTTTATTAACACGAATATTAATAGAAATGATGAAAGGTATTTATCAATATTGGTCCAAGGTTATTCACATCTTGAGGGGGTTGATAGTGCATTGTTGGATCGTGTTTCATTTTTATCTTTGAAGATAAAAATTGAAGGGGCTCAATATATCAACGAAGAAGAGGGACGTTGTTTGATGAAGTACCAATATCAGGCGTTAGTTAATAAGGGGATGACTTCATTTAAAGGCTCAGTACACAGGTTTGTGTAGAAAAAATTATATTTTCCTTTTTAAGCTAGAGTATTTCTCTTTTTATAACTATATGTTAATCATCGGTTATTATAAAAAGGATAGAGAAGTGAGCGTAGATATCCATATTATTTATGACATCTTGGTGTCATGGAAGAACCCGAAACGTATTCTGATTTAACGAATGATTATAAACTTAAAACGAGAGAGTGGTATTCCCCTCAGTCTTGGGAAGTCTCCTTGAGTCAGCTAAATCAACGACTCGCAGAGGTTGGTGCGCCAGCGTTAAGTGCGCTTGTTGTGTCTCAAACAACAAATGAACCGGGGCCTCGTTTTTGGGCGAGTGCACCTAATGTACCGGCAAAACATAACAATCCACTTAAAAGTCACTTTTTGTGGCAAGAGATCCTTAAACAAGTACTTATTTATCCATGGCCAACTGAACTTCCCACGAATGATAAGTGATCGGGCTTTAGTTTATTTCGTGCTCCATGGTTTGAGGATTAAACGTAAAAACGGGAATGAATTTTCCGTTTTTAATTTCCGTGATTTCGGTTATTCGTCTGCCGTAGTCGGCATGACGACTGGCGTGGATCAGGACATTTACAGAGCCCATGATTTGTTTTTCTGCCAACTCAAAACTAATCAGGCCTTGGCTTGCAATGAGATACTGTAAGCGCGATACCGCATCAATTGTGTTGTTGGCGTGAATGGTGGTCACACAACCTGAGTGGCCCGTATTGATGGCTTGCAGAAAGGCATCGGCGGCCGCCGCTTTTCTTATTTCACCGACCCATATTCTGTCGGGCCTCATACGAAGGGCGGTTTCAATCAGATTCTTCATTTCGACTTCACTGCCTTTTCGATTCGGGGCTTCGAGTGATACGCGATAGAGCAACCAATCTAAATACAACTCTTGAGTATCTTCACAAGTAATGATGCGCTCGTTCAGAGGAATGAATCGCGCTAAGGCGCGAAGCAATGTTGTTTTTCCTGAGCCGGTATTTCCAGAAACGATGAGGTTGCTGCCTTGTTGAATGTGTCGCTGTAAGGTGTTGGCCATGTCAGCGCTCAGGGCTTTAAACTCAACCAATTGTTCAAGACTGATTAAGTCTTTGGGTGCCACACGTAACGTGATGGTTGCGCCTTGAGGCGTGACGCTTGGCATGGTGCAACACAATCGAGAGCAATCTGGCAATCTGGCGTCCATGATGGGGGATTCATCGGTTAAGGTTTGGTTGAGGCACAGTGCAATTTGAGTAATGAGGTTTTGAAGCGTTTGCTCGTTGCCAAAGGTGCTGTCAGTTTTTTCTATTTTTCCATTTCTCTCGATGGAAATCGAATCAAACCTATCCACAAAGATTTCGGTCACGCCTTCACATTGAAACCACTTTTTAAGGGGTTTGAAATTGTCTTCAACCCATTGCCATTCATACTGCTTAGCAATGGGCACCTCACCAAATATAGTACTTATTGTGTTATTCATAAATAATGTCCATTCACAGGTTATGCGCATTTTTTGTGGATAAGGTTAGTAATAAGCCGTTTTCCCAAAGAGAAAACCGTTCTTATAAATCTCGGTGTAATTGAGGGTATGCGAGCAGCCCGTCGGTGTGCGCGTGCCATTTTTTGAGTTATAGCGACATTGACGGTTTTTGATTATTTTCTCTTCAATGTATTGAGACGAAAGACAGCCATTTTTATCATGACGTGCACACACCGTATGCGTGGGGATGACGGCAGCAACGCCCGTTTTATTGGTGTAAACGTCTCGAACCGGAGGGCCAACCTCCGTTTCTTTTTGGCAAGAAGACCACCTCGGCATCGCCGGTTGATGTTTTAACGTTCGTTTTCTAAATTCTCGGTGTGGTCCATCGCACCCTTCACCAAACCCTGTCGGTAAACACATCCAAATGGCACAGGCGTCATCAGAGGCGGCCATTAATGGTGGTGAGTAAGTGAGTGAAATAAAGAGAGGTAGGCACAAAAGAAAAGAGAGCGGTAGGTGTCGTTTCATCATTGGTATCCTTGATAGTAATGCATGACTTTTTTTATGTAGTTCCGTGTTTCTTTAAATGGCGGGATACCGCCATATTTTCTGACGTTTCCCTCCCCCGCGTTGTACGCGGCCAGGGCTAACTCAATACTGTCGTATTGACCAAGCAAGCGAGACAGCAAAGCCGTGCCTCTTTCTATGTTTTCTTTGGGATTAAAGGGGTCGATGCCCGTCGAGTTCATGTCCATTAACTGCATTAACCCTTTGGCTCCTTTGTGACTTTGGGCGTTTGCATTGAAATTACTCTCCTGTTTGATGATGGCCAAAATTAATGAGCTAGGAACGCCATAGACTTGGCTACTTGTTGTGATTAATTCGCAATGTTTTGGGCACGCCCGTAACGGATTTGAGCGAGAATAGGTTGACGTCCAGCCGTCATAAGAGCGGGCGCTGGCATAAACAGAAGACGAAAGGGTGCTCAGCATGAGCGCGATGGCCAATGCCGTAAATGAATGTGTCATAAAAGAGCCTTTGTAGAAGCCTAACGCACTGCGCTTGTTGCACACTTAGCTCAAGTAAATCATGAATGATTTATCTCATTAAGCGTGTAAATTAAAGATGCAGTGTGTAGGTATGCCAGTGGGTAAGAGGGGTGTTGGTTAAGCTGGGTGATTTTTTTAGGTGTTTATAATACATCAGCATCAAGGTGCCCAGTGGAAAGGTAACCCAGTGAGAGGCTTTGGATTGTACCGTAATGTGGTGTTTTTCTAATTGAGTAATAAAGTGATGCATTGCTCTCTGTTTTTTTCCTTTAAAAAACAAAGGAGAGGAAAGGGTGATGGTGGTTATTCCTTTTTTCTTCAGTAAGTCAGTCAATTGCAACAACTCAATAAACGTTTGTCGATTAAATGCCTGGTTTATTGTCGATAAGTGTATTCGCACGTGGTGAGGGTGAATGATTGAGGTTTCTACTGCCAATAAACTGTGCCGGTGTTTTCTTGCGATGAGTGGGATGGTCAGTAATAACGTGGGTAAGAGTAAGTACAGAGGAAGAAAAAACCAAGGTACGTGATTAATAATGGCATTGAGCAGAAGAAAAAAGGTTAAAGGTGTCACTTTTGCGGCTTGCTTTAAGGCGGTGTATTGATAGTTCGCATCAAGAGCAATACGTTGATTGAGCAAGCCGAACTTTGGAAACAGCAAGAACGACGCTGAGCCAAAAATAAGTAAATAAAGAATGAGTTCAAACACCATAGGCCGCTCCTTGGTCGGTTAACTATTGATATATAAAGCGTAGTGGGTCACTCGCCCTTTCACAAATAAAAGCAAGAAAGTCCTGTGTATTAGGAATGTTTCCGTCGAAAAGTTAGCGGATTTACTCGCCTTTTTTCTCTTTTGAAAGGGGGGCTTGGGTTGATAAACTGTGGGTCTTTTTGGCTTGGAGGCGCCCTTTTTGTGGAGGGAATTTATTATTCCAAGTGGCTAAAGTTAGTAAAGAAACATAACCATAAGTGTCTAAATCTTGTTTGAAAGCGTATAGGCTGGTTTTTCGTTGATCCCATTCATAAGCCATTCGGTTGTTCTCTCCAGTAATGATCGGCAAGCGCTCTGAGCTCTTGCTCATCCCTAATGATGTGTTCATTAGTGTAGAGATCTGGGTGTAAATTTTGGGGTTCATAATTACTCGGTTTTCCAGTCTTACTGTTTACTACCCAGGAAAGATAAGGGTGTTGCTCTCCAAGCAATTGTGTTGAGACGCTGCGTTGAAAAATGCCGAGAACCTCACCGAACGCTTTATACGTGCATCGTCTTTTTTCATTATTTAAAAATAGGAGTAGCTTATGGGCTTGCTTCTTTTGATCTATTGTTGCCATTTTATCTCCTTGGATCTTCTTATTGGGCTTTAATGTTCGCTCCCAATGTTGAACCACTCTTTTTTCTTCTATAAAAACCAAACCCACTGAATAGAAGTAAACTCAACAGGCCAAATGAACCGCCGTCACTGGAGCTTGAGCCATTATCTATAACCGGTACGGGTTTGTTTATTTGAATGACTTCATCGCTGCGACCTAAGATGAGATTGCCTTCTCCCCCTTGACTCTCAATCACATACGTACATTTATCATAGGAATTAATTTCTCCGTTTTCAATACAGGTTCCTCCAATAATTTGAACGTCCCCTGATGTGTAAGCACTGTCAGTGACTGTGTTTTGATGCAGAGATTGAACCGTTATCGTGGCTGATCCATTAGAGGTGTTGGCAAGAGTTGGGTAGTGCCAGCCATCGATAGTTTGACGAATGAACTCGTCGGCATAATGTAAGTTGGTGCCAAAGGTCGTCGTTCCATAAATACTTTTATTGATGGCCACAATCTCATTATTATTGTTTAGCCATGCGCCGCCGCTGTCACCGCCTACGCCTTGGCCTTGGTTGGTAAAGAGTCCATTAATTACTTGCTGGTAGGTTGGGTCAAATTCAGCATTGACTGTTGCATAATGAAGGGGGATATCAGCGTTACTGGTTGAGCCAAAACCGAACAGTGTTAACGTATCGGCATCTTGTACAGTGTTTTTGGTTAAATCTGAAAAATAATGAATTTGAGTTGTTTTTCGTGAGTTTTGAAGTGACCACAAAGAGACATCAACTTTAGCCCCTGATAAATCCCAATCAGGATGGTCGCTACGTTGGGTACTAGCGACAATGGTATGATCTGAAAATCGGATCATATCGGGCTCATCACAATGAGCTGCGGTTAAAATAAATTTTCCCGCGATGAGGGTTCCTGTGCAGTTCATGGTGACCATGTCTTGATAATTATTCCAATCAACGGCCGTGCCATCGGTGATTGCATAAACATTGTTTGATATCGCCATTATCAGGAGTGTTTTTTTTATGTGCTTCATGTTGCTAGCCCTCTTATTTTATAAATTATAGTGTATCATTTTTTGATTGAAAAATAGTCAGTTGCCGTTATTTTGGTTATGATCTTTTGGTCTAAAAAACGCGTTGGTTATGATCAAGAAGAGGGCGGCGTTAACCGCCTCTCTGGATGATGTTCTTATTTTAAAATAAGAACTTTTTGGATGGTAATTTTGGCTTGAACACTGCCCCAACGTTGGTCGGATTGTTTATGACCTCCGCAGTTTTTGCTGCTTGATTGCTCGCCTCCTCTGACTTGAGACCCCGTAAAAATGGCATTGGCAGTGGCGCTGAGTCCACAAGTGGATTCAGTGTTGGTAACGGTGGCAAGGGTTAAACTGCCACTGTTTATGGGGAAAGTTGCAGAGCCTTCACTGGTTTGCACCATCACCATCTTGGCATTGCCTGGAATGGTGATACTGCTTGTGGTGTTTCCTGAGTAAAGCTCTTTCCATTCTTCGGTTCCAATATCTGCTAAATCAGTGGCGGTATAGCCTTTTGCTGGCGGTGGGGCCAAGGCCTTCATTTTGGCGTTGTAAGCAGATTGGTCTTTTACCGCATCCGCATAAGTGACTTTGGCGCTTGCTAGTGGACTAAGGGTTAAAGCCAGAAGACTGGCCATGAGGGTGATTTTTAACATAGGGATTTCCTTATGGGTTTATGGGGTTTTGCATTGGGTTAAGGCGATGACATAACCAGAATGATTAATTTGGCTTGTGCCACTGCCCGTTTTTACAATGTTATCGAGACCCACACGCCACTGCGTGGCGGTGGTTGATTTTAAGTACGCACGAATGCGTCCCGTGCTTTCTGTGTCGGTTGGGGTTGTGATTTCTCCTATCATTAAGTGAATGATGCTCTCTTTTCCATCGGGGCAGTTGGGCCTATCAATGATCCCATCGTGCTTGGCTGAGAACGTATTAACCAACCCGTCAGAGACGACGGTTTGGGTACCATTACTGTTTTTAATGGTGACGTCTTTTACGTTCGTTATGGCAAAGTTACCGCCCACATCCCAATCATCAAGTAAGGTCGAGTCATCGCCACTTCGCTTCACCAACCCGTCATACGCAAAGGCCATGTCAGGGCGAGTTACGTATAACGTAATGAGATTATTCGGCTCGCTATAAGTCAGGTTCGGTAATTGAGTGAGCATGGCTAAAGACATGCTGTGCTCAGCACTGAACGCGAGTGACGTTGGATCGGGCAGGGTGAACGTTAATACCGCACGATAGGTATCAACACCGGTTGGGGTAATGAACGCTTGGCGCTCATACGTGATGACGCCCCATGGGCTTTGATCTATGTTCATGCAATACCCTTGCACGTTGTCGGCGGGTAAGCAGGTGGGGACATAAGCGCCTTCTAAGTCAGTGAGGGTGGTTGGAAACAGGCGAGAGGCATTGATGGGGGTGCCAGCTTGATATTGGTCTGCGTTGTAGGCGTGGATTTGATGGGTTAAAAAAAGTAATCGATTGTAGAACGAATCAGCGTCTTCTTTGATGCGTTGTTTCTGAGTTTGCTCGCCATACAAGATAAACGCATAAGAGAGAAAGCTCAGTGCAATCAATAACCCCACCATGGCCACAAACCCCCCTTGTTTTTTTGGGCTTTGCATTAGTGATCCTTATTGGAGGCACCCCGTGGCGTTATCAATGTGTTGAAAGTCAGCACGTTGGTAACCTAAAGGGCGTTGGTAGTAAAAAGTGGTGTCATCGCGTGAGTCAGGGGTAAGGTAACGGGCGACAGCGCTTGTGTTGAGTTCGGTGAATGAAAAACTCACGTTTAATGAGTGAGGCGTTGCGGGTGCTAGATGGTCATATTGAATATCATAAGTGCCCAATTTATCCATTAACTCGATGTCTAACTCAGTAGGGTCAAGGCTTGGCTGAGCCAAGCATTTTGAGTCTAACACTTGCTTTGCGTAGTGATGCTGAGCCTCTAGCGTCAGCGCATCAATGTGATTTTCTATTGATAACGCATCGATTTTATTGCTGAGTGTTGAGCTCAAACTCAGGGACAGGACGACAAACAAGGAGAGAAAGACAAGGGTGCGAAGCATATCAACACTGAGTAACCCTTTCTGATGCACCATAACTAAAAGGACATTGTGACACGGTCAGAGCCCGTGCTGATGGTTGAGCACCCAGCCGCTTCAATACAGCCTTCGCGGGTACTCGGCGCCATGGTATCGGCAATGTCCGCCAGGCGGTCTGTGTCATTGGGCAACGTCGCCACGATATCAAACAGTCCTTTGGAGGCGTTCACACTGACCGTCCAGTCTCCCCCAAACGAGTTGGTCGATTTTCCATCCCCTGATAAGCCACAAATCGAATCACTTAAATCGGTGACGACGCAGATTTTCTCTAGGCTAACGCCTTCGTAGTTCGGTCGGCGTTTTTTCCAATCGCGGGTGGCGCTGATGATGTTGGATACGTCGGTGCTAAATTGAATTTTATTCCATTTATAGGCCAGTGTTGGGCCCTGTGAAATGATGAAGATAAGCGCAATGATGATAAAGCCAGATATCAGCATGGCATCCACGCTCATCGCGCCGCGTTGAGCGAAGGTATTCGGTGTTTTTTTCATAGTCTGTCTCTCTAAAAATAAGGGGAAATTAATTACAGTCGTTGCTGTGTTGCGATGGTAAAAATAAGGGAGATAAGCCCACCGGCACTGAGGGCGAAAACCATCGCCGCCAGTATTTTTAAGGTGTTCTTTGCAAGGGTTTCGATAAGCGCGACTTCATGCAGCAACAGCTCGCTGTGCATGTCGGCGCTCTTTTTTAAGGTTTCAGGGGTTTTTCCTATTTCTCCGAGTTGGGCCAAGGTGTCTTGCTCTTCTTTGTTGAGCAAACCCACATCAAAAATGGCACCAATGTTGGTGATGCCTGCGCGTATTTGATTGAGCATTCTTGCGGTGTGCCACACCACATAAGGGGGCGCGCTGTCTTGGTAGTGAATGAGAGCGTCTTTTAATCCAATGCCAGCCAGAGTTTGGTGGCTAATGGAGGTTAAAAAGTGCGCCGTATGAATGAGGCGGTATTGACGAAAAAGAAGGACGTTATCCAGTTTTTTTCGGTTGGGGTTGACCCATTTGGGCAGCGCCACAACGATCGCTATTAATGATAATATCAATATAATAAGAAGCACACCGCCATAGTCGATAAAAAACCGCCCGAATGAATCGGCAAAAGATGCGAGGCTTCCCCATCGTCGTTTTGGCAGTTGCTCCTCAAGCATGGGAAACACAAACAGAGCAATCAGGGCGCTAGCACCGAGTAGGGCGATAATGCCTACCATGGGCCCCGCGAGGGCCTTGGCCAATACCGTGGTTGACGTGCTTTGGGTTTCAATGGCGTTGAGCGCATCCTTAAGTCCTTGTTGAAAATCCCCAATGTGCTCACCCGCCAGCAAACTCTGATACGCGATGGGGGAAAGCCAGTCTTTTATGCCTTGTGAAAAGCCGGCACCTGAGCCCAATGAGCGTTTGATGTCGGTGGCCACTTGTCGTTCAGTGTTATCCCCATAGGTGATGATTTGGTTAATGATGGCTTTTTGATGCAATCCAGCACTGGAAAGTCGCTCTATCTTATGCAGAAATTTGGCTTGTTTTTTTGCGTTGAATTGACGACTTTTTTTCCATGAAGCAATGTCCATTTATTCCTCCTTAAAAAAGCCGTCATACACATTGGTCTTAGTGTCCACCAAGAGGTCATTGACTCGGCCCGCGCACGTTAATACATCCATCTCACCGCGTTTTATTTTCAGCAGTGCATGATCCTTTACAGACTTAAACCCTTTTTGTTGTAAGGCGGTTTCCCAGCCTAAGTAGTCTTGATTGAAAATGAATTGGCGGTCTTGATTGTCCAAGACAATCATTTCCACTAAAGAGGTTCGGCCTTTTTCCCCTTGGGTGCAGTGCTCACAACCTGTTGGGTTTCGGTAACGAATGCCTTCAAGATGGCCATCCAATTCGCTGTGCCACTGGTTTATCTTGGCAAGCGTTGCCTCTTCATAATGAAGAGACAACGCTTCATGGGGTAATTTGCAATGAGGGCAAAGGGTACGAACCAAGGTCTGATAGACCCAAAGTTTCATTAGGTTGGGCGCGGCAATAACCGCTTTGGGTACGTGCATTTGTTCATTTAAAGTATGAGCAATCCCCATGGCGCTGGAGGTGTGCATGGTGGTAAACATAATTTGGCCTGTTTCCCCTTTGCGACACACGCTCATGGCGCCTTTTTTGTCTCGCATTTCCCCATGCGATTCAATGTCCACATCATGACGCAGTAACGCTTTGGCATGAGTGAAAAAACCATCGGCGTCATCCCCAAGATTGATGACCGAGGTTTGAATCACCCCTAAATCAAATTCCACTGGATCCTCTAAGGTGTTAATCGAGCGGCCTTGGTCTTTTAACTCACTAAGGGTGGCGGCGATGGCCGTGGTTTTTCCTGAGCCCACTTGGCCCGTGAGAATGCACACGCCAGAAGGGCTATTGGCAAAGTCTCGCATGGCGAGAACGTGGCCAGCTTCCCAACCAAGCTCATCAAGGTGTGGAATGGTTTCGTCTTTATTAAGCCAACGAAGGGTCACTTGCCCGCCTTTGTCTTTGGCGGGAATGTACGCGGCACGCCAAATGGTGTCACGTTTCACCCCATCACACTCAAGGGTTAAAATAACGCGACCGTTGTTGATTTTTGACACATAGAAATCGTCGTCCTTATCGACTGCAAGCTCGTTAAACAAATAACCAAACAAAGCCAAACCATAGCGGTACTCAGGAATGTTCTTGTCCATGTAAACCAGTTGGCCATCGACACGAGCCAATAAGCGAGTTTCGTTTTTATACAGCTCAATATGAACATCAGAGGAGCCTTTATTAACGGCGTTTTGCAATAGACGTCGAACACGGCGCGCCACTTCCGATTGTTTGTCGTCATCGAGCACCACGCTCGACTGGGTTTCTTGGCTCTCTTCCAGCACCCTTGTGATGACGCTTTGCTCACACAGAATGACGTGAAGGCGTTTGCCCAGGGCATCCTCCAGAAGGGAGGGCGTTTTGGTGACAAGCGCCTTAATTTCATTGATGGCAGGGCTGGTAAAATCAGACGTATAAATATCCCCGTCTTGATGAAGCAGGGCATTTTGGTGAGTAAAGTAAATGGATTTAAGGCCATCGTTGCTCACAAGGTTAGTTAATTCCATTCACCTCTTCCTCTTCATTGTCCGAGCGCTTGATGGTTGGTTTGGCCATGTAACGGGTAATGCGTTGGCCGTTATCGTTAAATATCACGGCGTTTTTAGTGATGTCATCAACCACAAGGTGATTGAGGCGGGCGCCTTTTTTAATCGGAATGAGTTGGCCTTCAAGCTCAACCCACGCGACAACGCGGTCGTCTCTTTTAAAGATGCTTTTGACGGTGATGCCTTGGGTCATTGAGAGCGTTTTAAACTGTGGGACTACGTTAATTACTGGTTTTTTTTCAACGGGCGCCTTGGGTGGGTTGGCGATGAGATCATAAGTTTGTGAGGCCTTTTTCTCTTCAATTTTCGCTTTGAGCTCACGGGTCTTAATGTCACTGGCATAGGCTTGCTGCAGTGAATCAAGAATGTCGTTGGTTTCTTTAGTGATAGGTAGAACAATAACGGTTTCTTTGGGTGTTTTTTGATGCGCCTTTGGCGTTTGATTTTGGGTTTGTTGTTGCTCCCAGACTTGTCGTTGAAGGGCTAACGTGTCGTGGGTTTTGCTTTTACTTTGGTTATCAATGCTCGATAGCAGAAGGTGTCCACTCATCGCAATGGCGGCGAGAATCATCAGTGAATACCCTATTTTTTTCTTGGTGTTCATGGGGTGACTCCTTGTAGAGTGAGGTGTAATTGCCCAGATAAAAGAGCGCCCTTGTCCAGACTAAGATCCAGTTGATTGAGCGTGAGCATTGGGCTTTGTAGTGACTCACTCAATGTTGATAGTGCGCCCAGTGGCAATCCGGTAAGGGTGAGTTGGTAGTCATGAAGGCGTCGCTGTGTGGTTGAGCTGGCCTCTGGCATGAGTGCAACCACAATCCCCAGCAGTTGCCATTGTTGAATCAGCTGTTGCTCATTCTCTTTGTTGTAGATAGGCAATTCACGATACGCGTGGTACGTCGCTAAAGGCAGGTGAAACCCGCCTTCTTTTTTTGAGTAGTAGCTCATTTGTGTGGGATGGCGTTGTTGCCACTGCGCCCATTCCTTACGATTACTGGTATTAAGTAACGTAAGGCTCATGTCGAGCCGTTTGTCGTTAAGCACAATCTTGTTGGCCTCAACGCCATCGGGCATAAGCGCGCCCATCACAAGAGCACGCTCGGCATTGTTGAGGGCCGTCGATGGAATGACCGCATCTTGATAGGTACTTAGCCATTGGGCTTCTGGACTGAGCGTTATCACCACTGGTTTGGGTGGTGCATCCTCTGGCATAAGAAAAAAAACACCGGCACCCATCACCATCATCAAAAACACAATCGTATTGATGCGATTGCCTTTGGCTTTGAATTTGGTTAATCGATAAGGACTGAGGGTGCCTTCATCAAAGAGGGGCTGAGAAACAGGCTCGATCTGTTTTTCATCCATCCCCTCCAATGAAGGCAATGTGCTTGAGGTATACACGTGCTTTGCTTGATGAATGTCATAAGAAAAGACGTCCATCAATAACGAGAAGGAGCCGCCCTTTTCTTGTAGGACGCCATCGGCGTCCATCACGCAGCCATACCATGAATGACTCTCCCGTTGCTCAAGATAAACCGACAAATGATGCGGTTTATTCAAGCACTCCCGAACGTATTCGCCATAGCAAAGCAATGGCGAGTGGCCATAGTAGCGATGGATGTGCGTCGAGGTAGTGATGAGTTTTTCATATGGGGCGGGGAATTGCGCTCGGTGCAATGGTAACTCATGAGAAGAAAGGGTGGCAAGTGAGGCCAGTTCCATAGTTGTTACTCCACTTTTCTTGGGGTTAATAACACCAAGGTTTCAACGGTGTCGGTACTTGAGCCCGTACCACCAAGCCATGAGCTCCAAAAACTCTCGGTTTTTTCAGCCAAACGACTGGTTTGTTTGATGGAGGCGATGACGTAGGTTTGGCCATAGCGCAATTTGTTGGTAAAAGTGATCTCTGATTTTTGTACCGTTAATAATTGAAGGTCAATGTCGGCGACGTTTTGATCTTCTCGGTTGGTGATTTTTTGCAGTTGACCTGAAATCCTGAGCCACACATGATTGCGTTTAACGTTGGCGGTTATCATCATATCAACGCCTTCCACTTCGGTGTCACGAGTCACACTGGCAGAGACGACGCCTTCACTTGAATCACTGGAGACTTCGGAGAAGTAAGGGACGACTTGTTGTTGGGTTATTTTTGCTGGTTGATTATTGAGAGCCATGGCGGTGATTGGGGTCTCGGTTGAGACACTGCCTTGTTTTTTCAGCACCGTGATCAAGCTTTCGGTGCCTGACCATTTTCCTGTGCCGGTAAAGGCCAGACCGTATCCGGCCCCTTTTGATACCGTTGTTGTTCCTGGCACAAAAAACTGGAGTAATCCGTTGCTGGTCTCACGAACAATGTTCCAATCAATGCCGCGCTCGGTGCCGAGGTTGGATTTGAACTCTAAGACGCGAATGTCGAGCATGACTTGTTTTGATAAGGCGGTTTGCGCGTTATCAATTAGGCGATTGACCTCTCTCATCTTATCGGGGGTTGCACGAACGGTGATGCTTGAGAGTGAGGGCGCGGTGGAGACGGCGTTCTCGGCGGCGTCATCGCCCCCAAGCAACTTGACTATTCCATCGGCTATCTCATCGACAATTTGCACTTCATTGTATTCCACGTTTAAAAACTGACCTTCCACTCGGGCCGAATCGGAGTCGCCTTCTTCACCTTGTGAGCCAAGTTGGGCCGAATATTTCCCCGCCGGAATATTGATGGAGAAAGTGTCGGTCACGTATTGAGTGATTTCGAGTCGGTTGGCGTTGGCTGAAATGCCATAACCGGTTTCACGAGAGAGCAGATTTAACACATCCAAGCGCGTGGATGAGAAATTGAGTGAGACCAACTTGTTGGGCTCCACCTCTTCGGAGAACCAAATGGGTAAATGTATGCCATTCATTATCTCTTCAATGACAATAGAGAGGGGCATGTCAGAAACGTTCACGGTGATGTCATCGTTGAGCCACGCGGTGTCGATGTCTTGGGTAATAATGGATTGAGAGGCGGGTGGCAAAGTAATGTAGCCGACTTTGTTGCGCTTAGCTTGGGTGGTGTAGTCGCTAATTTCTTGGTGTATTTCGTTGTTCTTTTTTAGGTTGTCTTTGTACTCTTGGGAGCTGCAACCGAGCAACAACAGAGGGACAATCAATAGAATAAAGGGCTTCATTAGTTTTCCTCAAGGATAAAGACTTGATTGGTGGACTCTAAAATCTCAGAGCGCACAGGGTAGGTTGAAAGCACCGTACTTAGGGCGCTATTGATGTCATTTCTTTTGGTCAGAAGATAATATTCAGCCCCAAAGGTGTAGTCATTCAGGGCCAACCAGCTTCGGGCGGCGGTTTTCTCATCACTCCAATGAAAGCCATAATTGATGACGACATTGTGAACCACCGATTGTAATGAGCTGCCTTTGATGTGGGTTAAGCGGGGCTCTTCATCAAAATCATAAATGCCAAGCACATTGTCTTTTTCAGAGGCGGTGAGTCGCAAAGGGGTACGTAAGGTATTGGACAACTGGCTCATGACTTTTTTTAGGGTCCCGTGATAGTCCATGGTCTCAGTGGCCTTGGCGCTCATGGTTTTCATGTGGGTGTCCGTCATTGACCAGACCAGATTGTGATAACCGGCTTTTTTGCTCCATCGTCGTATCGCGACGCGGTATGACTCGCCAGCGCTGAGGGTGAATTGATGCATCTTATTGTTTAATGGTGACGCATTTTTCTCACTGACCTGACTTTGGGCAAGGGCTTGTTTTCTGGCTAAATCCTCGGCGCTTAAGCGCGTTTGTGACGTCACGGTAGGTTTTAAAATGGACAAGTCCATTTCAAGAACGTGGCGAGTGGCAAGCGCAAAATATTCGCCTTGTCCCTGGTATTGATTGCTGCTGCATGCAGATAACAATAAAAAGGAGGTGAGTAAAAGAATAAGGCGGCGTGCTCTGTGGATTTTTATTGATAGTTTCATTAATGACCTCGTGCAACGCTAAGTAAACGGTGTTTTTTATCCAGTAAGATGGTGTTGTCACTGCCAATCAATATTTGTATCGCATCGAGCACTGGCATGGTGCGATGCAGCTTTGCGGACGCAGGGATTGGCACGTTCAGAATCGTATTGGCGTTTTTGGGCGCGGGGTATTCCGTCACCACCTGATAACCAAGTGGCGTAATGAGCCAATCAATGGCGTGTCTAACGGTAGTCAACTCGGGGGGCCACACGGTTCTGACGGAGACTTGAAGTGGATCCACATTATTGAGTAGTGGGGCGGCGTTAAGTGTCGTGCAGAAAAAAAGCAGGCCAATGCCTACTTTTATTTTTGTTTTAAGTTGGGTGCGTCTGTTCATAGATAGTCCTCGTAAATATTGCGCCACGGAGAAAGAAAGACTTCCTCCTCAATCATGATGTTCATGCTTTGTCCCGCACGTAGGGTGATCGTGGGTTTGAGAGATAAGTATTTTTGAGCAAGAGGGGCAACTTGCTCTCGACTGCTTTCACCTACGTCGCCCAAGTAACTGGAATCACTGTCACCGCCAGAGCCGTCTCGACTGGTTTGTGTTCCCACCAAGGCGTAAGCGGCGACCCCAAAGAACTGCGCCATTAAGTGTCTATCGACTTCACCGCCAAGGGCGCTAATGCCTTCTCTATCGAGTCCAGATGACTTACTCATGTCGATTTTGTTGCCGTTTGGCAACACAATCCACGGGACGGTAATGCCCATGCGACTGCTGATGGGCTCATTGACGTTGCCAATGGAGACGGATTTCAAAATGACCTGAGCCCCTTTTGGGATGAGAACGTACTCACCACTGATATCAAACACGTCCTGTGACACCGTGGCTTTAAACGAGCCGGAGTAATCACTGTTGGTTTTGAATATCGTAATGGCGGGGATGAGCGTGCCGATAGGCAGCTTAAGTCGTCCCTCGGTAGAGGCGTTGTAGGTATTTTCTTTGGTAAACCCAACAATGTTGGACGGTGGCTCTGAAAATGACGCTTCTATGTCGCTGAGCTGGCTTCTGTCTAATGTGCTGGTGTCCCCTTTTAAAATGCGCTGTTTGAGCGCGTCAGCTTGTTGCAATCGGCGCGCTATCATTGCGCGCTGCTCATCGCTTGAGAGAAATTCGTCAGGTAACGTCGCGGGTTGGTGTGGTTTTATGTCTTCTTTCGTATCGCTGGTTGATTGAGCCGGTAAGCTCACCGGAGGAGTTAATCCCCAAGTCGAGCGAGTGGACAGTTGCGCGCGTTTGGTTTCCAGTGCCTGGTGCTTTTTCTTTTCTTGCTCAACGGGATCGGGTTGTAAATAATTGCCTACCTCATCGGTTGTCGGTGTGTTGCTCCTGTAGTTGGAGTTGGAAAAAGAGGTCGGAGCAAGCGCGGTGGATTCGGTTGCTGGCGGGCGCTTTGTCACGATGTTATCAAAGACCTTGTTCTCAAAGTTCGCGCTGGTATTGACGCTCGATGAGGACGGTTGATATTGAGGGGCAATGTCTTCGGTGCTATCGGCTTTCTCTTTATTGAGCGTATTAAGCAGAAATAACAAGCAAATCCCCCCAAAAACGAACCCAAAATAGATCATTCCTTTTTTCTTGTTATCGACGGTTTCTTCTTTGTGCTCGGTGGTGTCATTGGAGGGGACAACAATGGGTGGCTCGCTCTCTTTTTTATCCTCATTCATCATCCGTCTCCTTTTTCAATATCACGTTGAAGGCGTTTTATGATGGCGCAGCCTTCCTCAACGGACCAATTGGCGGTCGTGCCATGAGTGTAATGAATGGCTTGCTCTATGTTTTTTTCGTGATGACGCCAATAAGTGTGCTGTTTTTCAAGGGCGTTACTTAAGCGTAAGCGATCGTTACTTTGCATGGCCGAGCCAATAAAATGCAAATTATGGAGCATGTCAGAAAGCCACATGACGGACACGCGTGATGTATTTTCATCTAGCGTTTCTTTTCCACAGTAATTGCTGTTGAGGCGAATGGTCATGGCGATTTTTGAGGTGTAATTTAAGAGGCTCCCCATGTGAGGCAGAAGAGAAAGCGTGGTCATTATAAATTCCCTTTGGTTGAATTGTCTGAGCGAGTAATGGTTAAACTGACCTCATCCACCCGCAGGGTGAATTGTGGGTAGATACCGGTGATTTTGTACATCGCGTATTCATCAATGTAGTCGGTTGGGGCGATGGCGTTCTTACCACCAATAAAGGTTTCGACGCTTAATATTCCTCGGTTGGGATTGGCTAAGCGAATGTAGGTAAATTGGCCATCGTCATACACATCACTGATGGTGTTACGCCCGACAAATTCGGTGCCTTCTTCCCATGAATAACGGGTGTAAATACGAAAGCGGTATTTTTTTAAGGCGGTGATGACGGATTGTTTTCGTTCAAGCTCGGCAGTCTGTTTGACGACATCTACGTTCTTTTCCAGTTGAGCAATTCTGGCAATGTCGCTGCTTGAACGGGTTGGGATCACTGGTTGTGGGGCTTTATGAGCAAAGCCTTTGATGGCGCCTCTGGCGGTCTCATCAAAAAAGCTCGGTGTGGGATCTAAAACGATACAAGCTTGATTCGTCTTTAGGGGGGAGCGCATGGCGCTGATATCAATGACGTTGCCATCATCCATAAACGCATAAATTAACGTGCCTTCGCCTTCCTTTAAGGCGGAGTTGGGCTTTAACACCAGTTGATTGGTGCCGACTATCCCTTCAACATCCCACAAGTGATTGTTCGAGGTGGCGGGTTTGGCAATAAGGTTAGCGGGGAGTTGAATACGGGTGCCCATGTTAAGGGCGGACTTTACGGTGACGATGTCCCCGTGATTGAATTTGATTTGCTCACAACGCGCGGCGTGCGCGCTAAAGCTCGACGCCCAAAAAAGAGCCACGATAAAGAGTGTCTTCATGATGGTTACTCACGTTCAATGTTCAGTTGTTGGGACAATACGACAATGCCGATGGGGTTGAGTCGTAAAAAGGCCATGGATTGGGTGGCCAGCTCGTATTTATCCATTAATTGCCATTGCAGGCTTAACACCAGTTTTTCTTTGGTGGTTTTTCCCATGCGTTTCGTCGTCCGAGTTAAATAAATATTGCTTCGTACCACCTCACTTTCACTGCCATCGACTTGAATGGCGGTGATTTGGTCGTAATGCTCAATGCCATCACGCATCTCTATCGTGACAGTGTCACGACTTGTGGCGATGTTGGCCGCTTTTTCAATGGCGTTAAACCCACGGTTTGAGAGAAACTCACTTTTTAATGTGTCCCCCATGAATGTCGCAGCGTCAGACCAATCAATGGCGATGGTGCTTGGATTGACTTGATAACGAAGGGTGGTGTATCGACTCAATAGACTGTCAATGGTGGTTTTAAAGTAGAGCTGACTGTCTTGAGGTTGGTAATCAACAATGGACCACGATCCATTCGGGGCGAGTTTGACGTACACAATTTCTTTGTTGTTGTTTGCCTTTAAAAAGGCAAACCACGAAAAGGCCAGTGCCAAAAAGAGAACAAAGACCAAAGAAAGGGTAATGGCGAACCATCGGTTGCGCTCAGCACGGAGTGCGGCTTTTTGTCGATGCTCACGCTCAATGGCCTCTTGGCCACTGGGCGTATCGACGATAACGCTGGATTGCATAGACATTCCTTATAAATAAATTGAGTGGATGGCTACATGAATTTCCCTATGGCCATTTTAGTGAGTTTGGATGCGCCAGAGGACGCACCTCGACTTGGGGAGGCAACGGCGCCGACTAAAGCCGTCGTTATGGTTAATGAAGACACCACAAGAATGATGCTTAAAATACCGGTGACCAGTACATCAATATTATCGGCACCATTCATTGCCATATTGACGACTCTGTCTGTAGAGCCGCAGGATGAAAAATCGGTTGAATCGCCACAAACAATGGCCCCGATGGAAGAGAACTGAGCTTTAATAGCTAAGGCCACCAAAGAGCCAGTGGCTCTAAGCACAATCAATAAAAAGAGGCTGCCAAGGGTGAATCGAAACCAACCATCAAATAAATTTCGAGTGGCTGGGTGTATTAATAGGGGAATAAATAAAACCCCCAGTATCTTGGCCAGAGCTAAGGTCCATACTGCCCACGAGCTGATGGCGAACATCACCAGTTGTAAAATAATGGCCACGAGATACCACAGCGCCGCGTATATCACATCCCCTACAGGCATCATAAAAATGGAGACGTCTTCGTTGTACATGGAGTTAAACGCGTGAGTGACCCACTTAAATAAGAAAAAGGGATCGCGATGACCGGTGGCCACTTCTTGAATAGTGAGCCCAAGCTCATCAAATAGGGCGACGGCATTATCAAAAGCGACTTGATAACTGGCAAACAAAAGTAAGGAGACAAACACCATGATGGTGGCGTTCACCGTGCTCTCTAAGTCAAACCCATCGAGCATGAACTTGGCGACTTCCGTGAAATAGACAATCACGACTAAGACAATGAACAAACTCCATGTGAAGGCGCTTATCTGACTGTTGTTGAGTAAGGTATCGACAAAAACCGTAATGTCTTGGGCGAACGTTTGTCTAAAGCTGCTACTGGCACTCATCGTATTGGCCTCTCATCAATGACAATGCCTTCGGCTTTGGTTCTTTTGATGCGCTCTAATTGACGTAGCTTTGCCTCAAGCTCTAATCGCGCCGCTTGATGACTGAAACTGTTGTCGGCGCCCATTGAAGAGAGACTCATTTCGTTATTGGTGGCGATTTGGTCAATCAGTATCTGGTTTTGCTCTACCATGAGTTGCAAGGTGGCAAGCTCACTTTGTGAGCCTAGCCCCACGCGTTGTTTATCGACGTGGGCAATGTCTTCGCGACTTTGTGCGTTGAGGTTTCGATAAAACGCGCGCTCTACCGACTGATTGTTGGCTTCACTGGCGCGGTTGTAAGAAAAGGCAATGTCGCTGGGAACGTAAGTGAGCGCATCTTGGGCAAGAGAGTCCAGATTATCGCGCGTGCCAATGTCAGTAAAGCGACGACTAAGCTCAACGGTTTGGGGGACATCTGTGTCTTTAGTGTGGTTCTCGTACAATCGGTTCATGTCACTGCTGATGGCGCGATAATCTTTTCGCTCTAACTGGTTTTGTAACCCTTCGACCTGATTGAGAAGCACCTGGTACTCTCTTAAGGTTTGGGTGTATTGGTCGATGGCGGTTAAGAGTTGGTCGGTATTTAATCCGGTTTGTTTTAGTATTTGCTCATACTCTTTGATGAGTTGGGTGTATTGAGTTACGGACTGAACCAGTCCTGCGATATCAACCACGGGAAAACCAGAAGCAAGGGGTTTCAAGGATAAGCAACTGCTTATCATGACGATGAGCAGTTTTTTCTTGGTTGCATAAAGGGGCATGAGGTTATTTCCTTAATCCGAGCTCATTCACTATTTTATCGATGGCGACATCAATGTTGCTTTCTTGGGCGTAGATACGCATCGCAAGCGCCGCTTCATGCGGCCTAGAGGTCGCAATCACGTATTGCTCTGGCTCAACGTGTAAGTTGACGACTTTGGCGACGCCAATGTCCATTTGTTTAATGAACGCTTGTTGCTTTGGAATGAGGTTTAAAATGACGTGGCATTCGTGAGGGGAAAGAAAAGGAAAGGCCTCGATGTACTCGTGCTCACTCATTTCTTTGTCACTCATGAAAATAAAGGTGGTTGCGGCGCTTCGCAGCGTGGACCATTCATCAAGAGAGGAATAGTGCTTAGGGGATTGAGTCCAAAACCCCATGCCGCCGCCATGCTTAAACCACGTTCGGGCTTTTTTAATGAGAAATTCCGCGGCGCCTTTTTGGGAAAGGACGTATTGGCACTCATCGACTTCTAAAAATTTAGCGCGCTCTCGATAGTCTGGGTTTTCAAACAAACGAACCGCTCGAAAGAAGAGCTCGGTGTTCACTAGCGCGGCTAAGCGTGGGAGGTCCTTGACGCCTTCGGTGTTGTAGACCGAAAACGGTTTGTCTAAGACCCCAATGGCGTCCACGTCATTATCAAACAAACGGCCATAAAGCCCGCCTCGTTTAAAGTAGGCCAATTTCTTATTCACACTCGGGGCGCATTGCCCAAGCATGGCGGAGAAGTTTTTCAGCGCGTCATTGTCTTGGGAGATGGTCGTCAAAATCGCGTGGTCTAATTGTTGTTGCTCCTCTGAGGTGAGCGTTTGCAGTTCAATGGCTTCATTCTCTTGAAGCATGAGGCGTATCAGTCCCATCATGTGGCGGCGAAAGCCGTCATCATTACTTCCAGTGGCCATCATAAACGGGTTAAAGCCTTCACAAGTTTGGGTGTCACTTAAGCGAAAAATCGCGCCCTCTTCTTGAAAAAAGCGTGCAATGGGCTCAGAGCCATTATCAATGTCCATGGCGCAATACATGCCGCCTAACTTTGAAAAATGGGTGGCCACGCAGTTTTTAAAAAAGGTTTTTCCGCTTCGTGTGGGGCCCACACCAATGACCAAGCATTTATCGCCAACAAACGGGGTGTAGTGAAACGGCACGCCATCATCACTTTCTAGGATGTATAAGGCTTCTTCTTTTGAGGCGCCAAACTCCCATTGAGGCAATCCCACGTTTGAGCGATAAAAAAGAGACAGGGCGGCGGCTTGGGTGGTGTTGATGGTGCTGGTACGAAGCGAAGTGGGCATGGCACCAAGCAAGATACTTTCATACGCATCAAGCAGTCCAATGCTTTCCCATAGCAGATGAAAATGCGCGTTCTCCAGAACTGAATTAAGGCGCTTAACCCTTTCATTGACTAAATTCGGCGTAGTATCAAAGACAACAATTGTGGATTTAAAGGTGCCGTACTTATCTGAGTCGTGATTGATGCCATCTAATTCAGATAACGTTGCCTTGAGTCTTGGATTAGCATTGATTTTTTGCCTCATTGAATCGGATGAAGAGGTGCCCATGACTAAATCGGTGATGGTCACTTGTGAGCGATAAATCTCATCTTCACGAGACTTTACCATTCGATGTTTCTCTGGATTTGAGAAGGGAGTGAAACGGGTAAAGAAGAGGTAATTGCCTTTTTCAAGTGAAGGGGCTAGCTCTGAGCCCCATGCGCTCTCAGGGGTACTTTCCATTCCGACGCCTTGCACGCTGGCAATGCGGGCATAAATGGTTTGCTCTGCGGTGACTTTTAAATAATGGATGCCATTGATGACAACCGGTTGAACTTCCACGGTGGCCAAATATTTATCCCAATCAGAAGAAGGGGCCATTTCGTCCGAGCGCGATAAATAAGACGGGGATAAATGTACTAACGCTTTTTGTAGAAAAAAGAGTTGGCCATCATTGAGCTTATTGTTTGAGAGTGAGCGAAAGCTTAATCCTAAAAGTAACTTATCCAAGGCGTCATTGAGTGCGTCCATTTGAGCCAGCAACGCTCTACCTTCGAGTAAATGACATTCTCGATGAGATAACGCTAAAAAGAACTCATGTCTCTTGTCTTTATTAAAGAGTGCATTAAAAAAGGCAGTAACCAGTCCCTTGCCTTCGGTCAGTGACGATGAAGGGGCAATATCAATCGCCCAATAAAGAAAAGACTGGTTGATGTCTCGCTTGTTCGTTAAGAACTCAGCACGACGCGTGGACACAAGGTTACTTCTTGGGTTATCGCGCTCAGATAATGTCACAGGGATATTATTTTGGTGAAAGTAATACTGCGTCAAACTTGCATCAACAGGTAAGCGTTGAATAAGGGAGCGTAATAGGTGTGTAATTAGGGATTTGTCGGTGTCACTGAGCAGTGCTGGCTCGGCGCCTGAGAGTTCAAGAACGCCAATAACATGGCCAGTATCAGTGATGGCCATGGAATCCATGGCCGCAAAGGTGTGAATGGCGTGATTTAATGCGGCCATAATGTCTCCTGTTTAGAATCCTTGTAACCAAGTGATGAGCGTACCGATACCAAATAATCCAATGGCACCAATACAGCCTCGAAAAACCCAACCCATGGCGGCACCTGCTTGTTTGGGGATGAATACCCATAAGCCAATGCCTGCCACCAGAGCGACAAAAATGACAAACAGAGTGCCAGTGCCTCCAAGAAAATCGACGATCTCTTGGAAGAAGTCGGCAATGGGACCAAAGATACCACCGCCACTTGAGCCTAAATCGACAGAGCGCGCGTAAGCTAGAGCGGGAAAGAGAGGAAGAAGCAAAAGATTAATGTGAGTGTGTTTCATTTTTTTCTCCATTGATAAAAAGGAATGACTCGATGAGTCAATAAGACGCGAACGTCTTTTTTTTCGATACTCATTGAACTAAAGGTGGTGCGAACTAAGGAGTGCATCCAAAGTCGCCATGCATAAGGATCGTCTTTATGAATGTGGCGCATTGGGGTAAACAGCAGTAAGGACCACCCTAGCCCAAGTAATAAACCAATAAAAAGCCCACTCAATGAAATCAATAAGCCTGCTCCAAACCCACTAAAGAGTAAGGTAATGGCGAAGACTTCCACAGGAAGGCCTAGAATGAGGGTGATATTTTTTAGGGCTGAGGTGTGTTTGAGTTTTGGATTAATTGTTTTTGAAATCATTCGTTCCCCGCTCGATTGTTAAACCAGTTGGGTTTGTGATGTGTTTTTTGGGTTTCCAGCTCAACGGCATCAATGGATTGTCGATGATCTCTTGAGTTTGTACCGGCTTCATTACGTTATCCTTACTGTTCATTGAAGGGGTTACCCAAAACAGTCGATGAGGTGAGCTTTTTCCTATACGGGTAGGTGAGATGATAATCATTAATGGCCTACTTTTTAGAGGGGAAGTTACCTAATATCACTCAGTAAAATGAGATTAGGTAACTTAGGATATTAGTGTTGCAGGGTTTGATATGGCTTGAGAGGCATAAAAGTTTTAATGACATTGCCATTGTTGTCTCGGTGCCAGTGTAAAACGCGATAAGAAAGAGGTTGAGTAAATTGGATCGCTTTATCTACGTTGCTTTTTTTAAGTTTTGACATAATGAGTCCTTCCAAAAGTAAAATCCAACTCACATTACAATCAATCGGATGCATTGATTACCCTGCCAAATAGGGGGTGATATGTCCTTGGGACACTGACAAATTATTACGGGCATTTGTCGTTAATCATCAAAGAGGGCGTCTTGACGTTCACACGTGAATAATCCGGGAGATGATAAGCCTTGGCGCTGGTTATTAAAGAGCAAAAATTTTATTAATTAGGTTTGGCTTTTTTTTCAATTAGTTGGGTCAGGTCAAAATTAGATTTAGGATGATTATGTTTCAAGATAATCGATTCTAAAATATCGGAGATTAATTTTGTTGTCCCACCATTGCCATGTACTTTATATCCAAATTCAGTTGCTAGATCGGTAATATCACTAGGTAATCCATCTCTAACAGGAATAGATAGTTGTGCCATATAAGTACCTATTAATTTGATTAATGTAATGTAGATATAATAAGTTAATGTATTATTTATTTCGTGGTGATTAAGAACAAAAATAATCAATTTTAATATCATGCACTTAAATTATATGTACGAGTTTTTTTATTGTTTTATGGTCATTATTGTTACGTTCAATTTAATTGATGTAAATATTGATGATGTAAGTGGGTAAGAAGTAGGTGGTTGTTAGAGGAAGTGAGTAGAAGTGGGTAGCCCACTTCTACTATAGTTAACGTGTTTTTATATTTTTTGATAAAAATACATTATCGCCATCTAATATGATGAAATCACTAGGTAATCGTAATGATGCGATTGATTTTTTAATGTTTTTATCTACGTGTGGAAAGATGTTCACTTTAATATCGTGAAAAGTAACACTTTTATTATTTAGAATGAATTCAAATAGTTGATGATTAGATGAGCGCTCTCTAAATGAACACAACATTAAGGCGTCTATATATAACTCTCGTGTATCTTTTATGTATACCACCTCTCCAGTGTGAATGTTTTCTTTTTTTAGTAACAGTAAAAAGAGAATGAAATTTATAGTAATAGATAAAAAGAAAATCATAGCATCTGTTTAAATTCACTAACTAACTTTGATATTCCTTTTCTCGCCTCTAGAATAGAACCACATAACATATAGGCCGGTGTGGTAATGATTTTATTTTTTTGATCGATACAAACTTGATCTGATTGTACTTCTATATGCTGGCCTCCAAGGTTCTCGATAATAGAGGCTGTGTCTGCGTCATTTCCGATGGTGCATGTAGGCTTATCATAAATCTTAGGAAGTAGAACTGGCGATATACACATGTATGCAGACGCTTTTTGTTGCTCTTTAAATTGAGATAACACTTTTTCAATATCATCATCGATAGAATACTTTTCGCCTAGGATCGCAAAGTTAGATAGATTTTTAGCAACGCCAAAACCACCAATGACAATGATGCCATCAAATTCTTTGACTTCCAGCTCTTTGATATCTTGTATGTTACCTCTCGCTATTCTTGCACTTTCGACGAGTATGTTTCTGACACCTTGTTCTTCATCTCCGGTTTGATGGTTTACTACATGGTGTTGGTTTTTATTTAAAGAAAAAATGTTATAGCTTATATTTGCCTCTTCTAATGCAAGCATTGTTAATACGGATTCATTAATTTCCGCACCATCTAAATAGCCACATCCAGATAATATTATAGCGATATTCTTTTTCATGTTAGCCTCTGATATTTTTTAATTTATAGGATAGTTTTTCAGTTGTTTTATTTTGATAGAGTTCCATAACATCCGTTATTTCATCTATTTTTACAGGAATGGATTTGTTTTCATCACAAGCAATGATATTTACATCATTCAGAAAGTTTTTAAAGTCGAAGTTTTCCTTATACCAATTTCCTAGCCTAGGAATTGATGATTTTAAACTGTTAAACTCGTTTATATAAACCGATGTTCTATGCTTTAACATGTTTTCTATTTTAATTTTTAGAGTTCGATTATTTAAGTTTTGGCCAAGTATTGATTTGAGTTCAACCAACTTTCCTCTTGAGTGATACCAAACTTGGCTTCTGACGTAAGAAACGGTCATTGATGGAGACAACAAATCATATTGAAGAGGATGGGGTTCATTGACTTGAGGATTGAATATATACAGAAACCAGCCAAGTAATCCAAATAAAGAAAAAGAAGCTAACAGTATATTTGAACGTTGTAATTTCAAAATAAGCCACCTTAATTTAATTAATTATATTAAGGTAGCTTATTTATTAAAAATTTTCTGAGATGTTTTATCCAGAAATATCATGTGAAATATGGTGGTATTTATTGATTATTACTGAACTATTACCCTCATCAATATTAATGAGCGTAATTGCTTTTCTTTTACGTTTAACTTTTCTTCACACCGAACTAAGGTTCTACGCAGGTTAGATAAATCTAGACCTGTAAACTTAGCGTATGCTGATAGATTTCCGCCTAGAGCCCAAAACATGAGAACTTGGGATTGTTTCTCCGTAAGTTCAGGAAATAGTTTTGTTGTGACGTCTTTATTGATAAGCTTTAGTGTAGACATGCTAAATACCTTTTTATTTAGTGTGTTTAGCTAACTAAGTAGGTTGCCGCCTATCTTAGTTAGCGCCAAAAATTATTTTTTTGGGAGGCCTCTTACTGCATCCATATCTCTTGTTTTTCCCTTCGAAGCTATGCGAGATAGAGTTCTTTCTGATAGCTCCCAGCGCTTTGCTATTTCAATAAATGTCCAGCCTTTTTCATTAGCTGTTTTTTGAAATTCAGTGATCTTTTTACCTGTCATATTTGTCTAGTATGCCCGTTGTTCTATAACCTGTCAATTATGACTAGTTTAAAACAAGAAGTGACTTAAGGCTAACCAATTACATTAATGTAATTAAAATTCTTCTTTTTAAACTGGACTTTTTTTAACGTTAAATTTATAATGATTCTAAGTTCTGGAGTCAAAAGTGCATTACATAGCACGCTACTACATAGTTTTCTATGTAGTGTATTTTTCAGAATTAAAATGTGTCAGACCGCGAATTTGACTATATAGCATTTGCAAAAAAGCCGACTTTCTCGAAAGGGTCGGCTTTTTTGTGTCTAAAATCTGTCAAAAAACAATCAGTTGATCTTTTAGATCTTTTACTATAGATTGATCATATTGTTTGGTTTCGCACCCAAGCAACCCTATAAACTTTCGAGAATCTAATTATGCCAAATGAAATCCATGGCTGCCCCTTGCAGCAGAGAAAATCCAGACACCACTCCTATCATCGTAATACCTTAGCTTATGCTTTGTGTGATTATGTTGAGGATGTGTCTCATGAATCCTTCTGATCTTCACTTTACACTCCAATCCAAAAAAGAGTATGACGCTGAGTATCGTGCTAAACGTAAAGTGCGTAAGCAAGAGCTGATCTCGCTTCATCATTCTGTGGTTGAAGAAGAAAACAATAAGAAGCCTAAGAATCCCTTTAAATTTGATTTTCGCTCTCGACGTTTGCTGCGCAGCGGTAAATGGGAAACTTTGCCGCCTGAATACGCGCGTATTTTAAAATCGTGTGAAGAGTTCATTGATAACCCTAATCGTTTTCCAGCGCTGAATGCCTGGGGCGGTGAAGGCGTGAATAACATTCAATGCCGACGTTTAGTGGCGAGCGTGCTTGCTTGCATCATTGTGAATACCGACTTAATCGGTGGCCGTATTGGATTACCCACGGAAGCTGGCCTTAAAACGATTAGCTATGATCATTTACAAGAAGATTATGCACTGCGTTTTGGTCGTTATATTTCGCCGAAGTCGTTTGCTAAAGCGATCTCGTATCTAAAACGCGCCGGTTATCTGCACAGTGAACGTGTCAACGTGTGTGTTGATATGAAAGAAGGCACTATTCGCAGTGCGCCTGCGTATAAACAATTCAGTGAACGTTTCTTCTCTGATTTAAAAGTGGTTCGCTACAGTAATATTTGTGCGTTGATCATTGCCTCTCGAAAACGCCAAGAAGAAAAAGGCTTACGCTTTTCTTGGATGTCGTTTAGAAACCTTGCCTCTGGTGTGCAAGAAGTGTTTAATGCAGAGAAGCTCAATGGCGTAGCTCAGAGCGTTAAAACCGTCTTTGAAGCGTATCTACCTCAGTTATCCCCTCATTAATGTGATTAACGTATCCGCGCAAGCGGAGGCATTCGCACGTCTGAACCAACCTAATTGACAAATTACGCTCCTTTTATGCTTACCATTTTCTTGTTGAACCAATAAAACGATCAATTATTCCATTTTTTATTACTAATCCTTACCCTATTTCTTTATCCACAACAAAAGTAGTGCAAGAAAGTCACCTTAAAAAAAAGCCCTAGAAATGGAAACAATAAGCGGCTGCGGTTATGAGTACTAACGTATTAGTACTTTGTATTTATATAAATAATTAAATAAATATTTAAGAGAAAAAGAATAAGAGCTATTGATACCTCCCATTAATTTTCAATCTACTCTCCATACACAAATAAACCTTTATAAGAAAATTAACGGGCCCCCAGCCAGTTCTATTCCTCAAAAACAACCACTTTATCTGTCTACTGGCTGCGCTGAACATTTCTTTCGTCATCCGACAGGAAGATACAATACACTCTGACAACTCAACGCACTTAAGAGCATCTTGGCAGGAAAGGGGCTGAGGTTACTTTTAATTAGGCGTTATTTCTTTCTCTATGGGCTTACAAACAATAACGTGGTCGTGAATGACTCTGGTCTACTAACTTAACGCATCATCGAGTCATTACCCTTTCAGGCCTCTTTAGTGGCATCACTTTGTATTTAAAAACGGTTTTAACGCGTTAAAACGCATTTTTAAATGAAAAATCACATCAATAACATAGACTTTTTTCATTTCCTGATAAAATAACCGTCTATTATCGGCTCCCACTGAGCCGTTTTACTGACATGAACAAGAATTATGAGCAAACTAAAGTATCACCAAGCATTTACTGAGCTTACCACCCTTGCTTTACTTCATTTGTACAGTTACATCGACAGAGTCTCTCAATTTGTGCCAATGAAAAAACGCAATGAGCGGCTGAATAAATTTTTAAAAAATCAAATGGCGTTACCGTGTAACGCTATCATTAAGAAAGACCTCAAAGTTATTATTGCCCAAGGACGCAAGGGAAAAAGCCTAGAGCAAAAATTAGGGGAGTTACATAAAGTAAATTGTGAGTATGGCGAAAAATTTACCGATGCAGATCATCTTTTTATTCTATTAACCTATCTTTATGAAGCGCATGGCTTTGAATCGACGTTAGATGATCCTAGTATTGAACGAAAAGCAGGCGTGATTTATTCCAATGAAGAGACCATTAGCCGATGCTTTAATGATGAAAACGTATTGATTGAGCCGTTACCCAATTTCATCATCATGGATGAGCCTGGTCGATTGGTGGATATTATTAATGGTCATGGGGGGATGTTTATCGCGGAGCATGTGTCTACTGCACCAGATGACAACTGTGCCACCCTATTACTGCATAAAATATCAGAAACTAAAAAAAGATAGGGAATTAAA
>NZ_MSCP01000005.1:1758-7697 GCF_002954715.1 Aliivibrio sifiae | reverse complement strand
TTCTATAGAGCGCTGGAATTAACTGGTATACGCAATCATCAAAGCAATGCGGAGACGCGCCATATCCATATTTTATAGAATTTAAATAATATTAATTATTTTTAAATTAGAAACAAAAATAATTAATTAATTAATTATTTAATTTAGAAGAATGCAAATCTGTTTTAGCCTCTATCTCGTGATGAAAAGACAGGGACAAAAGAAGTGTTCAATCACCATAAGAATATATGCCTGCCCGAAGGGTAAAGCCCCTTTAATCTTAATTTTCAATAGCGGACCATATATTATTTATATAGTAAAGTTCACTAAACCGTCTCGTCACAAGCTCTTTCAACAAGCTCTCTCTATCTCTATGTTATTAAGGGAAATTACTGTCCCTACCCCAAAGAGGTGGTTGGTCTACCCCAAAATCAACCTCTCTTTGTTTTTTTAATTTAAACATTAGCCTCATTAGAAATACAAAGGTCACATTTTAGCATAAAAACACAAATTATTGGTTAGGTGAACAACAATGAAATACTCTAAAAAACATTGGCAAGAATCAAATGTCTTGGAGGCTGCTCAACAAAGAGTACGTTATCTATTCGATAATTTTGACAATGTCTATGTTTCTTTTTCGGGCGGAAAGGATTCTGGAGTATTATTAAATCTCGCTATTGAAGAAGCAGAAAAACGAGGTCGACTTCCTCTAGACATACTAATTGTCGATTTTGAGGCTCAGTACAAAGAGACTCAACTGTTCATCGAGCGAATAATAAGCAGTAAAGAAGTTAACCCATATTGGATTTGCCTTCCAATTAGTCTTCGAAACTCTTTATCACAATTTCAACCTAAATGGCTCTGCTGGGATCCAAAGAGAGAAAAAGATTGGGTAAGAAGCATGCCTAAAAATAAATACGTAATTTCTGACCCGACCGCTCTTCCTTTTTTTACTTTGCAATGGAGTTTGAAGACTTCGTAGTCGAGTTTGCACATTGGTTTCAGCAGCAAAAAGGAACGCCTATTGCGGTTTTAATTGGCCTTAGAGCAGACGAATCGCTTCATCGTTTCAACACAATAAAAAATAGCAAAAAGGGAAAGTATAAGGATAAATACTGGACCACTCGCCTTCAAAAAGATGTCTATACCGCATACCCAATTTACGATTGGAAAACAAAAGATATTTGGATCGCCAACGCACGGTTTAGTTGGGATTATAACCGTATTTATGAACTAATGTATAAAGCCGGAGTACCTTTTTCAATGCAAAGGCTTTGCCAACCTTTTGGGGATGAACAACGCAAAGGATTATGGCTGTATAAAATATTAGAACCACAAACTTGGCAAAAGTTAGTTGGTCGTGTGGAGGGCAGTAACTTCGGCGCCCGTTACTGCAAGGAACAGGGCAGGAAAAATTAGCGGCTCAAAATACGTTTTAGTTGATGGATTTCACCGATACAGTTTATTGTTTAAACATCCTGAACTACAAAGTATTCCTGGTTACGTTCCGGTAGTGATTTTGGATCTCCCTGAAGAGGAATGCATTGCCACTTCGGTCCGACACAATATTGCTCGCGGTGTGCATCAAGTCGAGTTAACGAGCAATCTGAGCATCCATTTAAAGGCGCTAGGATTGAGCAATGACAATATTGGTAAAGAACTGGGAATGGACAGAGATGAAGTCTTGCGGATGCAACAAATCACTGGTTTGGCGAGCGTTTTTCAAGAACAAGATTTTTCGAAGTCATGGAATTAACACAAATTAATACTACCAAGAAAAGATCCAATTACGACAAGTGACATAGCCTGTAGGAAAGTCACTTAATACGCCCTGTCATGAGGATTTTTTGAATTTTCACTTGTTCTATTTCATTCGCTTTTTAAGTAAATAACACTAAGGAAACACGTATATGGATAATTCCATTGATAAGAGCAAAATCAAACCCATTCCCTCGGTATTGGGTGGGGGATGCATCATTGCCTGCGCCTGCGTCGGTGCGGGAATGCTTGGGTTACCTTCGGCGGGCGCAGGTGTTTGGTTTATTGGTTCGATGATCGTTTTAGTCATAACAATGCTGGTTATGATCACCAGTGGGTGTTTATTGCTAGAGGCTCTTCAATCTTACCCATACAAGTCCTCTTTTTCGACTTTGACCAAAGATTTATTAGGGAAAAAGGTTCAATTCGTTACAAATCTCACGGTCTATTTCGTGGGGGCGATCTTGTTATACGCCTACATCACCTCTTCAGGACTTATCATCCAAGGCTACACCAGCCTCAACGCAAAATTCGCCTCAATTCTATTTTTGCTTTGCTTTTCTATTCCAATTTGGCACTCCACTCGGGTAGTAGATCGCGTTTCAATCATTCTCCTAATATTTATGGTTTTAAGTTTTACTTTTTCCATGACTGGATTATCTGCAAACCTAGATACTCGCGTTCTTTTTGCGCTTGATGACAAAGCTTTCTCTATAACAGACAGCCGTTATGTGTTCGCCTTTATTCCTGTTGCTTTAGCATCCTTTGGTTACCAACATTCCGTCTCTTCGATGCGGGATTATTATCTGGACGTACGTAAAGCAAGAAATGCACTTGTTTTGGGTGTTGTGCTCGCTTTTGTTTTTTACACCATTTGGCTTTTCGCCATCTTCGGAAACATTCCAAGAGACAGTTTTACCTCCGTCATTGCACAAGATGGCAACATTGACGCTCTGCTGAACAACGTCAGAGAAACCTTCTCGGATAAGCATTGGCTGGAGAACGTTTTAAGTGCTTTTTCAGCAGCGGCTATTCTCTCCAGCTTTATTGCGGTTGGCTTGGGATTGTTTGATTTCCTTGCTGACGCCTTTCAATTTGACGCTTCAACAACAAAAGGCAGAAACCAAACATGGGCAGTTACCTTTTTGCCACCGCTCATTTGCTCTTTGCTCCTTCCGTTTGGTTTTTTAACTGCCATTGGTTTTGCAGCGTCTGCAGCGGCATTTTGGGCTTGTATTATCCCAGCTATTCTAGTCAAAAAATTCCGAAATGAATGCGCCGCTACGCAAAAAGACAACATGACGTTATATCGTGTCCCTGGAAACGATTGGACCCTTGTTTCTGTCGCCTTATTTGGCGTCGTCACCATCATTGTTCATTTATTGAACACATTATCGCTCTTACCGGTTTTTGGTCAGGAGTAAAACACCAACACGTTAGGAGCAACTCATAACTCTGGAAGGAAGAGGCTACGAGTTCTCTTCTCTCTAGTTTTTTAATTTTTAAGGAGTATATATGTACCAACAAGATTTAAAGACGGGCTATCTGGCTGAGCCATACAAAATCCGAGTGATAGAACCAATTCGACAAACCACTCGTGAAGAACGTGAAGAGGTGCTCAAACTGGCGGGTTACAATCCTTTTCTCATTCAAAGCAAAGACATTTTTATCGATTTGCTGACAGACAGTGGAACGGGTGCAGTTACACAAGACATGCAAGCCGCTATGTTACGTGGTGACGAAGCGTACAGCGGAAGTAGAAGCTATTACACGCTCTCTTCTGCGGTCGAAGACATTTTTGGCTATCAACTGACCATCCCTACTCACCAAGGTCGTGGTGCAGAACAGCTCTACATCCCCGCCCTTATCAACAAGAGAGAGCAAGAAAAAGGCCTACAGCGCTCTAAAATGGCTGCCATCTCTAACTATTTTTTTGATACTACCCAGGGACACACACAGATCAATAACTGCAAGGTCATTAATGCACCTGACGAGTCCGCTTTCAACACCTCCGTCCGCGCGGATTTTAAAGGTAACTTTGATCTGCAAAAAGTCGTAGCAACTATTGAGGAAATTGGCGCAGAAAATATTCCATACATTGTCAGTACCATCACGTGCAACTCGGCAGGTGGTCAGCCCGTGTCTATGTCAAACTTAGAAGCGGTCTACGAGATCGCCAAACACTATGACATCCCAGTCATTATGGATTGTGCACGCTTTGCCGAAAACGCCTATTTTATCAAACAACGTGAGGCAGGCTATGAGGATTGGCAGATTTCAGATATCACCAAGGAGATGTTTAAGTACGCCGATATTCTTTCCATGTCAGCCAAGAAAGACGCCATGGTCCCCATGGGGGGGCTACTAAGCTTTAAAGATGATTCATTGTTAGAAACGTTTAGGGAATGCCAAACGCATTGTGTCCTACTCGAAGGTTTTCCCACCTACGGTGGCCTCGAAGGAGGAGCTATGGAGCGTTTAGCCGTCGGTCTGTACGAAGCGATGCGAGAAGAATGGCTAGAGTCAAGGATCCAACAAATTGAATATTTAGTTTCTGGACTTGAATCTATTGGGATCCAATGTCAGCAGGCTGGTGGACATGCCGCCTTCATCGACGCTGGAGCTCTTCTGCCCCACATCAAGCCCGAGCACTTTCCAGGCCATGCCTTAGCATGCGAGCTTTATTTGACCGCAGGAACCCGAGGCGCAGAAATTGGCTCTTTACTGTTGGGTAGGGATCCGGAGACTAGGCTACAACTCCCTTGCCCAGCAGAGCTACTGCGCCTTGCAGTTCCTCGGGCCACCTATACGAAAGCCCATTTGGATTACGTGATTGAAGCCTTTAGCGAGGTTAAAAAGAATATTCACAAACTGAAAGGACTTTCGTTTTCCTACGAGCCGCCAGTCTTACGACATTTCAACGCGAGATTCACGCAGCTCTAAACACCTCAACCAACCGGCTCTTGCCTTTCAGAGCTGGTTGGTGTCATCCCAAGCATCCAATACCCCATCTATCGTTCCTTTATGTACGTAGTACCTCGGAAATTCTTGAAAAATGTAAACATCGTTATCCCCTCTCCTTTGCATGTTATAAAACAATAGCTTGAATCCAGACGATATTTCATTAAAACGATCATTAGCATCGACTTGACTCCCATAAACAAGGGGCGTTCTTGAATAGACAAAGTAAATACTCTGAGAGCTCAGTCTAAAGTGTCGCGCTTCCACCTTCCATTTCGATAGGATCTCACCTTGTTCATTTTGTCTTGTTTGCAGTGCCACCACTTTACCTCGATAACAAGTAATAAAAACATACCGATCATCCTCCCCAACATAAAGGGAAATAGAGTATCGACATGATGAGCCATTCAGAAAAGCGTAGACCAAACCTGTTGCGATCAAAGCAAAAAGTGTAAAGCTAAAAATAAGGAATCTATTCATGACTTTCTACCTTTACCATTCCATTGGAAGTAGAGTAATAATAAAGCCCAGCGGTCTTGCCATCGATTAGGCTGGGATCAAACGTATCGCCTTTAACATGACATACTTCTACGAGAGAATTTACTTTACATTCAATACGTACCCAAGAAAACCAAATGTATGCTATCGCATATAGAGATACCAACATAAAAAATATTGCAAACACAGTTCTTCTTGCCTTTAACGTGCCATATTGCACCTCTTTATTATTCTTTTTCGATTCATCTAATAACATTCCATTCGTTTTTTCACCGTAATCAATACGATACCCTCTCTTAGGTACGTTAGTTATTTTTATATTATAAAAACCTAATATCTTTCTTAAATTAGTGATAGCAACAGGAAGTGAGTTTGGGCCTATGACGTCGGCGCGTCCCCAAGCTGCACAAATAAGCTCGTTTTTTTCAACAACTTTTCCATCTTCTTCGATAAGCTTTTTCAAAATATAACTCTCAGGAACTGTTATTGAAAAAGATTTACCTCCAGAAAAATATACTTTAGCGCCACTATCATCTTTCTCAAGTTTGCCATCCTCACCTATAGGTAATGTAAAATTATCCTCTCGTTGAGCCATCCTCTTCTCCCCGCTTCTAAGTAAGATATAAGATCTTGCTCTACCAGCCAAAAATTACTCTAATTTACAATTTATTTACATACATCAAACAAAAAAATAAATATTAATTAGATATAAATAATATTAAAAGTCCAAATTCTCACTCACA
>NZ_MSCP01000005.1:0-865 GCF_002954715.1 Aliivibrio sifiae | reverse complement strand
GGGGACTGTTGCAAATAATCTGAGTTAGTAAATAAGCCCTACAATTGACTCATTATTATTGAAAAACTACTTCAACATTGAATAAACGATTCAAGAAGGCGGATCTCTCCCGTACTACAGTTTCACGTTTATCATTACGTAACCAGAAATCAAACTGCCCCTTATTTAACATTCGTAAAGATTCAAATCCTTGAATCGTTGACCAAGCTCGCTTCCTCAGTTTGAAACCACCGGCGGCCACGATCAATTTCTTAATGGGGGCATGATCGGACTCAATGCCATTATTGAGGCATTTAACTTGCCGTTGCTCGACATCCTCTCGTAGTCGTCCTTCCTTCTTCAGTCTAGCAATAGCATTGGCGTATGAAGAATGTTTGTCCGTGTTTAACGTTTTAGGTTGATTGTCTATGTCATAATATCTTAAGCAACGCTTAAGGAATTGGTAGGCCGCTTCTTTATTGCGCTTGTGGGAAAAATAAAAATCGAGAGTCTCTTCTTGTTTATTAATGGCACGGTAAAGATAGTGCCATTCCCCCCTTCACTTTGACGTAGGTTTCATCAAGTTGCCAGGATGAGTCGGTTTTGATGAATTGATAATTACGACGTAACTTTTTTCGTAATTTAGGGGAATATTCAATAAACCAACGGTAAATAGTTGAACGATTAACCGATATGCCTCGCTCTGCGAGCATATCACTGAGATTTGCGTAACTCATTGGTGTTGAACCATACCAACGTAAACACCAAAGTATAATTTCTGGTGCAAAGTGTTTCCATTTAAAGTCAGGATTGGTCATTGAGTCGCTCGATTAGATCGGGAAATAAAGGATTTTGAGCTGATACTAAGTTTTTTTGCAACAAACCC
>NZ_MSCP01000004.1 GCF_002954715.1 Aliivibrio sifiae | reverse complement strand
TGAATTTTAAAAAGCCATCCTAACGGATGGCTTTTTTCGATTACATAAGTAAATAGTTATTGCTGATATAGCTCAGCCCGGTAGAGCGCACCCTTGGTAAGGGTGAGGTCCCCAGTTCGAGTCTGGGTATCAGCACCATTTACTGACATATTTTGCTTAGCGACCATAGCATTATGGACCCACCTGATCCCATGCCGAACTCAGAAGTGAAACGTAATAGCGCCGATGGTAGTGTGGGGTTTCCCCATGTGAGAGTAGGACATCGCTAGGCTCAAATTTTAAAAGGCTTCCCATTGGGAAGCCTTTTTTCGTTTCTTCTTTTAAATAAATGTATTTTCTGCTATTTGCCATAAAGCTTGAATGACAGGATCACTAAGTTTTGATTTTTTACAACATAGTCCTAATTTAAAAGGTGCTATAGGTGAAGTATTTAAACGTTGAATTTTGTCTTTTACTGGGCTGTTATTAATTACCACATCTGGAGCAATTCCAATTCCACAACCTAAAGCTACCATGCTTACAATAGCTTCATGACCCGATACTTGAGCATAAATTGTTGGTTTTATTTTTTGCTCTTTAAACCACTGGTTTGCTCGGTTTCTAGCTGTTCCAGATTCTGGAAGAATAAAAGGTAAGGAATTCCAATTTGTATTTTCTTTGTTTATATCGCCAATGAATTGATTATTACCAGTAGGAGCAATAACAGATAAAGGGATCTCACTAATAATTTCAAAAGCTAATTTATTTGATGTTTTTTCAGGAATGGCAGATATAGCAATATCAGCTTCAGAGTTTTCGATTTTTTCTATTGCTTGTGCAGGATCTCCAGTAGATAACTTTATGTCTATATGTGGGTAATTAACTTTAAAATCATTTAATAGTTGAGGGAGATGACTGTAGCTAGCAGTTACAGAGCAAAATAGTTTTAGTTGTCCTTTCAAAGCATTGTTTACAATGTTTGAACGTGTTTTATAGCCACTCCATTCTGAACATATATTCATTGCAACTGGTATTAACTGTTTAGCTGCGCTAGTTAATTCAACACTGCGATTATCTCTGATAAATAAAGGGTGTCCTATATCATCTTCAAGCTTTTGAATTTGTCGACTTAATGCTGAAGGACTTAAATGCATTGCTTTAGACGTATAAGTAAAACTATGGCTCTCACAAAGATGGAGAAAAGTTTGTAATAATTTTATATTCATATCGTTGCTATTTTTGCAATCATGTGTTGCTAATATATCACTTTTTACAATGTTAATCTTTCGTTATTATCTTTGTATACACAGAATCATCCTAATGGATTAAATGATATTTACGGAGTTTTATTATGGCTAACTATTTTAATACGCTGAATTTACGTGAGCAATTGGATCAACTTGGTCGTTGTCGTTTTATGAATCGCGAAGAGTTTGCAACTGAAGCTGATTACCTAAAAGGAAAAAAGGTAGTGATTGTTGGTTGTGGTGCTCAGGGGCTTAACCAAGGTCTTAACATGCGAGATTCAGGCTTAGACGTTGCATATGCACTGCGTCAAACTGCTATTGATGAGCGACGTCAGTCATATAAAAACGCGAAAGAAAATGGTTTTGTAGTTGCTAGCTATGAAGAGTTAATCCCTCAAGCAGATCTTGTTGTTAATTTAACGCCAGACAAACAACATACAAATGTTGTTGAAACTGTAATGCCACTAATGAAAGAAGGTGCTGCGTTAGGTTATTCTCACGGTTTTAACGTTGTTGAAGAAGGTATGCAGATCCGTAAGGACATCACTGTTGTTATGGTTGCGCCCAAATGTCCAGGTACAGAAGTTCGTGAAGAATATAAGCGTGGTTTTGGTGTTCCTACATTAATTGCTGTTCACCCTGAAAATGATCCAAAGGGTGAAGGCTGGGATATCGCAAAAGCATGGGCTGCTGGTACTGGCGGTCATAGAGCCGGTTGCTTGGAGTCATCTTTTGTAGCTGAAGTTAAATCTGATTTAATGGGTGAGCAAACTATCTTATGTGGTATGTTACAAGCAGGTTCTATCGTTTCTTACGAGAAGATGATCGCTGATGGCATTGAACCAAGTTATGCCGGTAAATTATTACAGTTTGGTTGGGAGACTATTACTGAAGCGCTTAAGTTCGGTGGCGTGACTCACATGATGGATCGTCTATCTAATCCTGCAAAAGTGAAGGCGTTCGAGCTATCTGAAGAATTAAAAGATTTAATGCGTCCTTTATATAATAAGCATATGGACGACATCATTCAAGGTAAGTTTTCTCGTACAATGATGGCGGATTGGGCAAATGATGATGTTAATCTTTTAGGCTGGCGTGAAGAGACTGGCCAAACTGCATTTGAAAATTATCCAGAGTCAGATGTTGAGATCTCAGAACAAGAATACTTTGATAATGGTATTTTATTAGTTGCAATGGTTCGTGCTGGTGTAGAGCTAGCGTTTGAAGCAATGACTTCATCTGGTATTGTTGACGAATCTGCATATTATGAATCACTACATGAACTACCATTAATTGCAAATACGGTTGCCCGTAAGCGTTTATATGAAATGAATGTGGTAATTTCAGATACTGCTGAGTATGGTAATTATCTATTTGCTAATGTAGCAACACCACTACTTCGTGAGAAGTTTATGCCATCTATTGAGACAAACGTAATTGGTCGTGGTTTAGGTGAAACATCAAATCAAGTTGATAACGCAACGCTAATTGCTGTTAATGAGGCCATTCGTAATCACCCAGTAGAATATATTGGTGAAGAGTTACGTAGCTATATGAGTGATATGAAGCGTATCGCTGTTGGTGGTTAATTTAAATTAAATTTAAAAAATGGCTTAATCAGTAATGATTAAGCCATTTTTGTATCTGAGACTTAAACTTTCAATTACTTATTCGAAAGCTTCTCTTCTAATTCAGCCAGTTTTTGTTCCATTGCTGTTAGTTTTTGGCGAGTACGAAGTAGTACTTGAGTTTGAACATCGAACTCTTCTCTTCCTACAACATCAAGCTTATTCAGTTGACCTTGAATAACCTGACGTACCTTTTGTTCAACATCACTACCTAGTTCTTTAACTGGTTGAGGCATTGAATCATGAATTTGTTTTGCTACCTGTTCTAACTTCTTTGGATCAAACATTATTTATTCCTTGGTCAATTTTTTTCTTTATTTTAAATAAAGCACAGCCGATTGTCGCTATTCAAATATAAAAAAGGCTACCGAAGTAGCCTTTAGATTCTTAAATACCTTATTCTTGAATTTCTTTGCCTTCTTCAAAAACAGGTAACGGTTTATGTTCACTTGCTAAGTAGCTGTAAATCACTGGCAGTACAAATAAAGTAAATAGAGTACCGATTGCTAATCCAGCAACGATTACAATACCAATACTAAAGCGCTGTGCAGCACCTGCTCCAGTTGCATACATTAATGGGATAAGACCCGCAATCATTGCCGCCGTTGTCATTAGGATAGGACGAAGACGAACTTTAGCCGCTTCAGTTACCGCTTCCATACGATTTTTAAGGTGATGTAGCTGTTCTTCTTTTGCTACTTCACAGATAAGAATACCGTGTTTAGTAATCAAACCGACTAACGTAATCAAACCTACCTGAGAGTAGATATTCATAGTTGCAGCGCCCCAAGCAAGAGCAATTAACGCTCCACAAATTGCTAGTGGAACAGAAACCATGATAACTAATGGATCTCGAATAGATTCAAATTGAATCGCAAGAACTAAGAAGATGATCGCTAATGCTAAACCAAAGGTTGCATATAATGCGCTACCTTCTGTTACATATTGGCGAGCTTCGCCCATGTAATCGTGGTTATATCCACTTGGTAATGTTGTATTTGCTATATCTTCAAACCAAGCAATTGCATCACCCATAGCAACACCAGGTGATGGTACAGCACCAACGGTTGCAGAGTTTAACTGATTGAAGTGAGGCAGAGAGCGAGGTTCTGCAATTACGTCAATTGAAATTAAACTACCCAATGGTACAGCCTCGCCACTGAGAGAACGAACATAATAGTTATTCATTGATTCAGGGTTTAAACGGTATTTACGTTCAACTTGAGGGATAACCTCATAAGAACGTCCATTTAGGTCGATACGGTTAACGTAGCCATCAGCCATCATAGTACTCAACGTAATACCAATATCTTGCATGGTTACGCCATAAGCACCTGCTTTATCTTTATCGATGTTGATTTTCATTGTTGCTGAATCAAAGTTTAAATCGATATCAGAATAAACAAATAAAGGGCTACCTTTAACGTCAGTTAGCACTTCGGTCGCTATTTGGAATAGGCTCTCAAAGCTATTTGGTGTTGTTATTACAAACTGAATTGGTAAGCCAGAACCAGCACCTGGAAGTTCAGGCATTTGGAAGGCTGTTACAGCCATACCAGGAACATCTTGGACTAATTTACCTACTCGGCCAGTTACATCAGCTTGACTCGCTTCACGTTGGCTCCAAGGAACCATTGATGCAATACCAAATGCTTGGTTTGAGTTAGGAACACCTGTAAATACTTGAGCAAATGCAATTTCAGGTTGGTCTGAAAGAATTGTATTTACATCATTCATCGTGTTTTGCAGGTAATCTAAGTTAGCGTTAGATGTACCAGTACCCATCAGCATTACCACTCCTTTATCTTCAGAAGGAGCAAGTTCACTTGGAATGAACTTAAATAGTAATGGCAGGCTGGCAAAAACGATAACCGCGAATGCAATGATTACCGGACGGTGTTGCATTACCGAACCAAGAATTCGCTCATACTTATTTGTCATACCATCAAGGAAATGATGAACTGTACTTTCAAATTTACTCGGTACTTCATTTGCTTTAAGCATCTTAGAACACATCATTGGAGATAGTGTTAGTGCGACGATACCAGAAACAAATACTGAGCCTGCAAGGGTTAAGGCAAACTCCTTAAACAGAGAACCAGTAATTCCTCCCATCATAGCGATAGGAGCATATACAGCACCCAACGTTAGAGTCATTGCAATTACAGGTATCGCTATTTCACGCGTACCAATGATCGCGGCCCTAAATGGTGTTTCTCCAAGTTTGACGTGCCTATCTACGTTTTCAAGTACAACGATTGCGTCATCTACTACCAAACCAATGGCGAGAACCATGGCAAGAAGTGTCATTAAGTTCCATGAGAATCCCATGGCTTGCATTACCATAGCAACACCAACAAGGGAGAGCGGGATGGTTACAATAGGGATGATTACCGCTCGGAATGAACCTAAGAACAATGTGATAACGATAAGTACGATAACAGCTGCTTCAACAATAGTCTTAATTACTTCATGAATTGATTCGTTAATCGCAATCGTAGAATCGTACATGATGTTCATTTTGATATTTTTAGGAAGGTTTTTCTCTAGTTGAGGTAAAAGTTCCAAAACATCTGCTGCAATGTTAATCGGGTTAGCACTTGGTGCGGCATTGATTGCTGCAACAACTGCTTCTTTACCGTTAGCGCTTGCCCGGTATACATCATGACTTTTTTCTAAGGATACTTTCGCAATATCACTTAGACGAACAACTTCACCGTCTTCACTTTTAATAACTAAACGCTCAAGTTCCTCTACATTAGAAACTTGTGTGTTTGCGCTACCATTATAAAGAACAAATTCACCCGTTGCTTGACCAGCCGCTGATTGGAAGTTATTGGCATTTAATACCCCCATAACATCAGTTGCTGTCATATTTATTGCAGCCATACGGGCAGGATCTAACCAAATACGTAATGCGTATTTCATACCACCATAAAGGTCGATTTTTGAAACACCATTAACCGTAAATAGTTGAGGGTTAACAACTCGTTCTAGGTAATCGGTAATTTGACTTGATACAAGCTCATCACTTGTAAAACCAATATAAAGTACAGCAGTTGTAGAGCCTGTCGACATAGTAACTGTTGGATCTTCGGCTTCTTTTGGAAGCTGAGATCGAACAGAGTTAGTCTTAGCTAACACATCAGACAATGCGGCGTTGGGGTCTGTATTTAATTTCATCGTTACCGTAATAGTCGATTGACCCATTACAGATTGTGACGTCATGAAATCTATATTATCAGCCTGAGCCACCGCTTGTTCTAAGGGTTGAGTGATGAAACCTTGGATAAGGTCAGCACTCGCACCGTAGTAGCTTGTTGTTACCGTTACAACGGTATTCGTCATTTCAGGGTATTCACGAACCTGCATTTTGAAAATAGCTTGGATACCAAGCAAAGCAATCAAAAAGCTGATTGATACCGCTAAAACTGGACGTTTAATAAAAACATCAGTAAAGCGCATAGTTCCTCCGGTTACAGCATTGGTGTTTCAGCAGGTGGTGTTGTTGCATCGCTTTCAACGATACGTACTTTCGCGTCATTACTTAAACGAACTTGACCAGATGTAACAACAACATCGCCAGGTTTAACACCGTCAAGAATGTGTACGATAGCTTCTGAACGCTCACCAACTTTTACTACATGCTGTTGAACACGCTTATCACCGTCTTTTTCAGTAACGATGTAAACATTGTCACCATAGAGAGTGTAGGTAATTGCTGTTTGCGGGATAACAACTTGGTTCTCTAATGTAGGTAAGATGATATCTGCTTGAGCAAACATACCACTACGTAGTTTTCCACCATTATTAGGGATATCAGCTTGAACTTGAATTAGACCACTTTGAATATTTACCGCTGGCTCAATCGCGCTAATTGATCCTTTAAATACATCATTAGGGTATGAGTCAACCGTAATATCAATATCTTGGCCAATGTTGATACGAGAAATATCCGTTTGAGGAACAGTGAAACGTAAACGCATGATGCTAGTGTCTTCTAAACGAACGATATCAGTACTTGGTTGTAAGTATTGACCAAGATACACGTTACGAATACCAACTACACCAGAGAAAGGTGCTTTAATCTCACGACGCTCAATTGATGCTTTCATACCTTCAATATCAGCAGCAAGAGAGAAATAATTCGCTTCAGCTTCATCGTATGATTCTTTAGAAATAGACCCTTTTTTGTACAAGCCTTTATAACGCTTATATTTTGCTTCAGCTGCAGGTAAGCGAGCTTGAGTACTTTTTAAATTGGCTTTTTCTACTTTAGAGTCAAGAGAAAGCAGTAATTGCCCTTCTTTTACTTGGCTGCCAGAATCAAAGGAAATCTTATCGATTACGCCATTAACTTCAGTGGTAAGAGTTACACCTTGGTTTGGCTCAATGAAACCAATCGCTTCGATAGTTGGAGTCCAAAGAGACGAAGTAACCGTTTCAACCGTAACAGGAAATTCAGGTTCAGGTCTGTTTGCCATGTACTCAGCAATTTTTTGTTGTTTAAACATGTTAAAACCAATAACGCTACCAAAAAGAAGTAGCGCAAGAAGTAACATAAAGAAAGTCCACTTTTTCATTCTGATTAGAACTCCAAATTAGTGTTTAATAATGGCATCCCAACTGGCTTCAATTGCCGCGTCAAGATCATCGTTTGTTAAAGTAAAAAAACCTTGAGCATGTTTTCGAGCTAAACAAACACTCGCTTCTAAACTAAGGCCAGTTAATATTTCTACGCTAAGAGGCTTAAAGACACCTTGCTCAAGTCCATCAATAAAGAGTTGATTAACTTGGGCAAACATTTTTTCCTCTAGTTCCTTTAGTTTGACTAAATCAAAGCAAGGAAGTGAATCGTATTGATTGCGGTTCAAAAATGTATTTCTTTCTGAAATAGCAAAATGCCAAATATTTAACCACATAGTACGAAAACGGACTTTAATTGGATCTGAATCTAGTACGTTTTCTTGAATAGCAAAGGCTACTCGTTGCATTATATTTAGCTTTATTTCTTGGATTAATGCTTCTTTATCATCAAAGTAGCGATAGATAGTACCTGCGGCAACACCCGCTTGGTTTGCTACTTTTTGCATGGATAAACCGCTAAACCCATCGGTGGCTAACAACTGTTCAGCTGACTCAATGATGAGTTGGCGTTTTTCCTTCATAAATAGATCCTTATGAAATGAATGAACGTTCATTCATTATTTTAGGACACGACGAATAAAATGTAATCTATTTTTGTGTCAAGAAACGTAAAGGTCACATTTTTTGATTGATTGTTTACATGGTATTCCAAAGTAGACCGCTTTATTATAGACCCAAATAATTCATTATCGATTTAATAGGTGATTCATGAGACTTAATCCACAGCAGGATGAGGCAGTTAAATTTGTCTCAGGGCCATGTTTAGTATTGGCTGGTGCAGGGTCAGGTAAAACCCGTGTAATCACAAATAAAATAGCTTACCTCGTCCAGACGTGTGGTTATAAAGCGAGAAATATTGCAGCGGTAACATTTACCAATAAAGCGGCACGAGAAATGAGAGAGCGTGTCGGGCAAACGCTAAACAAGCAAGAGTCCCGAGGGTTAATGGTTTCTACTTTTCACTCATTAGGCTTAGATATTATTCGACGTGAATATAAAGTACTTGGCTTGAAAGCTGGTTTTTCTTTATTTGATGATCAAGACCAGCTGGCTTTATTAAAAGAGTTAACAGAAAAGCAGATTGATGGTGATAAAGATTTACTGCGTCAGTTATTAAGCAGTATATCTAATTGGAAAAATGACATGCTGACACCTGCGCAAGTTAAAGGCTTCGCTCGTTCAGAGCAAGACCAATTATTTGCCTTTTGTTATGAGATGTATCTAACACAAATGAAAGCCTATAACGCGCTTGATTTTGATGATCTTATTTCATTACCTGTATTACTGCTTCGAACTAATCAAGAGGTTCGTGAGCGTTGGCAAATGAAGATCCGCTATTTACTTGTGGATGAGTACCAAGATACCAATACCAGTCAGTATGAATTGGTGAAACTATTAGTCGGAGAAAGAGGCCGCTTAACAGTCGTAGGGGATGATGATCAATCAATCTACTCATGGCGTGGTGCAAAACCTCAAAATTTGGTGCTATTAAACGAAGACTATCCAAATTTACGAGTGATTAAATTGGAGCAAAATTACCGCTCGACCAGCCGAATTCTACGAGCAGCTAATATATTGATTGCTAATAATCCCCATGTATTTGAAAAGCGTCTTTTTTCAGAGATCCCTGATGGTGAGCAAATAAAAGTACTTACTGCAAAAGATGACGAACATGAGGCCGAACGAGTGGTGGGTGAAATCATTGCTCATCGATTTTTAAATAGAACAGACTATAAAGATTATGCCGTATTATACCGTGGTAATCACCAATCACGTTTGATAGAAAAATCGTTAATGCAAAACCGAGTGCCTTATAAAATATCAGGTGGGACTTCCTTTTTCTCGCGAGCTGAAATCAAAGACATCATGGCGTATTTACGCTTGCTAACAAACCCTGATGATGACAATGCATTTTTACGAGTGGTAAATACGCCTCGCCGTGAAATTGGCCCTGTGACGTTAGAAAAATTAGGTACTTACGCCAATATGCGCGGAAAGAGTTTGTTTGAAGCCAGTTTTGAAATGGGATTAGAGCAAACTCTTACAGGGAGAGGATTAGAATCACTACGTCGTTTCAGTCATTGGATTGTTTCTATTTCTGAAAATGCAGAACGGGGTAATACAGTAGAAGCGGTTCGCTCTCTTGTGAAAGATATTCATTATGAAGATTGGCTATACGAGACATCTACTAGCGCAAAAGCAGCAGAGATGAGAATGAAAAACGTCTCTGATCTTTACTCATGGATTGTCGCCGATTTAGAAGGTGATAATTATGATAATGAAGAGAAAACATTAAAAGAAGTGGTTCAACGCTTAACCTTACGAGACATGATGGAACGAGGTGAGGATGAAGATGGGGCCGATCAGGTTCAATTAATGACTTTACATGCATCAAAAGGCTTAGAATTTCCATATGTTTTTTTGATTGGTGCTGAAGAGGGGATCTTACCTCACCAAGTGAGTATGGATGAAGATAATGTAGATGAAGAGCGTCGCTTAGCTTATGTTGGAATAACTCGAGCTCAAAAAGAACTGACTTTTACATTATGCAAAGAACGTCGACAATATGGTGAATTAATTCGTCCTGAACCGAGTCGATTTCTAGAAGAGTTACCACATGATGATCTAGATTGGGAAATGAAAAAACCAAAGCCAACTCAAGAAGAGAGGATGGAGAGAGGAAAAAATAATATAGCCAATCTTAGAGCAATGCTTAAAAAATAACTGAAAATAAAAATGCCCACTATTATAAGTGGGCATTTTTTATAGATGCTTTTAATTATAGGCCTTTTATTAGGTACTCAACAGCAGCAACAACTTCATCATCAGAACAGTTCATACAAGTACCACGTGCAGGCATTGCATTAAAGCCATTAATCGCATGGTCTTTAAGTACGTCCATCCCTTTTGCTATACGAGGAGCCCAATCTGCCGCATTTTGGGTTTTAGGTGATCCTGCTGCGCCTGTAGAGTGGCAAGCTGTACAAAATGTTTTGTAAACTTGCTCTCCAGTGCGAGGTCCTGTTGGTTCTTCAACAACAGGAACATCACTTGCTAGGTAAACTTGACCAACTGGCTTAATTCGCTCAGCTATTGCATCATCAGAGTTACCTGCTGCAAAAGAGGTAGTTGAAAAAGTTAATGCAGCAATCGTTGCAATAATGATGTTACGAATCGATTTTTCCATAAAGCTCACTTTACACTCCCAGTTATTATTATTGGCTTCAGCCCATTTTATTGTATTTACCCAGTTGAAAAGCGTACTTAATAAAATAGCCGCGTTAACTTCGTGTAAATATTGAGTGAGTATATCTGCTTAAATTGTTGCAATAAACCACTACACCTAAAGAAAATGAGGATAAATAGGTAGAAATTGTCGAAAAAGAGACCAAACGATAAAAAAAGTAAAAAAAACACTAGACGCAGGTCACGCAGATCCGTATTATTCCTCTCCGCCGATAGGGTATACGCCCGTAGCTCAGTTGGATAGAGCGTTGGCCTCCGGAGCCAAAGGTCGAAGGTTCGAATCCTTTCGGGCGTGCCATCCGGAATATAAATTAAAGGCGCAAAAAAGTAGTGGTGGCTATAGCTCAGTTGGTAGAGCCCTGGATTGTGATTCCGGTGGTCGCGAGTTCGAATCTCGTTAGCCACCCCATTATTTTGGTAACCAAGTTTACTTAGTAAATAAAGTTTCCAGTTTTGATTCAAGTAACATCCCAAGAATCGAAACGAAATTTGTCGGTGAATAGCGCAGCTTGGTAGCGCATCTGGTTTGGGACCAGAGGGTCGGGGGTTCGAATCCCTCTTCACCGACCACTATTTAAATAATCGCGATAGCGGTTATAGAAAAAATTAGTGGTGGCTATAGCTCAGTTGGTAGAGCCCTGGATTGTGATTCCGGTGGTCGCGAGTTCGAATCTCGTTAGCCACCCCATTAATTTTGGTAACTGTAAAAACAGTTTACCTTTTGATTCAAGTAACATCCCAAGAATCAAATAAAAACTCGGTGAATAGCGCAGCTTGGTAGCGCATCTGGTTTGGGACCAGAGGGTCGGGGGTTCGAATCCCTCTTCACCGACCACATTTTAAAGCCTCGTCAGAAATGACGAGGCTTTTTTCGTTTCTGCTTTATATTATTCTAACCTTCATCACAAAATCGCTATTTTACATTGTGATTTATTTTATAATTAATCCCCCGAAACTCAAGTTTCTAGTACTTGATTTTATATTTGTTTTGATAGCTTGCACTGCTTTCTATTGTATGTAGCTATATAAAACTCTGTGTTTTTTCACTTATTCCAATTAAAAACTTATTTGAAATGTTAAAAATATTTATGTCTATTTATCTAAATACAATGCTTTTATAGATAAAAATATTATTTATATTTTAATTAGTAACCATATGTTTTATTTAATAGTTATTGTTTTTTTTGCAGTCGTAGATTTTAGTTTATTTTATATTGAGTGACTTTTTATGCAGTATAATGACATATATCAGTTTTATACTCTTTGTTTGTTGCTTTTTTGTGAATAATTGACTACATTGGTGTCCTAATCACGTTACAGTATTTATTTCTGTTTCGAATGGAATCAATGTGCAGACAGGGCAGGATGCTGCCGAGTAGTCGGAGTCTGATAATGTCACTTTTAGAAGTTAAAAATTTACGTATCGAATATCCATCTCGTCATGGAGTTCATGCCGCGGTTAAATCCCTGTCGTTTTCAATAGAACGCGGTGAGATTGTTGGTGTTGTTGGAGAATCTGGAGCAGGTAAGTCAACCGTCGGTAATGCTGTTATTGATTTATTAAGCCCCCCAGGTGTTATTGCTGGAGGTGAGGTTTTTCTTGATGGTGAAAAAGTATCAGGTCTAACAACAGAAGATATGCGTAAAGTTAGAGGTTCTAAAATTGGTTTTATTTTCCAAGACCCAATGACCTCGTTAAACCCTTTATTTACGGTTGAGCAACAGTTAACCGAAACCATTCATGCCAATTTAAAAATGTCATCTGGAGAGGCTTATGCGAGAGCGTTATCTCTGATGGAGCAAGTGGGTATCCCGCAACCGGACAATCGCTTAAAACAATACCCACACCAATTTTCAGGTGGCATGCGTCAACGTGTTGTTATTGCGATAGCATTAGCCGGTGAACCTGACCTTATTATTGCCGATGAGCCTACTACAGCTCTCGATGTTTCAATTCAAGATCAAATTCTAAGTCTTATACGAGATCTTTGTGTTAAGAAAAATGTAGGCTGTATGCTTGTTACTCATGATATGGGTGTTGTATCAAACGTAACAGATAAAGTCGCGGTAATGTACCGCGGTGATTTGGTTGAATTTGGTAAGACAGAGAAAGTCTTAGGTGACCCGGATCATTCATACACTCGTAGTTTGATTTCTGCGGTTCCACGTTCTGACGTTAAATTAGATCGTTTCCCGTTAGTGAGTTATATCGAAGAAGCCGTTCAGCATGATCCTATTGATGTGAAGAATCACTGGTTAGGGCAAAGCCAAGATCAGAGAGAATACGCAGGACCATTATTAAAAGTAGAAAATGTAAATCTACGATTTATAACGAAAGACTCATTTTTTGAAAGTCGCCGTGAATACGTTCAAGCCTCTAATAATGTTAGCTTTGAAATTCACGAAGGGGAAACATTTGGTCTTGTGGGTGAGTCAGGTTCAGGTAAATCTACCATTGCTCGTATAATCTCTGGTTTGTACCCGCCAAATTCTGGTTCTGTTACTTTTGAAGGGATTGATCTCACAGCATTGAAGTCAGAGAAAGAACGTCGACCTATGCGTCGTCAAATGCAAATGGTCTTCCAAAACCCTTATACATCAATGAACCCACGTATGAAAATCTTCGATATCATTGCAGAACCGATCCGTTTTCATAAGCTAACACGCTCAGAATCAGAAACGCAACAGATCGTTAATGATCTTTTAGATCATGTTGGCTTAGGCAGAATGGCGGCATTGAAGTACCCACATGAGTTTTCTGGTGGCCAGCGTCAGCGTATTTCTATTGCTCGAGCGTTAGCGACTCGTCCACGCCTATTAATTTGTGATGAACCTACTTCAGCATTAGATGTATCGGTTCAAGCACAAATCCTCAACTTATTAAAAGATTTACAAGATGAGTTAAACCTAACCATGTTGTTTATCAGTCATGATTTACCTGTTATTCGTCAAATGTGTGATCGTGTGGGTGTAATGCAGATGGGAACATTATTGGAAGTTGCTCCTACTGAAAATCTATATACCAACCCACAGCACGAGTATAGCCAGCAATTAATTTCGCTTATGCCTGAGTTTAAAGGCTTGAGAGATAATCTAACAGCGGTATAAACCGTCTAATAATAAGTATAAATACAACAAACTAGGGATATATTCCCGCATAAAGGAGTTATGCAATGAAAACCATGAAGACCAAACTGGCTATCGCGCTTATGGCAGCAGGCCTAAGTTTTAGTGCAGCAGCAGCTGACATTACCGTTGCTTACGATGCCGATCCGGTATCTCTTGATCCACATGAGCAATTGTCTGGCGGCACACTACAACTTTCTCATATGGTGTTTGATCCCCTAGTGCGTTATACGCAGTCATTTGACTTTGAACCACGTCTTGCTGAAAAGTGGGAACGTATCGATGAAAAAACCTTCCGTTTTAATTTACGTAAAGGCGTTAAATTTCATTCAGGTAATGAAATGACGGCTGATGATGTTGTTTGGACATTTGATCGTCTAAAAGACTCACCTGATTTTAAAGCTATTTTCGAACCGTATGAAAAACTAGTTAAAATTGATGATTACACTGTTGAACTTATTTCTAAAGGCGCTTATCCATTAGTTTTACAGACAGCGACGTATCTTTTCCCAATGGACAGTAAGTTCTATTCTGGCAAAACGGAAGATGGCAAAGATAAATCTGAAATCGTAAAACACGGTAATTCATTCGCATCAACACACATTTCTGGTACTGGCCCATTTGTTGTTAAATCTCGAGAACAAGGCGTAAAAGTTGTTTTTGAACGTTTTGATGGTTACTGGGATAAAAATTCTCCAGGTAACGTAGATGAATTAACTCTTGTACCAATTAAAGAGAATGCAACACGTGTTGCTGCTCTTCTTTCTGGTGATGTTGATGTTATTGCTCCTGTTGCACCAAACGATCATAAGCGAGTGAAAAATACCAAAGGTATCGATTTAGTAACGCTGCCAGGCACTCGTTTGATTTCATTTCAAATGAATCAAACAAGCAATGAAGCCTTGAAAGACGTTCGTGTTCGTCAAGCAATCGTTCATGCAATCAATAACGAAGGTATCGTTAAGAAAATCATGAAAGGTTTTGCGACTGCTGCTGGTCAACAAGGACCTTCAGGTTATTCTGGTTATGATGCTGACTTAGTTCCACGTTACGATCTTAAGAAAGCAAAACAACTAATGAAAGAAGCGGGTTACGAAGAAGGCTTCAAACTAAGCATGATGGCACCAAACAACCGTTATGTTAATGATGCAAAAATTGCTCAAGCAGCAGCAGCGATGCTATCGAAAATTGGTATTAAAGTTGATTTGAAAACATTGCCAAAAGCACAATACTGGCCAGAGTTTGATTTGTGTTCTGCTGACATGATGATGATCGGTTGGCATTCAGATACTGAAGATTCAGCAAACTTCTCTGAGTTCCTAACAATGACTCGTAATGAAGAAACAGGTAAAGGTCAGTACAACTGTGGCCATTACTCAAACCCAGAAGTTGACCGTTTAGTTGAAGCGGCAAATGTAGAAACTGACCCAGCTAAACGTAGCCAAATGCTAAAAACAGTAGAAGACACGCTTTATAACGATGCTGCGTTTGTTCCACTACATTGGCAGAACCTTGCATGGGGTGCGAAATCAAACATTGATATCAAGCCAATCGTAAATGCAATGGAATACCCATACTTTGGCGACTTAGTTGTTAAGTAACGACTAACCAAAAAACAGATAGGTTGCTTTGAATGAATCGAAGCAACCTTTATTTGTATCCAACAGCAAGACCAACAATATGTTAGACATGAAAATTATCATGTCATTCTTAGGATAGATTAAGGGGACAAGGAATGTTTACGTTTCTGGTCAAGCGCCTGTTTCAGGCTCTGATAGTGATGTTTGTGATCAGTCTGGTTGCGTTTTCCATCCAAGATAACTTGGGTGACCCGTTACGTGAATTGGTTGGACAATCAGTTTCAGAAGCAGAGCGTCAAGCTCTGAGAGATGATCTAGGGTTAAATGACCCGTTCATCACAAAATATACTCGTTTTATTACTAATGCGGTTCAAGGTGACTTGGGCACGTCTTATTTTTTCAAAAAGCCAGCCGTTGAGGTCATCCTAGATAAGCTTGTTGCAACCCTTGAATTAGTATTGGGTTCTGCGATTATTATTATATGTCTCTCGATCCCTCTTGGTGTCTATTCGGCTATTCATCCTAAAAGCTTTTTTACTAAAGTAATTATGGCGTTCAGTAGTATTGGTATATCGATCCCTGTATTCCTAACCGCAATAATGTTGATGTATGTTTTTTCAATTGAATTAAATTGGCTACCGTCCTATGGGCGTGGAGAAACGTACAATTTACTTGGTTGGGAATCAGGGTTTTTTACTATTGATGGCTTAGCTCATTTAGTATTGCCTTGTATTTCACTGGCTTCCATTATGCTGCCTTTGTTTATTCGTTTGGTGCGTTCAGAAATGCTTGAAGTATTAAGTTCTGAATACATTAAGTTTTCAAAAGCAAAAGGCATCGCTACCAACAAAATTTATTACCAACATGCATTAAAAAATACCATGCTTCCAGTTTTAACGGTTGGTGGTGTTCAAATTGGTACTATGGTGGCCTATACAATTTTGACCGAAACGGTGTTCCAATGGCCGGGAACGGGCTCTTTATTTTTAGAGGCGATTAACCGTGTAGATACACCTTTGATTACCGCTTACGTTATCTTTGTCGGATTGATCTTCGTCGTAACGAATACGATTGTTGATTTATTGTATGGACTAATTAACCCAACTGTAGATATTACAGGCAAAGGAGCGTAATCATGAACACAACAACTAACCACGTTCCAACTCGTTGGGAGCGATTTAAATCTTCAGATTTTTTGTATTATTTTTTACGCGATAAAGTGGCAATGTTTAGTTTTGCTGTCTTTTTAGTGTTTGTTTTAGGTGCATTGCTTTCACCTGTCATTGCTCCAAGTAATCCATATGATCTTAGTTCGATTGATATTATGGATTCAGAATTGCCTCCATCTTGGATGGAAGAGGGAGATGAACGTTTCCTTTTAGGTACAGATGACCAAGGTCGTGATGTATTGTCGACTATTCTTTATGGTTCGCGCTTATCGTTGACGATTGGTTTCTTGGCAGTAGCAGTACAACTTACGCTAGGTATCATTATTGGTTTATCAGCCGGCTACTTTGGTGGTCGAATTGATAGCTTTTTAATGCGATTTGCTGATGTGCAATTGTCCTTTTCTACCATGATGGTTGCAATCATTGTTTCTGCTATCTTTAAAGCCAGTTTTGGAACAGAGTTCTTTAGCCAATATGCAGTGGTAATGCTCGTGGTTATTATCGGTATTGCTGAGTGGCCACAATATGCTCGTACAATCCGTGCGTCAGTATTGGCAGAGAAGAAGAAAGAATACGTAGAAGCGGCGAAGGTAATGGGATTCCGTTCACCAAGAATCATGTTCCGTCATATTTTACCTAACTGCTTATCTCCAATTTTGGTTATATCTACAGTGCAAATTGCTAATGCTATTATGTCTGAGGCTGCGTTATCTTTCTTAGGTTTAGGTCTACCGGTAGACCAACCCTCATTAGGTTCATTAATCAGTATCGGGTTTAATTATATCTTCTCTGGTTCGTGGTGGATTACTGCTTTCCCTGGGTTAGTCTTGGTTACTTTAGTCTTGGTAATTAATTTACTTGGTGATTGGTTAAGAGACGTATTTAATCCTAAAATCTATAAAGGTTAACCATAGCTAATTAATAAAAAGCGATGATTTAGTCATCGTTTTTTTTTATTTGTAAAACATAAACAATGTCTTACAGATAAGGATATTTCGCTTGTTTTGCTGTTTTTCTGGCTAATTTACCGCTTTTACTGGTAATAATTTGCTCAGTTGTTAGGATCATAGGGTGTGTTTAAATATTTTAAAGCGAGTATTTGAATTAAACCAAAACAGAGAGCTAAGGCTCGAAGTGAGGAATAATGAGTAGAAATAAGGACAAGTACAGTATAGATAATACGGATTATACTGTTGGACAGGATAACGTTCAAAAATGGGGACTGGATATTCATAATTCCGTCTTCGGTATTAGTGCTGGCTTGATTGCACTCTTCTTAATTGCTGTTGCAGTGACGGACCCAGAAACGGCTAAAACAGTATTAAATGGTTTGAAATTACAGATTATCAACGCATTTGATGGTTTGTTTATGTGGTCCGCAAATATCTTTGTTATTTTCTGTTTAGCATTGATTGTCTCTCCATTCGGCAAGATCCGCCTTGGTGGCGATAAAGCAAAACCTGATTATTCTATGGTTTCTTGGATTGCGATGCTGTTTGCTGCTGGCATGGGTATTGGTCTTATGTTTTGGGGTGTATCAGAACCGGTTGCTTACTTTACTGGTTGGTTTGAAACACCACTAGGCGTTGAAGCGTATACACCGGAAGCAAAACAATTAGCACTTGGTGCAACCATGTTCCATTGGGGTATTCATCCATGGGCTATTTATGGTGTTGTTGCCTTGTCATTAGCTTTCTTTTCTTACAATAAAGGCTTACCACTTTCTATGCGCTCAATCTTCTATCCAATTTTAGGAGATCGCACATGGGGATGGCCCGGTCATATTGTTGATATTCTTGCTGTTCTAGCAACGTTATTTGGTCTTGCTACCTCTTTAGGTCTTGGTGCTCAACAAGCAGCAAGTGGCTTCCAACATGTGTTTGGAATTGAAGGTGGATTAGGTTTACAAGTCGCGATTATTTTCATTGTTACCTTGCTTGCTGTTGTTTCAGTAATGCGTGGTATTGATGGTGGTGTAAAAGTCATCAGTAACATTAATATGATTATTGCGATTGTATTAGTTGTTTTTGTTGCTTTGGTTTCATTTTCTGTTTCGATGGGGACGATTCCAACGACAGTTATGGGCTACATTGAAAATATTATTCCATTAAGTAATCCACACGGTCGTGGGGATCAAGCGTGGATGCACGGTTGGACTGTTACTTATTGGGCGTGGTGGATTTCATGGTCTCCATTTGTAGGTATGTTTATTGCTCGAGTATCTCGTGGTCGTACTGTTCGTGAGTTCTTGATTGCAGTATTAGTTGTACCAACTGTATTTACCGTGCTTTGGATGTCTACGTTTGGTGGTGTTGCGATTGATCAGGTGATCAATCATGTAGGTACCTTAGGCTCTGAAGGGTTAACGGACGTCTCTCTAGCTATGTTCCAAATGTTTGATGCTCTACCTATGGGGAATATTCTTTCTCTGATCGCGGTTGTGCTAGTGTTGGTATTCTTTATCACCTCATCAGATTCGGGTTCATTAGTTATCGATAGCATTACTGCTGGTGGTAAAGTTGATGCGCCTGTACCACAACGAGTGTTCTGGGCATTTATGGAAGGGGCAATTGCAGTTGCTCTGCTATGGGTTGGTGGTACTCAAGCAATTGAGGCTCTTCAAGCTGGGGCTATTTCAACTGCCTTACCATTCACCATTATATTGCTTGTCATGTGTGTGAGTTTACTTATGGGTATGAGAACTGAGAAACATAACCGTTCTTAATTCTTTAGTGAACAAACAATAAAAAGCCGATGAGAGATAATCTTCATCGGCTTTTTTGTTTTTAGGTTAAACGGTTTTTATTATTGCCATAACTTACGAATAGGGTCATTCTCTGAGAAGTGATGACGCACTTGAGCTTGAAATAATTCAGCCGTCGCAATCGCATCAGTTAATGCGTGATGAGGAGGGTAAGCCGGTAAGCCATAACGTAATCGGCTATTTGCCAAACGGATTGATTCAGGACGCTTTCCTTTAAGCCAATTAATTAGGCCTTTAGATTGACCTTGTTGATAATCCCCCTCGATTTGCATTGTATCGACCACTGGAAAAACAATTCCCTCACCAATCAAGCTTCGTAAATTAGTATCAAAAAAATCACGCTCTATTCTTCGGTAATGAACTACAACGACTTTTCCAGCTAACGCATCGAGTACTTTTTCTAAGATACGACGTAAATCAGGAGCGCCTTGCAAGTCAGAGTGAGTAATTCCATGAATGACAACGGAGTTTTCTTCTAAGCTGTCTTGGGCTTTCACAAACCAATGTTGGGATTCTCGGCAGCGAATTCGCTGCAGGGTAAATGGAACCAAGCCAATACTAATGATACTGTTTTGGTTTGCATCAAGCCCCGTAGTTTCAAAATCTAAAGCAACAAACTCAATATCCTTGAGTGGGGTTTCTTCTTCGTATGTTCCCGTTTGGTAAAAATTCTTAAGCCGTTTATCTTTACTGATTTCAAACTTGTGTGTAAAAAAAGCAGGCCAATTTAGAATTTCTTGTTGAATGTTCGATATCATCATTCACCCCTAAAATTTGTTGGCGCTATAGCGAAATTTAAGGAAGTTTTGCGCATTACTCAGTACTTGGAACGCATCTTTTAAGTTTCGACGTTCAAAGTCTGACATATTCTCTGGTTCGATATTATTATCTGGTTCAATGCCCGCTTCAACATCTAATGCTTGGTGACGTAAACGAACCAATGAAATTAACTCCATTGCATGGTGAAGATCACTACCTTTTGATTTAGGTAAAATCCCCGCTTCAATAATATCGTCCAAACGCTCAAATGAGTTTTGTGCTTGAGAGCCGATAGCTAATGCGTGAACGCGAATTAAATCAGCAAGAGGTGCTGTACCGCGACGCTTTAAGTTAATAGAATTATTATGACGGCCATCTTTTTCCATCACAAAATCTTTAAAGAAACCAAGTGGTGGCGTTCGACGTAAACCATTTCGAGCAAGGCAAGCAAGAAAGCGATTATTTTTCTTCGCTCTACGAACAATAAACCCATTTAATTGCTCTGCCCATTTAGTGCGGCCATACACACCGTTAAGATCAAAGAAAATAGAGCTGTTTAGTAAGGCTTGAGGGTCTGGATTATCGATCCAATCAGCAAAGCATTCTTCCCATTCTGACTGAGTTTTACGCCATTCAGGGTTGGTTGCCATAATATCGCCAGTGCAATAGGTATAACCACAGGCGGCTAAACCGTCACATACAAAAGCAGATAACGCTTTGAAGTACTCGCCATGTTCTTTTTCGTTGTAATCATTGTCTAAAATAATCGCGTTATCTTGGTCGGTAACAATTAATTGCTCATCACGAGCCATAGAGCCAAGCGCCAAGAAGCAGTAAGGGACAGGGGGAGCCCCTAATTCTTCTTCAGCGAGCTCTAATAGACGTTGCTTAAAGCTTCGACCAATTTCAGACATCGCACTACCAACCATGTGAGAGTTAGCGTCTTCATTTACCATTCGAATAAAGCAATCTTTCAATTGGCTAGAGAGAATTACCAAGTCTTCGATAGTCTGTTGTTGGAAAATACTGCTTACGAATAACAGGCTATTTTGGGATTCGTAGCGAACGATATCTGAAACTTCAAGTACACCAATCGGTTGTTTATTGCGAAGAACAGGAAGGTGATGCACGTTGTAGCGCAACATCATTAACATGGCTTCAAAGACATAGGCGTTATGATCTAAAGAAATCAATTCTGTAGACATAACTTCAGACACAGGGGTTTCAAAATCCAATCCGCAAGCAAGTACTTTAGTACATAAATCACGGTCAGTAATTATACCAACAAAGTCATTATCTTCTTCTTCGGTATCGATTTCAGGGTCTGTAATTAAAACAGCTGAGACATTTTCTTCAGCCATTGTTTTTGCAGCGGATTGAATGGTTTCATATTTGGTTATCATTACCGCTTCACGCGTCAGCAATGTTTTTACTTTTGAGGTGGTTAAATCATTAGCGTCATCATGATTACTCTCGACCGCTTGTTTTAAACGAGTGGCATCTTCAACTTCTACAAAATCTGAGAACTCATCGTAGCGTTCACAGAAATCATCAAATACCGATTCAGGAATACAATACAACAATGAATCGTTAAGTGCTTTTGCTGGGAAACGAACCTTATTATTCATTAATAAGCCCATTTGCCCAAAAATACTGCCTTCATCAAGTCGGTTATAAAGCTCGCCATTACGACGATAGACTTCAATAATACCGCTGCGAACCATATAAAGGTCTTTGATCTCATCACCAAATCCAATCACCATACTTTCTGCGCGGTAATAAGATATTTCAACGCTTTGAGCTGCTTCTTTTATTGCCTCTTCAGGTAATAAATTAAACGGAGGGTATTGCGATAAAAAGTGTTGGATCTCTAACAGTTCAACTTCCATGTGCGACTCGACATAAATAAAGGAGGATAGGCAATAATTTTAGTTTATCGCTTTGTGGATAGCCATTTTATTCTTTGAATTAGAGTAGTATGGAAGCATTGGAAATGAGATCTCGGATCTGAAACCGAACTTTTGCTATGCTGATAATATTGTAAATATTTTACCTAGGGTAATCTGATGGCTAAATTAAAAAAAAGAATAACTATTTCATTGGGAATACTGAGTACACTGGCTGCGGTAACAAATGTGTATGCGAATGAAAACACCGTTGATTATCTAGCAACGAATAATAGTGTGTTAGCCTCAGTTTGTTTTCCTAAAGAAACGAAATCCGCGAATAATGAATTATTGGACTCTTGTCCCATTGGCGAAGGGTTATGGGGTAATCAACCGGCAAAATATGATGAAGGTGACAGTGAGTTTTGGATTCAATGTGGGCTTTTTCGTAAAGCGTTAAGTGATAATATAGTTTCTCAGATTAGTTCGGCAGTTAATGTACCGATTAATATGAAAAAGGAAGAGAAGTTAAATCGCTGTCTAATTGGGCCTTATAGTGATTTTTTAACTGCTAAAAAAGCGTTAAAAACACTGCAGAAAGAGCGTTTATTTAGTAAATCAGCATTACGTGAAGTTGATATTTCCAGTATGCCTAAAGCTGAAATTACGTCAGAAACTATTGCTGAGCCCGAGCTAAATCCAGTGACTATTCGTAAAGGAGTGAGCATTAATCAAATTAATTTTGCGGTTCCATTTATTGATAATGGCAGCGAAGGTTTTTATATGGAAAATAAGATACCTTGGCTACGAGCTACGAGCCAATACGCTCAAGAGGTTTGTCAAAAAATAGAGATGGATTTGGTTACTAAAGAGCAATGGCAAATATTAATTGATTCAACGATAATGATAAAAGATAAATGGCCAATGCAATTACCTTATTGGGGAGCTGATGATTTAGGGCTTTTCAAAGATGGAGCGGTCAGAAAATTAAAAAACACATCGATGTTGAATGTGGTGTGTACTAAAAAAGTAGAGGATAAAGTCGTTGGAAATCCAATTTAAAGGTCGTTGGGATAGTAAGTCTCTGGCTGAGAACTTACAAGAAGCGCTAGAAACATTAGAAGAAGAGTTTGGTGTAAAGGCGCTATCAGATATCTCATTAAATATTTGTTTGGAAGACGAGCATAAAGAAGAGTTAGCGCTATTAAGCCCAACAGGCCGAGCATTAGATTTGATTGTAATTAATAATCCTAAAGATGTGAATGACGGTGAAAAAGCACCGGTGCTTGAGTTTAAGCCTCGTACTTAATTATCTATTTCTATTATCTATAAAAAATCCCAGGCTTTCTGGGATTTTTATTATACCTATGTAATTAATTACCAATCTTTCTTTCTGTTAAACCAGCACTCTTTTGCCACATATTGAAATTCTTTATAAGATGAACAGCTCAAAATCGTATCTACAGCTTTACCATTCATAAAAGTCACAAATAAATCATAGAGACTCATTGCTTCTTCATAGTCGTCTTTATTGATAGCAAAAAGGAAAATTACATGCGCTATTTTTCCATTTCCCCAATCAACACCATGAGGTGAGATAATGGTGTATACCTTGGTCTCATTGGCTAATAACCCCAGAGAGTGAGGGATAGCGATACCCTCCCCTAAAATAGTCGATGTAATATTTTCACGCTCGATCACTGAATTATAAAATCCAGTTGGGGTGATATTGTCTTGAGTTAAGTGGCTCGAGAAGGTTTTTAATAACTCTGCTTGTGTAGTTGTTTTTTCGAGCACAGAAAAATAACGATGATCAAAAAACTTATCCAACATATAGGGATGAGAGCGATTCATCAGTATCAATTTATTTACTTGTTCTATCTGAAAACTGGTTGGTATTGGTGATACTGCGATAGTCGGTTTATTTTTTTGTGATACTTTTTCTGTAGAGATAACAAAGTCAGCATCTATTTTTGTTAACGCTTCATATTCTCTGACAGAGCCTATTTTTTGTATTTCCATCACCACTAACCGTTACGGTTGTTGTAATAGATTCTTTCATATTAGCTTCTGTATTTTTTAACAAATGCTTCAACCAATTTTTGGCCAAGTTCTTCTTTATCCATGAAACCAAAACCTAAAACGTTGTAGCCTTCATTAATAGCTGTTACGCCTTCTTCAACAGAACGCATTCCATATTTTGCTTTGTAGCCATATTTGTTTTGAGCTGTGATTGCACCAGCGCCGCCGCTGCCACAGAAAGAAATACCAAAGTCTGCTTGCTCTTGGTTCATGATGTCACCAAGCTTCATGTCTGCAGCCATTCCAGGAATAACGGTAACAATACCACCTGCTGCTTCAACGCCTAAACCTACTTTTTGCCCTTTACCTAAACGGTCGCCAATCACTACTGTTATATTTGTCATGTTATGCTCCAAATTCATCGGTTAATTCGTTTTCTTTTGCCACTTCAAAGTGAACAGATAATAAATAAGATTCTTCGTACGCTAATGTTGGAAATAAATTAACAACATCTTCTGCTAATTTGTGTGATGATTTTGATATTTCATCAAACATGTCAATTTCAACTTCGGGTAATGGTTCATGAGTATGAGATCTAATTACCATTGCTTTTAAGTGAGAATAAAGCATTTGTTTTTGAACACTGTCTGGAAATATTTTCTCAGCTCTTAAAATAGAAATTACTTTATTGAACGTTGAATCTACTTCTTCAGTGAATAACTCTTCATTAATTTCTAGAGTAGGACTATCCACGTTTTATATTTCCCTTAAATAATAAGTTTTTGTGTTTAACTTGATGATGAAAGAATATAAGTGGAAGGGAAAAGTGAACAGGGGTAGTTTTTCCACTTTGAAGTGGAAATTGGAAGGTGTTGGTGGGGTGAGTTCAAAGTTTTAAATTTATTTACTTAAATATTATAGGGTTATGAACTGGAAATCGCAGTAATGGAAAGTGGAAGCTAAATTGAGAGTAATGAGTTTTGTGATTCTGGTTGGATTTTTAGATTGAATTGGAAGTTAAGGTTTGGGTCGTAGATAAAAGAAACCCCGACGAGTGTCGGGGTTTATCATAAATCATTAGAATTAGTCGTTGATTGCAGGACCAGTCCAATCCATGTTGAAGTTGATATCACTAAGAGCTGATCCCCAATCATTAGAGACTTTACCCATAATGCTGTAGGTTTCATTCGCATTTAATTTGTAGTTGTTGTTCATACCAAGTAGGAATGAAATAACAGCGTTTGGTGTTCCATTTTCTTCCGAGGTAAAGCATCCAGAGTGATGTAATTGGTTACTGTACTCATTATTCCGAGAAATTGAATCGGATGTTACGATGAATTTTTCAAAGATAGGACCGTCACCATCGATACCTTCGAATAAACCGTCACAGCTCACACCATTAATCCAAACTTTAATATAATCATGACTGTTGCCAGGGCTATTTTCTGCTGTATTCATTTGAAGTGATGTTGATCTCAGTACATATTCACCATCTTGCTGACCTGGCCAGTATAGAGGTGCATCACGTAACTCTGGACCGTCATTTGAGTTTACATTAATGCGTTTTTCTGCATCTACGTTATCGGCAAAGAATGTTTTTGTTTCATGCTCAATTTGACCTTGTTCTTCCATTGAGAAAAGAACTGATTTAGAACCAATTGAGATTTCATCCATTGGTGCATTAGTATCGTCATTAATTGAGACAGTGAAGGTCTCTGTTAATTGTTCGCCATTTTCGATGAAAGTAAATGTAGCAACAATGTTGTTATTTTCATCAATTACGTATGTACCATTGTCATCTTGTGCAAAAATTTCATCTGAACAGGTATTTTTATTTATTGATGAGCGATTATTACTTAATACTATCCCGTTTTCAAAACTGTACGTATCACACCAAACACGCGAGTAGTTGTTATTGTCGATACCGTCACCATCATCACTACCACGCTCTAAAACATACCAGTTTTTATTTTCAAGAGGGTGTTTTCCGGCTGGTGGTGGTGTTACTTCATCTGCTGGTTGAACATTTGGAAGTGTTAACATCACCATTTCTGATTCAATGTCATTATCTTCGCCACCAGAGAAGTTGATCCCTTGAGCTAGATATAGAACAACACCATTGGTTACTTTAGTTGGGGTACCTGTTAATGTAACTAGACCACTTTGATCAACGCTTACTTCAACGCCGTTAATTGGGTTTTCTGGTAGTGTATTATCATACTCTGCGTAGTTAGCATAATATTGAACATCACCATTTACTGCAGAATCAAACAATTCGTTAATGTTTAATGTTTGGTTAAATTCAGTGCCAACTTTTAATTTCCATGCTGCTGCTTTCGTTTGTAACTCGGCTTTAGCATTTGTATTTATTGTGATTTCACCAGCCTCAATAGCAGGTAATGTGAAGTTTGCAGCTTCAGAAGCTAGTCGAGTTGCAGGGTGACCATCATCAGCCGTAATCGTAAATACTAATTGGCCTAAGTGATTAGGTTGAGGGTTACCTGAAATAGTGATTTTGCCAGTATTTTTATTAAATGCAGATGTTAAACCTGATACCACTGAATTAATGTTCGTTGTATAAGTTAAAGCATCACCTTCTCGGTCATCAAATAAGCCATCAACAGAGAAAGTTTGTGAGAATGTGGCACCTTGTTGTAATTCCCAAGAATTAACCACAGTTTGAATGCTTGCTTGAGTTTTAGTGTCTACAACTGGGGCTGTGTTTAGCATCTCAACTTTAAATGAGAATGTTGTGCTTAGTGTATTTAATACTTCAGTGTCTGCCTTTGCTTTATCTTCAGCTGTTAGCGTAATGGTATAGATATCTGACGTTGGTTGTAGATTTTCAGCTGAAAGAGTTAGTGTTTCACCTACTAAATTAGCTGTAATTTCACCTTTACCGTTAATTTCTACCACTGCTTGTACATTAGTTTGCGTATTGTCGTACTTGTCTTGGAATAGGTTTGCAGGAATAGTAATTGTGGTATCTAGAGATTGACCTTCAGTGATAGCTAATGCACTAATTTCTTTTTGAATGGCAATTTTAGCGCCTTCATTCACTAATAATTTGTAGTTGGTAATAATAACATCTGGCTCTGAAGGATTAATAACAGGCTTTTGGTTTAATAAATCATCAGAACCCATTGTTTCATCAGTTACGATTTTTTCAGACTCTTCTTGAGCAACGGCAGCAATTTCAGCTGAATTTTTCTCATAAACAGCAGGGTTCTTTGCTTTTGATTCTGTCAGAATTTGTGCTGTTTTGTGTAATTTAGCGCTTTCTAAATTTGTCTTTGAGTCTTTTACGAAATCAGAGAATAGATCAATAGGCTGCTCTGTTGTGCCACCAAGCGCAGTGGTTACTGCTGCGATTGCTGCTTCTTCACTTACTGGATTTTCAGCAGTGCCTTTTGCCATTTCGATAGCAACAAGGTCAGTCAGTGGAGAAATTACAGCGGTTTTATCTTCAGCTGAAATAGGTGTACGGAAAACCACGGCATTAGCCATTGGTTGACCTTCATAGTCCATATCCGTTGTGTATGTATTCATGAAATCAGCGTAAGAATCAGCAGCAGGACTTAGTGCTGCTAGTTTTATTGCAAGATCTTTGTCTGTATCGCCTGGTTTTAATGTTTTAAGAGCAAGAGAACCTTGGATTTTTACTCCCTTTGGTAGAGTAATCTTACCGTCAGCCTTGGTAAGACCAAATACAGTATCAACATTAACGTCTAGAGAGCCGTTGTTGTTTACATCATCAAACACCACTGCATTCTTAAAGTAACCATCAAAACCGGTAATAACGATACCACCTGCTGAAGGAGTTTCAGTATTTATATTATGATCTGAACCACCGTCTGAACCTCCGTCAGAACCACCACAACCTACTAACGCAAATGCCACTGACGCTGCTAATAAACTTACCTTTTTCATTCTGTTCAATCCTTTTTGGTGAGGGTAGCCTTCCCCTCAATAGTGTTTATTTATTTGTAAAACTCAAAAGTGCGACACTTTTACGCCGATTCAAAAAGCAAAACAAGACACGAGAAATAGGAAAAAAACCGTAAAATTTATTTTATTTTTTTATCAACCGTACTATTGGTTTTTTGGAATGAATCACTCATATTTCGCACCCAAAAATACATATAGGGATGAACAATGAAAAAAATATACTGGTTAGGTTTATTGCCATGTTTTGCAATGGCACATGAGGGAGAAAAAAACTATGGGTATTCGTATTTTACGTTTGGTTTAGAAAATGTAACGTATCAAGAATATTATGGAGGGGTGCAATCAAAAGTCACTATTACAAACCCGGTGTTAAATAGTGGTGGTTTGTATTACATCAATGATAATTTTGATTTTTCGATAGATGCATTAGCTTCTTTTTCACCTCAAAGCGCAGAGGAGGATTGGGAGTATTACAGCCATTTAATGCAAACTAATCAGTTTGAGTATTTAAAAACGGCGACCAATATACAATTGCACTACAAGCTTACTGATGAGTGGCGAGTAATAGGTGGACCAGCACTTACTTATCAAACCTATACTCGTTACGGTATGAGAAATCATAATGGGTTCACCAATAAAGCGTTTTATGGGACATGGGAAGAAACGTCGACCGATATTTTTGTCGATTTAGGTGTGGCTTACGATAATGGTTCACTGTTTAGTGATAAAAAATGGAAAGTAAGCGGACGAGCTGTACTAGGTATGCCAATTTATAGTGTGACTAAAAATACCAAATTTGAAGATAATACTTTTAATGATTTTGGTATTAGGACATCCATTGAAGGAACCGTTAGTTATGAAATAATGAAAGGGCTTCACTTGGGATGGTACGCTATGCTTGGTTATGAAAAACGTTTTGAAACCGATAAACAAAAAGTACAGTTTGAAACGTGTGTCACTATGGTTGATGGTGAATGTACAGAGCGTGAGAATAAAAGTGGATATGCGACGTTGCCAGAAGCTGATACGTACACCTTCAGTACTGGCTTTCAAGCACTTTGGAGTTTTTAGCCTACGATAGGCCAACAACTAAAAGAGCCATGGGCTTGCTCTTTTAGTTGTTATTTATTAATGAGTTAGTTTAGATTTGGTTCGTGATAAATTAAATTGATCTTAAACTCTTCAACTAAATGAGCAAGCTCTGGTTTAGGCTTGAGAACGTAACTGTAAACTTCTCCATTTACTAACTCATCATAATTAGAATAATCTAAATCCAGATAAGAATAGCGTTTTCCTGTTTCTGAATTTATCCTTTCTTCGCATTCTATAGGATCGATATTATTTGGTGCCAATGAACTTGTTGTTATATCTGCATATACCCCCTTCCCACCTAGTATTGAACTTTGGTAAAAAGACAGAACATGCTTACAAGTGACATCATGAGTATCTGAATTAATATTTAAGTCTGAATCTAAATCTCGCCAATTTGGGTTTATTAGACGTGAATCCATCATGTACATACCAGCAGTCCCCTTAATGTAATGACCTTCCATATCTTTAGGCAAAAAGTATTCAAACTTTTCCATTTGGTAAGGGTATTCACCTGTTACTACATTAAGTCGCGATTCCATTGCAGCTTTATTTTTTAATATTGTGTAGGTTTCAAATTTTTTTCCATTATGGACGGTGGTGAGCAGGCTTTCTCCTTTTTTGTGACTGGATTTATATTCATGTTTAATTTCCCAGTGCTGCTCTGCGTTAAATACTGAGCCGTTACTAGTTAAAATTAGTTGATTCTCATCGGCTTGATAAGTTCCTATTTCGGTTAAACGATCCTCTTTTGGGCATGTTTGTTTATTAGTTGATGCTGCATAGAAAGCAATATTATTGATGAACTTAAATGCTTCACAATAGACTATTTCATAGTCGTAACTACTACCGAGAAAATTTTTGGATGTTTCTAGGCGGTACAGTGTTTGTCCAATTAATGCATTTTCACCTATAAGGTTCGAGTCTTCGGTTGAAGGGAGTGAAAAGCTTACTTGTGCCCAAGAGCTTTCATCTTCTCCATGATGATCATCTTTAGCTGAAATTATGAATTTAGTTGGTTTTTTATTTTTTATAGGGGTACCAACCAAAGTCAGCCCTGCTTTATTGATTAAAGATAAGCCTGGATATGAAAAATGTATTTTTGTGGTAATAAAATCATCGTCTTCATCATAAAAAAGTCCATGGATACTGAAAGAGTACTTGATGGATGTTGATTCAGTTAAGTCCCATGCGTAAATCATTGTTTGAAGTTGCTGTTGGATTTCTTTATTGATTTGGGGCTTTTGATTCCCTTTTGACCCTAATTTGTCAGCTTCCTTTAATAAATTATCTTCTTGAATGTTGTATTTTTCATGCTCGTTATTCTGTAAATTTTGTTTTTCAATTTGAGTAGGCGAGGATTTTTCTATTTTTTTATTTTTTGTAATGGTTTTTTTTTCTTGTCCATGTTTTTTAATCTCATTATTTATGAGTATTTTTTGTTTATCAAAGCTAGAAAGAAAAGCTTCATCAGAAGAGGGGTCTTTGATACTTGCTTGTGTCTCTTGCTCTATTGGTTGAGTGCTATTGGATGGTGAAGATAGAGCTGAATGTAGCCAAAAGCCACTCAATGTAATTATTACTATTGGAATTAAAGGTAACGCGTATTTTTTCATATTTCTTACATCATGCGAGTTTGCAGCCAGCTGCGTGAAAATTTTAAATCCTTTTCTATTAGGCTTGGACTGCATTCTAATAATTGGCAGATTTCAGTATTTTTCATCCCCATTAAGTACTTTAATTTTAAAGCGCTGGATTGGCGAGGGTAGCGAACACTAAAGCTATCTAATGCTTTGTCCATTGTAATTAGTTGTTCAAATTTATTATGCTCACCTTCTATTGATGTTAATGGCTGACGTTTTTGAGCTTGTTGTGAACGAGCGTTATCAATCAATATTTGACGCATTACTTTAGTCGCCATTAAGAAAAAATCACGTTTTGTTTTTATGTCGGTTAACTCTGCATTTGATAGTTTGATGTAAGCGTCGTGTATTAATGCTGTTGTACTATTTACGCTATCAGAAAGTACGTCATTATTTTCACCGTATTTTTCTGCATTACGCTTACGTTCTTCTTGAGCGATACTATGTAATTGTAAATAGGCGAATTGATATAAATGACTTTCGGCTTGTTTATCACCAGATTGCCAGTTTTGAATGATTCGAGTTAATTCTGTTGTTTTCGTCATGAAAAGGATCCCGTTATATTTTGCTAAATTCAGAGACAGTAAACGTATTTATTTCTTCTGTGCCATCAGATTGTTGTTGAACGATTTGTCGGTACCGATAAAGAATGCCTTGGTTCCATTCTTCTCCTGCTGGTAAGTACTCCCACGTTGTATGTTGTGGTTGATTTCCGTTTTGATACCAACGAACGAGTAAGTTCATTTGTTCTAAATGTGCGGTTTTATTTTCGTTATTAATCCACCACATATCGGGATATTTTTTCGTTACATTGAGAACGTAATGCTTTTCATTTTGAGAGCAAGAATCTTTGACTTCTGGATCTTGAAAAATAACGCCTTGTTTTATTAATAAGCAATATGAATTAATGGTTTTACCCTGATATTGGGTTTGGCGCCAAATCCCCTCGAAAGGAATGTTTTTTCCTTTTTCTTTTGGGTAAGTAAATATTATTTTTTCACTTTGATTTTGATGTTTGATGTGTTCATTTGGACCAAGTCCTTGTACTTTTTCCATAAATAATTCAGTTTCAGGATCAAAATTCATTGCGGTTGTGCGATATTTCCAATCTCCTTCATCGTTGTAATTATCTAAAGAAAAACCATTTAAATCATTACGAGTACATCCTGTATTTGCACAGCCAATCAATCCTTCCCAATGTTTAAATTGAGAGATATGTGTTTTTTCAGAAGATAATGATTTTGTTTTATCTAGAAAACAGCCATTAAAATAATCACCAACGCTTGGGTATTGAATTAAATGTGTTTTATTGATTGTATATTCTATATTGCCAAAAGGAGGGCTAGATCTAGGGTGGTTACGGTATTTAAGGTCGTATGCACAAAGCCTTCCTTGTGAGTCTTTCTTCTTAATGATGATATGCTCAAGGCGTTTATTTATTGGGTGGTAGATGATTTCATTTGATGTGAAATTATTTTCTATGTATTGCTGACTTTGGTTTAAATGATTGACTGCTTCTTTGACTGACACTAAATTTAAATTGAGATCTTTTGCTGATTGATCCAATACATTAAGGTCAATGTTTTTTAACTGTTGTTGAAAATTGATATCAGAAAGCATTTTACTCGCTAAAATAATTTCTTTTCGATCGTTTGGGGTGCTATCAAGAGAAAGAAGCAATCGAGTAAGGTTAATGCTTTTGCTCGGTGTTGTTGTTGTTAATGTAGGCGTTATTACTTCTTGCCCTGATAGCGTGCTAACCAAATACCCATTCTCATCTTTTCCTAAAAAAAAGCGAACAACATCTCCTGAGCGATAGTTAAATGCGCCTTTATTTGTCGTCCCTGAAAGTTCAGAGCTTGTTTGGTAGTAAAGTCCAGTCACTGGTGAATCAATAAAATAACCAGTATGAACTTCAGTTGCAGAAGCGGCTGAGATTGTTTCTATAACTATATAAATTAGTAATAGAGATGAGGGTATTGTCTTTTTCATTAAATATGCCTTTTCTTACTGAAATTCTTACAGTGTTTGTTGTTCTTTTTCTATGTTCTCGCTGATTACTTTGTGCTTTGTTGGTATTGGCGTCATCATAGCTAGCAGCATTTTTTGTTTTATATGAGTCGGTAAATCTGGATTAGAGAGGATCCTACGTCGAGTTAATTCCAGCATCGAGTTGATAGATACTTTAGAAACATCTCTTCCTTTTGAATGAAACAATAATTGTGTGACCTCATACATCATATTTTCAGCAACTATTTTTTCTTGTTCTAATTGGTGGTTTTTAAAGATCAAAAGGCCAGAAAAAAGAAGGCCTGATAATATTAATAAAACCAAAAGAAACGATGGCACAGGCTTTCGTTTTAGTAAGCAATGAAGCACATATAAAGGATTTTGTTGTTTTAATGTAATCGGTTGAGAACTGACGACTGATTCAATGTCGTGACGCAGATCTTCTACGGAGTTGTAGCGTTTAGATAAATTTATTTGCGTTGCTTTTTGTTGTATACAAGCAATATCGTGTTTGCTTTCTAGATCTGGGAAAAGAAGGTGTAAGATTTTTCCGAGAGAATACACATCACTTAATGACGTTAAGTAATCTCCTTTTTTTTGTTCTGGGCTGGCAAAATGCTCACTATAAGCAACAAGTTCTTTAATACCACGGCCTCTACTGTTCTGTACTTTTTGAGTTAAGTTAAAATCAATCAGTTTTGGGCAGTGTTGCTTATCGATTAAAATGTTTTCAGGTTTTAAATCTGCATGTAAAACATCATTTTGATGTGCATGTTCTAAAGCTTGGCAAATTTGGCTAAACAACAGCAATTTTTCTTTTGGTGATAACGGTGTGGAGTATAAAAATTCATTGAGCGTTGTCCCAATAACTTTTTCCATAACGACATAAACCGTTCCTTCATGCTCTCCACCATCAAAGACTTTTGCTATATATGGGTGATTTAAGCGTGCGAGTAATTGCGCTTCTTCAAATAGAGCATGTTTATCTAGCAAGTTATTAAAATCAGGTTGAATGAATTTAATCGCAAGTTCTTGTTCAAACGTTCCGTTATTTCTGTATGCAGAATATACGACACCCATCCCACCACGACCTAACTCTTCTGTGATTTGGTATTTATCAACGATTTGGTGGCTAAAGTCCCATTCAACATGAAAAGCTTGTTGCGCGTGAAAGCCAAACAGATCTGAGAAGTGGTCTGAAGTAGTTATATTAAGTAATGGAGTGACGTCACGATAAATATCAGGATGACTATTTTTTAGGTCATCAAGCATCTTTCGTTGTTGTTCGTCATCAAGATCCATTAAATGATAAAAGACTTGAGTTGGAGAGGTTATTAGCTGCAAAGAATTAATTTATAAGAATTATTTTCGCGTACTGTATAGATTTATATATGGAATGTGAATGATTTTTATCATTTTTGAGAACAATTAAGACATTTTATTTAATTGCGTTTTTAACGATTGAAAAACAGGCTGAAAATTTTGTTTTTTGCCTGATTTATAGTCATTGAAAAGGCTTTAGTTCGTATATATTAAATGTGAATGACGATAACTTTTACATATACGTAATAGTCATTTGCCCTTTACTGGGATAGTCATTTCTCAAATAAAGATTACACTTATCTCATCAAATCGAGCTAAGAATCTACTAAGGTAATCATTATGGCTGAACACAACACTCCGCAATTTCAAGTTGGACAAACGTTTACAGATCACCCATTTCAAGAAGGTGATGGCGCAATGCTTGAGTTGTTCCGTAATGACTTACCAAATATGCTTTATGTTGGTTTGGGTAATATTACCGCCGACGAACAAGCGATGTTAGGCCAAACTGGCGCGCAACTTGGTGTAATTACCTCTGATAATGGGGGTTGTTTAGTTGTCGTTAGCTTTGGTGATCTAGCGTTTGAAATGCAATTAAACTCAGCTGCTATTCCTGACGATTACTTCACTCTGACTGAAGATAAAACATTGTCTGTTTCGATGATTGCAGTAGATACAGCAACCAATTTGTTATGTGCGATTCGTGAATTTAAGCTACCTGAAGAGTTAAGCCGTCAGTTTATTGAAGTAACTAAAGCACAGCGTGAGTTGGGTAATGTGGATGCGGTTAATATGGAAAATATGCAGTTAATAAACTCGTTAACGCCAGAAGCCCTGCAAGAAAAAATGGAATTTCATCCACTACAAAGTGTGATCGCAGCCCCAACGTGTGGTTGTGGACATAGCCATCATCACGATCATTCGCACTAAATTTAAATATCTGAACTAGGAAACTATTTATAGGAACGTTTGTCCTAATGGCACTCATTCCTATTTTGGTAGCTAACTAGTTTATGCAACTTGCGCTTTACAGACATAAATTTCTTAGATGGCCCCTCATTCTCGTGTGTTGGGTTATCTTTGTCTGTGCGGCAAATAATATTGGTTTATTGAGTTCGTGTTCTTTACCGCTAGGAGAGTCAGTATCTAATTCTGCACAGCAAATACAGGCAGAACAACAAGATAAAAATGGGTTAACCGACAAATGCGATCTCTCGGGGCACTTAGTCCATTTCGAGCAACATCAAGTTGGCGATCATGCGCTGATTATGCAAATATTTATAGTCCTCCTAGTGATAGGATTGCTGTTATCTTTTAGTTATACCTCCTTATTTACAGAGCCAATTCTCCATAAAGGAAGGCGGCTTCATCTCAAGTTATGTGTTTTTAGAGAATAAATAATCGAATGTTTTTATCGACATTCGACGTATATTTATTTTTTAAAGGAAACACAAATGCAAAAATCAGTAATGACAGCACGTATAGTCCTCTTTGGGCTATTTGCGATGCTGTGCAGCGTATTTATATCCGTTGCTCAAGCAGAAACTCCGAATACTGGGTGGCTTAAAAACCCAAACCACACTCCGATTGAAACTCGTTTTGTACTTACAGGGCAAATCAATAAAGTTGATCAAACCGTTGCTGGATTCTTAGAAATTCGTCTTTCGGGCGATTGGAAAACCTATTGGAGAAGTCCTGGCGAAGGGGGAATAGCCCCTAGTATGAATTGGGATGACTCTCAAAATATCCGTAATATTGATTGGTATTGGCCTTACCCAAAACGTTTCGACCTACTTGGTATTGAAACCTTAGGTTATAAAGGAAGTGTTATTTTTCCGATGACGCTCCATATTGACGACCTCAATAAGCCAGTTACTTTTAAGGCTGATCTCACTTTGTCATCTTGTACCACCATTTGTGTACTGACTGACTATCCATTTGAACTGACGTTCACTCCTACCGATTTAACGCTTTCTAAAGAAGCGATGCACGTTTATGCCCAAGGGCTGAGTCAGGTTCCGAAAGAATCGGCATTGATCAGCGATGTGAAAGCGGTGTGGGATGCGACAAAAATGCAGCTTCAGGTTACAGCAACCAAAAAAATGGGATGGATTGCGCCTGATGTCTTGGTTGATGGCCCTTCCGATGAAATGCAGGATGATAATTTCTCCCGTCCAAAGATTGATGTGGATGGCGATAATATTACCGCAACTTTTGATGTGAGTAGTTGGATGGGTACCCCAGACCTAACCGGTGAAGATATCAGTGTTACCTTAAAAGATAAGGAATTCATTGCTGAACAACCTGCAAGTATTGCTGATGGAATGATCACAAACAGTAATGGACTCCAATCCATCGTAAAAATGATTCTATTTGCTTTATTTGGAGGTTTACTTTTAAACGTAATGCCATGTGTATTCCCTGTATTGGGAATGAAGTTAAGTAGTGTTATTTCAGCTCAAGGCCTTGAGAAAAAACAGATTAAATTGCAGTTTTTAGCTTCTGCAAGTGGGATTATTTTCTCTTTTTGGCTTCTTGCCTCTTTCTTAGTTGTGCTCAAGTTATCGGGGAGTGCCATTGGGTGGGGGATTCAATTTCAGAGTGCGTGGTTTATTGGCATTATGGCTCTAATTACGGTGCTATTTGGTGCCAATATGCTGAGCTTATTTGAAATCCGATTATCATCAAATACAAATACTTGGATAGCATCAAAAGGGAATAACTCCTATTTTGGTCACTTTATTCAAGGAATGTTTGCTACCTTACTTTCTACTCCTTGCTCTGCGCCTTTCTTAGGTACAGCCGTTGCTTTTGCCTTAGCAACAAATATTCCAACCATGTATGGCATATTCACCGCGTTAGCGCTTGGTATGGCGTCTCCGTGGATATTGGTTGCTATCTTCCCATCTATAGCTCTTTCGTTACCAAAACCCGGACCATGGATGAGTAAGCTGAAATATCTCTTTGGTGGAATGATGTTAGTTACCAGTATTTGGTTGTTGAATTTACTTTCTAATCATCTACCTGAACTTTGGATTTATGGTATTGCAGTGATAGCGGGAGGTGTAATTTTACTGCGAACCGTTCAAGTTCACAGTAAGAAAGCGGCGGGATGGTTGAGTATTTTATTTGCGGTCACGTTTGGTTTTGGCACCGTGATAGACAGTATGACCTCAACGGTTCTCCTTCCTGCTGAACCTCAATGGGTCCCCTTATCGAGTGAATCTATTCAGCAATATGTCGATGAAGGGAAAGTGGTATTTGTTGATGTTACCGCTGATTGGTGTGTGACGTGTAAGGCGAACAAAATTGGAGTGTTGCTTCAAGAGCCGGTTTATAGCGAGTTAAACAGCACCAATGTTATTGCCATGCAAGGAGACTGGACAGTACCTAGTGAAGAGATTACCACTTATTTGCAAGAGCATGGCCGATTTGGTGTGCCATTTAACGTGGTTTATGGCCCTAGTGCGCCAAATGGCATCGAACTTCCGGTTATTTTGAATGAAAAAGTCGTTATGGACGCGATTAAAAAAGCGGGAAGTAAGCAGTAATGAGAAAGAAAATGAAACGTTGGGGTAAAGAGACACTTATTTATCTTGTTGTGATCATTGTTCTTAGCATTGCTGTTGATGCATGGAGAACCAAAGATATGCCAGTTAATACCGCCCCTATTCTTGAGGGGATAAGTGCTACCGGAGAGGTTATTGATGTCATTGCTATGAGTCAAAAGAAACCAGTCATCGTTTACTTTTGGGCGACGTGGTGTGCAGCGTGTCGATTTGTGACGCCAACGATTAATTGGTTCAGTGACTCTTATCAAGTTGTAGGAATAAGTACAAGTTCAGGAGAAGACAGAAGAGTATCTGGCTACATGGCATCTCATAATTATACCTTCACCAACATTAATGATACGTACGGTGATATTTCAAGAACGTGGGGTATTCGAGTAACCCCAACGATCGTCATTATCGATAAAGGCGAGATAAAAAATATCACCACGGGGATAACAACACCTCCGGGCTTACTTGCTCGCTTATCACTTATTTAACGAATAAATTTGGACAGTGAATATGAAATTTAAAACGAAATTAATCACAACACTGGTAATGGCATGCTTATTTTCTCCTTTTGCTTCTGCAATGACTCAGTCAGAGAAAATTGAAGATATTAATGAGATGCTTAAAGGAAATCCTACGATTATTGATAGTCTTCATGAAAGTTTAGCGATGTATATTGTTCAACAAGGTAACTATCAAAAAACATTGGCGGATTATCATGATTATATGTACAACAATCCAGACCTTCCGTCGTTTGGCGCCAAAGATCCCAAGCTAACTATTGTGGTGTTAACTGATTTAAGTTGCCCGTGGTGTAAAAAATTAGATCCAGTTTTAATGAAATTGGTCGATGAGCATCCTGATGACCTTAAAGTTATAAACATTTATGTGCCACTTAAAGAGGGTTCAAATCCGACGAACTCGGCAACCTTTGCAATGAGAGTATGGAAAGAAAGCCCTCAGAAATTTAATAAGATCAATGAGACCTTATTAAGTAAACCGGGAATTCACAATATGCGCTCTATTATGAAGGTCGCTAAAGCAAATGGTGCAGAAAAATACGTATCAACTAATAACGAAGTGAAAGATATGGTGGCGAAGAACTACCAACTATTTACGGACTTAGGTGTGCGAGGGACGCCTGCTATGTTGATCGATGGTCAACTTCTTCCGGGGTATTTACCTTATGAAAAATTAGCGCCAATGGTTGAAGTTAAAATCGCAGAAAAATCGGGTAAGTAATGCCATTAACTGTTTAATTGAATTAAACATGATTCAATAAAAAAAACGCCGCCAATATTAACTATTGGCGGCGTTTTTATTTAAAACAGTCTAAAAATAGACTATCTCATAGTAACAAATTCTTCAGAACCTGTTGGGTGGATAGCAACAACTGCATCGAAATCAGCCTTAGTTGCGCCCATCTTCATTGCTACTGCAAAACCTTGGATCATTTCATCAACTGTGAAACCGATACCGTGTAGGCCAACGACTTTCTCGTCTTCACCCGCACAAACTAGTTTCATTTTACAAGGTTGACGGTGCTTAGTTACCGCTGTGTACATTGCAGTGAAGCCTGATGTGTACACTTTTACGTTGTCTTTGCCGTATTGCTCGTCAGCTTCTTGTTCAGTAAGACCAATCGTGCCAATCGGTGGGTGGCTAAATACAACAGTAGGAACTAATGTGTAGTCCATTTTTGCGTTTGTTTGACCGTTGAATAGACGCTCAGACAATAAACGCCCCGCTTTAACTGCGATAGGAGTTAGCTCAATACCGCCTTCCATGATGTCACCTACACAGTAGATGCCTTTCACGTTAGTTTCTTGGTATTCATCAACTTTGATGTAACCGCGATCGTTAGTAGCAACGCCTGTTTTTTCTAGGTTGATAGCATCAGTCGCAGGGTGACGACCAATTGCCCAAATTAGCGTATCAACGTTTTGTGTTTCACCATTTTCTAGGTGAAGTGTTAGGCTGCCATCCGCTTCTTTCACTACTTCTTTTGGTACAGAGTGAGTATGAAGAGTTGGGCCTTCTGTGTTCATCACTTCAACTAGCGTATCGATGATCATTGGGTCAAAGCTACGAAGAGGAGATTCTTTACGGCAGAATAGGTGAGTTTCAGTGCCTAGAGAATGAAGAACACCAGCGATTTCAACCGCAATGTAACCTGCACCAATAACCGCAACACGTTTTGGTTGCTCCATTAGTTCAAAGAAACCGTTTGAATCGATACCGTGTTCAGCACCTGGAATATTTGGGATTGATGGACGACCACCAACAGCAATAAGAATATGATCCGCAGTGTAGTGTTCGCCATTAACTTCAACAGTGTTTGCGTCTACAAACTTAGCGAAACCTTTAATTACATTGATTTTATTGTTACCAAGAACGCGATCGTAAGATTCATGAATACGACCAATGTAAGCTTGGCGGTTTTCAACCATTTTGCTCCAGTTGAATTTTTTTAGTTCAACATCAAAGCCGTAATCTTCAGCGTATAAGTTAATCGCTTCAGCAACTTGTGCACCATGCCACATCACTTTCTTAGGAACACAACCTACGTTTACACAAGTGCCGCCAAGCTCTTGCGCTTCAATAAGAGCAACTTTTGCGCCGTGCATAGCCGCACGGTTTGCTGATGCGATACCGCCAGAACCACCGCCGATACAGATATAATCAAAATGCGTAGCCATTACTTTCTCTCCAATAAGTGTTATACCAATTCCAATAATTATCTGACCATTATTACTGGTTAAATCACTTAATAGTTGCGTTAAAAATTATTATTGTAGAATTGCTACTTATAAGAATTTTTGCCTTACTCTTAAGTGATTTTCCTGCGTAAGAAATAGTTCATCTAATTAATTACATTGGTATTAATTTTTTTACATACTATGTATGAAATGCGACCAAATTTTTCTTTTTCAAGGTCTACTAGGTTTCAGGTCGCTTCGCTTGCAGGTTTCAGGAAGGAGATAAAACTGAGCAATGCTATCTGCTTTTCCTGAATCCTTTGAGGGAGCTTGCGACCGGCCTGAACCCTTATTTTTTATTCTGGAACAATCCACTCAACTTTAAAGTGACCTGTTGCTGGTGCAATTGCTTCTTTTAAGAAAGGCAAAATAGTGTTCATTTGGCTTTCTAATTTCCACGGTGGGTTAATGACGATCATGCCAGATGCTGTCATGCCACGCTCGTTAGTATCTGCAGAAACACCCAACTCAATTTGTAGAATGTTACGGATATCTAATTTTTTAAGTCCTTTAATCATATCGTCGATGTCACAACGATTAACCACTGGATACCAAATCGCATAAATGCCTGTTGCCCAGCGCTTGTGGCTTTGGCCAATAGCGTTAACGACATCGTAATATTCTTTTGCAAGCTCATAAGGTGGGTCGATTAGGACTAATCCTCGGCGCTCTTTTGGTGGAAGACTTGCTTTTAATCGTGCAAAGCCGTCTTCTTTATAAATAGACACTTGGCGATCACGGTGGAACTCTTGCTCAAGCAGAGGGTGATCGGCAGGGTGAAGCTCGGTTAATACCATGCGGTCTTGACGACGCAGGTGAGCACGACCAACACGTGGTGAGCCTGGGTAGTAACGCAGTTCTTCACCGTCGTTTAATTCAGTGATGGCATTTAGGTAGCTTGTGATCTCTTCAGGAAGATCAGTTTGCTCCCAGATGCGAGCGATACCTTGCTTGTATTCGCCGGTTTTTTCAGACCATTCATGCGTTAAGTCGTAACGACCAACCCCTGAGTGGGTGTCGTGATAAACAAATGGCTTATCTTTTTGCGTTAATGAATCAAGGATAAGGCTTTGTACAATGTGTTTAACCACATCGGCATGGTTGCCTGCATGAAAACTGTGACGATAACTTAGCATGGATGAACTCTCACTATTGGAATCACATGATTATACCCAAGTTTATAGCTCAATGTGTGTACTCTTGCATCAGCCATTGAAATTTTATCCATTAAGCACCATCTTTAAGGGATAAGCCGATCCTAAAAACGAAAAATAGAAAAGGAATGAATATGTCTAATCCGTTACTTACCTTTACTGATTTACCGCTGTTTTCTCAAATTAAGCCTGAACACATTCAGCCAGCGGTAGAACAAGCCATTGCTGATTGTCGCGCTAAAGTGGAAGAAGTATTGGCGTCTGACGCGGCTCCAAGTTGGGAGAGTATTATTATTCCTCTAGCAGAAACCGATGATCGTCTAAGTCGTATTTGGTCACCAGTGAGTCATTTGAATTCAGTGCAAAACAGTGAAGAATTACGCGAAGCGTATGAAGCGTGTTTACCTGCATTATCTGAGTACGGTACATGGGTTGGTCAAAATAAAGGACTGTACGAAGCGTATAAATCAATTAAAGAGAGCGAGGCGTTTGTAACCTTATCTCAAGCTCAACAAAAAACAATCATTGATGAGCTGCGTGATTTTGAATTATCAGGCATTGGTTTACCTGCTGATCAACAAAAGCGTTACGGTGAGATCAGTAAGCGTACTTCAGAATTAAGCTCAAATTTCAGCAATAATGTGCTTGATGCAACCATGGGTTGGTCAAAACACATTACTGATGAAGCTGAATTATCAGGGTTACCAGAATCAGCAATGGCAGCAGCAAAAGCCGCGGCAGAAGCGAAAGAGTTAGACGGTTGGTTACTGACACTAGAAATGCCATCGTACATTCCAATCATGACTTATGCTGATAATAAACCACTGCGTCGTGAAATTTATGAAGCGTTCGTGACTCGTGCATCGGATCGCGGTCCAAATGCCGGTAAGTGGGATAACACTGATTTAATTTCTGAAGAGCTACAACTTCGTCATGAAGTATCACGTTTATTGGGTTTTGCTTCTTATAGTGAAAAATCATTAGCGACAAAAATGGCAGAAAGCCCAACGCAAGTTCTGGGCTTTTTAAATGATTTAGCGGCTAAAGCGAAACCACAAGGTGAGCGCGAAGTTGAAGAGCTAAAAGCATTTGTAAAAGAAGAGTTTGATATTGATGAGTTAGATCTGTGGGATGTGACTTATTACTCAGAAAAGCTAAAACAAAAGCTGTACCAAATCTCTGATGAAGAACTACGTCCTTACTTCCCTGAATCAAAAGCAGTATCTGGCCTATTTGAGGTCTTAAACCGTCTATTTGGTATGACAGTGGTTGAACGTGAAGGCGTTGACGTATGGCATGAGTCAGTGCGTTTCTTTGATATCTTTGATTCTACCAATATATTGCGTGGTAGCTTCTATCTAGATTTATACGCGCGTGAGCACAAACGTGGTGGCGCATGGATGGACGAGTGTCGTGTGCGTCGTATTACTGAAAATGGTGAACTACAAACGCCAGTGGCGTACCTAACCTGTAACTTCAGTAAGCCTGTTGGTGGTAAGCCTGCATTGTTTACTCATGATGAAGTGGTAACACTATTCCACGAATTTGGTCACGGTATTCACCACATGCTAACGCAAATTGATGTTGCGTCAGTGTCTGGTATCAATGGCGTGCCTTGGGATGCGGTTGAATTGCCAAGTCAGTTCTTAGAAAACTGGTGTTATGAAGAGGAAGCGTTGGCGTTTATCTCTGGTCACTATGAAACGGGTGAGCCGCTACCAAAAGAGATGCTAGATAAAATGCTTGCTGCGAAAAACTTCCAATCAGCGATGTTTATTTTGCGTCAACTAGAATTCGGCATGTTCGATTTCACGCTGCACACAAATTACGATCCTGATTTAGGTGCAAAAGTATTAGAAACGCTAGCTGAAGTAAAAGCGAAAGTGGCGGTATTACCAAGTGTTGAGTGGAACCGTTTCTCTCACAGCTTCGGTCATATTTTTGCGGGCGGTTACGGTGCGGGTTATTACAGCTACCTATGGGCAGAAGTATTATCAGCCGATGCGTTCTCTCGTTTTGAAGATGAAGGCATTTTTAATACAGAAACGGGCCAAAGCTTCTTGAATAATATTCTTGAAATGGGCGGCAGTGAAGAGCCAATGGAACTGTTCAAACGTTTCCGTGGTCGTGAGCCGCAAGTGGATGCAATGTTACGTCATGCAGGTATTGGTGCGTAATTAAGCCGTTATAACAACGAAAAATAGAAGGGTCTCAATATGATATTGAGGCCCTTTTTTATTTATCGACACTTTTATTTTTTATAAGGTTGAGTGACGACTATTTTTACTTTTTGATCTTGTTGTAATGGCGTGTTTTCTTTTAAACCATTCCATACAGCAACCCCTTTAGTTGATAATTGGGAGTTATTACGCTTGGTTAACGTATTTAGGTTTTCACCATTACGAGCAGTGACAACTGTTATTTCTTGTTGAGTGATGGTTGCAATTTGCTGGTTGGTTATAGGTTGTAATGAGGTCGCAGATGACGTTATTTCATCTTTATTGTTATCAGTACTCAACGTTAAGATCTGATAAGTCATGTCATTAAAATCTAACCAATATTGATTGATGAAGGCTTTTTTATCCGCACTATCATCAACTAATTGCACGTTATACATGCTCGCTCCCCACGGTAAATCGACGGTATTTACTTGTGCGGCGTAATTGTATTTTTGTTCTAAATATTGGCTGAATCGATGCGCGGTTTGTTCTGCGGTATATTTTGGCTCAGTAACAGATAGAGCAACAAAGCCATCTTGTGTGTCATTAATGGCAGCGACCACTTGAGGTTGATTAATGGTTTGCCACTCTTTAGGGAAAGTAATGGTGAAGCCCATCGTAGGCTGTAAGAAAAGGGAATCATTAAATGTGCCATTTTCTGGATTACTGCCAACAACTAACCCATTGAGTTGACTTAGAAAGTCAGGGTGAATAGATGGCTTTGAGATTAGGCTTAATCTACTTGCTGATTGATCAACATGACTGACGCGTTCTGGAGTGTAAGGGTGGCTATCAAAGTAGCTCTTTTCTGTTTCTTTTTGAGTTTCAAATTCTACCGCATTATTTAGACGGGTTAAAATAACGCCCATAGCCATTGGGTCATACCCAGATTTTGCTGTTAATTCGACACCGAGATCGTCAGATTCTGTTTCGTGAGAACGACTGTAATTGGCCATTAAAAGGCTACTGCTAAAAGCAAAAGGGGTATTAATTAGATTGCCTAAATCTTCATTGATGACGCTGCCTACGATATTTCCGGGTAATTGGGTTATCCCAGGCAGAATACTGCGTTTCATTTGTTGTATCGAATGTCTTTCTGTGACATGAATAATTTCATGAGCTAATACGCAGGCGAGTTCATCTTCGTTGTTCATCAGATTTAATAAGCCGCGAGAAATATAAATATAGCCTCCTGGCAGAGCGAATGCATTGGGCACAGGATCATCAACGACTTCAAATTTAAAATCAAATTGAGGAGATTCAAGATTAGAAACTAAACGAGCCCCGACTTGCTTTACATATTGATCGAGTGATTCATTATTGTATAACCCCATTTGCTGCTCAATCACCAGTGAGTTTTTTTCACCGACCGATTTGTCGTAATTAGGGCTTACAGAGCAACCAGAAAGAGAGAAAGCGAGTAGTGCGGAACCACTTATTTTAATTAGGGCGTGTGTCTTATTCATCAGCACTCCTTTGTTGAGAATAATCAGAAACGATTTTTTAGCGTAGCAAGAGATTGATATTTTGTATTGGGAAGGGGCGAATAAGCTCCTTTGAATGAGTCAAGGGAGCTTGAAATACATTAATGGTTAAGCCCATTCAATATCTTCGTCTGCGTGCTTTTGGCACTCTTCTTTTACCATTTCGATAAATTCCATGCCCGTTTTAGAACATGTCCATTTCTCATCAGTATAAGCAAAGTGGAAGCCGCCAGATTTTGACGCTAACCAGATTTCGTGCATTGGTTCTTGTTTGTTGATCACGACTTGGCTGCGGTTTTCAAATTCTAGTGTTAGAACGTTACCCGTGATTACTGGTTCAATATCTGCACCAGATTCATCAATCATATCTTCGATTAATTGCAGTTTTTCATCGACTAGCTCGTGAAATTCAGTGTTATTCATCTTATTTATCCTATTGCTTTTCTTGGCTGTGGTGCGATTATAGAGAGCATAACCAGATATTAACACTAATGGTAAAATCTTATGCAAAAAAGAGTGATGGCGTTAATGCTATTGAGTGTCTTGGCACTGGCAGGTTGCGGTCAAACTGGGGCGTTATATATGCCGGCAGATGACGCACCAAAAACAGAAGTAGCAGAATAATTTATTTGTAGTCAGTGTAGTTGAATAATCACTGACTAATAAACACAGAACTAGACAAGGAAGACGACATTGGATTATTTCAATTATAAGGATGATGGACAACTTTGGGCTGAAGAGTTACCGGTTGCACAATTAGCTGAGCAGTATGGTACGCCATTGTATGTGTATTCTCGCGCGACATTAGAGCGCCACTGGAATGCATTTGATAGCTCGGTTGGTGAGCAACCTCACCTTGTGTGTTACGCCGTAAAAGCGAACTCAAATATCGGCGTGTTAAATGCACTTGCCCGTCTAGGTTCAGGGTTTGATATTGTGTCTCAAGGTGAGCTTGAGCGTGTTGTGGCTGCCGGTGGCGATCCAACTAAAGTGGTGTTTTCTGGCGTTGGTAAAACGGCTGATGAAATGCGCCGAGCATTAGAACTAAAAATTAAATGCTTCAATGTTGAATCAGAGCCAGAGCTTGAGCGTTTAAATGCAGTTGCTGCTGAAATGGGGGTAATTGCGCCTATTTCACTGCGTATCAATCCAGATGTAGATGCTAAAACACACCCTTATATTTCGACAGGACTGCGTGATAATAAGTTTGGTATCGCGTTTGATCGTGCACCTGAAGTGTATAAATTTGCACAAACGCTATCGAATTTAGATATCCAAGGCATTGATTGTCATATCGGTTCTCAGTTAACAGATATTACTCCGTTCATCGATGCGACTGATCGTCTTCTTGCGTTAATTGATGATTTAAAAGCACAAGGTGTCAACATTCGTCATCTTGATGTGGGTGGTGGCTTAGGTGTGGTTTATCGTGATGAATTACCGCCGCAACCATCAGAATACGCAACTGCTTTATTAAGTCGTTTAGTCGGTCGTGAAGATTTAGAGCTTATTTTTGAACCGGGTCGTGCTATTGCCGCCAATGCAGGTATTTTGGTAACTAAAGTTGAATTCCTAAAACATACGGAACATAAAAACTTTGCCATTATTGATGCCGCAATGAATGATTTAATGCGTCCTGCGTTATATCAAGCATGGCAAGATATCGTGCCTGTGGTACCTCGTGAAGGTGAAGCGCAAAGCTATGATTTAGTGGGTCCTATTTGTGAAACGGGCGATTTCTTAGGTAAAGACCGTGACTTAGTTCTCGAAGCTGATGACTTGCTTGCTGTTCGTTCATCTGGAGCCTATGGTTTTGTGATGTCATCAAACTATAATACACGTACTCGCGCCGCAGAAATAATGGTCGATGGGGACCAAGTTCATCTCGTTCGTAAGCGAGAAGAGTTAAGTTCTTTATGGGAACTAGAATCCATCTTACCAAGTTAACTTAGATTAAAGAGCAAGGAGCTTAAGGGTACTTGCTCTTTTGGTATTCAACCTAAAAATATAAAAAAGAAGAACAACTATGCACTTTCATTTTTCTAAAATGCACGGGCTTGGCAATGACTTTATGGTGGTTGACTGCTTAACTCAAAATATTTTCTTTTCACCAGATTTAATCCGTCGCCTAGCGGATCGTAACCGTGGTATTGGTTTTGACCAGCTATTGGTGGTTGAAGCTCCCTATGATCCTGAAACTGATTTTCACTACCGTATTTTTAATGCAGATGGCACCGAAGTAGAGCAGTGTGGTAATGGCGCTCGTTGTTTTGCTCGTTTCGTACGAATGAAAGGCCTAACCAATAAAATCAGTATTTCGGTTAGCACCAAAAAAGGCAAAATGACCTTAAAAGTGGAAGATGATGATCAAATAACCGTAAACATGGGTGAGCCAGTATTTGAGCCAAATAAAATTCCATTTAAAGCAACTCAAGCTGAGAAAACCTATTTATTGCGTGCAGAAGATAAAACGCTTTTCTGTGGTGCGGTAAGTATGGGGAATCCACACTGTGTCACCGTGGTGGATGATGTTGATAATTATGACGTTGATAAATACGGACCGTTAGTTGAGGGCCATGAACGTTTTCCTGAGCGTGTGAATGCAGGCTTTATGGAAATCGTATCGCCAAATGAAGTGAAATTACGTGTTTATGAACGTGGTGCTGGCGAGACTCAAGCGTGCGGAAGTGGTGCGTGTGGTGCGGTTGCTATCGGTATCATGCAAGAGTTATTAGGAGAAGACGTTAAAGTTTCTTTGCCTGGTGGTGATTTACAGATTTCATGGAAAGGTCCTGGCTACCCGTTGTTTATGACTGGTCCTGCTGCTCATGTTTATGATGGTCAATTATCAATATGAATGATGTAACACCAATCGAGCCGCAACCTACTCAGCTAACTGAGGATGTTGTTGCTCAATTTTTAATGGACCATCCTGATTTTTTTCAGCAGCATCCGGAATTACTTGGGCGAATTAAAGTAGACACGCCTGAACGAGGCGTGGTTTCTTTAGTTGAAGTACAAGTCAGTAAATTGCGTGATCGTATTGGTGATTTAGAAGAAGAAATCACTCAACTGATGTCACTTGCAGCAAAGAACGATCGTTTATTTCATGATTTTGCTAATGTACAAAAACAATTACTCGCGTGTGAGAATTTTTCTCAAGCAGCAAAAATCATTGAGCAGAAAGCGCTTTCTCTAGATTTAACCGCGCATATTAAAATCATTGATCATTCTCATCCTAAGTATCATGTCGATAAAACTGCACTCGATAATTTTATTAAAAAGTTTTTGAATGGACATTCTGCGTATTTAGGCCGCTTACGTAAGGCTGAGCGTGATAGCTTATTGGCCTATGGTGGGCTTGACCACTCAAGTGCAGAATTAGGCTCGTTTGCTATCCTTCCATTAGGTCAATCTCAATCTATTGGGGTAATGGCGTTTGCTAGCCGTGATGGTCGGCATTTCGAGCCAAATATGGATACCTTATTTTTAGAACAGCTGGTTAGTGTTTTCCATTATTTATTAATGCAATGGTCGAAATCTTCTCATGAGTGATGTACTTCCTCTTCAATATTCAAAACATCTTGATGCCTTTTATGAATTCTTACGTAATGAAAAAGGCTTAAGTATTTATACTCAGCGTAGTTATAAACGCCAACTAACCACGATTGCTGAGCAACTGGTTGAGTTAGGCGTAGAGTCTTGGCAAGACGTCGATGCGGGTTGGGTGCGTCAAATTACCAGTAAAGGAATGCGAGAGGGATTGAAAGCGAGTAGCTTATCCACTCGATTATCTTCATTGCGCAGTTTTTTTGATTTTCTGGTATTACGTAACGTATTAGCGGCAAATCCCGCGAAAGGGGTTTCTGCACCTCGTAAATCTCGTCCATTACCAAAAAATATCGACGTGGATGAAATGGGGCAATTACTTGAAGTAAACGAAGATGATCCATTATCGATTCGAGATCGTGCCATGATGGAATTGATGTATGGCGCTGGTTTACGTTTGGCTGAATTAGTGGGCATTGATGTTCGTGATATTCAATTACGCCAAGGTGAATTACGAGTTATTGGTAAAGGCGATAAAGAGCGTAAAGTTCCTTTTTCTGGCCAAGCAAAAGAGTGGTTAGGGCATTGGTTACAAGTTCGAAATCAACTAGCAAAACCAGAAGAAACTGGATTGTTTGTCTCTAAGTTGGGCGTTCGTATTTCGCATCGAAATGTGCAAAAGCGCATGGCAGAGTGGGGAATGAAACAAGGGGTAAATAGTCATATTAGTCCGCATAAATTACGTCACTCATTTGCAACGCACATGCTTGAATCGAGTGGTAATTTACGAGCAGTTCAAGAATTACTTGGGCATGAAAATATTTCTACTACGCAAATATATACCCATTTAGATTTTCAACACCTTGCTCAAGCGTATGACCAAGCGCACCCAAGAGCGAAGAAAAAATAATCAGAGCAACTAGTTGTCTAGATTGATATCAACATAAAAAAGCCAGGTGCGTATTATCACGTATCTGGCTTTTTTAGATTTGATGGTTTTTAATCTGGCTTGTATAACTATTTGTTTTTAAATAACAGTTAACCATTTTGCCTATGATAGGCCAAATTGTCTATAAGCTTATTTTAGTAGTAAATTTTCTAAGTAATGAGCAACGGCTTCGTCGGCAGATGAGCCGATAACCTCATTATTTGGTAATGCTTTTTTTACTTTCTCATGCGATGTACCCATCACAATGCCTTTGCCTGCCATGCTCAACATTTCATAGTCATTCATACCATCACCAAAAGCGATGCAGTTCTCTAATGTCTTACCTAATAATTTAGCAACCGCTTCTAATGCTGCGCCTTTTGATACTTCAGATGCCATCACTTCTAAACACCAAGGTGTAGAGAATGCCACCATGAGTTGATCACCAAACTGTGCTTTTAATAGGTCTTCATATTGGACTAAATATTCATGCTCAGGCATGGTGATAAATATTTTTGCCATGTTCTCTACTGGTGGATTATTCACATCAAATAAAGTGTAAGTGAACCCATTGTCATGAAATTCTTTTAGCTTTTCATCTTCTTGGTTTAAGAACCATTTGTCGTCTGAGTACATGTGAATAGACAGTTTTTCATCATGTTTTAAAAGGTCGATAACTTGAGGAATTAATGCTTCAGGAACATTCTTACTATAAATAAGATTGTCATCCATATCATGAACACGAGCACCATTTGACGTGATCATGTAAGCAGGGATGCCCACATCATTACGAATATTGCCAACATCAATGTGGTGGCGACCAGTGGCAAAAATAAACGTTAATTCTTGTTGGTGCAGTTTATTCAGTGTTTTTTTAGTGAAATCAGCAATTTTGTGTTCTGGAGTAAGCAGTGTGCCGTCAAGATCAGATGCAACAATAGTAATCATAAAGCCTCAGAGGAAAAGAAAAGAATAGACTCGAAGTCAACTGAATTTAGTTTACGTGACTTTATAAAGAAAAAAGAGGGTAAAGATAACAATATTAGCCTTCCTCTTTTTTCTTTGGTGGGGTGTCACGCTTTAATTATTTAGAGTGTTGGGAAAAGAAAGTGAGGATGTCGGATAGTGCTTGATTTCGACACGTGTCGGATTCAAACAGAAGTTCATGCTTTGCATTTTTAATTGTGATGAGCTGGCAATTGGCTGCTTTTTTCTGAAAGGCGATGTGTGCATTATTATCGACGATACGGTCATTTTCTCCCTGTAATAATAGGGTTGGAATAACACAAGATGCAGCTTGTTCAATACAGCGTTTTGACCCTTTTAGTCCTTGATTCACCCAGTGATTACTTGGACCACCAATTTGCAGTTCTGGTTTTGAGGCATACAGCGCTCTAAACCACTGATAACGGATCTCGCTAGTGGTTAGAGTATTATTGAGGAAAGGCTTTGCATGATAAGGTTCTTGCCCCAATGCATAAGTAGGCTGTGAAGCCCAACGACTTAAATAGTGACTTACCGTACCTGCTATGGGTTTTAACCACGGTTCAATATGAATGCCATGCATTGGGGCACTTAACGCTAATGCTGAATATGGATGTGAGTAAGTCTCTACGTATTGTGTGGCGATGGCTCCACCCATAGAGTGACCGAGTAAATAGCAATCTTGATAATGCTCAGGCGTGATCAGATGTTGAGTCATGTTATTTAGATCTAACACATAATCATTAAAATCTTCGATATGACCAATATCACTGTTTTCTGTTAATCGGTCAGATAGACCTTGCCCACGATGATCAAATGAATAAATGTCATAACCTTGGGAAAAAAGGTCATAAAACAGTTCTTGGTATTTATACACACTTTCAATGCGGCCATTAACAATCATAATGGCTTTATGATTGTTGGGACTAGTAAAGCTCACCCAATGAAGTTGAGTTTCTTTTTCACCTTGGAAAAAACCATGCTGACGCTTCTCCCAAAAAGGAGTGATGTAGTTTTGTATTGTTTCAAGGTAGTTCGTTTCTTGAGTGAAATCGTTTTTTTTCATTGGGCTCACTGCATGATTATGAATGCGGGTTCAATGTTATTATAATAACAATAGTGAAATGTGTATCATATTTTGGTAAGTTCTTGCACAGTTCTTAAGCAAGCGCATTTTTTTACTCATTTGATTAGACTACTATGCTTTTTTAGTAGGTCGGCATTAATTTAAATTACTCAAGATTTGGAGTGATTAGCCGATATGATTATTTATCATACCTATATATTTTCACAGGATACCGTTTTCAAGTTATGTATGCATACGTTGCCCGACAACCGATACTTAATCGAAAAAAACAGACGATAGGGTATGAGTTACTTTTTCGTGATGGTGAGACTAATGCGTTTCCAGATATGGAAGCGAATCAGGCCACGTGCCGATTATTAGTTGAAAACTTTATGTCGGCGGGTAGTAATCCTGCATTAGAATCTCCTCGTAGCTTTATAAACTTTCCTCAAGAGTCTTTAATTTCTCTTGTCCCTACTGCCTTTCCTAAGCGTAAAATAGTTGTTGAAGTATTAGAAACTTGTATCCCTAATGATGAACTTTTTAGTGCAATTAAGCACCTTCATCGAATGGGGTATATTATTGCTTTAGATGATTTTAGTTTGGATGCTGAATGGGATAGATTTTTACCCTATTCACACATTGTTAAACTAGACATTATGCAGTTAGGCATTGATGTCGCATGTGATTATGTGAAAAAGAAAAAGCAACAAGGCTGCAAACGTCATTATCTTGCTGAACGCGTAGAAACTTATGAAGAGTTTGAGCAAGCATTCCAAGTTGGTTTTCATTTTTACCAAGGCTATTTTTTTAGTAAGCCACAAATTATTAAAAACCGAGTTGTGAAACCGGAAGAAGTATTAACGATGCAACTGTTTCAAGAAGTATGTCGTGAAGATGTAAACTTTACTCGGGTTGAACAGTTAATTGCTCAAGATGTATCATTGTCGTATCAGCTTCTGAAATTTGTAAATACCGCTTCGGTAAGACTTGAAAAGCCAATTTCGTCATTTAAACAAGCGTTAGTGTATTTAGGTGAAGAGCAGATAAAAATGTTTGTTACTTTGGTTGCAACTGCGCACGCTGCAATTAATAAACCTAAAGAATTGTATAAGCAGTCGTTAGTGAAAGGCCGTTTCTGTGAATTAATGATCTGCCGTTGCCAGAATGGAACGCCAGGACAACAAGCATTTATTGTTGGTTTGTTTTCACTGCTTGATGCTTTACTTGATCGTAAATTAGACGATGTATTGGAACAACTGTCATTAACTGATGAAATTGAGCAAGCGATATTACTTCGAGTTGGCTTATTAGGGTCAATGTTAGAGTTGTATGAAAGCATTAAGTCTGGTGATTGGGAGCAACTTGATAAGACAAGTCGCTTACTTGGTTTTTCTCCAAAGACGGTAGAAAAAACATACCAAGAAGCTGAGACATGGTATCAAGCGATCCTTGCTAAATAAAACCACACTAATTAATACCAAAAAGCCCCATCAGCACGAATGTTTGATGAGGCTTTTTTGTTCTTTCAATTTTAATTATTATTGACAGTAATTGATAATTTGAATTTCTTTAGAAAATAACTTTTGCACTAACTGATGGCACTCTTGAGTAATAGAAGTAACAGTTTGAGCGTTTTCTGGATTAACTAAGTCGTAATCACCTTCAATATTGTAATTAAACCCATCACCGATAATGGTTATTGGCGTAATTGAAATACGCCCTCGGTTTGCCACTATTTTAATTGGCTCCACCTGTATTGGGTAATGTGTCGGAAAGGTTTTTTTATCCTTATTTTTGTTCTCAGGTGATGTATTTTGGCCTTCATCATCTGGTGTTAATCCTAGTTTAAATTGCCACAGTTCTTTCGCTGTTTTGGTGGTTGTCATCTCTCTTGGAATAATATTTAACTCACCATTAAAGCTGTAATTAAAACTGTCTCTATTAGCAGCAAGACCATTCGCATTTAAGTTAAATTCAGCAACGCCTTCTAGAGGTATAGTATTTGGGAAAAAAGTGGTTAGGTAACTGATTGGTAAGCCATCGCCATAAGCCTCTAATTGCCAGGGTTGGCTATCTTGAGTTAAATAAATACTGCCATTTAATCCAACAAGTCCTTCAGCTAAAGGGAAAAGTGCTCGCTCGATTGTCCATAATCCATTTTCAGCGTTCATTTCTATTAATAGTTGTTGAGTTAATAGGTAATTAAAGCTGGCGTTAGAAGCACTAAGAGATAATTTCCCATCCCATAACCCCCATTGATAATAGCGCAATAAATCGAGATCGTGACCTTCTGCATTAACTCCTGAAACTTGATAAGGGTGTTGATTATCAAGTTGAATCAGTTGAATGTTATTAACGTCCAGCTCCGCTATTTTAACTTGCTCAAGTTGTTTAATATATTTTTGAATAATGGACACTTCTCTTTCGCTAAGTAACCATTTTATTTGACTTAACGTCAATGATTTTAAGTTAATTTCGGTAGGGGATATTTTACCTTCAAGTTGAACATTTCCATCAAAAATATCAAAAGAAAGCGTTGAGATATTGGCTTCTTTACCATTTAACATTAGGTTGAAAATAGGCTTTTCAATGATGTGCTCATTCCATATTAAACTATCGGCATTAAAAGAAATATTAGCATTACTTTGTTGCCATAAATGATAAGGCAGCAATACGTTCTCAGCAGATAAACTTAAATTGTTTACTGAGAATTGAGGAAGCTCAATATTAATATCTAAAAGATCAATTCGTTCAAATTGGTAAGTAAAATATTGCTGAGAAAGCCATGCTAATGGCTTACCAATAATGTCGGCATTGTCAGATTCTAAATTAAATTTTCGTAGGGTGAACTGAGGGATTACCCATAATTTATTCTCTTTGAGTTCAGCTTGAGCGGTGATAGTACTATCACGCCAAGTGAGCGATATACCATGTAATGCTGTGTAATCTTCGCTGTAGTAGCCATCGATCAATACGTCATCAAGCGCTTCGCCTTGCCAATATAATTGCTGAGTTGAAAATTGAAAATTACCTTCAAATGGCAATGTTTTTTCTTTTTCTACAGACCAGTTGGTGAGCTGAGCTTGTGCATCACGAATCACCAAATCATCATTGGCAAAATCTAAATTAGAAACACTCAACTGAGCAATAGAAATCCAATCGAGATTTTCTGTCTTTGGCAGTCCATTCTGTAAACTTAAACCATCAATTTTGATGCTATCAAATGCCAATTTATTTTGTTGTATAGGGTGTTGAGAAAGCCAAAAATCGACATGTTGTATGACTAATTCATTTTCTGTTCGGATAGTGACTTCTGACAGCGTCAGATGGAGAGGATCTTGAATTGAATAATGAAGCTCACCAAAAGAGATTTTGTGATCAGATAATTTTTCAACTAGTGGGTTTAATAATGGTTGCGCATAAGGAGTATGCAAAAGGGATAAAAATGCGACCACAAGTAGTAGGCAGAAAGTGATAAACCAACCAAGGCTTTTCAGCGTGGTATACATTGTTAACTCCAGAAAGAAATAAGAATAGAAAGAGTGGATTAAAAGTGAGATTCAATCAAGTTATTGTAATGTTTTACTCAAAGGTAATCACTGTTTTGAAAGCAAGATGGGAATCAAAGGAATAAAAAAAGCCCTTCGTTACCGAAGGGCTTGAATTTATCGAGGTATTAACTTGGGTTAGTCAAGTTGAGGGCCTGCTTTTACAAGCGCCTTACCTTCATCGTTATCTGTGTATTGAGCAAAGTTTTTGATGAAGCGTTGTGCGAGATCTTCTGCTTTGCTGTCCCATTGTAGTGGGTCAGTATAAGTATCACGAGGATCAAGAATTGAAGTATCAACACCAGGTAATGATGTCGGAACTTCAAAGTTAAACACTGGAATGTTTTTCGTTTCAGCGTGGTCAATTGAACCATCTAAGATTGCATCAATGATCGCACGAGTGTCTTGGATAGAAATACGTTTACCCGTACCGTTCCAACCTGTATTAACGATATATGCTTCTGCGCCAACCGCTTCCATACGTTTAACTAATACTTCTGCGTATTGAGTTGGGTGTAGCGTTAAAAACGCGGCGCCAAATGCTGCTGAGAAGGTTGGTGTTGGTTCTGTAATACCACGCTCTGTACCTGCTAACTTAGCTGTAAAACCAGATAAGAAGTGGTATTTAGTTTGCTCTGGAGTCAATTTTGCAACAGGAGGTAGAACACCAAATGCATCAGCCGTTAAGAAAATAACTTTATTTGCATGGCCTGCTTTAGAAACTGGCTTAACAATATTATCGATATGATAAATAGGGTACGAAACACGAGTATTTTCTGTTTTTGAACCATCATCAAAGTCAATTGTGCCATCGCTACGAACCGTTACGTTTTCTAGTAGCGCATCACGGCGGATTGCATTATAGATATCTGGTTCTGCTTCTTTAGATAGACGAATTGTTTTCGCGTAACAGCCACCTTCAAAGTTGAAGATACCGTCATCATCCCAGCCATGTTCATCATCACCAATCAATTGGCGTTTAGGGTCAGTTGAAAGCGTTGTTTTACCTGTACCTGATAAACCAAAGAATACTGCGACATCGCCTTCTTCACCAACATTGGCAGAACAGTGCATAGAGGCAATGCCTTTCAGTGGAAGAAGGTAGTTCATCATTGCGAACATGCCTTTCTTCATTTCACCGCCGTACCAAGTACCACCGATAATTTGAACACGTTCTGTTAGGTTGAAGGCAACAAAGTTTTCAGAGTTTAGACCTTGTGCTTCGTAATTAGGGTTAGTGACTTTTGCGCCGTTCATTACGACAAAGTCAGGTTCAAAGCTTTCTAGCTCTGCGTCTGTAGGGCGGATAAACATGTTTTTCACGAAGTGTGCTTGCCACGCTACTTCGGTAATAACACGCACACTTAAACGAGTGTCAGGGTTTGCACCACAGTAGCCATCAATAACAAACAGACGTTTGCCAGAGAGTTGCTCTGTGACTAAGGCTTTTAGATCATCCCAAATTGCAGGTGTGATGGCTTTATTGTCGTTTTTACCTTGATCAGACCACCAAAGAGTATCTTTAGTCGTATCATCTTTTACGATGTATTTATCTTTTGGCGAACGACCAGTAAAAATACCAGTATCTACCGCAACTGAGCCAAGCTCAGTCATTACACCGCGCTCATAACCTTCTAGGTCTGGACGAGTTTCTTCTTCAAACAATTGATCATAGCTTGGGTTACGAAGAACGTCAGTAACGCCAGTTAGACCATGTTGAGTAAGATCAAGTTGTGCAGCCTTTTTGTGTTCCATAACAGTCATAGGTGCTCCTTAAAGGAATTTTGTAGGGATTTTAATATTTTAAATATTTTGTAATTATTTATTGTCTGCTAAACATGCTATCAATGCGGTAAATTGAAAACAGGGAGATAAATCATAAATTAACCATAAAGTAGTAGTGGTTATTTAATCAGCATCACAAAATAGCAATAGCCCTATTCTACTCTTAAAGAAATCGATTGCGCTAGATGTAATTGATTATTATTTAAGCAAAATTAAGTGTGGATAAGTGGAATTAAAAACGTGGTTTATATCAAATTTAGTTATAAAAAAAGCCAACTTAATGGTTAGCTTTTGTAACATTTCTACAACTTATTCTATGCTGTAAATTAATGAACGGTGTCATTACCTTTTGTTGCTTCTTCGAATATGTTGGCAACATCAATGCTGTCAAAGTCGTAGCTTGTGCCACAGTAGTCACAATGAAGAGATACCTTGCCTTCAGTTTTGACGATGTCATCTACTTCAGCTCGTGCGATCGTAACAATTGCACCTGCACTGCGTTCACGAGAACAGCCACAGAAGAACTCAACAGCTTGAGGTTCAAAAAGTTGCACTTTATCTTGGTTGTATAAACGGTACAGAACGTCTTCCGCTTCTAGGCCAAATAGTTCTTCGTTTTTGATCGTATCAGTCAGTTGTTCTAAGTGTTCGAAGTCATCAGCAGAACCTGTGCCGTCTGGCATTACTTGAAGAAGCATACCTGCTGCATGAGGTTTGCCTTCAAATTCACCAAGACGAAGCCATAAACGTGTTTTAAGTTGCTCTGAACGCTCAAAGTAACCTTCAAAACAAGCCGCTAGATCTTTCCCATCAAGCGCAACAACACCTTGGTAACGTTCACCATCTTTTGGCGAGATCGTGATAACTAGGTAACCTTTACCCATTAATTGATGCAAAGTAGCGTCGTCAGCGATATCGCCGTCAAAACGAGCAACACCACGCACTTTCTGATCGTTATCACCATTAATTACTGCAAGAGAAACAGGACCGTCGCCTTGAAGTTGAAGAGTAATAGATCCTTCAAATTTTAATGTTGCCGTTAATAATGTTGTTGCAACTAATAGCTCACCCAATAGATTTTGTACTGCTTTTGGGTATTCCTTGCTAGAAATAATTTGTTGGTAAGCATCGTCTAATTGAACCAATTCACCACGAACAGATAAATCTTCAAATAGGTAGCGATGCAATGTGTTATTTGCCATGAAATACTCCAGCAATTGTATTAGAGGGGTTGTCGTTACTTATAGTATAGCGAAGACAACCGGTATAAATAAGCAATGAAACAGAAAGACGAGTCTATTGCTGTTTAAATTTCATAATATCACGTCGCTGTTTCTTATCAGGACGTTTATCTGGGTGCGGGCTACCAAGTGAATTGAGTTTGCGTAATTTCGCATTTTCTTCACGGTGCTCAATGCTGTTTTGTGTTTCTTTGTAAAGAGTTTGTGCTACAGGTGCGCCACGGCGTTGATCGGATAGGATCTCGATGATCACAACGATTTCTTCGTTGTTGCCTTGGCGAAGTTTTATTTCTGCACCAACTTCAACTAATTTACTTGGTTTAGCTCGTTGTCCATTATAATGAACTTTCCCGCCATCAACCATATTACGAGCAATAGAGCGGGTCTTGTAAAAACGAGCTGCCCAGAGCCATTTGTCGAGCCTGATACCATCGCTAGTATTGGATTTTGAACTCATCATGGGTTCCTAATGTCTTATCTCTGCCTATTAAGATGGTGTCAGTAAAATTTTTTTCAATCTTTTGAGGGGAATTAATCAAAATTGATAAGCAACTAGAGTCATTAATGAGAAATAATGCTCTAATACAAGGTTATCTGCTTAAATTACGTGACATGGCTGCGAGGAATTTAAGAAATCGGCATCATTTGCGGAAATTATGCTGTGTTATTTTATAATTCATAAACACATCAGATATTTAATTGCTCTGTGAGACAGAAAAGGAAGATCAGTACCTACATGATAGCTAATATGAAAATCGAAAAAATTTCTCAATATTGGTCAATATATCAATCTGCAATTTCAAAAGGCTTAACGGTTGTTTTGGTCGCTTGTTTTGCGTGGATCTGTGGTTCTCTTTTTTGGTCAATATTAGCGCCACAGACATCGGTTTCTCAATGGGCACCGAAAGCGGTCGCGATTAATGTTTCATCAAAGAAAAGTAATGATGATTCTTTATCTGGTTTATTAAACGGCCAAGTGTTTGGGCAGTTTAATGCTGAAAAACAAGTAGAGCAGCCAAAGGTTGTTGAAGTAAAAGACGCACCTAAAACTAAATTGAATCTGACTTTATCTGGCGTGGTAGCGAGTTCTAATCCAAAGTTGAGCTTGGCGGTTATAGCGAATCGAGGAAAACAAAATACGTACGGTATTGATGAAACCATCGATGGGACAAGAGCTACGGTAAAAGCCATTAGTGCTGATCGTATTATTATTTCAAATAATGGTCGTGATGAAACATTAATGCTTGAGGGGGTTGAGTACACCAAAATTTCGGTAGAACAAAATCGTACAGGAAGCTCAGGTACGGTGTTAGGGAATAATCGTCAGAATTCAGATCAAGATGAATTAGACATCATTCGTCAAGAGATGGCGAAAAATCCTCAATCAATTTTGAAATATATTCGCCTTTCTCAAGTGAGTAATAATGGGAAAATTGAAGGCTACCGAGTTAACCCAGGTAAAGACAGAAAATTATTTGATTCGGTGGGCCTGAAGCCGGGTGATATCGCAACAAGTTTAAATGGGATTGATTTAACAGATCCTGCTGCAATGAGTGCATTGTGGAAAAATATGTCAGAAATGACAGAGCTTAATTTAACCGTTCAACGTGACGGACAACTACATGACATCTTTATCGGTTTATAACTGGTAGATGGAAAAATGAATAAGGGTGTATTGTGAAAAAGTGGATGGGCAAGGGAGCCTTATTACTTGCGGGTAGCATGATGTGGACATCGGCTATCGCAAATGACTTTAGTGCCAGTTTTAAAGGAACAGATATTCAAGAGTTCATCAACATTGTTGGTCGAAATCTAGAAAAGACCATTATTGTTGATCCGTCGGTACGAGGAAAAGTAGATGTTCGTAGTTACGATCTTTTAAACGAAGAGCAATATTATCAGTTCTTCCTAAGTGTGTTAGAAGTGTATGGCTATGCGGTTGTTGAAATGGACAATGGCATTTTAAAAGTCATTAAAGATAAAGACGCAAAAACATCGGCGGTCCCTGTTCTTGGTGCAAAAGACAAAATAACCGGAGACGCGGTAATCACGCGTGTTATTGCGGTTCGCAATGTGTCGGTTCGTGAACTCTCTCCTTTGTTACGTCAACTTAATGATAATGCAGGCGCGGGTAATGTTGTTCATTATGACCCTGCCAATATCATCATGATTACTGGTCGTGCTGCGGTTGTTAATCGTCTGGCTGAAATTATTGAGCGTGTTGACCAAGCGGGTGATAAAGAAGTTGAAGTGGTTGATTTAAAAAATGCCTCAGCCGCTGAAATGGTAAGAATTGTTGATGCGTTAAATAAAACGACAGATGCCAAAAACACACCTGCGTTTTTACAACCTAAATTGGTTGCTGATGAGCGGACAAACTCGATCCTTATTTCGGGTGACCCTAAAGTACGTAATCGCCTTAAAAAGCTCATTAAGCAACTTGATGTTGAAATGGCAACAAAGGGTAATAACCAAGTTGTCTATTTACGTTACGCCAAAGCAGAAGATTTGGTTGATGTATTAAAAGGGGTTTCTGATAATTTAACCGCAGGTAAAGGTGGCTCCCAAAAAGGAAGTTCAAATAATCGTAGTGACGTAATGATCTCTGCTCATGCCGATACTAATGCCTTAGTGATTACTGCGCCGCCTGATGTAATGCGTGCGGTGAAGGATGTTATTGCGCAGCTAGATATTCGTCGTGCTCAAGTATTGATTGAAGCGTTAATCGTTGAGCTTGCTGAAGGCGATGGCATTAATCTTGGTGTTCAATGGGGTAACTTAGAAACTGGGGCGATGATCCAATACAGCAATACGGGTGCATCAATTGGTGCCACTATGGTTGGTTTAGAAGAAGCTAAAGACACAACCACCACAACCGCTGTTTATGATGAAAATAATAAGTTTTTACGTAATGAAACGACGACTGAAAAAGGCAGCTATGACGCATTAGCCTCTGCGCTTGGCGGCGTTCAAGGTGCGGCGGTTAGTGTCATGATGGGGGATTGGGCTGCGTTGATTACTGCAGTATCTACTGATTCAAACTCAAATATTTTGTCTTCTCCAAGTATTACGGTGATGGATAATGGCGAAGCCTCGTTCATTGTGGGTGAAGAAGTTCCGGTATTAACTGGTTCTACATCGGGTTCAAATAATGAAAACCCATTCCAAACCGTTGATCGTAAAGAAGTGGGTATCAAACTTAAAGTTGTTCCACAAATCAATGAAGGTGATTCTGTTCGTTTAGATATCGAACAAGAAGTATCGAACGTATTGGGCGCTAATGGTGCAGTGGATGTACGTTTTGCTAAACGTCAGCTAAATACCTCAGTAATGGTACAAGATGGCCAAATGCTGGTGCTAGGTGGTTTGATTGATGAGAGAGCATTAGAAAGTGAATCAAAAGTGCCTTTCTTGGGTGATATTCCTATTTTGGGTTATTTATTTAAATCAACCAGTACTCAGGTAGAGAAGAAGAACCTAATGGTATTTATCAAGCCAACCATCATTCGCGATGGTATGACTGCTGATGGCATTACTCAACGTAAATATAACTATATTCGTGCAGAGCAATTGTATAACGCAGAGAAAGGCTTGAAGTTAATGGATGATGCCAATATTCCAATCTTGCCTAAGTTTGGTTCTGATGTGCAACACCCAGCAGAGATCCAAGCTTTCTTTGATCAGCTTGATGATGAGAATAAGGATAAATAATGGCGGATATGCTATTTCCTGATCCTACTGCCGTTTTACGTTTGCCTTTTTCATTTGCAAAAAGGCATTCCGTTGTTATTGAAGCAAGTTCTGAAGGGTGGGTTCTGTATTATGCAGTAACCCCTTCGCCAATCGTATTGTGTGAGATCCGCCGAGTATGCAAAGCGAGTTTTTCATTAATTCAATTAACTAAGGATGAATTTGATACCAAAGTAACGCAAGTTTATCAACGTAACTCATCAGAAGCGCAGCAATTGATGGAAGACATTGGGGCTGATAATGGTGATTTCTTCTCATTAGCTGAAGAGTTACCAGACAATGACGATTTATTAGAATCAGAAGATGATGCGCCAATCATTAAATTGATCAATGCCATGTTAGGTGAAGCGATCAAAGAAGGGGCATCAGACATTCATATTGAAACGTTTGAAAAAGTCTTGTCGATCCGCTTCCGAGTTGATGGTGTGTTACGTGATGTTCTTAGCCCAAGCCGTAAATTAGCGCCATTATTAGTATCGCGTGTAAAAGTAATGGCGAAATTAGATATTGCCGAAAAACGTGTTCCTCAAGATGGCCGTATTTCATTACGTATTGGCGGGCGGGCGGTCGATGTTCGTGTATCAACCATGCCTTCTTCTCATGGTGAACGTGTAGTAATGCGTTTATTAGATAAGAACGCAACACGTCTAGATTTGAACAGTTTAGGAATGGAAGAGACAAACCATCAAAACTTCCAACATATTATTAAACGACCTCACGGTATTATTTTGGTTACTGGTCCTACGGGATCAGGTAAATCAACAACCTTGTATGCAGGATTAGGAGAATTAGACAGTACTCAATCTAATATCTTAACGGTAGAAGACCCAATCGAATTTGATATCGATGGTATTGGACAAACTCAAGTCAATCCAAAAGTAGACATGACGTTTGCTCGTGGATTACGTGCCATTCTTCGTCAAGATCCAGATGTGGTGATGATAGGTGAAATTCGAGATTTAGAGACCGCCGAAATTGCCGTTCAAGCTTCATTAACCGGTCACTTAGTTATGTCGACACTTCACACCAACACCGCTGTTGGTGCGATAACTCGCCTTCGTGATATGGGAATCGAGCCTTTCTTAATTTCTTCATCTTTATTGGGTGTTCTTGCTCAACGTTTGGTTCGCACGTTATGTAAGGAATGTAAAACGTCTTATCAAGCTGATGACGAACAGAAAAAGCTCTTTTCTTTATTACCATCAGATGATCTAGTGCTATATAAGCCTGCGGGTTGTGAGCACTGTAATGGTAAAGGCTACCGTGGCCGTACCGGTATTCATGAATTATTGGTGGTGAGTGAAAAAGTACAAGAATTGATCCATAAAGAAGCGGGCGAACAAGAGATTGAAAAAGAAGTTCGTAAGAATACTCGTGGTATTCAGCAAGATGGGCTATTAAAAGTTCAACAAGGCATTACTACGCTAGAAGAGGTGATGCGAGTCACTCGGGAAGGGTAAATGGCAGCATTTGAATACAAAGCCCTCGAAAAAAATGGCAAACAGAAAAAAGGCGTAATGGAAGGTGATAACGGTCGCCAAGTTCGTCAACGTTTAAAAGAACAAGGCCTTATTCCTGTTGAGGTTATTGAAACTAAATCAAAGCAGCAGAAAAGTGCATCTCAAGGATTAAGTTTTAAACGTGGTATTAGCGTTAATGATTTATCGTTAATTACACGCCAACTTGCGACTTTAGTTCAAGCGGGTATGCCACTCGAAGAGTGTCTAAAAGCCGTCGCAGAACAAGGCGAAAAAGCACACATTCGTAGCATGATGATGGGCGTTCGATCAAAAGTGATTGAAGGGTATCCATTAGCCGAAAGTTTTGGTGAATATCCTCATGTGTTTGATGATTTGTTTTGCTCAATGGTCGCAGCGGGTGAAAAGTCTGGTCATTTGGATACGGTATTAAATCGCTTAGCGGATTATGCGGAGAATCGTCAGAAGATGCGCAGTAAATTACAGCAAGCGATGATTTATCCAATTATGCTGACTTTGATTGCGATAGCGGTTATCTCCTTTTTGCTTGCTACTGTGGTACCGAAAATTGTCGATCAGTTTGTGCAAATGGGGCAAGGGCTACCTACTGTGACTGAAATATTACTGGCTGCCAGTAATTTTGTTGTTCACTGGGGACTGTTGGTTGTTGTTGCTGTTGTGCTGGTGATTGTTGGGGTGAAGTGGTTACTCACTAAGCCACATTTACGCTTAGCGTGGGATAAGAAGATTTTACGACTTCCTGTTATTGGTAAGGTGGTTCGTGGTTTAAATACCTCTCGTTTTGCTCGAACATTATCTATCTGTACTTCAAGTGCGATCCCATTACTGGATGGCATGAAAGTCGCCGCAGACGTAATGAGTAATAAATATTTTAAGCAACAAGTATTAGAAGCTGCCGATAATGTTCGGGAAGGGGCAAGCTTACGCATCTCTCTTGAGCAAACCAAATTGTTTCCACCAATGATGCTGCATATGATTGCCAGTGGTGAGCAAAGTGGTGAATTAGAACAAATGCTAACGCGTTCGGCAGATAATCAAGATCGTGATTTTGAATCATTAGTGAATATGGCATTAGGTATTTTTGAACCTTTGCTTATTGTCTTCATGGCAGGGATTGTACTCTTCATTGTTGTTGCGACCTTGATGCCAATTATCGAATTAAACAATTTGGTTGGGTAGCATTCACTGCTATCTATTTTTCTTTTTATTTATATATGAATTTTTAACGTTAGGAGTTATTCCATGCAAGTCAATTCAGCTCAACGTAAACAAGGCGGCTTTACTCTTTTAGAAGTCATGGTTGTTATCGTTATTCTTGGTGTGTTAGCGAGCTTAGTTGTTCCAAACTTACTGGGTAACAAAGAGAAGGCCGATCAACAAAAAGCGATCACTGATATCGTGGCACTAGAAAACTCATTAGATATGTACAAGCTAGATAACAGCGTGTACCCATCAACAGATCAAGGGTTAGAAGCGTTAGTATCTAAACCATCAGCAACACCGGAGCCTCGTAATTACCGTGCTGACGGCTACATTCGTCGTCTACCCAATGATCCATGGGGCAATGAATACCAGTACTTAAGCCCAGGCGATAATGGCACAATTGATATCTTCTCTCTAGGGGCTGATGGTCAAGAAGGCGGAGAAGGTGCAAATGCAGATATTGGCAACTGGAACATGCAAGACTTTCAATAAGTCATAAGCTTTATAGTTAGATAAGAGCAATGATGAAAATAAAACGTGAGGTTGGGTTTACCCTAATCGAAATTATGTTGGTATTGGTGCTGCTGTCGGTAAGTTCGATGGCGGTTATCATGAGTTTACCTGAAAGTAGTGAAGACCAACTTGAAGAGCAAGCCTCACGTTTTTATCAATTAGTGCAACTTCTTAATGAAGATGCTTTACTCAACGGGATGGATTACGGCATCTATTTTAATCAAGAGCGACAAGAATATCGCTTTATGACCCTAACAGTAGATGGCTGGCAGCCTCTTGAGAAAAGCCGCTTTTTTACCGAAGTGAAGATGGAAGACGATACTCGATTTGAAATGGAACTTGGAGGCTCTGCATGGGCTGATGATGATCGTTTATTTGAACCGGGTTCTTTGTTTGATGAAGAAATGTTCGCGGATGTTGAAGAAAAGAAAAAACCGAAACCTCCTCAAGTGATGGTGTTATCAAGTGGAGAAATGACCTCATTTATTGTTCGTTTTTTACCGAGTAATGAGCGCGGTAATTTAGATGATAAAACATGGACAATTAACGTAGATGAATCGGGATTGGTCACCTTAATTAAGCCTGGAGAAGAGATTGATGAGTAACTTTTCATCAAATCGTCGAGTATTAAATAAAGGCATGACTCTTCTTGAGGTTTTAGTTGCTCTAGCTATCTTTGCTACGGCGGCATTGAGTGTACTTCGTTCTGTGACTCAACATATTAATACGTTAAGTTATTTAGAAGAAAAAACATTCGCCTCTATGGTGGTTGATAATCAAATGGCATTAATGATGCTAGATAAACCGCCAACCTCGGTAAAAAAAGGGGAAACAGAATTGGCAGGTCAAACATGGTATTGGACTATTGCCCCAGTAAAGACGACCTCTGATATTTTAAAGTCGGTCGATGTGTCTGTTGCAACAACCAAAGATCAAAAATCATCATTATTAACGGTAAGAACCTATGTTGCGCCGTAATTCAACGTGTAAAAAGTCGCGCGGTTTTACCCTTATTGAAGTGATGGTAGCAATCTCTGTGTTTGCCACGTTAAGCTTTTCAGCCTACCAAGTGGTAAATCAAGTTCAGCGTAGTAATGAACAATCATTGGAAAAAAGCAATCGAATTAAAGCCTTACAACGAAGCTTGGTTTTTTTAGATAATGATTTTCGACAAATAGTTGCTCGCCAATTCAGAATTAATGGGGAAAAGGCCGACGGGAAATTACTTTTGGCCGGTGAGTATTTATTGGATTCAGAATCTCAAGGCATTTTATTTGTGCGTTTAGGGTGGAAAAACCCTCAACAGGCTTTCCCTCGTGGTGAAATTACTAAGGTGGGTTATCGAGTTGTTGAGAATAAACTTGAACGACTATGGTGGCGCTACCCTGATACTCCGGTAGGTCAGAAACCAGTAGTAACGCCATTAATTGATGGCATTGATGAACTGAAATTTGAATTTTATGATGGCAAGAAATGGCAGAAGAAATGGGAAATAAAAGATCAATTACCAAAAGCCATTAAAGTGATTGTGACATTTAAAGATTATGGAGACGTCGAACGAATTTATCTTACCTCTGGCTATAAACTGGATTAAAGTGGTCAGAATTATGATGACACTAAGAGTGGTGGGTAATGACAATACACACTAAAACGCAGAGAAAACAGAAAGGCGTCGCATTAATCGTCGTCTTATTATTGTTGGCTATTATGGTGACAATTGCGGCTCAAATGTCAGAGCGTTTATTTATTCAGTTTCACCGTGCTGAAAACCAAATAAATCATCAGCAAGCTTATTGGTACTCTATTGGTGTTGAAGCGTTAGCAAAAGCTGGAATAGAAGAGGCATACAAAGATGGCGACACCATCAATCTTAGTCAAATGTGGGCAACAGAAGAAACCGCTTATCCGCTTGATTATGGTGAAGCGCTAGGTAGCGTGAGGGATAAGCAAGCTTGTTTCAATTTAAACGCCCTAAGTAATATAGAGCCCCAAACCGATCCTTCTCAGCGTCCATTTTTAGTCAAAGTTTGGATTAATTTATTAGAGTCGGTTGAGGTTGAAAATTATTTAGCGGAAGTGATTGCTGATTCTAGTTGGGAATTCATGGATGAAGACGATGTTGTCCGTTCCGCAACAGGAGTTGAAGACAGCACTTATCAATCATTTAAACCTGCGTATTTAGCGCCAAATGGTTGGATTGGAGACATTAGTGAACTACGAGCCATTAATGGGGTGACAGCAGAGGTGTTTAATGCCGTGTCTCCTTTTGTATGTGCAATACCAAGTGCGAATTGGTATTTGAATGTAAACACAATACAACCAGAACAAGCAAAAATATTGGTGGCGTTATTCTCACCGAGTTTAAGTGATAGTGATGCGCAAGAAGTCTTAGAAAATCGTCCTTTTGATGGATGGGCAAGCGTTGATGACTTTTTAGCAGAATCTGCGATCAGCCAAGTTGATGAAAAAACAAAGAAAGAAGCAAAAGCCTATTTATCAGTAGATAGTCAGTTTTTTGAGTTAGATGCTCAAGTATTAGTAGAAGATTCGCGCGTACGTGTGCGTTCTTTATTGCATAGCAGTGATAAAAAAGTGGTGAACGTTATCCGTCGCCAATATGGAGGAATGAATGAGCGAACATCTGATAATAAGGCTGAATAGTCAGTCATCAGATCCCATTCAATGGATAGTCTGGTCACCAGAAAATAAAGAAGTGATTGTATCAGGAGAGTTAAGTTCTTCTGAAACCATAGAGTCATTAACTCAATACAGTGTTCAACGCAGTGTGTCGGTGTTGTTACCAAGTAGCGATATTTTATTACGTGAAGTCTCTATTCCAGAAGGAGCAGCTCGACAGTTTCCTTCTATGCTGCCTTTTATTATTGAAGATGACTTAGCACAAGATGTAGATGACTTACATATTGTGATTTTGAAAAAAGATAGCAAGACAGCGCAGGTTGCGGTTGTTGAACATCAAAAAATGGAAAGATGGGTAGCTCTACTAACGGATGCTGGAATTCAGACTAAACGATTCATTCCTGATGTTTTGTCATTACCTTCTCATCAAGATGGCGTAGCGATGGTTGAGCTGAATCAACAATGGTTATTACGTTATGGTGAATATCAAGGTGCTATTGCTGAACCTGAGTGGCTACCAATGCTATTAGATGGTTTGGTTAAACATGCAGTTCAAACCGCTGATGGTATTGTTGTTCAAGAAGAGAAAGAAGAACAAGAAGAAAGTGATGAAGTTGATGATGCACCATGTTATGCACTTCATAGTTACTCACCTTGTTCGGTTGAAATTGAAAATACAAAGCATGTTCAAGAGACGCCAGAGTTGATTATGCAACTGCTTGCAAAAGGCGCTTTAACATCGAGAGTAAATCTACTTAGCGGTAAATATCGTCCTCAATCGTCATGGCGAAAGCACTGGCGAATTTGGCAAAAAGTAATTTTAGCGTTTGGCTTGGTTATGGTGGCCTTTGTTGCTCAACACGTTTCAGAAGTACAAAAATTGGAGCAACATAGTCTTGCACTACGTGCTGAAAGCGAACGTATTTTTAGGGATGTGTTCCCAGGGAAACGTAAGATCCCAACCATGAGCTATTTGAAATCTCAAATGAAAAATGAAGAATCACGTTTGCAAGGGGGTTCTGGTGGAGATGATTTATTAGCGTGGATGTCGGAGTTGACGCCATATTTAATAAAAGTACCTCAAGTGAAGTTACAGAGTTTAAAGTTTGATGGAAAACGTGATGAATTACGACTACAAGCAAGCGCATCAGATTTCCCATATTTTGAGCAATTAACGTCAGAGTTAAATACCAAGTTTGACGTTGAACAAGGTCAATTAAATAAAAATCAAGGCCAAGTGTTTGGTGCGATTATTATTAGGAGAAAATAATGAAAGCCTTAATGACCTGGTGGCAAAGTATCTCACCACGTGAACGAGTTTTGGTTGGTGGTGGCAGTATAGCGTTAGTGATTGCTGCATTATATTGGGGTGGAATTAAGCCGTTAAATGATCGTGCTGAAATTGCTCAAAACCGAATTAATAGTGAGAGAAGCTTATTAACGTGGGTACAAAAGAAAGCCGATACGATTGTGACATTAAGAGGAGGGGCGTCATCAAGCTCTCCAACTGCAATTCACCCAATGAATCAGGTTATACCAAGTAGTACTCGTCAATTTAAGATTGAATTGATCCGTATGCAACCTCGTGGTGAGCAAATGCAAGTATGGGTTAAACCACTTCCGTTTAATACTTTGGTTAATTGGTTAGCGTATTTGCGAGATTCTCAAGGTATCAATGTTCAGTTTTTAGATTTAAATAAAACCGATACTGAAGGTGTGGTGGAAGTAAACCGTCTGCAATTAAGTCGAGAGGCATCATGAAATTTAAATTATTGATCGCGACGGTATTCTCAACGTTTTTTACTTTTAGTGCCTTATTACACATTCCTATCCAATGGGTAGTGGAGCAAGCTCCAAAAGTAAGAGGTCTATCGTTAACGGGATTATCAGGAACACCGTGGAAAGGACAGGTGGATTCTCTTTCTTGGCAAAGAGTTAATTATGGTCAAGTTCAGTGGCAGATTGATCCATTTGCTATTCTAAAAGGACATGCTGTATTTTCTGTGCGCTTTGGGCGCGGTAGTGAACTAGAATTACGTGGTAAAGGCGTTGTTGGCTACAGTGTTTCAATGGGAGCTTATGCTGAGAACATGGTAGTTTCTTTTCCTGTCTCTAATGTAATGAATCGATTACCAATGGCATTGCCTGTTTCTTTACAGGGCCAAGCAGAGATCAGTATTAAGTTTTTCCAACAAGGCAAACCATGGTGTAAGCAGGCAAGTGGAGAAGTGGTTTGGTCTGGCGGGAAAATTATCTCTCCACTGGGTAATATTGACCCTAAAACGGCAATAGCAGAGGTGACTTGTGTAGATAACAAAGTCACCTTGATCAGTAAGCAATCATCAGAAGATGTAGCAAGTCAGTTTAATGTGGTATTGAATTCAAATCGCTCTTATCAAGTGAATGGATGGTTCAAACCTGAGGAGAGCTTCCCTTCAAGCTTAAGAAGTCAGCTTAAATGGCTAGGCAATCCGGATTCAAAAGTGCAATATAAAGTAACTTATTCAGGACGTCTGTAAGGAAATACAATGGCTAAAAAACAATTGCCGACAATTTTAGATAAACGCGTTGAAGCACAGTCAAAGTTGTTTTGTATTGAATCGGTAGATTTACGCTTTTCTAATGGGGTTGAACGTACCTACGAAAGAATGAAGCCGAGTGGACGTCACGCCGTGATGATGGTTCCTGTGACCGAGCAAGGTGACCTGTTATTAGTTCGAGAATATGCAGTGGGCACAGAAAGCTACGAGTTAGGTTTTCCTAAAGGATTAATTGATCCAGGTGAAACGCCTTTAGAAGCCGCAAATCGAGAATTGAAAGAAGAAATAGGCTTTGGTGCTGAAACATTAACACCACTAAAAGAGTTGGTGTTAGCACCGTCATATTTCTCAAGTAAGATGACGTTATTTGTCGCTCAAGATTTATATCCTGAACAGCTTGAGGGTGATGAACCTGAGCCGTTAGATATTGTTCGTTGGCCTTTAACACAAGCGTCAGAGTTATTGCATCATCTTGATTTTTCAGAAGCGAGAAGCATTAGTGCGCTATTGCTTGCTCAACAATTTTTAGTAAAGGAGTGATATTGATGGATTCTACACTTTCTCACCTGCTTCCTGAGGTGATCAATATTGCACGAGCGTCAGGTCAGTTGATTCTTGATATTTATGAGAAAGGCGATTTTGAAGAGTTTACTAAATCGGATGATACGCCAGTTACTAGTGCAGACTTAGCTGCTCATAAATTAATAATGGAAAAATTGTCTCAACTAACTCCTGATATTCCTATCTTGTCAGAAGAAGATGCTGATATTGCGTTAGAGCAGCGAGAAAAATGGGATCGTTATTGGTTGGTTGATCCGTTAGATGGTACACAAGAATTTATCGCTCGCAGTGGTGATTTTGCAACAATAATTGCTCTGGTTGAAAATAACCGCCCAGTTATGGGAGTGGTTTACGGTCCTGTTTCTGGTGTGACGTATTATGCTTATGAAGGCAAAGGCGCATGGAAGATTCCAGATATGGATGAAAGTATTCGTATTAGCACCTTAAAGCATGAAGAAAAACAACCAATCGCAATTGCGATTAGTCGTCGCCAAGACATAAACAATATTACGCGTTGTATGAGTCCTGAATGGAATTATGATTTAGTGCCTTTAGGTTCAGCGGCATTAAAAGCGTGTCTTGTAGCTGAAGGCGCAGTAGATTGCTATTTACGTTTAGGCCCTACGGGGGAATGGGATACCGCGGCAACGCAATGTATAGTGCAAGAAGCGGGTGGTCGTATATTATCTACAGAACTTGAACCGCTTTCCTACAATGAAAGGGAATCATTAGAGAATCCGAACTTTATTGTGTTAGGTGATGAAAATTTGCCGTGGAATAAAATCTTAACATGTAGATGATTTGATCAAATCTTGATAAATAGATTATTAAGATTGCTATAATTTGAGGGAGCTACTCGAAAATAATCCTTTTTCAGAGTACAATCCTTAATCATACTAATTTAGTCGGGTATTACTTGTGTCTTCAATCAATATTACTGAAAGTGCCCAAGAGCATTTTGCAAAACTTCTAGCGCAACAGCCAGAAGGGACAAACATCCGTGTATTCGTGGTTAATCCAGGTACGCAAAACGCAGAGTGTGGCGTTTCTTATTGCCCACCAGAAGCAATCGAAGCAAATGACACTGAACTGAAATTTGAAAAATTATCAGCATATGTTGATGAGTTAAGCCTACCTTTCCTTGAAGATGCTGACATCGATTACGTTACTGACAAAATGGGTTCTCAATTAACATTGAAAGCACCAAACGCAAAAATGCGTAAAGTAAATGATGATGCACCTTTGTTTGAGCGTGTTGAATACGCAATTCAAACTCAAGTTAACCCACAACTTGCTGGTCACGGTGGTCACGTTAGCTTGATGGAAATCACTGAAGCTGGCATTGCGATTGTTCAGTTTGGTGGTGGTTGTAATGGTTGTTCTATGGTAGATGTGACTTTAAAAGAAGGCATTGAAAAAGAACTACTTGTTCAATTTGAAGGCGAACTAACAGCGGTTAAAGACTTAACTGAGCATGACCGTGGTGAGCATTCTTACTACTAAGAGTGGTACCAATTAATGTATTAAAAAAAGGTGAGTAGCTACTCACCTTTTTTGTATCTGCTGTTTAGGTAATTCTCTTTTACGCATTGGAGTAAATATCTCGTTCCCCTAACCAACGTAAAATAATGGCTTTAGCATTACTAGGGTAATTATCGTGTAAGTGACGAGCAATACGTTGCACTTCTGGAATTAAATGTTGGTCTCGTACTAAATCTGCAATTTTAAAATCAGCTAATCCAGTTTGTTTTGTTCCTAATAGCTCTCCTGGCCCTCGAATCTCTAAATCTCGTTGAGCAATCACAAAACCATCATTACTTTCTCGCAGTACACTTAAACGCTTTTGTGCTGTCTTTGATAGCGGTGAATGATAAAGAAGAACACAGTGACTAGCGACAGAGCCTCGGCCCACTCGACCACGTAATTGGTGTAATTGTGCTAAACCTAAACGTTCAGGATTCTCTATGATCATTAAACTAGAATTTGGTACGTCAACGCCCACTTCAATAACCGTAGTGGCTACTAACAAATGAAGCCTTCCTTCTTTAAACTCTTGCATGATTTGTTGTTTTTCTTTTGATTTCATTCGGCCATGAACTAAACCAATATTCAGTTCAGGCAGTTGTAAGCGTAATGCGTCAGCAGTATCTGAAGCCGCTTGTGCCTCAAGAACCTCTGAATCATCGATTAGAGTACAAACCCAGTATGCTTGTCGTCCATCATTCACACAGGCATTTCTGACTTTATTGACGATTTCATCACGTCTTGTGTCAGGCAGTGCGATAGTTTGAATTGGTGTTCGCCCAGGAGGAAGCTCATCAATTACGGAGGTTTCTAGATCCGCATACGCCGTCATTGCTAACGTTCTCGGAATAGGGGTTGCTGTCATGATTAATTGATGTGGGTAAGCACCATCTTTCTCACCTTTCTCTCGTAGCTCTAAGCGTTGATCAACCCCAAAGCGATGTTGTTCATCAATAATCACTAAAGCAAGGTGATGAAACTCAACGTGTTGTTGAAAAAGTGCGTGAGTACCCACTATCATTTTTGCTTCGCCACTGGCAATGCGATCTAATTCTTTTTCTTTTGCTTTGCCTGTTAGCTTTCCTGCTAACCAGCCCACTGGAATACCCATGCTTTCAAACCAATTACCAAAATTGACTGCGTGTTGCTCTGCTAATAATTCGGTTGGTGCCATTAAGACTACTTGGTAACCATGTTCGAGTGCTTGTACGGCAGCTAAAGCAGCAACTAAGGTTTTACCCGAACCAACGTCACCTTGAACTAAACGCATCATAGGGTGTGGTTTTGCTAAGTCTTGCTCTATCTCGGCCACAACACGTTGTTGAGCCCCAGTTGGCGTAAAAGGCAATTGAGCTAATAGTTTATGTTTTAAGTCCGTTACTGTTGCCAGTGGTAAGGCGCTTTCTTGTTGGCCTTTACTACGAACTGAAAGCATTGAAAGATTCTGAGCCAGTAACTCTTCCATAATTAAACGTTGTTGTGCAGGGTGTTTCCCTTCATCAAATGCATCAAGATTAATTGAAGGGTCAGGACGATGAATAATATGCAGAGCTTGATTTAGTGTAATTTGGTTATTATATAAGCCTTGAGGTAATAGCTCGGTAACGGCGGCTTTGTCGAGTAATTCTAATGCTTGGTCGGTCAAACTACGCAGAGTGTTTTGACGCAGACCATCAGTTGTTGGATAGACCGGTGTTAATGCGGCTTCTATATCTAAAGATTTAGACGGGGTATGGAATTGATATTCTGGATGAACAATCTCTAAGCCACTTCCGCCACGTTTAATTTCACCATAGGCATGAACGACTTTACCCTCGTTAAAACTGTTTTTCATTCCAGCGTTAAAATTAAAAAACCGTAAGGTGATAGTTCCGTTGCCGTCACTGATTTTGACTAACAGCATTTTTCGTTTGCCAAATTGCATATCACAAGACATTACCTTGCCTTGAACAGCAGCAAATAAACCAGAATGAACTCGTGCCATTGGGTAAACGCGAGTTCTGTCTTCATAACGAAGAGGAAGATGAAACAATAAGTCTTGAATAGTGACCAACCCAATTTTTTCGAGCTTTTCTGCTACTTTGGCTCCAACACCAGAAAGAGAGGTTAATGGAATAGCAGAAAGCATTGCGTTGGTCATAGTTAATTTCCTAGAGTTAATCTCGCTTTAAAGCAAAGTGATGAAATTTTCGCCCTTGATAGGTCATTATACCTTTATCTCCAGGATTTAGAGCATGAAAATAATGAACGCCGATTTCAAATTCTCTTTTTGGGCCGAATTTTCCTTTTTGTACGTATATCCAAAACTCTTGGTCTTCTTCTCCGGGCTGTGTATCAGGAATTTCTATTATTTGCTTATCTAGAATCGTTACTTCTGCCTTCATCTCAGGGGCGTTATCACCCAAAATAAATTTAGTTTGAAAGCGCTGAAATAATATCGCAGCAACCAAAATAAATACGAGCAAAAGAATAATGTAAGTAACTGGCATGATTTTCCTTAAACTTGCGAGTATGTGCGTATGAATTGAGAACGAAGGATAAGGTTAAAAAGTTCTCATTTTTTATTGCCCATCATTCTAACTTTTCTTTATCGATAGATAAGGAGTATTTGTTCAGTTTGTGCGGGTTTTCAGATTATTTTATCGATATTGTTTTGTGATAAAAAAAATCAAGTGTGAACTGGGATCTGGCTCGAATACTGTTCATTCATTATCTCCTATTCTTTTATCTAGAAACTTAAAGCAATCTCAAGGATCAGTAAGAGAAATAGATGCGAGAGTGGTATAAAGTAGAAAAGAGACATTCAAAGAAAAAGACTAGGAGAGTGATATGTCTGATATTGATCTTGTTGTAAAGCAAAGTCGAAAAATTGAATCTTTATTAAAGACACATTATCACGCTGAAGGAAAAGGACTTCATCAACTTATCACTAGTTGTGAAGAGCGTTTACCGCATGGAGTGATTGGAAAGTTACGCTTTATTGCAACTATGAGAAATAAGGTAGTGCATGAGGAAGGGTATCGGTTGGAAGATAAATCGGGTTTCAAAGCGACATGTAATGAAATGATTGATATCTTAACGCCAAGAGCAAGCCGTTTTTTGTGGAAGTTGGTTGGAGGGATTGTTTTGATTTCAACCTTGATGTCTGTCGCTATCTATCTGATTCATTGGGATAATATTGTTAATTTATTTTAGCATTTAATTTTTACCAAAAAAAAAAACGGACGCAAATGCGTCCGTTTTTTTATAGAAACTTATTTGAATGTATATTAGTACATCATTGGCAGAGTCATTAGTCCAACAACTACTGCGATCATCATAAGTCCTTGTTTTTGCGATGAAGTAATCATTACTATGCTCCTTTAATGTCTTCAATCATTGCTTGGTAAATAGAATAACATCGTTTTTGGTTGTTGATCAAGTGTACAATGCTCAAAAGCTTAAAAAAATAACTTTTCTATGACAAAAGTAGCACTATGATTGTTGGTTAAGGTGTGTTTTTGTCTGTTGTTATTGTGGTTTATTCTGTGTTTTTTGTGTTAAATGAATTTAAGTCGCTGATTTTAATGTATTTATATGCCTTTTTTATGGTTTAATAATTAAGCACATAGTTTGCTTGTTATTTTGCGCTTTAACTTGGCTGTGGCCTTCGACTTCTGTTTTTATGTTTTTTACAAACGGTATATTCGTCCCTTCGTTACTATGAATTATGTTATTAACTCGTATAAGGCTATTTTTTCTATCTAAAAACTATATTTAGGTATGAGATTTCAAGAACAATTTTTTATAAAATTAATATTTATTTCCAGTATCTATTTGTTTTTATTGTGTTTTAATTTGTTAATCTTCATTTGTGGTGCTGTTTGATAAAACAACAATTATTTACCTACTTGCACTTTTGCTCTTTTGGGACTGATGGGAAGGGGAAGAGACTCTTATTCTGAGGCTTATAGGTGGTAATGAAATGAATGAGATTGATCATAAGAGGTGAGTGATTGTTTTGTTATGCTATTACTTCGTTTTTTAAAGAAGAATAAAGTATGAAGCAAGATATTCATGGTCATGTCGTTCTAAACCTCTTATTAGAAGCTCCTGAGCCCCTTTCTCGTTTAGCGTTAGAAGAGAAAATAGAAACAGAGTTTGGTAGTAATGTATGTTTTCATACTTGCAGCCAACAGGATTTAAGCTTAAACGAACTACTTGAATTTTTGTTATCGAAAAGAAAAGTTGTAGAAGTTGAAGCGGGTTTAACTGCAAACCCTGAACGTATGTGTAATCATTAATATGAATATAAAAAAGGCCGCACTTAGGCGGCCTTTTTTTGTTAAACGGAGGGTTAAGCGTGTGTGAAGTAGCTGGTAATGCCATCTAAAAACATTTGTACCGAAATCATAAGTAATAACATCCCCATCAGTCTTTCTATCGCGGCAAGACCTTTCTCTCCCACAATGCGTTGGAATAACTCTGAGAACATTAAAATAACGGTAGTTAAAGACCAAGCTCCTAATAATGCTAAACTCCAATCAACCATACGATCTGGTTCTTGGTGAGCAAGTAGTAACAGAGTAGCTAGAATTGAAGGGCCTGCAATCATAGGGATAGCTAAAGGAACGATTAGAGGTTCATCTCCGGCACCTAAGCTCGCTCCTAATCCTCCTTCTGGAGGGAAAATCATTTTTAAACCAATTAAAAATAGAATAATTGCACCCGAGATAGAAACCGCTTCTTTTTTCAAGCTTAGAAAATTGAGTATCTGCTCTCCCATAAAAAGAAAAGCCATCATGATAGCCAGGGCGATAAGAAGTTCTCGAATTAAAATAACACGTCTTCTTTTCTTTTCGACATGCTTCAGGATAGAGGTAAAAACAGGTAAGTTACCCATAGGATCCATGATCAGAAAAAGCATGACCGCAGCAGAAAGTGTTTCCATAAATGAGTACCGAAATTAACATCATAAAAATATGACGAGATCATAACATAGATAATTAATTGAAATCTGGGCAAAGCATAGTGTAGTGGCGTAAAAAAGGAGCAATATATGCTCCTTAATTGAATTACTTGGTAGGATATTATTTATCCATCATATGTTTTTTTCTGATATCGAGTAAGGCAAACACCCCAAAGATAAGAATCGACCACTTTTCCCATCGACTCATTGATATCTTATCGCCAAACGCACCAATGAAGATAAGCATTTGCAAACCATGCATCATAAATAAAAATGCAGTCAGGATATAAAGTGCAATTGCGCCTTTTCCTGGAAATGGCATAAATAGGTTTAGTAATAATATTAACCAAACACATCCAAGAGCGATTTTGGTTAGAATGATCAATCCTTTCATCTATTCCTCTCTTTCATATAATTTAAACGTGACCTGTCCAGCTGTTTTATCTCGATGTAAGTGCCAATGGGCAGGAACGGGTAATGAACTGAGTTCTTTTTCTGCTTCAATATATATCATGGCATTTGCTGCTAACCATCCATTATTTTCTAATTTTGTTAGCGTTGCTTCTAATAAATCTTTTCTAAATGGAGGATCAATAAAAATTACATCAAATGGTGTTGCAATTTTATCTAAAAAGGTAAGTGCATCAATATGGTGAAGTTCGATATTATCAGCTTTTAAACTCTCTGCATTTTGTTTTAATTGAGAGTGTGCTTGCTTGTTTAATTCAAGCATTACGACTTTTTCTGCACCACGAGATGCGGCTTCAAAACCTAAGCCACCGCTGCCTGAAAAAAGGTCTAAACAACGAGCACGAGGAATATCTGGCGCTAACCAGTTAAAAACCGTTTCTTTTACTCGGTCGGTTGTTGGTCTTAATCCTTCAGCGTCATGTACTGGAAGTTTGCGTCCACGCCAGCGTCCACTGATAATACGAATGCTTCCAGAGCGCCCATTTGTGCCAGAAGTGCGAGATGAATGTTGTTTACGTTTAAGCATAGATTTTTTGACCGCTCAGAAAGTGATAGTATACGAGAAAATTGTACCAATTTAATTCTAGGATTTCCCAATGACAGGCAAAAAGAAACGCGGATTATTGTCTTGGTTAGGTTTTGGTGATGAAGAAAAAGCCGAACAACCAACCGTAGACCAACAATTAGTAGAAAATACCGATACTCTTTCTCAAGCACCATCTCTAGAAGACAGCGCTGCAGAGAGTGTAGTGGAAGACGTTGAACTTGAACAGCGTAAAGCTGATGAAGATTTAATAGAAAGCAACGATAGTGTTGTTGAGGCTATTTCTGAAGAAGATGCAGAAAAAGTAGAGGAGCAACTTGTTGAACTGAATACTGAATCTGTAATAGAAGAAGTACAAGAAAAACCAACAGAAAGCTTTTTTGCTCGATTAAAGCGAAGTTTACAACGTACTAAAGAAAATATTGGTGCAGGTTTCTTTGGTTTATTTAGCGGTAAAAAAATAGATGAAGATCTGTTTGAAGAATTAGAAGAGCAGTTATTGATTGCTGATGTGGGTATGGATACCACGGTTAAAATCATTAATAGCTTAACGGAGAAAGCAAGTAAACGAGATCTAAAAGATGGTGAAGCTTTATATAGCCTGTTAAAAGAAGAAATGGCTGAGATCCTAGTTAAAGTAGAAAAACCGTTAGAAATTGATGAAAAAAACATGCCTCACGTTATTTTAATGGTAGGGGTTAATGGCGTTGGTAAAACGACGACAATTGGTAAGTTAGCAAAACAATTCCAGAGTGACGGTAAATCAGTCATTTTAGCGGCGGGTGATACGTTCCGTGCTGCTGCGGTTGAGCAACTTCAAGTATGGGGCCAACGTAACGGTGTTCCTGTTATTGCACAACACACGGGAGCTGATAGTGCTTCGGTGATTTATGATGCAATTGAAGCGGCAAAAGCACGAAAAGTGGATGTCGTTATCGCAGATACTGCAGGTCGTCTCCAAAATAAGAGCAATTTAATGGAAGAATTGCGTAAAATCGTACGTGTAATGCAGAAGATTGACCCAACAGCACCGCATGAAGTGATGTTAACGCTTGATGCCGGTACGGGGCAAAATGCCATTAGCCAAGCCAAATTATTTAGTGATGTTGCGCCAGTAACAGGCATTACGTTAACTAAATTGGACGGTACAGCAAAAGGTGGTGTTATCTTCTCTATTGCCGATCAATTTCAGATTCCAATTCGTTATATTGGTGTTGGTGAAGGTATCGATGATTTACGTCCATTTGTGGCGCAAGATTTTATTGATGCACTGTTTAGTCGTGAGGAATAACGCGTGATTCGATTTCAGCAAGTATCAAAAGCTTATCGAGGTGGTCGCCCAGCATTACAAAAAGTGAACTTTCACCTTAATAGAGGTGAGATGGCTTTTTTAAGTGGTCATTCAGGTGCAGGTAAAAGTACCTTGCTGAAATTGATCTGTGCTATTGAGCGTCCGAGTGATGGCAAGATTTTATTTAATGGCCATGACATTACTAAGATCTCTAATCAAGATATCCCTTTTTTACGTCGTAATATCGGGATTGTATTTCAAGATCATAAATTATTAATGAACCGAACCGTGTTTGATAATGTAGCACTACCTATGCGTGTTGAGTCGGTTCGTGAAAATGATATTAAACGTCGTGTTTCTGCTGCTTTGGATAAAACGGGCCTGTTAGATAAAGCAAAAAGTTACCCAATGCAGTTATCTGGTGGTGAACAACAGCGTGTTGGTATTGCACGAGCGGTGGTAAATAAACCAATGTTATTGTTAGCCGATGAGCCAACAGGTAATTTAGACCCTCAGTTATCTCGCCAAGTGTTTAATTTGTTTGCTGAATTTAATCGAGTGGGAGTGAGTGTATTAATGGCGTCGCATGATTTGTCGTTAATTGGTGGTAATAAATACCGTCGTTTTGATTTGCACCAAGGTTGTTTACGTGAGGTTTCTGATCATGGCTAAACGTAAACCAAAAAATACTCAAGGAGCATCAAGCGATGGTTTTTGGGCTACTCATAAGAAACAGGCAAAATTGTCTTTTCAAGAGTTGTTACGTCGTCCTTTAGGTAATTTACTGACTCTTGCAGTGATTGCGATGTCATTAACCTTGCCATCAAGTATGTATTTAGTAGGTAAGAACCTAACTATTGTTGCTTCAAAATGGCAAGCACCTTCACAAGTGAGTTTGTATTTACAGCAAGAAGTCGCTGAATCTAAAGTTCAGGCATTGAAATCAGAGCTTGAAGGTTGGAAAGAAATAGATGCAGTTCAATACATCTCTCCACAAGAGGGATTAAAAGAATTGAGTGAGCATTCTGGTTTTGAGCAAGCATTAACGTTATTAGATAGTAATCCTTTACCAGCGGTATTGATTGTCTCTCCAAAAACAGAATGGCAAAGTACAGATCAAGTAAATCAACTTGTGAGTCGTTTGAAACAACAATCTTATGTCAATGAGGTTCGTTTAGATGATGATTGGTTAGCAAGGTTAGATGCGATTGAGCATGTTGCGGTTGTTGTCGCTACAACACTTGCTGTCTTAATGTTTGTGGCGGTTTTCTTAATTGTCGGTAATACATTACGCTTTAATGTGTTAGAGCAAAAAGATGAAATCCAAGTGATGAAGTTAGTGGGTGCAACGAATACCTTTATCTTACGTCCATACTTATATACAGGTATGTGGTTTGGTTTATTGGGTGGTTTTGTTGCTTGGCTATTAACCGCGATCATTACCATCACGTTAAATGGTGCTGTTGATAATGTTGCTGTACTTTATGACAGCGTATTTAGATTGATAGGGCTAACTTGGGATGAAAGCTTATTGCTTCTAATGTTATCGTCATTCTTGGGGTTACTGGCCGCTCGTATCTCAGTGTTACGCCATTTAAAAGAGATAGAGCCTGTTTAGTAGCAAAGATCGTATCTACGTTAACTAAGATCTTATGAACCGTTAATTCATTGAATTAGCGGTTTTTTTGTATTCATTTTGTTAAAAATTGAACTTAGTTAACAGAATTTAGTCCATAAAGTGTGGATAATTTTCCGCCTTTCACTTGCAGTCTGTTTATTTTAAGTACATCATTGCAAGGTTAAGTTAAGTAACACCTAGATATAAATGGGGATTTGAATGTCGAAAGAGATGTATTCAATGGTTGCTATTTCACAAGATAGTGTAGATAGCTATCTGCGATCTGTTAATAGTTATCCGATGCTAACGGTAACAGAAGAGCGTGAACTGGCTGAGCGTTTACACTACAAAGAAGAAATAGAAGCAGCGAAAGAGCTAATTTTATCTCATCTTCGTTTCGTCGTGCATGTTGCCCGTGGTTATTCAGGTTACGGCCTACCTTTAGCGGATCTTATCCAAGAAGGTAATGTTGGCTTAATGAAGGCAGTAAAGCGTTTTAACCCTGAAGTGGGCGTTCGTTTGGTTTCTTTTGCAGTGCATTGGATTAAAGCTGAAATTCATGAATACGTGCTAAGAAACTGGCGTATTGTGAAAGTGGCAACGACGAAAGCACAACGTAAATTGTTTTTTAATTTACGAAAGAATAAAAAACGTCTTGGTTGGTTTAATAACGGTGAAGTTGAAGCAGTAGCTAAAGATCTTGGTGTTGCGCCCTCAGAAGTGAGAGAGATGGAATCCCGTCTTGCTGCACAAGATTCTACGTTTGAAGCGCCAGCAGAAGACGATGACCGTGATATGGCCTTTACGGCACCAGTGTATTACTTAGAAGATAAGCAATCGGATGTTGCTCACTCTTTAGAGGAAGACAACTGGGAAGATTACACGAATAATCGTTTAGCGAGTGCAATCGCAACTCTAGATGATCGTAGCCAGCATATTGTACAATCGCGTTGGTTAGCTGATGAAAAGGTTACTTTGCAAGAATTAGCCGATACTTATCAAGTATCTGCTGAGCGTATTCGTCAGCTTGAAAAGAATGCCATGAAAAAACTAAAAGATGCCGTTGGTGATGTGTTTTAGTTAAATAGAATTCAATAGAAGGCTGATCTCGAAAGAGGTCAGCCTTTTTTTTGTCTTAAATAAGGGATCGAATTTTATATATAAGGATATTATTTCTTGTGTATAAGCAGGGAGTTATCTGTTTAGATCTTACGATTTTTTTGAAAAAACTAGAGAAAACGGACGCTTGGAGCTAATATTTATATCCACACATTAAAAAGGATCTTTACTACATGTAGTGGATCAAGTTTATCAAAAACACTTTATCAACGTAATCCACAAGCTTTTCCACAGGTGGTTAAGAAATAACCATTAATATTTATCGCTAAAAATAATGTGGATAATAAGTCTGTGAATAACTTTGTTTAACCCTTACATACTCTGTGTTTTTCTTGTGGTTAATCGAGAGTACAATAAATAAAAAATAGAGAGAAAGGCTCAAAATGGAACAGTTTCAACATATATCGGTCGAAGGCGCACAAGCAAAGTTAATTAATCACGATCTTAACGCCGTGATAGTTGATATTAGGGATCCTCAATCATTCAATCGTGGGCATGTAGATCGTGCTTTTCATTTAACTAACGATACTATTGTTGAGTTGATGAATACGGTTGATTTTGAACAACCAGTATTAGTGATGTGTTATCACGGTCACAGTAGTCAAGGTGCGGCGCAATACCTCATTAATCAAGGTTATGATGAGGTGTATAGTGTAGATGGTGGATTTGAAGGTTGGCATAAAGCAGGGCTACCTGTGGAGAAATAAAATTATATGCAGAGATTAATGGCATTATCGAATCCAAGAGCAGGGCAAGCGTTTATTGATTACATGGCTTCGCGCCAAATTGATATTCGTATGATGCCGGAAGGGGAGGGCCAGTTTGCGTTATGGGTTGTATCTGATGATGCGTATTTATTAGAGGTTGAGTCTGAGTTACAAGCTTTTTTGAATAACCCTAATGACACTAAATACCAGTCTGCATCGTGGGAGATGGCAGATACTCGAACGGCTAAATTTACTTATGGTTCTCCAAACTTGCTTAAGATGATTAAAGCCAAAGCAGGTGCTTTTACTTTGTTGGTCATGGTTGCTTGTATTGTTATTTTCGCTCTACAGCAATTAGGTTGGAATAATTCGATTTTCCAAGCGTTACATTTCCCCGCATACCAAGGACAAAGTATTGAGGTGTGGCGTTGGTTCTCTCATGCACTGCTTCACTTCTCTGCAACCCATATTATTTTTAATTTATTATGGTGGTGGCAACTTGGTGGCGATATTGAATTGCGGCTAGGAAAAACAAAACTGGTTCAGTTATTTTTGTTTTCTGCTTTGTTTTCTGGTTTAGGGCAGTTCTGGATTGAAGGGGCTAATTTTGGCGGCTTATCTGGGGTTGTATATGCTTTACTTGGGTACTCTTGGTTTATTGGTTGGTTAGCGCCAGAGAAAGGTATTTCAGTCTCTAAACCTATCGTTGGCTTTATGCTGGTGTGGTTAGTATTAGGGTATGTTCAGCCATTTATGGCGATTGCGAATACAGCGCATCTTGCAGGGTTGATTACGGGGTGTGTAATTGCATTTGTAGACAGTAAGTTGAAAAAAGCATAGCCACTGTATTATTTATATAAAAATGAGCGAGGTAGAAATACATCGCTCATTTTTTATTTCTGATTTTAGTTTTTATTGATAAATATACTTAGTAAAAAGTAAATCTACCGCTAAGGTTTTTCCTGTTTCGGTCAATAAAACTTCATTGATTGCTGTTAGGCATTCTTTTCGGATCTCTTCTCGACCAGCCAGTGATTTAATGCGTTGTTCTGGTTGTTGACCCAGAACTTCAACTAATGCATTTCTGATCTGTGGGTTATGGTGTTCTAAATTTGGTAACTCACGGTTATCAGCCACTAGAATATCTACTCGAACTTGAATATAGCCGAGTTTTTTTCCTTTCGTGACAAAGTTGGTTGTTAAGTCTGGTGCCAAAGTAAAGTAGCCCATTTGAGGAGCTGCGTCTTCTTCTGCAAAAACAGTAGAAGAAAAAAGTTGGCTAATAATTAGCAGCAACCCTACAAATAATGATTTCTTTGTCATTTTCTAATCCATTCGTCAGTCAATTTATTATATTACTTGTTACAATAGTCGGCCGTTGTGAGAAAAAATTAACCGTAATCTCTCAATTTAATCGATATATGTGAGAGATGTTATAGAGAATATGTCAGAGATCAATTCTTGGTGTGCTTCTGTGCTTAAAAAAGTACGGTGGCAAGATGCCGATACCTTTGAGTGTCATAATGAATGGCAGCAATACTGGCTGCTTGGATTAGATTCATTATCACGCCGTTTAGAGCAACATTGCCAATTGTTGTCTGTATCGGTATTAGATAATACACACGTGAACCCAGACACATTAACCGAAGTGGAGTTAGATCTTCTTGGTAATGAAGTATGTTTACGTCGAAAAGTGATTTTAAAGGGAGATCTAGAGTCGTGGGTATATGGTAGAACATTAATTCCATTGTCATCACTTCAAGACCAACCACACGATTTGACTCGTCAAGGTCACGTACCATTAGGTATTACTGTTTTTAGTGCTCAAAGTGCACACAGAGATAAGCTGCAAGTTGGAAAGATTGAAACAGATAAAGGAATGCTATTTGCTCGACGTTCTCGTTTATGGATGAATGAAAAACCTATGTTGGTAGCGGAATTATTTTTACCTAGTGCACCTATTTACTCAAAGGAAATTGAATAATGACCACGTCAAAAGCACAAGCGTTTTGGCAATTAACTCGAATGAATCGTCCTATCGGTTCTTTATTGCTTTTATGGCCAACGCTGTGGGCATTGTTTTTGGCTGCAGATGGGCTACCTGATTGGCATGTATTGATTGTATTCGTATTGGGCGTTTTATTTATGCGTTCTGCTGGGTGTGTAATTAATGATTTTGCTGATCGTAAAGTGGATGGTCATGTAAAGCGTACCGCTAATCGTCCATTGCCTTCTGGATTAATCTCATCAAAAGAAGCATTAACGCTTTTTGCTGTTTTAGTGGTGTGTTCATTTTTATTGGTGTTAACCATGAACACATTGACGATTATGCTTTCTGGGATTGGTATCGTTCTTGCTGTTGCCTATCCTTTTATGAAGCGAGTGACGTATTTACCTCAGTTTGTTCTTGGCTTGGCATTTAGTTGGGCGATTCCAATGGCGTACGCAGCAGAATCCAATCAAGTGCCCCTAGAGGCGTGGCTGCTGTTTGTGATTAACGCATTATGGACCATTGCTTATGATACTCAGTATGCAATGGTGGATAGAGACGATGACCTAAAGATTGGCATTAAATCAACTGCGATATTATTTGGTCGTTTCGATAAGCTCATCATAGGCCTACTGCAATTAAGCGTATTGACGTTATTGATTGTTCTTGGCTCTGAGTTAGCACTTTCAAGTGTGTATTATTGGGGAGTGTTAGCGGCGGCTGGCTTTTTTGTTTATCAACAATGGTTGATTAAAGGTCGCGAAAGAGATGCTTGTTTTAAAGCGTTTTTAAATAATAATTATGTCGGTGGTTTAGTGTTTGTTGCCATTAGTGCAAGCGTTCTGATTTAACTTATCTTCGTATATTAAAAAGAAAAGCCAGTATGAGCGTTTCAATAAGAAATGTCATACTGGCTTTTTTGTATCTAATTATTGGTATTAGTCTTCTTTATTCATAACCGCTTGGATTGTTAATTTAATCTCAGGACTTAATAATTTCGATATGTCGTGTGCGAATGGTGCAACTTTTTCAAGTACAGCGTTTCCGTCACTATCTAGATAGCCTTCGGTTTTTAAACTGTTAAACAAGATACCAAAAACGCCTTTGTCGAAGAACTCTGGAGCATTGATCCCATGTAAACGACTTAGACGCTGAGCCATGATCTGGCTTTGCTCTTCTAATTCGCTTTTATCTAATTCAGGCGACGCTTGCAGGTGCGTAAGAGCAATTGCGTAGCGCTGTAGTGTTTCTGAAATAGTGTGAGCTAATAGGTGAAGCTTACGAATATTAGTCGAGTTAAGTTGTAACAGCCCATTTTCTTGCATTATCAACTTTTGACGAACCAATTCTTCAATATGTAGATTCACAACATCACTTAACTCATCTTGACCATAATGCAAAAATAATTCTGCTTTTAAGAATGGATAGATTTGTTGAATTTGTCGTTGAATATTCTCTACAGAAATAGAACGAGATTGCACCACTAATTTTGCAATTAATGATGGTAATGCAAATAGATGAATAATGTTATTACGGTAATAGGTCATCAGGATAGATTGGTTTCTATCTAATGAGATTATTTCGCCTAACGTATCTTTCTCTATAACGAACTTATCTAAAGCAATAGCATGTTTTAAGAGTGCTTCTGCATTTTCTGATGGCACTGTTGCTGTGTTTGAATAAGGAATATTACGAAGTAGCTGTAAATAACAGTCTAATTGTTCAGTAAGGTCTTCTTTACTTAGTGCACGTTGACGAGCAGCGAGTAAAGCGGTTGCACATAAGGTTAATGCATTGGCCGCCGCAGCATCATTAATGTGCGTCATCATCTTATTCGCAATGCCATTAACGACTGGTGTCATCCATTCTGGTTTCTGTGGTTCAATTGGATTAATTGATTCAGACCAGTTTGGTGCGTGCTCATTTAAGTAATGATTTAAAGAGATTGGCTCACCAAAGTTTACATAGCCTTGGCCAAAGTTGCGTAGTTTTCTAAGTGTACGTAATACTTGCCCGGCATTCTCTTTTTCTTTGCGCTTACCTTGCAGTTCTTTAGCGTAAGTGGTCACTTCCATAACGTGTTCATAGCCAATGTATACAGGCACAAGAGTTACAGGGCGATTTAAGCCACGTAACATTGCTTGTACTGTCATTGCTAACATACCGGTTTTTGCTTCTAATAAGCGACCTGTACGTGAACGCCCACCTTCACTGAAATATTCCACAGAATAACCTTTAGCAAAAAGCTCTGCTAAATATTCACGGAAAATCGTTGAATAAAGACGGTTGCCTTTAAAGCTACGACGAATAAAGAAAGCACCGCCACGACGGAAGATTGGTCCTGCTGGGAAGAAGTTTAAGTTAATACCGGCCGCAATATGTGGTGGAACTAATCCTTCATGATAAAGCACATAGGAAAGTAACAAGTAATCCATGTGGCTACGATGACAAGGAACATAAACAATCTCGTGACCTTCTTGTGCTAATTTACGCACTGTCGCCGCGTTATTGATGTTTAAGCCTTGGTATAAGCGGTTCCATAACCATTTAAGTAGGCGATTACCATTTTTAATTAATGAGTAAGAGAAGTTAGTTGCGATTTCTTCCATGATGCTCATGGCTTCTTTACGAACTTTTTCTACTTCCACATTGCGTATTTTTGCTTCTTCTAAAATTACTTTTTCTATCGCTTGAGATTTTAATAAGCGATTAAAGAGTGCTTGGCGATTAGGAAGATTAGGTCCTGACGCTGCTAACTTTTGACGAGAAAAGTGAATTTTCGCTACACGAGCCAGTTTATGAGCAATAGCCTCATCTGAACCGTGGTTGTCGGCCATGTAACGTAAAGATACGACTGGGCTAATACGCACTGTAGAATCACGACCGGCTTTAATTAGCGTGATGAATTTTTCCGGTCCATTAAGTGGCATTAAATGAGGTTTACTCGTGCCTTCTTTACCTGGTTTTCTTCCCCATAAAATAGATGTAGGGATCAGTTGGAAATCAGCGTCTTTATTTTCTTCGTGATGCTTTAGAACTATTTTAAATAGATCTAATGATTCTTGCGGTAGGTCTTCATCGGTATCGAACATTTTTGGTCCGATAGAGGTGAATACATAGCGCGGGTATTCAACCCCGTCTATTTCAAGTGGAGAAAGAGGGTCCGGTAATCCTAATTCTAACGCGCTTTTTTGTAGTGTCAGCAAATCAACATGCGAGCGAAATGGCAGCGCATAAATGATTGGTCGCTCAAGATCGATCTTAAGGTCTTCAATTGGATTTGATGGAATCGAGCTACTCTTCACCATTACCGATAGCGGTAATTTTAGCAAAGAATGATAAATAGTTTGTCCTGTAGACATAATGACAATAACGCCTTAGTTATGTACCGAGCAGTCGGTTATATATAGATGCTTACAATTTGTTGGCAAGAATAGCAGAACTGGTCAAACCTTTTAATAGAAATGAACACATAATCCCCAATAGTACGACTAATATGACAGAAAAGAGGCTCAGTTTGTCTTATTTTTAATCAGTAGGTCTTTCAAAGCATAGCACAGCTGTATATACTCACAGTTAACTGTATAAACAAACAGGTGAGTTATGAAGCCACTAACGGCAAGACAGCAAGAAGTCTTTGAGCTAATCAAAGCAAAAATTGATGACACTGGAATGCCACCGACACGTGCAGAGATTGCTCGTGAGTTGGGGTTTCGTTCAGCTAATGCGGCAGAAGAGCATTTAAAAGCCCTTGCTCGTAAGCAAGTTATCGAAATTATTCCTGGCGCCTCTCGAGGCATCCGTATTCTTTTACAAGAAGCTGAAAATGAAGAGCTTGGCGTACCTTTGATTGGTCAAGTCGCTGCGGGTGAGCCTATTCTTGCTCAAGAGCATGTAGAGAGCCATTACCAAGTTGATCCTGGTATGTTTAAACCACAAGCTGATTTCTTGTTACGAGTAAACGGCGAGAGCATGAAGAACATTGGTATTATGGATGGTGATTTACTCGCGGTGCATAAGACTCAAGATGTTCGCGATGGGCAGGTTGTTGTCGCTAGAGTCGATGATGATGTAACTGTTAAACGTTTAGAGCGAAAAGGTTCTATGGTTTTTCTTCATGCAGAGAACGAAGAGTTCTCACCAATTGAAGTAGATTTAACCTCACAAAGTTTAAGTATTGAAGGTCTTGCTGTCGGTGTTATCCGTAGTACGACATGGATGTGATCTAAAAACTAAGAGAATAGCCTGAGTTATTTCTTAGGAAGTTATTATTAAATTGTCATTATCGCTTGTTGTGGTGAAATAGCGCTTTACAAGTGGTAATGATAGTTATTATCATCTACTTTCTTTCATAGGAGATGATAATGACACAGCTCGGCCATAAAGTTCCTTCTCGCTTACTTCAACCTCTTTGGTTGAGAAGTCGCGAAAGTATGATCGACAATGGGTTAATTTATGATCCTATCGCTGCTGCTGCATGTCGACATTGCCACCTTTCTTCTGAATGTCTTTCTGGAGATATCGATCAAAAGCAACTATTACACGCTACTCTCACTGTCCAATGTGACCAGCAAGTATCTCAATTCCTTAAACGCCATCCTTCGGGTTGGGTCGTTAATGTTGGCGCAGGATTGGATACCCGATTTTATCGTTTGGATAATGGTCGATGTCATTGGCTTGAATTAGATATCAATGAAAACCTTCTTTGGCGTCAAAAGCTGTTTCATACCAATGAGCGTTATTACTTACGCTGTGGTTCTGCGACGGAAGACAGTTGGGTTGATAACCTCCCTGTTCCTAATGAAGTACCTTTAATGATTGTTTGCGAGCATGCCTTACTAGAGTGTAATGAAATACAATTAGCTAAATTTATTCAATTACTAGGTCGCCGCTTTCATCATGCTGAAGCACTATTCGTAGTGGCGGGTGATCGTTGTAATACTATGATAGGCAAAAAGCTTGGTTGCATTGAATATAAGCACGGATTGCATCAACCTAAACAACATTTTACAGGTTGGTTACCGTGGATAGACTGTTTATCAGTCAAATCACCTATTGAGCATGATTGTGGAAGATGGAAAGTATGGCAGCGATGGTTAGTTAAATTTCCATTATTTAAACATCGTGTTACTCCATTGCTAATTCATATGAATTGGTAATTATGTAATACGGTATAGCTAAGCAATAAATTCAGTTAAGCAAAGGTTTAGGATCGAAAGAAAGTAAGTAATAATGTTGTTACTTTTTTCAATCGGTATGTTTCAATGTGGCAATCATTAAGAAATATCTCTTTGCATCGGCAAGTTTTGGCTTTAGCTATTCCGATGGTTCTTTCAAATATCACAATACCATTATTGGGGTTGATTGATGCTGCTGTTATTGGGCATTTAGAACATGCGTGGTATTTAGGGGGGGTAGCCGTAGGCGGGACGATGATCAGTGTGACGTTTTGGCTGCTAGGGTTTTTACGTATGGCAACCACTGGGTTATCGGCTCAGGCGTATGGTGCTGAAAATAAAACAATGCTGAGCCAGACCTTTTCTCAGGGCATTTTTTTAGCTCTGTGTTTTTCAGTTGTTTTGCTTCTTTTTCATCAACCTCTTTCTTACGCTATTTTTTCTTTCAGTAATGCTGCGCCAGAAGTTAAGTTATATGCAGAGCAGTATTTCTCTATTCGCATATGGAGTGCGCCAGCTGCTTTGAGTAATTTAGTTATCATGGGCTGGTTACTCGGAACACAAAATGCGCGTTATCCTATGTGGCTTGTGATTATCACTAACAGCATTAATATCATTCTCGATTTACTTTTTGTTGTCGGTTTTAATTGGAAGGTTGAAGGGGCAGCATTAGCTTCTGTGATTGCGGATTATTCTGCGTTTGTTATTGGTTTATTTTTCGCTCTTAAGCAAAGTAAAAAATTGGACTTACCGCGCTTTATTATGCCATTTGCTGATCTTATCTCTGGCTTTAAGCGCTTATTTAAATTGAATAGAGATATTTTCTTACGATCATTATGCTTACAAGCTTGTTTTACTTTTATGACTTTCCAAGGTGCATCGTTAGGGGTTGATATTGTTGCTGCGAATGCCGTGTTGATGAGCTTTCTAATGATGATTTCGTATGGAATGGATGGCTTTGCGTACGCTATGGAAGCCATGGTAGGAAAAGCTATTGGAGCTAAGAGTAAATCACAATTATCAGATTCTTTAATAGGCACTACTTTTTGGAGCTTAGTGATAAGCCTTGTACTAAGTTTGGTATTTGGCTTCTTTGGGTATCAATTAATTTCGATGATCTCTTCGATTGAAGAAGTGCAAAAAACAGCGATGATTTATTTACCATGGCTAGTAGCAATGCCATTAGTATCTATGTGGTGCTTTTTATTGGATGGTATTTTTGTAGGAGCAACAAAAGGCTCTGAGATGCGAAATTCAATGTTTGTGGCGATGCTGACTTTCTTTTTAACATGGTGGTTAATGCAAGATTATGGCAATCATGCATTATGGGCAGCGATGTTATCTTTTATGACGATGCGTGGAATTAGTCTGGCGATCACTTTCTCTATTCAATGGAAAAAAGCAATTTTCCTATCATAGGCCAACTACTCTATTTGTTTGATAGTTAAATAAAAAGGAATTAAGTCATGCTAATCCCTTTTTATTACTCTCTTCTTTTGGTTTAAAAGAGTCGGTTTAATCCATTTAGAGCGGCAACACGATAGGCTTCAGCCATTGTGGGATAGTTGAATGTGGTATTAACAAAATACTCAATAGTGTTGGCTTCGCCTTTTTGTTCCATAATGGCTTGACCGATATGAATGATTTCAGCAGCACGCTCACCAAAGCAATGTATACCTAAAATTTCTTTGGTTTCACGATGGAAAAGAATTTTTAAACTGCCAATATCCATTCCTGCAATTTGAGCGCGAGCTAAATGCTTGAATGATGCTCTTCCTACTTCATAAGGTACTTTTGCAGCGGTTAGTTCTTGTTCTGTTTTCCCAACTGAACTAATTTCAGGAATGGTATAAATACCAGTAGGAATATGATCAATCAATTGAGCCTCCGCTTTTCCTTTGGTAATCGCTTGAGCAGTAAAGCGACCTTGATCATAGGCGGCACTCGCAAGGCTAGGGTAGCCAATAACATCACCAACAGCATAGATGTGTTCGACAGGGGTTTGGTAGCTGCCATTGACTTTAAGTTGCCCACGCGAGTCAGCTTCGAGTCCAACTGCTGATAGGTTTAATTTGTCCGTATTTCCCGTTCTACCATTGGCAAATAAGATGCAGTCGGCTTTCATTTTTTTACCAGACTCAAGGTGCATCACTATGCCGTCATCACTGGCTTCAATCTTTTCAAAGGTTTCATCATTACGGGTAACAATCCCGCTATTCCAAAAGTGATAAGAGAGGGCATCAGACATTTCATTGTCTAAAAAGGAGAGCAAACGATCGCGAGTATTTACTAAGTCAACTTTCACTCCTAATCCTCTAAAGATCGACGCGTATTCACTACCAATAACGCCTGCTCCATAAATAATGATATGGCGCGGGTCATGCTTTAATGACAAAATTGAGTCACTATCATAAACACGGCTATGGTTGAAGTTTACACCGGCTGGGCGGTAGGGACGAGAGCCTGTTGCAATAATGAACCTATCTGCGGTATAAGTTTCTATCGAACCATCTTTTGCGGTCACTGCAATCGTATTTTTTTCGACAAAACTGGCTTCACCAAAAATGAGTGAGCATTGGTTTCGATCATAAAATCCTTGCCTCATTCTTGTTTGTTTATCGATAACACTTTTCGCATGCCCTAAAATATCCGAAAAAGTAGAATGAAGACTGGTATTATTCTTACAGTAAAGAGGATTGGAGTTAAATTCGATAATACGGCTAACAGCATGACGCAGTGCTTTTGATGGAATGGTTCCCCAGTGAGTACAACCGCCACCAACACTTGGTTCTCTTTCAATAATGGCCACATTTAGGTTTGCTTTGGTCAACCCCATTGCCGCTCCTTCTCCCCCTGGACCACTCCCTATTACGATGGCATCAAAGTGGGTTGAATGTGTAGGGGTCGAGTTAGTCATTATTGGCGCCTTATTATTATCAATCTCGCAACATTGCTAGCTAACTATATTAACCTTTTCATTCGTTTGGTAAATCAAGTGAGTAAGATAGAGTGGAGAGGATCACGTTGTTTATGGAAATCTAGGTGATTATGGATTTCATTATTTACATCGCTCGATAGAAATTCATAATGTGAGTTAGCGAAAGTTTGTGATACCCATTTAATTAAATTGTGAAATATATGGTAAAGAATATGTATCCTGAATTTGAAGCGGATGATCTCAATGCAGTATCAGAAGTAAAGCGACCAGTAAGTACCAAAGGTGTGAGAGCACAACAAAAAGAAAGAACACGCAGAACCATTATTGATGCAGCTTTCTGCCTACTATGTGCCGAAAGAGGTTTTACGAGTTTAAGCCTACGCGAAGTGACCAGAGAGGCTGGTATTGCGCCAACCTCATTTTATCGTCATTTTAAAGATATGGACGAACTTGGCTTAACTTTAGTTGATGAAGGTGGCTTAATTTTACGCCAATTAATGCGCCAGGCTAGACAACGTATTGTGGTTGAAGGAAGTGTAATACGGACATCAGTTGAAACCTTCATGGAGTTTATTGAGGGAAGTCCGAATGTATTTCGACTGCTATTACGTGAGCGTTCAGGTACGTCACCTGCATTCCGAGCAGCAGTAGCAAGAGAAATTCAACATTTCGTTGCGGAACTTACTGAATATTTAATTGCCACAACAGGTGTTGCTCGTGAGGAAGCATCGGTTCAAGCTGAGGCATCAGTAACCTTAGTATTTAGTTCAGGGGCAGAAGCTTTGGATCTTGATTCCCCACATAGAGAAGAGCTTTCTCGACGATTAATATTTCAATTACGCATGCTATCTAAAGGTGCTTATTGGTATCGGAAAGAAAATGAGAAATAGAATTTAGATGCATTGGTCGCAGTGAACCAATGTCTATACAAGGTGGTAAACATGACACATGAAAATAGTAGAAATGAACGCAAAACATTAGCGCTATCCGTGGTGACAGGTCTTTGTTTGAATGCCGTTTGGGTTGGTTTTACGGTGACAGAAGTCGCATTTTCAATCTTTCCAATCATCGCATTGGTTCTAGCTGCTCAAGGTTTGTATCAAGAATATTTACGCCAGCCTGCAAATGACGATACTTCTCTTGTTGCTGTCGCTTGTTTTTTTGTTGGTTTATTCGGTCATTCTGCTTTCGTCAAAGCACAGTATCCTGAAATTGGTTCAAACTTCTTCTCAATTATGGTGGCATTAGGCTTGTTGCTTTGGATTGGTGTGAAGATGGGTGTCTTGAAAAAGAAAGAAGAAGTGACAGAACTTTAATTACTCGTATTTTGATAAATATGAAATGAATTAATATTAGAATTCAAAGAAAAGGCTCAGGATATAATGTTCTGAGCCTTTTTATTTTTAAACGTTTAGAGTTATTTTCTTTCTAAGAAAACACCTGCCTCCATATGATGTGTATATGGGAACTGGTCAAAAAGAGCAAAGCGAGTGATGTTGTGTGTTTTGCTTAATATCTCAAGGTTTTCCTTTAATGTGTCAGGGTTGCAAGAGATATACATTATACGCTCGTAACCTTGAACCATTTTACAAGTGCCTTCATCCATACCTGAGCGTGGTGGATCGACAAAAATGGTATTGCAGTTATAGCTTTTCAGATCAACATTTTGATCTTTTAAGCGTCTGAATTCGCGTTTACCTTCCATTGCATCAGTAAAATCTTCTGCTGACATACGAATAATTTGCACATTATCAATATTATTGGCAGCTATATTATATTGAGCTGAGTCTACAGAAGGCTTTGCAAGCTCTGTAGCAAGTACACGATCAAAGTTTTTAGCTAATGCTAAAGAGAAGTTACCATTACCACAATAAAGCTCTAGTAAGTCTCCTTGGCTGTTTTGAGTACAATCTACGGCCCATTCCAACATCTTTTGAGCAACGATACCGTTCGGTTGTGTAAAGCTATTTTCAACTTGTTTATAAGTCAAAATATCATCATTAACTTTCAATTTTTCAATAACGAATTCTTGGTCTAGAACGATTTTCATTTTACGAGCGCGACCAATAAGATTTAAATTGAATCCTTCATCATTCAAGCGTTGTTTTAATGCAGCAGCTTCTTCTTTCCATGCATCATCTAACTGACGGTGATAAAGCATAGATACTAAGATCTCACCGCTTAGTGTTGATAAGAAATCGACTTGGAACATCTTATAGCGCAGTGTTTTACTTTCTTTTACGGCTTCAGCAAGCAGCGGCATTAAGTCATTAATAAGACGAGTGGCTGGTAAGAAATAATCTACACGGTATTTTTCTTTAGTTTTTTGATCGAACATGACGTAATACATATCGTCACCTTCATGCCAAACTCGAAATTCTGCACGCATACGGTAGTTTTCAGCAGGAGAAGAAAAGACTTCCAATTCTGGAACGTCAAATTCAGAAAATAGAGCAGACAGTGTTTCTGCTTTTTCATCTAACTGTACTTGATAATTTTCTGGGTTCATGACGGATTGTGTCATTGTCTTGCCTCGCGCTGCTCAAAATAAGAGCGCCGATTTTATGCGATAGAGATCTGTTGTCCAGTATTTGTGTGTGATTGGTCGAAACTAATTGGATTTGTGCTGTGATATTAAGCGCATAAACCTAGACAAATATAACGTACGCCATTACTATTCCGGCCATGTTGGTGCGCTATTTTCATTTTTGATAATAGCCTGAAAAGGGAATCTGGTGAAAATCCAGAACTGACGCGCAGCGGTAAGAGAGAACGAAGGTACAACTATTATTCACACTGTTATTTTTCTGTATGGAAAGGATATCGAGAAAAATGATGGGAAGTGAGTACCGTAGGTTAACTGCTCTCAAGTCCGAATACCGGCCAACAATAAGTAATGCATTATGCATTGCTATATGGACTTAACGCGATTTTAGGAAACAATGGAAATGAAAAAAACTGCCCTTGCGACTGCAATAGTGTCGCTGCTTTCTCACGCCTATACTTCTCCTGTATTTGCTCAAAACACTACAATTGAAACCGATGAAACAATGGTTGTCACTGCTAATCGATTTGAACAATCAGCGAAAGATGTGATTGCGCCTATGAGTGTCGTTACAAAAGAAGAAATTGTTCAAATTCAAGCAAAAACAATTACAGATATTTTAAGGTTACAACCAGGAATAGAAGTCGCTAATAATGGTGGCATCGGTCAAAATGCGTCAATTTTTATGAGAGGAACCAACTCCGACCATGTTCTTGTTTTAATCGATGGTTTTAAAATGAATAGCTCGATTAAAAGTGGGATGAATATAAATAAAATCCCTGTAAACCAGATCGAAAGAATTGAAATTATTCGAGGTTCCGGTGCAGTTATGTATGGTTCTGATGCGGTTGGGGGGGTTATTAATATAATAACAAGAACTTCTCAAAATGATGAATCAAAATCAGCAACGATTGGAGTTGGTAGTAATAAATACAAAGAAGGCAACTTTGCAGCAAACACAAAAGTTGGAGAAAATGGGCATCTCAAAATGGCTGCCGGATTTACTCAGACTGAAGGGTATAACGTAAACCCTCAACCGGGCAAAAATGATGGCGATAAACATGGTTTTGATAATAGCCAATTTATGCTTAATTATGAGCACCAGATTTCATCTTATTTAAGTCTTTTTACTGGTGTTAGATGGTTCAATAGTACTTCTGAATATAATCATTATACCAACACTAAATCTCAATCAGAGTCTGAATCGATAACTTATTCAACAAAAGCATCTTTCCATAAAGATAACTTATCATCTGACTTAAGTCTTAATTATCAAGATAATCAAAATTTAGAATATCTTGAAAATGGTTCTTTAGATTCAGAACAGAAAATAGATCAACTTAATGCTCAATGGACAAATCAGTATAAGCTAATGGATTCATGGTCCATTAATGGAGGTATTGATTGGAGTAATGAGCGAGTAAAAGCTGATATTACAGATTGGTCTAATAAAGTTATTATTGATGAAGGTGAAAGTAGAACATCTACAGGTATCTATTTAGGAACAACGTACCGACTAGAGCAATTGACTCTAGAGGGGAATACTCGATTTGATAAACATGATAAATATGATGAATACACGACATGGGGTGTCGGTGCGAGCTATCAAATTAATGATATTTATAAAATACGTAGTGCCTATAATACTGCCTTTAAAGCTCCATCTTTCTATGATTTATCAACAGAACCTGATTTAGAGCCTGAAACATCGAAGAATATTGATATTGGCGTCACTGCAGAATATGAAATTGTTAACGTAAATTTATCTTTATATAAAAATAAAGTCGACAATTTAATTATTTATTATGACGCACCAAATCACCAAGGCTATAGTGCTAATGTTGATGCTGAGATCAAAGGTGCTGAGTTAGAATTGTTATTTGATACTGGTATTGTTTCACACACTGTCGTTGCTGAATATAAAGATCATGAAGATACACAAGGTCAGCAATTAGCAAGAAGAGCTAAGCAAAACTATAAATGGGTTAGTAATGTTAGTTTTGGAGATTTAGATATGAATCTCTCTTATATCTATACAGGAAAGCGTTCAGATCTACCTTCAGCTCCTGGTACGACTACGAACTACTTAGCCCCTTATTCTTTATGGACCATTGCAGGAGCTTATTGGCTTACTGAAGAGTTGGCTGTCCGTGGTCGAGTTGAAAATTTACTGGATGAAGAATATGAAACGGCTGGTGGTTATAAACCTGCAGAGCGCTCATATTATGTTAGCTTAGATTATCAATTTTAATTTTCTCTAAACCGCCTTCATCGGCGGTTTTTTCTTTTCTGAGGTTTATATGAAAAAGAAAGTCATTATCAGTTGGTCTTCTGGGAAGGATTCAACACTTACGCTTATTCGTCTACTTAATAATCCTAAATATGAAGTAGTGGCTTTGTATACAACCCATGTGGCAAATGAAGTCCCTTTTCAAGTAACTCCTATATCTGTTGTTCAAATGCAAGCTGAACTGGCGGGATTGCCATTAATTATGATTGAATTACCTACCGTGTTTCCTGCTAATAATGAATATCAAAGTTTAGTTGTAACTGGTCTAAAGGAGTGCGGAATTGAGTTTGAGGCTGTAGCTTTTGGAGATATGTTTTGTAATGGTATCGTAGAGTATCGAAAAAGCTATATAGAAGAGGCGGGTTGGGAATGTGTTTTTCCTCTTGTTGGTCAATCTAGCTATGATTTGGCAAATGAGATCATTTCGTGTGGGATCAAAACAATTTTAGTTACAACAGATGGTACTCAGCTAAGTAACTATTTTTGCGGTAAAGAATATACCAAAGAGCTATTAATAGAATTACCTGAGAAAGTTGACCCATGCGGTGAGGACGGTGAGTTTCATACTTTAGTTATCCAAGCGCCTTGTTTTAAGGGGGCTATTAAATTATTTGATCTTAAGATTGATGAACAAGAGCGTTTTACTCATTTACTCTATAGCGCTTCTATTTTACAAAAATAGTGCAAGCGGTATGATAAGCGTCTTAAGTTTTCATATCTATTTAAATAGAGTCTGTGGTTTTAGTTATGCCAAAACACATTTTAATTTTTGATTCAGGCGTCGGTGGGTTATCTGTATATAAAGAGATCCAACAACAATTACCTTCAGAGAAATATATTTACGCATTCGATAATGCAGCATTTCCATATGGTGAGTTAACTGAATCTGTATTGATAGAGCGTACAACACACATAATAGCTCAACTATGCAGCCTCTTTCCTATTGATATTGTTGTTATCGCGTGTAATACCGCAAGTACAATTGTTTTACCTACCCTTAGAGAAAAGCTTTCTATTCCTGTTGTTGGTGTTGTCCCTGCGATTAAACCTGCAGCGTTGGTATCTAAGAAAATTGGTTTGCTAGCGACCCCTGCGACAGTAAAGCGCAGTTATACTTATGATCTTATCAAATCTTTTGCTCCGATATCCGATGTGCAACTATTAGGTTCAACACGTTTAGTTGAAATGGCAGAAGAGAAGATGATTGGAAAAAACGTAGATTTAAAAGAACTAGAAGAAATTTTATTACCATGGAAAGAGACGGTAGATACTATCGTTCTTGGTTGCACGCATTTCCCATTCTTAAAAAGTGAAATTAAAAAAGTACTTAATAATAACGTTTTACTTATCGACTCTGGTGAAGCCATTGCAAGAAGAGTGACACAGTTATTAGGGACGATAGAAAGGGGAGGTCAAAGTGAACAGAAAGGAGAAGTGTATTGTAGTGCCCCTACAAAGAATGAAGAGGCACTAAATAAAACATTTAGAGAACTAGAATTTAGTCCTCTTCAATATTTGGATTACCCGAAGTTTTAGGATCGTTAGCAATACGAACTTTAAGTGTACGCTGATCAAATTCGTTATTGTTTAAGTTTTCGATAACGTTATCCGCATCTTTACTTGCAACAACAACAAAACCAAAGCCTCTTCGTTTACCTGTACGTTTGTCTTTCATTAAACGCACGGCAAATACATCACCGAATTCAGCAAATAGATCTTTTACATCTGATTCATTTGCACGGTAAGGCAAATTACCAACATAAAGAGTTGTACTTGCTTGATCTGTTGTTTGAGTATCATCAACAGATGTCTTTGTACTTGGCTTAGTTGGAGCTTTATTAATAGTTAATAATGTAAAACCTGTAATTACTGCGCCAAAAGCGAAAGCAAAAGCGGGAGATACCGTTGGGAATAGCGACATTGCACCTGCACCTAGTGCAGCAATAGCAATAATAATAATATTTGAGTTAGTAGATTTCATGATAAGTAAGGTCTAATAAATAAATGGAAAGTGATGAATTAACAATAAAATCACATTGATACTACTTATATTATTTATCAATTGCCAACTAATTAAGCCATTGTTCATTTCTTGTAGGGCTTTTGTTTGAAAAAAAGTGATCTGTGTAGAAAATAATCACTTAGATTGGAATATTGAAAAAGTACTTGCGAAACACTTTTAGCTCCCTATAATGCGCATCCGTTCCCAAGGGAAAAGTAATAGCTTAACCCTGAAGAACATTAAGTTTTGAGTATTTAAAATTAGTTTTAAATAACCCTTGACTTAAAAGTCTGGCTAGGTATTATACGCAGCCTGAAACGACGAAGCTGAAACGCTAAGTGGTTGAAAGACAACGCTCTTTAACAATTTAACCAAATCAATCTGTGTGGGCACTTGTGAGTTGATAATCAACTAGTTTGCTCTTACTTCTCGAAGTAAGACAAACAAAATAATCAATGAACTGAGTGACTACACAAAATTACTTTTATGTAACAATCAGTATTAATCATTGAGCCGGTTTTGTTTCTGCTGAAACAAACCACAAAA
>NZ_MSCP01000003.1:223389-387001 GCF_002954715.1 Aliivibrio sifiae | reverse complement strand
CCTCAGTGTCAAGCACTTATTTGAAACTTAATTTTTAAACCATCTTACTAACTCTGATTGCGAATCCCTTATGGGATGGGCTCTCCGTGTCAGTGAGGTCGCATTATAGAGAGTTAGATCACATTGGCAAGCTCTTTTTAAAGATAATTTCATATTTACGTTTTTATGGTTAAAGTACGAACAAATCAATGCTAAATTATCTTAATTAGCTCATTTTATTAACAGTAAGTTATCATTTTTAAGAGATATCATATGAAATCGTCATTACGCAGTTATAAATCCATCTTTCCTACTCTAGGTTTACGAACATATATAGACCCATCTAGCGTTTTAATTGGGGATATAAAAATTGGAGATGACTCTAGTGTGTGGCCTTTAGTTGCAGCAAGGGGAGATGTTAACTCAATTATTATTGGCCTTCGTACGAATATTCAAGATGGAGCAGTCTTACACGTAACTCATAAAAGCCAAGAAAACCCCAAAGGTGCACCATTGCTTATTGGAGATGATGTGACAATAGGACATAAAGTAATGCTTCATGGCTGTGAAATACAAAATCGTGTACTTGTAGGGATGGGGAGTATTATTTTGGATAATGCCATTATTGAATCAGATGTCATGATTGGAGCAGGCAGTTTAGTCCCACCAAATAAAATACTCAAAAGTGGCTACCTTTATATAGGCAGCCCAGTAAAACAAATTCGAGAGTTATCCGTAGAAGAAATTACCTTTTTAAAAAAATCGGCAATGAATTACGTTTCATTCAAAGATGACTATATAGAAGAAGCTAATTAATAATAATTTCACCAGAGGCATTGAATTCTTCATCTTCTATCAATGCTTCTGCTTGCTCTTCAACATCAAAACGATATTCTTCAAAAATACGTAATGCATCAATGTCATTTGTTATCTCTTCGTCACTCTCAGACTCAAGCCATGAAATTGCAACGCGGCATCGAATTAAATTTCCCATCTGCTGAGCAGAGAATAAGACAGTTTGTGTCTCTTCATTCCATTGAGCATCGTCACTAAAAAGGATTGACTGATTCATTTAAATACCTTCTAAGTTTTTTCGTAATTCACGCAATATCTGTTTCCCACCAGGACGAAGACCTCGCCACACAGTAAAACTTTCCGCGGCTTGCCCAACGAGCATTCCTAGTCCGTCATAAGCTTGGTGTGCATGGTGTTTTAATGCCCATTGGTTAAATACCGTTTTTCCTTGACCATACATCATGTCATAGCTAATCGTATTTTTAGAAAAAATTGTTCCACTGATATCTGGTAGCTGTCCAGATAAGCTTGCTGACGTCGAGTTAATAACTACATCAAATGATTCATCAACCTCATTCATCCGTACTGCATTAATAGTTCCGTAATTTGAAAAGATAGTAGCCAGTGTTTCTGCTTTTTCATAAGTACGATTTACGACAGTAATAGAAGAGGGGTTTTGCTTTAATAAAGGAAGAAGCACTCCACGAGCCGCACCGCCTGCACCTATTAATAAGATGCGCTTACCTTGAAGTGGGATTTGGTATTGCAGTAAATCTTGAACGAGCCCTTCGCCATCAGTATTGTCGCCCAAAACAATTCCATCATCTAATTTCTTTAATGTATTAACCGCACCAGCTAGTTTTGCTCGCTCTGTTAATTGGTTTGCAAATTGAAATGCTTCTTCTTTAAAAGGGACAGTAATATTACAACCTTTCCCACCGTTAGCAAAAAAATCAGTTACTGCATCTAGAAAACCATCCACAGGAGCCTCAATAGCAACATACTCTAAAGATTGAATTGTCTGACGCGCAAATAAGGTATGTATAAAGGGAGATTTACTTTGTGTTATTGGATTACCAAAAACAGCATACTTATCCATAAGTGATTCCTTTCAATAAATAACGTTAATTAAGTCACCTTACCTTAAAGAAATAATAGATGCATTAGCCTTGGCGTAATGTGTTTCCTGTTTTTGCATCACGAATTTCCGTAGGCTGAGTTCTATTACCTACCTCTCCCTCAAAAATAACGACTCCGGTATCACCTAACTGTTCCTTAACTTCAGATACGGTTCGACAAGGTTCATAACCAGAAAGATTTGCGCTTGTAGAGGTAATCGGTTTTCCAAATGCTGAACAAATCGCTTTAACCTGTTCATGAGCAGTAACTCGAACTGCGATACTATCAAACTGACCAATAACTAAAGAATGTGTCTTTTGGTTTACAGGAACAATCCATGTCACAGGCCCTGGCCATGTCGATTTTATCTGTTCTATTTGCTTATTCTCTAGCTGAGAAAAATCAACATAAGGAAGTAACTGCTCAATAGAAGCGGCGATCAATATTAATCCTTTCTCTTGAGGGCGTTGTTTAACCACTAATAGCTTATGGATTGCAGATTCATTATCTGGATCACAGCCAACACCAAAAACACCTTCTGTCGGGTAGGCGATAACATCACCATTATTTAAGGCTTTTACGACTAGATCTAGATTCTTCACTCTTACACCATTAATTAGACTAAATTAGTCTCTCTATTCTATTGATAAGATGAAATCAAACAACTGCTTTCCATTTTTCAATTGTCAATAATCGTTAATAACTTGTACTTTTCCTTACGCAAACGTTTCCCTTGGCATCAAATACCCATATAATGCTGCCAACTTTTTATATATTGCCAATATCTTTATCCAAGGAGTTCACAATGAAAGTCGGTATTATCATGGGTTCAAAATCAGACTGGCCAACAATGAAACTAGCTGCTGAAATGCTTGATCGTTTTAATGTTCCTTATGAAACAAAAGTAGTTTCAGCTCATAGAACTCCACAGCTACTTGCTGACTATGCAACCCAAGCAAAAGATCGTGGTATCAAAGTTATTATTGCTGGAGCTGGTGGGGCTGCTCACCTCCCTGGAATGGCAGCTGCATTTACTAGCATTCCCGTTCTTGGTGTTCCTGTTCAATCTAAAGCATTAAAAGGAATGGATTCTCTTCTTTCTATCGTCCAAATGCCAAAAGGCATCGCAGTAGGTACTCTTGCAATTGGTGAAGCAGGAGCTGCCAATGCAGGTATTCTTGCAGCTCAAATCATTGGAACATCAAACGAAGAAGTGATGGCCTCTGTTGAAGCATTCCGTAAAGAGCAAACAGAGACTGTATTAGCAAACCCAGATCCATCAGAGGACTAATCATGAAAGTGCTTGTACTCGGTTCAGGTCAACTCGCTCGTATGATGGCGCTTGCAAGTGCACCATTGAATATTGAAATTATTGCTTATGACGTAAATAACCAAAATGTTGTACATCCATTAACTCAGCAGCTTATTAATTTATCATTAGAACAAGCTATTGATGACGTTACGGTAATTACTGCTGAGTTCGAACATATTCCACATGATATTTTAGATATATGTAGCCAAAGTGGAAAATTTCAGCCAAATCCTGATGCAATAAAAGCAGGAGGAGATCGTCGCTTAGAAAAAGCTCTTTTGGACAATGCTAAAGTATCTAATGCCAAATACCACATCATCAATACAAAAGAAGATTTCTTAAACGCAATTGATATTGTTGGACTTCCAATGGTATTAAAAAGCGCACTTGGTGGCTATGATGGCAAAGGCCAATGGCGCTTAAAAGAACACGACCAAGTAAACCAAGTTTGGAATGAAATGGAAGAACTTATAAAGAGTTCACCAAACCAAGCAATGGTTGCTGAACAATTCATTCCATTTAATCGTGAAGTTTCCCTGATCGGTGCTCGTAATAAAAATGGTGATATGGTGACATATCCTCTAACAGAGAATGTTCACGTTGATGGCGTGCTCGCACTATCAACAGCCTTAGAGGGTACCAGTGAATTACAACAGCAAGCCGATAAGATGTTTTCAGCTATCGCTGATGAACTTAACTATATAGGTGTGCTTGCAATTGAGTTCTTTGATGTCAATGGACAACTGCTAGTAAATGAAATTGCACCTCGAGTTCATAACTCTGGTCACTGGACACAACAAGGTACTGATGTTTGTCAATTTGAAATGCACATACGAGCTGTATGTAATTTACCTCTAAACGGTACTGAGCTACTTAGATCAACAGCAATGATCAATATTCTAGGCGAAGATTCTTTACCAAAAAATATACTCACGATGCCCAACTGCCATGTTCATTGGTATGGTAAAGAAAAAAGGGCTGGAAGAAAAATGGGACACATAAACGTATGCGCCTCATCTTCAGAAAATCTACAAAAGGAATTAGCTACACTATCAACAATATTAGACAATGACGCTTTCCCTGTTCTTGCATAACACTATTGATATAGAGTAACTCTATCTATTTTTTGGAATAGTTATCGAGTTACTCTTACTTCTCTTGTATCGCACTACATTTTTTATCTGCACAAACAAGCTTTGCACCTGCCGCTGTCTCTTTCTTCAATAATAAAGAAAAACCACACTCTTGGCAGTTACCACTCTGAGGTTCTAAATTAACGACAAACCGACAATTTGGATACCCATCACACGCATAAAATGTTTTACCAAAACGTGATTTTTTTTCATGTAGAAGCCCTTTATGACAGCTAGGACAAGCAATATACTCTTTCGGTTCTTCTTTTTTTTGCTCTAATGATTCAATGTGTGTACATTCAGGAAAAGAAGAACACCCGACAAACATCCCATAACGACCTTGCCTTAGTACTAATTCACTGCCACATATAGGGCAAGGTATGCCAAGTTCTTTAACTACATGCCCATCATTACTTTTTAATGGACGAATATAATTACATTCAGGGTAATTTTGACACCCTAAAAATGACCCTCTTTTACCGTAACGAATAGCTAATTCACCACGGCATTCAGGACAAGATTCATGTTCTAAAGCGTGCTCATGAGCTTTAAATAATTGCTTATCTATTTTTCCAGACATTCAACAAAACCTTAATGCGTCATGCCTATATCAGCAGTATAAAGTAACTCTTCCATCTGTGTGTAAGCACTCTCTTGACCTGGGACGTTAAATAACACCATTAACACAACCCACTTTAAGTCGTCTAAAGACAATTCATCCGTTTCTAAAGCCATTACTTGTTCGATAACCATTTCTCTGGTTTCGCTAGTAAGTACTTTTATTTGCTCTAAGAAAAGTAAAAAACCACGACAAGCAGTATCAATACCCTCAATTTCTTGTTGAGTGTAAATACGCATTGAAGTTGATGTGCTTTTTTCTATATGTGTATAAGAATCGTCTTCTTGTAAACGAGCTAAGTCTTCCAACCAATCCAGTGCTTTATAGACTGCGTCTTGATGGAACCCGGCTTTAAGTAACTCATCTTCTAATTTTTCTTGATCCACACTGAGTTCAACATCACTATGGATATATGTTTCAAATAGATACATAAGAACATCCATCATGGCTAGCCCCTCCGCTTTTTAATATAACCACCTGGGACTGCAGCGATGAAACCTTGCAACTCTAATTCAAGTAATTGCATCATGATTTCATGTACAGGCATCTGACACCGCTCTGCGATAATATCAACAGGCGTCGCCTCACTGCCTACGGTAGCGAACACTTCGGGAAATGGCAATTGTTCTGTGATAACTTCTTGTTCAAATAATGACGGTTGGTGAGATATTGCACACTCAGTTAAGGCACCTATTTCATCAAAAATATCTTCAGGAGAAGAAACTAACTTAGCACCTGCTTTTATTAATCCATTAGATCCTTTTGCTGTTGGATTTTGTATTGAACCAGGAAGAGCAAAAACTTCACGACCTTGCTCATTTGCATACCTTGCCGTAATTAAAGATCCCGAGCGTTCTGCAGCTTCAACCACTAGAACACCTGTAGATAAACCACTAATAATACGATTACGTCTTGGGAAATTATCAGCCCTTGGTGGCGCATCCGGACGAAATTCAGAAACAAGCGCACCGTTTTCAATTACTCGATGAGCCAATGATCGGTGTTTTGCTGGATATATGTTATCTAAGCCTGAGCCCAACACGGCAATTGTCTTTCCTTTTGCTTCAATAGCCCCATGATGAGCATAACCATCAACACCTAACGCGAGACCACTGGTTACAACGTAATTATGTTGAACAATGGAGTGAGCAAATTGCTTAGCACAATCTAACCCCTCCAAACTGGCATTACGGCTACCAACAATTGCCACTTGAGGCTCTGACAGCGTAAGAGGGTCTCCTTTAATAAATAAAATTGGAGGAGGTGCACTGATCTCTGAAAGCAGCTTGGGATATATAGGACTACTTAATGGCAAGATAGTATGAGTATCACTTTTCTCTTGCCACTCTAAACACTTATTAACATCTTTATGTTGAGAGCATTGAAGGTATCTTATTTGCGTTGATGACAACCCCAAAGCAGTAAGTTGATCGGTATTGTAGTTCAGTATGTTTTCTGGTGAATCAATCGCCCGTAAACGAGTCATTACCTTTCCACCAACTCGAGGACAAAAACATAAAGTAAGCCAAGCTGATAAATGTACTTCTGAAATTGTCATTATCTAATTACTCTTTGTTTGGAGAGATCGCTATCACTCCTTTATGTATTGGCATTTCACTTCGAGTAATAAGCGCTAGACTGAATTTTTCATAAGGTCGAATTACGATCAGCTCTCCAATTTTAGTCTGTGGCAATTGGAGACTATTTTTATTTTTTCCCTTATCGAGATCATAATAATATTCCCCTTTATTCCCCTTAACGACATTACCTTCTTCTTTAAGAGAAAACATACTGCCTTGCAATAAACCATCATTAGTTCCTCTATCGATAACCGCTACCTGATTTACTGCGAGATACTCACCACCATCTATTGATCCCAATATTGAAACTCCCATACCTTTTGGTGCAGGTTGTGGATAAAAAGTCGTTGTTAGTTCTTTATTAATGTCACCAGATGTAATTGGAAGTACAACATCATTAATCGCAATTTCTTGTTGTTGCTTAATAACTTTTAATCCACTCATCTCTTTTGTTGTTTCAGCTAACTCAGCCAAACCAACCAATCGAAGCGCATAAGAGGTTTCTTTCGTATCTTTTCGAGAGAATTCATTTACTGTTCGATAAATACCCCATTCCTTATGCTCTAATTCAGCATCGACATATACTCGCTCATTCCCACTCAAGAATTTTCGTCCATCACTGGTTCCAAGAACTCGATATGCTTCTTTATAATTAGTCGCATCAATCAATCGATCTGATTGCAAATAAGGAACAACCAAGCTAGTTGGCAAGGTAGGTACAGGCTCTTTAATTACTGTTCGCATCTTAGGTGAGAGTTTTTTTAATGGCTTAACACTCAGGACAGGGTTGCCGTTCTGCCAAGTCAAACTAAGTTCATCGCCGGGATAAATTAAATGAGGATTATTTATCTCTGGATTGATTTTCCATAATTTTGGCCAAAACCAAGGATTATCCAAAAACAATGCGGATATATCCCAAAGTGTATCCCCCTTTTTAACGGTATAATTACTGGGATAATCTTGTTTTAGCACCAATTTTTCTTCATTTGAAAATGAAGGTAATGAGAAGATAATGGCACTACAAAATGAAGTAAAAATGAATAATTTTTTAAACATGGTCCGCTTTCCTTATCAGACATTTGAACCGATGCTGTCATTTGCTTAATAAAATGTCTAGAATTGGAGCTATTAGGTTTATGCCGTTTACGGCGCAGTTCAATATTTAGAGTAATTATGGCTTTATTAGAAGTATTAACGTTTCCGGACGATCGTCTACGTACAGTAGCAAAACCGGTAGAAGCAGTGACTCCTGAAATTCAAAAATTCATTGATGACATGATTGAAACCATGTACGACGAAGAAGGCATTGGTCTTGCTGCAACACAGGTCGATTTCCATCAACGTATCGTCGTTATCGATGTGTCAGACACTCGTGACGAACCAATGGTATTAATCAATCCAGTTATCACACAAAAAAGTGGTGATGATGGCATTGAAGAGGGTTGCTTATCAGTTCCTGGAGCAAAAGGGTTAGTACCTCGCTCTGCAGAAGTGTCTGTAACTGCACTTGACCGTGATGGTAAAGAATTTAGCTTTGATGCTGATGATTTATTAGCGATCTGTGTTCAGCATGAATTAGATCACCTTGATGGCAAACTTTTTGTAGACTACCTATCGCCATTAAAGCGTAAGCGCATCAAAGAAAAGTTAGAGAAGATCAAAAAATTCAATGCTAAAAACTAGCCATAAATACCGAGGTTCCTTTTGAGTAAACCATTACGCATTATTTTTGCGGGCACACCTGATTTCGCCGCTCGCCATTTATCTGCACTAGTCAATTCTCATCACGAGGTGATTGGTGTATATACTCAACCAGATCGTCCTGCTGGTCGTGGTAAAAAGCTAACGGCAAGTCCTGTTAAAGAATTGGCTCTTGAACACAATATTCCCGTGTTCCAGCCTGAAAACTTTAAAAGTGACGAAGCAAAGCAAGAACTTGCCGATCAAAATGCTGATTTAATGGTTGTGGTTGCTTATGGGCTACTGTTGCCGCAAGCCGTTCTTGATACACCTAAATTAGGTTGTATTAACGTTCATGGTTCAATTTTACCTCGCTGGCGTGGTGCCGCTCCTATCCAACGTTCAATTTGGGCTGGAGATGCAGAAACAGGCGTCACCATTATGCAAATGGACATCGGTTTAGATACGGGTGACATGCTGAGTATTGCAACATTGCCAATTGAAGCGACTGATACCAGCGCATCAATGTACAATAAGTTAGCTGAACTTGGTCCTGTTGCTTTAGTTGACTGTTTATCTACGATTGCGAACGGTACTGCGGTTGCAGAAAAGCAAAACGATGAACAAGCTAATTACGCGAAGAAACTTAGCAAAGAAGAAGCTAAGATTGATTGGACTATGGATGCAGACACCATTGAACGTTGTGTCCGTGCTTTTAATCCTTGGCCAATGAGTCATTTCTCTGTAGAAGATAAAGCGATTAAAGTATGGCAATCTCGTGTAGAAACATACACAGGGAATGCAACACCAGGTACTATTATTCAAGCAGATAAGACAGGTATCTATGTTACAACAGGTTCAAATGCGATTGTATTTGAACAACTGCAAGTTCCTGGTAAAAAAGCGATGGGCGTTCAAGATATCTTGAACTCTCGTAAAGAATGGTTCGAAGTGGGTAATATACTTAACTAATTCTTCAAAACATAAAAAAGGTGGCATAATCGCCACCTTACTTTTTAAATGGCAAATATTGTATTTGCCATTTTATTTTTGCCAATCATATTTTAGGTGATGACATGAACGTTCGTGCTGCGGCAGCCAAAGTTATTTATCAAGTTGTCGATCAGGGTCATTCTCTCTCTTCAGCGCTTCCAAAAGCTCAATCCGAAATAAAACCTCGTGACCAAGCTTTATTGCAAGAGATTTGCTATGGCGTATTGCGCTTTCTTCCTCGTTTGGAATCTGTTGCTCAATCTCTTATGGATAAGCCACTGAAAGGGAAACAACGTGTTTTTCACCACCTTATCTTAGTCGGTATTTATCAACTAAGTTTCATGCGTATACCTGCTCATGCTGCGGTTGGCGAAACGGTTGAAGGCACTAAAAACCTAAAAGGTCCAAAACTACGTGGTTTAATCAATGGCGTTCTTCGTAGCTATCAACGTAACCAAGAAGAATTGGATGCTAAATCAATCAGTCACGATTCAGGTAAATATGGTCACCCAGGCTGGTTGCTAAAAATGCTAAAAGAAGCGTACCCAGAACAATGGGAATCAATTGTTGAAGCAAACAACAACAAAGCACCAATGTGGTTACGAGTAAATAGCCAACACCACACTCGTGACGAGTATATTGATCTACTTAAAAAAGAAGAGATTGAAGTAACACCACACAACCAAGCGACAGACGCTTTATTATTAGATAAAGCACGCGATGTATTTACACTACCAGGCTTTGAGCAAGGCTGGGTATCAGTTCAAGATGCTGCAGCTCAATTATCGGCTGAGTACTTACAACCACAAGATGGTGAACTAATCCTTGATTGCTGTGCTGCTCCTGGTGGCAAAACTGCACATATTTTAGAACGAACTAAAAATACAAATGTTGTGGCTATCGATTGTGATGAAACTCGCTTAACTCGCGTGTATGAAAACTTAGAACGCCTTAACTTAAGCGCAAAAGTTATTTGTGGTGATGCTCGTTATCCTGAACAATGGTGGCAGGGTGAGCAATTCGACCGTATTTTATTAGATGCACCTTGTTCTGCAACTGGTGTTATTCGTCGTCATCCAGACATTAAATGGTTACGTCGTTCAGAAGATATTAAAGCGCTTGCTGAGCTGCAAAGTGAAATATTTGATGCAATGTGGTTACAGTTAAAATCTGGCGGCACCATGGTGTATGCAACATGTTCAATCACACCACAAGAAAACTGCGATCAAGTAAAAGCCTTTTTAGAGCGTACAGAAAACGCCTCTTTGATAGATAATACCGATCCTGCAAAACCAGGGCGTCAAATTCTTCCGGGTGAAGAAAATATGGACGGCTTCTATTACGCTGTTCTACAAAAAGCATAATCTATATACGAGCGAGCAAGCGGCATGAAAATCATAATCTTAGGTGCGGGGCAGGTTGGCGGCACATTAGCTGAAAACTTGGTTGGCGAAAACAACGACATTACGGTTGTTGATAAGAGTTCTGAACGACTGCGTGAGTTACAAGATAAATACGACTTACGTGTGGTTCAAGGATTTGCAAGTCATCCTGACACATTAAGAGAAGCGGGTGCACAAGATGCAGATATGTTGGTTGCTGTAACCAATTCTGATGAAACCAATATGATTGCTTGTCAGATCGCATTTACCATTTTCAATACACCTAACCGTATTGCTCGTATTCGTTCGCCTGAATACCTAAAAGAAAAAGAGCGATTATTTCAATCGGATGCAATTCCGGTTGATCACTTAATTGCTCCTGAAGAGTTAGTGACTGGCTATATTGAACGCCTTATTGAATATCCTGGCGCACTTCAAGTTGCGAGTTTTGCAGAGAAAAAAGTCAGTCTTGTTGCGGTAAAAGCCTACTATGGTGGTCCACTTGTCGGTAATGCACTTTCTGCACTTCGTGACCACATGCCTCACATTGATACTCGTGTTGCAGCTATTTTCCGTCAAGGTCGCCCTATTCGCCCTCAAGGAACAACGGTTATCGAAGCCGATGACGAAGTGTTCTTCGTTGCGGCAAGTAATCACATTCGTTCTGTCATGAGTGAATTACAACGTTTAGAGCGTCCATACAAACGAATTATGATTGTTGGTGGCGGTAATATCGGAGCAGGTCTTGCGAGACGTTTAGAACAAAATTACAGCGTTAAACTTATTGAACGTAATATGAAACGCGCAGAACAACTATCAGAATTGCTTGAAGAAAGTATCGTCTTCTGTGGCGATGCTGCCGATCAAGAGTTACTTAGTGAAGAGCATATCGACCAAGTTGATGTCTTCATTGCTGTAACCAACGAAGATGAAGCCAATATCATGTCAGCCATGCTCGCTAAACGCATGGGTGCTAAAAAAGTGATGGTGCTGATCCAACGTGGCGCTTATGTCGATTTAGTTCAAGGTGGCGTGATTGATGTTGCCATTTCTCCGCAACAAGCGACAATCTCTGCGCTATTAACTCATGTTCGTCGTGCTGATATCGTAAATGTATCTTCTCTTCGTCGTGGTGCAGCAGAAGCGATTGAAGCCATTGCCCACGGTGATGAAACTACCTCTAAAGTTGTTGGTAAAGAAGTACAACACATCAAACTTCCACCAGGTACTACTATTGGTGCAATTGTTCGTGGCGAAGAAGTTCTCATCGCACACGATAAGACTGTGATCGAACAGGATGATCACGTTGTTATGTTCCTAGTGGATAAAAAATACGTTCAGGATGTTGAGCGTTTATTCCAACCGAGTCCGTTCTTCTTGTAATTATGGTTAACTACAAACCGATCTTATTTGTTATAGGGCTTGTGCTATCTAAGCTAGCCCTATTCATGTATATCCCAACCCTTGTTGCCTTATTTACTGGTACTGGTGGTTTTATCGAATTTGCACAAGCGGTTGCTATTACACACATAGTGGCATTTGCTTGTTTAACTTTGGGCCGCAGTAAACAGTTTAAGATGAACGTGCGGGATATGTTCCTTATCACAACACTCGTATGGACAATCGCTAGTGCCTTTGCTGCACTTCCTTTTGTATTCATTAATCACATCAGTTTTACCGACGCTTACTTTGAAACCATGTCAGGGATAACCACAACGGGTTCAACGGTTCTCAGTGGCTTAGATGATATGGCACCGAGCATTTTATTATGGCGTTCAACATTACAGTGGCTTGGTGGTGTTGGTTTTATTGTAATGGCTGTGGCTATTCTTCCTATGCTTAATGTCGGTGGTATGCGGCTGTTCCAAACTGAATCTTCCGATTGGTCAGACAAAAGTGCTCCAAGAACTAAATACGTCGCTAAATACATAGTTAACGTCTATCTCAGCTTAACCTTGTTATGTTTTTTAAGTTATTTAGTCACAGGAATGACACCATTTGAAGCAATAAACCATGCCTTCACTACACTATCGACAGGTGGTTATTCAACATCAGATAGCTCAATGAATCGATTTTCCAACAGCACTCATTGGGTCGCTTCTTTCTTTATGTTTGCTGGCGGTTTGCCTTTCTTACTGTTTATTCAAGTTCTTAAAAAACGCGATCCCAAGGTTCTATTTAAAGATGCTCAAGTGGTTGGTTACCTTAAACTAATCTTAATAACTAGCTTATTAATTGCAGCTTGGTTAGTCATCCATAATGATTATGAAATCATGGACGCATTGCGAGTGTCTGTATTTAACATCATTTCGGTGGTAACTACGACGGGCTTTGGTTTAGATGACTTCACGGCATGGGGAGCGTTTCCTGCCATCATTTTTGCCTTCGTAATGTTGACGGGGGCATGTTCTGGCTCAACAGCGGGCGGAATTAAAGTTTTCCGCTTTCAAATTGCCTCAACCATGCTTAATAAACAGATGATGAAACTTATTCACCCATCGGGGATATTTGTTCAACGTTATAATGGACGCCCAGTAACTGACGATATTGCCCGCTCGGTAGTTGCTTTAGTATTTACCTTCATTTTAACCATCATCGTTATCTCGGCGCTATTAGGCAGCTTAGGTCTTGACCCAGTAACAAGCATAACGAGTGCAGTGACGGCAGTAGCTAACGTTGGCCCAGGTATGGGGCACATTGTTGGTCCAACAGGGAACTTTGCCACATTGCCTGATGCCGCAAAATGGATATTAAGTATTGGTATGTTAATGGGACGACTAGAGATTCTAACGGTATTAGTCTTATTTTTCCCTGCATTCTGGAAAGGATAACTAAGCCTTAATTTGATACAAAAATGGCGCTAGAGCTTCTTTATAAAAGTATCTCTAGCGCCATTTTTTATAGTAAGAAAGGGAACTTAAACCGGCTTCACATAATAGTAAATCGATAGAAATTGAGTAATACAACCACCTAATACAAATAGATGCCAAATTGCATGATTGTATGGGATCTTCTTCGCGACATAAAAAATAACCCCTAAAGAATAAATCACACCACCAAGGCCTAATAAAATAACGCCATTAATATCTATATGAATGACTAACTGATAAACCGCAATAACGGATAACCACCCCATAACAAGATAAGTTATTAGCGACAGTTTTTTAAACCGATACACAAAAACAATCTTGCCTATAATTCCAATCAAAGCAATCGCCCAAATAACAGCCATTAACCAATAGGCTAGAGGGGTACGTAAACTCACTAATAGATAGGGAGTGTAACTACCTGCGATAAGCAAAAATATGGCACAGTGATCAAGGGTTTTTAATAAACGCTTTGCTTTAGGTGCTGCAATAGAATGGTATAGCGTTGAAGCCAAAAACAGTAAAATAATACTAATACCATAAACAGACATACTTGCCATTGTGAGCCAATCTGCATCGACAGCATATGCCTTAACAAGCAATAATATTAATGCAACAACACCAAAAATAAGTCCTAAACCATGAGTTAGGCTATTGGCTAATTCTTCTTTTTTTGAATAAGGGGTAGGAGTAGACATTAATTATCCCATAGAGTGATTACTCGATAAGATAAGTATGCCACATTTAAGCGTACAGTTGTAAGCTTAAATGTGGCAATTTTTCACCAAAATAATGAATTATGTTGTTTGATTTAAGAAATCAATAACTTGTTGACCAGCATCTTCTGGCGATAGTTTTGTTGAGAGCACTAATTTACGCTTTAAATCTCCATTACTTAACACTGAAGATAATAGGCTCAATACTCCTCCTTGGTGTCTTCTATCAACCTCAAACCACAACTCTAATTCGTCATTATTTCTATGTGCGATTAATTCAAGCTCACGCCAACGGCCATGGTATGGTCCATCAAAAGGAACAAATTCAAATTCTTGTACGAAAGGGAAATCAAATCCCTTTACATATTCACACTCAACTTGCCGAATTCGCAATCCTTCTGTTTCCAACGCAGTTAAAACGCCATCAAACAACGGTTCAGGACGAACGGTAATAGGGTCTTTATCTGTAGGATCCAATCCTAAAGAGATATCTAGCCCTGTTTGTACCCACACTTTGGCTTCACCAATTGTCACCGGTGTGTTGAGTGGTAAGTCTAATTCAATCTCAAATTTTCGTTCTTGTTTTGGCTCTATCATAAACGCATAAGGTAAACTCCAATCAGCTAACACATGAGTTTGTTTTATAATTTGTGTTTGAGAACCATTATCACGATTACGCTTAACTTCTTTTTTATATTGGCAACATAGTTTCAAATCAATATTATCAATTTGTTGAGCCGTTGCTCCGCCAGTTACTTCAACCGTCACCAGTACTTTTTGCCCTGGGATTAATACTTCATGATGAATAACCGTGTCTACATTCGCAGAACCAATGCCTAATGACGCCAACGTTTTCTTAAAAAAAGACATTTTTATCTCCTAACTCATCCATGTTTTATGCTGTTATTATTACCTAGATCGTAAAATTACGTTGAGATGCACCTCGACTAATTAACAGTTTATGATACCCTTAATGAGTGTTTTTTAAACACATAATCCTGACTATTTATTTGGATTGCGAAAGCTAGAAGAGAGTTCCATCTTGATGTAACTCATAAATAGTTAGGTCATTAATTTGGCCAAGGAAGTGCCTGGCTATAGAGATCAACAATGCGTCCTATGACTGTCAGGTTCTCACGCTCTGCTTCAACGCACAGCGTGGATCGTCGTCGCAGCCACTTTGTAAAAGTTGCGGTAACGAAAAAGAACGTCCCTGAAATGACTTTAGTAGTTTCAGAAAAACCAGAAACGCTAAAAGAAGTTTCATTCGCGGCATAAGCAAAAAGCGTGACCTACTGGTTGCGCTTTTTTTTCTTAAAACAACCGCAATATCGCACTTAACATCCTTTATAACTTAGATATACTAACCCTAATAATTATAGGGAGAATGCTCAATGAAATGTCACCGCGTTAATGAATTAATCGAATTAATCCACCCAGAATGGAAAAAAGAACCTGAACTTAATCTTATGCAGTTCATTGTGAAACTAGTAGAAGAAACGAAGTACGAAGGAAAGCTAGAAGACCTGACCGATGACGTTCTTATTTACCATCTAAAAATGCGTAACAGCGAAAAAACAGAAATGATCCCTGGCCTTGCAAAAGACCAAGAAGATGATTTTAAAACCGCTATTTTAAGAGCTCGCGGGCTGCTATAAATAACCATCAACGCTAACCTCTACTCTATACCCAAGTAATTTCTGAAACAGTTTCAATAACTCTTACTTGGGTATCTCAATAAAAATGATCGTTTCTCCCTCAAATAAAACACACTTTTTTAACTAAATTTGAACCTTCTTACGAACTCTACCTATTCATCAGGCTATAATTCAGCCGCAATGTCTTAATATCTCAAACAAACAAATAAGTAGTTATGCTCAATAAACTACGTTGAGATACCCATAAAAATAATAGGAAGAATAATGAGTCAGGATAAGATCGACATCAAAGATGTGACTCCAAAACAATTTAACCCCAAAACACATAAATCTAGCAGTGACCGCTTTAACCCTAATTCCGGTATTTATGTGCGTCAAAGTAAAGGTTCATTCCAAAAATTACGTCGCTACGGTGGCTGGTTTTTGCTTGCTCTCTTTGTTCTAACCCCTTGGATTTCATTCGGTGATCGCCAAGCCATTTTGTTAGATATTAGCAGTCAACAATTTAACTTTTTCGGCACAACGTTATTTCCTCAAGACCTCACATTACTTGCTCTATTATTTGTTATCGCAGCTTTCGGTCTCTTTTTTATTACCACCTTTTTAGGCCGTGTATGGTGTGGTTATCTGTGCCCTCAAACCGTTTGGACCTTTATGTATATTTGGTTTGAGGAAAAGTTAGAAGGTCCAGCCAATAAGAGACGTAAGCAAGATCAAATACCTATGACCTCTAATTTATTGGTCAGAAAAACCATTAAACACATAGCATGGATAACAATAGCTATCGCCACAGGATTAACTTTTGTTGGCTATTTCGTTCCAGTAAAAGAATTAGTGGTCGATTTCTTTACTTTTAATAGTGATTTTTTACCTGCGTTCTGGATACTCTTTTTTGCTGCTTGTACTTATGGTAATGCTGGATGGATGCGTTCTATTGTTTGTTTACATATGTGCCCTTATGCTCGCTTCCAATCTGCAATGTTCGATAGAGATACTTATATTGTTGGCTATGACCCTAAACGAGGCGAAAATCGAGGCCCAAGATCTCGTAAGAAAGATCATAAAGAACTAGGATTAGGTGATTGCATTGACTGTAATTTATGTGTTCAAGTTTGTCCTACAGGTATTGATATCCGAGATGGCTTACAATATGAATGTATTAACTGTGGGGCTTGTATTGATGCGTGTAACGAAACCATGGATAAAATGGGTTACGAAAAAGACCTTATTAGTTATACAACCGAACATAAACTCGCAGGTCATAAAACTCATATTATGCGTCCAAAACTGATTGGTTATGGGTTAATAATGGTTTTAATGATGGGTTTATTCTTTGCTCAAATTGCAACGGTAGATCCAATGGGGCTTGACGTCTTACGAGATAGAAATCAATTATCTCGAATTAACAATGCAGGATTAGTTGAAAATACCTACACATTAAAAATTATCAATAAGACGCAACAAAAACAAGATTACCACTTGTCTGTTATTGGTTTAGAGGGGGTGACTTGGTATGGTTCTGACAGTGTTAATGTCGACCCCGGAGAAGTGTTTAGTTTACCTATTAGCTTAGGTATTAGTGCTGATAATTTAACAGCACCGATTACCACTATTATTTTTGAAATTAAAAATGATGAACAACAAGTGATAAAAGCAGAAAGCCGTTTCTTTAAACCGCTATAATTACTCTATTATTGACTCAAAGGGCTCATAATGAGCCCTTTTTATTTGAGAATAACTATGTCTGAACATGCCTTCAATTTCAGTACCCTTACTCCTGATATATTATGGAACGCGCTCGCAGATATCGGTATTCGAGCGGAATCAGGTTTTTTAGCTTTAAACAGCTACGAGAATCGAGTTTATCAATTCACTGATGAAGAAAGACGTCGTTATGTCGTTAAATTCTATCGACCTCAGCGTTGGTCTGAAGCTCAAATATTAGAAGAGCATCTTTTTGCTAAACAACTTGTTCAACAAGATATCCCCATTGCTGCACCTGTAGAGATTAATGGCAAAACACTGCACTTTGCCAACGGTTATTGGTTTGCACTATTTAATAGTTTAGGTGGGCGTACATTTGAAGTGGATAACTTTGATCAACTTGAATGGGTTGGTAGATTCTTAGGCCGAATACATAAAGTTGGTGAATCCGAATTATTTACTCACCGCCCAACACTTGGATTAGATGAATATCTATACCAACCTCGTAAGTTATTAGAGAACAGTTCTTTTATTCCGTCACATTTAGAAAATAGCTTTTTCTCTGATCTTGATATGTTAATTGGTCGAATTGAAGAACATTGGCAGCCAAGTAAAGCAATCCGCTTACATGGCGACTGCCACCCTAGTAATATTTTATGGCGAGATGGTCCGTTATTTGTTGATTTAGATGACGCAAGGAACGGTCCTGCAGCCCAAGATATTTGGATGCTTTTAAATGGCGAACGACAAGATAAATTAGTTCAATTAGATATTCTGGTTGAAGCTTATTCTGAATATTGCGATTTTGACCACAGCCAACTGAAACTAATTGAGCCTTTACGTGGTCTACGAATGGTACACTACATGGCATGGCTAGCAAAACGCTGGCAAGATCCGGCTTTTCCTATTGCATTCCCATGGTTTGCCGACGCAAAATACTGGGAGAGCCAAGTTCTAGGCTTTAAAGAACAAATAGCGGCATTAAATGACGCACCTTTGGAGCTAATGCCACAGTGGTGATACAGTTCAAATAAGCAGTTATGTGGGAAAATACATTCATAAACATAACAAGCTAAAATAATAAAACAAACACAAATGGATTGGAGAAAGTTACACATGATGAAGAAAATGATGGCACTGTTTGGTGCTTTAGCGCTAAGTTTTTCAGTAAATGCGGCAAACTTTACAGAAGGTGATTACTATAAAGTTTTAAACCTTCCTGAATCGAAAACACCAACGGTAAACGAGTTCTTCTCTTTCTACTGCCCACACTGTAATAGCTTTGAACCACTGATTCAGGGGTTGAAAAAAACATTACCAGATAATGCTACCTTCAAAAAAACGCACGTTTCGTTCATGGGTGGAAAGATGGGTCTATCGATGAGTAAAGCTTACGCAACGATGGTTTCTCTGGGTGTTGAAGATAAAATGATTCCTGTTTTTTTCAATCGTATTCATACAATGAACAAGCCACCACGTAATGAACAAGAAATTCGTCAGATCTTCCTAGATGAAGGTATAAACGCTGATGAGTTTGATGGCACTTACAATAGCTTTGCAATTAACTCTATGGTTAATCGTTTTGATAAAGCTTTCCAAGATAGTGGCCTAACGGGTGTTCCCGCTCTTATCGTTAATAATAAATACCTTGTTGAAACAGGTAAAATTCAAAGTGCAGAAGAGTACTACGAATTAGTTAACTGGCTACTTAAGAAGTAGTTAAACGGTATTATCCTAAAAAGTAATAGAGACTAAAAAGGGAGCGATAATTCGCTCCCTTTTTTATATATCTAAGTTCATTTCTTTAAAATACCTTGCAGGTACTCATCTTTCTCTTTCCATAAATCATTTATCCACTTATGGAAACTGCGTTTAAACACTTTGTCACCAAAATAATCACCATTCACTTTCTCATCATTTTCGTGCAAATTAATACGAACAACCACTTTAGTCAGTTTACCTTGCAGCATATCAGTAAAAGGGGAATCCTGATTATCAGGATAAGCTAAAGTAACGTCCACAATGCCATCAAATAACTCGCCCATAGCAGAAAGGGTAAAGGCAATTCCACCTATCTTTGGTTTAAATAAATGCTGATAAGGTGTGCGTGCTTCTTTTAGCTTTTCTGGCGTTGCTCGTGTTCCTTCAACAAAATTAACAACGGTTGTAGGTACAGAACGGAAGTTGTTACATGATTTTTGGATCGCTTTAAAGTCATCTTCACGGCGTTCAGGATCACGACGCATGAAAGGCATATCTGCGCCCCAGCACGCTAGACCTACAAACGGGACGTAAAGCAATTCATACTTTAAAAAGAATTTGGTCATTGGTATTTTATCTTTCATCACTGATGACAATATAACGATATCAGCCCAGCTTACATGATTAGAAAGAAGTAAATACCATTTATCTTGAGAAAGCTCATCACCACCATCAACAACCCATTCGATGGTGTTATTCACATTCAACATCCAAAGATTCAATGTAGCCCAACCCCACAAGGTTTTATTTGCCATTGATACTGTGATTTTTTTTATAAAATAAAAAGGAAGTATGAGTTTGATAACAGCAAAAAAACTGATAATCAAAGAGGTTAACGCTGTATTAAGCATTACAAGCAAAACACTGATAACCAGTCGAATATTAGCAAACATAAGGCTCTTCATTTATTAACAGGGTGAAAATTGCTCATATCATAACAAGCCTCACTTTGTTTTTGTAATCATCTTTACGCCCATCTAAATAAAAAAGTACTACACAGCCTGAGCAGTAAGTTGCTTTAACAAACGGTCCATCGCTCTATATCCAACAGCTTCAGCAAGGTGAATCCGTTGAATTTGTTCTTCTCCTGCTAGATCTGCAATGGTTCTCGACACTTTAATTATTCGATGATAAGCACGAATAGAAAGACCAAGTTGATGAAGTGTATTTTCTAAAAATGCCGCATCTTCCTTTATTAATGGGCAATATTTCTCGACCTCTCTGCTGCCTAGTAAAGCATTCACCTTATTACTGCGTTCAAGCATTCGGGCACGAGCAACAAGAACTCTCGCCTTTACTTTTTGTGTCGACTCTCCTCTATCTCCTCCTTCTGTTAGTGTTCCTTTAGGTAAGAGAGGTATCTCTAATGACATATCAAAACGGTCAAGCAAAGGGCCTGAAATTCGGTTAAGGTAACGGAGTATTAATTGAGGATTAGTACGAGTTTGATTCCCTTCATAATACCCTGTAGGGCTAGGATTTAATGCACCAACCAATTGAAAACGAGCAGGGAATCGAGTCTTACTTGCTGCACGAGAAATGACAATCTCCCCAGACTCTAATGGCTCACGCAGTGAATCAAGTACCTTTCTTTCAAACTCAGGCATTTCGTCCAAAAATAAAATACCATTATGAGCTAGTGAAATTTCTCCCGGTCTAGGAATCGATCCGCCACCAACCAAAGCGGCCATAGAGCTAGAATGATGTGGAGAACGAAACGGACGAGCACGCCAATTAGATTCATTAATATGTTGATGAGTTAATGAAGCAACTGCGGCGGTTTCTAACGCTTCATCGTTAGTCATTTCTGGAAGTAAATCACTCATGCGAGAAGCCAACATTGTTTTCCCTGTACCAGGAGGGCCAAGGTATAAAAGATTATGTCCCCCCGCAGCAGCTATCTCTAATGCTCTTTTTCCCTGTTGCTGTCCGATAATATCTTGAAGATCACGATCAAGATATTGTATAGGCTCATCTATAGGAGAAGAGGTTAATAACCCAAGCTGTTGTTGACCACATAAAAACCCACACACAGATAATAGGTGAGGTGCTGATTTATGAATATCCTTGCCAACTAGCGCAGCTTGATCACCATTATCGTCAGGTACAATTAAACAACGATTGGATTTTAATGACGCTAACGCCGCAGGTAACACGCCTTTTACTCGACGTAACTCCCCAGAAAGAGCAAGCTCTCCCACAAATTCATGTCCTCGCAGTTTTGTCTCAGGGATCTGATCTGAAGCGGCAAGAATACCAAGCGCAATAGGGAGATCAAATCGCCCTCCTTCTTTGGGTAAATCTGCAGGAGCTAAGTTAACTGTAATTCGTTTTGATGGAAACTCGAAGTTCGCATTAATGATTGCACTTCTTACCCTGTCTTTTGCTTCTTTTACGGTCGTTTCTGGTAACCCAACTAAACTGAACCCTGGCATTCCATTACTAATATGAACCTCAACAGTGACCTCTGGCGCCTCTACACCTACGCATGCTCGACTGTGTATTATTGCTAATCCCATTTCCCTACCCAATTATTTATAAAGCGACTATTTCGAAGAATTTTATTGATTTGTTATATATAAGCGCTAAATGAACGAGAATTGTGAATAAAATGAGAGTTTTTTCTTGTCATGAGAGCCATGTCTGTGTTACCACTAAGTTAATGTAACGAATTATCAAAAAAAACACGTTTACGGATAGATTAAATGACCTTGTTTGCTCAACTTAATATTCTAATTATTAACATTCTCGTGGTGATTCTGGTCACCGCGCGGGGATAAGTGAGCAAAAAGTAGCAACAGCAACGCACACTTAAAACCCCCAAGCTAACAAGCAAGGGGGTTTTTTTATAGATTCAGGAAGAAATGGGAGCACATGATGTGCAAGAATAGAGAAAGAATCACTCACGCAGGGAGCGACAGTGTATGAATGGCTCACAGTTAGTAGTTAAAGCTTTGAGAGATGAAGGGATCACCACCGTTTTTGGTTATCCAGGCGGGGCAATTATGCCTATCTATGACGCCTTGTATGACGGCGGTGTAGAACACATTTTATGTCGACATGAGCAAGGTGCGGCAATGGCTGCCATTGGTATGGCACGAGCCAGTAAAGATGTTGCGGTTTGCCTTGCAACGTCAGGCCCTGGAGCAACTAACCTAATAACAGGTCTTGCTGATGCAATGCTTGACTCTATTCCCCTTGTTGCCATCACAGGACAAGTTGCTAGTCATTTAATTGGTACTGATGCCTTCCAAGAAATGGATGTCATTGGTATGTCTCTCTCTTGTACCAAACACAGTTACCTTGTTACTGACATTAATGAACTGGCACCAGTCATTGCTGAAGCCTTTGAAGTAGCTAAATCTGGCCGACCAGGCCCCGTATTAATAGATATAGCTAAAGACGTACAAGTTGCAGAAGCTCCTGTAACAACTCTTCCTCATTTTGAAGCACCAAGTATTCCTGTCGTATCTCCTGAAAATATTGAAGCCGCACAAGTCATTTTAAAATCAAGTAAAAAGCCTGTTTTATATGTTGGTGGTGGCGTTCAATTGGCTCATGCTACCGATGCCGTTCGTGAATTTTTAAACAACAACCCAATGCCTTCAGTAAGTACGCTAAAAGGATTAGGGTCAATAGCTCGCCATGATCCTCATTATCTCGGAATGGTTGGAATGCACGGCACCAAAGCGGCAAACCTTATTGTGCAGGATTCTGATTTATTAATCGTTGTTGGTGCTCGCTTTGATGACCGAGTAACAGGCAAACTTGAAGGTTTTGCCCCTCATGCCAAAGTGATTCACATCGATATAGATGCTGCAGAATTCAATAAACTTCGTCACGCTCATTCCACATTACGTGGCGACATTAATGTTGTTTTACCTCAGTTAAGTGCATCTCAAGACATTACCCCATGGTTAGAGCATGTTTCAGCTCTGCGTGCTGAATTTAAATGGCGTTACGATCACCCCGGAGACCTAATCTACGCACCATTACTATTAAAGCAGCTATCGGACATGATGCCAGACAGCTCGATTGTTGCTACCGATGTTGGTCAGCACCAAATGTGGGCAGCTCAGCATATTCAACCTCGCGCGCCTGAAAACTACTTAACCTCAGCAGGTCTTGGCACCATGGGGTTTGGTTTACCTGCAGCAATGGGAGCCAAAGTCGCTCGCCCTGATGATGAATCCATTCTTATCACTGGTGACGGTTCATTTATGATGAATGTTCAAGAACTAGGCACATTAAAGCGTAAACAAATTCCAGTAAAAATGGTGCTATTAAACAACCAGCGTCTAGGTATGGTTCGCCAATGGCAATCACTGTTCTTTGATGGCCGTCATAGTGAAACCATCCTTGATGATAACCCTGACTTTGTCGCATTAGCAGCAGCATTCAATATTCCAGGGAAAACCATCACACGCAAAGAAGAAGTAGAACCTGCACTAAAAGAACTATTAGAAAGTAAAACTGCTTATATGCTGCATGTGCTTATCTCTGAAGAAGAAAACGTATGGCCACTTGTTCCGCCAGGGGCTGCAAACCAAGACATGGTGGAGGGTGAATAATGCAACGTTATATTTTAGAAATTGAAGCCACAGACAAACCGGTATTATTAGAACGCGTATTACGAGTTATCCGTCACCGCGGCTTTGCTATCAAGCAAGTACTGGCGACTCAAAATCAAGCAAGTGGTGTTGCTGCTATCGAGATTATCGTAGAAAGTGACCGTCCTATCAGCCTGCTTACGAATCAAATTGAAAAACTTTGGGATATTACCGCGGTTCATGTCTCTACATTAAATCGCGCATAAGATAAAAATTTAAAGGATTAATGACAATGCCTACAGCACCTAAAAACAGATACCGTTCAGCCACCACAACTCATGGTCGTAATATGGCTGGAGCTCGCGCATTATGGCGCGCAACAGGCGTAAAAGAAGAAGATTTTGGCAAACCAATCATTGCCGTAGTTAACTCCTTTACTCAATTTGTTCCGGGTCACGTTCACCTAAAAGACATGGGCCAACTGGTTGCTGGAGAAATTGAAAAAGTAGGCGGCATAGCTAAAGAATTTAATACCATCGCTGTCGATGATGGTATTGCAATGGGTCACGGTGGCATGCTTTATTCACTACCGTCACGTGAACTGATCGCGGACTCTGTTGAATACATGGTCAATGCTCACTGTGCCGATGCTATGGTTTGTATTTCTAACTGTGACAAAATCACTCCTGGAATGATGATGGCAGCAATGCGCCTTAACATTCCGGTGATCTTTGTGTCTGGTGGCCCAATGGAAGCAGGTAAAACTAAGCTTTCAGATCAAATAATCAAGCTGGATCTTGTCGACGCAATGATCCAAGGCGCCGATCCAACTATTTCAGATGAACAAAGTGAGCAAGTAGAACGCTCTGCGTGTCCAACATGTGGTTCATGTTCTGGTATGTTTACCGCTAACTCAATGAACTGCCTAACTGAAGCACTTGGTTTATCTCAACCGGGTAATGGCTCAATGTTGGCGACACACGCCGATCGTGAAGAGCTATTTATCAATGCAGGTAAGCGCATCGTTACTCTAACAAAACGTTATTACGAACAAGGTGATGATTCAGCTCTACCACGTAATATTGCAAACAAAGCAGCCTTTGAAAACGCAATGGCATTAGATATTGCAATGGGTGGATCAAGTAATACGGTACTTCACCTTATTGCTTCAGCCCAAGAGGGTGACATTGATTTTGATATGGATGATATAGATGCCATGTCTCGTCGTGTACCTCACTTATGTAAAGTAGCGCCATCAACACCAAAGTATCACATGGAAGATGTTCACCGTGCAGGTGGAGTAATGGCTATCCTTGGTGAGCTTGATCGTGCAAATCTACTTAATAGCGATACTAATACCGTGCTTGGTTTAACGATGAAAGAGCAATTGGCTCAATACGACATAATGCAAACTGAAGATGAAGCGGTACTTAAGTTCTTCCGTGCAGGTCCTGCGGGTATTCGAACAACCAAAGCCTTCTCACAAGATTGTCGTTGGGATCGTCTTGATGATGATCGCGAAAATGGTTGTATTCGAACCAAAGAGAATGCCTTTAGCCAAGAAGGTGGACTAGCGGTTCTTTCTGGTAACATCGCCGTTGATGGCTGTATTGTTAAAACTGCCGGTGTTGATGAAGATAACCTTAAATTCCAAGGTCCTGCCATTGTATTTGAAAGCCAAGATACCGCAGTAGAAGGGATTTTAGGAGGAAAAGTAAAGGCAGGTGATGTGGTTGTTATTCGCTACGAAGGTCCTAAAGGTGGCCCAGGCATGCAAGAAATGCTGTATCCAACCACTTACCTTAAATCAATGGGACTAGGCAAAGCTTGTGCATTACTTACTGATGGTCGATTCTCTGGTGGCACATCTGGTCTATCAATTGGTCACGCCTCACCAGAAGCAGCAAGTGGCGGTACTATTGGTTTAGTAAATACAGGCGACATCATTACGATTGATATTCCAAGTCGCTCAATTACTCTTGATGTATCTGACGTGGAATTGGCTGAACGTCGAGTGAAACAAGACCAATTAGGCTGGAAACCCGTCAATCGTCAACGTGAAGTCTCTTTTGCATTAAAAGCCTATGCAATGATGGCAACTAGTGCAGACAAAGGTGCAGTACGTGATAAATCTAAGTTAGAGGGATAAGTTTATGCCTACACCTTCTAATCAAACTGGCGCAGAATATCTGCGTCAGATCTTACGAGCACCAATCTATGAAGTGGCCACAGTGACACCACTTCAAGATATGCCTCGTTTGTCAGAACGTATTCAAAACCGAGTTCAATTGAAGCGAGAAGACCGTCAACCGGTTCACTCATTCAAGCTTCGTGGCGCTTACAATATGGTTTCTAGTCTAACTGAAGAGCAAAAGAAAGCTGGCGTTATCGCGGCATCTGCAGGAAACCATGCTCAAGGAATGGCGTTATCTGGTACTAAACTTGGAATTCAAACCACAATAGTTATGCCACGCACCACTCCAGATATAAAAGTAGAAGCGGTAAAAGGCTTTGGCGGCAATGTGGTTCTTCATGGCAGTAATTTTGATGAAGCCAAAGCAGAAGCAGAACGCTTATCAGAACTCCATGGTTATACATTTGTTCCTCCATTTGATCATCCACTTGTGATAGCTGGTCAAGGAACAATAGGAATGGAAATGCTACAACAAAATGGGCATTTAGATTATATTTTTGTTCCTGTTGGTGGTGGTGGTTTAGCCGCTGGTGTTGCTGTTCTTATTAAACAATTAATGCCTGAAATTAAAGTCATTGCTGTAGAACCGGAAGACTCAGCTTGTTTAAAAGCCGCGTTAGATGCAGGAGAACCCGTCGTTCTAGATCAAGTAAGTATGTTTGCTGATGGTGTCGCCGTAAAACGCATTGGGGATGAAACATTCCGTTTATGCCAAAAATATATTGATGGACATATTACCGTTTCTAGCGATGAAATCTGCGCTGCCGTCAAAGACATTTTTGAAGATACTCGTGCAATTGCTGAACCATCAGGCGCATTAGCACTCGCAGGTCTCAAAAAATTCGCCGATAAACATCAACTGAAAGGTAAGCAGTTAGCGACGGTTCTTTCTGGCGCAAATACTAATTTTCATGGCTTACGTTATGTTTCTGAACGATGTGAACTTGGTGAAAAAAGAGAAGGGTTGTTAGCGGTAACGATTCCTGAACGCCAAGGTGCATTCTTCGAGTTTTGTAACCTTATTGGTGGTCGAGCAGTTACTGAATTTAACTATCGTTATAACGATGATAAATCAGCTAATATTTTTGTAGGTGTTCGATTACAAGAAGGGCAGCAAGAGCTAGATAATATAATTAATGACTTACAACAAGGCGACTATCCCGTCGTAGACCTATCTGATAATGAAATGGCAAAACTCCATATTCGCTACATGATTGGTGGAAAACCATCTAAATCATTAAAAGAAAGATTATATAGCTTTGAGTTCCCAGAATACCCAGGAGCATTGGTTAAATTCTTAAGTACCTTAGGCACTCATTGGAATATTAGTCTCTTTAATTATCGTAACCATGGCGCTGATTACGGTCGTGTTTTATGTGGTTTTGAATTAACGGATTCCGATCTTGTTAGTTTTTCAAAACACCTTGAAGAGCTTGGTTACCAATGGAAAGATGAAACAGATAATCTAGCTTATCGATTCTTTTTATCTTAAGACCGTACGGCGTAATAAGGCTAAGTAAATTTTAGCCTTATTTTCATTCATTTTTGAAATTATGCTATACAATCGGTTAAAAAATGCTATTATTTTTCTCGGCCTGTAAACAGACCTATTTATCTGTAATATTATGCTTTTGAAACCTTCGTTATACTGCTTTACCAGTTATGCTTGAAGCTTTTTATACATATGTTTTACCTCAAATAAATAATTCTTTATGGCTACAACTTCGCATTATGCGAATTATTTAATTAAAAAAATTAGGATATATATTATGTCTAAAACAACTGGTATCGTTAAGTGGTTTAACGAAGAGAAAGGTTTCGGCTTCATTACTCAAGATAACGGCGGCGCTGACGTATTCGTTCACTTCCGTGCTATCGCATCTGAAGGCTTCAAAACTCTGAAAGAAGGCCAAAAGGTTTCTTTCGAAGTTGAACAAGGTCAAAAAGGCCCACAAGCAGCTAACGTTGTTGGTGAGTAATTCGAATTTTCGAATTGAATTCTAAAAAATGCTGACTTCGGTCAGCATTTTTTTTATCTGCAATTTGAGTAAAACAATTAAGCACAAATTATAGACATAAAAAAGAAGCCTAAGTGACTTCTTTTTTACTATCCATACACTACAGATTAATTATTTTTTAACAGGACGCTGCCAGTTAGCAATTCGACGCTCTTTCGCACGACTAATGTATAATTCATTTTCACTAACGTCTTTAGTTACTGTTGAACCAGCACCGACTGTCGCGCCATTAGCGATAGTAACCGGAGCGATCAGTTGACTATCAGAACCAACAAATACATCATCACCAATGATTGTTTTAAATTTATTGGCACCATCGTAATTACATGTAATGACACCAGCACCAACATTTACACGTTTACCAATTTCAGCATCACCAAGGTATGTTAAATGATTTGCTTTAGAGCCTTCACCTAAACGTACATTTTTCACTTCAACGAAGTTACCTACGTGAGCATCATTACAAAGCTCAGCACCTGGGCGTAAACGAGTAAATGGGCCAACGGTACAATCTTCACCAACTGTTGCACCTTCAATAACACTGTATGGACGAACAATTGTATTGTCATCAATCTCACAATCTTTCAGTACACAGCCTGCACCAATAACAACATTATCACCCAGAGTTACATTACCTTCGATGATCACGTTCACATCGATCTCAATATCCATACCGCACTGTAATGATCCTCTTAGATCAAAGCGACTAGGATCGCGAAGCATAACCCCTTGCTCTAATAACTTTTGTGCTTGTGCTAATTGGAATGCTCTTTCTAAACGAGCAAGTTGAGCACGATCATTCACGCCTTCAACTTCAATCGGGCTAACAGGGTGTACCGCTTCTACAGCACGACCTTCATCATGAGCAGCAGCAATAATATCAGTTAGGTAATATTCACCTTGTGCGTTTTCATTTTTAAGAGCTGCTAGCCAACGTTTTAAATCGCCGCCCGTAGCAACCATTACACCGGTGTTAATCTCTTTAATTAGCTTCTGTTCTTCTGTTGCGTCTTTCTGTTCTACGATAGCGATAACAGGACCATTACGACGAATAATACGTCCATACCCCATAGGGTTATCTAAAACAACAGTAAGTAAAGCTATACCACCAGTTGGTTGAGCATCTAATAAGTTTTCAACTGTTTCAGCGCTAATCAGTGGAACATCACCATAAAGAATTAATACTTTCTCATCATCAGCAAATTCTGGCGATGCCTGATTAACCGCATGGCCTGTGCCTAATTGCTCAGCTTGAAGAACCCAAGTTACTCGTTCTTGACCTAACTCTGCTTGCATTTGATCACCACCATGACCATAAACAAGATGAATGTTTTTAGCACCAAGACCTTCACATGTATCAATTACATGCTTAGCCATTGGTTTGCCCGCTAAAGTATGAAGTACTTTAGGTTTATTTGAATACATGCGAGTGCCTTTACCCGCTGCTAAAATTACTGCACTGAAGTTCATAGGAAGCCCATTTTATTTTTATGCTGACTTAATTTGCCTAGCTCGTTAATACCAAAAATACTAAATCCATTACTTACTTCATCATTTTATTAATGAATAACCAATGGGATTAATATGCGGGTTAAATTATATGCTAAAAAATACGCGATAGGGTGAGAGATTAGTAAGAATTACAGCGAACAATAAAGAAAAGGCGACCATATAGGTCGCCTTCTTTCTAATGGTGCTTGATTAACGCGAACGTTTTGTCAGTTCGATAACTCGAAGCTGTGCGATCGCTTTAGCCAAATCACTGGCCGCTTGAGCGAAGTTAATGTCGCCATGCTGATTACGGATATTCTCCTCAGCCTTGCGTTTAGCTTCTTCTGCCTTAGCTGCGTCTAGGTCTTCACCGCGGATAGCGGCATCTGCAAGAACAGTTGCCGAACCAGGTTGAACCTCAACAATACCACCAGAAATATAAATAATTTCTTCGTGGCCATGTTGTTTAACAATACGCACCATACCAGGCGTGATAGCGGTCAGCAGCGGTGCGTGACCATGGAAAATACCAAGTTCACCTTCGCTACCGGTCACCTGAATCGTTTCAACTAGTCCTGAGAATAGTTTCTTCTCAGCACTTACAACGTCCAGGTGAAAGGTCATTGCTGCCATATCGCCTCCTAATCAGCCTTATAGCTTCTTCGCATTCTCAAGCGCGTCTTCAATTTTACCGCAGTACATGAAGGCTTGCTCAGGAACGTCATCGTAATCACCAGCTAATAAACCTTTAAAGCCAGCTAATGTGTCTTTAAGTGGTACGTAAATACCTGGGTCACCCGTGAATACTTCAGCTACGTGGTAAGGTTGAGTTAAGAACTTCTCAATCTTACGAGCACGAGATACAACTTGCTTATCTTCTTCAGACAGCTCGTCCATACCTAGGATAGCGATGATATCTTTTAGCTCTTTATAGCGCTGTAATGTTGATTGAACATTACGAGCGATATCATAGTGCTCTTGACCAACAACAAGTGGGTCAAGTTGACGAGATGTAGAATCTAACGGGTCAATCGCTGGGTATAAACCCATAGACGCGATATTACGGTTAAGTACAACTGTCGCATCTAAGTGAGCAAACGTTGTTGCTGGAGATGGATCCGTTAAGTCATCTGCAGGTACATATACCGCTTGAACTGAAGTGATAGAACCACTACGAGTTGAAGTGATACGTTCCTGAAGAACACCCATCTCTTCAGCTAGTGTAGGTTGGTAACCTACCGCTGATGGCATACGACCTAGTAGAGCTGATACTTCAGTTCCCGCTAGTGTATAACGATAGATGTTATCAATGAATAGTAAAACGTCACGACCTTCGTCACGGAAACGTTCTGCCATTGTTAGACCAGTCAAAGCAACACGTAAACGGTTACCTGGTGGCTCATTCATTTGACCGTAAACCATCGCTACTTTTGATTCTTCAGGATTCTCGATGTTTACAACACCAGCTTCCTGCATTTCAAAGTAGAAATCATTACCTTCACGAGTACGCTCACCTACACCTGCAAATACAGATAGGCCAGAGTGTTGTAGTGCGATGTTGTTGATAAGTTCCATCATGTTGACAGTCTTACCTACACCAGCACCACCGAATAGACCGATTTTACCACCCTTAGCGAATGGACAAATTAAGTCGATTACTTTAACACCCGTTTCTAGAAGTTCAGTCGAGTTAGACTGCTCTTCATAGCTAGGCGCTTCGCGGTGAATTGAATAATGCTCTTCAGCACCAATCTCGCCACACTCATCAATCGCGTCACCAAGAACGTTCATGATACGGCCTAAAGTTTTAGTACCCACTGGAACAGTAATTGGCGCGCCAGTATTTTCTACTGTTAAGCCACGACGTAAACCATCTGAGCTACCCATTACGATACAGCGCACTACGCCGCCACCGATTTGTTGTTGCACTTCAAGAACAAGACGTTCTTGTGCATCAACAACATTCAAAGCATCGTATACACGAGGTACATTGCCTTGTGGGAACTCTACATCGACTACCGCACCGATGATCTGTACGATCTTACCTGTAGTCATCGTTAATCCTCTAAACTGTTTAAATACCTATGCTTAAACCGCTGATGCGCCTGAAACAATTTCAGAAAGCTCTTGTGTAATAGCCGATTGACGGGCTTTGTTATACACAAGTTGCAGTTCATCAATGATGTCACCAGCATTATCAGTTGCTGCTTTCATCGCAATCATTCGCGCTACATGTTCACACGCCAAGTTTTCAACTACACCTTGATATACTTGTGATTCAACGTATCGAACCAATAATGTATCTAGTAGTAGTTTAGGCTCAGGCTCGTAAATGTAGTCCCAAGAATGAGTACGTTTCATTGCTTCATCTTCAGATTTAGGCAAAGGAAGTAATTGGTCAATTGCTGGCTCTTGCACCATTGTGTTAATGAACTTATTGTTCACTACATATAGGCGATCCAACTGGCCTTCATCGTATTTCTTCAGCATAACACCAACACTACCGATCAATTCTTCAAGACTTGGGTTATCGCCTAGTCCTGAATTTTGAGCAATAACATTACCGCCATAGCTGTTAAAAAATGCTGTTGCTTTTGAGCCGATAACGGCTAAATCAATTTCAACACCATCTTTTGACCATGTATTCATTTCTGCCATGACTTTTTTAAACAAGTTAATGTTTAAGCCACCACATAAACCACGATCACTAGAAATAACAATGTAACCAACACGCTTAGCTTCGCGTTCCTCAAGATACGGATGACGATACTCAAGGCTACCAAGCGCTAAATGACCGATTACTTTACGTATTGTGTCAGCATATGGGCGAGATGCTGCCATCGACTCTTGCGAGCGACGCATTTTAGAAGCAGCTACCATTTCCATTGCTTTCGTGATCTTTTGAGTGCTTTTTACACTCCCGATCTTGTTACGAATCTCTTTCGCACCGGCCATCGTTACTCTCCGTTTTCGGGTGACCCATAACAGGCCACCAACGAATTACCAGGTCTGGGTTGCTTTGAAATCTTCAACCAGTTTCACAAACTGAGCTTCAACTTCATTATTCCAAGCACCCGATGAGTCGATCTCTGTTGCTAGATCGGCAAATTGACCACGAGCATACGACAGCAGAGCTTCTTCAAAATCAGCAAGCTTAGAAAGCTCAACATCATTCAAGTAGCCTTTCTCAGCGGTAAAGATAACTAACGCTTGATCAAAAACAGACATTGGAGCGTACTGTTTCTGTTTCATAAGTTCAGTTACTTTTTCACCGTGATCAAGTTGCTTCTTAGTCGCGTCATCAAGATCAGATGAGAACTGAGCAAATGCTGCAAGTTCACGATACTGTGCAAGAGCAGTACGAATACCACCAGACAGTTTCTTAATGATCTTAGTTTGCGCAGCACCACCTACACGAGATACAGAAATACCAGGGTCTACCGCAGGACGAACACCAGCAGTGAACAGTTCTGTTTGTAGGAAGATCTGACCATCGGTAATCGAGATTACGTTGGTTGGTACGAATGCAGATACGTCACCAGCTTGAGTTTCGATGATAGGTAGAGCAGTTAAAGAACCAGTTTTACCTTTCACTTCACCATTAGTGAATTTCTCAACATACGCTTCGCTTACACGAGCAGCACGCTCTAGTAGACGAGAGTGTAAATAGAATACGTCGCCAGGGAATGCTTCACGACCTGGTGGACGTTTCAGTAGTAGAGAAATCTGACGATAAGCTACAGCTTGCTTAGATAGGTCATCATAAACAATCAGAGCATCTTCACCGCGGTCACGGAAGTATTCACCCATCGCACAACCTGAGTACGGTGCAAGATATTGCAGCGCAGCAGATTCAGAAGCAGAAGCAACAACAACGATAGTGTTAGCTAACGCGCCGTGCTCTTCTAATTTGCGAACTACGTTAGCAATTGTTGATGCCTTTTGGCCAATCGCAACATAGATTGAGAAAATACCAGAATTTTTCTGGTTAATGATCGCATCAATCGCCATTGCTGTTTTACCAGTCTGACGGTCACCGATGATTAGCTCACGCTGACCACGGCCGATTGGGATCATTGAGTCAACTGACTTGTAGCCAGTTTGTACAGGTTGGTCTACTGATTTACGATCGATTACACCAGGTGCAATCACTTCTACTGGAGAAGTCAGTTTCGCATCAATAGGGCCTTTACCATCAATTGGCTCACCAAGTGTGTTTACAACACGACCTAGCATTTCAGGACCTACTGGCACTTCAAGGATACGACCAGTACCTGTTACTTTCATGCCTTCCTGTAGGTCAGCATATGGGCCCATTACAACAGCACCAACTGAGTCACGCTCAAGGTTAAGTGCTAGCGCATAACGGCCACCCGGTAATTCAATCATTTCGCCTTGCATAACATCTGCAAGGCCGTGGATACGAATGATACCGTCGCTTACCGAAACGATTGTACCTTCATTACGAGCTTCACTTACAACGTTGAATTTTTCAATGCGTTGTTTGATTAGATCGCTAATTTCCGTGGAATTAAGTTGCATGCTCCATTCCCCATCAAGACTGCAATGTTTCACTCAGGCGGCTTAAACGGCCACGTGCTGAGTTATCAATGACTAGGTCTCCGGCTCGAATTATGACCCCAGCTAACAGGGCCTCATCTACGCTACAATTCAGCTTCACTTTGCGCTCTAGACGAGCTTCAAGTTTGGCACTAATGTCAGCTTTTTGCTGTTCAGTCAGTTCAATTGCTGAAGTAACTTCAGCATCAATTTCTTTTTCAAGCTCATGCTTTAAAAAGATAAATTGCTCTAACACACTAGGTAAAATCTTCAAACGGCCGTTTTCAGCCATAACATGAATTAGATTTTGTCCAAACTCGTTCAGTTGTTCACCACAAATTGAAATAAAGATTTCTGACAGTTTATCTGACGCAATAGCGCCATCCAGTAACTGAGCAACATCTTCATTTTTTGAGACTTCTGAACAAAAAGTTAGCATTTGAACCCATAGGTCCAATTCGCCTTTTTCGACCGCAAAGTCAAAAGCTGCTTTCGCGTAGGGGCGTGCGATGGTTGTCATTGTTGACATATCTTGCCCCCTTTTACTTACAATTTCGCAGTGATGTTATCAAGAATATCTCTTTGAGATTCTATATCAATAGAACGCTCCAAGATCTTCTCGGCACCAATCACAGCCAGAGTTGCAACTTGTTTACGCAGTTCATCGCGAGCGCGTTTACGTTCAGACTCAAGTTCAGCTTCACCTTGCGTAAGAATTTTTTGACGTTCAGTCAAAGCTTCTTCACGAGCTTCATCCAAAATTTGGCCTTTGCGTTTATTCGCTTGTTCGATGATCTCAGTTGCAGCGCGTTTTGCTTCTTTCAGTTGATCAGAAGCATTGGCTTGTGCCAAATCAAGGTCTTTAGCTGCGCGTTCAGCGGCAGATAAACCGTCAGCAATTTTCTTCTGACGTTCCTCGATCGCTTCCATGATTGGTGGCCATACATATTTCATGCAGAACCAAACAAACAGTGCGAAAGCGATTGCTTGACCAAGCAGAGTTGCGTTCATATTCACAACAGCTACCCCTCGTTAAGAATCAGCTACAAAAATTCAATTAGCAAAAGGCTAGATTAGCCTGCTAGTTGACCAACAAATGGGTTAGCAAATGTAAATAGTAGCGCGATAACGATACCGATCATTGGAACCGCATCCAATAGACCAGCGATGATGAACATCTTAACTTGTAGCATTGGAGCCATTTCAGGTTGACGAGCTGCGCCTTCCAGAAACTTACCACCAAGAATAGCAAAACCAATTGCTGTACCTACAGCACAAAGACCAACAATAATAGCTACTGCGATAGCTGAAAAACTAAGAACGGTTTCCATTTATATTCTCCAATTGAATAGATAGAGTTGTATTAAAAATTTAAATTAATGATCGCCATCTTCATGAGCCATTGACATATAAACTATCGTCAACATCATGAAAACAAATGCTTGGATTAAGATAACCAGAATATGGAAAATAGCCCAAGGTAACGCACCGACCCATTGTAAATACCACGGTAACATTGCAGCAATTAGTATAAATACCACTTCACCAGCAAACATGTTACCAAACAAACGCATGCCTAAAGAAAGAGGTTTAGCTAGTAGCGAAACAACTTCAATAAGTAGGTTGAACGGGATCATGAGCCAATGATTAAATGGATGTAATGCTAATTCTTTTGCAAAACCACCTAGGCCTTTCACTTTAATGCTGTAATAAATCATCAAAGCAAACACACCAAGAGCCATCGCCATAGTAATGTTTACATCAGCTGTCGGAACCACTTTAAGATAAGGGATACCTAGCAAATGTTCAGCAGAGTAAGGAATGAAATCAATAGGAACTAAATCCATGACATTCATTATAATTACCCAACAAAATATGGTTAAAGCTAATGGAGCAACCAAAGGGTTTCTGCCGTGGAAAGTCTCTTTTACGTTACTATCAACGAATTCAACTACCATTTCGACGAAACACTGTAATTTACCTGGTACTCCAGTCGTTGATTTCTTAGCTACAGAACGAAATACCCAAAGGAATAACACACCTGTTAGCACAGAAAAAAACAAACTGTCTATATGCACATTCCAAAAACTTAATTCATCAACAATGCCTAACTTCCCTAATGAGAGATTCTGCAGGTGATGATTAATATATTCAGTAGGCGTTGACGCAGACATAACTTTTCCTATTTCCTGTTGTTAATAAAGAAAACTGGTGCAAAGATATTACTACCCAGTACCAGCAAATAGGTTAGTTTGAGGGGAACAAGTTCCACCTCCGTATACACGTAAACAATAGAAAATAAGACAATTGTTATAAGAATTTTAAGCACTTCACCCAGATAGAAAAAAGCAGCAACCATTTTAGCCGCTCTTGCTCCACTGAACATAAATGCGCATTTTGAAAACACTGAATTTGCAATAATAAAAATACTACCGCCTATCAATGCAGACATTCCCCAACTAGCACTAACGGCTATGCTCATCCCTATTGTCATAACTGTAGTGACACTAAGCTGAATCAATAACAATCGCTTAGCAAGCAAACGCCCAGGTTTAGCTAGCGTAACTACCATGTATTCTTCCTTTTAAAGCATCTTTGCCTTGATATATATCAACAGAAGGCAAAGATTTTGCAAAAATTATACGTTGCACCGATATGAATGCAATCAAATAGCATTAAAAAGTTACATTTATGAGAACAAAGCAATAACTTTTACGACGTAAAATACAATTTTGCTTTTAAACACCGTTTTATATCACACTTAGCTTTCTAGCTTTGCGATAAGTTGTTCTAATTTGTGAGCCTCGTCAAAGGTAATCGTTACCTTCCCTTTACCTGATGAGTTTCGATTAATAACAACTTTAGAACCAAGCATTGCAGATAACTTATCCGATACCTCGGCCATTTCTACATCTTGCTTTACTGGTTTTTCTTCTTTTTTAGGTGATAACAACGCTTTAACTTGTTGTTCTGTTTGACGAACATTTAGTTTCTTTTTTATAACTAATTGAGCGAGTTCAATTTGAGATTCAAGGTCTAATGCTAATAACGCTCGCGCATGACCCATTTCTAACGATTTACTCTCAACAAGAGCTTTCACTTCATCAGAAAGTGCATTTAAACGTAATAAATTTGTCACCGTAGTACGAGATTTACCAATCACTTCAGAGATCTGCTGATGCGTTAATTCAAACTCTTGCTGTAGGCGCTCTAACGCTTGTGCTTCTTCTATTGCATTAAGATCTTCACGTTGAATATTTTCAATCAGTGCCATTGCAATTGCGGCTTTATCTTCAACTGACTTAACAACACAAGGTACGTGTTTTAATCCTGCTTTTTTAGCTGCACGAAAACGTCTTTCGCCAGCAATGATCTCATATTGTTGATGGGAAGTTTGACGAACAACGATAGGTTGAATAATGCCTTGAGAACGAATGGAAGCAGATAATTCCTCTAATGCTTCTTCTTCCATTATTTTTCTTGGTTGATAATGACCCGCATTCAGTTGATGGATACCCAGCTCAACCAATTGAGTTTCTTTTGAAATAGATTCACTTTGTTCTGCTGCAACTTGCTTTTCACGAGCCAGTGAACTTGTTGCTAATAGGGCATCTAATCCTTTACCTAAACCACGTTTATTTCCCATGAATTTCTGTTTCCCTTTCTTTTTCCACTTCGTCACGGCGAATTATCTCTCCGGCAAGAGCTAAATATGCTTTTGCACCATTTGAGTATTTATCATAATACATTGCAGGTTTACCATGACTTGGCGCTTCTGCTAAACGCACATTTCGAGGAATGACAGTACGATACACTTTGTCTCCGAAATGTTTTTTTAGTTGATCCGATACATCATTAGCTAAGCGATTGCGAGGATCGAACATGGTTCTTAATAACCCTTCGATCTTTAAATCAGCATTCACTACAGCGGCTAATTTACCAATAGTATCAATTAAAGCGGTAAGTCCCTCTAGTGCATAATATTCACACTGCATAGGAACTAATACAGAATCAGATGCTGCCATGGCGTTAATTGTAAGGAGATTTAGAGCGGGAGGGCAATCAATAAAGATGAAATCATAGTTACCACGAATTGGGTAGATCATGTTGCGCAAGCGAACTTCTCGCGCAAAAACTTCCATTAACTTAATCTCAGCAGCAGTAATATCACCATTTGCTGCTATTAAGTCATAGCCTCCAGATGTTTCCTCTATCACAACCTTTTCAAAAGGCACTTCGTCAACCAACAACTCATAAGCAGTAGCATCTACATCGTATTTATCAACCCCACTGGCCATCGTCGCATTACCTTGCGCGTCTAAGTCAATAAGTAGAACTTTTCGATGTGTTGCTGCCATAGAAGCGGCAAGATTCACCGCTGTTGTTGTTTTACCTACGCCACCTTTCTGGTTCGCAATAGAGATAACTTTTCCCACACTAACCTCTTATTCCATTATTTTTTTCCGGTTAAGGTGACTAAATGTCTTTCACCTTCTAACTCCGGAACGATTAATGTCGCTACATCTCTGACCGAACACCACTCAGGAAGATCATTTGCTTCATCTTCTGAATAGATCCCTTTTAATGCCAAAAATACACCATCTTCTTCTTTAGGTAGATGATGACACCAATTCACCATGTCTGTCATTGATGCAAACGCACGACTTAGGACTGCATCAAACTTTTCTTCTGGTTGAAACTCTTCAACACGACTTTGAATTGGTGTGACATTGTTAATTTTTAACTCATGAATAACTTGTTTAATAAAACGAATTCGTTTTCCTAAGCTATCTAACAGTGTAAATGATTTATCAGGGTTCATGATAGCTAATGGAATACCTGGTAAACCAGGTCCTGTACCAACATCAATAAAACGTTGACCTGATAGCTTTGGACTAACAACGATACTATCCAAGATATGTTTAATAACCATTTCACTTGGGTTTCTTACTGAGGTTAAGTTATACGCTTTATTCCACTTGTGAAGTAGAGCTACATAACCAAGTAACTGTTCTTTTTGCAATTCAGAGACAGTTAAATCAGTTTGAGCAATCAAACGATCGAATTGTTGAGATAAATCGGTCACATTACTCACCTTTTTTTAATAAACCGTGTTTCTTTAAATGAACCAATAAAATTGAAATCGCAGCTGGAGTAATACCAGAAATACGAGAAGCAATACCAAGAGTTTCTGGTTTTGCGTCGCTTAACTTAGCAACCACTTCATTTGAAAGGCCTTTTACTTTGCTGTAATCCAAATCTAATGGCAGTTTTGTATTTTCGTGGCGTAATGATTTTTCAATTTCATCTCGCTGACGTTGAATATAACCTGCATATTTAACTTGAATTTCAACTTGCTCTGCTGCTTGTAGATCTTCAATCGCTGGACCAAAGTTTTCAAGTGATACTAAAGAGTTGTAAGTAACTTCTGGACGACGAAGAAGATCCTCACCATTAGCTTCACGAACGATCGGGGTTTTTAAGATCGAATTTACTTGATCAATATTTTCAGATTTTGGATTAATCCAAATATCTTTTAATCGTTGATTTTCTTTTTCAATATTTTCTACTTTTTCACTAAAGCGAGCCCAACGAATGTCGTCAACTAAACCAAGAGCACGACCTTGTTCAGTTAAACGTAAATCTGCATTATCTTCGCGTAAAGATAAACGATATTCAGCGCGTGAAGTAAACATACGGTAAGGTTCTTTTGTTCCAAGAGTTGATAAATCATCAATTAAAACTCCCATGTACGCTTCATCACGACGTGGACTCCAACCTTCTTTGCCTTGAGCAAATAAACTAGCATTCAAACCAGCCATCAAACCTTGAGCAGCGGCTTCTTCATATCCAGTTGTACCGTTGATTTGACCAGCAAAGAATAAACCTTCAATAAACTTAGTTTCATACGTTGATTTTAAATCACGAGGATCAAAGAAATCGTACTCAATTGCGTAACCAGGACGTACGATGTGTGCATTTTCGAAGCCTTTCATTGATTGAACAATTTGTAATTGAACATCAAATGGTAAGCTTGTAGAAATACCATTTGGGTATAACTCGTGCGTAGTTAGCCCCTCTGGTTCAATAAAGATTTGGTGACTGTCTTTATCTGCAAAGCGCATTACTTTATCTTCAATTGAAGGGCAGTAACGTGGGCCAATACCTTCAATGACACCCGCATACATTGGACTACGATCAAGGTTCTTACGAATAACATCATGTGTTTTTTCATTGGTATGAGTAATGAAACAATTAACCTGCGTAGGATGCTGTTGACGATTACCTAAGAATGAAAATACTGGTGTTGGATTATCACCTGGTTGTGCTTCTAGTACTGAAAAATCAACAGTACGAGCATCAATACGAGGTGGGGTTCCTGTTTTTAAGCGGCCGATCCTAAATGGACGATCTCGTAAACGTTGCGCTAAAGTGATCGAAGAAGGATCTCCTGCGCGGCCTCCAGAGAAGTTTTCCATGCCAATATGTATCTGACCCCCTAAAAAGGTTCCAGCGGTTAATACAACTGATTTAGCACGGAATTTAAGGCCCATCTGAGTAACTGCGCCGATAACTTTATCATTTTCAATGATCAAATCATCTACGGCTTGTTGAAATAGGGTCAAGTTTGGTTGGTTTTCTAATACTGAACGAACGAATGCTTTATACAATGCTCTATCAGCTTGAGCACGTGTTGCTCGTACTGCAGGACCTTTTGAAGCATTTAGTGTTCTAAATTGAATACCACCGTGATCAATGGCTTGTGCCATTAATCCACCTAAGGCATCCACTTCTTTTACCAAATGGCCCTTGCCGATCCCACCAATCGCTGGGTTACACGACATTTGACCTAATGTGTCAATGTTATGAGTGAGGAGAAGTGTTTTTTGTCCTGTTCTTGCCGCAGCAAGTGCTGCTTCAGTACCAGCATGACCACCGCCAATAACAATGACATCAAAGTTTTCTTGGTAAAACATGATTCGACCTTAGGTGTAATGAAAAGAGTTAGAAGAATTTAACTTAAGAGATCTATTTTACCCTTTTTCTAGCTTGGAAAGAAATGAAAAAGTGACGAAGTTCAAAAAAGAAAGATCGCTTAATATATTTAAGATCTTTTAAAGAGATCTCTTATTAGATCTATTATATAGATCGCCGATCTCTGTGGATAAGTGCTAAATGATCAATTGGATCATATACTTTGGATCGATCCAAAGTTGTTACTTTTCTTTGATCTTCGATCGGATGGCTTGAGGATAAAAGAGCTTGTTATCCACAGGGGGGTAGGGCAATGGATCTTATTCAATGGATAACTATAACTTGATCACTGGATCTTTCTATAGTTATCCACATCGTAGATGTTTTCTATTTAATAACTTTTCATCATGATCATAAATGAATTATTAACAAATATATTCTTTTAGCCACAATTCTGCCGGCTCTTCAGGGATACTATGTTGGGTTACATCTATTTCTAAAAGTGGAAATTTTTCAGTTGCGCCTAATTCTAGAAGGGTGTTTTGCAGTGATTTACCAGCAGCACAGAAAGTGTCGTAATTTGAATCACCAATGGCAACTATTGCAAACTTTACTTTTGAGATGCTTGTGTTGTTGTCGGTGAGCTGCTGAATGAAAGGCTTGATGTTGTCTGGGTAGTCTCCCGCACCATGAGTAGATACGACTAAAATCCAAAGGCTACTGTTGTCTATTTCGTCTAAATTAGGTTGATTATGGATATCGGTTGTAAAGTCCATTTCCTCTAATAAATCAGCGATATGATCGCCAACATATTCAGCACCTCCTAGGGTGCTACCTGTAATGATTGATGCATTTTTCATGAATTTTTCCTATAAAAAATGGGCTGTAATAGCCCATTATTGTTTGTATTATTTAGTGTTATTTACCAATACAGAAAGAAGTAAATATACGTCCTAGCAGGTCATCAGAAGTAAATTCACCTGTAATTTCACTCAGGTGTTGCTGTGCTATTCTCAGTTCTTCAGCAAGAATTTCACCAGCCATATAACCTTCAAGTTGTTGCTGGCCTATATCTAGGTGTTGAGAGGCCTTTTCTAGTGCTTCTAAATGGCGTCTACGAGCCATAAAGCCACCTTCTTGGTTACCTGAAAAGCCCATACACTCTTTTAAGTGAGTACGCAGTGCATCAACACCTTCGCCTGTTTTGGCTGATAAGCGGATAAGAGTAGGATCATTTACGTGGCAAATACCAAGCTCTTCACCTGTTTGATCTGCTTTATTGCGGATCACTGTCATTCCCATATTTTTAGGAAGACGATCAAGAAATTCTGGCCAGATTACTTTAGGGTCGGTTGCATCTGTTGTTGTGCCATCAACCATAAATAAAACGCGATCAGCTTGTGCTATTTCTTCCCAAGCTCGTTCAATACCAATGCGTTCTACTTCATCAGAGGCTTCACGAAGACCGGCTGTATCAATGATATGTAAAGGCATACCATCAATATGAATGTGCTCTCTGAGTACGTCACGTGTGGTTCCTGCTATATCAGTAACTATTGCGCTGTCTTTGCCCGATAAAGCATTTAGTAGGCTTGATTTCCCTGCATTAGGACGACCGGCTATTACTACTTTCATGCCTTCACGCATGATCGCACCTTGGTTCGCTTCTTTACGAACAGCGTTTAGGTTGTCAATGATCCCTTGTAAATCACCACTGACTTTACCGTCTGCAAGAAAATCGATCTCTTCTTCTGGGAAATCAATGGCGGCTTCAACATAAATTCGTAAATAAATAAGTGACTCAACTAAGGTGTTTATCTTGTTTGAAAAAACGCCTTGTAATGAATTTAGCGCTGATTTAGCCGCTTCTTCAGAACTTGCATCAATTAAATCGGCAATGGCTTCTGCTTGAGCTAAATCCATTTTATCATTTAAGAAGGCTCTTTCTGAAAACTCACCTGGGCGTGCAGTACGAATGCCATCTATTTTTAGAATGCGTTTAATCAGCATATCCATGACTACAGGGCCACCATGACCTTGAAGTTCTAGAACATCTTCACCAGTAAATGAATGTGGGTTTGGGAAATAAAGCGCAATACCTTGATCAAGCTCTATACCGCTTTCATCTTTAAATGGGGTGTATTCTGCGTAACGAGGTTTAAGCGTCTTTCCTACCACTTCTAGAGCGACTTGTTGAGCTTTAGGACCTGATACTCGAATGATGCCTACGCCGCCTCGGCCAGGGGCTGTTGCTTGCGCAACGATAGTGTCTGTATGTAATGTCATGATTATTCTTAATGTCTATTGCTTGAGCATATTGTAAGCCGATAAAACAAAAAAGGCGACCAATGGCCGCCTTTTGTTTATTTCTTTAGAAATTCAACTTACTTAGAATGTAAGCCTTTTTTCTCAAGTGCACGATAAATCAGAGTTTGCTGAATTAGCGTTACGATGTTTGATACTAACCAGTAAAGAACTAAGCCAGCTGGGAACCATAAGAAGAATACCGTGAACATTACAGGCATGAATGTCATGATCTTCTGTTGCATTGGATCCGTTACTGTCGTAGGGCTCATCTTCTGGATTAAGAACATACTAGCACCCATTAGTAATGGCAGGATGTAGTATGGGTCTTGTGCTGATAAATCCGTGATCCAACCAAAGAATGGAGAATGACGAAGTTCAACTGATTCCATTAGTGCCCAGTACAGAGAAATGAAGATCGGCATTTGAAGAACGATTGGTAAACAGCCACCTAGTGGGTTTACTTTTTCTTTCTTATAAAGCTCCATCATTTCTTGGCTCATACGCTGACGGTCATCGCCGATGCGCTCGCGCATTGCTGCCAACTTAGGTTGAAGCATGCGCATTTTAGCCATTGATGTGTATTGTGCTTTCGTTAGTGGGTACATTGCACCACGAACGATGAACGTTAAGAACATGATCGCTAGACCCCAGTTCCCAACAATACCGTGAATGAAAGACAGTAGTTTGTGAAGAGGAGATGCAATGAACCATAACCAACCGTAATCAACACTTAAATCTAAGTATTTAGCAGTTGCAGCCATTTCTGGTTGAAGTTTTGGACCTGTCCAAAGCGTTGCTGTAAGCGTTGCTTCTTGGCCTGCAGGGATTGTTACTGAAGGCATACGAACGCCAATGTAACCGTAATCGCCAGCAACACGTGAAGTCAGTGTTGCATTATTCACGTTACGTGGGATCCAAGCTGATGCGAAGTAATGTTGTAGCATACCCGCCCAACCTTGACCATTTGTCATGTCGATAGATAAGTTCTTATCTTCCATGTCGTCAAAGCTGTATTTTTTATAGCGTGTATCTTCAGTAGAGTAAGCACCACCACGGTACGTAGGCATTGTTAAGCTGCCACCGTCATCCAATAAGTTTTGCTTTAAGTTTGCGTACATTTCTACTGTTGCTGGTGCTGAAGATTGGTTATCAACCGTGTAATCAACATCAATAGCGTAGCTGTCACGTTTAAGCACTAGTGTTTTAGTATAAGTAATACCATCTTTCACTAATGTTAACGGAACACGTAATTCGTTTTGGCCATCCGCTAAAACATAATCTGTTTTTTGCGCTGTAAATTGTGCACGACCCGTGTTTGAATCGATGCCTTGAGGACCGATTAAACCACTTTGAGCAATATAGCTATGATCAGCATCGTTTCTAAGAAGAACGAATTTTGCTTTAGAGTCTAATTCTGCATCGTATTTATTAAGAACAGATTCAATGATGTCACCACCCAACGTATCTACTTTTAAAGTAAGCACATCAGTTGTGATTGTAATCAGCTTGTCAGACTGTGCTGAATCCGCTGGTGTATCACTGTTTGCTGTCGAAGAAGTTGGAACATCACCATTCGTGTGAGTTTGTTGAACGGTACTAACTGTAGCTGGTTGCTGCGGATTAGTTTCTACTTGCCATTGTTGGAAAAGTAAAAAAGAAACTAAAGCCAGTGCTAGCAACAGAATATTACGTTGGGTATCCATCGTTATTGTTCTCTGTCTTTATGCTGCTTGGGTGGGACGGGGTCATAGCCCCCATCATTCAAAGGATGACATTTTAATAGACGTTTGCCAGTTAGCCAACACCCTTTTACTAAACCGTGTGACTTTAGTGCGTCAATTGCATAATGCGAACACGTTGGAGTAAATCGACAGCGAGGTCCAATCATTGGACTGATGACGAGTTGATAAAAACGGATTAGACCGATTGCTATCCACGAGAAGGGCGAGACAGGCGATGCCATAATTTATCTAGTAGCTTGTTAAAGTCTTCGTTACTCAATTCTTGAGCACTCTTTTTAGCGATAACCACAAAGTCTTTCGCAGGTAATGAATGTTGCTTATTGCGGAAACTTTCACGAGTTATACGTTTAAACTTATTGCGACCAACAGCAGTTTTAATTTGCTTCTTAGGAACAGCAAGACCTAAACGAGGGTGTGATAGTGAATTTTCTCTGGCAAGAATGGTGAAGTGAGGTGAGCCGGCTCGGTGAGCTTGCTTGAAAACTGATTTGTAATCCTCGGGAGTTAACAAGCGTAACTCCCGAGAGAAGTCGTAATTCATCAAAATAATCTATTGATTACTTAGATAGACGCTTACGGCCTTTAGCACGACGAGCGTTGATTGTGTTACGACCGTTCTTAGTTGCCATACGAGCACGGAAGCCGTGAGAACGTTTACGCTTAAGAACTGAAGGTTGGAAAGTGCGTTTCATGGTATTACCTTATTACTGATCAGTAGTTATTAGGTTTAATTAAACCCGGCGTGGGACGTACATTCCGACGCCTCTCAACAAAGAGGCGGAATTGTAATCATTGACAGAAAAATAGTCAATAAGAGGTTCCACGTATTTTCCGGACGATGAATTATACGTTTTGTGAGCGAGAGCGCAAGGATCTTTATGCGATCCCAACTTGATTTAAGAATTTCTGTAATTTTGGATCCTGTGGATAACCAAAAATTTGTTCAGGCGTTCCTTGTTCTACGATCTTTCCATCAGCCATATAGATAACTCTATCGGCGACTTCTTTAGCAAATTGCATCTCATGGGTAACTACTAACATGGTTTGATGTTGAGTAGCGAGTTTTTTCATTAAACTCAATACTTCATTTACCCATTCTGGATCCAGTGCTGACGTGGGTTCATCAAACAATAATAGCTCAGCTTCTAATGCCATTGCTCTACCAATGCCTACACGCTGTTGCTGGCCACCAGAGAGGGCTGCAGGGTAACTATCTCCTTTATCACCAAGACCAATATCATCTAATATTTGTTGAGATCGTTTGAGTGCTTCTGCCTTATTCCACTTGTGGACAGTTATTAAGCCTTCAGCAATATTCTGTCGTGCGGTTAAATGAGAGAATAAGGCATAATTTTGGAAGATAAAGCCTGTTTTTCGTCGTAACGCTAATATTTCTGCCTTGGTATTTTTTTCAGCATCAACGCTGACATCATCAATACTGATAGTTCCTTTGTCGGCTGTTTCAAGAAAATTAACGCATCTTAGTAATGTGGATTTGCCTGTGCCACTAGATCCTATGACGGCAATTATCTCACCTTTATTAATGGTAAGGTCAATACCTGAGAGAACGTCAGTCTCACCAAAGCTTTTATGTAGGTTGGTAATTTTTATCATCGTACATAGGCCTTATTAAGTTTAGTTTCAGCCCAAGTTTGTACTCGGGTAAGAATAACGACAACACCCCAATAGATTAGCGCTACGGCTAAAAAGGCTTCAAAGAACTTAAAGCTGGAAGAGGCTTCCATTTGAGCTTTCGCCATTATTTCAGATACACCAAGTGTAAAGGCCAAAGAAGTCGACTTGATCATATCGATAAAGTAATTCATTAATGAAGGTAAAGCCACGCGAGTTGCTTGAGGTAGAATAATACGACGCATTGCTTGGGAAGTTGTCATACCGATAGACAAGCTCGCTTCCATTTGGCTGCGATCGACACCAATAATAGCTGCACGAATACTTTCAGCCATATAAGCTGCAAAATGAAGTGTTAACCCGATAACGGCAGCACTGAATGCATCCAACCCAACAAAAATTGGAAACACTTGCGGTAGGCCATAATAAAGAAGGAATAACTGAACAAGCAATGGTGTTCCACGAAAGAAACTGATGTAAAGCTGGCTGAGTTGATCCAATACAGGGACTTTAAATACTCTTAAGTTAGCAAGTACTAACGCGAGAGCTAATGCGAAGAATAATCCCCATATTGCCATTTCTAGTGTCGTACCTAAATACTTAAATAGTATAGGTAAGAGCTCAATCATATACGTAAAATCAAATCCCATGATGTCTCTCTATGTATTCGTATGAAGAAAAGTGACTGTTGTTAGTGTCAATGAAATAAATGAGATAAGCAATAAACACAAAACCCACTAGAGTTGATAGTGGGTTTTGATCGTTCTATCTGAGTGAACGCTTACTTAACATAAGTAACAGATTATTTTGTTACGTCAGCATCAAACCATTTTTGAGATATTTTTGCTAATGTGCCATCTGCACGCATTTCAGAGAGGGCTTTGTTCACTTCTTTCTGAAGTTTTTGTCCTTTCTCATTTTTAACAAAAGGCCATGCATTTTCGATCGTTTCAAACGGTTCACCTGCTAATTGTAGTGGTAAACCTGACTTTTTGATTAATTGTGCCGCAGATAAACGATCCATCACAAATGCATCAGAGCGACCTAAAGCGACATCATGTTCGATACCAGTATCGTAAGTTTTGATGTTAATTTGGCCTGATTTATCATTATCTCTTAGTAATTTCTCAAAGTTCGATCCTAAATTCACCGCAACGGTTTTTCCTGCTAAGTCATCAATACTTTTAATGCTATCGTTACCTTTACGAACGGTAATTTGAGCACCATCAACAACATAAGGATCAGCAAAAAGATACTTTGCTTCGCGTGCTTCTGTTTTTGTTATTTGATTTGAAATTGTATCAATACGACCGGTTTCTAATAAACCAAATAGGCCAGAGAAGCTCGCTGTAACGTACTCTACGTTGTAATCATTACGACGACCAATTTCATCCCACAAATCAACTTCAAAACCTTGTAATTTATCCTGCTTAGCAAAGGTAAATGGGAAATAACGACCAGACATCCCTACTTTTACTTCAGTGGCTGCTTGAGCAAACTGTGTTGCTGCTAAAGTTAACGCTAATCCAGTAAGGATATTCTTTGTCCATTTCATGATTGATACTCCCATTATTCATCAGTGAGATCATCATACTTTTTTTGCGATTCATCTCTAAATACCCGATGGTTATGTGTAATAACCAAATGCTCAATAAAAGTCTGTTTTTCAATCATTGTTGATTAATGTGGGTATAACTAAGGTAAAAAGTGTGTTGATCTAGGTAAAAAAGCGTGATCGGTGTGAATAACTTCGATCTTATTCACTGGATCATCGATCTAACACTGGCACAATAGTTATCCACAGTATAAAATCGACAACCTTTTAAAATAATTATGAGTGGGGTTGTCCGTGTCTTCATCGCTTTGGCTGCAGTGTTTACAGCGCCTTCAAGAAGAATTACCTTCCGCAGAATTCAGCATGTGGGTTAGACCACTGCAAGCTGAATTAAATGACAATACCCTTACGCTATTTGCGCCGAACCGTTTCGTGTTGGATTGGGTTCGTGATAAGTACCTAAATAGCATTAACTCATTATTAAATGAGTTCTGTGGTAGTGATGTACCTACATTACGCTTTGAAGTGGGAAGTAAACCTGTATCTGCTGCACCAGCGCCTAAAAGAACGGCTGCGGATGTTGCTGCTTCAACCTCAGCACCTGCACAACTTCAAGCTCGACAATCAGTAAATAAACCATGGGAATCCCAGAGTTCAGAACCGGTTTCTGCTGATTTAAATCATCGCTCTAACGTTAACCCTAAGCATAAATTTACTAACTTTGTAGAAGGTAAATCAAACCAACTTGGTTTAGCCGCTGCTCGTCAGGTTTCTGATAATCCAGGAACGGCATATAACCCACTTTTCTTATATGGTGGAACTGGCTTAGGTAAAACCCATTTATTGCAAGCCGTAGGTAATGCGATTCTTGAACGTAAACCAGATGCTAAAGTTGTATATATGCATTCCGAACGTTTTGTTCAAGATATGGTTAAAGCGCTACAAAATAACGCGATTGAAGAATTTAAACGTTATTATCGTAGTGTTGATGCTTTGCTTATCGATGATATTCAATTCTTTGCTAATAAAGAGCGTTCTCAGGAAGAGTTCTTTCATACCTTTAATGCATTATTAGAAGGTAATCAGCAAATCATTCTAACGTCGGATAAATACCCAAGAGAGATTAATGGCGTAGAAGATCGCCTTAAGTCTCGTTTTGGTTGGGGTCTTACCGTTGCGATTGAGCCGCCAGAATTAGAAACTCGGGTTGCTATCTTGATGAAGAAAGCAGAAGATCATCAGATTCACCTAGCTGATGAAGTTGCTTTTTTTATTGCAAAACGTTTACGTTCAAATGTACGTGAATTAGAAGGTGCACTTAACCGAGTTATAGCTAATGCAAACTTTACTGGTCGTGCGATTACGATTGATTTTGTGCGAGAAGCACTGAGAGATTTGCTAGCACTGCAAGAAAAGCTCGTGACGATTGATAATATTCAAAAAACCGTAGCGGAATACTACAAGATTAAAATGGCAGATTTATTATCTAAACGCCGTTCTCGCTCGGTTGCTCGCCCACGTCAACTTGCAATGGCACTGTCAAAAGAGTTAACTAACCATAGTTTACCTGAGATCGGTGATGCGTTTGGTGGTCGAGACCATACAACTGTACTTCACGCTTGTCGTAAAATAGCTCAGCTTCGTGAAGAGAGTCATGATATAAAAGAAGACTACTCTAACTTGATTCGAACGTTATCATCGTAAGTCATTATCTACTTTTAAATAAACGAGTATTATGAAATTTTCTATTGAACGCAGTCTGTTGTTAAAGCCACTGCAACAAGTATCTGGTGCCCTTGGGGGCCGTCCATCATTGCCAATTTTAGGCAATATTTTACTTCAGGTAGAAAATGGTCAGTTGTCTATGACTGCAACCGATTTAGAAGTAGAATTGATCAGTAAAATTACGTTAGAAGGAGATTTTGAAGCCGGTACTATTACGGTTCCTTCTCGTAAGTTTCTTGATATCTGTCGTGGTCTTCCTGATAGCGCCAACATTACTATCGCATTAGAAGGCGATCGTGTTTTAGTACGTTCTGGTCGTAGTCGATTTACATTAGCGACTTTACCTGCGAATGATTTTCCAAATATTGAAGGCTGGCAGAGTGAAGTAGAGATCACGTTATCTCAAGCTCAACTGCGTAAGCTAATAGAAAGTACACAGTTTTCTATGGCGAACCAAGATGTTCGTTATTATCTCAATGGTATGATGTTCGAAACTCAAGGTAATATCTTCCGTTCTGTAGCAACCGATGGTCACCGAATGGCAGTATGTAATATGCCAGTTGAATCTGAACTACCTGAACAACAAGTGATCATGCCACGCAAAGGTATTCAAGAGCTTGTTCGTCTTCTTGACTCGCCGGATCAGAGTGTTACTTTACAGTTTGGTAATTCAAATGTACGTGCTGAAGTAAATAATTTTGTGTTCACTTCCAAACTTGTTGATGGCCGTTTCCCTGATTATCGCCGTGTAATGCCGCAGAGCAGCAACAAAACATTAGAAGCGGACTGTGATGAATTGCGTCAAGCATTTGCGCGTGCCGCTATTCTATCGAATGAAAAATTCCGTGGTGTTCGTGTTAATTTAGCGAATAACCAAATGCGTATTACTGCTAATAACCCAGAGCAAGAAGAAGCAGAAGAGATCTTAGATGTAGATTTCCAAGGCGACGATATAGAGATTGGGTTTAACGTTAGTTACGTATTGGATGTATTAAATACATTGAAGTGTGAGCGTGTACGTATTTCAATGACAACCGCGAACGCGAGTGCGTTAGTGGAAGATTGTGCGAATGATGAAGCACAATATGTTGTTATGCCTATTCGTCTATAAAGACAACAATAAAACATGCCATTATCACGTTTAATCATTAATGATTTTCGCAACATTAACTCATGTGATATTCAATTATCTACAGGGTTTAATTTTGTTATCGGTCCTAATGGTAGTGGGAAAACCAGTGTCCTTGAAGCTATTTATTTGCTCGGGCACGGGCGTTCTTTCAAAAGCTCGTTAACAGGTCGAATTATTCGAAATGACTGTGACGAGCTTTTTATTCATGGTCGATTTACCACGCCAGAGCAGTTTGAATTGCCAATAGGCATAAATAAACAGAGAGATGGCACAACTGAGGTAAAAATAGGCGGAGAAAGTGGACAAAAACTGGCACAATTAGCCAAGGTTTTACCACTTCAATTGATTCACCCTGAAGGGTTTGAATTAGTTACCGACGGCCCTAAATTTCGCCGAGCATTTATTGATTGGGGGGTGTTTCACGTGGAACCTGCATTTTATGATGCATGGAGCAGGGTGAAGCGACTGACTAAGCAGCGTAATGCGTTATTAAAAACGGCACAAAGTTATCGAGAGTTGAGTTACTGGGATTTGGAACTTGCACTGCTAGCTGAGAAAATCGATCAGTGGCGAGTGGATTATATCAATCACATATCTGAAGCAACTCAACAAATATGTCAGGCATTCTTACCAGAATTCGACATAAAGCTGTCATACTACCGAGGTTGGGAGAAAGATACTCCTTACGCGGAATTGCTTAAACGAAATTTTGAGCGAGATAAACAGCTGGGTTATACCGTCGGCGGCCCAAATAAAGCCGACTTACGAATTAAAGTTGCAGGCACTCCTGTTGAAGATGTGTTGTCTCGTGGTCAACTTAAGTTGATGGTATGTGCGTTACGATTAGCGCAAGGACAACATTTAACGGAAGCAACAGGAAAGCAGTGCATCTATTTAATAGACGATTTTGCTTCTGAATTGGATAGTCACCGTCGCCAATTGCTGGCTCAATATTTGAAACAGACAAAGGCACAGGTGTTTATCAGTTCAATAACTGCTGAACAGATTGCAGATATGCATGATGAAGAAAGCAAGATGTTTGAGATAGAACATGGCAAAATAGCCCAAGGATAAAAACGCGAGAGTAACTCATGTCAGAAAATTATGATTCATCGAGTATTAAAGTACTAAAAGGTCTGGATGCGGTACGTAAACGTCCGGGTATGTATATCGGCGATACCGACGACGGTACTGGTCTTCACCACATGGTGTTTGAGGTTGTCGATAACTCAATCGATGAAGCTCTTGCTGGTCACTGTAATGACATTATTGTAACGATTCATGAAGATAACTCTGTTTCGGTTAGTGATGATGGTCGTGGTATTCCAACTGAAATCCATGAAGAAGAAGGCGTATCAGCAGCAGAAGTTATCATGACGGTACTTCACGCTGGTGGTAAGTTTGATGATAACTCATACAAAGTATCGGGTGGTCTTCACGGTGTTGGTGTTTCGGTTGTAAACGCATTATCTGAAAAAGTTGAACTAACGATTCATCGTAAAGGTGAAATTTTTCAACAAACGTATTGTCACGGTGAACCTCAAGCGCCATTAGCGGTTGTGGGCACAACAGATACAACAGGTACCAAAATTCGTTTTTGGCCTAGTGACCAAACATTCACAAACGTTGAGTTTGTTTATGACATCTTAGCTAAACGTCTACGTGAACTTTCTTTCTTGAATTCTGGTGTGTCTATTATTTTACAAGACATGCGTGAAGAAGATAAATCTGATCACTTTATGTTTGAAGGTGGTATTCAAGCGTTTGTTACTCATTTAAACCGTAATAAAACGCCAGTTCACCAGAAAATATTCTATTTTGATGCAGAGCGTAAAGAAGACGGTATTGTTGTTGAAGTAGCGATGCAGTGGAATGACTCTTACCAAGAGAACATTTTTTGTTACACCAATAACATCCCACAACGAGATGGTGGTGCTCACTTATCTGGCTTCCGCTCTGCGTTAACTCGTACATTAAACACGTTCATGGACAAAGAAGGCTTTTCTAAGAAAGCGAAATCATCAGCATCAGGTGATGATGCGCGTGAAGGTCTAACGGCGGTTGTTTCTGTTAAAGTTCCTGATCCTAAATTCTCAAGCCAAACTAAAGATAAACTGGTTTCTTCAGAAGTGAAGTCTGCGGTTGAATCGGCAATGAATGAAAAATTAGCTGAATTTTTAGCGGAAAATCCAGGCGAAGCAAAAATGGTTTGTTCTAAAATCATTGATGCGGCTCGCGCACGTGAAGCGGCTCGTAAAGCTCGTGAAATGACTCGTCGTAAAGGCGCGTTAGATATCGCAGGTCTTCCTGGTAAGCTTGCTGATTGTCAGGAAAAAGATCCTGCACAATCTGAACTATACATAGTGGAAGGGGACTCTGCTGGCGGTTCAGCCAAGCAGGGACGTAACCGTAAAAACCAAGCGATCCTTCCGCTGAAAGGTAAAATTCTAAACGTAGAAAAAGCACGTTTTGATAAAATGATCTCTTCTCAAGAGGTTGGAACACTAATTACTGCATTAGGTTGTGGTATTGGTCGTGACGAATACAATCCAGATAAACTACGTTATCACAACATCATCATCATGACCGATGCCGATGTCGATGGTTCTCACATCCGTACTCTACTTTTGACTTTCTTCTACCGTCAAATGCCTGAGCTGATTGAACGTGGCTACATCTACATTGCTCAACCACCACTTTACAAAGTGAAGAAAGGTAAACAAGAGCAATACATTAAAGATGAAGAAGCGATGGGTGAATACCAAATTACGCAAGCATTAGACAATGCCGCGTTATTTGTTAATCCAAATGAATCTATCTTCGGTCAAGAGCTTGAAAACTTAATTCGCACGTTTAATGGTGTGGTTAAATTGATTGAGCGTATGAGCCGTCGTTACCCATTACCGCTATTAAATCGTTTAGTTTACACGCCTCGTTTAACTCAAGAAGAGTGTGAAAATGAAGCGACAGTTCGAGCATGGACTGAGGCATTAGTTGCTGATCTTAACGAGCATGAAACTGGTGCAAGCCAATATAATCCGGCTCTAGATTTTAATGAAGAATTAAACATTCACCAGCCTAAGCTTGTTGTGCGTACTCACGGTGTTCAACATGAATACGTATTAAGTGCAGATCTACTGAACTCGAAAGAGTACGGTCGTATTGCTGATTTATCAGAATCGCTTAATGGTCTGATTGAAGAAGGTGCTTATGCACAACGTGGCGAGCGTAAGCAACTAGTAGAAACACTGGATGAAGCGATTGCATGGTTGATTAAAGACTCTCGTCGTGGCGTTTATTTACAACGTTACAAAGGTCTAGGTGAAATGAACCCAGAGCAGCTTTGGGAAACAACGATGGATCCTGATTCTCGCCGTATGATGCAAGTAACGATTAATGACGCAGTAAGTGCGGATGAATTGTTTACTACGCTAATGGGTGATCATGTTGAGCCGCGTCGTAACTTCATTGAAGAGAACGCATTACGTGTTGCTAACTTAGACGTATAAATTTTTAATTCTATATTTTGCCAGTTAGTCCTACTTCTGCGTCGAAGGTGCTCACTTATGTTCATAAGCTCCGCGCCTTCTTCTTGAATTAGAACGAACTGACTTCATCTAGAATCATAAATGCTAAGTTGAAAATTAAGAAGCACTGCTGTTGGCGGTGCTTTTTTTTGTCTGGAATTTGGGGTTTATTTTTATTTATTGTTCAGAGGGTTAGCGGTATTTTTGGTTTAAATCGAAAAATAAATAGCCAGTATCTCTTGAAAGTAAAATCACTGAGCCACATATCTAGTTATGAAGAGGATGCCGATAGGGTCTTCTGAAAATGACTTGTCCAAAATGGAAAGTCTTATAATTTGATAGAGTCAACTAAGGACCCAAGTTCGGGGTAGTTGTCCTCACTATTGCTTAAAGTAAAGGATAGTATTATGCGTAATGTAGATTTCACTCCACTGTACCGTTCAGCAATTGGTTTTGATCGTCTTTTCAATCTAATGGAAAATAACACGGCAAAAACAAATGGCGGTTACCCTCCGTACAACATCGAACAAAAATCAGAACATAACTACCGTATAACCATGGCGGTGGCGGGTTTTGCTGAAGAACAAATCGATTTAACTCAACATGAAAATATGCTGATTGTGCGTGGTGAACGTCCTGATGCTGATGAAACTAAAACCTATTTATATCAAGGTATTGCAGAGCGTAATTTTGAGCGTAAATTCCAATTAGCGGATTACGTGAAAGTGGTGGGCGCAACCATGGAAAATGGTTTGCTGCATGTTGATTTAGAACGTGAAATTCCAGAAGCGATGCAACCACGTAAGATTGCGATTAACGGCAATAATTTACTGGAAAGCTAATCGTAGATTGGTAAATATTGGTAAAGATTTGAAATGAAGGCGCTGTGATAGCGCCTTTTTTGTGTCTGCTATTCGCTGAGCTATGAATTAATGGATTATTGCTTTTCCATCATCAATAGATGGCATTTGTAGGAGTGGTTCATTTAGCGATGACAAACAGAATTGCTGATTCCAAAGCAACAAACCATTATTTGAGTTAATTACAAAAGCAATGAATCATGAGTACCACAACTCACCGCTTTTTATCTACTCTGAATACGCCTTCAGTACTTCTTCTGCAATAATATCGATGCCTTTTTGCATCATGGCTTCATCTTGTACGTAGTTCATGCGTAAGCATTGGTGAGCATGATCCCAACTGTCGTCTTGGCCGATAAAGAAATACTCTCCCGGAACAATTAATACGCCACGCGCTTTCAAGCGTCTGTACAGTTCCATCGTGGTGATTGGCAGCCCATCAAACCATAGCCACAAGAAAATCGCGCCTTCAGGTTTATGAATACGAAAACGAGGTTCAGTAATCGCCGTTTGTAGCATCTTAACCGCGGCTTGAGATTTATGACGGTAGAACGGCTGTATTACGTCTTCACTTAAACGCAATAAATCACCAGACTCAATCATGTGCAGGCCTAATGCTGGTCCCATGCTTCCTGGTGCAAGGCTGATAATGCCATTTAGGTTGGTCATCGCCTCTGTCATTTTCTCATTGGCAATCACGATGCCACAGCGTAAGCCCGGTAAACCTAATTTAGAAAGGCTCATGCAAAGAATGGTATTTTCATTCCAAAATGGCGTGACTTCTTCAAAGATAATATTCGGAAAAGGGGTACCATAAGCATTATCGAGAATTAATGGGATATTATTTTCACGCGCCAGTTTATCAAGCTTAATCACTTCATCGTCGGTGATCACGTTGCCTGTTGGGTTAGTCGGGCGAGAAATACAGATAGCGCCAACCGAGTCATCAACTTTAAGCTGACTAAAATCGACATGGTATTTAAACAAACCGTTGTCGAGTAATTCAATCTCTGGGCGGTAAGAGATAAAACTATCTACTTCTAATTCAGAATCGGCATAGCCAATGTATTCAGGTGCGAGAGGCAATAAAATTTTCTTTTTAGAACCATCAGCATAAGTACCTGCTAATAAATTGAATAAGCTAAAGAATGCACTTTGAGAGCCATTGGTTAGGCTGATGTTTTTAGAGCTGATATCCCAGCCGTAAGTCTCTTTAAGTAAGTTAGCTAATGCTTTTACAAAGCTGTCTTTGCCTTGTGGGCCATCATAGTTAGCCATTGCTGCCACTAATTCACCTGAATCGAGCATCTTTTGTGAGGCATTTTTAAAGTAGTCGAGCATGGCGGGAATGCCAGCTGGGTTACCACCACCGAGCATGATTGCGCCAGGGGTGCGTAGGCCATCATTTAGATCATCCATTAATTGGGTGATCCCGCTGTAACGAGTAAATTTTTCGCCAAATTGAGTAAACTTCATTACGACTACCGTGATAATTAGAGAGTGGATGTATTGATTGTTTTAACAACATACCTCAACACCAAACAGAGATAAAGAGCCAAGATAGGCCCTTATTTCATTGCTTAGGCCGTAAACTCAAAGTGAATTTTCATAAAGTGCTTATTTTTGCTACTCCCAAAGGGGTCAGCGAGGTATACTTCTTGGTTATATTTATCAACCATCGCGCGAATTAAATTATGCAAAAATACGATATCAAAACCTTCCAGGGAATGATCCTCGCGCTGCAGGATTATTGGGCACAACAAGGTTGTACAATTGTACAGCCACTAGATATGGAAGTGGGTGCGGGTACATCTCATCCAATGACATGTCTGCGTGCACTTGGCCCAGAGCCAATGGCTACCGCTTATGTTCAACCATCTCGTCGTCCTACGGATGGCCGTTATGGTGAGAACCCAAACCGTCTGCAGCACTACTATCAATTTCAGGTAGCGTTAAAGCCTTCTCCAGATAACATTCAAGAGCTGTACTTAGGTTCTTTAGAAGTGCTTGGTATCGATCCTCTTGTTCATGATATTCGTTTCGTAGAAGACAACTGGGAAAACCCAACATTGGGCGCTTGGGGTCTAGGCTGGGAAATCTGGCTAAACGGCATGGAAGTAACGCAATTTACTTACTTCCAACAAGTTGGTGGTCTTGAGTGTAAACCTGTTACTGGTGAAATCACTTACGGTATCGAACGTCTTGCTATGTACATCCAAGAAGTAGATTCGGTTTACGATCTTGTTTGGAACCATGGTCCTCAAGGTGTGGTTACTTATGGTGATATTTTCCACCAAAATGAAGTAGAGCAATCGACTTACAACTTTGAACACGCCGATGTTGATTTCCTATTTGGATTCTTCGATCAGTGTGAAAAAGAGTGTAAAGAATTGCTTGAGCTTGAAAAGCCGCTACCTCTTCCAGCGTACGAGCGCATTCTAAAAGCAGGTCATGCATTCAACCTGTTAGATGCTCGTAAAGCTATCTCTGTAACAGAGCGTCAGCGTTATATTCTTCGTATTCGTAACCTAACTAAATCGGTTGCAGAAGCATACTATGCATCACGTGAAGCGCTAGGCTTCCCTATGTGTCGTTCTAATAAACCGACAGCAACTGAGGAGAAGTAATCATGGCGAAGAATTTTCTAATCGAATTAGGTACTGAAGAGCTTCCACCAAAAGCACTTCGTTCATTAGCTGAAGCGTTTGCTGCTAATTTTGAAGCAGGCCTTAAAGCGGCGGATTTAGCACACCAAGGTATTAAATGGTACGCAACTCCTCGTCGTTTAGCGCTTAAAGTGGCTGAATTAGATGAAGGTCAAGCGGATAAAATCGTTGAGAAACGTGGTCCAGCTATCGCGTCTGCATTTGATGCTGACGGTAATCCAACCAAAGCAGCTCAAGGTTGGGCTCGTGGTAATGGTATTACGGTTGAGCAAGCTGAGCGTCTAAAAACAGACAAAGGCGAATGGTTACTTCATAAAGAAGCTGTTAAAGGTCAACCGGTACAAGAGCTTGTTGTTGAATTAGCAGCAAAAGCACTTGCTGGCTTACCAATTCCTAAAGCAATGCGTTGGGGTAACTCAGACATTCAATTTATTCGTCCAGTAAAAACACTGACTATCCTATTGGGTGATGAATTAGTTGAAGGCTCTATCCTAGGTGTTGCTTCTGCTCGCACTATCCGTGGTCACCGTTTCATGGGTGAAAGCGAGTTTACGATTGATTCTGCTGACCAATACCCTGCGATCTTAGAAGAGCGCGGTAAAGTAATGGCTGACTACGATGCGCGTAAAGCGATCATCCTTGCTGATGCTCAAAAAGCAGCTCAAGAAGTTGGTGGTACAGCGGATCTAGAAGACGAGTTAGTTGAAGAAGTAACGTCTTTGGTTGAATGGCCTGTTGTATTAACAGCTAAGTTCGAGCAAGAGTTCTTAAACGTTCCTTCAGAAGCGCTAGTTTACACAATGAAGGGCGATCAAAAGTACTTCCCAGTATATGATCAAGAGAAGAACCTACTTCCTAACTTCATCTTTGTTACTAACATCGAATCTAAAGAGCCTCGTCACATTATCGAAGGTAATGAGAAAGTGGTTCGTCCGCGTCTTGCTGATGCTGAGTTCTTCTTCAATACAGACCGTAAGCGTCCGCTTATCGACCGTCTGCCAGAACTAGAGCAAGCTATCTTCCAGAAGCAATTGGGTACAATCAAAGACAAAACAGACCGTATTACTGAGCTTGCTGGTTACATCGCAGAGCAAATTGGTGCGGATGTTGAGAAATCTCAACGTGCAGGTCTACTTGCTAAATGTGACTTAATGACATCAATGGTATTTGAATTTACAGATACACAAGGTGTTATGGGTATGCACTATGCAACTCACGATGGTGAAGATGCACAAGTTGCACTAGCACTTTACGAGCAATACATGCCTCGTTTCGCTGGTGATGATCTACCAAGTACTGACGTATCTGCATCAGTAGCAATGGCTGATAAGTTAGATACGCTTGTAGGTATCTTCGGTATTGGTCAAGCACCAAAAGGTTCTGATCCATTTGCACTACGTCGTGCAGCTCTTGGTATCCTACGTATCATCGTTGAAAAAGATTACAATTTAGACCTAGTTGATCTAGTGGCTAAAGCACAATCTTTATTTGCTCTAGAAGATGGTACAACGAAGCTAACGAATGCAAACGTAGACACTGACGTAATTGATTTCATGCTAGGTCGTTTCCGTGCATGGTACCAAGATGAAGGCTTCAGTGTGGACATCATCCAAGCGGTACTAGCTCGTCGCCCTACTAAGCCTGCTGATTTTGATAAGCGAGTGAAAGCGGTATCTCACTTCCGTGAACTAGACGCTGCTGAATCTCTAGCGGCTGCGAATAAGCGTGTAGGTAATATCCTTGCGAAATTCGATGGTGAACTGGCTCAAGAAATCGATCTGGCTCTTCTTCAAGAAGATGCAGAGAAAGTATTGGCAGAGAAAGTTGAGATCCTAGCTGAAGCACTAGAACCAGTATTTATTGCTGGTAATTATCAAGAAGCATTAAGCCGCCTAGCTGAGCTACGTGAGCCTGTTGATGCCTTCTTTGATGGTGTTATGGTTATGGCTGATGATGAAGCGCTTAAGCTTAACCGTTTAACCTTACTGAATAAGCTACGTAATTTATTCTTAGATATTGCTGATATTTCTCTTCTTCAAAAATAGAAATTCATATATCTGATGAAATACCTCGCTCTGGCGGGGTATTTTTTTGTCTAAATATCGTGTTTTCGAAAATTAGAGGTTAATTATATAGAGAACAGTGACTACAATTGACACTCTTCTCTTTATATTAGGCTGCTGATTTCGATGAAATTATCTGTGTGTGCAACGCTTATCTCTCTTTCTCTTATGGTTGGGTGTCAAAGTACCTCATTACTATCTACGGATAATTCAAATACCCCAACCACCAATGAGCCTATTTCATCGACCTCAACGACTGATAAAGAGACAATATGCCCTTCACTAGGAATACAGTCTGTTACAGTGACCGTTTCTGATCTGTGGTCAGAAGGAGAGGTAGTTACTGATGCCTATACTGGTAATATTGCTCAGGTAAAAAATGGACAAATAACGTTAACGCCAAGTCGTCATAGTGGTGGTTTACTATTATTAGAATCAAGAGCAGTATCGGAATCAACAACAGAGAAGGTTGATTTCCAATGGCAGAGTGCCACATTTTACCATATTGCTACTGATCGTTTTTATAACGGTAATAGTTGGAACGACCACAGTTACGGCCGTCAAAGTGCAGAACAAGGCTTTAATGGAGGGGATATTGCAGGATTAACCCAAAAGCTAGATTATTTAGCTGAATTGGGAGTTGATGTTCTTTGGCTTTCGACACCGTTAGAGCAAATTCATGGTTGGATTCCGAGTAAAGATGGTAATACACCAGAATACCCATATGCAGGTGGTGCAACGTTAGATTGGACTCAACTCGATACCAACATGGGTAGTGAGCAAGAAATGCAAACCTTCGTCGATTTAGCTCATCAATTAGGAATGAGAGTGGTGTGGAGTGTGGATACTGCGCCATCTCAACCAAGTTTATCGGATTTACAACAATTTGGAATTAAGCCAAGTTCAGAAAACAATCTTCCGAGTTACTGGAGTGAGTGGCAACCTAAAGACGGTCAAAACCTGACAAATTATCTTGATGATTTTAAAAATGAAAAAGGTGAGATACCACAGTGGTGGTCAGAAGCTTGGTTTAATGGTTCTGTTGATGTAACGACACCAAGATTCTTTACTAATAAACCAACGACAGCGGTTCTTCAGGTTAGCGGAAATAAAAATGAATTACTCTCTGAATGGATAACAGCCTGGGTTACTAAATTTGGTATTGATGGGATTGTGTTGTCTCAATCTACGCCACAACTAACAAAACTATTGGAACAGAGCGGCAGCAAAGTCTTTGATGCGTGGAAAAAGAACAATCAATACAAAGCACTTGAAGGCTCTTCATTTGCAGTGATTGATTTAAAAAATAATAATTATTTTATTCCTCAAATGCATTCAATTGAAAAGCAGTGCCTTGCGTCGTTAAATCATCAACTTGATACGTCAGAAGAAAATCATTTATCAGCATTAACGTGGTTTGGTAAAGATAAAAAGCCAGAACTAAGTTCAGCGAATTATGTTCAATACCGTGATGCGGCATCAGCCTTATTATTGTCTAAAGGTGGTTTATCTGTGTGGTATGGCGATGAAAGTGCTAAAGCCGGAAATTTATATAGCATGATGAATTGGGATGAAATGACGGGACAAAATTGGACATTATCAGCTCACTGGAAGAAGTTACTTACTTTTAGAGGTAATCATTCCTCTATTTCACAAGGTGAGAGTCAGGTTATTAAACAAGAACCTTATTATGCTTTTATACGTAAAAATGATACCGATAAAGTGATGGTTGTGTATACCGGAGAATAGCACTTTCAATCGGGATTTATTATGTCATCAAAGTTTCATAATATCAGAATAAGAGTGTGATACTAGACACATAGGTTTTGATGTAGAGGTGATAATCTATAGCTAGAATAGTTGTATTGGTAGATGTTTCTTAAAGGATAGGAGCTTATCATGACTCGTTTTTTAGCTATCTCACCGCAAAGCCAGTGTTACTTATTTACTGTAGCATTAGCACTGAATTTATTGGGTATGGTATTAACAGATATGTGGGTACCCATGGTGGTTGGAGCCATTGTAACAACAGGACTTTCTGTTGATGCTTGGGTCCGGGTTCATTATGTATTACCAATGAAAAAAGAAATGCGTAATTTGCAGCACGAAATAGAAAGTATTCAGAAACAAATTCGAGATATCAGTACACAAACTCAATAGCTGTCTGTTCATAATGAAAAATAGAATAAAGGCGACCACATTGGTCGCCTTTATCATTTTAAGCTGGAAGCCCTTTACGAATTAAAAATCGGTAAGGGAGAGTATCGGTGTCTTCTGCAAGTAGCTCATGATCCATAAAGCGACAAAAACTTGGGATGTCACGAGTTGTTGATGGGTCATCGGCTTTAATTAGCAAAGTCTCGCCATCTTGCATCTGTCGGATTGTTTTTCTAACCATCATGACAGGCTCAGGGCAGCGTAATCCTTCCGCTTCTAGTGTTTGGGTTGCTGTATCAAAGTTGATGGTCATTGTTGTATCTCTTTACAATTAAAGGCGACCAAGATCATACTGCTGTAAAAAAAATAATCAATACACATTGGCAAAGAACTGAAAAGAGAGTAATTTGCTTATTAACAACACATTAACATTGGATGGTTAACGTATTGTTTTAAATGTTTTTGGTTATAGAAAGAAAGTAATAGAAGGATCGCTATTATGCTTACTCAAATAGATCGTTTAACTATTTATTGTGTTCTTTGTTTTGTTACGATTTGCTCGCTAGTGCTGCGCACACCAGAAAATATTAATCTTTTCCCTTTAATTAGCCTTGCCTCCGTTATGGTTGCGCTTACTATCGAACTAAAAACATGGTCAGAAAGTGAAGCAGCAGAAGAGCAAGATTACTAACTCAGAATTAATACAATAAAAAATAACACACACTTTAACTTTCCCGTCTCTTTATCATTCTTAATCCCAAACTAAGAAGTGAATAAATTGCGGGATTTTTTTTATCTTAAAAACCGTTAAACTAATGGTTCAACCATTCGGTTATTTCAGACATAGGTTTAGATAATGGAACTCGAAGAAGTTTATCGTCGTGATTTAAATTTACTCATTGCCTTAAAAGTATTATTAGAAGAAAACAGTGTAAGCCAAGCTGCGATCCGATTGAGTTTAAGTCAGTCGGCAATGAGTCGTGTATTAGGTCGATTACGTGACTTACTTGGTGACCCATTATTTACTCGTCAGGGGCAGCATTTAGTTCCTACACAAAAAGCATTGGAGATTAATGCTCAAATTAATCAACCATTAGAGTCACTTCGTCAATTACTTACTCCAAGTGATTTTACCCCGATGCATTGCGATCAACATTTTTTGATTGCAACCACTGACTACGCAATGCAAACCATTTTACCTTATGCGTTACCTAAGATTTATGAACAAGCGCCGAATATCTCCTTGGAATTTACTTCTCTAAACCATGAGAATTTGTTTAAACAACTAAGTACAGAAAAAGTAGATATGGCTATCTGTCGTCCTATTGGCTCTGTTTCTCCATTGAAACAAGAAGTATTAGGGCAAGTCGGGGTGCTGTGTTTACTTTCTAAAAATCATCCGCTTTCTGGCGTTCGTTTAAGCTTAGATGATTATTTATCATTACCTCACGCCATGATTGCTATTAGTGATGGTGTAAAAGCATTATTGGATAATGCGTTATTAGGACAAAGAGAGAGAAGACAAGTCTTGAGGGCATATCATTTAGAAGCGGCATTAGCGATCGTCGATAAAATGCCATTAGTGATTACTGTTCCTGCGGATCTCGCTTACTTAATGGCCGATCGTTATGATTTAGTAATTAAACCCTTACCGTTTGAGTTTACCCCGTTTGATTATTCTTTAATTTGGCACTCTCGTTGTGACTCTTCACCAGCACAAACGTGGCTTCGACGCGTAGTAAAAGAAGAGTGCGGTAAGTTAATTGAAAAGCGTATCGAAGATATAGGGTTTGTTTAATATTAGGGAATAAAAAAGGCAGCGATTAAGCTGCCTTGGTTTACTGATGTTTTCACATTAACGCTAAGCTAGGTAGGGCTCAGCATTAAATCCTTTTAGCTAGTAAGACTAAATTTTGATAACTACACGGCCCGTGATTTGACCGTTGGTAATGTCTTCTGCTGCTTGAATCGCATCATCTAATGCCACTTCTTTTGTTGCTTGAGCATAGAACGACTCAGGCAGAAGCTCAGCTAGTTGTTCCCATGCTTTGATGCGTTTTTCACGAGGGCACATAACAGAGTCAACACCTTGTAAACGTACATTACGTAAAATGAATGGCATTACCGTAGTTGGTAAATCAAAACCACCAGCAAGGCCACACATTGCGACTGCACCGTTGTAATCAATTTGTGCTAATACTTTAGCTAATACTTTGCTACCAACAGTATCAATTGCGCCAGCCCATAATTGTTTTTCTAATGGTTTTGCTGGTTCTTCTAGTTCGCTACGCTCAACAATACGTGATGCGCCTAATGATTTAAGCAGCTCACCATTTGAAGAAGATCGACCAGTTACCGCTGCAACTTTATAACCAAGTTGGTTAAGAAGCGTGATTGATACGCTGCCTACACCACCACTTGCACCCGTTACTAGGATCTCTCCATCTTCTGGCTTAATGCCTGCATCAACAATGGCTTGAACACACAGCATCGCAGTGAAGCCAGCAGTACCAATAGCCATTACTTTTTTAGCATCTAAGCCTTTTGGCATAGGGACTAACCAGTCACCGTTTAGGCTCGCTTTTTCAGCCATTCCGCCCCAGTGACCTTCGCCAACACCCCAACCAGTAAGAACAACTTCATCACCTGCTTGGTAACGAGCGTCATCAGATTGAGATACCACGCCAGCTAAATCAATACCAGGTACCATAGGGAAGTTACGAACAATGCGCCCTTTACCTGTAATCGCTAAGCCATCTTTGTAGTTTAAAGAAGAATAGCTAACATTAATTTTTACGTTACCTTCAGGAAGTTGAGATTCATCGATCTCAGTAACAGCAGCAATTGTATTTCTTTCTTCTTGATTCAAAACGAGTGCTTTAAACATAATAAACTCCAATGAAATTAAATAGAGAATCAAATTCAACATTTGATTGATGGATTAAGTATAGGGGAGGTTTTTTTAGAAAAAAAATGATACTTAAACATGAAAGCTATGCATTTTGTGCATAGATCCTTTAGTAAAAAAAATTTTAAAAAGAGCAAATAAGATCTTTACTTTTTATTGGATCATGCTATTTTGCATCCTTGCTCTGATGTATAGAGTTATTAATACAAGCAATAAGTACAAGTCAAACCCTCAGAAAAATATCTTCGAAAAAGCTATTATCTCCGTGTTTCATTTCACTTTTCCAATTATTAATAATTGAACATTTCAGCAGATCGTTAGCAACGAATAAGCCTAACTGGATCTATTTATAATGTAATATGACCGTGTGCTATCGAAGTTGTGAAAATGCGTTGGCTTTATACCTGATATCGTTATCGGGCTATCTATTGTTCTACTGAAAAATAGATTGATGAGGTAAAGAACGTACAACTTCTCTATGTATAAATTACATAAGATAAATATCTCTTCTCAGGCTAAACAAGCGCATCGTATTGATGCATGTTTATACTAAAGTTAAGAAGGATATCTCATGTCTAAATCAACAGGCAGAAAGCGTTTTTGGTTCCACCAAGCGCGTGATACAAAAATCATCTCTAAAAAATAAGATGATAAAAGCGATACCAAATTAGGTATCAACTCGAAAAAAGTCGCCCAAGAAGGCGACTTTTTTAGTTTTTACGGTTTAGAAATTTTTTCTAAGGTCGTTCAAATACCGTTGCGATACCTTGACCAAGACCAATACACATAGTTGCGACACCCAATTTCGCGCCAGTGCGTTCCATGTTATTGATTAAGGTGGTGGCAATTCGAGAACCCGAACAACCTAATGGGTGACCTAGTGCAATAGCCCCTCCATTTAAGTTAATCTTCTCTTCCATGACATCCATTAAACCTAAGTCTTTAATACATGGTAGTGATTGAGCTGCAAACGCTTCATTCAATTCGAACAAATCAATTTCATCAATCGACAAACCTGCTCGTTTAAGTGCTTTTTTGGTTGCAGGAACAGGTCCATAACCCATGATGGATGGATCACAACCAGATACCGCCATTGAACGAACTTTAGCGCGAATGGTTAAACCAAGTTCATTGGCTTTATCTTCACTCATTATTAGCATTGCAGAAGCACCATCAGACAGAGCAGATGAACTGCCTGCAGTGACCGTCCCATTAGCTGGATCGAACGCAGGGCGAAGGGCTGCTAAACCTTCGAGTGTTGTTTCCGGACGAATAACTTCATCGTGTTTAACTAATGTTAGTGCGCCATTTTCATCGTGACCCTCAATCGGTAAAATTTCAGAATCAAAATGTCCCTCAATGGTTGCGCGATGTGCTTTTTGATGTGATGCGAGAGCAAAGGCATCTTGTTGTTCACGAGTAATGCCGTGCATCTTACCTAGCATTTCTGCCGTTAGTCCCATCATACCAGAGGCCTTAGCAACACTTTTGGATAGACCTGAGTGAAAATCGACACCGTGGTTCATTGGTACGTGGCCCATATGTTCCACACCGCCAATAATACAGATATCTGCATCGCCAACCATGATAGCGCGAGAAGCATCATGCAATGCTTGCATAGATGAGCCACACAAACGGTTAACCGTGGTTGCGGCGATAGACTTTGGTAAACCTGCTAATAATGAGGCATTACGAGCGATATTAAAGCCTTGTTCTAACGTTTGCTGAACACAACCCCAGTAGATGTCTTCGATTTGATTCGGATCGACGTTTGGGTTCCTCTCCATTAAGCCTTTCATTAGATGTGCTGATAAGTCTTCGGCACGAGTATGACGAAATACACCATTTTTAGATCGACCCATCGGAGTACGGATACAATCAACAATAACTACATTTTTCATGATAAATCCTTCCTTAGAGTGATGCCGATACAGAGGGTGCTTTAGGGACTGGGTAGTAACATTCTCCTACCGCCGCTTTTTGTTTGATGCTTTCTGGTACTTGGTAAACCGCACCAAGTTGCTCAAACTCTTTTGCCATCTCTAAATAGGTCGGCAATCCAATGGAATCAAGGTAACGGAATACACCGCCTTTAAATGGAGGGAAACCGAGTCCATAAACCAATGCCATATCAGCTTCAGCAGGTGAGGCGATAATGCCCTCATCCAAACAGCGAATGACTTCATTAATCATCGGGATCATCATTCGAGCACTGATCTGCTCTGAGGTATAAGGTTGAGTTGTGTCCGTTACTGTAGCAATGATTACGTGAGTGCCATCATCCACATTCTTTTTCGGTTTGCCTTTTCTATCTACGGTGTAAGCATAAAACCCAGAGCCATTTTTCTGGCCGTAACGGCTTTCATCAAACATTGCATCAATAATATCTCGACCATTTTTAGCCATTCGATCGGGAAAACCTTGTGCCATTACTGCTTGAGCATGATGAGCAGTATCAATACCGACAACATCAAGTAAGTAGGCTGGACCCATTGGCCAACCAAACTCTTTTTCCATCACCTTATCGATCTGTTGGTAATCTCCACCATCACGGAGCAGTAAACTAAAGCCAGCGAAATATGGGAAAAGAACACGGTTTACAAAGAACCCGGGACAATCATTAACAACTATCGGGGTTTTACCCATTTGAGAAGCGTAAGCAACAACGCGATCAATGGTTTGTTGTGAGGTTTTTTCACCACGGATAACTTCAACAAGAGGCATACGATGTACAGGGTTGAAAAAGTGCATACCACAGAAATTTTCAGGACGTTTTAATGATTTTGCTAATAATGAAATTGGAATGGTTGAAGTGTTCGACGCTAAGATTGCATTCTCGTTAACTTCATTTTCTACTTCTACTAAAACCGCCGCTTTGATTTTTGGATTCTCAACCACAGCTTCAACAATGACGTCTTTGCTCTCAATACCACCATAGTTTAAAGATGGCGTAATGGATGAAAGCACTTGCGCCATTTTTAATCCAGATAAGCGCCCGCGCTCTAATTGTTTATTAAGCAGTTTAGAGGCTTCATTCATTCCTAGATCTAATGAGGCTTGAGCAATGTCTTTCATTAAGACAGGTACGCCTTTAGATGCTGATTGATAAGCGATGCCTCCACCCATGATGCCCGCGCCAAGCACGGCAGCGTTAGCTACTGGTTCACAGTTTTTAACCGCTTGTTTGGCTTTGCTTTTAACGTATTGGTCGTTTAAGAAAATACCTACAAGGGATTTCGCGACTTCAGTACGAGTTAGAGCAACAAAGTGTTTGTTCTCAATCGCTAGAGCTTCATCACGACTCATACCAGCACTTTGTTCTATTGATTTAACCGCTGTAATTGGCGCAGGATAATGTTTCCCTGCCATTTTCATTATCATGCCTTTAGCGACATTAAATGACATCGCCGCTTCTAATGGTGATAGTTGTAATGGGGCTTTCTTTTGTTCACGACGTTGCTGCCAATTTAGTTGGCCATCAATTGCTTTTTTTAGCATAGAAATAGATGCATCGATCAAGGTTTCACGTGGAACAACGCCGTCAACCATTCCTAGCTTTAAGGCATCTTTTGCTCGTTTAGGTTTACCTGTGGTAATCACTTCCATTGCAGGATCAGCACCAATTAAGCGCGGTAAGCGAACAGAACCACCCCAACCAGGCATAATGCCAAGCTGTGTTTCTGGTAAACCGATTGATGCGGTTTCGTCCGCTAAGCGGAAGTCGGTAGCAAGTACACATTCACAACCGCCACCGAGCGCAAAACCAGTAATAGCGGTTAAGGTAGGAACAGGAAGATCTTCTAGCTTATTAAAGATAACGTTGGCTTGATGAAGCCATGCGCTGAGCTCTTCCGGTGGAGTATCAAATAACCCAAGAAACTCAGTAATATCTGCACCCACAATAAAAGCATTCTTACCTGATGAGAGTAAGAGTCCTTTTAATTCTTTTTGCTCGTAAAGCGCATCAATGGCTTCACCAAGTGATTGTATAGTGGCAAGGTTGAGCTTATTAACACTGCCTGTCGCATTAAACACTAGGTGAGCAATGCCTGATTCGATGTAGTCTACAGAGAGGTTTTCACCTTGATAAATCATTTTCTATCTCCATGAAATAAGAACCAGATCCGAGTATTCGTTATTATAATAATCTGGTTTGACCAGTTAATAGTGGTGCTAAAGTAAACAGATATCAAATTAAATTTAACATTTTATTTACGTTTATCTTGGTTGATCACAAATTTACTTTCTTCGGTTGGTGAATAAATATCAGGATGGAAAGCGTAAATGTCATTAGAAGTGATACACTTTAAGGTTCCGTTTTTAGTATCAGTGTAGTCTATGAGTGATCAGCCATATCCAGTCCCAAAAGCGATGGCGGTATTTGAAGAAGAGATAAAAAAAAGCGTCTTTATTACTTATCTTGCTAGAACAGCATCGATTGATGAAGCCAAAGCGTTTGTGGCAGAAATAAAAGTTAAGCATTCTGATGCTAGGCATAATTGTTGGGGCTTTGTTGCCGGAAGACCTGAAGATTCTATGAAATGGGGCTTCAGTGATGATGGTGAACCCTCTGGTACTGCTGGTAAACCAATACTTGCTCAACTAAGTGGCAGTGGTATTGGGGAAATCACCGCAGTGGTGACTCGTTACTCTGGTGGGATCAAGCTAGGAACGGGGGGGCTTGTTAAAGCGTATGGTGGTGGAGTTCAGCAAGCTCTTAAATTGATAGAAACAGAAGAAAAACGCATTACAGCTCATATTATTTTGCATTGTGACTATAACTTAGTGAGTTTGGTCGAAACATTACTGCACCAATATGAAGGACAACAGGTGGCAGCGGATTATAGTGATAAGGTTGTAATGACATTAGAACTAGAGAAACGTGTCATTACTGAATTTAAAACCGCGGTGATTAATAAAAGCGGTGCCAAAATTGAATTCCCAACAGAGTAATTCAATTCATATAAACCATTAGGATGTGAGTGACGCGAAGCGTTCAATAAATCATGCAGTTTCGTTCAATTATTCGAATCGTGGGTACTTTACTCGCGGTTTTTAGTTTTTTCATGTTGGCTCCGGCTCTTGTCGCGTTTATTTATCGTGATGGTGCGGGTGTGCCGTTTGTTATTACCTTTTTCTTATTGTTAGCTGGAGGCGGTGCACTTTGGTTTCCTAATCGTCAGCATAAACAAGAATTAAAATCTCGTGATGGCTTCCTTATTGTTGTTCTATTTTGGATGGTAATCGGCAGTGCGGGTGCATTACCATTCTTGCTTTCTGGCTCTCCTGATATATCGGTAACCAATGCCTTTTTTGAATCATTTTCTGGGTTAACGACAACAGGGGCGACCGTTCTTACGGGGTTAGACCATTTGCCAAAAGCTATTCTATTTTATCGTCAACTTCTTCAATGGTTTGGCGGTATGGGTATTATTGTTTTAGCCGTCGCGATCCTTCCAGTGCTAGGTATCGGTGGTATGCAGCTTTATCGTGCGGAGATCCCTGGGCCAGTAAAAGATTCAAAGATGACACCAAGAATAGCGGAAACGGCAAAGGTGCTTTGGTATATCTACCTAACGTTAACTATCGCTTGTACTTTAGCGTTTTGGGCCGCAGGAATGGACTGGTTTGATGCTATTTCTCATAGTTTCTCAACCATTGCTATTGGTGGGTTTTCTACTCATGATGCAAGTATGGGACACTTTAATAGCCCTATAATTAACGCTATAACTGTGGTCTTTTTACTTATCTCTGCCTGTAATTTTTCATTGCACTTTGCTGCATTCGCCTCAGGCGGCGTTCATCCTAAATATTATTGGAAAGACCCCGAGTTTAGAGCGTTTATTTTTATCCAAGTATTACTGTTTTTAGTTACTTTCTTGTTGTTATTAAAGCACAGTACTTACGATTCAATTGGCGCAGCGGCAGATCAAGCTTTGTTCCAAACGGTATCAATTTCAACGACGGCAGGTTTTACGACAACCAGTTTTTCTGAGTGGCCATTATTCTTACCTGTTTTATTACTGTTTTCTTCCTTTATTGGTGGCTGTGCAGGATCAACAGGTGGCGGGATGAAGGTTATCCGTATATTGTTACTTTCTCTGCAGGGTATGCGTGAACTAAAGCGTCTTATCCACCCAAGAGCTATTTTTACGATCAAGATTGGTACAAAGGCATTACCTCAACGAGTTGTTGATGCGGTGTGGGGGTTCTTCTCTGCTTATGCGTTGGTATTTGTTATTTGTATGCTGGCATTAATCGCGACCGGCATTGATGAATTAACCGCTTTTTCTGCGGTTGCTGCGACACTAAATAACTTAGGTCCTGGTCTGGGTGAGGTTGCGGTGCATTTTGGCGAGGTGAATGACTCTGCAAAATGGATTTTAATTATTTCTATGTTATTTGGGCGTTTGGAAGTATTTACGTTACTTATTTTATTCACGCCGACGTTTTGGCGTAGTTAGTTTTTAGTATTGAAAAGATTTAAGAGGTTACTGTGGAAAGAGTATTACTTCTTCACTCAAGCCGTGAAGGTCAAACGATTAAAATATTAGATTACATTGCGACGAAGCTAGGCAGTGATGTTGATTGTCAGTTAGTCGATTTACACCAACCGGTAACGGTATCGTTTTCAGATTATGATCGTGTTGTGATTGGTGCTTCTATTCGTTACGGTCATTTGAATAAAAAGCTGTATCAATTTATCGCTCAGCATCAAATTGCTTTAGAGCAAGCAAAGGCTTCATTTTTTATTGTGAACCTGACAGCTCGAAAAGAGGGGAAAGATACTCCAGAAACCAGTGCGTATTTTAAGAAGTTCTTATTAAAGTCACCTTGGGTCCCTGAGTTACAAGATACCTTTGCTGGTGCATTGTTTTACCCACGCTATAACTTTTTTGATCGATTTATGATTCAACTGATCATGAAAATGACAGGTGGAGAGACCGATCCGACGAAAGAAGTTGAATATACGAACTGGAAACGAGTAGATCAATTTGTTGATAAGATAAAACTCGGTTAAATTCTATTCGTTTTCAGTAAAATAGTGCGATAGATGTAGAATTTTTAGTTTAGATTCATATTTTTAGCGTTCAAAGTGTGGATTTTATTTTGGAAGTCATTACAATAGCACGCACAACAGGGGTGTAGCTCCAACTGGCAGAGCAGCGGATTCCAAATCCGCGTGTTGGGAGTTCGAATCTCTCCACCCCTGCCATATTTAGAGAAGGCTCATATCGAAAGATATGAGCCTTTTTGCTATTTGTAGTTTGAGAAAAGATCCGCGGATTCCCCCCACCATAAGAACACGTGTGTTGGGAGTTAGAACTACTCTAGCTTTGCCATATTTAGAGAAGGCTCATATCGAAAGATATGAGCCTTTTTGCTATCTGTGGTTTGAGAAAAGAGCCGCGGATTCCCCCACTATAAGAACACGCGTGCTGGGAGTTCGAATCTCTCCACCCCTACCATATTTAGAGAAGGCTTGTATCGGAAGGTATGAGCCTTTTTGCTATTTGTAGTTTGAGAAAAGAGCCGCGGATTCCCCCCACCATAAGAACACGCGTGTTGGGAGTTCGAACTACTCTAGCTTTGCCATATTTAGAGAAGGCTTGTATCGGAAGGTATGAGCCTTTTTGCTATTTGTAGTTTGAGAAAAGAGCCGCGGATTCCCCCCACCATAAGAACACGCGTGCTGGGAGTTCGAATCTCTCCACCCTTGCCATATTTAGAGAAGGCTTGTATCGAAAGGTATGAGCCTTTTTGCTATCTACAGTTTGAGAAAAGAGCCGCGGATTCCCCCCACCATAAGAACGCGCGTGTTGGGAGTTCGAATCTCTCCATCCCTGCCATATTTAGAGAAGGCTTATATCGAAAGATATGAACCTTTTTGCTGTCTGAAATTTAAAAAATATGATTTTTGGGCTATTTTCGGTTTAGAAAAGTGTGGTGAATTTCGCAAGTAACAAAAAAAACACTGAGAATAATAATCATTTACTTAATGCCCTTGCATTTATACATAATTTATATTTAGATCATAATCTTATAAAATATAAATATAATTACTAGGATGTATTATGAAAACTTATTGGTTACCAATAGCTTTTTCTTTATTCGTTACAGGCTGCGCAACTCACTCCGTTACACCAATAAAAGCAGATCCTAATTGGGTCAGCGAACAACTTGATAATGGGCTTCGTTATCATATCTATCCAGATACTGAAAAAGAGGTCTCTGTTAGGCTGATTATTCACTCTGGTTCATTCCAAGAAAGACAAGATCAAAAAGGATATGCGCATTTTGTTGAGCATATGGCGTTTAATGGAAGTGAACATTTTTCTCAAAATGATGTTATTTCTTTATTTGAAAATGCAGGGCTCAGCTTCGCAGCTGATATTAATGCGTATACTTCTTATGAGGAAACCGTTTATAAACTCGATCTGCCCAATAATAGTGAATTAAATAATGCACTTACTTGGATGCGAGATATTGGGGATGGTATCGAGCTTTCCTCTAAAGAAGTTGAGAAAGAGAAAGACGTTATTCTTGGTGAGTTTAGATACTCTCGGTCTGAAGAGAAGGATATATCGACACAGTTTTATGAGCATATGACTAATAATTCATATGATGCTTATGATCCTCTTGGTAATAAAGAATCTGTTCTTTCTGCGTCTTCAGAAACATTAAGAGAATTTTATAATAAATGGTATCAACCGCAATTAACAGAAATAGTGATTACGGGAGATGTTACTTTAGCACAAGCGACTGAGCTCGTTAAAACACATTTCTCTTCATGGGAAGAAGGGACAACCATGGTAACGGCAATGGAAAAAGAGGTGTTAAATACCTCTGATTTTATTGGCTATATTGCGGGTGGCGAAGCTCCAAGTATTAATATGATTATTGATCGTGGAAATTCGAATGTTCAAAGTAGAGAAAAACAACACCAACTTTGGTTAGATTATATTTCTCAAGAATTAATTAAACAAAGAATGAATGCTGCATTTTTAGATGCAGCGATGCCTGCACAGTGGATTTATTCGACGGAATATTTTGTTTCAGACAGTCGCTACTCCATTTCTTCAGTATCGTTTCCGGCACGTTATAGAGATCAAAGCGAAAAGCAATTTTTAGAGGTGTTGGCTTCTTTACGTGATCATGGTGTAACGGCTAATGAGTTAAAAGACATCGTAAAATATTATCAATATGAATTAGATAATATTGGTAAAAACCAAGACGATTTAAACGCTGTTGATCATGCAGAAAATAAATCAATGAATATCGTTAACCAGCAACCAAGTCAGTCTATTTTAGACTATAAAGAAAGCTTGGAAGCTTTTATCTCTATGGTAGAGCTTACGGTTGTTAATCAACATATGCATGACTTTCTCTCAAGCTCTTACCAATTTGGTATTGGTTTAGATGCGAGTGAAAGCATTGATGCTACTAAACTAAGAATTCCTGAATTAAGAGCTCTGTATAACAAGCAGGGTAATAAGCCTTTACTTAATAATGTAACCTCTGCTTTCCCAGTTCCTGCTATGTCCGGAAGTATTCTTTCAGAAGCGTTGATATCGAGCGAAAGAAACTTAACAAGTTGGACGTTAGATAATGGCATTAATGTTCTGTATTTAAGAGATACAAACTCTGGGGATGACATCAGTATCTCGTTAGCGAGCAAAGGTGGAATGGCGGCATTAACTCCAAATCTAATTCCGGCAGCAAACATTGCGATCCCTGTTGTTAGTCGCAGTGGATTAGGCGATCTTACTGGGTCTCAGTTAGATGCACATCTAAGACGTAATGATATTGAGCTTTATCCATATATTAATTTTACTCATCATGGCATTGAAGTTCTCACCGATAGAGAAGGGGTTGCCGAAAGTTTTGCTGTTTTATCAACATTGATGTCTGAGATAAAAGTCGATAATGATCAGCTTAAAGCCGTAAAACAGGAGTTTAATCAAAATAGGAGTGCATACCTAGAAACACCATTAGGTAAATTTACTCAAGCGATTAATCACAATACGTATGTAGTAACGAGCAGTCATCGATTACTGGAAGGTGATGGGGTGGTTGATGTCACTGATGAACAAATAAAACAAGTTCATCAATTATTATTCCAACAGAATAGAAATTATCAATTAGTGATTGTTGCTGATCTTAAACCCACAGAGTTAAAACCGTTATTACGTCAGTATGTTGCGAGTATCCAATTAGCTAATTCTAAATCTGTTAACTATGCCGCTAGTTACAAAGAATCATTTAAGCCTAGCTTTACAATGGCAGTTAATACCGAGAACAACAGCCACTATATCGCTCATTTTATTGCGAATAAGGCTGATGAGAACCAATCAGCGAAATCTTTGTTTATGGAAGATATGCTGCAGCGTATTGTTTCTAAACGTTTGATGTCTTATGTACGTGAAGAGTTGAGCTTAGATTATGCTCCTTATGCTGAAATCATAAACTCTGATGGTGAATTACGAAGTAATTGGATCGTTGGTGCTCAAGTCGACCCTAAAAATGCAGAGCTTATTGGATCGGCGATAGATAAAGTGATTACTGATTTATTAAAAGGAGTGTCTGAGGAGGAAACCCGTTCTGCTGCAAAACAGTTAGTAGTTGATTTGTCTCCAATGAAAAATAACTCATCACAACAAGCTTGGTTATTTACGAGATATACAATACATGGTTATGGAATTGATGCGCTATTGAATATTCAAAAGACGGCTGATTCTATACATTCTCAGGAGATGACAGCGTTAATTCAAAGTACATTTGGGGAAGGTGTTCGTAAGTCTACATACTTAGCAACACCAGTTATTCGATAATTTTCTATTTTATTATCAAATAAAAAACGTGATCTAGATCTTGTTTTTTAGAGAGTAAGCAGTACAATTCGCTGCTTAATTAATCTCTAAGGTTTTATAACAATGAATTACGATTTAGGTGCTGTATATCTTGGTCAAATTGCTGCAAAGAATATGCTAAACGAAGAAATGTATGGCAAACAGCAATCAAGAAAGAAAAAAACAGCGGTAATAAAAAAACTTTGGAAAGGATTCGAAAGCGTAAATACTAAGATGGTTAACGCGGTGAGTGGTTACACTCCAGTGCTGACTTGGTAAGTATTTACTAAATGATAAAAGGCGCTTAAATAATTAAGCGCCTTTTATTTGCCATTTATAAATGATAGGAGTAGCATTTCTCTCATTGATTGGTGTTATCGTCGATCTCAGGTGATGGATTTCCACCTTTAACCGCTCTAATTTAGAGATAATGATTCCTACTGTAGCGTATCCTGATCAGATTATTCTGATTCTATTGGGATAGATCCGTCTATAGTAGAGTTGTTTGTTATTTCTCTTCTCTTCTAAGATAGTCTATCCTTTTGATTAACCATTATTAAAAGATAGATATTCATGGCACATCCTTTAAATCGAAATTTTCAAAACCTTTTTCAAGTATTCCGTTGGTCTTTACTTGTACTTCCGGTTGCTTTGCTTGTTGGTTCATTTAATGCCTTCTTTCTATGGTTGCTCAGTGAAGCAACTCAGACTCGGATCAACAACCCTTGGTTAATTTACCTTTTACCTCTTGCTGGATTAGTGATTGTCTACAGTTACCGTAACTGGGGTAAGAACTCTGCGGGAGGTAATAATTTGATCATGGATGAGATAAATCAGGCTGGTGAAGGGGTTCCCGTTCGAATGGGACCTTTAGTTCTTATCACTACAGTCATTACTCATCTTTTTGGTGGTTCTGCTGGGCGCGAAGGAACAGCTGTTCAGATTGGCGGTGCAACAACAGATTGGTTATCAAGAGTATTTAAGTTATCTGAAGATGACCGAAGAATGATGTTAACCGCGGGTGTTGCTGCAGGATTTGCGTCTATTTTTGGTACTCCATTTACTGGAGCTATTTTTGCGCTTGAAGTTCTCTTTATTGGTCGAATTAAATTCAATGCAATTATTCCAGCTTTGCTCGCAGCCATTTTGGCGAATGTTGTGGCCTCTGCATGGGGTGCTCATCATACACATTACTTAATTAGTTTTGATCAAGTTACGACTTTATTTGGTCATACTGTAGATATTGATTTAGTACTCATGGCTAAGGTTATTGTCGCGGCGATCGCATTCGGTTTAGCGGGTTATCTATTTGGTGAGTTAACTCATGGCTTCAAAGATTTGTTTAACGCAACGCTTAAAAACCCATATTTGATCGTTGTTGTTGGTGGTTTGATGGTGATTGGTATCACTCAGCTTATCGGTAATTATGATTACATTGGTATTGGGGTATATCCAAGTCGAGACGGTGGTGTGAGTATTACTTCCGCGTTTAGTGCAGGTGGTGCTGAGTGGTATAGTTGGATTTTAAAACTATTGCTTACCGCCATTACATTAGCTGCTGGTTATAAAGGTGGTGAAGTTACTCCTTTATTTTTTGTTGGAGCAACACTAGGTAATTTCTTAGCTTGGGTGATGGGTGCGCCAGTTGATTTATTTGCTGCATTAGGCTTCTTGGCTGTGTTTGCTGCAGCAACTAATACACCGTTAGCGTGTACTATTATGGGGGTTGAATTGTTTGGTGCTGATTATTTACCTTACTTTGCGTTAGCGTGTTATACCGCATATTACTTCAGTGGCCATACTGGAATTTATTCCTCTCAGCGCGTTGCTGTTTCTAAAACGTTAGAGCATGGTCGTGATCATGATGGTTCGAATAAAATTGGTTCATATCGTGAGTATAACTCCTCTTCATTAAAGCACTTGGTTAAAAAATTAATCAAAGGTGATAAGTAGTTTCACGTGAAACATGTAGATTAGAACCTAATGTGCTTCTCCAAAAAAAGAACATTGTATTTGATGGTGTAAGAGCTGCGGATGCAAAGGTGTTTTTTTGCTACGAAGCACACAAGGCTCAATATGAGTTGTTATATACAAAGCACAATATGCGGTTACTCACAAACTCCACCAACCAGATTAAATCTCCGTTTCAATTTTAATTTACTTTCTTTATACTCCGATAGAGTTCAGTTTTTCACCAAAGAAAACTGAAAGAAACTTGTCGGAGTGCTTAGTACTTTTTAAAGTACGAGCTGAGACCGCATTGCGGGATCCGTAGAACCTGATTAGGCTAATACCTGCGAAGGGAACAAGAGATCATTTACATCTTAGATATAAAGAAATTGTGGGATTGTTTGATAGATAATCGATTCATTTGAATTTATTGCTATTGAAAATAACACCAATGTAGGTAATAAAAACTTATAATCACACTTTAATTTTATACTAAGATCCTCTTGCTACAACTCAAATCCGACAAGCAATTATTCTATTTTTATCAAGGAATTTTGCTATGTCGTCAAGTCGTAAACAAGCACGTTTAGATGCTAAAACTAATATTGAATCGCTGTCGGTTCAACCATACCCAAACTCAAGTAAAGTCTATATTGAAGGATCTCGTCCTGATATTCGCGTGCCTATGCGTGAAATTGCATTGGCTGATAGCTTAGTTGGTGGAACAAAAGACAATCCAATTCTTGAACCAAATGAACCTATTCAAGTGTATGACACATCTGGTGTGTATACCGATCCAAATTACGACATTGATGTTTACCAAGGGTTACCAAAGCTTCGTGAACGTTGGATTGAAGAGCGCTGTGATACTGAGGTTTTGGGGGGCGTTAGCTCGGTTTATTCTCAAGAACGATTGGCTGATGAAACCCTTGATGAGCTTCGTTATGGAAACCTACCAACAATTCGTCGAGCGAAACAAGGGCAGTGCGTTACCCAACTTCATTATGCTCGCCAAGGTATTATCACTCCCGAAATGGAGTACATTGCGATTCGTGAAAATATGGGCCGCCAAAAGTTTGCAGATGAACAACTCAATCATCAACACCCTGGACATAGTTTTGGTGCGAGCTTACCAAAAGAAATCACGCCTGAATTTGTACGTAAAGAAGTGGCAGAAGGTCGTGCGATTATCCCATCAAATATTAATCACCCAGAAGCCGAACCTATGATTATTGGTCGTAACTTTTTAATTAAAGTGAATGCCAATATTGGTAACTCATCGGTTAGTTCATCTATTGAAGAGGAAGTAGAAAAGCTAGTTTGGTCGACACGCTGGGGTGGTGATACGGTGATGGACTTATCTACAGGCCGAAATATTCACGAAACACGAGAGTGGATTTTACGTAATAGCCCTGTGCCAATTGGTACTGTCCCTATGTACCAAGCTCTCGAAAAAGTAAACGGTGTAGCTGAAAACCTGAATTGGGAAGTAATGCGAGATACCTTAATCGAGCAGGCAGAACAAGGGGTCGATTACTTTACTATTCATGCGGGATTGTTACTTCGTTATGTACCAATGACTGCAAAACGAGTTACTGGAATTGTTTCTCGCGGTGGTTCAATCATTGCGAAATGGTGTCTTGCTCACCATCAAGAAAGCTTCTTATATACACACTTTCGTGAAATCTGTGAAATATGTGCCAAGTATGATGTGGCATTATCATTAGGTGATGGCTTGCGCCCAGGGTCTATTGCCGATGCGAATGATGAAGCACAATTTGCCGAACTAAGAACATTAGGAGAGTTAACCAAAGTTGCATGGGATTATGATGTTCAAGTCATTATTGAAGGTCCTGGTCATGTACCGATGCACATGATTAAAGAGAACATGGATGAACAACTCAAACATTGTCATGAAGCTCCTTTCTATACATTAGGCCCACTGACTACCGATATTGCTCCGGGATACGACCATATTACTTCTGGTATTGGTGCCGCGATGATTGGTTGGTATGGCTGTGCAATGCTTTGTTATGTCACACCAAAAGAGCATTTAGGTTTACCAAATAAAGAAGATGTTAAGACGGGATTGATTACTTATAAGTTAGCGGCTCATGCTGGGGACTTAGCCAAAGGTCATCCGGGGTCTCAAATTCGTGATAATGCGTTATCAAAAGCTCGTTTTGAATTCCGTTGGGAAGACCAGTTTAACCTCTCACTTGACCCAATAACTGCTCGTGAATTTCATGATGAAACCCTACCTCAAGAATCAGGGAAAGTATCTCACTTTTGTTCAATGTGTGGTCCTAAGTTCTGCTCAATGAAAATTTCTCAAGAAGTTCGTGAGTATGCTAAAGATACAGAACAAGTTGCACTGGACCAAGCTATCGAAATTAAAATGATTGATGACCCACTTGAAGGAATGCGTCAAAAATCAGAAGAATTTAAAGCATCGGGTTCTGAACTTTATCACCCAGCAGTTGAAGCAGAGTAAGACTCTGTGATTTTTTATCATTACGGTTAAATCGTATTTATTAATATCGGTGTTTCACGTGAAACACCGTTTGGAGATAGCAGTATGTATTCGTTTCCTTCAATAGATAAAAATAAGTTTGGGTTATACCCAGTTGTTGATGACGTGTTATGGATTGAAGCGTTATTAAAGTTGGGAGTGCAGACGGTTCAGTTACGTATTAAAGATGCAGAGCAACCCGATTTAGAACTACAGATAATAAAGGCAATAGAATTTGGTCGCTACTATAACGCACAAGTATTCATTAATGATTACTGGGAATTAGCAATAAAACACCAAGCCTTTGGTATCCATCTTGGACAAGAAGACATAGAGATAGCAGATTTGCAGGCAATATCAGATGCTGGTATTTGTTTAGGTTTATCTACTCATGATGATAATGAATTACTTAAAGTAAAAGCGCTTAACCCAAGTTACTTAGCTTTGGGACATGTTTTCCCTACACCAACAAAAGATATGCCATCTCAACCTCAAGGTTTAGAGAATTTGGCAAATAATCAAAAACTCGCAGGTGATACACCAACAGTTGCCATTGGTGGAATTGATCTATCTGTTGCTGAAGCGGTATGGCAAACCGGTGTAGATAGTATTGCTGTAGTTCGTGCCATTACTCAAGCTGATAACGTAGAAGATACGCTTGCTCAATTTAATTCTATTTTGGCTCAACCAAGAGCAGAACTAAAAATAGAAAGCCAGACAAAAACGTTGGGGTGATGGATGAGTAATCTATTAATGGAAAGTCTTAATGACCAAGATTTCTTACGCTACAGTCGTCAAATTATGTTGCCTGATATTGCCGACAAAGGACAGTTGTTACTAAGAAATAGTACTGTGTTGATGATTGGTTGTGGCGGACTTGGTTCTGCGGTTGGGATGTATCTATCTGCCGCTGGTATCGGTACGTTAATTATTGCAGATGGAGATAATCTTGACCTCAGTAATCTGCAAAGACAGGTTGTTTTTCGTAAATCAAACCTTAAACAAAATAAAGCTATAGCGATGGCCCAACAAATAAAAGAGCTAAATAGCCAAGTGAATGTTGAAGTTATTAATCATCATTTAACTGAACCTGAGTTATCTCGTTTTATTAATCAAGTCGATGTCGTTTTGGATTGTACTGACAATTTAACCACTCGCCATGAGATAAATTTAGCTTGTGTTAAGCAAAAGGTTCCACTTATTTCTGGGGCGGCAATTGGGTGGCAAGGGCAGTTAATGCTGTTTTCGAATCAACCAGCTATTGAAGAAAAGCAGTCGGCTTGTTACCACTGTTTATTTCCATTCACTCAAAGTCCGCAAAATCAAAATTGTCAGTCTTTTGGCATTATAGGCCCAGTAGTTGGCATTATTGGTAATTTACAAGCGTTAGAAACGCTTAAATATTTAACTCAACCAGAATGGATGACATGGAATTCACTTCATCAATTTGATGGAAGAACACTGGCATGGTCTGTAATTCATATCCCTAAAGATCATAGCTGTCCTGTATGTGGGTCATTAAGTGATTTGCAGGATGTTTCACGTGAAACACATAATAAAAGAGAGAGTATTGGTCAGTGAATAATTTAATGAGTATTGAATTAAATGGTGTGAAGTACCGAGTAGAAAAAAACCTCACGTTACTCGTATTTTTATCTCAACAGCAAATAGAGACTAAAGGATGTGCTTTAGCTATTGATCAACAAATTGTTCCGAGAAATGAATGGCAACAACGTGGTTTATCTGACGGTGAATCAATCTCTTTATTCCAAGCCATTGCTGGAGGCTGATATGACACAACCACTGATTATCGGAAATAAATCATTTTCATCTCGTTTGTTTACAGGAACGGGAAAATTTCCTAATTCATCAATAATGCAACAGGCATTAATTGAATCGGGTTCAGAGCTAGCAACAATGGCATTAAAGCGAGTGGATGTAAGTAATCCGGAAGATGATATTTTGAAGCCAATTGTTAATGCTGGTATTAATTTATTGCCTAATACATCTGGTGCCAAGAATGCTCGAGAAGCAATTTTTGCGGCTCAGTTAGCTAGAGAAGCATTGCAAACTAATTGGCTTAAATTAGAAATTCACCCTGATCCAAAATACTTAATGCCAGATCCAATAGAGACGTTAAAAGCAGCGGAAGAACTCGTTCGACAAGGGTTTATTGTATTGCCTTATTGTCACGCTGATCCGGTTTTGTGTAAGCGATTAGAAGAAGTAGGTTGTGCTGCAGTAATGCCATTAGGAGCACCTATTGGTTCAAATAAAGGGATTGTGAGTCGTGATTTTTTAGAGATTATTATCGATCAGGCGAGAGTGCCTGTTGTGGTTGATGCTGGGATTGGTGCGCCATCTCATGCAGTTTTTGCAATGGAACTTGGTGCTGATGCTGTGTTGGTGAATACCGCAATTGCCGCTGCGAGGAACCCAGTAGCAATGGCAACAGCATTTAAATTATCTGTTCAGTCTGGACGATTAGCGTATGAAAATGGTTTGGCGTCTGTGAGTTCTCAAGCGGTAGCATCGAGTCCGTTAACGGCATTTTTGGATTAGCAGCCCATTTAAGGAAAGACTATGACATTTACCAATGAATGGAAAAACCTGAATTGGGACGAGGTGAAACTCTCAATCTATAGTAAAACAGCACAAGATGTAGAAAGGGCTCTAAATAAACCAAAGCGTAATTTAGAAGATTTCAAAGCATTAATTTCGCCCTCAGCTGAAGCGTATTTAGAGCTAATGGCTGAAGAGTCAGCTCGACTTACTCGACAACGATTTGGTTATACTATGGGATTTTATATTCCTCTTTATCTTTCGAATTTGTGTGCGAATGCATGTTCGTATTGTGGGTTCTCGATGGAAAACCGTATTAAACGAAAAACACTGAATCAAGATGAAATAGCTAATGAGATTGATGCGATAAAAGCGATGAATTTTGACAGTGTGCTTTTAGTTACTGGAGAACATGAAACTAAAGTTGGGATGAGTTATTTTCGTAAAACACTGCCACAAATAAAACGTAGTTTTAATTATGTAGCGATGGAAGTTCAACCGCTTGACCAGATTGAATACACTGAACTGAAAACCTTGGGTTTAGATGCAGTGATGGTGTATCAAGAAACTTACCATCCATCGACCTATGCTGAGCACCATCTTCGAGGTAATAAAACTGATTTTAACTATCGGTTAGAAACTCCGGATAGATTAGCTAAAGCGGGGGTTGATAAAATTGGCATAGGGGCGTTAATTGGTTTGGAGGAGTGGCGAACGGATTGTTTTTATGTTGCTGCACATTTAGATTATCTTGAGCGTACTTATTGGCAAACAAGATATTCCATTTCGTTTCCTCGCTTACGTCCATGTGAAGGGGCTTTGCAACCCAAATCAATCATGAGTGATAAACAACTTGTACAACTCATTTGTGCTTATCGATTATTAAACTCTGAAGTTGAGCTTTCATTATCAACTCGTGAGTCTGAATATTTCCGAGATAATGTATCGTCATTGGGCATAACATCACTATCTGCGGCATCGAAAACTCAACCGGGTGGTTATGCTAATGATGATGAAGAACTAGAACAATTTTCGATTAGCGATGAACGACCAGCATTTGCGGTTGCACAAGCGGTTAAAGCAAGGGGATTTGAACCCGTTTGGAAAGATTGGGAGCGAGGTTATTCGGGATAGATCGTTATCATGATAATTTAGTGTTTCACGTGAAACTTATTTAAAAGTAAATACAAAAATGCCACGTTAATTCGTGGCATTTATTTCTAATTACTGGCTTAAATTAATTAACTTTCGTAGCTTAATTCTACTGTTGCTTTTTTTAGCCATTCTTTCACGTCACAATCAACTAACGGACTTACTTCATCCCATACTTTTTGATGGTAATTGTTTAACCAAGCAAGTTCTGGACGGTTTAGCATATCAACATTGATTAAACGTTTATCAATAGGGCAACGAGTTAATGATTCAAAACCAAGTACAGAGAAATCGCCTTTAGTTTCAATCTCTACTACTAATTCTAAATTTTCGATACGAATACCAAACTCGTCAGCACGGTAATAGCCAGGTTCGTTTGATAGCACCATACCAGGAAGTAAAGCCGTATTATTGACGACTTTAGCAATGCGTTGTGGGCCTTCGTGAACACTTAAGAAGTGACCAACACCATGACCAGTACCATGATCATAATCATAGCCTTGAGCCCATAAATGTTGACGAGCAAGAATATCTAATTGATGACCACATGTACCTTTAGGGAAACGAGCAGAAGCTAAACCAATGTGACCTTTTAAAACTAAAGTAAACTGCTGTTTAATATCATCACTTGGAGTACCAACCGCAAGAGTTCGAGTGATGTCTGTTGTCCCATCTGGATACTGACCGCCTGAATCAACAAGGTATAAGCTGTTCATTTGTAGCTTGCCTGGTTCAGGTTGGTTTTCATGATTATAGTGGCACATTGCGGCGTTGCCTGCAGCCGCTGAGATAGTATCAAAACTTAAATCAGCTAATGTTTCATCTTCTTCACGGAAGCCTTGAAGTTTATCAGCTAGAACCGCTTCGTCATGTAAATTACCCGCTTCGATTTCTGCATCAAACCACGTTAAAAACTTCACCATTGCTGCACCATCACGAATATGACACGCTTTCATGCCTGCTTTTTCAGTGTCATTTTTAGCGGCTTTTGGTAATAAACATGGATCAGACGCTTCTATAATCGTGGCTCTAGCATCTGAAAGTACTAATGATATCCACGCGTTTGACGTTGCAGAATCAACCAATACTTTTTTACCCGTAAGTGATTCTAGAATTGATTTTAGGGCTTCAGGTTTATGTACTCTAACACCTTGACCAACATGTTGATTAAAGTCAGAAGGCAGTCGAGTTGGATCTAAGAAGAAATCGACAGTTTCATCGGCATGAATAATGGCGTGAGATAATAGCACTGGCAAACGAGATACGTCTAAACCACGAACGTTCAACAACCAACAAATAGAATCTAATTGTGTCAATAGTGCGGCATCCGCATTTTTCTTTGCAACTTCTTTGGCTATTTCATTGCGCTTATCTGTGCTTGATTGGCCAACTAGATCAATAGGCATTAAACGAACATCTGACACTTTTACTTCTGGACGGTTTGCCCAAGAAAGGTCAATAGGGTTACTTGTAATCGTTTCTAAGGAAACAAAACCATCAACCGTTATCGTTGCATTTTTTAACCATTGTGCAGTATGCATTCTAGGATCAACAGCGACTTTTGAATTGGCAGCGAGAGTATCTTTAATCCATTCTAATAATGGTTCTTCATGTAAATGGCGGTACTCAAACACATCCGCTGGAACTTGTTTTCGAACTTGAACAGTATAACGACCATCAACAAAAATCGCGGCTTTATCTTTGGTGATTACCGCTGCACCTGCAGAGCCTGTAAATCCTGTTGCCCATAATAAACGTTCATTATGTTCAGGAATGTACTCGCCTAAAAACTCATCTTCATGTGGAATGATAAGAGCGTCAAAATCTTGTTTAACAAGCCATGAGCGAAGTTGCTCAATGCGTTGAGAAGTCTGTGGGTGCATCTGAGTATCCTTATTAATGTTCTGTCCGTATATGGCGAGGCAGAAAGCGGGATTATTATTCGAGTTATAACCTAGCGCTTTTATCCCGCATCTGCAATTGTTGATGCTGATAAATCTTTACAGTGATTAATTATGGTATTGCGCAGCCAGCAATTTGCAGCATCATTCTCTTTTTGCTGATGCCAGAAAAGGGTGTAAGCCATTTGCGGCAAATCAGTAGGCAAAGGTAAGACGACCAAATTAAGTTGCTTTGCTATTAACTTAATGAAGTGGCTAGGGGCAGTAAATATTAAGTCAGTATGGGTACATAAACTCGCTGCACTATTAAAATCAGGGACGATAATTCCAATGCTTCGCTCAAGTCCTCGGTCTGCCAGCTTATAATCAAGTAACCACTGATCTTTACCATCACAACGCACTTGAACATGACGTTGTTGAAGGTAAGTCTCTAATGTCCATTCTTGAGTTAATACTGGATGTTCTGGACGAACTAAGCACATCTGGCTGTCTCGATAGATCTCTTTTCCTCGTATATCTGCTGGCATTTGCATGGTGATATTTGCGTATTTGGGGTCCAAATCCTTTCCCGTAATACCAATATCCATTTCACCTGATTGCAATTTCTTTAAGGTCGTCATATCCCAAGGATGCGTATCTAACATGACATTAGGGGCTTTATTTAAAATGTAAGACATGAAGTGTGGCAGCAATAATGGATAGGTACTTTCTACTAACCCTAATCGGAATCGATAGTGGCTGTGCTGAGGTTCAAAGCTAGAGGCTTCTGTAATGGTTTCTAAATGACTTAATAGCGTATGCAGTTGCCCTTGTAGGTTACGTGCTTTCGCCGTGGGCTGTAGGCCATAAGCGGTACGAGTAAATAGGGGGTCATTAAATTGCTCTCGTAATTTAGCTAAGTTCTTACTGACAGCTGATTGACTCAAGCATAGACGTTGAGATGCGCGCGTTACGCTTTTTTCTTCTAGTAATAAGTGCAGAGTTAAAAGCAAGTTGAGGTCAATTTTAGCTAACTTTTCAAAGAACATAGAGATATTCCAAATTAGAATGTTAGATCTGAATATAAACCATTTCTGTTCATATCTCTAATTGAGTACACTCCTCGAACTATTTTAGGAGTTACACATGCACACGCCAGCTTCAGTTCAACCAGCAACACCGCTTACGCAACCATCTGATAAAAAAATCATCGCTCTGATGGTTGTTTTGGTTTTATTTAGTCCTCTTGCTATTGATATTTATCTTCCTGCTTTACCTATGATGGTTAGTGAGTTTCAAGTCGCTTCAACCTTAGGTCAAGATACTATTACGTGGTTCATGTTTAGCATGGGCCTTGGACAGTTATTTGCAGGCCCGTTGGCAGATCGCTATGGTCGCCGTCCAATTGCATTAACCGGCATTGTTATTTATGGATTGAGTGCGGCACTTGCTTATTCTGCTCAAGAAATGGAAATGCTATTAATTGCCCGTTTATTACAAGGCTTTGGTGCCTGTGCTACGTCAGTCGCTGCATTTGCTTCCGTTCGTGATTCATTTGGTGCTGAGAAAAGTGGCCGAATGATTAGTTATCTTAATGGTGCAATTTGTTTTATTCCTGCTTTAGCCCCAATTTTAGGTAGCTACTTAACGATTCATTTTGGCTGGCGTTCAAACTTTAGTTTTATGGCGGGTTTCGCACTAGTGAGCTTGGCATTAATTGCAATTAATTATAAAGAAACAAAGCCAAAAAACACGGTACAAACAGGGCGCTTAATCAGTCCATCTCGTTATTGGTCAGTACTGCAACATCCCACTTTTTTATTTCACGCAACGTTATGTATGTTAGCAATGGGCGTTATTTTAGCTTATGTGACATCAGCACCAGTGCTTCTTATTGATAAGCTTGGATTAACGATGCAAGAGTTTACCAATTGGTTTGCAGTTAATGCCGTACTTAATATTATGGCTTGTTTTGCTGCACCTAAATTCATGGTCAGATTCGGAACGAAAAAGGCATTATTATTCGGCTTAAGCGTACTGGTTATCGCTGGCGGATTAATGCTTAGTTTCCAACATATTCAGCAAGCTTGGGCGTTTATGGTCCCGATTTTCTTCTCGTCAGTAGGCTTCGCATGGGTACTGGGTTCGGCGGCAGGTAAAGCATTAGCACCTTTTGGTGATAGAGCTGGTACTGCTGCTGCATTATTAGGGTTATTTCAAATGAGTGGTGCAGGCGTCATTGTTGGCACAATGCAAAGATTAGCACTCCCTTCTGCACAACTCTTAGCACTAATGATGTGGCTTCTTATCCCAGGCTTGCTGATCCTATTAACAAAAACAGGCCAACGTTGGCATTCAGGCATTACTGAGAAGTAATTCCTATAAATTGAACAGAAAAGGAACAATATTGTTCCTTAATATATTCAGTTAATGCGACTTTCAGTGTATATTCAGCATTATTACTAATATTGACAACTGAAAGGCAAAACACGCAATGTCGATGTCTATTATTGAAATGGCTCGTGTTCTAGAGCAGATGGAAGAGTCACCAGAAAAATTAATGTTTGGTAAACTTTTATCTGAGTTAGGAAACCAAAGTCAAGAGCGCGTAAGAAGTGCTGCGCGCCAAGTGTCTGTTCCTACATTGCGTGATCTTATTTACCAATTTCAAGTGGTAATTGAAGAGCGCAAAGGCGAAACGACAAAGAAATTAGCTGAAGAGATGGCGAAAGAAGGAGTTTCTTTAGAAGACTTCCAAGCTTATCTAGCAGGTAAATAACTATAGCGGTATAAATAAAAAAAGCAGCGAATGATCGCTGCTTTTTTTATATTTAAAATTTGGTTAGGGATGAGTATTAACTCTTAGCAATCTCTGCTTGTTCCTTTTTCTTACCGTAGAATTGCTGTATCAATAATCCACATACAATCATAATTAAACCAATTAGAGTTGATGGATGTATTTCTTCACCGATAATATTCGCGAGTAGTAATAAAGAAATAAAAGGAGAAGCAAAAATCAGGTTACTAATACGGGCGGTATTCTGAGTTAAACGTAATGCAGATAGCCATAAAACAAAGGTGATCCCCATTTCAAATAGCCCAACATAAGACACGGCCAACCAACCACTCATTGGGATATGAGCCCAAGGAGCACCTTCATAAAAACTTAAACCTATTGCTACTGGAAGCGCGACTAAGAAACCGAGCAGTAATCCTAAAATTGGGTCCGCTTTATTCTTGGTGTTCAGTATCCAATACCCAGCCCAAAGCAGTGTTGAAAACAACGCTAACCCCACGCCTAGTGGGCTATCAAACTCTAGCGCCAAGACGTTACCTTTGGTTGCAATCACTATCACACCTAAATAACCCAACACACAAGCAATCCAATCTTGTTTTCTGATTTTTTGACCAAGAAAAACCGCAGCCATTAATGTGAGTGTTATTGCCCAGCTGTAATTTAGAGGCTGAGCTTGAGATGCGGGTAATAAATCATAAGATTTAAATAACACCAAGTAATAAGCAAGAGGGTTAATTGCGCCAAGTAAAATGTAATACAAAGGGTTGGCAACAAAAGTATCAACGAGTTTAGATAATGTTTTTTGGTAGGCAGCAACAGCAACTAAAGCAAGGATAGATACTGCACTAGCAATTGTCAGCATTTGAGTTGGGGTAAAGAACTCCAATGTAATTTTAAAAGCGGTGGCGACGGTTGACCATAATAGAACCGCAGCGATGCCAAATCCTAAAGCGCGACGTTCGTTCATTGTTATTATTCTCAATTAGAAATCCATTTAAGGCAGGAGTTTACCTGTGCTTGTAAAATAGTGTTAACTGGACATTTATCCAGTATCAAAATATCCTATAAGAATAAGTTTTTGTATTGAGTGAGTTATGGAATTTTTGAATCAATTTGGTGGCCATTTATTGTTTGGTTTTGTTGGAGCAAGCATTGCTTATGCTGTCGCTCATGTGTTGGCTAATAGCCGAAATCAGCAAGAATTAGCGTTGTTAGAGCATGAATTAGAATCAGAAAAAAAACTCAACAATAATCAATTGAGCCAATTAACCCAGCAATTAGAAAAACAGCAAACAGAACTCGATGAGTTAGATGGTGAAAGAGATCAGTTAGCGCAAGAACAAAAGCAATCACATGGCCGTTTAATGGCAGCGATGGAAAAACTTCGTTATTTTGAAGCAATTCAAAAAGAAAAAGAATTTCTTACACAGCAACTGGAGTTTTCTCGCCAAGCAAACTCAAATATCGAAGCTGAATTACGAGAGCAGGAAGCTCGTCATGAAGAAGAGCGCAAAGCCAGTTTAGAAAAAATGGAATTATTAGAGCGTGCTGAACTACGCTTAAAACAACAATTTGAAAATTTAGCTAACCAGCTGTTTGAACAAAAAACCAAAACGGTCGATGAGCAGAACAAAATTAGTTTAGAAGGTTTGCTGTCACCATTGAAAGAGCAGTTAGAAGGATTTAAAAGACAGGTTAATGATAGTTTTGGTTTTGAGGCGAAAGAACGCCACACCTTAGTTCATGAAATTCGAAGCTTACAGCAACTTAATGAGCGAATGACACAGGAGGCGGTAAACCTGACCAACGCGCTAAAAGGTGACAATAAACAACAAGGCAATTGGGGTGAAGTTGTTCTTGCGCGAGTTTTACAAGAATCAGGCTTACGAGAAGGTCATGAATACGACACTCAAGTCAGTATGGATGATGAAGATGGCAAACGTTTTTATCCCGATGTGATTGTTCACTTACCTGATGAGAAAGATGTCGTGGTTGATTCAAAAATGACCTTGGTTGCGTATGAGCGATTTTTTAATAGCGATGACTTTAATCAAAAAGAGCAAGCACTTGATGAACACTTAATGGCTATTCGTGCGCATTTACGTGGATTAAGTAAAAAGGATTACCACAAATTAAATGGCTTACGCAGTTTAGATTATGTATTAATGTTTATTCCTGTAGAGCCGGCATTCCAAGTTGCAATTGAAGCCGATCCATCATTAATTTCGGACGCGATGGAGCAAAATATTATCATCGTAAGTCCAACGACGTTACTTGTAGCGCTAAGAACCATCAGTAATTTATGGCGTAATGAAAGACAAAATCAGAACGCAAAAATCATCGCCGATCGTGCCAGTAAGTTATACGACAAAATGCGTTTATTTGTCGATGATATGGAAGCCGTCGGAGGTGCGTTAGATAAAGCGAATCAAAGCTATCAAGGTGCAATGAATAAATTAGCAACAGGGCGTGGCAACATTATTCGTCAGGCTGAAAGCTTTAAAGAATTGGGTGTTGAGGTAAAGCGAGATATAAATCGTCGTCTTATTGAACAATCTTTTGAAGCAGATACGATGCAAACACTTGGTGATAATGGGTTGGATAAAGTAGACTAGAGCGCTGTTGAATTCAGAGTGTAGGGATTCAGCGAACAATCTCTAGAGGACGAAAAATGACGGACAAGATGAACATTGCTGAAGAAACAACGCACTTTGGCTTCACTACAGTCGCGAAAGATGAAAAAGTCGCGAAAGTTGCAGAAGTATTTCACTCTGTAGCTGCAAAATACGACATCATGAATGACCTTATGTCTGGTGGTGTACATCGTGTTTGGAAACGATTCACTATTGATTGCAGTGGCGTACGTCCTGGCCATAAAGTTCTTGATTTAGCCGGCGGTACTGGTGACTTAACCGCTAAGTTTTCTCGTATTGTCGGTGAAAAAGGTCAAGTTATCCTAGCTGATATCAACAACTCAATGTTGAATGTTGGTCGTGATAAACTGCGTGATATGGGTATTGTTGGTAACGTAAACTACGTACAAGCAAATGCTGAAGAGCTGCCATTCCCTGATAATCATTTCGATTGTATTACTATCAGCTTTGGTCTTCGTAATGTTACAGATAAAGATAAAGCATTACGTTCGATGTTCCGCGTATTAAAACCGGGTGGTCGTTTGTTAGTTTTAGAATTCTCCAAGCCAGTTCTTGAACCACTATCAAAAATCTACGATGCATACTCTTTCCATTTATTACCTAAAATGGGTGAGTTAATCGCGAACGATGCAGATAGCTACCGTTATTTAGCTGAATCTATCCGTATGCACCCAGATCAAGAAACACTGAAAAGCATGATGGAAGACGCTGGTTTTGAGCAAGCAAACTATTACAACCTTACTGGTGGTATCGTTGCGTTGCACCGTGGCTATAAGTTTTAAAGGATAAAATAATGCCATTAGAACCGTTTGTAACAGGCGTAATGGAAACAGGGTTAAATACTCTGTTAAAAGAATCACCTGATAGCAAAGCTGCGCTGCTTAGGTTAAAAGAAAAAATCATTCATGTTCATTTAAATGAAGTGAACAAAGATTTGTATTTTATTTTTAGTCAGCAGCAAGTAGATATCCTGTCAAAGTTTGAAGGTGAGGTCGATTGCTACCTTGCTTTAAACCTTTCTGTTTTGCCGCAACTGCGTGAGAAAAACAACATAACTCAATTAATAAAACAAGATAAGTTGGTGCTTGAAGGTGATCTTAACCTCGCACAACAATTCTCTGCGTTATTAACTGAGCTTAAACCGGATGTGGAAGAGAAACTTTCCCAATATACTGGTGATATTGTTGCTCATACTTTAGTGAGTGGTGTAAAAAACAGTGCGTGTTGGGTAAAGAAACAAATTTCTCGTCAAACACGTCACGCGGCAGAAGTGTTAACTGAAGAATGGAAAATTGCACCAGCGCCGTTAGAAATTGCGCATTTTTGTGATCAAGTTTCTGATGTTGATACTCAACTTGCGGATCTTGATGTTCGTTTAACGCGATTATTGAATGCTTATCCAATGGAGCGCGCATGACACCATCAGAGCTAAAGCGTTTATATCACATCACCAAGGTTCAGCTTGAGTATGGATTAGATGAACTGCTGCCTGATCACGCGTTAACTCAACTACCAAAGCGTTTACGTCGAGGGCTTTTCTGGATAAAAAATAAATATCCAGAGAAACCATTAGGTGAACGCTTACGTTTGGCGCTACAAGAGTTAGGACCTGTATGGATTAAATTTGGTCAAATGATGTCAACTCGTCGTGACCTTTTTCCTCCTCATTTAGCCGATCAACTGGCATTACTGCAAGATCAAGTCGCTCCATTTGATGGCCAATTAGCTAAAGATCAAATGGAAATTGCACTGGGTGGGCCATTAGAAAATTGGTTTACTGAGTTTGATATTATTCCTTTAGCCTCTGCCTCTATTGCTCAAGTACATACAGCAAAGCTAAAAGAGTCAGGCCGAGAAATAGTACTTAAGATTATTCGTCCTGATATTCGTCCAGTTATTGAAGCTGATATTCGATTAATGTATCGAATGGCAGGGTTAGTTGAGCAACACATTCCAGAAGCTCGTCGTTTAAAGCCTGTTGAAGTTATTGAAGAATACGAAAAAACCTTACTTGATGAACTAGACTTAAGAAGAGAAGCCAGTAATGCAATGCAGCTGCGCCGTAATTTTGAAGGCAGTGAAGAGTTGTATGTACCAGAAGTTATTTTAGATTTAAGCTCTGAAAACTTGATGGTGTCTGAGCGTATCTATGGTATTCAAGTTTCTGATATTGAACAATTAGAAAGAAATAACACCAACATGAAGCTATTAGCGGAACGTGGTGTGTCTGTTTTCTTTACTCAAGTGTTTAGAGATAGCTTTTTTCATGCGGACATGCACCCAGGGAACGTGTTTGTAAATCCAGATAATCCAGATAATCCACAATGGATTGGATTAGATTGTGGTATTGTTGGAACACTCAATAAAGAAGATAAGCGCTATTTAGCTGAAAATTTATTAGGCTTTTTTAATAGTGATTATCGTAAAGTCGCACAATTACATGTTGATTCAGGTTGGGTTCCGGCGGACACTAATGTCGAAGAATTTGAATTTGCGATCCGCATGGTATGTGAGCCAATATTTGCAAAGCCATTAGGTGAGATATCTTTTGGGCATGTATTATTGAATTTATTTAATACAGCACGTCGTTTTAATATGGAAGTGCAACCGCAATTGGTTCTATTGCAAAAAACATTGTTGTACGTAGAAGGATTAGGGCGACAGCTGTACCCTCAACTGGATCTATGGGCAACCGCCAAACCGTTTTTAGAAACGTGGATGGCAAAACAAATTGGACCGGCAGCCTTCGTGACTGCTTTGAGTGAGAAAGCGCCATTTTGGGCTGAAAAATTGCCAGAACTACCAGATTTAGTTTATGACAGTTTGCGCCAGGGCAAAGTTCTCAATCAACGAATGGATAAACTCTACGCAGGTTATCGTCAAAGTAAGCGTCAACAAGCGAAAGGACAATTCCTATTTAATGTTGGAGCAACTCTGCTGATTTGTTCTGCGGTGTTATTAACCAGTAACATTACTGCGTTAGCATCAATTAGTGCTGCTACAGGAATCACGTTTTGGCTATTAAGCTGGCGAGCATATCGTTGATAAGCGTTATTCTGATTAGCAATTTTTTAACCCTAACACGCTGAGGAAACAAGCATGGGTGGTATTAGTATTTGGCAACTTCTTATTATTGCAGTAATTATCGTTCTGTTATTTGGTACGAAAAAATTACGCGGTGTAGGCAGTGATTTGGGTTCTGCAGTTAAAGGCTTTAAAAAAGCGATAAGTGAAGAAGATACAGCAAAAGATGCGAAAAAAGACGCTGATTTTGTTGCTCCTCAAAACTTAGAGAAAAAAGAAGCAGAGACAGTAGAAAAACAAAAGCAAAACGACAAAGAGCAGGCATAACACGTGTTTGATATCGGTTTTTGGGAACTGATACTGATCTCTGTTGTTGGACTCGTTGTATTAGGACCGGAACGTTTACCAAAAGCGATCCGCTCTGTGGCTCAGTTTGTTGGGGCAGCAAAAAGCATGGCGAATAACGTCAAAGATGAGCTGACACAAGAGCTGAAGATACAAGAGTTACAAGAAAATTTGCGTAAAGCAGAACAGATGAATATGGAAGACTTAGCGCCTGATCTTAAAAAATCAGTAGAAGAGTTAAAGCAAGCGGCAGCTGATGTCACTCGCCCATATGCAAAACCAGAAGAAACTGTAGATACTCCAAAAGTAGATACAGAAACGCCGGTAACATCTGATTCAACTTCTAAAACAAAAGCAGAGTAATTATGTCATCAGTTGAACACTCTCAGCCGTTGTTAACTCACCTATTAGAGCTAAGAAACCGTCTATTAAAGGCATTAATTGCCGTAATCGTGGTGTTTTTAGGTCTGGTCTGGTTTGCTAATGACATTTATGAGTTCTTATCAGCGCCGTTGGTAGAAAGATTACCAGCCGGTGCAACGATGATAGCAACTGATGTCGCGTCACCATTTTTCACGCCTATAAAGCTGACTTTGGTGGCATCGATATTTGTCGCTGTTCCAGTGATTCTTTATCAAGTATGGGCATTTGTAGCTCCTGGACTGTATAAGCATGAAAAGAAACTGATCATGCCGTTATTGTTCTCAAGCTCAATGTTGTTTTATGCAGGCGTTTCTTTCGCTTACTTTATCGTTTTTCCGTTAGTGTTTAGCTTTTTTACAAACATTGCACCGGAAGGCGTTCAAGTTGCTACGGATATCGCCAGTTATCTTGATTTTGTTTTAGCTTTATTCCTTGCCTTTGGTATCGCGTTTGAAATTCCCGTCGCCATCATTTTATTATGTTGGACAGGAGCAACAACACCTGAAACCTTAAAGCAAAAACGTCCATACATTGTTGTCGGTGCGTTTGTTGTGGGTATGATGCTAACACCGCCAGACATTATTTCTCAAACCCTACTTGCAGTACCTATGTGTATTCTGTTTGAGTTCGGTTTGTTCTTCTCTCGTTTTTATGTAAGGGAAGAAAATGAAGATGACATGGAAAAAGACGAAGCATAATACTTGTTAGAATAAATAAAATTGAAAGCGCTGATACTATATCAGCGCTTTTTTTTATTCTTTTTTAAGCCATAAATAGGGCGTTATTTTATTTTATTCGGCTATAGAGTGATCAGTATCACGGTTAGATTTTTAAGGCATGAGAGATAGTAGAGATAAAATGGAAAAGCCGTGTGCGAGATCTCTTACAAGTTAGTGAGATTTGGCGCTTTATTTGTAGTCGAAAATTATCGGTTTTTAGTTAACTTGTTGAAATTTAATACTTTTGTTTTTCGTGGTAAATAACGTATATTTTTTTTTGCAAAAATTAGGATTTAGTCTATTGCTGAAATAGGTGAAAGGCGTAATCTCAATGGTGTCGGAAGGATGCTGACACGGAACAGGAACTAGCCAAGGATTTGGTACGCTTCAGGATGAGGCACTCGGTTACTTAGGATTAGTAATCGGCACGGATAGCGAAATGGACATTGAATGGACGCAATAGTAACTAGGATGGTTACTACTAAGGAAAGACAATGGACACCTCTAGGATTGAGGTAAATGGACTGCACATCAGGATGATGTAACGGACACCGCTCAAGGAACAAGCGAAGAGAGTTAACTACGGACTGTTAACGGATCAGGATAAGATCAAGGACACCGCTAGGATAGCGAGAAAGGAATGCACTGAAGGAATCAGTATACTATCAAGGATTTGATGCATGGAGCACCATTAGTAGCCGGATTGCTGCGAGTAAAGTTATAACCCCGTTAGACGAGAGTCTAGCGGGGTTTTTCTTGTTTGGGGTAAAGTAAAAGCCTATACGCTACGCTAACTAGAGGCTAGAACGCTTCGCTTTTATAAGAGCGAGAGTTGATTCTGAATTTAATAGATTATGGTGTCAGCAACCCCCTCTAACTCCCCCTTATATTGATATTATCGCTCTCAGGAATTCATAGATAAAGGGGGAGAACCTTCTTTGGTGCGGATATTTTAGCGCTCGCAATACAGTTCCTCCCCTTGAGTAAATATCTCATGTGATCACCAATGTCGATATAAGGGGCGGCTAGGAGGGGTTGTGAATACAGGTGTTAATTGCTCCGTATTTTGTCTTGATCTTATAGTTTCTAGTTGTATTTATCACTTACCACGCTCACTCTTGAAACCTTTAAGCGTAGCGATCTGAATCCTTATTCCCAAAACCCCATTACCCGTGTGCGAGATCTCTCACAAACAAGTGCGCATTTTCGCTTTATTCATGTCTAAATTGAACTAATTACTAGTTAAGTTATTGATATGTATATTTTTTAATTTTACTATTGAAAGTAGGATAATTCTTTTTGCAAAAGTTTGAATTTAGTCTATTGCTGAAAATAATGAAAAGCGTAATCTTATTGGTGTCGGAAGGATGCTGACACGGAACAGGAACTAGCCAAGGATTTGGTACGCTTCAGGATGAGGCACTCGGTTACTTAGGATTAGTAATCGGCACGGATAGCAAAATGGACATTGAATGGACGCAATAGTAACTAGGATGGTTGCTACTAAGGAAAGACGATGGACACCTCTAGGATTGAGGAAAATGGATTGCACATCAGGATGATGTAAGGGACACCGCTCAAGGAACAAGTGAAGAGAGTTAACTACGGATTGTTAACGGATCAGGATAAGATCAAGGACACCGCTAGGATAGCGAGAAAGGAATGCACTGAAGGAATCAGTATACTATCAAGGATTTGATGCATGGAGCACCATTAGTAGCCGGATTGCTGCGAGTAAAGTTATAACCCCGTTGGACGAGAGTCTACCGGGGTTTTTCTTGTTTAGAGCAAAGTAAAAACCTATACGCTGCGCTAACTAGAGGCTAGACCGCTTCGCTTCTATAAGAGCAAAATCTGATTCAGAATCTTGATGAAATATGGTATCAACAACCCCCTCTAACTCCCCCTTGTATTGATATTATTGCTCCCAGTAATTCATAGGTAAAGGGAGGAGAACCTTCTGTGGTGTGGTTATTTCAGCGATCACAAGACAGTTCCTCCCCTTGAGTAAATATCTTATGTGATCACCAATGTCGATATAAGGGGAGGCTAGGAGGGGTTGTGAATGCAGGGTTTAATTCTGAACTCTATTTTTCTCTCTTAAATCCCAAAAAGTCTTTTCGCATTCGCCGTCGTAATCGCATCCACATCCGCTAAACTTATCTCACGTAAGTCAGCTACACGTTGAGCAACTAATTGCGTATACGCTGGCTCATTACGTTTACCACGATGAGGTACAGGGGCTAAATATGGGCAATCGGTCTCTAGAATTAAGTAATCCATATTAAGATGAGGGATTATTTTATCCATACCACCATTCTTAAAGGTAGAAACGCCGCCTAAACCAAGATGAAAGCCTAAATCATTAATTGCTTTCGCTTCGTCAACAGAACCACCAAAGCAATGGAAAGTGCCTGATAATGAGCCATCTTGCTCTTGCTTAAGCAGGGTTAATGTTTCTTCAATAGAATCACGAGTATGGATAACAACAGGCAGTTTCATCTCTTTTGCCCAGTTTAATTGGGTGATAAAAGCCATCTCTTGTTCAGCTTTAAAGGTTTTGTCCCAGTATAGGTCAATACCTATTTCACCTACCGCAATGAAGTTGTGTTTCTCAAACCAAGAGTGGATTGTTGCTAGGGTTTGCTTAACATCTGCATTTACATAGCAAGGGTGTAATCCCATCATTGAGCGACAAATATTAGGGTAGGCAGCTTCGGTTTGAAGCATTGGTTCGATAGATTCTAAATCGATATTTGGTAATAAAATTTGATCAATACCTTGTGCTAAGGCGCGCTGAACCACTAAATCTCGGTCTTCATCAAATTCTTTCGCATATATGTGAGCGTGGGTATCAATCATATTTAAGGCTCTTTTATTAAAATTATATTTTCTATCATACCAAGTTAATCGTAAAAATCAGATCTCTAAGAAAATTTGGATTCAAAAGGCGATGGGTATATATTGATTGCATCATAAATACAAAAGGAGCTCAGTGTGTCTGTATCCATTCAAGGTACGTTTCCAAACCGTCGTATGCGTCGTATGCGTAAGCATGAATTTAGCCGTCGTCTAATGGCTGAGAACCAGTTAACCGTAAATGATTTAATTTATCCGATGTTTGTGTTGATGGGTAAAGATCGTCGTGAAAGTGTTGATTCAATGCCTGGTGTTGAGCGCTTATCGATCGACTTATTACTTGAAGAAGCACAGCGTTTATATGATCTTGGGATCCCCGCTATTGCACTTTTTCCTGTGGTTTCACAAGATGCAAAAAGCTTATGTGCTGCAGAAGCACACAACCCTGAAGGGTTAGTTCAACGTGCAGTGAAAGAGCTTAAAGCTCATGTACCAGAGCTAGGAGTGATTACTGATGTCGCATTAGACCCATTCACGACTCATGGTCAAGATGGCATCATCGATGAAGATGGTTACGTAATGAATGACGTAACAACAGAAGTACTTATCAAGCAGGCATTATCGCATGCTGAAGCGGGTGCTGATGTGGTAGCTCCGTCAGATATGATGGATGGTCGTATCGGTGAGATCCGTAAAGCGCTAGAAAAAGCGGGTTACGTTCATACGCAAATCATGGCATATTCTGCAAAATATGCGTCTTGCTACTACGGTCCGTTCCGTGATGCTGTCGGCTCTTCATCGAACCTGAAAGGTGGCAATAAAAAGAACTACCAGATGGATCCTGCTAACAGTGATGAAGCAATTCACGAAGTGGCAATGGACATCAATGAAGGTGCGGATATGGTAATGGTGAAACCTGGTATGCCTTACCTAGATATCGTTCGTCGTGTTAAGACTGAACTTCAAGTTCCTACATTTGCTTATCAAGTATCCGGTGAGTATGCGATGCACAAAGCTGCGATTATGAATGGTTGGCTGAGTGAGCGTGATACGGTTATGGAATCTTTATTATGCTTTAAGCGCGCAGGTGCTGATGGCATCCTAACTTACTTTGCGAAAGATGTAGCTGAGTGGTTGGCGGAAGAGAAATAAGAGTAAGGTTCAGATCGCTTCGCTTAAAGGTTTCAAGGGGTAGCTTTGGTATTAACTAGAGACTATATGCTGCGCTAACTAGAAACTATAAAAGTAAGAATTTTGAATGCTGTAAGTTCTTTATTCAAAAAACAAAAAAGCATGATGATTTTAGTTAATCATCATGCTTTTATTTTTCCTGAATCCTGAATCCTGAATCCTGAATCCTGAATTTAGTACCAATCTAGCTCTTGAGTTTGCTCTTATAGAAGCGAAGCGTTCTAGTTTCTTGGCTCTATAACCAAATCCCAACCAATATTCGTTTGCTTATCTGCTTCAATTTCCAACTCCGCTCTAGTTAGAGGGTTTGCTGCTAACCATTTCTTATTAATAGATAATGATAATACATCGTCTTTTTCAGATAGAGTCACAACTGGAGCCAAAGACACATCGCGACGATGCGTTAAGATAAGGGCTAAACGCAGGATTCGTAACATGCGTTGGGCTGATAAATCAGACACCGCGTGTTGAGTCGGCATAGCTGAGAACTGCTCACGGTAGCGGCGAAGTAGTTCACCTAGTAGGTGTTTTTGCGCGCGCGTGTAGCCGGGTAAATCTAATGCATTAATTAAGTAAGCTGAGTGTTCACCTGCTTTTTTATAATCAATACACATTCCCAATTCATGCAGCTGAGTTGCTGTTTTTAATAACGGCAGAGCTTGAGGTTCTATTAACCATTCCGAACCACATTGTATAGCAAGCTGTTCTGCTAAATCAGTAACTTGTTGAGCGTAGTCGAAATCTAGTTGATAGCGTTTTTGTATGCTACAAATCGTACGTTGACATACTTCATCGTGCTGAAGTGCTTCGATCATACCGTAACATAGCCCCTCACGTAGAGCGCCACCAGCCAATGTCATTGAATCGATATTTAGTAATTCAAATATAGCGATAAGAATGGATAAACCACTTGGGAACACTAAGGCGCGTTCTAGGGTTAGCCCATCAATATCTAATTCTTCTAAATGTTCGTATTGCATTGCTTGCTTTTGAAGGCGCTTAAGCTTGGTTAAGGTAATCACCTCATCCATGCCTTGCGCCAACATAATTTCTTGCAAAGCTTGAACCGTGCCGCTAGCTCCAACACAAGTCTGCCAACCAAGGTTGGTGTACTGCTGTAAGATAGGAGCTAAAGTCTCTTTTGCGCCAGTAATTGCCGCATCAAAGTTTTTTTGAGTTAATGCACGGTCTTTAAAATAGCCTTCAAGCCAAGTGACACAACCCATCTTTAGACTTGTGAGTGCTTGTGCTTCAAAACCGTCACCAATAATCAGTTCAGTACTTGCACCGCCAATATCGACAACCAGTCGACGGCCATTACCACCAGAAGTGTGTGCAACCCCTTGGTAAATCGTACAAGCCTCTTCTTCACCTTCGATCACATTAATGTCATGACCTAAGATTTGATTGGCTTTTTCTAAGAAGATATCCACATTAGTCGCTACACGCAGTGTTGCAGTACCGACAATGCGAATATTTTCTACCGGGATGTCTTGCAGACGTTCTGCAAATAAGCTCAAACAATCCCACCCACGCTGCATAGCTTCATGGCTGAGTGTGTTGTTTTCATCTAATCCCGCAGCTAAACGTACTTTACGTTTGATTTTAGCCATGGTTTGCACACTACCATTTATATGACGCACAACAAGCATATGGAAGCTATTGGAGCCTAAATCAATGGCGGCATACATAGGTGATATTGTTGAACTTTTCATAACATCCTTTTAATTTTTTCCGCAGAACTCAAATTACGCTTGAGGGCTACGAGGTTGACGTGGGCGAGAGTACTTACGATTTCCGCCTTGACGTTGACCATTGTTGTTGCCGTTACGACGATTTTGCTGCGGACGACGTTGAAGACGTAATGGCGCAGGTAAATCTTCTAATAATGCGGAAGAGTCGTAATCAGATTGTGGAATTGAATGCTCAATGTACTCTTCGATTGCTGGAAGATTAATTGCGTACTCTTCACATGCGAAGCTGATTGAATTACCACTTTCACCAGCACGACCTGTACGACCGATACGGTGAACGTAATCTTCAGCTTCGTTTGGTAAATCGAAGTTAAATACGTGAGTTACTTGTGGGATGTGTAAACCACGAGCGGCTACGTCAGTAGCAACAAGGATATCAACATCACCTTTAGTAAATTCTTCTAGGATGCGTTCACGTTTTTTCTGTGGAACGTCACCAGTAAGAAGACCCACACGGTGTTTATCAGCTGCTAGGTGACCCCAAACTGATTCACATTTGTGTTTAGTATTAGCAAAAATGATCGCGCGGTCAGGCCATTCTTCTTCAATTAATGTCTGAAGAAGTGCCATTTTATGATCGTTCGAAGGATAGAATAATTCTTCCTGGATACGATGACCTGTCTTTTGGTCAGGTTCAACAACAACGTGTTCAGGCTCTTGCATGTGTTCAAAAGCAAGCTCTTGTACACGGTAAGATAGCGTTGCAGAGAACAGCATATTTAGGCGTTCTGTTGGCGCAGGCATACGACGGAAGATGAAGCGAATATCTTTAATGAAACCTAAATCGAACATGCGATCAGCTTCATCAAGAACAACCACTTGGATCATCTTAAAGTCAATGTGACCTTGCTTGTAGAAGTCGATGATACGACCGGTAGTACCGATCAAAATATCAACGCCTTGCTCAATCACTTGCTGTTGTTTTTCATAACGTTCGCCACCGTAAGCTAACGCGGCTTTTAGACCTGTGCTTGCGATTAGTGACTCTGCATCATTGAAGATTTGAATCGCTAATTCACGTGTCGGAGCCATGATAATGGCACGCGGTTGCGTAATTTTACGACCTTCAGGAGCAGGTGTCGTTAATAGGTGATTAAAAGTAGCAGTAAGGAACGCTAGCGTCTTACCTGTACCCGTTTGGGCTTGGCCTGCAATGTCTTGGCCGGCGAGCAGTACCGGCAATGCCTTAGCTTGAATAGGAGTACATTTAATGAACCCTTTTGCATTCAAACCATCAAGGACCTGAGGCTCTAAACCTAGGTCGGCAAACTTTTGCTCTGTGATGTGCGTCTTTTTCATTGCTATAGAATATCAGTTAAAGCTTGCAATACGAAACGTATTCCATTCAAATAGGGCATCAATTTGCTGGTTATCATCAAATCAGCCTTTAAATTTAACGTTGGAGTTGACGATGAGCGACAAAATTTTGCAGCTTACAGATAGCGGTTTTGAAGAAAGTGTGATCAATGCTGCAGGCCCAGTACTAGTAGATTTCTGGGCAGAATGGTGTGGTCCTTGTAAAATGATTGCCCCTATTCTGGATGAAATCGCAGATGAGTACGAAGGTAAGCTAACGATTGGTAAATTAAATATCGATCAGAATGCAGGAACACCACCAAAGTTTGGTATCCGTGGCATTCCAACGCTTCTTTTGTTTAAAGATGGTGGCGTAGCTGCAACGAAAGTGGGTGCACTTTCTAAAACTCAACTTAAAGAGTTTCTTGATGCAAACCTATAATCTAGGGTGCAATTAAGTCAGATAGAACCGCGTATAATGAGAAATTATGTGCGGTTTTGTTTTATCTGAGCTAAGCTAAGCTTAGAAATCAGGGCCAAGCCCTAGACTAAAATGCAAATAAGTGATAATTTATCGGGCGTATTTCATACGATTTCATTTCTTGACCGAGCTCGAAGGTCATCCATTCTTAAATCAACTAAAGATAGAATCTGATTTTGACTAAACAACTACCTACCACTATGAATCTTACTGAACTTAAAAACCGACCTGTATCGGATCTTGTTGCTCTTGGCGAATCATTAGGCCTAGAAAACCTAGCTCGTCTAAGAAAACAAGACATCATCTTCTCCATCCTTAAGCAACATGCGAAAAGCGGTGAAGACATCTTTGGAGATGGTGTTCTTGAGATTCTTCAAGATGGCTTTGGTTTCCTTCGTTCAGCAGATTGTTCTTATTTGGCAGGCCCGGATGACATTTATGTGTCTCCAAGCCAAATTCGTCGCTTTAACTTGCGTACCGGTGATACGATTTCTGGAAAGATTCGTCCACCTAAAGATGGCGAGCGTTACTTTGCCCTTCTTAAAGTAAACGCTGTTAACCATGACCGTCCTGATAATGCTCGTAATAAAATCCTTTTTGAAAACCTTACTCCTCTACATGCGAACGATCGTTTGCGTATGGAACGTGGTAATGGTTCAACTGAAGACATTACAGCACGTGTTCTTGATTTAGCATCTCCAATTGGCCGTGGTCAACGTGGTTTGATTGTTGCTCCGCCAAAAGCGGGTAAAACAATGCTACTTCAAAACATTGCTCAAAGTATTGCTTATAACCACCCTGAGTGTGAGTTGATGGTTTTACTTATCGATGAACGTCCAGAAGAAGTAACAGAGATGCAACGCCTTGTTAAAGGTGAAGTAATTGCTTCTACGTTTGATGAGCCTGCATCTCGTCACGTACAAGTTGCTGAGATGGTTATTGAGAAAGCAAAACGTCTTGTTGAACACAAGAAAGACGTTGTTATCCTATTGGATTCAATTACTCGTCTTGCTCGTGCTTATAACACCGTTATTCCATCATCTGGTAAAGTTCTTACTGGTGGTGTTGATGCAAACGCATTACACCGTCCTAAGCGCTTCTTTGGTGCAGCTCGTAACGTTGAAGAAGGTGGTAGTTTAACTATCATTGCAACGGCACTTGTTGATACTGGCTCTAAAATGGATGAAGTAATCTACGAAGAGTTTAAAGGTACTGGTAACATGGAATTACACCTAAACCGTAAAATTGCGGAAAAACGTGTATTCCCTGCAATTGACTTTAATCGTTCAGGTACTCGTCGTGAAGAGCTTTTAACTAAGCCTGATGAGCTACAAAAAATGTGGATCCTGCGTAAGATTGTTCACCCAATGGGCGAAACAGATGCAATGGAATTCCTAATTGATAAGTTATCAATGACAAAAACGAACAATGAGTTCTTTGATGCGATGCGTCGTCAATAATTGAGGCTTTACTCAATAACTGATACTTAGCTCTATAAATAAGAAAACGCTGCCTATTTAGGTGGCGTTTTTTGTTGATTATTTGTTAATTTGACGGCATCATCGTTTGTACTAAGCTTTGGAATAGGAATGTCCACTTAGTTTATCTCAAGGAGCTACATATGCGACAAGGACTGTTAGCATCGATCCTCCTCTCTGCAAGTTTGCTGGTTGGTCATGTATCAGCGTCAGAAATTCAACCTAGCTTTGTACAAAGTTTGTTGGTTGATCAGCAACTCAATAAGAAGGTCGATGAACTGCATCAATATTTGATTGATGGAGACATCATCACACTTAACTTTTCTCTTAATCGTCTTTCAATGCCACAACAGGAAGCTGTTCGTTTCATGTTGGTGCAGCAGATAGAACAACAGAAGCTGATTCTCGATCCTAAAGGAACCATCTGGCTAAAAGAGCAATTATCTGTCCATCCTACTTATACTATTAAAGAGCAAGGTAATGGCTATGTGGTCACTAAGTTGGCCTTTGATTATTCTAGTATTGCCTCCCGTATTTTGAGCCAAATGTCGAAAGATCAACAAGTTTTAGATTTTATACTTGCCGCTGAAGAGCATCGCTTAGTATTGTCTGAATGGTTAGTTGGTGATCCTCATGAAGTTCGAGTTCGTCAATCGATTGTTCTTGCTGAATTAGACAGTTTAACGCCAGAAGCGTTAGATTATTTGGTTTCTCAAATTACGAACGATCCATTATCGGTATGGTTACCAACGACTGAAGTTATGGTTCGTTTAGCGCAGTTATCTAAAAATAGTGATATGTATAAAATCTTATGGAAAATGCGTACAGATCAATACAGCATGGCTGAGTTGGAACGATTATCGAATATAGCTCCTGAGCCATTTGCGACTCAGCAGTTAATGGCTGCAACAAATAATCCTTCTCTAAAGCAGAATGCGTTTGCTTCACTCGCGCAACTACATCCACTTCCTCAAGAGGTTCAAACCTTTTTATTAGCTAAGATTGATCATATTCAAGATGGCGGTGCGGTTGCTATGCATCTGGCTAATTATGGTCATGCTTCATGGTTAGAAAGTTTATCGACAGCGAGAAACAAAGTACGCCAACAACATGTACGTTTGGCATTGTCGCAACGTTAGCGTAATTAGACTTAACTCCAGTTAATGGCTGTGAAGTAGGTTGGGGATATGAGGCAGTTTGGGTATAATCTATTCAAACTTCACTACATGTAGATAGCGATGCAATATAAGGATTTACGCGATTTTCTTGACCACTTGGAAAAGATAGGACAGTTAAAACGCATTTCACACCCCATTGACCCTCATTATGAAATGACTGAGATCAGCGATCGGACTTTACGTGCGGGTGGTCCAGCATTGTTGTTTGAAAATCCTATTGGTTATGATATTCCCGTATTAACAAATTTATTTGGTACTGCAGAACGTGTTGCGATTGGTATGGGGCGTAATGACGTTCTTGAACTGCGCGAAGTGGGCAAGTTATTAGCGTATTTAAAGGAACCAGAACCACCAAAAGGCTTTAAAGATGCATTGGATAAATTGCCAGTATTCAAACAAGTGTTAAACATGCCAACTAAAAAAATTCGTAAAGCGGCGTGTCAGCAGATTGTTTGGCAAGGTGATGAGGTTGATTTAGATAAAATTCCAGTAATGAGTTGTTGGGCCGATGATGTTGCCCCTTTATTAACTTGGGGATTAACTATCACCAAAGGGCCAAATAAAAAACGTCAGAATTTAGGTATCTATCGTCAACAGAAATTAAGTAAGAATAAAGTGATTATGCGTTGGCTTGCTCATCGTGGTGGCGCTTTAGATTTACGAGATTGGATGGAAACTAACCCTGGTGAACCTTTCCCTATTTCTGTTGCTTTTGGTGCTGATCCTGCCACGATTCTTGGTGCGGTGACACCTGTGCCTGACACCTTATCTGAATATGCTTTTGCTGGTCTTTTACGAGGCAGCAGAACTGAAATTACTAAATCCATTAGTAATGACTTAGAAGTCCCTGCGAGTGCTGAAATTGTACTTGAAGGCTATATTGATCCAACAGAATTTGCTGATGAAGGGCCTTATGGTGATCACACTGGGTACTATAATGAAGTTGAAAAACATCATGTATTTACTATTACTCATATTACGATGCGTAAAGACCCAATTTACCACAGCACCTATACTGGTCGTCCGCCAGATGAACCCGCGGTATTAGGTGTGGCATTAAATGAAGTGTTTGTCCCTATTCTACAAAAGCAATTTCCTGAGATTATCGACTTTTATCTTCCTCCTGAAGGGTGTTCGTATCGCATGGCGGTAGTGACGATGAAGAAGCAATATCCAGGACATGCAAAACGCGTCATGATGGGTGTGTGGTCTTTTTTACGTCAGTTTATGTATACTAAATTTGTGTTGGTATGCGAAGAAGATGTGAATGCTCGAGACTGGTCACAAGTGACTGCTGCCATGGCTCAGTATATGGATCCATCACGTGATAGTTTGATGATAGAGAACACACCAATTGATTCATTAGATTTTGCTTCGCCAGTCGTTGGGTTAGGCTCAAAAATGGGCTTGGATATCACGAAAAAATGGGATGCAGAGTTAGCCTTGTCACCCGATGTTGAATCACTATCAACAGATAGAGAAAATATTGAAGGCTGCTTAGCTGAGATAACAAAAGAATGTCCTGAAATTATCGATATCCATTTACAAAACGACAATGCCAGAATGGTTGTGGTATCTATTGATAAACAAGTTTCAGGTAATGGTAAGAAAATCATGGAGGCTGTTTGGTCTCAGTTTGATGAGAACAAGTTTGTTATTGTGTGTGATGGTGATGTCGATGTCAGTGACTGGAATGACATTATTTGGGCAGTGACAACACGAATGGACCCGGCAAGGGATACGCTATTTTTACAAAATGAAACGGGTCACTCAAAAATGGGTCTAGACGCGACCAATAAATTGGAAGATGAGTGTCTTCGTGAATGGGGAACACCAATCAAAAAAGATCCTGACGTTGTCGCGAAAATAGATGCTATTTGGGATGAGTTGGCTATCTTTTGAAAAAAATAACCTTACTACCACAACAAAAAGAGTTCTGCATTGAAGAGGGGCAAACCATCTTAGATGCAGCATTAGAAGCGGGAATTAATTACCCGAATCGATGCCAAGTAGGTGCATGTGCTATGTGCCTATGTAAAAAGTTAGAAGGGGAGATTGACTACGATTTAGAGCCGCTTCTAACCGATAAAGAACAACAAGAAGGGTGGATATTTGCGTGTCAGGCTACAGCAAAAAGTGATTTAGTGCTGTTGTTAGAATAAATCCTCCCCGTATAATTAGAGTTTACTGCTCAATACTCATAATAATTACAGCGTATAAATATCATTTAAAAATAGATATCAGCTGAAAAAGGAAAGTCATGCCAATCAATTGCAAAGTAAAGTCTATCGAGCCGTTGGCTTGTAATACTTTTCAAATATTACTTCATCCAGAACAACCAGTAGAGTTTAAAGCTGGTCAATACTTAATGGTTGTAATGGGAGAGAAAGACAAACGTCCATTCTCAATCGCAAGCAGCCCTTGCCGTCATGAGGGTGAAATCGAACTTCATATCGGCGCAGCTGAGCATAATGCTTATGCGGGCGAAGTGGTTGAATTAATGAAAGCGGCACTAGAAAACGGGGGAGATATCCAAATTGATGCTCCTCATGGTGAAGCGTGGATCCGTGAAAATAGCGAGCGTTCAATGTTGTTGATTGCTGGTGGTACAGGATTTAGCTACGTACGTTCAATACTGGATCACTGCATCAGCCAACAGATTCAAAAACCAATTTATCTTTACTGGGGTGGTCGTGATGAGCGTCAGCTGTATGCAAAAGCAGAGATAGAAGCCATAGCAGCAGCACATGAGCATATTACGTTTGTACCAGTAGTCGAGCAAACAGAAGGCTGGACAGGTAAAACGGGTAATGTACTTGAAGCGGTAAAAGCCGACTTTAACTCATTAGCAGAAGTGGATATTTACATTGCAGGTCGCTTTGAAATGGCAGGCGCAGCTCGTGAGCAATTCATCACTGAAAAACAAGCAAAGAAAGATCAGTTGTTTGGTGATGCATTCGCATTTATCTAATCTAGAGCTTTAGTTACATTGGAATTAATACCAATAAAAATGCCACTTCAAAAGAGTGGCATTTTTTATGATATTTAATAGCTCAGGGTTAAGCTTGGTTATCTACCATAGTCAACGCTTTACGAGACAGATCCGCCGCCGCTTGTTTACGGTTTTGTTTCTCTAAAACGCGCGCAAGATAAGCATAATCAGACATGTTTTCACGAATAGCTAACGCCGCTTCAAAGTGGTCGCGTGCTGGCTGCCACTTTTCAGTGCGCATATACAGCTGAGCTAACGTACTTTGAATCACAGGGTTACGAACATCGTAATTTGCCATGCCTTCCAACAGTACCGTTGCTGGGTGATAATCTGCTAGGTTTAAGGTTGGTAATAGCTCTACCAAGCGATCATCGCTGCGCTTTTTCAAGTTATCACGTAAGAGAATGTAGGCTTCAGAATCCGCTTTACGTGCGTGTAGTTGCTTGATTAAACAAACCAATACAGGAACGTGCTTTTGTAGCTTCTTAGGTAAAGAATTCCAATGATCTAATAACCCTGCAGTGCCCTTATTTGTCGCTATAAACGCCATTAATCCACATTCTGCTTTTTCTTCTAATTCCAACGCCTGCTGCTCTGAAATAAGGTTTGCTTTAGTGAGAGGGTGAATAATGTTTTTCAGTGGTTGCCATTCATTTAGGGCTAAATAACATTCTTTTAGTAGCTCAAGCAATACAGGGTTGCGAGGATAATCAACTTTTACAGACTGAAGCGTAGCAAGAGCTAATTCATATTGCTCTTCGCGCATTTGCAGTTTTGCGCTAGTGAGTGCAACCGCAAGCGTACTCTCTGCTTGCTCTGATGCCAATTGTAGATAGCGGTCACGTTGTTCTATTTGTTGGCGGCCTTGTGCTGCTTCTGCTGCCGCAAGGTAATTAAGTAATGGAAAGTCGTTATGACGGCCGCCTTTTGTGATTAGACGCTCTGCTTCTTTCCATTCACCTTCATGCAGTTTAATCATTCCTTTAAACGTGTTGTAGCGTGCTTTGCGTAAATGACGCGCACTAAACCAACCACGGGTAAAATTACTGACAGAGAGAATACGTTTAACCACAATCTCTAATAAGAATAACCCAGCGATCAGCGCACCGATAAAGAGAACTAATGTTGTTAAGCTCATTTCAATCGTTGTATTTGAGACTGAAATTAATACATAACCTTGTTGATCGGCAAACGTCGTTCCTACGATTAATCCACCGACTAAGACGATTGCCAGAAGCAGTAATCGGATCATGACTTACCTCCTTCAACCGTTTCAGTTTTCTTTATTGGCGCTGCTTTTACTGGAGCTGTGCCAACGGCTTGAACATTTCGGCGCAAACGTTCAGAAATGAAGTCTGATAATAAAGCCTGTGTTTCCATTTTTTGTGGGTAGCGAACATCCACTTTGAATTTTGCTAGTGAATCTAATTGAGCCATGAAACTCTTAACAGCAGGGTCATCTTGTTGGAAGTATTGAGAAGACCATAACTTCGCACTTTCTAATGAGGTTGCATACACTTCGCTTTGTTCACGATATAAGGCTTTAGAAGCAAGAAGTAGCTTACCTTTGATGTTCTCTTTTAGGTAAAAATGCTGTTCGGGACTAAGCAAAGGAATGACATTGCCTTCACGTACTCGGTAAGTAATGAAATGACCTGCAAAGTCATCCAAAGACTGCATTAAGTTTGATTGCCAATCATTAATGTTAGTTGATACTTTCTTCTGTTCTACTGCATCAGCTTCAGGAAGTACCGCACTAGCAAGAGGCAATTTATTAATTTGTTGTTCTAGGCTGTTTAGTTTAAGAACTAAGCCATCACGATCAATTAATGGAATGGCTTTCAATGTGGCAATGTCATCTGCCATGGCGCGACGAAGAGGGGTTAAACTTGGGTCATTAAGTGCAGAGATACGTTGGTCGGCATTTTCCATTAAACGTGTAGCACTAACTACATCATGTTCAAGCCATAATTTACGACCTGCCATTTTTACTAAATAATCAGCTTCTGCCAATAGCCAATCATTAGGGCGACGACCTTTAACATCGGCAATTGCCAGTTGAAGGCTTGCAATGCTTTTATCTTGCTGTTGCATTAATACTGTAGCTTTACGAACAATCTCATCTGCTTTATCTGTAATGCGTTGTTCTGCTGTGACTAATTTTGCGTCAAAAGTACTGTCGGCACTTTTTAATTGTTGTTCAAGTTGAGCTATTTTTATTTGTTGCTGAGTTACTTGCTGTTGCGACGCTAAAAAAGCCCCGCCACTTAATAGAATAGAAATAATAATCGCGACAGTGCCTAAACGACGGCCTTTTTTATCGACAAGCTCTTCTTGTTTTTTCGATGTTGTAGCAGAAGTTGAATGCGTAGTTTGATTTGTTTTTTTCTGCTCTTGTGTTACCAAAGACGGTGCGATAACAGATGCTGCGTTTTCTTCGGCAGACTGTGGCTTATTGTTATTTTTTGTCATTTGAAAGTCCCATCATGATGATGCTCACTGAGATAGTGCAGCAAGTCGGAATTAGAGGCTCCGCCAACCGTTTCAATATGTTGATAACCAAGTTGTTGTCCAATTTGGTTAATTCGTTCGCTAGGCACTAATAATCGACATGTTAATACCCAATCTAAATCTGTGCTGGTAAATTGCGAGGTGAAAAAAACAAGTTGTTCACCGCTGGTTACCACCAGTGTATCTACGTTTTGTGCTTGCCATTCTTCGGCTTTTATTGAACCATTAAACGACGTCGACTGTCGCTGATAGGTTTCACAATAAGTGACCTTTACCCCAAGGTCTTCGAGTGCTTGATAAATAAGATCTCGTCCGCCATTACCTCTTAGAATTATAGCTCTTTTTCCAGCAACGTTTTTTAAGACAGGAAGTGCGAGTAAATGTTCACTGTCGCTCGGTGTGGGAAAGTGTACTGGATCTGAGATATAGGTTTTGAGGTGTTGAGCGCTCTTTTGACCAACCGCTATATAATTAACGCCTTTTTTCCACTCTTTTCGCTGTTTTTCAAGGTAGCTTTGTGCATGTTCTACGGCGTGTTGACTGACAGAGATGATAAAGTCACCATCAGATAAAGACGAAAAAAGAGAAGGAAGTAGAGAGAGTTCTCGGCCTGGATGTATGGTTAACAAAGGGTGAGAAATAGCGTGATGCCCCATTTGATATAAGGCATCACAGAGTGCTTGGCTCTCTTGCTCTGGGCGAGTCACCAATATGGTCATATTATGCGTCTGCGTATAGGCGATCTAAAATGTCTTTCGCACCGTCATTAAGCAATTGTTCTGCTAATTGTGTACCTAGTGCTTCTGCATCAGATACTGAACCTGAAATTTCACCACGAACCATAATTGAACCATCAGGCTCTCCAACAAGAGCGCGTAACCAAATTTTGTCGCCGTCAATTAATGAATAGCTTCCGATTGGCACCTGACAACCACCTTCAAGACGGTTGTTCATTGCTCGTTCACATAGAACTCGATGTGCTGTTTCTGGATGGTTTAATGGCGCAAGTAAAGCTCGGATACGATCGTCATTCAGACGAGTTTCAATACCTACTGCGCCTTGACCTACTGCAGGTAAAGATTGTTCTGGTTCAATTGAGCTTTTAATTCTTTCTTCTAAGCCTAAACGGATAAGACCAGCACAAGCAAGAATGATTGCATCGTAATTACCATCGTCTAATTTTTGTAGGCGAGTGCCAACGTTACCACGAAGGTCTTTAATGATTAAATCAGGACGAGCTTCTTTTAACTGGCATTGACGGCGTAAGCTACAAGTGCCAACAACCGCACCTTGTGGTAATTCTTCAATGTTGTTGTAGGTATTGGAAACAAATGCATCACGTGGGTCTTCACGCTCACAAATAGTAACTAAACCTAAGCCTTCTGGGAACTCAACAGGTACGTCTTTCATTGAATGAACGGCAAGATCAGCACGACCTTCTAACATTGCAACTTCAAGTTCTTTTACGAATAATCCTTTTCCGCCCACTTTTGCTAACGGCGTATCAAGAATAATGTCGCCTTTCGTTACCATTGTAACGAGTTCCACTTCCAAACCAGGGTGAAGAGACTGTAGTGCATCTTTAACAAAATGAGCTTGCCATAGCGCTAAAGGGCTTTTACGAGTGGCAATACGAACTGGTAATTGCTGTGACATAGTAGTATCCGATCAAAATAATTACCTTATCCTACCACTACTTGAGGGTGAGGTGAAAATACAGGATGACAACAGTGTGATTATAGGTTAAAAACAACACCGCAATTGGTAGGGGTATCTACGATTGTGCTTAATGCGTAAACTTTACGCCAGTAATGAAAAGTGTTATCTTGATCACGTTTTATAGTCGGTATTGAACGAGTTATGTTCAATATGAATCGTCATCATTGATGACAAAGATGAGCCAGGCTTTCTATTTGCAAACCTATATTGAAACATTAATCGCTCGACAACAGCGTCTTACCGAACAACGTATAGATCGCGCGTTAGCATTAATGAAACCACTTGGGCAAGAGATCTTCCATCAATTGCCATTGCTGCTGCATTTCAATCACTCGGAACTTCCGGGGTTTATTGAAGGTGCACCTAGTGGTATTAAGCAATTTCATGCAAATAAGAAACAGCGTGAGTGGATGGCTCAACTGACGCTTCGTTATCCTCTTTCTACCTCTAATCAAGGAAACATCCTTGGTTTGTATTCTATGGGTAGTACTTCATCTATCGGGCAAACTGTCGCCAGTGATCTTGATATATGGGTATGCATACCTGAACACCTTCCTGCTGAGAAAAAAATCCTCTTGCAACAAAAATGCGATGCTCTGACTGAGTGGGCTGCGCAGTTTTATATTGAAGCAAACTTTTTCTTGATGGAACAAACTCGTTTCCGTGACACTTATTCTGAAGAAATGACGGGAGATAACTGTGGGTCTTCACAGCATCTGTTGTTACTTGATGAGTTTTATCGAACCGCAGTATGTCTTGGTGGGCAACAATTATTATGGCAGATCATTCCTCCAGAAATGGAAGAAAGCTATGACGAATATGTTGATCAGCTTTGTCAGCAAGGTGTAATTAGAAAAGAAGAGTGGATTGACTTTGGTCGTCTAAATCATATCCCTGCTGAAGAGTATTTTGGGTCTAGCTTGTGGCAACTTTATAAAAGTATCGACTCACCATTCAAATCGGTATTAAAAGCGATTTTATTGGAAGCCTATTCTTGGGAATACCCACACACTCAATTATTAAGTATTGATAGTAAACGTCGTTTTTTTGCCGATGAGCCAGATCTCTATGGTATGGATGCGTATTATTTAATGCTAGAAAAAGTAACGCGTTACCTTGAGCGAACCAATGATATGGCTCGTTTAGAACTTGTACGCCGTAGCTTTTATTTAAAAACTCATGAGAAACTGTCTCGTAAGCAAGGGCAGGGTTCAGTTGAGTGGCGTCGTAAGGCGTTAACAGAGCTAACATCACAATGGGGGTGGTCTCAAGCAACGATAGTTGAGCTTGATTCTCGTCGTACATGGAAGGTTGAGCAAGTTAAAAAATCACATAATGATTTGCTTGAAGCCTTAATGCAAAGTTACCGTAACTTGATCCGTTTTGCGCGTAATAATGACATAACATCGTCGATTAGCCCTGAAGACATCAGTATTCTTGCTCGTAAGCTTTACGCTGCATTTGAAGAGCTTCCTGGCAAGGTTACTTTACTTAATCCACAAATTTCCCCTGATCTGCATGAAGCTGATTTAAGCTTTATTGAAGTGCAAGATACTGGCGTTAATAAAGCGGGTTGGTATGTATACAAACAGCCACTAATAGCAAAAGAATTGATGGGTGCAAAGCATTTAGAGCACAATAGATACTTAAGTAAATTGGTGGCGTGGGCATTCTTTAATGGGTTGCTGACGGAATCAACACGATTAGATGCGGTTGTACGCCAAGCTGATCTGAACATTGATAAATTTTACCAAATGGTAAGCGACTTAAGAAATACGTTTTCTGTTCATATGCCACAGCCTACCAAAGAAGAGTTAGCAAGCCCGTGTGAAGTTCGTCAATTATCTATATTTATCAATTTAGAAAGTGATCCGACTGAAACTTTGAAGATGAAGCCTGAGCGAATGAATCAGACGGACGCTGATATTTTTAGTTGTGGTAGCAATCAAAATAATTTGATTGGTAGTGTTGATTTGGTATACCGAAATTCATGGCATGAAGTGAGAACACTTAACTTCAGCGGTGAAACGGCGATTCTTGACGCGTTGAAAACTGTACTATGTAAAATGCACCAAGATGCGGCTCGTCCTGAATCTGTCGATGTATTTTGCTACAGTAAACAAATGCGTGGCATCATCCGTAATAACATTTATCAGTTATTGGCTGAGTGTATCGAACTTCGTTTAAAACCAGTTGAAAATAACGAAAAACGTCGTCGTTTTAAAGGCATTAAAATTGGCTCAACTATGTATGGCTTGTTCTTTGAGCGTCGTGGTGTATCGATTCAGAAGTTAGAAGATTCAGTACAATTTTACTCAAGTATTTCAACCAATAAAGCGATTGGCTCAACCACGATACCTTTAGGAGATAGTAGCGGCGTTGTTATTCCTGATGTGGTGGATTCGTTTGCGAGCGAAGGGTTAATTCAATTCTTCTTTGATGCATCAGAGCATAATGATGATGGTTTTAATATCTACGTTTTAGATGAAGATAATAAAATTGAAATTTATCATGAATGTTACGGCAGTAAAGATGACATGGTAAACAGTATTAACCACTATTACACTTCAAGTCGCAATAACATTGATTTAGAATTCCCTGATAAAGTGAACTTCAACCTGCCTCAATTTTATGAAGTGGTGTATAACGAAGCAAAAGAAGCCTCAGTGCTTTCTTATCGCAGTGGTCAGCAACAGTGTAAATCAAAACAAGCGTAATTGATTTCTAAATAAAACATAAAATAACAAAGCTAAGCGCTTATTCTGTCTTAGCTTTGTTCAATTCAAAAGCAAATCTAGCCTCTAGGTTGGGTCTCACTTCATTTCAGTATATACTTCACTCACATGTATAAATAACCAGTGTGATGTGATGGACGTTTCTTTTCTTCTTGATGGTCTTAATGACAAACAGCGCGAAGCCGTAGCCGCTCCGTTAGAAAACATGCTTGTACTTGCGGGTGCCGGTAGTGGTAAAACTCGAGTACTTGTTCATCGTATCGCATGGTTAATGCAAATCGAACAAGCGTCTCCTTTCTCTATTATGTCAGTGACATTTACTAACAAAGCGGCGGCAGAAATGCGTGGCCGTATTGAAGAGTTAATGCATGGCAGTGCGGGCGGAATGTGGAACGGTACTTTCCATGGTATCTGCCATCGTATTCTTCGTGCTCATTACCTTGATGCTAAATTACCTGAAGGTTTCCAAATTATTGATTCAGATGATCAGCAGCGTTTATTAAAGCGTTTGATCAAGGCTCAAAATTTGGATGATAAAAACTGGCCTGCACGTCAAGCCGCTTGGTTTATTAATGGTAAGAAAGACGAAGGTTTGCGTCCTCATCAAATCAATACCTTTAACGACCCTATCGCTCAAACGTGGCTAAAAGTATATACGGCTTATCAAGAAGCGTGTGATCGCTCTGGCTTAGTTGATTTTGCTGAAATCTTACTTCGATCTCATGAATTGCTGCGTGATCACAAACACGTTCGTGAACATTATCAAGCGCGTTTTAAACATATCTTGGTCGACGAATTTCAAGATACCAACAACATCCAATATGCATGGTTACGCATGATGGCGGGTCCTGATTGTAAAGTGATGATCGTTGGTGATGATGATCAGTCTATCTATGGTTGGCGTGGTGCTCAGATCGAAAATATTCAGAAGTTCTTAGATGAATTTGTGGGTGCGAAAACCATTCGTTTAGAGCAAAACTATCGCTCAACCGCCAATATCCTAAACGCCGCCAATGAACTGATCAGTAATAATACTGAGCGCATGGGTAAGAAGTTATGGACAGAAGACGCTGATGGCGATCTGATCTCTATTTATTCTGCTTATAACGAAATGGATGAAGCTCGTTTTGCTGTTGGGAAAATTAAAGAGTGGCGCGATAATGGTGGTGCTCTGCAAGATTCTGCATTTTTATACCGTAATAACGCCCAATCTCGTGTATTAGAAGAAGCCTTAATCCAAGCAGGACTGCCGTATCGAATTTATGGTGGTATGCGATTCTTCGAACGACAAGAGATTAAAGATGCCTTGTCTTACCTACGCTTAATGAATAACCGTCATGATGATGCGGCTTTTGAGCGAGTAGTAAACACACCAACGCGTGGACTTGGTGATAAGACACTAGAAACCGTACGTTTTGCTGCGCGCGAACGTGGAGCCACCATGTGGCAAGCCAGCCTTGCTTTGATTGAAGAGCAAGTATTACCTGGTCGTGCTGCGGGTGCATTAAGCCGTTTTATCGAACTAATTAATGCATTAGAGGACGATACTCGTGATTGTCGTTTATATGAACAAACGGACCAAGTGATTAAAAACTCCGGTCTGTTTACGATGTATGAGCAAGAGAAAGGCGAAAAATCAAAAGCACGTATTGAGAACTTGGAAGAGCTGGTAACGGCGACTCGTCAGTTTGATAAGCCAGAAGAAGCGGAAGAGATGACCGATTTAACGGCTTTCTTAACTCATGCTGCATTAGAGGCTGGTGAAGGCCAAGCTGATGAGTTTGAAGATGCCGTTCAGTTGATGACATTACACAGTGCTAAAGGCTTGGAATTTCCACTGGTCTTTATGGTGGGCGTTGAAGAAGGTATGTTCCCAAGTCAAATGTCAGCAGAAGAAGCGGGGCGTTTAGAAGAAGAGCGTCGTCTTTGTTATGTCGGTATGACACGTGCGATGGAGAAATTGTATATTATTTATGCTGAAACTCGTCGAGTATATGGTCAGGAGAAATATCACAAACCGTCGCGTTTTATTAAAGAGCTACCAACTAACTGTGTTGAAGAAGTTCGAATGAAAGCCAAAGTAAGTCGAACGGGGTCTTATGGCAGCTATGGGTCTCAAGACAGTTCATCTGAGGGGCGATTTGGTCAGAAAGCGATTAATAATAACTTTAATGAAACCGGTTATGCATTAGGTCAGAGGGTGAAACATCCTAAGTTTGGTGAAGGTACGATCATTAACTTTGAAGGTGCTGGCGCACAAGGCCGAGTACAAGTCGCCTTTAATGGTGAAGGTATTAAGTGGCTTGTGACTCAATATGCCAAGTTAGAGTCAATGTAATATAAAGTTATACGTAGAGTATAAAAAAAGAGAGCGAATTCGCTCTCTTTTTTTATTTCGCCATGTCTGTTTTTACTGAATCAAAGGGACTCGTAAATTGTAATTCATTACATTCATGACATTTAAATTTCTTTGTGTTGCGTTGCGTTATATGTCTTTCTACAAAGCTTCTCTTAGATGGTAATAACGGTAATTCCGCTTTACAATTTTTACACCTAGCCATAGTTCTAACCTATTTACAATATTGTCAATTATTTATAATGTTATTATTGACTTAGTGTCACATATTAAGAAATAAATTTCACGGCTAGGTTTGGTTTTCTTTGTTAAAATAACAAAAATAAAACATAAATCGAAAAAATACAGTATAAATGTTGTAATTTTGTTTGCTTATTGTTTTTGCATTAGAGTTGTATTTGTTTTTTCTTTTTGTTAATGATAAATGCATCAGTTGTAAAGGTAATCAACGCACACCAAATAAACCCAAAAGTGATGGCCTTATCCGTACTAAAAATCTCATCATATAGACCTACTGCTAGAATAAACATCAAGCTTGGTCCAACGTATTGGAAGAAACCTAAGGTTGATAATTTTAATCGTGTAGCAGCACCAGTAAAGCAAAGTAAAGGTACGGTTGTTATGATCCCGGCGGCAACTAATAATAAATTTAAATTTGTAGAATTAGTGGCGAAATTAGAGGTTGGAGAGTTTGCGATAAATAATAAATAAGTTGCAGCTATTGGGAGTAAAACCAAGGTTTCAATAAATAAGCCTGATTGTGCATCCATAGCGACTTTTTTTCGTAATAAGCCATAAAAACCAAAGCTACAAGCCAAAGCTAATGCCACGATAGGGATTGAGCCAAAGGTTATTAGTTGAATTAGCACACCAATCGCGGCAAAAATCACAGCAAGCCACTGCAATTTACGTAACCGTTCCCCTAAAAAAAGCATTCCTAACATGACATTAAAAATAGGGTTGATGAAATAACCAAGACTGGCATCAAGCATGTGGTCTGCGGTTACAGCCCAAATAAAAATCAACCAATTAGCCCCTATTAATACGCTACTTGTCATAAGGTAGCCCATTTTTCTTTTATCTTTTAGTGTGTTGATTACGGTTTTCCAACCTTTAGATAAGCACAATAATCCTGCAAGAAAAAAGAAAGACCAAATAACTCTGTGACTTAGGATCTCAAAAGGAGAGACTTCACTGATAGTTTTAAAATAAATAGGTGCAATGCCCCACATGGTATAGGCGCTAAGAGCAAAAAAAACACCCTGACGAGTGCGCTGTTGTTCGAGTTCAGTGGTTGGCATAAGCAAATTCTTAACGATGTAATGTAATAGGAAAGGTGTTTTTATGATCACACCTTGTATGAATTGTTGTGGAATGGAGTATAGGGCTCAGTATCGAATGTGCCTAGTATTTTCCTATTGCTCTTTTCCTCACCAATAAGCATAGGTAGAATGAGCCTCCCACATTATTGATGAGTTTTTTATGTCCAGCATTATCGCAGAGCAGCCAATGGAACAGGTATCGCAGAGTTACACTGTTTTAAAAGACGTTTTTGGCTACCAAGAATTTCGTGTTGGGCAAGAAGAAGTCATCAATGCAGTCCTTGATGGTCAAGATAGCTTGGTTATTATGCCTACTGGTGGTGGTAAATCACTGTGTTATCAAATTCCAGCATTGGTATTTGATGGATTAACGTTAGTTATTTCACCATTAATCTCATTAATGAAAGACCAAGTTGATCAACTTAAGGCTGATGGCGTCAAAGCGGAGTGTTTGAACTCAACGATTGATCGTGATGAGCAGGTCGCGATTTGGAATCGTATTAATTCGGGCCAAGTTAAGATGTTATACGTCTCGCCTGAGCGTGTGATGATGCGCGATTTCATGGAACGTCTTGAATCGTTAAATCTTTGCATGATAGCGGTCGATGAAGCGCATTGTATCTCACAATGGGGGCATGATTTCCGTCCAGAATATGCGTCACTTGGACAAATAAAACAGCGTTTTCCTAATGTTCCAATTATGGCACTGACGGCGACGGCTGATGAAGCTACTCGTAAAGATATTTTAAATCGTCTCTCATTACCTAATCCTCATGAGTATTTGGGTAGTTTTGATCGTCCTAATATCCGCTATACCGTGTTAGAAAAACATAAACCAGTCAGCCAAATAGTTCATTATCTTGCGACACAGAAGAACCAATGTGGTGTTATTTATTGTGGTAGCCGTAAAAAAGTAGAAATGCTGACAGAGAAGCTCTGTAATAACCATATCCGAGCTGCGTCTTATCATGCTGGTTTGGATTTGGATGAGCGAAATTATGTTCAAGAAGCGTTTCAGCGTGATGATATTCAGATCGTTGTAGCCACGGTTGCGTTTGGTATGGGGATCAATAAATCAAACGTACGTTTTGTAGCGCACTTTGACATTCCAAAGAACATTGAATCTTACTACCAAGAAACAGGACGAGCAGGGCGTGACGGTCTACCAGCAGAGGCTGTGATGCTGTACGATCCTGCTGATATTGTGTGGTTACGTAAACTTGTTGAAGAGAAGCCAGAAGGGCCTCAAAAATTGGTTGAGAGCCATAAGCTTAATGCCATGACTGCTTTTGCTGAAGCGCAAACGTGTCGTCGCCAAGTTTTGTTGAATTACTTTGGTGAATATAGTCCTAAACCGTGTGGTAACTGTGATGTTTGTTTAGATCCACCAAAACAATTTGATGGTACAGAAGCCGCGCAAAAAGCGTTATCGTGTGTTTATCGAGTGAATCAAGGCTTTGGTGTTGGTTATGTGGTGGAAGTATTGCGAGGGCTAAAGATTGCACGAATTCGAGAACATGGTCATGATAAATTATCGACCTACGGTATAGGTAAAGAGCACAGCCATGAATATTGGGTCAGTATTATTCGTCAATTGATTCATAAAGGCTTACTAGCTCAAAATATTACCCGAAACTCGACACTGCAATTAACTGAAGAAGCTCGCCCTATTTTAAAAGGACTGGAGGCATTAGAGCTTGCTGTGCCACGACTTGATACCGCAGCGAAAACGGCGAAGTCAGAAAAATTAAATAATCGTCATTATGATAAACAGTTGTTTGCTAAGTTACGAAAATTGCGTAAATCGATTGCCGATCGTGATGATTTACCCCCTTATGTTGTCTTTAGTGATGCCACATTAATGGATATGGCTGATATTACTCCCACTTCATATGGTGAAATGCTGGCAGTTAATGGTGTAGGACAGAAGAAGTTAGAAAAATACGCCGATCCATTTTTAGATTTAATTGAAATGCACATTACCGGACAAGGGTAAGTCATGAGTTTATTTTCAGTCGTTGAGTTTGATAAAGAAGCTGGGCGCATTATTTTTTCTGTGCCTGAATTTTATTTTGATTCATTTGAAGTCATTGGTAAGCAATTAATTACAGCAATGGACGCCAGAATAGTGGAACAACAGATGGATGCCGATCTTCATTCTTGGTTGATTGATTTTGAAGGTGCACAATTTATGTTACGTGCTGAGCATTATTCTAACTCAGTGTGGTTAGAAGCATTAGCACGAACTGAGCATCAAGAAGAGTTAGCATTTATTGCGGGTTTGTTTTAAGCGGCTCTTGTGATCAAAAGCGGTTAATGTATAATCACCGCCCTGAAAATTGGCTAGAGTCATTATGTAAATAAACGGTGATTTTAGCTTTGTGTTTAATTTGGGTTCCCTCGCCCCCAATGACAAAAAGGTACTTATATGAGTACATTTACGCCCGCGCAACAGCGCAATGCTTTATCCTTCCTTGTAGTATTCCACCTTGTAATTATTGCATCAAGTAACTATTTGGTTCAGATCCCATTCACTTTGTTTGGGTTTCATACCACGTGGGGTGCATTTACCTTCCCATTTATTTTCTTAGCAACAGATTTAACGGTTCGTATTTTTGGTGCGAAAATGGCAAGAAGTATCATCTTCTTTGTTATGTTGCCAGCCTTAGCTGTTTCTTACTTTTTATCCGTTGTCTTTTTTGAAGGGCAGTATCAAGGTTTTTCACAACTTGGTGAGTTTAACTTGTTCGTTGCACGAATTGCGATTGCAAGTTTTATGGCTTATTTACTTGGACAGATATTAGATGTTCATGTGTTTAACCGCCTTCGTCAGTTAAAACAATGGTGGATAGCACCAACGTGTTCAACTCTGTTTGGTAATGCAATTGATACTCTAGCGTTTTTCGCTATTGCGTTTTATCAAAGTCCTGATGCTTTCATGGCTGAGCATTGGACAGAAATCGCGTTGGTGGACTATGGCGTTAAACTGGTGATTAGTTTGGGCTTGTTTGTTCCTATGTATGGTGTATTACTGAATTATCTAATTCGTAAATTAACCTCAGAAGGGCATCAATTAGCGACTCAACCTTCTCAATCGTAGAATTAAGATAAAATGAATAACAAGGCCAACAATTAGTTGGTCTTTTTTACTTCTTATCTTATTGATTTTTAATGGTTTGTAAAATTAAGTGAGATCTTTTCTCATTTAACTATTGCAAAGCAAATGAGAATGGTTATTATTAACTTGTCTTCAGGGAATAACGCAAACGCAAGTTACCCCGCACTATTTCAAGAAGGCACGACATTGCTCACATTGCTTCCAGTGTACATCAGCTATATGAGTAGTGGTGACGTTTCTAAGTTAACGACAGCCATTATTCTCTTTTTGCTGAGCGGCGCTTCTTTACGAAGACGCCGCTTTTTTTGTCTTTTTTTTGAGTTTACAACCAATTTTTTCGCAAAATATGTACTTTAAAATGATCAGTTTTTTAATAGAAAATTGCATGGTTAATATTATTGTCCACAAAGGATGATCAAGTAAGGATCTACTTGTTGATCGTTTTTTTTGATCTAAGCTTTTGATTTTTTGGTTTTTAATCCACTTTTTTTGAACTAATAAAATAGTTATTAATTATACAAAAAATAATTACAAACAGAGTTATCCACAGATGAGTTAGACATGTAACGTTGAACTTTTGATAAATAAAATGAGAAAAAAGGAATGAAGAGCAGCATTTTGATGTGGCTTGGGTATAAAATGAAACTCATTGATCATAATAACCTCTGGATAATACCGACTATGGCAAGAATTCCTGATAATCCATTCATCCTAGTGGATGGCTCTTCGTATCTTTTCCGTGCGTATCACGCAGCGCCTAACTTTACTAATGGCGATGGCCAACCAACAGGCGCAGTGTATGGCGTTATCAACATGCTACGTAGTCTTCTAAAACAATTTGAGACGGATCGTGTTGCGGTTATTTTCGATGCGAAAGGAAAAACCTTCCGTAATGATATGTATCCAGAGTACAAAGCGAATCGTCCGCCAATGCCAGATGATTTACGTTGCCAAATAGAACCATTGCATAAGCTGATCAAAGCAATGGGCTTACCATTGATCTCTATCTCAGGTGTCGAAGCCGATGATGTGATTGGTACGTTAGCATCTCAAGCATCAAAAGCAGGTATTCCAGTACTGATCAGTACCGGCGATAAAGATATGGCGCAATTGGTTGATGAAAACGTCACTCTTATTAATACCATGACAAATGTGATTATGGGGCCTGAAGGTGTTGAAGAAAAATTCGGTGTTCCACCTGAACTGATTATTGATTACCTAGCACTGATGGGTGATACCTCTGATAACATTCCTGGCGTTCCTGGCATTGGTGATAAAACAGCAAGAGCACTATTGCAGGGCGTTGGTGGTTTGGATGCACTTTACGCTAACCTTGATGATATTGCGCCATTAGGTTTCCGTGGCTCAAAAGGCATGGCGAAGAAGTTAGAAGAGAATAAAGAAGGGGCTTATCTTTCTTATGAATTAGCAACAATTAAACTTGATGTTGAATTAGATCAAAAACCTGAAGAACTAGTGAAACAAGAACCAAATGTGGATGAGTTAATCCAAATGTTTGGTCAAATGAATTTCAAACGTTGGCTAACCGAAATGTTGGATGGTAGTGACGGTAAGATCGTTTCACATGAAACATCAGCAAATCGAACAGTAAGTTCCTCATCAGATAGTAATGATGAGGTTGAAGAAGGCGTAATTGTTGCTGCTCAAGTTGACCGTTCAAAGTATGAAACTATTTTAACCAAAGAAGCTTTTCTATCTTGGTTAGAAAAATTAAATAATGCAGAAGTCGCTGCATTTGATACAGAAACTGACAGTTTAGATTATATGGTTGCCAACCTTATCGGTCTGTCGTTTGCTATCGAAGAAGGTGAGGCGGCTTATGTTCCTGTCGCTCATGATTATCTTGATGCACCAGAGCAACTGGATCGTGATTGGGTTATTGAACAATTAAAACCGTATTTAGAAGATGACAACAAAGCAAAAGTTGGTCAAAACTTAAAATATGATGCGAGTGTATTAGCTCGTTATGATATAGAAATGAAAGGTATTAAGTTTGATACCATGCTTGAATCTTATGTGTATAACAGCGTTGCTGGTAAACACAATATGGATAGCCTAGCGCTGCGTTATCTTCAACATAACACCATCTCCTTTGAAGAGATCGCTGGTAAAGGTAAGAAACAGCTTACGTTTAACCAAATCGCTTTAGAGCAAGCGGCGCCTTATGCGGCTGAAGATGCAGACATCACACTACGTTTACATAATGTATTGCACGCAAAATTAGTGGCGGATGAGAAATTAAATACCGTCTTTACTGATATTGAGCTTCCTTTAATCTCTGTACTTTCTCGCATGGAAAGAAAAGGGGTTTATATTGATGACATGCTGCTTTCTGCACAATCACTTGAGATTGGCCAACGTCTTGATGAATTAGAAAAAGCAGCGTATGAAGTAGCAGGACAAGAGTTCAACATGAACTCTCCGAAACAGCTTCAAGCGATTTTATTTGAAAAAATGGAATTGCCAGTTATTAAGAAAACACCATCAGGCGCCGCTTCAACCAATGAAGAAGTACTGCAAGAATTGGCGTTAGAGTATGAATTACCTAAGTTGATTTTAGAGTACCGCGGTTTAGCTAAACTAAAATCTACTTATACCGATAAGCTGCCGAAGATGATTAATCCATCTACGGGTCGTGTGCATACTTCTTATCATCAAGCGGTCACAGCGACGGGTCGTTTATCATCAACCGATCCAAACTTACAAAATATTCCAATTCGTAACGAGGAAGGCCGTCGTATTCGTCAGGCATTTGTTGCCCCTCATGGTTGGAAAATTTTAGCAGTCGATTACTCTCAAATCGAACTTCGTATCATGGCGCATCTGTCTCAAGATAAAGCGTTATTAGAAGCGTTTTCTGCTGGTAAAGATATTCACGCAGCAACCGCGGCTGAAGTGAAAGGTGTATCTATTGAAGAGGTAACATCGGAAGATCGTCGTCGTGCTAAAGCGATTAACTTTGGTTTGATTTATGGCATGAGTGCGTTTGGTCTTGCAAAGCAGATCGGTATCTCTCGTGGTGAAGCACAAGATTACATGAATGTGTACTTTGAGCGTTATCCTGGAGTGATGCAGTATATGGAAGAGACTCGTTTACTGGCAACTGAGCAAGGCTATGTTGAAACCTTATATGGTCGACGTTTGCACTTACCTGAAATCAATGCGCGTAATGCGATACGTCGTAAAGCCGCGGAACGTGCCGCGATCAATGCTCCAATGCAAGGCACCGCTGCGGACATTATCAAAAAAGCGATGATCCTAGTAGATAAATGGATTGAAGAAGAAGGTGATGGCCGAGTTAACTTATTAATGCAAGTACACGATGAATTAGTATTCGAAGTGAAAGAAGATGCATTAGAAGAAGTGACTCAAAAAGTGACGGAGTTAATGGAAGGCGCAGTGACTCTTGATGTTCCACTCGTTGCCGACAGTGATTTTGGCGATAACTGGGATGAAGCGCATTAATCAATAATGTTAATCTGAAATGTGGCTAAAGTGTTACTGATTAAATTGTAATTCAGTTACACCTGAAATTAAAACTATGAGCCAGCGCACGCGTTGGCTTTTTTTTACCTCAAATAAAGTGAGCTATGTCAGGTGTTTGTTGTGTTTTTATGAACGAAACTGAAAAAAAATTACAAAAAAAGGTTTTCAAAACTGTTCGTTTGTTGTACATTTATATGCGTAGGGTACAGAGGTAAAGATGTTCTATCTTTCAGACCTTTTGTTTCACGTTATTGGATTTGGCTAAATTCAGCCGCCTCAGTCAACCTTTTTGACTGGGGCGTTTTTTCTTTCTAGGCCTTCAAAAAATACGTTCTCACTTTCTTCTAAAATACTTCTTTTTGTAATTTTCCCACGAAATGTAATTTTTACTACACGTTGCGATATTGATAATTCACTTGCATTATTATCTTAACTATCTGTTTATAAAGGATTGATTCTGTATTTTGTATCAACTTTTAGATGGGTTTAAAGACTGTGTGAGGTTTTGGAACATTAGAGAGAGAATTGCTAGGAGTGGTGTTTGTTTCACAAGAAGGTTTGGTGCATTATGCGCGACAGAAAAATAATAACACCTCTTTATCTCTCCCATTTCCCCACCTGTTAAGGTGGGGGTTTTATTTCTTACAGGCTACGCCTGCTAATCAATCAATAATAAGTTTGACTTAAGTATATAGAGTGATTATTCAGCATCTATGTTTTCAATGAATTCTTCATCAATTTCAAACGCTGGTGCAAACCATGTGTCTAGCTTAGCTCGAAGGATATCAACGCCAATTCCCTTCAATGAAGAAAACGCATCAACAACCACTTCACCACCAAAATCAACTGCCGCTTCACGTACTTTAAGTACTTGAGCTTTACGCGCGCCGCTTTTTAGTTTGTCTGCTTTTGTTAACAAGATTTGTACTGGAATATTTTGGTCAACCGCCCAAAATACAAGTTGTTGGTCGATGTCTTTTAACGGATGACGGATATCCATCAATACTACTAAGCCTTTTAAGCACTGACGTTTTTGTAGGTATTCACCTAAAGACTTCTGCCATTTCTTCTTCATCTCAATAGGAACTTGAGCAAAGCCGTATCCTGGTAAATCTACGATATGGCAGTTTTCATCAACTTTGAATAAGTTAATCAACTGCGTACGACCAGGAGTCTTAGACGTTTTTGCTAAGCCTCTTTGGTTTGTTAAGCGGTTTAATGCGCTTGATTTACCCGCATTCGAACGGCCAGCGAAGGCAACTTCAATACCTTCATCTTCAGGTAGATGGCGAATATCTGGTGCACTCGTAATGAAGTGCGTCTTTTGGTAGTGAATGATTTTGCTCACTGTTAACTCCGTCTCGAAGGAAACCAAGCTGTAGATAATGATCCAAGTAGGATTATTGTAGTCAGCTGATTACTTTTTTGTGAAAATGTGTAAAATAACCGCAGTAAGGATGTCACAATTAACGTTGTAGTGACAAACTTGTAATAAAAACGGTAAAGGTCGCTCATTGTACCATGCTGTAGCCAATTTAGAGCGGTACTGGAAGCTTAATATCCAACACAATGTAAATAAATCCTGTTTACAAGGATAACTCATTGTGAGGGAACGATAATAATAAAATGGAATGTCATGAAAAAATTAGCGCTGATATTAACTCTCCTAGCTAGTTGCTCAACATGGGCTCAAGGAGATATCGAAGCTGGAAAGCAAAAATCTGCAACATGTACAGCTTGTCATGGTCAAGAAGGTAACAGTACTTTGACTCAATACCCTAACTTAGCAGGCCAACATGCAGGCTATCTTGAGAAGCAAATCAATGAATTTAAATTGGGCATGCAAACTCAAGGTAAACAAGGTCGTATGGATCCTGTAATGGGTGCAATGGCAATGGGTGTTGATGAGCAAGGAGCAAAAGACATCGCAGCGTATTATGCTTCTTTACCAATGGCCGATAATACAACGCCTGAAGAATCTATCCCAGAAGGCAAAGCTTTGTATTTAGCGGGTGATATGGAGCGTGGAATTACAGCGTGTGTTGCTTGTCATGGACCTCGTGGCAATGGTACATCACTGTCAGGATTCCCTAAAATCTCAGGTCAACATTCTGATTATGTTAAGGCACAGTTAGAAAAATTCAGAGCGGGCGATCGTGCAAATGATATGAATGGCATGATGCGCGATATCGCGAAAAAGCTGACTGATGAAGATATTACAACATTATCTAAATATGTTGGTGGCCTACATTAATTGTTAATGTAAGCTCGATAATTAAGACCAAATTTGAAGAAGCAGCTCTCGTAGCTGCTTTTTTTTATGAAAAAGGCGTTAAAACGATTATCTTTGCACCAGTATCGGGTATACTTCCCGCCCTAGAATTTTCAGGCAGTGGAGTGAGTTTATATGCAATCTTGCCCTTTGTGTCAGCATTCACAGGCTGATGACTTCCATCAAGATAAGCGTCGACGTTATTATCGTTGTCAGCAATGTTATCTTGTTTATGTGGATGAGGCGGATCGTTTAGACCCAGAGACAGAGAAAGCTCACTACGATCTCCATGAAAACAATCTTGACGATGAAGGGTATAGAACCTTCTTATCACGATTTGCTGAGCCTTTGTTATTGCGTGTTGGTGAGACACCTCAACAGGGACTAGACTTTGGATGTGGCCCTGGACCATTGCTTGCTCATATGATGAGAGAAGCGGGTCACCATGTCGAACTCTATGATATTTATTACGCCCCAGATAAGCACGTGCTTACTAAGCAGTATGACTTCGTCAGTTGTACAGAAGCGATTGAGCATTTTTATCAACCTCAAAACGAATTGGAATTGTTATTGAGCTTGGTGAAACCTGGTGGTTGGTTAGGTATCATGACGAAACTAGCCAGGGACGAAAGCGCGTTTGCCACTTGGCATTACAAGAATGATTTAACCCATGTCAGCTTTTTCAGCAGAGAAACGTTTGAGTTTGTAGCAAAGCGCTACCAACTTGACCTAGAGTTTGTTGGAAATGATGTCATCTTACTGAGGAAAACCCAGTAATGAGCCGTACTAAAAAAGCCCGTACTCCGGGAATGGCGAGTGAGCCAGTTGTTGTTACACGTAACCGTACCGATCGTGACGTAGACAGTCGTGAAATTAAGCGTAAAAGAAAACGTAAAGGCCTAAAAGCCGGTGCTCGTAATGCTGAAAGCAATGCAGAACAAGCGCGTCGTTTCGCTCAGAAAAAAGATCCTCGTATTGGTAGTAAAAAACCAATTCAACTTATTGTTGAAGAGAAGAAGAAAACAAGCAAGCAAGAGCGTCGTCTAACTAACGAGCAAGAATTAGCGATGTTAGAAAATGATGCACAGCTAATGGTTCTTCTAGACCGTATCGATAATGGTGAAAACCTAGGTACAGGTCTTCAAAAATACGTGGATGAGAAATTAGCACGTATTGAACACTTAATGGGTCGTTTAGGCTTATTAGATGATGAAGAAGCTGAATCAGAAGACGAAATTGCAGAATTCCCAGAATTTGAAGATCGTAAAGCGAAAAGCGATGACGATCTACTAGCGGAATTCGATAACTTCAATATGGATGATTTTAAATAATTATGTCTACAGTAACCCTGTTGGTACTGCTTGGCGGTGCAATTATTCTTGCGTTGGCTAGTTATGCTGGCAGCTTACTGATGAAGTTAAAAAAGCAGAAGGAACTGCAAGCACAACACAGAAAATTGGCGATACAAAAACGTAACGCCAATATTTTTGATAATGTGGTTTTACTTTGCCAAGCCGGAATGCAAGAGCAATGTGATTACTCAGAGCTGTCTATTCGTTTGTACTGTATTATGGATTATCTTCAAGAAGATGATCGTATTGATGTCGAAGCAGACTACCCAGCATTATCTGAGCTGTATCATGTAGTGAAAGATATGCCGCGTGGTGATGAGCGACAAGAATTAGCGAAACAAGATCGAATGAAAGACAATTTAGTTCGAACTAAAGCTGAGGCTCGTTTGCAAGATACGATTAAAGTAGAGATCCAGCAATTACATGATCGTATTAAGCCACTGAATCAAAAAATCGATATTAAAATGATCTGATCGACACTTCTATTTCTTATTGCATTGAAGTCATCGGCTTTATGAAGCAAATGTTTTATGATGCAAGGAAGAGTGTCAATGCAGATATAAAGAGATGGAAGTAGTCATGTCAAATCAACAAATAGTATGGGATCAAGAGATCATCGAGAAGTATAACTACTCTGGTCCGCGTTACACCTCTTACCCAACCGCTTTAGAGTTTCACGAAGCCTATACTCCTGCTGAATTCGATATGGCATGTACTCAGTATCCTGAGCGCCCATTATCTCTTTATATTCATATCCCATTTTGTCACAAGCTATGCTATTTCTGTGGCTGTAATAAAGTCATCACTCGTCATCATCATAAAGCAGATATCTATTTAGATTCATTAGAGCTTGAGATCCGTCAGCGTGCTGCACTCTTTACTGAGCGCAAAGTAACACAGCTGCATTTTGGTGGCGGTACTCCTACCTTCTTAACTAAAGTGCAATTTACACGCCTTATGAGTTTATTGCGTGGAGAGTTCACGTTTGAAGAAGGTGCAGAGATCAGTATCGAAGTTGATCCGCGTGAAATTGAGCTAGATATGCTTGACCACTTGCGTGATGAAGGCTTTAACCGTCTAAGCATTGGTGTGCAAGATTTCAATAAAGAAGTTCAGCATTTGGTTAACCGCGATCAAGACGAAGATTTTATTATTTCAATGGTACAACGAGCAAAAGACTTAGGTTTCCGCTCAACCAATCTTGATTTGATTTACGGCTTACCAAAGCAATCCGCTGAATCTTTAGCATTAACGATTAAGCGTGTGCTTGAAATGGAACCGGGTCGTTTGTCTGTATTTAATTACGCACATATGCCAACGTTGTTTGCTGCGCAGCGTAAAATTAAAGATGCTGATTTACCCGCTCCTGCAGAAAAATTAGTCATGCTACAAGAAACCATCGAAAACCTAACGGGTGCTGGTTATCAATTCATTGGTATGGATCACTTTGCTCTTCCTGATGATGAGCTTGCTATTGCACAACGTGAAGGCATTCTTCATCGTAATTTCCAAGGTTACACAACCCAAGGTGAGTGTGATTTATTAGGAATGGGTGTGTCAGCTATCTCAATGATTGGCGACAGCTACGCACAGAACAAAAAAGACTTAAAAGAATACTACGCACAAGTTGACGAGAAACGTCATGCTCTGTGGCGCGGAGTTGCCCTTGACCAAGATGATTTAATCCGCCGTGAAGTGATTAAACAGCTGATCTGTAATTTCACACTAGATACAAAAGCGATTGAAGCCGAGTTTAATTTAGACTTTGATAAGTATTTCGCTGAGGACATTAAACTTCTACAAACGTTTATTAACGATGAGTTAGTAACAATGCATGAAGGCCGTATTGATGTTGAATTGCGCGGTCGTTTATTGATCCGTAATATCTGTATGTGTTTTGATAAGTATTTACGAGACCGTGCGCGTCAGCAGCAGTTTTCTAGAGTTATCTAAGAGCGGATAAAGCGGGGAAGAGCGGTCCTATGGTCCTGTGAAAACCTGATTGTTTATCTGAAAATTTGAAACCGTAGGTGTTGATGCATCTGCGGTTTTTTGTTTTTAAGAGCAAGGTTTCAGGATTGGTTATTTTTAGCCTTGGTACTAGCAACCCCCTTCTAGCTCCCCCTTATGTTGACTTAGTAAACTTCAATGATTCAGCGATAAAGGGGGAGAACCTTCTTTGATGCTGTAATTACAACGATCACAATACAGTTCCTCCCCTTGAGAGAGAAACTAATGAGATTAGTAATGTTGATATAAGGGGAGGTTAGGAGGGGTTGGTTATACATAACTAGAAACTATGCTCAGTTCTAAATTTCAGGAAATAAGCTCAAGAGTTCTGTTTTATACTGTGATTACAGCGAGCACCTCTGAATCTTTTAAGGGAGCTTGCGACCGATCTGAACCCTGCTCTTACCTTTACGGCTTCACATTCCTACTGATCGGGTTTTGCAACGAGATCAGCGTCTCAGTCGACTGTACTTCCTCAATCGCTTGTAGCTTATCAATCAATACATGCTGTAGTTCTTGAATACTCTTACACATCAGCTTAACGAAGATATTATAAGCACCTGTCGTGTAATACGCCTCAACCACTTCTTCTAGCGCATCTAATTTAGCTAATGCCGAATGATAATCACGAGCAGCGTATAAATTAATACCAATAAAACAACACACATCGTAGCCTAAGGTTTTGGGATTCACGATAACTTCAGTCCCCTCGATGATTTTTGCCGCTTTCATTTTTTCAATTCGCACATGAATAGTTGCAGGGCTCACATCGAAACGCTTAGCTAATTCAGCATAAGGAGTTCGAGCGTCATTCATCAAAGCTTGTAGAATTGCTCGGTCAAGATCATCGATTTTACTAGTGTTGTTCATGAGGTGCTTTATCCCTGTGCCTAAAAGTATCTAACTATTTAAACTACCCTAAGATAAAGCGTTCAGCGAGCACTTTATCTAGTCGTTTTTATTAATATCTATTACCATAGGCGCTTGCTGTTCCTAATTGATTAAGCTTGTTGGAGTGCCCTGTGCAAATAGCGTTATTGTGTGAAGACCCAAATCGTCAACCTGAGTTAGAGGCTATTGCCACTCGCTGGGGGTTAATGCATGACGAAGATAATGTTTTTGCGTTGATACTAACCACAGAACAGCTTGAGTTGCGTAAACGGGATGAACCTAAACTTGGTGCCATCTTCGTTGATTTAGTTTCAGGTGCAGTTGGACACCGCCGTAAATTTGGGGGTGGTAAAGGGCAATCAATAGCTAAAGCAGTAGGGCTAAATAAAGGGGCAACACCAGTTGTCTTGGATGGTACTGCAGGCTTAGGTCGTGATGCGTTTGTACTGGCATCTTTAGGTTGTAAAGTTCAAATGGTAGAGCGCCACCCAGTGGTAGCAGCTTTACTTGATGATGGGTTAGCTCGCGCAAAACAAGACGCAGATATTGGTGTGTGGGTCTCCGAGCGTATGTCTCTACTTCACGCTTCAAGTCATGATGCGCTAGAGCAATTAATGGCACAGGATGATTTTATTCAACCTGATGTGGTTTATCTTGACCCTATGTATCCGCACCCTGAAAACAAAAAGAAAAGCGCATTAGTGAAAAAAGAGATGCGAGTCTTCCAATCATTGGTGGGTGCAGATAACGATGCCGATGCATTATTAACACCGGCATTATTAATGGCAACAAAACGTGTTGTCGTTAAGCGACCTGATTACGCTGAATGGCTAGATAATCAAAAGCCTTCAATGGCAATCGAAACGAAAAAGAACCGTTTCGATGTGTACGTAAATGCAAGTATGAAATCTTAGTCTTTAAATGGCACAACCAAGACATCAATTGGGCAAGTATTAATAACTTGTCTGGTTGATGACAGTAATTTACTCCAGAAATCTTGGTGATGACCACACACTACAAGGTCAACATCAAGATCATCAATTGCCTCGCATAATTCATTACTTAAATCACCACTACTAACTAATGTCTTGTGGATTGGGTACTCAGCAAACTCAACCAAGTGTTTCATTGCTTCTTTCGATGCTTCCATTGCTTGATGTTGTGTCTCAGCAAGGTTGATATCAATTAAGCCGGTATATAGCTCTGCATAGCTCACATCAATGTGAATAAAAGAAACTTTAGCTTCTAGCGCTTTGGCTAAGCCCGCAGCTTTAGTGACCAATGATTTACTCTCTTCTGTTAAATCGACAGCGACAAGAATATGTTGGTAACTCATGATGTTTCTCCTATAAATCCAATATGGAATCTGTTCATAAACATAGATTAGCACCAGATCTATTCTTTTTTTGTCGTTTAGATCTCGTTCTGATTGATGATTATTGATTAATCAAGTCATGGGTGAGTTATGTTATAGTTGTATGGATTTTGAATGTAAATAGCTCATAAAGGAACCTGAATATGTTAGCTAAAACGATGGTCGATCATCTAAATGCACAAATTAACCTAGAATTTTTCTCATCTAACCTATACTTACAAATGAGTGCTTGGTGTGAAGATAAAGGATTTGATGGTGCTGCGTCATTTTTTAGAGCGCATGCAACAGAAGAAATGGAACACATGCAGCGTCTATTTACTTATGTAAGTGAGACGGGTGCAATGCCTATTTTAGGAGCGATTGAAGCACCACAATCAGAGTTTTCTGGTTTAGGTGATGTATTTCGTACCACGTTAGAGCATGAGCAAATGATCACACAAGAGATCAATAAACTGGCTCATGTTGCCTTTACTTCACAAGATTACTCGACGTTTAATTTTCTTCAGTGGTATGTGGCAGAGCAGCATGAAGAAGAGAAATTATTCAAAGGTATTTTAGATAAAATTGACTTGGTAGGTGAAGACGGTAAAGCGTTATTCTTTATCGATAAAGATTTAGCGGTATTAGCAAAATCTGGCTCTACATCTATTATGGATAACACTGCTGGGTAGGTTTCATCCCACACGTAGTAAGCGCGTTATGTTTTCTATAGATACATAAGCGCATAGGGTCGTTACTTACCTAAGCACACAGACAAGTATGTCAGAGGTGATTATGATAAGTGGCGACCTTATATTATTAGCATTATTTTCAGTAACGGGTATCAATATTATTCGTTATTTGAGCACATTAAAAACACTCCTTTTTGTTATGAAAGAAGCTCATCCAATGCTATACCAACAAGTGGATGGCCGAGGTTTCTTTACTACTCACGGTAACATCGGTAAACAAACCAAACTATTTCAGTATCTCTGGCAAGAAGAGTACTTGGATCATTACGACACCCTTTTTGTATTTAAATGTGAAAAAGCCCGTTATCTTTTCATGCTGTCGAGTGCTTTATTACTAGTGAGTGTTGCTGTGTTTTTCTTAGTAATTAGTTTGGGCATCTAGCGCTGATAATAGTACACTCCCTGCCAATTGAATTTGTGGTTGAGAGTGACATGAAAAAAGTAGACGTAGTAGTTATCGGTGCCGGTGCTGCGGGATTAATTTGTGCAGCAGAAGCAGGTAAGAGAGGCCGCAGTGTATTAGTGGTTGATCATGCTAAAAAACCTGGCCGAAAAATCCTGATTTCAGGTGGTGGTCGCTGTAATTTTACTAACTACGATGTTACTGCTCATAACTATGTTTGTAAGAATACGCATTTTGTAAAATCTGCCTTGTCTCAATACACTAACTGGGATTTCATCTCGTTGATTTCTAAATACGGTATTGAGTTTGAAGAGCGCGATCATGGGCAATTATTTTGCGTTGATTCAGCGAAAGAAATTGTCGATATGCTACTTAAAGAGTGTGAATTAGCAGGGGTTAATTATCGTTACCGTTGTGCTATCTCAGACATTACTAAGAAAGACTCTGGTTTCTCATTAAAATTAGATACCGATACTATTGAATGTGAGTCTCTTGTTGTTGCAACAGGAGGTTTATCTATGCCTAAACTTGGAGCTACTCCGTTTGGTTATCAATTAGCAGAGCAATTTGGTCTGGCTATGATACCGACAACGGCTGGTCTTGTTCCATTTACCCTTCATAAAGAAGATAAAGAGGCTTTTTCTGAGTTATCAGGGATAGCAATTCCTGTTGTTGTTGAATCAGAAAGTGGTGATTCTTTTAAAGAAAATTTACTCTTCACTCACCGTGGTTTATCTGGCCCATCTATTTTACAAATTTCTTCATATTGGAACGCAGGTCAAAAAGTAATGATAGATCTATTACCTAATGACGACTTATCTGAAGAATTAGATAAGATGCGTGAAGTCCATCCAAATCAAAGCGTTAAAAACTCATTAGCTAAGCTTTTACCAAAAAGAGTCGTAGAAACGTTATTAAATAAGACGATTTTTCAAGAACGCTCTTTGAAGCAAGTGAATCATAAAGAGCAAGAGCAATTGTGTTCTTTAATTCATCAATGGAAAGTATTACCAAACGGTACTGAAGGATATCGTACTGCCGAAGTTACTCTAGGTGGTGTAGATACTGATGAGTTGTCATCAAAAACGATGGAATCGAAAAAAGTACCCGGTTTATACTTCGTTGGTGAAGTGATGGATGTGAGTGGGTGGCTTGGTGGCTATAATTTCCAATGGGCATGGTCAAGTGGTTACGTTGCCGGGATCAATGTGTAAGCTTATCGAATTATTGCTAAGTTAATATAGGTTGATTCTGGAAATAGAGGTGCGCGCGTGCCTCTATTTTTATGCGACGTATTAAACAGATATTTACAATAATAAGGGCTTAATTAACAATGCAAACTCTCTCGTTTAGTGTTCAAGGACTTAAACAACTTAAAGAGGAGTGTGATTCCCTGTCTATAGAATTGGGAACTGCGTGTTTAATTCAACTATTTTCTTCTCAACAACCAGAGATTGTTGACGAATATTATGCTTATCTACAGCATTTTTTCCCTAATGCGGAAGTGATTGGACTCAGTGTCATTCACTCCAGTATTGGTGCTTCTATTTTTACTGATTCAACCGTAATCAGTGTTTCTATTCTCAATGCAACTCAGCTTACTTCTGCTTCAGTTTTCCATTCTCAAGATGAAAATCGCGTCGGTCATCATTTATTAAAACGACTTTCTATTGATGACAAAACAAAAGCTATCATTGCTTTTGGTTGTCACGGTTCAGCAAGTAATTACCCTCTTTTTGATGCATTTTCTGAACATGAGAATCAAGTTCCTGTTTCTGGGGGCGTCGCTGCTGATACTGGAAAAGGAACGTGGGTATTCTTAAATGGTCAATTTTACCACGATCAAATTGTTGCTGTTGCAATGCATGGAGAGCAGCTACAAGCGTGGTCTGAAGCGTTTGTAGAGTGGAATCCAATTGGTAAACGTTTCCGCATTACCTCATCAGAAGGTAATGTAGTAAGAACAATTGATAACATTTTAGCTTATGATTTTTACTGCAAATACCTTTCGGATAAAAAATCGACGCAGCTAAGTCAAATCCAAGCTTTTCCTCTAATGCAAGAAGAAGACACTGCGCGTTATATTAACGCTGTAGAGGAAATAACAGAAGAAGGTTACCTTAAATTTGCTTCAGCCGTTCCTGTAGGGAAAGAGGTAAGGTTATGTTATTACCATCCTTCTCTAACCCAAGAACAAGTAAATCAAGGTGCAATGAGACTTGCACAAAAGCAGCCTGAATCTATTTTTATTTATAATTGCGAATCTCGAATAGAAAGCAGTTCGGAATCGACTGAATTACAAACCTTCTCTGATATTGGTCCTTGCCAAGGCATTTATGGGATGGGGGAGTTTTTTCGTTCCCATAAGCAATTAATTCTGCATCATAGCTTAACGTATTTGGCATTAAGAGAATCTGAATTAACGACAGTTGATCCTTTGTATTCTCATTCACCAAGGGAGCATAATTTAACGCCACTATTTTCATTAATAAAAAACTCAATTCAAGATGTCGATCAGATGACACTTGCGATGGAGAAAAAAATTAGTGATCAGTCGATGCGTTTGATGCATACCTATCGTACGGACAGACGTACAGGACTATTCAATCGAATGGTCTTAAAAGAACGTCTTGAAAGCATAACTCGAACAGATCATTTACTGTCCTTTAAGTTGACTAATTTGAGTCAAGTTAATGAGAAGTATGGCTATCAGGTTGGGGATAAATTACTGCAAGACGTAAGTCATTACTTAGATACTCACTTATCCGATGCGGTTCATACACCAATAGAGCTTTATAGTATTGGTATTGCTGAATGGGGAGTCGTATTTAATAGTGATACTAATAGTGAAGTGCTTCGTAAGTACATTACTGATTTTATAGAAGATATTGAGCACTTCAGTTTTGAGCCTTATGGACTTAGTGATGTCGATTATCTTAGTGTTTCTATTTCAGGCGGTCTGATCAGTCGTCGAGATTTTATAAACACTGCGGTAGAAGAATTAATTTTGAAGACGGTAGAAGCTCGTCGAATTGCGATGCGTAGAAATCGTCATCTGTGTAATGCGCGTGATTTATTAAAAGAAGAACGTTTACGTCAAAGCCAATTAGATTGGTTAACAAGCGTCAACCGAGCGATTTCTCAGAAAGGTGTGTTGGTGTATGGACAACCAATCTTTAGTGCTGGTGAGCATGAATTGGTATCTACGGAATGCTTAATGCGTATTTGTGAAAATGGGCAAGTGTTTGCTCCGGGGCAATTTTTGCCTGCGGTTGAGGGAACTCATCTTTATACTCGTTTAAGCAGAGAAATGATCACCCGTACTTTTGAAATAATGCAGTCGAATGATATGGACTTCTCTATTAATCTTTCTCCTCAAGATTTAATGAGTGACCGAACGTTAGATTTATTAGAATCCTCGATCATTCGTTTGGATAACCCTTTTCGAGTTGGATTTGAAGTATTAGAGACTGAGCAAATTCAGGATTATGACCGTATGATTGAAGTGTGTAATCACTTTAAGCGCTTAGGTGCTCGCATCATTGTTGATGATTTTGGTTCCGGTTATTCCAATGTTGATGAGATCATGAAATTAGAACCTCAAGTGATTAAGCTTGATGGTTCAATCATTAAAAATGTACATCAAGATAAGCGCCAACGTTTGATATCCCAACAAATGGTACAGCTTTGTCATGCACTGGAAGCCAAAGTAGTTGCTGAGTTTGTGCATAACAAAGAAGTTTGTGACATTGTTGAAGACATGGGTGTTGATTACTTGCAAGGGTACTTCTTAGGAGCGCCTAAATCACTCATGCAATAAAGCTGTTTGGTGTTACTGTTTGATTTTTATGGGCATCTACAATTGATGCCCACTTCGTTCTGCTTGAAACACGGTTAGAAACCGCTCGTAATAATAAGCAACAGCCTGAGCATGTTCAGGCTCTTTCACCATATTTAGTATCTCGATCCCCGCCTCACAAGTACACAGATTACCTTCACTTTGATTTCGACGTAAATGATAACAAGAGCTTGCCGTTGCTTGTATTTCGAGGCAAGGCAGATTTTTAAGCCAAGGGCTTTTATTGACCATTTTTTTTGCTTCTTGCCATGTTGCATCTAAAAAAATAAAAAGTTGTTTCTTATTTGAAGAGTAGTTAGCTAGGTAATCAGAACTTAGCGTTGATTCGTTACTTGGGAACAATAACCAAACTTCAATATTCTCCTGATTAATTTTAGTAATTAAGGCTTCAGGTTGTTCTTTTCTTTTCCATAAATAGCTTTTGGCATTAGGTAGGCTATTTAATAATAAACGACCCGTATTCGTCAGTTTATTCAGCTCGTTTTCGTGATAAAGCAATGCAAATTCAACTTGTGAATCTAAGGTTGGCTGATGGTCGCAGATGCAATTATGGATAAAGCCACATTTTGAACAGGGTTCTTTTTTGTTCATTGTTATTTATTTAATTCCGTTGCTGTTGAGTAGAGAGTTAATCCTGATTGAATAGGGAAGGTTACGCCATTGACGGTCTCATTCTTGGTGGATAGTGTGTTTTCATCTTTTGAAAATGTTCGTTCTGAAATCATATATTGGCGCTGATGACGACTCATTAATACATGAACCTTATCGTCATTCGTTGCTTGCCACACTCCGGTTTCAATGAGTTGAGGCTCATCGGTATTGTAATCATAAGTTGTAATTGCAGAATGATCAGTGTTTAGTGTTAATCCAACTGTTAAGCCTGAATCACCAGTGGTACTCGCTCCGGTATAGGTATTTACCCAGTTAAGAGTGGTATCTTTAGCCGAAATCGTAGCGCAACCTTGATATGTCTTATCGTTAATCTCGACTTCTGAATGCCATCCATAAATTGATTCAACCATGTTGTCTTTGCAGATCCCTTTAGTCATGGTTAATGAAAAATCATCACTTTGATAATGACGTTTATTCACTGAAAATTCTTGCTCAGTAATTGGTTGCTGTTGTTTTGATTTCCCTATTTCAGAGAAGATGAGAGAGCCATTAACGACTTGAAGGTTCCAAAATGGTTCGTTACCAAATGCTTTGGTTGGTTGAATGCCTTTTTGGCAAGATGCCTCTTCACCAGCAACTAAGGTGTTGATTTGAGAGACGACAAAACGTGCTGGATAATCATTAGCAAACCCACCTTTAGGTGGCGCTTCGAAATGGCCAATCAATTCACCATACATTTCTTGATAAGGGGTAGATTGAATATCATTACCCATTTGCCATTGCTCTGGTGTTAGGTTTATCCAATATTGTTGATCACTTCCACAGGGTTGGATACTTTGAGATTCATGCCCAATGACCACAGTTCCACGCAGTGTAAAGGTATGAGGGTTTTTGGTGTCATTTTTAGATGGCGAGTTTGATGCTTCTGTTGAAAATTGTTGGCTGCACCCAGCTAAAAATAATAAAGAACCCAAAGTCAGTAGTGATTTTTTCATCCTATTTTCCTGCATGATTAACATAAAGATTAGTATGCCATATGACACTAAAAATAGATTGGAATTCACCTTTATCAGAGCTATTGATAATAAATTAGCGTAAAATAGTAGGGTTATTTAAATAAGCAAAGAGAGCTAAGAGCAATATGAGTTGGAACCTTTCGCCTTCAGACGTATTTAGCGCATCACCAGTTGTTCCAGTTATGGTTATTGAACAGCTTGACGATGCCGTGCCAATGGCTCAAGCATTAGCCGCTGGTGGCATTAATGTATTTGAGATTACCCTACGAACCGCGGTTGCTTTAGAGGCGATTACCGCAATTCGTAAAGCAATGCCAAAAGCACTGGTTGGTGCAGGTACAGTGATCAGTACTCAACAATATGACCAAGCTGTTGAGGCTGGTGCTCAATTTATTATTTCACCAGGATTTACTCCAAGCTTATTAGCACACGCAAAAACTGCTGATACCCCATTAATCCCTGGTGTAGCAACACCATCAGAAGTGATCCGAGCTATTGAGCTTGGTTATGCTCACCTAAAATTTTTCCCAGCAAGTGCATTCGGTGGTCCGTCGGTATTAAAAGCGATGGCAGCACCATTACCTCAAGTTCAATTTTGCCCAACAGGTGGCATTAATCCACAGAATGTTAATGATTATACGGCATTAGATTGTGTTGCGACGGTTGGTGGCTCTTGGATGCTACCAAAAGAAGCGATTGCCAATAAAGATTGGGCTCAAGTAACAAAATTAGCGAAAGAAGCGGTTGAATTGATTAATTAGATATTTTCTCTTCTTTTAAAAAAGGCAATGACTGAAGCAGTCATTGCCTTTTTTTATGGACTATATTTTCTCTGCTGAGAAGAGTGCCAAATTATCAGGCCAAGCGTCTAGTGGGAGAGCTTTACTGTATAAAAAGCCTTGTGCAATATCGCAACCCATTGTCTGCAGGATATTTGCTTGCTCTATTGTTTCTATCCCTTCAGCTACGATCGAGACATCAAACCCTTTGGCTATGCTCACAATTGCATTAGCAATAGAGTTATCAGCATTACTGTGGGTAAGACCTTCTACAAATGAGCGGTCTATTTTAAGACAATCAAAAGGTAAGGTGTGCAAATAAGATAAAGATGAATACCCTGTACCAAAATCATCGATAGCTAAGTGAACCCCTAGAGTTCTGATTTTTTTAAGTAACTCGATAATAAAAGGGTCGTTACTTAATAGCCGAGATTCAATGATCTCTAAGCTTAAATTATGAGGGGCTAGCCCAGAGTCATTCAATACATCGAGTAAACGTTGATAAGCGTTTGAGTGATGAAGTTGCTCTGTTGATACGTTGACATGAATAATAAAATTTTGAGGCCATTCTCCAGTCTTAATCTTGTTGGCTGTATCAATACAAGCTTGCTTTAAAATAGTATAACCAATGCTAATGATCATACCGTTGTCTTCAGCAAGGGGAATAAACCTGCTTGGTGAAATTAGTCCATGGAGAGGGGATTGCCAGCGGATTAAAGCTTCAGCGCCTTGTACTTTTCCGGTAGTAAAATTAATTAGTGGTTGGTAATAAGGAATGAGCTCATTGTTTTTAATTGCTTGAGCAAGCTCAGTTGTCAGCTGAGTTTTTTTGATTGATGCTTCGGCCATGTAGGGCTGAAAGAGTGCAATGTTATCGTTTGTTTGCTGAGCATAGGCGAGAGCAAGGCTAGCGCTACGTAACCAGTGCATCGTGTTGAGATTATCGAGTTGATACACTATACCGATTGAGAGTTGAATGACGACTTTCCCTGAGGTTGATTGGATTGGTGTATTAAAAATGGATTGCAGCTGCTTAGCGTAACGAGTTAACTCTTCAACATTGTCGATTGAATAGAAAAATAGAGAGAATTCAGCCCCCCCAATACGTGCAACTTCAATATTCTCATCCTGATAATGCGTTTTTAAACGTTGGGCAATATCTACTAATAAATGATCACCGCTTAAATGTCCGACAGAATCATTAATGTCTCTAAATCCATTTACACTAAAAGAAAGTAACCCAGATTGTGGCGAAATTGAGGTTGAAATAGCCTCAGTTAATCCGACTCTACTGTATAAATTAGTTAATGTATCGTAGGTGACTTTGTCCTGTAGTTCTTGGAAAGAGCGTTTTAAATTATGTGCCATTAACTTAAAAGAGCGAGTCAGGGTCATGACTTCTTCTGTACCACAATGGTTTGGTAATGGAGTATCCCAATTACCTTCTGAGAGTGCGTGTGCAGATTTAGCGGTATCTATGATTGGTTGAATGAGTCGACGAATAATGTACATCGCTAAAATAAAGGCGGCTAAACTAATGGCGATCATGATAAAAATCGATTGATTTCGCTGTTCAGGTAGCTCTCCAAGTAATACTGATTCGGGAATAGACGCAATAATGAAGGCTTTAATCGGAATATTGCCAGTAAAAGGCTTAACGATCATAAAATGCTTTTCTCCCTCAATATTAAGGGTGATTATTTTTTCTTGAAGAACATGATTAAACCCAACACTGTTAATGTAACGAACGGTTTCTTTCGTTACTGGATCTTTTATTGAATCCAAGCGGTCTATGCTGTGGTGGAACGGAGCATTGGGGTTATGATTAGAGTGAAGCCATATCATTCCTGAAGCATCAACAATGGAAATGTTGCCAGAGATTTCTTTTGCTTCTTTATTAAGAAATATATTGAAAGAACGTAACATGACATCTGTTGTAAGTACGCCTTCTAATTTTTTATTTTTATTATAAACAGGCGCGATTGCAGAAAGTACTGATGATTGTTTGTCTTCAATATGTGAGTAAATATCACTCCATAATGCGCGAGGATTCGTTACTGATTTGATGTACCAAGGACGTTGGCGAGGGTCATAATTATTAATGCTACGAAGGAGTGTCGTGTTCGACTCCTCTTCTTTATACACGTTTAATTGGTTTGGTATTAACGGGTCACTCAGATATAAAAAAAGAGGCTTATCTGTTAGGTTTTTTTTGAGTCCAATATAACTACCGTCTTTATTCCCAAAGCCAATACTATCGACTTGATGCAGTGTTATAAGCTCATTATTGAAGTGCTGTTTTAAATAAGCTTTCAGTGAATCTTGCTTTTCTGGCAGATAAAGTGCTTCACGCTCTATGGTATGGCGCATGTTGATATTGGCACTAAGCGGATCTTCTAATAGGTGAAATAGAGCAAGATTGATACTACGAGAAGATGAGTTAAGTAGTTTTTCACTCACATGACTAATCATATGATTATAGCTATTACTTTGTTCATTTAAGGCGACGGTTATGATCAATGTAAAGATGAACATAAACGGAATTGTAATCGCAAATTTTAACGAGATTTTTTGTTTACATGACATAAAGCAATGACCAAAAAAGTTATCGTCCATGGGGGAAAGTTGAGTGGCGTATGCTATCAAGTTTATTGGTAATAAGATGTCTTGAAAATAAGATGGCTATTAATTGGTTTTTTATATGGGGTGAAAGTGATTTATGGTGGAAAGTATCGCTACTCAATAACGTATTAAGTAGCGACAAGTCGGTAGAAGGTGTAATTATCGTTTAGCAGCGATTTCGCGTAATGCTTGTTTCTCTGCTTCTGATAAGAATGCTAAATCTAAACCGTTAATTTGAATTTGACGGATTTGCTCTTGAGTTAAACCTACTTTTGGCGCGGCTACTTCGTATTCATGAGGAAGCTCGATGCCTTCAACTGCAGGGTCATCTGTGTTTAAGCAGACTTTAACACCATGGGCAAGGAAGGTTTTGATTGGGTGAGATTCAAATGAAGCCACAGTGCTTGTTTGGATATTTGATGTTAAACATGACTCAATACCGATATTATTCTTCGCTAAGAATTCCATTAGTTTTGGGTCTTCAATGGCTTTTACACCATGACCAATACGCACGGCACCAAGCTCATTGATTGCTTGCCACATGCTCTCAGCTCCGGCAGCTTCACCAGCGTGAACGGTTACACGTAAATCGGCATCACGTACTTGCTTAAAGTGGCTAACAAAGCGATCGCCTGGTTGACCTAATTCATCACCAGCAAGATCGATAGCAACCAGTTTGTTCTTTTGAGTCAATAGACCATCAAGCTCTTGCTGACATGCTTCTTGGCCGAAAGTACGGCTCATTATACCGATTAGATTTGCTTTTACACCAAAGTCACGACAACCCGCTTCAACGCCATCGACAACAGCTTCAACAACACCTGCAATTGACAGGTTATGTTTCATTGCCATGTAGTATGGTGAAAAACGTAGTTCTGCATAATCAATTTGTGCATTCATTGCATCTTGTACGTTTTCATAAGCGACACGTCGACAAGCATCTAAATCGCCTAATACCGCAACACCCCAATCTAATTTAGAAAGAAAAGCAACTAAGCTAGGCTCAGCTTCAACGATCTGAACGTGTGGACGTAGCGCTTCTAAGTCATAAGCGGGTAGTGCAAGACCAAATTTTTGGCCTAGATCTAAAATGGTTTCAATGCGAATGTTGCCATCAAGGTGACGGTGAAGATCCGTAAGAGGGAGTGTTTTAGTTATCATTATTGGACTATTCCTACAAAGAAGACATGAATGCGTATAAATATTAAGAATGAGTATAGAGAGTCATGATGATTATGTCAGCAGTAAAACGGGTGAAAACAGCGCAATTTTAGCGATTGCGCCGTGATGTTAACTTATTCTGTTGGCCATTCCGTTAATGGTAATGGTCGACTGTAAAGAAAGCCTTGAGCGTGGTTATAATTTAATTTTGCTAAAAGTTCGGCTTGTTCTTGTGTCTCAATACCTTCAGCAACAAGAGTAATGTTAAAGCCTTTAGTCATGTTATAGACCGCTGCAGCAATCGACGATTCAACATTCTCAGCAGTCAGATCTTTAATAAAAGCACGGTCCACTTTTAATACATCAAAAGGTAATTTATGGATATAGGCTAATGAAGAGTAGCCTGTGCCGAAGTCATCAATGGCAATTTGAATCCCTAAATCACGAATTTTTTGCATGGTGTTAGTGGTGCTTTTATCATGATTCACTAAGCGAGATTCGGTGATTTCAAGAGTTAAATTTTGTGCTGGTATCTCTGTTTTTTGAAGAATGTTTTCTAGCTCATCTAAGAAATTATCTTGCGTTAGTTGGCAAACAGATAGATTTACGTGCATATGGAAATCTTTCGGCCATAGTCCTTTATTAATTCTATCTACTGTATCTAAACAAGCCTGAGTTAATATCTGAGTACCTATTGGGATAATCATGCCGTTGTCTTCTGCAAGAGGAATAAAGTCTAACGGAGAAACTAAGCCTCTTCGTGGGTTTATCCAACGGATTAGAGCTTCTGCACCAATAATTTCCCCTGTTTTTATATCAATAATCGGTTGATAAAAAGGCAGCATTTCGTTGTTTTCTATTGCTGAAGCCAGTTCTGCTGTGATGTTCGCTTTGTGCTGTGAAGCGACCGCCATCTCTGGGGTATAAAGAGATGTGTCTAGATTGTTTTTCTTTGCTTGGCTTAAAGCAATGCTGGCATTTCTTAACCATAAAGTCATTGCATCACAACTTAAGTCATCGTAGACCAGTCCAATAGAAATTGAGACTAATGTAGGATTAGCGCTGATATGGAAAGGTGTCATAAAGCAAGCGTGTACGTCGAGTGCATGTTGTTGTAATTGCTCTATATTATCTAAATTAGAAAAGAACAATCCAAATTCATCACCACCAACACGAGCAATTGCTATGTTAGAGGTGTGGAAACTGGCTTGCAGGCGCTCGGTAATGCGTTGTAGTAATTGGTCACCTTCTAAGATGCCTAAACTGTCGTTAATGTCTCTAAAATTATCGATGCCAATCAATAATAAGCCTTGCTCACATTCTTTTTGTTTACTAAGCATAGTGCGACTATGTTCGATAAGACCTTGTCTACTGAGTACTTGAGTTAGAGGGTCAAAGATTATCTGTTGGCGCATTGCTTCAAAAGAAGATTGTAGTTTATGAGTCATATCATTGAAGGCGTTCATTAGCATGGTTGTTTCATAAATGCTGCCTTTGGCTTCAACGTTATTATTCCAATTTCCACTGGCAATATTTCTAGCGGCATTGGCTGTTGTAAAGATCGGCTTTGTGACTTGAGTGATGGTATAGATGCCGATAAGTAATCCGGTAAAGGCAAGCAATATACCAAAGAGCAGTCCTTTACGTTGTTCTTGTTGTAAATGACCTAGCAAATCACTTTCTGTAATAGAAATAACGATATACCAATCGAGTCCATGATTATCTCGGTATGGAGTAATTTGGCTAAAGTAGCGTTCTCCTTTGTAGGAGAAACAAAATACGGTTGCAGCTTGATTGTTGACCAGCTTTTTTTCTTGGATGTATTCCGCGCTTTTTTGTATGGCAATATCAGGGCTTTCTATTGCTAGTTGGCGCGTTCCATTAGGGCTTCTTGGTGAACCAAGCGAAATAACACTGCCAGGATTTGAATGGGCAATGAGGCGTTGTTTATTATCGATAAGATAAATAGAGCCTTTAGTATGTTCTGTTTCTTGATAAAGAAAAGCGTTAAAAGAATCTAATTTTACGTCTGCCGCGAACACTCCGATAAAGTCGTTGCCGTAAAAGACAGGGTGCATCGTCGAAATCGTGATTTCTTTGCGTTCATCAACATTGGTATAAATTTGAGACCATGCAGGGTCTAATGTATTCGCTACGGGGCTATACCAAGGTCGTTGACGGGGATCGTAATTTGGAATGATAGAGCGAATGTCTTCGGATATTTGATTGCCACGATAAATAACGAGATCATTTCCCGTTCTCTTATCTTGAAGCATCAAAGATATTCCTTTATTGCTCTCTCGACGAAAGCCAATGTATTCTTTTTGTTCTCCACCAAATGAGAGTACATCAACTTGTTGTAAATCGGTATATACCTCAAGTAGGCTGTGTCTTAAGTAGTGTTGGATGTTTTTTGTGTTATTTGGCTGGTACATTTGATAGCGCTGTATTTGGTCTACCATATTTTGAACCGCCACATAGGGCGCTTTTAAAAATATATTAAGATCAGCGTGAGTATTTTGGGTATAAGATGTGAGTATTTTTTGGCTTACATCATCAACCAATTTTTCATAACTTTTGTTTTGGGTGTAAAAAACCACACTGAGCGTTAACAGTAGCACCGTAATGAAAGGAAGCATTACGGCGGTTCTTAAAGAAAACTGTTTTTTTGTGGTTAAATTCTTCATAAAGCTCTTTTTTACACCATCCAATTCTGTTTATTGCGAACGATTCATTCTACCGAAAAGTAGAATATGTCTACTTATATAGCTTTCATCTACATAAGTAAGTTATCGACGACAATGAAGAAAACTTCAGTGGAGTTATCGTGTTATCTAAGCCACTATCCCTTTTTATATTATATCGGTTTGATTAACTTATTGTTTAAAAAGTACTATTCAATCTCTTTTAATTTTCTGGTTAGCGTGTTTCTTCCCCAACCAAGCAGCTTTGCTGCATCTTGTTTATGTCCGTGGGTATGATGGAGCGCCTTCTCTAGTAAAATACGTTCCACGTTAGGAATTACTTTATTTAAAATATCAGCTTCTCCTTGAGACAGTTGTTCTTCTACCCATTCACTTAATTGGGTTTGCCAATCTAATGCGATTTGTATGGTACTGGTTGTTGTGAATAGTTCTGGCGGTAAATCAGAAGCAAGAACTTCTTGGCTGCTTGCCATTACGGTTAACCAGCGACAGGTGTTTTCTAGCTGTCTTACGTTACCTGGCCATGCGCATTCACTGAGCTTTTTACTCGCTTCTTTGCTGAGGGTTTTGCATTCAATCCCTAGCTCTTTAGAAGCTAAATGCAAGAAGTGTTCTGTTAGTTTCGTAATATCTTCTCGACGTTCACGTAATGCAGGGATATGCACCCGAATAACGTTTAATCGATGATATAAATCTTCTCGAAATCCGCCATCAGAAACTAATTTCTCTAAGTTTTGGTGTGTCGCGGCGATGATGCGGACATCGACTTGAACAGGAGAGTGCCCGCCTACACGATAAAATTGCCCGTCAGCTAAAACACGAAGTAATCGAGTTTGAATATCTAATGGCATATCACCGATTTCATCTAGAAATAAGGTGCCGCCATTGGCCTGTTCGAATCGACCTTTACGGACTGAATTTGCACCAGTAAATGCCCCTTTTTCATGACCAAATAGCTCTGACTCAATTAAGTCTTTTGGAATCGCGGCCATATTAAGAGCGATAAATTCATTATTTGAGCGTGGGCTGTGGCGGTGCAGTGCGTGAGCTACTAATTCTTTACCAGTTCCGGATTCCCCATTAATCAATACTGAAATGGAAGAGCGGGATAAGCGCCCAATGGCACGAAATACTTCCTGCATTGCAGGTGCTTCCCCAATAATTTCAGGAACATGATGTTCTTTATTTGGTTTATTACTGCTTTGTTTTTTTTGTTCTTGGCTATGAGCAAGTGCGCGCTCAACAAGTGTGAGTGCTTCATCAATATCAAATGGCTTTGGTAAATATTCGAATGCCCCTTTTTGATAAGCGCTGACAGCAGCATCCAAATCAGAATGGGCCGTCATGATGATAACGGGTAATTCAGGGTAGTTCTCTTGAACATGGTTTAACAGGGATAAGCCATCCATCCCAGGCATTCTAATATCTGAAATAATCACATCAGGAACATTGCGTTCTAATGCTTGAATAACGCTTTCTGCATCGCCAAAACTTTCACACATCATATTAGTGCTTGTTAATGTTTTTTCTAATACCCAGCGAATAGAGCTGTCGTCGTCAACAACCCAAATAAATCCTTTACTCATAAATTTTTCTCCGTAATCCACTTATAAATTTATCTTCATTGTGGTGGTTATTTTTATTATTTAAGTGGTAGGTAAACTGTAAATGCTGTTTTTCCTGGCCAACTGGTGACATCAATTTTACCGTTGTGTTGGTCGATTAAGTTTTGTGAAATCGATAGGCCAAGACCTGTACCTCCTTCACGCGCACTGACCATGGGGTAAAAGAGGGTGTCTTGGATATGACTTGGAATACCTGGACCGTTATCGATGATCTCTATTTTGACTGCAAGTCGATGGCGTTGACCATGAATATTAGTTTGATAATCAGTACGAGTTCGCAGCGTAATGGTGCCATCAGGTTGCTCTTTTAATACTTCTGCCGCATTACTGATGATATTTAAGAGTGCTTGTTCTATCTGTTCTGCATCCATATCAAAGTCAGGCAGACTTGGATCGTAATCTCGAATGATACGAACCTGATAACTTGAGTTTAATTCTATTAATTGGCGTACTTTTTCGATAATCGCGTGTAGATTTTCAGGCTTTTTTTGTCCCGGTTTTTGTGGGCCTAGTAAGCGATCAACGAGATTACGTAATCGATCGGCCTGTTCGATTATTATTTGGGTATATTCATGTAAATCAGGGTTTGGCAGCATTCGCTCTAGTAATTGAGCAGCACCACGTAAGCCACCTAAAGGGTTCTTTATTTCATGCGCCAAGCTACGTACCAATACTTTGGCTGCTTGTTGCTGAGCATGCTGGTTAATTTCTTGAGATAAGCGACGTTGTTGTTCTATTTGGCGAATTTCAACCAAAAGATACAGTGATTTCCTTATCTCAATGGGGCTTGAGGTGACTTCGATGTATAACGGACTGTTGTTGACTATCATACAAACATCGCTGTCTGTGACGCTTTGTCCTGTATCTAAAGGGATCATTAATGTCGATAAATCAAATTTAGTATGTTGGAAAAGATCATCAAAGACATGTGCAGCCATTCGTTGAGCGCTTTGTGAAAAGAGTTGCTCCGCAGCAGGGTTGGCATAATGAATATTACGTTGGTCATCAAGTAATAAAATAGCGGTTACTTGGTTATCCAGTAATTGTGTTGAAAAATCCATAATCAGAGCCACATCCTTGTCATCACATTTGAATGCACCATTCTAGTGCATCATTACCTTTCTTAAAAGGCAGTGACTCTCCAAATTACGTGAATTTATACGCTCTATTCACTATGTAGCTTATAGTTTGGATGGTCGATGCAAGTGCACAGTCAGTATCTTAGATGATGCAATTCTCTTGCCGTCTTTTTGTGCGACAACGGTAATGATGTGAGTGCCTCTTTCTATATTTGTTAGTTTCCATTCTCTAGATGTCTGAGGCAAACCATAAGGTGAACCATCGAGTATTAATTGAAGTTTTTCACCAACAGTGAGCTTGCGAGTAAGATCTGTGAGCACCATGATATGGCCTCGTGAACTGCGAATTGTTTCTTCTTGAGATAGGTTACTTATAGAAATATCTAGTGGGGTTAAGGTCTCTTTAGATTTGCTTCTTGTCTTTTTTGTGGTGGTTTTTTTTGAGGCCGAAGGTACTGGAATGTTTTCAATTTCATTTGGTGTTGAAGAAAATGAGAGTTGCTTTGATTTTACACTGCTAGGAGGTGGGGTATCACTGAAATGCCTAACGCCTTTACTGTCTTCCCATGTATATACGGCATCCGCCATTGCTGGAAGAGAGAAAAGACTAACAAATAAAAGAATTATGTAGGTATGAAGCATAGTTCCACCATTGATGATGGTTATTATTTGATTTCAAAACGGCTTTATATATGAAATCTCGTTTAGGTTATGTAATACCAATCCCATTAATTACCTGGTCATTATTACTGGTTAAATAACTCAATAGTTGCGTTAAAAATTATTATTGTAGAATAACTACTTATAAGAATTTTTGTCTTACTCTTAAGTGATTTTCCTGCGTAATAAATAGATCATCTAATTAGTTACATTGGTATAATTCGATGCAATAAGACGTCATTATTTATTGTATGAATAGGAGTTAGTGTTGCGCGTAAATGAGGTTTTGCCAATATAAAAAAGGCCCGCTTGTGAAGCGAGCCTAAAAACATCAATATGATTTCAATTTGTTACGTCAGAATTAAACTGAGTAATACATTTCAAACTCAAGTGGATGAACTGCAGTGTTGATAGCAGCAACATCTTGAGCTTTAAGATTGATGTAAGAATCAATGAAGTCATTAGAGAATACGCCACCAGCCGTTAAGAATTCACGATCTGAATCTAGAGCTTGTAATGCGATATCTAGAGATTCTGCAACTTTTGGAATTTCTGCCGCTTCTTCCGCGGGAAGGTCATATAGATCTTTATCCATTGCTTCGCCTGGATTGATCTTGTTCTTAATGCCGTCAAGACCAGCCATTAGCATTGCAGAGTAACTTAAGTATGGGTTAGCTGCTGGGTCACCAAAACGAACTTCGATACGACGTGCTTTCGGGCTTGGTACCACTGGGATACGGATAGAAGCCGAACGGTTACGCGCAGAGTATGCAAGCATAACAGGTGCTTCAAAGCCAGGGACAAGACGTTTGTATGAGTTAGTTGTTGGGTTAGCAAATGCATTAATTGCACGAGCGTGTTTAATGATACCGCCAATAAAGAAGATAGCCATTTCAGATAGGCCGCCGTATTTATCGCCAGCAAATAAGTTTTGTCCATCTTTGTTCAATGACATATGAACGTGCATACCTGAACCGTTGTCACCAACAAGAGGTTTTGGCATGAAAGTCGCTGTTTTACCGTAAGCGTGAGCTACGTTATGAACAACATACTTATAGATTTGAGTTTCATCTGCTTTATTTGTTAGCGTATTGAAGCGTGTTGCGATCTCATTTTGACCGGCAGTTGCTACTTCATGGTGGTGTGCTTCAACCACAAGCCCCATTTCTTCCATGATTAAACACATAGCAGAGCGGATATCTTGCGATGAATCAACTGGAGCTACTGGGAAGTAACCCCCTTTAACGCCAGGACGGTGGCCTTTGTTGCCGCCTTCGTATTCCGTGCCTGAGTTCCATGCCGCTTCAATATCATCAATCTTAAAGAAAGAGCCTGACATATCAGTATTGAAACGAACATCATCAAATAGGAAAAATTCTGGTTCTGGACCAACTAAAACGGTATCAGCAAGACCTGTTGAACGTAGGTAGTCTTCAGAACGTTTTGCGATTGAGCGAGGGTCACGGTCGTAACCTTGCATTGTTGTTGGTTCAAGAATATCACAACGAACATTTAATGTTGGATCAGCAGTAAACGGGTCAAGAACCGCACTTGCTGCATCTGGCATCATTACCATGTCAGATTCATTAATGCCTTTCCAGCCTGCAACTGAAGAACCGTCAAACATTTTGCCGTCTTCGAAGAAATCTGCATCAACTTGATGAGAAGGAATTGAGATGTGTTGCTCTTTACCTTTTGTATCGGTAAAGCGTAAATCAATAAATTTTACTTCGTTCTCTTGAATTAGAGCTAATACGTTTTCTACTGACATGTAGGATAACCTCCAGTGTTATAATATAAATATTGGCCAGCTAAGCTGTTATTTACTATATAGCCAGAACTGTGCCAAAAGTAATAATCCTTTAATATTAGTGACTTATGTATTTTCTTCTTGTGAAAAACGTTAGTTTTGCACCAAATTGATCTCTGTTTGCACTGTTGTGGTGCAGGTTTGGTTTGAGATAAGTAAAAAATAAATAGTCACTAATTTACTTCTAGCTGCTATTCAGCAGTGAAATCGTATATTTGTCAATCTAATTCCCTTGTCTAATTCATTGCAAAATAAATAATTTCAATGTAACCAATTGAATATAAATGTTTTTTGTTTTTTGTTTAAAAAAATAAAGTGAAGAATAAAATCGAATAAATTGTGACGTATTTGGTCGTTTTTTCGTCGTTTTTGTGGGCTTGATTAAATTAATTGAAAAAAAATTGTGTCTTCAATCACATATTTCGTGGGTTTTGCTCTAAAATCTGTTAAATTATTGACCGTTTTTAAACCAAAGTAGCGCCAATGGTGGCTCTACACGCTCTGAGTGAATTTGAATCCATGTCTACTCCACAGATTGATAAACTAAGAAATATCGCAATTATTGCGCACGTTGACCACGGTAAAACAACGTTGGTTGATAAGCTATTACAACAATCAGGCACACTAGAATCATCTCGTGGTGAGACTGAAGAACGCGTAATGGACTCGAACGACATCGAGAAAGAGCGTGGTATTACGATCCTTGCTAAAAATACAGCAATTAACTGGAACGATTACCGCATCAACATCGTAGATACTCCTGGACACGCCGATTTCGGTGGTGAAGTTGAGCGTATCATGTCTATGGTTGATTCAGTTCTTCTTATCGTAGATGCAGTTGACGGCCCAATGCCTCAAACGCGTTTCGTTACACAAAAAGCATTCTCACACGGCCTTAAGCCAATCGTTGTTATCAACAAGATTGACCGTCCTGGTGCTCGTCCTGATTGGGTTATGGATCAAATCTTTGACCTATTCGACAACCTAGGCGCAACAGATGAGCAACTAGACTTCACAGTTGTATACGCTTCAGCTCTAAACGGTTGGGCTACAATGGAAGAAGGCGAAGTTGGCGAAAACATGGAACCATTGTTCCAAGCAGTAGTTGATAACGTAGAAGCTCCAAACGTAGATATCGACGGTTCTCTACAAATGCAAGTTTCTCAACTAGATTACAACTCTTATGTTGGTGTTATCGGTGTTTGTCGTGTTACTCGTGGTTCTGTAAGAGCAAACCAACAAGTAACTATCATCGGTGCTGATGGTAAGCAACGTAACGGTAAAGTAGGTACAGTTCTTGGTTACCTAGGTCTTGACCGTCATGAAGTTGAAGTTGCAAATGCTGGTGACATCATTGCAATCACAGGTCTTGGTGAGCTGAAAATTTCAGACACAATCTGTGACGTAAACAACGTTGAAGCGATGAAGCCACTGTCTGTTGATGAACCAACAGTTACAATGACTTTCCAAGTAAACAACTCTCCTTTCGCTGGTAAAGAAGGTAAGTTCGTTACTTCACGTAACATCCTTGAGCGTCTAGAAAAAGAACTAGTTCACAACGTAGCATTACGTGTTGAACAAGCTTCAGATCCAGATAAATTCCGCGTATCAGGCCGTGGTGAACTTCACCTATCTATCCTGATCGAAAACATGCGTCGTGAAGGTTTCGAGCTAGCAGTATCTCGTCCTGAAGTTATCATCAAAAATGATGAAAACGGTAACCTAACAGAACCGTTTGAAACAGTAACTATCGATGTTATGGAAGAGCACCAAGGTGCAATCATGGAAAGCATTGGTATCCGTAAGGGTGAGCTAACAGATATGGCTCCAGATGGTAAAGGCCGTGTTCGCATGGACTTCATGATGCCTTCTCGTGGTCTTATCGGTTTCCAAACTGAATTCCTAACAATGACTTCTGGTTCTGGTCTAATCTACCACTCATTTGATCACTACGGTCCACACAAAGGCGGCGAAATTGGCCAACGTGCTAACGGCGTATTAATCTCGAACGGTATGGGTAAAGCAGTAACTTACTCTCTATTCAACCTTCAAGAGCGTGGTCGTCTATTTGCTGAACACGGTGATGAAGTATACGAAGGTCAAATCATCGGTATTCATAACCGTGCTAACGATCTGACTATCAACTGTCTACGTGGTAAGCAACTGACTAACGTACGTGCATCTGGTACTGATGAAGCACAAACGCTTTCTCCTGCTATCAAGTACACACTTGAGCAAGCTCTAGAATTCATCGATGATGATGAGCTAGTAGAAGTAACACCAGCAAGCATTCGTATCCGTAAGCGTCATCTTACAGAGAACGATCGTAAGCGTGCAGGTCGTGCTCCTAAGTAATTATTGATTTAGAGATTTAGCTTTCGTTAAATCACAAATCGAATAAAATTTAAAATCCCTTTGTAGGCAACTACGAAGGGATTTTTTTTATCTGTTATGATGTATTCAAGATTGGAATTTAGTAAGAGTTCATAAATGGAAGACAAGATTAAACATACGCTAAGGATTAGCTGGTCATACTTTTTATTTTTAAAGCAGCGTATCATTCATGACAGGTTGACTGTTAGTGCTGGTTATATGGCTTACATTACGTTGCTATCATTAGTGCCTTTGATTACCGTGTTACTTTCTGTGCTTTCTCAATTTCCTATTTTTTCAGGAGCAGGAGAGACAGTCCAAGCGTTTGTGATTCAAAATTTTGTCCCTGCTGCCAGCGATGCGGTGGAAGGGAGCCTTAAAGAATTCATTTCCAATACAGGGAAGATGACTGCTGTCGGCTCTGGATTCTTATTTGTTGCCTCTGTGATGCTGATATCAGCAATTGATCGCAGCCTGAATTACATTTGGCGAGTGAAGAAAAAGCGTCGTCCAATGTATTCCTTTTCTCTTTATTGGATGATTTTAACTTTGGGACCATTATTGGTAGGAGCGAGTATTGCTGCTACTTCGTATGTGACCTCACTAAAAATCATGGACGATGAAATAGTATCGAGTTTTTATCGGACTTTATTAGGTTGGTTACCTATCATATTGTCATTCTCAGCATTTGTTGGTTTGTATCTATTGGTACCCAACAAAAAAATACGAATAAGGCACGCTCTTGTCGGTGCGATGTCTGCAGGGTGTTTGTTTGAAATCAGTAAAGTGGGTTTTGCTCAATATATTACGCAATTTCCTTCTTATCAGGTGATTTATGGCGCGCTAGCTGCCGTACCGATTCTATTTGTTTGGGTTTATTTGTGCTGGATTATTGTTTTGATCGGTGCAGAGATCACCGCTAGCTTAGGCGAATTTGATGAATGGTTAGCCGGTAAAGTAAGCACAAATGTATTGGAATCTGATATAAAAGCATTAACAAAACAGCAAGGATTTATAGAAAGTGATAGCACTGATCCAGAGAGTAAGTGAAGCCGCAGTAAAAGTTGACGGTGAGATCACGGGCGAGATTAATCAAGGGTTATTAATCTTACTTGGTGTAGAGAGAGAAGATGATGAAGCCAAAGCAAAACGTTTAATGGAACGAGTTCTGACGTATCGAATCTTTGAAGATGACGACGGTAAAATGAACTTAAATGTGCAACAAGTGAATGGTAGTGTGTTGGTGGTTTCGCAATTTACGTTACCAGCAGATACAAAGAAGGGCACTCGCCCAGGCTTTTCTAAAGGCGCTCACCCTGTTGATGCCGAGCGTTTGTATGATTACTTTTCAGATTTATGTGAAGAGAAGATAAATACGCAAAGAGGACGATTTGCAGCGGACATGAAGGTGTCGCTAGTGAATGATGGACCAGTGACGTTTTGGTTGCAGGTTTAAAAGTAGGGATGATGAAAAGCGAGGCTATACGCTCCGCTAACTAGAAACCTCGCTTTTTGCTCTTATAGTCTCTAGTTAGCGCAGCGTATAGTATCTAGTCTCACCACGATCCCCCCTGAACCCTGCTCTAATTTTTATAAAAGGATTTATATGTTTCGACTGATCACCCCAACCACAGAGGCTGAACTAAAAGCCTACTACCATTTCCGTTGGCAAGTATTACGTGAGCCTTGGCGTCAGCCTGAAGGTTCAGAGCGCGATGCGTATGATGACATGAGCCAACATCGAATGATTTTGGATGGGCGAGGTCAACCTATTGCTGTCGGACGTTTATATTTAACCCCCGATAATGATGGTCAAATCCGCTACATGGCCGTTTCTTCTAATTATCGAGGGAAAGGTATAGGTGCATTGATCATGGTCGCTCTAGAGTCTTATGCGCGCCAAGAGGGTGCAAAGCGTTTAGTTTGTAATGCACGAGAAGAAGCCATTCCTTTTTATATTCGTAATGGGTTTGAAAACCAAGGTGAACTCAGCGATGAGCGTGGCCCGATCCGTCATCAACAAATGCTTAAGCAGCTTGACCCTCTTGCTGATGTATTACGTCGCCCAGATTGGTGTGCAGAATTACAAGACAGATGGGAGAAAGAGATCCCAATTAGCGATAAAATGGGCATCAAAATCACGCAATATACAGGCTATCGATTTGAAGTGAGTGCGGTATTAAATGCGAACTTGAATCCACACAACACCATGTTCGCTGGCAGCATCTTTACTATGGGAACGCTCACAGCATGGGGAATGGTGTGGTTGCTCCTAAAAGAACGTGGCCTAGATACAACGAGTATTATGTTGGTTGATAGCCATATTCGTTATCGTCAACCGATCACTGAAAGCCCGAAAGGCATTACGTCATTAAACTGTTTACAAGGGGATTTTGGACGTTTGAAATCAGGTAAACGAGCTAGAGTCAAAGTGACGGTTGATTTGTGTAATGGGGATCAGCCAGCCGCTGAGTTTTCAGGAACGTTTATGTTGATGAGAAACTAGAAACGATACGCTGTGCTAACTAGAAACTATAAGAGCGAGTGTATTAATGTGGTGAGTTTTTAGGTTTCAGGAAGAGCTAAAAAAGCAGAGTTCAGAGGCGAACGTTGTTATGACATCGACAAAGAATGGTTCTCCCCCTTTAGCGCTATTGCTATGAGATCGATATAGTTGATACAAGGAGGAGTTAGAGGAGGTTGGTTACATTGGTGAAAAAGGGGAGGAACAGTATTGTGAACGCAGTGGTTATAACGATCATCCCTGAAATCTGCAAGGGAGCTTGCGACCGATCTGAACCCTAAGTCTCGCTCTTAATCCGCCGCCTGCATTCTTGCCCACCAAGCATCATCAGCAACAATCTGTCCTGTCTCATCTAATTGAGGATAAGCAAGGCCTTTACGCTTTGCTACTTTAGCAAGAACAGGGTGGCCACGTTCAAACAAGACATTATTAATATACTCTGCTGGCAGCGCACTCTCTTCACGGTCATACATCCCCGCTAAATCACGCTGACGCTGTGCTTCATATAAAATCAAGGCACTTGCTACAGATACATTTAAAGACTGCACCATACCAACCATAGGGATAATAATGTCATGATCAGCCATTGCTAATGCTTTTTTGCTGATCCCTGTTTTCTCACTACCTAAAATAATAGCCGTTGGTTTGGTGTAATCAATTTCACGAAAATCAACGGCAGTATCAGATAAGTTCGTTGCAAGGATTTGCATGCCTTGGCCTTTTAATACAGCAAAAGCATCATCAATGTTTTTGTGAGTTTCAACATCAACCCAGTTACGGGCGCCAGCCGAAGTGTGTCCTAACATTTGCATTTGCTCTGTTGGCCATACAGCATGAATTTTATGTACGCCAGTTGCATCAGCAGTACGAACAATCGCAGAGACATTATTGGCTTTATGTACTTCTTCTAAACAGAGAGTAAGGTCAATTTGACGAGATTTTAAGACAGAAGTAATTCGTTGGTAGCGTTCTAGATTCATGATTTTAATTTCTTGGGATAGGTTAGAGGGACTAGGGACGAGTAAGGATAAGCAAGGATTCAGGGCTCAGGTTTCAGCAAGATCAAAAGCAAGTGCACCTGAACCCTGCAAGCGAAGCGATCTGAAACCTAGCTCTACTAAAAGGACGAAGTCCGTATTCGAACCTCGTCCCTTCATTTTCTGCTTCTAGTTCTTATGTCTACGAACTTTAAGTGCGTGTGGCATGACACGAATACGGCGCATGATTTCAGCTAAATGCTTGCGATCTTTTGCCGTTAACTCGATGGTTATCGTATATAAACGACCATCTTTTTCTTCGGTTGTAATACCACGAATATTAGAGCCAGTACCTGCGATTACATTAGCCAAATCTGCTAGTGCACCTTGATGGTTCTGAATATCAATATCTAATGCAGTAGCAAACTCTTGATCAAATTCATCAGCCCACTCAACACCCATGTATTTATCAAGTTCTTTTTGATAACCACGAACGTTCGCACACTCTTCCATATGAACCACAAGGCCACGACCTGGACTAACATGAGCAATAATGTGATCACCAGGAATAGGGCGACAACAATTTGCAAACGTTAGCAAAATACCGTCCGCACCACGAATTGGTAATTTCTTACCTGTAGACGTTTCGATATTTGAAGAGTCTTGCTCTGTTAGTTCATCCGCATCACCAAGAAGACGGCGAGCAACCACAATGCTCATTAACTCACCTAAGCCAATGGCTGCGAGTAAATCATCAAACTCAGCAAGTTTTAGATCAGAAAGAACATGGTTGATGTTGTCCTGTGAAACATCATCAAGCGATACATTATGACCAAGCGCATGATTAAGTAGACGGCGACCTAAAATCACAGAATCTTCTTTACGCATTGTCTTAAGTACTTGGCGGATCTTAGTTCGAGCTTTAGAGGTCACGACATAGTTTAACCAAGCCGCATTTGGACGCGCACCCGGAGCACTAATGATCTCAACCGTTTGACCGCTCTTTAGTGGTTTACTTAGAGGGTAGGGTTGGCGATTAACACGAGAGCCAACACAGCTATTACCAACATCAGAGTGAACCGCATACGCAAAATCAACCGCGGTTGCACCAACGGGTAATTCAAAAATACGGCCTTTTGGCGTGAAGACGTAAATTTCATTCGGAAATAAGTCCGATTTTACGTTTTCAATGAATTCAAATGAACTACCTGCACTTTGTTGAAGTTCCAGTAAGCTTTGCATCCAACGTTGAGCGCGGATCTGGGCCGTAGTACTTGAGTTATCACCCTCTTTGTACGACCAGTGTGCTGCTACACCTTTATTCGCCATTTGTTCCATATCTTCAGTACGAATTTGCACTTCAACAGGGACGCCGTGAGGACCGACCATTGAGGTGTGAAGAGATTGGTAACCATTGGCTTTTGGTACAGCAATGTAATCTTTAATACGACCAGGACGAGGTTTATAAATACTATGAACCTGACCTAGTGCGCGATAACAAGTATCGACATTGTCTGTAATCACTCGGAACGCGTAGATATCCATAATAGTATGGAAGCGCTGCTCTTTATTCTTCATTTTATGATAAATAGCGAACAGGTTTTTCTCACGACCAACCACTCGACCTTTAATGCCAGCTTCAGCAATACGGCCTTCAATTTCAGAGTGGATTTTTTGGATCATCTCTTTACGGTTACCACGAGCCGACTTCACTACTTCTTTTAATACGCGATAGCGATTTGGGTAAAGGGCTTCAAAACCTAACTCTTCAAGTTCAGTTTTAATATTATGGATACCAAGGCGATGCGCCAAAGGAGAGAAAATTTCTAGAGTTTCACGGGCAATACGACGGCGCTTATCAGGGCGTAATGCACCTAATGTACGCATATTGTGGGTACGGTCAGCAAGTTTGATCAAAATAACGCGGATGTCTTGCACCATCGCCATGACCATTTTTCGGAAGTTTTCAGCCTGTGCTTCTTTTTTATCGCGGAACTTAAGTTTGTCCAGCTTAGAAACACCATCCACTAGTTCGGCAACAGTTTCGCCAAATTGTTCTGCCAGCTCTTCCTTGCTAACTTCTGTGTCTTCAATAACATCATGAAGTAGTGCAGCCATTAGCGTTTTATGGTCGAGTCGCATTTCTGCAAGGATTCGAGCCACAGCTACTGGGTGAATGATATAAGGTTCGCCGCTTGAGCGAGTCTGCCCTTCATGGGCCTCTTTTGCTACCAGGTAAGATCGACGAAGAGCCTCAATGTGAGGCTCTGGCAGGTAATCTTTGGCAACATCTTTCAGGCTATCGAATAAATCCAAATTTCGCCCCGTCAGGTTTGCTGTAATTTATAATCTATAAAAGATTATAGAGATTAACGATTGTGAGTGATTGAGCTTACTGCTGCTAATTCAGCGGCATCTTGCTCTTGTTGCTCTTGACGTTCACGAGCATCAAGTAATTCTTTAGTGATCAGGCCTTCTTCAATTTCACGAAGAGCGATAACAGTTGTTTTATCGTTCTCTTCAGGCACTAGCGCATCTTTACCACCAGTTTGCATTTGACGTGCGCGACGAGATGAAACTAAAACAAGGTCGAAACGGTTGCCGATTTTTTCAACTGCGTCTTGAACGGTTACACGTGCCATGAGGACTCCAATTTATTAACAAAAATAGTTATATGTTGAGAAAGTATACAAGTAACCGGTATAAGTTTCTAGCTAGGGTTACGAGATACTAATAGAAATACGAAGAAATTAATCAGCTAACAATGCTTCTAACATGCCTTTGTATTTCATGGTTTGTTTGTCTTGCTTTAAGCGCTCTGCACGAATAATGGCACGGAAGTCCATTTGTGCAGTATCAAAGTCGTCATTAATAATCACATAATCGTATTCATTATAGTGAGATATTTCAGACTTTGCTTCACTCATGCGCTTAGCAATAACAGCATCGCTGTCTTGACCACGTGCATTTAAGCGTCGTTCTAATTCCCCATTTGAAGGGGGAAGAATGAACACGCTTTTTGCTAAAGGCATTTGTTCACGAATTTGACGAGCACCTTGCCAATCAATATCCAAGAACACATCAATGCCTTTATCAAGAGTATCTTCGATCCATACACGAGAAGTACCATAGTAGTTACCAAACACTTCTGCGTATTCTAAGAATTCACTTTTTTCGATCAATTCTTCAAAATGCTCTTTCTGAATGAAGTGATAATGTACACCATCAGATTCTCCTGGACGCATACCACGAGTAGTATGAGACACAGAGACTTTCATAGCATAAGTTGGGTTGCTTTCTAACAGTGCCGAGATCAAACTCGACTTACCAGCACCACTTGGCGCTGACACAATATAAAGTGTACCTTTACTCATGATAGATTCTCTTGGGAGTTATGGCATTTCACTCTAAATTACGCTTTAGCTGTAAAATAAAGATGAATGCGAAGCATAGAAAATTGGGTGGCGAAGAATAGCACAATCAAGAATTAATTTGAATGAAATAAATACACTAATTGAAATAATAATTTTGTGTTAGCTTATCTTAGCACTATCATTAGAAGTTCAATTAATCCTCAACCTTAATAATAGTGGATATTTTAGTTATGCCTTCTCATCTGCCAAAATCATTTAGTAAACCGTTTTTAAAAGTCTTCCATATTTTAGAAGCTATTTTATTGGTTGCTATCACGCTAGCAACCTTGTTTGCTATGGTAAACGAATTCATTCATGTCTTTACTGAGCAGCAAATTCAGTTAACCGATATTCTTTTAATGTTTATTTATCTTGAAGTGCTAGCTATGGTGCAACAGTTCGTGATGAACGGAAAAATCCCAGTTCGCTATCCTATTTATATCGCAATGATGGCCATCGCGCGTTATATCACTTTAGGGATGAAGGAGATTGATGCGGTATTAGTGGTTTGGTTAGCGTTAGCCGCATTCATTCTTGCTGCGGCAACATTATTGATCCGAGTTGGACATCATTACTGGCCGTATGAGATCCATGATAATAATAAAAAATACGACGAGTAATACTTACGTATCATTAGA
>NZ_MSCP01000003.1:99961-221548 GCF_002954715.1 Aliivibrio sifiae | reverse complement strand
GATAAACAAAAAGGCCTCGTTGATTACATCAATGAGGCCTTTTAATGGTTAACAATCAAAAACGATTATTCGATGTTCTGAATTTGCTCACGCATTTGTTCGATAAGTACTTTAAGCTCAACGCCAGATGCAGTTACATCAGTGCTGATAGATTTAGACGCTAGCGTATTTGCTTCACGGTTAAACTCTTGCATCATGAAATCCAGTTTTCGGCCACAAGCGCCGCCTTTCTTCATGACATTGGTTGTTTCTTTTACGTGTGAATCTAAACGATCAAGCTCTTCAGCTACGTCAGATTTTTGAGCTAGAAGAATAAGTTCTTGCTCAACACGAGAAGAATCTAATTCAATTTTCGCATCTTCAAATTTAGTTAGAAGACGGTTACGTTGCCATTCTAAAATCTCAGGCATACGAGCACGAACTTTTGCCGCTTCTTCTGTAATAGCATCTAAACGCTGAACGATCAGTGCTTTCATGTTTTCGCCTTCGCTTGCACGTGCTTCAACGAAATCATTCACAGCCAGTTCAAATTCTGCCAATAGTTCTTTATTGATTGAATCGAAATCTTGCTCAGGCGCTTCCATCACACCTTGCCACTGAAGAACTTGGAAAGGGTTAATACCACCTTCGCCAGATTTAGTTTTTACCCACTGCGCTGCTTTAATTACTTGGCGAGCTAGATCTTCATTGATTCTTAATTCACTGCTTGCTGCATTGTTTGCTTCAAAGCGTAAGTGACATTCTACTTTACCGCGAGCAAGACGCTTACGGAAACGCTCACGTAATACAGGTTCTAAACCACGGAATTGTTCTGGCATGCGGAAATACGTTTCTAAATAGCGTTGGTTTACTGAGCGGATTTCCCACACAGCTGTTCCCCAATCGCCTTTTACTTCACGGCGTGCGTAAGCTGTCATACTGTAGATCATGTAAGCGTCCTCAAATCATCAATAGGAAGGATGATGAATAAAAATATTGGGCATACTATAGCAGATAAGCGCTTTAGGAAGTAAGTAGAGTCGATGAAAGAAACGGCGCTATGCTTTATTATGGGAGTTCGGTATAATCGCCGACAATTTGTCATAATCAAGGTATCTGCCATGCGTCCTAGCGGAAGAACAGCTCAGCAAGTCCGTCCAATTACTCTTACTCGTAACTTTACTGCACACGCAGAAGGTTCTGTATTAGTTGAATTTGGTAATACAAAAGTAATTTGTACTGCAAGTGTTGAAGAAAATGTTCCTCGCTGGTTAAAAGGCAAAGGTAAAGGTTGGGTAACGGCTGAATACGGTATGCTACCTCGCGCAACGCACACACGTAACCGTCGTGAAGCGGCAAGTGGTAAGCAAGGTGGTCGTACGATGGAAATCCAACGTCTGATCGCTCGTAGCCTACGTGCAGCTGTTGACCTAGAAGCGTTAGGTGAGCAAATGATCACGGTCGATTGTGATGTTATCCAAGCAGATGGCGGTACACGTACTGCTTCTATCACAGGCGCAAGTGTTGCATTAGCAGATGCTATCAACCACATGATTGCATCGGGTAAGTTAAAAACAAACCCAATGAAAGGCCATGTTGCTGCGGTTTCTGTTGGTATCTACAACGGCGAAGCGATTTGTGACCTTGAGTATTTAGAAGACTCAGCAGCCGATACCGATATGAACGTCGTAATGATGGAAGACGGTAAGATGATTGAAGTGCAGGGCACGGCAGAAGAAGCGCCGTTCTCTCATCAAGAATTGTTAGATATGCTGGCTCTGGCGCAACAGGGAATCAATGATATCATTGAGAAGCAGAAAGCGGCGTTGGCCGAATAATTGATTTTTTAATGGCTCCTGATTCAGGGGCTATTTTTTTATGTATTTTAAGATCAGAGTTCAGATCGGTCGCAAGCTCCCTTGCTGAGTTCAGGGGCGATCGTTGTTATTGCAGTGTTCACAATACTGTTCCTCCCCTTGTTCACAAATGTGACTTGGTTTTCAATGCCAATATAAGGGGGAGAACTATTCTTTGTCGCTATGATAACAACATTCACCCCTGAACCCTGTAAGCGTAGCGACCTGAAACCTGCTCTTACCAATTTGAAAGTTATAAATTATTAACCAAAAAGAGAGAATGAAAATGAAAGCATACCAGCGTGAGTTTATTGAATTTGCCCTTGAGAAAGAAGTACTAAAATTTGGTGAGTTTACTTTAAAGTCTGGCCGTAAAAGCCCATATTTTTTCAACGCTGGCTTATTTAATACCGGTCGTGATCTCGCGCGTTTAGGTCGCTTTTACGCAGCAGCATTGGCCGATTCAGGTATTGATTACGATGTGCTATTTGGCCCTGCGTACAAAGGTATTCCAATTGCAACAACGACAGCAGTTGCATTGGCTGATCACCACGACACAGATAAGCCATACTGCTTTAATCGTAAAGAAGCAAAAGATCACGGTGAAGGTGGTAATTTAGTCGGTAGCGCACTTGAAGGTCGAATCATGTTAGTGGATGACGTGATCACGGCAGGAACTGCGATTCGTGAATCAATGGAAATTATTCAAGCGAATGGTGCTGATCTTGCTGGTGTTCTTGTTGCGATTGATCGCCAAGAAAAAGGCAAGGGCGAATTATCTGCGATTCAAGAAGTAGAGCGTGATTTTGGTTGTTCAATTATTTCAATCGTAAGCTTAACTGACTTAATCTCTTTTTTAGAAGATAAAGGCGACAACGCTGAGCAACTAGAAGCGGTAAAAGCGTACCGTGCAGAGTTTGGTATCTAACTTCAGATTAAAACCCGTGTGTTAATAGCGCTTTTTAAGTAATGAACGATAAGTGGTTGCCTTTGGGGTAACCATTTTTTTTGTTTCTGAATCTTGTGTTGATGGTTGCGTCATATCGACATCAAGCCATTGTTTCATTCTTCCCCAAAGTTCTTTATCTAGCTCAGGATGACTAATTAAAAAGCTGTTTTTTTCAGAAAACATATTCTGATAGGCTTGATCTTCAGACATGGACCCTAACAATGGGTATTTCATGTGCTGCAATACTTTGTGTATAAATTCTGTTCCCTGTTTATTTTCTTTACAGCGAGTAATAACAAACGCAAGCTCAACTTTATTTTGTCTAAAAGCCGGTGATTTAATGAGGTCTTTAATAAACCCTAGCATTGAATGTACATCAATTGGTGATGGCTGAACCGGGAAAATGATCTTATCCACCATTGAGATGTATTTTTCCATCTCAAATTGACTGAAATTAGAGGGCGAATCTATCACGGTAATTCGAGTATCAGCTTCTAATCGTAATGCCAAAGAAAAAGGCACGTTAGAAGAGGGCAAAAATTTAGTCGTTCTCACATTGTCCGTTTTATCACCCCAAAAATGGCTAGTGCCTTGAGGATCAAGGTCGATGATTTCGGTTTTAACATTTTGATGGGCATAGAAAGACGCCATTGCAATTGCAAAGGTTGATTTGCCTGCGCCACCTTTACGGTTGATGACTAGAACCTTTTTACATTGTGCTCGTTTATATCCAACTAACATTGGCGACTCATCTATACTCATTGATAATATTGTTATCTAAGCAATCAATATGCCATGCAAATCGAGTTTGAACAGATTATTAATGATAAAATTTGATGTGGTTACATAAAAAGTAACAATTTCACCTCTCATTTTTCATGAAATAGTTCTTCTTTTGCTCTCACTTATGAGTAAACTGAAATAAGACATATATTGAGGTTAAGCCCATGCAAGAAAACCATAAGATTTTAGTTGTTGATGATGATGCTCGTCTTCGTTCTTTATTAGAGCGTTATTTATCAGAGCAAGGCTTCCAAGTTCGTAGTGTTGCCAATAGCGAACAAATGGATCGTCTGTTAGCACGAGAAACGTTCCACCTAATGGTCTTGGACTTAATGTTACCAGGCGAAGATGGATTATCTATCTGCCGTCGTTTGCGTAGTAATAATAATATGCTGCCAATTTTAATGCTGACAGCAAAAGGCGATGAGATTGATCGTATTGTTGGTTTAGAAGTGGGTGCGGATGATTATTTACCGAAGCCATTTAACCCGCGTGAACTGTTAGCTCGTATTCGTGCCGTTCTTCGTCGTCAAGTTATTGAAGCACCAGGAGCACCAAGTGCTGAAGATAAAATGGTTGAGTTTGGTGAGTTCCGTCTAAATTTAGGTACGCGTGAAATGTTCCGCAACGAAGAGCCTATGCCATTAACATCGGGTGAATTTGCGGTACTTAAATCATTAGTAACCAATATGCGTGAACCTATGTCACGTGATAAGTTGATGAATATGGCGCGTGGCCGTGAGTATTCAGCAATGGAACGCTCTATCGATGTTCAAATTTCTCGTCTTCGTCGTATGATTGAAGAAGATCCAAGTCGTCCACGTTATATTCAAACGGTGTGGGGATTAGGTTATGTGTTTGTGCCGGATGGTGCAGAGTAAGAGCAGGACGCAACAAGTTACTGAAGGACGCTTCGCTCGAGGACGGACTTCGTCCTGAAGGGTTTAGGGGAACGAAGGCAGAGTTCAGAAGTGATCGTTGTGATTGAAGCGCACAAAATACCGTTCCTCCCCTTGTTCACTAATGTTACTTGGTAATCACAGTTGATATAAGGGGAAGATAGGAGGGGTTGTAAATGATGATGTTGAGTTTATCTGAACAATGTAAATACAATACAACCAACCCCCTCTAACTCCCCCTTGTATCAACAATGTCGCTCTCATTGTAATCGTGACAAAGGGGGAGAACCTTTCTTTGTCGCTGTTATAGTTTCTAGTTAACGCAGCGTATAGCCTCTAACTCTCTTCAAATTTACCACTAAACAGAGAACTCCTATGAAAAGTACCTTCGCCAGAACTCTATTACTCCTCGCATCACTTCTTATCGCTAGCCAAATATTCTCTTATCTTGCTGTTTTTAACTATGCATTATTACCAAGTTTACAGCAGTTTAATCGGATTTTAGCTTATGAAGTACGCTTGATGCTGGCGGAAGACGTCACGCTTGAAGATGGTAAAAATGTGCATTTAGGCCAACCTTTACGTCGCCAGTTATTAGAACAGTTAGGTGTGAGCATTCATTCGGAAGATGATCCAGAACTAAGAGAGTATTACCAAGCAAGCCCAATCGCCTTTTTGAGTGAAGAGATGACTCAAGAATTAGATTCACCTACAGAGGTTCGTTTAATTTTGGGAGCAGACAGCTATGTTCTGTGGATGAAGAGTGATGCGATGCCTGAATACTATATGCGGATCCCTCTTTCTGAATTGCAAGAAGAAGATTTTGCTCCCTTGTTTAGAAATAGTTTAATTATCGCCTTACTCGTGATTCTTGGTGGATGGGCATTTATACGGATTCAAAATAGACCGTTAATGGCGCTGCAAACTGCTGCTCGTAAAGTGGGTAAAGGTGAAATTCCAGACCCATTACCAGAAAGAGGGGCATCAGAGATTCAAGCCGTAACCCGAGCTTTTAATCAAATGGCCAAAGGTATTCAGCAGTTAGAGCAAGATCGAGCATTATTAATGGCAGGGGTCAGTCATGATATTCGAACCCCATTAACTCGTATTCGTTTGGCTACAGAAATGATGTCGCCTCAAGATGATTATCTTGCAGAAAGCATGATTAAAGACACTGAAGAGTGTAATGAGATCATCGGTCAATTTATGGATTATTTAAAGCCTGTTGCGAAACAAGACTTTATTGATGTTGATATTAATACCATTGTTAATGAAGTAATTTTATCTGAGGGTGGTTATGAACGAGAGATTAAAACCAACTTGGTGGATATACCAAAACCTATCCATGGTAATGGGATCGCGATAAAACGAGTTATTACTAATTTAGTCGTTAATGCGATTCGTTATGGTGGTGATTTAATCTCAGTTACGACAAGAGTATCTGCTGATCGTAAAACTGCATGGGTAATTATTGAAGACAATGGTCCCGGTATCGATGAAGCACAGCTAGAATCTGTCTTCGAACCTTTTACTCGTGGAGATACCGCCCGAGGAAGTGAAGGTACAGGATTAGGTTTGGCGATAGTGAAGCGTATTGTTGGCCAGCATCAAGGTGAAGTGATCTTGTCGAACCGTCGAGAAGGTGGGTTGAAAGTTCAGGTTGAATTGCCGTTAGGGAAATAAAGAGGAAGAGCCAGAGATCAGGGTTCAGATCGGTCGTAAGCTCCCTTGCAGGATTCAGTGGTGATCGTTGTTATTTCAGCGTTCACAATACAGTTCCTCCCCTTTTTCGTTAATGTGACTCGATAGTAATTGTTAATATAAGGGGAGGCTAGGAGGGGTTGTAAATGATGAATTTGAATTTATCTGAATAGTGTAAATACAATATAACCAACCCCCCTCTAACTCCCCCTTAGATTGACTATATCGATCTCATAGCAATGGCGATAAAGGGGGAGAACCATTCTTTGTCGTTGTAATAACAACACCTACCTCTGAATTCTGCCAGCGAAGCGATCTGAACTCTGCACCACCCAAACATAAAAAAGACCGCAGACGATAATCATCTGCGGTCTTTTTTGTTTTTACTCGCTTTTAGATCTTCGCTTCTTCTTTTTCTTCTTCAAACACTTCACTGCTTGGAAGAATAATATTTAGAAGAATCGCTGTCACGCCACCTGCCGTTACACCAGATGAGAAAATGTTTTTAATCATCTCAGGCATAAATTGAAGGATTTCAGGTTGTTGCGCTAAACCAAGGCCCATAGAGAATGACATTGCCATGATAAGGATTGCACGACGATCTAATTCAACACGAGAGATGATACGCACACCAGCGGCAGCAATCGTGCCGAACATTACAATCGTAGCACCACCAAGTACAGGTTCTGGAATAACTTGAACCATGCTTGCTACACCAGGGAATAAACCAAGGATAACTAACATACCAGCAATGAAGTAACCGACGTAACGACTTGCAACACCAGTTAATAAGATTACTCCGTTGTTTTGACTAAACGTTGAGTTAGGGAAGCTGTTGAACGCTGCGGCAATAGCAGAGTTAAGGCCATCGGCTAATACGCCACCCTTGATGCGTTTGATGTATATCGGCCCTTTTACTGGCTGACCTGACACTTCTGACGTGGCAGTGATATCACCAATGGCCTCTAATGCTGTAATTAAGAAAATGAGAACTAGAGGAATAAATAAAGACCAATCAAAACCTAAGCCATATTGCATTGGAATTGGTAATGCGATTAAGGCTGCATCATGAGACATGTTTGTATTTAACATACCCAGAGCCCATGCGACCAATGTACCCACACCCATAGCAATCACGATAGATGCCATACGTAGGTAAGGGTTAGTCGCACGGTTAAGTACGACAATAATTAATAAAACAGTACCAGCAAGCGCTAACTTATCTAGGCTACCAAACGTGCCTTCCCCCATAGCTGAATAACCCCCCCCCATAGAAACTAAGCCTACTTGGATAAGCGTTAAACCAATTAAGGTAACAACAATACCTGAAACTAATGGAGTAATAATTTTTTGTGCGTATTCAAGAACGCGAGATAAGAATATTTCAGCAGTAGAGGCAACTAAGATAGTACCAAAAATCGCCGCCATCATCGTCGGAACATCAGCACCGCCAGCTTTAAGCGCCAGACCAGCACCAATGATTGGGCCTAAGAAGTTGAAACTTGTGCCTTGGACAGAAAGAAGGCCAGAACCAATAGGACCAAATGTTTTGATTTGAATAAAAGAAGAAATACCAGAAGCAAACAAAGACATACTAATGATGGTATTAGTTTCTGCTGCTGGAACACCAAGCGTCTGACAGATGATCAGAGAGGGAGTAATTATCGCAACAAACATCGCCAATAAGTGCTGAAGAGCAGCAAATAAAGTGTGCGGTAGCGGTGGACGATCATCTAACTGGTAAATAAGCTCAGATGGTTTTGTGGTGTTGTTTTTAACGGTCATGGCCGATATTCCTAATTGTATAACGTTGTCTTCATGGTTCGCTGAATGGGAGCATGAAGTGAGAAGGCGTCAATCTGTGATTGCTGTTAATCAGAACCTGTCTCGATAGGGTTGATCGATTAAAGAGTGTTTAATCAATTGGGACGGTATTCTATAGATAAAAAAACAAAAGGCAATCGTTTGCTAATTGTTTTTTAAAAGCAGAGGGAGAGCAGGGACGAGAGGCGAGGACGCTTCGCTCGAGATATGAGGAAGAGCAGATTTCAGAAGGGGGAGTTAGAGGGGGTTGTGATCTTATGTATTATCAACCCCTCCCAGCCTCCCCTTATATTAATCTTGGCAGCCAAGTAGCAATTTCGATAAAGGGGAGGAGCTAAAAGCCAGTACCTCTGAACTCTGCAAGCGAAGCGATCTGAATTCTAGTTCTTTAGCTCTTGCTCTTATAGAAGCGAAGCGTTCTAGTCTCTAGTTAGGCAGCCCCTAGCCCCTAACTCCGTCCTGTCCGGCAAACCGCATACACATCAATCCGTTCAACCCCCGCTTTCCTCAATTCCGCACACAGTAGATTAATTGTTGCGCCCGTAGTCACCACATCATCTACAATCGCAACATGCTTTTCATTAATTGGCTTCATAACTTTAAATGCACCAATAAGATTAGATCGGCGGAAAGAACGAGATAATCCTTGTTGAGGGCGAGTGGCTTTAATGCGCTTTAATATCTTAGTATCACATCGAACATGGTGTTCTCTACGGTTAAATTCTCTTTCTAATGTCCATCCTAAATGATCACTTTGGTTATAAGAACGCCACCAAAATCGTTTCCAATGCAAAGGGACAGGGAGAATGAGTGGTGCAGGATCTGGAATATAAGCACTTAGTAATACCCCCAAATCTTGAGCTAACCAAAATTGTTGAGCGTATTTAAGTTTGCCAACGTATTCTCTTAGTGGTTCAGAGTAATCACTGATGCAAAATAATCGATCCCATTGTGGTGGATGAATTAAGCAATCACCGCATACATCAGTTTCATGTTCGGTTTGTAAGCCGCATCTCTGGCAACGGGAAACATTCGCAATTAAATTCAAGCAAGGTTGGCACCAAATAGTATTAGACGGAGGCATTGCTAAGCCGCAATAATCACAGTGGCTGACGCCAAAATTTTGCATTGACCTTCTGAGTAACCTGATGAACACTTACTCCTCCATTATTAATTAAATACAAATAGGCAGTGTAGATGACAGCTCCTCTTTATTGGCAAACGGAAGGCGAAGGTTCCGATCTGGTTCTCATTCATGGATGGGGAATGAATGGAGCAGTATGGCAACCAATTGTTGAACAGCTACGTTCGCAATATCGAGTGCATACGGTTGATCTGTCAGGTTATGGGTACAGTGCTGACCTTGGTAGTGCCGATTTTGAGCAAATGGTGCAACAGGTATTAGCTCAAGCCCCAAAGAAAGCGGCGTGGTTAGGTTGGTCTTTAGGTGGGTTAATTGCGACTCAAGCTGCATTGGTTGCTCCTGAACGAGTGAGTCAACTCATTACGGTAGCGAGTTCACCGTGCTTTTCTGCTGGAAAAGGATGGCGTGGTATTAAACCTGCGGTATTGTCGTTATTTACAGAGCAACTGAAAGACGATTTCAAATTAACGGTTGAACGCTTTATGGCATTACAAGCCATGGGTAGCCCAAATGCGAAGCAAGATATCAAACAAGTCAAAAAAGCAGTTTTTTCAAGGCCTGCACCAAATCCTGCAGCTTTAGCTACAGGTTTAACTATTTTGGCCGATATAGACTTACGAGAGCATCTATCTCAATTAACCATGCCAGTATGCCGAATGTATGGTCGTTTAGATGGATTAGTGCCAATTAAAGTGGCTCATGATATGGATGAATTTATTCCACATTCAGTTAAAGTTGTTTTTGAACAAGCCTCTCATGCTCCATTTATTTCACATAGCGATGAATTCATTACAGAATTACATCGTTTTTTAGCTCGATAAGATTAACTTTTAATTTAACTCGCTTAGTTTTTCGATAAGGAAACGTTTTATGATCTTTTCACCTAACAGTGTCAGTGTGCCGCTTATCGCACCCTCTGTTAATTTGCCAACAGAACAAGTAGCACGTGAAAATCGTGTCAAAAAACCTGTTGTGCCAACGACAAAGATGAGTGAAACCACGTCAGAAAAAGCAATAAAAGGCGATGATAAACAGCATAAGCGTGATTCATGGGAGCCATCAGATCATCCCGGTTATGATGTAATGGAAGAGAAAGAAGACACAAAACCTCGTTTTGGAACCTTGTATGATATCGATGATGACTTGGCAAAATTGGCTAGATTGTTGTCGTTAGATACTTACGCTCAGGGTGAGGGTACGGGCTACACCATGCGTTTTAATTTGCCAAAAGAGCTATTAGAAAAATTAGCTGAGATGGGAAGAATGGTTCGCCGTCGAAGTGTGATCAGTTTTCATTATGATAAAGCGGTAGTGCCGAATAATCCGTCAGATATATTGGCGGTGCTTTGAAACTAGAAGCTATACGCTAGCGCTAACTAGACCGCTTCGCTTCTATAAGAGCAACAGCGAGGATTCAGGTCTCAGTGGTGATCGCTGTAATTGCAGCGATTATAATACTGTTCCCTCCCCTTAATAAGGGGAGGGTTAGGGAGGGGTTGTTGCGATATAGGTAGAGTTGAATACAAATCTACCTATATCATACGCTGTTAGTTCTTGACTCCCTCCCAGCCTCCCCCTTACTAAGGGGGAGGAGCTAAAAGCAAACGCCTCTGAACTCTGCAAGCGCAGCGCCCTTCAGCAACTTGTAGCGTCCTGCTCCTACTTCTTCGCCTTCGCAAATGCCGCAGCAAACGCTCCACCCATCGCCGCATTACCAACATCATTATTTGAATGCTGTTGTCTTGCAGAAGAGGAAGGTCTCGGTGCTTGAGTTCGCTCATTACGTTGTTGTGGTTTATTTGATTGGCGTTGAGGGCGATTATCTTCCCCAGGCTTATCATTCAAACGCATAGACAATGCAATACGCTTACGTTGAGCATCGACTTCCATTACTTTCACTTTCACGATATCACCTGCTTTAACCACTTCTCGCGGGTCAGAAACAAACGTATCACTTAATGCAGAGATATGAACTAAACCATCTTGGTGAACACCGATATCAACAAACGCACCAAAGTTTGCCACGTTAGATACTACACCTTCCAATATCATCCCTAATTCAAGATCAGATACCGTATTTACGCCATCAGCAAAGGTTGCTGTTTTAAATTCAGGACGTGGATCTCGTCCCGGCTTATCAAGCTCTGAAATAATATCAGTGACCGTTGGTAAGCCAAAATCAGCACTGATGTAGTCATTAGGCGCTACCGAGCGTAAGAACTCAGTGTTACCAATAATCGCATCAATTGCTTTGCCATTTTTCTCTGCCATCGCTTTGACTACAGGGTAGGCTTCAGGGTGAACCGCTGACGCATCCAGAGGGTTTTTACCATTCATTACACGTAAGAAACCAGCACACTGTTCAAATGCTTTTGGCCCTAAACGAGCGACTTTTTTCAAGGTAGTACGGTTTTCAAAGCGACCATTTTCGTCACGGTAATCTACAATATTTTGTGCAATCGTCGTCGATAAGCCAGCAACTCGCGTTAATAATGCAGAAGATGCTGTATTTACATCAACACCGACGGCATTTACACAGTCTTCAATTACAGCATCTAGCTTCTTCGCTAATTGGCTTTGGCTAACATCGTGTTGATATTGGCCCACACCGATCGCTTTAGGGTCAATTTTAACTAACTCAGCCAGTGGATCTTGTAGACGACGAGCGATAGACACCGCACCACGGATTGATACATCTAAATCTGGGAATTCTTTTGCCGCTAACTCAGACGCTGAATAGACAGAAGCACCAGCTTCACTCACGATAATCTTGGTTGCAGATAAACCTGATTTTTTAAGTAAATCACCCACAAAGGTATCGGTTTCACGTGAGGCAGTACCATTACCAATCGCAATCAAATCGACATTATGGCGCTTGATTAAGGTTTCAATAATCTGTGCAGATTGCGCTACTTTATTGTGAGGTTGGTTTTGATAAATAGTATCTGTAGCCAACACTTTACCAGTGGCATCGACTACTGCGACTTTAGTACCTGTACGTAAGCCGGGATCTAAGCCTAATGTCGTTTTCAGGCCAGCAGGAGCGGCCATTAATAGGTCTTTCAAGTTAGTCGCAAATACATCAATCGCTTCGTTTTCAGAGCGCTCTTTTAAGCCGCCCATTAATTCGGTCTCCATGTGCATTAAAATCTTAATACGCCATGTCCAGCTGATCACTTGCTTACGCCATAAATCGGCAGGTTGAGATCCTAGAGTGATACCGTAATGGTTAGCGATGATGATTTCACAATAAGAGCCACGAACGCCTTCTTCTTGATTTGGATCGGCATTAAGAGACAGTTGTAAAAAACCTTCATTACGGCCACGAAGCATCGCAAGAGCACGGTGAGAGGGAACGCGCGTTAGTTTTTCATTATGCTCAAAGTAATCTTTAAATTTCTCGCCAGCGTGTTCTTGGCCATCGACCATTTTAGAGCTTAGTTCTGCATTCGTAGTTAAGTAGTTACGTACTTTCTCTAATAAGTTAGCGTCTTCAGCCATACGCTCCATCAGGATGGCACGAGCACCATCAAGTACAGCTTTGGTATCAGCAAATCCATTATCCGCATTCACATATGATTGAGCTGCATCTTCAGGGTTATTCTCAGGTTGCGTCCACAGCAAATCAGCCAGTGGCTCAATACCTGCTTCAATTGCAATTTGGCCTTTAGTGCGGCGTTTACGTTTGAATGGTAAATATAGATCTTCAAGACGAGTTTTGCTGTCTGCACCTAAAATCTCACGCTCTAGTTCAGGCGTCAGTTTTTCTTGTTCATTGATCGACTTAAGAATAGTTTTACGGCGATCATCCAATTCTCGTAAGTAAGTTAAACGCGTATCAAGAGTACGAAGTTGAGTATCGTCGAGCCCTTCGGTTACTTCTTTACGGTAACGAGCAATAAATGGAATAGTGCTGCCTTCGTCAATCAATTGAACAGCAGCGGCAACTTGTTGAGGGCGAACGTTAAGTTCTTGGGCAATTATATTTATTATCATTTTGATTCTTTTATTTAATTAAAATTTATTGGATAGAAGTAAAGAGCAGGGTTCAGTTCGGTTGCAAGCTCCCTTGTAGGATCCAGAGGAGATCGTGGTAGTTCAAGCGATTACAATACCGTTCCTCCCCTTGTTCACAAATGCTGATTGATAGCAAATACCTATCTAAGGGGAGAGAACCTTCTTTGGTGCTGTTCTTCCTCGTCCCTGCCCCTAGTATCTAATCGAATTCACAAACCACTCTTTATCCCCCTCCGGTGTTCTTACTACCGCCTCTTCATCCACTTCTTTTTTGATGAGTGCGCGAGCCATTGGAGAATCTATGGAGATGTAATCATGGCGGCCAAAAATTTCATCTGGACCAACAATGCGAAAAGAGAGGGTGTCGCCTTGTTCGTTTTCAATTTCAACGAACGCACCGAAAAAGATTTTGCCATCTTGTTGAGGGGAATAATCGACCACTTTTACTTGGTCTAAACGCTTACGAAGGTAGCGTACACGGCGGTCGATTTCACGAAGACGCTTTTTGTTGTATTGATAATCTGCATTTTCACTGCGATCACCTAAGCTTGCCGCCCAAGTCACTTTTTTTGTGACTTCAGGGCGTTCTTCTTTCCATAGAAACGTGAGTTCATCTTGCAGCTTATTGAAGCCTTCACGTGTGATTAAATTGGTTTTCATTATTGCTGAATTAAACTCCGAATGACGATACGCTACTAATCATAGCGAATGCCTTTTTTAATGTTTGGATCTTCCATGGTTTTAAAACGTTTATGTAGCCACATCCATTGAGGAATACAGCGAAGAATAATACGTTCAACCGCTTGGTTCATGACAGTTGCAGAACCAACAGGGTCTTTCTGCGGGAATTGGTCACTAATATCATTATCAATTTGTAGGTGATAATTATTATAAGTCCTAAAGCCAGAAGCAGTGACAACAGCACATTTACTTGCACTGATTAAAATATCAGATCCGACGGTAGTACAAGCATCAGGAACGGCAAAGAAAGGCACAAAAACCGATTTATTACGGTTATAGTCATGGTCCGGCATGTACCAAAGACGTCCACCTTTACGTAGTACTCGGAGCATGCCTTTAATGTCTTTACGATCAATCATTTGATTTCCATTATTGGTACGACCCCAATATTGGATGAAATCATAAGCAGGGTTGTTATGTGGTCGATACACCCCATAACCAGGAGAGAAGAAGGTAAATGCACGAGCTGTTAATTCCAGATTAAGCGCATGCACACAAACAACAAGAACACCACGGCCTTCTTTTTCAAGATCTAACATGTGTTGTTTGTTTTCAAAGCTAAAATGCTTTTCGATACGCCAGTTTGGCCATACCCATGCCATTGCTGTTTCAAAGATAGCTAAGCCAGAGTTTTTGAAATTCTCAACGATGATGGCTTCGCGCTCTTTTGCTTCCATTTTAGGAAACGCCAACTCCAAGTTACGACGAGCAACATGAGAGCGAGATTTTCCCATTTTTAAACCCAGTAGACCAAGCCCTCTTCCGAGCTTATATGTCATTTTGTAAGGCAATAAAGTGACAGTAGCGAACAAAAGCCCAAAGCCAAACCATACCCCCCAATATTTAGGATGTAGAAGAGCGCTAGAGAACTGAGGGGCTTGGTATTTTGACATCGTAAACCTATTTAATTAAATGGATTTATTGGATCTGAGCACTAAGTAGCGCCCAATGTTCGTTGAAGTTTGCTGTTGGTTGATATTTAAAATCAGAACGCACAAAGCGACAGAAACATCCTTCTACTTGGCTAATAAGCTGTGCAGATAGAATGGCTTCATCAACGGGAAACGACTTTCCTTCACGTAACATACGCTCGCGTAGGATCTGCTTAAATTGAAGTTCAATACGTTCGAATATTTGGTTAATACGATTACGCAGACGCTCGTTTTCAAACATTAGTGCATGCCCGGTCATAATACGAGTAAGGCCCGGGTTACGTTCAGCAAATGCTAAAAGCAGTTTTAATAATAGCTCAATACGTTTTAAGGTATCTTTTTCTTCCTCGATAATGCGATTAATGCGCGAGAAAAGAGATTCTTCAATAAACTCAATCAAGCCTTCAAACATTTTTGCTTTACTTGGAAAATGGCGATATAACGCTGCTTCAGATACTCCCACCTGTTTCGCGAGTTTGGCTGTGGTAATGCGAGATGCACCTTCATTTGACTCTAGCATTTCGGCTAAAGCTTGTAATATTTCATCACGACGATTTGTTTTTTTTGTTGTCGTCATTGTTGTTCCTTTGTCTTTTTGATTTTTAAGTGCTGTTTTTATAAGAGTTCAGATCGCTTCGCTTGCAGAGTTCAGAGGAAAACGTTGGAATATCAGCGAATATAAAACAATTCCTCTCCTTGATAACAAATGCTAATTGATTGCATATGTTTATATAAGGGAAGGCTAGGAGGGGTTGTTTTTGAGATATTCAATACCAACCCATTCTAACTCCCCCTTGTATTTACTATATCACTTTCAATAGATGAGTGATGAAGGGGGAGAACTATCTTTATTGCTGTAATTTCTCCGATCGATCTGAATTCTGCTTCTATAGTTTCTAGTTAGCGCAGCGTATAGTCTCTAGTCTTTCAACTACTTCTAACATAATCGTTTTACCTAACTCCGATTTTGTCGTTAACGGTAAAGCTTTATCTCCATTTTTCCAATATAGGTGAAGAGCATTGTTATCGCTATTAAAACCTTGTCCCTTAATTGAGACATCATTAGCGCAGATCATATCTAGATTTTTACGCTCTAATTTACCACGTGAATACTTTTCAACATCTTGAGTTTCAGCCGCAAAACCAACGGTAAATGGGCGTTTTTCTGTCATTGCAGCAACAGAAGCAACAATGTCAGGGTTTTTAACCATGTGAATAGTCATACCATCATCATTTGATGTTTTCTTTAGCTTTTGTTCTGAAACTAAGCTTGGTCTGAAATCAGCTACTGCAGCACAGGCAATAAATATAGTGTGTGCTTTTGCCGTATCCATGACAGCGTTATGCATTTGGTCAGCACTTTCTATATCAATGCGTTCAACATTATCAGGTGTCGCTAAATTTACAGGGCCGCTAACAAGAGTGACTTTTGCCCCTAATTTTGCTGCGGCATCAGCAATCGCAAAGCCCATCTTTCCAGAACTATGATTCGAGATGTAGCGAACGGGATCAAGAGCTTCCCGAGTTGGTCCGGCAGTAATAAGTAAAGAGTGGCCTTGAAGTGGCTTCTTATCATTTGTGTGAAAGAAGTCCTCACATAAATGTACTAAATCCATTGGTTCAAGCATTCTGCCCATACCCACATCGCCACACGCTTGTTGACCTGCTGCTGGTCCCCAGATATTCATACCACGACGAGAAAGAGTCGCAATGTTCTCTTGTGTTGCAATGTTCGAATACATTTGTTGATTCATCGCAGGAGAAACCGCAATCGGAGAATCAGTCGCAAGTACTAGCGTCGATAACAAATCATTTCCCATCCCAGCGGCCATACGAGCAATTAAATCGGCAGTAGCAGGTGCTATTAGTACAATATCAGCCCATTTTGCTAATTCAATATGCCCCATTGAGGCTTCTGCAGCAGGATCTAATAAACTGTCAGCGACAGGGTGGCCAGAAACGGCTTGCATCGTTAAAGGGGTGATGAACTCTTTTGCTGCGGTTGTCATCACAACGCGAACTTCTGCGCCGCGTTCAATAAGTCGACGAGTTAGCTCTGCACATTTATATGCTGCAATGCCGCCACTAATACCAAGAAGGATTCGTTTCCCTGAGAGAGATGCCATGACACTAATAACCTTTAAGTGATTCATCGTAATGCGCTAACCATATCATAAATCTTTTTTATAGGGATGCACTTCAATCGGGAATTCACATGACAAAGCAAGTAAATGACGGAAAACATAATTGCAATCAAGGTTTGAACTAAGCCGAAGGGGAGGGAATGAAGAAGGCGGTCAATACATATTGATCGTAACCTGTATAAATATTATTCACAGTATGGGGCATTTATGTCTTTAATGAATTTACCAGAAGAATCCCGCCCCAGAGAGAAGTTACTCGCATTAGGGCCAAAATCATTAACCGACGCTGAGTTGTTAGCTATTTTTCTTCGCACCGGTATTAAGGGAATGAATGCGATTGAACTGGCTGACAAGTTATTAAAAGAGTTTGGATCCTTAAGAAAGTTATTAGGATCGAATGAAAGTGAATTTTGCAGTCATAAAGGATTGGGCTCTGCGAAATTTGCACAGCTACAAGCGGTAGTAGAAATGACCGAACGCTATTTGTTTGAAAAAATTGAAAAAGAAGATGCTTTGACAAGTCCTGAGCATACTAAGCGCTATTTAACTCGAATATTAAGAGATCGACATAGAGAAGCCTTTTATGTTCTTTTTCTCGATAATCAGCATCGAGTGCTTAAAGGAGAGGTATTATTTGAAGGAACAATTGATGCAGCAGCCGTTTATCCGAGAGAAGTTGTAAAAAGATCGATAGATTATAATGCAGCCGCCATCATTTTAGCGCATAATCACCCATCTGGTGTCGCAGAGCCAAGTCAAGCTGACAGAAGGATAACAAAACGTATCTCAGATGCAGTAGAATTGGTGGATATCCGAGTCCTCGATCATTTCGTGATTGGTGATGGAGAAATAGTCTCTTTTGCCGAAAGAGGATGGATTTGAGTGTTTTTTTAAGCAATTGAATAAAAAAAACACAAAAAACAGTAAAAATGACCCCTTAGGGTCTTGAGCAATGCGCATTCAGTTAGTATAATGCGCGACCTTTGATAGCCTTGAATTAGAACTTTCATATGAAATGCTCTAGTGGTTTTTTGCCACCAAGGTGATATCGAGCTGAAACGATTTGGAGAAGACAGCAATGTCCCGAGTATGCCAAGTAACTGGTAAGCGTCCTGCAGTTGGTAACAACCGCTCACACGCAAAAAATGCCACCAAGCGTCGTTTTCTGCCGAACCTACAAACTCATCGTTTCTGGGTAGAAAGCGAAAAACGCTTCGTTAAACTTCGTCTTACCGCTAAAGGTATGCGTATCATTGATAAGAAAGGCATCGATGCCGTTCTTTCTGACATGCGTGCTCGTGGCGAGAACGTTTAAGAGGAATCTGAAAAATGGCTAAAGGCGCACGTGAGAAAATCAAGTTAGTATCAACTGCTAACACTGGTCACTTCTACACAACTGATAAGAACAAACGTAACATGCCTGGCAAAATGGAGATCAAAAAATTTGATCCTGTTGTACGTCAGCACGTTCTTTACAAAGAAGCTAAAATCAAGTAATTCGATTACTGATTGCAACTTTGATATATTGAAAACCCAGCCTTGTTGCTGGGTTTTTTTTTGGTTTAAAATCAGGAAACGAGCAGGATTCAGGGCGCTGCACTTTCAAGTTTCAGAGGTATTTGCTTTTGATTTTACTGAAACCTGAAACCTCGCTCTAATCTTCATCGCACCTCGAGCGAAGCGTCCTAAACGCTAGTTACTGCTCTAAAAAAGGATTTAAAATGAAAAGACCATCACGTCGTAAATACAACAATATCCTCATGATTGCCGTTTTAGTTTTTATTGGCGTCCTACAAGCCCCTCAGTTAATTAAAACGTATCTATTAGAACCAGAGCAAGCAGTTACAGTTAATGCCGACGTACAGCCTTTATTTGAACGCATTAACCCGATTAAGAAAATGCACTTTGCGGACTATGATGTTGCTTCAAATACATCAGATCAAGATACTCAGTTTATTGAGCGTTGGTTTACTCTTGAGGGCACATTACTTACTGATGAATCAGTCAAAGTACTTAAAACTAAATTGCCTGCTCCAAGCTCTGTAGAGGTATGGTTTGAAAACCAAGAAGAGCCACAGCGTATAACTATCTATCAAGCTCCGAATTTTTGGATGATGCAGAATTGGCAAGGTGAGTGGATAGCGGTGAGTGCAGAGGAAGAGTATTTGTTTAGAAACTAGTTTCTAGTCTTGCAGCGATCACATCTGAGATCTGCAAGGGAGCTTGCGACCGAACTGAACCCTGAAAGCTTATTTATCAAAGGATCAAATATGCCAGAACTACCAGAAGTAGAAACCAGCCGCTTAGGAATAACACCGCACCTACAAGGTCAAATCATCAAAGCTATTATAGTTAGAACAGATAAACTGCGCTGGCTAATTCCTCAAGAATTACAATTACTCGTAGGACAACGAATTCAATCAATTCGTCGTCGTGCTAAATATCTAATGATAGATACCCCAAAAGGTACAGCCATTATTCATCTTGGTATGTCGGGTAGTTTACGGATACTTGATGAGGCGATCCCACCAGCGAAACACGATCATGTGGACCTTGTTTTAGATAGCGGTAAGCTTCTTCGTTATAACGATCCTCGTAAGTTTGGTGCTTGGCTATATTCTGAAGTAGGCGTATCACACGATGTGCTTGCTAAGCTTGGTCCAGAGCCACTTACTGATGTATTTAATACTAAATATCTAGCAGAAAAAGCAAAGAATAAAAAAGCTGTCGTAAAGCAGTTTATTATGAATAACGTCGTTGTGGTGGGAGTTGGTAACATCTACGCCAGTGAATCTCTTTTTATGGCAAAAATACACCCTAAAACACCAGTAGGCACATTGACGTTAGCCCAAATAGAACGATTAGTATCTGAAATTAAAAAAGTACTAGAAACGGCAATTAAGCAAGGCGGCACTACCTTAAAGGATTTTAATCAAGTTGATGGAAAGCCAGGATACTTTGCACAAGAATTGCATGTGTATGGACGTGCTGGAAAAGAGTGCTTAATTTGTCACTCACTCATTCAAGAAGAAAAAATTGGACAGAGAAATACATTTTGGTGTGAAAACTGCCAACCGTTTGACCTGTAAATTATTATCAAAATACAAATAACATAGAGAGTTAGATGAATTTTCAAGAAAATTATAAACAACTGAGTCGAGTCATTTGGTTATCTGTTTTTATCGCTGTGGCTATACTTTGTGTTGGGCGGTTGATCTTCTTATTTAATATTGCAGATAGTGCGGAGCTTGCTCAGCGAAGTACAGATCTGTGGCGTGCTTTGTTTATAGGCCTTCGTTTTGATTTGAAAGTTGTAGTTATCGGTTTTGCACCGTTATTACTTATTGGTTTAATTGTTGCCGCTTTTCCAAGACTCTATCGAATATTGGCAAAAATTTTCCCTTGGTATGCAGGGCTTATTTTCTTTTTAGTCACCGGTTTTTCAATTGGTAATTATTACTATTATCTTACTTATGGTAATCATATTGATGTCTTTATCTTTGGTTTAGCTGATGATGACACCAAAGCTGTATTAGCGAATGCATGGGCTGATTATCCTATTTTCTTATCTTTTATGAGTAGTGTCATTGTGGCTTTTCTTTCCGCGATTCTTGTTCGTTTCGCGATAAAGAAAATGGCGTTATGGTCGTGGAAGCCACAGCATAAAGGACTTACTGGCATCTCTGTTATTGCGATGATTGTAACTGTATTCTTTTTTGCTAGAGGTACATTAGGTTCTCATCCATTAAAACGTTACCACGCTCAAGTATCTGATTCTAAAATTTTAAATAGCATTACACCTAACGGCTTAGTTGCTCTTGAGTGGGCGAAAAGTGATTATAAAGAGCAAAATAAATTTCAGTCAGTCAGTAAAGACCTGCTTGAAGAGCAATTTAAAAAGGTGGTTGGTAATACTACAGGTCAATTTAGTACTCCTTATAATGCCTATTTAGCAGAGAATAAGCCTCATGTTGTCATGACTTTAATGGAAGGCATGGGAATGAACGTATTGGTTGAAGATAATTATCCAGAAAATGATCTTTTAGGTGCATTACGACCTGCTTTTGAATCTGATTTTGTGTTTACTCGATTTTTAGCTGAAACAACCGCAACCATTAACTCGTTAGTGAATATGTTAGGTCAAAGTAACGTTCCTACTATCAGTCATTCTTCTGCACAAAAAGTGCAAGTTGCAGCAGCAGCAGCTCGACCTTATAAAGAAGCGGGTTATAAAACTATTTTTATTACAGCAACTAATGGAATGTGGCGGAATGTGGCGAATTATTTACCATCTCAAGGGTTTGATGAAGTTCTTGATGAAAATGCGATATTAAAAGTATTTCCAGAAGCTGAAGAGTTTCGTGGAGAGTGGGGATTATCTGATGAATATACTTTTAAGTTAGCTGAGAAAGTATTAAAAGAAGCAAAACAACCATTAATGATTTATATCCTCACAATTACGAATCATACCCCTTACCAAGTACCTGCAAATTATGACGTAAAACCATTAAAAGTCAGTGATCGTTTGCTTAATCGAATGAAAAAGGGTGAGGAAGAAGCAACTCGATTATATGAGACTTATCAATATGCAAATAATGCATTAGGTCAGTTTGTGGCAGATATAAAAGCATCTTCATTAGGTAATTCAACATTAATAGCTGCTACTGGGGATCATAAGTTGCGAGGGTTTACGATGAAGTATCCTGAGGATCTTGCTGTTACTAATTCAGTGCCGTTTTATCTTTATATACCTGAAAAAATTAAAGAAAAAGTGGGGTACCAATACAATAAAGATCGTGTTGGCTCTCATAAAGATATTTTTCCTACGCTATATGCTTTTAGTTTATCTGGTGCTAATTATTACAGTTTAGGTGGTGCTAATTTACTAGGAGTGGATTCAACACCACGATTTGGTTATCACTCAGAAATGACATATACCGATAAAGGTGTGTATTTAAATGCATACCCTGAAAAATTATACTCTTGGGTATCTGAGCTTGAAGTGAAGAAAGCTTTTACATCTAATGAGAAAATACATATTGGGCCGGAGTACCATCAATTACAGACGTTGTATATTAATGGGCAGGTAAAAGGTACAAAGTAAAACAATAAAAATAAGACCACGCTCTTTATGCCGTTAAAGAGGTGGTCTTAATTTATTTAAATGGATTGTTGATCAAGTATACTATTTAGGGTGTATCTTACTCTGTAATGCATTATGGACAGTTTTTGGAACAAAACTTTCCACTGTTCCTCCATGTAGAGCCACTTCTCTCACTATCGTCGATGATAAAAATGCATACTCTTCAGAAGGCGTTAAAAATACACTTTCTAATTCAGGCATGAGTTTTCGGTACATATTAGTTAAACCGAATTCATATTCGAAATCCATCGTTGTTCGTAATCCACGAACTAATAAATTAGCCTGTTTTGCTTTTGCGAAATCTACCATTAACCCAGAAAACCCTTCAACAGAGACATTAGGTAGAGATTGAATAGAATCTCGAACTAACGCTACTCTTTCTTCAAGAGTAAATAAGGTTTTTTTACTTGGGCTTGCAGCAACGGCGACAATTATCTCATCAAACATAGCTGCTGAACGTTTAATTATGTCAAAGTGCCCATTTGTGATTGGATCAAAGGTACCTGGGTAAATTACACGAGTCGTCATGACGTTTTTCTTCCATCAATAATAGTTTGGTAAACATCACGATAAAGTGAGCTGGTATATTTGATATCAAACATCGCAAGCTTTTCTTGACCGCCTATAATTAACTTATTGCGTAAAGGCTTGTCTGTCGCTACTTGGTAAATTGCATCAGCAAGTGCTTGTGCATCTTTTGCTTCAACCAATAGGCCAGATTCCTGATCGTCAATAATATCAGGTATACCACCGGCATTACTGCCAATAACAGGGAGCTTAGCTCCCATCGCTTCTAAAATAACCGAACCTAAGCCCTCGCTATAAGAAGGGTGAATTAATAGATCCGCAGCAGCAAACCAATCACCCATGCGATTTTGTTTACCTAAAAAGCTGACATTATGTAAATCGTAGTCTTTTACTAAGCTTTCTAGTTTCTCACGCTCAGAGCCATCACCAAGTAGAGCAATATGAATATTAGAATCCATTTCTTGGAGTAATTTAGCGGCTTCAATAGTGGTCTCGTGCCCTTTATGATGCAATAAATTAGCCGCTTGAATAACTAGAAATTGATTAGAAAAACGTCGCCAAATTGTATCTACATTATCTTGTTCGACAGAGTAACTGACTGGAGAACTTGGGATTTTGTAAGTAACTTGATTTGGATGACGTTCTTTAATTTTATCGACGATTTCGTTACTTAAACCAATTAAAGCTGTTGCGTTTGAGTAAGCGAGGTTTGAAAGCCACTTATTTTTTAGTGGGTTATCAATTCGGCGAGTTACTATATAAGGAACGTTAAAGCGCTTAGATTGAATCAGAGCCCAGTAAATTGCACGGCCTTCATGTACATGAATAACATCACAATCTGCAGTAATCGTTTTCTTATGTTGTTTTGAAAAATGGCTAGCAAGTATTAACTTACAATTAAGCTTTTTGATTTCATCAACAAAAGGGCTTTTAGGATTAGCGACTACAGTTAGTTTATAGCCTTCTTTTAGCTGACGAGTGATCAGTTGTAAAGTTTGGCGTTCTCCACCACTAAAACCAGAAGCTAAATTCACATGACAAATATGCATAGTATTTACCAAACCTTATTAAAGTCTTCGTTTTCAAGAACTTTAGGATCACGTTGATACTCAAGTAATTTAGCATATTTTAAGTAGCTGTTAATCGCAGAGCTTAACGCTACCGTCATGCCATCAACGCCGCCTAAAAAACCTCTTTGGAAAATATATTTACGAATAAATGCATTTAAGCCATGAGTAAAAGGTGAGAAACTGTTTGCTCGTTTTCCTTTTTTATACATGATTTTTGCAGCTCGACCGCTGAAGTTACGTCCAGGTTTCGCAAATAATTGGCCTAAATTTTCAAAAGAATAATGAATAATATCAGCATTGATACGATCTGGATTTTTAGCTTGAACTGACGCATGTTGTTTTACATCAGCAAAGCGTGTTTTAGTTCGATCATAAAGGCGAATACAGAAGTCTGGGTACCAACCACACTGTTTAATCCAGCGACTACCAATGTAATTACGACGACGGAAAGCGAATGCGTCATGGGGGGTAGACGTTAAATCTAACGCTTCAATTGCTTTTACCATTTCGTCGGTTAAGCGCTCATCAGCATCTAGGCTTAATACCCAGTTATTAGTGGCGTAATCGAGTCCAACATTTTTTTGAATTCCATCGCCAAGGTAACTCTGAGTGACAACTTTCGCACCAAGTTGTTCTGCAAGTTCAACGGTATTATCCGTGCTGTTGGAATCCACAATAATCACTTCAGAACACACTTTCTGTAGCGATTGGATGCATTCAACAATATTTCTTGATTCGTTTAGAGTAATGACAATACCAGTGATCATAAGTGCGCCTTGTTTATTGTAATATGATGTAATTATTATAAATTAAGTAAGGATTTTAAGGGAGTTTTTACCATATCAAGACTAATATCTTGCATGATATGGTCGCCTTTAACGCGAGTACTCCACTTTAACTCATTAATTGATTTACTGTGTTGTGTAGCTGCGTGTTGTTCATACACACTAACGACATAAGATAAGCTATTATAAGGACCTGTTCGTTTGGGGTTACTGTGGCCATATAGTCCAACAACAGGTGTATTTTGTGTGGTAGCAATGTGAGCAGGCCCTGAATCTGGAGCAATCACAACTTGGGCTTTATTTAATATCGCAGTTAACTGTTTTAATGAGGTTTTACCGATTAAATTAATGATAGGTAACTGCGTTAAAGATTCAATATTCTCACCAAGTTGTTTTTCACGCTCACTAGGTGAACCACATAATACTACTTGGTAGTCATGTTCATTTAACCAATCTGCTAGTTGAGCATAACGCTCGGTTAACCAGTTACGCTCATCTTTACTTGCCGCAGGAGAAATAACAACATACGGTTTTTCTGCTGGAATATGTAAATCAATAAACGATAAATCATTGTTCGATAGGGGAATATGCCATACTGGTTTGCTTTTAGGTACGCCAAGATATTCAACAAAAGAATAGAAACTATCTAACACATGTGTTGAAGCAGTATCTTCAATTTTTCGATTAGTAAAAAGCCACTGACCTTCTTTAGCTCGCTTACGATTAAATCCCACTTTGTATTTAGCTTTAATGCCTGCGGTTAATACGCTCGCTCGTAGTGCCAATTGCATATGAACTAAAGCATCAAAATGTTGATCTTTTAATTGAGCCCAAATCGCTTTCATGCCTTTAAATCCCAATTTTTTATCAAAAGGGATGACTGTAATATTGGGTAAATCATGGATTAACTGTGCTTCTACTTTACCAACAATCCAAGTAATTTTAGTACTTGGCCATTCTTTTTGAATTGCTTGGACTGCGGCTATTGCATGGCAAACATCCCCAATTGCAGATAAGCGTAGGATACAGAGAGAGTTAGGGGCAGAAGTGAATAAAGCCATAGAGATGTTAACCCAAGAAGAATGAGTTAGAATTATGCTATTAACGGTCATAAATGTAAAATGACATAGAGCATAGGATTCAGATCGGTCGCAAGCTCCCTTAAAGGGTTCGGGGGAGCTGTTGTTATTTTTGTCATAACTGTGAATACCCCTGAATCCTGCAAGCGAAGCGACCTGACCCCTTGGTTTTTATATGAAAACAATTAGAAATAAAAAACAGATCATTTGGTACGATGACTCTATTCTTAGTGACTCACCAGAACAATGTTGTGAGCCCGAGTATTGGCTACAACAAGATAAAGTTATTGGTTCCGCGCAAGGGCGAGGAACTACATGGTTTGTTGCTCTTGATAAAATGGATGCGGCCTTGCGTCATTATCGCCGTGGTGGTTTATTTGGGAAACTAGTAAAAGATCATTATATTTTTACTGGTTGGGAAAAAACACGCAGCTATCAAGAGTTTCAGTTATTGAATACACTCATTGAAGCAGGCGTTAATGTACCAAAACCGATTGCAGCCAGAGCGGTAAAGCGAACGTTTTGTTACCAAGCCGATTTATTAAGCCAAAAGATCCCGAATGCGTGTGATTTAGTTGCTATTTTGCAAGAAAAATCTTTATCCAAAGAGATGTACCAGAAGATCGGTCGTGAAATTAGAAAAATGCATGCAGCTCAAGTCAATCATACAGATTTAAATATTCATAACATTTTGATTGATGATAAAGAGAATGTTTGGATTATTGATTTTGACAAATGCCATCAGCAAAAAGGCGATGATTGGAAACAAGGGAATTTAGAGAGACTAAAACGCTCATTTATAAAAGAGGCGGATAAAAGAAATATTCATTGGAGTGAAGATCAATGGGCCTCTTTAAATTAAATAGTAAAAAGACCCAATACTCTGTTGTTATCGCTTCAATTGAGCTAACGCTAATGAGCAAACTTTATCGACACTAATTGAATTAATGCATTTATCTTCTTCATTCGGAGTGATTGCCCAAGAGTTTTCATATGAATAAAACCATTCACGCATAGTACTATAAGGAGATGTTTTTTTATCTTTCCAGCCCCATAGTGTAATTAATGGTACGGTAAGCATTTGAAAGATATGAGTCGGGCCACAATCATTTGCTATAGATAATTTTGATGAAAGAGCTAAGTCTATTAATTCATAAACATTAGGACTGTGATGTAACTTTACAGGAACATTGACAATCTTGGTTGGTATAATCCCTTCATAATGCTTTTCATCAGGACCTAAAACCCAGTTGATAGCAGTTAAGTTAGGGTGCTCTATCGCAATTCTTTCTGCAGCGGCTAAATAATGCTCCAAAGACCATCTTTTATATTCACCAGCTCCGCCACCTGGTAATAAAGTGATTTCATTTCGATGAGTTGTTGATTGAACTAATGTACTAATAATACTTGGTTTATAACTGCAATCTTTAACTGTATTTAAGAGTGCTAAGTGGCTATTTGCAATGTATTGAACGCCTTTATTTATATGAAGATATTTGTGATAGCAGAATTTATGTAAGTTGTTACTACTGTGACCAAAAGATTGTCTAACATTAGCGAATTTTATTGCAGCGTGTACTTTGTCTGAACCTGAGTATAAATTATATACAACATCGTATTTTTGTTTTTTTAGTTCTTTCACTAAATGGATAAAGCTAAATTTTTTATAGTTTATGATTGAAGTTACAGCATCAACAGCAAGTAGAAGTTTACTTTGTTCAAACTTTGACCATACTTCAATTTTTGCTTCAGGGTACTCAGCTTTTAATGCGCAGAAAAAAGGTAATTGAGTTAGAATGTTACCAAAGTGTGGTCTACTTGGAACAAAGACCGCTATTTTCATTATGCTTTTCCTTTTATTTACACATATAAATCAACTCGATATTATATAACGTTTCCAATATTTACAGTACAGGCACTAGGGTTATACTGGTTAATTATGCTGAACACTTCTAATTTCAAACAAAAAATTCATAGCCATGGTTGGTTTATTTTAATTAATAGCCTTATTGCTATGGCTATTGCCACTCGTTATTTTGCTTTTCTACCTGAAATCCCAACCGATATTTTAGGACTGAGTTTCCTTCTGTCTGGCACATTTAGCCAGATGGTTTTACTCGCTAGCATTATTGGTTTGGTAACATTACCAGCGACTTTTATTAAGAATGCAAAAGTACGTAATGGCACTCAAGCGTTTGTAGCTTCGTTAGGTATTGCTGTACTGTTTATTGATACATTAGTGTTTGCTCAATACCGATTCCATATTAATGCAGTGGTACTTGAGTTAGTCTTATCTGGACAAGTCGTCAGTTTCCCATTAATCACTTGGATAACAGTTATTGGTGGCGTTATTGCACTGATTGTCGGTCAATATCTATTGATCTCATGGTTAGAAAAACCAGCAGCAGTAACACAACATAAATTGGGTCGTAAATTTGCCATCATTACCTTTTTTGCATTATTAGCAACGCATGGTATTCATATTTGGGCTGCAGCTAATGCCTACCAACCTGTGACAACGGTAAAGCGTTACTTACCGGTATTTTACCCAGCAACATCAACAAGTATGATGAAAAAATACGGTTGGGTTAATGAAGAAGCGATTGCTCGTCAAGATGCGATGAAAATGAACCGTAAGAGTGATTTAAATTATCCGCTAGCGCCATTACAAAAAGAGGTGGTTGAAAAGCCACTTAATATCATGATATTAGCGATAGATTCATGGCGTGCAGATACTTTTAATGCTGAAAATACCCCAAATATGTGGAAATACGCACAAGATGGAATGATCTTTAATAACCACATAGCAACAGGTAACGCGACTCGTACAGGTATTTTTGGCTTATTTTATGGTATTCCTGGTACGTATTGGCATGGATTCCTAGCGAATCAAAAATCACCGGTGCTGATTGATCGTCTGCAAGAATTAAACTATGAAATGGGCATTTTTACTGCTGCTCAATTAGAAAAACCTGAATTTAATCAAACAGTATTTAAAAACATTCCAAATTTACGTATCAAATCAGAAGGTAACTCACCATCGGAATTAGATAAAGATTTAACTAAAGATTGGCTAGAGTGGTATGGCAAACGTGATACTTCAAAACCTGCATTCTCATTTTTATTCTATGATGCACCACATGGCTATGATTTCCCTAAAGACTATGCGCATCGTTATGAGCCGATGTTAAATAACATTAATTATTTAGAATTGAATAATGACACGGATCCAACCCTGTTCTTTAATCGCTATAAAACCAGTGTCCATTTTGTTGATAGCGTAGCAAAAAAAGTGCTAGACAAATTAAAAGAAACAGGTGATTTAGATAACACGGTTGTGATAATTACAGGGGACCATGGCCAAGAAATGAATGATAATCGCATGAATTTCTGGGGGCATAATAGTAACTTTACCAATGCTCAAGTGAATGTGCCTTTCATTATTATTGCCCCAAAAGTAAACAGTAAAACAATAGATTGGAAGTCTGATGAGTTAACCAGTCATCAAGATGTAGTCCCAACGTTGATGAAAAACTACTTAGGCGTAACCAATAATATTAAAGATTATTCTGTTGGTGAGGATCTATTAGGTAAGCATGTAGATCGAAATTGGATCATGTCATCTAACTACAGTGGTTATGCAATTATAGAAAAAGAGTCTATTTTAGAAGTGGGTTCAACGGGGCAGTATCAATTATTAGATAAGAGAAATCGTCCCAAAAAAGATGCTGATTTGAATTATAAACACCTTCAAGAAGCGTTAGATCAGATTAGTCGTTTTAGTAAATAGGCTATATGAGGTATATATGGATAATTACAAATTAACCAAGTTACAAATAAAGCTTATTGATTGGATTGGATCCTATTTGATTCGAAAAAAACAAAAGAAAGTGCAATTTAATTTAATTAAAGAATTAATTTATTTTTATCTGAAAAAAACAGCGTATACGTTGCCTTATGGGCGATTTACAGAGGGCGAACGTTATATTAGTCAACGTTTCTTTGGCTTCAACGTCGGAATGTATAGTTATAGGTATCAACAATTTTGGAAAGAAGACACCTTAATTGAATCAATAGGTGCGTACTGTTCATTTGCGATAAATATAACAGTTGTTGGCGGTAATCATCCTATAAACTTGGTGTCATCACATCCATTTTTATTTGATAAAGAATACGGTTGTATTCATCAAAGTAAAGGTATTCTAAACCAAAAAATCACGATTGGTAATGATGTATGGATTGGGGCGAATGTAACATTACTTCCTGGGATATCTATAGGAGATGGCGCTATTATTGGTGCAGGTGCAGTTGTAAGTAAAAGTGTTCCTCCTTATGCTGTTGTTGTAGGTGTTCCTGCTAAAGTAATTCGGTATCGCTTTGAGAGTGACATCATTGATGGCATGATGGAATCTAAATGGTGGACTTGGGATGAGGAAAGGATAAAGAGAGCGACGCCACTAATGGATGATCCGAAAAACTTTCTTCAGTCGATTAAATCAGGTGCGATTTAAAGTAAGGCTTATGAACAATTCATACTTTGAATGTATGCCTTTCTTGATAATTTCTCTTATATATTGTGCTAGATATAGAAGATAATCTTTCTATAAACATTTCAATAACTAAGGTGAATGATTAAAGTATATTTATAGCTACAAAGTTATTTACTTGAAAGGAAGTTTTACCAGAAGGATTTAAATGGAAAATGTCAGAATTTAAAGTTATTATTGATTAAATATTCTAATAGAAGTGTAGTTTTAAGATGACAGTCAAGAGAACGGCAGTTTTTGCTTGTGATAATAATTATGCGGGATATCTTGCAACAACTATTGCATCATTAATTGACAATTTTGAATCATCACTTCAGCTTGAAATTATTATTTTTGATGCAGGTATAAAAAATAATTCTAAAGATAGCCTATTAAAATTATCTACGGATAATATCAGCATCCATTTTTTCCCAATTGAAGAGCAAATATTTTCAGACTTTCCATTAACAATTAGTCATATTTCTTTAGCTACTTATTTTCGATTAAAACTGCCTTCATTGTTAAATAAACACGATAAAGTTGTTTATTTAGATGTGGACGTATTAATCAATAAAGATATTTCTGATATGTGGAATATTGATTTACAAGGGCATAGTTTAGGGGCAGTTATTGAGCCAAGAATGTCTTTTACTCAATATGATTACCTAGAAAAAATAGGATTGACAGAAAAAAAACATCTTTATTTTAATGCTGGTGTTTTAATTATGGATCTTAATTGCTTAAGGGATATTAATTTCGAAGAAAAAGTGGCCAATTACTTATTCCAATATAAAGATGTAATTGAGTATCAAGACCAAGATATTTTAAATGGAGTTCTTCAAGGGAACGTTCATTATATTTCGCCAAAATATAATTTCATGCCTGAATATCGTACCATATTGAAGCCTAACCGTATCTGGATGTTAGATAAATTACCTTATACTAAGAGTGAAATCGAAAGCTTAAGAAGTAATGCAAATATTTACCATTATTGTGGTAAGCGTAAAGCTTGGATGTATAGTTGTACACATGATGGGGCCGATTTGTATATTAAATATCAAAATAGTACGGATTGGGCTGGTGATAGTTATTCCGATCTTCGTGAATTATCTATATTTAAAAAACTCTCTTTGTGGGCAAAGAAACGGTTTTATTAAAATTATTTTAGTAAAGAGGCTCCTTTTATGGGCCTTTTTATTTAAATTGTGTTTTCCATTCTCTAATATTTTCTGTCGGTATATTAATCTCAGTAGAAAAATTACTGTTAACTTTGTCTGCTAATTGTTCTTTTAATTTATCACGAGAGATAACTGTTAAATTAAAGTCTTTTTGCTTTTCTATAGCTCTATTATCCACACCAATAATGATAGAGCGTTTTTTGTTTTGTAATGCTTTAATTCCGGCATGTAAGCGAGTTCCAACAAAATCCATATCATCAGATGTTAATAGGTTTTCGTAAGCACTTAGGCGTGCAGGGAGAATAGTTAAGTTTGGTAGGTTAAGCTGTAAAGACGTTATATATTTTGCATCGCCATCACCTTGCAACCATAAATAGATATTGTCATAGTTTTTAGAAAGAGTGTTAAGTAAGAAGGTGTCTGAATCAATATCTTTACGGTAATCGGTTAATGTCACAGCTACATTTTTTGCTTTACTGGTTGGAATTTGACTACAATGATCATCAGTCAACTCCCACATGGTCGGACAGCCTGTATTGATCACATTATTGATTCCAATGCCGTTTAATTTTTGTTTGGTAAAATTATCACGAACGGAGTGAATTGCATTTGAGTCTAGTAAATGATGATAGAACCACTTTGTCATTGGCGAAATTTCTTTTTTTTCATAGCGTCCCCAACCAACGCCTAAAGCTATAATATCTTTCATACGTAATGTGTCGATTAAATCGATATTCCATTGATTTGAGTGCAACATATTACGACTAAAAATATTTGAACCACATACAAATCGATGCAAGCAGCGATTAAAATTATAAATACCAAATGAAGATGTACCGTCATGCGTAGAGGCGGTTAAATGTTGGTGCTTATTGAATAATTCAGTAATTACTTTTCGGGTAGCTTGGTTGATGATTTCATCACCAACATTTAAACTACCATAGCTAGTATCATATATCCCTATCAGACTAGGATCCGTTTCTTTAAAGAAGTATTTATTTAGAGCATATTTTTTTACTTTTTTATTTAATTTCTTAGACATTCCGTGTCCTTATTGCTTTTGTCAAAGTTAAGAAAACTTCTTATTTTTAAAGTCATTTCCATTTATTGAGATAAATACTTCATCTGCTTTAATGTGTGTTTGAAAGTAACTGTGGTTACCATAATATTGGTAATCATTTTTTTTGATTCTTTGATTAATCCAACGTTTTAGTTTTTTCTCAACTCTATCTTTAGAGCGTAAATCATGCATAGTATCAAAGGCGAGGACTTTTTCTTGTTGCTTTGAATATGATAATGAGTGGCTATAACAAGAGCTATCATTTAATAGTGCGCTATTTGAAAACCATGGTGGGAGCGCTGTTCTTGAATGCTCTGGACCATAAGGGAATAGTTTAATCCCTCGTAAATGGTTTACATAAAATAGAATATTTTCAGGAATAAACGTACTTTTTTGCAGAGCTAAGTGTAATGCATTCGCTGAGGCAATATGTTCATCATGTGGGTCAATTTCTGGGTGTGTAACTAAAATTGTTGTTGGTTTAATATGTTCAATTAATTCAATGAAATCTTGAATTAAAGCGGCACCACTATTTATATTATTAGTATCATTAGATAGCTTCACATGGTTCCATTGTCGGAAATCATGAGGTGAGATATCAGAAATTGAAGGGTGGAGTACCTTGTCTTTTGGGGTATTTAGTATAGATGAACTTGAAATGTTAAAGTAACCCAAACACAATAATTGCTGCATAGGAACCTTCGCAAGTAAAGGTGTTGTCATACTGTTCCAACTACGAATATAACCCTTTCGCTTTTCTGCGCTTGAAATCTCAACGTCTAAATTTTGAACATATTGTCGTTCTAAACTTTGTAAGTTTGAGCCAATATTAACTGTCGCAATCCAAATGTTAGGTGCATAGTCACTATATAAACCATATGCTGAGAGCTCAGCATCATCAGCATGAGGGGCAATAATTAATATTGGTCCTGACGATAAATCGGGGTTTTTAAAACCAAGCAATTGATTATTAGAAGATATTTTACAGTTTTTACATGTAATTGAGATGTCGTTTAAATTTTTAATCCCCGTAATATTTAAATACCTGATGCCTGTTTGATTTGCTTCAAAATATTGTTTATTAGATATTTTGCAACCATTTACAGATATGATACCTGGTTTCTTTTTACTTAAAGATGTGTAATCGAAACGTAGTAAAATAGTGTGATTTTCGGTTATGAATGAGTTTTGATCATCACACTTTAAAAAACCGTTTTCTGAAATGTTAGTATCACATTCCCAAGTTGCTTTTAATGGATATTCGTAATCAACTTTTTTCATACCGAGGCCTATATTTTATTTATTTGCTGTAATGTTTTTTCTACAGCACCTTTGTTCTTTTGTATAAAACTTAACGTATTTTTTTGTAGTTGTTCTTTGTATTGAGCATCTCTAAAAATCATCATAAGATTATCTGTTAGCTCTGTAGCATTGTGAGAAACTATAGCTGCATTATTGCTTATAAGTTGTTGTGTTATTTCTTGAAAATTAAAATAACTTGGACCAATTAAAGAAGGTTTACCTAATGCTGCGGGTTCCAATATGTTATGTCCACCTACTTTATCACCAAGTAAGCTTCCTCCCATAAAACAGATATCAGAGGCGCCAATAAGTGTCAGCATCTCTCCCATCGTATCTGCTAGATAAACTTGAGTATCCGCTGTTATCGTTTGATTTAGGGTACGCCTGATACAGTTAACATTGGATTGAAGGCAAAGTTCAAATACGGAATTGAATCGCTCTGGGTGGCGAGGAACTAAAATTAATAATGCAGTAGGAATTGTTAATAATAAGGATTTATGAGCAACTAATATTTGTTCATCTTCTCCCTTGTGTGTGCTCGCTGCAATCCAGATTGGACGAAACTCTCCAAGTTGCTTACGTAGTTCTACTCCCGATTCTTGTATTTGTTGAGTAATCATTACATCAAATTTTACAGATCCAGTAACATGTACTTTTTCACGGTTGATACCAAGTGCAAGGAATCGATCTGCGTCATCTTGATATTGACAACAAACATGAGTTAAGTGTTTACCAAGTAGATTAAATATCGGCTGTATTTTTTTATAGCCTAAAAACGATTTTTCAGAGAGACGAGCATTTAATACTGAAATAGGGATACCAAACTTTGAAACTGTATGTAGCGTATTTGGCCATAACTCTGTTTCCATGATTAGCATTTTTTCTGGTTTTGTTATTTTTAAAAAACCACGAACCGCAAAGCAAAAGTCAATCGGCATATACCTGTGTTCAACCAAATCACCTAGCTTTTCTATTTGTTCTGCGCCTGTGCTGGTTGTTGTTGTAACAAGAATTGGTTGTTCGGGTTTTTGTTTCTTTAAGGTTTTAATTATTGGTATAGCAGCAATCGCCTCACCAACAGAAACAGCATGGATCCAAATAGGGTTGATATTAGATTTTAAGGTAGGTGTAAAACCAAAATGTTCTTTCCAACGCAGGCCAAATGAAGGCTTTCCATCCTTCTTTTTATACAGAGAATAGAGTAAAAAAGGAGACAATAAAAAAAGAAAAATGGTATAGAAATAGCGAAGTATCATCACGTAAACTCGTTTATATATTTATTTACAATCGTTTTAGCATCAAAATTATGTAATGTTTTTTGGACAGAAATATCAAATGATTCATCCCACTCAGTATTTAAAGCCAAGTGTATTTTTTCGCTAAGAGATTTAGGTGTTTCTTGTGCTAAAAAATGCGCTAAATCACCATTCATAATTTGTCTAATTCCCCCCTTACAGTCTGTAGATATGACTTTTGTTTTACAAGCTAGAGCTTCAATTAACACCATTCCTAAACCTTCTGATTTAGAGCTTAGAATGAATAGATCTGCTTGTTTATACCAAGGAAAAGGATTGGATTGTTGTCCCTTTAAATAAACGCGCTCAGTAAGGTTAAGCTCTATGATTTTTTTCTTTATCGTATTTAAATCTTTTCCTGCCCCTACGATTAAGAGATCTTGTTTAATATCATAATGTTTAACTGCATGATTATAGGCATCAATAAGCAATGAAAAATTTTTATTCGGAACTAACCGACCTAAACCTAAAATGTATGAGTTCTGATGGAGTTGTTCATCGGAATGAGATTCTAGCTCGATTTGCTGAAAATCATTTGGATTTGAGATCATCAGGTGCTTTTCAGGAGTGATTGAATGCGTTTTAATTAAATCAGAGAAGCTATCGTAGGCGCCATCAGAAACACAAACTACTTTTCGGTTATCAAATAATTTGGAAAAAATATATTTAGAGAATTTTCCATATCTATACTTAGTTTGTACGCTCTCACAAACATAAACATAACGAGGATCATGTAGAGGCCATAGGTGCTCAAATGTTCCCTGACCTCTAAATATAATTAAATCAAATGGATGACCATTTTTTTCCTCTAAAGCCTTCAGTTTCTTTTTAAAGAAATAAGATTCAGCGTAAGCAAACCAAAGAGGAAATGTTTTTTTGAATACTATATTTAGAACTTTGCAAATTAAAAACCATATAAATCCAACTCCCGTCGATAACACTGATTTTTTTAAATTAAATAGATGAACGGGTAGATCTTTATTTCTTGGATTTACTTCTTTTTTTCGATTTTTTAAATAAATCAACTCAGAAGAATGACCATCACTATAAAAAGCATCTGCTAAATTTACAGCAACACGTTCCATGCCACCGATTTTTAAACAATTAACAACTACAGCAATGTTCATGCATATTCCTTATTGTTTAAGGTAGAATATTTTAGTATTAAGCTTATAGTAATAATGACTAGTAGATAGTCCCCACCGAGTAACACGGTATCAACTAAAGATATAAGAAGGTTGAAAGAAGAAAGAGATAAACCTAAAACCCAATGTTCACTACCTTTCAATATAAATAGAGGTAGGATAGTTAAAAAGATCGTGGCGATAAATCCTAATATGCCAAGTTTAGCCCAAGTATCGATATATACATTATGTAAAGTACCATAACTGTTAATTTCTTGGTTCTTCTTATCTTCTATTATAATTTTAGTTTTTTCCTGCTTATAGTTACTGCCGTGCCCAATAAGAGGCTTTTCGCTAATCATAGTCAGTCCAACATCGAGCATTTGAACACGAAGTCCAATTGATGAATTTAAATCACCTTCAATGATGCGCTGGTATTCATAAGCACTTTTATTATACAAGTCTTCAATTCTATTTTTATTCATAAAGCCAGAAAATATGACAATAGAAATTAGTGATAAAGTGATGATGATTTTGTGTTCATATTTTTTTAATTTATATATGAATAATATACAAAGAGAAAACATAGAGGCCGCGAGAACTCCACGAGATTGCATTAATATTACACATAGAAGTAAAGATAAGAATAAGAAGCAGCTAGTTATGGTTATGTAATTATGTTGATTAGGTTTAATAAAATAGAATGCTAAAATTGCGAAGCAACCAAATAAAGGTGCGTATATATTAGGGTTCATCATAGCTGTTGGGCGGGGTTGCCCTTCAATATATACGATGTAAAGAACGTATAATATATTTAATATTGCACCAAATATTATTGGTAGACTAATGCTTAAGTTATTAGTTCTATGTGAATATATGCAGATAAATAAAATGGAAAAAATAATACAACTTCTCATAAAGCTGCCATAAATTCCACCATAATATTCTTTTGTTATAATTACGATTGCTGTAAATAATAAGCTTAAAATGATTAGCTTATTATTCTTTATTCGTAATAATAACTCTTTTGGTGATGTAGTTACTAGGGTGAATACGAGGAATACAATACCTACGCCTGTAAGTGTTTTTAATCCATCTTCCAATAACCATAATCCAGCAGTGATCCATAAAATAGATATGCTTACTAGCAGATTATGAATATGTTTAATCATAGTTCAAACTCACTTTTTTCAGATAATAATCCATTTGAGAATAAGGGGAGCTTCTCTAGTGGAGTGTTTGTTTCGTTAATGCAAAATACCAATGGCGATAGCTGCTCAAAATTTGATGAAAAATACTCTATATTATTATTATTTATATATATGAATGTTGAAAAAAGATCAAAGAGTAAAGGTTTTTTAAGGTGTTTTTGATAAGTTATTGCTGATCTGTTTTTTGCAATTTCATAGAAAGTATATAGATAAAGTAGCGAGAATGGCGTTAACCTAAACTTCTCATTAAAATTAGATTGTAATACGTGATTAAATAAACAAGCTGATTCAGAAAAGTGTGACTTGTTTATTGGTCTAATTCCATGTCTTAATCCATAATTCAAGTTTGCTTTTATAATTTTCTTTACTTTATCTCTACTATTCTTTATAGAAAGCATATTATAAGTGGGTTTGTCTTTTACTTTTTTTCTTGATGGAAATATTGATGATGTGAATACCCTTGGCTTTTCGTTTTTAAAAAAGTCTGAAATTTTTGTTACTCTACCAATCATCATATCATCATTAAAATAGATAAAATTATCAGCTAAATTTGGGATTTTATGTAAAAAAGATTCGATAACACTAGAATTGAATGTAGGTAGAAACTCTTCTGGAATAATATCTTTATGATCAATGATAGTTATCTTATCTGTTTTCTTTAACCAATGCGGTGTTTGATTATCAGTAACAATATAAATATGGTTTACCCAAGATGCAAACTTACAAATAGAGCGCAGTGAATATTTTAATTCACAGTGCTCTATGTATCTGTCATCACTTATTTGACTATTTTGACATTGCAAATATTCTTGTTTCGAATTTAAATGATATTCTTTTTTTTCTTGCCAAATAGGATCTGTTCCATCGACCCAAGTATAAACAATATCTACTTTGTTAATTGTCATAAGTATACTTCTATAATCCAATTTTAGAGATGACATCTGTTGCTGGAAGATCTTTTAGGCACTTTAAATGTCCCAGTGGGCATTCACGCTTAAAACAAGGTCGACATTCAATATTAGTACTTACAATATCGACTTTTTTAGCCAAAGGCGGAGTGTATTTTGGTGAAGTTGAGCCATAAACTCCAACAACATGACAGCCTACAGCTGCAGCAACGTGCATTAATCCAGAGTCATTACTAACGACAGTTTGACAAGCTGCTAATAAATCAACGGCTTCAATTAAACTGGTTTCACCTGCAAGGTTAAAAATACAATGTTGGTTATTACTATCGACTAACGATTTAATGCTTTCTGTTGTCTCTTTATCTTTTGCGGAACCAAATAACCAAACTTGATAGCCTTGCTTAATCATTTCATTGGCAACGGACGCATAATGCTCAACAGGCCATTGTTTTGCCGGACCAAACTCGGCACCAGGGCATAATCCAAGTACTGGTTTTTTTGTAGATAAAGAAAATTTAGCAAACGTTGCTTGCTGGACATTCGCGTTAATAGCAAGCTTAGGATATGGTAAATTTTCTAACCCACCTAGTGATTTTGAATCAATCATCTCTAATTTTGGGTGAGCTAATGCGACATAACGCTCAACCATATATTGAAATGATTTTTTGTTTGGACGTAAATCATTTAACAACCCATAACGCATTTCACCTTTCCAGCCTGTTCGTGTTGGAATACCTGCAAACCAAGGGATTAAAGCTGATTTAGCAGAGTTAGGGCATATATAAGCATGGGTATAATTATTGGCTTTAAGTTGCTTACCTAAACGACGGCGTCCAAATAAATCAATATCTCCGTGACCTAATGGCATTTCGATGGCTTGATTCACTTCAGGCATTCGTTCTAGGATAGGCTTACACCAAGCAGGAGCCATAACATCAATAAGAGCTTCAGGGTGTAGTTGCTTTAAAGTGATATACAGTGATTGAGACATCACCATATCACCAACCCATGATGGGCCAATAATTAAAATCTTCATTTATTTATTAATAATATCCATGTACTCAGCAACACCATCAGCGACTGACTTAAATTCCACATCACAACCAGCAGCGCGTAGTTTAGTTAAATCCGCCTGAGTAAACTCTTGATATGCGCCTTTTAGGTGTTCAGGGAAAGGAATGCTTTGAACTTCGCCTTTATTGTGGTGCTTAATAACCGCATCAGCTACAGCGCGGAATGGTTCAGCACGGCCAGTACCACAATTATAAATACCTGATACGCCATTCTCTAAGAACCAAAGATTAACCGCTGCAACATCGCCTACATAAACGAAATCACGCTTAAATTGGTCACTGCCTTCAAATAATTTAGGGTCTTCGCCGGCATTCATTTGGTTATTTAAATGAAAAGCAACTGATGCCATAGAGCCTTTATGCTGTTCACGAGGACCATATACATTGAAGTAGCGGAAACCAGTAATTTGAGAAACAGTTTCACCATGCTCTTCAGCATCAGCCCATAGGCGACGAACGTAGTTATCAAACTGCTGTTTAGAATAACCATATACGTTTAATGCGCCTTCGTACTCACGCTCTTCAATAAAGGTATCAGTATCGCCATAAGTCGCGGCAGATGATGCGTAAAGGAATGGGATTTCACGTTCGATACAAAAATGAAGTACTTCTTTCGAGTATTCATAGTTGTTCATCATGATGTATTTACCATCCCACTCAGTCGTTGCAGAGCAAGCACCCTCATGGAAAATAGCTTCAATAGGACCAAAGTCATCACCCGCCATAATCTGCGTGATGAAATCTTCTTTATCCATGTAATCAGTGATATCAAGATCAACTAGGTTCTTGAATTTCTTGCCATCTTTAAGGTTATCAACTACTAAGATATCGTTGAAGCCCTTGTCATTTAAAGACTTAACAATGTTGCTGCCAATCATGCCAGCGCCGCCAGTTACAATGATCATTTTGATACCACGATTTATTAAGATAATTGGTTGAATTGTAGCAGAGAAGAAGTACAGACGCTACGGTGGTAGAGCAGGTTTCAGGGTGCTTTGATTTCAGGTTTCAGGACAAAACAGGAAGAGCGGAATTCAGGTTGATCGCAGGCTCCCTTGTCGAGTTCAGAAGCGATTGCTAAAGTTGCAGTGGCAAAGAATAGTTCCTCCCCTTGTATAGATAACTTATTGGGGTTGGGGATGTTGATAATAAGAGGAGGTTAGTAGGGGTTGCGAGTGAATAACTTTGAATATACTCGCAATTGTTTTAGCTCTTGAATTTAATGTTATTTTTTTCTTCTATTGTTGATGGAATATTTAGAAATGAAAGCAACAACCCCCTCTAACTCTAAAAAGGACCATCAATGCCAATACAATCACAAAACTCAAATTTTGAAATAACCCTAAAACATCATGGTGGAAAGCTCGGGGTTACTGGTTCTTGCCATGAATTAAACATTAACAATCACGGAATACTTATCGATTGCGGTTTATTTCAAGGAAAAGATGCGAAAGATAAACACGGTAATGAAAGAAAACTGGATATTGAATTTCCCATATCGCACCTTAAAGCGTTAATTCTTACTCATACCCATATTGATCATATAGGGCGGCTGCCTTGGTTATTAGCAAAAGGGTTCAAGCAACCCATATACTGCACACCAGCAACGGCCGAGCTAGTACCATTAATGCTAGATGATGGATTAAAATTGCAACTCGGGTTAAATAAAGGCCAAAGAGCAAGAGTATTAGAACTAATAAGAAAACAAATAAAACCCATTTCATACAATCAATGGCATCAAATTAAGCTCACCTCTAAAGCTAACCCTTCTCGCTCTAAAAGTTCTTGCTCTTCCCTGAAAGCGAAGCGTCCTGAATCCTTAAACCTGCTCTTAAGATTCCAACCTGCTGGCCATATCCTCGGCTCCGCCTATGTCGAAATAAAACTCCCCAACAATGACATCGTCGTGTTTTCAGGAGACTTAGGCCCCTCAAATACCCCATTATTACCAGATCCAATTTCACCTAAACGCGCAGATCTTTTAATAATAGAAAGTACCTACGGGAATAAAATTCACGATAGTGTAGAAACCAGAGGGAAGCGTCTACAAGACATTATTGAGCGTTCTTTAGAAGATGGTGGTGCAATTATTATTCCCGCATTTTCAGTCGGTCGAACTCAAGAACTTCTGTTTGATATAGAACATTTAATCCACCACCAAAAAATTGACTCAAAAATCCCCATCATTCTCGACTCTCAATTAGCTAATAAAGTCACTAAGCAATATCGACGCTTTAAAAAATTATGGAGTAAAGAAGCCAAGATCAAGCTAAACAACCAACGTCACCCACTAAACTTTGATCAATGCATCACCATAGAAAGCCATAAAGAACATATGCAAGTCGTTAACCGTTTAAAAAGTACCGCAGAGCCTTGTATTATCGTTGCCGCCAGTGGCATGTGTGCAGGTGGTCGGGTAATGAATTATCTAGAAGCATTATTACCAGATAAACGAACTGATATTATTCTTGCGGGTTATCAAGCTCATGGGACATTAGGGCGAGACCTTCAAAACCAAGAACACCAAGTATGGATAGATAACCAACCGATTGATGTTAATGCGCAAATCCACACCATGTCTGGGTATTCTGCTCACGCTGATCAAGCTGATTTAATTAATTTTTTTGAGGGAATAGAAGAGGGGAGAAAAGAGGTAGTTGTAGTACATGGAGAAAGAGAAGCGAGGGAGGCTTTATGCGCTGCGCTTACTTAGGTTTCAGGATTCAGGTCGCTTCGCTTGCAGGAGATAAGGATGAAATGTGAAAGTTTAGTTGTTTGGAAAAGGGCCTGCCGTTTATCGTGTAGTATTTATTAGTTAACTTCAGATATTAAAGATTATGGCTTTAGAGATCAGATTACTCGGTCAGGGTTATCGGTACCTAGCAAAACTGAAAAAACAAAGTAGATAAATGTTGAGATGCATAGAAAAGTGATATCAAACTATTTTCTTGAAACTTGAAACTTGAAACTTGAAACTTGAAACTTGAAACTTGAAACTTGAAACTTGAAATTATAGTTTCTAGTCTCATTTGTTTTTTTCAGTTACAATTTTAAATTATTCGAATTTATTTGGCACGGGAAAAGTAATGAAAACAAAAGACAGAATCATTCACGGTGCCTTAGAACTCTTCAATAAAAACGGTGAGCGTAACATCACCACCAACCACATTGCTGCATATCTTGAGATCAGTCCTGGTAATCTCTATTACCACTTTCGCAATAAAGAAGAGATCATCAATGGTATCTTTGATAATTATGCGCAAGAACTAAAAACACGATTCCAACCAATGGTAGAAAATGAACAACCAGTAATGCCAAGTGCACAAATTATGCTTAGTTACCTTGATTCTATTTTTGTATTGATGTGGAACTACCGTTTTTTTTACGCCAATCTACCTGATATTTTAAGCCGAGATTTTGGTTTAAAACAAAAATATACAAACGCACAAGAGTCTCTAAACGATAATCTAATTGGTATTATGAACGGGTTTAGAACCTCAGGGCTGATTACGCTTGAAGACGACGAGTTACTTGCGCTAACTAAGACACTACATCTAGTATCTTCATGTTGGATAAGCTACCAAACTGCGCAGTTATCAGATAAAGAAATAACAGAAGCCGTGGTTTATCAAGGCATGTTACAAATGCTAAATGTGGTTAGGCCAATGGCAACAGAGCAGGGCAGAAAGCAGATACTAGAGTTAGAAGCGCATTATAAGGGCAGGTTATAGAACGCTTCGCTCCGAGTGATGAGTAAGATAAAATCTTAGGATTCAGATCGGGCGCAAGCTCCCTTGCAGAGTTCAGAGGTATTAGTTGTAATTTACATACTTAAGTCAACACCTCTGCTTTCTGCTCTTCCTGCTCCTACTAGTCCCTAGCCCCTGTTCTTATCTAGTCCCTTAAAGCCCTTTTCTAGTAAACCACGGTGATCTCTCATCCGTTAAATTATATAATTCATGCTGTTTATTTAGCATTTGACCACCATCACGCGTTAGTGGTTGCCAGTTAAAGTTCGCACGGTTCTTACTTGGTTTTACCGTCATGATGTCGAACGGAATAGAAATATAGAACCCCTTGGTGTAGCTACCTTCACCAAACTCCTCAGCAGATAAATCCGTAAAGCTTGCATAGGCACCGGCGATAACTCCAGAATCAAACTGTTTAGAGAAATCAACACGCGTCCCTTTATCACCCGCTAAGAATTGACCAACGCCAACTTTAAGCAATGTATTCTTTAAGAAAGTCCATTGTGGCGCATAGTAAGCGGTAGCAAATCCCGTTACGCCACTAGAAACAACAGTATAATCTCGGCCATACTCTCCACCATCTTGTTGGTCTTGCTCGTAAAAACCAAACCAATCACCCGGTGTACGTTGTTTAATATAAGTCGCATCAACGCCGAACGCCCAATTTGAATTCAATGGACGATACATTACTTCTGAGCCAATACCACCAAACATACTTTCTAAATAACCAGCGTAAACTTGGCTATAAAAACCAGTACCGTATTCTTCAAACCAAGTCAGTTGAAGGCTATTCATACGAACTGGATTTTCATGAACATAAGCACGGAACATAGTACGAACACGAGGAACCGAAGTGCCATCTGGTGGTGTGATGTAATTAAACTGGTCATAGTTATCAACCAAATTAAAATACAAGCTGCCAGAAGCTTGCACCTTATCAGTTAACCACACCGAACCTGCTGTATTAATCCCAATAGCATAAAGATAAAAGTTTTCAGCACTGCCAATAGATTGCGATAACGTCGGCGAGATGGAGTAATCCCAACGTTCAAAATTATCGCTTTTAAGTTCATCATCTAAAGGCGAATAAGTAACTTCATTGGTTTGGCTTGCATCCGTAATATCCGCATCGAAATAGTCGTTATTAGCCACTTTCTTATACTGTTTAGCATCAATTACCGTTTCAGAAACTGGCATAGATTGATTCGTTTCTACAATACGATAAGTAGAAATAGTCGTTGGTACGTTGTTAGCTAAAATGCGAGAAGCACGGTCATGCGCTTCATTACTGTCACGGTATTTATTTTGATCGGCTACTATCGTTACTGAATCTTCATTCACGTAAATTTTGCTTTCTTCATAGCCAGCGTTGCCGTTCAATTGTTGATTAACGCGCTTCCAATCAACTTCATCAATAGAGCTATTTGTTGATTCGTCATAAGGTTCGATTGGTTCATCACGCCAAATCGCCTTCATACTATTGAAATTAGTGCTTAAGTTAACCCCAAGCGTAAGGGTATCTCCACGCTCGTAACTCACCTTAATGTCGCCCCAATCACCTAAACCATAAAGAATACCGAAGTTCCAAGGGGTGTGTTGAGTCATGTCTATATTGCCGCGAGTTACAGGGAAATCTTGGCTGTAATCATTACTGTCATACTCCACTTTTAAACGCAGTGGCTGATAAGGTGTTTGATATTCTAAACCCCCATAAATAGCCGCTGGGCCTTTAAACCAACGTTCAAAATCTACGCTGCCGCCTTTGCCTTTGTAATCACTTTGACGAGAACAAAAGGTATCCGACGCTTTACAGAAAGGGTTCGTAATATTGCCGCTTTGACCTAAGTAGCCCCAGCCCATACCGACAGTAACATCAAGGTTGCCGAAGCGTTTGGTTGCCGCCATAAACTCGCCATCAAACAGACCTGTACCACCAAAATCACGAACACCTATTGAGGTTTCAGGCAGCCATTTGCTTTCTTGCAATAAGCGGATTTTAAAATCAATGCCTTTATCTGTGTATTTAGTGCTGCCACTAAAGCTTTCGTCACTGCTATACAGTAAATCTTGCACCAAGGTGTAACGAATGGTGGTTTCTAACCATGGCATCACCTGTAAAGATACATTGTAGTGATGGTATTCATTATTAAGTGTTGCGCCAATATTGAACTTACCTTCAGGAGCCATACGGCCAGATGGCATTTGCATTAAGCCCACACCACCAAAATCTGTTTGTGAGGTAGATAATGTAACGGGTTCAAATTCAGTCGCAAAAATAGAATAAGGCAAAGAAGAGGCAATAACACCCGCAATAAGGGAGAGGGAAAATTTAGGAGCCATCATAATTAAAACGCCTTATTACGAAGCAGTTGAACAATAGAATCATTTAAAGAAGAGTAACCAGCAGGGAGATCGGCAAATGGGATAAACACAATTGCCCCAGGTGCTAAATACACTGGATTGTTTTGCCATACTGAAAACTCCGTGTGCTGAACCTCACCGTTAGGTTGAATGACATAAATAATGGAGGTGTCTGCAACAGAAGAAAGAGGCAGATTTTCAAGATAATCATCAATAATGGCATGTTCAATTAACGGTAATTGAATACTTTTATCTGAATTAATGGCACCAAAAAAAGAAACGCTAGTAGGACGAGGTCCTAAAAAAAGTTGATAGTAACCAGATAAAAGAGGGTTTGCTTTATCATTAATTCGCAGTAAATCGACATCAAATGAAGTAAAAATACGGTTAACAAACGATTCTTTCTTTAATTGTAAGGAGAGTTGCGTCGCAGATTTCTCATGTTTATTTTTAGACGAAAAGAGTGATGTCTCTCGAGAAAGTGAAAATAGCGAGTCAATCACTTCATTTCGAAGATCTTTATTGTTTTTCTGTTGATTTTCATCGCTTAATACGGCCCCTAAGTCATAAAACTTAGCATGAGTATTTGCATCAATGGCAACTTGAGACAGTCTAACTGGTTGGCTGTAATTTAGCTCTAAACCTTGTTTAATTAAGGTTACGGTGAGTGTTTTTTTTGCCTCAGAGATGTCCTCTGAAGTGTTTGCCATACTGTAGGCCGAGACCGACAATGTAAGCAGAATAAATAAAGATGAAAGGAAACGCATAATCACTCCGTGCTTATCTAACGCATTGATTGTATATAACTTATAAAGCGAAAGGTTTTAAAATTGTCATTTCAATATCACCCATGTCAGGGCCTAAATATTGATGAGATTTAACCACGTTCCCATCACCATCTATCCAATATTGATTAGTAAATGAGGCGCTCAAAGAAGGGATAGATACGACTTCTAAAACTTCAGTAATCTCTTTCTCCCACACTGTCGTTTTTAATTGTGATGTTTTTCTTAATACAGGCGTAATAGTCGCTTCATAATTGAATAAATAACGATTATCCGTCTGCCAATCATACTCTGCAGACCAAATGTGTTGTTTTTTGTTTATCGAAGCAAATGAAGGTAAAGAAGGGAGGTTTATAGGGGTAATCGCCGTCAGATTTTTTTGTGCCAAACCAAGCGTTTTAACTATACGACCATCCTCAGTAACAACCATCGCTTTATCTGAAGAAAGCCACTTTAATTGCATTACACCAGTTTTAGGGTTTGGTTCAGCAAACGCTAATACCATAAAGAGTTTAGCGCCACCGTTAATGCGCACAAAGCTGCTTGCATAAGGTAATTTAATGATTTCTTGCTGAGATAGAACCACGTCATCGGTACCAAAAAAAGCTTCATCAAGAGTGGCATTCACATCATTAAATTTTTGAGTACAAGCAGAGAGTGCAAAAGTGATAAGTAACGTATTAACAGTTTTGAATATAAATTGAGGCTTAAGAGCGGAAAACATGATCCTGAGGTCCTGTCGTATTTGCTGTAAAAAAACAGATAAATTAAAAGCTTATCTGAAGTTGACCATAGGACCATAGGACCATAGGACCGCAGTAATAAATACACAAAAACCATCAACCGAAGTTGATGGTTTTAATATACTTACAACAAAATAAGTGGATTATTTAGTCGTTACAGATGTTGTCGTTGAGTCAGAGCCTGAATCAGCAATAGCAACAACAGCAACAGCAGCAGCAACACCTACAGCGATAGCTGTAGTTGTAGCAGCGCCAGCAGCAGCAGCAGAAGCGCCAGCAGTACCAGCCGCAGAACCTGAAGTAGAAGCAGCAGTTGTTGTTGCTTCAGCGGCTGCAAATGCAGAACCAGCAGTCATAGCTAGCATAAGAGCGATAGCAGTCTTTTTCATGGAATAAACCTTATGTATTTTATATTTCATGGTGAATATTTACTCAATTGATGAGTAAACTTCGAGCAAAGTATCATATCCAGTTCTATATGGTAAATATAAAAATCATAGTGGATATAAAAATAAAATGCCTTATATCCTATAAAGTCTCAATAATGCTACCTTAATCACTACTATTGATAGATTTATCTATTGTTTTTTTGTGTAATTTGTGGTCGCAAAATAGTGTGGGGTATGTATAATGCCGCGCTTATAAATGAATATTAATTCAAGTATAAAATAAAGAACCAAAATAACTGTGAATGTATTTATAAAGCAGCATTAATGATAGTTATGTTATTAGCGAGGTTGGTTAAATATATTTTTACTTATAGATACATAATTATAGTTAAGAGTGTTTTTTTATTCATACATATCATCGCGCTGAGAGGGAATGTGCTTAACTACCTCTGGGCGGTAGCGTCTCTAAATCTTGTCACCTCTAAGTAGAAATCATGCTCATTAGTAAAACACATCAATCGTTAACCGCTGGCGTATTCCTGTTGCTGCTAAGTGGCTGTACTGTTTTTCCCGGCTCACATATGTCAACCTCAGACAAAAATAAAGTAGAAGAAGAGCAAAGCGAAGACGCTAAAGAAAACTATTCTACCGATGTAAATGTCTATGAATTAACTCCTCAAAAAGTGGCGCAATACCAAATTAAGCAAGCATCAGCACAAGCGAATGTTGAGCTTGAACAGCAAGTTGTTCGTTATGAATATCGTGTTGGCCCTGGTGATATCTTAAATGTGACGATTTGGGATCATCCAGAATTAACAATTCCTGCGGGTTCGTACCGTAGTTCAAGTGAATCTGGTAATTGGGTTCATGCTGATGGCACCATTTTTTACCCTTACATTGGCACCGTTCATGTTGCAGGTAAAACGGTTCGAGAAATTAGAACTGACATCGCAACCAAGCTAAGAAAATTTATTGAAAGCCCGCAAGTTGATGTCAACGTAGCGGCGTTTCGCGCACAAAAAGCGTACGTAACGGGTGAAGTGGATAAGCCAGGGCAACAAGCAATTACTAACATTCCACTAACCCTACTTGATGCAATTAACCGTGCGGGTGGATTAGCGGAAGAAGCCGATTGGCGTAACGTCACTTTGACTCGTAACGGCAAAGAAGAAACGATTTCTTTATACGCACTCATGCAACGCGGTGACCTAAAGCAAAACCGATTATTAGAATCAGGCGATATTATTCATGTGCCTCGTAATGACACTCAAAAAGTCTTTGTTATGGGAGAAGTGAAAGATCCTAAACTGCTTAAAATGGATCGTTCAGGCATGAGCCTAACCGAAGCACTAAGTAGTGTAGGTGGTATTAATGAGTTATCAGCAGACGCAACCGGCGTATTTGTTATTCGCTCATCAAGCCCTGAAGATAAAGCAACCAGCATGGCTGATATTTATCAATTAAATATCAAAGATGCATCGGCGCTTATTATTGGTACAGAATTCGATTTAAAACCTTATGACATCGTTTATGTAACCGCCGCACCAATCACTCGTTGGAACCGTCTAATCATGCAGTTAATGCCAACCATCTCAGGCTTTAATGAATTAACCGAAGGCGCATTACGAGTTAAGAATTGGCCATAAAAACGAAGTTTTTATGTAAGTTTCTAGGGAAGAAGGGACTAATAAAAGCAAAGTAAAAGCAAAAACTAGGAAAAGCAATAGCAAAAGAAATCATGGATGGTTTTATATGCGCTTTAAAGAACTAGAGGTATGGAAGAGAAGCTTTAAGGTTTCTCTCTATATCAATAAGCAAATGCGAGATTGCAAAGACTTTGGTTTTAAAGACCAAATATGTCGTTCGTCCGTATCTATTCCCTCGAATATTGCAGAAGGCTCCGAGAGAGGCTCAAATAAAGATAATATTCGTTTTCTTTATTATGCAAAAGGTTCATGCGCTGAGTTATTAACTCAAGTACTACTAGCAAAAGAATTTGGTTATTTACCTAAAGATTAAGCTAGCCGACTGACGATTGAATTAGATGAAATTAGTAGAATGTTAGCTGGTTATATTAATTATTTAAATAGAGGTAGGGGCTAGTATTTAGTCCCTAGCCCCTCGAAACTCATTAAAATCTCAAACTAAGGCGGATAGGTCGGAAACTATGTGTAAGTCGCTTTAAGCTCTTACTGGTCCCTAAAACCTAGTCCCTCGAAACTCAACAATGTTCAACAAAATCTTAGTCGTCTGCGTTGGCAACATCTGCCGCTCTCCAACAGGCGAACACATATTAAAACAACTACTCCCAAACAAAACGGTTGATTCAGCAGGCGTTGCAGCAGAGAAAAGTCGTTTAGTCGGTAAACCTGCAGATGCAATGGCAACCAAAGTCGCAGCAGAGCACGGAGTGAGTCTTGATTCACACCAAGCGCGTCAATTAACCAGTGATGTTTGTCGAGATTACGATTTAATTCTAGTTATGGAAGCGGGCCATAAAGAAGCGGTAACCAGTTTAGCCCCAGAAGCACGAAGCAAAACCATGTTATTTGGGCAATGGATAGGACAACAAGATATTCCCGATCCATACCGTCAAAGCCGTGAAGCATTCGACCATGCTTATGCACTAATAGAAAAAGCAGCCCAAGAGTGGGCGAAGAAGTTGTAAAAGTAAGGGCGTGAAGAACGGTTCTATGATCCTATGGCATTAGCCATGTTCGAGAATTGTATTTCTACTTTCCTATTTTTAGCATTCATATTTAGATTTAACAGACAGGGATAGTGATTAAACCTATCTAGAGCGCCCAAATCGGCGCTCTTTTTCATAGGACCGCACTTCCCGCTCTACACCTCAGGACCGCTCTTACCCATGTCACAATCAACAAAAAATACTCACGAGTCTTCTTCTTCCGACGAAATCGATTTAGCAAAGCTGTTTGGCCAACTTATTGATGGCCGTTGGTTAATTATTTCAATAACCACTGTATTTGCTATTGCTGGTATCGCGTTTGCTCTTTTATCTACACCAATTTATAAAGCCGATGCCCTTGTTCAAGTCGAGCAAAAAAGTAATGGCGGCATGTCTGCCCTTGTAGGTGATATGGGCGAAATGTTTGCGTCTGAATCGTCATCAACTACTGAAATTGAAATAATCAAATCTCGTATGATATTAGGTGAGACGGTTGATAAATTAAACTTAACCACAGTCGCTGCACCGCAATACATGCCTATTATTGGCAAAGGCTTATCTCGCTTAATGGGTGAAGATAAAGCCATTAACGTAAGCCGCTTTGATATTCCAAGATACATTGATGAACCAAACTTCACTCTAGTGTTAGAGGATGCAGAAAAGGGCACTTATACCCTATTTGATGCAAACGAACGCAAGGTATTAACAGGCAAAGTGGGTGAATTAGCTGATAACAAGGATTACCACTTATTTGTGATGCAATTAACGGGCAGCACAGGTGATGTATTTACTGTAGCTAAAATCTCTCGTTTTGATGCAATTTTAGCATTACAACAAACCTTATCTATTAGTGAGAAAGGCAAGCAATCAGGCGTATTACAGTTTTCTCTTGAGGGCGAAAATAAAGCTAAGATTGAAGCCATTATTAATGACATCAGTCAAAACTACTTTTTACAAAACATAGCTCGTAATAGTGCAGAAGCAGAGCAAAGCCTAGAGTTTTTAACTGCCCAGCTGCCTGCTATTAAAGATAAATTAACTGCATCAGAAAATGTATTAAATGATTACCGTTTAGAGCGTAAATCGGTTGATTTAAGCTTAGAAGCGCGTTCAGCTCTTGATGTATTAGTGAAGCTTGAATCGCAACTGAATGAACTGACCTTTAAAGAGAGTGAAATAAGCCAACGCTTTACTAAAGACCACCCGGCGTACAAATCATTAATTGATAAGCGCAGAGTACTATTAGGTGAAAAAGAACGCTTAAATGGCCAAGTGCAAAAATTGCCAAAAACACAACGTGAAGTACTGCGTATGCAGCGTGATGTTGAGTTAAACCAACAAATTTATATTCAACTGCTGAACAAAACTCAAGAGTTAAACATTGTTAAAGCAGGTACCGTGGGTAACGTACGTATTTTAGATACTGCACAAGCTTATTCACGTGCAGTGAAGCCGAAGAAGCCATTAATCGTAGTATTAGCCACGTTATTAGGTGGCATGTTAAGTGTGGCAATCGTATTGTTAAAAGCGGCATTCCACCGTGGTGTAGAAAACCCAGATGAGATTGAAGCACTAGGTATCCCTGTTTATGCGAGCATTCCAAAATCAAACTGGCAAGAAAAGTTGGATATTCGCTATAACAAAAAGAAAGTAAGACACTTAGAGACGTTATTGGCAGAATCTAACCCTGCCGATTTATCTATCGAAGCCCTGCGTGGTTTACGCACCAGCATGCACTTTGCCATGATGGAAGCAAAAAATAACGTAGTGATGATAACGGGCCCTGCGCCAAACATTGGTAAATCCTTTGTGGCAGTAAACTTTGCGGCGGTTATTGCAAAAACAGGCCAAAAGGTATTGGTTGTTGATGGCGACATGCGTAAAGGCTACATGCAACGCTACTTTGGTATGAAGTGGGATAACGGCTTATCTGATTACTTATCAGGTAAGCTGCCACTAGAGCAATCAATCCAAAAATCAGAAGTTGAAAACCTAGATGTTATGACGCGTGGCCAAGTGCCACCAAACCCATCTGAGTTATTAATGACAAAACGCTTTAGTGACTTTATTGATTGGGCATCAGCTAATTACGATTTAGTGCTGATTGATACACCACCAGTATTGGCAGTAACTGACCCAAGCATTGTAGGGGCACTAGTAGGCACAACATTAATGGTTGGGCGCTTTGACCAAACCTCAGTAAAAGAAATTGATGTGGCAAGACATAGATTCGAGCAAGCAGGGATAGAGGTAAAAGGCTTTATCTTGAATGCGGTAGAGAAGAAAGCAAGCAGCTCATATGGCTATGGGTATTATAACTACAGTTATGATAGTGATAAATGATATAACTTAATTGAGTTTTGATAATGAGTTTTTTTAAAATAATAAAAAAAGATTTTAAAACAAATAAGAATTTTATATCTAGATTATTTTTGCTAATCGTTCGACTAGAAAGGGTAAAGGTAATATCAAAAATAATTTTCCCACTAAGATTGGTTATTATTAATTTTATTTTCAATAGTGAGATACCTAAAAGTGTTGTTTTAGGTAGTGGGATTAGAGTACCACACCCATATAATATTATAATGCATGGGAATTCAAATATCGGTAATAATGCAACAATATACCAAGGTGTTACATTAGGTTCCAATGAGTTTTTAGGTAATAATAGCGCACCAAAAATATGTGATTACGTTGTTGTTGGTGCTAATAGTGTGATTATTGGACCGATTACAATAGGTAGAAATAGTATAATATCAGCGTGTTCTTTGGTTTCAAAGGATATAAATGAAAATACATTTTTTAAAAAAAAGGAATATGATAATAATATCGATGTTGTAAAGTATTTAGAATCTAGATAATGTACAAATATCGGAGTTAATTAAGTTGAAATCTTAGGTTTAGATAATGAGTACATTCGATAAATTAAAAAAAGCAATAATAAAAAGTGTTATAAGTAGATATAGTGTATATATAATCCAAGTTGGAACGCTAGCTATTTATTCTAGGTTGTTTACTCCTGAAGTTTTTGGTATTTTTGCTGCAATACAAGTGTTCTCTATATTTTTTTTGATGTTGGGAGAAGTTGGATTAGGGCCTGCTATCATTAATTTTAAAACGTTAAGTGAAAAAGACAAAAATGGCTTATTTTCACTAACGTTAGTGATAGGTATTATAATCTGTATTTTGTTTTATCTATTTTCTTTCTGGTTGAATTATTTTTATAACAGAGATGACTATCAATATATATCTATATTCATATGTATAAGTATCATTTTTAGTTGTATTAACACACTCCCAAACTCTTTTTTAATTAGAGAACGTTTTTTTTTCAGGTTAGCATTTAGTGATATCTTGTCTGAAATTATAGCATTTTTTATTGTGGTATACGTATATTATAATTTTGAACCGTTATATGCTTTAGCTGTTAGACCTTGTGTCGTTTCAATCTTTAGGTTTATTATAAATTATACAATCCACCTAAAGTGGACGGAGTTTGGTATACCCCGTTTATATTGGTATCCTAAAGCTGTTAAGCCAATATTGAAATTTTCATCATATCAATTTTCATTTAATGTTTTAAATTATTTCTCAAGAAATTTGGATAATATTCTTGTTGGTAAGTACTTTGGTTTAACTTCGTTAGGTGTTTATGATAAGTCTTATATGCTAATGAAATATCCACTTCAATTAGTTTCATTTGCTATCGGACCTGCACTTCAGCCTATTTTATCTTCAGAGTGTAAAGACATAAATGAAGTAAGAATTATTCATGATAAATTAATTTTTAATTTGTCATTTATCTCTTGTTTAATTGGCTTTCTCATTTACTCAAATTCTGATTTGATTGTTTTTATTATACTTGGTGAACAATGGGACTCTGTTGTTGGATTATTAACAATATTTAGTTTTTCTATTCCAATTCAAATAATTCTGAGCACTTCAGGAAGTGTTTTTCAGTCGTTAAATGAAACTAGACTGATGTTTATTTCTGGTGTTTTTTCATCTTTTGTTAATATTATAGGGATGATACTTTCAATTAACTTTGGTGATATATATATATTGGCAACAGTACTTTTTTTTACATTCTTAATTAATTTTATTCAGTGTTATTATTTAATGTATAAAAATATTTTTAATGAATCAGTTGTGAGGTTTTTATTTATATTAATTCCTTCTTTATTATCAATGTGTTTAAGTTTCCTTTTATATAATTGTTTAAACTATTATTTTTCTTTAAATATGATTTATAAATTGTTTTATTCGATCTCGTTATCTTTTTTGATTTTTTTTGTTGTTTATTGGTTGTGTGGATATATGAAAATTTATAAGAAGGTATCTTATGTTAGTTAGTGTGATTATTCCTGCATTCAATGTGGATTCATATATTGTTGAAACAATCGAATCAATACTTAACCAAACTTATCGTGAAATTGAAATTATAGTTATTAATGATGGTTCAACAGACAATACTTTAGATAAATTAAAATATTTATCTAATCAACATTCTAATATAAAAGTATTTAGTCGAAATAATTCTGGGTTATCAAGTACTCGTAATTTTGGAATGAAAAAAGCAGTTGGTAAGTATATTATATTTTTAGATGGGGATGATTTATTGACTAATATAGCTATAGAAAGTTGTATTGGGCAGTTTACTAAAGATGAAAGTATTGATGTTGTTTTGTTTGATGCTACTCCTTTTTTTGATGAGGATTGTTATGATACAGAAAAATCTAACTTTACTTATAGGAGAGATGAAAATCTTTATGGTAAAGTAATATTGGGCGATGATTTTTTTAATCAATGCATAAAATTAAATTGCTATATTCCATCAGCATGTCTTTATATGGTAAAAAGAAAAACGCTAATAAATTTAGAGTTTTATCCCGACATATATCATGAAGATCATTTATTTACAACATTATTACTTTTTCTTCAACCAAGAGTATACCTATTAGAGAAAGCATTATATCTCAGACGATTTAGGAATAATTCAATAACAACAATAAGAAAGAACTCTAAACATGCTAATGGATACTTAACGGTTGCAAAGCAGTTAATTGATATTCATGAAAATATAATTTGTAAAAATGAGCTTTTCAATAAATATATTTGTGATTTATTGTATGCAACGATTGAAATTTGTGATCTATTAGAGATGATAGATAAATCTTTAATTTATGAATCAAGAAGTTTATATAATGAAAAGATGAAAAAAAATCTTAAGTATAACATTAAAATAAATTACACAATGCTTTTCAAATTAATAAAAAGAATTCTGAAATGAAAAAAACAATTATATATTTGTCTGAGTTTGGCGAAATGGGAGGGGCTGAAAATAGTCTTATTAGATTAATTAAAGGAATGAAGGATTATTATAATGTTATACTCATTTCTCCTAGAGGTGAATTATCAACCTTATCTATAAGTGAAGGTGCTAAGTATTATGAGTTTGATATACCTACTATAAGATTATCTAGTTTTTTTCGTAACAGAAATAAGATTTTTTCTTTTATTAATTTATTGAGTTCTTTAGATAATAGTAATGTTATTTTTCATGCTAATACATTTAGAACAAGAGTATATTTGGGATTGCTTAAGTTTTTTTTAAAAGGGAAACTAATAGGTCATATTAGAGACTATAATTGTTCTGTTATGAATTCGCTTCTTGTTTTATGTTTAGATGAAACTATTGTTATCTCTGATTTTGTAAAAGACAGTTTAAAGAAATTTGTCCCAGATAAAAGAGTTAGCTTAGTTTATAATGGGGTGGAAAATTTATCACAATATAACTCTAATGGCTATTTTGATGATGAAAAAGGCAGATGCAAATATAATAAAAAAGTTGTTTTATTAGGAAGAATAGAAGAGTGGAAAAATCAACATAGATTTATAGAGTGCGCTAATTTACTATCTAAAACACGTAATGATATTGACTTTTATATTATCGGTTCGCCAATGAAAAAGGAACATGTCGATTATTATAATCAAATGTGTGAACTGGCAAAGATAGTCGATTCTGTTTTTATTTATAAATATACAGAAAAACCATTTGATGTTATTAAAGAAGCAGATCTTTTAGTTTGTCCATCAATAAATGAACCATTTGGTCGAGTGGTTATTGAAGCATTATCATTAAAGACTATGATTATAGGAAGTAATAATGGAGGGGTTAAAGAAATTCTAAGTGGATTTGACTCTGAAATGATGTTTGATCCTTTAAATGTATATGAAATGGCTAATAAAATTAATAAATATATTGATATTTTAAATAAGAATGAAATTATTGATGATGGATTCGAATTTTATATCGAAAATTTTTCCATTGATAAAAATATACAGTTAATTAAGAGTTTATATGAAAAATAAGGTAGTATTCTGCTCAACTTTTTTTGTTTTTATTATATGCTCTTTATTTCCAAATATACCGGTTTATATATCAGGAACACCAGTTAAGTTATATTGGGTTATTTTTATCTTATTTTTATTCGTCTTGATTTCTAAAGTGGATAAAATTCGGTTAGATAAGAATCATATAAAATTATTAATGTTTATTATATATGCATTTTTTATTCTTTTTTTTAATGATTTAAATTTAAATGACTATGCTAACTCTTTAATTCCTATGACTTGGTATGATATGAATTCTGTAAATGTTGACTCTTTTTATAGGAGCTTATTAATTTCGGGGTTTCAAGTTTTAAATTTTTGTATTTTCTTTATCTGTTTTTTGTTCTTTTCAAATTTTTCTAATGAAAATAATCAAACTAAGTTAAATGATATTTTATTTCTATCATTATTATTTCAATTAATCATATCTTCTTATCAAATATATGTCTTAGGTTATAATCGTGCATATGGTTCATTAGATAACCCTCAAGCTCTTGGTTTATATTCTGTATTAGTATCCTGTGTTTTTTTTCCAAGTGCAAGATTTAAGGTTTTAGATTTAATTTTTTGCTTTCTTATTGTATTGGTAACTTATCTTAGTGGAACCAAGAGTGCTATGTTTGTTCTCTTCGTTATATTATTTATTGTTATGTTTCCATACTTTAAAAAAACAATTTTCATATATTCTGCATTGTTGTTTAATATATTTTTTGCTGTTATTTTGTCTTATGATAAAGATATCATCGACTTGATTTTATTATGGTTATCTCAATTTACAAATACATTTAGTTTATATCTAAGATATATTCTATGGCATAGTTTTAATGAGGTAATATCTAATAATCTTCTATTTGGTGTTAGAGGTACAACGGTTCATTTTTCTGAGAATATTATTTGGTTTTTTATTCTTTCTTATGGCGTATTAGGGTTTTCATTATTTATGAACTTTTTCATTAGTATGATTGAATTCGCACAAAAAAATAAAACCTCTATCTTTTTATTGTTGACTGTTTTTACGATTCAAGGTTTTTCATATTATGGTGTAATGATCGGTTCTACAGGGGTTATATTTTGGTCTCTTTTAGGTATTCAATATGGGATGAGTAAGAATGAGGGGGAGTAATATAATTGATGATGTTAAAAGATATTCTTATAATGAAAAAAATAAGAGTCTGTTTTTATTGTTTTTTATTTCATTTTTTAAATTAGGTTTTTGGGCCTTATTGAATTATCGAATTGGTATATATTTAAGAAGAAAGACAAGGAACATATTTATATTACGAGAATTAATAAAATTTATTACTGCGATATCGAGGTTATTAATAGAAATACTCACTGGTATAAGTATTTCTTATTACGCAAAGATTGGTCCAGGAATGTTAATAGCTCATTTTTCAAACGTAATTATTGGAGATGGAGTAGAGATTGGAGCTAATGCAACTCTTCATCAAGGTGTCACTATTGGGGTTTCTGGTCGTGACGAAAAGCGAGGAGTGCCAAGTATTGGTGATGATTTTTTTGCTGGCGCGAATGCTGTTATTGCAGGCAAGATTAAAGTAGGGAACAAAGTAGCTGTATCTGCAAATTCATTTGTATATTGTGATATTGAAGATAACTCGGTTGTAAGTAGCTCCGTATTAAAAGTTATAAATAAAAATGGAACAGATCATGTCTAAAAAAAGAATTGCTTTTATTCATAATAATTGTAAGGACTTCAGGCACCCAGTTTTTTCAAATTTAGATTCTAATGAAGATTTTGATATCGATTTTTATCTTCTTGATGAGCCAGTAAAACCATTAAATAAGTATGATGTTCTTAAAAGTATTCGTATTCCTTTAATGCAAGACTTTATTATACCATTTGGATTGTGGAGTAAATTAAAATCTAAGGAATATGATTATGTTGTTAGTACTGATTTAGGATATGTTATTACATATGTCGGCTTCTTATATTCTTTATTATATAATTCAAAGTTTATTTTATGGAACGAGCAATGGCAACATATTAAGCATCCACGTCGTTATTTAACTCGGTTTTTTGAAAGAATAATTTGTAAAAAGAGTCATAAGATACTTGCATTTGGTCATAAGCATGAAAAATTTGCTTTATCTATGGGGGCAAGTAAAGAGCGTATTATTCATGTACCTAATGTTGTTCCTCATAAATATGAAAAAGTAATAGAAAAAGATTATATAGAATTTAAAGAAAATGAAAAATATATTTTATGTCTTGCTAGATTAATAAAAATAAAAGGCCATAAGAGCTTAATTAAAGCTTTTGCGAAAGTTGTAAAAGAAAAACCTAATTATAGGCTAATTATTGCAGGGAATGGGGTTGAATACTCTCGTTTGAAGGAATTAGTAGATGTATATAACTTACAAGATAAGGTATATATGCCGAATAGGGTAGTTATTCCCGAAGAAAAATTTAAATTAATGAGAGAATCAGAAATAGTCATTCTTCCATCAATTAAAACAAGAACTGTTGAAGCTTGGGGTCTAGTCGTAAATGAGGCTGCTCTTTTAAAGAAAACAATTATTGTAAGCTCTTCTACAGGTGTTGAGGGAGATATTGTTAAAGATTCTATTTCTGGGTATGTTTTTGAGCAGAATAATGAAGTTGAATTACAAAATAAAATATTAATGAGCATTAATGACCCTCAAAGATCATTAGAGTATGCTAATAATGCTTACTCTTTGATGAATAATTACTATAACTTAGATGTTCTTAATGAAAAACTTAAGGCTTGTTTTTATGATTAAAAATGTAACCGTAATATCAATTAATTCCCCTCAAGAATTAACTGGTGGAGGCCATTATTTAAGGTGTTTATTAAAAGGATACTCAAAAATATCTAATAATGTATTGGTTATAGGAAAGGAAATTAATGAGGTTCATTTTAAATTAGATTCTAATATTGAATGTAACTTATTTAGTAAAACTTTATTTTCTGATTTCTGTTCAAGACTATTATTATTGCCTTCTTTCCTGTTTGTTTACTTATTTAATATAATTAATCTTATTAAAGATAGTGATGTTATATCTTTTCATAGCTCAAGATTAGGAATGTTAGTTTTTGTGTTATCGAAAATTTATCCAGATAAAAAGATTTTATGTCATTTTGATAATGTTGAATTTCTTCTTTTGAAAGATAAAATATCTAAACCTAATTTTAGTTTTAAGTATTTTTTAAACGTTGTAGATTATTATTTAATTAGAATGTCGGAGTATTTGTGTATTAGGTATTCTAATAGTTGTTCATTTATAACAAAATCAGATGCTAATTACTTCTCTCAATCAAATTTCATCATTCCGATTTGTTACGATTTTTCAAGTAATAATAATTTTGATTCTCATGAAAATTATTACCTTTTTACTGCTTCATTTGATTTTGAACCAAATTTGATAGCATTAAATGAATTTAAAAATATAGCGAAGAACAATCCAGAAATAAAGTTTGTTGCAGCTGGTAGGAAATTGGATGCTCACAGTTGTAATGATTTAAATAACTTAAAGTACATAGATTCTCCATCTGTAGATGATATGGATTTAATATTTAAAAGAGCTTTTGGCTATATTTCTTGTGTAATAAATGGAAGTGGAATGAAGACAAAAGTAGCAGAGGCCATGAAATATGGTTTACCTATTTATGCAACTGAAAATTCACTTATTGGTTATGAATGTTTGACTGACAAATCTTATATATATAAGTATGAATGTGCTAATGATCTTGCGGGTAAATTGAATACTAATTTTCATGTAGATCGAAAAGTAATTATTGATGATTTTAATGCTTTTTTTTCAATTGAACGGGTTAAAAGTGAGCTAGAAAGGATTTTAAGTTTATGAAAGATAAAATACTTGTATTGACCCCACGATTTCCATATCCAGTTATTGGCGGCGATAGACTAAGAATCTTTGAATTATGTAAAGAGCTAGCTAAAAATTATTCATTAACATTAGTTAGTTTATGTGAAACGAAAGACGAAATGACATTGGATATACCTGATGATGGTGTTTTTTCTAATGTTCACCGTGTTTTTTTTCCTAAATACCGCTCTTATCTTAATTGTGTTTTTGCTCTTCCAAGTAAAACCCCGTTACAAGTAGCATATTATAAATCACATGAATTCTCTAAAGTGGTAAATAGGTTATCTAAAGATCATGACTTAGTTCTACCTCATTTGATAAGAATGGCTGATTACGCAAAAGATTTGCCAAATAAAAAAGTATTAGAAATGACTGATGCTATATCAATGAATTATTCAAGAGTATGTGAAACAAAGAATAATGCTGGTATTAAAGGTCTTATTTATAAATTAGAAAAAGAACGTTTAAATCGTTATGAGAAACAAACGGCAGAAAAGTTTGATTGTAATGTGTTAGTCTCAAAATTCGATAAAGATTTTTTATTTAAACCAAAGACTGATGTTTATGAAAAAACATTAGTTTGTTCGAATGGTGTAGATATATCAAAATTGACTTATGAATTTTCACCAAATAAAAAAGAAATTGTTTTCATTGGTAATATGTTTTCAGCACAAAATTTTGATGCCGCTATGTGGTTTGCAAAAGAGTGCCTTCCTTTATTACGAAAAAATGGTGATTATAAATTTAAGGTTATTGGAAGAATAAAGCCTGACGATGAAATAAAATTAAATCGTCATCAGGGTGTTGTTGTTACCGGTGCGGTTGATTGCATTATTTCTCATGCAAGAGGCTCTATTGCTGGTATTTGTTCTGTTAGGTTGGCTGCCGGAGTACAAAATAAGATTCTTGAATATATGGCTTTAGGTTTACCAACGATTACTACAAGTACAGGGCTTGAAGGGTTAGATTCTATTCCTGATAAAGATATTATCGTTGCTGATTCGCCACATGATTTTGTTCAAGCGATTCTTCGGTTAGAAAATGATGTGGATTACGCTGAAAATTTATCTGTCAATGCACTTCATTATGTAAAAGAATATCATTCATGGTCTGGTAAGTTAGCTCCTTTTACAGCTAAAATTAATCAAATTATTTCTAACTAAAGGTTATTATATGATCCTCCCTGTAATTATGGCTGGTGGTTCAGGCTCCCGCCTTTGGCCTCTATCTCGCACTCAATATCCAAAGCAATTCATCTCTTTAGTTAATAACGACTCAATGCTTCAGAATACTATTTCACGCCTAGAACAGCTTCCTAAAATTGACCCTATAATTATTTGCAATAATGATCATCGTTTTATGGTTGCAGAGCAAATGAGAGAGTTAGGTATTCACAATGCGGATATTATTTTAGAACCGGTTGGTAGAAATACTGCTCCTGCAATTGCTTTAGCTGCGTTTCAAGCGATCCGTGATGGGCAAGACCCTTTATTATTAGTTTTAGCTGCTGATCATGTGATAACAAATGAGCAAGCTTTTATTGAATCGGTAAATCGCTCGATACATGCGGCTGAGGGTGGGATGCTAGTAACGTTTGGTATCGTTCCTACTCATCCTGAAACTGGATATGGTTATATTAAACAAGGGCAAATATTTGATAATGATTTATATCATGTTGAAGCTTTTGTAGAAAAACCTAATTTTGAAACAGCTAAACAGTATTTAGATACAGGAAAGTATTCTTGGAATAGTGGGATGTTTTTGTTTAAGGCATCGACTTATCTAAACGAGCTGAAAAAATATAACTCTGCCATTTATGATACTTGTAAATTAGCGATGGATTCATCTTATTCAGATCTGGATTTTATTCGTATATCTAAAGAGTTATTTGCTGAGTGCCCTGATGATTCCATTGACTATGCAGTGATGGAGCAGACTGATAAAGCTGTTGTGTTACCTATGGATGCAGGATGGAGCGATGTTGGGTCATGGTCTGCATTATGGGATATTAATGCTAAAGATGATAACGGCAACGCTATCCGTGGTGACGTATTATTAGACTCAACTCAAAACAGTTATATTTATGCTCAAAATAAATTAGTAACAACCGTGGGTGTTGATAATTTAGTGATTGTTGAGACAAAAGACGCCGTTTTGGTAGCGCATAAAGATAAAGTGCAAGACGTTAAGAATATAGTTAACCAACTCAAACAAGATGATCGTTCTGAATATCGTCAGCATCAAGAAGTTTATCGTCCTTGGGGTAAGCATGATCAAATTGCTGAAGGTGAACGCTACCATGTTAAAAAAGTCGTTGTGCGCCCTGGTGAAAAAACAGCAACTCAAATTCATTATCATCGTGCTGAGCATTGGGTTGTTGTATCAGGAACAGCAAAAGTGGTAAATGGTAATGAAACATATTTAGTCTCAGAAAATCAATCAACTTATATTCCTGTTGGTGCGGCTCATTCATTTGAGAATCCAGGAAAAATGAATTTAGAATTAATTGAAGTGAGAACTGGTAGCTATTTAGCCGAAGATGATATTGAACGTACTTGTACAGAAGGAGAGGGATACTAAAATGAGTCTTCTAATAAGCGAAAATGTTATTAAAGAGTCAGGTATTCAGTTTGGTACCAGTGGCGCTCGTGGTCTTGTTGAGCAATTTACGCCAAATGTGTGTGCCGCTTTTGTTCATGCATTTATATCGTCAATTCAAGAACAATTTGAATTTAAGCAGGTTGCCATTGCCATCGATAATCGTCCTAGTAGCCCTGTAATGGCGCAAGCTTGTGCAAAAGCAGTACAACAGCTTGGCCTTGATGTTATTTACTATGGTGTTGTGCCAACACCGGCGCTAGCTTATGTTTCAATGCAAGATAATATTCCTTGTATTATGGTGACAGGTAGCCACATCCCATTTGACCGTAATGGACTTAAATTTTACCGACCAGATGGTGAAATCACAAAATCTGATGAGCAAGCTATTTTAAGTGCGACGATTAAATTTGAATCAATCTTAGATTTACCTGAATTAATGGTTAATACCGTTGCAGGTACTAAATATATTGAACGTTATACTTCACTATTTGATAGTCATATGTTGGTAGGTAAGCGTATTGGTATTTATGAGCATTCAAGTGCTGGTCGTGATTTATATGTGCCAATGTTTGAAGCACTAGGCGCTGAAGTTATTGCTCTTGAGCGTAGTGATGAGTTTGTTCCTATTGATACAGAAGCCGTTGCTGAATCAGACAAAGAGAAAGCACGCCAATGGTCAATTGAATATGGTTTTGATTTTATTTTTTCTACTGATGGCGATGGCGACCGCCCGCTTGTTGCTGATGAAAAGGGTGAATGGCTTCGAGGTGATACCTTAGGATTATTATGCGCAGAAGCGATGAATATTGAAGCGTTAGCTATTCCAATTAGCTGTAATACGATGATTGAGAAATCAACGCAATTTAAACAAGTATCTAAAACTAAGATTGGCTCACCTTATGTTATTGCTGAATTTGATGCTTTAAATACAACGTATTCTTCTGTTGCCGGTTTTGAAGCTAACGGTGGCTTTTTGTTAGGAAGTGATGTTGTGGTAAATAGTAAGGAACTGAAGGCATTACCAACTCGTGATGCCGTATTACCAGCTTTAATGTTACTTTTCTCTGCGGGAAAAAATGGAATATCGACGTTAGTGGATGCACTTCCTAAACGATTTACTCATAGTGATCGTATTCAAAACTTTGCTGTTGAAAAGAGCCAATCGATTATATCGCAAGGTAAGGATAATCCTGCATTGTTGTTACAAAGCTTAGGCTTGGTTAATGCGGAGTTACTTACTGTTGAGCTTACTGATGGATTAAGAATGATCTTAACTGATAATTTAGTTATTCATTTGCGACCTTCTGGTAATGCACCAGAGCTTCGTTGTTACGCTGAAGCGAGTACTGTTGAAAAAGCACAAGCATTAGTAAATAAAGTGCTTTTACAAGTTCAGAAATTATAATTGAATATATAATAAATCAAGTTTGATTTAACTGTACTAAGTTAAAGTCTTTCCATTTAGTGATAAAGAAAATGAATTTTTTTAAGTTACGAAATCCTATCCAGAATTATACGTGGGGCAGTAAGACGGCGATTCAAATGTTATTTGATATTGAGAATCCAAATCAAGAGCCACAAGCTGAAATTTGGATGGGATCGCATTCAAATGGGTGTTCAGAAGTCATAATTGATGAAAAATTGGTATTACTTTCTGAGGTAATCAACAAAGATAAAAGTGGAGTGCTATCTAAGGCAACCGCTAAGACGTTTGGTGAGTTGCCATATTTATTTAAGGTACTGGCAGCGGATTATGCATTGTCGATACAAGTACATCCAAATAAAAAAGAAGCAGAAAACGGATTTGCGTATGAAGACGCTCAAGGAATTGAGCGAACTGCCCCTAATCGAAACTATCGAGATCCGAATCACAAACCAGAACTGGTATATGCATTAACACCTTATAAAGCTATGAATGGTTTTCGTGCATTTGATGAAATTCTCGCGCGATTTACCCATATGGTCGATACTGTTGAGATGCCAATTATTCAAACACTAGTTGAGTCATTTAAGGTGAATGTTAGTTCGCAGGGATTAGAAGCTTTTTTTATTGGGTTATTATCATTACAAGGGGAGCATAAGCAGGAATCGTTGAGAGCCTTGCTTGAATACGCAACCATAAACCAACAACCAAGTGTTGCAAATGACGTAAGTAGCTTGATTTTGGAGTTAGCGGAAAATTATTCTGAGGATATTGGCCTTTTTTCGCCATTGATACTTAATGTTCTAACTCTTAAACCGGGTGAGGCCATGTATCTTGATGCTCGAACACCCCACGCTTATCTTAAAGGCACTGGTTTAGAGGTTATGGCAAACTCTGATAATGTGTTGCGTGCGGGCTTAACCTCAAAACATATTGATGTTATTGAACTTGCTCGTTGTACTTTATTCGAAGAAAAGACAGTCAGTTCATTACTATGCGTGCCAGTTGTTAAGAATAATCAACAGTGTTATCAGATTCCTGTACCAGACTTTAATTTCGATTGCTTTATTCAAGCTGATGATGAAATAGTTGAAGTAAATAGTGCTGAAATTATTTTCTCGATTGATTATGACACTATTATTTCACATATATCAGGTGAAAATATTACGATTAAAAAGGGTGAGTCGGTGTTTATCCCTGCGTATGCGAAGTCTTACACTATTTCTTCTGAAGGACGCATCGCTAGAGTATATAACTAGGAGGCGCAGATTCGTTGCGATATAAATTTACATTATTATTTATAGTATTATGGAATTATTTAAAATGAAAATTGCAATTGCTGGCACAGGCTATGTCGGCTTGTCTAATGCTATGTTATTGGCACAAAACAATGACGTTATTGCGGTTGATATTATTGAAGAGAAAATAAATCTTCTTAACGATAAAATATCACCGATAGTTGATACCGAGATTTCCGAGTTTTTAAATAATAAAGAATTATCATTCAGCGCAACGCTTGATAAAGAGTGTGCATATAAAGATGCCGATTTTGTTATTATCGCAACACCGACAGATTACGATGTAAAAACGAATTACTTTAATACCTCATCGGTCGAGTCGGTCATTAAAGACGTAATGGCTATTAATCCACAAGCGGTGATGATTATTAAATCAACCGTTCCTGTTGGTTATACAGCGCAAATTAAACAAGAGTTCGGCTGTGACAATATTATGTTCTCGCCTGAGTTCTTACGTGAAGGCCGTGCTTTATATGACAACTTATACCCTTCTCGTATTATTGTCGGTGAGCGTTCTGAGCGTGCACAAACTTTCGCTAATCTATTAGTTGAAGGTGCAATAAAAGAAGGCATTGATGTGCTGTTTACTGATTCAACAGAAGCAGAAGCAGTTAAGCTTTTCTCAAACACCTACCTAGCTTTACGTGTATCTTATTTTAATGAGTTAGATACTTATGCTGAGTCCCATGGACTAAATGCTCGCCAAATTATTGAAGGGGTAGGTTTAGACCCACGTATTGGTAATCACTACAATAATCCATCATTTGGTTATGGTGGTTACTGTTTACCAAAAGACACTAAGCAATTACGAGCAAACTACAGTGATGTACCAAATAATATTATTGGTGCCATTGTAGAGGCAAATACAACGCGTAAAGATTTTATTGCTGATAGTATTTTAAAGCGAAACCCTAAGCGTGTAGGTATTTACCGTTTAGTAATGAAGTCGGGTTCAGATAACTTCCGTGCTTCTAGTATTCAAGGGGTTATGAAGCGCTTAAAAGCAAAGGGCATTGAAGTTGTTATTTATGAGCCAGTATTTAAAGAGAAAGAATTTTTTAATTCATTAGTGATGACGGATTTAGAACAATTTAAATCAACTTGTGATGTTATAGTTTCTAACCGCATGGCTGAAGAACTGTCAGATGTTGAGGGTAAAGTGTATACCCGCGATTTATTTGGTTCTGATTAATTAATATACCCCCTAATGTTGAATATTATTGACGTTAGGGGGTTATTGTATACAATACTTCATTCTGATTTAGTTTAACTCATTTCCACTCGTATTTTACTTGTATGCTTACATTAGCAAAGCGAAAAAATGCGACTTAATATACTGCATAGAGATTATGTTGTATCACGCAATACCCATTTATATATACTTTTAAAATAATTACATTCCAACAGGAAGTCTATTTATGATTAACGCATATTTATTTGTGTTTCTCGTTTCATTCGTCAGTTTATTTATCATGCGCAAAGTGGCTAAGCGCGTAGGATTGGTTGATAAACCTAATGAGCGTAAACATCACAAAGGAGTGATCCCATTAATTGGTGGTATTTCTATTTTTACTACTTTATGTATTGGATTGCTTCTGTTTTTCCCTGCTAATGAAAACCTAATCATGTACTTAAGTTGTGCTGCAGTGCTTGTAGTATTAGGTGCATTTGATGATTTTTACGATATCAGCTTTAAAATCCGTTTAGTTGTTCAAGTTATCATTTCTCTTATTATTATCTTTGTGGGTGGGCATAGCTTACATCACTTAGGCTATTTAATGGGTAGTGAGACCATTATGTTGTCTTCCGCAGCAAGTGGCATCATTACTATTTTAGGGGTGATAGGGGCAATTAATGCCTTTAATATGGTTGACGGTATTGATGGCTTACTTGGTGGTTTGGCATCGGTAACGTTCGCAGCATTAGCGACAGTATTCCATTACAGTGGCAATGATTACTTAGCGCAGGTGTGTGCGTTAATTGTTGTCGCTATAGTGCCTTATATTATGCTTAACCTTGGTTTTCCATTAGGACGTCGTTTTAAAGTCTTTATGGGCGATGCGGGCAGTATGTTTATTGGCTTTACTGTGGTATGGATGCTTATTCGTGGTTCTCAAGAGCCATCGGTTATTGCATTTAAACCAGTAACCGCATTGTGGCTAATCGCTATTCCTCTTATGGATATGGCAACCATTATGATCCGTCGTGTTCGTAAGGGCCAATCGCCATTTAAACCAGACCGCGAGCATTTACATCATATTTGTCAACGTTTAGGTTTATCTTCACACATGACGTTGTTCCTTATTTGTACAGTAGCGACGATTTGTGCTTGTTACGGTATTTGGGCTGATCTAAATGGGGTACGAGAATCAGTCATGTTCTTTAGTTTCTTGGTATTTTTTGTTGTGTACTTCATGACTATCAGTTACATCTGGCGTATAACAACGTTTGTGCATAAGCTTTTTGGTAAGCGCATGTCTATACAACTTCAAGCTGAAGTTGGTAAGTAACTCTCTTTTGAGTGGCACTACAATTTGAATACATAAAAGCGGAGATAACTGGCTAGGTTATCTCCGCTTTTTTTTGTCTAATTGTTGGTTGGTTAGGTACAGCATGGGCTTATAATTTATCAATTGATAATGCTAAGTTATTGGTGTTTTGATACGATATGAGGCGTTAAAACGCATGTTGTTAAGGTTTTATGCACATTTAAACAATAGTTTGATAGCTATCATGGATGATTTTCATAATTATGTTTTAATAGGATTTAAAGGTAATAAGTGATAAGGCGTAACTAAATGCTCACATTTAGTTGTTTCTTGTTGGAATAAATATTAGACAAGTCTTACTTTCTTACAAAGACATAACAGAAAATATTATTTATCAAGGCATGCTAAAAATGTTAAATATTACAAGGCTAATAGCGACAGAGTAACGGTGATTTAATCCCTTTTATTACAGGGGTAGGTTATAGCCATTAATTAATATAGTGGCATATAATTTGCTGAGAAAACAACAAAATTGTAATACAATGGCAACCGCCAAAAAACAGACATATCAATGCTAACGCGATGGGGATGCGTATAACCTCTGGGCGGTAGCGTACCTAAATGGACTCTTTCATGAAAACTCAACATTCACCACAAGTAAAAAACTTCCCACAGCCACCTTCGTTTGAATTATATAATGATGAGATAGACCTTAAAGAGCTATTTATGGCTCTTTGGAAAGGTAAAGTCACTATCATTTTATGTACAGTCGTATTCGCTATTGGTGCTGTGATATACGCATTAACAGCTCAAGAGTGGTGGTCATCTAAAGCGAAGATAATGATCCCGCAAGTTCATAATTTTTCAGAGTATCAAGAGCAAGTAAAGCAGTACCAACCAATCTTCGATATTTATCAAGATGATGGGACAGTACTTGTTAGTGACGCTTTGGATTCATTAGTTGATAGTGAAGTACTATTTCAAAATTTCATAAGTGCTTATAATTCATCAAATAATAAAAAGAAATTTTTAGATGGAAATGCTGAGTTTCAAGCATTTAAAGCTCAACTTGACACAGACACAAATACAGACACAAATACAGACACAAATACAGACATAAATAAGAAAGAAGCGACTCGTAAGTTATATTCAGGATGGTTTCAAAAAATTAGTGCAGTAGCGACGGATAAAAAATCAATTATGTCGCCATACTCTATTCGCCTACAAGCAACGACAAAAGAAAGCAGTTATACACTATTAAATGAATATATTACTTCAGTAAAAAGTGTTGTATTTAATGATGCTTTAAATAACCTTCAAGCGATGGTAAATGGCAAACGTCATGAATTACGCCAACAGAAAACTATCTTAGAAACTCAAGCAAGGAACCGACTAGCGGTTGAAATTGAACGTTCTCAATACGCATTAGATATAGCGAAAGCAGCAGAAGTAAATAAGCCTATCCAAAATATGGGAAGTAATGAATTATTTGCTATTGAGTTAGGGGCGCAGGCGTTGAACGCAAAGATTAAAGCTCTAAAGTCAGTAAAAAACTTAACGGTGATAGAACCAAGATTACAGCAAATTGATGCTAAGCTTGAAATGCTGAAGAGTATGAATATTGACCGTGATATTAAATTTCAAACCTTTCGTTACTTAGAAAATGTAGAGCAGCCATTCAGTCGTGATAAACCAAATCGTGTATCAATAGTAGTTTTCTGGACTTTATTGGGCGGTATATTAGGTGTCGCTATTGTGCTTGTTAGATTTGCCTTTAGAAAAGAAAGTGAAATTGATTCGTAAAAAATGGCAGTTACTTTTTACAAAATATCGCTCGAGATAGTGCTGAGGCAGAGAAAAGCCTTATATTTTTAAGTACTTAACGTCCGTCGATTAAAGACAAACTAACACTCTCTGAGAATACATCAAATGACTTTAGATTAGACCGTTAATCGGTAGACCTTAGTCTAGAAGCTCGGTCTGCTTTGGATGTTATTGTAAAACTTGAAGCGCACTTAAATGAGTTAATCTTTTAAAGAGAGTGAAATAATATTAGGAATTAAAATATGATCACTCCTGTAATTTTGGCTGGCGGTACAGGTTCTCGTTTATGGCCTCTTTCTCGTGAACTTTATCCTAAACAATTTTTGAGTGTCACCGGAGATATGTCGATGCTGCAACAAACGACAGCTCGACTTTCTGGTATTGAGCATTCCGCACCTATTCTTATATGCAATGAAGAGCATCGTTTTATTGCGGCAGAACAAATGCGATTAGGTGGTTTTAAGCATAGCGGTATTATCCTTGAGCCAGTAGGCCGAAATACAGCACCAGCAATAGCACTTGCTGCGCTACAAGCTATAAATGTAACCGGTGATGAAGGAGATCCATTATTACTCGTTTTAGCTGCTGATCATATTATAGATAATGAGTTCGCTTTTATTGAGTCAGTAAAAAAAGCATTACCATTTGCATTGAATGATAAATTAGTCACTTTCGGCATTGTTCCTAACGCTCCTGAAACGGGTTATGGATATATAAAAGCAGGTAAAAAAGATGGTAATGCATTTTCTGTTAGTGAGTTTGTTGAAAAGCCTGACATAACGACAGCAAAAAAATATTTAGAGTCAAATGACTATTATTGGAATAGTGGTATGTTTATCTTTAAAGCGAGTCGTTATCTTGAAGAGTTAGCTAAATTTGAACCAGAAATTCTTGAGATGTGTAAAAAAGCTATTGCAACACCTTCACAAGATGTGGAATTTACGCGTGTTGATCCAACAATCTTTGAAACTTGCCCTGATAAATCTATCGATTATGCAATAATGGAAAAGACAGATTCTGCAATGGTTGTCCCTATGGATGCAGGTTGGAGTGATGTTGGTTCATTTTCTGCTTTGTGGGATGTATCAGAGAAAGATAAGGATCAAAATGTAATTAAAGGCGATGTAATTGCTGTTGATTCAACAAATAATTATATCTTTGCTGAGAATAAATTAGTCTCAACGCTTGGTGTTGATAATTTAGTTATCATTGAAACCAAAGATGCTATCTTGGTTGCTAATAAAGATAAAGTGCAGGATGTTAAGTCTATTGTAAATAAATTACACGAAGCGGATCGCACAGAGCAAAAGTTACATCGAGAAGTTTACCGCCCTTGGGGTAAATATGATTCCATTGATTTTGGTGCAAGAGATCAAGTAAAGCGAATCACAGTGAAACCAGGAGAGAAACTTTCGATTCAAAAACATTATCATCGCTCAGAGCATTGGATTGTTGTATCAGGTACAGCAAGTGTGCTTAATGGGGATAAGACGATCATCGTTACAGAAAATGAATCAACCTACATTCCTTTAGGTACGATTCATGCTTTAGAAAATCCAGGTAAAATTCCGTTAGAAATGATTGAAGTTCAAACTGGCAGTTATCTTGGTGAGGATGATATTGTTCGTTTTGAAGATAGATACGGAAGAAGTTAAGGATAAATATGTCAATTAAATTAGTTAGTTCAACCGTTATAAAAGAGAGTGGAGTAGCTTTTGGTACAAGCGGTGCCAGAGGGCTAGTAACTCAGTTTACTTCGGATGTATGCGCTGCATTTAGTTCGGCTTTTATAGCGGCAATAAGACCACATTTCGCATTCAAAAAAGTCGCTATTGCGATTGATAACCGACCAAGCAGTTATGCAATGGCCCAAGCATGTGCATCTGTATTAACTCAATTTGATATTGAAGTTGTTTATTACGGTGTTGTACCAACCCCTGCACTGGCTTATGTTGCTCAAGAAAAGGCTATTCCTGCCATTATGATTACGGGAAGCCACATTCCATTTGATAGAAATGGTCTGAAATTTTATCGTCCAGATGGTGAAATTAGTAAAATTGATGAGCAAACTATTTTAAAAGGAGCAGTAGAGTTTATAGCTGTTTCTAAATTACCTGAGTTAACGGTGAGTAACCAAGCTGCGGATGATTATGTTGAACGTTATACTTCATTGTTTGATACGCTTTGGCTAACAGGTAAACGAATTGGTGTTTATGAACACTCAAGCGCAGGACGAGATTTATATTATAAGATATTTGAAGCGTTTGGTGCTGAGGTTATTAGGTTAGAGCGCACAGACCATTTTGTTCCTATTGATACTGAAGCAGTATCTGAAGAAGATAGATTAAAAGCAATTAACTGGTCGGAAAAATATAATTTAGATTTGGTATTCTCAACGGATGGTGATGGTGATCGTCCTCTAGTCTCCGATGAGAAGGGTAACTGGTTAAGAGGTGATATACTTGGCTTATTAACTTCAGATGCATTAAATATTGAAGCGTTAGCTGTACCAGTAAGTTGTAACACTGCTATAGAATTATCTGGGCGCTTTTCTTATGTCGAGAGAACTAAAATTGGCTCACCATATGTAATTGCAGCTTTTGCAAAGCTAGCTAAAAAATATAACTCGGTTGCAGGTTTTGAAGCAAATGGGGGGTATTTGCTTGGTAGTGACATCTTACTAAATAATAAGATACTGAAAGCTCTGCCAACGAGAGATGCTGTTTTACCTGCAATCATGTTATTATGCGCTGCGCAAAATAGAGCTATATCGAGTCTAGTGAGCAAATTACCAAAACGCTTTACTCACAGTGATCGTATTCAAAATTTCATGACAGAAAAAAGCAGTGTTATTATGGCACAAGGCAAGCAGAATCCGGCAGAATTATTAGAGAAATTAGGTTTTGATAATACTGATATAGAGTGTGTTGATGAAACTGATGGTTTGAGAATTACATTATCTGATGGTTTAATTGTGCACCTACGTCCATCTGGTAATGCTCCAGAACTTCGCTGTTATGGAGAAGCTGATAGTTATTTTGAGGCCTGTCAATATGTTAATATGAGTCTTAACAGTATCCAAAACTTATAATTAATTGAAATAATTATAAAGAATTTTCCCTAGTGGTATTATTTGGTTCTTAAGTAGCTAGCTAATATTGTTTTACATTATTTTTAACTCGCGTGTAAGCCGTAGCACTTTCCAGAAACCGCTCGATGCATAATGAGTTTATTAAATTGGAGGCTGAGTGATAGAGACCCTATACTTATTATCACTACTATTTACTTTACTTATCTTAAAAGCACATCCCGCGAGCATGGTTTTTGTTTTTTTAGTAAATATGTTAAGTGGATTCACCCCATTAATTACTACGTTAATGAGGTATGATCTTGTTTTATTTGATAAACACCTTGTTTTATCAATGTTATTGATCTTTAATTTTTCAATTTTCATTTTACATATAATATATTTATTATTAAAAAATAAGAAAGTAATACTTTTTAGCGTTAAAAATTATAAATATTCACGCTTTATTTTTTATGTATTTTCATTATTTACTTTATTCTTGGTATATCAAAATATAAGTCAAGGGTTTCAAGTAATAAATAATGGATATATTGCCGGTTATCAAGATGCTTCTGAGCAAACTATTAAAGCGACATCTTTCTTTCCTTTTCTTTTGATTTTTTATTTTTTACTTTTTGTTTTTTACTTGAAAGATAGAAGGAAAATATATCTTGTATTAATGGGATGTATAATTGCTAGCTATTTAATGTATGGAGGTCGATCTTTTTTACTTTATACCTCTATTTCAAGTGTGGTATTTTTGATACTAATAAAAAGAATTACATATAAACAGTTTGCGATCGTATCTATATGTGCTCTTCCTTTAATTGTGCTCGCTGGTGCTCTTAGAGAGGGGGGGAGTGGCGCCCTGGATTCGACAATACTTTTTAGGATGTCAATGGAAATGGCAAATATTCCAATGATCATTTCTAATTTAAATGTACTTGATGATATAAATCAACCTCTAATAATAGTTGCTCTCAGTACACTGCCTCACTCTATAATACTGTCTTTAGGAATTGAGCCAATAAATTCATTGTCTACAGAGTTTGTGACTAACTATGACCCTGGTTGGGCAAAGGCCGGTGGAGGTTTTGGTTTTTCGATAATTGGAGAAATTTATTATCGATTTGGTTATTTTGGCTTAATGACCGTTCCTTATTGTATTGTTTTGTTATTACATAACCTAGAAAGAAAGTTTATTAAAGGCGATGAGTTTGATAAGGCATTAATATTGACGTTTTATTACGGAATGATAATGTGGGTTCGAGGTGATTTTATCGAAATATCTAGACTGTTAATGATTGTGTTATTTTTTTATTATGTAAAAAGGTTTGCGTATCGTAATGGAAAGTAAAAAATTTATTGCGGTGACGGTTGTCCTATATTTAAGTTCATTGATATCATATTATTCTCAAATAAAGATTATTGATATTTATGGTTTAGAGGTTAAGTATTATCTGGACTTATATACTAGTTATTTTCAAATAACACTAACACTAGTTATACTTGGCCTTCCAAATGCTATATCAATAATGGTTAGTAGGGACAAAAAGATACCTAGGCATATAAAAAGATATTCATTTTTCTTTGCTGTTTTGTCTTCTAGCATATTAAATTTTTTCTTTTTAGATGGTAATTTACTAATTCAATTTTTTATATTTGTATTTGTATTTGTATCGCTATTTAATGACTTGAATACAGGTGTAATGAGTTCTATTGGTATGTTTGAGTATCCTAGAATTTGGCAGTTGGTTGGTAATGTTGTTTTATTGTGTTTTGTATTTATAGATCCATTAACCATCCTATCTTTAGAAAATAAAACCAGTTCATGGTATGCATTGATTTTTATTATTATTCCTATTTTACCATTATTCATGGCTTTAACCTTTGGTAAGAGGTTTAAAGGTACTTTGGCTAAATATGAATCTGTGAACTTGAGTGTTGTATTTAAATATTTAAGTTATATTTACCTTTTTTCAATATTATCAATTATTTTAACTCGAGTCCCTTATATAAATCTTTCTGCCTTTATTGATAAACATTCTTTGGCTCAGTATACATTATCTGTGTCTTTATCAAACTTTATGGTTATACCTTTAAGTATATTTACTTTGAAAGTTTTGAGTTCAAATATGGAGAAAAAGATAAATATAAAGTTAATAAATTTAACCTTAATATTATTTATGATAGTTAGTTCATTTTCTCTTTATTATATAAGTTCAAATTTCGATTTTTTAAATCAATTAACTAATATTTCATCAAGTGAGATACTGACTTCTACTTACCTTGTAATCGGCGGAACCGCTATTTCAAGTATTAACTTATCTGTTTCATTAAGGCTACAAAAAAGTCTTAAGGCTTTTTTTATTCTAGATCTAATTTTAGTAGCTATAACTTTTTTAATAACACTTAATATTGTTTACTCCTTCCAATATGTAAGTGAGTATAATTATCTTATTGCGAGTGTTATTTTATTAAAAATATTATTTCAAACTTATCTTTTAAGAGAGAGAAATGTACACGATTATAATTGCGAACTATAATAGAATAAGTGAACTAAATAGATGTTTAGATTCTATTGAAATAGCTTTTGATGGTTTTGAAGAGCCTGAAATTATTGTTGTTGAGGATGCTTCAGAAAAAAAATTGACAGATAGCAGAATTACAAAACATATTTTATTAAGCAAAAATGGAGGCCCAGTTAGGGCTAGGTTAGAAGGTGTTAAAAGCGCAAGCTTTGAATATATCCTTTTATTGGATAGTGATGATACTCTACTAAGAAGTGCTGTTGAGACGATTCAAAAAATTACAAATAACAACCCAAACTATGATTTATATGGTTTTACATATAAAGGTGGGGAGAGTTTAATTGATTTCGAAATTAAATCAATTAAGGATTATTGTGATTTTGTGTCATATGAAGGTAGAACATCGGATTATATCATGCTAATTAAAGCTGATGTTCTTAGTCAGTATGTTTCTAGTCATAGCTTCAGGATATCTGAAATCTGGTTGTTTAGTGAGATTTTTGTTAAGTATATTGGTTTCTATAGTAGAGAGTGTATATTCAATTACCATCAAGATGCACAAGAGCAGTTATCTAAAAAGAAAGTTTTTCGGTTTAGTTTGGATAATTATGAGTACCAAAGTGTATCTAGGTCGGTTAAATTTTTTGTTTCTTTTATGTCGGTATGCAAGTGTAAAATTTTACGTAATGCTTGGCGTAGAAGGTTAATAAAAGAAAGTGTATTGCATTTTAATTTTAAGGCTTTGATAAAGGTATTATGTTTAAAAAAATAATAAAGTTTTTATACTTGAAAGTGAAATACAAAAGTAAAAATCTGAAGATTAAGTCAGTGAATATCCCAATTAAGTCCGTATTTGGTCATTCCAATACTATAGAATCAGGAGTTTACATTGATGGTTTATTTGAAATAGGTGATTTTTCTTATATTAATAAAAACACTTTTTTATCAAATGTTAAGATTGGTAAGTTTACATCTATATCATCTAATTGCAGTATTGGTGGTTCTGAGCATCCAACTGATTACTTTACAACACACCCGATATTATTTAATAGCTACTACGGAGCAAAAAAAATCATAGAAAACAATCCAAAAGAAACCTTAATCGGAAATGATGTTTGGATAGGACATGGTGCTATTTTAAAGCAAGGGATAATAATATCTGATGGTGCTGTTATTGCAGCAGGAGCCGTAGTTACAAAAAATGTACCTTGCTATGAAATATGGGCAGGCATACCAGCTAAAAAAATTAAAACTAGGCCTATCTGCAAACTGCCTTATGGTGTGAAGGAGTGGTGGAATATTGATATAAAAAGGATACAAGCATGGGACGAATACTGATTATTACAATTAGAGCAAAAGGGGGAGGGGCTGAAAAAATTATTCAAAATATAATCAACTTAGATACGAATGAATTCAAATGGATAAATATGGAGTCATTCCTAGGTACTTCATTTTTATATAGATATGCTAAATTCATGCTATTAATTTGCAAGAATATAGGTGATTCTGACAAAATATTACTTGGCTCTGAAGGTATTTTGGGTTTTTTAGTACTCCCTTTTAAAATTTTTTACAAAAAAAAATTCATATTGTGGAATCATTGTTATTTTAATGATTACAAAGAGTTTTTGAGTAAAAAAAATAAAATTTTGTATCGTATTTCTTATGCCCTTTATCCATTAAGGATTAATGCATCTCCTGCAAGTGAAAGTGGTACTTTCATTCCTAACCCCTACTCTTTTCTCGATTTTTGTTCAGCTAATATGTTCCTGAGTAAAAAAGAAATTATCTTGTTATCAATATCAAGTCTAGCTGAATTAAAAAGAGTTGATTTAACAATAGAGTTATTACGTAGTTTACCTGCTAATATTAGGTTAAATATTTATGGTGAAGGAATAGAAAAAAATAACTTAGAAAATTTAGTTAATCAGTACGACATTTCTGATAGGGCTAGATTTTTAGGATTTAGACAAAACCCATTCGATTTTGATGCTAATGATGCACGTATTTTAATCATTAATTCAAAAACAGAGGCTCTCCCAACAATAATTTTGGAATCTGTAGAGCGCTTTGTTCCTGTAATTGTCTGTTCTTATACTGGTGTTGAGTATTGGCAGAATTTAAAATCTGTATTTGTTCTTGAAAAAATCACATCTGAAAAAATATTAGAAATTATTGATTGTTTGAAAAAACTGAGTGATTCTGAATATGCTGATCTTTTTATTTCTGATATTAACAAACTAAAAAAACAACATAGCTATGATAACTTTATTGATCTCTTGGAGACGTTTTGAAATTTAAATTAGTAGTTACTTATTCCGATGAAAAAATAGATGTATTTAAACGGCTATTAAATTCATTAAAAAATCAAAAAGAACAATTTCTTATTGTTTGCGTTTATCAAGGTCAGCAATCAATTGATGAACATTACTCTATGATTAAAGAGTATGTTGAAGATAAATTTGTTTTATTACAGTCTGAGAGATGTTCCTTATCAAAAGCTCGAAATAAAGCTTTAGAATATATCTATGAAAACTATCATATTAATGAAGATGATTTAATTTTGTTTCCAGATGATGACTGCTGGTATGAAAATGATTTTTTCGAAAAAATATCCAATTTAGATTGGAGGGCTAACGAGTTTTATTCATTTAGAGTTTTTGACCCGTATGAGAAAAAAGAGTTTGGGAAACGAAAGAAAGACATATCAGTCAATTTAAATTATTTAAATTCATTTAGACTTCCAATCTCGGTTGGGTTAGTCATTAAACTTAATGTATTCCGTGAAAACGTTAATTATTTTAATGAGTTATTAGGTGTTGGAGCTCCTGTAGGTTCTGGTGAAGAAACTGAAGTTGTTTTAAAGTTATTGCATAATAAATGCAAAGGTAACTACTATGGCTTTATTGATGTGTACCATGAAGTTTACAAGGTTGATGAGGTATTTATTCTTAAATATGCCAAATATGCAATAGGACAAGGATACTGTTTAAAGATTTTTGCAAGACGATTTTCTCCAGTGATCTGGTTGGTATTTATTGAGCTTTTAATAAGGAGCTTAGTCGGTTATTTGATTTCATCAAAGAATTTATCTGTGATGTACAAAATTAGGTTTATCTCACTTGTAAAAGGTATCTTTCATAACTACGACAAATAAAAAATGTAAAGTATCCATTAGAAGGTAAACGAATTGGTGGTTTATTATTAGTATTGTAAAATTGCTCAAATGAAATCATTAATTAGTGATAAATATATAAAGTAGTTGTTATTTGGTTAAAGAGATTTCATACGTTTATCGTGACCTGATTGGTCCTGATTAAAATAAAGTGTTTTATGATTTAACTCTGAATTCAACGAGGAGTCACAGTGAAAATATTATTAACAGGTGGAGCCGGATTTATTGGCTCGGCGGTTGTCCGTCACATTATTCAAGAAACTGAGGATTCAGTATTAAATCTGGATAAACTTACTTATGCTGGTAATCTCGAGTCATTATTAAATGTATCTGGATCTCCGAAATATACTTTTGAACAGGTTGATATTTGTAACCGAACTGAATTAGATCGTGTTTTTTCTGAGTATAAACCAGACGCTGTTATGCATCTTGCTGCAGAATCTCATGTTGATCGCTCCATTGACGGCCCTGCTGCTTTTGTTGAAACTAACATTGTCGGTACTTATACTTTACTTGAAGCTGCTCGTAAATATTGGTTAGGCCTGAATAAACAACAAAAACAAAGCTTTCGTTTCCACCATATATCAACAGATGAAGTTTATGGTGATTTAGAAGGAACAACGGATTTGTTTACAGAAACGACATCTTATAAGCCAAGTAGCCCGTATTCCGCTTCAAAAGCATCAAGTGACCACTTGGTCCGTGCATGGTTACGTACTTATGGCTTCCCTACTATTATTACAAATTGTTCTAATAATTATGGACCATACCATTTTCCTGAGAAACTAATTCCTTTAGTTATTTTAAATGCATTAGAAGGTAAGCCTTTGCCTATATATGGTAGAGGTGATCAAGTTCGTGATTGGTTGTATGTAGAGGACCATGCTAGAGCCTTACACAAGGTTGTTACGGACGGTATTATTGGTGAAACTTATAATATTGGTGGACACAATGAGAAACAGAACATTGAAGTGGTAGAGACTCTTTGCCAGATCTTAAATGAATTAGTCCCTCAAAAATTTGATTATAAAGAACTGATTACTTTTGTTTCCGATAGACCTGGACACGATGTTCGCTATGCAATCAATGCAACAAAAATTGAAAGGGAGTTAGGTTGGACACCTAATGAAACGTTTGAAACTGGCTTGAGAAAAACAGTTGAATGGTATTTATCAAATAGCGAATGGTGCAAAAGAGTGCAAGATGGTTCTTATCAGCGAGAACGCTTAGGAGTTGAATAATGAAAGGTATTATATTAGCCGGTGGATCTGGTAGTAGGTTATATCCAATCACGTTAGGGACTTCTAAACAGTTACTTCCTATTTACGATAAGCCAATGATTTTCTATCCTTTATCTGTTTTGATGTTATCAGGTATAAGAGAGATTCTTATCATATCAACACCTGATGATCTCCCAAATTTTGAACGTATGCTAGGTGATGGAAGCCAGTTTGGTCTTGAACTTAGTTATGCAGAGCAGCCTACACCAGATGGCTTAGCTCAAGCATTTATTATTGGGGAAGAGTTTATCGGAGATAGTAGCGTTGCTTTGGTTCTTGGGGATAATATCTTCTATGGACAACATTTCTCTGACAAACTTATATCAGCATATAATCAAAAAAGTGGAGCAACTGTATTCGGTTATCAAGTACGAGATCCTGAGCGTTTTGGAGTGGTTGAATTTGATACTGATGGAAATGCATTGAGCCTTGAAGAGAAGCCAGAAAGAGCGAAATCTAATTATGCAGTTACTGGATTGTACTTTTACGATAATGATGTAATTAATATTGCTAAATCTATTAAACCATCACATCGTGGTGAACTAGAAATCACAGATATCAACATTGAGTATCTAAAGCGTGGTGATTTAAAGGTTGAGTTATTAGGTCGTGGGTTTGCTTGGCTAGATACAGGAACCCATGATTCCTTGTTAGAAGCAGGGCAATTTGTTCAGACTATAGAGCATAGGCAAGGTTTAAAAGTTGCTTGCTTAGAAGAAATTGCATATCACAAAGGCTGGCTTACGGAAGCTAAAGTACTAGAGCAAGCCGATAAGCTTTCTAAAACAGGATACGGTCAATACTTGAAAGCTATTATTGAGGATGAATAATGAAAGTAATTCCAACTAAGCTGAAGGATTGTATTATTATTGAGCCTACTGTTTTTGGTGATGATCGCGGTTTCTTTATGGAAATCTTCCAAGAGACTCGATACGCAGAAACTGCAAATATTAAATTAAAATTTGTGCAGGATAATCGCTCAAAATCTCAAAAGAACGTATTACGAGGATTACATTTTCAAAAGCATAAACCACAAGGTAAACTTGTTAGTGTAACTGACGGTGAGGTTTTTGACGTAGCTGTCGATTTACGCTCAGACTCTGAAACATTTGGGCAATGGGAAGCCGTTATTTTATCTGGTGAGAATAAGCGCCAATTTTGGGTACCACCAGGTTTTGCTCATGGATTTTGTGTCTTGAGTGAAAGTGCTGATTTCCAGTATAAATGTACTGATTATTATGATCCGAACGATGAGTCTGGTTTGTTATGGAATGATCCTGAAATTGGTATTGAATGGCCTATAAAAAAACCATTATTATCAGATAAAGATTCAGTGCAGCCGCTATTATCAGATATTAAAGAAAAGATTAAATCAGGATGGAAAGATAATGGCTAAGTATACAGTTGTTGGTGGGCAGGGCTTTATTGGTGCTGAAGTTGTAAAACAACTGGAAGAACAATCACATAATGTATTTATTCCTAAAAAGAATGATAGTCGTTTATTTACGGATGATTTAGGGATTTTAATTTACTGTGCTGGCCATGGTGATTGTAATAATAACCCTTTTAAAGTTTTCCACTCTAATTCAGTATTGCTAGCTGAGATATTAGAGAATGCAGCGTTTAATAAATTGATTTATGTTTCATCAACTCGATTATATATGGGGCAGGAATGTGCCTCAGAACGTGACGACTTAACGGTATTAACGTCTGATAGTAGACGCTTATTTAATTTAACTAAGTTGGTGTCAGAAGAATTATGTTTATTGAGCAATAAAGACGTTATTGTTATTCGTCCGTCGAATGTTTATGGCTTAGCTTTAAACAGTCCATTATTTCTTCCTGCGATAACACGTAATGCCATTAATAATAGTCAAGTTGATATGTATGTAACGCCAGATTATAAAAAGGATTATGTGTCTGTCATTGATGTAGCCTATGCAATTTGTGAATTATCTGGCAAGTCAGAGTTATCTCATAGAGTTTTTAATGTTGCTTCTGGAGTCAATACATCAGCTGGTGATATCGCTAACTTATTAAATAAAGAGACTGGTTGCGATATTAATTGGCATAAAGGTAGTGTTGATGAGATTTTTCCTAAAAATGATATTTCAGCACTTCAAAATGAGATTGTATTTAATCCAAAAAATGTTTTAGACGACTTGAGAATAATGGTCGATAAGTTCAAAAAGGCGCTCTGAAAGAGAATAAAATGATTATTCAATCGTGAAGGATTTAATAATAAATATGTTGATGTAGTTAAATTATTATATTGTAAAAGTAACTTTTTATTATTGATGATTGTTTTATTTAGTAAATTTAAACGCTCAATGTAAAAGAGCAAAAAAAGAGAACTAGCATGCATTTAGTTGTTGATGGAATTATTGAAAAACTGCAAACCGGAGGGGGGTGTAGTGTATATTTTTCTGAAATATTACAGCGTTATATAAGAGATGGGTATGACTTGCGTTATTTAGATTTTTTAGTCGATGGTTCGCAGTTAGTCAAAGGAAGTGAAAAAGTAATATTTGATAAATATCCTTCTCGGCAGTTAGAGCGATGGAGAGATGTCAATTGTAAGTCACTAACGTCTGATGCCATTTTTCACTCAACCCATTACAGGCTGCCTGTCGAAAAAGCCCAAATAGTGACCACTGTGCACGACTTTACTTATGAATTATACCGTAAAGGTCCAGGACAATGGATGCATACTTGGCAGAAGAATAGAGCAATTAGGAATAGTGATTTAGTGCTTTGTGTTTCTAATAATACAGCGAAAGATTTATTAAAGTTTTGCCCGATATCTGAAGATAAAATCCGTGTTGTGCATAATGGTGTTTCGGACACTTACCATTGTTTAGAAGATGTAAGTAGCAGTAACGAAGTTGTTTTTATTGGTGCTCGCGGCGGGTATAAAAACTTTATTTTAGCCGTAAAAGCTGTAGCTCGTGTTGCTGAATTATCTCTGAGTATTGTTGGCGGTGGTCAGTTGACAGAAACAGAGTTGAAATATTTGCAAACATATTTACCTGGTCGTCATCAATGGTTGGGGCGTTTATCTGATGAGCAATTAAATGTGGTTTACAACAGAGCTTTTTGTTTGCTCTATCCGTCAAGCTATGAAGGGTTTGGTATTCCAGTTGCAGAAGCGATGCGTGCGGGGTGCCCTGTTATTGCGGTTAATTCGTCATCTATTCCTGAAGTTGCTGGTGATGCAGGCTTATTAGTTAAGATGGCTGAGGTTTCGCTATTTTCAGATGCGCTACAGCAGTTATTAATTGAAAGAAACAGAGAAAGACTGATTAAGCAAGGACTATTACAAGCTCAGAAATTTTCCTGGGAGAATTGTTATCAAGAAACTTTAAAAGTCTATGAAGAGCTTATTTAAGATGAAAAAGCTATATATTCACTACGGTGTAGCCGGTATTCTTCGCTTATTCATAGAAAAAATCATTTCTATGCTAGTATATCCGGGCTCAAAAATAATTAGAAGACCATTTGAGTGTAGAGGACGCCGCTATATTAAATTTGGTAGTGGTTTTACTACTGGCCGTTATTGTCGTATTGAAGCGCATAATTATAGTGGAGAAGATGTAACATTAATCATTGGCAATAATTGCCAAATTAATGATTCGGTACATATAGCATCTGCGCAAAAGGTGATTATTGGTGATAATGTGTTGATTGCCAGTCGTGTATTTATAACCGATTTAAGCCATGGCTGTTATACAGGAAAACTACAATCACCAGTTGACTCCATTGTTAGTGAGCGTCCATTGGTTACAATCCCTGTCACTATTGCAGATAATGTCTGGTTGGGGGAAGGTGTTGTTATTTTACCTGGTGTTAGTTTAGGTGAAAACTGTATTGTTGGCGCAAATTCAGTGGTAACAAAGTCTTATCCGAATGATGTTATTATCGCAGGAAACCCTGCTCGAATTATTAAGAAATATGATGCAACACAAGGAGTATGGGAGCGTCCTATTAATCAGTGAGTATATACCCTAATAGCCTTCATATTTAATTATTTTAAAGTCTTCTTGATTGTGCTTTTGTGCCTCGGGCAGTTTGAGCTACCGTTCTGGCATCGGTGTGGTTTGAATATTGAGTCATAGTATATTTCAAGATTTAAGCGTCTATTGAACTTAAAATGCAATTCTTCCAATTAATGATAAATATCTGCTTTCTCAACGCCTTTGAAGTTAGCTAAAGCATCATAAATAACCAATGATTTATAGCTAACTGTATTTATCATGATTACAATTGTCGCAATGATAACCATCAGTCATCGCTCATGGAATTAATCTTCTCTTCCTAGTTGTGAAATAAACTCTTGTATTGAAACTGAAATTTATTTTTATCTATGAAGTTAACCTCACGGGTTGTTTTGTTTTAAGTTCCGTTTAATGAGTGGAATTTGAGGCGTAATTAGGACGTCTTTTGTAAATTTAAATGAAAAGTCAATTGTCTTTTTGATGGTTATATTAATTTAATAATGTTTTACAATGAAAATTTATTCTGGAACTATCTATTTAGTTAAATGGTTTTTCAGTCAATAGAAAAGTTTTAGTGAGTATTATGAAGGATTTAACAGGTAAGAAAGTTTTATTTATAGGCCCGTCTTTTTTTGGATATGAGGATGATATAAAGAATGAATTAATAGTTCAAGGTGCTGAAGTCGATTATTTTGATGAGCGCCCTTTTACGTCTTCAATTGGAAAAATACTTATACGACTTGGCATTAAACTTTTAATAAAAAAAGCAATAAACGAGTACTATAACAATATAATAGAACAGGCTAAAATAGTTAAATATGATTACTTTTTTGTTATTTCTCCAGAAACTATAAGTAATGAAATAGTAGAAAAAATAAAAGCAACAAACCCTAATATGAAAAGTATTATTTATATGTGGGATGCTATTGGAAATAAAAATAACGCGAATAAATTGATAAATAGTACTAGCTTTGATTGTTGTTATTCATTTGACCGTAATGAAGTGGGATTATTTCCTAATTTGCAGTTTTTACCACTATTCTTTAGTGAAAATTTTGATGTTAACTATATTAATGAACAGTTGAGAAAGTACTCGATTATATTTATAGGTACAGTTCATAGTGATAGGTATACATTGGTTAATAAAATAATAAATCAAGTTGATGGTAATTTATTACCATTTTATTCTTTTTTTTATTGCCCGAGTAAGCTGTTGTTTTTATTTAGAAAGATTCAAAGTAAGGAGTTTAGTAATATATCTCTAAGAGATGTTTCTTTTTCTTCATTAGATAAAACATCGATTAGGAAGCTAATTTGTGAGTCTGATATTATTCTAGATATAGAACACCCTTCGCAGACAGGGTTAACTATGCGAACGATCGAAGCGTTGGGTTTACGTAAAAAATTAATTACTACAAACGAAGATATCAAATATTATGACTTTTATTCAAGTAATAATGTCTGTGTGATTGATAGAAATAAACCTGTAATAAGTAAAAGTTTTCTAAATAGTATGTATATTCCTCCCTCTGAAGATATTATTAATAAATATTCTTTAAGAGAGTGGATAAGAACAATATTTTCGTAGCTCGATTAAGAGAAAATAAAGAAATTTGCTGTATTAATAATGAGAGGTTAATTTGAAAATACTTGTAACTGGAGGTAGTGGGTTTATAGGTGATTGTTTGTTGAATTCACTTTCCAGCGCATATACTTTGATAGGGCAGGGTCGGTCAATGCGTCGAGATAACTTTAATTTAAAGCAATTTTTTGAGTTTGATATTAATAGCCAATCAGTATGGAATCCATGTTTGCAAGATGTAAATGTTGTTATTCATCTGGCAGCAGTTGCTCATAATAATTCCACAGATCCTAACTATATTAATGAGGTAAATGTTCATGGAACAGTTAATCTTGCACGACAAGCTGTTGAGCATGGAGTAAAGCGATTTGTATTTATTAGTTCTATCAGTGTATTGGGTAATAGTACACATAAAGGAAAAACTCTTAATGAAGATTCAGAATATTTACCCCATTCAAAGTGCGCACAATCAAAGCTTGATGCTGAAATAGCACTATTAAATATAGCAAAAGAGACTGGCCTTGAAGTTGTTATTCTCCGTCCTGTACTTGTTTATGGTGCGGACTGCCCTGGTAATTTCGGTAAATTAGTTAACTTAGTAAAAAAAATGCCAATGTTACCTTTTGCTTTATGTGATAATAAGCGTAGTTTTATTTCGCTAGATAATTTAGTCGATTTTATTGCTGTTTGTATTGAGCATCCAAAAGCTAAAAATGAGATTTTTTGTATTTCAGATGGCGTGGATGTTTCTATAAAAGAGTTGACTAATAGTATTGCTAAAGGATTAGGGAAAACTTTAATTCAGTGCCCTGTTCCGGAGTTTGTATTTTCTCTACTTGGAAAAATTTCTGGTAAGCAAGATCAAATAGAACAGTTAACTGGTGATTTACAAATTGATTCAAGCAAAGCTCGATCACTCTTGGGCTGGAAGCCTCCTTTTACTATGACTGATACACTTAGCCGTTTATCAGAATAACGTTAAGATACTTATGAATATCTCATTAATTCGAATTATTGATTTTCTCGCAGCCTTTTTCGGCTTACTTTTCTTATGGCCAATTTTAGTTATCGTCACAATTGTTGGTTTGTTTGATACAGGCTCTCCAATCTTTATTCAAGAACGAGTTGGGCGTAATAAAAAACCATTTAAGTTGATCAAGTTTCGTACTATGTCGGTAGAAACGAAATCTGTGGCTAGTCACTTAGCAAATAACGCGTCAATCACTAAACTTGGTAATTTTCTACGTAAAACTAAAATTGATGAATTGCCACAATTGATTAATGTTGTAAAAGGTGAGATGAGTTTAGTTGGTCCTCGTCCGAATTTGTTTAATCAAGAAGAACTAATTGAAGAACGTGATGCTTTGGGTATCTATGATGTTTTACCTGGCGTTACAGGTTTAGCGCAAGTGCAAAATATTGATATGTCTACACCTGCACTACTTGCTAAAACTGATAAGAAAATGATTGAGACATTAACAGTAAAAGATTATTTTAAATATATTTTAATGACTGCTACGGGTAGTGGTTCTGGCGACGCTGTTAAATAATAAGAGAATAATCATGCAATTTTTACAACCGATTTGGGGTATGCCAAGGCCATTAAAACGTACTGTTAGCGTCGTTGTGGATGTTTTTTTTATTGTTATTGCGTTTTGGGCTGCTTTTGCTACTCGTTTAGATAATATTACTGACGATCTTTTTTTTAATATTGATTATTGGCAGCTGCTTGCTTTCTTGGTGCCTTGTACTCTGCTTGTATTCACTAAAAGTGGTTTATATCGCGCAATCTTACGTTATTTAAGTTTGCATGCAGTATTAAGCATTACTATTTCTGCAGTTATTTCTTCTGCTTTTATTGTTTTCTTTTCATATTTTAATTATCTGTTTATGCCTCGTTCAATCCCTGTGCTATATGCGACTTATTTAGTCGTTTTATGTGGGGGGTCGCGTTTACTTGTTCGTTTGTTGTTGTCAGATATTTTGGGTAAACAAAAAAAGAAAGTGCTTATCTATGGCGCTGGCTCGGCTGGATTACAGTTGGCTAATATGCTGCGTCAGGGCAAAGAATATCATCCAGTCGCATTTATTGATGATGATAGAAAAAAACATAAAACCACGATACAAGGCATTACTATATTTCGCCCTAAGTATTTGGATTATTTGATAAAAAAGCACAGTGTTAGTACTGTTTTATTAGCTATCCCATCAGTAAAGCAAAGTCAGAAAAAGCAGATTATTGAATCATTAGCCTTGCGTCATATCGAGGTGTTAACAATTCCTAATTTGGATGATTTAGTGAATGGAAAGCTTTCTATTGGTCAGTTGAAAGAAGTTTCTATTGATGATTTGCTAGGGCGTGATCCTGTTGCCCCTCGGCCAATGCTTATGGAAGCCAATATTAAAGATAAAGTGGTAATGGTGACGGGAGCTGGAGGGTCTATTGGTTCTGAACTTTGCAGACAAATTATTCTTCATAATCCAAAGATTCTTGTTTTATTTGAACTGTCTGAATTTGGTTTATATCAGATAGAGCGAGAGTTATCTCAATTGGCCATTACTGAAGGATTATCTGTTCAAATTATCCCTTTATTAGGATCGGTACAGCGCTTAAATCGCCTAACCACTACGATGAGTTCCTTTCAAGTTCAAACTGTTTATCATGCAGCTGCTTATAAACATGTTCCGTTAGTCGAATATAATGTGGTTGAAGGAATTCGTAATAATATCTTTGGGACCAATTATACAGCAAGGGCTGCTATTGAGGCGAAAGTTGAATCTTTTGTTCTGATTTCAACAGATAAAGCGGTTCGTCCTACTAATGTTATGGGAACGACTAAGAGAATGGCAGAGCTTGGATTGCAAGCTTTAGCTGAGCAAGAGAATAAGAAAGAGAATGGTACTCGTTTTTGTATGGTTCGTTTTGGTAATGTTCTTGGTTCTTCTGGCTCTGTTATTCCTTTATTTAAGAAACAGATAGCGAAAGGTGGGCCAGTAACATTAACGCACCCTGATATTACTCGTTATTTTATGACAATCCCAGAGGCTGCGCAGTTGGTAATTCAAGCTGGAGCTATGGGGAAAGGCGGAGATGTATTTGTTTTAGATATGGGAGAGTCAGTGAAGATAGCTGATTTGGCTCGAAATTTAATTCATTTATCTGATTTAGACGTTAAAGATGACAACAATCCTGACGGAGATATTGAGATATTATGTACAGGTCTTCGCCCGGGAGAAAAGCTTTATGAAGAACTGCTTATTGGTGAGGATGTTGGAAATACAGAGCATGAGCGCATAATGACTGCCCGTGAAGACTTTTTACCGCTAAATGAATATAACGATCTTCTTGATAAGTTAGATTTGGCTTGTTATGAGCTTGACCATGAAACTATTCGCCAATTATTAATTGATGCACCTACGGGCTTTGCTCCGGTTGATGGCATTGGTGATTTAGTTTGGAAGGCTCAAGAGCAGGACACTTTTCAGCGAGACTAGAAACTATACACTACGTTGACTAAAGACTATAAGATCAAAAGCGAGTACTGTGTTTGCTTTTGATCTTATAAGAGCGAAGCGGTCTAGTTTCTAGTTAGCAAAGCGTATAGTCCCCAGTTTCCTCGCATCTCGTTTCTTTCACCCTTATAATTCCCTAAGATAAACTCCCCTACAAGGATAACAAGAATGAAAATTGCTATTGCAGGTACAGGTTACGTTGGCCTTTCAAATGCGGTGCTATTAGCTCAACATAATGAAGTAATTGCAGTTGATATCATGGCTGAAAAGGTTGAGTTGATTAATAATAAGAAATCACCGATTTCAGATGTGGAGATTGAAGATTTTCTGGCTAATAAGGAACTGAATCTTACTGCTACCTTAGATAAAGAGTTAGCTTATAAAAATGCTGAATACGTAGTGATTGCAACACCTACGGATTATGACCCTACGACAAATTACTTTAATACAAGCTCAGTTGAAGCGGTAATTAAAGAAGTCATGACGATTAATTCAAATGCGATAATGGTGATTAAGTCTACTGTTCCGGTTGGTTATACTGAGCGTATTAAACAAGAATTAGATTGTGACAATATTATTTTCTCTCCTGAGTTTTTACGTGAAGGCCGTGCGCTGTTTGATAATCTTCATCCGTCTCGCATTATTGTTGGTGAGCAATCTGAGCGTGCTGAAGTCTTCGCGAACTTGCTTGTTCAAGGTGCAATTAAAGAAAATATTGAAGTATTACTCACTCATTCTACAGAAGCAGAAGCGGTTAAGTTGTTCTCTAACACTTACCTCGCTTTGCGTGTAGCGTATTTTAATGAGCTGGATTCTTATGCTGAAGCTCATGGATTGAATGCTCGTCAGATCATTGAAGGCGTAGGTTTAGATCCTCGTATTGGCAATCACTACAATAATCCATCGTTTGGTTATGGTGGCTACTGTTTACCAAAAGATACCAAGCAGTTATTGGCTAATTACCAAGAAGTACCAAATAACATCATTGGTGCAATTGTGGATGCTAACCGCACACGTAAGGATTTTATTGCTGACTCTATCATGAAGCGTAATCCAAAAGTTGTGGGTATTTACCGCTTAATTATGAAAGCGGGTTCTGATAACTTCCGTGCTTCCTCAATTCAAGGCATCATGAAACGCTTGAAAGCCAAAGGCATTGAAGTGGTTGTTTATGAACCGGTCTTAAAAGAAACAGATTTCTTTAACTCTCGTGTTATTGAAGATTTGAATGAATTTAAGCAAGTGTCTGATGTGATTGTCTCAAATCGTATGATGGAAGAGCTAGCAGATGTTGAGGGTAAGGTTTATACCCGCGATTTGTTTGGTAGTGATTGATTTAAGAGCGGGAAGATTGGATTAAGAGCGATCCTGTAGTAAATAAAATAGAGGGCGGATATGACTGGTTTGGTTGTGTCCGTTTTTTTGCTTTTATAGGAGCGAAGCGGTCTCAACCTAACCTTGACTCCCAATCAGGACCGTAGGACCATAGGAGTGCTCTTCCGTTCTTAAAAAAGGATTTTCATGGACTACGATATTTTCAACGGTGACGCTGACGGCATCATCGCACTTCTTCAACTTCGTCTGGCTAACCCTAAAGAGTCAACCTTAATTACTGGCGTTAAGCGTGACATCAACTTAATGGCTAAAATTAATGCTAAAGCAGGTGATAATCTCACTGTATTAGACATATCCATGGAAAAGAACATGGTAGCCCTAAAGCTCGCTTTGGACTCTGGCGCAGAGGTGTTTTATGCCGATCACCATCGTTCTGGTGATATTTTGGAACACGAGTATTTATCTGCTCATATCGATTTAGATGCCAATACCTGTACTGCCTTAATTATTGATAACCTATTAGATGGCCAGTTTCACGCATGGGCCATTACGGCTGCTTATGGTGATAATTTAATTGCTAAAGCTGACGGGTTGGCGGATATAGCTGGTTTATCTGTTGAGCAAAAAACACAGTTAAAAGAGCTTGGGACATTAATAAACTATAATGGGTATGGGGCGAGTGTTGAGGATTTACATTTTTCTCCGGCGGTTTTATATCAAATGTTGTTAAAATACGCCTCCCCATTTGATGTTATTGCCGATAAAGCATCCCCTTTTTATCAGCTACAAGCGGCGTATCAATCAGATATGGATAGTGCTCTTGCGATTAAAGCGCAGTACAAAAGTGAGAAATTGGGTTTATTTGAATTACCAAATGAAGCATGGGCTCGCCGAATTAGTGGGGTGTATGGTAATCTTTTGGCTAATTTATTACCAAATTCAGCTCATGCGGTTTTAACGAAAAATGCAGATGGAACATATATGGTTTCGCTACGCGCACCGCTGAATAATAAACAAGGTGCGGGTGAGATCTGTAGCTCGTTTGATACGGGTGGCGGGCGTGAAGCGGCGGCGGGAATTGATGCGTTGCCGAAAACGTCTATTGCTGAGTTTATTGAAGTGGTTGAAGGGAAGTATTAAGAGCAGAATTCAGAGGTGATCGTGGTTGTTACAATTATCACAATCCTCTTACTCCCCCTTGTATTAACTATGTCGATCACATAGCTATAGCGATTAAAGGGGAGAACCTTCTTTGGTGCTGTTTGTTCAGCGATCTGAACTTTATTTAACTGATTTACAATATCTTGAATGTAGAAGCCGATAGTACTCGCTTCTGAATATAATAATTAGGATACATAATGAACATATTAGTCACTGGCGGAATGGGTTACATCGGTAGCCACACATGTGTACAAATGATTGAAGCGGGCTTAACGCCGATCATTCTAGATAACTTATACAACAGTAAAGAAGTGGTGCTTGATCGCATTGAAGCTTTGGTTGGTGTAAAACCTAAATTCTATGAGGGTGATATTCGTGATCCTCAAATCTTAGCGACCATCTTTGCTGAAAACAAAATTGATAGCGTGATCCACTTTGCAGGCTTGAAAGCGGTGGGTGAGTCGGTTGAAAAACCAATCATGTATTACGATAACAATGTATCGGGCACTTTGGTGTTAGTTGAAGCGATGCGTAAAGCGGGTGTGAACAGTATTGTATTTAGTTCATCTGCAACCGTTTATGGCGATCCGGCATCTGTGCCAATTAATGAAAATTTCCCAACATCAGCAACCAATCCTTATGGTCGTAGTAAGTTGATTGTTGAAGAGTGCCTAACGGATATTCAAAAAGCACATCCAGAAATGAGTGTAACTCTACTTCGTTACTTTAACCCTGTAGGTTCTCATAAATCAGGAACTATGGGTGAAGATCCACAAGGTATTCCAAATAACCTAATGCCATTTATTTCACAAGTGGCTGTTGGCCGTCGTGAATTTTTATCAGTTTTTGGTGATGATTACCCAACAGTAGATGGTACTGGAGTTCGTGATTATATCCATGTAGTGGACTTGGCTGATGGCCATTTAGCTGCACTGAAATACAAAGGTAAAGAAGCGGGTCTTCATATCTATAACTTGGGTACAGGTAAAGGCTACAGTGTTTTACAGATGGCTGAAGCGTTCTCGAAAACTGCGGGTGTTCCTGTTCCTCATAAAATTGCACCACGTCGCCCAGGTGATATTGCTGAATGTTGGGCTGACCCAGCTAAAGCACGTGAAGAGCTGAAGTGGGAGGCTAAATTGTCTCTTGATGATATGACAGAAGATACATGGCGCTGGCAGTCAAATAATCCGGAAGGGTATTAAGAGTGGAAGGGCAAAGGCGGGGTAAGCGCGGTCCTTTGGTCCTATGGTAAAGGCTTAAAGAAAGTGCGGGGTTCAGATCGGTTGCTGGCTCCCTTAAAAGGTTCAGGGGGGATCGCTTTTGATCTTCTTTAAATCTGAAACCTAAGATCAAAAAAATGCCCACAGGCTATAAACCTGTGGGCATTTTTATTTGATCGACGATTTAAAGCTCTTCCTCGCTCCTCGAGCAAAGTGTCCTCGCCTCTCGTCCCTAATTCTTATTTAAAAAGAATTTCACCAGACATCTCAGCAGGAATCGCTGTATCAGTTAGTGCTAGCATAGTAGGCGCTAGGTCAGACAGTTTACCGCCTTCTTTAAATTCAATCTCTTTACTACCAACGTAGATAAGAGGAACTGGAAGGTTAGTGTGAGCAGTATGAACGCCGCCTGTTTCAGGGTTGATCATCATTTCAGCATTACCGTGGTCAGCAGTGATTAGCATTTGGCCATCAACTTCTTTGATAGCTTCTACTACTTTACCGATACACTTATCTAATGCTTCCATTGCTTTAACTGCGGCTTCGTATACGCCAGTGTGGCCAACCATGTCACAGTTAGGGAAGTTACAAACGATAGCGTCATATTTACCAGATTTGATTGCAGCAACTAATTTCTCAGTCAGTTCAGGAGCGCTCATTTCAGGTTGCAGATCGTAAGTCGCTACTTTTGGAGAAGCAACTAGTTGACGTTCTTCGCCTTCAAATTCGTCTTCGATGCCACCATTGAAGAAGAAAGTCACGTGTGCATATTTTTCAGTTTCAGAAATACGTAGCTGAGTTTTACCTTCTTTAGATAACCACTCTCCGTATGTGTTTTCTAGAGACGCAGGAGCGAATGCACAAAGAAGAGGGATGTTTGCAGCGTATTGAGTCAGCATAACAAAATCGATTGCTGGGAATACGTTACGAGCAAAGCCATCGAAATCAGGAACGAATGTACGTGTAATTTCACGAGCACGGTCAGCACGGTAGTTCATGAAGATAACCGCATCGCCATCAACGATTGCTGCTGATTCTTCGCCTTCCGCTTTGATTTCAGTTGCTTGTACAAACTCATCGTTCTCTTCACGAGCGTAAGCCGCTTCAAGACCTTCAACAGCCGTATCAAAAGTGAATTCACCTTTTGCTTCTGTCATTAGCTCGTAAGATTTTTGTACGCGATCCCAGTTGTTGTCACGGTCCATTGCGTAGTAACGACCAATTAGAGAAGCAACACGGCCTTTGCCTAGTTTAGCGAATAGCTCTTGGAAGTTTTTCAGAGAGTTTTCAGCTGAACGAGGTGGAGTATCACGTCCGTCTAAGAAGCAATGTAGGTAGATTTTTTCTGCGCCACGTGCCGCTGCCATTTCTACTGCTGCGTAGATATGATCTTCATGAGAGTGAACGCCACCTGGAGACATAAGGCCCATGATGTGAACAGCTTTGTCTGCTTTAACTGCTTTGTCGATAGCGTTAACAAGTGTTTCGTTCTCTTGGAACTCACCATCAGAGATAGCTTTAGTGATGCGAGTAAGATCTTGATAAACAATACGACCAGCGCCGATGTTAGTGTGACCTACTTCTGAGTTACCCATTTGACCATCAGGTAGACCAACGTCCATACCAGATGCAGAAATTAGTGTGTTTGGTTGAGTAGCCATTAGGCCATCAAGAACTGGAGTGTTTGCGTTTGTGATTGCGTTATCTGCTTGAGCTTCACGGTGACCGTAACCATCAAGAATAACTAGAGCCATAGGCTTTTTAGCTGACATAAAGGTGTTCCTCGTCAATAACTTAATAAATTCGAATAAATAACTTTGTGTAATTTTACTACAAAGTGAGTAAAGGAGCCAGAGACTATACGCTGGGCTAACTAGAGACTAGATCGCTTCGCTTCTATAAAAGCAAAAGCTAAGAGCATGGAGTTCAGAGGTGATTGCTGTTGCTTTTAGCTCCTCCCCCTTACTAAGGGGGAGGCTGGGAGGGGGTCAAGAACTAACAGCGTATAATCAAGTTAGATTTGTATTCAATTCAACCATCATCACAACAACCCCTCCCCTTGTTAAGGGGAGGGAACTGTATATTACTCGCTATAATTCCAACTATCACCTCTGAACCCTAAGATCTTATAGTTTCTAGTTAGCGAAGCGTATAGTCTCCAACAACTTACTATGCTTCACAAATATCCACGCACTAATCCCACCCATCACATTTCCAACCGCAATGCCTACAAACAATCCTTCCATTCCATAAAAGTGACTGCCAATCCATGCCGTCGGTAAGGTAAACACAAACAACCTCATGAAGCTCCAACTGAAAGAATGTAACGGTTTTTGCATCGCATTTAAGCTGCTCACAAGCACCATCACAATCCCTTGGAATCCATAACTGAATGGTACACAAATTAAGTACATCCATAGGCCATGTTGCACGGCGTCATCTTGGCTAAATAGATGAGAGAGCGGAATGCTCAATGGAACAATCAAAATATAAAGAAACAGTTGGAAGAAGACAGAGAACTTCATCGCTAAGAAAATCGCTTCTTTGACTCGCTCTGGTTGTTTAGCTCCAAGGTTTTGCGCCACAAATGGGCTTAATGAAGAAGTCAGTGCCATCATCACTAATAGCATTAATGATTCGACTCGTTGCGCCGCACCATAAGAAGCAACCGCAACCGTACCTTGGTTGGCAAGCATCATCATTAAAATTGCACCAGATATTGGGTTTAATGCATTTGATAGTGCGGCTGGCGAGCCGATTTTTAATATCTGATGCCAATCTTGTTTCATCTCTGATGGTTTTGGTGGGGCAAGTAATTTTACTTTTCGAGTTAAGACATAAAAAGACGCACATAATGCCCCAAACCAACTGATGCCACTGGCAATCGCAGCGCCTTGAATACCCAGTTCAGGAAAAGGACCATAACCAAAGATAAGCAATGGATCGAGTACGCCATTGATTAGCCCTGCCAGCATCATGATTTTTGCGGGCGTGGTGGTATCTCCGGTGGCTCGAATAGCACTGTTGCTCGACATTGGAATAACCAACAGCGGAATGGTGAGATACCAAATCGACATATATTCGTGAATAAGAGGAAGTAGCTTATCTTCAGCACCCAATAATCTAAATAAGGGATCTATGGTGAAAAAACCGATACAACAAGCGATAAGGATAAGCATGACGGCTAAGATTAATCCATGAGTCGTCAATTGCCCCGCGTGCTTGCTGTTACCTTGTCCGAGTAAACGTCCAATAGAGGCTGATAATCCAACCCCAACGCCCATCGTAATGCAGTTAACAGCGAAAGTGACGGGAAAGGTAAAGCTCACTGCGGCAAGAGCATCTGTACCAAGCAGTGAGATAAAGAAGGTATCCACCAAGTTGAACAGAAGAATCGCAACCATACCGAACACCATTGGGGTGGTTAGTTTTTGTAATACGTCGGCGATAGGTTGGGTTAGTAAACCGTGTTTATCTAGCATGGTTTTCTCGAATGGTGGTGGGACGGGTAGTGTAGCGGAAATAGGGACGAGATTCGAGGACGCTTCGCTCGAGGGGGGAGTAAAAGCTAAGAGCTAAGAAGGGGAGACTTCAGAGGCGATCGTTGTGGTGGCAACACTTGTAATACGGTTCCTCTCCTTGAGTGATAAGTTATTGGGAGCGGTAATGCTGATAATAAGAGGAGGCTAGGAGGGGTTGCTAGTGACGAGGTGAATTTATCTTCATAATTAAAAAAATATGAGCAACCCCCTCTAACTCCCCCTTGTATTGATTATTTCGATCTCATGAGCATTAACGCTAAAGGGGGAGAACCATCCTTGTCGCTGTAATCACAGCGATCACCTCTGAATTCTACAAGGGAGCCTGCGACCGATCTGAACTCTGCTCTTTCCTTTAAATATTTACATCATAAACCCTTGCAATCCCCCCCTAAAAACCCCATTAATAAATCAAAGCCAAATCATGGCACTTTATTCTTAAATGGAAAATTATCAGGAGACGCCCAATGAATATCCGTCCTTTACATGACCGTGTGATCGTTGAACGCCAAGAAGTTGAATCAAAATCTGCAGGTGGCATCGTGCTAACTGGTTCAGCGGCTGAAAAATCAACGCGCGGTACTGTTCTAGCTGTTGGCAAAGGCCGCATCCTAGAGAATGGTTCTGTACAGCCATTAGACGTAAAAGTTGGCGATTCAGTAATCTTTGCAGAAGGTAATATCAAAGCAGAGAAGATCGAAGGTAAAGAAGTGTTGATCATGTCTGAATTTAACATCCTAGCGATTGTTGAATAATAGCACTCGTTGAGTAATTCGTTTTTCGAACTCAACTACTCTCGATATTAATAAGCGATATAAAGACAGATTTAAAAAGGAAAATAAAGATGGCTGCTAAAGACGTTAAATTTGGTAATGACGCACGAATCAAAATGCTAGAAGGTGTAAACGTTCTGGCTGACGCGGTTAAAGTAACTTTAGGTCCTAAAGGCCGTAATGTTGTTTTAGATAAATCATTTGGCGCACCAACGATCACTAAAGATGGTGTTTCTGTTGCTCGTGAAATCGAACTTGAAGACAAGTTCCAAAACATGGGTGCACAAATGGTTAAAGAAGTGGCTTCGCAAGCGAATGACGCGGCGGGCGACGGAACAACTACCGCAACCGTTCTTGCTCAAGCTATCATTGCTGAAGGCCTAAAAGCCGTTGCTGCTGGCATGAACCCAATGGATCTTAAACGTGGTATCGACAAAGCCGTTGTTGCTGCGGTTGAAGCACTTAAAGAGCTTTCTGTTCCATGTGCTGATACAAAAGCTATCGCACAAGTAGGTACTATCTCTGCAAACTCTGACTCTACTGTTGGTAATCTTATTGCTGAAGCAATGGAAAAAGTAGGTCGTGACGGTGTTATCACTGTTGAAGAGGGTCAAGCACTTCAAGACGAACTAGATGTTGTTGAAGGTATGCAGTTTGACCGCGGTTACCTATCTCCATATTTCGTAAACAACCAAGAAGCGGGTTCTGTTGATCTAGAAAGCCCATTTATCTTGCTGGTTGATAAAAAAGTATCAAACATCCGTGAATTGCTTCCAACTCTTGAAGCAGTAGCTAAGGCTTCTCGTCCTCTTCTTATCATCGCTGAAGATGTTGAAGGCGAAGCACTTGCTACTCTAGTTGTGAACAACATGCGTGGTATCGTTAAAGTTGCTGCGGTTAAAGCGCCTGGTTTTGGTGATCGTCGCAAAGCAATGCTACAAGACATCGCGGTTCTAACTGCGGGTTCTGTGATTTCAGAAGAGATTGGTCTAGAGCTTGAAAAAGTAGTTCTTGAAGATCTTGGTCAAGCGAAGCGTGTAACTATCACAAAAGAAACAACAACTATCATCGATGGTTCTGGTGAAGAGACAATCATTTCTGGTCGTGTTACTCAAATTCGTCAACAAATCGAAGACGCAACGTCTGACTACGATAAAGAAAAACTTCAAGAGCGTGTAGCTAAACTGGCTGGCGGTGTTGCAGTAATCAAAGTTGGTGCTGCTACTGAAGTTGAGATGAAAGAGAAGAAAGATCGTGTTGAAGATGCACTTCATGCAACTCGCGCTGCAGTTGAAGAGGGTGTTGTTGCTGGTGGTGGTGTTGCTCTTATCCGTGCTGCATCTAAAGTTGCTGGCCTTGAAGGCGACAACGAAGAGCAAAACGTAGGTATCCGTGTAGCACTTCGTGCAATGGAAGCGCCTATCCGTCAAATCACTAAGAATGCGGGTGAAGAAGATTCAGTAGTTGCTAACAACGTTCGCGCTGGTGAAGGTAACTACGGTTACAACGCTGCAACTGGCGTTTACGGTGACATGATCGAGATGGGTATTCTTGACCCAACTAAAGTAACGCGTTCTGCACTTCAGTTCGCTGCATCTGTTGCGGGTCTTATGATCACAACTGAAGCGATGATCACTGATAAGCCACAAGATTCTGGTCCTGCTATGCCTGATATGGGCGGCATGGGTGGAATGGGTGGCATGATGTAATCATCCCCATAAACTGATTCGCTTTATAGTGTAATTTGTTTGAAAAGCCGAGGCAGAGATGTCTCGGCTTTTTTGTGCGTAGGAAAGAGCACCCCCTCCCAGCCTCCCCCTTAGTAAAGGGAGGAGCCGATTGTAGTTGCTGTAATTTCAGCGATCACAATACAGTTCCTCCCTTTACTAAGGGGGGGGTTAGGGGGGCTGCTGCGATGATGGTGGAATTAAATTCATAGTGAGCTTGGTCATGTTTTGTTGGTTATTTACCTCCTCCCAGCCGCCTCCTTATTAAGGGGGAGGTGCTGATTGTAGTTGTTGTAATTTCAGCGTTCACAATACAGTCCCCTCCCTTTACTAAGGGGAGGGTTAGGGAGGGGCTATTGCGATGATGGTAGAAGTTATTCTGATTTTAATTGTTCTATATGCATTAAAATAAATTCGAGGACACCATCAATATTGCTCATGACATCCTGGTTTGTGAAGCGCAATACTGACATACCAAGATTGTGCATATATTCATTTCGAATAGCATCGTAGTTTTCAGCTTCCGGATTAAAGTGACTATCACCATCGAGTTCAATGACTAATTTATATTCAGCATTATAAAAATCACAAACATACCGACCAATACCATATTGGCGTCGAAATTTCACATTGAGTTGATTTCGTCGAAGTTTATTCCACAATATACGTTCTGCAGTTGGTACATCAGATCTCAGCTTTTGCCTGAGTGTTTTGTGTTTTGATTTATTATAAATAAGCGTCATTAGAATTCAGGTTTACTTAGTAAATGCTATAAACCATAGAAGTTCTAAATGGTAAAAGATAATGAAGAGTAAAGAGTTTCGATAGAGTTCAAAATTAACGTTTTTGCTTTTATAGTCTCCAATAATCATCCTCAACTCCGCTCTAAAAACAAAAAAGACCACAGGCTAATTAAATCCTGTGGTCTTTTTATTCTCAAGGACGAAGTCCGTCTAAAGCGAAGCGCTCTTAAGCAACTTGCTTGCGTCTTCGTTCTTTAATTAAGCTTTTGCTTCAGCTGCTGCTTTAGCGATAGCTGCAAAGCTTTTCGCGTCAAGAGCTGCGCCGCCAACTAGAGCACCATCGATGTCTGGTTGAGCGAAGTAAGCTGCAGCGTTTTCAGGCTTAACAGAACCGCCGTATTGGATAACAACGTTCTTAGCAACTTCTTCAGATTTCTCAGCAATGTGAGCACGGATTTGAGCGTGAATGCGTTGTGCATCGTCAGCTGTAGCCGCTTTACCAGTACCGATAGCCCAGATTGGTTCGTAAGCGATGATCGCGCCTTCAAGAGCTTCAACGCCTTGAGTGTTGATAACAGCGTCAAGTTGACGTGCACAAACTGCTACAGTTTCGCCAGCTTCGTTTTGAGCTTCAGATTCACCGATACAAAGAACAGGAGTTAGGCCGTTCTCTTTTAGGAATGCAAATTTCTTAGCAACAAACTCGTCTGATTCGTTGTGGTATTCACGACGCTCAGAGTGACCGATGATGATGTGAGTAGCGCCGAATTCTTTAAGCATAGCTGGAGACATGTCGCCAGTGAATGCACCGCTGTTGTTTAGGTCAGAGTTTTGAGCACCTAGGATGATCGCGCTGCCTGCTTCAGTAAGCGTACGCTCAGCAAGGTCAACAAAAAGTGCTGGTGGAGCAACTGCAACGTCTACGCCTGTAACGCCTTCAAGTTCAGCGTTAAGACCATTTAGTAGATCAACAACCATTTCTTTGCTGCCGTTTAGTTTCCAGTTACCCATAACTACAGGATGACGCATAGGATTCTCTCCAATTCAAATTAATGTAAAAAACTTTGCGTAAAAATATAACAGATTTTGCGACAGATTTAGTGTCTAAAATCATTTTTATGCATAATTTTAATGCTTTTATTTCGAAGTGCGAAAGATTATTAACTGAATAGGAGGTATTTATGACTGTTCTTAAGTGTGATTCATTAGGCACTTTTCTATTGAGGAGATTGTAACTAATTCCCTTTACCTTAATGATGGAAAAGTAATCACTTAATCAGCCGTATAAAAGGAAGTAACGATGCCGCATTTAGTTATGGAATATTCAAATTCAGCCGAAGAGCGCTTAAATATGCAAGGTCTACTAGAAGATTTGCATCAAGTAGCGATTGATTCGGAATTGTTCTCAACTAAAGATGTGAAATCCAGAGCGATTCGAGTGCACTCTTGGTTGGTGGGAGATAAGGGAAATAGTGTTGACTTTATTCATCTCACGTTGGAATTATTATCAGGTCGCACAACGGAGCAAAAAAGAGATCTAAGTCGTGCTTTGATGGAGGTATTGGCAGATCAGGCAAGTCACATTGATAGCTTAACTATCAATGTGCGTGATATGGAGCAAGAGAGCTTTCAAAAAATAGGGTAATACCTAAATTTATTTAAGACTATATTATTAATGTTTAGTGTGGTTATTGGTGTTTGGAAATTGAATAACCTCTGCTGCTTGATGTTCATTAATCGGTTTATTTAATGAATTTGCAAAACGAACAAATTGCTTCCCTAATTCATGCCCTAATAATATGTTGATGTGATTAGGGTTATTACCTCGTTCAATGATTCTATCAATGTGACTTTGTTGTGCAAGTAACGGTCCTTGGTGATCTTTCGGTACGCTCTCGATGAACTCCATACTAAGTTGACGACGTAATGCTTCCAACTGTTCAGGATCTTTTTCTGCTAATGCTTTGAGTTCGTCAAATGAAGGTAAGACTGTTTGATGATATGAATGCGGCATTGGCTGACTCCTTGTCTTTTGAACAATATAATCAGCTTAGTTGGCGTTTTCAGATTTTGAGAAAGTGGAATAGGGGATATTGAAGGGCTGTCTCTATTTTGAGAGGGGAGGTCAGGGTTCGGAGGTGAACGCTGTAATTACAGCGTTCACAATACAGTTCCTCCCCTTGATAGGTATATTTTTGAGATTAGTGATGTTGATATAAGGGGAGGCTAGGAGGGATTGTTAATGATGAATCTTGGTTTATCTGAATAACATAAATATTATATAAGAAACCCCCTCTAACTCCCCCTTGTTATTGAGTGTGTCTATCTCATAAATAAAGTGTTCAAGGGGGAGAACCGTTCTTTGGTTACTGTAACTACAACGAATATATCTGAATCTTTTACTCGCTTTTGTTCTTATAGAAGCTGCGCTAGTTAGCGCTGTGTATAGTATTTAGTCTAACCACGAGCACCTCTGAACTCAGCAAGGGAGTCTGCGACCGATCTGAAACCGAACTCTCTAAAACAAAAAACCGCAGATGCTTTCGCATCCACGGTTTCAAATTTACGTCACAGGAGCTAGGCCAATAGGACCGCTCTTCCCGCTTTTAATTAAAGGATAAAATCTCTAACTTCTTTGTCTTTACGCTCTAGATAATGAATCGATTTAATACGACGAATTGTACGACAGCGACCACGGATAAGCAGTGTCTCAGTTGTCGCAATATTACCTTGGCGAGTAATACCTTCTAGTAAGTCACCTTTCGTGATCCCCGTTGCTGCGAAAACAACATCATCGCTGCGTGCCATGTCTGTCATTTTTAAGATAACGTTCGCTTTCACGCCCATTTCTTCACAACGCTTTAATTCTTCTTCACCGTGAATACGGTTTTCTTCTGTATCGCCTTTTACTTCATGACGAGGAAGAAGGCGAGCTTGCATGTCACCATCTAAAGCTCGAATAACCGCAGCAGAAACCACCCCTTCAGGTGCGCCACCGATGCAATACATTACGTCAACTTCGCTATCTGGCATACACGTTAAGATCGATGCTGCTACATCACCATCAGGCACAGCAAATACGCGAACACCCATCTTCTGCATTTTAGCAATCGTCTCGTCATGACGAGGTTTAGCAAGCGTGGTTACGACTAGCGTATCCAGTGTTTTTCCTAGTGCTTTAGCGATGTTTTCTAGATTTTCTTCTAGAGAAAGAGCCAAGTCGATAGCGCCTTTAGCACCAGGACCAACAACCAACTTCTCCATATACATATCAGGTGCTTTTAAGAAGCTACCTTTTTCACCAGCCGCCAATACAGCAAGAGCATTTGATTGGCCCATTGCTGTCATGCGAGTGCCTTCGATAGGGTCAACCGCGATATCAACCGCGTCGCCACCAGTACCAACGTGCTCGCCAATATATAGCATAGGTGCATCATCGATCTCACCTTCACCAATAACAATCTCGCCACTGATATCAGTTTTGTTCAGAAGTGTACGCATTACTTCAACAGCAGCACCATCAGCAGCGTTTTTATCGCCACGGCCAAGCCATTTGTAACCTGCCAGTGCGGCACCTTCAGTAACTCGAGAAAAAGCCATTGCTAAATCGCGTTTCATATTTGCTCCGAATAAATCGATGAATTTAAAAATCGCGGAGATTTTATCACAACAAAAAGGGAAACGTTTGCTTTTTGGGTTAAGAATCTTATATTTTAAAAATTATCACTCTACGTGATAGATGGTAAGTTGTGCTTTAACTCAAATAATGTATTGAAATTTCTAGTTTTGGTATGAAGTTCGTTTTAATCTTAAGAAAGTAAGTTAGATGTTGGTAAAAATTGCTGTTTTTTTGTTCATATAATGCATTTTAATGAATAACACTATGGCAGAATTACAATTGCTGAGTAGAATAGAAAATAAGTCGGCAGAGAATATATATTTTCTGCATCTCAATGAATATTACAGTTAAGGTGGCAGGAATGTCTTTAGAAATATTAGAACAACTAGAAGCTAAAGTTCAGATGGCAGTAGATACAATCGCACTGCTACAAATGGAAGTTGAAGAATTAAAAGAAACGAACGCTGAGCTAACTCAAAATCTTGAGCAAGCAAACAACGGTCGTTCTGAAGTTGAGCAAGAAGCTCAAAAAGCACGTGATGACCAAGCTCAGTTTGAAGCTCGCATCCGTGGTCTACTAGGTAAGATGGAAGAAGTAGAGTAATTCTATTTTTGTCGTCATAGCTTTCATTATTTCTGCGTTGTCGATGCTCACTTACTATCGTAAGCTCCGCGTCTCCGCCTTGAACTAATGGAATCTATTTAGCCAAAATTTAGAATTGGTTAAAATGAAATGAATTTGAACCGTAGGTGTGAAAGCACCTGCGGTTTTTTTTGATCCTAGAAACTATACGCTGCGCTGACTAGATCGCTTTGTTTCTATAAGAGCAAAAAGCGAGGGTTCAGGTATCAGGAGGAGATGCAGTGGTGCTTTTGCTTTTAGCTCCTCCCCTTTATCGCAGCTGTTACTTGGTTGTGAGTATCAATATAAGGGGAGAACCATTTTTTATCGCTGTAATCTCAACGATCACCTCTGAACTCTAGCTCTACTCTTCTTCACCCATCTCTTCCAACGGCTCTTGAGATATTACTATTCCCGTAGAATCCGCATACAGATGATCTTCAGGTAAGAAAGTCACACTACCAAAGTTAACCGCTACATCAATTTCACCGATATTCTTCTTTGCTGCACCAACAGGGATAGATGCGAGTGCTTGGATACCGATATTAATTTCTTCTAGGTAATCGACTTCACGAATACAACCATAAATCACCAAGCCTTCCCAACCATTGTGAGCGGCTTTTGCGGCTAAGTCGGCATCAATAAGAGCGCGACGTAATGAACCTCCGCCATCAACTAATAATACTCGGCCTTCGCCTTTTTCATCCAATAGTCGGCTGATCAGTCCATTATCTTCAAAACATTTAATAGTCGTAATTTGCCCAGAAAACGAACTTTTAGCACCATAGTGGCTGAACATTGGTTCAACAACATCAACGAGATCTAAATAAATGTCACAAAGTGCAGAAGTATTGTATTCCATGATGATGCCTACCTTTTTTTGGTGTTAGTTCTCTCTAGAGCTTCTTAATATACGGGCTTAATAAGTCATTACTATGATAAATAACAAGCTTATATGGATAAATAAAGACCGATTGAAAACAAAATATTAGTGAACAGCGCGCATTGCACTACCGTTCCCATCATTGGTCTGATGGCTTCACCGTTTGGTGCACGTATAACTGACACGACATGATTAAGCACGAATGGGGTAATTGCTAAAAATAACCACCCCGTTAATGAATGGATTTGAGTCGCACTGAAAATGGCAAGACAGATAAAGCTGACTGCTATAATAATCGCGTGATATTTACGACCCCAAGCCGCTCCCATACGAACTACAAGCGTCATTTTTCCACACGCTTCATCATTTTCAATATCTCGTAAATTATTAATATTTAAGACAGCAACTGCTAATAGACCACAAGCAACAGCGGGTAAAAATAATGCGGTAGATAAATGACCTGTATGCAAGTAATAAGTACCTGCAACACCAAGTAAGCCAAAGAAGATAAAGACTGAAATATCACCTAAACCACGATAGCCATAAGGTTTATCTCCCATTGTATAAGCAATAGCAGCCCCAATAGCTAATAAACCAAGAGCAATAAAGCCAATGATATCCATCGCTTGGTTAAGAGAAATAAACACTAATGTTAAGCCACTAATAATCGTAAGAATGATATTAATGCCAATGGCTTTTTTCATTGTTTCTTGAGTCACTAACCCCGATTGCATTGCTCGTTGTGGACCAAGGCGATCATCATTATCAGTGCCTTTTACTGCGTCACCATAATCATTAGCAAGGTTAGATAAAATTTGTAATAAGGTTGCAGTAACAAATGCCATGAGGGTGATGGTTGCAGAAGCATGGTTATTCCAATATGCCAATGCCGAGCCTGTCATAATAGATGCAAGCGCAAGGGGAAGTGTTTTAGGTCGAGCAGCACTGAGCCAAATAGCAAAAGGAGAAGTTTTCATAGCATCGCAAAAATAGTGAATAGACTCTCTATTATTCACTATTTTTGGAAGAACCCCAAATTTGAAAGTAAAAGAGGGGAAGGATTACCCTATTTTTCCAGTTTCAATCAGTTGCTGAAGTAATGGACGAATGATTAATTCCATCGCAAAACTCATTTTCCCCCCCGGAACCACAAGTGTGTTATGGCGAGACATAAAAGACCCATCAATCATGGCTAGCAGGTAAGGGAAATCAACATTACGTATGCCACGGAAACGGATCACCACAAAGCTTTCATCTAAGCTTGGAATGCCTTTGGCGTTAAGTGGGTTTGATGTATCGACCGTTGGTACTCGTTGGAAGTTAATATGGGTGCGTGAAAACTGTGGCGTAATGTAATTAAGATAATCATCCATTGAGCGAACAATTGAGTCCATTACCGCTTCTCGTGAATGACCACGATCACGAGTATCTCGAACGAATTTTTGGATCCACTCAAGGTTTACAATCGGTACCATGCCAATCAATAAGTCAACGTGCTGAGAAACATCAATCTCACCGTCCATAACGCCGCCGTGTAATCCTTCATAAAAAAGAACATCGGTATTATCTGGAAGATCTTGCCATGGAGTAAAGGTGCCTGGCATTTGATTAAATGGAACGGCCTCGTCAAAGGTGTGTAAGTAACGGCGATACTGTCCTGTGCCATCAAGACCATATTGACGGAAGAACTGTTCAAGAGCTGGAAAATCATTCGCTTGAGGACCAAAGTAGCTGATGTGTTTACCTTGTTCTTTGGCTTTACGGATTTCGACGTCCATCTCAGGACGAGTGAATCGATGGAAACTATCTCCTTCAAGCCACGATGCTTTGATGTCCATCATATTGAACATCTTACGGAAGGCTTCAGAGGTGGTGGTGGTACCAGCACCAGAGGAGCCAGTAACGGCAATAATTGGATGTTTAGCGGACATGACAAACCCTGTCTATAATTCTTGGCATCAAGCCTTGATAGCGAAGATGTTATAACAGGGTTGCCGTAAATGATACGTTATCGTTTAAAATTTGTGAGTGATTGAAAGTGATTATTCAAACTCATGATTCGTTAGATTAGGGTTAAAACGTGCTTTGGTTTGAATATCAACGGTTTCATGTAACTCTGAGAAAACAACCATTGCCTCACCATTTTTTAATAACAGTGCGATTTGAGCTATTTTATCCTGATGGCTGCATTCCATTTCACCGTAATCGGTGCCTTCACGAAGAACAAATTCTGATATTAAGTTTTCTAGGGTTTCTGGTGCGATATCTTGCCAAGGAATGATCATACTACTTACTCATCCATTTTATTAACGATTAGGGTTAGATGATTTTTTGAAACCACTGGTTTACGGTTGTCTCTAACCAAAAGTTTGGTTTGGTAAATGAGCCATTAATAAAGCCCACATGACCGCCATTTTCTGTTAGTTGATAGTGTACACAGTTAGGCAGGGTATGAGTAGGGATCACGGCTGTCGTCATAAAAGGATCATCTTTAGAGTGGATAATTCGGGTCGGAATATCGATGTTATCTAAAAACTGTAAACCGCTGCATTGTTGATAATAATCTTGTGCGTTTTGATAGCCATGCATTGGTGCAGTAAGTAAATTATCAAACTGCAATAAGTCAGGAATTGCAGCTATCATTGCTTTATCTAAACCAACAATCGCTTTTCTATTTCCGTTTATCTTACGGATACTACTGGCTTTTAATGAGCGTAATAAATACGTTTGATAAATACGAGAAAAACCGTGCTGAATACGTTCTGAGCAGGCAGCCAAGTCTAATGGTGCAGAAATAACGGTTGCTGCATTCAATAATGTGTTTGTTTTGTACTTGGCGAGATAATTGACTAGCATATTACCACCCAGAGAGATCCCAGTAGCAACTTTAACTTGTTGTGGAAAGCGGTTATCTAACATTTGAATAAAGAAACGAGCGTCTTCGGTTTCACCTGAGTGATATGCCCTAGCTAAACGGTTTGGTACGTCACTGCAGCCTCGAAAGTGCATCATTACGCCTAACCAACCTTGTTCTTTGGCGGCGGCGAGTAATCCATTCGCGTATGGGCTTTCAAAGCTGCCTTCTAAACCATGAAATAAAATGAAGATGGGTTTATCTCCGGCTTTATTCGGATTTTCGCTCCATGCTAAATCGACAAAATCACCATCAGGTAGCTCTAAACGCTGCCAATATGCATTAAACAGAGGGTTTCTACGCAATAAACGTGGTAATAAGGTTTGGATATGTGCGTTGGATAATCCTGAGGCAGGAATGAATGAGTCCATCATGAATTAGGATCCCTTTTTAGCTTGTAGAGAAAGATATAATGAATCGGCATTGAGTGAGGAGCAATAAGTCTGTAATAAACTGCCGTGTTGGTTTGCTTGCATCAATTCAATACGTAGAACCGTATCAATAAGATCAGCTTGTTGTTGTTTTTCTAATTGCAGTTCAAACTGAAGAGCTTGTTGATAAAGAGATATGTCCACCGTTTGTTTGATCTGTTTTCTTAATGATCGATAAGAGGTAAGTAGGGTATCTGTTGTAATTAGTGCTTTCTTAAAATAGGGAATATGCACTGACGGGAATGCAATATAAAGGGAATCAAGCCAGTGTAAAAGTAGAGCAAGATTCACATTGCCTTGATACTGATCCTGTAAGATGAGAGCGGCTGATTGTACATCTTGATTCTTATAATGGGATAACGAGAAAGTCCAAAAGGCTTCGCAAGTAAGCAAAGCCTTTTGTTGTTTACTGATTGGAAGGTTATAGCTGAGAGGCATTCTCTTTTTCTTCAATTTGTTCTTGAAGATCCATCCATTCCATTTCGACTTCTTCAAGCTCCGATTTTGCAGATGCTTGAATGGCTAATACTTCAGTTAAGCGTTTTTTGTTTTCGGCTTCATACAAAGACACATCACCCAGTTCTTCTTCAGATTGGCTTAGCGCTTCATTTAGCTTATCCATTTTCTTTTCAAGCTTAGTCACTTCTTTACGTAGTGGTGCTATTTGCTTTCTGAATTCGGCTTCTTTACGTTTTTGCTCTTTTTTATCTGCCGCACTTAAACTGGTAGAGGTGCTTGGGCTATCTTGTTTATCTTGTTGCAGTTGTTCTTTACGCTCGGTCTTATTTTGTTCTGTTAGCCATTTGTAGTAATCCGTTAAGTCACCATCAAAAGGCACGACTTGGCGATCATGAACTAAATACAAGTCATCAGTAGTTGCACGCAGCAAATATCTATCATGGCTTACGATAACCATTGCACCTTCAAAGGTTTGCAGTGCCATAGTTAAGGCTTGGCGCATATCCAAATCAAGGTGGTTGGTTGGTTCATCGAGTAGCAGCATGTTTGGTTTTTGCCATACAACAAGTGCTAATACTAAACGTGCTTTTTCGCCACCAGAGAAAGGCCCAATTTTATCGAGCGCTTTTTCACCTTGGAAACCAAAACTCCCTAAATAGTCTCGTAATTGTTGCTCTGTGTGATTAGGTGCAATTTGCATAAGGTGTTGCAGTGGTGTTTCTTCTACATGCAGAGTTTCTAATTGGTGCTGTGCAAAGTAACCAATTTTTACGCCTTGAGAATAATTAAATACGCCACTTTGTGGTGCTAACTCTCCAGAGAGTAATTTTATTAGTGTTGATTTACCTGCGCCATTGCGGCCTAGTAGACCAATGCGGCTACCCGGAACAAGGTTCAAACGAATTTGCTCTAGAATAGTGTTGTTTTCGTAGCCGGCACTCACTTCATCCATCATTAAGATTGGGTTTGGCAGAGCATCAGGTTCTCTAAAGTTAAAACTGAATGGGTTATCTAATTGTGCTGGTAGCACTTTTTCCATTTTCTCTAATGCTTTAATACGGCTTTGTGCTTGGCGAGCTTTTGAGGCTTTATAACGGAAGCGGTCGATATATGACTGCATGTGTGACATGTTCTTTTGTTGCTTCTGATATTTAGCTTGTTGCAGTACCAGTTTCTCAGCACGTTGCACTTCAAATGACGAGTAGTTACCTGTGTATTCGTTTAATTGCTGATTCTCAACATGAATAATACGGTTGATAACAGGATCAAGAAAATCACGGTCATGAGAAATTAGCATTAAAGTGCCAGGGTAGTTTTGTAACCAACGCTCTAACCACATTACCGCATCTAAATCTAAGTGGTTGGTAGGTTCATCAAGTAACAATAGGTCTGAGCGACAAATTAGGGCTTGAGCCAAGTTTAATCGCATACGCCAACCACCAGAGAACTGAGTTAGATTCCACTCCATCTGCTGTTGTGAAAAGCCTAAACCATTAAGTAACTCAGCGGCGCGTGAGTTAATTGTATAACCACCAGCAATGTCTATTTTGCTATGAAGTTCAGCAACCAAGGTGCCGTTATCTGCGGCTTCTGCTTTCAGTAGCTGTTCTTCTAAACCACGGAATTCTCTATCACCATCAATAACGTAATCAATCGCTTTGCGTTCTAGTGCTGGAGTTTCTTGAGCAACCCATGCCATTTCCCAGTTTTGAGGTACGCGGTTTGAACCGGCATCAACACTCAATTCGCCTTTAATAAGTGCAAAAAGAGTGGATTTACCACAGCCATTTTTTCCGACTAAACCAACTTTGTCACCGGGATGAATGGTGGCAGAGGCTTGTTCTAGTAATGGCTTTCCGCCACGAAGTAATTGAATGTCTGAAAACGTAATCATGCTGTGGTGTTCTTCTCTTGTTGGCAAAATGGTGAATACGGAGAGCATAGTAGGCGGAAGAGCGAAGATTGTCGATATAGAAATAGTCTGTATGATGAGAGGATAGTAGGGTATGTTGATATTTTGTGATAATTTTTAATTGTGAAAGCCCAATTCATCCTAATCTAAAATAATAAGAAGAGAAGTCTAGAAAGGAATTTATGACTCAGTTGCCTAGAATATTAGTTATCCTCGCTCATCCTGATCCGGAACATTCGATTGCCAATAAGGCGATCTTATCCGTATATCAAAATTTACCGCATGTCACTGTGCATGATCTTTATGCTCATTATCCTGAATTTTTTATTGATGTTATTTATGAGCATGAATTATTAGCACAGCACGATATCATCGTTTTTCAACACCCTCTTTATCTTTATTCTTGCCCTTCATTATTAAAAGAGTGGATGGATTGTGTGCTTGGAAAGGGATTCGCCTATGGTGAGGGTAATGCTTTAAAGGGTAAACAGTGGCGCAGTGTAATTACTGCCGGTGGTATTGAAGAGGCTTTTTCTGAAACGGGTTATAACCAATATTCAATGGATGATATTTTAATTCCTTTTAAGATCACCGCAGCTTTGTGTCAAATGGAGTGGTTAACCCCATCAATTCAATATTGGGCTCGAAAAATCACGATAGAGAAACGTCAGCAATTTATTGATGAATATAGACAATGGCTAGTAAACCCTAAAGGAGAAAGCTAATGGCAGGAGATTGGCTACATACCAGTTCTATATTTTTAGCGGCGGCTGTTGTAACTGTTCCTTTAGCCCAACGATTTGGCCTAGGTGCCGTACTTGGTTATTTACTTGCAGGGATTGCGATTGGTCCTTGGGGATTACAACTCATATCAGATGTTGATGCGATCTTGCACTTTTCTGAGTTTGGCGTTGTGTTACTTCTCTTTTTGATTGGACTAGAGTTAAATCCAAATAAATTATGGAAGATGCGAAAACCTATTATTGGGCTTGGTGGTAGCCAGGTTGTTGTGACGTCTTGTGTGATTACCGCAACCATGATGTTTTATGGTTTAACGTGGCAAGTGAGTGTTGTTATAGGCATGGGGTTGGCTTTGTCATCTACCGCGATTGCATTGCGAGTAATTGAAGAACGTAAATTGTCGGGTTCTGAAAGTGGCCAATCTGGTTTTGCCGTTTTGTTATTTCAAGATATCGCAGTGATCCCTATGCTTGCGATATTGCCTGTACTTGCTGGTGGTGCGAGTGGCAATTGGCTAGACGGTTTATGGATTTTGGTTGGTGTAATAGGTATTTTCACTCTTGGTCATTTTTTACTGAGACCGTTGTTTAGTTATGTAGTAAAAAGTGGTGCTAGAGAACTGTTTACAGTTGCCGCATTGCTTTTGGTTATTGGTGTTTCTGCTGCGATGAAACAACTGGGTTTATCGATGGCTCTCGGTGCATTTCTGGCTGGGGTGTTGCTGGCTGAGAGTGAGTTTCGCCATGAATTAGAAGTGGCGATTGAGCCATTCAAAGGTTTGTTATTAGGCTTGTTCTTTATTGCGGTAGGAATGTCGGTAAATTTAGGATTATTACTGCAATACCCATTAGAGATATTGGCTGCTGTTGCTTTGTTAGTATCATCAAAAGGGTTATTGCTTTATGGATTAGCGCGTTTGTTTGGTACTCAAGCTAAAGCTCGTAGCCAGATGGCAATGATATTAAGTCAAGGTGGGGAGTTTGCTTTTGTGCTTTTTACAGCGGCGCAAATGGAAGGGTTATTAAGTCGAGAGTTAACCGCCTTTTTATTAGTCGTAGTGAGCTTGTCTATGATGACAACGCCATTATTACTGATTGCTCAAGATAAGTGGTTTGCGAGAACATTAAACAGTGAAGAGGAAATGCCACAATCAGATTTTACTCATGCGACTCAGCCTAAAGTGATTATCGCGGGCTTTGGCCGTTTTGGACAAATCGTCGGGCGTTTGCTGTTTGCAAATAAAATTAAACTGACAATTTTAGAAAGCGACCCAAGCCAAATCCGTTTATTGAGAAAATTTGGTTATAAAGTGTATTACGGTGATGCTACTCAAGTTGAGCTATTACGAGCAGCTGGCGCAGAAAAAGCAGAGGCGATTGTAGTATGTAAGACAGACCCACAAAAAGTGATGGATGTGGTGGCATTGTGCAAACAACATTTTCCACATCTAAAAATATTAGCAAGGGCGAGAAGTCGAGTTGAGGCTTATGAGTTACTAAATGAAGGGGTAGATCACTTTTCACGAGAAACTTTTTATGGTGCCCTTGATTTAGGCCGACAAACCCTCACATCTTTGGGTATGCATCCTTATCAGGCCAAACGTGCAGAATCGCATTTTAAAAAGTTAGATGTTGCTATGCTAAAAGAATTGTTACCATTGCATTCAGATGACAAGGTTCTGGCTTCTAAAGCAAAAGCAGCTCGAATAGAGTTAGAAGAAATTTTTGGCTTGGAAATGGAAAACGAGCGTACTGCCCAAAATCATTGGGACTAATTTCTATACTGACTTTGAAAGGTATAGCTAGCACAAGGATATTAGCCGTGAAAAAACGATTTATTGCGGGTGCGATTTGTCCATCATGTAGCACAACAGATACGCTACGTTGGTGGGAAGAAAGTAATATTGAACATGTCGAGTGTGTGGAATGTGGTCATACAGACCGTAAAACACCAAAATCGATAGAAAAAACCAAACATGCGCAAGATGATGTTATTGGTGTTTTTAAGCCTGAATAGTATTATGTTGCAACACTGAATACCATCCACTAGTGCCAAGTGCATCCGGAGTTAAAATGAAAATTGAAAAGAATGTTGTTGTAAGCCTTGCATACCAAGTAAAAACTGAAGAAGGCGTAGTTGTTGATCAATCAACAGTAGAAGCTCCTCTTGATTACCTACATGGTCACAACAACCTAATCGTTGGTCTTGAAAAAGCACTTGAAGGTAAAGTTGCAGGCGATAAATTCAGCATCACTGTTACTCCTGAAGAAGCATACGGCGAGCACATGGATGAGATGGTTCAACGTGTTCCTGCGAACGTATTCCAAGGTGTTGAGCAAATCGAAGTTGGTATGCGTTTCCTTGCTGATACAGATCAAGGTCCAATCCCTGTAGAAGTTACTGAAGTTGACGGCGACGAAGTTGTTGTTGATGGTAACCACATGCTTGCTGGCCAAACACTAGGCTTTGAAGTTGAAGTTGTAGCACTACGTGAAGCAACTGAAGAAGAAGCGGCGCACGGCCATATTCACCAAGAAGGTGGCTGTGGTCACGATCACGGACACGACCATGATCACGAAGGCGGTTGTTGTGGTGGCGAAGGCCATTCTCACGAGCACAAAGAAGATCACGAATGTTGTGGTAGCGGTAACTGTTCTAAGTAATTTTTTAAGAACAGGGTTCAGCTCGCTACGCTAAAGGGCGGACTTCGTCTTTAAGAATTAAGAAGATCACAGGTGTTGAGCCTGTGGTCTTTTTTTTTGAGTTTAAGTAAGAGGGTTGTAGGATTCAGCGGGGAGCTTTTGACTTTAGCTCCTCCCCCTTATTAAGGGGAGGGAACAGTGTATTACTCGCTGTAATTACAACGATCACTTTGTTTATGCTTTTCTCAAACGAAGCGTCTCAAGGCGAAGCCGTCTTGAGCATTGCGTCCTTCTTCTTCCTGAAACCTGCTCTTAATAATGCGGTGGTGGTGTTTCTTCTGAGGCATCCGCCATACTTGATGTATCCATCGTTTTCATTTTACCAACCATGAACTTCATCTGAACTTGCATATTAGTGATCAGTAATTGTTGCTGAGATAACGCATCGTTTAACTCTTCAACGGTTTGTTCTTGAAACGCCATTTGACACTCCAAATCACTGATCTTATCTTCTAATCTTTTAATATCTGTTGTCATTATCTTATCAACCAAGCTTGAGCGATTCCGGCTGAGGTGGCAGAAATGACTCTTTGTTTTTTATCAATGGCGACATCATACACTACCGCTGTTGGTGGGCGTGCATCTTTTAATGGCTCGGCGCGCCATTGTTCTTGTTTCTTACCTGAGAGAGTATCCCATAACATGATGCTGCCAGCGGGTGAGCCTGTGATTAGATACTTTCCATCATCGCTAAAACGAGCACTAGAAAAAACTTGTTGGCGAGCAAAGGTACTGAGTTCTGTAATTTTATCCCCAGTTTTTAAATCCCAAATAAAGGCTTCATTACCACCATCAGCTGTGAGTGCGTATTTTCCGTCTCGTTGTAGAGCGATTTGACTAACGCGTTTTTCATGCTCGAATGTACGTAGAATTTGACCTGTTTGAGTATCCCAAAAATATGCAAAGTGATCGTTACCACCTGAGAGAGCAAATTTTCCATTAGCTGATAAAGCGACTGAGTTTACTTTTTCTTGATGAGCGAGAAATTCAAGTCTGCGTCCTGTTGCTAAATCAATATAAATGGCTTTACCGTTAGATAAGCCAAGCAATATTTGTTGGCCATTACTCGATATGTCGACATCACGAATAATACCATCAGAAATAGACCATAACCCCTCGGAGACTCCCATGCCTAAATCCCAGACGGCAAAATTAGTTTGAGTTGCTGTAATGGCAAAGCGCGAGTTATCAGAAATGGTTATATGAGAAACGGTCGAATCATGCTGATCTTGAGCACCAAAATAGGTTAACTCTTTATTATCGACGAGATCCCAAAAATGCAGTCCGCTTTTTATTTCGCTGTCAGTATTTGCAGCATTTGATCCTTCTTTGACGAAGAAAAGCCCAAAGCGAGCATCGCGGCTTAAAGCAAAACTGGTTGTGCCTTGTGTTGCCATTTCCCATCGTTGAACGTCAGAATTGTTAAAGAAACAACCCACTAATGTCAACGTAATGACAAAAATTGCAGTGTATTGAGAGATAACGCGCATCAAATTGAACTACTCGTTTGTAATGTGTCTATAAGTACTAGTATATTGTGATGAATGTTATTTCGCATCTTTATCTAAAAAATTGAATAAAAAATTGAGGCAAGACCTCAAATAATCGGAGTTTTGAAATGAAATCTATCTTTAAAGTATCGCTACTTGCTGCAACTGTTGCATTCGTTGTTGGTTGTCAGAAAGAAGAAGCACCAAAAACAGAAGCAACTACGTTACCTGCAAAAATTGAAGCACCAGCAGAAGGTGCAACGGCATCAACATTTGCATCTGAAGATGAAAAAGCAGGTTATGCAATTGGTGCATCACTAGCTAAATACCTAAACTCTAATTTAGAGAAACAAACAGAACTTGGTTTAGACCTTAAAAAAGCAGATGTACTTGCAGGTGTTACTGACGTATTCAACGGCAAAGAACGTCTAACCGATGAAGAAATTCAAGGTGCTCTACAAGCGCTAGATCAACGTGTTGCTGAAATCGCACAGAAGAAAGCCGCTGCTGAATCTGAAGCAAACATTAAAGCCGGTGCTGATTACCGTGCAGAGTTTGAAAAACAAGACGGTGTAATGAAAACTGAATCAGGTCTTCTATACCAAGTAATTACTCCAGCTGAAGGCCCTAAACCAAAAGCGACAGATACTGTAGTTGTTCATTACTCAGGTACGCTAATCGATGGCACTAAGTTTGATAGCTCTTATGATCGTAACCAACCAGCTACTTTCCCTCTAAATGCAGTAATTCCTGGTTGGACAGAAGGTGTTCAACTTATGAATGTTGGTTCTAAGTATAAGTTTGTTATCCCTGCTGAGTTAGGTTATGGCGCTCAAGGTAACCAAGCGATCCCTGCAAACTCAACATTAGTATTCGATGTTGAATTGCTAGAAATTAAAGATGCAGCAAAACCTGCAAAATAATCTTAGCAATAAATAATCTAAACTTTGTTTTAGATCACTGAATTAACCCCAGCACTGGCTGGGGTTTTTTATTTTCATGCAAATATTCTGATAAACTTGATGGAATTATTTTAAGCAACTGGCTTTTTTGCTCGTTGGATAAATGGATATTAAGTTGGTGTATATGAATATTGAGAATATCGCAGAAGAAAGTTTATCTGAGGTAGTACCATTTACAGAGTTTGATCATCATATTTTACGCTCGTATGAAGCCGTTGTTGATGGTATCGCTAGTTTAATTGGTAGCTATTGTGAAATTGTTCTGCACTCATTAGAAGATATCAATAAATCAGCGATTAGAATTGCTAATGGTGAGAATACAGGCCGAAAAGTGGGTTCTCCTATTACCGATTTGGCTTTGCAAATGCTGAAAGATATTCAGCGTTCGAAACGTAATTTTTCACGTTCATACTTCACTCGAGCTAAAGGTGGAGTGCTGATGAAATCGATCACAGTAGCTATTCGCAATGGTGATGAACGTATAATTGGTTTGTTATGTATTAATATCAATTTAGATGCGCCTTTCTCTCAAGTCTTACATTCTTTTATGCCAAGTGAAGAAGCAAATGAAGCGGCTTCAAGTGTTAATTTTGCTAGTGATGTTGATGAACTAGTAGATCAAACCGTTAAACGTACTATTGATGAAATTAATGCAGATAAAGAAGTCGGCAATAATGCTAAAAATAAGCAAATTGTAATGGATTTATACGATAAGGGTATTTTTGACATTAAAGATGCTATTAATCGTGTTGCGGATCAATTGAATATTTCTAAACATACTGTGTACCTTTATATTCGTCAGAGAAAAACTGAGGATGGTGAAAAGTGAGTTTGCGCTATGGACTTGTTGTTAATGGACCTGCTTATGGAACTCAAGCGTCTAGACAAGCTTTTCAGTTTGCACAATCGCTTGTTAAGCAAGGTCACCAGTTAGAAAAAGTCTTCTTTTATCAAGATGGGGTGCTTAATGCCTCATCATTAATTTTACCTGCTAACGATGAGTTTGATCTTACTAAAGCTTGGCAAGCATTGGCACAAGAACACAATGTAGAATTAGAGACTTGTGTTGCGGCTGCATTACGCCGTGGCGTCATCGGTCAAGAAGAAGCTGAACAACATAAGATAGAACAGCATAACCTAGCGCAAGGCTTTCAACAGGCTGGTTTAGGTGGTCTAGCTACGGCATTGCTGAAGTTTGATCGTGTGATTCAATTTTAATTTTTGAGTATTAGTATAATAGGCAAGTCATGAATCGTATTGGATTTGTATTTCAAAGTTCACCGCACTCAACGACGAAGGGCAGGGAAGGGCTAGATGCTATTCTTGCGGCTTCTGCATACAGTGAAGATATTCAAATTTTCTTTATTGGGGATGGGGTATTCCAATTATTAGAAAATCAGCAACCAGAACTTGTATTGTCACGTGATTATGTTGCTGGATTTAAAATGTTGTCGTTATATGATCTTGAAGAGACATATGTATGTCAAACTGCATTACAGAATCGAGGTTTGAAAGACAATAACTTATTGATTGATGCAGATGTTATAACAAATCAAGAGATTAATGAGAAATTATCACGATGTGCTCAAGTGATGGTGTTTTAAATTATGCTGCATATTTTAACGAAAAAAGAGAACATCCAAGCGCTCTATTGTAATGAGTTACCAATAAATACCACACATGATGTGCTTTTATTAACGCAAGAGAGTGTTTATGCGGGAATATTGGATCATAAAGATCATGCATTGATCCTTTCGTTTAAACAATGCTATTTATTGCAAGAAGATGTAGAGGCTAGAGGGGTTAAATCATTAATTGATGATAAAATTCAACTGGTTAATTATGACTTCTTTGTATCGTTAACCCAAGATCATTCACCTATAATGACTTGGTAATCATGTGTTATGTTCGAGAAACATAAATTATTTTTAAATTGTTTATTAATAGTGCTGTATATTTCTTGACACATATCACGTTCAGCCTTAGAATTTCGCGTCCCTATTTCCATAGGGATATAGATTTTTCAAAAGTTTTCGAACCTCTAATCAGGAGCTATTTTAATGGCAACTATTAACCAGTTGGTACGCAAGCCACGTGCAAAGCAAGTTGTTAAAAGCAACGTGCCTGCGCTAGAAGCGTGTCCACAAAAACGTGGTGTATGTACTCGCGTATATACTACTACTCCAAAAAAACCGAACTCAGCTTTACGTAAAGTATGTCGTGTTCGTTTAACTAACGGCTTTGAAGTTACTTCATACATCGGCGGCGAAGGTCACAACCTTCAGGAGCACTCAGTTGTTCTTATCCGTGGTGGTCGTGTTAAAGATTTACCAGGTGTGCGTTACCACACTGTTCGTGGTGCACTTGACTGTGCAGGCGTAAACGATCGTAAGAAAGGTCGTTCTAAGTACGGTGTGAAACGTCCTAAGTCTTAATGGAATCCGTTAAGTAAGGCCAAACACTAAATATTTGTAATTTGAAGAAACTGAAAAGTTTTGGATAACCTGAAGACAACAACGGAGATATTCCATGCCACGTCGTCGCGTAATAGGCCAACGTAAGATCCTTCCAGATCCTAAGTTCAAATCTGAGCTGTTGGCAAAATTTGTAAACATCGTAATGGTTGACGGTAAGAAATCAACTGCTGAAAAAATCGTTTACGGTGCACTAGAATTAATGGCTGAGAAATCTGGTAAAGATCACTTAGCTGTATTCGAAGAAGCTCTTGAAAATGTTCGTCCATCGGTGGAAGTTAAATCTCGCCGTGTGGGTGGTTCAACTTACCAAGTTCCTGTAGAAGTACGTCCGGTTCGCCGTAACGCACTTGCTATGCGTTGGATGGTTGAAGCTGCGCGTAAGCGTGGTGAAAAATCTATGGCTCAACGTCTTGCTAACGAAATGTTAGACGCGTCTGAGAACAAAGGTACTGCGGTTAAGAAACGTGAAGACGTTCACCGTATGGCTGATGCTAACAAAGCATTCGCTCATTACCGCTGGTAATACCGAAGGTGCAGCAGTCCTTGCTGCACCTTACTTCTTTCTTTCCCATTTAGTAAAACACTTAGCCATTATCGCTATTTCAATGCATTTGCGTTGGGAAATAGCAATAATCCCTAAGATAAGAGGATACAACCGTGGCTCGAAATACACCTATTGAGCGCTACCGTAATATCGGTATCTGTGCTCACGTAGATGCAGGTAAAACTACTACTACTGAGCGTATTCTATTCTATACTGGCCTTTCTCATAAAATCGGCGAAGTTCACGATGGTGCTGCTACCATGGACTGGATGGAGCAAGAGCAAGAGCGTGGTATCACTATTACCTCTGCGGCAACTACGACTTTCTGGCGTGGTATGGATGCCCAATTTGACGATCACCGTATTAATATCATCGATACTCCTGGACACGTTGACTTCACAATCGAAGTAGAACGTTCTTTGCGTGTACTTGATGGTGCGGTTGTTGTGTTCTGTGGCTCATCGGGTGTAGAACCTCAATCTGAAACAGTATGGCGCCAAGCGAATAAATACGGAGTTCCTCGTATTGTATTCGTAAATAAGATGGACCGTGCTGGAGCTGATTTCTTACGTGTTGTAGGCCAAATTAAAAATCGTCTTGGTGCTAATCCTGTTCCTATCCAACTAAATATTGGTGCAGAAGAAGATTTCAGAGGTGTTGTTGACCTTATCAAGATGAAAACAATCAACTGGAATGAAGCCGACCAAGGCATGACCTTCACTTATGAAGACATTCCTGCTGATATGCAAGAACTTGCAGATGAATGGCGTCAAAACCTAGTTGAAGAAGCTGCTGAAGCCTCTGAAGAACTGATGGACAAATACCTTGAAGGTGAAGAGCTGTCAGAAGAAGAGATTAAAGGCGCATTACGTACTCGTACATTAAATAACGAGATTGTATTAGCAACTTGTGGTTCTGCATTCAAAAACAAAGGCGTTCAAGCGGTTCTTGATGCTGTTATTGAATTTTTACCTGCACCAGTTGATGTTCCTGCAATTAAAGGCATCGATGAAAACGACAATGAAGTTGAGCGTCATGCAGACGACAACGAACCATTTGCAGCGTTAGCATTCAAAATTGCAACTGACCCATTCGTAGGTACGTTGACTTTCATGCGTGTTTATTCTGGTGTTGTTAATACTGGTGACGGTGTTTATAACTCAGTAAAACAAAAGCGTGAACGTTTTGGCCGTATTGTTCAGCTTCATGCTAATAAGCGTGAAGAAGTGAAAGAGATACGTGCTGGTGATATTGCTGCGGCGATTGGTTTAAAAGACGTAACGACAGGTGACACACTGTGTGATCAAAACGCAAAAGTAATTCTTGAGCGTATGGAATTCCCAGAACCGGTTATTCAAATCGCAGTTGAACCAAGAACACTCGCTGACCAAGAAAAAATGGGTATCGCACTAGGTAAACTAGCGGCAGAAGACCCATCTTTCCGTGTAGAAACGGACAAAGAATCAGGACAAACACTGATTTCTGGCATGGGTGAGCTACACTTAGATATTATCGTTGATCGTATGAAACGTGAATTCAGTGTTGAATGTAACGTTGGTAAGCCTCAAGTAGCATATCGTGAAACTATCCGTGGAAGTGCGGAAGTGGAAGGTAAGTTCGTACGTCAATCTGGTGGTCGCGGTCAATACGGCCACGTATGGCTAAAAATCGAACCATCACAACCTGATGAAGGTTTCGTGTTTGTTGACGAAATCGTAGGTGGTGCTGTTCCTCGTGAATACATCAGCTCAGTAGCAAAAGGTATCGAAGAGCAAATGAATAACGGCGTGTTAGCAGGCTATCCTGTACTCGACGTTAAAGCTACGCTGTTTGATGGCTCATACCACGATGTTGACTCCAATGAAATGGCGTTCAGGATCGCTGGTTCAATGGCATTCAAGAAAGGTGCGCTTGAAGCACAACCTGTTATTCTTGAACCAATGATGAAAGTTGAAGTAACCACTCCAGAAGACTGGATGGGTGATGTTGTTGGTGATTTAAATCGTCGCCGTGGCATGATTGAAGGTATGGACGATGGCATTGCTGGATTGAAAACAATCCGTGCTCAAGTTCCACTTTCTGAAATGTTTGGTTATGCAACATCTCTACGTTCTGCGACACAAGGTCGAGCATCTTATTCTATGGAATTCTCCGAATATGGCGAAGTTTCGAAGAATGTAGCCGACAGAATCATCGCTGAACGCGGATAAAATACTCAATACCCTTGCGTCAAGAGCAATTGACGCATAAAATAGCAAATTCTGGCGCGCCTTATCACTGTTCGATAAGGCGAATCATAACTAGGAAGGAACACGATCGTG
>NZ_MSCP01000003.1:0-99087 GCF_002954715.1 Aliivibrio sifiae | reverse complement strand
TTCTACTTCCGTACAACGGACGTAACTGGCGATATCACACTTCCAGAAGGTGTTGAAATGGTAATGCCTGGTGACAACGTTCAAATGACGGTTGAGCTAATTGCTCCAATCGCAATGGACGAAGGTCTACGCTTCGCAATCCGTGAAGGTGGCCGTACAGTTGGTGCTGGTGTTGTTGCTAAAATCTTCGCTTAATAGCTAAAGATTTTACGATAAATCGCATGACTAAAAAAGGGAAGCTTAGGCTTCCCTTTTTGTTTCCTGTAAGAAAATAAATAAAAATATTTCGTTTGTTTTTCAAACAATGCTTGCATCTAAAAGTGTGATCTGTATAATGCATCGCACTGGCTTAAGTCAGTTGTGAACCAATGAGCAGCGAGGAAAGTGCTGATTCCTACAGAGTAGGGTTAGTACTTAGAATGAATACTCAGCTTATGTTCGCGGTTAATATTATTTGAAATTAGACTATTGAGTAATCATTAGACTAACTTCTAATATAAGTTAACTGACAATGTGTCCTAATTTTGGACCTATGGTTTCACATAAATCAATCGGCATTCTCTCGTTTTAACGGGATTGAGTGGCGATATTGTTTGTGTATTTATTATTGGAGCTCTGTCTCATGCAGAACCAACGTATACGTATCCGCCTAAAAGCATTCGATTACAAGCTAATCGATCAGTCTACAGCGGAAATCGTTGAAACAGCTAAGCGCACTGGCGCTCAGGTTCGTGGTCCTATTCCACTACCTACTCGTAAAGAGCGTTTTACTGTTCTTACTTCTCCTCACGTTAACAAAGACGCACGTGACCAGTACGAAATTCGTACTCACAAGCGTTTAATCGACATTGTTGAGCCAACAGATAAAACTGTTGACGCACTAATGCGTTTAGACCTTGCTGCTGGCGTTGATGTTCAAATTAGCCTAGGTTAAGGGGAGATTATTATGATTGGTCTAGTCGGTCGTAAAGTGGGCATGACCCGCATCTTTACCGAAGAAGGCGTTTCTATCCCAGTAACAGTAGTTGAAGTTGAAGTTAACCGTGTTTCTCAAGTGAAAACTGTAGAAACTGATGGCTACAACGCAATTCAAGTTACTTGTGGTTCTAAGAAAGCTAACCGCGTATCTAAGCCTGAAGCTGGTCACTTTGCGAAAGCAGGTGTTGAAGCAGGTCGCGGTCTTTGGGAATTCCGTTTAGAAAGCGGTGAAGAATTCGCAGTTGGCGCTGAGCTAAGTGTTGAAATCTTTAACGAAATCAAAAAAGTAGACGTTACTGGTACATCTAAAGGTAAGGGTTTCCAAGGCGCTGTTAAGCGTTGGAACTTCCGTACTCAAGATATGACTCACGGTAACTCTTTGTCTCACCGTGCTCCGGGTTCAATTGGCCAATGTCAAACTCCAGGTCGCGTATTTAAAGGCAAAAAAATGGCAGGTCACATGGGTGCTGAGCGTTGTACTACTCAAAACCTAGAGATCGTACGTGTTGACGCTGAGCGCAATCTGCTTCTTATTAAAGGTGCAGTACCAGGCTCAACAGGTGGCAACGTGATCGTTAAACCAGCTGTTAAAGCATAACGTCTTAGGAGTATGTAATGGAACTAATGGTTAAAGGTGCTGCGGCACTAACTGTTTCCGAAACTACTTTCGGACGTGAGTTTAACGAAGCTCTTGTACACCAAGTAGTTGTTGCTTATGCAGCAGGTGCTCGTCAAGGTACTCGCGCTCAAAAAACACGTTCAGAAGTATCTGGCGGTGGCGCTAAGCCATGGCGTCAAAAAGGTACAGGCCGAGCTCGTGCGGGTACTATTCGTAGCCCAATCTGGCGTTCAGGTGGTGTTACTTTTGCTGCGAAACCACAAGATCACAGCTTAAAAGTAAACAAAAAAATGTACCGCGGTGCTCTTAAGAGCATTCTTTCTGAGTTAGTTCGTCAAGATCGTTTGATCGTTGTTGACAACTTCTCTGTAGAAGCACCAAAGACTAAAGAGCTAGTTGCTAAGCTTAAAGAGCTTGAGCTTAACGATGTTCTTATCGTAACTGGCGAAGTAGACGAGAATCTATTCTTAGCTGCTCGTAACCTATATAAAGTTGACGCACGTGACGTTGCTGGTATTGATCCAGTAAGCCTAGTTGCATTCAACAAGGTTCTAATGACTGCAGCTGCAGTTAAGCAAGTTGAGGAGATGCTGGCATGATCAGTGAAGAGCGTCTACTAAAAGTCCTACGTGGCCCACATATCTCTGAAAAAGCAACGATGGCTGCTGAAGGCAATAACACTATTGTTTTCAAAGTAGCAATCAATGCAACTAAAAAAGAGATTAAAGCAGCAGTAGAAAAGTTGTTTGAAGTTGAAGTTAAGTCTGTAAATACCCTTATCACTAAGGGCAAGACCAAACGTCAAGGTGCACGCCAAGGCCGTCGTTCAGACGTGAAAAAAGCGTACGTAATCTTGAAAGAAGGTCAAGACCTAGACTTCGTTGGCGGCGCGGAATAACAGGAGTAGTTAAAAATGGCTATTGTTAAATGTAAGCCGACTTCCCCTGGTCGTCGTCACGTTGTAAAAATCGTTAACGCTGACCTACATAAGGGTAAGCCATACGCACCTCTTTTAGAGAAAAACTCTAAATCTGGTGGTCGTAACAATAACGGTCGTATTACAGTACGTCACGTTGGTGGTGGTCATAAGCAACACTACCGTCTAATTGACTTTAAACGTACTAAAGATGGCATCCCAGCTATCGTTGAACGTTTAGAATACGATCCAAACCGTAGTGCAAACATTGCACTAGTTCTGTTCGCAGACGGTGAGCGTCGTTACATTATCGCACCAAAAGGTCTTAAAGCCGGCGATACAGTACAATCAGGTGTTGATGCGCCAATCAAAGCAGGCAACTGCTTACCATTGCGCAACATCCCAGTAGGTTCTACTGTTCACTGTGTTGAATTAAAACCTGGCAAGGGCGCGCAAGTTGCACGTTCTGCTGGTGCATACGCACAAATCATTGCTCGTGATGGCGCTTACGTGACATTACGTCTACGCTCTGGTGAGATGCGTAAAGTTCTTTCTGAAGGTCGTGCGACTATCGGTGAAGTTGGTAACTCTGAACACATGCTACGTGAGCTAGGCAAAGCCGGTGCTACACGCTGGCGCGGTGTTCGTCCAACGGTACGTGGTGTTGCAATGAACCCAGTGGATCACCCACACGGTGGTGGTGAAGGTCGTACATCAGGCGGTCGTCACCCAGTATCACCTTGGGGTATGCCAACTAAGGGCTTCAAGACTCGTAAGAATAAATCTACTGACAAGTACATTGTACGTCGTCGTAACAAATAATCTATAAAGAGGAATCGCCATGCCACGTTCTCTCAAGAAAGGTCCTTTTATTGACCTACACTTGCTGAAGAAGGTAGAGAAAGCGGTGGAAAGCGGAGACAAAAAGCCTATTAAGACTTGGTCCCGTCGTTCAATGATCATTCCAACTATGATCAACTTGACCATCGCTGTCCATAATGGTCGCCAGCATGTACCAGTTTTCGTTACAGAAGACATGATTGGTCACAAGCTGGGCGAATTTGCACCTACTCGTACTTATCGCGGCCATGCTGCAGATAAGAAAGCTAAAAAGCGTTAGGAGGTAGAATATGGAAGCTATTGCTAAACATCGTTTTGCCAGCATTTCTCCACAAAAGGCTCGCTTAGTTGCGGACCAAATCCGTGGGAAATCAGTAGACCAAGCTCTTGAAATTCTTACTTTCAGCAACAAAAAAGCTGCAGTATTAATTAAGAAAGTTGTTGAGTCTGCTATCGCAAACGCTGAACACAACGAAGGTGCAGATATCGACGATCTAAATGTCGCTAAAATCTTCGTAGACGAAGGCCCTATCATGAAGCGTATTATGCCTCGTGCTAAAGGTCGTGCAGATCGCATCTTGAAGCGTTCAAGCCACATCACTATCGTTGTAGCTGATCGTTAAAGACTAGGAGATTAAGCAAATGGGTCAAAAAGTACATCCTAATGGTATTCGTCTTGGCATCGTTAAGCCTTGGAATGCTACATGGTTTGCTAGTAGCCAAGAGTTCGCTGACAACCTAGACGGCGACTTCAAGGTACGTCAGTATCTTACTAAAGAACTGAAAAAAGCATCTCTATCTCGCATCGTTATCGAGCGTCCTGCGAAGAGCATCCGTGTGACTATTCACACTGCTCGTCCAGGCGTAGTAATCGGTAAGAAAGGCGAAGACGTAGAAAAACTACGCGCAGGCGTAGCTAAAATCGCAGGTGTTCCAGCGCAAATCAACATTGCAGAAGTTCGCAAGCCTGAGCTAGATGCTCAACTTGTAGCTGATAGCATTGCTTCTCAACTAGAACGTCGTGTTATGTTCCGTCGCGCTATGAAGCGTGCGGTACAAAATGCAATGCGTCTAGGCGCGAAAGGCATCAAAGTACAAGTAGGCGGCCGTCTTGGCGGTGCTGAAATCGCACGTTCTGAATGGTATCGTGAAGGTCGTGTGCCTCTACATACTTTACGTGCTGACATTGATTACGCAACTTCTTCGGCTCACACTCAATACGGTGTGATCGGCGTTAAAGTTTGGATCTTCAAAGGTGAAGTTCTAGGCGGTATGCCAGCTGCTAATGCAGTAGAGCCTAAGGCTGACAAGCCTAAGAAGCAGCGTAGAAGCCGTAAGTAAGGAGCTGACTGATGCTACAACCAAAACGTACTAAGTTCCGTAAGGTTATGACTGGTCGTAACCGTGGTCTTGCTAAAGGTACTGAAGTGAGCTTCGGCGAATTCGGTCTTAAAGCTGTAGGCCGTGGTCGTCTAACTGCTCGTCAAATTGAAGCGGCACGTCGTGCTATGACGCGTCACATTAAGCGTCAAGGTCAAATCTGGATCCGTGTGTTCCCAGACAAACCTATCACAGAAAAACCGCTTGAAGTTCGTCAAGGTAAGGGTAAAGGTAACGTTGAGTACTGGGTAGCCCAAATCCAACCTGGAAAGGTTATGTACGAAATGAACGGCGTACCTGAAGAGTTGGCACGTGAAGCGTTCCGCCTAGCGGCACGTAAACTGCCTATCAAAACTACTTTTGTAACTAAGCAGGTGATGTGATGAAAGCACAAGATCTACGCGAGAAAAACGTTGAAGAGCTAAATGAAGAGCTTTTGAATTTGCTACGTGAACAGTTTAACTTGCGCATGCAAGCTGCGACTGGTCAACTACAGCAAACTCATACTCTGAAAGCTGTACGTCGTGATATCGCACGTGTTAAAACTTTACTGAATGAGAAGGCTGGCGCATAATGAGCGAGAAAATTCGTACTATGCAAGGTCGTGTAATTAGCGACAAAATGGACAAGTCTATTGTTGTTGCTATTGAACGCATGGTGAAACACCCGATCTACGGTAAATACATCAAGCGTACGACTAAGCTTCACGCACATGATGAAAACAACGAGTGTGGCCAAGGCGACCTAGTTGCGATTCGTGAATGCCGTCCACTGTCTAAGACTAAGTCTTGGGCTTTGGTAAGCATTATTGAAAAAGCAAAAGCTTAATTTTTTGCTGATTCGATAGCGATACATGTAAACAGCTCCAATTAATTTTTTTTGGAGCTGTTTATTTTTTGACTACCTTTATGAAAAGAATGGTGATACACTCCCCATCCTCTTTTAGAGAGGCAGTCCGACCCGTGATGGGTCTATTTAAATATTTAGCGGAGCACTAACAATGATCCAAATGCAAAGTACACTTGACGCTGCAGATAACTCTGGCGCGCGCAAGGTAATGTGTATTAAGGTCCTGGGTGGCTCTCACCGCCGTTATGCACATATCGGAGACGTCATTAAAGTTACTGTTAAGGAAGCAATTCCTCGCGGTAAAGTTAAAAAAGGTGATGTTCTGAAGGCGGTAGTAGTGCGCACCCGTAAAGGCGTTCGTCGCCCAGACGGTTCTATCATTCGCTTTGACCGTAACGCTTGCGTATTGTTGAATGACACTACTGAGCAACCAGTCGGTACACGTATCTTTGGTCCAGTGACTCGTGAACTTCGTAATGCGAAATTCATGAAAATTGTTTCACTAGCACCAGAAGTTCTGTAAGGAGCGGTCAGATGGCAGCTAAAATCCGTCGTAATGACGAAGTAATCGTTCTTGTCGGTAAAGATAAAGGCAAGAAAGGTAAAGTAACTAAGGTTCTTGAGACCGGTAAAGTTATCGTTGAAGGCATCAATCTTGTTAAAAAACACCAGAAGCCAGTTCCGGCTCTTGGTCAACAAGGTGGAATCGTTGAGAAAGAAGCAGCAATTGATGCTTCTAATATCGCAGTCTACAATGAAGCAACTGGTAAAGCGGACCGTATCGGTTTCCGTTTTGAAGATGGTAAGAAAGTTCGTTTCTTTAAATCTAACGGCGAAACTGTTTCTAACTAATAGAAGTAATTTGGAGTTCTACTATGGCGAAACTGCATGATTACTACAAGTCGTCTGTAGTCGCTGAGCTTACCAAAGAGTTCAGCTACACAAGCGTCATGCAAGTCCCTAGGGTTGAAAAAATTACCCTAAATATGGGTGTTGGTGAAGCAATCAACGATAAGAAACTACTAGAAAACGCTGCTGCCGATATGGCAATTATCTCTGGTCAAAAACCATTGATTACAAAAGCACGTAAATCTGTTGCTGGTTTCAAAATCCGTGAAGGCTACCCAATCGGTTGTAAAGTAACCCTGCGTGGCGAACGTATGTGGGAATTCTTAGAGCGTTTAATCTCTATTGCACTTCCACGAGTACGTGATTTCCGTGGTGTTAGCGCGAAGTCTTTTGACGGTCGCGGTAACTACAGCATGGGCGTTCGCGAGCAAATCATCTTCCCTGAGATCGACTATGATAAAGTTGATCGTGTACGCGGTCTTGATATTACTATCACGACGTCAGCGAATACAGATGCGGAAGGCCGAGCTCTGCTGACTGCCTTTAACTTCCCATTCCGTAAGTAAGGTGAAGGGTTACTGTTATGGCTAAACAATCTATGAAAGCACGTGAAGCTAAACGTGCAAAACTTGTAGCTCAGTTCGCTCAAAAGCGTGCTGCGTTAAAAGTTCTAATTAGCGATGTAAATGCTTCTGAAGAAGAGCGTTGGGATGCAGTTCTTAAATTGCAAGCTCTACCTCGTGATTCAAGTGCATCTCGTCAGCGTAATCGTTGCAACCAAACTGGTCGTCCACACGGTTACCTACGTAAATTCGGTTTAAGCCGTATTAAGGTTCGCGAAGCTTGCATGAAAGGCGAGATTCCGGGTCTTCGTAAGGCTAGCTGGTAATTGCCACTTAATCATTTGGAGTAAATCTTATGAGCATGCAAGATCCGATTTCGGATATGCTGACCCGCGTTCGCAACGGTCAATCAGCAAATAAAGTTGCTGTTAAAATGCCTTCTTCAAAGCTTAAAGTTGCAATTGCTGCACTTCTTAAAGCTGAAGGCTACATCGCTGAGTTCGCTGTTGAAGGCGAAATCAAACCTGAGCTAGAAATCACTCTTAAGTATTTCCAAGCTAAACCAGTTATCGAGCAAATCCAACGAGTTTCTCGTCCAGGTCTTCGTGTTTACAAGAAGAACGACGCGTTACCATCTGTTATGGGTGGTCTTGGTATTGCTGTTGTTTCTACATCAAAAGGCCTTATGTCTGACCGCGCTGCGCGTAAAGCTGGTCTTGGTGGCGAAATTATCTGCTACGTAGCTTAATAGGAGTAGGATATGTCTCGTGTTGCTAAAGCACCTGTGGTTCTTCCTGCTGGCGTAGAAGTTAAACTGAACGGCCAGGAAATCACTATTAAAGGTGGTAAAGGTGAACTAACTCGCGTACTAAACGACGCTGTAGTTGTTTCACAAGAAGATAACTCTATTGTATTTGGTCCACGCGAAGGCGTTGCTAATGCTTGGGCACAAGCTGGTACAGCTCGTGCACTAGTAAACAATATGGTTATCGGTGTTAATGAAGGCTTTACTAAGAAGCTAATTCTTAAAGGCGTAGGTTACCGTGCTGCTATGAAAGGCAACGCTGTAGGCCTTACTCTTGGCTTCTCTCATCCAGTAGAGCACGCTCTACCGGAAGGTATTAAAGCTGAGTGTCCAACTCAAACTGAGATCGTTTTAACTGGTTGTGATAAGCAATTAGTTGGTCAAGTTGCTGCGGACCTTCGTTCATACCGTCGACCTGAGCCTTATAAAGGCAAGGGTGTTCGTTACGCCGATGAAATCGTGCGTACTAAAGAAGCTAAGAAGAAGTAGGGTATCACTATGGATAAGAAAGCATCTCGCATCCGTCGTGCTACACGTGCACGTCGTAAGATTGCTGAACTGTGTGCAACTCGCCTTGTAGTGCACCGTACTCCGCGTCATACGTACGCTCAGGTAATCGCACCAAACGGCTCAGAGGTTATCGCTGCCGCTTCTACTGTAGAAAAGGCAATCCGTGAGCAAGTTGGAAACACTAGCAACAAAGCGGCTGCTGAAGCAATTGGTAAACTAATTGCTGAGCGCGCTATCGAAAAAGGCATTACTAATGTTGCTTTCGATCGTTCTGGTTTCCAATACCACGGCCGAGTAGCGGCGCTAGCAGATTCTGCTCGCGAAGCTGGTCTGAAATTCTAAGGTAGGGTTGGAAGATGGCTAAAGAACAACAACAAGCTACAGATTTGAACGAAAAGCTAATTGCTGTTAACCGTGTTTCTAAAACGGTTAAAGGTGGTCGAATCTTTAGTTTTACTGCACTAACAGTTGTTGGTGACGGTAATGGTCGTGTAGGTTTCGGTTACGGCAAAGCCCGTGAAGTACCTGCAGCGATTCAAAAATCAATGGAAAAAGCACGTCGTAACATGTTTACGATTGCACTTAACGAAGGTACTCTTCACCACTCTGTTAAAGGTCGCCACACTGGTTCTAAAGTGTACATGCAACCGGCTTCAGAAGGTACAGGTATCATTGCTGGTGGTGCTATGCGTGCAGTACTAGAAGTTGTGGGTGTCCGCAACGTACTAGCTAAAGCTTACGGCTCTACTAACCCAATTAACGTTGTTCGTGCAACGATTTCTGGCCTAAGTAGTGTTAAGTCACCTGAAATGGTAGCTGCTAAGCGTGGTCTAACTGTTGAATCTATTTCGGAGTAAGTACCATGTCTAAAACTATCAAAGTAACTCAGACTAAAAGCTCTATCGGTCGCCTACCTAAGCACGTTTTGTGTCTTAAAGGTCTAGGTCTTCGTCGCATCAACCATACAGTAGAAATTGCTGATACTCCGTGTAACCGCGGTATGATCAACAAAGTTCGCTATATGGTTAATATTGAGGAGTAATCAGTAATGTTTTTGAATACTCTATCACCGGCTGCTGGTTCTAACGCTTCTAAGAAGCGCGTAGGTCGCGGTATCGGTTCAGGCCTAGGTAAAACTGGTGGCCGTGGTCACAAAGGCCAAAAATCACGTTCTGGCGGTAAAGTTCGCGTTGGTTTTGAAGGTGGTCAAATGCCTCTGAAACAACGTCTACCTAAATTTGGCTTTACTTCACGTAAGAGCCTAGTAACTGCAGAAGTTCGTTTAAGCGAACTTGCTAAAGTTGAAGGTAACGTTATCGATCTAAACAGCCTTAAAGCTGCTAACGTAATCACTAAGAACATTGTGTTCGCGAAAGTTGTACTTTCTGGTGAAATCGCTACTGCTGTAACTGTTAAAGGTCTACGCGTAACGAAAGGCGCTAAAGCTGCGATTGAAGCTGCAGGCGGTAAGATCGAGGAATAATCCTCGAAGGATGAGGTACAATGGCAAAGAAACCAGGAAAAGAAGTAAATAGTGCTCAGAACGGCCTAGCTGAACTGAAATCGCGTCTGTTATTTGTTATAGGTGCGCTTTTAGTGTTCCGAGCAGGCTCATTTGTGCCAATTCCTGGGATTGACGCTGCTGTCCTTGCTGATCTTTTCGAACAGCAGCAGGGTACCATCATTGAACTGTTTAACATGTTCTCTGGTGGTGCACTGTCGCGTGCCTCAATTCTTGCTCTAGGTATTATGCCGTATATTTCGGCATCTATCGTTGTTCAGCTGTTAACAGTTGTCCATCCACCTTTAGCAGAATTGAAAAAAGAAGGTGAGTCTGGTCGTCGTAAGATTAATCAGTACACACGTTATGGCACCTTGGTTCTGGCTACATTCCAAGCAATTGGTATTGCAACCGGATTACCAAGCATGATTCCAGGGTTAGTTGCTAACCCTGACATGATGTTCTATCTGACAGCTACAGTAAGTTTAGTAACTGGTACCATGTTCTTAATGTGGTTAGGCGAACAAATTACTGAGCGTGGCATCGGTAACGGTATATCTTTGATTATTTTCACAGGTATCGTTGCAGGTTTACCACCAGCTATCGGTGAAACGATCCAGCAGGCGCGTCAAGGTGAACTGCACGTGCTTCTTCTATTACTAATTGCAGTGTTATCGTTTGCAGTAATTTACTTTGTAGTGTTCATGGAACGTGGTCAACGTCGTATCGTCGTTAACTACGCGAAGCGTCAGCAAGGCCGTAAGGTATTTGCAGCTCAAAGTACTCACTTGCCTCTTAAAATTAATATGGCTGGTGTAATTCCTGCAATATTTGCATCTAGTATTATACTATTCCCTGGGACATTGGCTCAGTGGTTTGGTGGTAATGGTGAAGGAACATTCGGTTGGTTAACTGATGTTTCCATGGCGTTAAGCCCTGGTCAGCCGTTATACGTAATGCTATATGCAGCAGCAATTATCTTCTTCTGTTTCTTCTATACAGCGTTGGTGTTTAACCCTCGTGAAACAGCTGATAACTTGAAGAAGTCTGGTGCATTCGTACCCGGAATCCGCCCAGGTGAACAGACTACGAAATATATTGATAAAGTTATGACCCGTTTAACCTTAGCTGGTGCGATGTATATTACCTTTATCTGTCTGATCCCTGAGTTTATGATGATAGCTTGGAATGTTCGCTTCTATTTTGGCGGTACTTCCCTACTAATCGTAGTTGTTGTTATTATGGACTTTATGGCACAGGTTCAGACTCATCTGATGTCTCAGCAGTATGAGTCCGTTTTGAAGAAAGCTAATCTGAAAGGCTACGGCCGTTAATTTCAGGTCCATTTACGGAGTTTAGCAATGAAAGTTCGTGCTTCCGTTAAGAAAATCTGCCGCAACTGTAAAGTTATTAAGCGCAACGGTGTTGTGCGTATAATTTGTGTTGAACCAAAGCATAAACAACGCCAAGGTTAATTAGCAGAAATTTTTACTTGATATATTAAGTTAGGCCGAGTATTATTCTCGGCCTACCTTTTGTGTGCAAAAGAAGTAGTTATAGTCGCAACGTATCCTCATCGGGCTTTGTTGTGGCTCTTCTTAAGAAAAAGTACTAGGAGTGAATAGTGGCCCGTATAGCAGGCATTAACATTCCTGATCATAAACACGCTGTGATTGCACTTACGTCAATCTACGGCATTGGTAAGACTCGCTCGCAAGCTATTTTAGCTGCAGTTGGTATTGCTGAAGATGTTAAGATCAGTGAACTGAATGATGAGCAGATTGATATTCTGCGTGATGGTGTTGCCAAATACACTGTCGAAGGCGACTTACGTCGTGAAGTATCGATGAACATTAAGCGTCTTATGGACCTTGGTTGTTATCGTGGTCTTCGTCACCGTCGCAGTCTACCATTACGTGGACAGCGTACTAAAACCAACGCACGTACCCGTAAAGGTCCGCGCAAGCCGATCAAAAAATAATCGGATAAGGTAGAGAGTACAATGGCAAAACAACCTACTCGCGCTCGTAAGCGCGTTCGCAAGCAAGTAGCGGATGGCGTAGCGCATATCCATGCTTCTTTCAACAACACAATCGTAACCATTACTGACCGTCAAGGTAATGCACTAGCTTGGGCTACTGCAGGTGGTTCTGGTTTCCGTGGTTCTCGTAAATCTACTCCGTTTGCTGCACAAGTTGCTGCTGAACGTTGTGGTGAAATGGCCAAAGAATATGGCGTTAAGAACCTTGAAGTTATGGTTAAGGGCCCTGGTCCTGGTCGTGAGTCAACTATCCGTGCACTAAACGCTGCTGGATACCGCATCACAAACATCGTTGATGCTACTCCGATCCCTCATAACGGTTGTCGTCCACCTAAGAAACGTCGCGTTTAAGTTTCGTTTCTAGGAATATTGGAGAAAGAACATGGCAAGATATTTGGGTCCTAAGCTGAAGCTTAGCCGTCGCGAAGGCACTGATTTATTCCTTAAATCAGGCGTACGTGCGATCGATACCAAGTGTAAGATCGATAACGCTCCAGGTGTACACGGCGCTCGTCGCGGTCGTCTATCTGAATATGGCGTTCAGCTTCGTGAGAAGCAAAAAGTTCGTCGTATGTACGGCGTACTAGAAAAACAATTCCGTAACTACTACAAAGATGCTGCTCGTATTAAAGGCAACACAGGTGAAAACCTACTTCAACTTCTTGAAGGTCGTCTAGATAACGTAGTTTACCGTATGGGTTTTGGTGCTACACGTGCTGAATCTCGTCAACTAGTTAGCCATAAGTCTATTCTAGTTAATGGTAAAGTAGTTAACGTTCCTTCTTTCAAAGTTGCGGCTAACGACGTTGTTTCAATTCGTGAAAAAGCTAAACAGCAATCACGTATTAAAGCTGCTCTAGAAGTTGCTGAACAACGCGAAAAACCAACTTGGATTGAAGTAGATGCTGGCAAAATGGAAGGTACGTTTAAGCGTCTTCCTGAACGTTCTGATTTGTCTGCCGACATCAACGAACACTTGATCGTCGAGCTTTACTCTAAGTAAGGCTTAAATAAAGAGAGGACACAATGCAGGGTTCTGTAACAGAATTTCTAAAGCCGCGTCTAGTTGACATCGAACAAGTTAGCCAGACTCACGCAAAAGTAACTCTTGAGCCGTTAGAGCGTGGTTTTGGCCACACTCTAGGTAACGCTCTACGTCGTATTTTACTATCTTCAATGCCGGGTTGTGCCGTAACTGAAGTAGAAATCGAAGGCGTATTACATGAGTACAGCACCAAAGAAGGTGTTCAGGAAGATATCCTTGAAATCCTTCTAAACCTTAAAGGCCTTGCCGTTAAGGTTGAGGGTAAAGATGAAGTTATCATTACTCTTAACAAGTCTGGTGCAGGCCCTGTTGTTGCAGGTGACATCACCCATGATGGTGATGTTGAGATTGCGAACCCAGAGCATGTAATCTGCCACTTAACTGATGACAATGCTGAAATCAGCATGAGAATCAAGGTAGAGCGTGGTCGCGGCTATGTACCGTCAACAGCGCGTATCCATACTGAAGAAGATGAGCGTCCAATCGGTCGTTTGCTTATCGATGCAACTTACAGCCCAGTAGATAAAATTTCTTACTCGGTTGAAGCAGCACGTGTTGAGCAACGTACTGACTTAGACAAACTTGTTATCGATATGGAAACAAATGGTACACTTGATCCTGAGGAAGCTATCCGTCGTGCAGCTACAATTTTAGCTGAGCAACTGGATGCATTTGTAGATCTTCGTGATGTACGAGTTCCTGAAGAGAAAGAAGAAAAGCCAGAGTTCGATCCGATCCTACTGCGTCCTGTAGACGATCTTGAACTAACGGTTCGCTCTGCTAACTGTTTGAAAGCAGAAGCGATTCACTACATTGGTGATCTGGTGCAGCGCACTGAGGTTGAGCTACTTAAAACGCCAAACCTTGGTAAGAAGTCTTTAACTGAAATTAAAGATGTTCTAGCTTCACGTGGACTTTCTTTGGGCATGCGCCTAGAGAATTGGCCACCAGCGTCTATCGCTGAAGATTAATCAGTTCACTAATTATCTAGTTAGAAGGATTAGGTCATGCGCCATCGTAAGAGTGGTCGTCAACTCAACCGCAACAGCAGCCACCGTAAAGCTATGTTTAGCAATATGGCTTGCTCTTTGGTTCGTCACGAGATTATCAAGACGACTGTACCAAAAGCAAAAGAGCTTCGCCGTGTAGTTGAGCCTTTGATTACATTAGCTAAGACAGACAGTGTTGCTAACCGTCGTCTAGCATTTGCTCGCACTCGTGATAACGAAGTTGTAGCAAAACTATTTACCGAGTTAGGTCCACGCTTTGCACAACGTGCTGGTGGTTACACTCGTATTCTGAAGTGCGGTTTCCGTACAGGTGATAAAGCGCCAATGGCTTACATTGAGCTTGTAGATCGCCCAGAAGTAGAAGCTGCAGCTGAGTAATCAGTAGTAGTTTCAAGAAAAAACCGAGTCTTAGGACTCGGTTTTTTTGTATCTGAAATATGGAAACTAATAATACAAATGCCAGTAATTATCTGTTTATTATTACAGGTTAAATCACTTAATGGCGGTGTTAAAAATAGTATTGTAAATTACTTATATTATTTTTCTCTTACCTTTAAGCGATTTTCCTGCGTAATAAATAGAACACCTAATTAATCTTGCCACTCATCCAGAAAATCCTGAACTTTATCGACCATATTGCTAGAACCAACAAAGAAAGGTACTCGTTGATGTAATTCTGTTGGTTTAATATCTAGAATACGTTGCTCACCATCTGTAGCTTTCCCACCTGCCTCTTCAATTAACATTGCCATTGGATTACATTCATAAAGTAGTCGTAATTTGCCATTTGGATAGGCTTGAGTACTTGGGTAAAGATAAATCCCGCCTTTTAGTAAATTTCTATGAAAATCAGCGACAAGAGAACCAATGTAGCGTGAGGTATATGGGCGATTTTCTTCAGGTTTCATTTCCTGACAATATTTCAAATATTGCTTAATACCTTCAGGGAATCGAATATAATTCCCTTCATTAATTGAATAGATATTACCATCTTGCGGTACTTTCATATTTTCATGAGATAGGCAAAATACACCAAGAGATGGGTCATAAGTAAATCCATGAACACCATTGCCTGTTGTATAAACTAGCATAGTAGAAGACCCATAAATAATATAACCAGCTGCTACTTGTTTGTTTCCTGGTTGTAGGAAGTCCTCTTCTATTGCTGGAGTTCCAATTGGAGATATACGACGATATATTGAAAAAATTGTACCTACAGAAACGTTTACATCAATGTTTGATGAACCATCTAATGGGTCCATTAAAACAACGTATTTAGCGTTTTGATTGAGCTCTTTATTAAAAGCAACCGCCTCATCTTCTTCTTCGCTGGCTACACCACAGACTTGGTCACGGTTTTCTAATGCAGCTTTAAATTTATCATTAGCGTAAAGATCTAATTTTTGCTGTTGCTCACCTTGAATATTTTCTTCACCAGAAGCTCCTGTAATATCAACAAGTCCAGCTTTGTTAATTTCACGGTTTACAATTTTAGCTGCCAACTTAATTGAACCAATTAGTGATGACAACTCTCCACTTGCATGAGGAAAGTCATGTTGCTTTGCAACAATAAACTCACCGAGGGTTCTTATTTCAGACATAGTTATTCCTTTATTCTCTGTTATTAGATATCAATGATAAGTGGGGTCAGGTACTGATTTATTTTTACAGTAGTTGTGTTACTGTTTGCTGTAATTCATTCTATAACATAGAACTTTTTAAGAGTATTGAAGTAACTCTGTATCGGGATTACTCACTTAATTTAATATAAGACGGTTTTGATTATGCATATTCACATTCTTGGTATTTGCGGGACTTTTATGGGTGGCGCTGCGACATTAGCTCGTCAACTTGGACACAAGGTGACAGGATGCGATGCAAACGTGTATCCCCCAATGAGTACGCTATTAGAATCTCAAGGTATTGAGATTATTGAAGGCTTTGACCCAAGCCAATTGAATCCAGCACCAGACCTTGTTGTTATTGGTAACGCCATGAGTCGTGGTAACCCTTGCGTTGAGTATGTATTAGATAAAAATCTCAAATACACCTCAGGACCACAATGGTTACAAGAGTTTTTATTACAAGACCGTTGGGTTATGGCTGTTGCTGGAACTCATGGTAAAACAACAACAGCAAGCATGTTGGCATGGGTGCTTGAAGAGTGCGGTTATAAACCAGGCTTCTTAGTTGGTGGCGTTCTTGGGAATTTTGGAGAATCAGCTCGTTTAGGTGAAAGCATGTTTTTTGTCGTTGAAGCTGATGAATATGATAGTGCTTTTTTTGATAAGCGTTCAAAGTTTGTCCATTATCGTCCGCGCACTTTAGTGCTGAATAACCTAGAGTTTGATCATGCTGATATTTTTGATGATCTTGCTGCTATTCAACGTCAATTCCATCATTTAATTAGAACTGTCCCTAGTACTGGACGTATTTTTGCTCCAAAACAAGATAAGCCACTAGAGCAAGTATTAGAGCAAGGTTGCTGGAGTGAACTTGAATTTACGGGGGAAAATGGTCAATGGAAGGCGAATAAGCTTAATAAAGATGGCAGTGCGTTTGAAATTTATTTTGAAGGTGAGAAAGTTGGTCAAGTTGATTGGAATTTGGTCGGCGATCATAATGTCAGCAATGCATTGATGGTAATCGCTTCTGCTCGTCATGTAGGGATTACTTCTGATTTAGCTTGTGAAGCATTAGGTAAGTTTATTAATACTAAACGTCGTCTTGAGTTTAAAGGCGAAGTGAATGGGGTTACTGTTTATGATGATTTTGCTCATCACCCGACTGCGATTGATCTAACTTTAGGTGGGCTACGTAATAAAGTGGGCGATAAGAAAATTATCGCAGTTTTAGAGCCTCGTTCAAGCACCATGAAATTAGGTGTTCATAAAGATACTTTGGCGGCTTCTCTGCATGCAGCCGATTCGGTTTATCTTTTTCAACCAGATAATATTACTTGGTCGGTAGATGATGTTGCACAGCAATGTACTCAACCAGCCTATACCCATAATGATATTAATACCTTTGTTGATATGATTGTGACGGAAGCACAAGCAGGTGATCAAATATTAGTAATGAGTAATGGTGGCTTTGAAGGTATTCACGGTAAATTACTTGATAAGTTGAGTCATAAATGACATCTAAAAATAAAGCAATCACACTAGCTATGACTGGGGCCTCTGGTGCTCCTTATGGACTCCGTTTATTGGAGTGTCTATTAGCCGCAGATTATCATGTTTACTTTCTGATCTCCTCGGCAGCTCGTGTGGTGATGGCAACAGAGCATGATTTGAAGTTACCAAGTGGTCCTGATGCGATGAAGGCGGCATTGGTTGAACATCTTAGTTGTAATGCTGATAATTTAACTGTTTGTGGTAAAGAGGATTGGTTCTCACCAGTGGCTTCTGGATCCGCAGCACCAAAGCAAATGGTTGTATGTCCATGCTCTGCTGGTAGTGTTGCTTCTATTGCTCACGGTATTTCAGATAATCTTATTGAGCGGGCTGCTGATGTTGTATTAAAAGAACGTGGCCAATTGATTATGGTAGTAAGAGAAACACCATTCTCAACCCTGCATTTAGAGAATATGTTGAAATTATCTCAAATGGGAGCAACGATTATGCCAGCGGCTCCTGGGTTTTATCATCAGCCAAAATCTATTGAAGATTTAATTGATTTTATGGTTGCTCGAATATTGGATCATTTAGGAGTAGAACAAGGGCTTGTTCCTCGTTGGGGGTATGATCAGCGTCAGAAGGATTAATAAACCTCTGGCTCATTAAAGCGTTCACACATACAATATGGCCTCTCATCGGGGAGCGACTAGCTGAGATTAGTGAGTATTGGAGAATACTGGCTTAAACCCGTACTACCTGAATCAGATAATGCTGGCGTAGGGATTGAGATGACATCCTCTTTGAGAATATCAACTTAATTCTGTGCCGCTCAAAAGGATGTAAGCGCACATAATGAACACTCTTTCTATCTTTTCTTCTCGTAAGCTATTATCCACAGCCTTAACTATGGCAGTAGTGACTTCTTTTTCTGCTTCAGCAGCAAATACATTAACCGTTTATACTTATGATTCCTTTGCCGCTGATTGGGGCCCAGGGCCAACAATCGAGGCCGCTTTTGAAGCTCAATGTGGCTGTGACTTAAAGCTTGTTGCTCTTGATGACGGGGTTTCTATTTTAAATCGTCTGCGTCTTGAAGGTAAAAATGCGAAAGCAGATATTGTATTAGGTTTAGATAACAACTTAATGGCAGAAGCGAAGGCAACGGGGCTGTTAGCTCAACATCAGGTTAATACTGATTCAGTTACTGTACCGGGTGGCTGGAATGATACAACGTTTGTGCCTTATGATTTTGGTTACTTTGCCTTTGTTTATAATAAAGAAAAAGTAGCAAATCCTCCAAAAAGTTTAAAAGAGCTAGTTGAAAATCGTGATGATTTAAAAGTTATTTATCAAGATCCAAGAACATCAACTCCGGGTCAAGGTTTATTGTTGTGGATGAAATCAGTTTACGGTGATGACGCACCACAAGCGTGGAAACAACTCGCGAAGAAAACAGTTACGGTAACTAAAGGTTGGTCAGAAGCTTATAGTATGTTTTTAGAGGAGGAGTCTGACTTAGTTTTATCTTATACAACGTCTCCCGCGTATCATCTAATCGCTGAAAAAGACGATCGTTTTGCAGCGGCTAATTTTTCAGAGGGGCATTACATGCAAGTTGAAGTTGCAGCGAAAGTGAAAAACACAACAAATAATAAATTAGCAGATGAATTTCTGGCTTTTATATTGAGTGATAAATTTCAATCTGCGATGCCGACCGGAAATTGGATGTACCCAGTAACCGATGTTAAACAACCTGCTGGTTTTGAAACATTAACTGTACCAAATAAAGGGTTGTCGTTTAGTTCACAAGAGATCTCACAACAACGTAAATCGTGGATCCGCGAATGGCAACATGCTCTGACATTCTAATTTGAAATAAGGAGTACTGTTGTGCTCCTTTCTTTTGGCAACTATGAAAAAGACCTCTTCTTATAGCTCTGTCCCTGCTTTGGGATATTTCATCGCAATTATTATTATTGGCTTTGTTGGTGGATCGATCAGTGCTCTGTTTTTAGAATCCCCAAGTTTGGATTTAAGTCTAATTTGGTCTGATCCTTATTATCGTTATATTACTCAATTTAGTTTATACCAAGCGTTTCTATCTACTTTATTTAGTATTAGCCTTGCGATTCCAACTGCGTATGCATTATCACGTCGACAATTTTTAGGCAGAGGATTGTTACTTAAGCTTTGTGCTACGACGCTTGTTTTACCGGTGTTAGTTGGTGTGTTTGGTTTATTGTCTATTTATGGAAATAGTGGACTTATTGCAGAGGTATTTGAATGGTTTGGTGGTTCCCTTCCTTTCTCTATTTATGGTTTAAATGGCATTTTACTCGCCCATGTTTTTTTTAATTACCCTTTTGCCACACGCCTTTTTTTACAAACCTTAGATTCTATTCCTGCTGAGCAACACCAATTATCGGCACATTTAGGATTAGCTGGTTGGAATAAGTATAGATTGGTTGCTTGGCCGAGAATTAAGCAGCAATTTCCTCATGTCGCAGGTTTGATCTTTATGTTGTGCTTTACCAGTTTTGCTACTGTAATGGCGTTAGGTGGAGGGCCTAAATCAACCACAATTGAGCTTGCTATTTATCAAGCTATTAAATTTGATTTTGACTTGCAGTCAGGTGCTATTTTAGCTTTATGGCAAATGTTATTATGCGGTGTACTTTCCTTAATTATTCAGCGCTTTTCAATTTCTGTTGCCGTCGATTCCGGTTCTATATATCAAGCTGTGTTATACCAAGATTCAAAACAAGAGCGATTATGGGATAGGGCTTGGATTGTATTTCTTATTATCTTTTTATTACCCCCGTTATTGATGGTCGTTATTAGTGGTTTAAATTCAGAATTGGCGACAGTATTAACATCGTCTCAATTTTGGTTAGCTCTAGTTAATTCTTTGATTGTAGCGTTAAGTGCGGCAGTACTTGCTATGGTTTTTGGCGTTATCTTATTACATACGACAAGAGCATTAAGATTAAATGAAAAACGTCTATTAGCAGATAAATTGGATTTGATTGGTACGATGATCTTGGTGACCCCCGGGTTAGTTATTAGTACGGGGTTGTTTTTATTATTGCGAAATATAACTGATGTATTTTCAATAGCAATTTGGATCGTGGTATTGGTTAATGCATTAATGGCACTGCCTTATGTGATAAAAACACTCGCTCAACCATTGCTTCATATCGCTCAGCAATATCATTTGTTATGTGGCAGTTTAGGATTAAACGGTTTTACTCGTTTTAGATTGATTGAGTGGCGAGCGTTAAGAAAACCAATGGCTCATGCATTTGCGATAGCATTTATTATGTCGATTGGCGATTTAAGCGCCATCGCCTTGTTTGGCAGTCAAGATTTTCGTACTTTACCCCTCTATCTTTTTCAATTATTAGGCAGTTATCAAATGGATGCTGCTGCCGTTATCTCCCTAAGTTTACTCGTATTAAGTGTGGGAGTATTTGGTGTTGTGGAATGGTTATTCTCTTCTAAACGTAAACGTAAACGTAAAGGTGAAGTGTAATGTTGAATTTTTCTGATGTGAAATATCGTTACAACTCAGAGTTATTTGAATTTAATTTAACTGTAAATCAAGGGAATGTGGTTGCTATTCTTGGGCCTAGTGGTGCAGGTAAAAGTACGTTACTTAGCTTGCTTGCTGGATTTATTGAACCTGAATCTGGTGATATTAGTATTGAACAGCAATCCTTGTTATTACAAGCGCCTCATCAACGTCCATTATCTATGTTATTCCAAGAACATAATCTTTTTGCTCATTTATCAATTGTAGATAATATTGGTTTAGGAATTAAACCTAATTTACGCCTTAGTAATGAAGAGAAAGAACAAGTAACTCGCGCCGCTCAACAGGTAGGGGTGGATGGTTTATTATATAGGCTACCTGAACAACTTTCTGGTGGTCAAAAACAGCGTGTAGCGTTAGCTCGATGTTTAGTACAAAAAAAGCCTGTTTTATTATTAGATGAGCCTTTTTCAGCCCTTGACCCAATGTTAAGGGAAGAGATGATTGTATTAATTCGAGATCTAATTAAGAGTCAAAAGTTAACTGTACTCATGGTGACGCATAGTATTCAAGATGCCAAAGCGTTAGCTTCTCATTATGCTTTTGTCTGCAGTCATAAAGTATTAAGTTATGGCAAAATGACAGAGATAATGACACAAGACAATCCTCCTGAATTAACTCGATATTTAGACGCGGTTAAGTAAACTTTTCACACTCAAATTGAGTATAATCGACTACACTCAGTTTTATGATAAATAGGCGTGACCTAACTGCTCTCATACAGTAATATTGGCGCCCTTTTGAACCTCGCCGTTTAAGGCTGTCTATTCTCGGTTCATTATGAAACTCTCACTCTATATAAAATCAATTAATTAATTTTGAGGTGTATTACTACTATGTCATTTGCTTTGGGCCAACGTTGGATCAGTGATACAGAAAGTGATTTGGGTTTAGGAACAGTGGTTGCTGTTGACGATAGAACCGTATCTGTACTTTTTGCCGCATCAGAAGAAAATCGTTTATACGCAAGACATGATGCACCCGTTACCCGAGTGATGTTCAATAAAGGAGATACAATTGAAAGCCATGAAGGCTGGTCACTTGAAGTAGAAGACGTTATCGAGGATGGTGGGTTATTAACTTACATCGGAACTCGAACTGATACTGATGAAGTGAACGTTGTTCTTCGTGAAACATTACTAAGCCATCAAATTCGCTTTAATAAACCTCAAGATAAACTATTTGCAGGTCAAATTGATCGTATGGATCGTTTTGCTTTGCGTTATCGTGCGCTTCAAAATCAATATGAGCAACATAAAAACCCAATGCGTGGTTTATGTGGTATGCGTGCAGGTTTAATTCCTCACCAACTATTTATCGCCCAAGAAGTAGGTCGTCGTTACGCTCCGCGTGTTTTGCTGGCAGATGAAGTAGGTTTAGGTAAGACAATTGAAGCTGGTATGATCATTCATCAGCAAGTGCTATCTGGTCGTGCTGAGCGAGTACTAATTGTTGTGCCTGAAACGCTGCAGCACCAATGGTTGGTCGAAATGATGCGTCGTTTCAATCTGCATTTCTCTATCTTTGATGAAGAGCGCTGTATTGAATCTTATGCTGATTCAGAAAACCCATTTGATACCGCACAATTGGTACTGTGTTCATTAGATTTTATTCGTAAGAGTAAGCGTCGTTTTGAGCAAGTTGTTGAAGCTGATTGGGATCTTCTTGTTGTTGATGAAGCTCATCACCTTGAATGGAACCAAACAAAACCAAGTCGTGAATATCAAGTAATCGAAGCGATTGCAGAAGAAACCGCTGGCGTTTTACTGTTAACGGCAACACCTGAGCAATTAGGTCATGAAAGTCACTTTGCTCGTTTGCGCCTATTAGATCCAGATCGCTTCTATGATTACGATGCGTTTGTTGAAGAAGAGCGCCAATATCAACCTGTTGCTGATGCCGTTACTGCTTTGATGAGCGGTGATAAGTTACCGAATGATGCAAAAAATCGAATTACAGAGTTACTTACAGAGCAAGATGTAGAGCCGCTATTTAGAATTATTGAATCATCAGATTCAGAAGAACAACAAAGCCAAGCGCGTCAAGAATTAGTCGATAATCTAATGGATCGTCATGGTACTGGTCGAGTGTTATTCCGTAATACCCGTGCCGCTATTAAAGGGTTTCCATTACGTAACTTGAACTTAATGCCAATGCCTTTACCATCACAATATGCGACTTCTATGCGTGTGGCGACGATGATGGGTGGCCGCATGAGTGATGAAGCTCGTGCAATGAAAATGCTTTATCCTGAAGAAATCTTCCAAGAATTTGAAGGCGATAGTGCAACGTGGTGGCAGTTTGATCCACGAGTTAACTGGTTGCTTGAACTATTAAAAGAAAATCGTAACGAGAAAGTATTAATTATCGCTTCTCGCGCTTCAACTGCTTTGCAATTAGAGCAAGCATTACGTGAGCGAGAAGGTATTCGTGGTACGGTTTTCCATGAAGGTATGTCTATTATCGAACGAGATAAAGCGGCTGCTTACTTTGCTCAAGAAGAAGGCGGGGCTCAGGTTCTTATCTGTTCTGAAATCGGTTCTGAAGGACGTAATTTCCAGTTTGCTAATCAATTAGTGATGTTTGATTTACCATTTAACCCAGATCTACTTGAGCAACGTATTGGGCGTTTGGATCGTATTGGTCAAAAACGTGATATTGAGATTCATGTTCCGTATTTACAAGGCACATCTCAAGAACTATTAGCTCGTTGGTTTGACGAGGGCCTTAATGCTTTTGGTGAAACTTGTCCTACTGGTCGAGCTGTATATGAAAAATTCTCTGATACGATCATTGCGATTTTAGCGACAGGAAAATCGGATGGATTAGAACCTCTTATTGAAGAATCAGCAGCGTTAAATAAAGAATTAAAAGTACAATTAGAGCAAGGCCGAGATCGCCTGTTAGAAGTTCACTCTAATGGTGGTGATAAGGCAAAAGCACTTGCTGAGAAGATTGCCGCAACGGATGGTGATACGAACTTAGTTAATTTTGCATTAAATCTGTTTGATACGATTGGTTTGAATCAGGATGATAAAGGCGAAAATGCCATTGTTGTTACTCCTGCAGAAAATATGTTGGTATCTAGTTACCCAGGTCTGCCTTATGAAGGTTGTACGATTACGTTTGATCGTGAAACGGCACTCTCTCGTGAAGATATGAACTTGATCAGCTGGGAACACCCAATGATCCAAGGTGGTATTGATTTAGTTTTAACCGAAGGTGTGGGTGCTACAGCGGTTTCTTTATTGAAAAATAAAGCGTTGCCTGCAGGGACATTATTGCTTGAATTGGTTTATGTGGTGGATGCACAAGCGCCTAAGCAAAGCGGTATTGGTCGCTTCTTACCGAAAACGCCAATTCGTCTAATGATGGATAGCAAAGGTAATGATCTATCGGCTCAAGTTGAGTTTGAAAGCTTTAACCGTCAATTAAGTCCTGTTAACCGTCATATGGCGAGTAAGTTGGTTAATTCCGTACAGAAAGAGATTCATGCACTTATTGATACTGCGGAAGTAAGCATCGAAGATCGTATTGAAGCCGTTCGTGTTGATGCAAATACAGAGATGAAAGTAGCATTGAATGCAGAACTTGAACGTTTACAAGCATTGAAAGCGGTAAACCCAAATATCCGTGATGAAGAATTAACGCAAATTGAAACTCAAATGAGCGAACTTTCAGGATATATAGGTAAAGCGCAAGTACAGCTTGATTCACTGCGTTTAATCGTCGTGAGCCATAACTAATTATGGCAATGCTTGAGTACAATCCACCAATGGAACCGCTTGATATTGTCTATCAAGATGAAGCGATTCTTGCAGTGAATAAACCTGCGGGATTACTTTCTAATCCCGGCAGGGCTCCTGAGCACTATGACAGTGTATGGTCTCGTGTTATTGCCGAGTTTCCAGAAGCTCAGCTTGTACACCGCCTTGATATGTCGACGTCTGGACTGATGATTTTTGCTTTATATAAAGAAGCTGAAAGGCACATTAAAAAGCAATTTCAGTATCGCTTAACTCATAAAGTGTATTACGCACGAGTATGGGGGAAAGTAGAGAAAGTAGAAGGCCATATTGATTTACCGTTAATTTGTGATTGGCCAAATCGTCCACGCCAAATGGTGTGTTACGAGCATGGAAAGCCATCACAAACGGGCTATCAAGTGATACAAGTTGAAGATAAGACAACATTAGTGCGCTTATTGCCGATCACGGGTCGTTCTCATCAATTGCGTGTGCATATGATGGAAGAGGGGCATGAGATTGTTGGAGATGAGTTTTACGCGTGTGAAGAGGCTCTGGCGTTTTCTAAACGTTTGCAACTGCACTCTGCTGAGTTGAGTTTTTATCATCCAGAAACCGATAAATTTATCAGTTTATTTGCACCTTGTGAGTTTTATCCAGAAGCTAAATCGGGTGTTTTAGATTCAATGAGTATTACGCCGATAAGACCTGATTATAAAACCTTGCCTAAGCAGTAAGAGATTTTATATATTGCTAAAAATAAAAAAAGGAGCCAATGGCTCCTTTTTTTATTTTAGTTATAAAGGCATTAACCTTGAGGTTTAACAACCATAACGTTAATCGGTGAGTTTTCTACCACTTTACTAGCAACAGAACCGAGCATCACTTTATCTATTTTAGAACGCTTATGACTTGGCATTACAATTAGATCTGCACCTAGACGTTCAGCATAATCTAAAATAGTGACATAAGGTTTACCTTCAGCAACGTGTACTCTGTATACCACGTCTTCATCTACAAACTTAGCTGCAAATTCATTCAGTTGTTTTGAAACATCATCTTTCATTTGCTTTGCTGCACCTTTAGGGAAATAAGTCGATACCATCGACATATGGATCCCAGGTAACACATTTAATAAATGAAGTTCAGCATTAGAATGTTTTGCGTGCCAAACAGCTAGTTCAACCGCTTTATCAGCAAAGCCTTTATCATTTAAATCTACTGGAACCAAAATTTGTTTATACATAATTTTTATTACCTAATTAGGGGAGTTATTCTCCCCTTAGATTCCATTCATTAATTTATGCCGCTAAGTTTTCCTTTTTAGCTCGGCGACGCTGATTAAAGCCTAGTGCAAACAATAGAAGAAGGGTTGGTACAAATACCCATTCTTTTAATGGGCGGTCTGCATCAAGAACCACATTCTTTATTTCCCAATCAAAATCTATTCCGGAAGCTTCAGCAGGACTGCCAAACTCGACCATATCTACGATCATTTTGTTATCGACTTCAGATAACATTAGACCCATAGAGCTCACTCGATCTTCACCAGTGACAGCGCGATCTTCAAAAGGTAAACGAACCGTTTTACTAATGACATCGCCTTCAAGATTTTGACCGACAACTTCTAATGTGAGGGATTGTCCCACATTTAGTTCTTCAGCAATTTGAGCAATCTCAATACCTTGATAATAATCTTTGGCTGGATAGATCTTATCCCACCAGAAACCTGGGCGGAATAATGAAAAAGTGATCAGAAGTAGTAAAACAACTTCCCACCATTTTGTTTTCGTAAACCACCAGCCTTGTGTTGCTGCTGAGAAGGTCAACATAGCAATAATTGATGAGATTATTGTGAGGGCTAAATGCCACCAAGAATCAATGCCCATCAATAAGAGCTGTGTATTGAAAACAAACATGAAAGGCAATATCGCTGTACGAATATCGTAAGTGAACCCTTGAATACCAGTACGAATTGGATCTGATTTTGCTATTGCCGCTGCCGCGAATGCAGCAAGACCTACTGGAGGAGTGTCATCGGCCAATATACCGAAATAGAACACGAATAGGTGAACCGCAATTAATGGAATGATCAGACCGTGCGCGGCACCTAAAGTCACAATAACCGGAGCCATCAAGGTAGAAACAACAATGTAGTTAGCCGTTGTTGGTAAGCCCATACCTAAGATTAAGCTAATTACCGCAGTAAACAACAGCATAAGAATAATGCTACCACCAGAGATAAATTCAACGAAATCTGTCATTACCAGACCGATACCAGTTAAGGTTACAACTCCCACAACCGTCCCGGCTGCTGCTGTAGCAACACCAATACCGATCATGTTTCGTGCACCTGATACTAAGCTTTCTAGTAAGTCATCGAAGCCCTGTTTTACTTGTTCAATGACATTACCTTCTTTGGCAAAGAAACCGATTAATGGCCTTTGTGTCAGTAAAATGAAGATCATAAATACTGATGCCCAAAAAGCAGACAAACCTGGTGAGAAACGTTCAACGGTTAAACACCAAACTAATACTACGATTGGCAATAAAAAATGTAGGCCAGATTTGATGGTAGGGCCAGGATCTGGCACTTCAGTCAGCTCTTCATCAATCGCCATCATTGCATGTTCTTGATATTTTGCAGAGATGCTAACGAGGCCAATATAAGAAAGTAGCAAAGCAACTGTTACAATTGGTGTTGCTGCTGCACCAAAGACATCTTTAGTCCAACCAATGCCGTAATACACGGCAGCACTGATTACACATAGCCCAAGAATTGTACCGGTAAAAGATAATAAGCTATGAACTAAACTTGGAGTATGACGGCGTGGAAGACCTTTCATACCCGCTTTACAGGCTTCAAGATGAACAATGTAAAGTAATGCAATGTAAGAGATTAAAGCAGGCAGTAGGGCAGCCTTAATCACTTCTACATAAGAAATACCTACGTATTCAACCATTAAGAATGCAGCTGCACCCATAATTGGTGGGGTTAACTGACCATTAGTAGAGGCTGCCACTTCGACAGCACCCGCTTTCTCGCCAGAGAAGCCCACTCGTTTCATTAATGGGATAGTAAACGTACCTGTTGTAACCACATTTGCAATCGATGAACCAGAAACTAAACCTGATAGACCTGAAGCCACAACCGCTGCTTTGGCAGGGCCGCCTTTCATGTGGCCAAGTAAAGAGAAAGCAACTTTAATAAAGTAAGCACCAGCCCCTGCCTTTTCTAGCATGGCACCAAAAAGTACAAATAAGAAAACGAATGAAGTTGAAACACCTAAAGCAACACCAAAAACACCTTCTGTTGTTAACCACAGGTGCGACATTGCTTTATTTAAACTTGCGCCTTTATGCGCGATTACATCTGGCATATGAGGGCCAGCAAAGGTATATAGCAAGAATACAGCTGCAACCACCATTAGTGGCGGGCCTAGAGCGCGACGTGTCGCCTCAAGTAATAACACCATCCCTACGACTGAAGCTACAATATCAGGAGTTGTTGGTGCGCCAGAACGATCGGCTAGTTGCGCATAGAAAATATAAATATAAGCAGCAGAAAAACTACCAGCGAAAGCAAGAGCCCAATCAATGACAGGAATACGATCTCTTGGTGAATTTTTTAGGGCAGGGTATGCAGTGAAAGCTAAAAATATAGCGAAAGCTAAATGTATTGAACGAGCTTCTGTATCGTTAAGTATGCCGAAGTCAAAAATGAACGGTAAAGGGGAAGCATACCAAAGTTGGAATAGAGACCAACATAGTGGAACAAACCATAGAATTCGGCCAGATAATCCTTGCGGTGAACGAGCACCAGTATCAGATTGGGCCACCATTTCTTGCACATCTTGTGACGTATTTGACGACTGCGTCATGTACTTTTCCTTAGTGATGGTCGAACCTAACACTCAATCATTAAGTATTAGATTACTGAATATAAGCCAATATATAGGCTAAAAAGAACCGATCTTCAAATCCGTTTTATTATTGATTGTTATCCGTTGCATGGACAGATCAGGGAGTGTAGCGAAGAAAGGAAGAGACCATTTGGCCTCTTCGCTTTATAGTCACGTTACTTATTAAAAGTTACGCGTGTAGAAGAAAAACTATTTTAGTAGACCAACTTCTTTGTAATATTTCACAGCACCAGGGTGCAGCGGAATAGAAAGACCTGCTTTAACCATGTCTTCTTTTTTTAAGGTTGCAAATGCAGGGTGAAGGCGTTTGAATGTATCAAAGTTCTCAAATACTGCTTTTGCTACGCTGTAAGCAACTTCATCTGAAACATCTGATGTTGTTACCATTGTTGCAGCTACACCGAAGCTATTTACATCACCTTCAGTACCACGGTACATGCCAGCAGGAACTGTGCTGTATGCATAGTAAGGGTTATCAGCAACGATCTTATCAATCTTAGGACCTGTCGCTGATACTAGTTTCGCATCACATGATGTTGTAGCTTCTTTGATTGAACCATTTGGGTGACCAACCATATAGATAAATGCATCAATTTTGTTATCACAAAGAGCTTGAGAACGCTCAGACCCCTTCAGTTCAGAAGCAAGTTTAAAGCTATCATTTGTCCAACCCATAGCATCCATTACAACACCCATCGTTGCACGGTCACCAGAACCAGGATTACCAATGTTTACACGTTTACCTTCAAGGTCAGCAACGTTGTTAATGCCTGAATCTGTACGAGCGATGATGTTAAAAGGTTCTGTATGAAGAGAGAACATCGCACGCAGTTTCTTGTAAGGGCCTTGAGCTTCAAATTTACTTGTACCGTTGTAGCCATGGTACTGCCAATCTGATTGTACGATACCAAAATCTAGTTCGCCTGAACGGATAGTATTTACGTTATAGATAGAACCGCCCGTCGATTCTACAGAACAGCGAACATTATGTTCTTTACGGTCTTTATTCACTAATTTACAGATAGCACCACCCGTTGGGTAATAAACACCTGTTACTGAGCCTGTTCCAATAGTAATGAAATCCTGAGCACTTGCAGAGCTCATGCCTGCACCAAGCATTGCTGCAGCAATAGCACTTGCTTTAATTAAGTTTTTTAATGCCATGTTATTCCTTTCCTTATTATTGTGTTTCTTTACTCATTTAAATGCTCTCTAAAAGTAAGAGAGAATGAGAGTAAGAAACCGTATTTATTCACCTCATTGTGAAGTGTTTTAAATTTCCTGTTACAGAAATGGCGTGTGAATGATAGCAAACTAATGCGCACTTTTTAAAATAGTGTTAATTAAATTATATCAAAACTGTGAAATAAATAACTATTGATTCTATTAATAATTAGCATAATGTGTCGCTTTAACATTTCTGCAATATTTATTAATGAGTTTGGTTGGGGAGAATATGTAGGAATAAGGTCGCTTTATAAGAGAAAACGACCTTTAAAAAGAGTATAGATTTAAATGCTGTATTCAAATAGGTCACAGACAGAATCGAATAACTTCGAGACTTCAATGTTTCTTGTCGGTGTAATAAAGATTGTATCATCACCAGCAACGACGCCTAAAATACCTTCAGATTTACCTAAGGAATCTAATAAGCGAGCAATTAATTGAGCTGCCCCCGGTCCTGTATGAATGACTACTAGAGCATTGTTGTAATCAATATCCATAACAAGTTCACGTAAAGAACTAGAAACGGTAGGAACACCAAGCTCAATAGGAAGGCAATACACCATCTCCATTTTTGCATTGCGGGTACGTACAGCACCAAATTTAGTCAGCATTCGGGATACTTTTGATTGATTAATGTTATCGAAACCTGAGATTCGAAGAGCATCAACAATTTCACCTTGAGAACCAAATCGTTCTGCTTTAAGAATGGATTTAAATTCTTTAACTAGTAGTTCTTGCTTTTCATTATTTCGCATGATGTTTTGATTCTTTTTGCAATAATTACGACTATTCTCGCATAATTATTTACGTATAACCAAATCAAAATGGCATTTATGTGAATACTTACTCATGAATTATTCATTTATTTTTGTTCAAGATCTCTAATTCGCTAGACAATTTCATTTACAAGCAAGGATAAATGCAAGTAGAGTCGCGTTCAATTTATGGCTTGGTTCGGATGTCATTGCGTAAGGTCGCAAAGCGAAGCAAATAGCATTGAATTTCATTTGAGCTTGCTATAACGTCACTTTCAGTTTGAAAGTAAATTAATAATAAAAATATACCTCTACTACTCAAGGAGAAAGAACATGAAAGTTGCTGTTATTGGCGCCGCAGGAGGCATCGGACAAGCGTTAGCATTACTTCTTAAGAATCGATTACCAGCAGGATCTGATCTTGCTCTTTATGATATTGCTCCGGTAACACCAGGTGTTGCTGCGGATCTTAGTCACATCCCAACGCCAGTTTCTATCAAAGGATATTGCGGTGAAGATCCTACGCCGGCTCTTGATAATGCAGACGTCGTTTTAATTTCTGCAGGTGTTGCTCGTAAACCTGGTATGGATCGCTCAGATCTTTTCAATATTAATGCAGGTATTGTTAAGTCATTAGCTGAAAAAATTGCAGTGACATGTCCAAATGCATGTATTGGTATTATTACTAACCCGGTAAATACAACCGTTGCGATTGCTGCTGAAGTATTAAAGAAGGCGGGTGTATACGATAAAAATAAATTGTTTGGTGTAACAACACTGGATGTGATCCGTTCAGAAACGTTTGTTGCTGAATTAAAAGACAAAGATCCAGGCGAGATCCGCGTACCAGTTATCGGTGGTCACTCAGGCGTAACTATTCTTCCTCTTCTTTCTCAAGTTGAAGGTGTCGAGTTTACTGCTGAAGAAGTTGCGGCACTAACTCCTCGCATTCAAAATGCAGGAACGGAAGTTGTTGAAGCAAAAGCCGGTGGTGGTTCTGCGACACTTTCAATGGGTCAAGCGGCATGTCGTTTTGGTCTATCACTAGTGAAAGCATTAAGTGGTGAGAAAGGTGTTGTTGAATGTGCGTATGTTGAAGGTAATGGCGAACACGCTCGTTTCTTCGCACAACCAATTTTACTTGGTAAAAATGGGGTTGAAGAAATTCAGTCTTATGGTGCGTTGAGCGCATTTGAACAAGAAGCACTTGATAGTATGTTAGATACACTGAAAGGTGATATTTCGATTGGTGAAGAATTCGTTAAATAACAAGAATTAAAGTAATTGAAAGAGAAAAGGGCAGATAGTTATTTATCTGCCCTTTTTATTTTCTTTAAGCGTAGTATTATTTACTGCGTTTAACGGCTAAGTGTGCCAACGTCTTCAATGCTTCTTTGTATTCAGATTCAGGTAATACGGCTAACTCTTCAATGGCTTTATCCGCTTCTTCATCTGCTTTTTTCTTTGTGTATTCTAATGATCCAACTTCTTTCATGCAGGCAAGGATAGGTTCTAATTTATCTAGACCATTGCCTTTTTCGATTGCTTCACGGATCATTGCTGCTTGTTCTGCATTACCATGATTCATCGCATGTAGTAAAGGAAGTGTCGGTTTACCTTCAGCAAGATCGTCTCCGACATTTTTGCCCATATCTTCGCCATCTGAAGTGTAATCCATCACGTCATCGATCAATTGGAAAGCAGTGCCTAAATATTTACCGTAGTTTTGTAATGCGGTTTCGATCTCTTGTGGTGCGTCATTTAGGATCGCGCCGATCTGAGTAGCGGCTTCAAATAAGCGAGCTGTTTTAGAATAGATTACTTGCATGTAACTTTCTTCAGTCGTATTAGGATCATTGCAATTCATTAGTTGAAGAACTTCACCTTCTGCGATCACATTAACTGACTCACTCATTAAACTAAGGATCTTTATGGATCCCAAACTCGTCATCATTTGGAACGAACGGGTGTAAATAAAATCGCCAACGAGTACGCTTGCTGCATTGCCAAATTCGGCATTAGCTGTAGCTTTGCCACGACGCATATCTGATTCATCGACAACGTCATCATGAAGTAATGTTGCCGTGTGAATAAATTCAATAAAGGCAGCTGCCATTGTGTGGTCTTTGCCTTCGTATCCAAGTGCTTTTGCAGATAAAATGGCAAGCACAGGACGCAAGCGTTTACCGCCGCCGCTTACAATGTAGAAACCAAGTTGGTTGATCAGCGCAACATCTGAATTCAGTTGAGCTAGGATGGTCTCATTTACGATTGCCATGTCATCAGCCGTGAGGGCTTGGATAGCTTTAAAATCCATTATTCTTCCAGCAAGGTTAGGGCCTAAGTTAGGCTTTATTGTAATAAGTGATTACATAAATAATACACTAAATTGAGGGTCGCAATACAGTCGAAAATTCCTCTCTTTTAGCCGATTGACTATTTCGTTTATCTTTTCATCATTTTTCTTCAATTTTGGGTTGTCAGATTGAAATCATTCGCGTAGAATCCACGCCCTATTGATGACAAGTTTAACGCACACCAAAATTGTTGAGTAAACAAATTAAATGGTAGTGCGAAAGTAGCGGAGTAAAATATGTACGCTGTTTTCCAATCTGGTGGTAAACAACACCGTGTAAGTGAAGGTCAAACTCTTCGCTTGGAAAAATTAGACGTTGAGACTGGCGCAACAGTTGATTTCGACAACGTTCTTATGATTGCTAACGGTGAAGAAATCACTGTTGGTGCACCTTTAGTAGCTGGCGGTAAAGTAACTGCGGAAGTAGTTCAGCACGGTCGTGGCGATAAAATTAAAATCGTTAAGTTCCGTCGTCGTAAGCATTCTCGTAAGCAACAGGGCCATCGTCAATGGTTCACTGAAGTCAGAATCACTGGCATCAGCGCTTAATTTAAGGAGAATAACAAATGGCACATAAAAAAGCTGGCGGTTCTACTCGTAACGGCCGCGATTCAGAAAGTAAACGTCTTGGTGTTAAGCGTTTCGGTGGCGAATCTGTTCTTGCAGGTAACATCATCGTACGTCAACGTGGTACTAAATTCCACGCTGGTACTAACGTAGGCATCGGTAAAGACCATACTCTTTTCGCTCTATCTGAAGGTAAAGTGAAGTTTGAAGTTAAAGGTCCTAAAAACCGTAAATTCGTTTCTATCGACGCTGAATAATCGTTTTTAAAAACTAATTTTAAAAGCCCTGCCACTTGGCGGGGCTTTTTATTTATGGATAGTCACCAGTTAATTATTTTGTCGTTTATACTTCTTTTAGGTTGGTATAACTAATGAGTTTAAATGCTAGAATACTTACCTAGTGACTATATTGATATATTACGTAGCGTAAAGATCATAGAAGATCCACTCTCATAATGTCATTTTGATTTGCAGAGAAATAATCTGTATCAGAATAGAACAGTTAATGAAAAGATTACCAGCGCTACAGCTCGGAGAAGAAAATGAAATTCGTTGATGAAGCGACAATTAAAGTAGATGCAGGCGACGGCGGTAACGGTACTGTTAGTTTTTGGCGTGAAAAATTCGTAGCTAAGGGCGGCCCTGATGGCGGTGATGGCGGCGACGGTGGTGATGTTTACCTAGAAGCGGATGAAAACCTAAACACCCTAATTGATTACCGTTTTAACCGTTTTTATGATGCAGAGCGTGGTAAAAATGGTGGTGGCACAAACAGTACTGGTCGACGTGGTGCGGATATTACGTTGAAAGTACCTGTTGGTACGCGTGCTATTGATATTGATACTGGTGAGAAAGTTGCAGAGCTAATGGCTCATGGCATGAAGATCATGGTTGCTAAAGGCGGCTGGCATGGTTTAGGTAACACCCGTTTTAAATCATCTGTTAACCGTGCACCTCGTCAAAAGACAATGGGAACAAAAGGTGAGGTTCGTGAACTTCGCTTAGAACTTCTTTTGCTTGCTGATGTTGGTATGCTTGGTTTACCAAACGCTGGTAAGTCTACATTTATCCGCGCTGTATCTGCTGCAAAACCAAAAGTGGCTGACTACCCATTTACTACGCTTATTCCTAGCTTAGGTGTTGTACGTGCACGTGGTAATAAGAGCTTCGTTGTTGCTGATATTCCAGGTCTAATTGAAGGTGCTGCTGAAGGCGCAGGTCTTGGTGTTCGTTTCTTGAAGCACCTTGAGCGTTGTCGTGTATTGCTTCATGTAATTGATATCCTTCCAGTTGATGGCAGTGATCCTGTCCAAAATGCACTAACTATCATTGATGAGTTAGAGCGTTACAGTGAGAAAGTTGCTGGTAAACCTCGCTGGTTATTATTTAATAAGACCGATCTTCTACGTGAAGAAGAAACTGATGAAAAGATCGCTGAGATCTTAGAAGCACTTGCTTGGGATGATCGCTACTTTAAAATCGCAGCAGTAAGTCGCACTGGTACTCAAGAAGTATGTGATGAACTATCTGACTTTATGGATACTCTACCAAAAGAGATTCAAACTGATGAAGAGAAAGCGGCTGATAAAGTCGACTTCATGTGGGATGATTACCATAAAGATGCGATTTCAGGTCAAAACGTTATTACTGAAGACGGTGATGATGATGATTGGGATGACGAAGAAGATGACGGTCATGTTATCTATGTTCGTGACTAAGTCTTAATCAAGATAATTATTATAAAAAACCGCACTTGTTGCGGTTTTTTTTATTTAAGTCATTAAAGATAGAAATGAATAGCATAGAATAGAGGTTCATTTAGTTAACTATTACGAAGAAAATGGACGAAAAACAAAGGGAAATATCACGTTTAGTCGCTAAAGCTGGGCAGATGTTACTTCAACATGGTGCAGAAAGTAGTTTAGTTTCTGACGTTAGCCGACGATTAGGGCTTGCTGTAGGTGCCGATGACGTGGAGATTTCATTATCAGCCAGTTCGCTTGTTATCACAACAATGATCAATGAACATTGTATGACGACTGCTCGAAGAGCTCCAGATCGCGGGATTAACATGCGGGCGGTTACTGAAATTCAAAGGATCTGTATTATGTCTGAAAAAGGCTTATTAGATCGCCATGAAGCGGCTGTGAAATTAGATGCAATTAGCCCAGAAAGATACAACCGCTGGCTTGTGGTTGTGATGATCGGTTTATCTTGTGCTAGCTTTAGTCGTTTAGCTGGTGGAGATTGGCCTGTATTTATGATGACCTTTCTTGCCTCTTTTTTAGGGATGATCGTCCGACAAGAAATTGGGCATCGACATTTTAATCCGCTACTTAATTTCGGCATTACTGCTTTTGTAACCACGCTTATTTCTTCTCAAGCTGTTATCTACCATATTGGTAATACCCCTTTTCTTGCAATGGCTTCCTCTGTTTTGATGCTTGTTCCTGGCTTCCCATTAATTAATGCCGTTGCTGATATGGTGAAGGGGTACGTTAATATGGGAATTGCGCGTTGGACGTTTGCTACCTTACTTACTTTATCAACCAGCATTGGTATTGTTGGTGCAATGAATTTAGTCGGCGTATGGGGATGGATTAACTAATGGATGCTTTTATAAATGGATAGTGTAACGATGAGTTCCTTTTTTGATTTATTTCTAGCATTATTGAACGATATGTTTTTCGCGATGATTCCTGCAGTCGGTTTTGCTTTGGTGTTTAATGTTCCAGTAAAAGCATTAAAATATTGTGCAATTGGTGGTGCTATTGGTCATGGAACTCGATTCTTATTAATGCATTATGGTGCGCCATTAGAGTGGGCGACATTATGTGCTGCAACAACGGTCGGCATGATTGGAGTGCATTGGTCACATCGTTTTCTTGCTCATCCTAAAGTATTTACCGTCGCTGCATTAATCCCTATGATCCCAGGCGTTTTTGCTTTTAAAGCGATGATTGCTGTGGTTGAGATTAACCACCTCGGTTATTCTCCGGAATTGTGGGGATTGATGATTGATAATTTAGTGAAAACGTTATTTACAATAGCTGCATTAGCAATTGGTCTTGCTATGCCAGGGTTACTGTTTTACCGTAGAAAGTCGATTGTTTAGATCTAAATATATAAGGATTAGTTGTGAAAATTAGCATGATCGCCGCAATGGCAAAGAATCGTATTATTGGTGTTGATAATCAAATGCCATGGCATTTACCTGCTGATTTCACATGGTTTAAAAAATCAACTATGGGTAAACCAATTGTAATGGGGCGTAAAACTTACGCATCGATTGGTCGTCCATTACCAGGTCGATTGAATATTGTATTAAGTCGTGATGCGAACTTGAATATTGAAGGTGTTACTTGTGTGACTTCAATTGATGAAGCTAAACAAGCCGCTGGTGATATTGAAGAGCTGATGATTATTGGTGGTGGTTCAATTTATCAAGCGTGTCTTGCTGATGCAGATAAGTTATACCTGACCTTTATTGATGCTGACATCAATGGCGATACTCAATTCCCAGATTGGGGTGAGGGTTGGAAGCAGACTCATTCTGAAACGTATTCGAAAGATGAAAAGAATAAGTACGATATGGAGTTTGTGGTTTTAGAACGATAGAGACTATACGCTGCGCTAACTAGAATCTAGAGCGCTTCGCTTCTATAAGAACAGGGTTCAGATCGCTTCGCTAGCAGAATTCAGACGTAGTCGTTGATATTTCAGCGTTTAATTCAGGGAGTTTACGACCGATCTGAATTCTTTGCTCTTATAAGTCTCTAGTCAGCGAAGCGTATCGTTTCTAGCTCAACGCTTTTTGAGTAAAATACTTCCTATCATCAACACGATACATCGTCATATACTCCCCCCAGACACAACCTGTATCCAACGCTATCACGTCATTCCCTTCGTACCCCATCAATGCCGCCCAGTGGCCAAATATGATTTTATGAGTCAGAGGAAGACGAGAGCTTAACTCAAACCACGGCACTAATTTATCTTTATCTTCTGATGATAAGTCTTGTGGTGGTTGTTTACAGTCCATATCTAAACTTGCGTTGTGAAGACAGAAACGCATGCGTGTAAAAGCATTGATAATATAGCGATAGCGCTCAATACCAGTAAGATCTTCTCGCCATAAATCGGGTTGGTTTTCGTACATGTTCTCTAATAACCAAGTCCATTTATCTGATTGTAAAACCGCTTCAACTTCACGAGCGCATTTAATCGCGGTATTAATTTCCCATTGAGGAGAAATACCTGCATGAGTCATAACAACTTTATGTTCAGTGTGAATTGCCAATAATGGCTGTTGGCGTAGCCAAGTTAATAACTCTTTGCTATCTGGAGCCGAGAAAATAGGGGCTGTTTTATCTTTTTCTTTTACACGAGAAATGCCTTGAGAGACGGCAAGTAAATGCAGATCATGATTGCCAAGAATAGTAACTGCTGCTGTCCCTAATGATTTCACAAAGCGAAGGGTTTCTAATGATTTTGGACCGCGAGCAACGAGATCTCCCGTTAACCATAGTTGGTCTTTTTCTTTATCAAAGCTAACTTGGTCTAACAATAATAATAGTTCGTCTAGGCATCCTTGAATATCACCTACAAAATAGGTCGCCATGTCTCTTTCCTCTCATCTCATTATTAAAGCGTAGATAGAAAAAAGGTGACAATGAAGTCACCTTTATATTTAACTGTTATTGATTATACGCTTAACTTAAGCTGATTCTTTTGATTCAGCTTGGAAGTTGTCATTTAACCAGTTTGCCATCGTCACAAATTGTTCTAACGTTAGGTTCTCAGGACGAAGAGAAGGGTTAATGCCTAATTCTTCTAGCTGTTCTTTTGTTAGCAATGCTTTAAAACAGTTACGAATTGTTTTACGACGTTGATTAAAGCCCTCACGACATACACGGTCTAACCATTTCAGGTTTTTAGCCGGGTATGGAAGTACCTCATAAGGTACTAAGCGAACAACCGCTGAATCCACTTTTGGTGGCGGAACAAATGCTGTTGGCGGCACTTCAAGTACAGGCATAACTTTACAGTAATATTGAGCCATAACCGTTAGTCGACCATAAGCTTTAGTGCCAGGACCCGCAGCTAAGCGGTTAACCACTTCTTTTTGTAGCATAAAGTGCATATCTTGTACGTCTTTATGGAACTCAAAAAGATGGAACATCAGTGGTGTTGAGATGTTGTATGGCAAGTTACCAAAAATACGTAATTTATTACCTTCTTGGATAAGTTGCGTGAAGTCGAAGCGCATTGCATCGCCTTCATGAATAGTTAGTTTACTACCCAGTTCAGGGTGAGTGCGCAAACGAGCGGCTAAGTCACGGTCAAGTTCGATAACCGTAAACTTATCAACTTCACGACCAACAGGTTCGGTAATAGCCCCAAGACCTGGACCAATTTCTACAAGGTTTTGGCCTGGTAGAGGATTAATTGCAGATACGATTCCATCGATCACATAAGGGTCATTTAAGAAGTTCTGACCAAAGCGTTTCTTCGCTTTATGGCCTAAATGGACATCATTTCTTGTACTCATTTATTTTCTACCAGTTCAATTGCATGGGTAAGTGCGGTAATAAAGCTTCCTGCATCTGCTTTTCCAGTACCTGCTAATTCCAATGCAGTACCATGGTCTACGGAGGTTCGGATGAAAGGTAAACCTAAAGTGATGTTTACCGATTTTCCAAAGCCTTTGAATTTTAGCACAGGAAGCCCTTGATCGTGATACATAGCGAGTACCGCGTCCGCTTCTTGTAAGTATTTATCTTGAAATAACGTGTCTGCGGGCAATGGACCAATTAAGTTCATGCCTTCTTCTTCACGCAATTCATTTAATGCTGGGGCTATGATATCAATTTCTTCACGGCCAAGACAACCATCTTCCCCTGCGTGTGGATTTAATCCACAGACAAAAATAGATGGTTTTGCTATACCAAATTTAGTGATTAAATCTTGGTGCAGAATACGAGTTACTTGTTTAAGGCGATCTGAGGTAATCGCTTTTGCTACGTACGCAAGAGGTATGTGAGTAGTTACTAACGCAACGCGCAAGCCTTCTGTTGCTAGCATCATTACAACTTGTTGTGTATTGGATTGCTCTGCAAAGAACTCTGTGTGTCCACTAAAAGCCACACCAGCTCGGTTGATTACGCCTTTATGTACAGGACCAGTCACAACTGCGTCAAATTCACCGTCCATATTACCTTGTGCTGCTCGACGCAAGGTATCAAGAACATAATGACCATTGGCTTCATTTAGCTCACCTGCAACGACATCGTCATTCAATTCGATATTATCGACAATTAAAGATCCTGCCTTATGCATTTTTGCTGGTTCATGAGCGTTGTAGTCTTCAATAGCAATATTAATACCGAGCAGTTTGGCTCTCTGCTTTAGTGCGTTTTTATTACCACAAATAACTAATTGGTGAGGCCAATCTTGTTGTGCAATAGTTAAAACAAGATCTGGTCCGATACCTGCAGGTTCTCCTGGAGTAACTGCGATACGCTTAATCTTATTCATTATTTTCTTCACCATTATCATCTTGTAGAATTTCAACATAAGCACTTGCACGGATTTCTTGTAGCCAAGCCCCGGCTTCTTCGTTAAATTTTCGACTCATGAGAATACGGTAAGCTTTATTTTTCATTGCCGCGTCTGTTCTATCAACTTGACGGCGCTCTAGTACTTCAACAATATGCCATCCATGGACGGTTTTAAATGGCGCACTGATTTGCCCTGTTGGTAAAGTTTCTACTTGGTGTTTAAACTCAGGTACATATAAATCTGGTGTTTGAAAACCGAGCTCACCATTGTTAGCTGCAGAACCTGGGTCTTGACTATAACGCTGAGCCATTTCTGCAAAAGTGTCTTTGCCTGCTTTGATGTCTGCAATAATAGTATTTAACTGACGTTGTGCACCTTCATCACTCACGATTACTGATGTCTTAATCAGGATATGTCGAGCGTTCACTTCAGTTACTGCAACGGTTTCAAGGCCTTTTACATCATCTATTTTCAGAATGTGAAACCCTACACCTGAACGGAAAGGACCAATAATGCTATTTTTTCCTTCGCCAGTAATTTGATCTGCGAAGATGGTAGGCATCTCTTCTTTACGCATCCATCCCCAATCACCACCTTGTAGTGCTTTAGGGCCTTTTGAATAAGTGTATGCCATGGTGGCAAAATCAGCACCTTGTTTTAAACGCTCAGTTAGATCTTTTGCTTGTTGCTCTAATGCTTCTTTATCGGCTTGAGTTGCGCCATCTTCTGTTCTTAGTTGAATGTGACTAATTTTGTATTGAACCGTTGCTTGTGTTTCTTCTGATAATAGCAAAGCAAGGCTTTCTACCTCTTGAGGAAGGATATTAATACGGCGGCGAACTTGTGCATTTCTAGCCTCACTTGCTGCTATTTCCTTACGGATTTGTTCTCGGAAGCTTTCATATGGTAGTCCTTGAGCTGCCGTTTTCTGTTGTAGCTGCGCAAGAGTCATGTTGTTTTCTTTTGCGATACCTTTTAACGCCTCTTCTAAACGGGTGTCATCTATACGTATGCCCATTTTTTCTGCTTGTTGGCTTTGAATGGTATCGACAATTAGTTTCTCAAGTACTTGCTCTCGAAGAACTGATTCGTCAGGTAGTGGTTGGTTTTTTTCTTGAGCATTAATTTTTACCGTTTTAATCGATGTATCGATATCACTTTGAAGGACAACACCTTCATTAACAATAGCAATTACTCGATCTAATTCGACAGGAGCTGCCTGTGCATTTATTGCTAGCATCATTAATAGGGTGCTAATAAATGGAAATTTCCAGTTTTTCATAGTGTCATCCAAGAGTAAGGAGCATGAAATGCCTTTGAGAAAATAGCATTTCATGTATATCCATATAAATTAATTATTCAAATAAAATGGGCGACCATAGCCTAAGGCATTGGTTGCAGAACCTGAGGTGATGCCAGTGTTAGTACCTAAACCTCGAATTGCAATAGAAAGCATGACGTTACTTTCGTATTCTGGTTCGTAGCTTCCAATCAAACCTGAGGTTTCTGGTGCAATAATTTGATCGCTATAGGTTAAGCCAAATGACCAGCAATCACTTAAATAAGTGGCGCCAACCAGAGTTTCTAGCATAAATTCTTCTCTAGTGTCATAGAAATACTGGGCATTTAAACGCCAACTATTACCTATATTATATTGTGTTAAGATACCCGCTTGATAAATACCATAACGTGTTACTGATGATGGTCCAGGATCAGAATAGGATAGATTGTCATCAATATAACTCTTACTGACATAACGGTAATTCGCTTGGATATAACCACGATTGTGACGATATTCTAAGGTACTGTTTGCTACTTGAAGCTCACTTTCATTAGAGTCGTATTGGATACCACCGTGATAGAACAGATAGTCATCATAGTTAAAATCACTTTCTATTGCCCACGCAGATGAATTTTTATTATCATTGTTTTCAGACGTACCAGAACCATCCATATATAAGATCTGTCCAAAAGATATATTCATTCGCTCTTTATAAGCATCATCATAAAATCGAGATGTTGCACCAATACTAAATTGGTTTGCAGCAGCAATATAATCAACACCACTGTATTGACGGTCTCGGAATAAGCCATAATAGTCTAATTGAAGTTTACTACTATCATAACCACCTTCACCCTGACCGCCATAGATCTCACTTTGATCAACTTCAGGCACGTATAAGTATTGTATTTTAGGTTCTAAGGTTTGTAAGTATTCACCTAAGAATTTTTGCGTACTGTCTAAATAAATTGCACCATTAACTCTTACTTCTGGAATAGTTCGAGATGTATCTTCTTCTAAACTGGATAGTGAAGCATTTTTCTTATCAAATTCTTGGGTATAATGAGTATAAAGTAAGCTGGCTTCTGGAGTTAAAGACCACCAAGTGTCACTTAATGGTAAGCTTAATTTTGGTTCCATATGAACGCGTGTCGCAGATGGTTTAGTATCATCATCTGTGGCAAATTCACTAACATGGCTATGAAAGTTAAAATCCAGGGAATTATAAAATTGAGGTGCGTAATAGTTAAACTCAACTTGAGGCATTAGTCTATATGGTTTTTGACTTTCGACTAAAACTTGGAAGTCGCGAACTCGCATGGAGAGGTCCCAATCTTGAGAGCGATATGATACTTCTCCTGATTGTGTTAATTGGCCTTCATCACGGGTACCAATACTAGAATTTAGATCTTGGAAATAAGTAACATCACTAACTTGAGCGTATTCAACTTCAAATTTCCAGTGTTGTCTGAATATTCCTGAATGATTCCAACTGGCTCCCCAACGAGCGCCTTTATCTTGGTTTTTGGCATCGTCACCAAGGTATTCTGCATTGAGTTCACCAGCACCTAGGTCAGTTAAATAGCGGAAGTTCCCTTCTAACTGAGTACCACGTTTTTCCATGTAATTAATCGTTGTAATCGCATCATAATTTGGTGCAATATTCCAATAAACAGGTATAGAAAGTTCAAAACCATCTTTACTGTCTAAACCTGCACTTGGGATTAAAACGCCTGTTTTACGCTTATCGCCAACAGGGACAGTAATATAGGGAAGATATAAAATAGGGACGTCAAGAACTTCAAAACGAGCATTATAAAAAGTTGCCCATTCATCTGATTGGTCGAGTTCAATATCACTGGCTTTAAAGCGCCAGCTTTTATCACCAGCAGGACAAGTTGTGAATGAGGCGTCTTCTAATTGATAGATTTCTTGGCCTGTTTTTAATACACGACTAGCCTGTCCTCGAATTGGTTGGCACGACATTTTATATGCCGCATTAATCATGGTAGTGTCTTCTGTAGTTAAATCAGTTGTTACTTTGTCTGATTTTGACCTCATATCCATACTTGAATAGTCAACATTACCTTCTGCAATCGCAATATTTTCTTGTTGATGTAAAGTAATACTATCTGCTTTTATTTCTTGGCGGCCTTTAATAATATGAACGTTACCTTTATAGGTCGCTTTTGAATTATTAAGAGCTTCAAAGCTATCAGATTGAATTAATACAGGTTGTTGATCTTCTTCCTCTTTAGATGTTTTTTCAGGCACAGGGCAAGAGTTAACTGCATTAGTTTGTAAAGGGAAGATAATGCTATTTTCTGGAGATACGATTGTGCTTCCATCATCGGCAATGACGGGAGAACCGTAAAGAAGGCATCCAGCAAGTGAAGCAAGTAGGCTGCGAGAGGTAAAAGGCATCGAGTTAGACGTTCCTGTTCGTTATATTAATCCGCTGATATACTCAAAGAGACTAGACAGAGTCACTTGTTTATAATAAAGCAAAAGCCATGCCCAAACCACCCATAAGATGTCGCTATCATCGATTAATGGTTGTAAAGTAACAGGCTGCGTTTGCTCAGAGTGTGACAGAGTAAAAATAGAATAATTCATTAATTGGAATATAAAATGCAAATATTTGGCAAAATATTAGGTGGTTTTTTTGGTTTCCTATTTGGCGGCTTTTTTGGCGCGGCATTAGGGATCTTTATTGGCCATCAATTTGATAAAGCAAAGCGCATGGCAAACAGCGGTTTTACCTTTCAAACTGGCGGGGCTTCTCAAACTCAAAAACAAGCTGAGTTTTTCCATGCGGCTTTTGCCGTTATGGGTCATGTAGCGAAAGCAAAAGGGCAAGTTACCGCTCAAGAAATACAACTTGCTGCGATGATGATGGAGCGTATGAATCTAAATGCTGAGCAAAAAAGAGAAGCTCAAGAGGCATTTAGAGAGGGTAAAGAAAATGACTTCCCATTACGTGAAACATTACAAAAAATCCGCTCGATCACTGGTGGTCGTTATGATCTATTGCAATTCTTTTTAGAATTACAAATAGCATCGGCGATTGCAGATGGTGACATTCACCCTAGTGAACGAGACATTTTACATATTGTTGCTGAAGAACTTGGCTTTAGTGCTGATCAGCTTGAAAAACGCTTAAAAATGCAAGAAGCAGCATTCCGTTTTCAACAAAGCGGCGGCTTTTCTGGCCAACAAGGAGGTTCTCATCAAGGCCATGGTCAATGGCAAAAAGCGAGTTCTGCTGACCAGTTAACTGATGCTTATAATTTATTGGGTATTAGTGAAGATGCAGATGCAAAAACAATTAAGCGTGCTCATCGTAAGTTAATGAATGAGCATCACCCTGATAAATTGGTGGCAAAAGGTCTACCACCAGAAATGATGGAAATGGCAAAAGAGAAAGCACAAGAAATTCAAGGTGCTTACGATTTAATTAAGAAAGCTAAAGGGCTTAAATAATCTGATCTCTTATTGTTTATTTAACTTCCAATTATAGTCGTAACTGATATCGCCTTTGAATGATTTTAATTCAGGGCGATATTTTTTTAGATGCTCAAAAAGTTGCTGTTGATTACCAAAATCGACCGCAAACCAATCATAAATAGATGAGAGTTGGATTTTGTTATCAGTAATGAGTATTCCTTTTTCACTATTAATGAATTCAGTTGCGGCTTTATCTAATAGTTTATCTCTGTTTCTGGCTGTAAATGCTTTGGATTGTAAGTTAGGGCAGCCAAGGCTAGCGCAATTTACGGCGTAGTGAGTTCTAGGATCATTCCAAATAGGCCTTAAAATTCGATGCTCAATATCATTAAGTGTTAGTGCTTTACCTGCGACCACAACCACTTCTTCATCCCAAGGCCCAAAGCTAAACAATCCTCCCAATTTTGTGATCGATTTGATTGGATAGTTATCCAAAATGATTTTTACGGTAATAGCATTATAAAGATTTACCCAATAAGCGTATTGTTCAGATTTTTTGTAATCTCTTGGATCGATTCTTCGCATTTGGCGTAAGTAACTATTTAATGTTCGCTCATCTGCATCCGTGATATTGGCATAATCAAAAAGAGTATATTCCCCTTGAGTGATAAGGTATTTATCTAACGTTTGTTGCCAATATTGATGTGATATTGTGGTGGCATTTTTTTCATTGCTTACATCCCAATAATCCCATAATTCAGATTTTGGTGCAGCGAACGCATTGAATGAGAAAAGCAAAAGTAACGAGGAAATAAGGGTTTTCATAAAAGGTACCTGACTTTTGTTTACTAATAATTATTTAGTATAGATTGCCTGTGTTTTATAGACAAAAAAGAGGTTGATACGTTCATATCAACCTCTATTATTTCCTAAATCCTAAATCCTAAATCCTAAATCCTAAATCCTAAATCCTAAATCCTAAATCCTATTTCAAGAAACTCGGGATCTTCGCCTCATACTCTGAAATCTTATCGGCATGTTGTAACGTCAAACCAATATTATCTAAACCATTTAACAAACAGTGGCGACGGAATTCATCAATCTCAAAGCTGTATTGTTTATTGTTAGCAGTTACTAACATAGCTTCTAAATCAACGTTAATTTCAGCGTCTTCATTTGCTTCAACGAATTGGAAAATTTCATCCACTTCCGTGTCAGTTAAACGAACAGGGATCATCTGGTTATTGATTGAGTTGCCATAAAAAATATCCGCAAAGCTTGGTGCGATCATAACTTGGATACCATAATCAGCTAACGCCCAAGGTGCGTGTTCACGAGATGAGCCGCAACCAAAGTTTTCACGAGCAAGGAGAATGCTAGCGCCTTGGTAGCGTGGTGCATTCATCACAAACTCAGGGTTTGCTTGCTCACCAGCATCATCAAGAAAACGCCAATCGTGAAATAGGTGTTTACCAAAACCAGTGCGATTTACTTTCTGTAGAAATTGTTTTGGAATGATCGCATCGGTATCAATATTCGCCGTATCTAAAGGAACGACTAGACCTGTATGTTGCTTAAAACCTGACATAGTAAATTCCTTTATGCATTTTCAGTAATAGTACGGATATCAACAAAGTGACCCGCAATTGCAGCAGCGGCAGCCATTGCAGGGCTCACTAGGTGAGTTCGACCATCACGGCCTTGGCGGCCTTCAAAGTTACGGTTTGATGTAGATGCACAACGCTCTTGTGGACCTAAGCGATCGTTGTTCATAGCAAGACACATTGAACAACCAGGTAGACGCCATTCAAAGCCCGCTTCTTTAAAGATCACATCCAAACCCTCTTTTTCCGCTTGTGCTTTTACTTGCTCAGAGCCGGGAACAATTAACGCTTGAACATGAGCTGCAACTTTATTGCCTTTGGCAACGGCTGCTGCTGCGCGCATGTCTTCGATACGTGAGTTAGTACACGAGCCAACAAACACTTTATCTACATTGTAATCAGACAGGGATTTTCCGGCTTCAAGGCCCATGTAAGCTAATGCTTTTTCAGCTGATGCTTTTTCTACTGGGTCAGAAAAACTCTCAGGTGCAGGGATTGGTTGGTCAACAGCAATTACTTGTCCTGGATTTGTTCCCCAAGTTACTTGAGGTTTAATTTCAGAGGCTTCAAGTATTACCACTGCATCAAACTCTGCATCCTCATCTGTTTTTAGTGATGACCAGTATTCGATAGCTGCGGTTAAATCTTCCCCTTGAGGTGAGAATTTACGATCAGTAATGTAATCAAACGTCGTTTGGTCTGGAGCAATTAAACCGGCCTTTGCACCTAGTTCAATTGCCATGTTACATACCGTCATACGACCTTCCATTGTAAGGTCGGTAATCGCTTCACCACAGAATTCAACCACATAGCCAGTACCGCCAGCAGCCGTTGTTTTACCTATGATTGCTAGCACGATATCTTTTGCCGTAATGCCTTCGTCTACTTTTCCTTTAACTTCGATTTTCATGGTTTTAGCACGTGCTTGTTTTAGCGTTTGTGTCGCTAATACATGCTCTACTTCAGATGTACCAATACCAAATGCTAACGAACCAAATGCACCGTGAGTAGCTGTATGTGAATCACCACAAACAATTGTCATGCCTGGTAGAGTAATCCCCAGTTCAGGTCCCATTACGTGCACAATACCTTGGTATTTATGGTTTAAATCATAAAGGGTAACGCCAAATTCTTCACAGTTTTTAGACAGTGTTTCCATTTGGATTCGTGCCATTTCACCAGAGGCATTAATGTCTTTGGTTTGTGTCGATACGTTATGGTCCATTGTTGCGAAAGTTTTACCTACTTGGCGAACTTTACGACCTTTTTCACGTAGGCCATCAAACGCTTGTGGTGACGTTACTTCGTGCACCAAATGGCGATCGATGTATAAAATTGGGTTTTCGCCTTCTGCCGCTACAGCAACATGGGCGTCATAAATTTTTTCGTATAATGTTTTTGCGTTAGACATTGCTTCTTCCTTGAATTACGAATTCAAAATATATTCAGCGATTTTATCGCCCATTGCTGAGGTAGTTAGTGCAGGTTTATCACCGGCAAGATCTGCAGTTAATTCACCTGCTGACAGCGCTTTAGATACGGCAGCTTCAATACTTTGTGCTGCTTCTTCTTCACCTAGGCTGTAGCGTAGCATTAGTGCTGCAGATAAGATCTGAGCCACTGGGTTAGCAATATTCTTTCCTGCGATATCCGGTGCTGAACCACCTGCTGGTTCATACAGACCAAAGTTGCTCTCATTCAGACTTGCAGAAGGAAGCATACCCATAGAACCTGTGATCATTGCGCATTCATCAGAGATGATGTCACCGAAGATGTTTGAACATAGCATCACATCAAATTGAGAAGGGTCTTTGATTAGCTGCATGGTCGCGTTATCAATGTACATGTGGCTTAGTTTTACATCTGGGTAATCTTGAGCGACTTCTTCTACCACTTCACGCCATAGGATAGAGCTTTGCAGAACGTTCGCTTTATCAATTGAATAAACGTTTTTATTACGTAGACGAGCCGATTCAAAGGCAATCTTTGCAATGCGTTCGATTTCGTAGCGGTGATAAATTTCAGTGTCGTACGCTTTCTCTTGAGGGCCTTCACCTTCACGACCTTTAGGCTGACCAAAGTAGATACCACCAGTCAACTCACGTACAACAACTATATCAAAACCGTTACCAGAAATATCAGCACGCAGTGGAGAGAAGTTTTCTAATCCTTTATGGATTTGCGCAGGACGAAGATTACAGAATAGTTGGAAATGTTTACGTAGAGGAAGTAGGGCCCCACGCTCTGGTTGATCGTTCGGTGGCAAGTTTTCCCACTTAGGGCCGCCAACTGAACCAAATAATACGGCATCTGATTCTTCACAACCTTTTACTGTGCTCTCTGGTAGCGGACAACCATGGTTATCAATCGCGATACCACCTACATCGTGTTGTTCACGAGAGAATGAAATTGCGTGTTTTTTCTCAATTGCATCCAGAACTTTATGTGCTTGTTCCATAACTTCAGGGCCAATTCCATCGCCCGGTAAAATTGCAATTTTGTATGTTTTATTCGTCATGTTAATCCTTTAATCTTTTTATTTAATTTTGTTAATCAGAGAAGAGTAGACTCCTCCGATTTAAAATTCTGTTAAGTCGCCTTAAACCGTCGCAATCTTCTTTTGCTTAATTTCAGCAATTTGATCAGCACGGTGAATGCTATTAATGACGTGAAGTAGCGCTTGACCAGAGGCTTCGATAATATCGGTAGCTAAACCAGTACCGTGATACTTACGACCTTTATAGTTTGCGATGATATCTGCTTGGCCTAAACCATCTTCACCTTCGCCTTTAGCGGTTAAGTCAAACTTATCTAGGACAATCTCATAGCCTGTTAGTTTATAGATACATTGATAAAGAGCATCAACAGGACCATTACCGACCGCGGCTTCACATTTCTCTTCATCACCACAAAGTAGCTTGATACTGGTTGTCGCCATTACACTGCCAGATTGCACGCTTAGGTAGTTCAATTTATAGAAATCGTCTTCATCACGTAAGTTCGCAAAATGCATTAGGGCTTCTAAATCGTAATCAAATACTTGGCCTTTACGATCTGCCAGCTTCACAAAATCTGCATATAGCGTGTCTAGATTGTATTCTTCGTCTTTATAACCCATCGCATCCATGTGGCTCTTAACCGCAGCTCGGCCAGAACGACTGGTTAGATTTAACGCTTTGTTTTTAAGACCAATTGACTCAGGTGTCATGATCTCATAAGTGTTTTTATTCTTAAGCATACCGTCTTGGTGAATGCCTGAAGAGTGGCTAAAAGCGTTTGCGCCTACGATAGCCTTATTACTCTGAATTGGCATATTACAAAGCTGACTTACCAATTTACTGGTACGGTGAATCTCGTCGTTTTTAAGGCCCGTATGAACACCTAAGTATTCAGAACGAGTCTGTAAAATCATAGCAATTTCTTCTAAAGAACAGTTACCTGCACGCTCACCAATACCATTGATTGTTCCTTCAACTTGACGCGCTCCCGCTTGAACCGCAGCAATAGAGTTAGCAACAGACATTCCTAAATCATCATGGCAGTGTACAGAGATGATTGCTTTATCGATGTTTGGAACACGGTTAAATAATTGCTGAACAATACCGCCAAATTCACCTGGAATGGTGTAGCCAACTGTGTCTGGAATATTAATCGTATTTGCGCCTGCATTAATGGCTGCTTCAACCATACGGCAAAGATTATCAATTGGTGTACGACCAGCATCTTCACAAGAAAACTCGACATCATCTGTGTATTTACGTGCGTGTTTAACTGCTTTCACGCCCATTTCAACCACATCATCGTAGCTACGACGTAATTTGTCCTGAACATGAACGGTAGAAGTAGAAATAAAGGTATGAATTCGGAACGCTTCTGCGACTTTTAACGCTTCAGCAGCGGCATCAATGTCTTTAGCTACGGCGCGGGCAAGTCCACAAATACGGCTGTTTTTAATATGTTTGGCAATGGTTTGAACTGATTCAAAATCACCTGGAGAAGAGACTGGAAAACCAGCTTCAATAACATCAACACCTAGACGCTCAAGCGCATAAGCAATCTGCAATTTTTCTTTTACGGTTAAACTTGCTGATAGTGCTTGTTCGCCATCACGTAAGGTGGTGTCGAAGATTATGACTTGATCGCTCATGGGTTTGCTTCCTTGTGTATGTCATGCGCTTTAATGACGGTTATCCATAAAAAAACCCGCCATGTTCAGCGGGTTTTAAAATTTGGTTTATGGCTTCTTTTGTTCCACAACCTACCCGCGTGAGATGTTCACGATCAGGAGGAGGTTTAGAAATAAAGAAGATACTGTTTTCATTTGAAATACATTCCATAAAAATAATTAACAAATTAATATCGTACTCAGCTCATATCGTCAACCTTTAAATAGGTTTTTTACCTAATATGAATGTTTTTTGGGTTAAATGTTAAAAAAGAGAGATAAAACGATTGCGTGGGTGTGTTTTTATACAAAGTAGGCGTATTTTTAATTCTTAATAGTACAATTTAAAAATATCGGCTTTATCTGGCATGGCGTTTAGCAAATAGAAGAGATGCACATAATGAAAATAAATAAAAAATTCCTCTTTTTCCCTGTTGTTGCTCTAGGGGTAATAACGCTTATTGTTGTGACTAAATTGCGTCCATCGGTAGAAGTAAAACCATTAGAAGACCGCTCAAAAATTGTAAAAACGATTTCTTTAGAACAACAGAATATTGCACCTCAAGTGATAGGGTTTGGCAAAATAAGACCTAAATTTGAATGGAAGGCGATTGCAGAAGTATCGGGTAAAGTGGTTTATCGTCATCCTGATTTAAACAAAGGTAATATTTTGTTAGCGGGCACAGAAGTTTTACGTATCGATCCACTCGATTATGAATTAAAGCTTGCTCAAGCTGAAGCAGATTTAGGATCAAGCCAGACACAATTAGCGAAAGTGGATCTCGAAGAAAAAAATATCCGCAATACGTTAAAAATTGAGAAGAACCGTTTAACAATCAGTAAAAAAGAACTGAATCGTAAAGTAAATCTTCAGAAAAAAGGGTTAACGTCTCAATCAGATTTAGATCAACAAAATCAATCGTATTTAGCACAACAAAAAGTAGTGCAAGATATTCAAAATCAAATCCTCTTACTGCCAGATGAACGTAAAGTTGCACAAGCAATGGTGAAAGTGAATCAAGCAAAGTTAAAAGAAGCACAACGCTCTTTAGATAAAACTTCCATTATATTACCTACGGATGTTCGTATTTCAGAAGTAAATATTGAAGCAGATCAAGTAGTTAATTTACAGCAAGAAATGTTTGTTGCTCATGGTATTAAAATCATGGAAATGGAAGCGCAAGTATCGATTCATGATATGCAAACCTTAGCGCAAAGCTTTCGTGTATTTAAGTCTAATGAACAAGGAATGCCAAATATTGATTCATTACCGCTTCAAGCAATAGTGCAGTTGAGCAGTGGTCGTTTTAATGCTCAGTGGAAAGCTCAAGTTGAGCGTATCAGTGAAACTGTCGATCCAAACCAAGCTACTGTTGGTGTAATTTTAGAGATCCAACAAGACTATAAAATGCTAAAACCAACATCAGTACCTCCGTTGGTTAATGGCATGTTTGTAAAAGCATTAATTGAAGGAGAGGCTTCACCGCAGTGGGTGATCCCAGAAAGTGCCCTTCATGGCGATAAGATTTATTTGTTAAATCAAGATAATCAATTAACTATACTTCCTATAAAAATAGTCTTTAGAAGAGATAACCAAGTGGTCATTTCTGGTGGCATTAATGAGGGAGATTTATTGATCTTAAATGATCTCCTTCCTGCTATTAATGGCATGCAACTGCGTTCAGTCGTTCCTAAGAAGGAGCTTGTGGAATGATTAAGTTTTTTGCAAGACACCCAACGGCTGCCAATTTATTAATGCTCTCTATATTGCTGCTTGGTTTAGTGTCGTTATCTCAATTAAAGCGTGAAACTTTTCCTGAATTTAGTCCACCTTATATTTTAGCTGGTGTCGTTTATCCTGGAGCATCGCCACAAGAAGTGGAAGAGAGCATTTGTGTTCGAATGGAGGATGCCGTTGATGGCTTAGGAAATATAGAAGAAACCAAATGTGAGGCGATAGAAGGCTCTGCTCGTTTAGTGATTAAGCTGAATGAAAAAGCAGATATAGGACGAATGCTGGTTGATGTTCAAACTCAAATTGATTCGATTAATGATTTCCCTAAAGAGATAGAATCTCCGATAGTTCAAGAACTAGATTGGAATGAGCCAGTGGTGGATGTGGCAATTACTGCTGATACCACATGGCCAGAGTTGAAGGCATATGCTGAAAAATTGAAACAAAGTTTAAAGCTTGATTATGATGTTTCTTTGGTTGAAGTAAGTGGGTTTTCTGATCATCAATACCGTGTTGAATTAAATGAAAGTGCGATTCGTCAGCTTGGCTTAAATGTCAGTGATATTGCAAATAAACTGGCTGAGCAAAATGTAAAGTTACCCAGCGGTAGCATTGAAACACCAGAAAAAAACTTTTTAATTCGTTTCGATGAAAGAAAAACAACGCCTCAAGAATTAGCTAAAACGGTGATGGGAGCATCGGATAATGGCGCATTGATCCGTTTAGGTGATATTGCCACGATAACCGATCGCTTTGAGCTTGATGAGCAAAAAGTATTGTTTGATGGTAAGCCGTCAGCCTTACTTAAGATCAGTAAAAATAAAGAAGAAGATGCCTTACGAATTAAAGATCGTGTGACTGAGTTTGTTAAATATCAGCAGTCCATCGCTCCTGATGGTGTCGCATTAGAAATGACCAATGATCTTTCTTCTTTATTATGGGATCGATTAACCATGATGGTGAAAAATGGTTGGCAAGGGATCATTCTTGTATTTTTAACCATGTGGTTATTTTTTACTTTCCGTTACTCTTTTTGGGTTGCGGCAGGGCTTCCGGTTGCTTTTCTTGGTGGCTTATTTTTAATGGCGAGTTTAGGGCTCTCTATTAATATTATGTCACTGGTCGCACTATTAATGGCAATAGGGATCATGATGGATGATGCCATCGTAATTGCGGAATCGATCGCCTCACATTTAGATCGAGGGCAAGAGATAGATGATGCGGTGTATAACGGCGTCAAAAAAGTCTTCCCTGGCGTATTGTCTTCTTTCTTAACGACAGTATGTATTTTTGGTAGCTTGATGTTTTTACAAGGAGAGATGGGGGCGGTATTAAAAGTCATTCCTCAAGTGCTTATTCTTGTATTGACTCTGAGCTTAATTGAAGCGTTTTTAATTCTTCCTAATCACCTTAGCCACTCTTTGCATAAGTCAAAAAATGATAAGCCAATTACTGGTTTTAAAAAGAAAGTGTTAGACCGTTTTGAACATTTTAGAAATGTCACTTTAGTGAAAGCAGTAACAAAAGTGGTGGAATGGCGTTATGCCTTTTTAGGTGCCGTGATTGCCAGTTTATTGATTTCTTTTTCACTTATTTCTGGAGGTGCTCTGAAGTTTGTCGGTTTTCCAGAGTTAGATGGAGATATAGCAGAAGCACGAATTATTTTACCACCGGGTACCTCACTTTCTCAGACTGAGATTGTGGTTGATAAAATTGTTTCTGCGGCAGAAAAACTAAATAAGGAATGGAGTGAAAAGAACGAAGGGGGTCGCCAACTTGTCGAACATATCACTCAGCAATTTAATACCAATGCAGATGCGAGTGAATCTGGACCTCATCTAGCGACCATTCGTTTAGATTTATTAGGGGCAGAAAAACGAAACACACTAATTGATGATTTTATTGATGCATGGCGTGCAGAAGTTGGAGAGTTAGCAGAGCCAATAACCATGGTTTATAAGCAACCGACGATGGGGCCGGGTGGTCGAGCGATTGAAATTCGCATGATGGATGATGATTTACATACGTTAAAATCAGCGTCATTAGAAGTGCAAGCCTATTTAAATGAGTTTGCAGGGGTTTATGGTGTGCTTGATGACATGCGAATGGGGAAAGAAGAAGTACTTGTTAAGCTTCGACCAGGGGCTGAAACCTATGGAGTGACAGGTCAACTGGTTGCTAATCAATTACGTGCTGCGTATTTTGGGCAAACGGCTGATGAGATCCAATTGGGTGTTGAAAATATTGAAATTGAAGTACGTTTGAATAAAGATCAAGCAGGGGATTTACATACATTAGAGAACTTCCCTATCATTTTGCCTACAGGAGGCCAAATACCACTAGCCTCTGTTGCAACATTAGATTTTCAGCGTAATTATGTTCGAATTCAACGTATTAATGGGTTAAGAACTTTAAGTGTATTTGGTGATGTTCATGCCTCGCAAGTCAGTTCTTCGGAAATACTGGCGCAATTTAGAACAGAGCTTGCTCCTGAACTTCAGAAAAAATACCCAAGCTTACGTTTTGATTTTGAAGGGGAAGCGAAAGATACCGCTGAAACAGGACAATCAATGGGCACAGGATTCATGCTGGGTTTATTTGGTGTCTTTGTTATCTTAAGTTTTCAATTCAGAAGTTACCTTGAACCCTTTGTGGTGATGCTTGCGATTCCATTAGCTTTGATTGGTGTGCTATGGGGGCATGTATTATTAAATCATCCACTGAGTATGCCGAGCATTATGGGATTTGTTTCATTAGCGGGAATAGTGGTTAATGACTCTATTTTATTAGTGCAATACATTCGACATCATGTTGATGATGGAGATTCGGTGTATGAATCAGTTGTGAAAGCGAGTCAAGAAAGGTTTAGAGCAGTATTTTTAACATCAATTACGACTGCTGCTGGTTTGTTGCCTTTATTGCTTGAGACTAGTTTACAAGCTCAGGTTATTCAGCCACTCGTCGTTTCTATCGTGTTTGGTATTTTTACATCAACATTATTAGTGCTCTTCATGATCCCTGCTGCCTATGCGATATTGGCTGATTTTGGATTAGTAAAGAAGCATGAAGAGCTACATTAAGTAAGTAAGTGAGCTGAATAATTAAAAAAGAAACAGTAAATTAACAGAAAAAACAGAATCGGTTTTACTTAGCCCTGGCGGCACACGATCTAAATATTCTTGAGATTGTGCGATCTTCAGGGCAATTTCTTCTGTAATGTTATTTGTCACGCTGATTTCAGAATCGACACGAGTATTACTTTTACCACTAATTACAGTGACTTCTGATGCAAGGGTAATTACGTCCATCGGTTTCCACGATAAGGTCATATTTGTTCGTATAATTGCTTCGGCAACCGTCTCCGGAAAAATAAGATCATCATCATCAATTTCATCAAGATTTGGGTTTTGGTAACGATAACCAGGACCTAATTCTAATTCTAATACTAATGTTTCAGTGTTACTTGCTTGGTAACCGAGACCACCCGAAAACGTATAATCTTTAAAATAGGCACTGTATTTAGTTTCTAAACCTTTAAAGTTGGCATAAAGGTAATAATCAGGGCTTATTTTATAGTCACTCTGTAAATTAAGGCTTAATTGGTCTTTATCTGTTTCGCCGTCGTCTTTCGATAAGTAATATTTTACTTCACCAGTATGACGATGCTGTCCAGAAGTATAGCTTGCTTCTAAACGACCATTAAGGGATTGAGAGTCATCGTTTCCCTTGCTTGATTGATAACCAAATTCGACTTGGCTCTCCCATGGTGAAGGAGGTGTTGTATCCTGTTCTTCTGCTTCAATTTTACTTGCTGTAGCAATGATACTTGGTGTTTTTTCAAGAGTTAACTCTTCTGTCTCTGCTTCACAATCATCTTTTGATAAGTAATATTTTACTTCACTGGCGTGACTATTTTTCCCAGAGGTATAAACCGGTTCTAGACTACAATTAAGAGATAGTGAGTTGTCGCTTCCATAAGTTGTTTCGACTTGATTTTCCCTAGGAGAGGGAGGTGACGTATCCGCGTCTTCAGTATCGTTCTCACTTGCATGAACAGATGCACTAATTGCGATAAGCCCTGTAAGTAAAACTTTTTTTAACACGTATCAATCTCAGAAAAAGTAAAGAGGTTAGATAGTATAGGTTTTTTATTGGATTAAAGAGTTAAATTTGAGTCAAAATCTTTATTTTGCGAATGGTGAGGTTGGTATGGAAGGATTGTTATTTCATCCATGTTTCTTTTGGTTATAATGTAGAGCTAAATTTAGGATGGTGAAAAAGTAGTAATGGCCGATAATCGAAATCAAAACCGTAAACACGATGCACAAGTTGATGCGTTAAAAGTACCGCCGCATTCATTAGAGGCAGAGCAATCTGTACTTGGTGGTTTACTACTTGATAATGAGCGTTGGGATTCTGTTGCAGAAAAAGTAGTGGCTGGTGATTTTTATAGCCGACCACATCGACTGATTTTTGAATCAGTTAAATCCATCCTAGAAAATAGTATGCCTCTAGATTTGATTACTTTATCTGAGCATCTTGAACGTCATGAAAAACTAGATTCAGTGGGTGGTTTTGCCTATCTTGCTGATTTAGTCAAGAATACCCCAAGTGCGGCGAATATTAATGCCTATGCAGATATTGTTCGTGAACGTGCCATGGTACGTAATCTTATTGGTGTAGCTAATGAGATTGCAGATGCTGGTTATGATCCTCAAGGTCGAACGTCTGAAGATTTGCTTGATATGGCGGAAAGTAAAGTATTTGCTATTGCCGAAGAGCGTACGACTGAAAATGAAGGTCCACAGAATGTCGATTCAATTCTAGAGAAAACATTAGAGCGTATTGAAATCTTATACCAGACACCGCAAGATGGCGTGACTGGGGTTTCTACTGGTTTTACTGATCTCAACAAGAAAACGGCTGGTCTTCAAGGTTCTGACTTGATCATTGTCGCTGCTCGTCCATCGATGGGTAAAACCACCTTTGCAATGAACTTATGTGAAAATGCGGCAATGGATCAAGATAAACCAGTGCTTATTTTCTCGCTAGAGATGCCTGCTGAACAATTGATGATGCGTATGTTGGCATCGATGTCTCGTGTTGACCAAACTAAAATTCGTACAGGTCAATTGGATGATGAAGATTGGGCGCGTATTTCGTCTACGATGGGCATTTTGACTCAAAAGAAAAATATGTATATCGATGATAGTTCAGGTCTTACACCAACAGAGCTTCGTTCTCGTGCTCGCCGAGTTGCGCGTGAAGCCGGTGGTCTAAGTATGATCATGGTCGATTACCTTCAGTTAATGCGAGTGCCAGGCCTACAAGACAACCGTACTCAAGAAATCTCTGAGATATCTCGCTCTTTAAAAGCACTTGCGAAAGAGCTGAACGTTCCTGTTGTTGCTCTATCTCAGTTGAACCGTTCCCTAGAGCAACGTGCCGATAAACGTCCAATTAACTCGGATCTTCGTGAATCTGGAGCGATTGAGCAAGATGCCGATTTAATCATGTTTATTTACCGTGATGAGGTTTATAACCCTGAGAGTAATCGTAAAGGCATTGCAGAAATTATTTTGGGTAAACAGCGTAATGGTCCTATCGGTTCGGTAAGTTTGACATTCCAAGGACAATTCTCACGCTTTGATAACTACGCAGGTCCTGCGTTTGATGATGAATAAGGCAATAATATGAGCTACATGAAAGCGGCGGCTGCCCAAGTTGATATGTCAGCTTTAGCGCATAATTTGCAAAAGATTAAACAACAAGCACCAAACAGTAAACTTCTTGCTGTAGTAAAGGCCAATGGCTACGGCCATGGTTTACTTCATATCGCAAAAGGGGCACAAGGTGCAGACGCTTTTGGTGTAGCTCGTATTGAAGAGGCTTTACAGCTTCGCGCTGGCGGTATTGTTAAGCAAGTATTGTTACTTGAAGGTTTTTATTCTGCTTGTGATTTACCTATTCTGGTCGCAAATAACATTCAGACTGCGGTACATTGTAAAGAGCAATTAGAAGCATTAGAAGGCGCAGAGCTTGAAGGGCCAGTAGTTGTTTGGCTTAAAGTGGATTCAGGGATGCATCGTTTAGGTATCCGCCCTGAAGAATATCAAGAGTATGTTGACCGTTTGCATGCATGTAAAAACGTAGCTAAACCATTACGTTACATGAGCCATTTTGGTTGTGCTGATGAACTTGATAACCCAACAACCAATAAGCAAATAGATACCTTTATGTCATTAACGGATGGTTGCCAAGGTGAGCGTTCTCTGGCGGCATCTGCAGGGTTATTAGCATGGCCTGATAGCCAACTAGACTGGGTTAGACCTGGTATTATTATGTATGGCGTTTCACCATTTGCGAATCAGTCTGCACAAGAGCTAGGTTACTTGCCTACCATGACCCTTACCTCTCATTTAATCGCAGTTCGTGATGTGAAAGCCGGTGAAAGTGTTGGCTATGGAGCAATGTGGACCAGCGAACGTGATACAAAAATTGGTGTCATTGCGATTGGTTATGGCGATGGTTATCCAATAGCCGCTCCTAATGGTACGCCCGTTTTGGTGAATGGACGTAAAGTTTCAATTGCTGGTCGTGTTTCTATGGATATGTTGACGGTTGATTTGGGACCTGATGCAAAAGATAAAGTGGGTGATGAAGCGGTTTTATGGGGGCGAGATCTTCCAGCCGAAGAAGTTGCCGAGCATATCGGAACTATTGCTTATGAGTTAGTGACTAAACTAACATCACGAGTACAGATGCAATACATTTAATGAGATCTACTTTGAATTTGTTTTCACTTAAAAGCGCTACTGGTTTAGCGCTTTTTCTTATTTTACCTTTTTCTTTTTTAAGCAATGCGTTTGCAGAAGAAGATATTTGGCCAACTTCATTACCTGAAACATCAGCTGTTCCTTTTATGTTTTCATCTGAGAGCTTGGGGACTACAGTAGGCGCAGCTGCTGTGATGAAGGGGGTCGGTCAACCTCAAGCGACATTATTTGCAGCGGGACTCTATTCCAATAAGGGGTCTTACATGACATATTTGTCTGCTAATAACTTCCAAGTTGGTCATTCATGGTTGGTGGGAGCCAATGCTTATAATGCTAATTTTAAGGATATGGATTATCACCTTGGAGCAGCCGGCAGTAACAGTTCTTCTGTTAATGATGAAGTTTTTACTGATGGTGTTGAATCACAATATCACCTCACGGCTAATTATATTCTACCGATCGGTAATGCAGAAGATATAGGTGCAAAAGCTGCTTATATGCCTAATCGAAAAGTGAAAAACTATAACCCATTGGAAAGTGGTGTTTCTAGCATTGAGTTAAGCCCTTTCTATTATTCTCGTGTTTTATCCGATGTTGCTGGATGGGATGAGCCAGACGCTAATTGGGGTATAAAGGTAAATTTTGATTGGGATAACCGAAATAGTGTAAGAAACACGACTCACGGTTCGCGAACAGAGTTAGATTTTGCCTATTCGCCAGAAACTAGTGAACAAGAAGAGTGGTGGACATGGGAGTTTCAACAGAGTGCTTTCTTTGATTTAGGTAGCTTGGGGAATGTGATAAATAAACAGGTTCTGGCCTTTGATTTTTATATCGCGGATACACCAAGTTGGCAATCTGATTCGCATCAACCTCCAGAATATGCAGGTATAAAACTCGGTGGACTTTATCGTCTACGTAGCTACGGTGGTGGACGGTTCCATGGACGCTCAGCCATTAATTATTCTGCGGAATATCGAGTAATGCCAGATTGGCAACCCTTAGAAGATTGGCCCATTTTTAATCTTTATGATGTGCCTTGGTGGCAGTGGGTTGCATTTGTTGATGCAGGACGAGTTGCTGATGAGTTTTCATTATCTACATTGCATGATGATATGAAGTGGAGTGTAGGTGGCGCGATACGTTTTCAAGTTGAAGGTATTGTTGTGCGAACCGAATTATCGAAAGGCACCGAAGAAAGCATCTTTCGAGTCATGATTAATCAGCCATTTTAATCGATTAATTACGAGAAAAATGACTTGAGCACTAGAGTTCTGTAATTTTGACAGAGATAATGTTCACTTATAGAAGTTTTAATGTGACCTAACTCAAAAAGGGTGAGCGTAGTTTTGGTCATAATATATAAAGTTCACCATATTTTTTAGATTCGTATAAACGGGGTGTTCAGATCTTATTTCTGAGCCAACAAACCTACTACACGGGATATTTTTACCATGTTAAAAAACATCAACCCAACAGAAACTCAAGCTTGGGCAGAGTTAACTGCACATTTTGAAACCGCACAAAACATGAATTTGTCAGATTTGTTTGCTGCTGATGCTCAACGTTTTGATAAATTCTCAACAACGTTTGGTCAAGATATCTTAGTTGATTTCTCTAAGAACCTAGTAACTGAAGAGACAATGAAAAATCTGTTCTCTTTAGCTGAGCAAACTGAATTATCAGAAGCAATTAACGCGATGTTCAGTGGTGAAAAAATCAATAAAACTGAAGGCCGTTCAGTGCTTCATACAGCACTGCGTAATCGCAGCAACACTCCAGTGATTGTTGATGGTGAAGATGTAATGCCTGCAGTTAATGCGGTACTAGAAAAAATGAAAGGCTTTACTGAGCGTTTAATTTCTGGTGAGTGGAAAGGTTATACTGGTAAAGAAATTACAGATATCGTAAACATCGGTATTGGTGGTTCAGATCTTGGGCCATACATGGTATCTGAAGCGCTTGCACCATATAAAACACGTCTAAACATGCACTTTGTTTCAAACGTTGATGGTACACACATTGTTGAAACTCTGAAGCCATTAAATCCAGAAACAACCCTGTTCTTAATCGCATCGAAAACATTTACAACTCAAGAAACAATGACGAATGCACACAGTGCTCGTGATTGGTTCCTTGCTGAAGCTGGCGATCAAGCACACGTTGCTAAACACTTTGCAGCACTATCAACTAATGCACCATCAGTGTCTGAGTTTGGTATCGATACAGACAATATGTTTGAGTTCTGGGATTGGGTTGGTGGTCGTTATTCTCTATGGTCTGCAATCGGCCTTTCAATTGCATTAGCGGTTGGTTTTGATAACTTCATTGAGTTGCTGGAAGGTGCTCATGAAGTAGATAAGCATTTTGCTGAAACGGATCTTGAAAATAACGTACCAGTTATTCTTGCTCTTATTGGCCTATGGTATAACAACTTCCATGGTGCAGAATCAGAATCTATTCTTCCATACGATCAATACTTACATCGTTTTGCTGCGTACTTCCAACAAGGAAATATGGAATCAAATGGTAAATGTGTAGATCGTAACGGTAACCCAGTTGATTACCAAACTGGCCCAATTATTTGGGGCGAACCTGGTACAAATGGTCAGCACGCGTTCTACCAATTGATCCACCAAGGTACTAAATTAATACCTTGTGATTTTATTGCACCTGCAATTAGCCATAATCAAGTGGGTGATCATCACCAAAAATTAATGTCTAACTTCTTCGCACAAACAGAAGCATTAGCGTTTGGTAAAACGGAAGAAACAGTTCGCGCAGAGTTTGCTGCGGCAGGTAAAACTGAAGCAGAAGTTGCTGAGCTAGTTGCATTCAAAGTGTTTGAAGGTAACCGTCCAACAAACTCTATTCTTGTTAAGCAAGTTACGCCTAAAACACTAGGTAACTTGATTGCAATGTATGAACACAAAATCTTTGTTCAAGGTGTTATTTGGAACATTTTCAGTTTTGATCAGTGGGGCGTAGAACTTGGTAAGCAACTGGCTAACCAAATCCTTCCTGAGTTAGCAGACGATAAAGCCGTGACTTCTCACGACAGTTCAACTAACGGCTTAATTAACGCATTTAAAGCATACAAAGCTTAATCGTTAATAATAAAAAAGAGCTGACTTCGGTCGGCTCTTTTTGTATCCGTAGTTTATAAATAATAAAAAAGGTTGATACCTAAATATCAACCTCCATCATTTCCTGAATCCTAGTTCTTGCTTTTACTCTTATAGAAGCGAAGCGTTCTAGTCTCTGTTACTCAAAACAGATCTCAATAAACGCATTACCCCATTCCGAAGTAAATGGCATGATAATAATTGCGCCTTCGCATTTGTGAGTAATAGTATGGCCTTTACCAGAAACGACCATAGGTGTTGCCATATTAAATTCAAAACCGCTTTCAGAAAGAATACGTTTCGCACCACCAGTAACCATATTAGTGATTTCACCCACCATATCAGTGACTTCTTCATTAATACTGTTTGGGCGTTCACCCAACATGTTTTGCATAATTTGCAGTGCAAGTTGCTCGTCAAAAGTAATAGACATTGATCCTTTACTTTGTGACGCAACCATACCAATTAAACCAGAAACATCACCACGAGCAATTTCATCTTTTTTAATACGAGGTTTCTGTGGTTTCAAGTCCATTGAAGCCATCGTTTTAAGTACATTCATTAATGAAGCTAAGAATGGGTTTACAAATTCAGCGCGCATCGTAGGGGTGTCCTTTAATTAATTTTTATTATTACTATCTATACAAGTTTTGCAAGTTCCATGAGTTTCAACAATGTGGTTCTCAACAGAAAAGCCAATGTTCTCAGCATGTTTTGTTAGCTGCTCTGTAATTTTCATATCATGGAACTCAACAACATCATCGCAAGTGCGACAGATAAAAAGTTGTGAAAAATGGGCATGTTCGCCAATAACACAGCAAGAAATATAGCTATTGATTGATTCTACTTTATGGACAAAACCCTGAGTCACTAAAAAATCTAAAGCACGATAAATAGTGGGTGGTTTTGCCTGAGGCTCTATTTTTTTTAATTGCTCTAAAAGATCATAAGCACTTACTGCACCATGATGGGTAACAATAAGCTCTAAAACAGTTAATCTTTGTGGCGTTAGTCTAACTCCACGTTGTTGGCATAACAGCTCAACTTTTTCTTTTTGAGAACTATTCAAGGATACATGTCTTATTTATGAACAAGTGAGGCAGTTTATCATAAATGTTTTGATTTTAACTTCACTATTTAGAGAATTATTATTTACTGAAGTGAATATCCTTGATGAGTAAAAGAAGTAATAGGTTGGCTGTTTGTGTTCTGATTATGTTAGAATTGAGGCCTTGATCACTGAACGAATATATCTATGAGCTCTTACCCACTACAACGTTTCTCTGTTGCTCCAATGCTTGATTGGACTGACCGTCATTGTCGCTATTTTCACCGTCAACTATCAGAACATGCTTTGTTATATACAGAGATGGTAACGACGGGTGCGATCATTCATGGTAAGGGAGATTTCCTTGCTTACAATGAAGAGGAGCATCCAGTTGCATTACAACTAGGTGGTTCGAACGTTAAAGATTTAGCTCATTGTGCGAAATTAGCGGCTGATCGCGGCTATGATGAAATTAACTTAAATGTAGGTTGTCCATCCGATCGTGTTCAAAATGGTCGTTTTGGTGCTTGCTTAATGTCAGAGCCTGAATTGGTTGCTGAATGTATTGCAGAGATGAAAGCAGTTGTCGATATCCCTGTAACCGTTAAAACTCGTATAGGTATTGATGATCAAGATAGCTATGAATTTTTAACTCGCTTTGTTTCTGTTGTTCATGAACAAGGCGGTTGTGATCAATTTACTATTCATGCACGTAAAGCATGGTTAAGTGGATTGAGTCCTAAAGAAAACCGTGAAATTCCACCGCTTGATTACCCAAGAGCATATCAGATAAAAAAAGACTTCCCTCAACTGGTTGTTGCTGTGAATGGTGGCATTAAAACGCTTGAAGAAGCGAAAAAACATTTAGCGCATTTAGATGGTGTGATGGTTGGTCGTGAAGCGTATCAAAGCCCATACTTATTGGCAGAAGTTGATCAACAATTATTTGGTAGCGATAAACCAATTAAAAAGCGCCGTGAAATTGTTGAATCAATGTACCCATACATTGAACGTCAATTAGAGAACGGAGCACACCTGGGCCATATTACTCGTCATATGTTAGGTTTATTCCAAAGTATGCCTGGTGCTCGTCAATGGCGTCGTTATATTAGTGAAAATGCACATAAACCGGGCTCAGGTATCGAAGTCGTCCAAACGGCTTTAGCTAAAATCCCTGCGGAATTAGATGTATAGAAGCTGAAACGATTACCGATAGATTTAACGAGAAAAAAAGAAGAGTACATAAATAAACCAAATCGTTTATTATGACCGCATATGAACCAAATCGCGTCGCAAATGGAGACTACGCATGAACAAACTATCCCTCGCCACTGTTGTTGCTTCTGCTGCCTTAGTATTGGCAGCTCCTGCACATTCAACAGAAAAGGAGTTTACAACAAAAGTGGCAATTTATGCGTGGTTCCCTGATGGAAAAGTAGGGTCTAAAGATGGAGCTGTCCGAGATAATGACGTAGATGCTTCGCAAGCATTTTCAATTGCGTTTGAACATCCATACCCATACATTCCTAATGTAAAAGTACGTTATACTCCAGTAAAAGCCGATCGTTTTGAATACGACCAAATTGATTACACTGGTTACTACAAATTATTAGACACCAATGGCCTTCAATTTGATGTGGGTTTAACGTTAATGCAGTTTGCTAATGGTGAATTTAATAAAGGGGGCTCTGTTGACTCAAATAAACTAGCAAATCAAAGTTTTGATGAAACGGCATTGAACATGTATGCGGATGCGTCTATGCATATCCCAAACACAAACTTCCACATTTTTGGTCAATATGATTTTGGTAGCAGCAGTGATACCCGAACTATGGATGGCCAAGCAGGGGTTAAATATATCCTTCCTGTAGATGCGGTAGATGTTGAATTTAAAGTCGGTTATCGCGTAATGGATCATGAGTTTGGTTATTTTGAAGGCTTTGATAGTGACCAAGCAAATGTCATGGTTGACGGTTGGTTCGGTGGTTTGTCATTTGATTTCTAGTCAATAACAAATATTGTTAAGATAGCGACGCAGGTGACTGAGTCGCTATTTTTTTATTTTAAATTTGCTCAATCGTCGATCATTGACCATTCTTATATAATGGATATTACTATGATATTCATATTTGGTAAGGATGCAGTTATGACGACATTAAGTGAACTAAAATTGATGTACCAAGAAGATCAATTGGTTGAAGCGGTAATTGAACCAATATTAGTTGAAGATTCTTGGATTGTAGAATTTCGCCATGTGCGTGGAGGTCTTGTTTTGCTTACTGATTTTAAAGGTGGTGAGATGAAATACAGGGATTTAGAATCCGCCTCAAAGAGTGCGTTAGCCGTTGGATTTAATCAAGTTAGGATTAATGACTAGATTATTTTTGGTATAAATTAGGTAACGCAAACTTTTCTTTCTTCCAAAAAGTTATAAAACATTCTTATCTATTCTTTCTTGTTATAGAAAAGAGTCGCTAATCTAACATGACGCAATGAATAGGGATGTCGTCATGTTATTAAAGGAACTCTCCGCACTCGCTAGTCCACTTAATGATCAACAAATAGGTCAATTACAACTAGCTGCTTCAGAATTATCTCCACAACAACTTGCTTGGGTAAGTGGTTATTTTTGGGGTGTAAGCCAAACATCTGGTGCAGCACAACCAATTAATCAAGCCGCTGCGGCGGTATCAAGTGAGCCTGCTGGTAAGCTATCAATTATTTATGCCTCTCAGACTGGTAACGCAAAAGGCGTGGCTGAAGCATTAAAAGAAGAAGCATCGGCTTCTGGGATTAGTGTTGAGCTGTTTGATGCCAGTGACTACAAAGGTAAAAACCTCGCTAAAGAAACTCACGTTATTATTGTTGCATCCACTAATGGTGAGGGTGAAGCCCCTGATAATGCCATTGAGTTACATGAATATCTTCAATCTAAAAAAGCACCAAAATTAGATAACTTAAAATACGCAGTGATTGGTCTAGGAGATTCGAGCTACGAGTTCTTCTGCCAAACTGGTAAAGATTTTGATGCGTACTTATCTAAGAAAGGCGCGACGCCATTTATTGAGCGTATCGATTTAGATGTGGATTATGAAGCACCAGCCGCAGACTGGCGCAAGCAAGCGTTAGAAAAAGTAAAAGAAACCTTATCTACTGGTGATGACTCTAAAAATGGACAGGTAGTGCAATTACCTGTTGGTCAAGCTGCACATAGCCATTCTCAATATTCAAAACAAAACCCTTATACAGCGACGCTATTAGCTAGCCAAAAAATAACGGGCCGAGATTCTGGCAAAGATGTTCGTCATATTGAAATTGATTTGGAAGATTCAGGCTTAACTTATCAACCGGGTGACGCGCTTGGTGTTTGGTTTGAAAATAGTCCTGAGTTAGCGGCTGCGATCTTAAAACAAATCGGTTTAACTGGCGAAGAGCTAGTTGAGGTTGATGGAGAGTCTATTTCTCTGCAAAAAGCGTTAGTCGAAAAATATGAAATTACTTCGGCAAACCCACAGCAAGTGGCTAAATTTTCAGAATTATCAGGCAGTAAAAAATTAGAGAAGCTAGCTCAAGACAAAGATAAGTTACGCCAATATGCGGGCAATACCCAAGTCATTGATCTGTTATCAGAAAAGAAAACAAAATTAACCGCAGAGCAATTAGTTGGTTTACTGCGTCGTTTAACTCCCCGTTTATATTCTATTGCTTCAAGTCAAACTGAAGTGGATGAAGAGGTACATTTAACGGTTGCTGTTGTTGAATACCAACAAGGCGATGACACTCGATTTGGTGGCGCCTCTAGCTTCTTATCTCACCGCCTAGAAGAGGGGGATGAAGTTAAAGTGTTTATTGAACACAATAATAATTTCAAACTTCCCCAAGATGATAATACCCCAGTGATCATGATTGGCCCTGGTACTGGTATCGCACCGTTTCGCTCATTTGTGCAAGAGCGTGACAACCGTGATGCTGAAGGTAAAAACTGGTTATTCTTTGGTGATAGAACTTTCACGCAAGATTTCTTATACCAAGTGGAATGGCAGAAATACCTTAAATCAGGTGTTGTAAATCAACTAGATGTTGCCTTTAGTCGAGATCAACAAGAGAAAGTCTATGTACAACATCGTATTCTTGGGCATTCCGCACAAGTGTGGCAGTGGCTACAAGATGGTGCTTATATTTACGTATGTGGTGATGCAACTCGCATGGCAAAAGATGTACATGATGCATTGATTACTATTGTTGAACAACAAGGTAAAAAGAACAGAGAAGAAGCAGAACAATTTGTAAATGATCTGCGTAAGGCGAAACGTTACCAAAGGGATGTGTACTAATGAGCGAGCAAATAGCAGTAAAAACAATCTTATCAGGCACTGAACTTGGCCCATTAGCGGATAACGAGCGTCTAAAGCGTGAAAGTAAAAGTCTTCGAGGGACGATCGTAGAAGATCTTCAAGATCGCATTACCGGTGGTTTTACCAAGGATAACTTCCAATTGATCCGCTTTCACGGCATGTATCAACAAGATGATAGAGATATTCGTGCTGAGCGTGCAAAGCAAAAATTAGAACCATTGCATAACGTAATGCTTCGTGCACGTATGCCTGGTGGAATTATCACCCCAAAACAATGGTTAGCGATTGATAAGTTTGCTGAAGAAAATACCTCTTATGGCAGCTTACGTTTAACGACTCGCCAAACGTTTCAGTTTCATGGGGTATTAAAACCAAATATTAAATTAATGCACCAAACATTGAATAGCATTGGCATTGATTCGATTGCGACTGCGGGCGATGTAAACCGAAATGTTCTTTGTACCACCAATCCTGTTGAGTCTGAGTTACATCAAGAAGCGTATGAGTGGGCGAAAAAAATAAGCGAGCATCTGCTGCCAAAAACACGTGCCTATGCAGAGATCTGGTTAGATGGTGAAAAACTAGAAACCACAGATGAAGAGCCAATTTTAGGCAGTAATTATCTTCCTCGTAAATTTAAAACTACCGTGGTTATTCCACCGCAAAATGACGTAGACGTGCACGCTAATGACTTAAATTTCATTGCTATCGCTGATAATGGAAAGCTGGTTGGTTTTAATGTATTAGTTGGTGGTGGTCTTGCGATGACGCATGGTGATACTGCTACGTATCCACGTAAAGCGGATGATTTTGGTTTTGTTTCACTAGAAAAGACACTAGAGGTGGCAGCTGCGGTGGTTACGACTCAACGTGATTGGGGTAACCGTTCAAATCGTAAAAATGCAAAAACAAAATACACGTTAGATCGTGTTGGTGTTGATGTCTTTAAAGCGGAAGTTGAAAAACGTGCTGGTATTCAATTTGAAGCAAGCCGCCCTTACGAGTTAAAAGAACGTGGTGATCGAATTGGTTGGGTCGATGGCATTGATGGTAAGCATCACCTTGCACTATTTATCGAAAATGGTCGTTTATTAGATTACCCAGGTAAGCCATTAAAAACAGGGGTTGCTGAGATCGCTAAGATTCACCAAGGTGATTTTAGAATGACAGCCAATCAAAACTTAATTGTTGCTGGTGTACCTGCTGAGCTAAAAGATCAGATAGAGCAAATTGCTCGAGAGCATGGCTTAATTGATGATGAACACTCAGAGCAGCGTAAAAACTCAATGGCATGTGTGGCATTTCCTACTTGTCCATTAGCGATGGCTGAAGCAGAGCGTTTTTTGCCTGAGTTTGTTACTGAGATTGAAGATGTCTTAAAGAAACATGAACTCCCAAAAGAAGATAATATTATTTTCCGTGTCACTGGATGCCCAAATGGTTGTGGTCGTGCGATGCTTGCTGAAATTGGTTTAGTGGGTAAAGCGCCTGGTCGTTATAACTTCCATTTAGGCGGTAATCGCAGTGGTACTCGTGTCCCTAAAATGTATAAAGAAAACATTACAGATCGTCAAATTTTATCTGAAATAGATGAACTTGTTGGCCGCTGGGCAACTGAGCGTAAAGGTAATGAAGGCTTTGGTGATTTTACCATCAGAGTTGGAATTGTGGATGAAGTGAAAGTATCAAAAAGGGACTTCTATGCTTAAATTGCAACTGTCAGAGCTGTTGTCATTAAATAAAGTTGAGCAAATTTTACGCTTGGCTGAAATTAATACCGAGCTTGAAAAATTGACAGCTCAAGAGCGAGTATCTTGGGCTTTAGATAACTTAGAAGGGAAACCAGCGGTTTCTTCAAGTTTTGGAATTCAGGCTGCGGTAATGTTGCAACTAGTTACGGATGTTAAATCCGATACTCCCGTCATTTTAACTGATACTGGTTACCTGTTTCCTGAAACGTATCAATTTATTGATGATCTAACAAAACGGCTTAATTTGAATTTGCAGGTATTTTCTGCAGATGAAAGTCCAATGTGGCAAGAAGCTCGTTACGGTAAATTGTGGGAACAAGGCGTTGAGGGGCTAAAACAATATAACCGCTTAAATAAAGTTCAGCCCATGAGAAGGGCATTAGATAAACTAGAAGTGAGCGTTTGGTTTTCGGGATTACGTCGTGGTCAATCTTCTTCTCGTTCACATTTGCCTATTTTAAGTATTCAAAATGGGGTATTTAAATTTCTACCGGTTATCGATTGGAGTAATAAAGATGTCCACTATTATTTGGAAGAGAAAGGATTACCTTATCATCCATTAAGAGATGAAGGATATCTGTCTGTTGGTGATACACATACAACTCAGAAATGGGAACCGGGAATGAAAGAAGAAGACACTCGGTTTTTTGGATTAAAGAGAGAGTGTGGGTTACATGAAGATGATGCAGAGGCGGAAGGCTCTGGCATTTAATTCTAATACTAATGACATTAATAAATAAAAAGACAGCGAGTAAAATCGCTGTCTTTTTTATTTACGATTAAAAAATCATTATTTCCATAATGACGTTAGAGAATCAAGCAGGCCTGAACTTGCATCTTGTGATGTTAGGTATTGAGTAATTAATGGCGTGAATTGTGAAATTAATGCAGGGTCTAGACCTAGAGCAGAAAATGCAGTTTTAACACTGTCCATGTTTGAAATCATGCTACCTAATCCTCCAGGGATTGCTCCAGTTAGTGATTCAAGGCCTGGAACCATGCTATTAAGTTCAGAGCTCTCAGAGCTTGATAAACCATTACCTGCCATTGCGAGTAATGCACCAGCACCACCTGCGGCTTGATCGGCAGAAATACCTAGGTTTTCAGTCAGCATACCAACTAACGGATTTGAAGCTGTTGCTTCTTCTGTTTTTGCTGCGTCATCACCGCCAAAAAGGCTAGATAAAAAAGCGTTAGCAGGTGCAGCAGCGGTTAATGATAGTGCGAGTGTTGATAAAATAAGTGTTTTTTTCATTGTCATTTCCTTTTAACATTATTGTTCTGTTTTTATAACATGCTATTAGAGTATGACATAAAAAAAGCGATGCCTATAGGCATCGCTTTCTAATTTTATTTTTAATCTTTTTTGAGAAAGATTAAACGATTTCTAGTAATTCTACTTCAAATACTAGAGCAGCATATGGAGGGATTGCAGCGCCAGCGCCACGCTCACCGTATGCTAGGTTTTGTGGAATAGCTAGTTTCCACTTAGAACCTACAGGCATTAGTTGAAGAGCTTCAACCCAACCAGCGATAACACCAGTTACTGGGAATTCAGCAGGTTGACCGCGATCTACAGAGCTGTCAAATACTGTACCGTCAGTTAACATACCGTGGTAATGAACACGTACTGTTTTATCAGAAGTTGGAATCTCACCAGTACCTGCAGTTAGTACTTCATATTGAAGACCAGATTCAAGTACAGTTACTTCTGAACGAAGAGCGTTATCAGCTAGGAAAGCTTCACCGTCAGCAGCAGCTGCTTTAGATGCTTCAGCGCGAGCTTCTTCAGCACGCATGTGAAGTGCTTGAAGCGCTTCGTTGATAGCGTCAACTTCGATTTCTGGCATGTCGCCAGTTAATGAAGTTGCGATGCCTTTAGCGATAGCTGCAACGTTTAGGCCTTCAAGACCCGATTGTGCAAGTTGTTGGCCCATTTGAAGACCAATACCGTAGCTTGCTCTTTGCTCTACTGTTTCTAATTTAACTTCAGACATGCTGTCTCTCTTTCTTTATATGGTATAAACGAAAGACTAAAGGATACAGAGATCTAAGCTTAAGGTAAACTTTTGTACTTCTTTGCACTCTGATATTAGAATAAAACGTGAGCTCACCAGTTTCGCATGAGGCGATGGTATGAATAAAAAAAATAAAATGAACATAAAGCGTCCAGATTTTTCAGAGCAATTGACCATATTTAAGAAAAAGTGCGCACCTCTTATCGAAAGTGTTTCGCCTTATTGGCTACGTTTACCTGTATTTCATCGAAAAGCATTACGAGTTTTAGTGCCAGTTACTTGTGTTTTATTTTTATTACCAAGTGGCGAGAAAGGAGAAGGGGAGAGCATTCAGCCTGCAGCGATCCTTGCGGCTGAAATGCAAAGACAAAGTGTTAGCCTGAATTTAGAAGGATTAAGTGAGCAAGAAACTGAACTCAGAAATGCCCCTTCACCTTATGAAAAAGAACAAGAAAAAAGAATAGCGAGATCGGTAGAAAAGACAACAGAAGCATCAATATCAGAACCGGAACAACGCGCTGCAAAATGGCATGATTACAAAATTCAAGAAGGTGATACGCTGTACCAAGTCTTTAGGAAAAATAATTTATCACTGACAGAATTAAATAAAGTGGTAAAAATTGAAGGTGCAGATAAACCATTAAGTAATGTTAAAAAAGGCCAACTTTTTCGCTTTAAATTAAATACAAAAGGCGAATTAGACATTGTTCAAATTGAACGTCAGGGCGAAGCGATTATGTTCTTTAGGATGTCCGATGGGAATTTTGGACGCAGTAAATAATACAATCCAACGACTATTATCTTTTTCCTCTTATGCGTAAAAGCCATTCTTTTGGCATGAGAGGAAAAATAATTAATCCTATTCCTATTAGGGTTAACGCATCAGGCACTTCATCAAACCACCATACCCCGAATAAAACCACAAAAATAAGTCCAGAATATTCAGCCAATGATATTTGTGTTGCAGGTGCCTTTTTATAGGCCATTGTCGCAAGTCCATTGTACGTAATAATACAACTCGCACTTAGTGCCACCCAGAAAAAAGTGTGGAGAGTCAGTGGCTGCCAGTACAACAGGGCGAGAGTTCCTGAGGCAGGTAATGAGAATAATGTTGTCCACAATAGTGTGGTAATAACCGATTGTTCATTTGGTATTCTTCGGATCAAAATATTAAATAAGGCTAAGGTTATCGCTGTACCTAACGCAAAAATCGCAGCCCAATGAAACTGAGAAGGTCTTAAAATAATAAGTACACCCACGAAACCAATGAGGGTTTGAATTACTTTTTTTGTTGATGGCTTTTCCTTTAACAGCAGCATAGATAAAGGGATCATTAGCAGAGGAGCAGTGTAAAAAATAGCATTCGCAGTTGCTAAAGAAAGATAAGTAATAGAAACAACCATGCAACCACTGCCTATGAGGACGATATGAGCACGAATTGCGGTTATTTTGATATTACTTATTTGCCGTTTTTCACGAGATTGCCTAATCCAGAAAGGGAATATAAGAACTAATGAAACTAACTGACGAATAAAAATGTACTGAAAAGGCGATACCCCACCTTCCAAAACTTTTACCGCGACATCAGACAGTGATGCCATTAGATTACCGAGAACAAGTAATAAAATGGCTAGGTTAATAGATGACATTTTTAGTTTCATTAGAGAGATTACTTAACTAGCAGCATATCGACATGAGGAATATCGTCTTCTAAATACATATCAGACGTCACTAAAAACCCATGGTTTTGATAAAAATTGGTCAAGTGTTCTTGAGCTCCAATTTCAATATCGGTATTCGGCCACAGTTGCTCACATTGGCGTAATGCTTCAGAAAGTAACTTATGACCAAGTCCATTGCCTCTGGCACTCTCTTTGGTCGCAACACGGCCGATACTTACATTGTTATAAGAAATACCAGCAGGGAGTAACCGTGCGCAAGCAACGATATTATTATCTATATAACCGATTAAGTGGTGCACGCCTTCAGCGCAGTCTTTACCGTCTAATTCAGGATAAGGGCAAGTTTGTTCAACAACAAAGACATCGACTCTCAGGCGGAGTAATTCATATAACTGAACCGTTGTTAATTGATGAAAAGGAATGCTTTGCCAGTGGATCATAATGATATTCTCTGTGCGTAATTGAAATGACAAGATAGCAATTCCGACTTTTTTGAGCATTAACTTATGTTAATTTATTTTTTATTCTGCCTTTAATTCTACTTAAACTGATATGAGTAATTCCTAAATAAGCTGCAATTTGATAATCATTTAATTTTTCAATTAACTCAGGGTATGTTTGGCAGAAAATTTCATATTTTTCTTGAGGAGAATAAAGCAGCATGAAGCGCTCTTTTTTTTCTTTATACATTAGTTGAGTTTCTAATAATTTAATATAAAGAGGGTGAGATTGTGTTCGCCATTGTTTCATATAAGAAATAGGTAAAGACAAAAGTGTCGTCGGAGTTAATGTTTCAAGAGTATAAGGTGATTTAGTGTTATTTATAACGCCTTCAAAACAAACAATCCAATCGCCTTGCCAGTAAAACTCCTTACTAAATTGTTTCCCATGATCAGTAAGATAAGAAGCATGGCAAATACCATCTAAAAGAAAGTAGAGATTATCAGCTACGTCATCTTGTCGAGTAATGATTTTTTTTGAGGTTAATTGTGCTTGATGGCTATGTTGAATTAATTCTGCAATCTCTTCAGTGGTAAAACCATAGCCATCGAGTTGGTTAATAAAATTTGTGAGCATTATTTAAATTGGTCTAAGTCAGCAACGATGATGTTTTTCAAGGTAGCACATCGCTTCTTCTTTCCCCATGTATTTACTTAATGTTTTATGTGGCACATTACTCATATCTACCACTATTAATCCATCGAGGGCATCATTGAAATCAGGATCAACATTAAAGCAAACAAGCTTTCCATTTAGACCTATGTATTGACGCAGTAGAACGGGTAAACCTTTCCCTTTCTCAATTCGACTTAATACTTTTGATAACAGCTTGAGATCTCCGAGCAGAGATAGCATATCGCCATTCCATACTTTTTTTAGTGCAGGTTTTAATGGTGTTGTTGCGGAGACTAAAGCGGCTTTTTTATTATCGTAATGATGGATAGCAAGCGTAGATGCGATTAATTGACGAGCAGATAAACTGTAATCATTACTAATACTTACAGGACCAAATAAATGAGTATATTTAGGTCGCTGATAAACAAACGTTGAGATTCCTTTCCACAACAGAAGTAATGAACTGACATTTCGTTGATATTTTTTAGCAACAACAGATCGCCCAACCTCAATAGAATAATTGAGCGTATCAATAAATGGTTGTTGATAATTAAATAGGCTTCGAGAATACAACCCATCTAATCCAAAATTAGAGATGAGCTCGTCCACTAATCCTAATCGATATGAACCTACAACTTCTTGATTATCTTGGTGCCAAATAAAAAGATGATAATAGTGCGTATCATATTCATCTAAATCACAAGCAAGACCTGTACCTTCACCTACCTCTCTGAAAGTGACCTCTCTTATCCGTCCTATTTCCTGCATTATATTGGGAATAGCTTTGCTTTTAGTGCAGTAAACAGAAAGTCCATTTTGCTCCAATAATTTAGCATCACTGGGGAGTGATTCTATTTCGTGTTTTAAAATCGAAATGTCAATTGGTGAAATTACTGGAGATAAAGCTTGAGATGGTGCCTTTACTGGCGTTTCGTTGTCAGTATTGGTAGCGAGTAAATAGGTATTTAGTCTTAAATAATTAATTACTTCAATAGGAGAATTGAAACTAGAGAGTTCTTTGTGAGGAATTGCAGCCCCGATAGATAGGTGAATAGTATTCTCTTTTTTATTGAGCATTTCTCGACCCAACATTAATGTTCTTAATAATGGATGGAGCTTTCCAGCAAGGTAGAACGTTTGGCTATTTTTACCATCAATGTAAATAGGTACGGTCGTGGCATTGTGTTTTTCAATAAACTTTGCAGCAGAATAGCTCCACCGTTTATCGGATAATAGTTTTGTTTCTTTATTGTAAGTAGAGACTTCACCTGCGGGAAAAATAATTAAAGCCCCCTTATTTGCTAAGTGTTGATGGGCTTCTCGTAAAGCGTTGGTATTGTTTTTTTTTGCCTGCTTTGTTTCAAAAACATCGACGCCTATAAATAATTCACTAATTTCAGGTATTTGTTTTAAATATTTATTAGCTAATACTTTTACATCTGGACGAATGCGTCCTATCATTTCAGCTAATATCACCCCTTCTAAAGCTCCTAATGGATGATTAGCTACAATTACGACTGGCCCTGTTTTTGGAATGAAATTTAATTTACCTTGATGAATATCATAAGTCACATTCAAGCGTTGAAGGGTATAACGCATAAACTCAAAACTATTTAATCCCAGAGGACGATCTTGATAATGGGAATCCAAACGATTTAATCCAGTAACCCATTCTGCAAAAGATTCTCCAATCCCAAAAGGTGTAACTCTAGGAAGTCTAAATGGACTCGTAACCATAAATTATATTCCTTTAATTTTTTAATAACTTAGGCCAGTTTTTATCGCCTTTCGTGATGAAGCCCTGAATGTCTTTTTCCCACAGAGCTTTGACGCCTGCGTCATAATTTAAATACAGTTTCCCATCAACAATTGAAAATTGATTCGGATCACCAGGAGCTCGATCATTTTTTGCTGCGATAGCCCAAGCACAGAACCCCCCATATTGAGGCGCGTATTTTGTAGGATTTTCGCTAAATAAATCTAAGTTTTCTTGAGATATAAAATACCAATCGGCATTCATATAAGAGGTTACAAATTCAGAGCTTCCTTTTAGTGGTTTTTCTGCAGTGAAGTAGCTAACACTGTCATAACCATCAATTGCTTTATTACTAAAAAAACCAGTATAAATAGCGTCTGATGCAAACGTTGCTTGGCTAAATAATAATATAAAAAAACATAATAACTTTTTCATAATCATGACCTTATGGGTTAACTGTATGAGTGAGTATTGTCGTATGAATGGGAGGGTACATCATAGGCCAAATACTTTTTTGTTTGACATGGTGAACTCGGAAGATAACGTAATGTATTCTTTTTATTATCGACAATGATGTGAGTAAAACTGACCGTTTGGGCATCTTGACGATGCATACAAGGAGAACGATGTCCTAGTTTAGAATGATGGTGTTGATGGAATTGATTCAGTGTTTGTCTGTTTACTCCAGAGTCTGTTAGTTGCTTATAAACAGATAAGCGATGCTTGATGACATTATCAGCATCGACAGAAGAGGAGATCATGGGTGAACTAGGAGCAATTGATGTAAACCGCTTTCCATCCCAGCGAAACCCTTGAACGCTTTTATGTTTTATTGAGTCATCAGAGTGAAAGATTAATAAAGTAAAGGAAGCAAAGCGTGATAGGTCCATGTTAGAAAGTATTTTCTGAATGGAATTTACACCATCACAAGATGCTAGCTCTTTTACAAGTAATCCGCGACTTAATGCATTGTTAGGGGCAATTTCCCCCTGATAGTAATTTAATAGACAGAGTGAGATCCCGTGATTGTTAAGTGAAATCCAGCTGCCTTCACCAACAGGATCGATTGGCATAATGTAATACACATTATTTTCTTGGAATAATTGGGGCGCTAATGCATCTGTTCTAGAGCGTTGCTCATCTCGATTAAAAAATAATTCATAACCTGTTGGGGTACTAAACCAAGAAAGAGTACACATTAGGCTTCCCCTCGCAAATAGGTGGTTGTCGTTGGTGCTAATCCAAAGTTTGATTGAGTAGTTATACCGATTGAAAGGGTGATAACTTTAATTAACGCGTAATGATGAGACGCATGGAGAGCAGCAAAGGTAATTTCTCGTTCAATGCTTGAAGTCATAGTGTGCTCTTGTTTTTTATAAGGACAAACCTCGGTAATTAATGATATTGAAGAGGTGAGGCGCCCAATAGGGAAAAGATCTAACCAACGAATAACATCATTAAGTTCTGTGATGGCTAGTTTCTTATTTGTTTCTATCTCATGACCTCGACGACGAACATTGTAATCAATTGGCCCATGATGATCTTTTTGAATTAATGATTGAAACAAATCTAATATATGTCGGAAATGCTCACCGATAGTACTTTCTACATAAGGCAAAGCAAGGTGGATATAATCACTATCGCTAATTGAATTTAATAAAGAAATTCCTTTTTGTAATTCATCTATACAACCACTAATAACTGGTGATTGATGTATGTCTTGTAAGGCAGGTGTTGGCATGAAAAACTCCTTTATCTAATCGGTTGGTGGGTATTGAAGAGTCAGTTGCTTTTCTTCTTTCCATGCAGCCAATAGTTCTTTTATTTTTGGGGAGTGATGACCTTGTTTTTTTTGCAGTGCACCAATTTCAAATAAGATTTTGTATTGCAGTAATAAGGTGGAAAAAATCGTTTTTAGAGGCGTATTTCTATCCCAAATATGAGCGGCTTCGCTGCTCGCCCCATTAATTTCTAAAATAGTAAAATTATCGCCATTCATTAAATCGAAAATGTCTTTAAATTTCACATCCAACCTACCGTAGTGAAATCCTTCTAAATCATTAAATATTTGGTCTAGTCGTTCAGCTAATGCTTCTGTGATGTATTGATTCCCATCTCTAAAAATAGATCCTCGGCTATGGCTACCAGCAAAGGCGAGTTGGAATTCTTTTCCCTTTTCTAAAATGGTATTTAACTTTTCTTCATGACGAGGTAAGTACAAATGAGCCAATTGTCCGGCTCTGCTGTCATTTTCTATTAACTGTTTTAATGTGCTAGTGCCATCTCCAACAACAAACGGAGAATATTTAAGGGTTATCGAAATTATTTTTCCTTTTTTTTCATTTGGATAACGAACATAAAAAATTCCCGCTTCAGCTGAGTAAGGTGCTTTTTCTTGGATTAAAAAACGTGCATTGATGGGAAAAGAACTAAAATATTCACTCAACTGCTTTGGGGATTGAATTAATTTAACGCCAACACCACGACAACCTAAATCAGGCTTAGCAACAACAGGGAAAGAAAGGTGTTGCTTATCCATGGCTTCAATGGCGTTTTGAGTTTGCTGCAAAATAGGGGTGCTAGTCGTTGTGATAGTGGTAAATGGAGATATCCATTGCTGAGCTATTGGACCTGCAAGAGTTAAAATATCGTGTTTAGACTCACCAATCATGCCACTTAATTTTATTGATGGATTAGCAATCAGAGGAAGTGCGAAATCAAAATGTTTTATACCAAGAAAAAAACTTTGTATAACTACTGGAGTGTAAAAAAACCAGCTTGGTAAAAATTCATAAGGCGACACACTACGATGAGTGTCTGACTCTAGTTGTGGCATACCTGCATTGATATGACCGGTGGTAATCGTATTGATGTTATTAACCATTACGTCAGTTCCTTTGAAATTTTCTTTTTTGCAAATCGATTTGTGATAAATAAAACCAATGTCATGACTGGAATTAATAGCCATTGATGTTCACTAGTTTTTACCCAGTGACTACTCCCCAAAAAGTACACACTAGGAAAAACAATGGATGTCCACACTGCCGTTGCTCCCATTACTGCGATAAAAAAGGTGAATATACGGATATGAAATACGCCACTCAACGTAAAGCCAATGGTCCTTAATCCCGGAATAAAACGAATAATGAATAAATTAAGCATAGGATTGGATTGGAGTTTTTTCCTTAAGTAACGTAAATGAGTATTGGTTAAAGTTTTATATCGAAGTAGTCGAAAGCGAATAGAGAGTCGGCCTAAGAAATACAATCCTAAATCCCCACTGGCGATACCAATAAAAGCTGCCGTTAGGCCTATGATAGGTGTAATCATTTCTTGTGAAGATAGGCTTGCTGCAGTGATGATGGCTAAGTCTTCAAGTAAGTAAGACAGTAGAATTATGCCGATAAAAATAGAGAGTTCAGAGCTCTGATATGTAAACAATGCTTCTTGTATATTGGTGATTAAATCATTCATAAACCCTCCTTTTCTTATTTATTTAGAGTGGCACTCTATTAAAAAAATGTAAATATATGTTTCTCATTTGTTTTAATTTGAGCTTGTGATTAATAATTGGTTCATTTTGATTTGGTTTATTTATGAATATAAGGTTTTGGTTACACCTAGATATTGCGGCAGGCTTTTTTGTCGTTTTCTTTATTGCGGCTTTCGTTTTTCATATTTATGAAGTGTTTTATTTTTTCTCATTTTTGGCTTATGGCGTTTTAATTTTTAATTTACTTAGTGCAATCGTATATGCAGACCAATGGTTTCATTATGTACTTTGCAGTGTGCTATTAATTATTTTAGGGACGTTTGCATCAATAGATGTACTGTCTGCAAAAGAGGAATTGTTAGCGAGTTGGATAGAAGTGGAGTGGCTAGGGCTAACCAAGATAAATATTGATGATTATATTCAAGTGTTACTTATTTTAATTAATATTTTTACGGGGAGCTTGGCTGCTAATACGTTATTTTATGGTTTATGTAAAAAAACAGCACCGTTAAATAACGATGCTATTTCTATTTTTCACCATCAATCTAATGACTTAACGAAATTATTTACTCAGGTTAATACTGTAAACGGCAAAGCCAACATCGTCCGTTGCGACTTTCTTCATTGGGTATTGACCTTTGTCTTTAATGAATTGAGCTGCTTTTTCTGTTGGTGATGTTTCAAAGCGGATATCCAGTTTTTCCCCACCTTCAATTGGTGCAAAAGACCAGTTGTTATCTGCTGATGGCTTAACTTGTCCCTCTTCTTTACTTACTCGTGTTATGTAATTAGAAAGAACGGTACGGTTTTCATCAGGAGAATCAAACGCGATAAAGTCAGTACCAGTACCCGGGAACTTATTGCTGTAAGCACGGTAGTTATTGGTTGCGATAAGAAAATCTTGTTTCGCATCAATTGGTTTGCCTTGGTAAGTTAAACCGACAATACGTTCAGAACCTTCGTTAATGACATTACAGTCGCCATCATATTTTGCAGGTTGAGTTATATCAATTTGGTAGTTAACGCCATCAATGACATCAAAGTTATAAGTACGGAAACCATCCCAATCAATTAACTGTTGAGGTGCTGTACTATTGATGTCGATTTGTTGGAACTGACCAGCAGAACACTCAAGCCATTCTTTCACTTCTTTACCTGTTACCTTCATCGCAACTAGCGTATTAGGGTATAGGTATAAATCAGCCGCATTACGGAACGTTAATTGGCCCGATTCAACTTCAGTGAAGTTTGTTGGGTCATTTCCACGACCGCCGGCTTTAAATGGAGCAGCAGCAGAAAGTACAGGAGTACCATCTAAATCAGGGTCCCCTTGAATGAAACGCTCCACGTAATCTTTTTGCGCGAGGTTAACGATTTGAACTGTAGGGTCATCTTGTACTAATGCTAAGAAGCTATACATAACATCGTCAGCTTTACCAATCGGTTGATTTACGAAATCACGAGTACCTTTATGATCCGCTTCTAATGCTTTTACGATACCTTCATCAGCAACAGCTAATGATTTGTTGTTTTCTTTATCAAAGATAGGGCGAGCTTCCGACTCTCCATTAACAACCGACCATTTACCATCTTTCTGTTTAAGTGTTAAATCCATCACACCGACGTGGCTACCCCAACGTCCAGGCATTACTGCTGCTACGCCATTCATCGTACCGTTTTCATTATCGATACCTTGTAGGTTGTCAAACCCTTTGCCAGGGAAAACAGCATGAGAGTGACCAAAGGCTATCGCATCAATACCGTCTACTTCAGATAAGAAATAAGTAGAGTTCTCCTCACCTTGCTTGTATGGATCTGTTGATACACCTGAATGAGGAATTGCAACGATTACGTCTGCACCTTCTTTCTTCATTTGTGGGATCAGTTCTTCCGCTGTTTCTTTGATATCACGAGCGAATACTTTTCCTTCAAGGTTTTTCTTATCCCACACCATAATTTGTGGTGGGACAAAACCGATATAACCAACCTTAATTTCATGATCTACGCCCGCAGTGTCTTTAAACGTGTGAGTTTTAATTACATAAGGCTTGAAATAATGTTCTTTTGTTTTTGCGTCATAAACATTAGCACTGATATAAGGGAAATCGGCGTCATTGATAGATTCCGCTAAGAAATCTAAACCGTAATTGAATTCATGGTTACCGATGTTGCCCGCATCGTAATCTAATTGGTTCATTGCTTTGTAAGCAGGGTGAACTTCACCAGCTTCCAAGCCCTTATCTGCCATATAGTCACCCATTGGGCTACCTTGCAGCAAATCACCATTATCAACAAGAACACTGTTTATCACTTCGCCGCGAGCTTCTTTTACTAGTGTTGCTGTACGTGCTAAACCAATTTTTTGAGATGGCTTATCTTTGTAGTAATCGTAATCCATTAGGTTGGTATGGATATCTGTTGTTTCGACAACACGCAATTTAATCACTTCGTTTGTATCTACTGGCGATGGTGTGCAGCCAGAAATCGTTAGTAAGCCTAAGCCAGCTAATACAGCAAGTGAAACAGGTTTAGCAGAGAGTTTCATAGTGTTCTCCAAGGGTGATAATCATAAAAGCACCAAGTAAGATAACAGATTGATAATGTTATAAATGTAATCGTTCTCTCAATGTGTGCTGCTGATCGCGTTCCAGTGTGCTTTACGGTAACTAGATCACAGCTTAACTATAAATTCATCTTCTGCTTTTAATTTACGATTTTTAAATGAAACCTTTTTATTCATAGTCGTTAGCATTAAATCGAATAAAAAATGAAATTTTAGAATTTCAGGTAATAAAGTAACCCGTCTATAGTGCTTCTATTGGAATGAAAAATAGCTACCTAATGGAAAAGAAAATTGATGCAATCAATACGCAATCAATTTCGATAATAGGTGCCATTACCAAATTTAGCCTAAAGGACAAAACACATGGACGCACAAAGACTAACCCACCTACAACAACTAGAAGCCGAAAGTATTCACATTATCCGTGAAGTGGCGGCGGAGTTTGATAATCCAGTCATGATGTATTCGATTGGTAAAGATTCCTCAGTAATGTTGCATCTTGCTCGTAAAGCTTTCTACCCAGGAAAAATTCCATTCCCACTTCTTCATGTTGATACAGATTGGAAATTTAAAGAGATGATTGAGTTCCGTGAGAAGACTGCCGCAAAATATGGTTTTGACTTATTAGTACACAAAAACCCTGAAGGCATGGAAATGGGAATTAACCCATTTGTTCATGGGTCATCAAAGCATACCGACATCATGAAAACTCAAGGATTAAAACAAGCACTTAATAAATACGGTTTTGATGCGGCATTTGGTGGGGCTCGTCGTGATGAAGAGAAGTCTCGTGCAAAAGAACGTGTTTATTCATTCCGAGATAAAAATCATACGTGGGATCCGAAAAATCAACGTCCAGAGTTATGGAATACTTATAACGGTCAAGTGAATAAAGGGGAGAGTATTCGAGTATTCCCATTATCAAATTGGACAGAACTCGATATCTGGCAATACATCTATTTAGAGAACATTGAAATTGTTCCGCTCTATTTATCTGAAAAACGCCCAGTTGTTGAACGTGATGGCATGTTGATCATGGTAGACGATGAGCGCTTAGAGTTAGAAGAGGGTGAAGAGATTCAACATAAAGACATTCGTTTTAGAACCCTAGGTTGTTACCCATTGACAGGGGCTGTGGAATCTACCGCTAATACCTTACCTGAAATTATTGAAGAGATGTTAGTTGCGACCTCTAGTGAGCGTCAAGGACGGGCGATAGACCATGATTCATCGGGGTCGATGGAGCTGAAAAAACGTCAAGGTTACTTTTAATATCGGGCATCTAAGGAAGGATTAAATTATGAATAGTGCAGTAGAGCAGCAACTGGAAGAGCTTGGTATTGAAGCTTATTTGAAAGAACATCAATACAAATCATTACTTCGATTTTTAACCTGTGGTTCGGTGGATGATGGTAAAAGTACCCTCATAGGCCGATTGCTACATGATTCAAAGCAAATTTATGCAGATCAACTCGATGCGGTTCATGCCGATAGTCAGCGAGTGGGGACAACGGGCGATCGCCCTGATTTAGCTTTGTTGGTTGATGGCTTACAAGCTGAGCGTGAACAAGGGATCACGATTGATGTTGCTTATCGTTATTTCTCAACTCAAAAGCGTAAGTTTATTATTGCAGATACTCCGGGACATGAGCAGTACACTCGTAATATGGCAACGGGAGCATCAACCTGTAATGTTGCTGTTATTTTGATTGATGCACGTAAAGGTGTGCTTGACCAAACTCGTCGTCATTCTTATATCGCGAACCTTTTAGGTATCCGTCATTTTGTTGTAGCGGTAAATAAAATGGATTTAGTTGATTATTCTGAATCTCGTTTTGAAGAGATTAAAGAAGAATACTTAACGTTTTCGAAAAAGTTGAATAATCCTAATCTAGAAATTTCTATTTTACCGCTCTCAGCATTAGAAGGAGATAACGTTGTTAACCCTAGCGAAGCCTTAGCTTGGTATCAAGGTGCTCCGTTATTAGAGGTTCTTGAGAATATTGATATTGATGCTGATCGAGGTAATGGCGAATTTAGATTCCCAGTGCAGTATGTGAATCGCCCTAATTTGGACTTTCGTGGTTTTGCTGGAACCGTTTCGGCAGGAGGGATTTCTGTTGGGGATGAGATCATCGCTTTGCCATCAGGGAAAAAATCAAAAGTTGCTCGTATCGTAACGTTTGATGGTGATTTACCTTCGGCACAAGCTGGCCAAGCAGTGACGTTAACGTTGGAAGATGAAATTGATGTTAGCCGTGGTGACTTGTTAGTTAAATCGAATACAAATCTACAGGCGACAGATCAATTTAAAGCTGAAATTGTATGGATGACAGAAAAAGGCTTACAACCTGGTCGTCAATACGATATCAAAATTGCAGGTAAGAAAACGGTAGGTCAAATTGATGCCATTCATCACCAAGTGAACATTAATAGTTTAGATACATTTGATGCCACAGAGCTACCATTAAATGGTATTGGCTTATGTGATGTATCACTAACTGAGACGGTAAGTTTAGATCGCTACCAAGATTGTGCAGATACTGGTGGTTTCATTTTTATTGATCGCTTAACGAATGTAACGGTAGGAGCAGGGATGATCCAAAACCTTTCTGAACTGAGTGATGTGAAACCTATTAATGATAATGTCAGTGCGTTTGAGGTGGAGTTAAATGCGTTAGTTCGTAAACATTTCCCTCATTGGGGAGCACAAGATATTTCTAAGCTGTTAGGTTAATCGCTTAAAAGGAATATTTTATGGCATGGGAACAAGGATTCGTTCTAGCATTGTTGGCATTTATTATCGTTAGTTTACTAGCGAGTAAATTAAAACCTAGTGTGATTTTTGCAGGCTCGGCGTTTATTGCTTTTATGGTAGGTATGCTTGATTTACCTAGCTTGGCAAAAAACTTTACTAACTCGTCATTATTGACGTTAGTGCTATTGATCCTGAGTTCTTGTGCTTTAGAAAAAACACGTCTTATCAGTTGGGTTGGGCGTTATATTTCAGAGGGAAGGTTAGGGAGTGTGGTAGGCAAATTAGGTCTATCGACTGCTGTCCTTTCTTCTTTTACTAATAATACCGCGGTAGTGGTTTCTTTAATTGGTGCAATAAAACGCAATCAACGTCATGCTCCATCCCGTCTTCTTATTCCTCTTTCTTATGCTGCTATTTTAGGTGGAACACTGACTCTAATTGGCACATCAACCAACCTTATTATTAATAGTTTTGTTGAAGATGCTGGTTTACCAAGTTTGAGTTTCTTTGCCCCAACCGCAATTGGATTAGCTGTATTGTTTGGTGGGCTATTAATTTTAATTCCATTGAGTTATTTATTACCGGCATACGATGAAGGTAGTAATGATGAATTACCTTATTTTTTAGAGGCAAGGGTTGAAGGTGGCTCTCCATTGGTTGGTAAATCAATTGCAGAGAATAATTTACGAGCTTTACGGAAACTATTTTTAGCAGAAGTGATAAGAGAAGGGAAAACCATTGCATCAGTTGATCCTGAAATGGTGCTGCTTGCAGGAGACCGACTGCTTTTTTGTGGTGATATTGAAAGCGTTACTACGTTGCAAGAAATCAATGGGTTAACACTTTTTGGTCAACATCATTTAAATGGGCAAAATTTAATTGAAGTAGTGGTAAGTCAGTCAGCTTCTATTCGCGGGAAGAGCATTAAATCGTCACAATTTAGAGATCGATTTGATGCGGTAGTCGTAGCTATTCGACGTGGGCACGAACGCCTTGAAGGTGGTTTGGGGAAAATTGAATTGCAAGCTGGCGATACGTTAGTCTTAGTGCCAGGTAAAAATTTTGAACAAAGTAAACAGCAGCTTAAGCGAGAGTTTGTCATTATCAGTGATTTAGATTCAGCAGCAAAACTAGATGGAGATAAAAGCGCTTTAGTTTTATTAGGGTTTGCAGGAGTTGTTGCCGCTGAGTTGTTAGATATATTTCCAATTATTAAGGGGTTGTCTGTTTATTTGTTGGCTCTTTTGGCGTTAGGAGTGGTTAATGTTGGTGAGTTACGTCGTCGATTTCCCATTGATATCGTTGTTATTGTTGGCGCCGCATTATCAATCGCTCAATTGATGTTGTCATCAGGATTGTCAGTTCAGCTTGGCGATATGTTTATCACATTGTTTAATGGATGGGGAGTGATGGGGGCGTTAATTGCTGTCTATTTGATTACTCTCGTATTAACAGAATTAATTACCAATAATGCAGCAGCGGCTCTCGCTTTTCCTATTGGCTATAGTATGGCGCTTGGCTATGGCGTTGATCCTATGCCATTTATTATGGCGGTTCTTTTTGGAGCCAGTGCGAGTTTTATTTCTCCCTATGGTTATCAAACTAATTTATTAGTATTTAGTGTGGGTAACTACACGCTACTTGATTACGTAAAAGTGGGATTGCCTATGTCGATTATTTATTCGATATTGGTATTGACGCTAATCCCCTATTTTTTCCCATTTTAATTCAAGGATGAAACATGACAGTTAAAGACGTTGTTAAAAATGAAAATATCGTTTGGCATCAACACCTAGTAACGAAAGAAACTCGTTCGATATTGAAGAAACAAAAACCCGCAGTGCTATGGTTTACGGGATTGTCAGGCGCAGGGAAATCAACCATTGCTGGTGCACTAGAAATTAAACTTGTTGAGCTTGGCTATCATACTTATTTGTTGGATGGTGATAATGTTCGCCATGGTTTATGTCAGGATCTAGGCTTTTCGGATCATGATAGGCAAGAAAATATTCGACGTATTGGTGAGCTAGCAAAACTAATGGCAGATGCGGGTCTAATTGTATTAAGTGCATTTATCTCACCTCATAGAGCTGAAAGAGAAATGGTGAGAAATTTATTACCTAATAATGAGTTCTTAGAAGTATTTGTAAACACATCATTGAGCGAGTGCGAAAAAAGAGATCCGAAAGGGTTATATAAGAAAGCAAGAGCGGGAGAGATAAAGCATTTCACAGGTATTGATTCAGAATACCAACAACCGCTCAATCCTGAGATTGCTCTACCAGCTGGTAGTCAGTCAATTGATGCGCTTGTTGATCAATGCCTAAATGAATTAAGAGTTCGAGAGATTATTTAACTTTAAAATGAATAATATTTAAGCGCCCAAATCGAGGTAGGTTTGGACGCTTATTTTTAAGCCATGGTTGAAATGCTTTTCTTTACGTCAGTTTCCACAATAAATTTTTGGCTGAGTAAAGCAATGACATTATCGTAATAACTTTCGTTGGGCTTATTACCTAATAATTTACACAGTTCAGCACCTGTTGGGCTAAAGCGGTAATACACAAGGCGAGAGCCTTTTTGCATTGGCTTTATTGCTAATTGTTTTCCTTGATATTGAAGGGGCAGTGCTGGTTCAAATTCAATTTCACCAGATTCAAGTTCAGTACCAAGTAATAAACCGAGCTCAATTAATAACAACAAGCTTGAATAGGGAAGTTTATAGTTACCTAAGTGAACTAATTGTGGGCCGTCAGCTTTATAGAAATTGAATAAAGTGCCGGCACACTTATAACCTAACAAAAGCTTTTTGCTATTGTCTTGCCCAAAACTACAAGCTAATGATGCCGCACGCTGAAAAGTTTGAGCTTCACGTTGAGTCATGTCTTTTAATACTTTCAATGCTTTCATTGAGGTAGAACCAGGAGTTATTACCTCTTGTTTGAAAATTTGACTCCATAAGCGCTGCATTGAGGGATCATGAATGTCTTTGGCCATTTCAAAGAATCGATGGAGCCAGTCAGGGTCAGGATCTCCGGCAGTTTCATCTTTACAATAATCATGAGCAAACTTGATAATTTGTTCTAAGTTTTGTTGTTGTTGCTCTCGTAGGAGCTTTTCTCTATATAGGGCACGCTTTAATAATGTTTCTTCTGGTTTTGGTGGATGAAGTTTAGCGGCTAAACCTTGCTTTAGTGCGATTTCTTTTAGGCGTCGAGCACTACTAACAACATAGTGCTCTTTTTTATGTGTTTGTTGTTCTTTAGGTTGTTCATCTTTTGTGATGACACTTTGTTGTGAGTTCATGGGATCGCTTAGCCTTAATCACTAATAGTTCTATTTTTATATTATCGGTATTAGGAAATAAAAACTTTAATATCGGAACAATATTTAGAAAATACTTATAAAAAACCACTTGAAATGTAGCTAAATGATAAATATTTGTTAAAATATTAATTCTGCATTTGTGTTAGATAGGAAGAGTTATGAAAGGATTAAGTTTTAAAAAAATATTACTTGGCGCTACCTTAGCTAGTGGTTACGCAGTAACACTGGTTTATCTTTCTCATTATGTATGATTATTTAAAATAAACCAGTGTTTGCAATTATGTTATTACTATTTATTCGTCCTCATATTCTTCTAAGCGAACACCTTCAATAAGATACCCTGTTTCTGCAAGTTCACTATTAATGGTTTCAGTCTTCAATTTCCCTACAATATAAATCACATCCCATAGTTGTTGGATCGGTGCTCCTTTTTCAAATTTGACGTAGATGATTTGGTTTGGTGGTGGTGGCGGAACATGGATACAAGCACCAAAATAAGGGACAAGTAAGAACTCGGTAATCATTTTGTCATCCCCTTCTAGTGGAATAACAAAACCGGGGATTTTCACCATACTTCCGTTTAATTCCTGTCTAACCCCACCAACAAGAGATTGCTGCATGGTGCCACCATTATGATCTATTTTTGGCATACCCATTGAATCAAATTGATTACGTTCTTGTTGTGGAATTAAGTCTAACCAATCAAGCTTTAATACATCATCACTGTGTGCGAATAATGGCAATATTAGTAAGATAAAAGCGAGTAGTTTGTTCTTCATGAGTACCTCTTAAAGTCTAATTGTCATGCCGTCGCTGAGTGAATTTTTATAGGCTTGAATTGCTGGTATTACCCCAATAATAAATCCTGAGAACAAGACAATAGCGAGCAGTTTTAACTCGTATAATGTTGGCAATGTGAGTTCAATGGCGATGCCATAATATTGCTGAATTATAGGTTGTAATATAACTAATGATAAGTATAAGCCTATAAGGCCTACAATGATCCCAAAGCTTGTGATTACGATTGCCTCACTAACCAGTAAAGTAAAAATATGCTTAGGCTGCGCTCCCATTGATCTTAAAATTGCCATTTCACGACGTCGCTCTTGTAAGCTCGTTAATAAGCTTGTTAGCATTCCCATTAAACCTGCAACAACAACAAAGATAGAAACCGCAAGTAGTGCTTGCTCGGCCACAGACATCATTCCCCATAATTCATGCAAGGCAATTCCAGGAAGGATGGCGCTTAATGGTTCTTTTGTGTAGTCATTAATATAACGTTGTAATGCAAAAGTCTGAATTTTTGAGTTCAGTCCTAACATAAATGCAGTGATTTCTTTTGGTTCAAATTTATGCTGTTCTAGCGTATTAGCATCAGGTGTATTACCTAGGTGGGCACCACTTTCCCAACCGACATGTATTGCTTCTATTGCACCCAGTGAGACATGCAATGTTTTATCTACTGGAGTACCTGTTGGTTCTAAAATACCAGTAACCGTAAAAGGTAATTTATCATGACGAGTAAATGATTTATCGCTAATACCATGCGCTATTATCAGCTTATCTCCAAGATGATAGTTCAGTTTTTTTGCAACATCTGCACCGAGGACAACATCGAATAATTGAGTAAAAGGCTTACCTTCTTTAAAAGCTAACGGTTGTTTTTTTCCATATTGATAAAACCGGAAGTAATCTTGATTGGTTCCCATGACTCGAAAGCCTTTGTGTGAATCACCAAGAGAAATAGGGATTGACCATTTTACAGAGCGTTGATTGCTAATCTCTTGATAACTTTTCCAGTCAATATTGTTGGTTGCATTACCGATTCTAAATACAGAATAAAGTAAGAGGTTTACTTGTCCTGAGCGTGCTCCAACGATTAAATCTGTATTGGAAATTGTGTTGGCAAAGCTTGTTTTCGCTTGTGTTCTAATGCGTTCAACGCCCATCAATAACATGACAGAAATAGCGATAGTTACAATGGTTAGAATTACGGTTGTTTTGCGGTTTTTTAAACTTTTCCAAGCCAGCTGTGCGATACCTATCATGTGATATCTCCTACTTTATTTAACTCTCTTAAATCAATACTGTGGTCAAACAAAGATTCTAAACTAGGATCATGACTGACAAATAATAAGCTTGCGCCACTTTCTTCACACTCATTCATTAAGAGCTGAATAAAAGCAAAACGAGTTTCGTGATCTAATGCAGAGGTCGGTTCATCTGCAATAATTAATTTTGGCTTTCCAATAAAGGCTCTTGCTGCTGCTACTCGTTGCTGTTGACCAATGCTGAGGTCAGTTATTGGTTTATCAAAATGAGAAGAGGGTAATTGAAGTGTAGTTAAAAGTCGTTTAGATTCATTGCTAAGCTCTTGTTTTGATAGCGATTTTTTTGAAGAAAATTGATACGGTAATATGACGTTATCAATAACCGATAAATAAGGAAGAAGATTAAATTGTTGGAAAATATAGCCAATATTATCTGCTCGAAATCGATCCCTTTGGTTCGATGTAAGTTGATTTATGTCTACACCATTTATAATAACTGTACCTTCTGTTGGTGACAGTATCCCGGTAAGTAGGCTAAGCAAGGTTGATTTACCACTGCCGCTTGGACCTTTGATAAATACTTTCGATCCTTGTTTTTGTTGATAAATTGGAATATCTAACGTTCTTTCTGTCTGATTTGGCCAGTAAAACGTAAGATTTGATAATTCAATAATATTCATCATTATTATGGCGGCGTTACCACCGCCATGCCTACTTATAGGGTTACAGTCGGTGCATCAGCAGTTAGTGTTGTGGCTTTTTGGCCTGAATCACCTAAATATTGAACGGTCATTTTTTGGCTATGAGTAAAGTGCATAAACCACTGAGTTTCAATTTGATTCAGTTTTGATATAGCTTCACAATGATATTCATATTGAGCATTAAATTCACCATGCTTGCTATGTTCTTTATGGTGTTCACCATCATGCTGGTCGTGGTCGTGGTCGTGGTCGTGGTCGTGGTCGTGGTCGTGGTGTTCATCATCACCGTTAGTTAGATTGTGAGAAACATGAACCTCTTCTAAAGTGCATTTTGCATCTTTTGGCAATGTGAAAATCACATTTGGATTATTCAACGTTTTTACTGCTTGAGAAAGAGTTTGTTTTTGCTCTTCATTTTTAGGGGCGTGTTCAAAACCCACAACATCAGCTCCAGGAGCTGTCACTTCAAATAGTAGATGCTCACCGTCTTGAGCAATATTAGCCTCAATAACACCATGAACATGAGCACCATGTTGACGGTGTTCACTTCCATGATCATGGTGGTCGTGGTCATTAGCGCTTGCTGAATAAGAAATTGAAAATAAAGAGCTTGAAATAGCGATGCTAAGTAGCATTTTTTTATTAGAGATAAGCATGTGTGCTTCCTATTATTTTAGAGTGATAAATTAATGTATTTATTGAATTAAAAAATAAGAAAAGGTGGAGCACGCGAGTGTACTGTAATAGATGATGGGTTATTATTTTCTACACTAGAGAATAATGACGATATAATTTGTTGAGGAATTATAGGGAGAGAAGCAACGTGAGTAATAATACCGGATCCAATTGAGTGAAATAATTGGCAATGATGGTTTTCATGATGCTGTATGTTTGAATCGATTTGATGGTTTGCAATCTGAAAACCAAACAGCACTAAAAGAGTAACAAAACTCCAAGTTAACCAGCACTGTTTAGTAAAGAAATACGATTGCATTATACCGCCCTAAAGATATCTAGAGCTGTAAATGTAATAATATAACAATTCATAAGCAAGGCATTTATTTAAAACTGGTTGTGAATCAACTCGATCACTTGCTTGATTTTGTTAGGTGATAATTTACCTTCTTGAACAAAAAGAACGTTTCCTTGTTGGTTTTGCACAATAATGGTTGAATTTTCTTCTTTAAGATCCCAAGCTTTTGCTACGGTACCATTTTCGTCAAGAACCATAGAAGACCACGAAAATTCCTTTTTACTTTCTTCAGCCGAAGATTTTACAAAACCACCAGTACCCCAAATAGAATCGTCTTGGTTGATGATAGTTGTTGTTTGATATTTTGTTTCAGGGAACTTTTCTAGCGTAATTGCACTCATAAGATCAGCGTTCATTGCTTTAGCACTACTACGACCTGCAATAACTTGCAGAACTCTTACTTTGCCTTTGAGTTGTTCTGTATTCCACTTGCTGTATTGGAATGCGTTATCAACATAAAAAATTTCACCATATTGAGTGACTGAGACCGATGGTACTGGTTGATTTAGCATAATATTGTGAGCAAAAGAAAGAGAAGGTAATAGGCAAGTTGTAAGTGCTAATAGTTTTACTTTTTTCATTATAGTTATCCTTAGATATGAGTACGGGTAGTGTAGTGCAGAGAAAAAGAAAAAGCGATTCGACCAGTAATATGTGATTATTGATATTTGTTAATTAAATGTGAAATCTAACTTGCTGTACGTCATTCTGTTATTCAAATGTATTCAAATGTATTTAAAGGCATTTTTAGGTAAGACATAGTGACGATGTACAATATGTTTTGATGGACTATTAATAAAACCTTATATGGATTATTGAGGTAATGGCTATGTTTAGAAATTTTAAGGCTTATCGACCGCTTCAAGTTGCTCGGTTTGTAAAAACGTTATTTAAAGGAAAGCTTCATATTGAAGGAATTGGCTCATTTGAATTTGATGGCGGAAAACTCCTTATGCCAAATAATGAAAATAAAAAAATGCTGTCAGTTATGAGTGAGGTTAATCAGCATATTCGTCAACTTTCTCTTATGCCTGCTTAAATAAATGAATAAAAAGAAAAGGTGCTTCTGAAAAGAGCACCTTTTTTAGTTATATGAAACAGACACCTGTACCGCCTAAACCACAGTAACCGTTTGGATTTTTTGCTAAGTACTGTTGGTGCTCTTCTTCAGCGAAATAGAAGGCTGATGTTGACTTGATTTCAGTCGTAATAAGGCGAGTAATGTTTTGTGCTTGTAAAGCTGCTTGGTATTGTTGTTTTGTTTTTTCAGCAATGGATTTTTGGTCACTTGAATGAGTATAAATTACAGAACGGTATTGTGTGCCGATATCATTGCCTTGGCGCATTCCCTGAGTAGGGTCGTGTTTTTGCCAAAAAGAATGAAGTAAGGTTTCAAGGGATATGACTGAAGGATCAAAAACGACTTTAACAACTTCAGTATGTTCAGTATGTCCTGAACAAACATCTTTATAAGTAGGGTTCGTTGTTATTCCGCCACTGTACCCAACGGCGGTAGAATAAACACCGGGTAATTGCCAAAAGAGGCGCTCTGCTCCCCAGAAACACCCCATCCCAAAGTAGATAACATTATACCCTTTAGGTTGTTCATCTAAATTCACGTTAAAGATAAAATGAGGGGAGAGATTCATTGTGTTACTTTTATTTATCGTCATGTCGCATCCTTCAACTGAGTCATTTGGAAGAGTTTTACCTTGTGCTACTCTACAAAGCGAGTAAATTACCATTACATAGAATGTATTATTGAATCAATAGAATAATTATCAGTATGACAAAGAAGTTACCCCTCTTTTTTATTTCCTGTTTGTTTATTATGCCAGCTCACGCGATAGCAGAAACAGAATTAGACATTGAGGGTTTAGAAGGACCTTTATTGAGTAATGTAGAGGCTTACATCTCAGGAATCCCAGAAGAAGATTATTCAGTTTCTCTTCGTTTTCAATCTCGCCTTGAAGAAAGTATTAATGAAGCATTAAAAGCATTAGGTTACTACCAACCAATAACGGCCTTTACCGTGGAAGGTGAAAAGGGAGATCATACTCTTTTAGTCACTATCGATCCTGGTGAACCTGTGTATATATATGTCAGTGATATAGTCATTACGGGTGAGGCTAAAGATGACGTCGATTTTATTCGAGCTGTAGATAATTCTGGTTTGAATTTAGGACAAGTATTAAATCACGGTAATTATGAAAGCTTGAAAAGCACATTACAAAATTTAGCGCTAAGAAAAGGCTATTTTGATGGTGACTTTTTATTAAATCAATTAGAAGTCGCTCCTGGACGACATCAGGCAATGGTGCGTCTGCATTATGATAGTGGTCAGCGCTATAGCTTTGGCGCAACAACTATTGAAGGCAGTCAGATTGAAGAAAAACGTGTCCGTTCAATAATTCCTTTTAAAGAAGGCGATCCATATCTTGCGAGTCAAATTGGTGACCTCAATCAGTCCCTTTCTAATACTGAATGGTTTTCCTCTGTTTATGTTGAGCCGGATCTTGATTCGGTAGGGAAAAACCGACAACTACCCATGAAAGTGCACTTATCACCGCAAGTACGTAATCAAATTGAAACCAGTATTGGTTATTCCACGGATGTTGGTGTTAAAGGTAAGATTCGTTGGAAAAAACCATGGTTAAATCAATATGGACACAGTTTAGATAGCGCTATTTCTGTTTCAAAGCCAGAACAAGAAGCTACGGTGTCATATAAAATACCTCTCGAGCAAGTACTTAAGGATTATTACATTGTTAAGTATGGGTTGAAGAATGTAGATAATAGAGATACCGACAGTTTAGAATCAAATTTGGCTTTTGAAAGGCATTGGGTGTTTGATTCTGGTTGGCATCGTACTGTTTATACTCGTTTTCTTTATGAAGAGTTTACTCAAGGTATTCAAGATGGTACTGCGTGGTTAGTTCTTCCTGGTATTTCGTTTTCGCAGACACGAACTCGTGGTGGAACGATGCCAATGTGGGGGGATAAAAAAGCCTTCACAATTGAAGCAACAGATCAGGCGTTAACTTCTGATGCAAAGCTACTTCGGCTTCAAGTACAAGGGGCGATAATTCGTAGTCTTGGTGAAAACCATCGAGGTGTTGCTAGGGCAGAAGTCGGGGCGATTTATACAGATGATTTTTATAAATTACCTCCGTCTATTCGATTCTTTGCTGGTGGTGATAACAGTATCCGTGGTTATGGCTATGAAGAGGTGTCTCCAAAAGACAGTAAAGACAATTTAACGGGTGGTCAATTCATGGCAACAACAAGTTTAGAGTATCAATATCGAGTTGTTGGTGATTGGTGGTTAGCAACATTTGTTGATTATGGTGATGCTTGGATAGAAACACCTGATTGGAAAATGGGTGCAGGTATGGGGGTGCGATGGGCATCACCTGTGGGACCTGTTCGATTAGATTTTGCATGGGGCTTTGATGCCGAACCGGGTGATGAATTTAAAATTCATTTTACGTTAGGGCCTGAAATATGAGTTCTTTAGATATAACAGAAGACAAAACAAACACATTAAAAAAGAAGCACCGTTTAAGTCGTCATTGTATTTGTTTGGCATTATTTTTTCCTAGTTTTCTACTTATTGTTCTGTTAATGGTTGGTTCTCTCGTTTTTACTAATACAGGATTAAATTTGATTGTTTGGGCGGCAGAAAAAGCGTTACCTCAATTATCAATTAAAAGTACAAAAGGAAGTCTACTTCCTGAGTTTACCTTATCTGAAATATCCTATAAAAATAAAGAACTACTCGATGCTGACATTTCCGATTTTCATTTAGCAATTACAACTAAGTGCTTAATGAAACCCTCTCTTTGCGTTGATGATATTACTATTAATGGATTGACTTTAGATTTACCTAAATTACCACAATCAACTGAAGAAGCCGTTGATACAAAGGCGACACCAAATAAACTGCTTTCTATTCCATTGCCCATCAATGTATCCAACATTACTCTTAATAACGTTAACGCTAATATCCTAGGTAATCATCTTCAATGGGAAACTTTTTCTACTGGAGTAAAATTATATAAAAGTGATTTAACAATTACCCCCTTGAAGTGGAAACGTGTTCGTGTTGAGTTAGCTAAGAGTGAAATTAAAGAATCGCCGAAAGAAAAAAAAGTCCTATCACCAACAGAAACCGCAATTAGTCTGCCTGATGTTTATATTCCTCTTAATATTAATGTTGAGCGGTTTGAACTGAGTGATTTCATTTTAGAGCAAGAGACTCCTGTTAAGATCAATCGATTAGAATTTAAAGGGTTTGCGGGTGAGTCTAACGTAAGCATTTCAGACTTTTATTTAGATATGCCACAGGTAAATGTATCTTTAAAAAATGACATTACCTTAAAGGGCGATTATCCGTTAAATCTAGAAGCGACCGCAGAACTAAAAGAAACAGAATTAAAAGGACATAAAGCGAAACTTATTGCTACTGGAAGTATTGCGGATTTAGATGTTGATTTAACTGTACTTGGTGGTTTAAGAACAACGATAGATATAGACATTCACCCATTAGAGAAAACATTGCCTTTTGATCTTCATGTATCCAAGACTAATTTATATTGGCCACTATCTGGCGAAAAAGAGTTTAAGTTATCGGTTCCTAATATAAAAGCAAAAGGAAACATCGATAAGTACCAGTTTTCTGGTGCTCTATATATAGAGGGAAAAACAATCCCCCAAACAGATGTTCGACTTGAAGGTAAAGGAGACTTACAAGAAGTTAATTTATCTGACTTCATGATTGATACATTGGGTGGAACTATCTCTGGTAATGCTCAAGCTAATTGGGCTTCTTTAGCTAATTGGAAAGGCAAAGTCTATTTACAAAATATTCAACCAGGATTGCAATGGCCAGAGGCTGAAGGGAACATTAGTGGGGAAATAGTTACTACCGGAAATTTAACGAAAGAAGGTGGGTGGGAAGTCAACGCTCCTCTCATTGATATCAATGGCATATTTAGAAAATATCCGTTGAATATTAATGGCGCCTTAAACGCAAATGATATTAGCGGTGTTGGTGAACCACATATTGATATTTCACAGTTGACATTAAACCATGGCGATAACGGGCTTTCTATTTCTGGTTCTTTAGATAAAGAATGGAATCTTGATGTAGATATCGATTTTCCTGAATTATCAGATAGCGTCCCAGATGTTCAAGGTAAGATTATTGGTAGTATTGAATTAACGGGGAAACTAGCTGAGCCGCGAATTAATCTTGATATAGATGCTTTAGGTCTAAAATTAGCTAAAGAAGGCTCTCTAAACAAAGCGTCTATTGAAGGATATATCATACCAAGCCCTATGATTGATGCAGACGTGAGTATCAAGCTATTAGATGGTCAATATCAAAAGCAAATTCTTAAAGATTTAGTGATCCGTTTTAGTGGTAAAGAAAACAACCATAAATTACAAATTGATTTAGATTCGAATGTAATTGACTCCCATCTGCTATTTAAAGGTGCATTAAATCGAAAAACAGGATGGCAAGGTGAATTGAGTGAGGCCGATGTTAATACTGATATTGGTCCATGGAAATTAGATCAGAAGGCCTCTCTTAGTTATGATATTAAAAAAGAAGAGTTCTTTATTCAAGCCAATTGTTGGAGTCAGGGAAATACATCTTTATGCCTTAATAAAGATTTAAGAGCAGGGAAATCAGGCAGTGCAGATGTCAGTATTAAGCATTTTGAATTCAATAAAATTAAGAAGTTTTTACCAGAAGAAACTGCTATTACAGGAGAGGTTAATCTTGATGTATTAGCCAAGTGGTCGAGCGGGGCAAAACCATATATTAAGGCTGCCCTCTATTTACCTGAAGGTAATGTGCAACAAGATATGGAAGAAACACTTAAAGTAGGCTGGGATAAAATTCTTATTAATGCAGAAATGCAAAATGATGAACTATCAACGGATTGGTTAATTGCATTAACCGATAATGGGCAGTTGAAAGGAAACCTTAAGATAGCTCATCCTACTGGGAGTAAGGAATTAAGTGGTAACTCAAAGATTGATCAACTTTCATTAAAGATGCTCAAACCTCTTCTTGGTGAATACAGTCAACTAAATGCAATGATTAACTCAGATATTAGGATCTCAGGTCAGGCTGAACATCCTAAGTTATTAGGGGATTTTAAGGTTGAGAATGTTGAAGTTAAAGGTGAAGTATCGCCAGTAGATATTAATGATGGAAATATAAATATAAACCTTGCTGGTCATCGTGGAAAACTAACGTCAATTATAACAACATCAGATGGTGATCTTAATATTAAAGGAACTGGTGATTGGTCTGATCTAGCTAACTGGAAAGTAGGGTTAGATGTTTATGGTAAAGAGCTTCAAGTTAATGTCCCACCTATGGTCAAATTAAAAGTAAAACCTGATATGAAAATTAGGATAATTCCGACATTGGCAAAAATCACAGGGTCTATTGGTATCCCATGGGGAAGGGTTGTTGTTAAAGAGTTACCTGAGAGTGCTATTGCGGTATCAAAAGACGAAGTCATTTTAAATGATGATTTACAACCAGTAGAAAAAAGTACGGCATTACCCATGAAGGTTGAAACTGATATAAATATTAGTATTGGTGATGATGTTCTTTTATCTGCATTTGGTTTAGAGGGAGGATTGATTGGTAAGTTAAATATCACTCAGAAGAATAAAGGTCCGTTTATTACAGGTGAAGTAAATATTAAAGACGGAACGTATCGCTCGTTTGGACAAGATCTTGAGATTACTAAAGGTAAGATATTATTCAATGGTCCAGCAGATCAGCCTTACGTCGATATTGAAGCTATTCGTAATCCTGATAATACTAGAGATGATGTCATTGCTGGAGTCCGAGTTAATGGCCCTGCGGATACACCTAAGATAGAAATTTTTTCCTCTCCTAGTATGCCGCAAGCGAATGCACTCTCTTATCTGTTAAGAGGGCAGGATATTGGTAGTGATACTGGTGGGAATGCAATGACGACAACTTTGATAGGATTAAGCTTAGCAAAGAGTGGCAAAGTTGTCGGCGAAATAGGTCAAGCTTTTGGTGTGCAAGATTTGCAATTAGATACGGCAGGGTCTGGAGAGGAGTCTCAAGTAACGATTAGTGGTTATATAGCTCCAGACTTACAAGTTAAATACGGTGTTGGTATATTTAATTCTCTTGGGGAGTTTACATTAAGGTACCGAATTATCAGTGATCTATATATAGAGGCGGTTTCTGGAGTTGATAGTGCAGTAGATTTAATTTATCAATTTTCTTTTGATTAAAATAGCAAATGTGGATAAGTCTGTGAACAAGTTGTGTTTCTAGTAAGGGTAATAAAGTATAACTTTACTATCGTTTAAATGGTCATCAAACAGTAAGAAAATATAGAAAAAAGAGCATTTAAAGCTTGCTAATATGATCGAGCTCTCTATAATGCGACCTCACTGACACGGAGCGCTCAACATAGAGCAGCTAAGGGTTGGTGAGGGAAACGGTTAAAAATTAAGTTTCAAATAAGTGCTTGACACTGAGA
>NZ_MSCP01000002.1:1063568-1619938 GCF_002954715.1 Aliivibrio sifiae | reverse complement strand
GGCAACTGGAGTGTTGATGTCGCGGGCAGTGACTTAGCCAACGACATTGAGTTTGAAGTAAGCGTGGCATCAACGGACGCGGCGGGTAACGAAGTCACCAGTACAGCAACCTCAACCCATACGGTTGATCTGGTTGCAGAAGCTGGTACTGTCACGGTGGCTGATATCACCGCAGATGATGTGATTAACGCAGCAGAAAGCGGCCAAGTGATCGCAGTGACAGGTACGGCGATCGGTGGTGACATCAGTGAAAATGATGTGGTGACCATGAGCATTAATGGTCAGGCTTACCAAACCACGGTTGATGAAAACGGCAACTGGACAGTGAACGTGGCTGGCAGTGACCTAGCTAACGATACCGAGTTTGAAGTCAGCGTGGCATCAACCGATGCTGCGGGTAACACGATTAATAGCACTGCAACTTCAACGCATACAGTAGATACGTCAGCGGATGCAGGCACTGTCACGGTGGCTGATATCACCGAAGATGACGTGATTAACGCGGCAGAAAGCGGACAAGTCATCGCAGTGACAGGTACGGCAATCGGTGGCGACATCAGTGAAAACGATGTAGTAACCATGACCATTAATGGTCAGGCTTACCAAACTACGGTTGATGAAAATGGCAACTGGACAGTGAACGTGGCTGGCAGTGACCTAGCTAACGATACCGAGTTTGAAGTGAGCGTGGCGTCAACGGACGCGGCGGGTAACGAAGTCAACAGCACTGCAACCTCAACTCATACGGTAGATACCCAAGTAAGTGGATTAACTTCTGATATTACAGATGCAACAAACACAGGATTAAATACTGATACTGTAACTAACATAACAACACCAAATATCACTGGCGTAACTGAGGCGGGCGCGAACGTGACTATTACGTACACGGATGCGACGGGTGCCGCTCGCACAGCGATAGGCACTGCGGATGTAAATGGTGTTTATACCATTGCGATTACCCACGCGCTGGCCGAGGGTTCAAACAGTCTAACGATTACAGCGGAAGATACGGCAGGTAACGAAGCGATGATCACGCAAGACGTGACGGTTAATTCAGACCCTATTGCTACAGATTTTGAAATCACATTAACAGACGATACAAGCGTTCAATTTACTTTCGCTCCTCATGTGAGTGATATTGAAGACGATGCTAGTACTACAGATGATAAATCTGTTGGAATCAACATTACTGAGTTACCAGAATTTGGGACTCTATATCTTGTTGATGGAGACACTCGTACTGAAATCACAGCAACAACGTTATTAACTGAAGACTCTCAAATTGAATATGAACTTAACGATACAATAAACGATGATTTGAGTTTTAATGCAACAGAAGATTTTGCTCCTAACTATAATAACGGTACGGTGACGTCTTTCACTTTAGCTAGCGGTGTTATTGTGTCAGGGGGAACTTATTCTGGAGAACGACCTGATACGACAAGTACATTAACGGCAGATGAGCTTTATTATGATTCAGCAACAAATGAAACAGGATTAGGGGTCGGCAGTAGTGAAATAGATGTAAATTCGAAAGATTATATTGAAGTCGATTTTACGGATGTAGGAAATACAAATACAACAGATATTGATATTAGAGAAGTTAATATTGATTTTGGTAGTGTCTTTGGTAATTATTCAGAAAATAGTAATGCGAATGCTGAAATTCATATCTTATTATTTAAAGATGGGGTTCTTGTTGGAGAAAGCCCTTATATCTTCGATGATGAAACTCATAATGTTTATGATGGTAGCGGTGAGTTTACCGCTAATATTCAGCTTGATAGCGGCTTTGACCAAATTCGGGTTTATACCGTTCATGGAGAGGGTTCCACTGCGTCAAATTCGAATGTGACATTGCAAGGTGTTGAAGTTGTTGATGCTATGGTGAGTGAAGATATTCCTTATCAAGCAACAGATAGTGATGATGCTACCGATACTGGTGTTATTACTGTTTCAACTGACAGTACTGAGCGTGCAATAAATAATGCCCCAATCATTGACGATTCAGTATTTAATGCGACGTATGAAGATGTCGCTATCCCATTAAATTTAAACGACTTGCTGATAACAGATCTGGATGGAGATGATGTTACGTTAACTAATATTACGGTTGATCCAGCATTTGGTTCTTTAGAGCTTATTTTTAATGGTGATGAAGTTATAGGTGCTCAATTTACGCCTGTAGAAAATGTACATTTTGATAGTAATAATGCAGTTGAATTTGAAATAACAGCGACCGACGGATATCAATCATCAAAAGGAACAGCAACACTTATCGTTAATGCAATAGCGGATGAACCAACGCTATCTGTTGTGTTAGGTGAATCAGTAATTGCTGGCCCTGGTTTTGATACTAGTGATGTAAATTCAATTAAAGACTTCTTTGCTAATGGCGGAACTATACCTGGTATAGGGAATGTTGTTTATAGCGGTGAAATGGTGCTTGGTGATGACGGTAACAATTTAATTATTGGTACTGGTGTTGTAAATAATTTGATTGGTGACTCGGTTGCAGGCACTGGTAACGATGTTTTTGTCGGGGGAGCTTATAATGACTCAATATATGGAGGTACTGGACCTCTAGATTCTGGTATTGATGGCGTTATATATAGTGGAAAAATAAGTGAATATTTAATCGTAAACCAAGGTGGAGCACATGGTGGAGGTGTCGATCATTGGGTTGTAACTGACACATTAGGTAGAGATACCGGATATGACCATACAGCACCTGAAGATAATGGTGATCAGTTATATCAAATCGAGCGATTAATCTTCTCTGATGCCATTGTTGAGCTAAATCCTGATGGAACGTATACGATTCTACAAGAGACAGAAACGACACTAGATTTATCTGCATCTGTAATGGATACAGATGGTAGTGAATATTTAGATGCTATTAATATCTCAGGTCTTCCTGCTGGCGCTCAAATTATTGATAAAGATTCCAATCAACCTCTTGGAGAGTTTCAAGATGTGAATGGTGAGCAAGTTTGGGTGATTGATATTACAGGTCAAAGCACTCAAACGATTAATTACGATAATTTAGTTATTCGTTATCCATCGACAGAAACTCTTGATATAGATGTTTCAGCGGTTGCAAAAGAATCTTCAAATAATTCAGAAGCGACAACCACTGTTACTGCGTCACCTAGTCAAGATATACATGCAGATCAAGGAGGGGAAACGCCGACAACATTGATTTCTTTAGTTCTTGATTCATCGGGCAGTATGGATCATAAACCTTTTAAATCTGATAACTCAAATCCAGATCAAGATAAAACAAGGATGGAGCTAGTTTTAGAAGCCTCAATAGCTATGCTTAATAATGTGAAGGTTCAAGAAGGTTCTGAAGAGGTTAAAGTTCAATTAGTTGATTTTGATGATCAAAAATACAGTAGTCAGGATAAAGATGTAGAGTCGCTTGGCTGGTTCACCGTTCAAAGTGCAATTGATGCATTAAATGCGGCGCTTGTTGATATTGCCGAAAAAAATAAGGATGAAAATTTTTATCCTAAAGGAGGCACTGATTACGAGGAAGGTATCTACGCTGTAATGTCTGGTTATCAAGACACTCAAATTACCAATATTACAGGAGAAACTAATGATGTAGTTTACTTCTTCAGTGATGGTGATAATGATGGTGGTTGGCAAGGTGGTAATAATGGACCTAAAGATATTTGGGAAGATTTTATTATAGGCAAAGATGTAACTGCTATAGGTATTGTTAGAGATTCAAATACAACGCTAAGTGGGCTAAATCAGATTTCTGACAAAGTGGTTTACCTCACCGATGGGCAATTACTCACTGAGTTACCAAAGCTTCGCCCTACTATTGGGCAAACTGGTGCGCTTCTTATGGGTGTTATAGGTTTAGATGCGGCTGCCATTATTATTGATGAGACTAAAACTGAAGTATTACAAGTAATGGATCAAAACGGCGTAATTTTAAGTACGACGTATATTGTTAGTGAAGATAATAATCAGTTAGTTATTGATACAGAATATGGTGATTTGCGTATTGAAGAAGATGGTTCTTACTATTTCCAACCGTCATTATCAGCACCTAATATTGAATCAGGAAAATCGGTTGCTTTTGAAGTGTTATACACAACAGTAGATGATAATGGCCTAGAGAGTGAGCAACTTGTAACGTTAAATATAAGTCCTAGTGGAGAAGTTAATGCCGCAATAACGTCTAGTCTTAATGCATCAACTGGCGATGATGTTGTTATCGGATCGGATAATGCAGATATTATTTTAGGCCATGAAGGTGATGACATCTTAATTGGCGGGTTAGGTGATGATATTTTAGTCGGTGGTTCAGGTGACGATATCTTCAAGTGGGTTGACCAAGGAGTTAGTACTGGTAGCGATACGATTAAAGATTTTACTGTCGGTGAGGATTTAATTGATCTAACCGATATCATTAGTGGTAGTGATAGTGCTGTTGATATGGAAGATTTACTGTCTCATGTAACCGTATCAGAAAGTGGTGATGACTTAACGTTAGCTATTACCGATGATTCTGATAATAATCACACTATTATTGTTGAAGGTGGCGTTGGTTCATTTGGATTAGAAGATGCCAACTTCTCAAATCAATCAGAAATATTAACTCAACTATTAGATAATCAAATGTTTAAGTTAGATGATAATAATTGATTGTATAGCGTGAACTAGATAAAGGGTCTATTTGAGGCCCTTTTTACTTGCTACAACACCTCAAGGTCTAACTCTTGATTAAATGATATCAAAAGAGCACAATTTAGAAAAAGCAGTTGGAGATATAGTAATGGAATTAGAAGATATCCGCCGTGATTATAGTCTTGGTGGTCTACGTAGAGCGGATTTACCACAGGAACCTATAGATTTGTTTGAGCAGTGGTTAAAACAAGCTGTCGAAGCTAAATTAACAGATCCAACGGCAATGACAGTGGCTACGGTTGATAAAAATGGACAGCCTTTTCAGCGTATTGTGCTATTAAAACATTTTGATAAAACTGGTTTTGTTTTTTATACCAACCTTGCTTCTAGAAAGGCACAGCATTTAGAAGACCATAGTAAAATCTCGTTGCATTTCCCATGGCATCCTCTTGAGCGTCAAGTTCATATAACGGGTACTGCCGAAAAACTTTCAGCGCTAGAGAATATGAAATATTTCACTTCGAGACCAAAAGAAAGTCAGATTGCAGCTTGGGCAAGTAAACAAAGTAGTCGATTGACGACACGCTCTGCATTAGAAGGGAAATTTCTTGAGTTGAAGCAAAAGTTTGCGAAAGGAGAAATACCGGTACCAAAATTTTGGGGCGGCTTTAGAATTAAAATAGATTCTATTGAGTTTTGGCAAGGCGGTGATAGTCGTTTGCACGATCGTTTTCTATACAGTAAAGATCAAGATGAGTGGATGATCGACCGATTAGCGCCATGATCTTGACTTAATTGTAGTTTGATCTAGATTGTTTTATAAAAATATCGACGATCCATGATCATCGGTATTTTTTATCCCTCTTTTAACCATTCAGTGTTAAGTTTTTCAGTATCACCCAGATAATCTAATAGCCATTGAATTGCGATAGATTGGTTGTTTTTATTCCAAGCTAAACAACAAGGACTTGGATCTATATTATTTTTGATTTCTTTACTAATAATATGTCCAGAAGATAATAGTCGCTTCGCTTTATGGCTCGGCATAACACCAACACCTAGACCATCAATAAAGCACTGTTCAGCACTGTGCCAATTAGGAACAATTAATCGACGTTGATTATCTAACTGCCAAGTTGTTCGTTTTGGTAATATACGAGAAGTATCTTCTAGGCATATTACAGGGTATTTCATTAATTCAGAATCGGGGATTGCACCGTCATAGTTTGCGAGTGGGTGAGTTGTACTCATAACAAAGTCCCATGAAAGCTCCCCCATTGGACGATAAGAGAAGTTACCACCGATAGGTATCGTTGCCGTAGCTCCAATACCAATATCCGCTCTGCCTGTCATTAAGGCGTCCCATACGCCATTAAATACTTCCATTGTTAATTGAAGCTCTATATCTGGGAAGGTTGCATAAAAATCACGAACCAGTTGGTTTACGCTATTTTCACGAACGACGTTATCTAGTGCCACAGAGACACTTTGTTGCCAACCATTAGCGACTCGTTGTGTATTTAAACGTATATCTTCCATCTCTTTAAGCAGTTTTCTTGCTTGTTCTACAAAATATTCACCGGCAGCAGTTAATTCTACTCTACGATGCAAACGAGTAAAAAGAGACACGGTTAAGCGGTCTTCAACAGACTTAATTGTATAGCTAATTGCACTCGGTACTTTGTGCAATTCTTCAGCAGCGTGACTAAAACTGCCAAGACGTGCTACAGACTCAATAGTGATTAATTCGTGATAAGAAAACATAAAAAACCTGATGGTGAATTATTCACATCAAAAATATTGATGCAAAGTGCAAATATTATCGTTTCACAAGAGTAGCAACTAACAAATAGAATGCAAATAATTCTAGAAATATGTTCATCTTTGGAGAAAGAACATGGATAAGCAAAAACAATCTATTCCTTATATCTGGCTTGCTGGCCTAAGTATGTTGGGCTTTTTAGCTACAGATATGTATTTACCAGCATTCGATATCATTCGTGGTGATCTGGCAACAACAGAAAGCATGATAGGTCTAACGTTAAGTATTTTCTTGTTTGGTATGGCCATTGGTCAACTTTTTTATGGGCGTTTGACTCAAAAATTAGGCACGAAGAAATCATTAATCATTGGTCTAAGCATTTTTGCAATAAGCAGTTTAGTTGCTTCATTTTCAACCAGTGTCGAAATGCTATTAGTTGCTCGCTTCTTCCAAGCGTTAGGTGCTTGTAGTGCAAACGTTATCTGGCAAGCGATGGTGATTCAACGTTATGATGCAAAAACATCTCAACGTATTTTCGCAACGATTATGCCGCTAGTTGCCCTCTCTCCTGCACTGGCTCCTTTACTTGGTGCGGCAATTGAAAAGTTCTATGGCTGGTCGATGATTTTTGTAACATTAACGGTTATTGGTGTTGGTCTAGCGGCAAGAACGTTTGCTGATAAAGAGCCTGCACAGGCTGCAAATTCGAATGCAAAAACCATTACTTTTCGTGATGTTATTAAGTCAAAAAAATTCACAGGTAATATGCTAATTTACGCTGCAAGCTCTGCAATTTTCTTTGCATGGTTAACAGGCTCACCTTTTGTCATGACACAAATGGGTTATTCAGGCGCAGATATTGGTTTGAGCTACATTCCACAAACAATCGCATTCATTGTTGGTGGTTACGGCTGTCGTTGGGCGCTAGAGCGTTTTGAAAGCCAAAAAGTACTTCCTTGGATTTTGAAACTATCTGTTGCAAGCGTAGTTACAGTATTTTTAATCTCGTGGAGAATGGACGTTTCATCAATCATTCCAATGTTAATTCCTTTCTGTTTCTTAGCAGCAGCGAATGGCGCGGTGTATCCGATTGTTGTAAATAACGCATTAATGGATTTTAAAGAAGGCAGCGCAGTTGCTTCAGGTCTATTAAACTTTTTACAAATGCTATTTTGTGTAGCAGCAAGTGCAATGGTATCAAGCATTAGCTATTTAGGTCCTATCTCAATGGGTAGTATTATGCTGCTACAATTGGTGTTCTTATTCATTGGTGCTGTATTGGTATTTAAATCGAATAAAGAAGAAAAAATGGTATTAGCAGAGCAATAATACTCTCTAAATAACATCATAAAAAATAGCATTGAGCGAAACCGCCAATGCTATTTTTTTGTCTTTTTTAAGGTGATATTGGATTGGTTTATTGATTATTTTTTCTTGATCATGACAGGTTCAATATCTATTTCATAACCAGAGTAGGATATTTTACTTGGGCTATATTCTCTTTTTGTGACTAAATGTTCAGTGTTAAATTGGACATCTACTCTTGGAAATATTTTATTAGTAACAAATACATGATTATCTTTTAAATTTGCATTAAAGATGATCTGTTCTTTGGCTAATTTTGATTTTATAGCCTGCAAATCTTGAGTTGATTTTTCTTTTGAGCGCAATATCTTCTCTGCTAATTCTGGAGACTGTCGTTCAATATTTATTTGTGCAATTTTTACAACTTGAGCGCTTACATCATCTAGATGTTTTTGGAGTGAATGCAGGTTTTCTTTTTGCTCATTAAAATTATGAAAAGCATGAACCTTAGTATAAGCCCCTCCTTCAATGCCTAAATTGGCCGTTTTAATCGAGCCATTAGCGGTAAGACTGCCTCCACTGATGGTGCCATTTCTCTCTGTTTTATCTAGAACACAAATAGAGCCTAATGATTCCACTAAACAATGGTTCGCATGAAGAGTAATATGAATGTCGTTATGAGCTATTAAATATGCATTTTGAGCAAGTTTACTGGTTATAGACCCTTCTGCTTTGAGTACGCAAGTTAAGTTATCATCATAGTGTACAGGGCGACCTATAATGCCATTCATTACGGTAATATCATGTTTTGCCGTTACCTCAGCATTTTCAATAAAACCGCCTACGGTAATAGAACCTGTTGCGGTCACTTTCATTCCTGATTCAATATCTTCTTGTACAAAAATACTGCCTTCAAATGAAACGTGTCCAGTCGTTGCATTAACACTTTTTAGTGTTAGCAAATTATCGATACCAACGCCTGCTTTGTGAATCAGTGGTGTACCATCAATATCAGAAATGAGTAATTCAGGATCATTTGGAGAAAGAGAAGAGCCAGAGTAAAGTTGGAATGGGGAATCATTTCCTGGTGTGGCAATTACTATTTTTCCTGTAATCGTTTTACCATTAACTCCTTGTGTTGCAGGGATACGTTTCATTAATGGCGTATTTTTCTTAACACTAATAACTTCCCCTAAATTTCGCATATCCACATGACCATCGTCAGTTTCTTGTGGTTGTAGAATACGTTCTTTTACATTAGGAACTAACGCTTCAAATAGTGTGTCTTGCCCTGGTATAGCTTCTCGACCAATAGCAATGACTTCAGAATAGGTTTCACCAGAAGCAAGATCTTTGCTTTTTAATAATAAGGTTTTAAGGCTTTCTTTTTGTATGCCTTTTAATATTCTATTTTCTGTTAATGCTGTAATAATGGCAGGACCGCGTAGAGGTTGCCCGCCATAAGCCCCAGTTACCGTCATAGAGGCTTTCATTTCATCGTCTTGAATGTGGATAGATAATTGAGCATTTAGGCGTTGTGCTATCACAGTATCATCAATAGAACTAAGGCTGCCTTTATTAATTGCAACGATAATTTCTTCTACTTTATTTTCAAAAAGATAAAATTGATCAGCACCAATTGAGTGTAATGCTTGATGAAAATGCATTACCTCAATAGATTGGTTCAATGTTGTATTTTCAGGAACAATAAAACGTACAACAGATTTATTATCTGAAAATGCCAAAAAGTGATCGATCATATTCTCTCCCAATAGGTGCTGAATTCTCAGCATTAAGAAAGAACATTATCACTTATAGCGTATGGGGTTCACGAAATGTGTAATAAGTGCCAACACGCTCACAGTTTATAAATTATCCGTTTAATTTTCCGACTAATTCGAGTACCTCAAAAAATGGTTGAGATTCAAATTTCGCGTATCCTTGCATTTTATTCGCTTTAATTTTTGTCGTTAAAGGTGTTGGTATTCCACATAAGAAACGAGCAAAAACAGCATTGGCAAGAGGTTCTTTACTGCCATTTTGTAATTCTTGACACCAATTTTTTACTTGTTCGTCATCTGCCACAAAGACAAAATTATTTCTTGGTAAATGAGCGCCTTCAGAACGACAAGCTGAACAATGGCCGCATTGTACTGGTGCGTTAAAATCAGCAAAGTAATTCGCTAAGGAATGGCTTAAACATGTCTTTGTTTCAAAGAAATCGAGCATGGCATGAATACGATTAATTTCACTTTCTTCTTTATTTTTGAACAGCTGATGTTGTTCTTGAGAAAGTACGTGAGTGCTCTCTACTTTATTTAATACTTGGTAAACTTCAGTCATTAACTTACTTTCAAGCTCTATCCAACCTTGTTCGTGAAAGTAATCTAATGCTGCAATGACACGCTTACGTTCAGCTTGGTAACCAATCCAAAGCGCATCAAAATCCACTGTGTGCCATGTTCTTGATTTTGGAGAACACTGAAAAACTGTGGATACAAAATACTGGCGTTCAGTTTGGAATTTACCAATAATATCATTCACTGGAATTAAGGTTTTAAATCGATAATCTGCATAATAACTGTATTTAGCTTGGATTATTTTCTTGAGTTCCAAATAAACTAACAGTGTTTTTAATGGGAGTTGGCGAACATTACTGTCTTTAGATAAGCGTAGTAATTGGGTTTCCCATGTATCAGAAGATTTATAGATATCATCCAATACATATTGAATCGCTTCTCTGTCTGGTGTATCTCCATAAACAAAGTTTTCTAAAACATTCAGTCCAGAAGTATTGGCAAGCACGGTACAAAAAGATGGGTTACCATCTCGACCCGCACGTCCAATTTCTTGTGAATAGTTTTCAATTGATTTAGGTAAATCAAAGTGAATAACTTGACGAATATCCGATTTATCGACACCCATTCCAAATGCTATGGTGGCGACAATACAGTTAAGTTCACCATGCATGAATTTATGTTGAATGTCTTCCCTGATATCGTGTTTCAGACCTGCATGATAGGCTTTGGCTTGAATGCCATTGCTTTGAAGCCATTGACCCACATTCTCAGCTGTTTGTTGTAGCGTGACATAAACGATACTTGGTTGGTTTGGTCTTTGTTGTAATGTGGCAAATAAAGCAGAACGTTTTTGCTCTTCTTCCACAGGAATAATTGAAATATCTAAATTAGGGCGATAAAAACCAGTAATGACAATATCGTCTTTATCTATTTTGAATTTTTTACTCATATCTTCAATAACTGCAGGCGTTGCCGTTGCCGTTAATAACAAGACGTTTGGGATATTTAATGCTTCTCTGTCTTGAGGTAGTTTAAGATAATCGGGTCTAAAATTGTGGCCCCACTCAGAGATACAGTGTGCTTCATCGACGACCAATAATGAAATATTGATTTGAGCGATAAACTGACGAAAACGCTCGTTCTTTAAGCGCTCTACTGAGATCATCAAAATTTTAATTTCGCCATTTCGTACCCCTTGCAGTATCGCTTGAGTCTCTTCTCTAGTTTGAGTTGAATCAATTGATGCGGCGGCAATGCCTTTGCTTTTTAAAAATGAAATTTGATCTTTCATCAAAGCAAGTAAGGGTGAAATAACCAACGTTAGATTGGGTAATAAAAGTGCAGGCAATTGGTAGCATAATGACTTTCCTGAGCCTGTCGGAAAGATAGCAGCAGACGAATGACCATTGAGTACTTTTTCAATAACGTGTTGCTGGCCACCTCTTAGAGAGTCAAAACCAAATACGTCTTTTAATGTCTGCTGGTATGTCATTAGTAATCTACCTTCTTTCTCATGCTTTTAGTTTGGCCGCGTTGTGTTTTATTATCCACACGTTTACGTTGAGAACTGCGAGTGGGTTTGGTTTCTCGGCGTGCTTTTTGAGTTTCAGCCGCGGATTGGATCAATACTTTTAAACGCTCAAGTGCGTCTTCTTTGTTTTTCTCTTGTGTTCTAAATTGCTGAGCCTTAATAACAATGACACCTTCCTTCGTGATACGACTGTCTTTCATTTTTAACAGTCGTTCTTTATAGAAAGGAGGAAGTGTTGAACTATTAATATCAAAGCGTAAATGGATTGCACTAGAGACTTTATTGACATTTTGACCACCCGCACCTTGTGCTCTAATCGCGGTGAGTTCAATTTCCCAACTGGCTAACTGAACGTAATTTGAAATGGTTAACATGTAATAAACCTATGATCGAACTTCTATTAGAGGGTATACTATCAGGTAGCGTCGATACGCACCATTTTCAATACAAAGGTAATTTCATGAGTGTAAAAGAAGAACTGCAAAAAATTCATAACCGTTTAGATCGTTGCAAGCACCGTTTAGATGCTGCTCAAAAGCGTGATGATCAACCTGTCGTTAAACAGTTTTTGCATGAAATCCAAACGCTAGAAAAGAAAGTAGCAAAATTAAATGGTAAAAAGCAATTTGAAACAGGGAGTAAAGGAACAGAAGTTCGTAACCTTGAATTCAAACGTGCAATTACCAAAGCAGAGCAAGCAGACATGGGCAAACTGAAGAAATCAGTTCGCGGTCTAGTTGTTGTTCACCCAATGACTGCGTTAGGCAGAGAGCTTGGTCTTAAAGAAATGACAGGTTTTGCTCCTCAAGCATTCTAATGTCGTAACTTATTTCTAAACTTAGTAGAAAGCATCAAATGCCAGTGTGTATTTGATGCTTTTTTTATGCATCAAAGAGTATTATTTCACGTAGTTTTATCGACGTTATTTAAAGTAATTATGCTGAAGATAAGCTATTATATCCGCCATTATTTATTACCATTGAGTTCACATGTCTCATTCTCATTTTTCAAAAAATCAAGCGGCATCTAAGAATAATAACGAAGCTCCGATTAAAAAATCTATGCATCCTCGCAATAAACATAATGCAAGTTATGATTTTCCTGCGCTGATTGCGACGTCTCCTGAACTGAAAGCATTTGTTGAAACGAATCAATATGGTAATGAATCAATCAACTTTTCAGATCCTCTTGCTGTTAAAGCATTGAACAAAGCATTATTAGCTCATTTCTACGATGTTCCATTTTGGGATATTCCTGAAGGTTACCTTTGTCCACCAATTCCTGGTCGTGCAGATTACATTCATAATATTGCCGATCTATTGGCAATTACGAATGAAGGTGAGATCCCAACAGGTAAGCATGTTCGTGGTTTAGACGTTGGTGTTGGTGCTAACTGCGTATACCCAATTCTTGGTCACCGTGAATACCAATGGAGCTTTGTTGGTTCAGATATTGATGTTCAAGCTCTGAAAATGGCCTCATTTATTGCCAACAACAACCCAAGCTTGAAAAAGGGCATTGAGTGTCGTCAGCAAAAGAATGAAGAGAATATCTTTAGAGGTATTATTAAGCCACAAGACGAATTTGCGTTCACGATGTGTAACCCTCCATTCCATGCATCAGAAGAAGAAGCAACGGCAGGATCAGAGCGTAAACAGCAGAACTTAGCAACGAGCAAATCGAAGAAAGGCCACGCTTATAATGAATTAAAAGGCGTGAAAAAATTAAATTTCGGTGGGCAAAAAGCAGAGCTTTGGTGTGAAGGTGGTGAGCTAGCGTTCATTACTCAAATGGCAAAAGAGAGTTGTGAGTTTGCACTGCAAGTCCAATGGTTTACGACATTGATCTCTAAGAAAGAAAACGTAGATGCATTGTATCAAGAGCTTGCTCGATTAGGTGTAAAAACTATTAAGACTGTCGATATGGCACAAGGTCATAAAATCAGTCGTTTTGTGGCATGGACATTCCAAGCGAATGTAAATTTGTAAGCTTTTAGAATTAGACGAAATTTATTATATATCAATAAGTTAGTTGTGAACTGTTTCTAAATTTGACTCAACGTAAATTACAGACACATTCAGTAACAATCTCTCTAATTTTAATCGAATAATTTCAATCATTTAACTGTCAGAATACCTGTAATTCGACAGTTAAATGGTTATTTTATGAAATCAAAAACACTTCTTGCTTCTTTAGTTAGCGCTGCCTTATTGGTTGGTTGCAGTGACGAAGCCACCAATAAAAATGCACCTCAAGCCCCTTTAGTTGCTGCTCATACCGTTGAGTCCGTTCAATATCAACAAGGCAAAACCTATATTGGTCGTATCGAAGCAATGGAAGATGCCTCTATTGTTGCTCACGTTTCTGGCTACATTCAGTCTCGTTCGTTCAAAGAAGGCCAAATGGTCAATAAGGGCGATGTTTTATTTCAAATAGATCCTTCTTCTTTCCAAGCCCAAGTTGCTAACGCTAAAGCCGGAATTACTCAAGCTAATGCAGCATTAAAGAAAGCACAGCTTGATTTTAAACGTGGTAAAAATCTGCTACCAAAAGGTAATATTAGCCAAGCTGAATTTGATGGCTTAACGGCTCAACTACTCAGTGGTGAAGCACAAGTTGAATCGGCTAAAGCACAATTAAACCTTGCTGAAGTTAACCTTTCATATACGACTATCGTTGCGCCATTCTCTGGCCGTATCAGCGACAGTAAAGTCAGTATTGGTGATTTAGTTTCCTCTGCTTCTGGTCCATTAACTACCTTAGTTAGTTTAGACCCAATTCAAACTCGATTTACTATCAGTGAGCGTGAGCGTTTATTGATGGGTATTGATCAAGTAAAAGGCGATGGTTCTGGTGCGTCTAACCAAGTTGAAGTTGTGCTTAATCTTGAAAATGGTGAAGAGTATAAACACCTAGGTAAGATTGATTACATTAGTAACCGAATAGATCAAACTACGGGTACATTAACACTTAGAGCATTGGTAGATAACCCGGATTATACGCTTTTACCTGGCCAGCATATCAATGTAAATCTACGTGAAAAAACACCCACTGAAGTTGTTGTGACACCAAGACGAGCAGTACAGAGTGATTTAGAAGGCAGTTTTGTCATGGTATTAACAGAAGGAAATATTGTTGAAAGACGCAATGTTACGCTCGGTAAACAATTACCAGAAGGCGTGATTATTAACTCGGGTTTAGAAGCAAATGAACAAGTGTTAGTGAAAGGATTACAACGTGTAAGAAACGGAGTTCAGGTTCGTCTAGAGAACACGGGGTCTTAATATGTTAAGTCGATTTTTTATACAGCGTCCTAAATTTGCTCTGGTTATTTCTATCATACTCACTCTTGCCGGAGCTATCGCACTCGCTATTCTTCCTGTGGCGGAATACCCAAAAATAAGTCCGCCTTCAGTAAGCGTAAATGCTTACTACACAGGAGCAAGTGCAGAGGTGGTAGAGCAAGCCATTGCCGACCCGATAGAAACCTCGGTCAACGGCGTTGAAAACATGATTTATATGTCTTCTAAAAGTGCCAATGACGGATCGTACTCTCTGAACGTAACCTTTGATGTGGGTACTGACCCAGATATGGCTCAGGTTAACGTTCAGAACCGCGTGGCGCAGATAGAATCTAAACTGCCACAAGAAGTTCGAATGGTTGGCGTGACAGTTAAGAAGCGTTCGCCTGACTTGTTAATGGTGCTGAACTTCTATTCTCCTGATGGAAAATACGATGATCAGTTTTTGGTTAACTATGTAAATTTGAACATTAAAGATCAATTAGCACGTGTTACTGGAATAAGTGAAGTTGGGGTTATTGGTGGTGGTGAATACGCAATGCGTGTTTGGCTAGATCCTGACAAAATGACCAACTTAGGATTAACCACCTCTGATGTTCATGCTTCATTGGCGGAACAAAACGTACAAGTTGCTGCGGGTAAAATTGGTGCTGCACCTTATGCAAGCGCGCAAGATGTGCAGTTTAACTTGGTGACAAAAGGACGTTTAGAGTCGGTTGAAGAGTTTGAAAATGTGGTACTTCGTGCCAATAACGACGGTTCATCAGTTTATCTAAAAGACATTGCACGTGTAGAGTTAGGTAAAAAATTCTACGATGGTAATGGTCAATTTAGAGGTCAAGATGCGTCTATCGTAACGCTTTCTCTGCAATCGGATGCAAACGCATTGGAAAGTGGTAAAGCGGTGATGGAGATGCTAGATAAACTCAGCGTAACCTTCCCTGAAGGAATGTCGTATGAAACCAGTTATGACACCACCTTGTTTGTTGCAGAATCAATTAAAGGGGTTATTAAAACGCTAATTGAAGCGATTTTATTAGTAATAGCGGTAACGTATCTGTTCTTAGGCAGCGCACGTGCAACCTTAATTCCTGTCGTCGCAATCCCAGTCTCGTTAATTGGTACGTTTGCTGTGATGCTAATGACGGGATTCACGATCAATACCGTGACGTTATTTGGTTTGATCCTAGCGATTGGTATCGTGGTGGATGATGCTATTTTGGTTATCGAAAACGTCGATACCATCATGAAGCGTAACCCTTCGTTAAGCCCTAGAAAAGCCACCTTAATGGCAATGAAAGAAGTTACAGGACCGATTGTTACTTCTACATTGGTACTGCTTGCGGTGTTTATTCCTGTCGCTATGCTTCCCGGTATTACAGGCATTATGTATCGCCAGTTCGCATTAACCATCTGTATTGCTGTTGTTATTTCGTCAATTAATGCGTTAACGCTTTCTCCTGCATTATGTTCTTTGGTGCTGAAACAGGGCGGAGATAATACGGCTCGTTGGTTTAAAGCGTTCAACCGTGGTTTGGATAATGTAACTAATAAATACGGTGAAATTGCAGGCTTCTTTGTTCGAAAAACAATGATCCTGATGATGTTCTTTGCTGTGGCTCTTGGCTCGGTAACTTACCTTGCAAAAAATACCTCTACAGCCTTTGTTCCTCAAGAAGATAAAGGGATCTTATTGGTTAACGTGCAGTTACCAGATTCAGCATCTCTATCTCGTACTGAAGAAGTGTCTGCAAAATTACTAGAGATTGTAGAGCAAGAGCAAGGCGTTGATGGTGTTACCGTTGCAAATGGCTATGCATTCTTAACTGGTGCTGCTGCATCAAATGGTGCGTCTTTGTTTGTGAAATTAAAACCGTGGGATGCACGTAATGATATGGAAGGGGATAACTCTTCATTTGCTATTACAAATCGTATCAACGGCCGTGCAGCAATGGAACTACCAGAAGCGGTGATCTTTGCAATGGGTGCGCCAGCGGTTCCGGGGATGGGAGCAGCTTCTGGTTTTGAATTTGTCTTAGAAGATACGTTAGGTCGTAATCGTACCGATTTAGCTAACGTAATGAATGAGATGATCCAGACTGCTAATCAGCAGCCTGAAATCCAATATACTTTCAGTACATTCCGTGCCAACGTTCCGCATTACTATGTGGATATTGATCGTGAAAAAGCAAAGCAATTAGGGGTTTCATTAGGTTCTATCTTCCAAACACTGCAAGGCAATTTGGGGTCGATGTACGTTAATGATTTCACTATGTTTGGTAAGAACTTCCGAGTAACCATGCAGGCGGACAGTGAATATCGCAGCAGTATGGACGATTTGGATAAATTCCACGTGCGTGCAAGCTCTGGTCAAATGGTACCTCTAAGTACATTAGTGACTTATGACACGGTATTTGAACCTGATGTAGCGTGGCGTTATAACATGTATCGTTCAGCCGTTATTCAAGGCCAACCTGCGGAAGGGTATTCAAGTGGTGATGCGATTGCTGCGATGGAGCGTGTTGCCGCTGAGGTGCTTCCTCATGGTTACCAATACGAGTGGACAGGTATGGCTTACCAAGAAGTAAAAGCGGGTAACCAAGCGATTTATGCGTTCGCCTTAGCGCTGATCTTCATCTATTTGTTTATGGTGGCACAATATGAGAGTTGGAGTATTCCTCTGGCGATTATTCTTGTGGTTCCGGTTGCAACGTTAGGTTCCTTTGTTGCCTTGAATTTAGCCGGAATGCCATTGAATCTATACGCTCAAATTGGTTTGGTTCTCTTAATTGCCTTGGCAGCTAAAAATGCGATTTTGATTGTGGAATTTGCTAAAAATGAGCGAGAAGAGAAAGAGACTGATTTAGATAACGCATCGGTGAATGGTGGCCGTTTACGATTCCGCGCGGTAAACATGACATCGTGGTCATTCATCTTAGGTATTTTGCCATTGGTATTTGCATCGGGTGCTGGTTACATCAGTCAAAACTCGTTAGGTGTGTCATTGATTGGCGGCTTACTGTGCGTGCTACTGGTAGGTACGTTACTTATCCCTGGTTTCTATGCCATGGTACAGCGTCGTCGTGAGAAACTCCATGGCGGCAGTACTAAGCTAGTTCCAATTGATGATGAGTAAATCATTGTCTTAATTAATAGTTATCAAAGGAGCCTTCGTGGCTCCTTTTTGTTTTGGTGCTTCTTGATATTAAGATCTCATTTTGAATGCGATCCGTTCGAAGCAAAGAATACGAAGGTATATACTCGACCTTTCTCATATGACTCCACGCATTTAATTTTCTTTTCTCAGAGTACCCATTAATGTCAAAACACAACGTAAAATTTATTGCTGCCGATATGGATGGCACGCTACTTAATGAACATAGTCAATTAGATCCAAGTTTCTTCGAGATCTATCAACAACTGGAAGATAATAACATCATGTTTGCCGCAGCTTCTGGGCGTCAATATTACAGTTTATTAGAAACCTTCAAGCCAGTGAAAGACCGCATGATGTTTATTGCGGAGAATGGCACGCTAGTAATGCATCAAGGTAAAGAATTATACAGTTGCTCGATGGACACACCGTCGATAATTAACATCATTCAAACAGCACGTTCAATCGAAGGTACGCAGATTGTACTTTGCGGGAAAAACTCAGCCTACATCGAAACCCAAGATCCAAAAGCCTTAGCTGAGTTTTCAAAATACTACCAACGTTGCCAGTATGTAGAAGATCTTCTTGCGGTTGACGATGAGTTTATCAAAGTTGCAATTTGTCATTTTGATGGAACAGAAGAGTTTGTTTTCCCATCTTTTGATGCTAATTTTGGTAGCAGTCATCAAGTAGTAGTCAGTGCTAAGATCTGGCTAGATGTTATGAATGCAGAAGCATCGAAAGGTGCGGCAATTAAGCATCTACAAAATACGCTTGGTTTTAGTTTTGAAGAGACAATGAGTTTTGGTGATTATTTAAATGATTTAGAAATGCTGCAAGAGAGTTACTACTCTTACGCAATGGAAAACTCACATCAAAAAGTGAAAGAGACAGCCCGTTTTATGGCTCCAAGTAATAAAGATGCGGGTGTTTTTAGTGTTATCCGCTCTTATCTTGAAGTATAGATTTACACTTCCAAATAAATAATAAAATATTGTAATAGAGGAGTTTGACTTACGCTTCCTGGATATAAATATATCTAATTTCGATTTGCGCAGTGTTGATTATTAATTAGGTCTAACTGTTTAAATTTGGCGTATTTCTACAATATTACGAGTGTGATTATTCGTATTATCATCGGAAATCACACAGAGGTAACGAAAAATGACAACAATATTTAAAGCCGCATTTATTTTTATTGCACCAGAAACGAATGCAAACTCTAACTCTTCATGGGTGATAACCCCTGAAGTTCATGTTAAAACTCTAGCGGTATCCAGTTACCAAGAAGCATGTGATTCTATAGATGGGCTTGAAAAAGAAGGCATTAAAGCAATTGAATTATGTGGTGGCTTTGGTCATCAAGGAGTCGCTGAAATATCTAAAGTAGTTGCCGGACGTATTCCAATTGGTGTTGTTCGTTTTGATCACCATCCTTGTTTAGATAATGTTAGTGGTGATACGTTATTTATAGCTAAATAATAATTGTTCATATTATCATTTTTTGTAATGATAATATGAGTTACTATCATTATTATTTCGTATGGATATAATTTGGCTGCTACTATTTTGCATATAAATCGTATTAAACCCAATCAACAACTTTCACCTTTTATTGCGCATTATTGGTTATGGAAAAGTACACATCATCCTTATGTTCCCGATATTCTTCCAGGGACGGGAGCTGAGTTATTAATTAACACTGGTGGTCCATTGGTTATTTCACAACCATTTCATCATTTATTATTAACTGGGCAAAGTGTACTTATTTGTCCACGAAGAACGACGTTTAAATTTAAAAAGATAGGAGAAAGCCAACTTATTTCTATTAGATTTCGTTCTAGTGGTTGCTATTCTATTTTTGGTATTCCTATGGATGAACTATCTGATCAAATAATCGATATGTATCAATTTTTACCAGAAGAATTAATAGAACGCATTATTATTAAGTCTAATTACGCTGAAAAAATACGCTTACTTGAATCATGGCTAATGGGAAGAGTTAACCCTAGGATTTTAACTTCGTCTGCGATTACATGGGCTATTGATAGAACTTACTATCAAAATAACTATCGAGGGATCAATGAATTACAGCTAGAGGTAAATATGAGTAAACGAACTTTTCAACGTAAATTCAAATTGTATACAGGAGTTGATGCCAAGTATTTTGAACGTACAGCACGATTTCAATCAACGTTACGTATGCAGTTGAATAATGCAGATAATAATTATGTGGATATTGCCTTAGATAATGGTTATTACGATCAGTCTCATTTTATTAAGGAGTTTCGATACTTTACAGGAACATCACCTAAAAAGTATCTCACAAAAGAAAATTTTATGTTGAATCACTACAATAAATGATAGCTAGCAGTCGTTATTATTTATTTCACTGGGAATACTCCTCTCTATATTTAATTGAAAATATACATTTACTTGGATTTTTATTAAGAATATGAATTTTATTAAAAAACTCGTTATTTTAAGCCCACTATTTATGGCTACATTTTCTCAAGCTAACGAGATGCGAAAATTTTATGCTGGTATTGGTGTTGGGTCTACGACACTAAATGATTACGATGATTTGTTTAATACATTATCAGTTGATGAAGACGGAAATACATTTAAATTTATTGCTGGCTATCAGTTTAATCGAATTGTAGCTCTTGAAGCGCAATATACTAAATATGGTGATATAAATGTTACTACGCCTTTATTTGGAGGGGGAAATACATACAGTTGGTCTCCTGAGTCACTCTCTATTGCAGCAAATGTGGGTTATACATTTAATAATGGTTTACGACCTTTTGGCATTGCGGGGTTATCGAGCATTGATATTAATGAATCTAAAAAAGCATTAAATGATGAAAAGTACATCGGGTTTCATTATGGATTTGGGGTTGAATACACGCCCCAGAGGTTAAATTCTCTAAGCTTAAGGGTTGGTTATGAGGCTGATTTGTTCTTTGCAGATGAAGAGGTTACTTACCTTTACTCTGATATCACTATATCTGAAGATCACTTTCTTAATTTAAGTTCACTCTATATAAGTGCTGCATATCGATTCTAATTAGTCATAAAACCCTAACAATGCGTTAGGGCTTTTTTGAGATTATTGGATTTATTGGAATTAATTCATCAGAGTCATCGGGTAGAATCAAGAAGACGTCGTTTATTGTTAATCTTAGAGAAGAACTTGATTTAACATATGATTCGTATGCAATTCATGTATATTTCATTTATGAGTCGTGTGTAATATGGGTATTGTGAAAATATCAGATGAGCTTCATGAAGAGTTAAGAAAAGCAAGCTCTGTAATGTCACGTTCTATTAATTCTCAAGCTGAATTTTGGATAAAAATGGGGATGTTAGCTGAGCTTCATCCCCAATTATCTTTTAATCAGATTGTTGCTAATCTTTTGAAATCAGCAGAAGTATCAGCTTCTAAGACTATCGTTACGAAAGAGGATAGTTATGTCCAATAGCATAACTATTAAGACGAAAGAAGAGATTGAGTTAATGCGTAACTCTGGTCGATTATTAGCAAAAGTATTTAAAATGCTAGACTTTTATATGAAACCAAGTCTTTCAACAATGGATATTAATAATCAAGTTGAAGATTTTATTGTAAATGAATTGGAAGCTCGTCCTGCTTGCAAGGGACAGTATGATTATCAATATGTATTAAATTCATCTATTAATGAAGTTGTTTGTCATGGTGTGCCCAAAGTAAAAGAGATACTCAAAAGTACAGATATTATTAACTTAGATATTACTTTAGAGAAAGATGGGTTTATAACTGATTCTAGTAAAATGTTTATTATGCCAGATGCTTCACCTCTAGCAAAACAACTTGCTAAGATAACTTATGAAGCTACGTGGGCTGGTATTAGGCAGGTAAAGCCGGGTGCTAGGCTTGGTGATATTGGATATGCAATTCAACGTTATGCTGAGTTTAATGGTTATAGTATCGTAAAAGAATATTGCGGTCATGGCATTGGTCGAGAGATGCATGAAGAGCCACAAATCCTTCATTATGGTTCTCCAAATCGTGGTTTAATACTTGAAGAGGGGATGACCTTTACTATTGAGCCAATGATTAATCAGGGAGCTGCAAAAGTTAAAACTAAAAAAGATGGTTGGACTGTAGTTACGAGAGATAAGAAACTTTCGGCTCAATCTGAACACACAATATTAGTCACTAGCTCTGGTTATGAAATTCTTACATTGCGAGAAGAAGAGACATTACTTTAAGAGTAATTTGTTCTTTTTGTCACCACTTTATTAATATGTTGAAAGCATATTATTTGATATTAAAAGCCCTAACAATGCGTTAGGGCTTTTTTGTTTTTCTAGTGCATTAAAACAATTAAGCGAGAGTTAATTCACCATCATTTTTTCTATATGGAAGAGAATCATCATAAAATTTTTCTTTTACGATTTTAGTTCCTGCTGTTCCATTGAGAGCGTCTAGCGCTAAGTGAAGATCAGTAATGATACCAATAGAAATATCTACATTTTCAACATAGTTGATCATGGCATCAATTTTAGGTTGCATAGACCCTTTATCAAAGGGATAGCCTTTTAGTTCTTCAGTTGTCGCTATGTCTAATTTAACTTGGTTTGGTTTTCCGTAATGAAAAAAGACACCATCGCCATCAGTTAAAATTAAGAAGTAGTCAGCAGATATTTGCTGAGAGAGCAATGAGGCCGTTGAATCTTTATCGATCACACAATCAATATTTGTAGTAATACTGTGTTTGTCTGTACAAATAGGAATACCACCACCGCCACAACAAATTACGATATGATCGTGTTGTAAAGCTAATGAAATTAATTCACTTTCACGGATGTTTTTTGGAGCAGGAGAAGCAACAACACGCCTAAAATAATCACCATCTTGACGGATAGACCAACCAAATTCGGCAGCAAGAGTATTTGCTTCTGTTTCTGAATAGACTTGGCCGATGAATTTCATTGGCTCACTGAATGCAGGGTCTGCATTATCTACATCGACATGGGTAAGAATTGTTGTTACGTTATAATCAACAAGATTACGTAATTCTTGTGCAATCATAGTGGCGATCATTCCTTGAGATTCAGCCACTAAACAACTAAGAGGGTAAGATGGAACTGCGTCAAAAGCATCGTTTTGTTGGCTTAATAAACCAACTTGTGGACCATTTCCATGAACAATAGCAATACGGTAATCTTTACTTAGTTTAGCAATCGATTTTGCCGCAACCTTTACGTTTTCAAGTTGGTTTTCATAAGAAAGCACCTGACCACGACGTAATAAAGCATTACCACCTAGGGCAATAACAATGGTTGGTTTTATTGTTGTAAGACTCATTTTTATTCTCTCAATGCCACATCATTGCTGTTATCACCAAATCTCACTCTTTTTGAGTAAGTTTGGCCAGCGTCTATTTATCACAAATCTACTGCGTTCAGCATCACCTTGCTCTTAAGCAAAGATATAGCGAAGACACCGACTGGACATTGAGCGGGGATTCTATACTGGAAATATTTGTGACGCATTATATTTATCACATCAGTAATAAATATATGTAACCAGTTGTTTCATGGTTTAATCTTTTATAGCGAGTCTTCAGATAATATATTTAACTATTAAGTGCTTTCATGTAGATGAATATTCTTTTTGTGGTTACTTATAGATAATGACTAAGATAGGCGTATTTGATTAAAGACGTTGTGTTAAGTATAAAGATAAAAGAATGCCGTAAGTGAGTGGTTACTTACGGCATTGGAGTTATGAATTATAATGCTTATTCGTGATTTGTTGTTTTTTCTTAAACAAGGCAATGAAAGGAATAAGTAATAAATACGAGGCTAATATAAAACCAAACGTAGATACAAAAGCCATCATTGTCGATTGTTGATGAAGTAGCGCTTGTATTTGGACTAAGAACGAAGGATCAGTCACTTGATGACTTTGGGAGTGAGCGGCTTGCTGTAGTACTGGATTGCTTAATGTTAGATCGCCACCTAGTGAATTCCATTCTTTTTGCTCCATACGGCTGAAGTAAGTATTTACTATCGAAATACCAAATGACCCACCAATAGTTCGGCATAAGTTAAATACAACCGCTCCACTTACAGCATCTTGTTTTGATAGTGTAGAGTAAGCCAATTGACTTAATGGCGAGAACACCAAACCCATGCCTGCACCTTGAATAATACTTGGAAGTAGAATCCAAAACATATCGATATTTAATGAATACTTCATCATTAAGTAAGTGCCATAGGCATTAAATAATAAACCAATCACTATCAATACTTTTGCATTCAATCTATCCATATAACCAGCGAGCATAATTAGCACAATAGCAGAGGTTAAACCTCGTGGTGCCATAGCCAGACCCGTAGTATCAACAGGGTAATTTAATAATTGCTCTAGCATCATTGGTTGCAGTTGAGTAATGCCAAACATCCCCATAGCAAATCCGCCCATGACTAAACATGAAATCGCTAAATTACGATCTTTTAGTAACCATATCGGAGCAATATCTCCTTTGATTTTAAACGAGCGGTGAACAAAATAAGCAATAGCGATAGCACTAATTATGGATGAAAAAAGAATTAAGTTTGAGCTAAACCAACCTTTCTCATTTCCCTGATCTAGTACCATTTGTAGTAGTCCAATTCCTATTGCCATCCCAATAATAATTGGCCAATCGATTTTGGTTGGTCCTTTATTCTCAATTTTTACATAAAAGAAAATCAAAGATAAGCAGATAAGCCCAACAGGTAGATTGACATAAAATATCCAACGCCAATCCATGTTTTGAGTAATTATTCCACCCAACGTAGGACCTAAAATTGGTCCGAGTAATATCCCAACGCTGAATAAAGCCATCGCTTTACCACGTTGTTCTGGTGGATAAATTTGAATCATAATAGATTGCGATAATGGAATAACAGAGGCACCAAATGCCCCCTGCATGATCCGAAAAGTGACCATTTCAGCTAATGAATCAGCCTGACCACATAACGCAGAGGTGATAATAAATCCAGAAACTGAAATTAATAGTAGTTTTCTGACGCCTATTTTAAGAGCTAAAAAGCTAGCAAGAGGAATAAAGATAGCCTCAGCCATTGAGTAAGAGGTTAACACCCATGTGACTTGCTCTGAAGTTACCCCTAATGCGCCCATCATGTGTGGTAGGGCCACATTAGCGATTGTCATATCAAGTAATACCATAATGGCAGAGAGCATAATTGCGAGTGTCACTAGGGAGCGTTTAGCATCGTCTTTATCCTTGAAGCTTTCTTCTGCCGGTGTAATGACATTAGTCATGATGGTTTTCCTTTTTGTCGATTATTTCGCTAGAGGCGCTAATGTATCAACCGTTATTGAAGCGCTAGCCCCAACACGTAAAGGAAATGTCAGTTTGTTTTGATCATTATCCAACTTAATGCGGACCGGAAAACGTTGAGGCACTTTTACCCAGTTACCAGTTGCGTTTTCTGGTGGAAGCAATGAAAACGAAGCACCACTGGCAGGAGAAATTGCTTCAATAGTGCCGACGTATTTAACATTAGGATAAAGATCTAAGGTAATCGTTGCTTGCATGCCTTTGGTTACGCGCCCGACATGAGTTTCTTTAAAGTTGGCTTGCACCCAATATGAATTTGCCTCTACAAGAGGGGTTAATGCTTGTCCGGGTACAACAACACTACCAGGATGAACTTCAACTTTGCCTAACGTTCCATCATGGTCAGCAAAGATATTTGTATATGAAAGCGATAAACTCGCTTGGCTTAATGCTGCTGCAGCTTTTTTAACTTCAGGAGAGGCGTCACCTTTTGCACCTTGAGATTTAATTAGCTGAGACATGCGTGCTCTTGTAGCGGTGACATTGTTTTCTGCGGATGATAATTTTTGACGGGCGTCGTCTAAATTTTGTTCTGGTAGTAAATTTTTCGCTGTTAATTTTTTGATTCTTTTATAGGAAATTTGGGCATCACTAAGTGTCGCCATCGCACTTTTGACATCGGCACTGGCCGCTAATATTGCATCGTCTGTGGCTGCGTTGTTTGATGTTGCTATTTCATAAGCGGCTTTTGCTTCATCAAGTTTTGCTTGATATGGAGCAGGGTCAATTTGTACTAATAAATCCCCCTTACTTACCGTGGCGTAGTCTGTTGCATCTGTCGTAATGACTTTGCCACTGACTTGCGGTGCAATATATACAATGTTAGCGTGAACATAAGCATCATCAGTGTTTGGAAATTGTTCTTGATGCTTAACGTAAAAATAACCTGCAGTAATAAGCCCAGCAGTGATGCACCCAGCAGCAAGTAAGTTTCGAGCGAAATGAGTGTTTTTATTGTTCATTTTTCATCCTAGGTTTAACGTGTTATTTAATAAGTTACTGTATGTTTTTAATTAAAAATAAGTAAGCTGTTAAATTTAAAATTAATAATATTTATTGTATAAACTGTAGTAAATAGTTCAGATTAATAATCAATTAGTAACGCTAGGTTATATTATTGAGAAATAATTATTAATATAAACCATTGAAATATAATAAACCGTAATTCAGATGATATATATCCCCCATGGTTTAATGGAGAATAATAGAATGTGAAGGTTACTATTTATTTTTTATATTAGCTTATTATCACTATATCTCACACTGAATGAGTAAGAGTAGTACTTGTGATATTTAGGTTCTGGCAGGGGCTAGGTGAGAACCTGAGAGCTGGTCGTTATGTGGCTAAGCGGGGAACAGGCATCAGTTTTATTATTTTTCATGGTCATACTGTCTATGTTTCTAGGTTATGTATCTGATTCTTGATTTAGAATGTTCCTCATTTTGTAAAATGTCTAGCTTTAAATATAAATAATATTTTAAGTTATCAATTAGTAAATAAAATTACTGTACGATATAAGTTTAGGCAAACGTTTATATTGGTGGTGATAGATTAATTTTGTACTAGGCAGCCTCGCCCCTTTTCTTTTGCTGAATATAAAGCACTATCAACACGTTTTATAAGGCTATTCCAATCATCATTCACTGTCATTTCAGTGAGACCAAAGCTAACACTATAAGTGATAGAACCGATAGTTTGTACGGAAACAGATTGTTGTATTTTATTGGTTATATTTATTGATGCTTCCAGAGAAGAGGTTTGTGAGATGATTAGAAATTCATCCCCACCGTAACGAACACACATTTCGTTGTTCTTGAATGACTTTTGCAAAATTTTCAATAACTAAATCTCCATAGTCATGCCCATAAGTGTCATTAATTAATTTAAACTTATCAATGTCTGCCAATATGATAGAAATGGATGTATTTTCTTTCATGGGTAGGTGTTTAGCTAAAAATTCTTTTAATCCTTTTCTATTATACAAATTTGTAAGTTCATCGGTTATAGAAGCGTTATGAATTTTGGATATTAGACGTTCAGTTAGTAGCCAAAAGACAGTAAAGCTGATAGCTATGGTTGTGACTATCAATAAAATATAAGTAATTTTATGTACTTCTGAAATATTAAGATAGTGAGTGATTGGTGTTTCAGTGTAAACCCATATCAAGCGCAGCATCATAGCGATGATGTTTACAGTAAATATTAGGTTTAATAGGAGTAATGGTGCATTCTTATCTTTAACGCTACCATTTTTATTAATATAAATACCAATTAGTCCCATAATGATGATGAAAGTACTTCTGATTTCTATTCTAGCGTTAATGGATGGTTGAATCAGAGTAAAGTAAGTAAAGAAAAGTAACGTTATTATCGAAATGGCAGAAGAAAATGAGGTTACACTTTTCTTTGGTAATCTAATAAATGAAATACCTAAAATTAATAGAAAAAAAGCAATGACATATAAAATATGAGATAAAAATATAACATTACAGGAGGTTTGAGTGTAGCCTAAACTGATGGGTAAAATACTTAAAGCAAGTGCAAGTAGCGAGAAAGAGATATAATTTACTCCCTTAATGGCTTCATTCAGTATATACCTATAACCCAAAAACAAGCTGAGACTAAGCATTGTTGATAAGAAAACGCTAACAATAGAGAGAGTGCTAATATCCATATAAACACCTTGTACGAGTAAGTACGTAATATTATAAAGTCTCATTTTTATTACGATAATATTGTGATTTGTGTTGTGATTTTTTCAATAGAAAGGTAAAGATGTAAAATATTAGTTGTTATTATGTTTTCTTATAAGGTGCTATCTGGTTGTTTAATATATTTAGGTATATACATTATTTACTTCATATCAATTATAAGTGAGCTAACTCTCATTTAACTCACTTAAATTGAAGATTATTAACCTTGCAAGATATAAGGTATGGAATATATTTTTTTTAGAATCAGTATGCAGTTAACGATTCTTCTCTCGCCAATCTTCTCACCAATGCCGCCCTTACATTGTCGTATACCCAGTTAAAGGTAAATGCGTAAATGGTGATAAAGATAGTCACGCCGATATCCATCACAAACGCTTCCCAGATACCTACGTTTAATAAGTAAGCCATCACAGGTACAGTTACGAACAGTAACCCTAATTCAAACAATACAACGTGGAAGATGCGTAATGAAAGGGTGCGCTGTGTTTTCTCGCCAGTGAAGAATTGATCGAAAATCCAATTATAAATAAAGTTCCAGATCATCGCGATAGTGGCAACGACTATCATGGTTCCTGATAGGGAGGTAACGTCGTGATTAGTAAAAATAGCTAACCCAAGAATAGACAGTGATACCGCCAATACCTCAAATAATACAGCGTGGAAAATACGTTCAGTGGTTTTCATAGCGATGACTCTTAATGATTATTGATACATTTAAAAATAATGAATCAGCGATTATAGAGTTCGAATAAAAGAGATAAAGTTAACAGCCATCACAAATCGTGATAGCTTGGACGCTTAAACTATTTATCGGGTTAATGCCATGTACAGTTTTGAGCAATTAAAAATCTTTGTCACCGTGTGTGAGTGCGGTTCTTTCTCCGCAGCAGCTCGTCAATTAAAGCGTGCTCAATCAGGCGTGAGTCAGGCTATTGCTAATTTAGAGATCTCTATTAACCAAGAGCTGTTTAACCGTGATAAGAATACGCCAGTTCTGACAGAGAAAGGCAGAGCGTTATTGCCGATTGCTCAATCTATTTTGCATCAACAAAAATATTTTGACCAAAAAGTAGAGTCGTTAGAAAGAGAACACGAATATGAGTTAGTCATCGCCATTGATGAGAGCTTAATGAACGATGATGTATTGCAAATATTGGCGGCATTGGCAGATAAGTTTCCCGTGACGGATTTTGAGATCATCACAACTTCAACCTTTGATGTTGAAGAGTTAGTAAAAAAAGGCAAAGCCCAAGTCGGTATTGTCTATGCAGATGGTGAGCTAAAAGTAGATATGGATTTCTTCACGTTAGGCCATGTGCGCTTTCTGACTGTTGTGTCTCCAGAGCATGAGTTAGCCAGTTTATCTGTTGTGAATGATGCAGCATTGAAAGGGCATAGACAGTTAGTTCATCGCAGTTCAAAGCGTAAAGAGTTGTGGTTCAGTTATGGAATAAGCTCAAAGTTGTGGTATGCCAATACTCATCAAACCTTGATGGATCTTGCTTGTAAAGGAGTGGGGTGGACGATAGTACCAGAGCATAGTGTTGCGCGCTTGCTAGAGCAGAATAAACTTGTGGCACTGCCGATTGCACATGAATTTGATGGTTGGTTTACTCCTATGGGGTGCTTGGTGTCTCGTAGCCATGTATTTGGTCCTGTACTCGAAGAGTTATTGTCATCTTTACAGGTGATTAGCCAAAAAAAACCGCCAGCTCATCATCAATGAACTAACGGTTTATTTACACTGTAAAACGGAACTAAGCGACTTGTTCAGTTTTTACTTGTGTGGTGGCTGTATTTTCACAAAACTCGTGGTGCAGCGCTCGGATAGCATTTTGGTAATCTTGATCACTTACAACAAATTGAACATTCACATTACGCATAGAAGCGTGCAGAGCTACAGGGGTGACGTCATTATTCATTAATGATAAAACCCCTTTTGCTAGTGCTTTGTTAGTATCAATCTGAGAGCCAATCACCGAGATTAACGCCACCATACGACCTTTAATAGAGGCGTTTGGGTAGCGTTTTTCTGCTTTGTATAACAGTTTATTAAGATTTTCAGTGCTACCGCCAAGGTAATAAGTAATTGAATTAGCGTTCATTTCTTTACCAATTAAACTAACTTGGGCATCTGAGATAATTTCCATTAACTCATAGCCGACGTTATCCACTTGGCCTACCATTGCTTGATCAAATAGGTGCAAGGCAAACACTTTCTCTTTGCCTGCAATGATTTCAACTTTATTAGTTTCTGGTTGGTAATCTGACGAGATCAATGTGCCTTTGTGCTCTGGCTCAAAAGTATTTTTAATCTGGATTTCAATATCACTTTCACGAAGCCCTGCCGCAGCATTAGGGTGAATCGCTTCCATTCCTAAGCTTGCTAATTGATCGGCAACATCGTAATTGGTGCGTCCAATCGGGAAGACTTTATCTGTGCCTACAACACGGGGATCAGCCGAGCTTAAGTGATATTCTTTATGGATAATGGCTAAATCAGCATTGGTAAGTGAGGCGATACGACTAAAGGTCATTTCACTGTAACCACGATCGTATGTGCCCATTAGACCTTCTTTGCAATATGCATAGCCAGTAACAATCGGCAGCTCTGTGGTGACATCAATATCTTTAAATACATCAGTGATGGTTTCATCTAATGTTCTTGGGGTTTGATTATCCCAACCAGAAAGATCGACGAATTTTGCGTTAATTCCAACGGTTTTTAGCTTTAATGCGGTGTTAAAGGCGCTGTGTGCTTCACCAATAGAAGAAAGGAATTCACGAACTTGAGGTAAATAACGACGTAATGAAAACTGACCGTATTGACAGGTTTCAAGAATATTAGAAATACAGGTTTTGGCTTCATCGATTCGTGAGCAAATGAATTTGTCAGCTCTCAAACGATTTAATGGATCAATAAAGAGGTGTTCATTGGTTAATAGCATACGATTTTTTACGTATTCTAATGCTTCATCCCAACTGTCATCACGTTTAGCGATAAGCTTATACACACCCGGTTTGCCTGTTTTTTTGCACTCAAGCAGTGAGTCGGTAATTCGGCCGTAGGCAGATACAACAAAAACACGGTTATATGGATTGGTTGGGCGAAGGAATATGTTATCTAAAACAGCATCAAATGCCGTCATAGATGTACCGCCGATTTTTTCTACGGTATAAGTCATGGGTAAGTCCTTTTTGACTTTAAAATAAAGTACCAACTTGACCCATTTGTTAATGAGTCAAGTTGGTATAAATAGAAGGGCATGATCAATCTAGGATAGGGTAGACGCCATTTTTATCGTGAACTTCAGCACCAGTGATTGGTGGGTTGAAAACACACGCCATCACCATTTCTTTATTTTTGTAAGCACGTAGGTAGTGTTCGTCATGCTTATCAAGAATATACAAAGTACCTGGTTTTATTGGGTAGGTTTCGCCGCCAATAACTTCGATCTCTCCTTCACCACTCATACAATATACCGACTCTAAGTGGTTCTTGTAGTGAATGTGAGTTTCTGTGTTTTCATAAATAGTCGTAATGTGGAAAGAGAAACCCATGTTGTCATTTTTCAACAACATTCTTACGCTTTCCCATGTTTCTGATGCTACGCGTCGTTCGCTATCACGACATTCGTCTAGTGTTCTAACAATCATTGTTTCGTCCCTGATTAAGATGCTTTTTTGAAGTGTTTTTCTGCAATATTGTCAATTGCGTTTTCAAAGATGGTTAGGCCTGCTTCTAACTCTGACTCTGTGATCGTCAGTGGGCAGAAGAATTTAACAACTTCATCAGATGGACCTGCGGTTTCAATGATCATGCCGTTTTTAAAACAATCTTTAGCTATATCACTTGAGATAATGCCGTCTTTACACTCAATACCAATCATCATGCCACGGCCTTTTTGCTGAACAAACAGCTTAGGGTAGCGTTTTACGGCACGAAGAATGACATCACTGACTTTCTGAGAGGTCTGTTTAATATGCTCTTCAAAGTTAGAATTTGACCAGTAGATCTCAAGTGCTTTTGCTGCAGTAACGAAAGCGTGATTGTTACCACGGAAAGTTCCGTTATGCTCTCCCGGTTTCCATTCATCTAATTCAGGTTTTAGTAATACAATCGCCATTGGTAAGCCATAGCCACCAATGGATTTAGATAGCGTAACCATATCTGGCTTAATACCTGATGGTTCAAAACTGAAGAATGTACCAGTACGACCACAACCTGCTTGGATATCATCAACAATCATAAGAATGTCGTTGGCTTTACAAATTTTGCTTAAACGTTGTAGCCATTGATTTGATGCGACGTTTAGTCCACCTTCACCTTGCACAGTTTCTAGAAGTACAGCGGCGGGTTTATCTAAGCCGCTTGAGTTATCAGATAGCATGGTTTCAAACAAGTTAAGTCCATCGATATCCGCATAGCCTTCGAAAGGAATACGAGTAACGTTGTTTAAACTAAAACCTGCACCTTGGCGGTGATGTTGATTACCTGTCGCTGCTAATGCACCTGCTGTACAACCATGGAAGCCATTAGTGAAAGCGACAATATTAGTGCGGTTAGTAACTTTACGTGCCAGTTTTAAAGCGGCCTCAACTGCATTGGTTCCGGTTGGACCGGTAAACTGAACTTTATAATCTAGATTTCTAGGTTCAAGAATATAGTTATTTAATGCATTCAAGAAAGTGGCTTTTGCGCTAGAGTGCATATCTAAGCCATGAGTGATGCCATCTGTTTCGATGTATTCAAGTAAAGCTTGCTTTAAAACTGGGTTGTTATGACCGTAGTTGAGTGATCCGGCTCCTGCAAGGAAGTCTAAGTAACGTTCACCGCTTTCGGTTTCTAGCCAACATCCTTTTGCTTTTTGAAAGATAACTGGAAAACTGTTTGAGTATGAACGTACTTTTGATTCTTGCTTCTTGAAAATATTCATGATGAGTCCGTTTATGATTCCTATTTTATTTTAGAGCGATACGATACAAATATTCAGTATCGTGCTTGCTTTTGAAATGAGCTTCTTTGTCTAGAAACGTCGTAACTTCACCTTGGTCACCATGCTCGGCATCTAGCTTTTTAAATAGTGACCAAGAGGCGTCATTAGCTTTGGTGATCGTCGTTTCTAAGAATTCTGTGTGCTTGAGGTTTTTTCTTTGTAAAAGTTCACTTAGCATTGAGTAAGCTAAACCTTTACCTCGATAGCGAGGAGAAACTGCGACTTGCCAGATGAATAATGTCTTTGGATCATCAGGCTTATGGTAACCAGAGATAAAACCAGCAAGGTTGCCGTCTTTCTCTGCCAAAACGCAGGTCTTACTGAAATGTGTAGATTGAAGGAAATTACAGTATGAAGAGTTGATATCAAGAGGGGGACACTCGGTGATCAATGCATAAACATCGTCACCGTCTGTCCTTGATGGTTCTCTAAATGTCCATTTTTTGCTGGGTTCAATATCCATGCTTGAACACAAGATTCTGGGCGCTGCAATAGTCATATGTAAATACATATCCTTTGTACTCTAATTAAATTCATTTTTATTATGGGCATTTAAAGAGACCTAAAGGCAAGTTAATCACAAAAAAAGAGTATTTCTTAGCCGTTTAATGCGACATTGATCTCGTTTTTATACTTTTATTTAGTTAGGGTTCTATGTATTTAATTGTGTGAAATAGAACAATTTCATGTTTTTTCTATAAAAAAATAGCCCATTCTAGTGGGCTATTTATCGTATTTTGTTAGAGATAATTTATACAGCAGCGACCATTTTTTGCAGTAGTCGAATCATCTCTTTTTGCTCGTTTAGATCAAGAGAGCTAAGCGCTTCTTTATTCACCTTCACAGGGACCGGCAAAAGTGTTTCTCTTAATGCTCGGCCTTCATCTGTGAGGTAAATACGAAATGAACGACGGCTGTTGGGATCCGCTTGTCGTTCAACAAGGCCAAGTTTTTCTAATTTATCTAATGTTCGTGTTGTTGTGGAATTTTCCACTTTTGATTTTTCTGCAATATCACGTTGAGTTACTCCTTCTTCTTCCCATAAACACATCATGGTTGGCCAAAGAGCAACAGTTAAACCGTGCTGTTTTAATTCTGCTTCGAAATTCTTTGAGGCTTGATTGGCAATAACGTTAATCATCCATCCAAAGCTGCTTTGACGATCAAATTCTTCCATTGTGTTTAAACTCCTGCACTTACAACTATTGCAATGGTAACTAATCCGGTTGCAATTAGCACCAATAATGCACGTTTATTGGATACAAACATCAGGTTCGACGAGGCTTGATTTTCTGTGAGTTGCTTCTGTACGCCAGAGATCATTGTCCAAACAAGTGGTTTTGAACGCAGTTTATAAAAGAGAATAGCAATTAAGTGCAAGATAACTAATGCGGGTAGTAAACGTGCACATATTCCATGCAGGGTAACGAAAACATCAAAGACATCATCATTTAAGACAATATCAGCGTAAGGGATGTGGTCAAATAACCCCGCTAACGCTATTCCGGTAATACATTGAATAAATAAGGTACTAATTAATCCGATAACCATCCAAGATCCTGCTGGATTATGACCTGATTTTGAAGGCTCTTTTCCTAATAAATAACGAACAGTACGCTTTGGAGAAGAGATAAATTGTTTAAAGCGGCTTGTATCACTGCCAATAAATCCCCATACAATGCGCCACATAATAAGAGTAAAAAGCACTAAACCTAAATAGATATGTGGTCCTTCACCGTTGAAACCGCTTGCTGCTAATCCGATAAAAAGTAGTGCTTGAAGCCAGTGATATAAACGTGTTGGTAAATCCCAAATCTTCATTTTATTGTTCCTAATTGATAAATTGTTTAACTAACTGAGAAATAATTTACATCACAATAGTTGCATATGCAAATATTGTGATGTAAATTAAATGCAACTTGAAGTGAGTCAGACATTAATCAGAGAGAAACCAATGAAAAAACTAGTACTTAGCTTATGTGTTTTATTACCAAATATTGTATTTGCTCAATCGAATGTTGAGCTAATTAAGGCAAGACAGCTGGCATTTGTGAATATTGAAAATCAATCAGAGCAAGTCGAAGACATGATTGATGAAGATGCACCTAATTGGAATGAAATTGAGTCGATAAGTTATGAACTTTCTAAACATAGCCAATTACTAACCACAGCATTTCCTGAAAGTAGCCAAGATGGCAGTAAAGCAAAAGAAGCAGTATGGAATAAACCTGAAAAGTTTAATCAATTGATGCAAGAGATGGATAGTGGCTTTGTTCAGCTTTATCAAGCAAGCCAACAACAAGACAAAGCATTAGCAGAAGCGGGTTTAGAACAAGCACAAGATACTTGTAATGCGTGTCACCGCTCTTACCGTTCACGTTTTTAAGTAATCCCTGATTAGAACAATATAAAAATCATTAAATTAGAGAGATAAAGTCATGAAAAAATTAATTAAATCAACATTATTGATCGCATCACTATTTGGATTTTCAACGCTCACACAAGCAGCTGATTATGGTGTTTCATTAAACTGGAATACAACGAATGTTGAAAAAGTACTGGAGTTAATGAGCGCTCAACGTTCCGCATTCGGAGAATTAATTAAGCAAAAAGAAATTAAAGATATGTTTATTTCTGAAAGTTATATTGATGGAAAACCAATGGGTATTCTTCGATTTGTGATCCAAGCGGATAGTGAAAAAGAGGTTGAAAGTAAACTAGCATCACTTCCTTTTTATAAAGAAAACATAGTTAAGATTTCTAATATCCAGTTGTTAGGGGGTAAGTGGTTAGATAACACTCCGGTAAATAAAAACTATGCACTGATGTTTGAATGGAATACTGATATTGATGTAATGGAAATGGATCGAGTGATTGGAATTGATTTGCAGCGTGTCATTGCGCTTAATAAATCGGGTCTGGTTACGTCTTCTTATATCGATACCCAAACAGTAAAAGATGGTTCAACACGACCAACATATTCAGTCTCTATTATGGCAAAAGATGAAGATCATGCGCATGAATTAAGCCAACAGTTTGAAGCTGTTTCCCTTGGCTACGCAACGGTGAATGTTATGTACTTAGGTCATAAAATTAATATGAAAGCATTATAGTCTTAAATAAAATATGAAGTGTTTTAATCATAAAGAGAGAGGGGGGAACTCTATCTCTTTATGGTGATTAACATATAAAAATCACGATTATTATGTGGAATAAGTCTAATAAGTTGGTTGCATGAAAGTGTGAGTTAGGTCTAATATAAATGTGTACAAGGTGATGGGGTACCACCTACTTAACCGCCAATATTGGCTGATGACTCCTACAGTAAAGAGAACAGGTGTATCTGTTTGAACGGTCTTTGTTGATCGCTCTTGGTCTGTAGGTAAATAAAGCCCACTTACACCTGTTTTCCTAATCATTGGGAAAATATTATGCAATACGCATCAGAAATTCAAACCATGTGCCCTATCCAAAGAGGCGATTTACACCCATCAGCTCCTATTCCTATTGAAGGTCGAATGATTAATCCTAAAGAAGTCATCGCGATTTCAGGATTAAGCCATGGTGTCGGTGCGTGTGCTCCTCAACAAGGTGCAGCAAAACTAACCCTGAATGTAAAAGACGGCATCGTCGAAGAAGTTCTGATCGAAACGATTGGTTGTTCTGGTATGACGCATTCAGCGGCAATGGCGGCAGAAATCCTCACAGGAAAAACTATTTTAGAAGCAATGAATACTGATTTAGTGTGTGATGCAATTAATGTTGCTATGCGTGAAATCTTTCTTCAATTTGCTTACGGCCGAACTCAATCTGCATTTTCAGAGGGTGGTTTAGAGATTGGTGCTGCTTTAGAAGATTTAGGGAAGAATAAACGAAGCCAAGTAGGCACAAGTTATTCAACGAGCGCAAAAGGTGTTCGTTATATGGAACTTGCTGAAGGGTACGTCACTCGCTTAGGGCTTGATGAAGGCTGTGAAGTGATTGGCTATGAGTATTTAAATCTTGGAAAAATGATGGCAGATATCGGTAAAGGCGTTCCTGCTGAAGACGCGTTAAAAGGCGCTACGGGAACTTATGGGCGCTTTGCTGAAGCGGTAAAAACTGTCGATCCACATCAAGAATAATTGAGGCCATCATTATGAATACGAATATCCAAACACTACTTGAAGAAATGAATTTCTCGGCACTTGATCAAGCGTATAATTATTGCCTTGATTTTGGGATAGATCCTAAAAAACTTGTTCTCGATACTCAACCAATTGCTTTTGACAATGCATGCGATGCTTACACATTAGGTGCGGCTTTAGCTTTATACCGTAAAGCAAATAATGCAGCAGCTGCCGCTAATATTATTGGTGAAGGTCTGCAAGCATTTTGTAAAAAAGGCAGTGTGGCAGCACAGCGCCAAGTTGGCCTTGGTCATGGTGCTCTAGCTGCGCGTTTATTATCTGATGAAACTCAATGTTTTGCTTTCTTAGCGGGACATGAATCTTTTGCTGCGGCAGAAGGCGCGATTAAAATTGCATTGAATGCAAATAAATCACGTCAAACCCCACTGCGAGTAGTATTGAATGGTTTAGGCAAAGATGCGGCCTACCTTATCTCTCGAATTAATGGTTTTACTTATGTTAGAACGGAATTTAACTACCAAACCGGTGAGTTAATTGAAGTGAGTAGAAAGCGTTTTTCACAAACCGAGCGTGGCGATATCTTATGTTTTGGTGCAGATGATGTACGCGAAGGCACCGCTATTATGCATGCAGCAAACGTAGAGGTAAGTATTACAGGGAATTCGACTAATCCAACACGTTTCCAACATCCCGTTGCTGGTATTTATAAACAAGAACGTTTGGCGCAAGGTAAACCGTATTTTTCCGTGGCATCAGGAGGTGGTACTGGTCGTACATTACATCCCGATAATGTGGCTGCGGGCCCAGCCTCTTATGGCATGACAGATACGATGGGAAGAATGCATGCAGATGCTCAATTTGCAGGGAGTTCGTCCGTTCCTGCTCATGTTGCAATGATGGGCTTTATTGGTATGGGGAATAATCCAATGGTTGGAGCATCAGTGGCACTAGCGGTTGAGGTTGACCAATATTTGACTCGTTAATGTAAGCCTAATTTAAACGAAAAAGGTTGAAGATATCGCTATCTTCAACCTGTTTATTTTCTTGCTTCTTATTTGTTGAAATTAATTAGTTAGTGCTAACTTAGCGCCAAAACCTACTAATAAAGAGCTTAAACCGTATTTAAGTAGATTAGAGAACGCTTTGCTTTCTGCTATTACTGTTCTGAATTTTCCTGCAAAAGTAGCAATACAAATAAACCAGATTAAAGCAATGAAAGCCGTTGTAATTCCTAGCATACCTATCATTGACGGTGATGAGGTTTCAGGAGTTAAAAACTGAGGAATAAAAGCAACAAACGTGAGGCAAACCTTAGGGTTTAACGCATTGGTTAAAATTCCTTGACGATAGACTTTCATGTTTGATGTTTTCTTTGCTGTCTCTAATTCGGCAATTCCACCTTTAGCTGTAAACATTTTAAAACCGATATAGCATAGGTAAGCGGCACCAAGGTATTTGATTATACTAAAAGCCGTTGCAGAGGAGAGCAACAGAGCACTTAAACCAACCACAGCTAAAAAGGTATGAAATAGAACGCCAGTCGCTACACCAAACGCAGCATAAATCCCCGTTTTTCCGCCGCCACTTAAAGCTCTTGAAAGTACATAAAAGAAATCAGCACCAGGCATTGCGCAAAAGGCAAACATACCGGCAATAAAAAGAAGATAGGTTTCAATACTCATAAAGATCCATGTATCAAAGTGTTAAATATTGATGTTTCGATAAAGCTTAATTTGAGCTTTATTAATTGCGACTACTGTACTGTTTATTGAGTAATACATAAACACTTATTCTGAGACTTCGAGTAAATAATCTTCAACTTGCTCTGATAACCAATCAATAATTACACCTCTAGGCATGTTTGATTTTGTCATTTCAGCGAAAGATTGCCAATTCATTGCTCGACTATGTTTAAGAACCTTTAATGTACCGTTTCGTAAGTGTTCATTAATCAGTAATGAAGGAACCGAAGACCAGCCAGTTTTATCTAAAACCGCATCACGCAGGTGTTCATAAAACGTCAGAGCAATGTACTTACTTGATTTGGGCTCTACTATCATTAATCCGTCTTCATCAATGTAATTGACAATAATTTCTGTATTACTTTCAAGATCGGTGAAATTCACTTTTCTAAGCTGATTAAGAGGATGGTCTTTATGGGCAACAGACATCATTCTTATTTGGCCTAATTCATTTTGCTGCACATGCATAAGTTCATTATCTATGGGTAGTAAACCATACGCTACATCAACAATATTTTGCTCGACCATTTCCTCTAATTCGGGAGAAGGGGCAACATAAATCGAAATACTGGTGCTCGGAAATTTACGGCTCATTTTACCTAAGATTTGACGCCAAATTGCTTCAGGTAGCGCATCATCACGAACAATTCGAATGGTTGAAGCAACACCGTTATTGTATTGAAAGCATTTGTTTTCAATATCATTACTAATAAGAGATATTCGTTGGAAATCATGCACAAGAGACTCACCAATTTCGGTTGGCGTAATGCGATTTCCTGTGCGAGTTAATAACGTTACATTCAACTCATCTTCTAATGCATTTAATGCCGCACTTACCGTTGTTCTGCTTTTTTGAAGTTTACGTGCGGCTTCCGCAATAGAGCCTAACTCAACCGTATATAAGAACATTTCAATTTGACTGGTTTTCATGATCTAGACTCAACAATATAGTGGTGAAACATATGCTTAACATTAAGCGACGAATAACCTGACGCTGACTGATTATACTATCACCAATTTCCGTTATATTATGCGCTACATATATAAAAAAGACGAAAAATAAGTCATGGAGTAAAAAGTATGTCGTATTCAGTTCATAAAGAAAGGCAATTGTTATTAGTCTCAACGTTTTCAGCGTTATTGTTTGCCATGATTGGTATTGCGCTAGGTACGTTAATTCATTCACTCGTTATTATTTTTGATGGAGTATATTCGCTAGTCAGTTTAGGGTTAACGTTAGTTTCTCTAATGGCAGTTTTATACATTCGCAGAAAAGACGTATCAAAGAATATTAAGCGCGTTAAGGTAATTGAGTCTTCAGTTATTTTGCTAAAAGGGATCGCAATTACCTTAATGTGTGTACTGTCATTTATTGCTGCGGTTCAAGCGATAATGGAGGGCGGTAGAGAAGTTAATACGGGTATCGCGTTGGCATTTGGTGTGTTTAGCATGATTGGTTGTTATACCAGTTATTGGGTTATGAAGACTCAAGGTCATGAAGTTAATTCAGCTTTGATTGATGCTGAGGCAAAACAGTGGCTAATGGATACCGTGATCAGTGCTGCAGTGTTTGTTGGTTTTATGATAGCTAAATTATTGTTATTAACGTCATACGCACATTATGCCCAGCTTGCGGATCCTGTTATGGTCGTTATTGCCTCTATTTACTTTATTATTGTTCCAGTGAAAATGATATTGAGCTCGGTAAAACAATTACATCAGTTAAGCCGAAACACATTTCTAGCAAAGTATTTACACGCCTAAGTACGCTCATCTTTAGGCGTGTCCATCACCACTAAGGTTCCAATTGAGTTGACCTGAGAGATCTCTCCAAGCACATTTGAATGAAATTGCTTATAAGAGGATAGACTCTCAGTCTCAACCCGCAATAAGTATTCGTTTGAACCTGTTATATTATGGCACTCAACAACTTCTTTAGAATCCATGATTTGAGCCTCAAACCCTTTCTGAGATTGCTTACTGTGGTTCGATAAACCAATGGTTACATACGCAATAAAACCTACCCCGCATTTACTAGGGTTCAATACCGCTCGGTACCCTTGAATCGTTTGATTTCTTTCTAATTCTTGTACTCGTCTTAGGGTTGCAGAAGGAGATAATCCGATGCGTTCTGATAGTTCGACATTAGTCAGTCGACCATTCAATTTCAACTCTTGCAATATTCTTTCGTCAAATCTATCCATGGCGACCAATCCTTGTGTATTTAATTTATTTAAAGCAAATATAGACAGAAAATTTACTTAGTCTCGCATTAAGATACAAGCAGTATTTATTTTTATAAGATTGTCAGTATGGAATATCCTCATTTATTTGCGTTAATTACTTTTGCGTTTGTTGGTGCATTCACGCCAGGCCCAAATAATATTATGTTAATGATCTCTGGTGCTAATGTCGGTTTTGTTCGAACAATTCCTCATATGCTGGGGGTAATATTTGGTTTTGCGTTTATGTTGGTACTGGTTGGATTTGGTTTGCTTCAGTTTTTTCAAACGTATCCGCAACTAGAGAAAGCATTACAGATTATTAGTGCTGTTTATTTGTTGTATTTAGCGTATAAAATCGCAAGCAGCAAGCCTGTGGACAATATTAATGGCGATTATAAACCAATGTCGTTTTTGCAAGCGGCGAGCTTCCAATGGGTTAACCCAAAAGGATGGTCGATGGCATTATCTGTGATGAGTATTTACGCGACCAGTTCGGATATGTTTAGCGTGTTTCTTATTGCTTTTGTGTTTATCTGTATTAATGTGCCAACGGTCAGTTTTTGGACGGCAGCAGGTAAGCAATTACAAAAAAGGTTAACGAAGCCAAGTCATTTAAAAGTATTTAATTACAGTATGGCTGGGTTACTTGTGGGTTCTATGGTAGTCGGTTTTTAATTGTTTATTCTTCCCATAAGATAGGCATGTTTTCTTTGTTTGATTCCTCTTGTTAATACGATGTAATTGGCTTTGATGTGTTATCTTTAATACATCATCTATAAATACACGATTAATAAGGGTATCCCTATGTATCGACACTTTTTCTTGCTCATTGTTGTTCTTTTCTCTTCACTTTCAGTACAAGCTGAAGAAGTGGCGTATTCAGATCAAGATTATTTAGATAGACCATTAATGGAGCGCTATGTTCTTGATGAGCTAAAAGCACTACGAACGGATCAGCAAGATTTAGAGCGAAGAATGATTATCCAAATTACAGACAGAGAGCTTGCTGTTGCGGACAAATCGCTTAATTACTCAAATGTAACTGTGACATACTTTTTCTATGTTATTGCCGCGGTAGCATCACTGGTGGCTTTGATAGGTTGGCAATCTTTAAAAGAAATTAAACAAAACACTAAGGAAATGGCTGACAAACAGCTCAATAAAATAGCTCAAGATTATGAGAAAAAATTTCTTGCCTTAGAGCGGGATTTAAAGCGTAAAACTCGAATTATTACTGAGAATAACCGTGAAATTGAAATCATCAATGAAGTCCATAATTTGTGGTTGAGGGCTCAAAGTGTTCAAACCGCAGAACAAAAAATGGAAATTTATGATGAGATCCTAAAGGTTAGGCCTGGAGATTTAGAAGCGTTAACCTATAAGGCTGATGCAGCAATGGAGATGCGTGAATTCCACTGGGCATTGAATTTATGTAATCGAGTGTTAGAAGTGGACGATCAAAATGCACACGCTCTGTTTCAACGAGCGTGTGGATATGCGCAATTGGGAGCAGAGGTTCAAGCGATTGATGATTTGCAGCGTTCAATTATGGCAAGTTCCTCAATGCGTGATTTAATTCTTGAAGAAACGGATTTTGATCCATTGAGAGGATTAGATCGTTTTGAAGCGCTACTAGAAGAGTAACGTATTAATCGCCAAGGTGCTCTGTGATGAAATCTAAAAAACAGCGTACCTTGCTTGACATATTTTTACGGCTTGGATAAACCATAAAAACATCAATAGCTAACTTCGGATAATCTGCAAACAATTCGACTAATTTACCCGTTTCTAATTCATCAGTGAGATGGAAGCGGGGTATACGAGTTATTCCTTGTCCTGCTAAACATAAAGACAATATCATAAATGAATTATTAGTAATGATTTGGTTTTTAAGTGGGACCGTTAAATTTTGGTTTTCTTTATCAATAAAATCCCAAACCATGCCTTGTTTTACATAGGTATAACCAATAGTTTTATGGGTCGTTAGTTCACTAGGGTGAGCTGGAGCACCATGCTTTTTTAGGTAGTCAGGTGAGGCAATTACAATGGCTTCTGATCTTAAAAAACGACGGCTGATTAAGCTTGAATCATCCAATTGATGTGATGCTCTGATAGCAAGATCGACCCCTTCAGCAACAATATCAATTTTCCTATCATTTAAATCCAACTCCAGAGTTATGTCGGGATAACGCTCTGTAAATTTTCCCAGTATTGGACGAAAGCGAGAAAAAGCAAAGCCTACAGGGCAGGTGACTTTTAAGCGTCCTTTAGGTGTGTTTTGCTGGCCTGTAACGGCATTTTCAGCCATTTGTGCGTCTTCAATTAATTGCTGGCATTGTTGAAAATAGAGTTCACCTTCTGGCGTTAAGCGTAACGTTCGAGTTGTGCGATGGAGCAATCTAACGCCTAATCGTTCTTCTAATTTCCCGATTTCTTTACTAATGTATGACGTTGAGTGACCACTATTGTGAGCAGCTTGAGTAAAACTGCCACTGTTTACCACTTCAGAAAAAATCATCATTCCATCAAAGAGAGCTGCATTAAACGCCATTTATTCGATTCCTAAGTACTATTACTAGTCATATGGAAATAATCATTGCACATTTAGGCTATTAATCAATATCTGTAATTAAACTATAGTTACTTCATCGCAAAAAAACAGAATGACATTGAAAAGAGAGAAGCATCACCTACTCTTTTTACTCAAATAGATTAAGTAAGGAATAACCATGAAAGTATTAGCACTAGCAGCAAGCAGCAGTTCAACATCAATCAATAAGCAATTAGCAACGTATGCAGCAGGCCTTGTGGCAAATGCTGAGGTTGAGGTTCTTGATTTAAATGATTTCGAAATGCCTATCTTCAGTGAAGACAAAGAAAAAGAGTTAGGTCACCCAGAGCTTGCGAAATGTTTTTTCCAAAAGATTGGTGAAGCAGATGCGATTGTTATTTCATACGCAGAACACAACGGTTCATATGCAGCGGCATTTAAAAATGTATTTGATTGGACATCTCGTATTGATATGAAAGTATATCAAGGTAAGTCTGTTGTGATGTTGGCAACATCTCCAGGCCCAGGTGGTGCCGCAACAGTATTAGCCGCGGCGACTGGCTCTGCTCCTTATTTTGCAGCAGAAGTAAAAGGTTCGCTTTCTGTACCAAGTTTTTATGATAATTTTGATATGGAAAAAGGCGAGCTATGTAATGAAAATCTTATTTCTCAATTAAAAGCGATTGTTGCTGAGCTATAAAATTACTTTTTATAAACTATTGAACTATTAAATTTAAGAGCGCATTCATCTTTTGATGAATGCGTTTTTTATTTATTGGACTAAAGCAAAAAATGCGAATGCAGTAAAATTATTCATAAATTGACACATAAATTCCCCATAACAGATTCAGACACTGCTTTTATATCTCACAAAATCCCAACAAATGAACAGCCTTTCATCACTTGGCACTATTATTAGCAAGAGATATAGAACAGAATAGACATGCTTAGATTATTATATGGTCATGATTTATATAGGACGTTTTTTATGATTAAGAAATATATCGCTTTGCTGTTGTTAATGGTGAGTTTTATTACACCAACTTACGCCCAAAGCATTGATGAAATGAAAGTAACACAGCAAGATTTACAAGAGCGTTTAGTTCAGTTATCTACAGCTGATCCTGCCGATAAACTCTTTTTTGAAGATGTACTTCGCCGTAAAAATGAAGACATTAGAAATGAGATTGCTGTAAAAATTCAAGACGATACTAAAACACCCGCTTTAGCAGCTGCTGTTCGTTCTGAAATGATATTAGTTAATCAACTATTATCTTATAGCCAAAAAGAGCTTGTTCGGATTACTAAGGCGTCGAGAAAAGCAAGTGGTGATGAAAAAGCAGATTTAGAATTTGCTGCTCAAAAACGCTTAACTATGATGGACCAATATTATGTTGAAGCGTTTGAAACGTTAGCTTGGGGTGAATCATTAAATATTGATTTCACCAATGAAGAGCAAACGATTTTGAAAGAATTAGAAACACGCGCTGATTTATTGTTCAACGTAATTCATTACATCGACTCCCAACGAAATGACATTGCTCAACGCTTAAAATTTGCGTCTGCTGAACAAAAAGAAGCATTAAAGCAAACGGCTGTGACAATGACTGAACGCATTTCATTAATGGTTGCAAGTTTAGAAGCAACCACTGCTTTAATGGAAGAAAATGGCGTTGATATTACAAAATATAAGCAGTTAATATTCTCTATTACTGGTGATATTAATAGTGATGTTCTAGACGTTAGCGTTGCTTATGGTTTAACAGAAGAATGGGTAACAGGCTTTAAAGATTGGGCAATAGAGAATGCGCCTTCTATTATCGTTAAACTTATCATTTTTACTCTTATTCTATGGGTAAGTCGTATTCTTTCTCGTCTTACTAAAACAGCGATTAAGAAAAGTGTGTCGCACTCTAAAATGAAATTCAGTCATTTAATGCAGGATTTCTTTGTGTCGATGGGCTCAAAGTTTGTAATGATGATTGGTATTTTGGTTGCACTTTCTCAGATCGGTATCAATTTAGGTCCACTACTAACTGGTTTTGGTGTTGCAGGTGTGGTCATCGGTTTTGCTTTAAAAGACACGTTATCTAACTTTGCATCGGGTATGATGATCTTGATTTATCGTCCATTTGACGTGAATGATTTAGTCGAGATTGCAGGTATTACCGGTAAAGTAAGTCACATGAACTTGGTTTCAACAACTGTTAAAACTATCGATAATCAACAGTTGGTTTTCCCAAATAACAAAATTTGGGGTGACGTAATTAAGAATGTGACAGCAGAAACTGTGCGTCGTGTTGATATGGTTTTTGGTATTGGTTACCAAGATGATATTGAGAAGGCTAAAGCTATCTTTAATGATATTTTAGCAAATCATCCAGCAGTATTAAAATCACCTGAACATATGGTGAAATTGCATACTCTTAATGAATCATCAGTTGATTTCATCGTTCGACCATGGGTGAAAACAGATGATTACTGGGATGTGTACTGGGAAGTAACAGAGACAGTTAAGAAGCGCTTTGATGCTGAGGGCGTTAGTATCCCATTCCCACAACGCGATGTGCATGTATATAAGCACGAAGCCTAGTTATTAGTAGTATATAGATAAGAAGAGCGGCCTATTTGGTCGCTCTTTTTTTTATTTATTATTCTGAGATGTCGTCTGTTTTTGTTGTAATTGATGATGGTTTCTTAAACTTTTTAATGATTAATGAAATAGCAAAACAAACGACACCAACAATTAATGCTGAACGTAGAATGGTAAATCCATCATGTTCTAATTGTTGAATGTGAGGGCCAACAGAAGCAAATAAACGCAGGCTGAAAAAGGCGAGTAAAATAAATGGGACAATTTTTTTCATGCGTAAATGCTCCGATAAAAAGAGAAATAATGGCTTATTAACAGAGTCATCATAGCTAAAGAGGAACAGAAATTAATCGCTTTTCTCAGTAATGTTAGATTACGATTTTGTTCGACAAAAAATACTACTTTATTGGTTTTTGTTTTAATTTATTGTTTTATATGGCTTTAATATTGATTGTGACCATCTCATGCAATAGAAATCACCCTAAAAGAGGATCGGCACTAACGTATTGATATATGCAGCAGAACCCCTCAAAATCGAAAATAAGTTGAAGAAAAAACTTTACAATGTTTGGCACTAAGGTATTATTCACCTCGCTCTGTTGCTCAGAGTTGTTAATGAACATCAAGTAAAGTAAGCCTTAGTATTTCTTCGTAATGTCGTTATTCTCAGTGTTTCCCTTAGCTTTGTCGTCACATTTAATAATTCAAGCTCTAAGCACATCGCATTATGCGATTTTTTATGAATTTAAATATATAAGGGACATTACATGTCTAAAACAACTGGTATCGTTAAATGGTTTAACGAAGAGAAAGGTTTCGGTTTTATCACTCAAGATAACGGCGGCGCTGACGTATTCGTACATTTCCGTGCTATCGCTTCAGAGGGTTTCAAAACTCTTGCTGAAGGCCAAAAAGTTTCTTTTGAAGTTGAGCAAGGCCAAAAAGGCCCTCAAGCTGCTAACGTTGTAGCTGCTTAATTTCAAATAAGTTGCGCAGATGGTATTCGTACCATTTGCGCTGCTTTTAAATGTTCTTAATACTCGATTTAGTTCTACTCTGTAAGATATAAAACATTTCAAACATCTGCTCCTGTTTTTGTACTTGTCCTAAAATCTCTTAGTTATCCCACTATCTTAGTTTTAACCAATCATTTTTCTGTAATATTAATCTACTACTCTGTATTAAATAATTTTTAGCCTCATTTTCTTTTAAATTTATGAGCCAAAAATTAACTATTTTTCTTATTTATAAAATCAAAGGTACTCAATGAAAGTAAATTTTACTATTTTCAAAAACAACGTGTCATGGAATGCATTAATTCACCAACTAAACAGCGATGTTCTACTAAGAAATGTTCTGATGAAGGGTAATTTAGACTCGTTTGATATCGGTTTTTCATACTGTGAAGAGACTGGTGAAGGAAACATTACCAACAGCAATAACCAAGCTATTGGCAATTTTTCGATTGCTTATTAATCAATTATTATTCTTTATAATCACAGCATTTGTGTTATTCACTCTCCCCAAAGCAATGTAGGCCAATTCTTTTTATCTGAATAAGCGGCCAACTGTTCGCAAGGATTTACTAAGTACGTATGGCTCGCGTACAAACATAATGGTAAATCATTGATAGAATCAGTATAAAAATGTATTTCAGAATAGGTTTTATCTCCTCCATTTAACCATTCTGATAGGCGTTCTACTTTTCCTTCTCTGTAACTCGCAACACCTAATATATGACGTGTATAGAGTTCCCCCTTTTCTTTTAAATCAATTCCAATAGCATGCTCTATACCAAGACGGTCTGCGACAGATTTAACTAAGAAAGCGACAGATGCAGAGATAATTATCATGTCGATATTATCGCGTTTTAGTTGAGTAATAAGCGTTTTAGCCTCTGGAAATAATAGAGGTAAAATCCGTTTCTCGACACATTCATGAGTAAGTTGCGCTATTTTTTCTCTTGGTATTGTTTTCAATGGCTGCATTGAAAAGGACAAATAATCTTCCATATCCATCAAACCACGAGAGTATAGAGCCATTAAGCGCTTGTCTTCGTCTAAAAAGTCGGGATCAGTCACAATCCCTTTATCAACTAAAAATTCATTCCAAATCATGGCACAATCGCCGTTAATCAAGGTTTCGTCCATATCAAAAACGTATAATGGTTGCGTCATACTAAGCTCTCACTGGTTGAATTTCATTAAGGTTGAAGAGTAAGTCTAGTGTACTTCCTGCGGCTAATAGTCTTTCTGATGAGCGATTGAGTAAATCAACAGTCAAACTGCAATCATTTACTTCTACTTGGTATCGTATTACATTTCCAAGTAATTGGTGGTTTTTAATAATACCTTGTTTTGGTGTTGATATATGATCTGCATAATGGCGTCCTTCTTCCTTTACATAAATAGATTCTGGTCGAATAGCGACTTTCCACTCGGTTTCAATATTAAATAATTGCTTGGCCTTTGGTGCGTCAACTAAGTTGTAATGTCCCATGAATCCAGCAACAAACTCATTACCTGGTTGTGTGTAGATCTCTTCGGGTGATCCTTGCTGCACTATCTCACCTTGGTTCATTAAAAAGATGCGATCCGACATGATCATGGCTTCTTCTTGATCGTGAGTGACAAAAATCGTGGTTAAATTCAGTTCTTTTTGAATGTCTCGAATCTGTTGACGAAGGCGTTTTCTGATCTTGGCATCTAGTGCGGATAAAGGCTCATCTAATAACAATATTCTTGGTTTGACGACTAATGCACGAGCCAATGCCACTCGTTGACGCTGTCCGCCTGATAATTGATGTGGGTAGCGATTTTCTTTACCGTTTAAATCTACTAACTCAATGACTTTATTTACTTCCTTTTCAACGGTTTTTGCATCAATTTTTTTCATTTTTAGTCCAAAAGCGATGTTTTCTGTTACCGTCATATTTGGAAATAATGCATAAGATTGAAATACCATTCCAATGCCACGTTGTTGTGGTGTTTGGTTTGTAATATTTTCACCGTTAACCCAGATTTCGCCGTTATTGAGGGGATCTAATCCTGTTAAACTGCGAAGTAGAGTTGATTTTCCACAACCACTTGGACCTAACAGTGTTATGAATTCACCTTTTTCTATATTGAAATTTATGTTTTCAAAGACAGTGTTATCACCAAATGATTTCGTTAATTGACTTACGCTTACATAGCTCATTATTTAATGCCTCGGCTAAAACGACTTGCTAACCAAGTCAGTAAAAAGATAAATAAGAAATAGGTCATCACTAAAGCAGACGTAAAGTGCCCACTAGTTTGACGCATGTTATAAAGATAAATTTGCAAGGTTTCGTAACGAGTACCAACTAATATATTGGCGAACACGAACTCCCCGAGTAAAAAGGAGAAGGATAAGAAGATCGATGCCATTAATCCTTTCTTTAAATTCGGAAGAATGATCAAGAGAAACGCTTTTGTCGTACTCGCACCAAGTAAGTGGGCTGCATCCATAAGATCATTTAGATTAATGGCTTCAAAGCTGTTTGCTACGGCACGATACATAAAAGGAAGTGCAATCGTAAAGTAGGTCCCAATCAGTATCCAAGGAGTACCAACTAATGGAATAGCACTGTCGGCATAGAGCTGCAATAAGCCAACGGAAGAGACGACAGGCGGAACAGCAAAGGGTAATAAGATAAGTATATTCATTACCTTATCTAGCTTGGGGAAGTAATAAAAAACCACAAAGATAGCGGGAATAATAAGAACAACACTTAGCGCTAACGCTGAAATACCAATGAAGAGTGAACGTCCAAAGGCTGCAATAAAGCGTTGATCTGTTAGTAGTTGACCGTACCACGAGAAGGTAAAACCATCAGGTAATATGGTAGCGCCCCAACGTGAAGAAAGAGAGTAAACTAAAGTGGCGATAATAGGGATTATCATGATCCCAACAATAGAGTAAACGATTGATTTATGGAATATAGGATTAACGTTTTGCATGATAACTCCTAGCGATAAGCCACTGATTAATGATGGTAATAAAGGCTAAAATCAGCATCAAAATAACAGAAATTGCGGCGGCTAGATTTGGCTCTAGGAATAAGTCTCCAGAGACAAGACTAGCAATACGAACGGTAATAACGTTGTAGTTACCATTAGTTAAGGCGTATACGCTAGCGTAAGCACCAATCGCGTTGGCAATGAGAATGATAAATGTACCCAATAAGGCCGGAGATAATATGGGCAATGCTATTTTGAACCAGTACTGCCATGTTTTGGCCCCAAGTAGAGCTGAAGCGGCTTGCCAATCGTCATTCAATGCATCAAAAGCAGGGTAGAGTAGTAACACGGCTAACGGAATTTGAAAATAAATATACAAAGTGAGTAATCCCCACTTTCCATAAAGATTAAAGTCATCAATTAATCCGTATTGTTTTAGCAATAAAGTAAAAGCCCCATTTACACCAAGGATGATGATAAAAGCAAAGGCCAATGGAACCCCAGAGAAATTGCTACTCATATTTGTAAATGCGATAATGCCATCTCGGATCTTGCTATCTATTCTTCGAAGCGATGAAACTAATAAGGCTGCAATAGAAAGACCAATAAAACTAGACCATGTTGCTAACCATAAGCTGTTACTAAAACCTTGCAGCATAAAGCTTGAATTTAGTATTTCATGATAGTTTTCTAACGAGAATGCATTTTCATAAATAAAACTATTAATGAACACCCACAGCATAGGAGCAAGTTGAAATAAATAGAAAAACAAGGCGAGAGGAGCTAACCAAATTGCTGGTTTGAGTTTTTTTAGCCTGTTTTTGGGCGAGCTAATTGATGTTCGTTTAGATTGAGTGACAACTGAACTACTCATCATGCTAATAATTCCTGAGGGTATGGTTTATTGTGCTCGAGTGCTAATAATTGACACACTGCACCACAAATATCTGTTTGCTTAATCTTCATATCTTTCAGCGTAGGGTCTTGATGACTGAAGCTATTGCCGATAACAAAGAGTGGTACTTCGCGTTCTTCTGGTAAAATCCCACCATGTGATAGATCATTGTTCATGCCATGATCACTGGTGATAAGAATTTGATAGCCATCGTTAACCCAAGTATCAATATAGTTGGATAAAATAATATCAACGGTACGTGCGCTGTTTCTGTATTGACGAGAATCTAAACCAAATTTATGTCCGATATCATCGATGTTCATCGGATGGATCAATAGAAAATCAGGCTGATGTGTTTGACGAAGGTACTCTGCATCTAAAAAGAGCGCTTCATCTGGGTAGTGATCCCAATGGTAGAAACAAGCGTGCTGAATATTGAGTTCCTTATCATGAGTAAAGCGATCACGCACAGCATGATAAGGAGCTATATTGTAGAGTTCACTGACCCAATGATATGCCGCGGCAGCCGTTGTTTTACCTTGTTTGGTCGCTAAGCTGAAAACTGATTCTTGATTAGATAAGCGCACAATATTGTTATTCACTATGCCACTGTTTACTGGGGAGACGCCTGTCAGTAAGCATTCGTATAATGGACGTGACATCGAGGGTAGCTCTGATTGAATTTTGTATAGTGTTGCTCTTTGGTGCTCAATTAACCCAGTTAAGTAGCCCATGCAATCACGGGCTACTTGGTAATTAAGACCATCGAGCACAACAAGAATTGTCTTATTGCTCATAGTGTTCTCTTATTGTTGGTTAATTAATACGTTTTCTTGCCATTGGCGAGGCAGTTTCCTTGCTGATTTTTCCCATGCCTTAAAGTCAGCGACAGGATGAACATTCGTGTATTGATCGTTCGGAATTAATTTATCTTGAACTGATTTAGGTAATGTCACATCACTGCGTATTGGGCGCGCATAGCCTTCAGCTAAGTTAATTTGTCCTTGATCACTGAAGATATATTCACGAGCTAATTTTGCTGAATTTGGGTTTTTCGCGAATTTATTGATGATTGTGGTGTAACCTGAAATAACAGAACCATCTTGAGGAATATTGACACTGAATCGTTCACGACCGAGTTTATCGCGGTAATTCAGTGCATTAAAATCCCATAACACAGCAACTTCAACTTCGCCTTTTTCTAAGTTTGCTAGGCCAGGGTCGGTATAAGAGAGGCGTCCTTGTTTCGCTAATTCAGCAAAGAATTTAATCGCTGGTTTTAGGTTGGTTTCATCTCCACCGTTTGCAAATGCAGCAGCGAGTACCGCATTATTTGCTTGAGCAGCAACACCTACATCACCGATGCTTACTTTGTATGAACCTTCTAATAAGTCGTTCCAAGATATTGGGGCATTTTTTACTAATTTGTTGTTTGATATAAAAGAGATTGTGCCTGTATAAGCCAATGCCCAGTGACCTTCTTTATCTTTTGCCCAATCAGGAATTGAGTTCCAGGTTGTTGGTTTGTATGGTTGTGTTACGCCTTTTTTTACTGCAACTCGTGCAAATGCAAAGCCTACGTCACCAATATCCGCCGTTGCATTTTTCTTTTCTGCTGCAAATTTTGCGATTTCTTGAGCTGAACTCATGTCAGTATCTTGATGTTTTAAACCATAGATACTACTTAGATCATTCCATGTATCTTTCCAGTTTGCCCAGCTTCCCGGCATACCAACGCTATATACTTGGCCTTCTTTTTTTGCGGCATTCACCAGAGATTGTATGTCTGTTTCTTTGGCTAATACCTGCGTTGATAATGTTGCCATAATTAAAGTGACACCGGTTAATAATGTTTTCATTTGTCTCTATCCTTTGGACTACATCAATAATTTGATTGCCATCCTAGAGAGAGTTTGTGACGATTTTGAGGCGGATTTCTGACAGTTTTAGTGAATTTTGATGTCATTAATGTTTCAGTTTTTTTATTTATTAGAGTAATTTCAAATGGTTGTTTCTTTTATCAGTTAAAAAGTAATGCGATGGAGTTTAGTAATGGGAGTTATTAAAATGTTGCATAGATCATAAAACATAAGTAAAAATACGAAGTACGTTTAAATATTCGTGATCTTGATCCTCGCAAAGTGATCCGCACTACTATAGATTGAATGGGTCATTGAGATTTATGACAGCAGCTCAAAGATGAGCGAGTGATTAAAGGAAGTATCTTATGAAAAGAACAAGAAAAGCCCAGTTGCAACGTGCGCGAATTCAATATTGGAAAGACACTGCAAAAGACACGGCTAAGAAATGGTAAAAAAATAAAACTCCTGACCGTCAGGAGTTTTTTGGTTTTAGCGCTTTATGTTTATTCAATTTGAACATTAAAATTTCTTTATTCCCACTGAACACCTACTTAAAAATAAATATTTCTAGATCAATGTTTCTTTGATCTTTTTTATCAGTGTTTGATATCGTTTTGGCAATTCTCTGTTTCGTTTTTGAACCAAAAATAAGCGCTCCATAACCAACTCTGTCGGTGTGTGAATATATAATTTGTCTTTGTCAGGAAAGGCATCAATGGCACTTTGTGGTAATACAGTAAACCCAATTCCTTGAGCGATAGGCAATAATATTTGGCTTAATTGATTAATGTAGCTTGCGATAGGGAATCCATTCGCATTTCCTTTTTCTAAGGCTCCATCTTTACAATGATCGAAGTATAACGACAAATAATGCTCGGCATCTGGGTGTTTAATTAATCCTCGGGACATTAATACTTCGAGAGTGATGGTCGTGTTTTGGTCACCCTTTGGCAGAACTAAGCAAAGAGGCTCCTCGGTTAGTTCTTCACTACGAAATAAACTAGGCGTGGGGTTATGAGTAACAATACCAATATCAATGGTTCCGCGTTGTATATCTTCTAATATTTTATGATTAGGGGCGGCTTCTAAAGAGGTGGTTAAGTTTGGGTATGTCTTTTGTAAATCGATACATTCAGGATAAAGCGATAATGCCAAGGCGCCAGAACAAGACAGTTTACACAAACCTTTATGTGGGTCATCAAAACTTAGTGTTTCAATTAGATTAGCTGTATTACACTGTTGCTGTCTTGCAAAATCATAAACCAAACGACCTTGTTCAGTCAGCTCAACACTTTTTCCCTCACGCTTTAATAAATCATACCCACAAGCGTTTTCTAATTTTTTGATGTGCTGACTGACTCCCGGTTGAGTCATGTATAACTGTTCTGCCGTTTGAGTAAAGTGGCCAACATCAACCAAAGTACAAAATGTATTGAGCCATAGAGGGTTAAGCATAGATCACCAAAATCAGTCGTTATCTTATGATGTTTTAATATAACAAAATATTATGATATTAAAAATAACTGATAATTTTATGTGTTTAGTAGACATAATATTCAAGTATTCAAGTATTCAAGTATTCAAGTATTCAATCTGATTGATATTATACTTGTGGAAAATTTTTATAAGAGATAGAAATGGAATGTCCAAGCTGTGAAGAGCATATTGGTTGGGAATGGGTTGAAGACGAAACCATTGAGCCTAATGAGATTTTTGAATGCCCAGAGTGTGAAGAGTCATTACGGTATTATATTGATGAAGGTACGTATTTAGGCCCTCAACATAAAACAGTAGAGGTGGTGAGTTAATCACCACCTCTATCATTTAGAGTGTTTACGATAATTTAAAGGTTGCTACCTTTTCACTTAAATCAATGGCTTGTTCTTTAAGTGAATTAGATTGAGTTAAGCTGTCTGTTGAATCAATAACAAGCAGATCGGTTACATCTTTAATTGACGTTACATTTTGAGTTATTTCGCCAGTTACGTGCGTTTGTTCTTCAGCGGCGGTCGCAATTTGAGTCGCCATATCGCTGATTAAAGTGACGGATGAACTAATCTCTTCTAGTGCCAGTGTTGCTCTGTCTGCGTCTTCTACTGAGCTATTTGCTAGTTCAGAGCTGCTTTGCATTAAGTTAACGGCACGACTTGTTGTTTGTTGAAGGATATCAATCGTTGATTTAATCTCTTCAGTTGAAGTGTGAGTGCGTTGGGATAACACACGAACTTCATCGGCAACAACAGCAAAGCCGCGCCCTTGCTCTCCAGCTCGTGCTGCTTCAATAGCGGCATTTAGTGCTAATAAATTCGTTTGTTCAGCGATACCTTGAATCGTTGCCAATACGGTATTGATCTCTTGAGAGTGCTGTTGAAGCTCACTGATTACCATGCTTGCTTCATTCACTTCATTCGCTAGATTATTGATTGATGCTTTTGTTTCAATAACAAGAGAATGGCCTTTTTGAGTACTGCTTGATGAGTTTTGAGCTGCTTCCGCAGTCTGCTCTGCATGAGAGGCTATTTCACGAGTAGCTGATGCCATTTCTGTTACTGCAGTGGCAACCATTGTGATTTCTTGTTGTTGAAGATTAAGCTCTTTAACTGAATTGTTTGCACGGTTAGTACTTTGTTCAGAACCTTCTGTTAATTGTTGAGATTGCTGACGGATATGCTGAATAAGTTGTTGTAAGCTTTCCACAAAAGTATTGAAGTTATTCGCTAGTTCGCCCACTTCATCTTTATTTTCAACATGGATTCGTTGAGTTAAATCACCACTGCCGTTTGCAATTTGTGCAAGTGCTTGAGATACATTGTTTAACGGGCGGAATAAGATATTACACAGTAGGTTGAATAATAACGTACAAATAATGACAACAATTGCCGTTACCAGTACTTGACCTGATACCGCATCAAATAGAGGGGCAACTAACGAGTCATAATTAATGACGCTCACTGTAATTAAACTCGTACCATCAATTTTTTGAGCATACATAATGTATTTCTCTCCATCCAATTCAATAGAGATGTCAGAGTTACTGTTTGTTGCTTGTTGGATTGTTGAAAAATCTAGGCCTAAAGTTGAGACTGATTTATTCAGAAGTTTTGTATTTGGATGAGTAAAAATATTGCCTTTATTATTAGCAATAAACATAAATCCGTCACCTGGAATAATCACTTTTTCCATACTGTTTAGCATATCGGTGATCTCAACATCTGCACCAAGAACGACTTGTTGACCATGAAGGTTTAACGCTTTACCTAAAGAAACAACATTTGCCCCTGTTGCTGCGGCAACGGTTGGATTGTCCATAAATACTTTTGAAGGAGCCGCAACTGCATTTGTATACCACCCCCATTTTCTTGGGTCATCATTACCAGGTGGAAGGATCACACCATTTGCATTAGCTTGAGAACCGTCTGGGTAAGCAAGGAAGACATTATCAAACTTTGCAGAGTCGCGAACTTGTTTTAAGTGAACAACGATAGCATCCGCATTTGCTTCTTGAGGTAATGAGGTTAGTGCTCGTTCTTTAGATAAAATCCAATCAGTAACGTATTGATTATAAGATGCTGTCGTACTTTCTAAGCGTTGCTCTACTTCAGTATCTAAACGCCCTAAAGAAGCATTAAACGATAGGGCTTCAACTAATACTCCCCCGAGTATAATTGCAGCACTAGCTGATATAGCTAGTTTGTTTTTAAGCGATAAGTTTTTTAGCATGTGAGTTCCATCTTTTTAGTTATGTAATGATGATTTGGTGAATAGTAATATTCAAACTTTGTCATAATAATTTTAAGCTCCGAAATAAATCATGTCATAAATATTACATTGAAGATAATAATAGGAATGAAAGAAGTATTTGACTTGTGCATTTGTCAAGCATTCTCCGTGCCATTTTTATTTATATTATGAATATAATTTCTTATTTAAATGATAAAGTAGCGCTGCTGCTTTTTATTGTTAGGAAACGCCTAAATTGAATACCTCATATAAATATACGATCGCTGGTTGTGCTGCTATTTTATTTTGGAGCATGATTGTTGGATTAATTCGCAATGTTACGGAACAATTAGGGCCAATTGGTGGTGCTGCAATGATTTATAGCGTGGGTTCGCTATTTTTAGTGCTCGTAATGGGGCTTCCTAAGCTTAGTGTATTTTCCCTACGCTATTTATTGATTGGTGGTGGGTTATTTGTCAGTTATGAAATGTGTTTATCATTGGCATTAGGAATGGCGAATAGCCGTAACCAAGCAGTAGAAATGAGCATTATTAATTATTTGTGGCCGTCGTTAACGGTATTATTTGCGGTTTTGGCAAGCCATAAACCAGTGAATAAGGTTATTTATCCTGCCATATTATTGTCATTTTTTGGGGTTGCTTGGACATTAAGTGGCGATCAAGGATTATCAATAACTCAATTAATAGAGAATGCAGCAAGTAATCCTGCTAGCTATAGCTTGGCATTTACGGGTGCATTCCTTTGGGCTATTTATTGCAATATTACTAAAAAATTAGCGAATGGAAAAAATGCCATTACGTGGTTTTTTATTGCAACAGCATTAGCGTTATGGATTAAATACGCAGTGAGCGATGAGGGGGCGATTGTTATGACAAGCAGTGCAGTTATTGATCTCTTGCTTGCCGGTATGATTATGGGCAGTGGTTACGCTTTATGGAATATCGGTATTATTGGTGGCAACATGGTGCTTTTAGCTACTTTCTCATATTTCACACCGATATTGTCTACTTTCTTTTCTGCGTGGATTTTAGACATTGAGCTAACAATTCAATTTTGGCAAGGCGTTATAATGGTTACTATTGCGTCACTATTATGTTGGTGGTTTACCAGAGAGAAGAGTTAACTTTTGATTGTGGTAAGCCCTATTATGAATAAAATGCCCTTTTTTGTGACAAGGAATGTTGATGAAACTCGAACATAATTTCTCTAATCAAGCGATTGATGCCTTTATTAAAATTAGTGCCCTTGCGGTTTTGGTTTTGTGGTGTTTCTCTATTTTAAAGCCTTTTCTGTTATTGATGATTTGGGGCGGGATTATTGCAACGGCTATATATCCTATTGTTGCTTTCTGTAGTAAAAAAACACGAGTTAGTGAAAGTAAGGTCAGTATTATTTTAACTATTATTGGTGTGTTATTACTGTTGATCCCGTTAGTCGCCTTATCAACAGGAATTTATACCAGTGGTACTGAGCTGTTTTTAGGTTACCAAGATGGCACTATTGCAATTCCTAAACCGAAAGCCAGTATGCAAGAGTGGCCTATTATTGGTAATGAAGCGTATTCTTTTATGTCATTAGCTTCTTCAAACCTTGAAAGTTTGCTTTTTAAATACAGTGCAGAAGTGAAAGTGGTTGCGAGTAAAGCCGCCTCTATCGTCGGTTCTCTGGGCGGTGGATTTATTCAGTTTATTATTTCTACCATTATTGCGGGCGTCTTTATGGCGAATGCAGCTAAATGTGAACGCGCGTTTATTCTGGTTTCAAATCGTTTGACTGGTGCACACGGTGAGGAGCTAACTAAATTATCTAAAACGACGATTAGAAGTGTCGTTCAAGGGGTAATTGGTGTTGCTGTCATACAAACAATGATGGCAGGTTTAGGGATGGCGGTGATCGGTATTCCTGCTCCGGCATTGGGATTATGGATATTTTTGGTTCTTGTTTTTGCCATTATTCAGTTACCACCAATTTTGGTACTTTTACCTATTATTTTTTATGTTTTCAGTGTTGATACCACCACTTCTGGCGTACTTTTTGCAGTTTGGTGTGTATTAGTAAGCAGCAGTGATGCGGTTTTAAAACCGATTTTATTAAGCCGTGGCTCTCATATCCCTATGATTGTTATTTTACTTGGTGCTCTAGGTGGAATGGCGATGTCTGGCATTGTGGGATTATTTGTTGGAGCTGTAGTTCTGAGTTTAACGTATCAATTATTTACGGTTTGGTTGAATAATGAAGCAGAAGAAAGTTCAGATTCTATTAATAATTAATACCATTTAATTCAATAGTTTGTGCTGGATCGCGATTTGTAAACTAAGCATGTAGTGAGTCGTGATAAATGATATATCTAATACGTTAGAACTATCAGCCCTTGATATAGTCAAAGCTAAAGAGTTTTATTTAAGGATAAGTGATGGCGAATATAGTTGTGTTGCATGGACTGTACATGCATGGTGTCGTAATGAAACCATTAGCCTCTCGATTGAGAAAGCGAGGCCATACAGTACAAGTCATTACTTATAATTCTTTACGTATTAATGAAACCTTACTTTTTAAACGTATCCATAATTGCTTATCTGTATCTAAAAAGAATGTCATTGTCGGCCACAGTCTTGGTGGTATTCTTGCTGTGCACTTTGTTAATTCTCACCAAGATAAAAATACGCCAATAGACTCTGTTGTAACGATTGGTTCCCCACTTCAAGGCTCTTCAATTGCTAAAGAGCTGAAAAACATGAAACTAGGCTTTATTTTAGGAAGCTCAAAAGAGCAGGGATTAATTGATGTGAATAAGCTGACGGTAGATTGTCCTGTGGGTTCTATTGCAGGAACAATGTCTATTGGTATCCGATCTTCTATTATTAGAGATAAGCAACCCTCTGATGGCACGGTAACTGTAGAGGAAACATTGTTGCCAGAGCTGACAGACCATCTGTGTTTAAACCATTCTCATACCAGTTTGATTTATGCGACAGATACAGTTAATCAAGTAGATTACTTTATTGAGAACCATAAGTTTAAAAGAGAAGAGGAAGAGGCTAGGGGGAACTATAAGGCAGATAATCCATCATCTGCCAACGAAACGTTGAGTATGTAGTCTATTTAATTAATCGAGATCTTGATCTTCGAGTTGACGCTCTTTACGTAAACGAGCTTCTTCCATTACGGCGTTAATTTCAGCCATTAGACCGTCAACATCAGCATCTTTACCGTCATCGATAAATACACCAGTAAGCTTGGTATTTGGCGATAGTTCACCGATTTCATACAATGCCCACATTTCTTTAGCGTATTCAGTGCCAAGCAACTCTGGAGCATATTGGCCATAGTAAGTCGTCATGTTGTTTACATCACGTTCCAGCATCCATTTCGCATTATTGTTTGCTGATGCATCTACCGCTTGAGGTAAATCGATAATCACAGGTCCAAGGTGATCAACTAATACGTTAAATTCTGACAAATCCCCATGCACAATACCAACACACAACATACGAGTGACGTATTGGATCATTAAATCATGATCACGCAATGCTTGTTCTTTCGTTAAAGTAATGTCGTTTAAACGAGGGGCGACAGCGCCTTCATCGTTAGTCACTAATTCCATTAATAGAACACCATCAAAACAACCATAAGGTGTTGGTACACGAACGTCTGCTTCTGATAATTTGTATAGCGCATCAATTTCTGCGTTTTGCCATACTTTTTCTTGCTCGTCTCGTCCGAATTTAGAGCCTTTTTCCATTGCGCGAGCACGACGACTGTTTTTTACTTTTCGTCCTTCACGATACGCTACCGCTTGTTTAAAGCTACGTTGTTCAATCTCTTTGTAGACTTTGGCACATTGAATATTATCGCCACTACGTACAATGTAGACCGAGGCTTCTTTACCACTCATTAATTGGGTTAGAACTTCATCTATTAAACCATCTTCAACTAATGGTAGTAATCTGTTTGGTATTTTCATTGCACCTCATATGAGCCTAGGTAAACGTCGCGATTTGTGACGTATTTTTGAACTATGAATAAAATTTAAAAGGCATTATGCCTATATTCTGCTTTCTCACAAGTTTTGGTGAGCAGTTATTTTCTGTCTTGTTTGTGATGACGGTACTATTTCTTTCAGTTTCGACATAATTTATAGACTACAGATACGATCTAACACAAGTTTTTGGGTCATTATTTCTGATATGGTTTTTGCATCTTTCGTAATCCTATCGCTTGTTTTTCTCGAGTTAGATGACATTAAAAAGCGATGTTAAATAGACATAAGGCAGTAAGAAATGGATATTTTATTATTAAGTAACGGCAAGATTTCTGGTAACAACTACGTGATGGAATTTGCGAGTGAAGCAATTGTAGAGCAAATTCAACGCACTAAAGCGAAAAATCTCGTACTTATCCCATACGCTGTTATTCGCTCTAGCCATGATGACCGTGTTGCTATGGTTCAACAAACGTTTGATCATCTAGGTTTAGATTGTAAAGTAACCGGCTTGCACCGTTCAGAAGACCCAGTCAAAACGATCCAAGAAGCAGATGGCATTTTAGTAAGTGGCGGTAATACGTGGGTGCTAAACAAAACATTGCATGACTTAGGTTTAGTGGGGCCAATTAGAAAAGCAGTATTGGACAACGGAACTCCTTATATTGGTTGGAGTGCGGGTACAAATATTGGTTGTCCTACAATCCGTACAACCAATGATATGCCTATCATTACAGGAGCGATTCTTCCTTCGCTAAACTTAGTGCCATTCCAAATCAACCCTCATTATCTAGAAGCATCGGTTGAGGGGCATTTTGGTGAAACTCGTGACGAACGTATTCAAGAGTTCCTAGAAGTGAATAAACACGAGCCAGTGGTTGGTATTCCTGAAGGTACATGGTTACACATTCTTGATGGTAAATTGAGCTACCATACCGCGAATGAGAAACCACTTAAATTGTTCTCTCATGGTAAAGAACCTGTGTATTACAGCGCAGAAGATGATGTTCAGTTCTTAATGGAACACAGCTGTTAAGTTACTTAGTTTGTAGCGTCAGACACTAATAGAAGGCCAAGTTATTAATGACTTGGCCTTTTTGTTTTTAGTGTAGATTGAGGGCAGAAATTACGGCGTCAGCTGCTTCTAATGCGCCTTCTAAATACCCTCCATTTTCTTGTGCAGCTTCAGTACCTGCAAAATACCAATGCAATTGACCCAATTGTTTTGCAGCTGAAGGTAAGCCATAGCGAGGGTGGGTTGTCGGTGCTTGGTGATCTTCTATCGTTGCAGTATAAGGCTCTTGACTCCAATCTATTAGCTTTACATCAATAGGGTGGTTTGCTTGCTCTCCAAAAATCCGAGTGAGTTGTTCTATTGCCGCTTGTTTAATGAGTGCATCACCAGCTTTTATTCGTGTTGCCGCATCAACTCCTACAAAGCCAAATAACGCCCCAATACCATCAAATGTACTCGCATCATGTATTTCGACTAATGGGCCTATGTGACTGCTTGCAGAGCCTGATAATCCCTCTTTTTGCCAGAAGGGGGTGTTATAGACCGCAAAGAATTTGGCGTGAGCAGCCATCCAGGTTGAGGTTGATTTAAAATGGTGTTTTACCTTTGTTGGTAAATTCGGTGTAAAGGCAATGCTGTCAGCTAAAAGGCGTAATGGTAAAGCAAAGATAACATGGGTTGTTTCAATGATATTTTGCCTATTATTTTGAGTGACTGAGACATAAGAATACCCATTTTCTTTGTGTTCGATTTGAGTCACTGTACTTTTTAGTTGAACTTTATTAGTAGGTAAAGAGGTGAGTAATGAATCAACAAGGTTTTGCATCCCTCCTGCAATTCTCATCGATATTGGGGATTGTTCAAACCCTGATTCATAGCGAATAGGAGCGCTGTTTTGTTGATTTTCTAATAAATACGCTCCTTGAGAATACTGTGGGAAAATAGGCAACATTAAGTTATCGATAAGCTGTGTAATACGGGGATGCATTTGTGGCCAAAACCAAGATGGTCCCATATCTACGCAATCAAGGGATGATAAATCAGCCGCGGGATCGATGATTGGATGTGATAAAATCCGCCCACCAATACGATCTCTGGCCTCTATAATACGAAAATTCTTCCCCATTTTTTCAAGTTGATGAGCGATGTATAGGCCACTTAGTCCTGCGCCAACAATAAGATAATCTGTTTTCATTTGAGTTCTCACTTAGGCTGAATTTGGTGTAAATGGTGGCCTGTTTTTATCCAGACTTTACAATGTTTATTGTTCATTACTGCATGTAATGAATGACCAATAGGTAAGCGTAACCAATCAAATTTTTGATAACTTGTATTATCGTGTGAGAACTCTCCTTCAAGCACTAAAATTTCTATACCGCCTTGATTATCAAGTTCTATTGTGTGATTTTTTGGCCACTCTTCAAGATGAACTATTTCATTCTTAAAGGTATGTAACTTTAGAAACGTAACACCAGCACGTATCGGATCCATGATGAAAGTGTGGGCTTGTGTATCGATATGAACTGGCGTGTGATCGCCTTTTTGATATTGTCCTAATTTAACTAGGATCATGCAGCCCTTTTTTACTGCCGGAGCATGTGAGCTTCCTACAGGGTTACGCATATAAGTACCTACAGGGTAATCTCCATGCTCATCGGCAAAAACACCCTCTAATACTAAAAACTCTTCTCCTCCAGTATGAACATGGGAAGAAAAATAACTATTCGGTTCATAGTTAACCAAGGTAGTGGCTGTTGCAATCTCTCCCCCATCACGTTCTAACATTTTACGAGAGACTTCTTTTATTGGTGACGGAACCCAAGTTGATTGAGAAAAGAATGCATCTGCGTGTTTTGAAAAATCAGTGTTTAGTTTCATGGTAAACCTGCATAAGTGTGTGTTGATTAAATTTATTGTCTGATTTTTATCTAGGCGTAACAAATCAGAACTTCTATACTCTCACTAAAGTTTTTCTTTATTGGTATGAATTGGTTAAGGGGGAGTTAATGAAGCTTAATCACTTAAATGGATTAAAAGCCTTTGAAGCATCTGCTCGTCACTTGAGTTTTTCTTTAGCGGCAAAAGAGTTAAACGTTACCCCTGCTGCTATAGGACAACAAGTGAAACTATTAGAAGAATGGTTAGGTATTTCTTTATTTGAAAGACGCTCTTCAGGTGCTTCTCGCTTAGTGTTAACTAAAGAAGCAACACAAGGCTTGCCCGAGATTACTCGTGGATTTACACATTTATCACAAGGGTTAGAATTATTAAAACCAGCAGATATAAGCCCTGTTTTAACGGTAGCTGTGAGTCCTGCATTTGCTGCTAAATGGCTATTGATGCGTATTGATGACTTTCAAATTTCTCATCCTGAATGGGATCTAAGGTTGGATACGAATATTAGAACGGTGGATTACCTTGCAGAAAGTATCGATATTGGTGTTCGTTATGGAAAAGGGAATTGGGAGGGACTAGAGGCATCATTATTAATGACTGAATCTATTTTCCCTGTCTGCTCTCCTGAGTTATTTAATAAAGGGATTGATAAGCTTGGATCCCTTGTACATCTTCCTTTGTTACATGATCTTTCATTACCTAAAGAAAGTGGTTTTCCATCATGGAATAGCTGGTTTGAACAACATGAAATTTACAATGTAAATACAGATAAAGGATTAAAGATAAATAATTCAGCGTCTGTTATTCAGGCCGCGATTAGTGGTCAAGGAATTGCTCTTGGTCGTAGTGTATTAGTGCAAGACGATCTCGACTGTGGTCGCTTAGTCCAACTTTTTCCTGATCTTGAATGCTCTATTGAACTTGCATATTACGTTGTTTGGAAAAAAAACGGGTTAATGAGTGACAAAGTAAAAGCATTTAAAGAGTGGTTACAACAGCAAATGATAGAAACAAGATAATGACTGCTTGAATGTGGATGCTTGAGTTATTTACCTTCGTTATGTGTCTGTTTGGTTATTATTTTTAACTGCTTTTTTTCTGTTCGTTTATGCTTACTGTACTTGATCTATATCCCATCATGTCATTAACTCATTTGAGGGGAGACTATAACATCAGTAATAATGGTGCTGATTAATATCACCCTTCTTCTTTTTTGTTATCAGTACATTGGTAGCCGTTAATTATGTGAAAAATATTATGCCTACTAGAAAATCGATAACAGACATTTTAGTTCCAACGATTCTTATCAGTTTGTCTTCTTCTTTGGTTAATGCAGATACTGCCGTTACGCCAATGAAGATTTATGCCCAAGCGCCACTTCATTCAAATACGTTATCGACAGAATTGCGTTCCGCTTTTGCTATGCAAGAAGACAGTGTTGAGTTGTTTGCAACAGGAACGATTGCTAGTGTGTGGGCTCACTCTGATAGTTTCAATCTAGATTATTACCAAAATCAAGTTATCACTGGTGCTCAATGGCAATTAACACCAAAGGTGAAAGCTGAGCTTAAGTACCAATACAGTTATGCAGGTAATAATGGGTTAGATTCTTTTGTTCATGGATTTCATGATTTTTTTGGTATTGGTCAAAATGGACGTGATGAAGTTGAGAATGACCGATTCAATATATCAGTCCCTAAATACGGGGTTGAAATTAATGATTTTGAAGGTGAGACCTTATCGAGTGCATTACATAGCTACCTTGAATACCAAGTATTTTCGAATCAACATAATGCAATTAGTTTAGGTGCCAGCTTATATTTTAATCATGTAAATAGTGGTTCTTTTAAACGAGATAGTTTTGAGCAAGGTTTGCAAGCTAATTACAGTTTTAGTTATGAAAAACACGCGTTATTTTCGACAGTAGGAGTTACCTTTAGAGATAATAATGCAGCAGATAATATCCCTTATAAAAATAGCACGTTTGCTTTTTCTGCCGGTTATGGTTATGCAATTACTCCATCTCATCATATCGTCACGTCTTATCATATTTATGAAGGATCTGTTGATGATGGTGAAGACTATTCAGAACCTTCGAATGAATTTGTTCTTGGCTATCGCTATCTTTTAGAGAAGGCTTCGTTTGAGTTGTCTGTCATAGAAAATGCAGTAAACATGGATAACTCGACCGATATCGCATTTACGTTTGGGGTACGTTACGTCCTTTAATAAATAAAAAATCCCAGAGAACAAGAGGATTCGTTCTCTGGGGAATATAACTCGTTCAGCAAAGTTACTCTATATTTATAGGATACGAATAATTTAATTTCCAACGAGTTTGTATGAAAATCAAATTAATCCAAATGAAGACAAAACAAATATCCCTAAAGTGCAAGTAATTAAAGAAGCAACCGTCGTTTGGGCTATAATATTTGCTGCTAATGTTGCGTTACCACCCATCGCCCTTGCCATTACATAGCTAGCCGCAGCCGTTGGTGCTGCACTCATAAAGAACAGTAGACCTAAATCTAGTCCCCTAAAACCTAACAATATTCCCCCAAGGGTAATAAATATTGGACTTAATATCAGTTTATAGCTTGTTGCAAACCACGTAGAACCTTTCTCTTCTCTCATTGAATTGAGATTTAATGAACCACCTGCACACAGTAAGGCAAGAGGTAGAGTCATGTTTGCAAAGTATTGTCCTGCTTGAGTTACCATTTCAGGAATTGGAATAGAGAGGAAGGAGCAGATAACGGCTAATAAAATAGAAATGATGAGTGGATTTTTAGTTAGCGTCTTTATGATTACGCCAAATGCTTGTTTCTCGCTATGATCTTCTTTTGGTGTAAGAGTAATGACTGCTTGAATATTGTAGAGAACGGTTGTAACCGCAACATAAATAGCAGCAAGAGCAACGCCTGGGTCACCATAAGCATTAGCAACATAAGCGAGGGCAATTATCGCAGTATTTGCTCGAAAGCCACCTTGAATTATCACGCCATGATCTTGTTTGTTTTTAAAAACAAACTTAGTTGAAAAAGTTGTGAATAAGAAAAAGAGAAAGTTAGCGATTAACCCGTAAATAATTAAACGACTGCTGGATGAGAAATCATGATCCGCACTAACAATACTTAAGAAGAGCATCGCAGGTAAAGTGACTTGGAATACGAGCTTAGAGGCGATTTCAATAAAGTTATCGTTAATTAAGTTAATACGTTTAAGAATCACGCCCAAAAACAGCATTAGGCAAATAGGGCCAGTAATGGAGGCAGAGAACAGCAATTGAGTAATGAGGTTATCCATAAATTTTTTCTTATTAGCTTCCCTAGTAGGTGTTTATTTTACACACAATATATAAAATTTCAGTTGTAGATGGATGCATTTAGCATTGTTTGATATGAATGTTGGTATTGCGTTAGTTTTTGGTACCTAAGCATTGAATTGTTCTGCATTTAACTGTTGTCGTTATTTATGAAGTGAATATATATCTTGATTGTGAGTAATTAAAACCACTAGAGTGAGTATTTTATCATTAGTGGGTATTTAGCGTATTTATTCACTTTTTAAATTGCTTTGTAAGAAACCTTTATGTAACTTAATTGTTAGCTTAAATGTAAATGGAATTTATTCATTTAAGGCACTTATTAATATCAATGTAAATAGAAAAGAAGATCGTATATGGAACCATCTTGCACTCAGAATGGCGTGAAGCCAAAGTTAAAAATGAAAGATTTATTTAGATCGCTAGGGCCCGGAATAATGATGGCTGCTGCTGCCGTTGGTGGTTCTCATCTCGTTGCTTCAACTAAAGCAGGGGCTATTTATGGCTGGGAGCTGCTGTTTTTAATTCTTGCGGTTAATCTACTCAAATACCCATTTTTTCGAGCGGGTGTTCAATATACGGTAGGCACGGGCGATAGCATTATTCAAGGCTACCACAAATTAGGGCGTGGTTATTTGTGGGTGTTTTTAGTCCTAAGTGCAATTTCTGCAGTAATCAATACGGCTGCGTTACTACTGTTTAGTGCAAGCCTACTCGGGTATTTTTTACCTTTTGATCTATCACTGGATGTTCTTTCTGGGTTTGTTCTTGCAACCTGTATGACCATATTGTTTGCCGGGCATTTTAAGGCATTAGATATCCTTTCAAAAATTATAATGGTTGTACTTACCGTAACGACTCTTGTTGCTCTAAGTGTTGCTTTTTCTAATGGTTCAGTTGCTCCTGTTGACTATCAAGGTCCATCAGTATGGTCAATTGCTTCTATCGGCTTTTTAGTGATCACGATGGGGTGGATGCCTGCACCAATAGAGATTTCAAGCATCACATCTATGTGGTTAAAGCGTCAATGCCAAACTCAGACAGTAACAGCACAATCAGCACTGTTTGACTTTAATGTTGGGTATATTGGAACGGCATTACTTGCTGTTGTTTTTCTATCTTTAGGGGCTTTGGTTTTATATGGTTCAGGTATTGAATTTAAAGCGTCAGGAATTGGTTTTTCTCATCAATTAGTTGGTATTTATGCGGCAACAATTGGTGAATGGTCTCGTTATTTGATTGCGATAATTGCCTTTTTCTGTATTTTTGGTAGTACTATTACGGTTATTGATGGCTATTCTCGTGCTATATCAGAAGCTCAATTACTGTTGCAAGATAAACCACTAAATCAACCTAAGCATTATAATTGGTGGGTTATTATTGTTTCCTCAATAGCGATGTTGATTGTGACTTTATTTATCTCCTCATTAATGGGAATGCTAAATTTTGCCATGATCATGGCCTTCATAACAACACCTATTTTCGCCGTTCTTAATTATATTTTAGTAACAAAAACTGAGTTGCCTGATGAGTTAAAAATGGGGCTAAAACTGAAAGCGTTATCTATTGCTGGTCTTATTTATTTGTTTGGTTTTTTAGCGGTGTTCATTTGGTGGAAATGGTTTATATAGCGATTATTTATGCAATAAAAAAGCCTCTTTAATTAGAGGCTTTTTTTAAAATCGTATCTAGAATAAAAATGACTAGATTTTAGCAATGCTTTCAAGCTGTAGAACCGGCGCTGCATCAATATCTTCGGCATTCATCATTGAAGAAACGCGTTGCATTGAAGATAGAATAAGGCTTTGTTCCCATGATTCTAAGTTATGGAACTTGTTTACAAAGTTATCTTGTAAAGAGAGAGGGGCATTGTTAAGCAGCTCTATTCCTTTTTCAGTTAAATTAGCATGCACTTTTCGTCTATCTGATTCGCTACGAATACGCTGAACGTAACCATTATGCTCTAAGCGATCGATAATGGTAGTCGTTGTCGCTTGGCTAACGTTGGTATGGTTGGATAATTCTTTGATTGTTACATTATGCATACTTTGAATAGCACGCATTAGAATAAGTTGAGGACCAGTTAATCCATATTCTTTGTTCAGTTTTTTCGATTGTAAATCGATAGCTCGAATTATCTGACGAATAGCAACCAGTACTTCTTCATGTTTATCCACGTAACAGACCTTTGTATAAATGTAAAATTAAATGAGTTAGAACCTTGTTCATTTCCGCATTGTACTTATGTTTAGATGATTCTCAATCTTTTCTGGTCAGGAAGGTTATTTTTCTTTCAACTGAGCTTTAACAATATGCTCCAGCTTATTGAGTTGTAGGGTTTTTGTGTGGTATCTCGTTAAAGAGTAATAATTATTTGATATAAAAAAGGTAGCTAGTGATATAGGATCAATCTAATTTTTACTATAATTAATTTCTATGAAGAATATAGCACTTTTACTTTTACTTTTACTTTTACTTTCATCGAATGGTTACGTGAATAAAAGTAATATCGTTATTCAGTATATGAAGCCGGAAAGTAAATCGGATGAAGTTGTCAAAAGAATAATTAAAGATAGTGATGTTAATTCAATTTTTTTGACGTTGTCTCAAAAGTACTTTCCATTTAATAATAAATTAATTATTCAGTATGGCGGATTGGAAGAACCCTCTTATAATCCAATTAATAATACAATTAATATTCCTTATTCCTTTTTTCAAAGATCAGCTTCCTACTTTGTAGGAAGTAAACATCAAGAAATGTTAAATATAGAGCCTCAGCAAGGCGCTTTAGATAGTTTGCTACATACTTTATTACATGAAGCAGGGCATGCTTTTATTGCAGAACAAAAACTTGTTATCTTAGGGAAGGAAGAAGATGCGGTGGACGATTTTGCGACTCTTTTATTACTTGAGTATATTGAAGGTGGAGATAATATCGCTATTAATGCGGCTAAAATGTTCTCTTTTGAATCAGAGCATAAATCTAATTACTATGATTTCGGAGAATTTATTGGTGAGCATAGTTTTGATTTACAACGTTATTTTTCAATACTGTGTTTGGTTTATGGTAACCAAGAAATTAAGCATAATAATCTACTTAATGAAATTGAAGATGAGTATCTATTTGATATAAAAGAGTATTGTAAGTTCAGATATGAAAAAACTGAAACTAATTGGAATAAATATTTAATTAATAATGATTAAAATTTAACCTTTGGACTCAAAATAAATATAAGTTTATGGTAGATTGTTTTTTGTATAAATTCGAATGATTTTATACGTAATAAGAATTATGACATGAAGTTATAACGAAAATTAATTACTATGAATTAGGTCCAAATAATGCCGTTAAAAAATAAAATATTACTATTTACATTAATATTATTACTGTTAATTTCCTCTTCTTTGACGTGGAATGGGTATAGAGAATTCAAAAACTTTAATAGTGAGTCTGTTCAAAGTTCAACAGAGAGCAGAGCTACTTTAATCTCAATAGCATTAGATGAAAAATTAGATAGTTATTTTTCTTCATTGAGCTCTTTTGGAATCGCTTTTAATGATGACGGTACGTTAAATAAAAAAACAACGGCAAAGTTTTTACTTAATTTAGCTAAAACAAGTGATACCGAAAGTGCTTTTGTTGGATTTAAAGATGGTTCCACCTTTGAGCAAAATGGAAGTTTTACGCCTAATTTTAATGCTAAAAAAGCGCAAAGAGAATGGTACATTAGAGGCTTTTCAGGTGAAAAAGAAGTAATTACAGATGTTTACAGAAATAGTAATAATATTGATGTGTTTACTTTTGTGGTGCCTATTTACAAAAAGGAAGAAATTGTAGCCGTTGTCGGTGTTGAGATAGAACAAGCTGTAATTAATGACTTTATTGATACTTTAACTGAAAAAAATCAGATTTTTGCTTTTAATGATGATGGATATATTGTTGCTGCAAAAGATCCGCTGGAAGTTGGTAAGAATATTAATAACATTGAGCCAACGTATGCGCAATTTGATGATGGATATATGAGGTTTTTAGATAAGAATACAGATGACTATGTTGTTGCGAGTGCTTCGCATTTATCGCGATACGATTGGACTGTAATTATCTATGAATATGAAAGTGATGTATATGAACCTAGTACATTGATGTTCAAAGAATCCGTAATTATATTTACTGTTATTCTATTTGCAGCATTAGTTTCTATATTTTATATGGTAAATAATTTTATTTATAAACCAATTGGTGGTGAACCTGAAAAAATATCTGAAATATTATTTAATATAGCAAATGGAGATCTTACTCAGGAGCTTAACTCATCAGAAAATGATAGTGGCATATATAAGTCAGTCGTAATCTTAAATAAAAAATTATCAGAGATAGTAACTGCTAGTCATTCAATATCTAATAGTGTAAAAAATTCATCTGAAGAATTAACTAAAGTGATGCTTGAAGCTGAACATAACTCTCAACATGAATTAGGACAAGTTGAAGAAATATCAACGGCTATTTGTGAACTGTCTAGCACTTCAAAAGAGGTAACAACTAATGCTGCTCATGCGGAAGAAGAGGCTCAAAAAGCTATAGCTGATGTTACAAATGGTCATAGTATGTTAGAGAGCTCTATTTTGTTAACTGTTAATATTAATGATTCTGTTCAAGAAACAGCTAAAATGATTAGTGCATTGAGAGATGATGCTATAAATATAGGTGAAGTGACTAATGTTATTAGTAGTATTTCAGAACAAACCAATTTGTTGGCATTAAATGCGGCTATAGAAGCAGCAAGAGCTGGTGAAGCGGGAAGAGGGTTTGCTGTAGTTGCGGATGAGGTTAGAAGTTTGGCAGCAAAAACTCAAGAATCAACAACTAATATTCAAGATATAATTAGTAAGCTTCAAACTCAATCTGAAAAAGCTAATAAGAACATGATGGAAAATGTTCAGTCAATTCAAGAGTCAGTGGATTTAACTGAAAATGTAAAAGCATCATTTAATAGTATTGTTGCATCTGTTCAATCAATTTCTGACATTAATACATTAGTAGCAACTGCATCACAAGAGCAATTTCATGTGACTGAAGATATATCAAAGAATACAACACGAACTTTTGATCTAGTGACTCAAAATGTATCTGTTATTAATCAAACTAGACAATCTTCTGATGAACTGTCTAGATTGGCCATAACTCAAAAAATTGAATTAGATTTTTTTAAAATTTAATTATTGCTTATTTATTCTTAACTAATTGTTTCTAAAGATTTTATTTATGTAAGAATGAACATGTCCCATTATAGCCACTTGTAATGGGATAATAAGCTTAAGATCCATATATCTCATCTCCTTCTTAAAATCCCCTCTAAATGGCTAGCATACATCCATTTTCTTCTTTGTTAATTTTATATATGGTAGGCAATCTTATTTTTATCTTGCTTTCAAATGCAAATGAGAAATGATAAAAATCGCAATGCCCATTATATAAGAAAAAATATTACGTAGAATCTAACTATCCGATTTGTTAGCAGAAAATATAGTGTGATGGTGTATGAACAATTCTTTAACATGTGAGCAGTGCGATCCTAATATAGTGTTTCATCAGATAAAAATTAATCAACCAATGAATAAATCAATAGATAGATTTGTATCTTTGATAGCAAATAAACCTATTGGATATATTCATCACTATGATGATATATGTAAAGCCGTTTGGCCGACTTCTGTAGTTAGCCCTAATAGTTTGCTTTTATTAATACATAACACAAGAAAGATTTTACCTGAAGGGGTGAAAATTTATAATGTGAGAGGTAAAGGGTACTTTATATCTAAGCATTAAATAGAATATTAAATATATAATGATAAATAATTATTATTTCCTGTTAATTATTATTTGTTCTCATATAATAGAATTTACTATTAATAAAAATATAAATTGTTGACTTTTATATATGTATATAAATTATATGGTGGGAACTTATGATTATGAGTGAAAAATTAACATTATCATGTAAACTTTGTGATAATAAAAAAGAAAATAATGAAATAGATAATCAACATCAATTAAAAGAGAATTATCCTGTGAGTGACCATGTTTGTCGGGTATTATCATTAATGTCAAGTAAACCTATTGGTTATATTCATAACTATGATGATATTTTTAATGCTGTATGGCCTGACTCTGTCGTTAGTTCAAATAGTTTGCTTTTACTTATTCATAATACAAGAAAAGTACTTCCAGCAGATATAAAAATTTATAACGTTAGAGGTAAAGGTTATTTTCTATCTAAAGATTAATTAAATTATATTGGCAGTCAGTTTGCTAAAGTTGGTTGCCTAAATGAAATATATTAATAATTTAATATTTGCCACATGAATGGTTTTTTAATTTAATTATTATTTACTTATTTATCAATAGATTGCTGTTAGTATTATTAATTAGCAAGTCGTGTGACTTTGTTATAATTATTAATAATATGGTATTTTTATGAAAAAAAAACTAAGTATAGATTTTGATCCAACAAAACGTAATTTTCTTGCTTATTCTTCGTTATCTACTTTAGCTGCTATTGTTGGTTATGCCTTTATACCTAAGCCTGTATATGCTGCAATGGTAAAAGAATGCAAAATCCAACCATCATATTCTGGCTTAACTTTAGATGATCTTGACAGTATTAATTTTTATACAAAAAAAACAGATGCGCTGCGTTGTGTTGGATTTAATAAAGCGATTACATTCGAACAACCTGTTGATGAAGTCCAATTTATTTCGAATGTTATGTTTAATGAAATGGTGAAATCAGTATTTCAAGAAAAATATTCGACTATAGCTAATCAGATTGGTGGCGATATTTTACCTAATGTGAAAGTTTTGGGTATGTCTGATAGCCTTACTGATGTTTATTCACTAAAAAATAAACATTATGACTATATTTATGAAATTATGCCTGAATTTATTGCTCAATTAATTCAAGGTAATTACCAAGACCCAAATATTTTTGATCAGTTGTCTCGTGAAGAGAGAAAGAATCTTAATTCATGGGATATGGTGTCTGTAAATTCATCGGTAGAAGAAGAAAAAGCAAAAAGTCCATTTAAATTAATGATGGAAGATATATACAGCTTAGCAACTTCATTTGCTACTGGATCTAAAGGTGATAAATTACATCGTTATAAGTTAAAAAAATCAGACCAATGGGCTTTTGATTTACATGAGTGGTATTGTGAAGATGGTAAAATTGAAGCTTGTATTGATGAGATGGATGTCAGCAAAAATGGGGATGAATCTAATTACCAAAATGCAAATAGTCTTATAACTGCTTTAGGAGTTCTTAATCGAACTTCTCGAGATAAAGGTTTAAAAACTTTAAATGATGACCAGATACATCGTTTTGAAGAAACTATTTACGGAGCTATATGTTTAGCAACGTCAATGAGTGTAAAGTGGGGTAATAAGAAAGAGACTTATTCAGCAGTAAATAATACTGATAATATTTACGAGACACTTGCGTTGCTCCGAAGTAATAGTACACCTGAGATTCAGGATTTCTGGTATGCATTCTTTAAAAAATATAATGAACATGATTTTGTCGATACCCTACGAGAAATGAATTGGGAAAACACGAGTGTATATAGTGATAAAAGCCTTAAATTATTACAAGATAAATACCCTGAGTTTATTGACCCATCAGAAGATGATTATTCTCCAAAAATTAAAGAAAGAAAGAGCCTTAGATCTGGGTTTATTGCAAAAAGCTCAGATGATTATGTAGAATCAGATAATGAAATCCTTGATCCGAAGATGGTGGCAAGAAGGCGTTTTAGATCTAAAAGTAAAGGTGTAATTGGGGGGATTATTAAGTGGAAAAAAAGCCGAATGGTAAAAAGAATTGTTAAGATGTCTGGTAAGCAGTCGATTTTAGCACCTTCTGCGATCGCTAATACTTTTTTCTTTCTGATTAGTGGTACTCATTATGTATGGGCTACGACTGCTTCAGAAGAAGATCAAATGGGCTTTAGTGATAGACTTGGTATTGGCTCTGTTATGTTCGATACTGGTGTAAGTATTGGGTATTACGCTGGTGTTAAAGCTATTTCTAAGTATATGAAAAAAATGAAACCAGCTAGCCTAGCAAAAGCAACGGCAAGATTTACAGAGTTTTCCGATTTCTGGTTAGGCGCTAAAAATACTCAAAAGTTAATTAATAGACCAATTACAAATATTGCCCATTCAATATTCAATACCAGTATTTTAGCCAAATTAACGAGTAAAGTGTCGTCTTTCCTTTCTGCTGTAGGTCTTTATTATGCTGTAGATGCTTTGCGTACAGCGATTATTACGGGGAATGTAGCGGATATTATTTTTGAGGCTCTTAATACCACTGTTGCATCTATTAGTTTTGTCCTTGGTTTTGCTTTTTTTCAAGGGATGGCTTTTGCTGGTCCGTTAGGCATTGCGTTGGTTGTTATAGGTGTCGTATTAGTTATTGCTAAAGTAATCTACGATATATTGAAACCTAAATTGAAAAAATTACCTCCAATAGCTCATTTTACAAATGAGCTTCTTGCTCCCCGTGGACGTGTTTATAAGGATACTGGATACTATCTTTCTGCTGTTAAAGATGCCAGTGGCTTTAATTATGTGAAAAAGATGTCTCTAAAAACTCTTGATTTTATAGGGAAAAACAATTCTGATTTAGAGTTAAATAATGAAGTCATTTATCCTCGCTCAATTGCGGCATCTAAAGAGAATCCAGGAAGAATTTATTCTTTTGAACGTAATGTTAATGATAATTATAAATACGCGAGTTTCGAAGATATTAATAATGTGAGCCAAAAAGGCTTTAAAAATGATGTAAATTGGAGTAAAGCTGATAATAAGATTATTAGAGTGATCGCCGCGGTAGAGAATATGAGTATGTATAATGATACTTATGCGCTATTCCTTTGTGATATTAAAGGATCTGTAAGGCCTGAACGAGCATTATATTTAACTAAAGGTCTTGGGTTAGCACCTAGAAGCAATGATAGAATTACTAGAGGAATAGGCTCTAAAGATATTATTCAAGATATTGTAGTTGTTGATAATGAAAGGTATCCAAGGTTATTAGCTGTATCTGATAGAAATCTTTATCAAATTAATGAAAGAGGATATCGCGCTAATGTAATTGAATCTGATATCTTTACAAAAGAGAACCGCGATATGATTGAAAATATCGAGCTGTTATCTGGTGGAAATATAATTAATTTGTTAGTTAGGTATCGTCAAGATAATACTGATTCTAAAGATAGCGCTTGTCATGGGCAGCTATATAGCTTGACTACTGATTTTGTAACAAGTAATGATTATACTAACGTGGTTAAAGGCGGCTCATTTTATCTTGGAAAAGATGATCAAGTTATTTGCCGTGAGTATTTTCATAACAGTAAGAAACGTTTAGATTTCCTTGTCGTTGGAGAAGATAAATATAAACGTATGGGAGCATCATTAAATGATGAAGAGAATGTAGTTATTTCCTTTAGCGAAGGTCTTTCGTTACCGAGTGTTGGTGCTATTTCTAAATCTCTAGTCTTTAAAAATGCATTTGTAAGTTTTTAATACACATAAGTAAAAGGTGCGTAAGCACCTTTTATTTTTATATTAAATTCTAATCTATTTTATTTCAGGTTATAAATGTCTAATAATAGGTATATAAAAAGAACTTGTATTTATTCGTTCAAAAAATCATTAGAATATTATGGTCACATCTCATTGATTTCATTGGCAAGTTGGAATAATAAAATTCCTAAAGAAGAACATTCAAACATAACAGTAAGGAAAACATATAAATTATGTAGAAATAGAGATGGGTCTTCATCACTCAACTGAGATGGCTAATGAATTAAGATGTTCGTCTATATTTTCTATCAAACTATAAATCATAGGGGATGATAAAAAACTTTCTGCATTTACAAGAGCTTGGACAAATGAATAGTTTTTTCCAAATATTTTTACTCCACCAGAGTTTATACGTTGGCCTTTGTTTATTATATTGTGTTCAGCAACACTTATTAGGTTCAGCACTTCTTGATAATGCATGTTAATAATAAATGATTTTATGTTGTTATTAATAGATAATTTCTTAATTAGCATTAATAACATGGCCATACGTGATTGTTTTAATGAACTAAATGCTGAGAATACATATAAATTTACTGTTTTTTCATCTGATTTATTTATAAAATCACAATTTTCTATTTCTTCAAATTTATATAAGTCTTTATTAATATTTGTTTTTGTATATCCAAACAAACAATGAGCCACTAAATTATTTTCTTTATCTGTAAATATATTTATATCCATAGTTTTTTGTTTAAAATCAATGTTTTTTGTGTTTATACCAAGGAAATGCTCATGAAAATTATTTATATTATGGTATAGTTGATCTTCATTGTTAAACGTTTTTAATTTAGTTAATGCTAAAGTACTTTGGTTTTCTGAGTATGGATTAAAAACACGTTCATGAAACTGCTCTAGAATTTTCTTTTTTACAGTTGGTACAGGTGTGTTTGGATTAATTAATTGAGTAATATCAGAATTAAATAACCTGGCAATAGCGAGTTGTTTTTTTAAGTTTGGTATAGTGATAGCACGCTCCCAACGACTTAGTGTTGTAAGATCTAGTTTCTTAAATAAGCTATTATTTTTAGTTAAGAGATCAAGTAAGTTTTGCTGTGTCAAATCCATTTCTTCACGCAAGTTTTGTAAGTATGTTGAAAATGTAATAGGCATGAACTTTACTTTTTAATCGTTGATTGATGTTGCCTATAATATGTAACAGAGTATGAGTTAACAACTTTTCTTGTCTTAAGTTTGATACAGTTAGTGTTCAAATCATTATTTTTAAGTAAATAATACATTTTTTAAAGCATATCTGAAGATAAACTAAATTTAGTAATTATTAATAAATTATTGATTATAATACTAATTATTCTCTATGCAAGAATAACCCCTATGACTCACGTGATCTATGTCATGTTTTTGTTAGAAGGTGTCGGTTATGCCTTTTTATTTTATTGACTTTATTTTTTTATGTGCCTCTTATCAGTAAAGTTATTTGGAATGGTTTATTTGTACAACATAAAGGTACCTTACTATAAACAAGCATTATGTTTTTTTATAATCTATAAATGCCCTTTTCGTATAAATGTCCATCTATAATATGGTTGCCTCTATACCTACAGAGAGCTTCTTTTTGTAATACTCTAGGTATAGGTATAATTAAACTTGCATTTTTATATTTAAAAAATCTGAGTATTAGTCTGGCTAAAATTTTTATGTGTAAGGCTATATTTTTGAATGTAAAGGTATAAATTTGGTTATATATTTTATATATTAAGGAAATTATTGAAGGTCTTATGAAAAAGAATTTTTTGTATATAAAGAATTTTCATTTAAGTGTTGTCGGATTTTTTTTGTTTTTTCTATCATTTTTGACTTTCAATTATGTTACTTATTTTAACAATTTAGTTATTAACCGTATGACTTCAGTTGTCAATGTAATTGATAATAAGTTAGATAATTATCATTCAACTATAGATGATTTGTTTAATAAAAATATAAGTGATTGTAGCAAATCGATGATTTTTTTTAGGAAATTAAGAGTATCAAATCCTGATATACAAAGTATCAATATTATTAAAGATGACGCCATTGTCTGTTCTTCTTACCCTTATATTATTGGTTATAAAAATAGAATCGAAAATGACACTAATATTGATCTGTTAATGTCAGATTTTCTTGTCCCAAATAAATTTATTCTTATCATAAAAAAAACAAAGAATAAATACTCTATAGTTATTAGTGTTAGAGATTTAACCTTTACTAATTTAGTTAAGTTGTCTGAGGGGGATTTGAATTTTAACATTAATACTGATAAATTCAGAGTAAATAGTAATGGTGTTGATATTAGTAATAAAACTCCAGATTCAATTTTAGTTCATTCTGACTTATATCCATTTTCTATAAGTACAAATATACCTATTTACGTTTATACTAAGAATTTCTTACAAGATAAACTAGAGGTTTTGATTGTTATTTTGTTTTTTATGATTGTATATTTAGCGTTCTATTTTAAATTTAGGAATTGTATAAATACAACATTTCTTATGGAAAATGGTTTGTTGAATAATGAATTCATTCCTTTTGCACAGCCTATTGTGAATGAGAAAGGTATTATTTCAGGCTTTGAAATACTAATTAGATGGAAACGAAATAATAATATAATATATCCTAGTGATTTTATATCTATAGCTGAAAAAAATGGAATGATAATACCTATAACATTAAGCTTGTTTAAAAGTGTTTATGAAATGTGTGTTGAATACGATTCATTGATACCAAAAAATACTCATTTAAGTATAAATATATGTCCGGATCACTTGAGTAATAGTAATAGTGAAGGTTTAATTAAAGTTTGTAAATTGTTTTCTGTATTCAATAACATTAACCTTGTACTTGAAGTTACGGAAGGTCAAGTTATTGAATTTGATGGTATTGTTGAAGCGGTTGACACACTGAAAGGATATGGTGTTAAATTTGCTATGGATGATTTTGGCACTGGTTTTTCTACAATAGAAAACATCAAAAAACTAAAAGCTGATATCATAAAAATTGATAAACAGTTTATAGATTTAATTAAAGATGAAAAATCAGAAACTGCTTTTGTTGATAATATAATAGACCTTTCTAAAAGGTTAGGAGTGTCAATTATAGCGGAAGGTGTTGAAACAAAAGAACAAGAGAAATATTTGTTAGAAAATAATGTTGAATATCTACAAGGATATTTATATTCTAAACCTATACCTTTAAATAATCTGTTAGATAGTTATTATTAGATTTTTGGTTGAGATTTGGCTCATTATATATAATATATTTATGTGTAAGTTCTATATTTTTATATTATGAAAAGCAGTTTTCAACATTAGAAAACTGCTTTTATAGTAAGGATTTTTACGATGATTCACTGCTGCCTTTGGTGTTCATTAACAAGGGCGAAGGTATTGCCATACTGTTGGGTAGAAATAAGGGTTCCAACCTGATGATGGCTGAAGGGAGAGGAACATATAGCCATTCGATTGTACGACTTCTTGGTAATCGTAGTGGGTGTATGGACTCCATTCTGGCATATATGCACAATAATCGTCAGGTTGTGGTATCGGTGGAGTAGGTAGCGGCGGTGTCGGTTTACTGTTTCCTCCAATGAGTAAACTGACATCAGAAAAATCAGACTTACTTACGACCAATACATGATAGCTATTGGCTGGATGATCTAAGAATAAGCAACTTTCGTAGGTGTCAGAATTTTGAGAGGAACAGTCGTAATCTGTCGGTGTTGGTTGGCGATTCGTGGCAATGAATATATCAATATCTCCCTGACCTCCGTAAGTATCAATACTAACGTAACCATTGGATGGCGGATTATTCAGTCTAAAGCGTGGTTTGTCACCGTAAACTCCTTTTATTACGGTTGGCTGATTTAATACTAACGTGGCTTCATTCGAGGGCGTTGGCGTTTCTGGATTGGGTCTCGGTGGCTGTGGATTAGGCGTTGAGCTTTCACAGTGTTGTACCGTTATTCCTACTTGTTGAAAGGCCGTAGTTATCGACTGCGTTTCATAACCAAGTTGTGTTGCAGCCTGACAAATCCCTTCAGCCCCTTGTTGGAAGGTTGAACGTGGTTGCCAAAATAGTTTATTCGCCGTTGCATAAACTAAGAATGCTTTTTTGATATTCCAATCTGGGCTAGTTGCAAGAAGATAAAAAGCGTGGTTAAAAATCCCCGAACTATGGTGAACATCAATGCCATTATAATATTGGCTAACATGTTGAATGGACGCACCATCTTGTGATGGTTTGATGAAAAAACGCATCGCTTCAGAATGTTTCATTACGTGTTCCCCCATCTTCCAATTGAAAGAACCGTGAACAAAATAGCTCAATGCAGCGGCGGAGACATCGGAAAAGGATTCGTTCATACCTCCAGACATACCACGGTACTCTAAATTAGAATTTTGTTCGGTAAATCCATGGCTAACTTCATGGGCTATGACATCCCAAGTAGCTAGTGGATACATGTAAGACCCTCCATCGCCAAAGGTCATCTGTTTCCCATCCCAAAATGCATTACCATAGTTATTACCATAATGAACGCGCATCGTTAGCTTTTGACGGATCGGCCGAGTGTTTAACCACTCGTCATACATATCAAAGACTTGTTGACCAAAATATTGTGCATCGTTCATCGGAGCATAGGCGCCATTGGCTGAACGAGCGGTATTCTCAGGACAAGTGAATTGATGTATGCGTCCGCTCCAGGTACTGCTATTCATATCAAGAGTCACGACGTTTTTGCTGTCCATTTGACAGGCATCATTAACTTCAAATCCACCAAATTTACTATTGTCATTGAAATAATAGCGTCCACTTTTTTGGTTACCACCAACCCCTTCAGCTTGTTTAAAAGTAATGCCCTCCCAACGATCGAGAATGCGACCATCTTTGGCATCTATTATCGTGATTGGACGGGATGGGGATTTATCTTTAACGGTTAAATAAGAAACGTGGTATATAAGTTGTGCCATTTTTTGACTATTAATTATAATCATTAATTCGGCGGATTCTGCGTCAGTATGGACAGATGTTGTTGTTCTTTTTATGCTGGATTTATTTGCTGCTTTCGCAATGTTAATAGCTTGATTTTGATTGATGAGAGGTAAGGTAGATCCCATATCATTCTCTATATCTTGGACAACATTGCCAGTGATGGCTTGAGCAACGCCATAGTGATCTTTTAATGACACGACAGATTGACCATAGATGGGAATACCGAGATATCGTTGTTGATGACGAACCCACTTTTTTCCTTGTTGTTCAATATGAGTTTGTTCTATGAAACTATATTGGTTAGGGGGGCCAGCAGTATTTGTTGTACTTAATGGATTAAGAAGCTCTGTTATATTGACGTCTTGAACATCAAGAATGGTAGCACTCTGTACAGGAAAGACGAGGGGTGTTAGTCCTAGCAAGACGAAATATTGTTTATTCATTTATTTATATCTCTTTGTTATGTTTTTTATCTATTTTATTTGCGATGTGTATTTTTTGTTTTTTAAATATACTTTCAAAGTTTATAAAGTTAAATTTATGATCTTTATTCAATAAAAAATAAATTTATAACCGTATTATTATATTAATCATTTAAATATAACCGTTTTATTGATGATAGTATCATTTGTGAGTTGGTTTGTTTTTGTATGAGATTAATAACTTAGATATTAGATCATGGTTTATTTATATAGAAAACTAAGTTTATTATGAATGGTTATTTTAAATATAAAGGTGGTAGTGTTAATTTGTTGATTGTATTTGTAGTGGTTTTTGTATGTTTGGTTATATATATTTTTCTCATGTGTATTTTATCCACCATTTATTTCTATTTTATTAACCGTGTTTAATATGGATTTACTAGTGGATAATCACATTTTTAATATAAATAGTCTCTTTCACTGTTTGCAACTGGATCTTAATTTAATCGCAAGAAATAAAACCGCCATAAATCTTCCACTAAACTGTCATAAACCCCCTTTAGGCTACATCTGATTAATAAACGCACTTATAAAAATAACGATTTCAAAAGGGAAGTATGATGAGCAATTTTGTAGAGAAAGAATCAGATTTTAGCAACATGGTGAATGCACGTTTATCTCGTCGAGGTTTTTTAATGGGAACCGCGGCGGCAGGGGCAGGCGCTTTTTTAGCGTTAAATCCAGTAGCGAAAGCCATCGCTGGCAGTATGGATAGCTCATTATTAAATTTTGAGGCAATTGCCACTTCTACCAGTGATTCTATTATTCTTCCTAAAGGGTATAGCTCAAGTACCTTAATGTCGTGGGGCGACCCTATTTTTGCAAATGCTCCCCAATTTAATCCTAATGGCAAACAAGATTCAAAAGCGCAAGCCCTGCAATTTGGTGATAACACCGATGGTATGAGTGTGTTTCCATTATCTAATGATCGCGCGATTCTTGCCGTAAATAATGAATACACCAATTACGAATTTCTGTTTGAGCATCAAGGCAAAGCAATGACAGCTGACGATGTATTAAAAGCACAAGCCGCGGTAGGGATTACCATTGTTGAAATAGCTAAGAAAAATGGTCAATGGGTGATGGACCCAACAGGTAAGGCAAACCGTCGTATTACTGCAAATACTGAAATGAAGATGACAGGCCCTGCTGCGGGTCATGATTTATTGAAAACCAAAGCAGACCCAACAGGACAAAAAATATTGGGTACATTTAATAACTGTGCAAATGGTGAAACACCATGGGGCACTTATTTAACCTGTGAAGAAAATTTTAATGACTTCTTTGGCTCAGAGCAAAACGCAGCGTTAACCGCCGATGATAAACGTTATGGAATTAAAGCCGAGCAGAGTGATTACCAATGGCATAATTTTGATGAGCGTTTTGATGTTTCTAAAAACCCAAATGAACCAAATCGCTTTGGTTGGGTGGTTGAAATTGACCCGAATGACCCAACATCAACGCCATTAAAACGTACTGCATTGGGGCGATTTAAACATGAAAACGCCGCCTTAGTTGTGAACGATGATGGTCGTGTGGTTGTGTATCTTGGGGATGATGAACGTGGTGAGCATCTGTATAAGTTTGTATCCAAAGGTAAGTATCAAGAAGGCAATAATTCAGCTAACCGAGACTTACTCGAAGATGGCACTCTGTACGTTGCTAAGTTTGTAATGAAAGACGATAAATTGGAAGGCGATGGCCAGTGGCTAGAACTCACTTATGGTAAGAATGGATTAACCAAAGAAAATGGTTTTAATAGCCAAGCTGAAGTAATGATTTTTGCTCGTCGTGCAGCTACACAAGTGGGGGCAACCACAATGGATAGGCCTGAATGGGTTGCGGTTCATCCTGATAAAAAACACGTTTTCTGTACATTAACTAATAATAAATATCGTGGCGTAAGAGAAGGCCAAGAGGTTGATGGTGTTAACCCTCGTGCAGAAAATCATTATGGTCAGATAGTGCGTTGGGAGCCAACACAGGGTAATCACGTCAGTGATACGTTTCAATGGGATTTATATCTAATTGCTGGTAATCCAACTGTTCATAAAGGCAATTTGTACGCAGGTAGTGACAACATCAATAAAGAAAATATGTTTAATAGCCCTGATGGTATTGGTTTTGATAAAGCGGGGCGCTTATGGATCCAAACCGATGGTAACTACTCAAATAAAGGCGATTTTGCAGGTCAGGGTAATAACCAAATGCTGTGTGGCGATCCTAAAACAGGAGAAGTGCGTCGTTTCTTAACTGGACCGGTTGGCTGTGAAATTACCGGACTCACTTTTTCTGAAGATCAAAAAACCATGTTTGTTGGTGTGCAACATCCATCTGGACATTTTCCTCAAGGGGGAGATAGCAAACCACGATCAACTATTGTGATGGTGACTAAAGATAACGGTGCTGTGATCGGCAGTTAGGACCGCTATATTTAGATACAAAAAAAGTGGCTTCATTACGAGGCCACTTTAATTGGATGTGTTGGATTGATAGTTATTAAGTGTCTACTTCTTTTCTTCTTCTACAGTCCAATGGATAACGACTTCTTTTTTACCCCATTGTCTTGCTTTCTCAACATCTTCACCCATGTAAATATCAATCTTCTTTTTCCAGCGTTTATTCATTTTATCTAGTACTAGATATGTGCCATCAAGTCCTTCGATTGTTACTTCTTGGTTGTGAGTAAGGCCCATATCGATAAGGTCTCTCGATACCGCAATTGATTTCATGCCTGGTTTTAATGTATCGCCCCAAGCAGCAAGATTGGGTGTGTCATCGGTTTCACCAACACTTGATGTGTATGCGCTTGCGGTTACTTTTAGAGATTGTTCGCCTTCTGCGCAGCCAAAAAGTGACGTCATAGTGAGTGCTGCTAGAAGATAAAAGCGAATTTTCATAATTGTTTTCCTTTGAATTGAAGGGGTTAATAGAGAATAAATGTATCCGTACATAATACCTTTTTCTTTGGTTGGTGCTTTGCTAAATATTGAGACAACGCATGATTCAATGAATAAAATGAAGTGTATAGGTCGATAACTAGGCTAATGCCCTTTCAATTGCATCAATTGCCATTCTTACACTAATCGGAACTTGGCCATGAAAGGGATGAAGCGCATAGACATTAGATGTTTTCATTTCAAAAGTAGGTAATACTTCTTTTAACTCATCTTGATGTTGCAAATAGATAAACTCAGGAAGAAGCCCAATCCCAAACCCATTTTTTATTAAAGATAAACTATTTTGAACTGTGTTGACTTGATGCGCTGCGATAAAGTTTATAACGCGGGCATTTTTTGTGGTCGTATTTACTAGCTGATGCGAAATTTGTTTTGATTGCCAGTGGTTTGCAACATAAGGCAAGGCCTCAATGTTATCACTAGTAAATTCAGGATAGTTTTTGGCAATGCACAATATGTCTTGTATGGTTCCAATGCGCTTTTGCTTTAGGCTACTTAATTTTGATTCACCAACACGGATGGCCAAATCAATATCTTCTTGCATTAGGTCGAGTTGACCATCATGTGCTATTAGATTTAATTTCACATCTTTGTGGACGCTAAACACGCTACTTAAGGCCGGAATAATAATGTCATTCATTAAGGCGTGAGGGGCGGTTACTGTCAGTTTTCCTTGTGGAAATTCTTTTTGATGCAAAATATCACTCCAGGCTTTTTCAGCCAATTGGTGCATTTCGCAACACTGTAAATAAAAGCGCTCACCTGATGCCGTAAGACTCTGTTTTCGGGTCGTTCGTTTTAATAAAGGTAAACCTAAGTCCGCTTCTAATTGTTTGATATGTTGGCTTATGACTGATTTTGATAGGTCAAGTTTATCAGCGGCTTTAGTGATGGAACCTGATTCAACCACGGTCATAAATAGGGTCATTTGTTTTAGTTTTTGCATGCTATCTCTACTTATTTGAATGGTATTATTTAGTTTGATTGTTCTTTTAAATTAAACAGTGTTTTCTTATTCGTCTGTTTTTCACTATTAATAATGCACGTATAGTTCATTTCATACAAACATTAGGAGAAAACAATCATGGCTCAAGAACAAATTTTAGCAGCATGCAAAGCGGGAATTTCAGCATGGCAACAGGCTTTTAATTCTCAAGATGCAGCAGGTTGTGCAGCACAATACGCTGAAGGTACGGTTATGGAGGCGCGCCCATTTGGAACGTTTACTGGTCGTGAAGAGATCCAAGCATTTTGGCAAAACATCATGGACCAAGGCTTTTCTGATGTGGATTATACCGATGTTAAATGGGAGGAAATTGGAGGCAATGGTTATTTACTAACAGCGAGTTGGACGATGAATAAAGCGTTTGGTGTAGTACATAACGAGCATTGGACGATTCAAGAAGATGGTAAGGCTCGTTTAATTGCGGATGATTTTGAAGTGCAAGGCGAGCGCTAGAGAACACTTTCTAAACGATGGGGTTGAGTAATTTGTCATTATAAATCACACTTAAAAATCACCTCGTCGTTTGGAGTCATGGATGGTTAATATACTGAGCTTATTTACCTTAGCTGCGTTGTGGGGTGGTTCATTTTTATTTGTCAGAATTGCAGCCAACCCTCTTGGCCCTGCTGTTTTGATTGAAACTAGAGTTGCTTTTGCGGCATTAACCTTATTAGTCGTGTCATTCTTTCTCAAAAAATCACTGAAATTTATATCAAATATTAAGCATTTCCTCACCTTAGGTCTGTTTAACTCCGCGTTGCCTTTCTTGTTATTTGCTTATTCCGCACAAGTATTAAATGTGTCTACGTTAGCTATTCTTAATTCTACGGCGCCGATCTGGGGAGCGATTATTGGTGCAGTTTGGACTCGAACTTGGCTAACCAAAGAAGTCGTATTTGGTTTGGTATTAGGTATGATTGGAGTTAGCGTTCTTGTTGGCTGGGAAGCCATTAATATCGGTGATGAAGCGATTATTCCAATGATTGCAGCCTTGATGGGGGCATTTAGCTACGGTATCGCGACTAATTACGCGAAAAATGCCCCAAGTGTTGAACCCTTTAATAATGCGCACGGCAGTATGTGGGCTTCTGTAATTTTGGTGCTACCGTTGGTTCCTTTTATACCAGTAAGAGAAACAATTAGCTCAGATATTATGTTGTCAGTGTTTGCACTTGGTGCGGTCTGCACCGGTCTTGCGTATTTATTGTATTTCCGATTAATAAATGAATTAGGTGCATCTTCAGCGCTTTCTGTTACTTTTCTTATTCCTGCGTTTGGTATTTTGTGGGGTTATTTATTCTTAGGGGAAACCGTTGGAATTAATGCGATCATAGGTACTATTTTAGTTGTGACAGGAACTATGTTTGTAACGGGCTTTTATAGGAAGTTACTGCCTAGCAAGCTGATGTAATAATGGCTTCCATTAATATTCTACTTTTCATAGACATATTAATGGAACCTAAAGAACCGATAATGGAAATTGTATTGATTGACTCGTAAATATAGACTGGCCACTTGTTTGATTTAGAGGATATTGATCACTGTGTTAATTACGCCGCCTTAAACGCTCCATCCCCCCTATAGCTATCATTGCTAACTAAGCACTGTACTCACCAGAGTATTCGGCTTAACTCTTTGCGCTTGTTAATTCTTTGCCGTACTTTCGGCTACTTTTCCGCGCTAAAACTCATACCATTGCCATTAATTAAATAGTCTATTTATTACGCAGGCAAACCACTTAAGAGCAAGGTAAAAATTCTGATAAGTAGTTATTCTACTTAAATAATTTTTAACGAAGCTATTATGTGATTTAACCAGTAATAATGATCAGAGAATTACTGGAATTGGTATTATCAAAGAAGCACTTATTTACACCCCAGATCTCTTTCTGGTACGTATTGCCGTGCATAAATTGAGAATTCAATGTTTAAAAATTTCAAAATTGATTGGATGTCTAATATCCGTGGTGACCTGCTTGCGGGCATCGTTGTTGCTCTTGCTTTAATTCCTGAAGCTATCGCATTTTCTATTATCGCTGGTGTTGACCCTAAAGTTGGGTTGTACGCTTCTTTCAGCATCTCGGTTGTTATTGCTTTTACTGGAGGTCGTTCAGGAATGATCTCTGCCGCGACGGGTGCAATGGCACTATTGATGGTCACGTTAGTTAAAGAACACGGGCTAGAATACCTACTTGCCGTTACTGTACTTACTGGAATATTGCAGATCTTAGCGGGTTATTTAAAACTGGGCAGCTTGATGCGTTTTGTTTCTCGCTCAGTGGTCACAGGTTTTGTTAATGCGCTAGCGATACTTATTTTTATGGCGCAACTACCTGAACTCACGAATGTAACTTGGCATGTTTACGCCATGACAGCCGCCGGTTTAGGGATTATCTATCTGTTCCCATACCTACCGGTTATCGGTAAATTAATTCCTTCGCCTTTAGTCTGTATTATCGTATTAACTGTCATTTCGATGTCATTTAATATTGATATTCGTACCGTGGGAGACATGGGGAACTTACCTGATACTTTACCAATTTTCTTATGGCCAGATGTGCCTTTAAACTTAGATACGCTATTAATTATCTTGCCGTATTCTATTGGTTTGGCTGTGGTGGGTTTATTAGAATCCATGATGACAGCAACGATTGTTGATGACTTAACCGATACCAGCAGCGATAAAAACCGCGAGTGTAAAGGCCAAGGGCTTGCCAATATCTTTACGGGTTTTCTTGGTGGTATGGCAGGTTGTGCGATGATCGGACAATCAATGATTAATATAAAATCGGGCGGCCGTGGACGTTTATCAACGTTATCTGCTGGCGTGTTTTTGTTAATTATGGTGGTTTTTCTTGGTCCGTGGTTAAAACAAATCCCAATGGCAGCCTTAGTTGCTGTGATGATAATGGTATCTATCGGTACTTTTTCATGGAGTTCAATTACTGATTTAAGAAAGCACCCAATATCAACCAATATTGTTATGTTAGCCACGGTGATTATTGTGGTAATGACGCATAATTTAGCTATTGGTGTTCTGGTCGGTGTCTTGCTTGCGTCATTATTCTTTGCCAATAAAATCAGCCGTATGATGGTGATAAAGAATAATTCGGATGAAAATACATCGCGTGAATATACTGTAATAGGGCAAGTATTCTTCGCGTCATCGGATAAATTTATTGCTTCCTTTGATTTTAAAGAAGTGATCGAGAGCGTGACAATTGATTTATCGTCTGCGCATTTCTGGGATGTCACCTCTGTGTCAGCCTTGGATAAAGTGGTGGTCAAGTTTCGTAGAGAGGGGACACAAGTAGAGCTTATTGGTATGAATCAAGCAACCCAAACTATTGTTGATAAATTTGGTGTACATGACAAACCAGAAGAAGTTGAAAAACTATTGGCCGGACATTAAGGATTAGAAAATGAAAAATATAATAGCTTGTATTGATGGATCTCCGATGACGCTTGCAACGTGTGAAGCGAGTGCATGGGTTGCCTCTAAGATTAATGCGCCGCTTATCTTATTGCACGCTCTTGATAAAACGACCAGACCTGTTGTGAGTGAGCTTTCAGGGCAAATAGGATTAGGCAGCCAAGAAGAGTTGCTTAATGAACTTGCGGAGCTAGACGAAGTGCGCAGTAAAGTTGCTCTAAAGCATGGAAAACAATTGCTGGAAGAAGCGGCTGAATGGATAATGAAAGAAGGCATTACTAATGTTGAGCAATTGCAACGTCATGGGAGCTTACTTGAAAGCCTGATTGATTTAGAAAATGAACTAAGAGTATTAGTTATTGGTAAATTAGGTGAAGAGCAGGGCAGTAATAAAACGATAGGTTCTCAACTTGAGAGTGTTATTCGTTCTATTAAATCTCATACACTAGTAGTTAATACCCCATTTTCTATTCCAACGTCTTATCTCATTGCTTTTGATGGCAGTCCAACGAGTGAAAAATTGATTGAAAAAGCAATCAATACGCCTCTGCTTTTGGGATTGGATTGTCATTTAGTGATGGTGGATGACTTTGCAGAAAAAAGTGCGGCTTTTGAGAAAGCGGCCATTAAATTAAAAAATGCAGGACTTAGTGTGCATGAAGACATACTGTCAGGTTCTGTTGATGATGCTTTGCTGAAGTACCAGAAAGATCACCAGATAGGCATGATGGTAATGGGGGCTTATGGACATTCAACGCTAAGACAGTTTTTTTTAGGCAGTAACACAACCAAGGTATTAATAAAAAGTGAAGTGCCTCTGCTGTTAATACGTTAATTATTGATATTTAAGTAGAAGATTAGAAATGGATGAAACGCCTAAAGTTAACTGCTTTAGGCGTTTTTTATGGCTGAAGTTTAGGTAACAACATTGTCCCTGTTGGTTATGATTGTTGACGAAGCCACTGCTTGGTTACTTCGTCAATCGCTTTTCCTTCTCGGCAAACTTGATAATCGAGTGCGGCGATAATTTCATTAGAGAATTTAAGAGCATCTAATGTTTCAAGCTGTTCTGGAGTGAAGTTAATCGATTTGTCTTGTCGAAGTAATAAGACGGCACGATCAACTATCCCCAATAATCCTTCAGGTTCGGAAATTTCACGGATATTGTATTTATGGTGTAGAAATTGCGGTTTCCATAATGGAACAATAACCCACTCTTTATTCTCGACAGCTTGTTCAAATGCATCAAAGCAATCTTCTTCACTTCCGGTATAAAAGCGGTAACCTGCGTTGTTTAAACCGTATATTTCCATCATTTTGATTGAAAATCGGGTGATTCCGGCCCCTGGGTTAATGCCTTGAATTGTATTATTCATGCGTGAAATTACTTCAGGCTTCAGTAAATCTTTTACTTCAGATACTGCACTTTCTGGAATGTAATCAGGAACCCCCCAAAGAGCGTATGGCTTATAATGTAGCCCTAATTCAAGCAATTCGACTTTTTCTTCTACATCCGATTTGTATATTCCGTGACTAGAGGGGAGCCAAGCTGAAGTCAGCATATCAATGTCGCCTGATTTTAATTTCTCAAAATTTTCTTGGTGTGGGGAGTAAATTCGCTCCACCTCAAATCCCATATCAACTAATACATGAGTAATTATCGATGCGGTTAACTGATGAAAAGAGAGATTAGTAACTCCTAAGATTATCTTATTTTTCATAAATCTATTATCCAATACGTAGTAAAAATGAACTGAGTTGAAACCTGATGTTGTGTTATTTCCAAGTGTTAACTAATTAGAGAACCACCATCAATATCGATAATAGAACCTGTCATATATGGATTCGTCATCGCCATTACATAAGCCATTGCAATATCTGAGGCATCACCCAACTTACCTACGGGTAAGTTTCTCTTTGCACTTTCATACATAGATTCACGAGAAAGAGGATTCATGTGTTGATACGCTGTCGTGGTTGTTAGACCTGGGCTTATAGCATTAACGCGAATAGGAGCTAACTCTTTAGCAAGAACTTTAGTTACGGCTTCTAAAGCAGCATTCATGGCAGATTTCACGTAAGTATTCGCCACGACTTTACGCGACAACATACCAGTTGTTAATGTAATAGAACCATTAGGTTTTAGGTATCTAGCAGCATGTTTAGCGGCATGGATTGACCCCCAGAATTTAGCATCGAAAGCGGTTTTTGCTTCTTCAATCGACACATCGGTCACTTTTCCTGATGGTGCGTACGATCCGGCTGTAACGACAAGGTGATCAATCGGTCCAATAGATTCCAAGTAATGATGAACGGCTTTTTCATCACTGATGTCTAATCCTGTTTTTCGACTTGCAACATGAACAATACTATTTGCACTATTAAGATGTTTTGTAACGGCTTCACCGATACCAGATGTACCACCAATAATGACGTAAATAGATTTTTCTTGGTTCATAATTTGTCCCTTTTTATTATTTCGTAATGTGTTTATTCTGAAATCAAATCGTATTTATTTAGAATAAGATCTGATAGAAAATACAGGCAGAAAGTATCAGTGAAATTTCTAGTATAAATAACGTTTTCCAATCAAAAATTTCAATATCGTTAGTTGAAAAGTTAAAAGAAAGATCATTAATAACACACTGATTTAAATTTAATTTTCTGTATTTTTTACTTAATACAGTCATGGCTTGTTCCTTTGATTAAAGGCCCTGAATTGGGCCCGTAACGATATGAACTAATTGAACTTAGTCGCTAATTTATTTTGTGATTTTTCGTTGCTATTTGCTTTAGCAATGAATAACAAACCTATTATTGGAATAATGATGGCAGCAAAAGGGATCATGCTTGCACCTAATTGACTATCAAGCACCATACCGCCAAGGAAGCCGCCAAATGCATTGGCTAAGTTAAACGCTGATATATTTGCAGTTGCTGCCAGTTCTTGACCTTCACCACCATGGTTCATTACACGAAGTTGCATAGCAGGTACGTTTGCAAATGAAGCAATACCAAAGATAAAAGCAGTAATGATGAATAGAATTTTGTTGTCTACAACTAGGCCAACCGCGACTAATGAGATAATCATTGCAACTGCCCAAAACATAGAGGCTTTGTTTAGATCTTTATCAGAAGAGCGCCCCCCAAGGATATTACCGATAATAAGGCCCAGACCAACAATGACTAGAATCCATGTAACCGCTGTTTCTCCATAACCTGTTGTGTGCATAGCGATAGGTGCAAGGTAACCATATAACGTCATAAAACCAGACCATGACAACGCTGTGATGGCTAAGCTAATTAATAACATTGGGTTTTTGAATGCAGTAAGCTGAGTTTTGATATCTTTTGCTTCGCCATGTCCTGTTGATTTAATTGAGGTTAGAATTGAAATCATTGCAATGGCACCAAATGCAGCAACGGTAAAGAAAGTGGTGTGCCATCCAAATTGTAAGCTGACCCACGTACCTGCGGGAACACCAAGAACATTGGCAAGCGTTAATCCTGCAAACATCTGTCCTACTGCACGACCTGCCATTTTCTCTGAGACTAAGTTAGTGGCTACTACAGCCCCAATCCCATAAAACGGACCTTGCACAAGACCAGAAATAACACGGCTAATTAGCAATAAATGATAATTAGGTGCTAATGCAGATAATATATTTCCGATGATGAACAGTGCCATCAATCCGATTAGGACGGCCTTCTTATTAAAACGAGCTAAATAAATGGTTAAGATAGGGCCGCCAATAACAATGGCTAATGCGTAAGCACTGATTAAATAACCTGCTTGTCCTTCTGTAATGGACAGTGATGTTGCGATTTGAGGAAGGATGCCTGCAATAACAAATTCCGCAGTACCAATTGCGAATGCAGCTAATGTGAGTATCCAGACTTGGAATGGCATTTTTTCTTTATTCATGATGATGACCTTTACTTGTTCTTTGTTATTACTTAATGACGATGATTATATCTGTTCATTTATTTTTGATAATTGAGTAAAGTTCGAAATGATTATTCGTAAAATCCGAATGATTGTGGTGTGGTGATAGATAAATTTTTGAATATAGAGGTGTTTTAAAGGGGAGCTAAATGAGAGTAAACCGGATTAATATTGGGAATGTGAAGAGAGTGCTATATTTGGTTAGGTTAAAATGGGGTCAAAAACACTGAGTGATTGTGTCACTCAGTGTTTTGAAATATTACATCATCACAAGACTTGCAGTACCTAAGAAGGCGAAGAAGCCGACAACATCAGTTACTGTCGTTAGAATAACTGAGCCTGCTAGTGCAGGATCTAACTTAAATTTATCTAAAGTGATGGGGATCAGTACGCCAAATAATGCTGCGGTGATGATATTAACGATAATAGCCAGTGAAATGGTTGCGCCTAATGCGAATGATTGGAACCATGCCCCCGCGATACCACCGATGATTAGTGACCATAACAACCCGTTAATTGACCCAATACCTAATTCATTCTTTAGCAATGCAAAACGGTTACCAGGGGTGATTTGATTAAGAGCCATTGCACGAACCATCAAGGTTAATGTTTGGCTGCCTGCAATACCACCCATAGAAGCCACAATTGGCATCAATACAGCAAGCGCAACTACTTGAGTAATTACATCTTCAAATAACCCAATAGTGACGGAGGCTAAAATAGCGGTAAGTAAATTAATGCCTAGCCAAACTCCACGTTTTTTAGAGCTTTTAAGTACGGGAGAGAAGAGATCATCGCCTTCATCCATACCGGTACCAGCCATTAAACGGCTCTCGTAAATTTCACGTTGGGTATTAATGGCAAATTGCCAATCAAGTTGACCAATTAAGATATTTTCGTCATCAACGATCGCAACGCTAGGAACCGCAGAATGCTCAATCGCTTCAATACTTTCATTTAATGGTTGATGAACATTCAGAACCAAACAATCTTCTAATTTAAGCGTGTTAATTTTGACAGAGTCATCGGCAGTTAAAATATCTGTATATTGCACAATACCGTGAAATTTATGGACACGGTTGATAAGGTGCATGTATTGGTGTGATTCGAATAAATTGGTTTTTAACAGTTTTTTAGCGCGTCCTACGCTGACGTTAAAAGGTAGGGTTGCAATTTTACGGTCAGCCCAGTGACCTACCTCATCATCTTCATACTGCTTTGCATCGTCATATAAATCTAACTCATCGCGGCTAATAAGTTGTAAAGCAAGACTGAATATTTCATCTGGTAGGGATTCAGCCCATTCAATTAACGATAAGTTATCCAGTTTAGCGAGTGTGAAATTTAATTCAGCTTCAGATAATTCTTCAAGAATTGCGACACGAGCATCCGCACGCATTTCAGTTAATACGTCTATATGCATTTCTAATGGCAAGCGTCGCCATAATTGTACACGTTGATCAACTGGGAAAGCTTCTAAGATACGAGCAAATGAACCGTTATCTAAGCCATTTTCAACGTATTCACCGAGAAGCTTAAACTGCTCTTCTTGTTCGACGTTAAAAAGCGTCTCAATTTGAAAGGATAGATCTTGATGTTCGTTCAATCTTTTACTCCATAAATCAATGATATTTTGAAATGCTAAGTGAGCTTTAGGAAGTTGTTCTTTAAAAGGAAGATAACTTATCTACAAGCTAAAGAGAATAGGAAAGTGCACTGTGAGGTTGAAATGTTAACCGAGAACTTATTGTTAAATCATCATATTTACCCTTTAAGAATATCGCCTTTATTAATGATTTAAGTTGTTTAATTATTATAATTTATCTTTTATTGTTTTTCTCCATGATTTAATTGTTAAGAATTAATTATTATTAAGTATCAATTGTTTCTCTTACTTATAGAATGCGCGATTGTTTTTTTGGGAATGTTTGTTATGTATAAAATAGTAATTCTTTTTTTCTTTATATCACCTTTTGTAAATGCTAATACTGATTTTAAAGAATTGAGTAAGGATATTTATATTGGAGGAAAGGTTGGTTCAACGCTGTATAATAATTCTTGTAATAAAGAATCATTAGAGTGCAATGATTTTCGGCCATCATTTGGAGGGTTCTTAGGGTATAAAATTAACGATATTTTTTCGATTGAAGGAGGTTATAGTGATTTAGGAAAAGTTAAAGCTGACTATATACCTATCTCTGGATATCAAGGCGTTGCAAAGTATTCTGCTGAAATTCAGGGGTATGAGTTAGGCATAAAATCTGATTATCACCTTTCTCACCAATCAGTATTGTTTTCAAAAGTTGGTGGCTATTATTGGGATGTTGAGAAAAAAGGAGATGAAATAGGATTTAAAGTAAATGAAAAAGATAGTGGCACATCTTTAATGCTAGGATTAGGTTATGAATATCTTTGGTCGAAAAAGTTATCTACACGAATTGAATATCAATGGGTAAATAATGTTGGGGGTAAAAATACCGGTGGCAGTAATGTTAATTTAATTACTGTTGGTATTGGTTATAGGTTTTTTGGTAATGATAGTGTGAAACCTAAGTCTCCTTTAGTTATTGAGAAGAAGGCATTTAAAGAATTAAATGCCAATCATCCTGATGAAATGACAGTTTATTTTAATTCTGATTCTTACACTCTTAGTAATCATGAAGTAAATAAAATTCATTCATTATTAGAGTACCTCAATAGTAATGAGGATGTGAATATATACATTCACGGTTATACAGATAATACACATACAGAAAAATATAATTATGAATTATCTAAAAAAAGAGCAAAATCTGTTTCAGATTATATGCTTAAGCTAGGAATCGGTGAGAACAGATTTGAATTATCAGCCTTTGGATTTACTAACCCTGTAATGTCAAATGATACAGAAAATGGTCGAAAAGCTAACCGACGTGTTGAAATATATTTAATTCAGGAGTAATAATGAAAAACTTTATTATATTGGCATTAGCATGCTCTTTATTTGCTTGTAATAGTGAAAATTCAGGCTTACCTACTCAAGTTGGTGGTAATTATCAACCGGAATCTTTTAATTTTCATGAGATATTATCGGTAGATGGCAATGTAAAAACATATTTTTTTGAGTGGGAAGATAGTAGTAATGCATCTTATTATACATTATGTGAGAAGAATAATAATTATAAAGATAATTGCAATATTATTCAGGATAACTTAAATGGTCTATCTACTCAATATGAATTGAGTACTCTTTTGACGCCTAAATTTTTAGATAAAGAGTTTTTTATTATAGCCAGAAATGGTAATAATATAAAATTAAGCAATGTGAGAAGTGTTAATCAAGATGAATATTTAAAGTCAATAGGCGTAGTTAAAAGCTCAAATGCTAAAGATAATGACTATTTTGGGAGGTCAGTTTCATTTAGTGAGGATGGTAATACATTATCAATTGGTGCATTTGGAGTCGATGGTTTAAAAGGCAAAGTATATATATATCAAAAGAAAGATAATTTATGGGAACAAAGGGTCGAGTTATCGCCAGATGATTTAGAGGCTGGGGATCGCTTTGGTATTTCAAATGCAATTAGTAAAGATGGAAAAACGTTAGTTGTTGGGGCAGATCATCATAATTACAATCCACTTTCAGAAGTTGGTAAGCCGGGTAAAGCCTACGTATACCACAATGTTGCTGATAGTTGGGTTTTCGATAGAATATTAACTCGGGGAGTAAATGACGACTCCTTTGGATTGTACATTTCAATCTCAGATAATGGTTCAACGATTGCAATAGCATCACCTGGTGAAAACAATGATATTGGTAATGTTTATCTCTATACTAATGACGGTGGAGTATGGTCAGACAAGAGTTTAGCTCCATCACATACCGATCCTTATGGACCAAATAGATTTGGAAGTTCTGTATCTTTAAGTAGCAATGGAAATGTTGTTGCTATTGGTGCTGTTGGTGAATCATTAGACTCAAGTCATACTAATTTAGGTGGCGTTTATATTTTTAAAAAACAGATGGGAAATTGGGAAGAAAAAACTCGATTAGAGCTACCGTCTACTATTTCGGGGCAACAATATCATTTCGGATATTCGGTCTCATTAGATAATACAGGAGCAACCTTAGCTATTGGGTCACCAGAAGAAGGTTCATTAGGTGCCGTTTATATATTTAAAGAATCTAATGACTCTTGGTCACAAGTAGAGAAAGTTCAGCATCCTAGTTTGCAGAATGGGGATCAATTCGGATATAGAGTTAAATTAAGTGGTGATGCTAATAGTTTAATTATAGGGGCATTTACAGATAATTCTGGAGATATATTTTTAGATGATAATCTAGTTGAAAATAGTGGTGCTGTTTATTTTTATAAAAAAGAGAATGATTTTTGGTTTTTTGATTCTTATATAAAATCACCTAAAAATCAAGAGGATGGTCATTTTGGTCTTGGACTTGATATTAGTGATGATGGTTCTCAGATGTTTATTGGAGCGAGAAGAGAATCTAATGGGCAAGGAAAAGTATATTTATATTAATGAAGAATACCCTCGCACTTTAGGTTAATGGTTCTTATATTTATTCCTTTTTTAGCGACCTAAATTGTTATTAATAGGCACTTCAGTATAATTTTTATTGCAAGTGCCATATATGATTGAGGGTTAAATTACTATTATTATTCTTATAGACATGTATAAGGAAGTGTTCTTTATTTTGATATAAGTAGAATATTTAATAATGAGGTCATCATTATAATGAAATTTAAGGTAATTTTTATCGTTGTCATTAACTTTAACTAGCCCAATAACCTTAAATACTAAGCCTATATGTTTTATTACATATGGGCTTTTTTACTTTATATGTATCGCGGTAGTCGTACCTATTAGACTGCTTGCTGTAATTCTATTGATATTTAGACGCGATATTTTTCATTTAAGTTTAATGTAAATGCTATGTAATAATTAATAATAATTATCTTGGTTTTATTAACATGGAAGTTACAATGTTGTATTGCGCACATTGTTGACGATTTATTATGAGCTGAATGAGCGAGCACTGTGGAATTAGACTTATATCTTGATGAAAGATAAAAACCATTAATATACAGGTAATAATGAATGTTAAAAGTAACCCCTCTATTATTTTGTCTTTTGATTTTTTCTTCAACAGAAGTATTAGCTAAAGAAAATAAAGACTTGCTAACAAGCTCAAGAGAATCCTCAGTTAATTCGCATTTTTATCTTGGAATAAGAAGCGGTTGGAGCTCTGTAAATGGCGCTTGTAGTGATAGCGTTATTGATTGTGATGATAATACTGTCGGTTACGGTATCTATAGCGGGTATCAATTGACGTCTTAGTTTGCGCTAGAGGGAGGGATTACCGATTACGGTAAGCCTGGTGCTCATTATTCTAACGATCAGGTAAGTAGTGATATTAAAGGTACTGAATTATCGGTCGTATTTAGGCAACCTTTTGCAGAGAGTTGGTCTGCATATACGCGTCTCGGTGTTTCATATCAGAATATAGAAAAAAACTCAGAATGGGCAGGTAATCAAAATGAGGGGGATTTAAATACTCTTGCGGCCCTTGGTTTGAGCTATAGCTTTTCGAAACAATGGTCATTACGAGGAGAGTATCAGTTCATTGATGGTATTGGTGGTTCCAATATTCAGCAAGCCGATTTGCATTTTACTTCTTTAGGGCTGACTTATCACTTTGGGGGAGTTATCACAAAAACAATTACGATAGCTCCTGCTGTATCTATTGACGGTGAGGCTTTGTTTGTAGAGATGACCCCCTTGAAAGTAGTGACTGAAAATATCTTATTTAATCATGACTCAAGTACTGTAAATACGAAAATAAAACTTGATGACATAGTGAAGCAATTAACTGAAATCAATGAAGAAGAAGTAAATATTGTAGGTCATACCGATAACATTGGTTCAACAGTTTATAACCAAGCATTATCAGAGCGTCGAGCACAATTTGTTGCGAATTACTTACAACAGTCAGGGATATCTACCTCTAAACTTACCGTATCGGGAAAGGGAGAAAGTGAGCCAGTTTCTGATAATGGGTCGATGAGTGGTCGAGCAGAGAATCGACGAGTGATGCTACGTATTACGGCTCCGTTTCATAATAAAAAGGAAACAAAATGATGAAAAAACATATTCTGTGCTTATGGGCTTTTGTTTCGTTGATGCTTGTTGGTTGTAATAACGGTGACGCTGATTTACTAGGTAAACCACCAACTAGTGTTACTGAAGCAAAATTATATGAGATAAATATAAGCCCAGACTCTAGTGAGTTTTACGTTCCTACACAATATGTTGCAATAGGTAAATATGATGATGGCTCAGAGGTTGATATTAGTACTAAGGTACAGTGGTCGACAGTCACTGCCGGTATCGTTACTATAGATGAAACAGGGTTAGCATCCCCTTTATCTGTAGGTCATACTCAGATAACTGCTTTTTTTAATGGAATAACCAGTGATGAAGCCTCACTTAATATCATATCTTCGATGGTATGTGGGCATCAAGTAAGTCAACCTATTGGTAAAAATATTGGAGGTGGTATCGATGATAAAGATGGCTTCAATGTGGTCACTGGAGCTTGCTTAAAAGTTAGAGAAATAATAGACCCAACAGATGGAAATACAAAGTGGTTTACAAGCACTCCTTCTTTAGCTCTAATGGGGGACTTGGGTTACTCTTCAGATCCTACGTCTGATAATTCAGGAGATACTTACAGCTCTAGTGCAATCAATGAATCATGGGAATTTGGTTTGGTTCCTGGTAACAACCCGGCCTCAGCATTCATCACATTTTCAATGGATGGCGAGGGTATGTATGGGCAGCTTGGACGATGGTGTAAAAAACTGTCGGTGATAAATTTTTCAGGTAAATCAAACTGGCGTATTGCAACAAGTGAAGAATTAGTTTCATTATATGAATATGAAAATCCAAATAGAGAAAATAAATTATTCAATGAATTTGGTTGGCCTGTTAGGTACCCCTATTGGTCTTCAACATTTGGTACATTGCAAGGTAGCAATGTAATAAATGTACTCAGTGACCCTGATGCAAATCCTTTTCATTTACTACCACCTGATGTTTCTAGTGATTTTTATGCTTCATGCGTATCTATAAACACGGGTCATTAAAGTGATATTTAATGCCCTTCAATATTTTTAAGGACTTATTGGGCTTTATACAGCGTATAAACCTATTGACAGATATTCTGCATCTTGGAATTATTTAAATTCAAGATGCCATTTTTATTAATATTATAAATTTATATCATTAAAGACATAAATTTCACAAGGATGTTTTATCTTAACTACAGGTAGAATATGAACTTAATAAACAATGCGTCTTTAGATAAAAAAATATTTCAGCAATTACAAACAAAAGGAATGACAATGAGTGAGGCTATTCAGCTTGTCATGTGTGAAATATATTATTTGAGTTACAAAGACAGAGCTGTAATGAGGCGTGCAATTAGTTTTTTAGGGGAAGATAAAAAAGACACAATAGTCTTAAATATTCAAATGAATAAAAGAAATAATTATCTCAATGAGTTAGAAGGCAATAAAGTAGAGCATGAAAGAATTACTCATGATTTTTTATTTTAAAATAAGGTTAAGATAGGCTTGAAAAATATAATAACGTATTGATTCCTCTATTATTATATTTAGTTTCCTATGAAAAAGAAAACCGAGTAATCAATAATTTAACAGATTACTCGGCAGTTTTTTATTAAAACATCTAAACGCTCTTTGTCACCATCTGAGGTTTAATGTCGGTAATTTGATTGATTAGATCTGATTTTTCGCTTTTCTCTTGCCACACTAAATATAACTCTTGTTCCATGATGGGAGCATCATCAACAACATAGAGTTCGTTATTTTCAACATTTTGATTAATCACTGGTGCAGGTAAGTAACCAACACTTGGGTGAGTCATTAAATAATCTAATGCCATGCGAGAAGAGTGACTGTGCAAAATAGGCGTTCTTTGTAATTCGCTGATTTTACTGTGTTGGATAGCAAAACGAGCCCCCCAGTCTAAATAAACTAGAGGCAATGTTTGAATGCTTTTCATTGTGCAATGTTCGATTTGAGAAACGAGTTGCAGTTGATAATCTCGAATTTTAAAAACACGGATCCCATCAATTTTTGGTGGTTCACTGGTAATAAACAGATCGACACTTTTATCTAATAAGGACTTAGCGAGATCTTGTCGAGGAATAGATTCTAATCGTAATGCTAATCCTGGAACCGTGTCGTAAATACCGTTTATCCAATCAGAGATACCATCAAACTCCCAAATTAATGCACTTGCCCCAATGGTGATTTGTGAATTGTATTCTTCTGTTAGGGCGACATCTTGTTTTGCTCGTCCCCATGTTTGCAAAATCGCTTCAGCATAAGGTAATAATCGTTCACCAGCCGCGGTAAGTTGCACATTGTGACGTTGACGAGTAAACAGCGGATTTCCTAATTGCGATTCTAATTGACGAACGCGGAAACTCACGGCCGATTGGGTGAGAAATAAATGCTCTGCAGCACGCCCAAAATGACGCGTTTTTGTAACTTCTAGGAAGGTTTTAAGCAGATCAGTATCCAATATTTTCATCTCTTTGATGGTGGTATTGCCAACAATAAAATATTTTAATTGAAAGCGCTAATATTTTTTGTTGTACAACGGACTCACTCTGAATTACATATACCTTTTTTGTGGTCACGAAGAAGCATCAATGCGAACTCTTACTAAATTTTACGATGACAAAAACTTCAAAAGAGGTTTTAGTCGCAGTGGTTTCACAATCCGCGAAGCGTTGATTTTAGAAACCTACGGTCGAACAATGCAATCATTATTAAATGGAATAATGATGCCAGAATCAGAGGCTGAACAAAGATTTGTTGAGCAAATACAGCATCAGCCTGCTGCGATTTCAGAATTTGCTCAGTGTTGGTTAAAGTATCAAAACAAGATTAACTTTAAACCTAAGTACTATACGTTGTGTGGTACTCAACGTTCATCAGATGACAGCTCTGATGATCACAGCGATTCATCATCAGATGATCTTGATTAGGTGATCTACCTCTAATATTAAATAAAAAGCCGGATAATGATTATCCGGCTTTTTTATTGAATTTATTTTTTACCTACTTTAAGTAAGGCACTAACTCTTTTGCCATAAATTCAGCAATCCAAGGTTGAGCTTCTGGCTTTGGATGCAAGCCATCTTTCATTATCCATTCTGGTTTTACGATCACTTCTTCTAAGAAAAAAGGCAGTAAAGGGATGTCATGCTTTTCACTTAATTTTGGATAAAGTGAACCAAATGCTTGGCTGTAACGTTTTCCATAATTAGGTGGTACTTGAATTTGCATTAGCAAAGGTTGAGCGTTAGCTATTTTAATCTGAGCAAACATTTTTTCTAAATTGGCGTTAATTTTTTGTGGTGGAAAGCCACGTAATCCATCATTTGCACCTAACTCAATTAATACATAACTTGGTTTGTGCTGAGACAGTAAGGTTGGCAGGCGATTTAGCCCATTACCTGTTGTATCCCCAGAAATACTGCCATTAATTACCTCAGTTACTTTACCTAGCTTCTCTAGTTGTAGAGGCAGCAGTGAAGGCCAACTTTGCTCTATTGGCATGTTGTAACCGGCACTTAAACTATCACCAAGGATCAATAAGGTTTGGCTGTAAGCATTTTTTATTATGAATAACTGGCTGCTAAGAACCACAATAATAAGAGTAAGTAATTTACGCATGTTCAACCTTATAAAATAAGTAATACCGATAGAATACCAGAAACAAATAGTTAAAGAAGTGTAAATGAAATTGCTGATTAACTGGTACTTGCGTATACAATACGCGTAATAGCATAAAAATAATATCAAAAGGAAATGACGATGACAGCAGCCATAAAAGTGAGTTCAGTAGGGAAATCAGTGATCTCAAATGATGCTGAACTAACCATTTTAAAAGACATCTCTTTTGAGGTGCAATCAGGCCAAAGTGTGGCGATTGTTGGTACATCTGGCGCGGGTAAGTCGACATTAATGACTTTACTAGCAGGGTTAGATATCCCGACTTCTGGAGATATTGAATTGTTAGGGCAAAGTTTATCTCAATTAGATGATGAAGCTCGTGCTCAAATTCGCAGTGAATCCATTGGTTTTGTTTTTCAGAGTTTCCTTCTTATCCCGTCATTAACTGCGCTCGAAAATGTCACTTTACCTGCGATTTTGCGAGGAGAGGGTGAAGATATTCAAAAGGCAAAACAGCTGTTAGATTCTGTAGGCCTATCGGGACGTGAAACGCACCTTCCTTCACAACTCTCGGGTGGCGAGCAACAGCGAGTGGCACTAGCCCGCGCGTTTATGACTCAACCGCGTATTTTGTTTGCAGATGAACCAACAGGAAATCTAGATCAATCTACTGCAGAGCACATCATTGAACTTTTGTTTGAGATGAACCAAAAACACGGCACAACCTTGGTGCTTATCACTCATGACCCTAAGCTTGCACAGCGATGTGAGCGCACACTTACTATTAATGCAGGACAGATTAATGAAGAGGTGAAAGGAGGATGAATAAAAAAGCATTGAGGCCAAATACATCAGAAGATAATAAATCGTCTGGAAAAAGAATGATATTACGTTGGAGTTGGCGAGAGATATGGCAAGGTCAGTTGTGGCCTGTAATGGCAGCATTAACCTTGATAGTGGCTTGTGTGGTGGCTTTATCTGCCTTGGCTATCCGAGTCGAGAAAGTCATGACAGATCAAGGCCGATCCATGATGGCTGCCGATCTTGTGTTTCGCTCTGCCAATCCAACCCCTGAGTTTATTTTGCAACAAGCGCATGACCAACATTTAGTTTTATCTTCTCAAGTGCGTTTTCAAACTATGGCATTCAGCGACACTGGTATGCAATTGGTCAGTGTAAAATCGGTAGAAAGTAATTACCCACTTCGCGGTGAGCTTTTATTAAATGGGGTGAACAATGAAATACACACTCATGTTCAACAAGGTGAAGTGTGGATCGCCGATCGCCTCTTATCGTTATTAGAGTTAAATATCGGTGATGTCATTGCCATTGGTGACGCTGAATTACCAATCAGTGGTGTGATTGAATCTGAACCTGAATTAGCGTTTAACCCATTTAGAACCATGCCGAGTGTGTTTATTCATCAGTCTGATTTAGATAAAACTGGTGCGATTCAACTGGGTAGTAGAGTGCAATATCGAACCTTATTTAAAGGCGATGACAGTGCTATATCGTTACTGCAAAGTGATTATGAACTGCAAGCTGGAGAGCGTTGGATAAGCGAAGAAACCCAAGGTCGAACCGCCGATTTAATGCAAAAAGCCAAACAATATTTATCGCTGACTATTTTGATGGTGATATTAATGGCATCGGTCACCTTGGTGTTAACCTGTCAGCATTACGCAACTAGCCGTGCTAATACGGTTGCGATGTTAAAAAGCATGGGTGCAAGTAAGCAATGGCTGAAACGTTGGTTATTAAGCCAAGTGGGTTTGATGTTCTTTACTGGGGTGGTTGCAGGCTCTCTTATTGGCCTAGGATTAGAGCTGTTATTACGTATCCCATTAGCCGGAATTTTACCTGAAAACCTACCAAGCTATGGTTGGCAGCCGTTTGCGTTTGGTTCTGTTGTTGCGCTGTTTATTGGTTTACCTGCGTTGGGTATTCCATTATTGCGCTTATTGGACACTCCTGCGATAGCGGTACTTCAATCTCAAATGACCGCACCTTCTAAAAAAGGCTTGTGGCTAATTGCGGTGCCAGTAGTCGCTTTCTTATTTATGTACGGCAATAACAGCCTAGTCTGGATGGTATCGGTTGGCTTAGTGGTACTGTTTGTTCTACTTGCCGGTGTTAGCTACGGTTTAGTGCATCTGTTTGGACGCTTTAAATGGGGTGCAGCGATGACCCTAGCGCTTAGCCGTATTAAGCGTTCTCCAAAAAACAGCATGATGCAATTAGCTGCACTCTCTGGTTCGTTGATGCTAGTTGCTGTGATTTGGTTAGTAAGAACCGATCTGTTGGGAGATTGGCAACAAACGCTTCCGCCAGATGCTCCCAATGTTTTTGCGATGAACATTGCCCCTTATGAACAACAAGAGTATTTACAAAAATTAGATAATGAGAAATTAGATCGATCGGAAGGCTATCCAATTGTTCGTGGTCGCTTAACTGAAATTAATGGTGAAAGCACCAAAGAGAAAATGAAAGGAGAGGGGCAAGGCTCAGATGCGCTACGTCGTGAAATTAACTTTACATGGCGTGATGCTTTACCTGTCCACAATGAAGTAGTTTCTGGGCAGTGGAGTGCCTCTAATGGGGTTTCGGTGGAGCAAGATGTTGCTAATGATTTGGGCATTCAGATTGGCGATACATTGAGTTTTTCTGTGAATAGTCAGTCTTTTTCTGCGGTAGTTAATTCGATTCGAATTGTTGACTGGCAGAGCATGAAACCGAACTTCTATTTTATCTTCACGCCGGATGTGATTGCCGATTTACCAGCCACTTGGTTAGTGAGTTTTAAAGTAGATGACAACGAAAATACCTTATTGAATCAATTGGCTCGTGATTACCCAACCGTGAGTTTATTGGATTTTAGAACCATGGGTGGAAAAATCCAAGCTATGCTTGCTCAAATCACATGGTCGTTAAGTGTATTAGCAGGCTTAGGTGTAGTGAGTGGTGTGCTGTTGATATTCACTTTGCTTCGGTTGAGTTTGTATCAGCGCCAACGAGAAATAACCCTTTATCGAACCCTTGGTGCAAGCCGACAGCGTATTAGTCAGACACTATGGAGTGAATACGGGGTAATGGCATTAGCCGCAGGCTTTGTTGCAGTGATGGGTGCAGAAGCCATCGTATTTAGCTTAGTGAAATGGGGTTTTAAACTAGAACCTACATTGCACATAAGCATGTGGATTGTGCTGCCATTACTCGCCATGATGATTGTATTTATGAGCTTGGTCAGTGTAATAAAACAGTTATTGAAACCATTAAAATAACGCATTATTAGCGTTAGTTTTATTAAATAACAAAACCCATTTATTCAAATTGGATAAGTGGGTTTTTATTTATGTAAAGTGCTAAACCAATGCTCTAACTGTGCGATTTCAGTTTTATTACCATTAATAATCAGCAAGTTATTTTCTTTCACTTCATTCCATGTCATTGCTTTTGTTGCAAGCGCGTCCAGTACATCAAGTTCTGTAATAACTAATAATTCGTCTTTTTTTGGTAAAGTATCTCTGCCTGTTATATTTACCCCATTATCTAACGTTACTTTACTGTAATGCCCTTTAATGGCTTCAAAGAGGCTGAAGTTGATTTGGTGCTCATTGGGTTTAGCTAAGGTAGATTTTATGGTAAATAGTTGAAAATGGTCGGGCTTATTACTGTTGTTGAGTGTGTTATTTCTTCTAGTTTCTATGATGCTTTCAAATACTTCTAATGAACCAGGTTCAGTAATTAAGCTGAATCCTGTGTCTTGATGCAAACCACAAGCAAAGCTGAGTGATGAAACAAGCGTTAACAATAAGGTCAATTTTTTAATCATAGTGGTGAGCTTCCCCAATAATAATCAAAGAAAAAATAAAGGAGCCGCAATTCGACTCCTTTCTATTCATTGCTTATGAGATTGATGGTGCCTAGCGAACAATCAGCATAATGTCTTCAGGACTCATTGCTTTATCAAAGTAGCTCATGAAAAGACCAAAATCAGGCAAACTGCCATTTGAGAAACTAAAGTCACCAGATTGTAAGTGCTTACCAATGATTTGCTGAGCGTTAGGACCTGACATTAATATTTGGTTTAACACTTCACGAGAGGTGTTAATTTGTATATCAGCGTTCTCTAATGCCGTTTCGTGCAGTTGAGCAATACCATTGCGGATCTCGATGGTAAATGACTCATTGGTATCGGAGAAATTGTACGTTAATGCCATTTCTACATTCAGTGTATTTTCTGCGATAAGGGTTGAAGTCATCATGTCGAAGATTTGCTTACTTGGTAATGCCGTTAATACATCCACAGAAGCGAAGCTGATCATGTTAGAGAAATCACGAGTGCCTTCAAGCTCAGCGGCTGAGTTTAACGCCCAGTTTCTCCAGTTAATGTTCACTTGATCTTCTGCCCACGCTTTATAAGCCACCGCTTTTAGTTTGCGAGCTTCCATATCATCTTTGTTTATCGTGATTGGGTAAGATAGGATCTCTGCAGCAAAGGTATAGTTCTCTGCTTTTATTGCTGCTTTTGCTGTTTTCATGATGTTGTCACGACCGCCCATGATCTCAACAAACGCTTTTGCACGTTGCTCATAAGCCATGGGTTCTAACTGCCAAGGGTCTGCTTCAAAGAAGCCATTGTAGCCAACATAAATCTGACGAACTGCGTGAGCAACAGTACCGTAGTGCTCACCTAGCCAAGGGTGTTCAGCTAAGTGCTTAGGTAGCTTAACCACTTCAACCAATTCATCAGGAGTAAGTCCTTTGTTCATATAACGAATTGTTTGGTCATGCGTATATTGAATCGCATCACGATAAGAGGTCAGAACATTAGCAACGGCTTCTTTGCCTTCAACAGGGCGACCGTGTGAGTTAATCATTATTTCAGTATCAAACTGGCGCATGGTATCAATGCCTTTGAACCACATTGATGGGTCACGGAATTTAGTACCACGAATCGTATGTAGGTTGGGGAAGTTCTCACCTTGCAGTACTTCTGCTGCGTGTAGGATCTTTTGCTCAGGAAGATAAACAACCACTTCATCTTTTGTTTCCGACGGTACGTTTACGATTTGCATATGTACGCCTGAGATAGTGATGTCTAGCGTGCCATTCGCTTCAATCAGCATATTTGGTTCGATGAAAGAGATATCACCTTGCATGAAGCGAGGACCAAGACCATCGTTTACTGTGCCATGTTCACCTTCTTCCACATGTTTTGCGCCCGTGTAAGAGGTTCGATGACCAAATAATGTACCTAAGTTAGAAGACCAGTTTGCAACTGCTTCAGTTAAGCCTTCTTGCGCGATGATCTTCACTTCACCTGAAGCGACTTCAGCATCGGTAGTCCAAGCTCGAACACCTGAGATATGGTCAATATGGTTATGAGAATAGATGATTGCTTTTACTGGCTTATCGGTGATCTTACGAAATTGATCACGCACCGACTCCGCCCTTTGCACAGATTCGCCAGGATCAACAATAATAATACCATCATCACCCTCAATCATTACTGGTGTATCAAGGCCAAAACCATAACCTAAGAACACGTTGTCATCGACTTGAATAATTGCTTGGTCCATTTTACGACCATGCTTTGTCAGGATTGGGTGTACGTGTTCTGATTCTTCGGTAAAAGCAAGAGAGTCACCGGTCTTAGACAATACTTTAATGCGCTCACCCTTACCCCAGAACAGGTTTGATTTATGCTCAAACAGCACTTCACTTTTATAACGAGCATCAAGATCAATATTTTGGTATTGAGCCGCAGAGCTCGTTTGCAGTGATTGACCCACAGTAGAAGTGGCTTCTGTTACTGGTGTTGCAATTACACTAGATGTGAATAAAGCACCTGCGATTGCGATAGGTAGAGTCAGTTTTTTAAATGTATTAGTCATGGTTACGACCTTCTTATATTTTTAGACTGTGAAGTAATTTCTTGTGATTAATTTTAGTTACTTAAGAAGGGGCAACATAGGGGCTAATCCGAATTCAATTCATCGCTTTTACGATAGGTTGCTTTGATTATAGTGCTAACTTTAGGTGGATTTAATGTGGTGAGTATCTCAATAAGTAAGAATAGAGTTCACCTATATGATCGCTTTACGGTAAATTACTTAGGTGATGTGAATACAGTGAAGATGAGCATTTATGCCTAATGATATTCCAAATTTTAATTTATTAGCGGTATTTGCTGCCGTGATGGAACAAGGCAGTTTAAGTAAGGCCGCAGATCACCTTAATACCAATCAATCAACGATAAGTACTGCATTGGGGAGATTAAAAGCAGAAGTAGGGCAAGAGTTATTTGTACGTAGCGGGCGTGGCGTGGTGCCAACGTCTTATTCCACCAGTTTGTATGCAGAGATCCAAGGGCCTATTCAACAGCTTAATGGCGTGTTTCAAGGCTTTGGTGAGTTTGACCCTAATACTTCAGTTCGAAATTTTGTTATGACAGCGCCAGAGCACCTTCAATGGATATTGCTTAGAACCTTTGCTGATCGACCAAAAAAGAACATCTCATTAGAATTGTTTGAGCAATCAGACAACGATGAAACCATGTACGATGGATTGTTGACTCAAAAGTTTGATGTGATGATCGATATTGTCCCACCAACTCACCCTAATATAGAATCCACCCACCTTTTTGATGGTGAGTTTGTGATTGTGTGTCGCAAAGGGCATCCAAGAATTAAAGATATATTGAGTATCTCTCAATATATGTATGAAACACACGCCGTTTTAGAGCGAACAAGAAACCAAATGTATACACTTGGTCATTATACTTCGATAGACATCACCAAGCGTAAAGTCGCTTACCATGGACGCTCAATGTTCAGTAACATGCTGTTATGTAGTCAGACTGATTATCTTACCGCTGTGCCACTTTCAATGGCATTGCAGTTTGAAGAGCATTTACAACTTCAGGTTCTTAAACCGCCTTTTGAATCAAAACAGATTTCTAATTATCTAATTTGGTTAAAAAAACTAAAACACGATCCAAGCCATAAATGGTTTAGAAATGAGTTGATATCAACAGTGAAAGATAATGTATCTAAGATGATGGATGTAGATTATAAAAAATAAGCAATCATCTTTCTTTATCATATATTTATTCTGATGTTATTAATGCCATATTATTAATGTGACATTAATAACAAAAGATAAATTATGAATGTTATTCAACTTTAATCTAAAATTCTTTTAATAATGATTTGATTTGGGAAGTGATTTTTAATTTGGTTAACCGTGTAAGATGATGTTCCTTGTTTAATATTATCAATAGGTGCTTCTGTAGCAACTTCAATGGTTAAGCCAAATTCATGAGCTTTGGACTCAAATTTATCAAATACCTCTTTTTCTTGTTTTGTTAGCTTGGTTAAATCTTTACCTTCTAACTCTAATACTTGATCTAATAATGATTTGTCTTCTGATGTCATTTTTTTATTCTCGATAAAAATGTTGATCTGACTCTACTCCTTAATTTTTAAAATGAAAAGTATAAATATTTACTGAGGATTAGGCTTTAAGGTTGTTGTATATCAATGGGTTAAACTATGGTTATCTAAGGTTTCAATATTGTTTTATTTGAATAATAGAAACATCATACATATCAATCTTGTTATTTAAAGTAGGTTAATGAAATAGTGTTTTTTACTGTAAATAGTCTACGGTTAGTAAGAATAAATAAATAGTTGATATGGGATTAAACTAAGAGTAATGTGAAAAATTGAGGTTATTAGATCACTATATATTTATAACTCATTTTTAATAATGATATTAAGTTGAGTTACAAATGTTAATGTGGTTTTAATTTTACATATATAATATTAAAGGTATTTAATTATGAAAATGAGAAATATTTTATTCACACTTATATTAGCATGTTCATCTACTCTAGCATCAGCTAATGATCAAACAGCGAATTATCAGGATGAATTTTCAAAGCCTGTTGATGGGATAAATACAGTAGAATCTGTATTGAATGCTAGTGCTGTCATAGAGGACACTCCTATCTTACTGACAGGGTATTTAGTCGAGCCTTTAGGCAAAGAAGTGTATGTATTTAAGGATGATACAGGAACATTAAATGTCAAAATTGATGGTGATAAGATGCCAAGCTCACAAGTAAAACCAAATGATAAAGTGACGCTTAAAGGCGAAGTAAATAAAGAAGATAATTACCTTATTTACGTAGATAGCATCACTGTTGATTGATAAAAATATAGCTCGTTATGGTATTAAAACATATTAATCCTGTGAGTATGAGAGGCAATACATTACACTGCCCATCTCGTTTATTTAAAGGATTACTATGAGAACTCTATTTTTAACGTTAGCCCTGACTTTTTCTGCTGGCGTTGCTGCAAATACTACGAATGAATCTACAGATGCGATTGGGACAACATCAACCTTAATCAGTACTCCTGTTGATACAAAAGCAGCGATGAAAGAAATGAGATTAGAATTTAAGCTAAGTGAGCGTGCAAATTCTGTCGAAGAAATGACTCAATCCGTATTGAAGTTAGAAGCCTTAATTGATTATTTGAAACAAGGGGAGTACACCCCAGAGAAACAAGTAATGTATCAAGAAGGCTTTAATAAACTTTCAGCGTCTGTTGAGTTAATCAAGGCTGACTTAAATGCGGGCGATTTAGAGAAGGCGCAAGATACGCTTGCTCAAATTGATGAGCTACGAGTCGAGTATCATAAGAAACGTAACCCAAGTATTTGGAGTAAAATATTTGGGTAGTCGCAATTTAGTGAGATATAAAAATGGAGCCAATTAGGCTCCATTTTTGTTATTTACTATTCTGTGAGATAGAGTGATTAACTATTATACATCTTATCGAAATTCTTCTGATTCCAACCAACCATCACTTGATCACCAATCTTAAGAACGGGGATAGAACGAGCACCCATGGCTTGTAATTCCTTGCGACCTCGTTGCATTTTTGCATTGGTTAATCTGTATGCAATTTTTTTAGAATCAAGATAGCGCTGCGCATCTTTACAGTGTGGGCATTTATCAGCGACATATAAAACAACACGTTTCATAGGGTTCTCTCAAATTAAATTGGGCTATACAACTAGCGTAGTTTATACAAACAAGTAAGGGAATAACTTACGGCGCTCTTCAGACGTTAAAGCTTCAACACGAGCAATGTTTGTGTCTGGAATTGCTTCAGGATTTGGGTAGTGTTTTAGCACTTTTTCCATGCTCTCTTCACGAATAAGGTGAAGTACTGGATATGGAGAGCGATTGGTTAGATTCTCATCGTCTTCTGGTTCAGCACCGCCAAAACAATAATCAGGGTGGAACGTTGCAATTTGGAACGTGCCTTCCCAGTCTTGCTGTTTGATTAACGCATCAACCCAATCCAAGAAGAAATTGTAATCCATAAAATCTTGCAGCATGTTTGGAATGGCAACTAAAGTTGTTTCTAACTCTTCTGCAGTTTTAGAATCTAGGTTCATTAACTCTTGCAGAACGTCCTCAAGCAGAGTTTCTTCTGTTGTTGCTTCTGATACAAAAATTTTGATTTGTTTATTACGGTTTGGTTTAGCCGCAAATGGACAAAGATTAAGGCCGATAACCACATCTTCTAACCATTGTCGAACTTCTTGTTCTATTTTTTGAATATTCATGCTGACTTCATTTTTATGTACAATATTTTTGGCAAGAATAACAGATTATCATTGAGTTTAGAAACCACCAGCCCACGAATCAAACTCTGAAATTGTATTCAATTCTTGTTGTGTTAATGGTTTTGGATAATAAGGTAAGCGTAGTAGTTCTTCTGAAGGCAGAATTTTCCAATTAGGTGTGAGTAAATGACGCTCGATTCTTTCTTCTACACGAACATAAAGGTAATAACCATCAGAATGGGTATTTGCATAGCTAGCAATGGTTGCGATGACACCAGAAGGGAGTTTAACTTTTCGTCCAAGAGGAAAGCGTTGATGAAGCGCAAAGCTGACTTCTAAATCTTCGGTAATACCTTGTCTAAATTTTGATAAACCAATAGCTGTGGAGGTACTGCGGTACGTCCATCCCACTAATAATAAACCAGCAAGAGAGTCGCTGAACGGTTTACCTTTTAGTTGCTCAAACGTGTCCATGAATTGAACGGTGACACGATCTTGGTCTTGTTCATGAACTTGTAAAAATTGTTCGCCATTTTTGTCTGCGAGTAACTGCATATCTTAACCATTCTTAATAAACCCTTTACCATTCTACCTACATAAATTGAAAATAGGGGCTTCCAATTGAAGATTGATTAAATAACCCTTCCTCAAGTTTGTCTGAGGTAATCGGTTTTGAGTAGAGATAGCCTTGAATAATATCAACCCCTTCACGGCTAACAAAACGTTCTTGGTTCATGTTCTCAACCCCCTCTACGACGACTTTTAGTTGTAGCTTTTTAGCAATATTAATCATGGCACACACGATGTTTTGATCGGCAGAATTATGTTCAATGTTATCAATAAAGCTCTTGTCTATTTTTAACGTATCGAATGGGTATTTTTTCAAATATTGGAAAGACGCATAGCCGGTGCCAAAATCATCAAGCGCAATGGATATTCCCATTTGGTGTAGTTGAGTTAAGGTATCAATGGCGAGTGCTTCATCTGCAATTAATCCGCTTTCAGTGACTTCTAACTCTAAATTTTTAGCTGGGAGGTTATAGAGTTCTAGTAGTTGTTGAATGTGTTGAACAAAATATGGGTCTTTTAATTGCACGGCAGAGATATTGACGGCAGTAACAAAGCTTGGTGAATGTAACACCCATTCAGAGGTTTGTTGTACTGCGCTTCTAAGTGCAAAATTACCTAATTCGTATATAAGTCCATTTCGTTCGGCTAATTGAATTAATACATCATTAGAAATCGAGCCTAAGTGAGGATGGTCCCAACGTAGTAGAGCTTCGCAGCCTAACCAACGTTTTGTATAAGGGCATACTTTTGGTTGATAGCTTAGAAATAGATCATTGTTACGTACAGCTTCTAATAAATAACCTTCAATTCTGTGCTCAGAGAGGGTTGATTTGATTGGTAGAGAACGATCTGAAATGGTAAATGTTTTACCTAAATTTTGGCATTCAACCACTGTATTATAAGCACATTGTAATAATTCAGTGCGAGAGGCATCGTCTTTAGAATGCACTCCGCCAATATAGCTTTGTAGGTGTATGGTTTCATTATTATTTGAGAAACTGGCTTGTCCAATTTCGGAAAGATGATGACAGAGTTGAGGCAGTTTTTCTTTATCAGCATGGACGATGAGTAAAATGTCGGAGGAGTCTAAGCGGCCAGTGACGGAGGTATCGGTTATTTTGGTTAATTTGGAGCGATATTGAGTCAATAGAAGGTCAAAGACGGAATGTCCATGTTCTTGTTGAATTTTTCGACTATTTGCAAAATGGATATGCAATAAAACAAACTGCTGATTTGTGTTTATCAATTTATCCATGTGGCGATAGAGAGCGATTGGGTTTAAGAATCCGGTGCCAACATCATGATTTTTATGGTATTCAACTTTTTGCTCTGCAGCTCGTCGAGAATCGATTTCATTGGCTAATTTTGTGTTTATTTCATTTATGTGTTTATTATTTTTTGCGATTTCTTGTTGTAGTCTTTGATGGTTTTTTAGTAACTCGGAATGCTGAAATAGGATACTAAGCTGTGCTTCAATAGATTGTTGGTATGTTTTTAATAGTTGCTGATAAGTTTGGCTGAATGTGTTTTCTTTATTATCAAGAAGACAAACCGTGCCAAATGGTGTGTTATCTGGCCAAAATAAAGGTAGGCCACAATATGCAATCATATTAAGAGAGGCATCAGGGCTGTCTTTCCATTTTGAATCTTTTAATGCATTTGGAACGATTAATTGGTGGCGGTGTTTAACAACGTGTTCGCAATACAAATTCTGATTTAGCGGTTCTTTATGCCCCTCAATATAAGGGTTTCCATTAGATGAACTGGATGAGAAAACTTCCATATTATCTTCATCAATACGCATAACAAGAGCAGCAGGCACCTTCGCAAGATCGGCAAGTACATTAAGCATGTTCTGCCAATCTTGTTGTATTTTTTCAGGAATGATAATCGAAGACGTTAGCGACTTCTGCATATTAAGGCACCTAGTAACCAGCAAAAAATTTACACATATTGTCATACTAGCAGGTAAATATACTCCGCATTCGTCTCATTTGTAATACTGTGATGTCTTACTATTTATAAAGTAAGTGGTTGTATCTGTTGGTGTAAGAATATGCTGGCTATTGTCCTCGAGCAAAAAGCATTACTTTTATTGTCATCAACAAAATAGAGATGTCAGACTTTAACCAACTCGATATGGATCTTAATGACAATGCATAGCTATGATCAAACCCTACTTTTGAACGAACATCATCAATACAGGTATCGTAACCTTGGTTGATTTGAGCAAGTCCGGTGATCCCTGGTAATACACCATAAGTGCGCTCACTAAAGTAAGGGATTTCTCGTTCCAATTTATTATAGAAAGTTGGTCTTTCTGGTCTTGGGCCAACTAGCGACATGTCCCCTTTTAGAACATTGAAAAACTGTGGCAATTCATCTAAACGGGTTTTTCGTAAAAAGCGACCAACAAGAGTGACTCGAGTATCGCCTTTGGTTGCTAACGTTGCTCCTGTTGCTACTTCTGCATCTTGTACCATGCTTCTAAATTTAATCATTTCAAAAACCTGAACTTGCTCTGGCATTGCCTTTCCAACGCGTAATTGACGATAGAATATTGGCCCCTTTGAATTGAGCTTAATCGCTAATGCAATGAAAGGAAACAAAGGTAAAGTGAGCAATAAACCAATGAGTGATAGGCAAATGTCGAAAATACGCTTTGCTCTAATGATTGGTTGATTAATAGTGTAATAAGAATCCATCATAATATGCTTCCTTAATCATTTGTGCGCACGATGCCAAAAAGAGGTGGGTTTATTAAATAGGTAGTTAAGTCCACCTAATAAGTTTGCGGTGTGTCCTGTGACTAAGTAGGTTAACGTTTGGCAATATTTATTTGAGAATAAGGTAGGGAAAAGAAACCCCATTAATCCAATACCATAACCTAAGGTTTGTCCGATAAATGCAACTAAGAAAATGGGATTTGATAGAAGAAAAATAGAACCGATATAAGCGAAAATCATGAAATAAGGCATGGTTAACCTTAGCCCTTTTCCAGAGAAAAAAGTAAATGCAGTGCCTTTGTATTTTGGGTTTAGTAGTGGAAATAAGCGCAGCAATTGTTGCAGGTTCCCTGCTGATATTCTTAGACGTCGAGTGAAATCTTCATCTTGCATTACGTGTTCTAATTCTAAAGCTTTAATGCTTGGCTCATAAATGGCTTGATAGCCTTGTTCTACTATTTTCATTGGTAAGATAAAGTCATCATTAATGGCGTCTTTATCTAATGGGGTAAATAATTCTTGTCTGAATAAGTAGAAAGCGCCATGAGAACCTAAGCTAGAGCCAAGGGTTGATTCTTGTTGCTTGATTTTAGTTTGGTATTCCCAGTATTTTTTCTCACCCTCTGAGCTCGGATCAAGCAGGTGATATGTCGGGTTCACGACGCCGACATTTGGGTTTTCAAAGTGTTTTGCTGCGATAAGTAAGGCATCATATGAAAGTAAGGCTGATACGTCACTTAGGGCAATGATATCGCTGCTGTATTGAGGGATTAATTGATTAAGCAGTGCCACTTTCCCTTGGTTGTGCTCAAAGTCATGAACTTCAATATGCACATCAGAACACACAGCTTCTTGAATGGTGTTATAGGCAATCTCAAGCGTTTTATCTGTACATCCATCACTGGCAATAATTATTGATAGCTTGTTTGAAGGGTAATCAAGGCAAGACAGGTTACGAATTTTATCCGCTATCCATTCTTGTTCATTATACGCTGGAATAATCATGGTGATTGTCGGTAAGGTGCGATCAAGCTTTGATTGATGAAAGCCTCTTGGTGTGACATCTACGCTGTGTTGTGGGTGTCGTGCTGAAAACCAACGTAAAAACATCGGATACAGCGCATGATGGTAAACCACAGCAAAAATACTAAGAGAGGTAAGGATGATAAGGACAGTATTCATATAGATACTCCTGAAAAATATAGGTTCTCATAGGCGCTTGCCATGGATTTAGCATCGTTGTGATTTAAGATAAATGTTCTTGGATTATCTTGTATTTGTTGGTTTGTTAGTTCTTCTATTGCTGTTGCGAGTGATAATGGAAGGTTATTATTCACTAATTTACTTGATGTTGGGCACAAGGTTTCAGAAACACCTCCGACGTTGTGTGCGACACAAGGTATTCCACAAGATTGAGCTTCTAAGGTTGAAAGTGGGAAGCCTTCGTTATTCGATGGAAGACAAAAAATATCCAGTGATTGATAGAAAGTTGGCATTTGCTCAATGTGACCAAGAAAATGGACTCTGTCTTCTAATTTATATTGGCGAGTTAAATGCTGTAAGTAGTCTTTTTGAGTTCCCGAACCCGCTAATAGTAAGTGGTAATCATCTTTTAAAAAGATCATGGCCTCTATTAAATTTGGATGCCCTTTTACTGCTTCTAAACGAGCAGCATTACCAATAAGTTTTATGTTTTTAGGCAAATGCAGACCTAATTCTTTTCTGGCCTGATGTTTGTTTCCTGTTGTAAATTTATAAGGGTCGATGCCATTTTTTATTGTGTGGATGGGGTATTCTTGGAAAATATTTTTTAAGGTGTTTTTTACAAAATTAGCATCTGCAACCAATTTTGGTTTAGATAAAGAAAGAGCCAATTTTTGTAAGTAGAGGTGTTTTTTTGTATTTAAATGCCAAGCATCATGCTCGGTATGAACATGGTTTACCTTACGGTTTAACATTGCAGCGAAACCAGAATAAAGCAAAGGACCAATGTGATGAGAGTGGACTACATCAACCTTGTATTCTTTAAAAACGGTTAGCAACTGACTAATGGTTGATAATGAGAACCCTGCTGGTTTATTTAAAAAGATAAGCTGATGTTGGTATTCTTTTAATCTAGGCCAACCATTGAGTGCGCTATCTAACGTACCATCTAAGCTCACTACCATGATGTTGTGTTTAGGGTTCGTAAACGTCAACATATCTAAAACCATGGCTTCTAGCCCACCAGGTGCAAGATGTTGAACGACGTGAACAATAGTTTTCATGGTTAGCTCCTTCATAATAATATTTCTGTTTACTCTTAAATTACCTTTCTGCACTATAACTAGTAGATTGCATGGTTTGTGCCAGTTTTAATTTCCTTTTAAATTAGATGGTTATCGTTTGAAAGGTTTTTTTTCTCAAAATGAGAATGAAATTAAAACTGCATAAATTAGGTATGTTGATCAAATAATTGATGGGTGGAGTATGTATTATTTGGTGTTCTTTGGTTAGTGCGATTTTTCGTAAAATGAGTTGTTGTTTGCACTGGAATTCGACTTAATATTGGCGCGGAATTCAATGTGGCTATTTCATCTTTTCTTCGAATCGTGGTATCACATAATTCGGCAATGACCGCTAATCCAATTCCCAATCCAATCCCGCCAAATAACCCGGCAATGATAAATAATAGGTTAGGTAAGTTGGATGGACTGTTTGGCGTATAAGGTCTATCAATGATTTTTACTCGTTTATCTTGTTCAAAAATACCGAGAGAACTGGTTAATTTAGCCATCTCAAATCGCTCAACTAGATCTGTGTATAGTTGGCGTTTTAAGGCTAAATCTCGCTGTAATTGAAATAACTCTTTTTCATTTTTTCCGAAATTAGCGGCTTGCATTTCAAGATCTTTTATCATGCTTTCTAGTACGTTAGTTTCTTCAGTTAACGCATCCACTTTGCTGGTCGCTTTTTGTAATTCTTCAAGCTGAGAAAGTAAGATTGGTGGCGCTTTTGCTAAATCTTCTACGCTATTGCTGCTGGCAATATCCCACAGTTGTTCGCTGCTCAAACTTGGTTGAGTTTGAGAAAGTAGACGATTACGCTCTTCTTCTAATCGATTGAGGTTTCTTAATTTACCTTGAACTTTACTGTGCTGTGGAGTGTACTTCGCTTGAAGTAAGGTCAGTTCTCCACGAATTCTAATGATTTGTTCTTCTATTTTACCAATTACTGGGTTGGTTTTTGATAATTGTAAATCAATTGAACCGAGACGTTTTTTTGCCCCAGCTAACTCAGCTTGACGTTCATATAGGCGTTGTTTTAGTTTGGTTAATCGATCCAAACTGGTGATTTGCATCTCAGGTAGAATGGTGTTTTCTCTGCTTTTAAATTGAGCTAATTTTTCCTCTGCTATATCTAACGCTTCGCGGCGAAAAGAAATATTTTCTGCTAAAAACTGACTTGAATCTTTCATTGATGAGCGCTCAGGTGCGAGTAATTGCTCTGTAAAATGTCGGCTGACGGCTTCAAGTGTGTCTTTCATTCCTTCTTGTTCTGTCGAACGATAATCAATACGAATAAGGTCTTTACCCGCCATAGTGACAGATAGGTTATTAGATAAGTGAGCCACAGCATTATCAATAGCCTGAGGAGACATCGAGTCATGTATATACCCTCTTTCTTCGGCAACCAAACCTAAAATATGACGGCTGTGCAATAAGGTTTGTAACGAACTTAAACGTTCTTTCAACATGGTTGAAACCGCTAAGTCCTCAAGGAATGGATTCATTTTTGCCGTCTCTTGAATCAACATACTTGTATGTGAGTCGTAATATTTAGGAGTCAGCTTTCCAATTGTTAACCCTATTATTGGCATTAATAAGATAGGTATCGCAATCAGATAACGCCGACGCCACGCTGACTCTATAATAATGAAAATACGTTGGCTTAATGTAATCATAAGGCCTCCAACCAAAAATCAAGTTGTTTAGCTTTGGCTTGCCATGTGTGCGCTTTAATTAGCTTTGTTTGTTGCTGTATTTGTTTATGGCGTTCTAGTTTATTAGGTTTAAACCAATTTTGTTGAATGGTATTTAAACTTGTATTGAATTCATTTACTGAATTTACAGTGTGAATTGCTGATTTATAAGGGGCTAGCGCTGGAAAATCAGTGCTAATTATTGGTGTCCCTGTCGCTAAGTATTCAAGTAGCTTTAGTGGGTTGCAGGATCTTATTTGCTCATTTTTTACAAAGGGTAATAAACTCACTTGCCAGTGTTGACTATAGCGCGGTAATTGATAGTGTGGCTTTGGCCCTAATATATGAACATTTTCTCGTTTAACAAGAGGGTTATAAGGCAACTCGTTTTGGCCAATAAAAATGAAGTGCCAATCAGGGTTAACCTCAATAACGTGATTAAGTAATTCATAATCAAGCCATTTCGATAAACTGCCATAAAATCCGGCAATAGGACGTCCATCATTAGGTAAGTCTTTTGCTCTGTAAACCGGTTGGTTAAAGAGAATAAAATCAACACCATGAGGTAGATACTTCACTTTGTTTTTTGGGAATTTGTCACACAGTACTGGGCTTGCAGCCAAAATAATGTCTGATTTTTTTACTAATCTTTCCTCATGAGCAAGGACGACATCATGGTCGACACCTGCTAAAGCGCCAAAATCATCGCCACAATAATAAATGATCCTAGATTCACCTAAGCTGCCACAAATATCTGCCACTGTTGGTAATGACGTCCATAAGATTGGATTTTTTAATTCTGCTTTTTTTATCAGTGGTTTCAATTGTTTTACGATTAATTGTTTTGCTATCCAACGCGCAAATCGTCTTTTTGGGGCTGGAATTGTTTTTAAATTCACCACTTGAAAGGGAGAGTCATTAGCCGTTGACTCTGTTTCTTTTTTTGTTTTAGGCTGCGTTAGCTTTTTCCAAGCGCGTTTAATGTCATGCAATGACCAGTTTGGCTGACGTAACCCAATGGAGTTCACCCAGATTATCTTTCTAGTAAGAGAGAGCTGCTTAATCAAGTGTTGAGTACTAGAGGGTAAACCACCCCAATCTTCGCCAAAAACAATCAGATCATGCTTCATGATGGATCTCCTCTTTGATGCTTTCTGCGCTTGTTATATCCAGTTGTTTGATTACTTTTGCAGGATTACCGCCAGCCAATACAAATGGAGGTAAGCTTTTGGTAACAACACTGCCTGAGGCGACAATAGTGCCTTCTCCTACGGTTACATTACCGATAATGCTCACGCGAGACCCAAGCCAAACATCTTTTTCTAAAACGATGTCACCGACTTGACTGTTTAAATCAGCTTTACCTAATGCGCGATCGGTTGGGTCAATTGGATGCCCTGGATAACCGCACAAAAAACCTTGCCCAGCAATGCGAACGTTGTCGCTAATAACGACTTTATTGCCAACTGCAATTGTTGTTTGCCAACTGATATCAACATTATTTCCAACGGTTAGCGTGGGGTTTTCTGAAGTAGTTCGTCCACTAAAGGTCGTTTGACCTGATATTCGGCAATCATCACCAATGCTCATGGTTAATGGACCACTAAAAAAAGGCAGTCCCCCATACAATAACGTTCGTTTTCCGTATGAACTTAAACGCCCTTTAAAAGCGGGAACGTAAAAAACGAGATGAATGAAGGCCTGCCATTGAGTCGTAATGGTTCGATGTAATCCATAGAAGATTTGATTCAAGAAGCGAGGCATTGGTAATTCAAAATAACGAATCGATTTAGCTATTTGAAATAGACCAGAAGCTAATGGACTATCGCCTTCTTTTAACCATTGTTTTAAGCGATAAACGGATAAGGTACTCATAGTGGCATTCCTTTTTTGATAATGCATACAATGAATACTTCATGGATTGTGCCAATTATTTTTTATTTATTTATCAATAGATTGGATTAGGCTGTTTTTTACTTTAGTGAGATTTCTCATTTTGAGAATCGATTTGGAATCGATAAGTTTGGTGGGTTCACTTGTTTATTGCTTCATTTGTCAGCTAATTTATTTAATGCTATTTCACTGGTTTTACTTACTGCAACTACGAGTGCAGCTAAAATATAAATAGGCCAATTGAATCCTTGGGTTAAAAAGGTGCCAGAAACGATGGTGCCAATTAACCCTGCGAATACTGCTTGAGCACAGGTATAGATAGCAGGATCAATATTATTTTGTACCGCCTTGACCGCTCGTAGGGTTTTATTGGCATTTTTAATTAATACAATAATTAAGCTAATAAAAACAATAAACCCAAGTACCCCTGTTTCTGCTAGTACGCCAAACCATGTGCTGTGAACGGCGTGATTTAATCCATCCCAATGAGGGCTGTAATAAAAATAATTAGCAAAAAAGTTATCTAAACCAACCCCTGTTAATGGATGGGTCATTGCCATTTTAAAGGCGGCTTCCCATGCATACAGACGGCCCATGGCTGATTCATCAACACCAGCCTCTGCTGCACCACCTGAAGCTCTATCGGATATGCCAGCAACGACAAACAAGATTGAGCCTGCCATGATGGCAATAGAGAATAAGAGCGCCTTAGATTTAATGCGTTGTAGTCCATAAATTCCGAATACTGCGATCATACCCAATAATCCACCGCGGCTTTGGGTAGCTATGACTGCCCAGAAGAGAATCGGAATGGCAATAAAACCAAGCATACGTTGATGCCAAGGTAGTTGATGAGTAACAAGTAGCCCAACGGCAAAAGAGGTGGGAAACAACAACACTAGGGCGAGATCATTAGGATCACCAAGCATGGACCCAAATTCTCGGCCGATGGTGACACGAGTCCCTTCAACCAAACCAATACCACCAAGTTTGTTTTGAATAGCGACGAGCCCCACTAATACGCCCGCAATAGTAATGGCTTTTAATGTAAATGAAAGTTGCTGAGGGCTTCGCACTAATACAGCAATTGCGAATGTCATGAGTATTATTTTCCAATAAATCCCTTTGAAGTATTCAATGGCAATAGGGCGATTACTGGCAAAGACAATACCAATAATTATTAACAGCATGAAGCAGGTAAGTAGTGTGAATTCTTTACACCAGAATAGTTTAATTTTCTTCGTGATCCCGACTTGCCAGCTTAATGCGGCTAAAGAGCCAAGAGAAAGTAAAAGGGGGATCTTTAAACTATACAGTTGAGGAAATACTTCATGGATTCTAAAGAAAGAGAAAATAACAAAAAGCAACACCATCAAGAATGGACGATTAAGCGTATAAAGAACAACTAGAGGTAAAATACCTAATACAATAATTAATGCGGGATGGGGAAATAAGCGCCATAAAACCCCTGCTAATAACGAACAGACAATAGCGGTAAACCATTGAAGGGGTTTTGATTGAAGTGGCGTATCATTTTTAATCATCACTTTTCCTATTTACTGTTTTTATGAGTAGGTAGGGGGATTAGTTGTAATTGATAAGCAAATACGAAGATTGAAAAAGTACAGGCTAAGGTTGCAATCAAATGAATGGTGCTTGGAAGTGAAGACAAGCTCAGTGCTATTGATATACCTGTTATAAGAAACAACACCGTTAATTTGCCGATTGAATAAGGCAATGGGTGATCATGCTGTGTAAAAATGTACGTTAATATGACCTGTATACTTTGAGCCACTATTAATGAGAGTAGTACGGCAATAAGTCCATAGAGAGGGGTTATTAAGGTTAGCAATATAACGCCCAATAGAGTTGATAACACATTAATCCATAATGATTTTTTTATTTTATTATGTGCAATATTTCCTATGTTTATTAGTTTGTTTAATTCTTTCATTGCTGAAACGATGATCAAGGCTATCGCTATATTTTTAGCTTGTTGATAATGTTCAGGCATTAACCATTCAATACATATAGGCACGCAGTAACAAGCAATGGTCGTTAATATACACAGTAATATAATTTGGCTTTGGATTGTTTGTGTGATGTGTTTTTTTCCTTTTGATTGTAAATAATTAATGCGTCTTGAGCTTAACCAAATGTGGAGTGGTTGCATTAATAACGTAAGAATTAAGGAAAAGTGAATGGCTACTGCGTAAACTGCCAGGTCGTTAAATGAGGTATTTTCAAGTAAAATCCAACGTTCACCGCCATTTAAACCAAATGCGACTAAACCGCCGATCATTAATGGTAAACAGTAAGGAAAGCAAAGAGTAATAATGTCTTTGTTAAAGAGATACCCCGTTCCATGGACCTTCTTATTTTGCTTGGTTTGAATATATATAAGAGCGCAAATTTGTAAGGCTGCGCTGATAAAACCTGCCAATAAGATCCCTGAAATACCATAATTTTGATGTAAAAACACAATAGTTAATAGTATTTGTAGGGTGGCTCGTCCTGCAGTTAGAAAGAAAAATAGCTTGGCCTTTTCTCTCATTTTTAATGAGGTAAGTACAACGGCAATCATGCCTTCAAATGCTAATGGCATTAATAAAAGCTCTAGCTCAAAGGTTGTTGCGTATTGTGGGTTTAATTCATATAAGAAGGGACTCAATAGCCAAACGACGACAAGAGAAATCACACCAATACACATGGTTAAAGTGAAAAATTCCCCCGTAAGTTTACGTTTTTTGTGAGGGTCTTGTTCTAACCCTACAAATAGAGATAAAGCTTTATGCAATGAAAATCCGAGAATGACACTTAACAACATCGAAAATGTCACTAATAACTCTAAACGACCTAATTCTGATTGTGAAATGTGATTGGCAATGTAAGGCAGCATAAATAACAAAATTCCTTTCATTAGTATAATGCCGCTAGCATAAAGCGCAGTGTGGTTTAATGTTGGTGATAAAGGAAATCGTTTCATTATTTCACCTCATTACTTTTAAATAATAAATTAAAAACGTTGGATAACAGAGGTTGTATCGTTTGCCAGAATGGTTTCGAATACGTTGAATCGGTAGGTATATCTAGTTGTTGCTCATAAATGGTTTCAAACTGTTTGGTATAATGTGAAAGAGTGAAATGACGATATACAGTCTCTTTTCCTCGCTGCCCCATTCGTGCCGCTAGATACGGGTTTTGAATGAATACCATGATGGCTTTAGCAAAAGAATCACTGTCATTTGGTTGAGTTAATAGCCCTGTTTCATAATGAGTGATGACTTCTGGTATCCCGCCAACCATAGGGGCGATAACGGGGAGTCGTGCAAGAGAGGCTTCAACCAAAGCTAAGCCAAACGCTTCATCACGTGCACCATTGATGTAGGCATTAACGTCACTTTTTAATAGCCCGACAACATTGCATTGCTCACCTAAAAAATGAACATTATTGTTTAAATTTAATTGGTTAGCTTGTAACTCTAGGGCGGATCTTTCTTCGCCATCCCCAATAATGATTAAATGTATATTAAGCATTACCGCATCAAGTTTGTGTAAGCTTTCTATTATTAAATCAATGCCTTTTCGATAAATTAATGAACCGGATGTAGCTAATACAAAAGCGCTTTTATCTATATTTAGTTGGTCTCTTAATTGTGTTGGTTTTTGAGCGTTTAGTTTTTTTGTATTTATCCCATTTGGAACTATTGTTATGTCTTCTTTTTGGTAACCATCTAGCAATAAATTTTGACCAATAGCATCACTTACGGTGATTAATTTAGGGCTAAAATGAAGACCTAAACTCAACCTATCTCGTAAAGGATATTGGGTGTGCAAATGCGTCACTAGAGGTGTTTGAGTATGACGAGCGACGAGATTCATCCATTGGCAAGGCGCAGCACTATTACAGTGAATTAAATCAACATGGTGTTGATTAACGATGTCTTTACCTTGTTGGTAGAACTCATGCCAATTAGAAAGAGAAAAGCGGGGAGATTGCCAGCCAAGTAACACGGTAAATGGTGTAACATAGCTTGCACTGAGTTGTTTCTGTACTTTGTCAGCAAGAGATTGTTGGTTGCACCACAAAATACAATCGTATTTTTGATGATTGATACTCTTGATGAGATTGATTAAACAGATTTCAGATCCGCGGATCCAATCATGACCATAATGAACGAACAGTAAGGTCTTTTTGGCTCTGTTTGACATGACTCACCTCCCTTGCTTTTTCTTTTGATATAAGAGATAGAGCAAAGGGAGTGCCAAATTATAATATTTTTTAATATGTTGATTTTATTAAGTTATATTTTTTATTACTGTAGAGATTCTCAATTTGAGAATAATTATTTTCAATTTGAGAACAGGATAATAGAAATAAAAAGTGGTGTGTATAGTAGTGAGTTGGCTATACCTGATATGCAGTTAATATGGTTGGAATAATCGCTTCAGTTGAAAAAGAGTGTCTAATCGTTTGCTGTGCTGCTTGTTGTATTGGTTCTTTTTGTTGATTAGAGAGTGAAAACCAATGTATGAGAGATTGAGAGAGTTGCTCAGGTTTTACTATCCAACTGTTTTCTTCATGTTTGATGAGTTTATGTAGATTTCCTACGGGTGTTGAAATAACAGGGATGCCTCTTCCCATTGCTTCTAAGGCTGTCATTGGTAAACCTTCATAGCGAGAACAAATGACCAATAATCCGATGTTGTTCCAGATACGATCCATTGAATTTTGATGGCCATGAAAAACGACATTACCCGTTGTTGGTTTTAGGAGTTCTTGCTCCATTGGACCTGAACCGTAAAGATGGAATTGATGGTCGGTATGTTTTTGGGCTAATTGAATAAATCGGTCAGGCGCTTTTTCGTGGCTAAGGCGCCCAACAAAGGCCACTTGTGAGCCTTGGGATATAGCAAGATTTTGTGTGGTAATAAAATTATTCAGAACCGTTGTTTTACTTGGTATTCGAGATTTTATCTGCTCACTAACGACAAAGTTGTAATGACTTAATAGCGCGCTCCATCGATCTAAAAAATCATAGATTGCTAATTTTCCTTTACTGACTTCGCCTGCATGAAAGGTATTTATAAATCGGATTTTTTGATGGGAGGTAAGTAATGATAAGCGTAATAGGCGAGAGTAAAGCGCGGCCTTATAACCATGAGAGTGAATAACTACTGGGCGATGGTGGCGCGCATAACGAAATAAATCACGTAACGATCCATTTAAAAAACGATAGGAAATATTGGCTTCATTTAATAAATGAGTGAGAGGGTGGGTATTGTCGTACTGACGAAGAAAAATAACTCGAACAGAGCGTTGAAATGATGTTATTCCCTGTGCGAGTTGTAAGATGTGGGATTCTATTCCTCCCACATCTCGACTATCGAGTAATAACCAGATTTCAGCATTTTTCTTATGAATCTGATTCTTCATACGCTTCCCATGCTTGTTTTTTTCGATACAAGGTCGATGGACTGAGTTCAAGTAATACCGCTGCATTAAGGACATTTCCATCACAATGATCAATGGCGTTTTGAATCACTTCTCTTTCAATATCGGCCATTGGTCGGATTATGCTGGTATCAATGTCTTGCTGTGTATTTGCGTGCTCATGGAGCGATTGAGGCGCAATAACCTCGTGTTGTGGTTGAACCATTTCTTCTTGTGGCGTTTGCGAAACCACCGATTGGGAAGTAGCAACCTGTGGTTTTGCTGATGGTGACGTAAGTTGTTGGTTTAATGGAGGCGGTAAATGCTCCATAGCAACATGAGTTTCATTATGAAGTACGACAACGTTTCTTATGATGTTTTGCAATTGACGTACGTTTCCGGGCCATGCGTAATTGCATAGTTTTAGTTCTACGTCTCGTTTCATTGCTTTGAATTTTTTCTTATCTTCTTTGGCGTATTTTTTTAAGAAGAAAGAAGCGATATCAATAATGTCTGTACCACGATCTCGCAGTGGTGGCATTTGAATAGGAACGACATGGACTCGATAATAGAGGTCTTCTCTAAAGCGGCCTTCGTTTACCTCGGTAAGAGGATCTCGGTTGGTGGCGCAGATAATACGAATGTCGGTGCTGAGTTCTTTGCTTCCACCTAATGGAGTAAAGCGTCCTGTTTGTAGAAAACGCAGTAATTTTTTCTGCATTTCTAATTCCATTTCGCATAATTCATCTAGGAATAAAGTACCGCCATTTGCCATCATAGCAGCACCTTTTCGATCCGTCGTTGCACCAGTAAATGCCCCTTTTATGTGACCAAAAATTTCACTTTCCATTAAGTCTCGTGGAATGGCACCACAGTTAATGGCCACAAACGGTTTGTTACTGCGCTGGCTTTGGTAATGAATGGCTTCAGCACACACTTCCTTACCCGTTCCACTTTCACCGTAAATAAAAACACTGGCTGTGGTTGGGGCAACAGCATCAATGATCTTGTACACCGCTTGCATAGGTAAACTTGAGCCAATAAACCCTTGGTATTTTTTACGGTTAAAGGTGTTTTGAAGATCTTCAACTAACCCTTCTAACTTATTGCGTTTCAAATGATTAGTAATAGAAGTTTTAAGGCGGTTTGCTTGGATGGGTTTTTCGATAAAATCATCAGCGCCGCTTTGTAATAAATTTACGGCGATATTGATGGTGCCGTGTGCCGTTGCGACAATGACAGCGGTTGGCAATTGTTTTTCTTTCATCCATGCGAGTACATCTTGCCCTGACATATCAGGCAATTTTAAATCGAGAATCACCAATTGAGGTGGATTCTTCTCCATGAAAGCTTTTGCTTGCTCTCCGGTAGTCACATGGAAGAACTCATAAGGCTCATCCTTTACGTATTGTTTGTAGAGGATAGCCAAAGAGGTTGAGTCTTCAACTAAAAGTACTTTTTGTAGCATAAGCAACGTCCTGTTTTACCTAGCAGTTTTTCATTGTACTGTGTTTTTGATTTTAATTTGTGAAGCCTAGTGCGTTTCGCTGTTCTAATGCCAAAAATGATTCTTTTGCAATTTCTGGTAGTAAACGTGCTTTTGCTAATGCGTCACTAAATTCGTGTTGAATACAGTGTAGCTCTATTTGGCGAGCTAAGGTTGATAAAGCAACGTTACCAAGAGTGAGAGAACTGCTGCCTAATGTATGGGCTTCAAATTCTAATACATATAAGTCTTCAGTATGGGCTGCATTTGTGATGGTTTCAACTCTGTCTTTAGATTCAATGATATAGAACTTAATTAATTCTGGCATGACCTCGGCGTCAGTGTCTGTGATGATTTGTTGAAGGATCTTTTCATCTACTAATACGGTTGAAGGCTCGTCATCTTCTTGTGCATCTTTGTTTTCTGTTGAGGTTTGCATGCGTAATGTTGGTGCTGCAGAGTGTATTGGTTGTTTTTCTTCAGTCTTTTCTTCTATTTGTTCTACTTTTTTAGGTTGATGTTTTTCTACCTTGATATCAGCATTGGACGCGGAGGCTTCTGTATTTATTGTGTCATTGATATGTGAGTAGTGAGATCGAGCAATGAGTGCTCCAAGTAAAAAAGAGAAACTCATTATTGATATGATGAGTATAAGGCCATCAGCTAATTGAATTGCTAAAGCCAGAAATGCAATAAGGATGGTTATGCCAATCCACGTGGCTGGGGTTGTGCGTTGTTGTTTTTTCATAATGAACCTCTCATCGCTTACCTGTTATTTCATTAATTATTTCTTTCGATTAAAAGTAATAATGCATCGTCATTTGGTGGTGTACCTGCCAATTTGTCGAAACATTGCATTACTTGTTCGAGAGCTTCTTCTATAGGTTTTTCTACAGTGGCTAGTAAGGTTGTTTTTATAGTGCGTTCTAAGGTTTCTCTTTCTGAAACTGTATTGCCAGACTCAAATAGCCCGTCCGTAAACAGCGCTAAACGTTCACCTTGTTTTAGCGTGAGGGTCTGTTCTTGATATTCAGTGATTGGCAAAAGGCCTGGTAATGTTCCTTGAATATCGATACTGCTTAACCCGCTAGGTGAAATATGCAGAGGGGCTGGGTGTCCTGCACTACTTATTTTTATCGTATCATTAGAAATAAAGCTTAAACAACAACTTGTTAACATGGTTTGTGACAACAAGTGGTCTTTAAATGCGTTATTTGAGAGCTGGGATAACAATTGGGCTGGTTGGGTAATGTCTGCATTCTGCATTAATCCACGAACATAGCCTGCATAAGCGTAAGCAAAGAACTTCGCACTTTCATCATGACCCATGACATCGGCCAGTAATAACAGTGATATGTCATCTTCTGTTCGGGAAAGTAAGAAATCGCCCCCGCCATGTCCTGTATTTCGTTGTTGAGTTGCAATGCTCCAATGCGTTGAATCAAGTTCTGTGTTTGGCAAAAGACTATGAGTTATTTTTTGATTTACTCGTTGAGAAAGAGATTTATATACTTGTTCAAAGCGAGCTAACACACGATTTATAGAGTGCAGTAATTGTTCTTTTTGAATGGATTTCTCTAAATAATCATCAATACCAAGTTGATTTGCATTTTGTAAGGTATGCGCATCTTGTAAGCGTGATAAAAAAATAAAAGGCGTAACAAAGGTATCCTTTTTTTCAAGTTGTGCTCTTAATTCTAATCCACTCATTTTTGGCATTTGAATATCTGAAATGATCAAATCAACCGTTTCATGGTTTAAAAATTCAAGCGCTTCTTCACCGTTATTTTTCGTGGTAATTGTAAATTCTTTCTCAAGATAAGCTTGGTAGAGCATTCTAAATATCGCATCATCTTCAACAATTAAAATATGGTGTTTTTTTTGAAAAGCGGCACGCTCCCATTTCATGGTTAGCATATTATTTTTATCGCTTGAGCTATAAATCATCTCATCGGTTTGATCTTGAATAATATCAATACCACGACCTCCACATTTTAAACTGAAATTACTGAGGTTTTCATTTGTGTGTTGAGTTGTTGGATCCCATGGTTCGCCAGTATCATAAACGTCGAGTTGCCAATGCTGTGTGGTTTTTCTTAATGCAATGGCAATTACGTCGCTAGGTTGCTTAGGGTGAAGTACGAGATTAGTACTCCATTCTGAAAAACAAAGTAAACATTGATGTTTGAATGTTTGTTGGGTATCCAGACTATCAAGAATTTTAGACAGTGATTGGCGTAGCACTCTAACAGAATCTAATGATACTGCTTGAGTGTCTTCAAAAAGTAGAATGGAATTAGTCATCATTACACCACTGTTGATAAGAATCGATTATTGTTAATCATTGAAATTAATTTAGTAGATAAACGATTAGGTAAAAAGCGTAAGCGTTCAATTTCGCGGCATAATTCATTTTTTAAACTAGGGTGATATTTATCATTGAAGACATGGCCGATGATATTTGCTTTATTATTCTCTAATGATTCGACAGCGGCTTTAAATTCAGTTTGTAGAGTTTGACCCGACAGTATAACCATAATGGTGCCATCACATGATGCTGCAACTGTCTGTGCAGGAATGCTATCAACCTGAAGTTGAGATAATGCAGATGAATCTATAATTACTTTATCAAACTCTGTTAACCATTGAGTGATATGATTTTTCATATTTTTTGGTTGACGAAGCTCCATCATATCGGCTTTATCTGTTGGAATAGGAAGCCCAGATAACACAACATTATCTTGAAGAGTAAGAGCAAGGTAATGCGGTCTCGTATCTTTTTCTTCTTGTGGTTCTGTAATAAAAGACAACGCGGTTAAACTCGGGTTTTGTAAATTAAGATCCACCAATAGAGTGCGATAACCTGCTAATAAATGTCGTTCAGTTAACGCTTGAGCCAATGAAGTAACGCCTTCTCCTGAATTGGTTGAGGTAATACACAGTGAGCGACACTCCTGTTGCTCTAGTTGCAAGAATACTTGCTCAATTTCCATATTGCATGGTGGTATTTTCATTACAAGGCTCCTATTAAAGCAATGGTTGCAACGATTTGGAATACATCTTTCATTACGACACGAACTTGTTCCATGACGCTTTCATCTTTATTGGGAATGTAGATAGTATCACCCGCTCTTAGTACTGGTAGGCTTCTGAAATCTGCAGTACGGCTGAACTCTACAAGGTCAAAAGTTCTTGCTTGCCCTTTGCCTAATGAGTGGTTTACGACACTGATTTTTTCAAGATAAGCGACATTACTTGGACCTCCCGCTTCTGCCAGTAAATCTAATAGTGTCATTGAATCATTAAAACGGTAACGGCCGGGTTTATTGATGGCACCAAGTACACGAATCGTGGTTTCTTTACTCTCATCAACCCAAATTCGATTCTTCTCAGGGACGTAAATTGTGTCACCTGTTTTTACTATTGGAAGTAGTGATTCATCACCCGTTTCAAAATACAATGCTAGGTTTAATTTACTTACTTTTGAATAGCTCTTATCACGATGAGTTATTCGGATATTATGGATGTCTGCATCTAATGTTGGTCCATCAGCCGCTGAAAGAATGTCTAAAAAGTGCATTTCATTGGTAAAACGGTAACGACCAGCAGCGTTTACTTGACCAAATACATAGATAGAGCTGTCTGAACTTTGACGAACCCATTGAGCTTTGTTATCCGATGGATCTTGAGGTAAATCGTGCACTCGAATGGTTGCCCCTGCTCGAATGGTTGGCAGGGCTGAGTCTGGTTTTCCTTTAGTAATAAATGAATCTAAATTAAAAGTATAAACTTGATTATTACCTTCACTGTCAGGGGTTACTATTTCGATTCGAGTGGTATCACCTCGAAGTGTTGGCCCACCTACGTGTGCTAATAAATCTAAAAATGACATTTCATCTGACCATTCAATACGGCCGGGGTGTTGTACTTCACCTAATACTCGGACGGCACGACTTGGTGCTATTTTTAACCATGATTTTTCATTCATGTCTGTTTTTTCAGGGACAAAAATCGCGTCGCCTGCTGAAATTGGTGGGGGACGTTGGTAGTTCGTACCTTCTGTATAACCAGATAAATCAAAGTTAATCACCGCACCATTGGCTTTAATAATTCGTATTTGGCGAGATTCTGCAAATCGTGTTGGGCCACCTGAGTTCGCTAAGATATCCATAAAGGTAGCGCCTTTTTTACCTTCAAACGCACCCGGTTTTGCTACTTCACCCATGACATAGACCATGTTTGAGCCCGATTTGATTTCTTCTTCTTGTTTTGGAACAAAGATGGTTGATCCAACTTCAAGTGGCGGTAATAAACTGTCATCACCGGTATCTAAATAACGTTTTAGATTAAATAGGGCGGGTTGGTTTTTTGAGATAACTCGAATTTGTTCGACACCTGCGTAACGAGTAACTCCACCAGCACGCATTAACACATCGACAAGGTTTGTTCCTGATTTATAAGAGAAGGTACCCGGTGCATTAACCTCACCAAAGACTTTAATCGCTTTTTTACCATCAGTTGCATCGCCGGCTTGGGATAATTTTGATGGATCAAACTCTTGTTCGATATTACCTACCATCGGGGAGGCTGGGATAAATAACGTATCTAGTGATTGAAGTTCGGGAAGTAAAGACTGATCACCAGAGTCTAAAAACGCTTTGTAATTAAAGGTTGTCACTTTGTCTGAACGACGAAGTTGCAAACGGTTTAATTGAGCCCCTGAGCGTAAGCCGCCAGCCGCATAAAGTGCTAGTTGTACAGAATCACCATCGGACAGCGTATATTCTCCTGGTTGTTTTACATAACCTTGAATATTTACGATTAATTGGCGTTTACTTATAAATACTTGAAGATTTCGTAAATCTTGTAATATGGTTTTTAAGCTTAAAGTAACACTCGATACCATTTGAGCTTCTGTTTTTCCTGCGACAAATAAAGGCCCGACTTCAGGCAGTATTACTCGTCCTTGTTTATCGACTTGGAAGTCTTTATTTAAAGAATCCTCACCGGGTAACATGATAGTAATAACGTCACCTACACGCACAGTATTGTTTTTATCTTTTGAATGCACCATTGAGATAGAAGAGAACAAAATGGTGATGAGTAAAATATGAAAAATACGCATGATCTTGTCCTCTGTTATTGTTCAAGTTGTAAAGGTTGATCAAGTTCTAATAACTCAATCGTAACTCGGCGGTTTGTTAATCTTACGTGAGGCTCTGTTCCTTCAAAATAAGGGTCGTTAGATCCCACAGCATCAACATGAATACGGTTTTGAGCAAGTCCGAATATACTTAAATAACGTTTTACTTGTTTTGCTCTTTTAAGTGCTAATTCTTGATTTCCATCTTCTTCTCCAACAGCATCCGCGTGGCCTGTTACGAGTAATTTAAAATCCTGATTTTTAATAAGTAACTGAGATGCTTCAGATAGATTTACAATGTATTTAGGATTTAATTCAGCTGAGTTAAAAGCAAATTGGTTGTCTCGGTTTAAGAGATCATAGATTTTTTGTGCTAACTCAATGTCTGAATTTCCTGAATTTGAATCTGAAGGTGGTTGACATGTTTCTTGTCTTTTTACGTAATCTAATTGGCGTTCTAATCGTTTGAGTAAGTTTCGTTGAATAATCAGATCATTAGCAGCATCTAGCTGTAATCCACCTTCTAGCTCTCGAGCAATACGAGCTTCATTCTGTTTTGCTTGATGAACGGTTGCAGGAAAACACCACTCTGCTTTTTCTAAAATAAGAATATCAAGGTGACGAGCCGCAAGCTCCCAATCAAAACGTAAACCATGCTCTGGGCCTAAAGGTTGATCTGGCATCACGGGAGAGAATGCCGCTTGAGGATAGTTTTCTGCTTCTCCACCTTCACCAGGTTCGGCAAACGAGGTACAACCTGAAATAGAAAGAAATCCTAAGCTTAGAATGAGCAATTTTTGTTTGTTCATGATTTGGCTCTCCATGTGAACGATTATCCATTAAAACGAGATAATTAGTGTGTTGTGCTATTTACTGGAATTGCATTTTCAATGCGAAGTAATTTAAGTAATTCTAATGGTTGACCATGTGCATTTTGGATTTGCATGGTGCGCTCTTTTTCAACGAGTCGTTTGTAAAGGTATACAATTGCTCCAATACCTGAAGAGTCCAAAAAAGCGACTTGAGCGAGATCGATATGTACCTGACGGTGCTCTTGCTCAATAACTTGATCGATAGTTGGTTGAATATCTCGGCAACCTACGGCGTCCATATCACCTTGAACGGATAGGACTAGAGTATTTGTGTTAGATTCAAATTGATGTAGTTCCATAATAAGCTCCTAAGAATAAATCCATGTTGTGTTGATAGGTTTAATAGAGCAGTAAGTGTGCCAAAAAATATATTACTTATATTTCAATTCGTTATTATGTTTTCTTAAATTGGGAATGTGTTTTTAAAGTGATGTTCTCAATTTGCAATGCAGTTTGCAGAATAAGAAAAAAGAAGAATATAGAAGGAGGAAGTCACAGAGAAATAAGATAATACGAAAGGATATTATTTGACTAATTCAACCCGAATATAAAGTCACGATATAGTTTGATTTAAACGCTTGAATAGAGATGCAAAGTGATTTTCATTATAGTAATGATAAAACTATAATTTAATATTTCATTATTAATCAGTAGGTTAAAGTTGGCATGTCTTTTGAATGATCAGTAAGTAGAACATCATAACTAGAAGGGACAAGCTATGTATCTATTTATTAAGATAATGACATTCATACTCTTATTAGTCAGCCCAAAAGTCTTTGCGGTTGCTTTTGACTCATGCCCAAGTAAGGCTTATTTATTCCAAGGCAAACCTGTTTCAGTTTATGGTATTAATTTAGTTACTGGGACAAACAGTTTATTACAAGATGATACTGGATTACCTTCAAATATAAATGGAGTTGGTTTTAATGAAACTGACCGATATATATACGGGTATGACACAACCAATTATACAATTGTTCGTTTAGGACAAAATTTCCAAGCAACAACCTTGAATGTCAGTGGACTTCCTTCTGATAAAACCTTTTATGTAGGGGATGTTTATCAACATCACTATTACGTTTATAGAAGTGGCACTGGTTTCTATAAAATAGATCTGTCTCCTTTAGATAGTAATGTTAATGCCACACTTACTGCAGAGTTAATTACGTCGACAGCGTCTGTGAGCTTAACGGATTTTGCTTTCCATCCAAGCAATGATCATTTATATGGTGTAGATAATGGCAGCGGTGGTTTGTATGAGTTTAACATTTCTACTGGCGTAGCAACTTATATTGGGGACACTGGCGAAACAGGTACATTTGGTGCCATGTATTTTGATGTTGATGGCAACCTTTACCTTTCTCGTAATCAAGATGGTCAGGTATATCGTGTGAATTTATCGACTCAAGCCATTATTGATTCTGGAGTGGTTCCTGCGGTTAAATTTGCGGATGGCCCATTCTCTAGTCAAAATGATGGGGCTCGTTGTGCTAATGCACCACTGATTGATACTGATGAACCAGCAACCATTGACTTTGGTGATGCTCCAGACAGTTATGGTTCAACTCTTGCTTCTAATGGTGCCCGTCATGCACTTGATGATACGACTTGGTTAGGTAGCAGTGTTGATGGTGACTATTATGCGGCTCAGTCTCCAGATTCAGATGATTCAATTACCAGTGATGATGAAGATGGCGTTGGGTTTGTAACTGCGTTAGAACCCGGATTAGATTCTGTGATTAGTGTTACCGCTTCAACTGAAGGGGTGCTATCTGCATGGTTTGATTGGAATGATGATGGTGATTTCTCTGATGAAGGTGAGCAAGTTATTACTGATAAAGCATTAGTAACCGGTAGTAATAATATTGTTATCAGTGTGCCATTTGGAGCAACGGTTGGTAGTACTTGGTCAAGATTCCGTTTTAGTCAACAGAGTGGGTTAGCTTACTTTGGTGGTTCGACGTCAGGCGAAGTTGAGGATCATGAAATAACGATTGTTGATGCAAATACGACACAGCGTCATTTCCCATCAGCTACGGGTTACGTTACCTTGGCTTATGAAGATAATTGGCCTGAAACCGCTGATTACGATATGAATGATTTAGTTTTAAGATATCGAATTACGGAAGTATTGAAAAATGGAGAAGTAGCAAAAATTATTATTAGCGGTAAGTTGGCAGCAGTAGGTGCAAGTTATCACAGTGGCTTTGCTGTTAGATTGGAAAATATTATTGCGAGTGATATTGATACAACGAAAACACGTTTATATTACAACTCAGTGCTTCAAAGTGGTTCTCCACAAGAAGCGGGTATGAGTGAAGCAAGTTTCATCTTAATTAATGATGCTATTGATGTATCAAGCTATGACTGTTATTTCTTCCGAACTAACCATGGTTGCCGAGAAGACATTGGACTAGAGTTTGAACTTCAATTTAGTTTAACAACACCAGTTGCAACAGAAAATATGCCAGCAATGCCATATGACCCATTCTTGTTCGCTACTCCTGGTTATTATCATGGTCCTGTTTTTGCTCAAGCCCCTGGTCGATCTTATGAAATACATTTAGCCGACAAAGCCCCAACTGAGCAATTTAATACGGAATTTTATCAACTTGCTCAAGATACCAGTGATCCGAGTACGTCTCGATATTTCAAAACAGTAAATAATATGCCGTGGGCGTTACTTATTTACGATGAATGGCAATGGCCAAGAGAGTACGTGGATTTAACGACGGCGTATCCTGATTTTGCAGACTACACACTCTCTGGTGGTGAGACACATACAGATTGGTATGACATCAATAACGCAATAACCAATAAATATTATTAAGAAGAGGACGTTATTATGAAAAAGGTAATTATTGTAACTATGGCGTCACTGTTCTTAATGGCTTGTAGTGACAGTGGGGGAGGATCGTCTTCTAGTTCTGGTGGAGGCGGCGGATCTTCGGATGGAGGGACAGGAAGTAATCCACCTCCAGCAGCAGATAGCCCTATTGCATCAGATGATTCAGAACCAGTAAAAACACAGGATTTAGTGGCTCCTGAAGGGTTTACATTTAATCCAGTAATAAGCCAAACATTGAAAATTAATCTCAGCGGCTCATTACCAGCGAGAACTCATCTCACGATTTATTCAGGGTTTAAAGATAAAGAAGGTGGAGGGTTCATCGTTGATTACGACAGTAAAGTGATTGATTCCTCTATTAGTAATGGTGAGGGAATGATTGAGTTTTCTGTCGCAGAGAGTCAATCAAGTATTGCCGCTGAAATTTGGTCTTATGATGGTAGCGACCCTTTACAAAGAAAATTTGAAATAGATGGAGGAGAGCTTGTTTGGGAGTAATGGGTGCTAGTAATTCCCCCACTTTTAATTCATAAGAAAGTGGGGGAACTATCATTATACTTGTTTTGTTGGAAGTTCTGGGGAGGATGAGTTAGGTTCTTTTAATTCGATTTTTTTGATAAATGTAGAACCACATAATTCAGAGTTTCTTTCTTCGATAAAATTCTCATTAGCATGTAATTTCTTCAATATTGTGTCTCTTCTTTCCATTAAATGTTGAGACAGAGGCATATTTTGAATTAATGATACCATCGTACTTATTTTAGCGGGATTATCCATACTTAAAGCAATGTAGCATTCTAAGAGGCCAATACTTAATTCAGAAGAATAAGGGAATTGCACAAATGCCTTCTGATAGCGATCTAACTTTTCGTGTAACTCATTGATGGGCAGTGCATTATTATAAAGACTATCAACTTGGTTTATAGTGTATGACAATATCAGCATCGATTCTTTCAATTGAGTATCATTTTTAAGTACTTTTAAGTAATCAAGGCAATAATCATTAAATTGATGTTTTGTTTTAATTACAGAATTTACTTTTTCGAGTAACCATAGTTCGCCAAAAAATGATAATAAATATAATAGCTCGATGAGAACGACTGAGTTTAATCTATGTAAATTATCAAAGTAAGGTTGAGTGACTTTTAAGGTTATTTGCTTTGCTTTAACAATATCCCCTTCTTTAATTAGTTGTTTGCATTCACTGAAACTAAATAAAATGCTTAGTTGTTTTTTCTGTGTTTCAGTTAAACGGTATTCAGAGCGGCGAACGAAGTTCTTTTGTTCAAGAAGTAGTTGTTTTTTATCACTTTCAGATTGGCAATTTTGAATATATTCACCGAAGTAACTAAAGCATTCTGCTACGTATGAACACCAGTTTTGATCTGCTATAGGTAAGTGGTTTGCCAATAAATGTGAGGATTTAAGAAAGTAGCTTTTATTATTACAATTGAGTGCTAATTTTAATGTTTTCAAAGCCCTTGATGGTACGCTTGGCGTGAGTTCTAAAGCCGCATGTGCAGAAAATAAAGCATCTTCATAACGTAATTGCTGGATCTGTAATGAGCTTAAAAAATCAAAAGCAGAAGCAAATAAAGGATGCTTGCGACAAAGGGAGTCTGTTTTTTGTATTAATTCATCTGTGCTTGTCAGGTGAAGCTCAGCTTCTAGCTGTAATTTTACCAAGATATAATTACGTCGATTAACAAATTCTGGCTGCTGGCACAGTTTGATTAACTCTTCTTTATTATCTGGCAGGAAAAGATCAAACAAGAAAAGGTCTAATTCATTAAGGTTTTTAGTTTTCGCTAAATAGGTGGTTTTTTCTTTAAGAGCTTCGAGGTTGTTCCCTTCTTTTTTTAAAAAATAGAGATGTTTAAAAATTTGAAACTCTTGGTATGCGTCTGCCATTTTATAGCTAAGGATAGATTGACTTATTGGTTTACAAAGATAGTCGCCATTTCCTTTTGAAAGAGTGCTAAGCACTGTTTGAGTGGTATTGTCGCCAGAAATGGTTATTACCCTTGTATAAGGTTGAATAAAGCCTTTTTCTTTCAATAAATCATAAAGTTCAGAACCATTTAATATCTGTTCTAAGTGGTAATCAATAAATAGTAAAGAATAATGTTTTTTAGCACACATCTGCAGAGCTTGTTGATAAGAGTGTGCGTAACTTATTGATTTAAAACCTAGTAGCATAAGAAGTTTTGAAAGTGATAAAGATGATACGCGACAATCATCTACAATGAGTATATTGAATTGCTCTATCTTCTTTTTTTGCTCTATATTTTTTAATAAATTCATAATCTTATCCTGTTTTTATTTTTGTTATTTTTTCTAATAAGACTTCTTTTTTGAACGGCTTAGCAACATAGTCATCCATTCCTGATTCGTAGCATTTAGAGATATCTTGATCAAGCACGCTAGCGGTAAGTGCAATGATAGGGGTTTTCTTTCTATTTTGTTTTCTTTCAACTTCTCTTATTTCTTTAGTGGCTGAAAATCCATCTTTAATTGGCATCATGCAATCCATCAATATTAAGTTATAGATGTCACTTTCTGTAAATTTATCGATGGCCTCTTGTCCGTTATTTGCGATATCAAAGGTGTACCCTGAGCTATTTAAAAATAATGAAGCAACCTTTTGATTTACCAAGTTATCTTCAACAATTAAAATATGTTCTTTGATATTCTCACCCTCATAATGATGGTTACTGTCAGTGTGTTGTTGAGCTGATTTTTCTTGAACATCAACTATTAGTGTCGATATGTTTTCTGAATGGAAAGTTAGCGAGTTAGTTAATGTTTTGGTAAAGCGGTAACCGAGTAAAGGGTACGTTACCAATCCGTCGATAATGGATTCAAAATTGGTTGCTCTATTTTGATGATTTTGAATTAAAACGATAGGTGTTGCAGTGTACTTATTACGAAGTTTTAACAGCTTATTTTTACAACACATATTGACACAGTCATCGATGCAATAAAGGATAATCGCTTGTTCATTATCAAATAAAACAATGTCATCGATAGAATCTACCGCTATTGATTTAAATAGTTTTTGATATTTTAATTCTTCAATTATTGCATTTGCAAAGTTTGAATTATTGCCGACTAAAATGATCGATGTCTGTTCTAATTCTTTTAGTCGTAAAGTATTTTCATGAACTATTTCGGTTTCAATAGTAAAAGAAAAGTGACTGCCTTTATGTTTTTCAGATGTTAGTTTTAACTGACTCCCCATCAACTCTATCAATTGTTGGGTGATTGCTAGCCCAAGACCTGTGCCGCCATATTGGCGGGTGATTGAATTATCTTCTTGAGTAAACGGGTCAAATATTTTCTCTTGAGCATCTTTGTTTATTCCTATACCCGAGTCTGATACCGAAAGAGTGATTAACCCTCTATTCTGAGTTGTTGCTATAAAATCAGCTTTTATAGTGATGTGTCCTTCATGTGTAAATTTAATCGCATTAGAAGCTAAGTTCGTCAGGATTTGTTTTATACGATGATCATCTAGCATTAAATAGCGGGGTAAATTAGGGGCTATTTCGACATTGATGGCTAGATTTTTTTCTGTGGCTTTAGTGACACTAATAGAAATGGTATCAAAAATAAGCTCTCTAACATTTGTGCTGTGAACATGTAAGGCTAAGTTACCAGCTTCAATTTTAGATATATCCAGAATGTCATTAATTAGAATTAATAACGTTTGAGACGAGGTTTCAATGGTGTTGAGATAATCATGTTGAATGGGGGACAATTTCGTTTCTGATAAAATACCGGACATACCAATTATGCCATTTAATGGTGTTCTTATTTCGTGTGACATATTTGCTAAAAAAGAACTCTTTGCTAAGTTAGCTTGTTCTGCCTCTTCTTTAGCACCAATGATTTTTTCTTCATTTATGGCTCTTTCTGAAATTAACATATTGATATTTTTAGAAAATAAGGAAAGTTCATCTTTTCCATCTATTTTGATTTGAATGCTGTAATCATGATTTCTTTCAATTGTGGCCATAGACTGCGTAATGGTATTTAAATAAAAAATAATACGTTTTGATAATGAAATGCCTAGGTAAGAAATAATGAGTAATGACAAAATCAAAAAGCTAATAGAAAACAAAATAGAATAATGAATCTTTTTCAATTGGTTTTTAAGATCTGTTTTTAGGTCATTAGTTAATACTTTCGTTACTGATTGGATCAATAGAAGGCGATGATGAAGCGCTTGTATGCTTGAGTTGATATTTTGAAGTGAATAGTTTTTAGCTTTGTTTTTTATGACATCATTGCGAAATTGCATACTGATAGTAAAGCTATCATTGGTGAATGTTTTTAGTAATAACTCGATATCTATAGGATTGGCATTCATAGAGATAAATTGATTAACGTATAACTCTTGACGATAAAAAAGAGAGTGCAGTTCATCGTGATATTTCTGATCTGGGGTATTTACATCAAGGTTGATATACCAGTTTTCTTGTGTAGCCCAGTAACTTAACCATTGAAGCTGTAAGATAACCTGTTGCTTTTGATCTATTTCTTCGATGTAGGTCTGAAGATTTTCGGAGTTTTCTAAAGAATATATTCTATTTAATACGTCAGAAACCCAGCTTGACCACTCTTCAATATTACTTGAGGAAAACGTACCTATTTCAGCGTTTATTTCAATAAGTTCACTGACAGACCTACCCAATTCAGGATTGTTATTTTCATTTATATTGGCTTGCAATAACTTCAGCGCTATTTTTGACGATGATTTTTCGATGTCATTATTATTCTCATATAATGAATTTAAACGCAGATTATGCATGGCTGTAATGTAAGCCGATAAAGCTTCATTAAATAGTAAGCGTTCATTGATAGCATCAAGGGCTGTTAAGTTTTGCAGTTGTACTTTTATTTCTTTTGTAGATAAAGAAAATAAGATAATTAAAGGGAGAATCACCAAGGTTAACAGCCTTGATTTTAGCGAAAACCTATTCATTAATGACATAAAAACAATCCTTGTTTGAAAAAGCCATTCGTCCTGACCTATATTAAGAGCATAGGATATTAAATAAAAAAAGGTAGTGGTTTGTGTGAAAAATGCTGAGCTATTTATATCGCAATACTTAATTTTATTACTGATTTTATTATCTTTTTCTGTTTCGTTTTCAGTAAGAGCAAAAGCGATTATCGAAAGCTATGGATGGAGAGAGAATTACAGCGTTACCTCTGGACTGCGCTATGACTTAACTACAAAAGTATCAATTAATACGGAGTGGCAAATCATGGAGTTAATAGGAGATAAAGAAAATAATTCAGGACAGTTTACTGCTCATCATGATAATAAACAGACGAATATAATGACATTTATTGTTAATTTTATATTTTAAACGGAATTAATTATTAATCTTAAATTATTGTCTCTATTGTCATTAAAGTATATTTTATGCGGTGTCAATATCCTGACGTCTTAAATTTGATAATCTTGCTCATTTATTCGTGATGAGTATCTCATAACTTTTATTTAGAACGTAAAATTCATGTTACAGTATTGTGTGTTAATCGTATTTGAACCATAGTTTATTTATACCGCTGAATATACAGCCGGAAAAATAATATTACGTTTGCTAGGTAAAGGATAACTTATGATTCGTTCAAATAAAGAGACAAAAAATACTGAAAACGGAAGTTTAGATTCATATTCATTATATTTAAAAGAAATAAATAAATATCAACTTCTTACCGCTAAAGAAGAGGTTAGCTATAGCCGTTCTTATAAATCTGGTTGTATGAAATCAAGAAACAAGTTGATTGAATCCAATTTGAGACTTGTGGTTAAGATATCAAATAAATATAGAAATAGAAATCAAACAGACTTGTCTCCACTTGATATTATTGAAGAAGGCAATTTAGGGCTAATGAAAGCGATTGATAAATTTGATCCTGAATTAGGTTATCGTTTTTCTACTTATGCCGTTTGGTGGATAAAAGAATCGATTGAAAGTGCTCTATTTAATCACTCAAGAACGGTACGTTTACCTGTACACATTACTAAAGAATTGAACGTTTACTTGAGAGCTGCTCGAGAGTTAACTAAATCGCTCAAAAAAGAACCATCAATCAGTGATATTTCTTCGTATTGTGAAAAAGATGAATCTAAAGTTAATAAAATCATGGGTTTAGTTCCTTCCTCTACAACGTTTCGTTCTGCTTTAATTGAAGATAAGTCATCGATTCTTGTTGATTTATGCATTAATGATAATACAAAAGATCCAGATGAGTTTCTTTCTAAACTGAACTTAGAAGAGAATCTGTCATCTTGGATTAACTCTCTACAAGGGAGAGAGAAGCAAATTATAATTAATCGTTATGGGTTATTTGGTCATGATATTCAAACACTTGAAGAATTAGGTCATGCTCTTGATTTATCAAAAGAACGAGTTAGACAGATACAATCAGAAACGTTAATTAAGTTAAATACTATATTTTCAACTAATAATCTAAATTTAGAATCCGCATTAGGGTAATAGCTTTGTTTTAACATTGAGGGACTCTATATGGATATTAATATAGTTTTTAATGTGTTAACTGTTTTTAATATATTGGCACTACTTTATTCTATGCTTCTAATCAAAAGAATAGGGTTCCACAATTTTAAGCGTATAAAAACATATTTATCAATTATTTTTACTTTTTATTTTTGTGGTTTTTTATACATTGAAGGTTATTTTATAAAGCATGGCTTTGTTGATCATTCTGGTACAGCCGTATTAGTAATATCGACTATTGCAACGCAAACACTAGTAATGATATTATGGATAATAAGCCGTCTACTTAATCATTTTTTAATAATAAAGAAAATTAACAATAGCTATGGAATTTTAGTTTCAGGGAATAAGAGTGTTACTTATACCAAATCATTATCAAGTAAAATAGAATTAGGCGTCCCATTTAGTTTTATTAAAATTAAGATTAATAATAACAAGAAACTCATTGATTCTTCTACAGATAGAATTTTTGGGAAAGTAGTATCACATGCAGTGCTTATCTTAAAGAAGACGCTAAAAAATAAACATTTAGATTTCTTTCATGATAATCGCGAAATTATCATTATTAGTTATTCAACAAGTAAAGATGAACTGACACATATTGCAACTGAGATGCATGATGCGTTGATGTCACCTATCTTAATGAATGAACAACATTTTCTCTTACAGCCTATCATGGGGTGTGTTATTTCTACGTCGAAAATAACGACGGTAGAAGAGATTGTTAAGCAAGCAGATATTGCTTGTTACAAAGCAAAAAAATTAGGTTTAATCATCGATTTTTATCGTAGTACTTATACGAAATCTATCCATGAAGAAGTTGAAATTTTAAATAAATTAATTTATGCCATTCCTAATAATGAATTTGAACTGCATTACCAGCCTATAGTAAATAGCATTGATAAAACCATTCATGGTTATGAAGCTTTGATACGATGGCCGCAAGAAGATGGAACAATGATCCCGCCAGATAAGTTTATTAAAGTCGCAGAGAATAATAACTATATCAAAGGGATAACTCGGTGGGTGGTAAACCAAGTAACTCATGATATCGCTGGTTTTAAAAGAGAAAATTTACACCCACAAGTTCATATAAATGTATCCACGTTAGATCTGCATGATGATGATCTTTACGATCAGCTATTTACTTTAGTACGCAGTCAAAAATTGCACCCATCAGATGTGATTTTAGAAGTCACCGAAAGTGCGCTAATGACAGATGTTGATTCAGCTTACCTAATGCTTTCAAAATTATCAGAACTTGGTTTTTATATTAGTATTGATGATTTTGGTACGGGTTATTCTTCACTATCACTTCTTAGAGTTCTTTCATTTAATCAAATCAAAATTGATCAGTCTTTCATTCGTAATATGTCGATTGGTAATAGTGACTACGCCATTGTTGCGTCTACGATTTATCTTGCTCATAGCTTAGGTTGCAACGTGGTTGCTGAAGGGGTTGAAGACAAAGAATTATTTCATGAACTTAAAGAACTTGGTTGTGATTATATTCAAGGATATTACATCAGTAAGCCACAGGAGTTTACCAAGATGGTTCATTGGTCTTTAAAGCAAGTAGAAAGAGAAAAACAATTGGTTCTCGCATAATTGAAAAAAATACTGTTTTAATTACCTTTTTTGCTCTTTGTATCCTAAGTTATTTTTTATGAAAACAATGAATTCTAATGATGGAATTCGATTTCATCTGCCTCATTTTGGAGTGATTAAATGGATTTTTATTTTAAGAAATTCGAACATCGAAAACCACCAGAACCTGTCCCCCATAGTCACTCAAGAGAGCTAATGTACCAATATTTAGCAACGTGTAATCTGACGCTTGGCATTTGGTATTTATGGTGGCGTTGGAGTTTCGCTCTTAATTATGATGCATTATGGTTTTCACTTCCTTTGGCTTTTGCTGAGTCTTGTGCATTTATTGGATCATTATTGTTTACCTTTAATTTATGGAAAACAAAGGATGAGCCGAAGCGAGAGCCACCGCATAAGATTAAAGAGTGTGTGCTAGATACGGAAGAAGATAGACCCATCAGTGTTGATGTATTTTTTCCGTCATACGACGAAGAGCCTGAATTAGTGAAACTGAGTATTTTAGATGCTCAGAAAGTGACTTACCCATACGATATTGATATCAATATTTTCATTCTTGATGATGGTAAGCGTGAAACGATGGCAGAGCTAGCCAAAGAAATGAACATCGGCTATATCACTCGTGAAGGAAATACAGGCTTTAAAGCAGGTAATTTACGTAATGCGATGGAACAAACTTATGGCGACTTTGTTGTTATTTGCGATGCTGATACACGCCCGTTCTCTACAATTTTAGAGCATACATTGGGTTACTTTAGAGATCCTGATGTTGCTTGGGTCCAGACACCGCAATGGTTCTTTGATATTCCTGAAGGAGAGCGATTACCAGCCTTTTTAACTCGTAAATTTGGTTCGTTTTCAGGAAAAATAGGGAGAGGTATTGAGAAGTTTTATGGTCCAGTTACGTTAGGGGATGATCCTTTTGTTAATGATCCTCAAATGTTTTACGACGTCATTCAGCGTCGTAGAAATTGGGCAAATGCTTCATTTTGTTGTGGCGCAGGTTCTATTCACCGACGTGAAGCTGTTATGGAAGCCGCACTTCGTAGTTACAGCGAACAAATAGTAAAAGAACAATCTGAAATAGAAAAACAAATCAGAAAGATGACCAAAGAAAAATCAGTAGATAAAGACGTTTCTGACAATCTAAAGCAAGAGATTTTTATTGATACCGAATTTACTCCTTATAAATTCCACGTATCAGAAGACCTGTATACCTCGTTAGTTCTGCATTCTGATTCAGAAAGGAATTGGCGTTCAGTCATGCATCCTGAAGTTGAAAGTAAAATGTTGTCTCCACAAGACTTACAAACATGGACTGTGCAACGGTTTAAATATTCTGGCGGGTCTATCGATATCTTTATGAATGATAACCCTTTATTTAGGAAAGGGATGAGCTTAAAGCAAAAGCTAATGTATGGTGCAAGCTTTTGGTCGAACTTATCTGCTGTGTGGAACATTATTTTCTTATTATGCCCAATCGTCTATTTCTTAACGAGCATCGCCCCTGTCAGTGCTTATGATGTCACTTTTTATATGCACTTCTTACCTTTTGTTCTTACTGCTGAGCTCGCAATGATGGTGGGGACTTGGGGGGTAGCTGGTTACAAAGGGAAGACAAACTTCCTTTCCTTCTTCCCTGTTAATTTTAAAGCACTTTGGACAGTATTAAGAGGGAAGAAAATCAGTTTTCCTACGACACCTAAAGAGAGACAAAACGGAACCTTCTTTAAGCTGGTTATTCCTCAAATGGCGGTATTTGGCTTGAGCTTATTTAGCTTAATTTATGCGTGGACTGGCTACTCAACAGGAACATATGGAAGTTACTCGTTTGGTGGTTTAGTGCTAAATACGTTTTGGATTATTAATAATATGATGGCGATGTGGGGCATGATAGCCTCGGCGTTTTGGAATCCAAAACCAAGTGATGATGAACAACAAGAATCAGAACAAGGAAAAGAGGAAGTAGAATATGGAATTTAAAAAAGCCGTTGTGAATGCTCGTCATCATATCGTATTTATTCTTGGATTGGCGACCGCATTATTCATCTCGTTTACGATAGAAACTCGAGAGGCTCCTCAAGTATTAGGTAACATAACCTTTGAAAGTTCTGAGCCGATCCCATTAAAAACGAGCCGTATTTTAACTCAAGAAGAGTATCAATGGGCGAATACTGCTTGGCAATATTTTGAAAACAATTATCAAGAAAATACTGGATTAGTAAATTCAGTAGATGGTTATGAATCAACGACGATGTGGGATACCGCCTCTTACATTATGGGGTTAATCTCGGCAGAGAAACTGAACGTAATCACTGATGATGTCTTTACTATTCGAATGGAAAAGGTGCTACAAACCCTTGCTCGTTTACCTCTAGTAGATAATCGTTTGCCAAATAAAGCTTACAATACCGTTACTTTGGAAATGGTGGATTACAGTAATAAGCCAACCCCAAATGGCATTGGTTGGTCAGCGATTGATATTGGTCGAATTTTGGTCCCTATGAATATTATTGTCTGGCAGTACCCTCAATTTAATAAGCAAGTGAACAATGTACTTAATGCATGGCATGTCGGAGATATGATTAAAGAGGGGTATTTATATGGTTCTCGTTTATCGACGTCTTCTGATGGGTTTGAACTGGTTCAAGAAGGCCGAATCGGCTATGAAGAATACGCAGCTAAATCTATGTCCTTGATGGGGCGTGATGTTTTTAATGCGATGAAATATATTGATTACCTTGAATTTAAAACCATCAGTGGAGTAGAAGTTCCTACGGATCTGCGAGATCCGGCAAAATACCACGCTCATAACTATGTAGTTAGTGAATCTTATATTCTTGATGGCTTAGAGTTTGGTGCAGACAGTGTATCGAAGATATTTGCACATCGCGTTTATCAAGCTCAAGAAGCTCGTTATAACGATACTGGGATTGTAACTGCCGTAAGTGAAGATAACTTAGATCAAGCCCCTTACTTTGTCTATAACACGGTGTTTTCTGATGGTAAAGAATGGAATGCAATCACTGATACTGGTGAAGATGCGTCAGAGTTTAAATCGTTATCAACTAAGGCTGCATTTGGTTGGTACGCCTTATATAAGACAGATTATACCGAGGTGTTAATTCAAGAAGCCCAGACGTTATTCTCTGAAGATAAAGGTTGGTATTCGGGCCGCTATGAATTAACGGGAGAAATTAACAAAGCCATTACCGCAAACACTAATGGCATTGTTTTGGAATCTCTTGCGTATATTGAAAATGGTTCATTACTAAGTGTTGGCATTAAGTAATAAGCATTGGGAAAGGAGAGCCTCTATGCGTTATATCTCAATCGGATTACTGAGCTTATTCATCATCGGATGTGGTAATAAGTACGATCAATTCTCAGAAGATATTGTAGATAAAAAAGATCACTGGACAGTGCCGAAAGCACGTCAAAGTACCTTAACAGAAAAAGAAATGGACATGGCAAGAGTTGCTTGGACCTATTTTGAAAACAATTATCAAGAATCAACAGGGCTTGTGAATGCGGTAAACAACTACCCATCAGTGACCTGGTGGGATGCTGCGTCTTACCTTGCGGGAATGACGAGTGCGTATGAGCTAGGCATTATCGAAAAAGAAGAGTTCGATATGCGTTTGATTAAGTTTTTGACCACTTTAAACACTCTAGATCTGTTCCGTGGGGAACTGCCAAATAAAGCTTACAATACCCAGAATGCGGCAAAAGTGGATTACGGTAATCAACCGGGGGAAATTGGTTACTCAGCTTTAGATCTAGGGCGTTTACTTATTTGGCTTCATATTTTAAAAAATAGATACCCAGAGTTTGCGACCAGTATTGATTCTGTTGTTCTACGTTGGAATTTTTGTAATGTTGTTGATGAAAACGGCACCATGTTTGGGGCGTTATTCGAGCAAGGAAAACCGGTTCAGTACCTTCAAGAAGGGCGCTTAGGGTACGAAGAATACGCAGCAAAAGGATTCCAATTATGGGGGTTTGATACCTCTCAAGCATCAATGCCTGAGCCATACGGTACCATTAACTTATATGGTTATGATGTTCCTTATGACACCCGAGACCCAAGAAAACTTAAAGCTCACAGTTATGTGGTAACTGAAAGTTATGTACTTGATGCGATTGAATTAGGTTGGGATCTAACCAGTGACCGTAGTAAGCATGATACGAGTTATTCTAATGGTTGGATGGCTGAATTTGCCTTGAATATTTATCGAGTTCAAGAAGAGCGATACAAGCAAACTGGTATCATTACTGCACGAACAGAGCATCAATTAGCAGGGGCTCCGTATTTTGTTTATGACACTATTTATACTGATGGATTTGCGTGGAATACCATTTCTGAAAATGGTGAATTTTTACCACAGTATTCGGCGGTTGCAGTAAAAGGTGCGATGGGAATGTGGGTACTGTGGGACACAGAATATACTGACTTGTTGTTTGATCATATTTCGAATTTATATGATCGAGATAAAGGGTTTTATGAGGGTGTATTTGAAAACGGAACTGGCTTAATCAATACATTCACTTCAAATAATAATGGCATCACATTGGAGATTTTACTTTATAAAGAACAAGGAAAACTTTTAACTTATAAAGATAATGTAGTTCCAAGCCTTTGGGAGAAAGCACTAGAATCGCCATTTGGTTATGAGGGGCAATGTTTACCACGAAAACCCATGAAACCTTCCCGCTTGTAGTATTGATAAAGGAATATGAATGCTAAAAAGTGCAGTACTGATCTTAATTAGCCTTCTTTTGTCATCTTGTGGTGTGTTGTATAAGGGCGTTCAAGATGGAGTGAGTTCTCTTAATCAGTCGCAGGCAATACGACAAGGTAGGTATGGTGATTTAACAGAAGGTGAGCTTGAATGGGCTCGCCTTGCTTGGGTGTATGTAGAAAATAATACTCAATTAGCAACAGGTCTTGTAAACAGTATTGATAACTACCCAACCACTAATATGTCAGGAATTGCAGATTATTTATTGGCTTTGACTGCGGCGCGTGAGTTTGAATTTATTACTAGCAAAGAGCACGATGAACGTCTTTCTCTTGTGTTAACTTTTCTGAATGAAATGCCCCTCAGTATTGGTCAAATACCGAATAAGGTTTATAGCACCCAAACGGGTCAAATGGTTGATTATGGTAATCAACCTAATGATATTGGGTGGTCTTCTATTGATGTTGGTCGTTTACTGATTGTACTTGCTATTGTGAAGCAATATAACCCCCAATTCATTGAATACATTGATAAAGCCGTATTGAAGTGGAACTTCTGTGAACTGGTTAATGAAGACGGTGAATTATTTGGTGGAACAGTAAATAACGGTAATGTATCTCGCTATAAAGAAGGGCGCTTAGGTGTTGAGGAATATACTTCTTATGGCTATTTAGATTGGCAAATTGTGCCAGAAAAGGCGATGAGGCTAGATCCTTACAATGTTGCCACCATGTATGGAATCGATTTTTTATTTGATGGACGAGATCCACGTCTATTTGATGTTCTTAGACCTGTTTATAGCACGCCTTATTTACGCTTAGGGTTAGAATTTAATTGGGATGATATTACAGACAGCAGTTCTAGTGATGCAAGTCATAGTAATGAAGTGATGTCTGCAATGGCGGATTCTGTTTATCGAATTCAAGAGGCTCGCTGGGACAATGATCGTATTTATACCGCGAGAGGTGAGCACATTGTTTCTGGTGATCCTTACTTTGTTTATGATGCTATTTATGCCTTAGGGACACCTTGGATTACCTTATCGGAAGATGGCAGTTCGTATGATGAGTTGGCGTTGGTTTCTACTCGTGTTGCTTTTCAAATGTGGGCACTATGGCGAACAGATTATACCGATAGATTGATGGTCCTTGTTCAAGAATTATATGATCCAGATAGAGGGTGGTATGAGGGACGTTATGAGCTAAACAGCCGCTATGAAAAAAGTATTTCTTTACAGACTAATGCTGGGGTATTAGAGGCATTATTGTATAAAGCCAATGGTAAACTTTATCAACCAGAGAAGAGTAAAGAGTATAGAGACGTACAGTTTAAATCTCGCTTTTCACATCCTGGTCATTGTTTAGTGGAGACATTCCGATGATGAGATACACATCGATTTCTTTAGCGGTAATGTTATTAAGTTCTCCAGTCTCTTTAGCAAAGGTAGTTGAGATTGACCTTGCTATATATGGTAAGGGAACAATGTTAGCTAATAGTCCAAGAGAAAGACAATCAGCAGATTATTGGCATCGCTTATCAAACAAAATCATGGCGTCTGAATCTAAGCTAGGCGCTCAAAAAATGTGGCAATATGCAGGTTTATCAGAGGCATTAGCCGCGATTGCTGCAAATAAACGTAATGATGTTAAAGCTTATGAATATTGGTCAAACAGCACTCGTTATTTATTAACGGGTGGAACAGAGTGGCCACAGATGCAGAAGTATTTACATCGTCGCTATGAAAATATTAATACTCAATTATCAACTCAACTGACCACTTCTGATGTCGGTGTCTCTTTAGATAATCAATGGCAACAAGAGCTGACCATTTTACAAATATGGGAAGAAAAGTTAGGTGTTTTTACTTTTAAAGGGCCTAAATTAGGATTGAAGTCAGTGGGATCTTCTATCTCTTATAATGCGAGTAATACAATAGAAACCCCCAATTATAATTCAGCACGGGCATCCAAAGCCTCTGAGGGGGGAGGTAAGAAAAAACTGACGGGATTAAGTCGTTCTTTTTCACGAGGGCAGAGTGTGATCCCTGTGCTTAATGAAGAGAAGCAAGACGAAAAAGAGACAAAGGAAAGTATTAAAACAGATCAAGTAATACAATCTTCTTCGGAGAAATCGAACACTGTTGTAATAACTCCAGATGAGGAGTTTGATTATCGAGCAGTAGAAAAAAATAATGAAAAGGAAGACAAGGTTACAAATAAAGCAGTATACAACCCTATCCATAAAGCCAATATCGGTACTGAAGATAAGAATAAAGTTGAAGTATTACAACGAAGAACATTTATTCCCACAGTGACTGAAGAGTCTAAATAAAATTCACTTTAAAGAAAAAGAGAACGCTTAAATTAGTTTAAGCGTTTACCTAGATAAAAAGTGTTCTTTCCATCTTTATTTTCATAGGCAATGGTGTCCATTAGTTGCTCTACAATAATAAACCCACGTCCTGAGGTTAGCCATGTTTCGGGTTTATCTTCTTCTGGCACAATAAAGCTTCTTTCGGTGGATTCCACTAAGACTTCTTGAGGAAGAGACTGACCATAATCTGATACCTCAACTAACAGCATTCTCGGTGTTTGTAAGTATGATTTAACCTCAATGATTGGCCCATCTTGATTAAGATAGGCATGTTCATAGGCATTATTGACCATTTCGACCAAGCATAACTCTATTTGATTTATCGCGTCTTCTCCAATGTTTAAGGACTCCCAGTAGAGTCGAATATCATTCGATACGACTCGAGATGCCTCAATAGAACTTGAATAGGTGTTTGAAAAAATAGCAGCCACAGTTCCTTCCCTCCTTATGTTACTTTTCCGTTGTGCCGTTAGTGAAGGCTGACATATCCGTTAGAGTGTCATTCATCACGCTTGAAATACATCTCTCACTTATTTCCGAATAAGAGGTGCTGTTTCCTTCTCTATCAATACAGTAATTATTAAAGACGGTTTTTTGATCTAATAACATGAAATCTTTAATATGAATGTAATCATAAATCAATGAATTACGAACAATTGCTTCTGAATCAACGGTACAATTTGGACTAATAACTGTTGGTCCTTCAATTGTCGCCCCATTTTTTATATGACAGCCACTAGAAATAACTACTGGAGGTGTGATATTACAATACTTAAAATCAATTACAGTATTGATGCCTAGCCAAATTCCTGCTTTAACTTGCATTCCAGGAATAGGATAACCATTCACTTTGCCATTTAATATGTCGTTTGTTACATCCCAAATATCGGTAATGTTACCCACATCAAGCCATTGAAAATCCATATTTACGGCATAAAAAGGAATGTTTTTTTCAACGAGTAATGGGAATAATTCACTACCAATATCATATTCTCCTTCTTTTGGAATGAAGTCGAAAATAGCAGGCTCAAAAATATAAATCCCTGTATTAGCTTGATTCGATAACGCCTCTTCAGCAGGGGGCTTTTCTTGGAAGTTTTTAATTAGCCCATGCTCATCAGAAACGACGATACCGTATTTATGAATGTCTTCATTTAGCACCGCTTTTGTCACAATGGTTGCGATACCTCCTTTTTCTTTATGATGTTTAACCGCTTTGGTGAGGTCTAAATCAATCCAAGCATCACCACAAACTACGACAAAGGTATCATCGAAGAAACCAGAAAACTGTTGGATTTTCTGCATTCCACCCGCAGAGCCTAATGTTTTACTTTTAAATTCGCCATCAATAATCTCACCTTCATAAGAATAAGAAAGCTGAGCATTAAAATGGTGACCATCTCTAAAATAGCCTTCAATTACTTCTGATAAATGACTGGTATTAATAACTATTTTATTGATATTGTGCTTTGCAAAAAGCTCAATCATGGATTCCATCACCGGTTTACCTAAAATAGGGATCATCGGTTTTGGAATGGTATGGGTAATCGGCTTAACTCTGGTGCCTTTACCTGCGGCTAAAATCATTCCTTTCATAATGGTTCCTTCTATGCTGAAGTTAACATCGCATCCTCAAGGGTTGGATAGTTTGGAATTAAACGATCCATTCGAGTGAGTTTTAATAAATCTTCAACGGGTTTCTGTAGGTTAACGACACTGACTGTTTTGCCTCGGCATAATTTATATACCCCCATAATGGCACCTAAGCCACTGCTATCCATAAATCGGACACTGCCAAGATCAAGAATAAGGTGATCGCCAAATTGGCTTAATAAATCCTCTGCTTCTTTACGAAATTGAGGAGCCAGTTTTGCGTCAAAACGTTCTTCTTTTATCTGAAGAACTGTGCATTTACCTTGGTTGTTAATTTCGTATTGCATGAATCATCCTCTTGTTTAGAATAACCTTTCCACTCAACAGCAAGCACACTGACATCATCTTCAAACGTATCTGATTCTTGCCAGGTTCTTACTCTATTAACGAGCAATTCGGTTTGTAAATGGGTTGGATGGGAGTGAATGTCCATTATGGTTTTTCTGAGCCCATCTTCCGAAAATTGGGTGTTATCTTTTTCTGCTTCTGTAATACCATCCGAATAAAGCCAGATCTTATCGCCTGGATTCAATTGAATGCTTGACGCTTTATATTCAACAAAATCAAAAGCTCCAACCACAAAGTTGTCGTCTCCAATCAGCTCAGCCTGCTCTGTTTGACTGTGGTGCCAAACAAGTGGTGGATGTCCCGCAGAGCAATAATCTACCTCTCCAGTTTTGACATTTAGAACGGCATAAATCATGGTGAAATAAAGTTGGATCTTGTCATCACTGATGTAGAGTTTGTTTAATTTATCAATGACGTCTTCAGGAGGAATAATATTATTGTTAATGTCTTTAACGATAGAAGAGGGACCGCCTACGACGGATAAACTCTGTTGCACGGAGAATGACATTAATGCTGAAGAAACCCCATGTCCTGCAACATCAAATAAGTAGAAAGCAAGATGGTCAGGATCAAGCTGCATATAACCCAACATATCACCTCCAATTTGAGCACTTGGAATTGACATGTAATTAAGCTCAACACCTGTGAAATTGGTTTGGGTTGGGAGTAACTGACGAACTAAATCACCAGCTGCATCAAGATCTTTACGGATGGTTGCGTAAGCCGAATCGAGTTCTTGATTTTTATCCGTAATTTTATTGTGTAACTCTAAGGTTCTAAACCCTGCTTTCACGCGAGCTTCTAATTCTTTAACATCAGTTCCTTTAACAATAAAATCGTCAGCACCAGCGTTGATGCCATCAATGATCGAGCGTTGATCATCTTTACCTGAAAGAAGTACAAAGAAAATATAACGATCAAATTCAAGCTCTTTCAATTTGGTACATAATTCAATGCCATCCATCTCTGGCATTATCCAATCACTGAGTACAAATTGAATGTTTGGGTTTTCAGCCAAGATAGACAAAGCCTCTAAGCCATTTTTGGCTGAAACAATCTGAAAACCACAACGTTTTAATAGGGATGACATAAACAGAAGGCTAACAGGGTCATCGTCTACTACTAAAATGTATTCCATTGAAAATCCTTTTCGTAATTACCCTAAATGTCTTGTGTGTAATTGAATACTTTTATCTAGCCTAGGATATAAAACGTAGGATTCAAGGGAAGGGTATATTAATTTTTATTTTGCTTTTATTTACTGGTTTTCTACCTTCTCTTTCCTATCATTTTTCTAACTGCAATTAAATTTGAAAGAAGAAAAGGGTAGACTTATGGACAGAGAAACCATTTTAAATATTATTTCTAATTCAAATGATTCATTTGATTTGACCTGTGAGAATGATCAAAAAGAATTATTATTGTTGGCAGATAAATTACATTCATTTTCAATGATATCCATTTCTGAATATAAAGAATTCATAGAGTTAGAATTCCCTCCTTTGATGTTTAAGTTGGCGGTTAAATTAGTTGAATCTCGTCGGTTAATTATGGATATATCGACCCCGTTAACTGTCGGTATTGTATTTGCAATGTGGGGGGAACATCATCGATTAAATAAAAAATCGAAGAGAAATCCACATGGTGAGAATTCACTAGAGACTAAAATTGAACAATTAAATTGGATTACGCAAGGGAGTAATGTGCATTGGCATTTGTATCCAATTGATGATGGTTGCCCTAATAACAGCTTTGGTATTGCGCATCGAATTGCACAGAATAGTGAGTCAAATTCACAAGTAAATGTCATGAGATTAGATGATGCAATTCCTACAATTACGGGACCATTAAAGAATTTAGACCATGTTGATGATTCAAAAAAGGGAGGGGCGATTATTCTTGGCTGTCAAAAAGCATTAGATGATGGCATGGATTGTGTTGTCTATACGGATGCCGATAATTCGGTTCACTTAGGTCAAATAGGCTTACTTCTTTCTCCATATATGGAAGGTAATACTCAGGTTATCCTTGGTAATAGAAAACACAAAGACTCCATTCTTGTTAAACAAGAAGAGCGTTGGGGAGTTGGTATTAAAACATTGCGACATATGCAAAGAATGATAGGTAATCAAATTTTTAGTCAAGGAATTAAAGATACACAAGCGGCGTTTAAACTGTATAGCCATAGTGCGTTAGTTGATATTTTAAAGGCGCCAACTGTGTATGATTTTTCGTTTGATACTGATTGGATTCTGGCTGCAATGGAGCAAAATAAATCGATTACTACGGTGCCTTTTGCGTTTATTGATTCGGCGGCAGAATCTGCGTCCATCACGCAAGGGCCAATGACGACTTGGTATACGTTATTAGATGGGTTAGTGAAGGCGGTTAGAGCAAGAAATGCAACACACAGTAACGAAATGGCCGCTATTTTTGATAAAGAGGTTAAATCGTATAAAGATCTTGAGTTGATTATCGATGTTTTACCTCCAGAGTTGATGAACGTAGAAGATTATCAATTAGGGGATCCTAAAATAATGTCTCCGAAAGCGCTACAACAATGGTTTGATAAAGCTAAATCAAAGTCAAAAACAGAGCATGCAATGGCTTAGAGGTTTGTTTTTGTAATGATTTCATCCTAAGTTAGTAGAGATAGACAATATGTAAACTTCCTTTTTATTTGGAGGTTTATTTTATCTCTTTAATTCTGTATTTATAAATAAGGGATTTTTAGAGTTTGAGTGGCTTATCTATGGATGGATGAATGCCTTTATGAAGAATGCAATAAAACAAATAACTAGGATTATCATTAGTTTATTTGCTTGTGTGTGTTTCTCATCATGGGCAATAGCAAATGAGTATCTATCTAATAGCGCTAAACATAAAAGTGCACCGACATCTCCTAACATTACTTCTCCAAGAAATACAGCAGAGCCAGATGACAAGCCTTCAGAAGGTGAGCATATTTGGAATGGGGTGCAAAGCTCATTCTATTTTCCGATTGAACAATGGAATGATGAGCAAGGATTCTTCCACGGTTTAAGTGGCAATGTAGGCTACAACTACCCCTTGCTTGAAACTCCTGAAGCGAATATTCCGGCGGATGCTACCTCTGGTCCAAGTAATACCAATCAAACAGTAACCCTTTCTTTAAAGTACAGTATTTTAGGCAGTTGGTTTATTTCTGGTACGGCATATTATTATATAGACCAAGATCAGCAGCAAGCGTGGAACCCAGATTTTACTTATGTCTTTGGCTACAGTGATTGGCGTCCATACACGTTAAGTTTAGTTTATGCGAATTATGGAGGAAACCGGTTTAGTCCTGATGAGGGAGAGTCGGTCACTAATTTTAACCAAGGAACGTGGTCTTTAGGTTGGAAATTCCCGATAGTTGAACCTGTGGTTGATTGGTTTACGTTTACTGAAGAGGGCAGCATCGGTTGCCAAGTCGATTTTAATTATACTCATGAATACTTCAATTTAGATACCTCTGAATATTTAAATGGGCATAAGACTATTTCGCTCGGGTGTAAGTATTCTATTTTTGGAAATTGGTATATTAACGGTACTGCTTTTTATTATTTAGATAAAAATCAACAACAACCATGGAATCCAGATTATACCTATGGATTTGGTTATTTCGATTGGCATCCGGGAACTATTACTCTTCAATATAATAATTATTCAGGAAATCGTTGGAATTCATCAGATAGATCTGAAGGAACGGGGAGATTTATTGATGGTGCTATTTCTCTGTCTTATTCATTCACCTTTTAAACTTATTAACTTTTATTATCTCTCTCTGGATATCCTATTATTTGTTCCTATTCTAGTATTACACCATTACTTAAATGGTCGCTTATTTTTCATTACTAATTAATGTAATTGTTATTAATAATAGAGAGGTCCAAATGGAAGGAACCAAATATAATGATTCCATCATAGGTACATCAGAAGATGATAATGTGAATGCACAATCTGGTAGCGATCATGTTGAAGGATTAGCAGGTAATGATCACGTCGCAGGGGGAGAAGGCAGTGATGTTATTTCTGGTGGCGAAGGACAAGATGTTATCTTCGGAGATGTTGAACAAACATCGGTAACTGACGTATCAGATAATGCTGAAACCAATTCAACGAATGACAGTTGGGGAACCTCTCAATCCGTCTATCAATTTACCTCAAACGAAGAAGATGCTCCTGCTGAAGAAGTCAGTCATGGTGCTCGATTGGGTAATTATTTGGTGGATGATATCGGTAATATCACGACAAAATTTACCCTAAACACGGTGTTAACCACCGTTACTGTTGAATTAACCGATCAAAATGGCAATGTCATTAAAACCGTTCAAGCTCCTGTTGATGAAAATGGCAATATCGATATAGACATTAGTTTTACCGCAAATGAAATTGCTGATGATCAAGTTGTTAATTTTGTTTTGAAAGATCCCTCAGGCTCTCCAATTACAGATATTGAATCGGTTGAATTTATTGCCCATAACATCTATGACGACCGTATTGATGGCGGAGAAGGCGATGATGTTATTTTTGGACAGCAAGGGGCTGATTTATTGATTGGTGGCGCCGGTAATGATTTTTTGGATGGAGATATCAACGATGACCGCTTATATGGTGGAGAAGGTGACGATGTTCTGATTGGTGGTAATGGAGATGATGAACTTCATGGAGGTGATGGAGCCGACACCTTATTAGGCAGTGATGGGGATGATACGCTTTTTGGCAACGCAGGTAACGACGTTCTTCTTGGTGAATTAGGAAATGATCGGATTGAAGGCGGTGATGGCAATGACATCATTATCGGTGATGATGGAGATGATGTTTTATATGGTGATGCTGGAGATGACCTATTGCTTGGTGGGGCAGGTGTAGATCAACTCTATGGCGGTGAAGGAAACGATGAACTGCAAGGTGATGCAGGAAACGATGTAATTCAAGGTGGTGCAGGGGATGACTTTGTCCTTGGTGGCGCAGGTGATGATGTAATTTCAGGCCAAGATGATAATGATTTATTACTTGGTGGTGACGGTAATGATCAACTGTCAGGTGATGCGGGTAATGACCTGTTATTTGGTGAGTTAGGTGATGATACGATCATTGGCGGTTTAGGCGATGATGGCCTTTATGGTGATGATGGTGATGACCATCTCATCGGTGGCGAAGGGAACGATCAACTTTTTGGTGGGCAGGGAACCGATATTTTAGAGGGCGGATCCGGAGACGATATTCTTCATGCTAATGAAGGGGATGACATTATTAATTCTGGTTCAGGAGATGATTACATTTTTGCTGGTTCTGGTGCTAATCAGATCGCTACGGGTGAAGGAAGTGATGTGGTCTATGCCGATGCGGGTAGTGATACCATTGATACTGGTTCTGGTCACGATACTGTGTATGCAGGGGATGGGGATAACAGCATAATTGGTGGGACTGGTGATGATCAGGTTTTCTCTGGCTCAGGTGCAGATACGATTCAAGCTGGCGATGGTGATGATGCTATTTTTTCTGGAGGCTCAGCGGATATTATTCATGCAGGTTCTGGAAATGATGCGGTTTATGCCGGTTCAGGCGATGATATTGTTTATGGTGAAGAAGGCAGCAACCGTTTAGTTGGTGAAGGCGGAAATGACACTTTATACGCCGGTGATAATGGCAGTGTATTGATTGGTGGGCAAGGTAACGATCAACTGGTTGGTTCGGCTGAAAATGACGAATTGCATGGCGGCGGAAATGACGACCATATCACTGGTGGTCTAGGTGATGATGTTCTTACGGCCGGTTCTGGTAACGATACTTTGATTGCCGGAGAAGGTAATGACACCATTTATGGTGATGCAGGAACAAACCAAATTGATGCCGGTACTGGAGACGACACGGTATATGGTGGCTCTGGTGCCGATACTATTATCGCGGGTGAAGGCAATGACACTGTTTATGCAGGTGCAGGAACAGATACCATAACCGCAGGCAGTGGCGATGACATACTGGATGGCGGATCAGGAAACGATGCACTAGATGGCGGTATCGGTAATGACAGCCTATTTGGTGGTGATGGTGATGATAATCTTATTGGTGGCGAAGGATACGATTATCTTGATGGCGGTGCGGGTAATGATACGCTCCTCGATGATGGCCAAGACACACTCGTTGGTGGTAGTGGCAACGATACACTGACTGCAGCAGCAACGGGCAGTCATCAATTATACGGTGGTTCTGGCGACGATACCTTAGTTGGTAGTGCTGCAAGCGATACCTTATATGGCGGTGAAGGTGCTGATGTCATTCAAGGTGGCGAAGGCGACAATGTTTTATTTGCGGGTGATGGCGCTGATACCGTTACCGCCGGTTCTGGTGATGATATCGTTTATGGTGAAGCCGGAACAAACACCATTGATTTAGGTGAGGGTACAAATACCTTATTTGGTGGCAGTGGGTCAGACAACACAACATCAGGCAGTGGCGACGACACATTATATGGTGGCGAAGGTAATGATACGTTAGCGGCGGGCAGTGGTGTTGATTATCTTGATGGGGGTAAAGGGGCTGATTTACTTCAAGGACAAGAAGGTGATGATGTCCTTACGGGCGGAGAAGGCAGTGATACTTTAGAAGGTGGTTTGGGTGAAGATAAACTCTTTGCAGGCGCAGGTAATGACAGTTTGTCTGGTGGTGATGGTCAAGATGAATTACATGCAGAATCAGGTAACAATATTCTCCATGGGAATAATGACAATGATGCCTTGTATGGTGGTTCAGGCGATGATTCCTTATATGGTGATGCCGGTGATGACCGCTTAGAAGCCCTTAGCGGCAACAATGCCCTAGATGGCGGCGAAGGTGATGATAATCTTAAATCAGGCTCAGGTAATGATGCACTAGTTGGTGGGTTAGGATCTGACGTGCTTGACGCTGGAGAGGGTATTAATACATTAGATGGCGGAGAAGGTAACGACACTTTAACTTCTGGTTCTGGCAATGACACTTTACTCGGTGGTATCGGTAATGATTCTTTATTTACCTCTGGAGGTGACAACCAACTGTCTGGTGGTGAAGGCGCTGATAGAATTGAATCAGGCGCGGGTAACGATGTACTGCAAGGTGATAATGGTAATGACACCTTGATTTCAGGATCGGGGAATGATCAGCTCTTTGGTGGTGAAGCTAACGATAAACTGTATGGTGGCTCAGGGGCAGATACTCTTGATGGTGGCGTTGGTGATGACCGATTGTTTGGTCAAAATGACAATGATCAACTGTATGGAAACTCGGGTAATGACTATATATCAGCCGGCTCTGGTGATGATGTCGCTTATGGTGGCGAGGGCAACGACACCTTAAAAGGAGACAGCGGAAACGATGTGCTGTGGGGAGAGGATGGTAATGACTCACTTCAAGGCGGCTCTGGTGAGGATATTCTTTACGGCCAAGAAGGTAATGATAATTTATCTGGCGGTAACAATGCTGATGCTCTCTATGGTGATCTTGGTGACGATACGTTATTAGGTGGTTCAGGTGATGATAATCTGTCTGGTGGTGAAGGTAATGATTCACTGTCAGGTGGAAACGATGATGATTACCTAGACGGCGGTGCTGGTAACGATATATTTGATGGTGGCTCTGGCAGCGACTTAATCTTTGGTCAGGAAGGTAACGATACTCTTGATGGTGGTTCTGGTAGCGATCAACTGTTCGCTGGTGCGGGTAATGATACGCTTGTTTTTGACCAAGATGATATTGATGCAACAGATGGGGCAACCGTTCATTTTAGTGGCGGTGAAGGCTTTGATGTCATGGTTGTAGGCAATGATGGTCAAGACAGTAGTATTATTGATATGACACAAACCGCATATCAAGAGATTGAAGGGGTGGTTGTTAATACGTCAAATACTGAGTTAAAAATAGCGCTAGATAAAATATTGGTGAATGACAGCGCAGGAGAAGCTAATGGTCAGTTTGTATGTTCAGGTGTTGAAACTTTAAATATAGATGGTTCTCACTGGCAGCTCACGGGTAATACTGCAATGATGGACAGTGGCTTAAAAGACGCTTATGAAGCCAGTAATATTGATACCAGTAACTTAAATGGTTATACGTTTGCAAACAGTGCAGGGGATGAAGTCACCATATGGAGTGATTGTGATGAAGACCAAATCACGATTGCAGATCCTAATGATATTGCATAAATAGCCACTTTCGATGCTGAAATAAAACATCCTTAAAATAAAATGCCGAATAGAAATATTCGGCATTTTTTGTCGTTCTTTTATTTGTTTTTAATGGCTAATCATCTAAACAAAGTTTACGGTTTTGTGCCGTAATTGACGTGTCATTAGCAATCACAAAATGATAATAATTTGAATCCATCTTGTTTTTCTGTAAATAAGTTCTAATGTGGCTCAGGGTACTTTTAGCCTCATTATAACGGTATAAGTAGTCTTTATCGCATTGGTTTTCAACGCTTAAATCAACTTGGTAAGCATTAAATTTTTTCATTAATTCTTCTACTCGCTCTTCATCAATCGCTTTTTGAGCGGCTGCGGAGGTGGTTTTTTCTGGTGGTGGGGTATTTTTTAATTTCTCTAATTCTACACGTTGTTGTTCTAGCTCACTTTCTTGAGATTGTAAGGCGAGGCGATCTTTTTCTAACTGAGCATTTAATTTCTTTTGTTCATTGGCTAACCGTGATTTTAAGTTTTTATTGTAACTTGATTTATAACGGGTCAACTTACGTCGCTCTGTTGTTAACTGTTCTTGTAGCTGGCTGATGGTGAAGTTTTTTTCCACCAAGGTTTCGCTGGTGATACTTAAATCTCGATGTAGGGTGTCATTCTTTGATTGAAGCTCAATGATTATTTGGTCGTAATCCGTTAACGAACTTGATAGTAATTGCTCTGCGATGAGTTCATCGGTTAATCGTTGAATCATTTCATTCTTATTATTAATCGATGAACTTAAAGATAGTAGAGTCATACCACTTATAAACAGACAGGCGATAAGGAACATCAGAAAAATTTGAAGTTTTTTGGTGTGCTTGGTCATAAAATGGTCTCTATCAAACTAAAGTATGCAGTACTTTTGCATCACAATGTGGGCAAAAATAAGAATGCTTATGAATTAAGGTTTGGCAGTGTGGGCAAGGTAATTTAACGCGGTTTTTACTTAATAAAATAAGACATAAACCAACAGGTCCTAGAACGTACCCAAGCAAAATTCCAGCAATGAAATTGCCTTTGCGATAGCCAATAAAAGCAGTTAAGGCAAAGAAGAAGAAATAAAAACTGAGCCAAAAAATCATGATATGTCCTTATTGTTCGCGAAATGCTTTGTAATATGAATTAAACAGAGGCGCAGTGAGGTAATCCCAAAGTGTTCGTTTTTCTAATAAAATTAAAACGTCAGTAGGCATCCCAGGGTAAAGCTCTACGTTTGAGAGCTTGGTTATCTCTTCTTGAAGTAGCTGAACCTTTACTAAATAACCGTTCTCTTTTTCATCTTTTTTATTTAACCGGTCAGCGGCAACATAAATCACCGTTCCTGTAATTGGGGGTGTTTTTCGGATGTTATAAGCATTTAGCCTCACTTTAGCCGTTTGTCCGGTTCTTACTACATCAATGTCTTCCGGTTTAACAATGGCTTGCACGATGAGCTGTTCGTTGTTTGGTACTATCTCCATAATAATGTCACCCGGGTTTACCACGCCACCAATACTGTGGACATTTAAGCCGACAATGGTTCCTGTGTGTTCACTTCTTACTTTTATTCGAGAGCGAACATCGAGAGCTGTTTTTAAAGCTTGATTTGTATCTAACCATTCTTTTTCTAATTGTGTTGATTGAGAAGAAAGAGATTGTTTTAACTCAATGTCTTTGGCTTCAAAATCTTGTTTAAGTGACGTGAGTTGTCGGGTTGATACATTTATTTTGGTTTGTAACTCTTCACGCTGAGACTCAATACTGGCTTGATGACGCTGTACTTCAAACATTTTAGTTTGAGATACATATCCCTTTTTAACTAAGCCCTTCATCATGCTGATTTCTTTATTGACTAGTTGAAGCTGACGTTTAATAGATTTTAATTGAGATTTCGAACCTCGAATTTGCTCCGTTAGTTGCTCTTTATTTTGAGTATATTGGTTAGTTCTCAGCTCGTTACGTAATAAAAACTGTTGAAACTGAAGCGTCTGGTTATTCAAAATATTCATAACGTCTGCACTGTTGGCTTCATTATGATATTCCTCGCTCCATGACACCGTGTCATTATCAGTTAACTCTGCTTGCAGTCGTTCAATGGTGGCTTTTAAAGAAATAGAACGCAGCATTAATCGATAATAATCAGAATCGGCTTTGGTGTTAGCAAGTTCAATGAGAAGGTCGCCTTTTTCAACGTGTTGTCCTTCCGTGATATAGATTTCCTTAACCCAACCACCTTGTAGATGTTGGATTTTTTTACGCTGTGATTCCACAATTAAAGAGCCGTTTGCGATAGATGCAGAGCTTAGTTGTGCTGTTGTCGCCCACCAAACAAATCCACCAACAGTCAGTAGAATAAACACAGAGCAAAGAACAATAAGGCGCGATGTATTAAATTGAGTCATAAAATAATCCTTGCTCAAGCGGGTTGTGGAACGGGGGTAGAGTTAGCGCTATCAATCGCCGACATGTCTTCTAAGAACAGTTTTGATGGCCCTGCTTTTTGAACTTGGCCGTCTTTTAATGAAATTACCCAATCCATTTGACGTAAAAATCCTGGACGATGACTGATCATGATGACTGTTATTTTCTTTTCTTTGCAGTATTGAAGAACAATGGCTAACGCGATTTCCCCTTCGGGATCGAGATTTGAATTGGGTTCATCGAGAACAAGAATAGAAGGGTTAGAAAATACCGCTCTGGCTAAGGCGATGCGTTGCTTTTGTCCACCGGAGAGTTGGGAGCTGCCTCCTTCTTCTAAGTACGTATCGTAACCTTGAGGGAGGGAGATAATTAGTTCATGGATACAAGTTAAGCGAGCGGCAGCAATAATGTCTCTATCTGGAGCATTGGTGAAGCGGCAAATATTTTCAGCAATCGTTCCCGATAATAAAGCCACTTGCTGTGGTAAATACCCAATATGTTGGCCAAACTGCTTTTCAGGCCAGAGGTGAATGGCTGCACCGTCTATTTTTATAGAACCGACGCTAGGTGTGTGGATCCCCATTAATAAAGAAACTAAGGTTGATTTGCCAGAACCTGAATTCCCCAAAATAGCGAGTGCATTTCCATGACCTAATTTGAAGTTGATGTTTTGCAAAACAGGTTCTTTTTTATGTGGAAGCTTTAACCCGACATTTTGAAAAATAATGTCGCCCTTAGGGTTTGGAAGCGCGGTTTTAGCTGCGTTTTCTTCAAGAAAAGAAAAATGTTTAAGTCGTTGGTAAGCTCTAAATGCGCTATACCATGATTTCCAGCCATTCACGGCTTGCTCAAAAGGGGATAATACTCGACCCATGATAATGGAACTGGCGATAATAGCTCCTGTTCCAATGTCTTGTTGCAGCGCTAGCATAACACCAACCGTTAAAATCAAGACTTGTAAAATAGTTCGAAAATAACGGCTGATAGCAAGTAGTTGTCCGATACGAGAGTTCACAACCCATTGTAAATTTAGCATCTTGTGATTTTTTTTATTCCAATAATTCCCAATGCTCTCAGACATTCCCATCGCCTTTAGTGTCGATGCATTGCGAAGGTAATCGTTTAATTCTAATGTGGTTTTTGTCGCGACCTTATTACTTTCTATCGTTGATTCTTTCGCTGAATGCATCATCACAATCGCTAAAATAATAAAAATAACGCAACCAGATAAGGTGATTAAGCCAATAGCAGGATGGAGCATAAATAAAATGCTAAGGAAAAGAGGGATCCACGGCATATCAAAAATAGCAGAGCTAGAAGGGGATAATAAAAAGCGTCTTATCTCAGACAGATCTTGCAGCCCTTGTTTATTAATGTTTTTTGACATGGCTGATTGTCGAATGCTTTCGGATAACATGATAGAGCTGATTGAAACATCGAGTTTTAATCCTGAACGTTGCAACAAGGCGATACGAAAATATTCAATCACAGATTGTGCAGTTAATAAAAAAACGGCAATGAACAACAAAGCATAAAGAGTATCTAGGCTAGAGCTGCCAAGCACTCGGTCAAAAAGTTGTAAACTGTAAATAGGTAATGTAAGAACCAAAAAATTAATAGCACAGCTAAATAACAACGCGAAAGAGATGTCTTTCTTGGTGTCTGATAGTGATTCTTTCAGTTTATCCTTAAACAAAAGCACACCTCGGTATTAAGATTAATCCAATGAAAGAAGTATAGGAAAAAGAATGTCGTATTCGTAATGGGAAAAGGTATTTTCTTAATGCTTTAAATCATTGATGATTATTTTTACGAAAATGCACTGAGTTATCCTATGCTTAGGAGGTACACACAAAGGAGGTGTGATGGGCCTAATTAGAGTTTGGCTAGTGCTTATAGGGATTGTTTTATCCTCATTTTCAATATCGGTAATAGCAGAAACGGGTTCCCCTAGTTTTTATGGGAAGCGCTCTGTTGCGCCTAGTGAAACACAATCAGAACAACCCGTTTCCACTTTTCAGCGTCGTTCAATTGTGATTGCACCTCTTGAGCTTGAACAGGATGTGACTGGTGAAAGTACGGTGTCGATTGAAGCAACAAAGACAACGACAGTATTTGTGAAAGAAGAAAAGGCTTCTTCTCTCGACTCTTCCCTTCCTTTGGTTGCACTTTCTCGAAATGAAAAATTATTAGCTAAAAAAGCGCAATATTATTTTGAACGAAATTGGAATAAAAGCACAGGGCTTACTGATTCAGTGCAGGGTTACCAACACGTGACCATGTGGGATGTTGCGAGCGATATTAGTGCTCAACTCTCTCTTGAAGGATTAGGGTTACAATCAGAAGACCTTACCAATCGTAAATTAGAAATATTATTAACCACTTTGCTGAATGCACCTTTGTACCAAGGTAAACTGCCAAATCGAGAATACAGTACAAAAACAGGCAAACCATCAGGAAGGTACAGCGAAACAGCGAGTAATGGTAATGGTTGGTCGGCATTAGATATTGGTCGATTATTGATTTGGTTACACATCATCAAACAAGAAAAACCTTCACTATCTCCTTTAGTTAATCGTATTGCAAGTGAGTGGTCACTTGCTTCTGCGGTTCATAAAAATACGTTATATGGCACTAAATTAGGAAAAAAAAGCGAGCATTATCGCCAGGAAGGTCGCTTAGGTTACCTACAATATGCCGCCTCTGGTTTTGCTTTGTTTGGTTTTGATGTCAGTGAAAGCTATCAGAGAACGGCAGTAAAACAAGTCTCTATTGATGGTGTTCCTTTTTATATCGACTCAAGAAATATGCCATTTTCAACACCAGATCCTTATGTGTTAACTCGCTTAGAATTGAGTAAAGGAAGTGTGTGGTGGGATCAGCTTGATACTATTTATACCCTACATAAAGCGAAGGAAACACAAAGTAAAAAATTGTGGGTATTTGCAGAAGATGCCATGAATCAAACGCCGTGGTTTGCTTATAACAATCTCTACTTTTATGGAAAAAGTTGGTTAAGTACTTCGGCAGGAGGAAAACCAATAGAAGTATTTCAAGTGTTTAGCAATAAAGTCGCTTTTGGTTTAGGGGTTATTTATAACGATGAATATGCAGAGCGTTTGGTTGAAAAAGTAATCAGTCATAGCTTGTATTCTCGCTCTGTTCCAACGGGCATCTACAGCGATAAATCGGTTAATACCGCTTATAACATTAATACCAACTCAATGATTTTGTCTTCTTTATTATACAAGGTGAGACATAACACTCCGATGTTAAATAAAGACACTAATCTTAATAATAAGTCGATAACGATGCCGATAGATAATAAGGACAGTGATGAATAAATACGATGCGTTGTTCCTTATTGGACTCTCTTCTTTTACTGCGGGAGCGTGTAATGTGGATGAATGTAATGATCGCTATTTCTCTGAGCCTCTTAAGGAGTTAAATCGTGATTTATTTGAACGCTCCCACCATTGGAGTAATGGTTTTCCGTTTTTAAATAGATGGGAAGAAGGTGCGATTGATTTCTCTGAGGTAGGAATGAATATTGAGGTGAGTGATGCCCCTCAAAGTAATGAACAAAACAAGTACCGTTCGGGTGAGTTACGCAGTCGGCATTTTTATGGTTATGGTTGCTTTTCGGTAGAAGTAAAACCTATATCTTCTCCTGGGATTATTACGTCCTTTTTTCTCTTTTCAGGCGAGCATGATAAACATGAAGGCAGTAATGGAATGCATAATGAAATTGATATTGAATTTTTAGGTAAAAACACCAGAGTTGTGCAGTTTAACTTTTGGGCGAATGATGATGAGTATCTTAGTGACAATGCCGTGTTGATCCCGTTAGGTTTCGATGCATCGAAAGAGTTTCATCAATACGCGATGTTATGGAAAGAAGATAAAATTCAGTGGTTTGTGGATGGAGTAATGCGTTATGAAGTTGTGCGGTCAAAAAATAATCCGACGCCAACCATTCTTGATTCTCGGTTAAAAATCATGGCTAACGTTTGGCCTGTGGATAATAAACTATCGTCTTGGGCTGGAAAGGTTAGTGCTTTGAATCAGCCATTAAGCGGTACCTATCGTAACCTTTCATTTCAGCCTGAACAGTCATGTGGTAACGATAAGTAGCCTAAGTCAGCATTAGAGGCGCTGCTTGTAATACTTTATCTGGTGTACCATAAAACTTCTGAGAACCGTCTTTTTCAAGTAATAAGCATTGATCTGAAAGGGCAACCATTGACTTACTTGTCGTCGTAAAAATAACGGTACTATTACTTAAATATTTGTTAAATAATGAGGTCAGATACTTACTGTTCTCATGTTCAGAACCAACAAAAGGCTCATCCATTATTACGACTCTTTTTCTGCAATATCCAATGCCAATGGCAAGGGTCAGTTTGCGCAGTATTCCATCGGGTATGGATGAAAGGAAATCAGCACTTAGTAAGGTGTTTTTTCCTTGAGGAAGATAAGGTAATAAATCAAGAAAGTTAAGCATTTCGTCAATAAAGGTTGGCGGGACATAACCATTATACATGGTGTAATTTGCGTGAACCGTACCGTGGTATAAATGCATATTAAAAGGAACATAACAAATACTGTTACGGAATCTAAAATTGTTGAATTGATTTACATTATACCCATCGCATAATAAGCGTCCTTGGAAACGAGATTCAATACCGCCAAGAATATTCATTAATGTTGTTTTTCCACTTCCTGATGGTGCACAAACTGACACTTTACTGCCAGCTTTAATGGTAAAAGAGAGATTGGTTAGCCCTTTATTTACCCCTTGATAGCGATGAGATAGGCCATTGATGGACAGTGCGCCACTGAATTGGTGAATTGGCGGACTTTTTTCAATGCGACTCTTATCATCATCTAAAGACATTAATGCATTGATTTGTGCAGTTGAGGCTTTAATGGTGTCTATTTTAGCTAATGAGTTATAAATTCCCATAATTGGCGTAAGTGTTTTCCAAACTAAAATAATAATGGCAAGCATAGCTCCTGGGTTGGTATCGCCAGCCATAACTGCATTCACCGCGATAACAATGGTTGTTGTACCGATGACTTGAATAAAACTGCTACCCAGCTGTTGTATTTTAGAGTTAGTAACAGAAACATGATGAGAGTCTTGTAAACGTTGGGTTAAGGCTGAATTGAAGCGAGACTTAATCACGGATAATAGCGGCAACTTTTGAATTGAATTAACGTTCCCAAGCACTTCATTCCATTGATAAGACACCATTGCATTTGCACGAGAGCTTTTTGATGTGGCTTGCATATAAATGTACCGTGCATAAATACAGAATAAAACCATAATAGCGATACCAATAATAACAGTGATAGCAGCACTGCTAGACATAATGAAAATGGCGATTAAGAAGATAAAAATGAAAGGTAAATCAAAGTAACTTAAACTCGATTCTGCGGTCACCAATTTACGAAATTGATCAATGTCCTTTAAACGAGCAAGCTGAGAAGAGGTCGCCGCATTTGATGTTAATGCATACGGTAGCCACAGTAATTTTGATATGACCTGATAAGAAATATAACGAGCTAACTCTTGGCCTGACGTATTTAAAATAGTCATGCGTTGTTTTTTAAATAGATATTCCATACCCGCAATGACAACCGCTCCAGAGGCAAGCCAATAAAGTGTTGAGACTGAATCTGCAGTTAATGCAAAGGTATATACACCCATAATAAAGAAGGGTTGTAGTGTACCTAGTAAGCTAATTAAAAGGCTTAATAACGCAAGGCTTTTGAACTCATTATTGTAATGATAAAACACATGCTTTATCCAATTACGCTTATCTTGTGATTCTGGTGGTGGCTCTCTAAATAAACGAGAATATTTAGAAATCGCACATACTTGGGCTAAGATCTTTCCTTTTGCTTCACTCTCTATGGTTATGTCATTTTCATAGTCGTAAAGATAGAGAATACCGTCGTCAAAATTTAATAATATATAATGCTGATCGTGCAATGTGATAAAACTCGGGCAATCAATCTCGAGAAATTGGTCGGCGTGAGTAATGTTACTTTCAATGCATTGATAGCCAAGGCGAGTCAGTGTTTTATTGAATGAAAGGGCGTGTTTCTCGTCAGACAAAAATGCATCAGAAAGAATATCTGGTGTACCCTCCCACTCAAGTGCCACTAAGGTGTAAGCTAACCCAAGTAATAATGGATTCTCTGAATATCGAGTGTGTAAGTGTCCGTTTTTAAAATGATGAAGGCGCTCTTGTATCTCATCAAAGGCAATTAATGTATCCATACTAAGCGACCTCATTTATAGGAGTATGTTGAATCTTAATGTCAGTGTCTTGAATTTTATTACTCACAATGACAAATAAATAAGATTGAATACGAGGGCGAAGACAAGAGAGTAAATTGAGACTGAAATCGTCGTCAAAAACCAAATCAAAATCGTCAATTAGAATGATTTTTTTATTACTCAATAATGCACGTACAATTAATAATGCAAAATGTATTTTCCGAGAAAAAGGCTTGATACCTGTGGTGGTAATGTCGGTATAAAAACCGAGTTTGAGATCATCAATGTCGTTCTTTATTGATAATGCTTCACAAAGAGAATACGCCGCTTTATGAAGTTGGGGGCGAAAACAGGTGATGTTGTCAATGATTGTTCCGTCAACAAAAGTACTGTGTTTATCAACTAGGATCACATTACTTATCGTATCGGATTGATAATAGTTATCTGCTTGTAATCCATTTATTGATAAGCGATATTCTTGAGTTAATGGCTTATTAGTAAAGGCTTTTACTATCGATGATTTTCCTGAGCCAGAAGGACCAGAGATGATCGAGATTTTTTCAGCTGTAAAGTGATAATCATTGCTGCCGTGGTAACTCAGTACGCGTGGTGTTGGTTGAGGGGGCGTTGCTCTTTGTTGAGACTCTTCCATTGATAAAATATCGTTTAATCGTTGGATATAACTTTTATTTACACGCCATTGGCTAATCGTTCTCATGGTCTGTTGGTATGGGGCAAAGTAGCGATTCGTTAATAGGATGATTGCGGCCATTACCCCTTGGCTAATATCTAAATTAATCACTGCAATAGCACTACTTACGACAGTAAAAGTAACCGCGAGCTGTTGAATTAAATGTAAAGTGAGATTAAATCGAGATTCTTGTTTTTCAAATTCTGTCGTGTGGTGTTCTCGTTCATTTACCATTGTTTCCATTAGGTTTTCTAAGCGATATTCCATTGAACGACTTTTAATATCTAAAGGATAAGAGATAATTTCAATCACTTTTGAGTTAGTTACACCTTCAATATCAGACTTTCTTTCCATTAATTCTATTTTTGTTTTGGATAAACGAAGAGAGACCAATAATAAAAATAACGAGGAAAGAGTGAGGATTATCCCTGCCCCCGGGTTAATAACACTGATGATCAAAAGAGTAATTAAGCAGGTAAACGCATTAATAACAGAGCGAATAAGATCGCCACTAAAGAAGGATTTTAGTCCCGGAATGGTGGTTAATCGTTCTAAATATTCGCCAGTTTCTAATCGTTTAAAAAGAGATAAGTTTGAATGACAGATAGCCTGAAATAATTGATTGGTTATTTTCTTTTCAAAACGATTACCAATACGAGACACCATCGAATCCTCTAAGCTTTTCACTTTATAATCTAGAAAGATAGCGACCAAAATAATGGCAAAAATGAAGTAAAGAGAAGAGCTTGAATTGTTCGGTAGAATACGATCAAAAATAATCAAAATAGAAAAAGGTAACACCAAGCCGAGTAGGGTTGTTGTTAAACTTGATGCAAATAAAAAGACCGTGTCGAAGAATCCAAGTCGTGGTAAATAATGGAGTTTATTCATTACTTAACTCCTCCTGCAGTGAATCGCTCTAAAATAGTAATATCAAAAGTGTCACTGATGGGCTCCATTTTATTGGAAATATCTTCAAGAGAAGCCAAATCAACCGCCCCAAATAAAGCGTAAAGCTTGGTCATGTTAATGATGTAATCGTACTGATTTGAGTGATACTCACGAATATTGTCGTACAGATCAGATTCAGAATTCAGTAAGTCAGTTAAGGTTTTTGTGCCTAACTTAAATGCGCGTTGATTGCCTTTATAGACAAGGTAGTTAGATTTTATGATGGATTTTAAAATAGCTAAAGATTCGACATTGGTATTGATACTGTAGATAAGTTCTTCAAAGTTGACGCGATTATCATTTACGGCTTGATCATATTGCGATGAAAATTGGCTAATTTTTGTTTTACTTTTTTGGTAATCGTAGTAATCCGAGCCACCATTTACAATCGGTATATCTAAAGTAAGTGCATAGGTAGCGTCGTCTGTTTTTGAACTATCAAAATTACTGTCGGTGTATTCATAATTAGCCGATGCAGATAGTGTCGGATAGAAATCAGAACGAGATTGAGTCAGTGACCGTTTGGATTTATCTAAATTGGATTTCGCAATCGCAATATCATAGTTACTACCAATCAAGTTCTTTTCAAGCGTGCTTTTTTCATAGTAATCAATTTCAGCATATTGATTATTAAGTTTAACATCGTAAGAGGGTCTGATAGGTGCCTGAGTGGTAGATTGTAACTGCACTAAAGCAAGGTTAATACGTTTACGAATGTCGGCCAATTTCTTATAGGTGGATTCTTTTTGAGCTTGAGTTTCATACACGTCAGTTTTAGGTAAATTTCCTAATTCATTATTACGACGGATCTGTTTTAATCGAGCTTCTGATGAGCGAAATTGAGCATCGGTCGCTTTTTTCTGGGAGTGATATTTCAAGTATGAAAAGTAATTCTCTACCACTTGAATAATAATGTCGTTAACTATCTTATCGTGCTTTAGTTTATTGATTTGTAAGTCAATGCCACTTTCTTGATAAGAGCGAATTTTTGACATGTCTAAAATCGTTTGAGAGACAGACACTCGATAACCATAGCTATTGTATTCATTGCTTGATGAGGTAGTGGAATCGACTTCTGAATCATTCCATGTGGTATTTGCACTGGCATTAATGGTTGGATAAAAGAAGGCACCACTAATACTTTGATCGAACTCAGATGACTCTACTTCGTATCTAGAGTTTATGATTTGATAATTGTTTTCTAATGCTTCATTAATTAACGCTGACAACTCACTGGCATGGCTGATAGGATGCCATGTCGTCAATAAACTTAACATTAAAAATGCATTCGGACGAGTTGATTTTGTCATTAGCCTACTTTCCTTATGGCCATGTACTTCTTAATGACAGCATAAATTTCTTCATTTTTGTACGGTTTACTGATGACGTAATCCATTCCGGCATCAATACATTGTTTGTGTTCTTTGTTACTGGTTAATGCGGTTGCACCTATGATGGTTGTTGGTGGTAAGCGCTGTTCTTTTTCGTATTGGCGTATTAATGATGTGGCTTCCATCCCCCCCATTCCAGGCATAATGCAATCCATGAAGATAATATCGAAGTTGTTTTCTTTTACTAACGCCAGAGCCTTAGCTCCATCATCAACGCCTTCACTCTGGAATTCGAAGCCGGTGAGAATTTTGCTTAAAATGAATTGCTGTACTTTATCATCTTCAACAATTAAGAATCGGCTTGTGATTTCTTCTGTTTCTCCTGAATCACTATTTAATGTGGTGAGGATATTATCGATAAAATCAACAGGGGTGAACGGGTGATAGAAGACGTAATCAACGTGGTTATAAATATCATCAATATCGGCAGAATTAGAGACTGACAAGAAAAGTTTAATGTTTCGTTTAGTTAAGCGTGCTTTTAATGTTTTACAGAAAGAATCGAGGGTGATGCCTTTAATACGATCGGTTAAGAAGATACCGTCGTTGGCATTTAATTCTTTCATAGATTTAAAGATATCATTGGCAGTATGAGCAACAAGTACGGTTGCTCCTTGATTAGATAGCGTATTTGCAATGACATCGACTTGAATGCCGGATTCACCACAAAGCAGAATGCTTTTGCCAGCTAAGCGATTATTGTGTGTTTGGTATTCTGATGTATTTATATCAAAAGAAACACATAATCTCTCTGCATATCCTAAATCTTGCGTTATTGCTGCGTAGTTATTAATACCATTGAGTAAGTTGTTAGATAACTCATCATTTGCTACGTTCTTTTCTGGGGCTTGGTTCCACGCTAAATCGTCAATGTTTGTCATCGTATCGTAATCGTCTAAATATAAATATAAGTGCAAATTTATAGTGAGTTTATCGACACGATCAGAGCTGCTGCAGGTTGCGTTTAATAGTATTTTAGGCTGGTTAGAACCTGAAATCATGTTTGAAACTTGCAGTAGTAATAACCAAAATAACCCCGTTTGGTTGCCGTACATTTTTAGAGGAATGGCATTATCTACAAAGCATTCAATACTTTTGGATTGTTGTTTGGCTTTGGTTGAAGTTAAGACAATGAGTTCACTTATTAGATGATAGAAATGAATGGTTTTATTGTGACTCATTGCATCAATGTTTGAGAGACGATTAAAATTATCAGCAAGGTTTTCTAATGTGTTTGTGGCAGACATAATTTCTTTAGCCAGTAATGCTCCACTTTCATCCGCGTCTTTAATTAATAGTTTTACTCCACCTTGAATGGTGTTTGTAATACCACGAACCTCATAACCTAATAGATTATATAATCGCTGGTATAAGTCTGTTTTTGACTTTTGTTCTTCAAGTTGGTCATAGCTAGAGAGTAATTTGGCGTAGATGTTTTTTTCAATACTGCTTGTTGATACGTTTGAAATTCGCTCTTTCACTTTACCATGGTCAATGGTTTTTAAATCATTAGAAATGGTTTTAAAAGTGGTGGATATACGATTTTTTTCGGTGTTAGCCGCGCGTATTAACTGGGTGTTTAAAAAATAATAGAGGCCAAAGACCAGTATTAAACTGCCATTTAACATTAGTAGAATATAAAGGTGATTATCTTGTTTTTCTTTGCTTAATCTTGCGTGATTGAGCAATAAACTGTCTATGATTGAAGTGCTGTTGGTAAAGGCTACGCCTAATGATTGCTTGAGTTCATTTAAGTCAAAGGTACGATTGTATTTTTTAATGTAAAGTTGAATTAAATCAAACCCTAATATACCTGTGGATGATGCAAGAGATTTCTCATTCGCAATAAGGGCATGAAAATTATCAATTTCACGTGATAACTCGCTCGTAAATAACTGCACTTGTGCGGTACTGCAATTTGAATTGCTTTGGGTACACACTTCTAATGTGGCATTTAATCTACTGATACCATTTAATATTTCTCTTGATTTGTTTACCAGTAAGACTTGTGTTTTGCTTTCGTTGTTGTCATTTACGGACAATACTTCTCGCAGAGAATACGCACCTTGTGCAAGGATTATCCCTAACGTAATAAAAAAAAGGACATGAATAACCGGCGTGTTTGGCTGCAAAAATCGTTTCATTATTCATTACCTTTCATCAAAAGATTCATCTAATGCCGCCATTACAGGCTTCAATGCGTAATCGATAATTTTTCGACTGCCTGTTTTGATGTCAGCCGTAAATTCCATATAAGGAGAAATGTGATATTTAATGCCATTACGCTCTAAATAATTTTGACTAATATTGACTGTTGCTAGGTAGTATTCTTCTTCTTTTTCTTCATACGAGCTGCGCGAAATAGAAGATATGCTGCCAGTAATGACACCATATTTGGCAAAATTATACGCATCGAATTTTAATTTAACTTCTTGGCCTTTCTCGATAAATCCCACATCTTTACGAGGTATTTTTACTTCAGCGTGAAGGGTATTTCTCAAAGGGGTAATATCAGCAATGCTATCTCCAGGGGAAATAATGGCAGATAGATAGTTATAGTTAACTTTATCGACGGTTCCATCTACAGGAGAGAAAACGAGTAAGCGATCTACTTTATCGCTGATCGTTGGTAATTGGGTAAGTTTGATCTTTAGTTGTTTATTTACTTCAGTGAGCTTGGCGTAGTAATCGGTACTGCGGGCTTTTTGAGTATCATCTAAAAGCTTTTCAAGGCGAGTTAATTGAAATTCTTCATTTAAAATCGCTTCACGTAAATTTTCGATTTCTCTAACCATGTTCATGTGCTGAACTTTCATGTTGAGAACATCAATATAAGAAGCCATTTCTTCATCAAACAGCTGTTGTTTGATTTTGAGTTGTTGCTTGATTAAGCCGAGTTGGGAGTTGGATGATTTTACACGACGTAACATTGAAGCGATTAAGCTTTGTTTATGTTTAATGTCGTGCAAAATTAATTCGTCACTTGAACGATTACGATTATTTTCTTCTTCCCATGATAAAGAGTGTGTCTCAACGAGTTCTGGGAAATCAATGTAGTTGCTAAAGTTGGGCGTATTATTGTTGATCAGAGCGTTGTATTTTTGTTGTTCTATTTGCAATCCGGTAATTTCGTATTGCGTTGAACTTAATTCAGATACACGATCTTTTGAAGTCAATAAAGCAATCTTTTGGCCTTTAAAAACTAAATCACCGGGGGAAACATACACCTCGTTTAGGATCCCTCCTTCAAGGTGCTGTACTTTTTCAACATCCGAGTCGAGTAGTGCTTCACCTCGTGTTGAAACAGTAATATCAATACTGGCTTGAGAAGACCAGATCAGAAAGAACAGAGCGAATATAACAAGAATGATAAAGATCTTATGGGTAGAGACTTTTGTTTCATTAGTGCCTGTACTGTTAAATCGCTCAACATGAGTGTTATTGATGGATTTTTCTATTATTTTATCTAAATTACTCATGGGCTAAGTTCATCCTTGTTCTTTATGCCATTGATGTATTACCAAGAATTCGGTTAATTAGATAGATGGTTTTCCATTTGATCTTTTATGTTGTTTAGCCCTTCTACTACGGTGTTTATGGTGTCCCTATTTGGTGTGTTTTCTGTTTTTGCTGCGGCTTCAATTTCCTTAATCGCAGGTAAGATATCCATCTCACATAAATTTCCTAATGCGCCAGAAAGTGTATGTGCTGTATGAAATAATGTCGGTAAATCATTCGCTTCATATTGTTCTAATATGGTACTGCCCATTGTGGCATTCTCAGCAAGATACAACTCAAACAATTGTTGAGTTATCTCTTTATCGCCGCCAAACATTTCTTCTAGCATTTCTATATTAATCACAACCACTAACCTATTAATTCAATACATATAATCACTATAGGACAGAACTTCCTATTATCCATAATAAATTTGTTTTTTGGTTTTTTCTTACTCTCTTTCCTATGCTCTCTGATGAACTGCATACTCTTTATTGGTGTGTTTAAGTCAGTATAAATGGCAAGGAGCAACACATGGCTAGTGAGAATAATAACGAAAATGATGATCTAAATGGTGCTGTTGAACAAGTAATTACGGAGGATGGCGCATCTTCTTCGGATAGTCTGACTGGTAACCAAAATAATCAACAATCGACCGCGGCAAATACCGTTGCCACAGGAACTGATGCTGTTGCTCCATTAGTGGCAGAAGAAGAATCGCAAGACAATAGCAATGAAGACTTAAATGACTCACCCACAGCAGAAGAAGGTGAGGAGAACAATGTTGAAGCCGTAAATGAAGAAGAAGGCAATAACGCTGACAACGACACAGGTTCAAATGTGGTTGATAGCGAGCTTGATGAAAGTGGTACTGAAGAGCCTAACTCGACATCAGCACAATCAAATACAGAAACTCAAGATGTTGGTGGCGAGGAACCTCAAGAAGGATCCCCAACGTCTAGTGTTAATAATGGAAATGCTGAAGAGCCCGGAGTATCGTCTTTTTCTGTTAGTGGCGGTGCTCAAGGTGCTAACTCTGAAGGTGGCGCATTTAGTGATGAGGCGATGGATAGCCATACCTTTGGTGTTAATGTTGAATCTGAGCGTTCTATTTACTCTGACGAGTTGGAGCATTCAGATACAACAATCGATACGATGACTTTTGCTGTTAATGTCTCTCCAGTAAATGATGCACCAACTGCGGTTGATAAGTTTTTTACAATGCAAGAAGACGGTGTCATTACTTTTACTGCCGAAGAGTTATTGGCGGGTTCTGCTGATATTGATAATGATACCTTACACATTGATGCAGTAACTTATACCGGAATGAATGGTGTGTTATCTGAAAATCCAGATGGCAGTTTTTCTTTTGCTCCGAATGAAAATTTTAATGGTCATGTGAATCTTGGTTTTACTGTCTCAGACAGTGAAGCAACGGTTGAAGCCAGTATAGAATTAACGATTGAAGGCGTTAATGACATCCCAGTTGCGGGTGCAACGTCTTATCAAGTAGATGAAGATCATGTTCTGACATTCACAACGGAACAGCTATTGGCTAACTCTAGTGATGTTGAGGGAGAAGTATTCGTTCAATCTGTCACTTATCCAGGCTTTGAAGGGGAGTTAGTTAATAATCAAGACGGCACCTATTCATTTACGCCAAACCCTAATTATTATGGAGAGTTAGATTTTAACGTTGTTATCGTTGATAACGAAGGAGCAACCGCAAGTACGACCGCAAATATTCAAATTGTTTCTATTAATGATCCCGTTATTGCTGTTGATGATTCAGAACTTTCGGCAAGTGAGCCCCTTATTCGTCTAGATTCCGCACCTGATCACGGTACATTAGAGTATTTAAATGACGAGTATGAATGGGTAGAAATGGTGGTCGGTGAGGAGTATCCCGCTGATACAGAAGTCCAATTTGTACCTAATGTGGAAGACGTTCAATCTGCAACGTGTGATATTCAAGTTGGTAGCTTTGATAATAATACCGAAACCCCAATCTTTGATGGGACAGCCTCGACCTCTGATTGGGGAGTTGTTGATGGAAATACCGCAATATTTACTAAAGATGGCGTCACGATTACCACTGAGGTAACCAGTGGTGAGCTGTTTGCTTGGAATGGTGCTGGAAATTCGATGGGGGCAGGTATTGGCGACCAATCTAATAACGGATTGTCCAATGATGATACGTTAACTGTCACCATTGATGGGGAGGATGTAAATCAAATTACCTTTCAATTGGATGGCCTCGGTAGTTGGTTTGATGAATCAGATCCACAAGCAACAGAAGTCGTGATCACTGCTTATAATAGTGAAGGCAATGTCATTGATTCTCAAGGTGGCTTTAGAGAATCAGGTGAATATCAAGACTTATATGCATTTACGACTGATCAACCTGTGCATCATTTTGAGTTAGGAACTAGTGGTGGTGGCGGTACGTATGTTGTTCAAAACATGACGGTTTCACGCACGCTATCAGAAGATCTTCAGTTAATTACGATTCAACCTGATGGCAGTGAAACTAACAGTGAGCTCACGCTTGATTTGAATTACAACACAGCAGACCAAGCGATTGATGTTACTGAAGAACTCATTAATATTGATGACACTATTACCTCAACACCAATACAAGTTCTTGAAGATGGACAATTGCTGTTAAGCGTTAGCGATTTATTAGCAAACGACTCTGATGCGGATGGTGATCTTCTTACTATTATTGATGTGCATACCACCGATAATTCTCACGGGGAAGTGATCTTAACCGAAGATGGTCAGGTACTTTATATTCCCGATCAAAACTATTCAGGAGAGGCCGATTTCCATTATGTCGTAATCGATGGTAATGGTTCATTTGATTCTGCAACAGTGACTATTGATGTCATTCCGCAGCAAGATGCCCCAATCGTTTCAAGTAACCTTGAATTAGTTATTGATGAAGACGGCTCTATTACGTTAACCCAAGACGATCTACTTGCTCATACTATTGATCTTGATGGCGATGATCTTACCGCCTCTAATCTTCTAGTTGGTGGAAATGCACAAATCATCGAAAATGAGGATGGTTCATTTACGATCACTCCTGATGAGAACTTTAATGGTGAGCTAGCGATGAGTTTTGACGTTACCGATGGGATTGATGTTGTAGAAACAGGGATTGATTTAACCGTTAATGCAGTGAATGACTTAACCGTTGTGTCTGGTGATGTATCGGCATCCACTGATGAAGATCATTCAATAACGATAACTCAAGCTCAGTTACTTGCTAATGCCGCAGATATTGATGGTGATAATCTTTCAGCTCTTAATCTAGTGGCTGAAAACGCAGACATCGTTGCTCATGAGAATGGTTCCTTCACCATCACACCGCACCAAGATTTCAATGGAATGATAAATGTTAGTTATGGCATCCATGACGGAACCGATACGGTTGCATCGAATTTGCTCTTAACGGTTGATCCAGTGAATGATGCGCCTGTTATCTCAGCAGATGTTCGAATCACGATTGAAGAAGATGGGTCTTATACGGTTACCCAAGAAGAATTACTGCAATTTGCAACTGATGTTGATAATGATGATTTAACAGCGAACATTGGAGAACAAGGAACTGAAACAACGGCTACTGGGACTGTAGTTGATGCTGAAAGTGGAGAACCTATTTCAGGCGTACGCGTTGAACTCAGTGATGAATTTGGAAATAGTACTAGCACGGTCACTGAAATGGATGGCTCATACTCTGTTACTGGGTTAGTTTCAGGTGAAGGCACGGTATTCATTACTGAAGAAGGTTGTATTACTTCATGCTTCCCTGTGAATGAAGGGGAGACATTAAACAGCGGTACGATAGCGATATCTGAGGTCATGGATGTGACTGATATGCGTATTGTTGTGACATGGGGTGATTCGAGCGAAACTCGTGATTTGGATAATCATTTATGGCTGTATAACACTGAGACAGGTGATGAACTTGATCATATTTATTATCAAGATATGTCACATCAATTGGGTGACGGAACCGTTTTACAAGATGTCGATGATACCAGTCATTATGGCCCTGAAACGATTTCAATTCCTAATTACGCGGATGCGAATATGCATTATTCAGTGCATAACTATACTGCCCGTTCATGGGATGTAGAAGGCGTTGATGATGTTAAGGTTGATGTTTTTGTTGGAGACACTTTAGTCACCTCATTTGTGCCTAACTTACCTGAACATCTGACAGGGGATCATTGGCATGTTTTTGATATTGTTGGTGGTGTGATTGTCCCTGCACAATTTGTTGCTTCAGAGAGTCAGTTTGCAGTACCTAGCCAAGCTGAAGTGAGTGGTCATTTAGACGCCATTGATATTAGTGATGTGGTGAATGGCTCTGGTGATGAAAATCATGAATCTGAAAACAACAATACTGAAGGCTCTGGTAGTTCTGAGGGAGAGGGGGGAAATTCAGGCAGTGGCGAAAGCTCGATTAGCGATATTTCTATTCCAAATGGTGTGATTACTGACAATGGCGACGGTACTTATACCATCACACCTGATGAAAACTTTAATGGTGAATTCTCAATTAATTACAGCGTTGACGATGGCAATGGTGCTGTTGTTCCTGCTCAAGTTGATGTATCTGTTACTGCCGTCAATGACCTCGCTATCGTTCAAGATCATTCCTTTACGTTAAATGAAGATGGTGATCTGATTATTACAGATGAAGAGCTTCTTACGGGGTCTTTTGATGTTGATGGCGATGAGTTAAGTGTTGAATCCGTCACTTATGCTGGTGACGATGGTTCACTGATTTCTAATAATGATGGAACACATACGTTTACACCAAATGAACACTTTAGTGGGTCGTTAAATCTCGATTTCAGCGTTAATGATGGTACTGATAGCGTGAATGCGAATATCGCCATTACGGTTGATGCGGTTGCTGATGCTCCTAATTTAGTGATCTCTGATAGTGAAGGCCAAGCGATTAATGATGGCGATGAAATTAGAGATAGTGCCAATGTCATTGAACTGAATTTAGCCGCCGAACTTGTAGACCAAGATTTATCAGAAAGCTTAGTCGTTACAATGGGTGGTGCACCAGAAGGCAGTGTGATCCATTATGATGGTGATGCCGTTATTAATGATCAAACTTATGGTTTAACTAGTTATGCTGACACCAATGTTACCGTGACTTTCCAAGGTGAAGGCGCTGGTTATCAAAATTCTGCAGGTTATTATATTGTTGAGGCTGACGGGTCGATTTCTGATGTTAAGTTAGTGTATGAAAATGCCTCAGAACAAGGTTCTGGTGGGGATCTTATTCCTGGAACGTCTTCTTTCTCATTTGATATTGAAGAAGGACAAAGCTTTAATTTATTCGTTGTCCCAAATGGATTTAATCATAATAACTTTGGTGAGATGCACAATGGTGAATTTGCCTTTAGGGATGAGGATGGGTCACCATCCACAATGGATTCAATCGATCCTCAATTGATTTTTATTGATGAAAGTGGCATTGAAACTCTGATTCAAAGTCAAAATGGTGATACCATTTATCATGGTGGTAATAGCACTAACTTAAATCAAGATGGTGTTGAGCATACTAGAACAACCATGAATGAACAGGGTGAATTGGTTTACGGTATCGAAGATCTTTATGGTGGTGGAGACAGAGATTATGATGACTTTACTTTCACAATTGATTTAGGGGAAGTGAACCAGTCTATCTATAGTGGTGAAATACCAGTCATTGGTGATGATCCAATTATTATTCCGACTATCATTTTAGATCAAGTTATCGCCCTTGAGTTACCAGAGGGATACAGTGATGAATTTGACCTGGTTATTGAGGCGACTTCAACTGAAGAATCAAATCAAGACACTTCAACAACGACACAAACAATCCATGTTGATGCCATAGAGTATGCGCCAGAAGTGACACCAATAACAGCTGTCATTGATGAAGATAACTCAATAACATTAACCCAAGCTGATTTATTAGCAAATGCAACGGACATTAATGGGGATGATTTAGTCGCAACGAATTTAATTGTTACTAATGGACAAGCTGAGGTAACTTTAAATGAAGACGGTTCATACACAATCACACCGGATGCTGATTTTAATGGTGCAGTTGGTGTGAGTTTTGATGTGAGCGATGGCTTACATACCGTAGGTACAGAGCTTCAATTGTCCGTAACCGCAATAAACGATGCTCCTGTTGCCCCTACATTGGTGATAAGTGAAAGTGAAGATGAAATCTTATTGATTGATCCTAACTTCATTTTATCGCAAGTAAGCGACGTAGATAGCGCAGAACTTACGTTGGAAAGCATCAGTATTCGCTCACCTGCTCAAGCTTCAATTACTCAAAACCAAGAAGGAATGTATCAAGTTATTGTACCTGAACATTTCAATGGCCCGATAGATATTGCTTATGCGGTGAGTGATGGAGAGTTAACAACGGAAGGAACTGTAAACCTGACTATCATTCCTGTAGATGATGCGCCATTCCAAACAGGCAATGCACATTTAGCAACGAATGAAGACGGTGCAGTAACGTTCAATAGTGCCGATTTGATTGATCTTTTTGGTGATGTTGATAGTGCATTAACCGTATCACGAGTGATTACCGCTGAAGGAGAAGAAGCTGAAGGTACAGTCATTGATAATGAAGATGGAACTTGGACATTTACCCCAACGGATGATTTTGCCGGCACAACTGGTTTACAAGTCGTTGTGACTGATGGCACAACAGAAGCCAGCATGGATATGAACGTTTATATTCGTCCTGTTGCTGATGGCGTCGCAATTACTACAAGTTTTGATGGGCCTCTGGTTTTCCCTGAAGACTCAACAGGACACTTCGGCATTAATATTGAACAACTAGATACATCTGAGATTATGACTAGCGTCATGATGACAGGGTATCCAATTGGATTTGTTGTCGGGGATGGTGAGCATAGTGTGACTATTACCGAACAAGGACAAAGTATCGATATTGGTGATTGGAACCTTGATGACATGACCATGACACCACCGGCAGACTTTAATGGAGACTTCTTTGTAACCGTGTCGGTTGTGTCGTTAGATGAAGTGGAAGACCCTGCAAATAACCCTGTCACTCAAGAGCTTGGCAGCCAACCACAAGACGAGTCTTCTTTTGTTTTTGATGATGATGGTTACGCGTTATTGTTGAGTTCGGATTTACTTAACTCCTTAGAGGGAACAAATACAGAAAATAGTATTTCTGGTGTTTCTTACTCAGGGGATAACGGAACTCTCATCGATAACGATAATGGGACATGGAGCTTCTGGACAAATCCTGATTATGACGGTGGAATTAATGTTGATTTCACAACATCTGACGGTGGGAATCATCAAGTGACTCTGATTCAGAATAACGTAGATGAAGCTTCTACATCAAGTTCTCTATCTGAGGACATTGAATCGCAAAGCGTTGAGAGTCAATCAGAGAATGAAGCTGATTACACCGCAGCACCAGGCGATACTCTTAATATTGATATACCTAGTGACATCTCTAATAACGACGAGGTTGAACACATTTTAGTTAATGGATTACCAGACGGTGTCGAGCCAGTTCAAGGGCTATCAGATGGTGAAGGTGGTTATGTAGTTAGTGATATATCACAGCCTATTACTCTTGCCATTGATGAGAATTTCTCAGGAGAAGTTCGGGTTGAGATGGTTGGGATGACAGCTATGGATGACCCAATTGATGGTGCTGTTGGATTTAGTTTGATTGATGTTGATTCAAGCTATGAGATGCAAGGAACAAGCGCAGATAACAATAATGCAGGAGTTCAAGGTGGGGATGATTTACAAAATCAAGATTGGACAGCCGCAGATAATACCGATATTGGTGTTGATGTGATGGATGACAGTGCAAGCTTTAATTCCCCAACTCAAGATGCGAATACTGATGACGATCTATCTATACTGAATGATCAATAACACTTTATTGTAGCGACAAAAGACGAAAACCTTGGCTTACCTCAATATCTAACGATAAAGAGAAGCCAAGGTTTTTTCTATTGTGGGAAAGTATCCTAAACTATTTTTATCATTAGAAGTGTCATAAGGATATGCATGAAACGTTTAGCTTCTTTCTCTATAAAATTATTGCTGCAAACTGCAGGAGTAATTATTACTACGCTCTTATTGATGTATTTCTACATGAACTACCAATTTCACGAGCATGAAGAGAGGCTAACGGAATTGCAACTCGAAATAAACTTAGCTAGAAATGACATGTTAATGCTACGTCGGTATGAAAAAGATTTTATAAGTCGAAATGAAGAAAAATATCATGATCGTTTAGAAGCTGGAATTGAGAATTTCGAACATAGATTAACTCAAATCTACCGAGTACTTGTGATTGAAGATATTGACATTGGGCATGACAGTTTAGAATTGATACAAGCAATTCATAAGTATGGAGATTCGTTTCATGAATTAACAGAGCTTTTAGGGGTATTAAATGGAGAAGACAACAAAAAAGGGTTGTTTGAACAATTAAAAAAGGAATCAATTAATCTAGAAGAAGGTTTATTATCGCTGAATAATTTGGCATTAAATAAAACCATGCTTGTGTTGCAAGAAAAAGTGTATGATTTTTATTCCAATATCTCAAAAAAAGAAGAAGCAACCATTTTGTATGAACGTGGTCAAATCTTCCAATTGATTGATATTATAGGTAAAGATATCGCTCATTTTAATAATGACAAGGTAAACTATCAGTATTTAATTTTTAAAAATAGCTTTGCTAATATTCAAGATATTCAAGATATTCAAGATATTCATGCTGCTGCTGGTTACAATCATCGATTAGGTTTGCATGGTGAATTACGTCAGGTTGTGCATGCGATAGAAGTACAATTAAACGATTTACTTGATGCTGTATCGATACAAACAACACAAGAGATCGGTCGATTTTATCTTTATAGCCAAGTACTTTCAGTCGTTCTTTTCTTTTTGATTGTGAGTGTTCTTAGTGGTGTTGTTGTGATGACTTCTCGCTTAGAAAAGCGGATCATAAGTTCACAAAATCAAGAAATAAAAGCCAATAAAGCGAAAAGCTCTTTTCTGGCTAATATGTCTCATGAGATACGAACACCTCTTAATGGCATTATCGGCATGACTGAAATATTATCTGCATCTACATTGACCGCGATACAAAAAGATTATCTCGCCACTATCAATGCTTCATCTCAAACATTGCTGATGTTAATTAACGATGTGCTTGATTTATCTAAAATTGAATCTGGTAATATCGAAGTGAATGCGCACAGTTGTAAACTCAAAGAAGTTATTTTTGATACCGCCGCTTTAATTGCCCCTAAAGCCCAACAAAAAGGGGTGAATATAAAGATAATCATGAGCGAGGACTTACCCACTTACGTCAAAGCGGATGAGCAAAAAATCAGACAAGTATTAATGAATTTAGCCTCGAATGCGGTTAAGTTTACCGATGCTGGCTCTATTTCATTTGAGTTATCACTAAAAGGAGAAACAGAGGCGACCTGTCATTACTTGTTCTCAGTTAAAGATACAGGATTAGGTATTGAAGAAGGTAAGCATCAACAAGTTTTTGAAGAGTTTAAGCAAGAAGACGATGACACATCAAAGAACTATGGTGGTACTGGGTTAGGTTTGGCGATTTCATCTAAAATGATCAAAATGATGGGCGATGAAATTAAGCTGAAATCAAGTAAAGGGGTTGGCAGTGAATTTTATTTCTCTCTTGAATTGAAAAAAGATCATACTCATGAAAAGAATGTTAAAAACAAAGACAATAAAACTATTATTTATTGTTCGAAATCACCTAAAGAATTATTTATTAATGAAGTTAATAAATATGGTTACTGCATAGAAAAAGTATATTCGGTTGAAGAAATTAAAATCCGAGAAACCTCAGAGTCTTTGGTCGTATTAGAAAAAGAAGATTTCTTAGATCAAATAGACCTAGTGAAAGAAAAATACCCTCAATTACCCATCGTACTGGTTAGAAATAACACAGACACCAATCTAGAAATTGAAAGTGTCAGTGGCTATGTGACATATCCTCTCTTGGGCTCTCGTTTGGATAACTTACTGTGTTCTGTTTTTGAACACTCACATGATGATACAGAGACTGATGTTGAGAAGGGGGCATCGCCAAAGCACTCAGGAATAGTTCTTATTGTTGAAGATAATAAAGTCAATCAGCAAGTTGCCTCTATTAATCTTAAAATGTTAGGTATTGATTATAAAATAGCGAATAATGGTGCTGAGGCCGTTGAGTTATATAAGCGACATCATGATGATATTCTCGTTATCTTGATGGATTGTATGATGCCTATCATGGATGGGTTTGATGCAACAAAAGCGATACGACAGTTAGAAAAGAATGAAAACATGACTCTTACGACAATTATTGCACTTACGGCTTCTATATTGGACGATGATATTCAAAAATGTTTTGATAGTGGTATGGATGATTACTTACCTAAACCTTTTAGAAGAGAAGTACTTCAAGAGAAAATTGCGAAACTTCAATTAACCTATAAAAGGTAAGCCAAATAGATGTCTATTTGGATGTAGATAATAGAAATAGGGGATGTATGCTAGTTGAACAGAAAATATTAATCGTTGAAGATGAACCGGTTAGTCGCCAAGTATTGCATCACCTATTAAAACCATTAACTACTATTTTGGTAAAAAATGGGGCAGAAGCTCTTGATGTTATCAATAAAGAAAATATTGATCTGGTGTTATTAGATATTCATATGCCCATCATGGGTGGCTTTGAAGTGATTGAAAGGCTAAAAAATGACGATAAAACAAAAGACATCCCTATTATTGTTATTACAGTTAATCATTCAACAGAGGATGAGATACGAGCGTTAGATCTAGGCGCTGTGGATTTTATTACCAAACCTTTTAATTCAGTTATTTTACAAAAGCGAGTACGTAATCAATTAAGATTAAAATTGAAGTCTGACTTACTTGAAAAGCATGCCTCGTTAGATGGATTAACCAACTTATTAAATCGACGCATGTTTGATTCTGATTTAGAAACTAAGTGGGCAGAAGGAAGAAGATTAGGGGTAAACGTTGGGCTTATTATTTTCGATATTGATCATTTTAAACAGTTTAACGATAACTATGGTCATTCAGCAGGAGATGAAGCACTGGTTCGAGTATCAAGAGCATTAATGAGAGCACTTCAAAGACAAACCGACCGAGTGTATCGATACGGAGGCGAAGAGTTTACCCTTATTCAGTTTGATACCGACCTTGAACAACTAAAACAAACGGCAGAGTTATTGCGACAATGTATTTATAACTTAGATATTCCTCATGAGTACTCTTCCCACGGAAAAGTGAGTATTAGTATTGGTGTTGCATTAGCTAGGGGAGAAGGAGAGCACTCTGAGCTTTTGTTATTACAAACGGCAGATAAAGAATTATATAAAGCAAAAGGAAATGGACGTAACTGCATTTCATTCATAACTATTTGATAACTGTTACTTATTTATTCAAATTCAATAAAAATCAATCAATTAGAGTTACTTTTAATCAAACGAACATTTTTTTTCAAAAAAGGCTTGCGCCTGATCTCATTTTCTCTATAATGCGCGACATCACTTGATGAGGCAGATGCTTCAGATAGAGTCCCGTGGAGGGATGGCTGAGTGGTCGAAAGCACCGGTCTTGAAAACCGGCAACCGTTAATAGCGGTTCTAGGGTTCAAATCCCTATCCCTCCACCACATTCCATTGTTGAGCTAAATTAGCTTGATGATGACAAAAGATATAGTGTGCCGACTTAGCTCAGTAGGTAGAGCAACTGACTTGTAATCAGTAGGTCACCAGTTCGACTCCGGTAGTCGGCACCATCTTTTCTCTTTATGAGATGCAACACCTGTTCCCTTTTAGTTCAGTTGGTAGAACGCCGGACTGTTAATCCGTATGTCGCTGGTTCAAGTCCAGCAAAGGGAGCCACATTTAAGAACGCCGCTTGATAGCAATATCAAGCGGCGTTTTTGTATTTGTAGATTATGAAATAATAATTCTTTATTTCGAATATATTTACGTGTTTGTCTCATAAGTTGTTGTTTTTATAGTTATAGAATGTGCTTTAATTCGTTTCGTCACTTTACAACACTAGAAAGCCCAGCACTGCATTCAAGGATGAATAATACCAATTCCAGTAATTAATTGCGTTGGTATAAAAAAGCCTCTCACTAATATTATTAGTCAGAGGCTTTTTTTGGAATATGTACTCTTTAGTTTTTTCTTACTTCAACTAACTTGTCTGCTTCTAATTTTTCTTTTAGCCATAAACCAGATGTTTTCATCGCATAAGCAAAGACAACACCTAAAATCAGTGAAGGAATAACTAGCTGCCAGTTACCGTTTGAAGCAAAGGTTGCACATGAGCCGATAAAGGTACCAGGAATAAAATTTAACCAATTCTTCTTTGCTTGTGCACACATAAAGAAAGCAACAATAGCAGTAATAACATAACCAATGATCTCTAGGCTTACCATTGAAGAAAGCTTAATTATAACCATAGCCCAAAATACACCACTAAGGTTAGTAGCAATACTTAATCCTATCCCTTTTAGGCCATCGGTAGGGGATGCAAAGTAGGTAGTACAACCAAGAAAGCCAGCCCAGCTTAATAAACCTAAGCTTACTGCTACCCAGCCCCAAAGACCTGAAAGAATGCCTGTAGTAATCGCAATTGCAATTAGTGTACTCATGGTTATACCTATAATCGGTTATTTGCTAATCACTTATCATAATGTCTTTAAATACGATTTTTAGTGATTCAAATCTCCTTAATTAACTATTGTTACATCGCTCTCTTTTAAAATTGAGGGCGCAATCGATTACTATTTAATTGAGCGTAAATGTAAATGGAATAATTGAATTTGGACTATAACTTCATATATTTGTAAAACTTTATTTCACTGTGAATTAAGTGTCGTTAGGACCGTAATATGTCTTGTTTGTCTTAAATATTTATTTTGCACCTCAGCTAGTTAGGGGTTATTGCGGCATGCTTCACATAATGATAATTATATTTTTAGCGAAACGCCTGGTATGTCGTTCTGTTATATGTTGATGTGAATCTCATTATTTTAATTTATACCGTGAAATATAGAATTAAATGTGATTCAAAGCATAAATCAGGATTATCTTAATTTTTAAAGTTAAAAAACTTTTGTATTGTTATTCCAGATTTGAATTTTAATTACTTTATTTTTAGGAATGGAATCATGTTGAAAAGAACTCTTCTTTCTACTGTTATTATGGCAAGTTTAGCGGCTTGTTCTTCTACTTCTTCTGAGCAATCAACAGTTAACCAACTGGCTGAAAACCTAGATGTTAACTACACAGTTATTACTAACCAAGGTGCTGATGACGGCCTTGCATGTAAAGAACTTCAAGCTGAATGGGCGTCATGTAACAAAGTAAACATGACAATCACTAACACTGGCGAAGCGGTTGATTCAGCGGATTGGACAATCTATTTCCACAGCATCCGTTTAATTCTAGATGTAGAGAACGACCAATTTAAAATTACTCGTGTAACGGGTGACTTACATAAACTTGAACCAACAGATAAATTTGATGGTTTTGCTGCTGGCGAAGAAGTAGTTATTCCACTGGTTGCTGAATATTGGCAGCTATTTGAAACTGACTTCATGCCGGGCGCATTCGTAACAGCACCAGGTGCAGAAGCACGTAATATTATTTCTTTAGATACTGAAGATACTGGTGAATACGTAGATGAAATCATTGGTGTTCAACTAAAACGTACACTTGCTGATAACAACGTAGTAGCAACAGCAAATACTCGTTTTGAGAAAAATGCGGATGTAGTTGAAGTAGACGCGTCTTCTCATATTATTCCAACACCTTTAAAAACAACACTAACTAACAAAACCGTTGATTTAGCAAAAGGGATTTCAATTACAGCTAATGGTATTGATGCAGACCAACTTGCAGCATTAAATCAACGTGCTGAACTTCTGGGTCTAGAAACTGCGGGTGAATACCCAGTATCAGTTTCTGTAGATAAGAAGCAATTCAAAGATGGCGTATCTGGCGCATACAAACTAGATGTGACTGAAGGTAAAACAACGGTTGTTGCTTTTGATGAAGCCGGTGCGTTCTACGGTGTTCAATCTTTATTAGCACTAGTAAGCCTAGATAGCTCTGAAATCCCGACTCTAAACGTGGAAGATGCTCCTCGTTTTGAATACCGTGGTGTAATGGTTGATGTTGCTCGTAACTTCCACTCAAAAGAAGCGATTCTTGCGACAGTTGACCAAATGGCAGCATACAAACTTAACAAACTACACCTTCACCTAACAGATGATGAAGGCTGGCGTTTAGAGATCCCTGGTCTTCCTGAGCTAACGGATATCGGTGGCAACCGTTGTTTTGATGAGTCAGAAACCTCTTGTCTACTGCCTCAACTAGGTTCAGGTGCAGATTCAGATAACTTTGGTTCTGGTTTCTTCACAACAGAAGATTACCTAGAGATCCTAACGTACGCGAAAAACCGTAACATTGAAGTTATTCCTGAAATCGATATGCCAGCTCACTCACGTGCAGCCGTTATGTCAATGGAAGCACGTTACGCTCGTCTTGCTGCTGAAGGCAAAATGGAAGAAGCGAACCAATACCGTCTGATGGATCCAAAAGATGAATCAAACGTAACAACGGTTCAGTTCTACAACAAGCAAAGTTTTATCAACCCATGTTTAGATTCATCTGCAACGTTTGTAGATAAAGTAATCACTGAAGTTGCAGCAATGCACAAAGCGGCAGGCGTTCCTTTATCAACATGGCACTTTGGTGGTGATGAAGCGAAAAACATCAAACTTCACGCTGGTTTCCAAGACATCAACGATGAAGAAAAAATCGCATGGAAAGGTGATTTAGATTTATCTAAGCAAGACTTCCCATTTGAAAAATCGCCACAGTGTCAGTCTCTGATTGCAAGCGGTGAAGTTGCAGATTTCGAACATCTACCAAGTCATTTTGCAGAGCAAGTATCTAAAATTGTTGCAGATAAAGGCATCCCATACTTCCAAGCGTGGCAAGATGGCCTGAAACACTCTGAAGACGCAGGTGCATTCGCAACAGAATCAGTACGTGCAAACTTCTGGGATACTCTGTACTGGGGCGGTGGTGCTTCAGCGTACGAATGGGCTGATAAAGGTTACGACGTAGTTATCTCTAATCCAGATTACGTTTACATGGATTTCCCATATGAAGTTGATGCGAAAGAGCGTGGCTATTACTGGGCAACTCGTGCAACAGATACGCGTAAAATGTTCGGCTTCGCACCAGAAAACCTACCTCAAAATGCAGAAACATCGGTTGACCGTGACGGTAACGGCTTTGAAAGTGCGGGTACGGTAACACCGAAGAAACCATTCTACGGTCTGTCTGCACAACTTTGGTCTGAAACAGTACGTACTGATGAGCAATATGAATACATGGTATTCCCACGTGTTATCGCAGCAGCAGAACGTGCATGGCATGAAGCGTCTTGGGAAAATGAATACAAAGCAGGTGTTAAATATTCTCTAGAAACAAACTTAGTGAATAAGAAAGCACAGCTTACTGATTGGACGAACTTTGCAAACACTATGGGTCAACGTGAATTAGCGAAGCTTGAAAGAGCGGGTATTGATTACCGTCTACCAATCCCAGGTGCAGAAATTGTGAATGGTGAACTAAGCATGAACATTTCATTCCCAGGTGTAACGCTACAATACTCTGTAGATGGCGGTAAAACATGGGCTGAATACGATAATGCAAACAAACCAAAAGTAACGGGTGACGTTCAAATTCGTTCAGCATCATTTACTGGCGAGCGTGTTAGCCGAGTAACTAGCGTTAAATAATTTACTTTAGACACAGTAAATTCAGTCATTAAATAATCAAACGGCACTTCTATTATAGAAGTGCCGTTTTTTTATTGGCTTATATAAACAGATATATTACGTGTTTACTTAAGTCGATAGTTACCATGTGTATTTGATACCAACACGGTAACGAGTTTGACGGTTATCGCTGTAGCTGTCTTGGCGTACATTACCCACTTCAACAAATGGGCGCCATTTAGTGCCATCTGGATTAACGAAGCTATACATGATGCGGAAATTGTGGAGATAGTCGTAGCTTTCATTATCAAATTGAGGTTTTGCATCATCATCGGTTTCATTCCAAATTTGGAACTCATATTGGAAATCCCATTTCCCCGTATTGTAGCCAAGCCATGTATCTAGCTCTTGGATTTTCGATGTGTATTTTTCGCCTGCTGCGTTAGTTTGTGTGTAATCCCAGATTTTCCATTTATAACGTGCTTGTGCTCTAAAACCATTATCGAAAGAGTGGTTTACACGAACATATGGAACATACACTAAACCATCTGGATTAAAATCGAGAGATGAACCCAATAGGCCTGTCGTGTTTTCTGCTATTTTATCGTAGTAAAAAATCGAAAGTTCTGAACCATTCATACTCATTTCATCGTACATTTGGTCTTGATCTTTATTGTTGTATCTTGCATCCAATTCAAAGCCGATATTCTTCCCTGTATCTAAGAACATTTTAACTCTGTCTGCATGCTTATTATTGCCATCTTTATATTCATGGCGATATTCCACTGTTGTTTTATAGTCATTGGCTAGGGTTTGTGTTGCAAATATTGCTAAACCAGAAGCGATAATAACTTTATAAGATTGTTTCATAATATTCCCTATTTATTGTTATGGGTGTTTCACTGCTAAATCTTGAATTTGTGTTTATTGTTACTGTTTAAATATGTATTTAGGTGTACGCATTGGCTGTGTTTTTGGGTACTTCTGTTGGACGCCATGGGTCACCAGTATGCTCAAGCCAAGGCATGAGTTCGTTCTGAATTAATTGAGAAATGAGTTCGGGTTGTTGTTCGGCAATGTTTTTCATTTGATAAGGATCTACTTGATTATCATGAAGAACATAAGTTAATGGTTTGCCTATTTTTCTATCAATCATCAGTGTGTATTGCTTATTTCGAATTCCACGACGACCATAAGATTGCCCGCCATAAGGCATAAAGGTATAAAATTGAGAGGTGGGTTTAATATCGCCAGTTTCACTTTTAACTGTTTTTGAGAAATCAGTACCTTCTACGGTATCTGGAATTAAATCGTCCATACCCATTAATCCAAATAGGGTTGGGTAGATGTCAGGAGCGGAGAATAATATGTCGTCTGAGGTCGGTTTTATTTTTCCTGGCCAACGAAACATCATTGGTATACGCATTGCTTCTTCATAATGAACATTTTTGGTTGGATTTCCATTAGAACCCATACAGCAACCATGATCTGAGAAGAACACGACTAAAGTATCTTCGGCGAGATTTAAGGTGTCGAGCTCATCGATAATACGACCAAATTGTTCATCAACGCCATTAACCATGGCCATGTATTCTTTGAAATATTCAGGACCATAACCTTCAAGGTATTCCTTATCCCATATAACATTTGGGCGAGAGTTTAGTTCTTTCGAACTTTTGTTAAATCGGTCAAGATATTTTTGAGGGACTTGATCATAAGGAGAATGAGGAGGGTTCATAGACACAACAAGCGTAAAAGGTTTTGTGCTATCTCTATACTTACCATTCTCATTTCTTAGGTAGTTAATTGCGATATCAGCTTCATGCTCAGGACTCCATTGATTAATGTGAAGAGGTTTGTCACGAGGCGTATCATTCGTCCAATACATTGGCGTTAAATGTTTATCGTAAGTCCCGTATGAATACCAAAAATCAAAACCATGGCGACGATCTGGCGCTGTCCAATCATTCCAGTAACGACCTTCCATTGGATTGTTGTAGCTAGGAACGAAAGGCGTTTCGGGAGTATCTAAATGCCATTTCCCGATATAGCCCATGCTATATCCTTCTTTGCTTAGAATATCGGACCATGTTGATTGGTTTTTTTTCAACTCAATTCCAAAGTCTTTCCCACCAAACATTCCAGGGGTTGCAGTATGGCTATTTCCTTGAATACCATTGCGATATGGGTATTGCCCTGTCATTAACATTCCTCTAAATGGAGTACATAAAGGAAAGTTTGAAACTGCTTGTTTTAATACTGAACTTTGTTTAGCAAATCTATTTAAATTAGGAGTAAGAGAAGGATCTTGGTTCATAAAACCAAGAGCTTGAGCTCTCATTTCATCAGGGAAAATAATCAGTAGATTCGGGCGCTTAACTTTTCTAGCTAGTTCGCCCATAGGATCTTGCACTGTATTTTTTTGGCAACCAGTTATTGCAGACGTTGCTGCAAGCGCTCCTGTTGCTGCGACACCTTTTAAAATGTCACGGCGAGTAATTGACATAATGTCTCCTTTCTTATTCTATTTTTTAGGGTTACGTTATTGGCTGTTTGCTTTCGAACTTTTGCGGATCGTAAGTGATCGAAAGTTAACTTGCTGTGTTAGCGATCACAAATATTGAGAGTGGCGATGGATTTTTAATCAAAGGTGATTTTCTTTTTCCATAGATATAAAAATAAATGAAAGACAAGTCGCATTAACTATGCGTTTTATTTGGTGTTTTTACTTTCAAAGAGTAATATATGAAGAAATACGAAAATCAACGTAAGATAAAAACAAAGCGAAAATTAACGAAAGAATGTGAAAGAGATCAAAAGTTTTATACTTCCATATTGTGGGAATAATTTTTAGGTGTAAGGTTAATTCGAAATCAAACGAAAGAAGTTTCGTTGATTTTAGGGAGACGAGAAAAAATGATTAGTGCTGTCGAAAGGCGCATGGAAATCGTAAACGTGGTGAACCAAGATGGTAAAGCACGTGTAGAGGACCTTGCTGCACGATTTGATGTCTCTAGTGTCACTATTCGCAGTGATCTGAGCTTTTTAGAAAAGAATGGGTATGTTGTTCGTTCTCATGGGGCGGCGATTCCAAATACTGGCGTAATTGCAGAACTTACGGTTCATGAAAAACGCCATCAAAATATTGGAACGAAATCCTCCATTGGGTATGCAGCAGCGCAGCTGATAGAGAATGGTGACACCGTTATTCTGGATTCAGGTACGACTACGCGAGAAATTGCATCTAACTTAAAGTTGTTAGAGCAAGCTGTAGTCATGACTAATGGTCTAGATGTAGCTATGGAGTTAGCATCAGCTTCTGGTATAGAAGTATTGATGTCAGGTGGAGTTCTTCGTAAGAAGGCTCTCTCTTTCTCTGGATCTCAAGCAGAGGCAAGCCTGAAGAATTACCGTTTTGATAAGGTTTTTCTTGGGGTTGATGGTTTTGATTTGAGGTCAGGTATCACCACACATAATGAACAAGAAGCAAGTTTAAATCGACTTATGTGTGATATTTCAGAACAAGTCATTGCTGTTGCGGATTCTACCAAATTTGGTAAGCGCAGCTGCCATATGATTAGAGAGTTTGGAAATATTGATATCTTAGTAACGGATTCTGATATTCCCGAAGAATATTTACAAGGTCTTCGTGAAATGAAAGTTGAAGTTATTATTGTAGATAAAGATAAATAACCTAACTAACTCCATAGCTGCATTTAGATACAGTATGGAGTTAGTAAATGAACACCTTTCAACACCTTGTACAGCGTCATAAAGCGGGTGAACAAAATGGTATTTATTCTGTTTGTTCTGCACACCCGCTTGTTATTGAAGCGGCGCTTTCTCAAGCTTTAAGTGATGATTCCTTGCTATTAATTGAAGCAACTTCTAATCAAGTTGATCAATTTGGTGGCTATACAGGTATGAAACCAGCAGATTTTCGAGATTTCGTTTTAGATCTAGCTCAATCACTTCATTTTCCAGTCGATAAACTTATCTTGGGTGGCGATCATCTTGGACCTAATCGCTGGCAAAAACTAACGGCTAAAGAAGCCATGATAAATGCTGACGATCTTATCGCAGCTTATGTTGCTGCTGGATTCAAAAAAATCCATCTTGATTGCAGCATGTCTTGTTCTGATGATCCAAGGCCTCTCTCTGATGAAATTGTTGCCGAACGTGCAGCAAGATTAGCTAAAATTGCAGAAAAAACTGCAAATACATGTTTTGGCCATAGTGATCTTGTTTATGTTATTGGCACTGAAGTTCCTGTTCCTGGAGGCGCTGCAGAAGAGTTAGATACCCTCCAAGTTACTTCTCCGGAAGCTGCTCGAAAAACGATCCAAGCACACCAATTTGCATTTGAAAGAGCAGACATTGCGGAATGTTGGCAGCGTGTTGTCGGGTTAGTTGTGCAGCCTGGCGTTGAGTTTGACCACACTGGCGTGATTGATTACCGCCCTGAAGACGCAACCGAACTGAGTAAAGTTGTGAATGACTTTGATCACATGGTGTTTGAAGCTCATTCAACGGATTATCAAACCGATAAAGCTTATCAATCTCTTGTTAAAGATCATTTCGCTATTTTGAAAGTAGGACCAGCGTTGACTTTTGCTCTACGCGAAGCCTTATACAATTTATGTGATATCGAAGAACAACTTATCCCTAAAGCACATTGTTCAGATCTGCGTGAGCATATCGAAAAAGAAATGTGTGACTCTCCAGAATATTGGCAACCGTATTATCAAGGTAATGAAGCTCAACAACGTTTCTCTCGTAGCTACAGCTTTAGTGACCGAATTCGTTATTACTGGCCAGATGAAAATATTAATCAAGCACAAACAACGTTGTTTAACAATTTATCTCGTAGTGGTATCCCACTTCCTTTACTTAGCCAACATTTATCTGCGCAATTTCATGCGGTTCGTGAAGGACAATTAAGTTCAGATCCGAAAGCATTAGTACTCGACAAAATTCGTCAAACTCTTCGTAGTTATGCGAAGGCATGCAAACAAAATAAAGAAGAAGGCATTGCATTATGAACCATTACCTTGGCTACTCAGAATCAGAATTAGAACAGCTTTCCGGCTTTTGGACAGCAAAAGAAATAACACAACAACCAATGAGCTGGAGAAGAACTAACTCAATAATTCAAGACAATATTGTTGAGATCTCAGCTTTTATGGAGGGGTGGAATACCCATACTGAACGCCGAATTATATTAACTGGAGCAGGTACTTCAGCATTTGCAGGGCAAGCTATTGCTCCTACATTATCTCGTGTACTTAAGTGTCGTGTAGAAGACATTTCAACAACTGATATTGTGTCGAACCCCGCAGAAATATTAGCGGAGGATATTCCAACATTATTGGTTTCTTTTGCCCGTTCAGGTAATAGCCCCGAAAGCGTAGCTGCTGCAAATCTGGCTAACCAGTGTTTATCTAATTGTTATCATCTGATCTTAACTTGCAATGGTGAAGGGGCGTTATTTACTCAGTTTCATCATGCGAAAAATGCACTTGTTTTATTGATGCCTGAAGAAACAAACGATAAGTCATTCGCGATGACCTCTAGTTTCTCGTCAATGACATTAGCTTGTTTTTCTGCTTTAACGCACAAAAATAACAAATCGAAAGAAATCGAAAGCATTTGTAAGTGTTCTGAGGAGTTGATCAAAGAAATTAATTCCAATGTCAGAGATACTGCTTCCCATGATTTTAGTAGGGTTATTTATTTAGGTAGCGGTGGTTTGAAAGGATTAGCTCAAGAGTCTGCATTAAAGTTATTAGAACTTACCGCAGGTAAAGTCGTTGGTTATTTCGATTCACCTCTTGGCTTTCGTCATGGCCCTAAATCTATCGTTAATAATGAAACCATGATTATTGTTTTTATTTCAAACGACCCTTACACCCGTCAATACGATTTAGATTTATTAGCTGAACTACGTCGTGACAATATCGCTAAAAAAGTCATTGCGATCACCGCTCAATTTAATGATGTGGTTGCTGATGAGAACATTATTCGTGTACCTGAGATGGAAAAGGCTTCAGATATTGAACTGCTGTTTCCTTATATGTTGTTTGCTCAAGCTTACGCATTTCACCGTGCAGTTGCACTCGGTAATACCCCTGATAATCCGTGCCCTACAGGTGAAGTTAATCGGGTTGTTCAAGGTGTCAATATTCATACTTTTAATAATAAAAATTAAAGCAGGGAACTATTATGACAGGACCACAAATCGTTTGGACGCGTATCGATGAGCGTCTACTTCATGGCCAAATTCGAATTACTTGGGGAAAACATTCTGAAGCTAATTTGATTCTTGTAGCTAATGATGATGCAGCTGAAGGACCGAATGCTGCATTTATGCAAGCAGGAATGAAAGCATCTGCTGGTGGAGAATATGCGGTGCGTTTCTTCTCAATCCAAAAAACAATTGATGTGATTCATAAAGCATCACCGAAACAGAAAATTTTCATCTTATGTAATAACCCAACAGACGTTGCGCGTTTAGTTGACGGTGGGGTTCCTATTACACATTGTAATGTTGGCAACATGCATTATCACGATGGAAAACGCCAAATAGCTAAAACGGTTTCAGTTGATAAAACCGACATACTAGCGTTTGAAAGAATGGTGGATAAAGGGGTGACATGCACCATTCAGAATACACCAGATCAAACACCAATTAACGTTCTTGAACTAGCAAAAACAGCAGCCTAGGTAGGTATTTATGTTATTTGAAGCAAGTTTAGTGGCGGTGTGGGCATTCTTTTGTGGTATCGATAAATACGATGTTGCACTGAATATTCATAGACCACTTATCACTGGGCCAGTTGTTGGCCTCATTATGGGCGATATGCAAATAGGCTTAATCGCAGGTGCAACACTGGAATTAGCATGGTTAGGTTTAGTGCCTAATGCTGGAGCTCAGCCGCCAGATGTAACTATGGGGACGATAGCTGCTGTTGCGTTTGCTGTTATGACTGGTCAATCACCAGAAGTTGCAATGGGTGTTGGTATGCCTATCGCAGTACTTATGCAAATGCTGATCATTGGTTTCTTTGCTATGACCTCATTCACTATGGGTAAAGCAGACAAATACGCTGAAGAAGCAAACACGAATGGTATAGATTTTCTCTTACTTTCAACCATTACGATGCGGTCAATGCTCTACGCTGTTGTTGCCTTTCTTACCGTTTACTTTGGCGAGCATGGTGCCGCTTGGATTGATGCCAACGCGCCAAAAACATTATTAGAAGGCTTAGGTATTGGAGCGAAGATGGTTCCTGCAATTGGTTTTGCAATGTTACTGAAAATTATGTGGTCAAAAGAAGTGGCAGGGGTGTTCTTTATTGGGTTTGTAATGACGACTTACTTACAACTACCAATTATGGCCGTGGCAATTTTAGGTGCGTCAGCTGCTGCCTTATATTACTTCTTTAGTGGAAATGGAAATGGAAATTCAAATCAAGAGCCAGAGGATTTTGAAGATGGTATCTAAAACAGAAATTTTAATTGATGGTGCTGATGAATACCAAGGCACGCAAGTTGCGAATCCAAATAGCTTAGTTGATGGTATTGATGAATATCAAGATACAGAAGTTAGAAAAGTTATTTCGAAAAAAGATTTATGGAAATGCGCCATTCGTGGCTTGTTCATGGAAGGCAACTTTAACTTTGAACGAATGCAAGGTGGTGGTTTTGCTTATTCAATTGTCCCAGCGTTGAAAAAAATACATGGCAATAATAAGCGCGATTTAGCAACAGCAACAAAAAACCATCTTCAATTTTTTAATGCCAGTCCAAAACTGTTTACTTTCTTGCTTGGTACTGCCATTGCAATGGAAGAGAACAAAGAAAAGCCATCCACTGTTAACGTAATGAAAGTAGCTGGTATGGGACCCACGGGTGGGATCGGTGATGCAATAGATCACATGACACTTATGCCTTTGACCCTTGCATTAGGAGCATCAATTGCAATGCAAGGCTCAATTGCTGGTCCATTTGTATTCTTCTTCCTATATCAAATAGTGCACTTCTTTGTCTATTTCGGTTTGATGTTTATGGGATACAAAGCGGGCACCGCGGCCATGGTTAACATGAGCGATGCAACTGAGAAATTGGCAAAAGCCGCGAATATCATGGGTATCTTTGTTATTGGGGCATTATCCGCTTCCTTTATTAAAGTTCAAACCACGCTTTCGCTTGAACTTGGAGGGAAAGTTGTTGAGTTACAAACTGCGTTATTTGACAAAATTATGCCAAATATTTTGCCATTAGCTCTTGTGTTCTTCATGTTGAAAATGGTGAAAGGAACCGGTTTTTGGGCGAAACCACCAGTATTAATATTCTCAACGTTGGCGGCAGGTGTTGTTGGGCATTACCTAGGTATTTTGTAAAAAAACAAGTGAAAGCGGCATAAGGGGGAGTGATTTCCCCCTTTAATTTCAACAGATTATATAACGCATTGGTAACAGGGATTAAATCATGATTGGTATTGTAGTTTCAGGTCATATTAATTTTGCAACAGGGGTTGAGTCGGCAGTAAAAGCAATTGCTGGCGAGCAAGAACAAATGGAGTTTGTCGATTTTGTTGAATCAATGTCGACTGATGAGTTAGAGCAAGCACTGCGAGCTGCGGCAAAACGTGTTGATTCTGGTGAAGGGGTACTTTTTTTAACGGATATCCCTGGTGGTTCTCCTGCGAATCGTGCTTTAACCATTTTAATGGACACAGAAAATGTTGAGTTGATAGGTGGTGCGAACTTACCAATGATTGCTAATGCTGCTTTTGAGCGAGACGACACGACAGTTAAAGAATTAGTGGTTACCTTATTAGAGATTGGTTCTTCATGTATGCAAGACATGCGATTACAGCTTGAATTGTTTATGGAGCCGGAACCTGAATGTGAAGATGGGCTGTAATATGCGTTATGCTTTATATCCACAAAGGGTGTTTGTCTCTGATGGTATTAAAGAAAACCATTATGTAGTCGTCAATGATGGGAAAGTAGAGGCGGTCACAGACACGCTGCCAACTGATTGTGAAATCCTATCGTTAGAAGGTAAAACATTGCTGCCGGGTTTTATTGATATTCACATTCATGGTCGAGCTGGCTCTGATGTTATGGATGCAACACCGGAATCATTACAAACGATTTCAGACGCATTACTTCAAACAGGAGTCGTTGCTTGGGTTGGGACTACAGTTACTGCGCCATGGAGTAGCATTGTTTATTCGCTTGATGCGATAAAAACATGGTTAGAACAATCACAGCAATGTGGAGCTGAATTATTAGGTAGTTTTTTAGAAGGCCCTTATTTTACAGAAGCACATCGAGGGTCTCATCCAACTGCTTATTTAAAATCGCCGACAATTCAAGAATTAGAAGAGCTTTATCAAGTCGCGGATCATTCGTTATTACGTGTGGCGATAGCTCCTGAAGCTGATGGTGCGATGGAAGCCATTCAATGGTTACAGAGTAAAAACATCAAAACGTCGGTTGCTCATACTGATTCTACGTTCGAACAAGTCACACTGGCTTATCAATTAGGTGCTGATTGTGGTGTGCATTTATTTAATGGTATGCGTGGATTACACCACCGAGAGCCTGGTTGTACTGGTGCGGTTTTATACCATGACATGCTTGCAGAGCTTATTGCTGATGGTATCCATGTTCATCCAGTCATGATGCAACTTGCTTATCGAATGAAAGGCTACCAAAACATTGCGCTTATTACTGATTGTATGCGAGCAGGAGGCCTTGATGATGGTGACTATCAACTTGGCGCTCAAACCATCACAGTAACTAATGGTGAAGCAAGAACAAAGTGTGGATCGCTTGCTGGTAGTACGTGCAGTTTAGATCAAGCGTTGAGAAATATGATTCAATTAAGCGGAGTTCCTGAATGGGAAGCTGTGCAAATGGCAACTTCAGTTCCTGCTAAATACTTAGACATAGATCAACGCTTAGGAAGTATTGCTTCAGGAATGGATGCAAGTTTTACCGTCGTTAATCAAGATTTTGAAGTACAAAACACAATGATGAAAGGCAAATGGGTTTATTAACTCTTGCCATTTATATAAATGAAAATATTAAGATAATGTTTAGAGGTTTAAAATGGAAATTCGTCAACCAATTCATAGTGACCATGCAAAACAATTAGATACTGCAGGTTTACGCGAGCAATTCCTTATTGAAGGTATGTTCCAAGAAAATCACATTACGCTTACTTACAGCCATATCGACCGTATTATTGTCGGTGGTGTTGTACCAACATCAGAAACGATTCCATTTGAAGGTGGCAAAGAAATTGGTGTTGATTTCTTTTTGCAACGCCGTGAGTTAGGGATCATCAATATAGGTCAAGCTGGTCGAGTTACTGTCGATGGTGAAACCTTTGAGATTGCCGCACGTGAAGCAATGTACGTGGGTATGGGGGCAAAGGAGATCAATTTTGAAAGTATTGATCCAAAAGATCCTGCTCGTTTTTATCTTAATTGTGCACCAGCGCACCACGCTTACCCAACTCGTAAAATTACACGTGAAGAAGCTTCTCCTGAAACATTGGGTAACCAAGAAAACTGCAACGTTCGAACCATTTATAAGTATCTACATCCATCAGTGTTACCAACCTGCCAATTATTAATGGGAATGACAGAATTAGCCCCAGGTAGTCTATGGAATACCATGCCTTGTCATACTCATGAACGTCGTATGGAAGTGTACTTATACTTTGATATGAAAGACGACAATATTGTTTTTCATTACATGGGAGAGCCACAAGAGACTCGTCATATGGTTATCCGTAATGAGCAAGCAGTAATTAGCCCTAGTTGGTCTATTCACTCGGGTGTGGGAACCTCGTCATATACCTTTATTTGGGGAATGGTCGGTGAAAATCAGACTTTCCATGATATGGACCACGTAGCAATGACTGATATTAAATAGTCGTTTTAATTACATTGTTATGTTGTTGGTATTCATTGGCAACATATTTTCAAAAGAATAGGGATAAACATGAAACTTTTTGATTTAACTGGCAAAGTTGCCATCGTAACGGGGTGTAATACAGGTCTTGGTCAAGGAATGGCATTAGGGTTAGCAAAAGCCGGTGCAGATATTGTAGGTGTCGGTCACCAAGCTGCACCAGAGACAGAAGAGCAAGTGAAAGCATTAGGTCGTAAATTTTATTACATTACTGCAAATCTGATGGAGCAAGAAGGATTAGAAGAACTCGTTGCTGAAGCGGTCGAGGTGATGGGGCATGTTGATATCTTAATTAATAATGCTGGTATTATTCGTCGAGAAGACTTACTTGAGTTCTCTGAAAAAGATTGGGATGACGTTATTAATATTAATCAAAAGACATTATTCTTCCTTTCTCAAAAAGTGGCTAAGCAATTTGTTAAACAGGGAAATGGCGGTAAGATCATCAATATTGCATCGATGTTATCGTATCAAGGTGGGATCCGTGTTCCTTCTTATACCGCAAGTAAGTCAGCGGTTATGGGATTAACTCGTGCTCTAGCAACTGAACTTGCAGAACATAATATCAATGTTAATGCGATTGCTCCGGGTTATATGGCAACAGATAACACAACAGCCCTCCGTGCCGATGAGGCTCGAAATGCGGCTATTTTAGAGCGTATCCCTGCAAATCGCTGGGGATTACCTTCTGATCTTGAAGGACCAGCAATTTTCTTGTCATCATCAGCAAGTGATTACATTAATGGCTATACAATTGCGGTTGATGGTGGTTGGTTAGCTCGTTAATGCAATACAGAAGGATCGGTAAAATGACATTAGGAACAAAGCAAGACGTATTACAGGCAATGAAGCGGGTTTATCGTTACCAAGCTGAAAACCAAATAAGAAGTGTAATAAGACGGAGTGGTAAAACACGTTTTATCAAAGACACGGATTGGGAGCGTGGAGTATTTTGGTCGTGCGCCGCCGCTGCATGGAAAGCAACAGGTGATACTGAGTATTTAGATGGAGTAAAAGATTATGCCTTACATACAGGGTTTAGAACTGGGCCTAATGCTCGCTTTGCTGATGACCATGTTTGTTGCCAAGCATATCTTGATATTTACCCAGAGTTTAATCAACCAGAAGCATTAGAACCAACAATCAAAGCGCTTGATATTATGGTTGATTCACCAGAGCTAGGTCGTAAAGATTGGTGGTGGTGTGATTCATTATTTATGGCGCCACCAGCTTTTGTTGCGCTATCAAAGCAAACAGGTGATCCAAAATATTTGGATTACATGAATACTGCTTTTTGGGATTCGGCAGAACATTTATTAGATACGGAAACTGGGCTGTATTATCGTGATCATCGTTATATTCCAACGGGAAATGGCGAAGAATTACGAGAAGAAAATGGTAATAAAGTTTTCTGGAGTCGTGGTATAGGGTGGGTATTAGCTTCTGTTCCTCGTATTTTAGCGAATATTCCAGAAGATTATATGAATCGTTCTGAGTACATTACTCTATTTACACATTTAGCGACTGAAGTTATTAAATACCAACAAGACGATGGTTTTTGGCGTACTAGCTTATTAGCGCCAGAAAATTTCCCAGCCCCAGAAAGCAGTGCAACAGCTCTGTTTTGTTATGGTTTAGCATGGGGGGTTAATACTGGTGAGTTAGATAAAGAAATCTACTTACCTGTCATCGAAAAAGCGTGGGCAGCGTTACTCGAATGCATTCACGATAACGGTATGATTGGTTGGGTACAGTTACCAGCCTTTAATCCACGTGACGTGAAGTTTGAGCATAACATCGATTATGGCGCGGGAGCATTTATGTTAGCGGCTACAGAAGTTGCTAAGCTAGCTGAATAAACGGATTTTCATCTTAATTAGTATAAAAAAAGCCAATCATCGATCGGCTTTTTTATTTATTGATCCTGTGTTATTTTACTGAATCACTAAGCTGCTGTTTTTGTTTTTATTAACTTCTTTGTTTGATTTTTCGTTAATACAAAAAGAATACTTAATGTAGCTATGTATGCGATAAGTTGCGCTAGACTTGGTTTTTCTGTGTATCCAAACATCACGTGAATAAATAGGCCAAACCAATTTGAATGGTGATCAAGTAAGGCTGTGCTATTCCATAATGGATTGATTATTGGGTTAATGAGCCCAGCAGAAGTAAACTTACTTACCGCATTTATAGCCATACCTGCTGCTAAAAATGACATCAATACGGCAAAGAAATTGAATACTTTACCAAGATTGATTTTGATAAAGCCAAAGTACATTGCAATGCCTGAAGCAATCGCACCAACAGCTCCAACTAAGCTTCCACTTAATATTGAAACCCCAGTGGTTTCGCTATCGCTGGTTAAACCTAAAAGAAATAATACAACTTCAATACCTTCACGGAACACACAAAAGAAAGCAACTAAACTTAATGAAAATAAAGGTTTATTGTTTTCTTTGATATCATTTACTGAAGCTTTGATATCTTGAGAAGCTTTCATTCCGTTTGATTTCATCCAAATAACCGTATAGCCAATTAAAATACTAGATAATGCAAGAATAACCCCTCCGGTCATTTTCCCTTCAATTAATGCTGTAATAGTTGCGTTGTTTAACGCTAGAATGGCTAACAATAAAGAGATAAAGATTCCAATTCCTGTACCTCCTAAAATCCATCTTGATCTGTTGGGTATATCTTTTGTCGCGGCTAAAAGCAAAGAAACAATAATGGCCATTTCTAAGCCTTCTCTAAATACAATCGTCATACTGGCAAACATAAAAAACATCCTATTTCATCGAGTGAAATCATAATAATGCAAATCATTATCAATTCTATTTGTATTTATGGGAACTTATATTGATAAAATAGAGAAGAAGTAGAGAGATAAGAGAAAGGCCACAAGAGACAGTTCCTGCGGCCTTGTTGGTAGTTTAATCTTGAGTCGTTAGTTGGAAAGAATAAGACTGTCCCTGTAAACCAGAGGTATTAATGGTAATCGTTGTGCCATTTAGTACCACACGGTTTTCAATATCGTCTTTAATTACAATGTCTTGTTTATCAAAGGTAAAGTTTACGCTATCGATAGTTTGAATTGGTTCACTAACTGCAACAGTGAACGTATTTGAACTTTCTTCTTTAATCATAAAGCCCATTATCGAGTTAAGCATAATAGTATCGGTGATATCAACGGGACTATTTTTCCAATTATTTGCAGCAATGATATTTAAGGTGTTTTCTTGTACCGCGTGTGCTTGTTCATCTTGACGTAGAATGGTGACATCAGGATGTTGAGCGTAGTTTTGTACAGCATCATTGTTTTGATTAGGAAGTAGAGCATATTGATAATCAGCTTGATCTACTTGAGTTAATGTTGCTTGTAAGTACGAGTCTGAAACATCACCTTTGCTATTGCCAATATCGCTCCAATTACCATCTACATTATTTTGGCTTATTGATATGGTTTTAGGCGTTAACATAACATAGCTTAAATCACTGTTAGCGAGTGTGTCATTACGAATACTAAAAGTGGTTGGTGTTCCTTGATATGGCAGTACTGTTTGCTCTATACCATCAATAAATAATTGCGTATCTGCTAAGCGCTTTCTATTTTCAATCGTAGTTATGTTATTTCCATTACTTTGGTCTTTAATGTTAGAACCAAGCATGACGACTTCATTATCAAACATAAACCAAGATTTATAGGCACTTAGTGTGTCACTCCAGTTATAAAATTGCATACCAGCAATACCATAATTGTTTAGTGATGTACTGCCAACCCATTGCATATTGGTATTTAAATTCGTCCCTCCTCGCTCACCACTACAATCGGTCATTGGTTGATTATCAACGGTAGTTCCTGGTATGCGAGATGAATTTACGGTTGGCCAATATCCTGTGTAATGATCAAGCTGATCGTTATATAAATAGGTCATGCCATCGCCAGTGAACCAGCCTTTAAGGTTTTCACCATTCATACATTCGTAGTTACCAATACGATATGAATGCATAGCTAAAGCGAAAGCCCAATCATTTCTACGGTGCACAACACGATCCATTGAAGGGTAGTTGAAGTTACCAATCAAAGGGTCTTTAAGTGAAACCGTTGGGTCATTAACAATATGCTGAGCTGCTTGGTACGTGGATACATAATAAATTTTATCAAAGAAGTTTTGGTAAGTATCATCGGTTATTTGGGTTTTGATCAGTGATGACAGCTGTTTATTCTTATCGCTATCTGGTCCATTGGTATAGAACAACATAGAGTTGACAATATTTAATCCAACATCATGATTTTGTTCTGCACTTCGAGAAATAGAGCGACCATTAACCATATCCATCATTGCTCCTTTATACAGTAAAGGTTCATACGATTGGTTAATGATATTGTAAACGGCGCTAATGGTTTGGCTATCCATACTCCAAGGTGAGCCTGCGACTGCGTTCATTTGAATGCCTAAACCACCAAGTAATACATTGCCATATGTGCCGTTATAAGCAATATCAGAGTGCTGCAAGAATGACCCATCAGTGTAATAGCCATCCCCTTCGCTAACATATTCAATAACCGCTGGCAGAGCCGCAATTGCTTGGCTGATTTCTTCACTATTGTTTTCAAGCATGCCACGAATAAGTACAACTTGAGCGTTGTCGGTTCGGTTACCGCCAGTTGATTCTCGATAGTTAGGATTCGTCGATTCAGCTGCACCAGGACTGACTCCTAAGTGGGTTGGGTCTGGTGTGAAATAGCGAGTGGCATTAAGGTGATTGGTTATAATGGTTTGGTAATTGTCTTTAATATCATCAAAAAGTAGCACTAAAATGTTATGAATATCTTTTGGAATTGCCAATTCCCATTGCCACCAATTGCCATATTCTAATTGATTAACAAAGTAGAAATTTTGATTTATGTAGTTCATGGCAGTCATGATGTCGTTTAGCATTAATTGATTATTTTCTAAATTGCCATTACGCAAACGATAGGCTTTTGCCATGGTAAATAAACGTTGATAAGAGCTGCGTATATTAGGGCCGAGCGTTTTATCTTTATCTATTAATGGTAAATCATCCCAAATTCCAGAAGTGTTTGGTTGTGGTGTCATGCTATCCCAATGTTTTTGCGCTGAGTTATTGGTGCTGGCCACCATATTTTTTAGCGTTTGATCAAACGTGATAGCGGGATCGCCTAAATAATTTTCAGCCCAGTTTTCTCTTACTTGCTCAAAATCACTCAGTAAATATTGTGGTGTTTGGGTATTTTTTGCAGCGTAAGCGTTCCCAGTAAATAGAAATAACATAGAGAGAGCAATCGTATTCAAACGATGTTTTTTGATCATATACATAATTGATTCCCTTTAAATATTAATGAATTTGTAAGATGCAAAATCACTTTCGATATTTTACGTTCGTAGGTTAACGAAAATGAATTGGTTATTTATCGATCAATATCGCAAATTATTTATTTTTGTTTTCTTTCGTTTGTTTGTGATGTCGATCTTTAAATCTTAATTTACTTTCGTGTATTGTTGCTCTTGCTTTCAAATACTTTCGATAGGGATCGTTATGGCTTCTAATGCACAACATGCTGCTTTTCATATGATGGCAAAACCAACCAGTTTTCATTGCAACTTAAAATGCGATTACTGCTTCTACTTAGAAAAAGATGGTGTGGTGAATAAGACGACATCTGAGCCAAGTGAAAATATGTCTAATGGAATGTTAAAGCGTTATGTGCGTGATTATATCCGCTCACATCAAGGGCAAGAGGTTGATTTCTCTTGGCAGGGTGGTGAACCAACACTAGCTGGCTTAGGTTTTTATCGAAATGCAGTGAAATATCAGCAGCAGTACGCTGAAGGTAAAACGATTACGAATAGCTTTCAAACCAATGCTGTTGCCATTAATCGTCAATGGGCAGAGTTCTTTTCTCAACACAATTTTCTGCTTGGTGTTTCTATTGATGGCATTGCTGAGGTTCATGATAAATATCGTATTTCAGTTAATGGTAAACCAACGTTTGAGCGAGTGAAGCGAGCACTTGAATTATTAAAAGAGTACAAGGTTGAGTTTAATACATTAACGGTGATTAACGATCAAAATTGGCAACGTGGTAAAGAAACGTATCAAGCATTAAAAGAGTTAGGTTCAACTCATATGCAATTTATTCCAATTGTTGAAGTTAATGCGAATTGTCAGCAATCAACAAATGGACATTATTCTCCCTTACAAGATGCAGAATTAACTCATTTTAGTGTGCCTGATGATGGTTATGGGCAGTTTATGATGGCTGTGTTTAATCAGTGGGTTAAGGAAGATGTCGGTCAGGTTTTTGTTCGTATTTTTGATAGTATCTTAGGCAGTTGGATGGGATACCCAGCTTCTACTTGTGTGCAATCAAAAGAGTGTGGGCAAGCCATGGTAATAGAAGCAAATGGTGATGTTTATTCTTGTGATCATTATGTTTATCCGGCAAATAAATTAGGGAATATTGAGCAAACGACATTAGCTCAAATGGCAACAAGTAAACAACAGAAGCGTTTTGGCTCCGCGAAATCCCTTAAGTTAACTGGTCAATGTGAAGCGTGTGATGTGTATCGTTTATGTCATGGTGGTTGCCCTAAACATCGCCTCGTTTCTCTTGATGGAGAAAAGCATAAGCACAATTATCTTTGTAAATCTTATCAGCAAATTTTTACGCAAACCGCACCTGCCATGCATTTAATGTCTCAAGCCATTCAACAAGGAGGAACCGCGATTGATGCCGTACCTCTGATTAAAAATACCCTACGTATTTAACGCAACACGATAAATTGAAAATAATAACAAGGAGTAAACAATGAACCTGTCCTCATCGAAGAAGACAGTAATTGCAAGCCTAGTTGCTGCTGCCTGTGTAGCTGCACCTTCGCTTTCTTATGCTGCAAATCACAATCCTGATCAACCTAACGTATTACTTGTCGTTATGGATGATTTAGGCACGGGCCAACTTAATTTTGCCCTAGACAGTTTGGATAAGTCTGAATTAGCTAAGCGCTCTGTCCCTGTTCGTTATCAGGGCGATTTGGATAAGATGATCGATGCCGCACAACGAGCGATGCCAAATGTTGAAAAACTGGCGGCGAATGGCATAAAAATGACCAATGCGTTTGTGGCTCATCCTGTATGTGGCCCATCACGTGCGGGTATTTTTACAGGCCGTCACCCAACCAGTTTTGGTACGTATAGTAATGATGATGCTAAATTGGGCATCCCGCTTGATATCAAACTATTACCTGCTCTTTTCCAAGAAAATGGTTACCGAACTGCGACTATAGGTAAATGGCATAATGCTAAAATTGCTGGGAAGAATTTAGTTGATGAAGATAAACGCACCCGTGATTACCATGATAATCAAATAACAGTAACACCAAAAGGCTATGGACCAGAAGATCGTGGTTTTGATTATTCTTATAGTTTTTATGCATCTGGTGCCGCTTTATGGGATTCTCCTGCAATTTGGCAGAATGGAAAAAACATCTCCGCTCCGGGTTATTTAACGCATAACTTAACTGATCAAGCGTTGAAGTTCATCGATGAAAGTGGCGATAAACCTTTCTTTGTTAATCTTGCATTTAGCGTGCCTCATATTCCGTTAGAAGAAGCATCTCCGGCGAAATACATGGATAGATTTAATACAGGTAATGTCGAGGCAGATAAGTATTTTGCGGCTATTAATGCGGCGGATGAAAGCCTTGGTATTATCATGGATAACTTAGAGAAGAAAGGGGAGTTAGATAACACCATCATCTTTTTCTTGTCTGATAACGGTGCAGTACATGAGTCACCAATGCCAATGAACGGGATGGATAAAGGCTTTAAAGGACAAATGTATAATGGTGGGGTAAGAGTTCCATTCGTTGCTTATTGGCCAAAACATATACCTGCGGGCGGTGAAAGCGATTCATTAATTTCTGCACTCGATATCCTACCAACAGCGCTAGCTGCTGCAGGCATTGATATTCCGAAAGATATGCAGGTTGATGGTAAAAACATTATGCCTGTTTTGGAGGGGAAGGCAGAAACATCACCTCATCAATACTTATATTGGGCAGGTCCTGGAGCGAAACATTACAGTGAAGAAAATGATGCGTTCTGGTACGGCTATTGGAAATGGATCACTTACGAAACCAACACAATTCCTGAGAATCCAAATTTAGAAAAACTGTCTAAAGGATCATGGGCTATTCGTGATCAAGATTGGGCTTTATATTTCTATGATGATGGTTCAAATAAAGTGAAGTTATTCAATGATAAAGAAGATCCGTCTGAGTCGATTGATTTAGCTAAAAAATACCCAGAGAAAGTAAAAGAGATGAAAAACGCCTTTTATAACTGGATTAAAGATAAACCAAAACCAGTCGCGTGGGGTCAAGATCGTTATCAAGTTTTAACTGAATCTGCCAAAGAGTAAATCAGCACTTTGTTTAAGCCACATAACCTCTGTGTTTTGTGGCTTTTTTCGTTTTTGAGAGGAGTATAAAAAATGAAGCAAAAAGTCGAAAATCAAACGCTTTTATATCAACCAAAACAGATAAGAGAAACTGCTCGGCCAACCATTGCTTATGAACACCCAAATTTAATGATGTATGTAACATCGATTAAAGAAAATATCATTAGATACAAAAATAAAAAGCCTGCATATACGCAACATGATGAATATATAAAAAACCTTCTTTCAGATAAAAATACAGTTTTAAAACAACAATGTGATTTCATTGTTAGTTATATTTCAGAGGCGTTTGTACATTACTCAGTATGGGATTATAGCCATGCTTATTATCCGGGAAGACCAAGCCAGCAAACAGCAAGAACAGATGCAATGGAGGGAACAAGTCGAACTTTGCCTACATTAGCTGCGTGGCTACATGCCAATGGAAAATCTAATACAATAATTACAGGTTTAAATCAGCAGCCAATTTTAGTTCCAGAGGTCCTCCGTAAGGCTTTCTTGGCAGGAACCAATCCGCAACATAAAGGATATTGGGGCACTCTTCATCATTGTGATCAGAGAGTCTGCGAGAGTGCAGATTTAGCTTTAGCATTATGGTTGAGTAAAGAATGGGTGTGGGACAGTTTCTCAATAAGTGAAAAACTACAAATAGTGACGTGGTTTAAACAAGTTAATCATTGTGAAACGGTTGATAATAATTGGCATTTATTTGTACTTACGGTGCAAGTCGTATTGAAAGCATTGAACGGTGAAGATGTTATTCAATATGATAAATACGAAAGAATAAAAGAGTTTTATGTCGGCGATGGTTGGTTTCGTGATGGGGCTAAGGGTAATTACGATTATTACAATGCGTGGGCTTTTCATTATAGTTTATATTGGTTCACCCAGATTAATCCTGATTTTGATTCTGATTTTATAAAAAATGTATTGTCTGATTTTGTCGGCAATTATCGATATTTCTTTACAGAGAAAGGCTTACCGTTTTTTGGGAGGAGTGCATGTTATCGCTTAGCTGCTGCTGCACCATTATTAGCTGCTGTCGATTTACGAAGTAATAACATTTCTGTTGGTGAAGCCAAAAGAGCTTTCCACTGTAATCTTAAATATTTTATTAGTCATGGATCTCTAAAAGCAGGATTACCCACACAAGGGATGTTTGATGAAGATGTCCGTTTGGTAGATAACTACAGTGGACCTGCCAGCAGTTTATGGTCATTGAGAGCCCTCAATGTAGCACTCTTCTGTGGAGATAAAATCAACCTTTGGGAGGCAGAAGAGGCGCCATTAGAAATAGAACAGGGAGGCTTTGAATTCGATATTCCTGCAATTAATATGAAGGTACTTGGCATATACGAAACTCAAGAGGTGATAGCCATATTTAAAAATGAGTATATTGCGGAACAGTCCCCATTAAGTCGTCGTCTGTTAACACAATCTGCATGGCGTGAATTAAAAGAAAAGGTAACGGGGCGAGCAGATAGACCCAAGAATAATTTATTAAGAAAAGGGGTCACTTGCTATTCATCAAAAATGGAATCATTCTTTTAATATTTAGAAGTTCATAATTACGTTGCTAAAATTAGAGAAAATGCAGCCTAAAGTTATTAACTTCTTATAAGGTATATTTTATTTAATAGCATTATTTTTTAACCTTTAAATGTGCATGTAAAATGAATCTTTAAAGGTTTACTATGTTCCCAATGAATTATTTATCGAATCATCAGTATTGATAAGTAACTAACACTACGGAATGTATTATGGCTATTTCTCGACGTACCTTTTTAAAAACATCCATTGCTACTGCTGTTGTTGCGGGTGGTGGTTTAATGGTTTATCCAGCTTCGAAATTCTTTGATGATGAAGATGTCGAGGTTATTCCACACGCCAGTCATTGGGGACCATTTAATGCCATAGTCAAAGCTGGCGTGCTTGTTGGTATTCAACCGCGTAAAGAACTAGACGCAATGCCAACTGAAATGCTCACTGAGGGTTTAATTGGTCGAGTCTACGATAAAACTCGCGTTAAATATCCTATGGTAAGGGCATCTTATCTCGCTGACCCTAAAGGTGATACCAAGCCTCATTTACGTGGAAAAGAACCTTTTGTGAGAGTGAGTTGGGAAACCGCATTATCTCTAGTGGCAGACGCGATTCAAACGACGGCAACAGATTATGGTAATGAAGCTATTTTTAGTAGCTCTTATGGTGGTTGGTCGAACGCAGGCCTAATGAGGCCGCAGGTATTGCAAGGTCGGTTCTTTAACTTAATTGGTGGACAAAGCACCACTACAGGGGATTATTCAGGTGGTGCTTCTCAAGTTATACTTCCTCATGTTATTGGTGATATGGAAGTGTACTCACCACAAACAGCGTGGCCTGTGATTCAAGAGAACACTGAGATATTTGTATTGATTGGTTGTGATCCTTGGAAAAATAACCGCATTGAATTCAGAGTTGCCGACCATCAGATGTACCCACATTGGAAGCAATTTGCAGAAGATGGCATCAAATTCATTTCAATTAACCCACAGCGCACGCGAACGGATGATGAGTTAGACGCAGAATGGGTGAAAATTGTACCTAATACCGATACGGCGTTGTTTTTAGCTATGGCTCAACACGTTTATGCGACAGATCTTCACGATACCGCATATCTAGACCGCTATACCGTCGGTGCTGATAAGTACATTGACCATCTGATGGGTAAAACGGATGGGGTAGTTAAGTCACCAGAATGGGCTGCTAAAATTACAGGAATATCCTCAAAAGATATTCGAAAAATGGCCGTTACTTTTGCTACGAGTAAAACTCAATTTGCAGCCGGCTGGTCATTACAAAGAGCGGATCACGGTGAGATGATCCATTGGGCAATCATTAACTTTGCAGCCATGTTAGGGAAGATTGGTAAACCGGGTGAAGGCGTTGGTTTTAGCTGGCATTATGGTAATGGTGGCATGCCTCAATCAGGTAAGGCACTACCGATTGGCTTATCTCAGGGTAAAAATCCAGTCAGCGCTATTTGCCCTGCTTCACGCATTTCTGAAATGCTAATGAATCCAGGAAAAACCTTCACTAGAGATGGTATTGAATACACCTATCCTGATGTCAAAATGGTGTATAACGCAGGCAATAATCTCCTTTCTCATCAGCAAGATACAAATGAACTTATTAATGCACTTAATCAAAAAGTGGAAACGTTTGTGTGCCAAGACCCATGGTGGTGCGCATCATCTCGTTATGCTGATATTGTATTGCCAGCAACCAGTACGTTAGAACGAAATGATCTCTCTTCTGGAGGAACTTACAGTAATGATAAAATTTATGCGATGCGCCAAGTTATTAAGCCTTACGGTGAAAGCTTAGATGATTTTGAAATATTTAGAAAACTGGCTGAGATCTTTAAAGTTGAAGATAAATTTACGGATGGTTTGCCATTTGATGATATTTTAAAACGTGCTTATAAAGCGTCTTCTGCAACGTTATCGTTTGATGAATTTTGGAAAAATGGCGTAGCTTTATTACCAGTCCCACAAGAAGCAAACCAATGGGTAAGGCATGGAGATTTTTATCAAGATCCAGATAAGAACCCGCTTCATACCACGTCAGGTAAAATAGAACTGTATTGCCAAGATATCGCTAATTTTGATGTGAAAAATTGCCCTCCAATGCCAACGTTTTTAGAACCGTTTGAATACTTAGGTGACGCAAAACCTAATGAAGTTCACGTCGTGAGTCCGCATCCTTATATGCGTTTGCATTCGCAATTGGCAAATACAGAGGTTCGCAAATATGAAAGTGTGCAAGGGCGACAATACGTACTTATCAATGATAATGATGCAGAGAAGCACGGTATTCGTTCTGGCCAATTAGTTGAGATATTTAATGAACGTGGCCGAGTGATCGCTGGGGCGAAAGTCTCTGATCAGATTATGCCCGGCGTGATTAGTTTAGAAGAAGGTGCATGGCTGCAATTTGATAGCCAAGGACGCTGTAATAGTGGATCCATTAATGTGTTAACTTCAAGTCAAGCATGCAGTGATTTAAGTCAGGCAAATAGCGCAAATACTTGCTTGGCATATATCCAACGATGCAGTGATCCTGAGTCATCTAACCTTGCTTTTGAGCCACCAAGAATAGTCACTGTAGATACGGATATTCGCATTGATAAAGTGAATACAACATTAGGTACTGAGGGGGCAGAGGTGGAGGCTACGGCACAAAGTGTTGGTGAGGCGCTGTTCTATCAACGATGTACGATGTGCCACTCAGCAAAAGATCCTAAGCAATATACAAAAACTCAATGGCATGGGATCACTAAAAGTATGTTCCCTCGGGCAGGATTAAATCCATTAGAGCGTGAAGAAGTGATGGCCTTTTTAGAAGACAATGCAAAAGACGCACAATAATGTAAGTGAGTTCCTGTTTTATTTAAGCCCAAATAGCATTGCTGCTGTTTGGGATTTTTTATGCGTAATAATAAAAAACAAACAATGAAAGTGTTCGAAAGTTAATTTCGTCAGTTTAACCTCATTGATTCTTAGTTATTTGCTTTCATTTGCTTTCGTTGATTGTTTGTTCTGTGATCTTGCTCATCTTATTTATGTTTTCTTTCGAATACTATAATAGCGAAAGAAAACGAAGAATTTAATTTGAGGTTATTATGTTTCTTGTATCATCCCGTGAAATGCTCCATAAAGCGCAGTTGGGTGGTTATGCCGTTCCTGCATTCAATATTCATAACTTAGAAACAGCTCAAGTTGTTGTAGAAACAGCGGCTGAAATGCAAACCCCAGTAATTCTTGCTGGCACTCCCGGTACTTTTTCTTATGCAGGGACAGATTACTTAATTGGCATTTGTAAAGAAGCAGCAAAGCGTTATCACATGCCAATTGCTCTTCATCTTGATCATCATGAGTCTTTTTCTGATATTCAACAAAAAGTAGAAGCGGGCATTAAATCTGCAATGATTGATGGTTCTCATTTAAGCTTTGATAAAAATATTGAGTTAGTTCGTAAAGTGGTTCAATTTTGTCATCGTTGGGATTGCTCGGTAGAAGCAGAGTTAGGCCGTTTAGGTGGACAGGAAGATGATCTAATTGTTGATGCTAAAGATGCATTATTTACTGATCCTGATGCAGCGGTTGAATTTATCGAAGCGACAGGAATTGATTCATTAGCGATTGCAATTGGTACTGCCCATGGTCTTTATAAAGAAAAACCATGTTTAGATTTTGATCGATTAGGCATTATTCGCCGTAAAACAGATGTCCCACTAGTATTGCACGGTGCATCAGATGTACCAGATGAAGACGTTCGCCGTTGTATCGAATTAGGCATTACAAAAGTGAATGTCGCAACAGAATTAAAAATTGCATTTTCAGATGCAGTGAAGGCATATTTTATTGAGAACCCAGGAGCTAACGATCCGCGTCATTACATTATTCCAGGTAAAGAAGCGATGAAAAAAGTCGTGCAAGATAAAATTCGAGTGTGCGGTAGCGAAGGTAAATTATAACTTAGGATTTTAGTTTTGCTTTTATTTTAACCTTATTGGTTTTGCCACCTTGATTTAATAAACCCTCTAATTGAATCAATGTGGTTTTTTTAGGTTACGTTATGAAAAAAACAAAAATAGCCATTATTGGCGAATGTATGATTGAACTTAGTGGCAAAGCGTTTTCAACTCAAACCCAACAGTTTGGTGGGGATACGCTAAATAGCGCAGTATATTTATCACGCTTACTTTCTCATGTTTCGCCTTATTACATTACAGCATTAGGCCAAGATGAATACAGTTTATTAATGCTTCAAGCTTGGGAAGAAGAAGGGCTAGATTGTTCACTAGTTTTGCGTGATAAGGAACGACTTCCGGGGTTATATAGCATTAATATTGACGATAGCGGAGAACGCAGTTTCTATTATTGGCGTGATAATTCGGCAGCAAAATATATGTGTCAGCATCTTATGTTTGTCCCTAATATTGCAAAAGTAATGGATGCAGACATTGTGTATTTATCCGGTATCTCACTTTCTATTCTGCCAATCCATGATCGTGAAATATTATTGGATGCATTATCAACATTAAAAAAACATGGTGCGACGATAATTACTGATTCTAATTACCGTCCAAAGCTATGGAAAGATCGAATAGACGCTAAATTTTGGTTGGATAATTTATATCGATTGAGTGACATCGCTCTAGTGACTGGAGACGATGAAGAGTTACTTCTTGGAATTGAAAATACCCCACCGCAAAACATTGCAGACCGATTGCACGCTTTAGGCGTCTGGAACGTTGTGGTGAAACTTGGTGCTAAAGGCGCGATGTGGTCAAGTCAACATGGTGAAACCGGTTATGTAGATGCGGAACCTGTGGATCAATTGGTAGATACCACTGCAGCGGGTGATTCATTCAATGCTGCATATATCGCAGCGTATAGCCAAGGTTTAACAATGGCTGAAAGTTGTACTTGGGGAAATCGTTTAGCCTCAAAAGTCATTCAACATAAAGGCGCTATTATCCCAATAGAAAACATGCAAACACTTATTACAACTATGGAACAGACAAATGAAAAATAATCTTTGGATCGAAACATTAAAAGCCTTACGTGTTATGCCTGTTATTCAAATTGAAAATGCAGATGACGCTGTTCCTTTAGCAAAAGTGCTTATAGAAAATGGATTACCTGCTGCCGAAATTACGTTTAGAACGGCAGCTGCAGAAGAATCGATTCGTCGCATTCGTCAAGTATATCCAGATATTATTTTATGTGCAGGAACAGTATTAACAAAAGAGCAAGCCAAGCTCGCTGTCGATGCAGGAGCCGATTTTGTTGTGAGCCCTGGTTTTAATCCAAAGACGGTTCAATATTGTTTAGATAACAATATTAAGATTATTCCGGGAATCAATAATCCAAGCTTAGTTGAGCAAGCGTTAGAGATGGGACTCTCGGCATTAAAATTCTTTCCTGCAGAAGCATCTGGTGGGTTGAATATGTTGAAATCATTAACTGGACCTTATAGCAATATTCAATTAATGCCTACAGGTGGGGTTAACCTGAAAAACTTATTAAGTTATTTGGCAATACCACAGGTTATTGCGTGTGGTGGAACATGGATAGCTCCAACGGATGCGATTAAAAATCATGACTGGAAGGTTATCGCTAAAAATGTACGTGAAACTTGTTCATTAATTACTGGTGATGAAGATGGAAAATAATCAAATAACGAAACACGTTGCTGTTTTACTTGCTGATGGTTTTGAAGAAGGCGAAGCGGTTGTTTTTATCGATATAATGCGTCGTTTAGATATTAAGGTTGATGTCTTATCTTGTATGAAAACGACCGCATTAGAAACCTATTTTGAAACTCGAATTTCTGCCGATTATACGTTAAAAGATAAACAAAACGTTCTGTATGACGCAGTAATGATGCCAGGAGGCCCAAAAGGTACGGATAATTTATCTGCCAACCCAATGGTTATTGCTTTTCTTGAACGCCACATAACGAAAGAAAAATACATTTGTGCATTGTGCTCTTCTGGTGCAAAGGTACTTGCGGCAAATAATTTATTGAATGGACGAAATTACACAACAGGCGGAGGACTTGAGAAGAAGTTTTCGGATGGTACTTTCCAAGATAAGAAAGTTGTTGTAGATGGACATTTTATTAGTGGTAAGGGGCTTGGTGTTAGTTTTGAATTTGCGTTTACAGTAGCTAAATATGTGCTTTCTGACAATATTGAAAAAGTAGAGTGGCAAACTCAGCATATTTATTTTGACCATATTTAATGACAGTTTATTACTCGTTAAAATAAAAACGGCACTAATTAATAGTGCCGTTTTTATTGCTTGCTAGCTACTAGTATTAACTAAACATATCCAATAACCAGTAGCTTACAGGGTTGTCAGGACACTGATATGGGCCACATTCAATAAAGGTTGAAAGCACATTAACCAATACCGCAATAATTGCTAATATGCAGGCAAATCGACCAAATTGATCCATTTGATAGACTTCAGATGACCATTCATTATTCCAAAGCATTAGCAGCACAGCGACTCCTACAATAGCCATCATAAAGATGACAAAAGCCCATGTGTAGTAGTGCATACCTAGGATTGGGCTGCCAAAGCCTGGAGTGCCAGGAATTACGTGCAAAGAAACTTGACGTAATGCAGTTGCAGCACCAAATAATGCGCCAATTAATATCACGCCATAATGACGCTGTTGTGTGCCATAAATAATGTTTAGCATAAAACCAAACATCACCATAACAAAGCCAACACGTTGTAAAAGACAAAGTGGGCAAGGCAGTTCATTCCAAGCAACTTGAAGCACTGAGCCCATCAGTAATACAAACGTAATACCGAGTAGCCCCAAAATATTAAGTAAAGTTACGTTTTTACTATTCATATGTTCACCTACAGTAAAATAGACAGAGGGTCTGTCGCGTGATGATGAAACCAATATAAGCCAATAATGACTGAGGCGGTAAATAAAACGTAGCTAGTACTTTTTTTGCCACTAAACGTGCAGAGCATCGCAACGAGTAGAAGCAAGAAGATTAAACTCATCATAAGTTAACACTTCCTTTAGTTAAGGTTTAATTGATTACCCTAAATCCTATGTTGGATTTATGAGTTCCTGACTTTAATTTTTACTTTCGAGATCTTAAATATAGGCTGAAAATGACATAAATTCATATAATTGAATGTAATGTTCAGGCTGATCTACTTTTCATTACATAGTGTAAAAGAAATTAAATTGTGATGAGAGTCTTTTTATTGAGGCAAAGGGCACTTTTAAGTACCTTCCTTTAAGTGTAAGGGCATAACGATTGATGAAATGAATGTTAAAGTGGATTGAGAGTATACTTTGTGAGCGATAATTGAACAATTAAATAAAAACAGCTAAATTATAATGTGGAAATACCATGTGAATATAAGTTTTACTTAAAAGAATTTATTAAACATGGAAATTTAATTTTTATATTTAACTGTTACTTTTATTTAGACTAAGTAAATACACATTACAATGTTAACTATTTGTGTGGTAAGTTTATTTAATGTTAACTTTTAATTCTAACATGTTTCTTTTTTTGTATATAAATAATGAGACAAATAAACCCCTCTATTTTGCCAAGAATAATATCTTACTGCTGAATCTTTACTTGAATACATTGTTTTTTTACATTTCATACATTCAATGAAATATATGCCCTCCTTTATTTTCATAACGTGAAGTTTTCTTGAATGACATTTAGAACAACTTAGTCTATTTATTTTTGACGCTCTGTCGATTTTCCGACAAAAACTTTCTAGATCATCATTTTCCAATGATTTATATATCCCTTCTGAATTTTCTTCATTTGAAATCAAGTTGTTAAGAGCATATGAGTAGACTGCTGGTATGTTGCAAGTGTTCGATTCCATTCTATTTATCTTTGATATTGGGACTCCAAATAACTTTGAAAGATATGCAGTATTTAATTCAAGTAAAAATCGGACAGCAATAAATTTATAATGGGTATTAATATTATACATAGTCATATCCCTATAATATTTAAATTAACTTTAAATAAAGTGTTATATTTAAATATAACTAATTTTTATGATTAATCTTTAGCCATTCACCATGTGGCTTTTTTAGAATATAAATTACAGGTTAAAAATATGCAACTGTATATTTACAGGATGGCATAAATGTCTTGCGTGTTAAAATTGGTTAATTTTAATAACATAAATAGTGTTGTTCATTATTAATATGCGAGCGTGAATAGCACTTTTAATTTAATAATAAAAGTCATGCAATCGGATATTTATGATTGTCTTTTTTCTTAATGTGATTAATGTGAATTAGATCAACAAATTACTCTTGATGTTGTTTTTAGTGTTTTAAATATTTTAATTTCCCTCCTGTCATTCAAACAGAAGAAATTAATTATGAAAAATTTAAGCATAGCGATAAGTAATAATCTTGGCGATTACTTCATGCCTCTCGCTGATATGTTGGTTGAAACGTTTAATCGAGAATTAAGACCTATTGATACAGTAGCGCTAACAGACGTTAGTGCCGTTATTTTGTCAATTGAGGATGTGTCGGGAAACGTACATAAGCAAATTGAAGAAACGTGTTATGGCATTCCAGTCTTTGTTATTTGTGGCAATGGTACTCGCCAATTATGCTCTTGTGATTATGCGAAAGTAACCAGTGTGATTGACTTAACTCAACAATCTATCTCGTATTACTGCCGCCAAATTAATGAAGCTGCGCATAAATACGAATCAAAAGTTCTGCCCCCATTTTTTGAAAAGATTACTCGATATGTTGATCAAGGGAATGCGGCGTTTGATTGTCCGGGGCATCAAGGTGGTCAGTTCTTTAAAAAACATCCAGCAGGTAAGCAGTTTTATGATTTCTTTGGTGAAAACTTATTCCGAAGTGATTTATGTAATGCGGATGTCGCGTTAGGTGATTTATTGATTCACGAGGGACACGCGTGTGCTGCACAAAAACATGCAGCAAAAGTGTTTAATGCAGATAAAACCTATTTTGTTCTTAACGGAACATCGGCATCGAACAAGGTGGCTTGTAACGCTATTTTAACCCCCGGGGATTTAGTGTTATTTGATAGAAATAATCATAAATCAAATCACCACGGTGCATTATTTCAAGCGGGTGCAATTCCTGTCTATTTAGAAACCGCTCGTAATCCTTATGGCTTTATTGGTGGTATTGATGAGCATTGTTTTGATGAAAGTTATATTCGCGATCTCATTGCAAAGACAGATCCAGAGAGAGCAAAAGCTGAGCGTCCATTCAGAATGGCGATTATTCAGTTAGGTACATACGACGGTACTATTTATAACGCTCGTTTTGTTATGGATAAAATTGGTCATCTATGTGATTACATTTTGTTCGACTCTGCGTGGGTAGGGTATGAGCAATTTATTCCTATGATGAAAGACTGTTCACCGCTGTTATTGGATTTGAAACCAGAAGATGCAGGGGTACTTGTTACTCAATCTGTTCATAAACAACAGGCGGGTTTCTCTCAAACGTCCCAAATTCATAAAAAAGACAGCCATATAAAAGGACAAGCTCGCTACTGCAATCATAAACGTTTCAATAATGCCTTTATGATGCACGCATCAACCAGTCCATTTTATGCGTTGTTCTCTGCATTAGATGTGAATGCGAAGATCCATGATGGTGCCTCTGGTCGTAAGTTGTGGCATGAATGTGTGAAAATCGGTATTGATACTCGTAAAGAGCTATTGAACAGCTGTGAATACATTATTCCGTTTATTCCTGAAAAAGTAGACGGTCAATTATGGCAAGAATACGATACCGAACTTATTGCGAATGAGAAAAAATTCTTCTTATTTAATCCAGAAGATACATGGCATAAGTTTGAAGGTTATGGAAATGAACAATACTTTGTTGACCCTTGTAAGTTATTACTAACAACAGCGGGTATTAATGAACATGGTGGTTATGCTGATTTTGGTATCCCTGCAACCTTATTGGCTAACTTCTTACGTGAAAATGGTATTGTCCCTGAAAAATGCGATTTGAACTCAATTCTGTTCTTACTTACACCAGCAGAAGATATGGCAAAAATGCACCAGCTAGTGGCACAAATTAATCGTTTTGAACAATTTGTTAAAGACGATGCACCATTACAAGTGGTATTGCCAACCGTATATGAAGCCAATAAAGAGCGTTATAGGGGATATACGATTCAACAATTGTGCCTTGAAATGCACAATATGTACCGAGAACTAAACGTGAAAGAGTTGCAACGTTGTATGTTCCGAGAAGCTTATTTCCCTGAGATGAAAGTCGTTCCTCAACAAGCGAATACTCAGTATTTCCGTGGTGATTGTGAATACGTTGAATTAAAAGAAGCAACGGGTCGTATCGCCGCTGAAGGCGCTCTTCCTTATCCTCCTGGCGTGCTATGTGTGATCCCTGGTGAAGCATGGACTCAAGAAGTCACTCAATACTTCTTAGCGTTAGAAGAAGGGATTAACCAATTCCCAGGATTCGCTCCTGAAATTCAAGGTGTTTATTTAGAAGAAGTAAATGGCCGAACAACCGCATTTTGTTACGTCCTTAACGAATCAAATTAATAACTAATGAGCGCGGTGGGAGCCTCCTTCCGCGCCACTTCAGTGGTGAACTTATGACACAAAAATCAAAAATGGGCGTAGTGCAACTTACTGTCCTGACTTTCATTAATATGGCCGGCTCCGGTATTATTATGTTGCCAAGTAAATTGGCACAAGTAGGCTCGATTTCAATTATTTCATGGCTTGTGACTGCTATTGGGTCTATGAGTTTAGCTTATGTATTTGCTAAGTGTGGGCGATTTAGTAAACGTCCAGGTGGTATGAATGGTTATGCGTCTTATGCCTTTGGTGATTCTGGTGCTTTCATGGCGGGGTGGACTTATGGTCTATCTTTACTGATAGCGAACATTGCCATTGCTATTACTTCTGTTGGTTACGCCCAAGCTTTTTTTGAAGTATCGCTAACACCGATTCAAACTTGTATCGCTACAATAGGAGTCTTGTGGTTATGTACTGCTGCTAACTTTGGTGGTGCAAAAGTGACAGGCCAGATTGGTACGTTTACAGTATGGGGGGTAATTTTACCTGTATGTAGTTTAGGGATTATTGGTTGGTTCTGGTTTAGCCCTGAGATGTACGTTAACTCTTGGAATCCACACAGCTTACCATTTGGTGAGGCGGTGAGTGCTTCAATAGCCATGACATTATGGGCATTCCTTGGGTTAGAATCAGCCTGTGCGAACAGTGATTCAGTTGAAAATCCAGAGAAAAATGTACCTATCGCAGTACTTGGTGGTACGTTAATTGCGGCTGTGGTTTACATTGTGTCTACTAACATTTGTGCAGGTATTGTTGAGAATGGTGCTTTAGCTGCATCAACTGCGCCATTCAGTTTAGTATGGCAAGTAATGCTTGGCTCTTGGGCTGGTAAAGCTGTGGCAGGTTTAGCCGTAATCGCATGTACAGGCTCTTTATTAGGATGGCAGTTTACTATTGCTTCTGTATTTAAAAGTTCTGCGGATGAAGGTTTTTTCCCAGAAGTATTTTCTGAAATTGATCAACGAGGCACTCCAGTAAAAGGGATGATCATCATTACCGTTATCCAAACCGTCTTATCTTTAATGACGATTAGCCCTACGTTGAATGAACAATTCGAATCGCTAGTTAATTTAGCAGTAGTGACTAACGTAGTGCCTTATATCCTATGTATGGCTGCTATCTTTATTATGCAAAAGTTTGCCCATGTAGATAAAAAAGAGATGAGTAAAACAAACTTTATTGCGGTAGTTGCTGCGGTATATAGTTTCTATGCACTGTATGGTTCTGGTTATGAAGCCATGATGTGGGGTTCAATTGTAACCTTCTTTGGTTGGACTATGTATGGCTTTATCGCATACAAGCATGAAGATGTAGAAGCAGAAGAAGTTAGATAGAAAGTGAATAAATCAATAAAAACCCCCATTTCGACAGTGGTTGAAATGGGGGTTTTTTATTATGTTATTTATAACTACGTAGACATAGAAAAGCCCTTAGCATGATATAGCGTAAGGGCTTTGATAAGGTTATTCTTTATTAGGCAAGGAAAAATTAACTCTCTGGCAACCAAGTTTGCTCTGACACAATTTTTTGGTTTTTGAATGTCAATTGTTCAACTTTATCACCATGATTGTTCCAATGAGTGACTGAACCATCTTTGATTTTGCCGTTATCATAATTGGCCTCGGTCGCTTTTTTGCCGTTAGCATAGTAACTGGTGTATTGACCGTCTTTTTGGCCATCGTCGTAGCTGATGGTTAAATTTTTCTCGCCATTGTCATACCAACGGGTTGCTTGACCATCTAGCTGGTTATTTTTGTAAGTAAATTCTGTTTTCTTTTGACCGTTTGCATACCAAGTTTGCATTTGGCCATTTAACTTACCGTCTTTGTAATTAAGTTTTGAGGCCATTTGACCATTTGGGTACCAATTACTTTCGGTGCCGACTTCCAATCCTTTGTTGAATTGCGCTTTGGTAGAGATTTGTCCATTATCATATTTTTGAACGAATGCTCCTGTATATGGAGTTTCTTGGTTCACTTGATAAGCTACACCATTACGCATTTGTAAGTAATCAACAGAACTGTCTTTTGGTGCTGTTGCTGCGTAACTGGCACCAGACACTGCACTTAGAGCAAGTAGAACAGGAATATATTTCTTCATAGTGGTACCTCATTTTTTCGCTAACATTTCACATTGAATGGCTGTGGTTTTCGCCTATATCGCTTCCATCATTTTTATTTTTTTGATGTTAAAAGCTAAGCTGGTATTCAATATTCCACTTATTTTTATGAATGTCAGTACCGAATTTGGTAGTCATACTTTTCATTTATGAGGTGTAAATTTAGGGAACTTTTCGTGCTTCTTAAGGTAGTTCTAGTGGTTTTGTTTCACAAAGTCTAAGAAGGTTCTGTCGGCTTTAGATAGATAACCGTTCTTTCTCCATGCAATCGAAATATCAAGAAAAATAGGGTCACTAAAAGGAATGGATACAATGTCGGGCTCGTTCTCTGTGGCGAGTTCTAACAAGGCACTAATGGCAAAATCTCGTTTTACAATTTTCAGTATCACTGGTAATAGATTGGTTTCAAAAGAGAAAGTAGCGGTCAATTTTTGTTGTTGGCAAATGAAATCTAACCTTTCTCTATGAAAATATCCTTGTTTAAACATGACTAATTCTTGAGAGAAAAACTCTTTAAATGACAAGGTGTCTTTGGTTGCAAACTCATGCTCAGGACTCACAACTGCAACCATTTGAGAACGTAATAAATGGTCAGAATCCAGTGCGTCAGGTAAGTTTCTTACTTGAGTAATCCCAAGATCAATCTCCCCATCAAGCAACATTTTTTGAATTGATTGAGCCCCGGCTTCTACCATAGTGAGTTTTAATTTTGGGTAGCGACTTTTAAAGGCCATCAGTACATCGGGAAAATAATAGGTTCCCATTATACTTGGAACGCCTAATCGAACTTCGCCTTTCTCTAATCCCCTTAATTCTTTCATCGCTAAAGTCGCATCATCCAGCTGCTGGAGGATAAGTTTGGCGTGTTTAAGTAGGGTTTCTCCCTCATGAGTAAGGGTTATTCTGCGTTCGTGGCGACGGAAGAGTTCCAGTTCTAACTGACTTTCAAGTTTTTTGATGGCGACGCTTAGTGCGGGTTGGGCAATGTGCAATGCATTCGCCGCGTGAGTAATGTTTTGGTGCTCGGCCACTGCAACAAAATACTTCAATAATCTTGTATCCATCTTAATAATTCTCCATAACTAAAAACTATCAAATCAATAATTATTATATATTTTCACTATTTCAATGAACTTGCTACTGTTTTGATATTGTTTTCCTGATGATGATCACTGAGATGATTGAATTTCGTAGCCGAGCCTATTACCAAGTGAGCGCCGCACTGGCTTTTGGATCCTTTTTGGTATTTTGTAACCTATATTTATTTCAACCGATGTTGCCGGTTTTAGCAGACCATTTTTCGGTTTCTGCAACTCAAATCAATTGGCTATTAGCCGCGGGAACATTCACTTTAGCTTTAATGCTATTACCTTGGGCTATAGCCTCGGAAATGATAGGCAGACGAAAGGTGCTGCTCATTAGCTTATTCTTATTACCAGCTATTGGTTTGACGTCATTACTTACTGACAATCTACTGTTACTTATCATCAGTCGTGCATTAATGGGTTTTGCTTTGGCAGGGTTTACTGCGGTAGCGGTAGCCTACATGGCTGAAGAGTTTTCAACAAAGGCATTCAGTCATGCAATTGGGGCTTATATTAGTGCTAACTCATTAGGTGGGATATCTGGTCGTATTTTTGGAGGCATGATAACGGACCATTTTGATTGGCAGACTGCGGTTATTAGTATGGCTATGCTTAGCTTAGTAGGGGCTATTGTGGTCGCTTTTGTTCTTCCTAAAGAGACACGATCTATTCCTAAAATACCGCAACTATCTCAATATCATCGAATTATTTTTCAACACCTTAGAAATAAAAAGATTCTGTTTGCGATGTTGATTGGTGGGGTGAACTTTGCTTTGTTTGTTAATCTATACACAGTGGCTGGTTTTCGTTTAGTCGGTGCGCCTTATTTGTTACCTATTAGTATTGCTTCTATGATTTTCCTTTGTTATTTATCCGGCACTGTCAGCTCTCGATTAGTAGGGATATGGTGTCAACGTTTTAGCTCGGTATCAGGGATGTTTGTTGGGGCATTATTAAGTTTAGTTGGGATGCTAATTTCCAGTAGTGAATCACTTATTATGATTATTATTGGATTGAACGTACTTAGTTTTGGTGCTTTTTTTACTCACTCTTTGGCTTATGGTTGGGTGAGTCAACAAGCGGAAACCGCAAAATCTACAGCAACGGCTCTATATTTAGTTCATTACTATGTTAGTGGCAGTTTAGGCGGATTTTATTTGATGTATTGCTGGCAGCATGGTGGATGGGAAAGGGTAATATTAGGTGCTGGTATATTATATGGTGTGATTTTTTGGTTATGTTGGCGTTTGTATCATTATGCCCACACCAAGACAGTGTGGGCATAAAGGAAAAGATTAAGCGTTAAATATTTGGAACCCATTCTTGCCTGAGCGTTTAATGTAATACATGGCTTCATCAGCATTATGCATTAAGTCATTAATGTTTGAGCCATGTTCAGGGTAGAAAGCAACGCCAATACTGGTGTTTAACATGTGCTGTTCACCATCAAGCTTCAATGGTCTATGTGATAAATATAAATACGCTTCAACTTGCGAAATAATGTTTTTTGTATCTTCAAAGTCGTAGATGAGGATAGCAAATTCATCACCACCAATTCGAGATACATAAGCATTAATTGAAAACGCATATTCTAGATTTTTAGAAACGGCTTTTAATGCCAGATCACCTACACTGTGACCAAAGCTGTCATTCAAATCCTTAAAGCCATCGAGATCAATATAGATTAGCGCTAGTTTTGTGCCAGTTCGTCGTGCGTTTTGCATCTTCCAATGAAATAGTTTTTTAAAGTAACCACGGTTAATTAATCCAGTTAAACTATCGTGATGAGCTAATTTTCTAATTTCATTGTGGTCGTTGGATTTTTTAAGTTGTAATCGAGCAATAACATAAGCCATACAGAATGAGAATAAGATGATACTTAATGAAATATATAGGTCATTGACTGATGCATTTTCTAATGACCATTGATCTGAGTATGGCGAAAACGTAATTAAATGCCAACAAGTATCTTGCTTGATTATGTGAACTTCTTTTAATGAATCTATATTTTTAGGGTAAGAAAATACAGAATCAAACGTTAATACGCCAGTATCTAGAGTGACTTGACCTGCGTCTTTATTATTTATGCAATCATATGTTTTTGGATAGATGTCAGAAAATTTCTTATGCTCGTGATTAGGGAACATAAAGGCAAACTCAAGCTCAGGACGACGATCATAAAATAGGAAGTAATTGTTATTGTTAATTAGCATATGGTGATCTTTATCATTCAGATTAAAGATTTTTAAACCATCAAGTAGATGCTCTGCTAAGTAATTTAAGATCACTATGCCACGCTTACGGCCTTCTTTATCATAGACAGGGGTGGCAAGGCGGATCATAGGTTTATGAGGAAACTCAATTTCACCATGTTCGATATTAAGGTCAAGCACAGAGATATAAACGTCACCATCATGCAGTTTTAAACTGTCTTTAAAGTAGTAACGATCCGCTTTATTTTGTAATTGTTTTTTTGGAACAATGGATGGGACACCATCGTTATAGTTAATACGAATAATTTCATTACCCTGAAGATCAAGGTAACGGAGTTGGTCATAAAGTCCTTTACGTAAACTCAAGGCGAGGGTATTTAACTCAGCAAGTTCAGTGAGTTTTTTATTTCGGCCACTATAAGCATGATGAATTTCAATAAAGTCAGACAACAGCAGTAAATCTTGTCCAATACTATCAAGTGTCATTGAAATATATTTTTTCTGTGCAGCAACAATTGCTTTTTGCTCAGACTTTATTTTATTAATAGAGATTTCGTTTTCTGAATATTTGTAAAAATAAAAAGCAGAAAATAACAATGTAAAAAATAACAAGAATAAAACGATAAAGCGTGGCCAAAAAAAGAATTTAGTAGGCTTATTTAATCTCATTACGTCATTCACTTACAAAAAATTAACAAATATTAAAATAACTTAGTAAAAATGGGCCTAATTTTGAGGCGTACATCACTAAATTTGGAAAGTAACCGTTAGGGGGACTTTATAATATATAACCACCGCTATCAATGCTTATAGAATAGTTAAATGAATATTAATTGACCTTTATTATGATGAAAGTAGAGATTATTCTAAATCGAACCTTACTTTTTAACTACGGTTACATATATTGTACAACTGTAACAATAATGGTTATTAATCTTATTATTATTAAGAATTCAATATAAGCATTAGCTTTCTTATTTCTATTTAATGTAGAAAGCTAATGTGCTTAATTTAATTTGACGTTGATTTTGGTGGCATTGGGTAATTAATACTAACGTATTCGGGTTCTTCAATTCCTGCGTCTTGGTTTAATACGCGCGTTAGTATGAAATAGTAGTTAGCTAATACATTGGCAAAGCGAGGTAAGGTTTCTGGTATCTTCTTTGTGGTTAATTTATCGATTTGAACCAAAGCGCGAACTACTTTCTTACTTAGGCTACGGCACTGGTGCAGTTGGATCACAGGACCTGTTCCTCTTGGAAGGACAAAGCGTTTTCCTTTATCTTCTACTTGTTCTTTAAACGCGAGCATTTCAGCGAGTAGCTCTTGTACGTCTTCTTCAAAAATACCGCATTTACCACGTATTGAACCATTTAAATGAAATATCTTTGGCTGTAAACGCTCAAGAGATTCTCTTACTTGTGCATGAGTGATTTGAGAAAGCGCCAAACCGGTATAGGCACATAGCTCATCGGTTAAAATCTCAAAATCACACAATGGACTGTCTTCAAAAATAAAAGGGTATGAAAGCTCACCAACCACACCAGATGCTTTTAGTGCCATAATTAAATCACTTAGTTATCAATAAAGAATGAAGGTACTTTATCACGTCTACTCTAGGATTGATTATCCTTTTCTTGGCTTAGTAATTGTAAAATGTTGTCGTGATTTTTATTGGTCATTTCAAGAGATAGGGCTGAATTCTCGATGGCTTTTGCCATGGTTGAAATATTAGTAGTCGCTTGTAATAAGGTGTTTTGTAACGGACGAAGGATAAACCAATAAAAGCAGGTAATAATTGCGACTAAGGCAAGGACAACGATAGCGAGTAATAAAATGACTTTAAAAGTTAGATCATCAAAGAATTGGGTACTGGTTGTAGAAAGGGTTTCTTTTGATTCTTTTAAAAAAGTGGGTAACGATTGAAGAGAGTTAGATGATACATCGACAAGGTTATTGATGTTCTCTATCGTTTTATGAATGTTTTGCTGTTGCTCTGGAGTGAGGTTTCTATTTTGTGCGATTAGTTCAAGGGAGTTTGCCATTCTTTGCATTGCTTGGGCACCTTGTTCTGCAGATTGCTCAATGCCTTTAATATCAACCATGGCGTTAATGCTGATAAGAGGCTGTGTGATTTCCTCTTCGCTATTAGCAAAACTAACAGAAGTAAACAAAGTAAGTAGAAGCAGTAGCGTGTATTTCATTTTCAATCCTTTGGACAATATATCCTATGTAGGGTAACTATAGAAAGAAATCACTTCTATTTCCATTGCTTAGCTCTAATAAAAAAGGGTTTGAAGGTATAAATATAGAATATATAGCGGTAGCAAAGTACAATACGACCCATCTTCGGAATACGGTGAGAATCCGTAACGGACGCGCCACTGTGAGAGTCTCAATGGGATTTGAGTCAGATACGAAGTGCTTAATTTTATGTTCTATTACATTAGAACAATAATGTACGCGATTTACAGGAGTTTTCATGCGCTGGCCTGCGTTAAAATTATTTATTATTGCCTCTTCTTTTTTGTTTTCTTTTTCATCGATGGCTGAGACTATTTATCCATTAAGCGTGGTTGATGGCTTAGGGAACTCTGTTGTTATTGAACAAGAACCTAAGAAAATCTCATCTAAAACCCTATTTACTGATGCTGTGTTATTAGAATTGGTGGATGACAGTTCACTATCCAGTTTGACTGATTTAGCCAATAACCTTAATTACTCAGCGGTAAAAGACATTCTTCCAAAATCAGTGCCTTTATTGGCATTGAATGTAGAAATGATTATTGCTAATCGTCCTGATATTGTGTTTGCTGCGAATTGGAGTGATGCTTCAAAATTGGCGATTATTGAAAGTGCGGGCATTCCTGTTTATCGAATTCAAACACCTAAAACAATTGCAGAGATTGAAGCTGAGATCTTACGTGTTGGTGAAATAGTTAACAAAAGCGAAGCGGCTAAAAAAGTCGTTGCCAAAATGAAAGCACGATTAACTCAAGATGTGATTAAGCCAAAACAAAGATTAATAGCGTTAGATTACAACCCTTGGGGAACTTCTAGTGGGCAAGACTCAACATGGGATGAAGTATTAAAGCAGGCAGATCTAGATAATGCGATTGAAGGATTAGTCAGTGATAAATACGGACAAGTGCCAGTATCAAAAGAAATGGTGATTGTGCTTAATCCGGATGTGTTGTTTATTCCTGCTTGGGTTTATGGCGATGACAATGGAGCAGAGCAGTTCAAGCAAGATGTAATGTCTGATCCATCACTACAATCTGTCACTGCGATTAAAGAAGGGCGTGTGTATCAAATGCCTCATGTATTAAGAAGTGTTTATAGTCAGTATATTATTGATGCTGTTCTTTTTGTTAATCATTCTGCGTATAAGAAACCCTAATGCCTTTTTATCGTTTAACTTCAGTTCAAATTATTATTTCTGTGAGTCTTTTTGTTGGCTTATTTTTGGCGTATCTCAGCCTTGGTGCTGTGCATATTCCAATTATCGATATATTGGCGATGTTTAAGAGTTATTTGCTTAATGGTAGCGAACTCGCAGCAAAAGAATACCCATTAGCCTCTGCGATTGTTATGCATATTCGATTACCTAGAGCGTGCGCCGCTATTCTTGCTGGTGGTGCATTGGCCTTGGCTGGGGCGTGTACTCAAGGTTTATTTAAAAATCCATTAGCAAGTCCAGATGTGTTGGGAGTGAGTTCTGGCAGTAGTTTTGGTGCGGTGATTGCGATAGTCACGGGCTTTTCATTTATGAACCCGATGTGGCTACCGATTTTTACTACAGTGGGGGCATTAGCAGCATCAGCGTTTATCTATGTATTGGCTTCTCGCAGTTCTTCTTCGCAGATCTTGTTTTTAATCTTAACGGGCTTGGCGTTATCGAGCTTATTGGGTGGCGCTCGCATGGGGCTATTATTAATGGCTCAACAATATGAAGTCAGCCAATTTGTTTTTTGGGCAATGGGTGGTTTGGATGGGCGTATGTGGCAACATTTATTGTGGCCAACACCTGTCATTATTATTGTTTCAATTCTGCTATTAAAAGAAAGTCGAGCCTTAAATTTATTAGCATTAGGTGAAGAAAGTGCGCACGGAATGGGGCTTAATGTAAAACAGACTCGATTCAAGCTATTGATGTTTGCTACCTTGCTTACTGCGATGTCGATAGCGATTGCCGGACCTATAGGCTTTATTGGCTTGATGGTGCCGCATTTAGTGCGTTTATTAGTGGGCCCTGCACATGAAAAACTGTTGCCGTTCTCTGCCATTTTTGGTGTTATTTTCTTGCTTTTATGTGATTTGTTAGGTCGTTGGATTATCGCACCAAATGAATTGAAAGCAGGGATAATCACCTCGTTTATTGGCGGCTGTTATTTTATAGGCTTAATTATTCGATTCCAAAGAAAAGGGCGTTTAGCATGATGAATTCAACAGCGGCATTACTAAACGTATCAAACCTAAGTTATCAAGTTGGTTCAAAAATGTTATTAAACGACATCTCATTTTCAGTGAATGCGGGTGAGTTAGTTGGTGTTATTGGCCCTAATGGTGCTGGTAAAAGTACCTTGATGAAATGCATCAGTGGTTTTCAAGCCTATTCTCAGGGGGAGATATCAATTAAAGGCGAATCGCTATCGAGTCTTTCTCATATTGAACGTGCATTAAGTATGAGTTATTTACCCCAATACAGTGAAGCAGCCTTTCCATTCAGTGTATTGGATACTATTGGTTTTGGGTTTCATGCGCGTCAGCAACAAGAATTGATTTCACCTGTGGTTATTAAAGAAAAAAGCAAAACCGCGTTAGAAAGAGTTGGAATAGGGCATTTACATAATCGAACAGTGACTGATTTATCTGGTGGTGAAAAACAGTTAGTACACTTTGCGCGATCATTAGTGCAAGGAACGTCATTAATGTTGCTTGATGAGCCAACGGCCAGTTTGGATATTGGTCATGAATCGCAGTTAATGAATGTGCTTTATCAAGAATGCCAAAACGGAAAGTCAGCTCTAGTCGCTATTCATAATTTAAACACTGCGGCAGAGTTTTGTGATCGACTCATCTTGATTAACCAAGGTGAAGTGATGGCAGAAGGTAAGCCAAATGAGGTGTTGAGTGAAGAGAATATCCGAACTTTATATCAAGATTTAGTGATGGTGTCGAATCATGCGGTGACAGGGAATACGATAGTGTCGCCGTATAAAAAGTAATTCAATATTTGGATAATAAGTATAAAAAATCCAGAGTCTCGGTGAGTCACTCTGGATTTTTTGTTGGTTATATTTATTACCTACTCACACGGTGGTGCCATGTGAATTAATGCTAAACCACCGAGTGATGTCTCACGGTATTTACGGTTCATATCTTTACCTGTTTGATACATGGTATCGATCACTTTATCGAGTGAGATAAGACATTTGCTTGTTCGTTTAAGCGCCATACGAGAGGCGTTAATCGCCTTCATTGACCCCATTGCATTACGCTCGATACAAGGTACTTGAACAAGGCCGCCAATAGGATCACACGTCATACCTAACGAATGTTCCATGGCAATTTCAGCCGCCATACAAATTTGCTCATTACTGCCACCGCGAAGTGCCGTTAAGCCAGCCGCTGCCATTGATGATGAAACGCCTACTTCACCCTGACAACCTACCTCAGCGCCAGAAATGGAAGCATTAGTTTTATATAAAATACCAATCGCACCAGATACCGCTAAGAAGTCTTTTAGTTGCTTTGTATCAAGCTCTTTAATGAAACGATGGTAATACATCAATACACCAGGAATAACACCAGCGGCACCATTGGTTGGAGAAGTAACAACTTGTCCACCTGCGGCGTTCTCTTCACTTACAGCAAAAGCAAATAAGTTAATCCAATCCATGATCTCCATTGGATCGTTTTCAATAGAGGCGTTTGCTTCTAGTTTTTTCAATAACGCAGGGGCACGACGAACCACGTTTAAGCCACCATCAAGAATGCCTTCAGTTTGAAAACCACGCTCCATACACAATGACATGACTTTCCAGATTTGATCGGCTTTCGCATCAATCGCTTCCATCGGTTGGAAGGCGACTTCATTACGCAGAATAAAACTACCTAAACTTAATCCTTGAACTTTTGCTTTTTCTAGCATTTCATCGGCTGATTTGAATGGGAATTCAACTTCAACATCAGTGGTGCTTTTGCCATTAGTTAATTCATCTGCGGTAGCAATAAAACCACCACCCACAGAGTAATAAGTTTCGATGGCAAGCAGTTGGCCTGCCGTATCAAAAATGGAAATCGTCATGCCATTTTCGTGCAATGGTAAGTTAGTTTCATGGAAAAGCATGTCGGTTTCATAGTCAAAAGTGATTTCGTGATCACCCGCGATATGCAATATCTTATCTTCGATGGCTTTCTTCATTGCCAAATTTGCACTGGTTATCTTGATTGTGTCAGGGCGATTACCTAATAACCCTAAAATGGTTGCGCGGTCAGTGTGGTGACCGATACCTGTTAAAGAGAGTGAGCCATATAAATCAACTTGGACACGAGAAACTTGTGCTAAATGAGGTTGGATTAATTGCGTGAAGTTGTACCCCGCAATCATAGGACCATTGGTGTGTGAGCTTGATGGCCCAACGCCAATTTTGTAGATATCAAAGATAGACAGCATAAGACATTACCTATTTAAATGCAGTAAAACCAAAATCATAAACGTGTGAGCATCGCTTACTGGTTTTACTATTATAATTATTAAGTTTAGTTGTTTTGTAGATTTGTGCTTAAAAATGACGAATCCCAAGCACTAACAACTAGAACTTGGGATTAAGATAGTGAAACGTAACATAAATGAATGAGGACAAATACCCCAAAAAATAAGGGGTAAAGGATTTATTGATTACTTAATCGCTAGGCCTTTGTTATTCAAGTACCCCTTGATATGAGGGCGTGACTCTTGTGACAACTTGCTTGTAATTTGCTCTGACCATGAACTTTGTTTTTGATTACTGGTACGCGTTGCATAGTATGTCGACATGATGTCGTCGTATTCATGGACTTTGTTTTTATCGAGTTGTTGATAGGTATTTTCATGAACGATAACCTCTGGACTTAAACGAGGTTTCTTCTGTGGTGTTTGAGCAGGGTGACCTAAACACATGCCAAATAGAACGGCGGTGTAATCTGGCAACTCAAGTAAATCATCCACTTCTTGTGCGTGAGTTCGTAAGCCACCAATATATACGCCACCGAGGTCCATTGATTCTGCCGTTAATAAGCAATTTTGCGCCATGATCCCGGCATCAACAGCACCAATCAGTGTTAGTTCTGTATATTCCGTTTTTACTTCTGGGTTCATTTCATGGTGACGTTGAAAATCAATACAAAAAACCAGAAACTCCGCGGCACCTTCAACATAAGGTTGACCGCCAGAAAGCTCAACTAATGCTTTACGTTTATCTATATTGGTAACACGAATAATTGAATTTACTTGAAGTAAGCTAGAAGAAGAGGCTGCAATACCAGCGCTGATGATGGTATCTAATTGCTCTTTAGAGATAGGTTCGTTAGTGAAAGAACGAATAGAGCGGTGGTTTAAAATCGTATCGATAACTGGGTTCATAATACATTCCATCTTGTGATAGTTAGGAGAGCAGATCACCCAAAAGATGATCTGCTTATATTACAAAGATAAGGGCTTATTAATAGAATACAAGTTAAGAAAGCTACATTCCGAAGAAAGTCCCTACTGCCAACCCTAAGAAGATAACAGCAGTAATACGATGAATTAAGGTTAATGGCAGTTTATCAGCAGAGAACTTACCAATTAGTACAACGGGCACATTGGCAAGTAACATACCTATAGTGGTGCCTAAAATAACCCAATGCAAAGCATCAGCATTTTGTGCGCCTAGAATAGACGTTGCGATTTGAGTTTTATCACCAATTTCAGCAATGAAAAAGGCAATGAAGCTAGCAACAAAAGGACCTCTGTTTGATATTTTTTCGTCATCATCCAATTTATCTGGGATCAAGACCCAACCAGCCATTGCTACAAAGCTCACAATAAGAACCCACTTCAAGGTTTCTGGTGTTAAAAAATCGGCAACGACAACGCCTAAATAAGCCGCTAAAGCATGATTTAAAATGGTTGCAAAAAAGATTGCAGCAATAATAGGAAGTGGTTTTCGGTATCTACTGGCAAGCAGTAAAGAGAGAAGTTGGGTTTTATCACCGATTTCGGCTAGTGCGACGGTGGTTATAGATATTGCTAATACACTCACGACATTACTCACTTGGGCGGGATTATAATTATAAGATCCATAGAAAAACCTCACGCCCACCCAATGGTTCGTGATGTTAATCTAAGGTCTTGCCGAACAAGTTGCTCATACTTGTCTCGTATACCATGATGATTTTGCATCAATTATGTTGATATACAAACTTTCTGTTTATTTTGTTTAGACAATTAAAACATGAAAGCAGGCTACTCCCCAAAGAGTAAGGACGTGATAATAGGGGAATCAGCGTCTAGATTCAAGTCAAGGTATTGTTGGAGAATGTGAATCACTCTGTTTGTGATCGTAGTCGTAGAGTTTTTTACACACCTATTTTGATGGGTTCGTATTATAATCCGCTTCATTCAATCACCTTATGTAAATGGCGCTATGGATCTTATTCAACTTTCTCGTATTAATTTTAAACAACTAACGGCGCTGCATATAATGTTGTCGACTCATAGTGTTACTCAAAGCGCTGAAATTTTATGTATGAGTCCATCCAGTGTCAGTAAAACGTTATCACAATTAAAGTCATTACTTGGCGATGAGCTTTTTTATCGAGAAGGGACGCAATTAATTCCTACGCCTTATGCATTAAAAATTGGCCCGACGGTACATGTCATTATTAACAATATGAATGGGTTATTGAATCAATCTGCTTTTGAACCTTTGCGGTTTTTAGGTAAGTTTTCACTCTCAATGCGGGAGAGTACCTTTGAGATATTTGCACCAATAATTAGTGATATTTTATCAGCTCAAGCGCCTAATTCGCATATTGATATTCATTCCAAAGAACACTTAGGATTTGATGCGTTATTAAATGGCCAAGTTGATGTCATTTTGTTACCTCATGATAGAAGCCAGCCACCAACGACAGAAAAGCAATTAGTGTGGGAAACCGTACTTGATGATGAGATGGTTTGTTTGATGGGTTCTGATCATCCGTTAGTCGATAAAGAATTAACCGTTGAAGCCTATTTAGCATACAAGCACGTAGGTATTTTTGATAAGGAACTAAATGTGCCTTATTTTGAACAGTGTCTTACACAGCAATATAAGCCAAGAAACGTTGTTATTTCGGTGGCTGATTTTGGTAGTGCAGCAATTCTTTGTCATCAAACTGAATTTTTATTTACCTGCTCTAAAAAATGGGCGGAAACGGCAAAGCAAGCTCAAGGATTAGTTATTAAAGCGTTGCCTTTTGATTATGGTCAGGTTGCTTATAGCATGGTTTATAACAAATTAAGTTTGAATGATCAGTCGCTAAACTGGTTATGTGAGCGTATGAAAAAGCCAAATAATGTTACTATCTGACCCTCAATCAATATAAGCATTGTCATTACTATTTTTAGGCGTCATCTATCAAGGTATTTAAATGGATTTCACAAAAGAAAAGATAACAGCTGAGCATTCTCTAGAACGAATTTACCCAAAACAGCTGAATCAAGATGAGAAAAGTCATCAAGATGTACTAGACATTCATCTAGAACGCTATGAATTTGCTTCAAAGCAGTTATGTGGAACGTATATTCTGGACATTGCTTGTGGTTGTGGATATGGCACAGCATTAATGGCTGAAGCACATCCAGAAAAAATATTTGTAGGAGTTGATGTTGACCCACTAGCGGTTGAATACGCGAAAACCCATTATCAAGCAGAAAACTTACGCTATGAATGCGGTAATAGTATGGATTTCCAACTTTTACTTAGTGATGATGAATATCAACAGTTTGACACTATTATTAGTTTAGAAACCATAGAGCATGTGCCAGAACCTCAAAAGATGGTGACACATTTATTGACTCAATTGAGCGAAAAAGGAGTGATGATTGCTTCAGTTCCGACGACGCCAACGGTAGATGGAAACCCTCATCATTTGCATGATTTTACTGTTGCTTCTTTTTATCGTCTGTTTTCAGCCTCGAATTATCAGCCGAATGAAACGTTTGAACAGATCCAATATTGGGAATTTAAAGGGTTGTTTTCGAAAAAAGAATCGAAAGAAAACCGCTCTCAAGGCGTGGGGCGAAATATCGTTAAACACTATGTTAAAAAGCCAAGTGCGCTGTTCTTTAGAGTGCATTCGATATTAACGAAAGGGCTAAACAATCGTTATCTCACCGCTGTTTTTTCTAAATAAAGAATAAAAAAATAGCCAACCTCTGGAGGAAGAGGTTGGCTATTTATTATTAGGATTCTTTTATTCTAAATCTTCGCCATTAGTCGCGATGACTTTTTTATACCAGTAAAAGGATTTTTTAGGCATTCTATCTAATGAACCATTACCTAAATTATCTCGGTCAACATAGATAAAACCATATCTTTTACTCATTTCACCCGTCGAAGCCGCGACTAAATCAATGCTTCCCCATGGGGTGTAGCCCATTAATGGAACGCCATCAGAAATTGCATCCTTCATCGCTTTAATATGTTCTTTAAGATAGTTAATGCGATAGTCGTCGTTTATCTCGCCATTTTCATCAATTGTATCTACCGCACCTAATCCATTTTCTACTAGGAATAATGGTTTTTGATAACGGTCATACAAAGTATTCATTGTGATCCGTAATCCAACAGGGTCAATCACCCAGCCCCAATCACTTGCTTCTAAGTGAGGGTTCTTGATGGATTTAACCACATTGGCTTCACTGGTATTATTATCATTCATATCTGCAGAGGCACAACGAGAAGCGTAATAACTGAATGAGATGAAATCGACCGTATTCTTTAAGATCTTACGATCTTCATCAGTGATATCGATAATCACATTTTTATCATCAAAGACCTTTTGAGCATAAGATGGGTAGTAACCACGAGACTGAACATCAATAAAAAACAGGTTTTCTCTGTCTTTTTGCATTGCGGTTAATACGTCTTCTGGTTTGCATGAGTATGGGTAAAAATTCCCCCCGGCTAACATACAACCCACTTGGTTTTGTGGGTTAATGTCATGTGCGATGCGTGTAACTAATGCACTAGCAACTAACTCATGGTGCGCAGCTTGATATTTAACTTGTTCTTTATTTTCTCCTTCTTTGAAAAGAATACCGGCCCCTGAAAATGGGCTGTGCAGTAAGATATTAATTTCGTTGAAAGTAAGCCAATGTTTTACTAGTCCATCAAATTCAGTAAAACAGGTTTTTGCATAGCGTTCAAAAAATGAAATCATTTCTCTGCTGCGCCAAGAACCGTATTCTTTGACTAAATGCATAGGAACATCGAAGTGGCAAAGTGTTACTAAAGGTTCAATACCGTACTTTTTACATTCTAAAAAGAGATCACGATAAAAACGAATGCCTTCTTGGTTTGGCTCTAACTCGTCACCTTTAGGGAAAATACGACTCCATGCAATAGAGGTTCTAAATACTTTGAATCCCATTTGGGCCAGTAGGGCGATATCTTCTTTATAGCGATGGTAAAAATCAATGGCTTGATGGCTAGGGTAATATTCTGATTCATCTAATGAAACACTTTCCAATAAACCTAATTTTGTTGCCATACGATTTTCACCGTAAGGGATCATATCGACTGTGGTTAATCCCTTCCCACCTTCTAAGTGTGCGCCTTCTGCTTGGTTTGCAGCAATAGCTCCGCCCCATAAAAAGTCTTTAGGAAATACATTATTAGACATTTTGTTATCCTTTAAATAGCAAAGTACCAAATAGAATTGGCACTTTGATTTTATGATATAAATTGGTTTATCAGTTACGCGGTTTCAGGTTTTGTATTGATGTTAGCTGGCATAGTTTCGTTCTGAACTTCTTTCTGCTCAATGTCAGTTTCATCTTCCGGTATATCTTTGAAACCAATAATTAACGTTAGAGCAAAGGAGAGGACGACAGAAAGCACCATTATCCCAAATACCCATACGATACTCATCGGATTATCAACATCGAAAAACTGTACACTGGTGAATAATCCTGGAGCAGCCATTGAATGACTAAATAATCCGGCCATTCCCGCCAAGGCACCACAAATGAACCCACTGATGACACTTGCAATTAATGGCGTCTTCAATCGAACCGCAACACCATAAAGTGCTGGCTCTGAAATGCCCGCTAAGATGGCAGACGCTGCAGCAGCTAATGAAGTTTGGCGTAATTCACTGTTTTTAGTTTTGTAAGCAACCGCAAGTGATGAACCACCAAGAGATAAGTTTGCGCCAATTTCTGATGGCATAACCATACCTTCACGACCTGTTTCTGCTATCGTTTGGATAATTGTGGGTGTAAATACTCGATGCATACCAGTAAGAACAAGCAGAGGCCAAATTGCACCCATAATCGCTACGGCTAACCAACCAAGTGTGTCATGAACGGTATAAACAATTGCTGAGATACCTGTACCAATCCAAATGCCAACAGGGCCAATCACAACAATAGCGATAGGTGCAGCAATAAGGACAATTAACATTGGTTTAAGGAAGTTTTTAGTTACCGCGGGGGTAATACTATCAACCCAACGTTCAATGTAAGAAAGCACCCATGTCATGCATAATACTGGGATAACCGTATAGGTGTATTTCACGGCAAGGACAGGAACGCCAAAGAAGGTTGCTTCGACCCCGTTTGCTGCTTGTGCCATTAGGTCAACAAAAGCAGGGTGAACAAGCACGCCCGCAATCGCAATGGCTAATGACATGTTAGTTTTAAATTTAATAGAGGCAGAAGCGGCAACCATAATTGGTAAGAAGAAGAAAGCACCGTCGCCTATGGTATTTAAAATAATAAGGGTTGAATCTGTTTTTTCAAATACTCCAGCCATTAGGAGGATCATGCCTAATAGTTTTACCATTGAGCCACCGATGATCGCAGGGATCAGTGGAGACATGGTACCAATTAAGGCATCTAAAATTTTTGCACCAATGACTTTTGGTGTCAGCTTTACTTTAGTCGTCTCGATATCTTCTTGACCACTTAAATTACAAAGCGCAGTCACTTCTTTAAATACGTAAGAGACAGTATTGCCAATAATTACTTGGCATTTATCACTGTTATGAACAACACCCATTACGCCTTTAATTGCTTTTAGGGAAGTAACATCAATCAAACTTTCGTCTTTTACAACAAAGCGTAATCGTGTCATACAGTGAGTTACTGCGATAACGTTGTGTGAACCACCGAGTTTTTCAACGACGGATTGTGCAGTAGCGCCATAATTCTTTGACATGCTTAACTCCAAGTTTACTTTCCATGTGTGAGAACAGACGAACGAATCATTGATTAAATAACCAACAGAGTACTCATCGCTCGCCTTGTTATTGTTTTGTTTTTGTCAAAATTTAATTATTTACGTCTTTTACTAGCTGAGTTAAACCTTTCCAATCACCGTTGTTGATCATGGCATTTGGCACCATCCATGTTCCACCACAAGCGACAACAGAGGGTAAAGCAAGATAATCAGAAACATTCGTTGGACTAATGCCGCCGGTTGGCATAAAGCTGACAGGATAAACTGCAGATAAAGCTTTTAGCATCGATAGGCCACCAGAAGGTTCCGCAGGAAAGAATTTGACGGTTTTTAATCCTAAAGACATTGCTTGTTCAACTAAGCTTGGATTATTAACTCCTGGGATAATAGGAATGTTTTTCTCTTGGCAGTAAGTCACTGTGGTTGGGTTCAAACCTGGACTGACAATGAAATCAGCACCCGCATCGATAGCGTCATCAACTTGTTGGGTTGTTAATACTGTACCTGCACCAATCAACAGTGTTGGGTATGCTTCTCTCATTAAACGAATAGATTCAACAGCAGCCTCGGTTCTGAAGGTTATTTCAGCACAAGGTAATCCATTTTCTATAAGTACTTTAGCGAGTGGAACTGCATTATTTTTATCTTCAATTGCGATAACTGGAACGATTTTGATTTCTTTTAATTGCTGTTCGATGGTTTGCATTTTTTATCCCTTAATTGGTCGAAGCTTGAAGAAAATAGTTTCACAAACCTCTAAGTTACGGGTAACATGTTACCAATAACATTTAGGAAATAAACTAAATTCTTCACGATGTTTGAAAAGTGAGATCTAGCTCAAAAAAACTTAGGGAGTAAAAATGTCAGGAAAAAGCATCATTATTATGGGTGTCTCAGGCTGTGGTAAAAGCACGATTGGTGAATTGCTGGCAACACGAATTTCAGCGAAATTTATCGATGGGGATGACTTACACCCAAAAGCGAATATTTTAAAAATGTCACGTGGTGAGCCATTGAGCGATGAAGATCGCTTGCCTTGGTTGGAGCGAGTACGTGATGCGGCATTTAGCATTGAAAGTAAAAACGAAACAGGTGTAATTGTTTGCTCATCATTGAAAAAAAGCTATCGCGATAAAATCCGAGAAGGGAATAAAAACGTCAGTTTTGTTTTTCTGGATGGAAGTATTGAGCTTATCTTACAAAGAATGTCTTTTCGCTCTGGTCATTTCATGAAAGAGAATATGGTAAAGAGTCAGTTTGATATTTTAGAGCGTCCAGTGAGTGAGAAAAGCGTTATTACCATAAATATTGATGCGACGCTGAATGACATTATTGAAAAAACAGTTTTAGAATTAGAAAGCCTTTCTCGCTTTAGCAACCTAAGTAATACACAACAAAATAAGGTAGTAGCATGACTCACTCAACCATCTTAGCGGTAACGAAACGAATCCAAGAACGAAGTGTTGATAGTCGTCAGGCTTTTTTGAATAAAATTGAAGAACAAGAAAAGGCGGGTAAAGGTCGAGCTCAAATGTCTTGTGGTAATTTAGCACATGCAGTTGCTTCTTCTTGTTCTAGTGAAAAATCGACGATATTGAATTTAACACACGCAAACGTTGCGATTATTACTGCATACAACGACATGCTAAGTGCACATCAAACATATAAAGACTATCCTGATCAAATTAAATCAGCACTAAATGAGCACGGTCATACCGCACAAATCGCGGGTGGCGTTCCTGCTATGTGTGATGGTGTGACGCAAGGTCAAGCAGGCATGGATATGTCTCTTTTCTCTCGTGATTTAATTGCTCAATCTACCGCGTTTTCGTTAAGCCATAATGTATTTGATGCGACATTACTGCTTGGGATTTGTGACAAGATAGCCCCGGGACAGTTAATAGGGGCACTAAGTTATGCTCATTTACCGACGGCATTTATTCCTGCAGGACCAATGTCTACTGGTATCACCAATGAAGAAAAAGTCGATGTTCGACAAAAATTTGTAGCGGGCAAAGTCGGGCAAGATGCGTTGCAGAAAATGGAATGTAATGCTTATCACTCTTCTGGAACTTGTACTTTTTATGGAACCGCAAATACAAATCAGCTTGTATTTGAAGCGATGGGGTTAATGTTGTCAGGTTCCGCTTTTGTTCATCCAGAATCGCCACTTCGTGCGGCATTAACTGATTATGCATCAGTACGTTTGGCATCAATGACTGCTGATACCCCATCGTATAGACCGTTAAAAAAGGTGTTTACAGAGAAGAGTTTAGTGAATGGCTTAATTGCATTATTAGCCTCTGGTGGCAGTACAAATCACAGCATTCATATGATTGCCATCGCTCGTGCAGCAGGTTTTATTTTAACGTGGGAAGATTTAAGCGACTTGTCTGATATTGTTCCACTTTTAGTGAAGATTTATCCAAACGGGCCAGCTGATATTAATGAATTTCAAGTCGCTGGCGGTGTTCCTGCACTAATGAAGCGTCTGCATGAAAGTGAATTACTGCATACTGATGTTACTCCAGCTTTTGGCGATTTCAATCAACAGCTAATGTCACCAACCTTGGTTGATGGGCAGCTTGAATGGTTCGATGTCATAGGCACTGCAAACCCTAATGTTATTGCATGTAGTGGCGAAGAGTTTCAAAGTACTGGTGGAACAAAAGTGCTACACGGTAATTTAGGTAGCGCAGTGATTAAAGTGTCTGCTGTGGCAAAAGAATACCGATTTATAGAAGCGCCAGCGAAAGTATTTACTTCACAACATGATGTGGAGACAGCGTACAAAAAAGGCCTGTTAAATCAAGATTGTATTATTGTCGTGACCCACAATGGACCCGCAGCGAATGGAATGCCTGAGCTACATAAGCTAATGCCTATTTTGGGAAATATTCAGAAAGACGGTTATAAAGTTGCCTTGGTTACTGATGGTCGATTATCTGGCGCGTCAGGCAAAATTCCAGCGGCTATCCATATTTCTCCTGAGGCCCTACGTGGTGGTGTGATTGGACTGATTCAAGAAGGAGATATTGTTCGTCTTGACAGTGAAAATGGAAAGTTAGATTTATTAACCTCGTATGAGGGGCGTCAACCTATGGTCATTGATACGGAAAAAGAGCAGGTCACGTGGGGACGAGATATGTTCAAAATTATGCGAGACAATGTTTCGAGTGCAGAAGAAGGCGCTTCATTCTTGTATTAATAGATTGGCTTAATATCTAAGGAGCAGGAATAAAGCGCAATAGAGAAAGCTGAAATTACAAGCTTTCTCCTTGTGTAATCGTAAAGCCCAGATCAAACACTTTTTGTTCTGGGCTTTTTCCTGCCAGAGAATCTAGCAGTAATTGTGCACTTTTCTCTCCAATAGCATATAAAGGCGTATCTACGCTGGTTAGTTTTGGTGACATTGCTTGGCCTATGTCTAATGAGTTATATCCAACGATACTAATTTGTTGTGGTACTGGGATTTTTCTTTCTTGGCAAGCCATGATTGTTCCGATAGCAATATCGTCATTAGTACAGAAGATCCCATCTACAGTAGGGTGCATGTTTAATGTTTGTTCAAGAAGTTTTTGACCTAAGGTAAAGCTTGAGTGAGCTTCGGTTAGGATGTGGATTGGCTCAAATCCAGCTTCTGTAATCGCTTTATCGTAACCATTCATACGTAGTTGTGTTCGGGTATCCAGTCGGGCACCAAAGTAGACGATGTGTTTTTTCCCTTTATTGAGCATAGATTTAATGACAGTATAAGCCGCTAATTCGTGATCTAATCCGACAGCAATATCAATTGGGTTTTCAGGTAATTCCATCGCTTCGATAATTGGTACGCCAGCGGTTTTTATCATTTGTAATGTACGCGGAGTATGCTCTGAACTGGTTAAAATAAGTCCATCTACCTGATAAGAAAGTAGGGCCGCTATCTTGTTTTCTTCAATATCTTTGCTGTAACTAAAGTGGGCAATTAAGGTTTCATAACCACAAGCATTGGTTACCGCTTCAATACCTTGTGTAAAATTAGCAAATACTTGGTTTGATAAAGAAGGTAGCAATACACCAATCGCTTTACTTGAGGCTTTTGAAAGCATTGCTGGGGCACGGTTTTGAATGTATCCAAGCTCTTCAACAACGGCTCTTATTTTGACTCGCGTTGGCTCTGCAACTGAACTAGGAGCTCGCATATAGCGGCTGACCGTCATTTTGGTGATGCCGATTCTGTCTGCAATATCTTGTAAAGTTGGGCGTGATTTTCTAATCTCAGTAGTCATAATAAGCCTTAGTTAATGTTACAGTAACATTATAGCTGAGGCTTTCTTTATGAATCAATGGTTTGTTTAGGTATAAACCGATGGGGTGATAACTGGTCGCCCCAATTTAGTAATTAACTTGGCCTCAAATTCTTCCATTTGTACTTTGCTGCATTTATCCCATGCCAAGGCTTCACCAATTACACCATGATGTTGAAAAGCATTTAAGCGGATAGTTACGTGCTCTGGCAGTGTTTTTAAATATTCACTAACAGCATCGATCTCACTCAATAAATCGGTTTTATTCGGAATATACAATAAACGAACTTCGTGTAATTTTCCGTATTGAGCCAATAAATTAATAGAGTGCAATACTCGGTGGTTTTCTCTGCCGACCAACCATAAATGTGTGTCATTTTGCCATGCTTTTAAATCAATCATTGTGCCATCAAGATAAGGTAAAACTTTGTTCCATCCTTGCTCTGATAAACTGCCATTGCTGTCAATAAAACAGGTAAGGTGACCTAATGATTCTTCTGATTTTATAGCTTTAAAGTATTCAATAATAAACGGCAATTGTAGGGTTGCTTCACCACCAGAAATAGTAACGCCACTTAAAAATGGAGCATGTTTTTTAGTAAATTCAAGCAGCTTTTCTACTGAGTAAGTCGTTATTTTAGGATTAGATTTACTTGGACAGACATCAATACATTTATCACATTGAGTACATAAGGCTTCATTCCAAATGACTTTTCTATTTGGAGAATCATTAAAGGCTAATGCTCCTGTTGGACAAGGCTCGACGCAATCACCACAATGATCGCAGTGGTTAATGGTGTGGGGGTTATGACAAGTTATACAATCGTAATTACAACCTTGTAAGAAGATCACAAGACGATTTCCAGGGCCATCGACACAAGAAAAGGTCAGTATTTTACTGACCAATCCTGTTTTGTCATAGTTGATGGTATTGCTCTGTTGAGTGATAGCGTCAACCATAATATTGTTAACTTATTCTGCGTACGTTGGTGTAATTTCTAACGCTGCAACACGAGGTTTTCGCTCTAAAATACCTGTGTTCTTAGCCGCTTCTGCACCTAAGAATGTGGTGTTAGTGCGAGAACCTTCATCATCAAATTTTGCAATGTCAGACAGTTTAATCATGTAACCTGTTACACGAACTAAATCATTTGATGCAACGTTTGCTGTAAATTCACGGTAGCCAGATTGAAGAGCCCCTTTCGCTAGATTAAACATCGCTTCTGGGTTTGATTTAACGGTTTCATCAATCGTTAAAATATCACTGATACCTGACGTGTAGTATTGGTGGTGCCCTGCGGTTGCTTGCACATAAGATACTGGATCAGGTTCGGTACCGTAAGGAATACGAACACCAGGAGTCACATCAAGATCTAAACTGATCCCACCTTGAGCATGAAGCAATGCTTTTTTGTGGTAGCCGTATTTAACATCCGTCGTTGCCACAATTTCAGAAAGTTGTTTCGAAATAGCGTGACCTAATAGGTTTGCAACTTCATCGTGTCCGTATTTTGCATCAATACCTTCTCTTTCCAGCAAAATATTAACCGCTTCAGCCATGCCGTAAATACCAAACATTGGTGCGAATCGATCTTCATTGATTAGACCTTCTTTTGTTAAGAAGCCTTCAAAGAAGTTAGATTTTTCATGTAAGAACTCGCTACGAGTATCCATTAAGCCAAACATTACTTTGCAGTAATATGGCAAAACGTTCTCAATAAAATCAGCTTTATTTTGTGCTTTTTTAGCCGCTTCTTTTAGGTTCATACGAACTAATGTGTTTGACCCACCAGTAAGCGGCAGAGAATTGTAGCAACTAACAATACCAAAGCCTGTATTGTTATACGCTTTTGCGTGCACAGGGTAGTTTGCAATGTGCGGTTTGCTGCATTCACAAATGTTTGATGCGGCTTGGCGAAGTAAATCGTCTGGTGTAACGTCAGCATCGTACATAAAGGTTAGATTCGGTGCGATTTGTTTTAATTCGGCATCAACGCGCAAGATAGTACGGCAAATGATGTTATCTGTTGGACCAATATTTACATGCATAAATGCATCAGGAAGGGTGCGATCAAGCATGATCCAGAAACGTTTTAGTTTTTGGTAAATCTCTTCATCACTAAGAGATCCAACAAAAGGCATAAGCACTGTATCAAGTTGGCCAAGGTAAACAGGGATAGAAGTAACCGAAGGAACGTGATGATAAATAATAGTCAGTAAATTTAATGCATCATCAAAGTCTTCAGCTGGGCTCAACTCTAGGAATTCAGAACCTTGAGTTAAAAACTTAGCATAATCTGGTAATACATAGCGTGGTTTAAATGGTGCATGACCTTCAAACATGTCACATAACACGCCATCTTTTAAAGCTTGTTGAGTTTCTGAGTCAATCTCCATATAAGGCAAGCTTGCTTCTGCCTCTAATGCTAAATACTGAGATTTTTGTTTTGGAGATAAGTTGGCATCGGTAATGATGCTATAGAAGCGTTCTTGACTCATGATAAAACCCTTTTTATTAGTATGGTTTTATTTTAAGTGATAAATCCACTTTCATTTAGTGAAATTAATAAGAAGACTTATTTCTATTTTGGAAATTAAAGGGTATTCAAATTTTAAATAAGGAATATTATTTTATGTAATGAGTTGGGGTTTCTCCAGTGTGTTGCTTAAAGAAATGAATAAACGCGCTGTCACTGGAGAACTCTAACGCGTGGGCGACAACAGAGACACTTTTTTTCTCTGATAATTGTTCAATCGCAGTGAGCAGTCGCCATTGTTGTCGCCACGCTTGGTAAGGCATCCCGGTTTCTTTTATGAATAACCGGCTAATGGTTTTGCTGCTTGCCCCTATATGCTTTGCCATTTCATTCAATGGTTGAGGTAATAGTGTTCTTTGTTTTACTTTTTCTAACCACAGTGCTAATCGTTTATCTTTGGGTAAAGGTAGTGTGAGTTCATTCTTTTCTGCGTAAAAAAGTTCTTCACAACATAAAGCCAAGGTATTTGCTTGCTCATTACTTGGTTTATCCCATTCCCAAAAAGCCATTCGTTCGATCAATTCCTTTAATAATGGTGTGACGCTAAAAATACTCAGTTCTGTTGGTAAATTATCGATAGCGAGAGGATCAAAATAAAGAGAGCGATAGGCAACGACATTGGTCATGGTAGCGCAATGTTCAATCCCCGCAGGTATCCAAGCTATTTTGGTTGGAGGTAAAACACAATGTTGCCCATCAAGAGTAATACTCATACAACCATGAGGTGCAAACAGCAGTTGTGCACGGTTGTGAATATGCATGCCTGAATCGTGTTTACCAATTTGGGCTGCAATGCCAACAAAAGAGTAAGGCATGTCATCAACATAAAAGGGGGTGTTTCCATCAATCAACATGGTTTGTCCTTATTTTGATGTTTGCTGTTCTAATGTTGGTATTTGAACACAAATCAATTCCATATACTTCTCTTATTCCAATTTTAGAAGAAAAGAATATGAATAAAAAACGCCACATGGGATTACTCATCATACTATTGATGTTCCCTCAAATTGTTGAAACCATTTACAGCCCTGTATTACCTCACCTCGTCGATTATTTTGATGTATCAATGGCAAGCGCCAGTCAAACCTTGTCTATCTATTTTATGGCTTTTGCTGTGGGTGTTGTTATCTGGGGGCGAGTCGCTGATGTGATTGGACGCCGAAAAGCGATGTTATGTGGTTTGTTTATTTATGGTATTGGTTGCTTGCTGGCTATTACTGCTGTTGATTTTAATATGGTGTTGGTTGCACGTATTATCTCTGCTTTTGGTGCTGCTGTTGGATCTGTTATCGGTCAGACAATATTACGTGATAGCTATGAGGGCAAAGAGTTAGGAAAAGTTTTTTCAGTAGCGGTTGTTGCGGTATCGATTAGTCCTGTTGTAGGTTTAATGCTGGGAGGATTTATTGCAGAGTATTTCGGCCATTTGATTGTGTTTAGCTTGTTATTTGTTATGGCTATTACATTATTAGCAGTATCTGTTGTGTTATTACCAGAAACAAAACCCAACCATCTGCAACCTGTCAGTTTTATGAGTATTTTTAATGCGATGTTAAAAGATGGTGCTATTTGGAAAAGTGCGATTTTGGTTGCTTGCTTTAATGTCATGATGTTTAGCTACTACTCTTTAGCACCATTTATGTTTAATCAGCTTGGATTAAGTTCAATAGAATTTGGTTACAGTGGTGTGGTGCTGGCTGTAGCTTCTATTTTTGGTAGCACATTGAATAAGCGATTGTTAGAAAAAGAGTGGTGTTCGCAACGATTAATTCAGGTTGCTGTTGTATTTAGTATGATAGGTTCAGCTCAGGTGTATTTATATCAAGATAGTCTTTGGTTTTTGGTTGGAATGGCAAGCGTGGTCGCCGGATTTGGTATGGCAATTCCTAATATATTTAGCACCGCACTCGTTAATTATAAACACCAAGTAGGAACAGCGGGCGCAGTTCTAGGGTTGTTGTATTATTGCTTAATTGGCGGTGGGCTGGCTCTTGCTGGGGTTATTGGAGATTTAGGATTCGTACTAATCGCAATGTCTTTATTAGCAGGAGCTATGCTGTTACCTAGAGAATAAAGAGTTTATGAATAAAAAGAGAGGTGTTAATCGCCTCTCTTCTTATTCATTTGGCTACTTTATTTTGCCAATTCGTAGTTTGCTTTCATTTCTTCTGGAGCAATGCCGTATTCATAATCAGCAAGGTAACCGTCTTTGTAGACTGTCATTCCTTTATCGTCCCAGCTCACTTTAATGGTCGCAGTTTTACCATCGTCACTGCCCATCAGTGTTAACATTTCGTCATCTATTTTGATGGCTTTAATGCTTTTGATTCGTTTAAAGGATGCGAACTCTGTTGAGGTAGGAAGAACACCATAAGTGACTTTCCATACGTCTTGAGGTACTAACCATTCGTTATAGACATCATCGACAACCGCGGTTGGCATTCTAGCGACAACAACCTCTTTGATCATCGTATTGCTTGTTTCTAGGTGATAACCGCCTTTGCCATCAGACACATAAGTAGGAAACTGTTTGCCTAGTTCAGCGGTTTTTGGTAATCGGCCTAAGGTTGGTGAGCTTTTTACAAACAGCTGAGCAGATTCAAATTTCGTCATGATCTCTGGGATCTTCTGAAATTCAACAGGGGCAGAAAAAGCCGAAAAAGAAGCAAATAGAGTAGAAATAACTAATGTGTTAACGCTAAATTTCATTATGAACTCAATTATCAATAAGGATTAATTTCGCGAGAATATAACGTATTTTGTTGTAATAAACAGGGACGGTGTTAACAATACCGCAATAAAAAGTCCTTATTACTAAAAGTGAATAAGGACTTTATGTTAAGCCAATAGACGGTGCTATTTTATTATTTTAATTAGGCAATGCTATTAATATGAATGTTCACCTAATACTTTTCCGTTTACGGTTTTACCATAGTAGCCTTGGTGGTTATGGTATTTTTCTTGGTTTGCTTTTAAATCACCTTTAAAGCGGGGATCTTGAGGGCGCTCATGGCTGTTCATGAAGGCTGCAACATCCCATGCTTCTTGTTTGGTGATCTGAATACTTTTCCCAAGTGGCATGTTTTCATAAATAAAGAAGGCGGCAGTATTTACACGGTGCATGCCTGCCCCCCAGTTAAATGAGTCCTTGCCCCATAATGGTGGGAAAGATTGCACGCCGTGATCTCTAATGCCTTCGCCATTGGCACCATGACAGCTTGCACACGTAGTGTTGTAAACGATCTCGCCACGCTCAATAGAAGGCGCTTGCTCTGGTTTATCTAACTTAGGAAAACTACGTCCAGCGAGAGATCCACGTTTACCTGCGGGTAAATCTTTCATCATCTCAATAGGTAGGATAAACGACTCATCGTTGCCTCCTAATTGAACGGCAGCATCTGACAATTCAGGGATTGGCGTGTTCTGCATATTGTATTTGTCTAATAACCCCCCCATAGCTAACCAATAAGAATAGGCACTTAATGCGACTAATTCAGGAGAGTCTTGAGGTGGCGGAGTTCCGTTCATTGAATAAGTGAAACACCCTTGAATACGCTCTGCATACGTGTTTACTTTGTCATTTTTTGAACGATAAGCGGGGTAGGCCATAAAGGCTCCCCAAAGTGGCGCTGAATCCGCTTTCATGCCCGCTTGCATATGGCAGTTTACGCAATTCTGTTGGTTATTAACGTATTTGCCTTGCAAGGTTTGCGTGTTTACAAATAGAGAATAACCTTGTTTAACTTTGTCACCAAAAGGGGTGTTCGGAATTGTACTGAAATCACGTGGAACTAAGTGATCCGACTTTTCTGTTTTGGGATGAGCTGGCAGCTCTGCTTGTTTGTCTGGTAACTCTGTCGTTGCTAATACTGAGTGTGAAAATAAAGTTGCGGCTGCCAGAGTGATTATGGTTTTATTCATCGTATGTTCCTTATTTCACAGTGGCAAAATAGTGCGATAATTGCGAGATCTCAGTATCTGTGAGTTGTCGTGCGATACTGCCCATCACGTCATTGTGATCACCTGATCGGGTTTTGTTTTTCCACGCTTTTAATTGTTCTTCAAGGTAATCAGGATGTTGATTTGCTAAGCGAGGAAAATCTTGTACCCCAATGCCACTGGCACCGTGACAAGTAGAGCAGGCTGGAATATTGCGATTCCAATCGCCTTGGTAAACGAGTTTACGAGCAGGGCCGGTAATAATGACATGGTCACCGCGGTGTTCTGGATTTTTAATTTCAGGAGCAGATAAAGAGGCGAAATAGTTAATGGCTTCAGCTTTCTTTTGTGGATCCGCAATGAGGCTTGCCATTGGTGTCATTAGAGGATCGTTGCGTTCACCTGCAATGAATAAATCGATTTGATGCGTTAGATAGTCGGCGTTTTTACCTGCAATCATCGGTGCCATGTTAGGTAATCCCATTCCAGTAGGCATATGACAACTGGTACACACGGTTGCTGCGGGTGGGATTGGCGCAGGTGCTGCAAAGGCTGAACTGGTAGATAGAAGTAACACTCCTAACCCTAAGCTGCTTTGAATTATTTTGGGTAATGACATATTTGCTCCACAAAAATTACTTTATTTTTTAGGGATCTTTTCTTTTTATTATCAATAGTATTTATAGACTTGGGTATTGTGGTTTTCCACATTTATTATCAAGTGTGTGATATCAATGGGAGTGTTTGTGAGATGAAATGTATCAAAACGAGTGCTGTCATTTACACCCGTTTATAATATGAATAAAGTAGCTAGCGTTAACTTAGGCTAATTTTGGCAGGTAGCGCTTGTCTTGCTGCTGCACCAACCACCCAATCAAGTAAAACGCCTTTACCTTTACGAGTTGGGTCTATTAAGCCAATGTCATTGATATTCACGCCATCATTTGATTTCATTTTTACTGGTTGTTGAGTATAGCCAATCCAATGGGCACGTTCACCTAACTCTTTATGACCAAAGCCATGTTCAAAGCCTAGTGTGCCACGTTGAATACCATCAACTAACATCGCTAATGCTTTGGTTGAGCTGCTTGGCGTGGTTATTGTGAATACATCGCCAGTTTTGACGCCGAGTTTTTGTGCGTCTGTCGGATGAATATAAACAGGGTTTACGCCTTTAATTGAATTCAAGCGAGGAGATAAGTTAGACACCGCGCTGTGAATGTTGGATTTAAAGTTAGTTAACGTAAATGGCCATTCTGATTTTGGGTATTTATCACTTAACGGTGTGCCATCAGCGAGCTTTTGTGGATACCACGTAGGGCAGCCACTGTATTGCTCACCTGTCATGGTGTTGCGAGAGGTGCCGAGTCTCTCGTTCCAAATCGCTAATGGTTTTTTCCATTTGTATTTCATTTCATCGTTTTTGTACGCTTCTGTTGCGTCTTCAAAACGCCCTCCGCGAGCAAAAATATAGGCTACTTTGCCTAATTCTTCTGGCGATAAAACTCGTTGCATGTCTGGAATTAGTCGATCTAATCCTGACAACACCATGTCTTCTGCGGTGGCACTTGGTACACCATTAGCCACATAAGCAAGGTTAGCCGCTGAGCGTAAATAGAAATCTTCCGCACAATGAATGCCATGCCAGTTGCCGTTAGCATCGGAAATCGCGTTATTCCCAAAACCACCAAGATCCATTTGTTTGGCAATATCAATAACGAAGTTTTCAAGATTAATAGCGCGACCATCAGTTGTTTTTTCTGTTAATGGTTCAACAATAGGCCAACGAGTTGTGACGGCTTTTGTTGGTACGCCATGCCAAGGTGTCGCCATTCCCCAGCTTTCATAGGTAACGGTATCGGGTACTAAGTAATCAGACAGGGCGGTGGTTTCGTTAATGAACGCATCAACAGAGACAATCAATCCTAATTGTTTTGGATCTTTGATTTTATCGCTTAATAAATTATCTAATCCAGGAACGCCATAAAGCGGGTTTGCCATGTGGTTTATCCATGCTTTTGCACGGTATGGATAACCATCAATCGCCGCTGACAAATGCTCTGTCAGTAACGGAGAAGAAATAGGGTACCAAGGTGAGCGAGTTGGGTAAGGCGATTGCCCTGCCGCTATTTTACGTTTGTACTCACTGGTTTTCTGGTATGGGAATTTACTGCGAGATAAGAAAACGCCTTGTGGTTTCACCTTACCTGAGAATTTTGCAAAGTTATAACGTGGACCTTCCGCCGACGTAGGATAACCGCCTGCTTTTGCCATCGTTCCACCTTTTAAATTGATGTTACCGATAAGGGCATTCAACATCAAAATGGTGTAAGCGTTATAAAAGCCATTACTGTGCATGTTACCTCCGTGGGTATCGACGACAGCTTTAGTTCCATGACTGGTAAATTTGGTGGCTAATGCAATGATTTCATCTTCTGAGATCGCACATTGCTTACTGTAGAACGCCAAGTCATATTTAAACGCTTCTTCCTTTAAGCGTTGTAATGATGACTTAACGGTGACGGTGCCAGTGATGGTTTCTACTTGTTGGCTAACAAATAACATCGCTGGTTGGTTCTGTGTATTGATGGCTAACTGCTTCGTTTCTGCATCAATAATCACATAAGGATCACTGTCAGACAGCGCTTCGCCTTCATACGTTAATCCCATTTCAGACGCACGTAAGAACGCGCCATTTCTAGGATGAGATTCATCGCTAATAACAAGGTGAGTGGCATTACACCAGTGGGCTGTGCCTGCGCTTTTCATTGCATTCGCACTTGGTTGCGCTAAGAAGGTGTGATTGTAACGCTCGTTAGTGATGATCCATTGGATCATACCTAGCACTAAAGCTGAATCCGTGCCTGAGTTAATTGGCATCCAGCGGTTATTATCACCCGCCGCTAGGCTTGATGAACCAGCCGGTAAGCTTGGTGTGATAATCGTGTATTCAAAATTACCACGAGTACGAGCAGCGGCTAATTGGCGAGCTTGACGTTTAAATGGATTACCGGCTTGGGCTGGCGACATACCAATAAAGATTGCAAATTCGGTGTGTTCTAAATCCGGTTTTACGTGAGCGAACTTGTCGAGATCATTCATTAATGCGCCAGAGCCTGCGCGGAAAGCATAACCACAATATGAACCATGATGACCAAAATTACGTGTACCATAACTGTTGAAAGCAAAGCGTTTTAAAATGTCATCACGACCTTCGTTACCCGCGTTGGTGACTAACAGTTGATTGGCCTTTGGGCCGTATTCTGGGTTATTAGGATCAACAGGTGTTTTTAGATCTCGAATAGCGCGTAATCCTTCAACATGACCTTCACCAAATAAATCGCCTCCTTCAATCACTTCTTCAAGTAATTGTTCATAACTGATGGGCACCCATTTTCCTTCACCACGTTTACCGACACGTTTTAATGGTTGAGTAATACGATACGGACTGTTGCGAATTTCCATCATGCCATTACCACGGGCACACGCCGTAGAGCGACCTGCAATGCCTGTTTCTCCGGCTAAGCCAATGTACGCGTCTTTTACTGACGTATTAAATGGGATTTGTTGCTCGTGTGATAACGGATGATATGGATTGCCAGAGATACGTAAGATCTTATCGCTGTCATTATCAATACGAACGCGTAGGCCACATAATGTCCAACAACCAAAACACATTGAAGGGGCAACACGTTGCTTTGGATTAGGAATAAATTTCCCTTCTTCTGTCACCGTGTATTCTGGTTCTAATGAATTACCATGATGTATGTGGTTGGTTTTCTTACCTGCGGTGCCTTCAATCACCCCATGAGCCATGTGTTTTGCTGTTGTTGCATAGCCTGCCGCAAAAGCACCAACACCACCAACAGCAAGACCTGATTTTAAAAACTGACGACGTTTGTTATCCATGTTCAATTCCTTACTTGGTTGATTTTGTTGTGTTGATGAGTTCAGATGCAGCAAGCGCTAACGCCATCCATAAGCCAAACATACCAATAATGCCCAGCAGCCCAGAGCCGCCCATTGGCAGTTCGTATGGGTAAGCACCCACATCAAATTTTGGTATGGTTTGTACATCCATCATGGTAACCCAACGTAAATAAAAGCTCGCACACAAGGTCGTTAATGCAATCACAGCGAAACTCAGTCGATGCAGTTTTTTGATGTTTTGAGCCACAATAAAACAAAGGACAAAACCCATGCTGACAATGCTTAACCGAGTGATCCAATCGCTGTTTTCGTACAATGAAAAGTACGGATTATTTGAAGCCCAAAGCGGCATAAGAATAAAAGCGAGCAGTGAGCTTAATGTCATCACGCGTTTGATGAGAGATAAATCCCCGCTCTTCATGACGTCGTTATTTTCTGATGGGAACAGCCACAATAAAATTGCAGAGAAACCAATCGCACCTAAGAAAGCGGTGATAAACCAAAGCAGAGGAGAAGCGGCTTGATTCCATAATGGACGGCTTTCTACAATCGCAATTTCAGCGCCCGTATAAAGCGCGATGCTTAACCCTGATAAAACTGTGATCGCCGCGATGATTTTCATTTGTACGGCACTTATTTTCCAATCACCCAGAGTGAGTAAGCCCACTAATTTTGCGATTGGATTGGTACTGTTTTTCAATTGGGCAATGTCATCACGTAAATATAGCCATGCTGTGAGTACTGCTAGCCCTGAGAAAAGAGGCAAGAATAACGATCCAAGAGACATCCAAGACCAAGGCGTAAGATGGAAGAAGAAATGCCAAGCACGACCTGGTTGATGCAGATCACCGGTTAACGCTAACGGGCCAACAATTGCGCCAATCGCGAGGGTTAATACCAATGCAGAGCGCATTTTATGGCTTGTAAATTGTTGAAATACCAAGCTCAGTAAAAACAAAATAGCAGCAGCGTAAGCAGAGCCAATGTATAAGAAATATTGCACGGCCCACGGAAGCCACGCGGTTGCTTGTGGTTGAACTAAAACTTCAGTGATGTTCATGCGTTTTCTCCTTTTGGATCATAAATCGCGGCTTTGCCCTCAATGTGAGACGTAAAGCGCTCGTCCATGCCGATATAAAACACATGCGGTTGTGTTTCTTCTTCTGGTTTTAGTACTTTGATGTCCGCTTGGTTTTCTGCCATTAAGCGCACAATTTCACTGCTTGGATCATTCAAATCACCAATCACACGCGCGCCACCTACACAGGTTTCGACACAAGCGGGCAATAAGCCTTTTTCTAAGCGGTGAGCACAGAAGGTGCATTTGTCAGCGGTTAAGGTCTCTTCATTAATGAAGCGGGCATCGTAAGGACAAGCCTGAACACAATAAGCACAGGCTACGCAGCGTTCGTTATCCACCATGACAATGCCATCTTCACGTTGGAAGGTCGCTTGAACTGGGCAAACTTTCACGCAAGGGGGATTTTCACAATGGTTACACAAACGCGGTAACATGAATGATTTGACGTTTTGAACTTCAGTATCGCCATTATCTAGCGTGACTTCGTATTGTTTTACGGTTGTTCTAAACTGCCCAATAGGTGCTTGGTTTTCGATGGAACAACCCACGGTACAGGCTTGGCAGCCAACACATTTTCGTAAATCAACAACCATCGCGTAACGTTTACCCACCATGCCTTTGCGGTCTGGTTGGTTATTATTACGGATAATGGTATTGGCTGATAATGTGCCTGCGCCAGCGACAGGAATAATCGCAGCGCCTGCGGTAAGGGTGCCAAGACGACTGAGAAATCGACGTTTGGTATTGTCCATAAAACACCTTTTTGGTTAGGAGTTAGAGTGCATTTCATAATATGAACGGATTATTAAGAATTAAGTCAGTGCCGCCTATTGTGGTTTTCCACATAGCGTAAGGTGAGTTGATCTAAAACAAGAAAAAGAGTTGGGAAAAAAACAGAAGTTGTTATTCTTGGCAAGTATTTCAAATAAGAGCGAAAAGATAATGAGCAATGGATGGCAAATACAGGGTCGTAAAATCAGTCTATCGCTGTGGGTAGGGTGTGTGTGTTTGTTGTTATCTCATGCGGTCTTTGCTCAAGCGCAAACCGTTAATGTTGATGTTGGTGTATTGGCTACCCGTGGTGGGGCTGAAGCACAAAATCGTTGGCAACCGACGATGGATTGGCTGAGTGAACGCGTTCCTAATACTCATTTTGTTTTGCATCCTTTTACGCTTCAACAAATGGAACAAGTGGTCGAGAATCAAACCGTTGATTTTGTTATCACCAACCCCGGTCAAGCGGTACGATTAGGCAGACAATACCCACTCTCTTGGCTTGCGACATTAAGCAGTGCGAACACCACTCGTAAAAATGGAACCACCCATGCGATTGGCTCGGCGTTAGTGGTCCGTAACGATTCATCATTTTCGACCATCGAATCATTAAGTGGACACTCCTTAGCAGCGGTCGATGAAAATGCCTTTGGGGGGTATCTGACGTTACGATTTGAGATTAATAAACTCGGATTAAGTCAATCAACGTACTTTTCAGATACGCAATTTTTAGGGTTCCCGTTAGATGCTTTAATTTATCAATTACGTGATAAACATATTGATGGTGCGATTGTACCTGTGTGTTTAATTGAGAGAATGAACAAAGAGGGATTGATTGACGCCTCTAACTATCGAGTGATCAATAATATCGCACCAGACGATTTTTCTTGCGCCACCTCAACGCCGCTCTACCCAAACTGGTCATTTGCTAAAACAGGGAAAGGAGATGAACGATTAGCCAAGCCGATCACCAGAGCTTTGTTATCATTACCCAGTCATGAGTCTGCAGCGCTTGCTGCAAATTCGTTGGGTTGGACATCACCCATTAGCCAGCTCTCAGTTGATAAATTGTATCAAGGTTTGGATATGCACCCATTGCAAAAGCCGTGGTGGCAAGAAGCTGTATCGTGGCTAAAGCAGAATCAACAATGGGGATGGATGCTATTTATCTTAGTTATTTCACTTAATGGTTATCATTTTTTGCTGGAATATCGTTTCAGTCGCAGTAAACGTGAGCTAGAAAATACGCTTCATAGTTTAAAAGAGAAAAATTCGATGCTAGAACACGCTCAACGAGTGAGTATTGTTGGAGAGCTAGGAAGCAGTTTGGCGCATGAAATTAATCAGCCATTAGCTGCAATCCGTAATTATAGCCAAGGGGGATTGTTACGCCTTAAAAAAGGACTGCCAGCGCAAGAATTAATTCCCGTTTTAGAGAAAATAGAGCAGCAAGTCATTCGCGCTGATAGTATTGTGCAGCGGTTACGTAAACTGATTAATAAGCGCCAAATAGAAAAAGCGGAATGTGATATTAATGGCATCATTAGCGATACCTTAACGTTATTAGAGTACGACTTTCAAAAGAAAAAAATTCACCTGACGCGAAACAATGCAGTTAAACCGTGTCTTTTATTGGGAGATGGGGTAGGCATACAACAAGTACTGCTCAATGTACTTAATAATGCCGCTGATGCTTGTATGCAACGCGAAGAACAAAAAGGCAGTGTTACCCATCACATTCATATTGAAACACAATGTGATGATTCTAATATCGTGCTCACAATACAAGATAATGGAATAGGGTTTGAGGACGATAGCGAACTGTTATCTAAAGCGTTCTTTACCACGAAAGAAAATGGATTAGGATTAGGACTTGCGATTTGTCGTGATGTGATTGAAGCGCATCAAGGGCAATTTTTATTGGAACCCGCATCACCACAAGGGTGCTGTGTCACAGTAATATTGCCACGATTAAGTACACTCATTACTAAATAAAAAAAGAATGGGAAGTTAATGTCTGAATTAGTAGTACCAGTGTATGTTGTCGATGACGATGAATCTGTACGTGATTCATTAACCTTCATGTTGGAAGGTTATGATTTTACTGTTGTTTCTTTTAACGATGGACAAGATTTTATTGATAATGTGGATGTAATGAAGCCCGGTTGTGTGGTGCTTGATAGCCGTATGCCTATCCTTCGTGGCCAAGAGGTGCATACAGTACTTAATCAACAGCAAAGTCCATTATCTGTGATATTTTTAACCGGACACGGTGACGTACCAATGGCGGTGGATGCTCTAAAGTTAGGGGCGGTGGATTTCTTTCAAAAACCCGTCGATGGTGAGCAATTAGCGTTAGCTATTCATAAAGCAATGACGGCCTCTTTAAGTCTTTATGATAAACAAAACCGTAAAAAAGTGCTGGGTTCATTGACCGAAAGAGAATCTGAAATTTTGCATTTAATTGTAGCTGGAAAACGAAACCAACAGATTGCAGCAGAGTTATTTGTTGCGGTTCGTACGGTAGAAGTACATCGCTCTAGTTTAATGAAGAAACTGAATGCTGAGACGGTTGCCGATCTCGTTATGACGTATGCAAAAATACATGTATAACCGGATGTTAGTGGTATGACCATTTGTGGGTAGCCAACGTTAATTGCTTTTTTTTCTGATATAATTATCGGTTCGTGACATAGATAGGAAGCTTGTGTCTCTCTTTTCATTTCAAATAGATATTATTTAACTGTCATGCGTAAATTCCTCGTATTAATTACTTTTATTGTCTCGTTCTCATCTGAAGCAGGAATGCTTGAATTCTGGAGTGCCTTCGGGGATAACGTTGATAAAAAACTTGCAGACGAATTCGAAAAAAGAACGGGTAATCAATTGATGATCCGTAAGTTTTCTATTGATGAAATGAAAGCCGAATTGCTATTAGCATCACGCTCAAAAAACTACATGCCAGATGTGGCATGGGTTCCTTCTGATTTCTTAGGGTTACACCGATTTATTGGTTTAAAAACCATCCCAAAAGAATGGATTAAAGAAGACCAACTTGAAACCGTAGCAAAACAAAGTGCAATGGTGGGTAATGAGTATATGGGATTACCTCTATTTCTCGGAAACCACCTCATGCTTTTCTATGATAAAAGCAAAATTAAAGAACCAATAACAAGCTGGGAGCAACTGCAAGCATTCTCACAACAAGAACCAAGCAAAACTCATATTACTTTTAGCGTGAAAGATATGTATTTCTTCTCAGCGTTTTTTAGTCTATTTCATCCTGAGATATTGTTTGATCAAATTGTTTTTGATGATGAAAAAAGCATGGATACTTTGCAGTTTTATCATGATATGGCAACGCTTAACCATATTGGTGTCGAATGCAGTAATGTATGCGGACGCCAACCATTCATCGATCGTAAGGCATCTTATTTAATTGATGGTGATTGGGCTGTAAATAGCTTAACAGAAGCGTTTGGTGACAATCTTGGTATTACTTCGTTACCTAGCTACCAAGGTGTTCCAATGAAATCATTATCTGCTGGTAAAGTACTAACCATCACAAAAGGTGGTTATCAAAATCCAGAAAAAAGAGAAATGATTAAACAATTAATGTTGATTTCCCAAGATGAGAAATTCCTAACTCAACTGATTAATGAGCACCAATATATTTCCGCTTCTGCGAAAGTGAATCACGCTTCAATGTCACCAGATAAAACGGTGATGTATTCTGTGTATCAGCAATATTTACGTTCACAACCTATACCGACGAGCTTACGTGTTTCTTTTATTTGGGAAGCGCTAGCAAGAGGGGCATCCCGACATTCTGATGGTATGCCAAAAAAGGAAACCATGGAATATATCGAAAACTTAATAGACCGATACTCTAAAAAAGTGGAGGAGGAATGATCCGTCGTCCATTTTTAAGTTTACGTAAAGTATTCACCTACGTTTTGTTGGTTACTACGTTAGTCCCGCTGCTGTTTATTAGTCATTTTTTGACGAACAGTATTGGCGAAAAACTGTTAAATCAAAAAGAACAACAAATACAAAATGCAGTATCGACGATAGCCCAAGAGATCGTGGTTGAGTTTGATCGCATTCAACAAAGTTTAAATTGGTTATCTCGTGACCGGTTTAACATTCAAGCGCTTGATAATATTCTCTATTCTAGCGTAGTAATGCATAACCTTACGCGCTTTAGTGAGCTATCCAGCTTAATTAATAGTGTTTATATATTAAATGATGATTGGGAGCCGTTGTATGATTTAAACGGGCGCTCATATTATTTTGAAAATAGTAAATTATTACAAGAAATTAGCAAAAATAAATCGGTGTATGAACAAGGATTAACGGCTGCGAGATTTTACACTGAGCCTAATTTGATTAAAGGGATAGCAACCTCTAATGGGGTTGCTTTAGTTACTCCAATGCTGCCATATAATTTAGAAGGCTCTGGCCGCTATCGCGCATCTGGTTATGTGGTGGTATTGATTTCATTTGATACGATTGAAAAGCACTTCCAACACTTTCTACTTAAAGACGAAAGCTTCAGTGTTAAGCAGCATGTGGGAGAGAAGCTTAAAATAACTCCAGAAGTTAGCGACAGTGACCGTATTGACCGTTTGTTTGTGTTAAATAATACGTTTTTTTCATCGCCATTAAAGCTAGATATCTCTTATCAGTTTTCTGATTTTTCTCGTTTAAAAGAGATGAAATCGACTCTAGTTGCGTTATTTACTGTGATTGGTTGGACATTTGTAACTGTTCTTTTCATCGCAATGGGGATAACTCGTTGGATATCAAAGGCATTCCTTGAGATAGAAAAAACAATTTTCAGCTATGCATCAAATCAAGAGCCAAAAGAAAAGCAGTTCCAATTTACAGAGTTTAATCGAATGGCGATAGTTCTCAGTAAAATGAGAGTCACGATTCAAAATCAACTGCTGGAATTAAAAAATACCAATAATGAGCTTAATAAATCTCAAGAGTTAATAGAGCTGAATAATAAAAAACTGTCTAGTTTTAACCAAGAATTAGAAGTTCAGGTTACTAAACAGACTGCTCAAATTAGTGACGCTTTGCAGAGAGAAGAGCTAAATAAAAATAATTTAGCAGCTGTGATTGAATTCGGTTCAATATATAAGACGCTGAGTTATCGTAATTTACCAGATAAAGTAGAGCAGCAACTGCAGCAGCTTTTCCCTGATATTCAATGGGAATTGAGATTTAAGCCGTTAGGTGATCATTTTGGAATACAGATATTGTCGAGTAAGGATAAATTACTTGCAAGTCTGCGTTTTATATCAACACCTCAATTAGAAGAGCATCAGTTAGTGTTTAAGCTTTTTGTTAAACAGCTTTCCTCTTGGTTAGAGTTGGTGGATGTAGCGCGAAGTGATGCATTATTAAAATGCGGTAATCGCAAAGCATTCGATGAAGATTTAGCGCACTATCAGAAGCGCTATAGAGACACTGAAGCGGGATGGAACTTTGGGTTGTTCATCTTAGACGTTAATGGACTAAAAGCGATTAATGATCAATATGGGCATGATTTAGGTGATGAATTAATTCGGACATGTAGTCGACATATTTCAGAACAGTTAACACAGAACGAGGCCTTCTATCGCATAGGTGGAGATGAGTTTGCTCTGTTAACTAAAGGCATGACATGGAAAGAATGTACGTCATTAGCTGAGAAATTACAGCTACATCAAAAGAGTTTAACTTTCTTTGATAAAGAGGGCGCCAACTATGAAGCCCATTATTCCATCGGTTGGTCATGCTCTGATAATACTGAACTATTTAAGATGTTCACGGTTGCAGATGAGCATATGTATCGTGATAAGAAAGCTTATTATCTGAATGTCTAAACAGGTAGTTTGTTTGTATTACGACAAGTTTGATTGTAAAAAATAGCAATAAAGATGGCACATTAAGAGGCACTACAGCCATTTTCTAAGTGCCAATTCTCTTGCAAACCATTCACATGCTTTTCCGTCGTTACTCTTATGCCATCCAATAAATAAAGGTGGATTAACTCTTGGTACTGCACATGTTTTTTCAACTAAATCACCAGAATCTAAATAAGATTGAATCAAATGCCTTGGTAAAAATCCTGTGCCTACGCCTGCTAGTTGTGCCTGTATTTTTGCTTGCATAGTATGAAAACGAATTCGCTGTTTACTTTTAAACAACCCAGTATCGCGTGTCGGCAATAAAAGTGAAGAATCAGAGACAATAATTGAAGGATATTTAAGTAAATCATCAGTTTCAATGGTTCGTTCTAATTGTGCTAGCGGGTGATGTTTCGCTACTGCAAAGAGAAAGTCCACACGTCCAATTTCAGTGATCTGATATTCGCCTTTTGGTAAATGGTCAGAAACTCCGATCGCAATATCGGCACGGTTACTGTGCAGAGCATCCCAACCTCCACTGAGCGATTCTTCTGAAACGGTAATCTCTGTTTCTTGTTCTAATTTGTTGAACTCAAGAATGGTATCTAAAAGAGGGGAAAGAGGCATAATAGTGTCTCTTACTATCTTTATTTCTCTTTCCCAACCAGAAGTTAATTGTTTCACTGCTGATTCAAGTTTATCTGTCGCAATTAAAATCTCTCGACCCTGGTCTAAAATTAATTTGCCTGCTGGAGTTAGATTTGCTTTTTGTTTTGAGCGATCAAATAAAGCAACATCAAGGTCTTCTTCGAGTTTTTTTATAGTGTAAGTGAGTGCCGATGGTACTTTAAATAATGATTCAGCAGCTGCAGCAAAGCTTCCTTTTCTGTCAATAGCATCTAATGCACGTAAAGCATCTAGGGTAATAAGAGAGTTCATATATGTCCTTATTTTATATGTTCAAAAAAATTGAACTACTTACTCAAATTGTTCCAATTTTCTTTGAGGGTAACATATTTATACTGACTCACAACTAAGAGGGGAACCTCATTAAAATCTATTCGCTTTAGGACATTATTATGAAACAAAAAATCGCTCAATTATTATCATCGAACGCTGGTTTTAGCGCACTTGCTCTTCGTATTCCTGTTGGTATCATTTTTATGGCTCATGGTGCTCAGAAATTATTTGCATGGTTTGGTGGTTATGGTTTGGAAGGTACAGGTCAGTTTTTTGAATCTATAGGATTAGCACCTGGTGTGGCAATGGCATTTTTGGCTGGTAGTGCTGAATTTTTTGGTGGGTTATTTATACTATTAGGCCTATTAACTCGTCCTTCTGCATTTGTACTTGCATTTACGATGTTGATTGCGATTGTAAGCGTACACTTGCCTAATGGTTTATTTATGTCTGATGGCGGCTATGAGTTTGGTTTGGCATTATTGGCTGCAAGTGCATCATTGATGTTATCTGGTTCTGGTAAAGTTGCATTAGATAAGTGGTTAGAAAGTAAAATTGTAAAGTAACATAGTTGTTTTAAAAGTAATGAAAAACCATGCTCTATCTTATTATTAGTGCATGGTTTATTTTGAATATATCTCGTCTATTTTAACTCTGCTGTAGAGATTCTAATTGAGCTATGGTTGTTTGAGAGATAAGTTTATCATCAATATAGTAACTTACATTTTCTCCATCACGCACGCCACGTAAAATAGCAGTCTCTCCCGTGTTATAAGTGATGTCCATTTGAATGGTATTGTTGTCGATTTTTTGCATTTCACCAGTAGAAATAGTTCTTTGGTTCACTAATGGGTCAATAGGCGCATCACGCAATGATGGGTCTAATTCATCATTTACTTTAAAATGAGTATCAGTTTTTGAATCAAAAATATGTGGGCTACCAGAGATTGGGTTTTTACCTGTCCAAAATTCTAATGAGTTAAATAAAACATAATCAGCCGCAGTCGTGATACCGTAAACAGGCGCAAGAAGTAAATTAACCCCAGCCCTAGCATATCGGTTATCAACTACCTCAACATTGAATTTCATTACTTTCCCTGTTACTGCATTGCTACCAATACAACCGGTTAATGTTGTCGCTAGAATAATGATGCCTGCAGTTTTAATCAGTGTTTTTTTCATAATTTAGTTCCAAAAGTAAGTAATCAGTGGTGTGTTTTCTTGGAGCTATTATGCTTTTCGTTATAAAACAATACTTACCATTTTGTGCCAACTAAGATTTAACTGATGTATATGTCAAATAAAAAATTGGTTTTGAATGCTTTATTGAAGGGGAATAAATACGAAAGAAATTAATGGTTATTACTGATATGTCTTCTATATTTAATGAATAATTAGGTCAATATTTTTTGCAGTTAATTCAGAATAAAACGGGTCTTAAGATTATCCCAAAAGTTGTAGATAGTTGGACTGAAACAAAAGATCTCATTTCTCAAGAGAAGGTAGAGTTAGTTTCAGCTGCAGTAGAAAACAATACATTAAGTTATTCTTATCATCCAGTAGATCCTCTTTTTTCAAATAAACTTGCTCTTGCTTCTAATCTTGATGTTCACAGTGTTGAGTTAAGTGATATAACGAATTGGACGATAGGTATTTTGCGTAATGGGGCAAATACGCCAGAAATTTTAAAAAGATACCCAAATATTAGTTGGGTGCTCGTTGATAATACAGAAGAAGGACTTGAACTTGTTAATAATGAAGAAGTTATGGGGGTCATTGATACCGTTCATGTTCTAAATTATTTAATTTCAACTAATGAGTATCAAAGTATTGATCTTGTTGGTCGCCTTGAGCAAAAAATAAGTCCTACTTTTCACGTATTAGATTCTGAGCCTGAACTATATTCAATTATTAATAATGTAGTAAGTTCAATTTCTGAACAAGAAAAAAAACGTATTTTACTTAAATGGAGTGCTCCAAAGTTAATAGAAAAAGTAGATTATGAATTAGTATATACCATTGGTTTTTCCTCCACCTTTATTCTTATTGCGATTTTTATTTGGAGTCGAAAATTAAGGAAGCTTAATATTCAACTCGAAATTGCAAAGAAAACAGCTGATGAGGCCAGTAAAGCAAAATCTGATTTTTTGGCGAATATGAGTCATGAAATACGAACACCAATGAATGCTATTCTAGGGATGTCTTATCTCGCTTTGCAAGAGGTTGAGAAGCCGATAGTCGCTAACTATATTAGAAAGGTTCACCGTTCGGCTGAATCTTTATTGTTGATTATTAATGATATTCTAGATTTATCAAAAATTGAAGCTGGTCAATTACAATTAGAATCCATCCCTTTTTTATTATCAGATACGCTAGATGACGTAAATGATATTTTATCTATTAAGGCACAAGAGAAGGGGCTTGTACTTGAGATAATATTAGACGAAGCCTTGAGTATGACACTAATAGGAGACCCCCTAAGGTTATATCAAGTCATCCTAAACTTAGCAGGAAATACCCCTGAAGGCAAAGTGATTATTTACCTTTCAGCTATTAAGTCAACCGATACAGATGCTACGTTTGTCGTTCGGATTATTGATTCAGGAATAGGCATGACTCCTTCACAAGTTGATGATTTATTTACCGCTTTTTCTCAAGCTGATAGTTCGACAACAAGACGTTTTGGTGGAACAGGGTTAGGCTTAAACATTAGCCAAAATTTGGTTTCCTCAATGGGAGGACTCATTGAAGTAAGAAGTGAGTTAGGTAAAGGTAGCGAATTTTATTTTAAATTAACATTGTTAAAAAGCTTAACGCAAATAAAGCCGAAAAATCATGACGATGGGAAACGCGCTGTTGTTGAGTTTGAAGGGCAAAGTGTATTACTCGTTGAAGATAATGAGTTTAACCAAGAGGTTGCGACGGCGATGTTAACGAAATTGAATTTACGTGTTGATGTTGCAAATCATGGAGAAGAGGCTCTGGAGTATATTGATAATTATACTTATGCATTGGTTTTAATGGATCTTCAGATGCCAATAATGGATGGCTACCAAGCGACAGAAGCAATCCGTAAAAGAAATATAACAACGCCTATTATTGCCCTTTCTGCTAATGTGTTACCAGAAATAAAGCACAAAGCAATGTTGTGTGGTTTTATTAGTTTTATCGAGAAACCGATTGTGTTTGATAAACTAGCGATACATATTGCTAATGCTTTTGATGGGTTACCATTGGATATGTCTTTTACTTCAACGTCTTCGGGTCATGAGCAATCTCACTATAAGTCTACATTCTCTAAAGATGATGCAATGCTGTACAGCAATAATGATCCTGATTTATTACAGCGCTTAATTAAACGCTATATGGAAACCGCTGAGCTAATGTTGGGTGATCTTCAATCTGCTTTGAAACAAAGTGATATGGGGTTACTTGAGCGTACTGCACATACATTGAAAAGTATGACTGCAAATTTAGGTGGTCGTAAGCTTGCTGCACTTTTACAGCAAGTTGAATCAAGCGCAACTTATAGTAGTAAGAGTGATATTGTGGAACTACTTACGCAGAGTGATGCTGAGTATTTATTATTCTTTGAGCAATTATCTTTGCTGGCGACAGGAAGTGCTCAAAAAGAGAAAACTACGATAAGTAGACAAGAATGACAGGATCTGAAAAATAAAGTAGAAGAATATGATAGTAATGCTTTAGATTTAGCCACTCATCTTTTTCCTGAACAAGTCAATTTAGATTGCGATGAGCAACAATTAATTAAGGCGTTACAAGCGTATGATTTTGATCGTGCTCTAACGATTATTAATCGTATGTTACCTTCATCTTTGCCGTAATTGCCATTTCAATACATAAATAATCTCGATGTATTTATTGTTATTTATTCAGTTATTAATTGTAATTTAAGAAGATAAATTCTGAAGGGTGGTAACTTGTTTGATTTCTGCTCTCTTTAATATCGAAAAAATTAAAGTTAATGATATTAATATTGTTAACCCATAGGCAAAAAATGAAATAAGTTCCTATTCGAACGTTCGAATGCTCATTTTATCTGTTCTTGTCACATTTATGAAATGATCTAAGCGTTATCATCCTTCACATCTTCTAACACGTAAAATAGGTTAACAATGAAAACATTAATAGCTCATCGTGGTATGTCTTCTCTGGCTCCCGAAAATACGCTTTCTGCTTTCTCATTATGTAAAGACCATGGTGTTCAATGGTTTGAATGTGATGTTGATATTCTACAAGATGGCACGGTGATTATTTCTCATGACGATACGTTAGATCGCTGTACAGATAAAAGTGGCCGATTGTGTGATATTAGCCACGCCGATTTGAACTCTATTGATGCTGGAAGTTGGTTTAGTGATGATTATATTGATGAGCGTTTACCAACTGTTCAACAATTGATCAAATTAGCGAACGAAAAAGAATTGAATTTAAATATTGAAATTAAATCGTGTTCGGCAAGTGCTAAATTAAGTCATTTATTGATCGATAATTTGATCATGGCACTTAAAGAGTTAAACCCTGAACGTGAGCTTATTATTTCAAGTTTTAACCACTTAGTATTGTCTGAATTCAAACGTAAAAGCCCTGAAAGTAAAGTTGCTTGTTTGTTTGAAAGTCATAACTTATGGGATGATTGGAACTCAATCATTGAATGGTGTCAAGCCGATTACATTCACCCTGAAGAGAAGGGCTTAACTCGTGAAATGGTAAATAAATTTAAAGCGTCAGGAATTAAAGTAAATGTGTGGACGGTAAATGATTTGGCTCGTGCAAACGAGTTATTTAATTGGGGTGTTGATGGTATCTGTACTGATATCGCACATAAATTCCCATCGAAATATAAAGCTTAATATAATAATTAAAACAATAACGTGAAAGGATTACCACTATGAACTTGTTTGAAAAAATAGGCTTCACGAGTCGAAACCAGCTGTTTGGTTTTTTCTCTGTCGTGATGTCAGGACAAATCATTTACTCTGCGTTTGAAGCATTTAAAGGTACGTTTTATAACTTACTTTTAGAAGTGCTACAAATAGACAACACCCAAATGGGGATCTTATTTACCCTAATTGGTTCTGCAATGTTTTTCTATATACCAGCAGGTTGGGTCAATAACCGTTTTTCAGTAAAATCCATTTTAATTACCAGCCTGACGATACGTTTTTTGAGTATGATGACCATCATTTTCTTAGAACCTGGATTCAGTATTTTGGTTGTGATTGCCGGTATTTGGGGCCTAGTGGATGCTGCTTTTTGGCCATCAGTCGTTAATGGCGTTACCTTAATGTCTGGCGATAAAAACAAAGGCATGGCGTTTGGGTTACTAGAATCAGTGCGCCGTGCTGCTGAAATGAGTATGAATGCTGTTATCGTTGGTATCATGGCGTTGGTTGGTGGTTCAATCCTTGTATTCCAAGGCGCAATTGTTTTCTATACGTTACTTATCCTTCCAATGATTTTCTGTGTATGGAAATTTGTACCAGATAATCACATGGAAATTAAGCAAGGTGAGAGCAAAAACAAAGAAGCATTAAAAGGGTTAGTTCATGTACTAAAAATGCCAACAGTATGGTTAGCTGCGATTACTTCTCTAACAGTATATTGGATTTATATTACGCTAATTTATACAGTGCCTTACCTACAAGCCGTATTTGGTTTATCAACAGCACAAGCCGCTATCTTCGGTATTATTAATACAGGTGCAATGGGAGTAGTTGCTGGTTTAGTTGCCGGATCTATTGCTGATTTCGTATTTAAATCTTCAATTAAAATGATGTTTTTTGCTTTGGGTTTAACGGCAATTTGTTTGGGTGTGACGATTGCACTGCCTAAAACAGAAGGCATGCTAATGATGAACATGGTGTTGTTAATGTGCTTCTCTTTCAGTATCTTCTTAGCTAAAGGAATTATCTTAGCACCGGTAGCTGAAGCGGGTGTACCAAAGGACTACAGTGGTTCAGCAATGAGTGTTGGTTCATTTGCTGCTTATGCATCAGTGTTTTGGGCATACGCATTAAATGGTTGGATTATTGATACTTATCCTGCGATTCAAGCATATCAAATGATCTTTGGTATTGGCTTAACTGTTGCGGTACTTGGTATGATATGTTCACTGATCCTTATCTCTCTGAAAAAGAAAAACAGCGGTGATGATCAAGAAGGAAAGTTGGTTGAATCAGAAGCGTAGTTTAGTGATTTAAGACAAGATCCCTATAGTAAATAAAATCCCCAGTATATGATATGTAATTTATACTGGGGTTTATTTTGTTATGAATCTATTTATTTAGAATTAAACGTTTAATACAAACTCTTCGATTACTTTTGCTACACCATGATCGTTATTACTTACGGTAATGTGGTTCGCGATTTCTTTTATATCGTCAGTGGCATTTTCCATAGCAACACCAAGACCGGCATACTTAATCATATGCCAATCATTACCCGCATCACCCATGCAAATAACCTCATCAGCAGTAATGCCAAGATGGTCTGCTAATGCTTTTACGCCTACGCCTTTATTACTGTTTGGGTTTAAAAACTCTAAGAAGAAAGGAGCGCTTTGTACAATGGTAAATTGCTCATATAAAGCGACAGGTAATTGTTTAATAGCAGCAGAAAGTAGCTCTGGTTCATCAATCATCATCGCTTTCATAACTTGTTCGTCGTCTGCTAACTCTTCGAAATCAATTACTGTAATTGGCATGCCAGTGATGCTTGATTCATGTTCGGTGTAATGATTTAATTGTGGTGTAATTAGCCCTTTTTCTTGTGAGAAGGCGTGGACGTGAACTCCCAGTTCTTTAGCTAATTTAGCAATGATTTTTGCGTCTGTACCTGTAATTATTTGGCTACGGATAACTTCTTCGCTTTTCACTTTTTGAACCAGTGATGCATTGTAACTAAGAACGTAATCGTCCTCTGTTGTCATGCCTAGTTCTTCTAGTTGTGGCTTCATGCCGTTTAGTGGGCGGCCAGAGGCTAAAACGACGACTACCCCTTTTTCACGAGCAGCTGCAATAGCGGTTTTGTTTTCGGCTGAGATTTGCTTATCAGAATTAAGCAGAGTGCCATCCATATCCAATGCGATCAGTTTATACATAGTACTTACCATTTGGTTAAATTATCTTGAGGTAGCTTACCTGATTTTTGTGAAAAAAATACTATATACTGTGCCTGATTTTCACTACCGATATTGAACCATGAAATTAAGTTCTCGTTTAGATACTATTAAAAATAAAGTTACCAAGCACTATGATCATATTTGGGATTGCTGCTGTGATCATGGTCAGTTAGGCACTGCCTTATTGGCTTCACAACCAAAAAGTGTGATCCACTTTGTTGACGTCGTGGATGGATTGATGATTGAACTCGAGTCTCAGTTGCAAAAACATGCCTCAAATGTCAGTTCTCAATGGCAAGTGCACTGCATGGATGTGGCAAATTTGCCTATTGTCTCAGATAAAAAAAATCTGATTATTATCGCCGGAGTCGGGGGGGATTTATTAATTGAATTAGTTCGATCCATTCAATTATGTAATCAAGATTCCGAGTTAGAGTTTATCTTGTGCCCTGTATTGCATCATTACAAAGTGAGAACTGAGTTAATTGATATGGGTTTTGGTTTAGTCTCAGAAACGTTAATTAAAGAAAATAAACGCTTTTATGAAATTATTCATGTCAGTAATCAAGCGGCTATCCCTCTGACTAATATCGGTTCTGAAATGTGGGATTTGTCAGATGTAAATCATCAAGAGTATTTGCAAAAAGCGATTTCTCATTATCAAAGAATAGAAGAGAACTCTAAAGGAATGAATGGAGTTAGTGACTTGTATTTAAGATTAAGGAATTCTATGTTGCTATTTTAGCACATTGAATTTATTAACCTTTTAATATGCTATTGGAATGCTTCGTTAAAGCTATAGACTTGTGCCATTCATTTTTAGGATATGTCCTACATAAATTGTATTTATTACTTTTTATACTTAGCACACATTCTAGCGGTTAAATGAGCATGTTAATGTTCGGAGTTCAGTATGCAAAGTGAAAGTTTGAGAAAGCAAGTGTTGCTCAAGACGATAAAAAAAGATGTAGAAGTCGCATTAACGTTAAAAGAAATAAGTAAGTCAGATCTTGTTAAAATGATCCGTTATTTTGCGATGAAAGCAGAGGCATTGAATGAATAATTAGCTAACGACGATTGCCGTTAGCTAGATAAAATTATGAATTTTTATTAAGGCGATGAACTTCAATACCAAAGCCTAGTGCGCTATAAGCGAGCAGAGAATAACCTAGTAGTTCAGTTCCTTCTTCTGCTAGTTTTTTTATTGTACGAATGTAGTGATCATCAAGTAACGTTTGCCACAGATAACCCATGCCAGCTAATCTAGAAAACACCAGAACAATAACTAAGGCGCAACTTAACGTGTAGAAATAACGGCTATCGAAAAATCGAGCCGCGGTAGATAGAAGACCTTTCTTATCTTTTAATGCAAAGTAAATGCACGTAAAAGTAACGATTAGAGCCGGAACTAGCCAAAAACCATGATAAACCTCATCAAGAACACCATCACTCTCTCTTATGCACATACAACTAAAAAACCCAATGATAAGAATTGAAAAAGAGCGTGCTTCTTTATTGGTTATAGCGATGTAGCTAAAAGAAAAAGCAACAATAAGTAATAAGATCTGTTGGTAATATTCAGTTAATGAATTTTCACTAAGCTCATTCTTTAAAACAATAATGTCAGTACGGATGACTAAGTAGGCAACAGCAACAACAAGACATTGAATAAAAAACTGTAATAGTCCTTTTTGGATTTTTTTTATGTCAGCGGATTTTGAATAAGAAAACATCATGGCTACCTCTAATACTTATTAACTAATTTATCATTATAGGGTAGTTCAGTAGCATAGTATGTACTCATTTATTAAAAATAGGATTCCATAAACGCGAGTTGCCATTCTGTAAGTTTCTATTGAATATAGTTCATGATATAAAGCAAAGAGGTTGTAGAGATAACAACCCAAAGAAGTACACCGAAGATCAACGGTTTAGCTCCTGCTGATTTGATTTTATCAATGGAAATCCCACAACCAATAAAGAAGAGGCACAGTACTAATAGTTTTTTTGATATATCAAAAATACCGTTATAAACCATTTGGAATTGTGGCAGGTTATCGTTGATTAGAATTGCTAAACAGTAAAAGAGGATGAAGTAAGGGATCGTGATTTTTTTACTGTTGCTACGAAAAAGTAGAGCACTAATAAAGGCAACAGGAACAATCCATAATGCACGTGCTAATTTAAGCGTTGTTGCGGTTTTTAACGCTTCTTCGCCGTATGCTGAGGCGGCACCAACCACGGATGAAGTATCGTGAATCGCAATAGCTGCCCAAGTACCAAAGGCGTGTTGGCTTAGCTCTAATGCATGTCCAATGACAGGGAAAATAAAGAGTGCAATTGAGTTCAATACAAATACAGTAGCCAGAGCAAGGCCTGTAGATTCTTCATCGGCATTAATCGCAGGGGCAACTGCAGCAATAGCGCTACCGCCACAAATCGCAGTACCAGATGCGATCAAATGCCCAGTCACTTTATCAAGTTTCATGAGTCGAGCGAGCAGCCAACCCAGAACTAATGTACCAACAATCGTTGATAAAATAATACCAATCCCATTTGAGGTTGCTTCTATTGCTTCATTCAGCTGAATGCCAAATCCTAAACCAATAATAGAGTAAGCTAACAGTTTTTTAGTGACTTTTCCCAATGCAAAGGTCGTGGGTACAAAACCAAAACTTGCCAGAGCAAAACCCATAACTAAAGCGGTAGGAGAACTAACCCAAGGGGTTAATGTTAGTAGGGCAGCAAGATAAAAAGGAAAGTAATGTTGTAAGTGTTGTTTATTATAAGTCATGTTTATTATTCTTAGGCACAGGAAAGTAAAAGATATCACTTTTCTTAGGTTTAGTAAGTTTAATAATTCCATATATAGAGTTAAAAAAACCTTAACCTTTTTAAGGGTTTTGTTCTAAGATTAAATTTCAGCGTAATACACTGGTTAAATTAAAAGTTTATTTTAATTTAAGGATCTTACACTCTTTATATTATATGAGTACTTCGGTATACTTTTTGAACCATTTTATTATATTATTTTGGTCATCTTTGTATTCTTTCTCACTGAAATTTTTTAATAGGAAATTGAGATTATCTAAAGTACCTTCGTTCATATCTGAATATGCCGCTAAACCTAAGATTAATTGCATTTGGTACATCTGTAGAAAACATAATTCCATTGTTATGCTGACAAGTTTTTTATTCATAAGTCTGCTAGAGCTCTAATTTCGTTCGGCTTATGTATATTCATTGTATCGATTGTATAATTAGCACAGTATAACTAGTCATAATTACATTCAACCATTCGTCTTTTCTCTGATCTCCCGTAATCCAATACTCTATGATGGTACGTGAAGTAAAGATGAACAAGTCTAGATACCGTCAAATTGATACGACAATTGTAGGTTTTGAATTGTGCTTTCGATGATTTCAACCTCCGAATTTTTTCTTGCAAACCTTGTTAGTACTAAAGATGGTTCTACTTTTGAAATACCGTAAAAATGGTTGATAAATTGGCTCTATATCAAGAGTATCATAGAAAAAAGCCTCTGCATGACTATAGTAATAATTTATGTTTCATCCTCAGTTCGAAATATGTACTCCGGTTTTTATGCGCCATTAAATCCTGCTTTCAAACTGTTCATTAAGTCCTACAGCTTAATAAAAAACATGACCATAATATAAATAGAATCTTACTGAACACCTTTAGATGATATTTATGCTTATTGGTTATGCAAGAGTTAGCTCAAGCGACCAATTTCTCGATTTGCAGGTTGAACAACTTGAACGATTAGGCTGTGAAAAAATCTTCCAAGAAAATGCCAGTGGCAAAGATTCAGAGCGCGCCAATTAAATGCGATGATCGATTTCTCTCGTGAAGGGGATATTATTCATGTCATGAAAGTGGAGTGCTTGGCTCGTAATACCATTAATGCTCTTCAAATTGCCGATACCTTATCAGCGAAAGGTGTTGGTTTGATATTTCACGATCTCGGTAATGTCGATATTAATTCTGATGTAGGCGAGTGATTTATACCACTATTCCAGCTTTCGCAGAAATGGAAAGAAAACGCGTCTTACAGCGCTGTAATGAGGGCTGAGAACACGTTAAAGCAGAAGGTATAATAAGCGCTTCATAATCGCATTAAAGAGCTTGCGAGTGAGGGGATGAATAAGAACGCGATCAGTAAAGAGTTGAGTTGTAGTCGAACGACTGTTTATAGTGTTTTGAAAGTTGAAAGTTGAAAGTTGAAAGTTGATATAATAATTAATTGTAGTTAGAGCTAATATATATAATTTATAAATTGTCATTATGTATGTCAATTGTCTTTCATCAAGTCAAAGATGGGGAGTTTCGTCGGTTAGCTGAAGCCAAAACCATGACGAAAATTCTTGCTCAAGAATCCACTGAATTTCCAAATAAATTCCATCTGATTGGTATCGTTCAAGTCAATGGCATTGGTTATGCTGTGCGTCATGGTCGGGTTGCAGATCTTAGAATATGGCGATTGGATAATCTAGTCAATCAAGCCAGGGAGATGTGCTTTCAAAAAATTGATGTGCAGTTGCGGTGATGTTGTATCAGAAAAAAGGTCACCAATTTAAGCGACCTTTGTTTTCTAGTTGTTAGTACAGATAACGAAGATTATGCTATTTGCTATTTGCTATTTGCTATTTGCTATTTGCTATTTGCTATTTGCTATTTGCTATTTTTTATTGATTCAGCCATAACTCTAGCCGCAATCTCTTGTCCTGCTTTATCGAAGTGACAGCCATCGAACCTCATATCAGGAGGTATCAACTTATCGGTATTAACCCCTAGGTAAATATTATTTTTTTTCGCCAGATTTTCTTGAGCCATAGTTACTTTATTTGGATAAGAGAAGCTCGAACCACAAACGCTAGCAATAGATATAAAGATAGGAGCATTAACTCCAGCCTCTGTGATAGTTTCCTTCATACTCAAGAACATATTTTCGTATGCTTCAGTAGGTGTATACTTTTTATCTGTTTCGCCTTGATGCCAAATCATATCTGTAACTACATATTTTTCTGATATTTTTTGCAGTTCATTTAAAAACATTTGATTCAAGTCATTATCTCTGGCCCAACGAATAATCGGAGTACCTCCTATACCACTAGACATCACAACAACCTTATCGTATACGTCATTATCAATAAGATTCTTGGCTGTTTTTGATATCCACTCACCTCTTAAACCTGTAGCTCCCAATAAAGGGGATTTCGCTTGATAACACCTACCATTATAAAAATTAACTACCCCCTCTAGTTCTTGGCTCGTATATTTGTACTCAGCCTGATTGGCAGAGTTACTTTGACCAAAGGCAACAATTACACCTAATTTTTCATTCTGTGTAGGACACTCAACCTGAACGCTGTCAGGCATAGATATCACTCTGCCAAAGCTACCAATCTCAGGCTGAGGAGCTAATACACCTTTAAAGAACGATGTCATCGCCTTTATTTCACTGTAAGGAAATGGTTTATCTTGGCCAACATGTACGCCATAAAAGAAAAAGACCATAGAAGATAAAATAATTTTTTTCATGTATAACTCTCAATATTTTAATTTGAGTATTATAAAGGAAAGGCAAGAAATTATCATCACCTGTCACTATACTGGTATTCATTATTTCCACTATGTTAAGTCTGTAAGTTAGCCTATAAACCCCATTCTTTCGTAGCCAAAAAAGCTTATAGAACCGCTTTTTAGATGTAAATCAAAAAAATATATCCCTAAATGTGGTTGAAAGTTTATAACGATTTCAGTTCGATTTACATAAAATGAAATTTCGATTCATTTCGGGTGAAAGTCATTCTGTAATGACCTAAATTGATAATTAACTAAACAAGATAGTCTAATCAATAAGTATTGAGTGTCTTTTCTTAAGCGCTCTAACTCACTTCGTTCTGAAAGGTTTAATGTAACTGATTTAACAGCATCTTGTTTATACTCAAGGGTAAACGTTCTGCGTATATTTTTCTTATCCATATTCACCTCTAGTGACATAATAACTAAAACTTATAGAGTTGTCCGGAACTATTAGACTACTACATTATACTAAGTGGGCGGAAAGGGAGATACCAGGTAAAGCAGATTAGGTGGATTTATTGTACTGATAAATACGTAATTACCGCACTATGATCTGAACCTGAAAACTGAGGTAACACTTCTCGTTTACAGATCGATAATGAGGGGGATTCCGCATTTTTTATCCATAGATGATCAATAGCGATACGAGTAAATGAAGGGATGGAAATGCCTTTAAGTTCTCTTGGCCAGCTTTGTATTGGGGCTGTGTGGTAGTCATTATAAATAGTATTAAAACGTTTAGTGTTGGCTGATAAATTGAAATCACCAATTATCAAGGTATCAGCATAGGGGGAGTAATCAGCTAAGCGCTCTAAACTACCAATTAATGCGTTTCTTTCGTGCCATAGTTGTTTAGTTCTAGGTGAGGGAGGATGCGCTGTATATAAACTAACTGGTCGTTCTTCGCTGCTTTGCCATATTCCACTAATCATATAATGACCTGCGGGTGTGTTTTGAGCGCGCAAATTTAACGGTTGTTTACTAATGATCATTTGCCCACTTGGATAACCTAATGTTGGAGCTCCGCCAAATTGATAAGGGTAATTATTAATCAATGCCATGAATCGTTCACCATGCCAAGGGGACGTTTCCTGAAGTACAACGAGGTCTATGTCCGTTTTGGTTAAATAATTTAAAAAAGGCGTGAGGTCAGGATTAGTGTAATAAAGGTTATATTGCAGCACTTTTAAAGGATCAACGCAGGATGACGTAATGTAGTGTTGTGATGGGGTTTGATATAACCACAAGGTGGCGAGCAATAAACAGAAGAAAGAATAAAGATAATAACGGCAAAGTAATAGAAGGAGAAAAAATAAAAAATAAACTCCGACGATAATACTGGGAATACCCGTGATATTTTCAACCCACCAAGTATGCGTAAAATTCGATGCAGCACTCCATAATAAAGTTGGCAGTAGCAGTAGAAAGCAAATCAAAAGTTGTTTTTTTATCATTATTCAACACCCATTCATAAGCGAGGTCGCACTTATTAGTATGGGTGATAAATAAGTTAAGTGTTATTTTTTAATCAATTAGCGTGATGTTTTTAAAGTATATTTAAAACATAGGATAATGGATTGGAGAATATCCCTGTTTCATTGTATCAACCATTTTTAGCATCACGGGTAGTGCGTGCTTGAAAAATAGTTCATACCCTTCACATAATATATTATGATCTTCACCATTATTGGTTTTATCCACTCGGTTTTTTGGACAGCCACCATTACATAAAGGCTTAAAATCACAACGTTGACACTTTTGACTTAGCGAGTCGTGTTTATCTTGCCCGAATGTTATTTGTTCTTTTGAACTCACCATGTGTGCTAATGAGGGGTTATCCTGATGAATATCTCCAATTTGATAGTCATCATAGCCATAGTGATCGCAACTAAATACCTCACCATTAGACTCCATCATTAATTGTTGTCCGCAAGTATCGGCGTGGTGGCACATTTGGCTTTGGTGGCCCATAAGTATCATTAAGCAGTTTTCAAAAAATTGTACATAGGTTTTACCAATATCATTGGCGGCCCATTCATCAAAAATATCACACAAAAATTGTCCCCATTGCTTGCCTGATAATGTCCAATCGTAATCAAAACGACGATCCATTTCATGATCAATACAAGGCTGAAACTGTAGGTAATTGCTGCCATTGTCTTTTAAAAAGTTATAAATTGTTTTTCCGTGCTTGTAACTTTTATTATTAATAACCGTTAGAGTATTAAACTCTACATGGTGATCTTTTAAGTGACGTATGCCACGCATGGTTCGTTCAAAAGATGAGTTTCCTGATTTATCAATACGAGCAATGTCATTGATTAGTTGTGGGCCATCAATACTGATCCCAATCATAAATTTATTTTGAGCAAAAAACGAAGCCCAACGGTCATTAATTAAAGTGCCATTGGTTTGAATGGTATTTTGTATTGGAATGTTTGAGTTTTGTTGTTGCTGTAGTTGAATGGCCAATTGATAAAACTCAAGACCACGCATCATTGGCTCTCCTCCATGCCAAATAAAATCAACCACGGGGGTTTTGCTTGGTTGAGAGTGCATGTGATTGATGATCATTTTTTCTAATGTCTCATTATCTATGCCGGGCTTTTTTTTGTCTTCATTTTTGAGGTAATAACAATAATGACAATCTAGATTACATTTTGCGCTTTCAGATTTAATAAATAGGCTATAAGGCATTGTAGTTGTGGTAGGGGATACAGACATTATTTGATTACCTTGTTGATGACTTATAATTCATGTCTATTAATTTAATTAATTATATAGATATAGTCGAATTGCATTTTTTAATAAAGGATATTCATTCTTTCAATTGTTCTTCTTTATTAAGAGTCGCTAATCTGGAACGATATTTATAAATAGAGGTTCTACTATGAAAAAGGCACTCATAGCAACAGTAATTACGAGTAGTTTATTAAGCAGTACTGCAGTATTTGCGGCACAACTCACTCCAGTTAATCCCCAAGAAGAATTAGCCTATACCCTAGGATTACAGGCCTTTATTTATGGCGCTGGCCCACTAACGGTTGCACAAGTTAGAGCCGCTTCGACCAATGTAGATGCCCCAATGGATAATGGCGCGGCACCGTTAAATATGATGGGGAAAACCCTTAAGTTAGCGGGTCCTGAAGATAAAGTTGTCCCAACGGTGAATAACGATAGCCTGTATTCTCAATCTCATATTAATTTGAATGACACTGGACCATTAGTGATTGAAATTCCACCAACGGATAATCGCTATTTTATTGTACAACTGCTGGATGATTACTCAGAAGCGATAGGTAATTTAATTAAAGAAAATGTCGGTGAAAATGGGGGGAAATATCTTTTAGTCAATAAAGGATGGAAAGGCCTTGAGGACGGAATTCCTGATGGGATTGATGGGATCATAGAATCAAGAACACCGCTAGTTTGGTATATTCAACGCACCAGTGTCTTTGGTGATAAAGATCTGCCTACTGCTTTAAAAGTTCATGATGGATTTATCAATTATCCATTATCAGAGTTAGGGCAAGCACATCAACCAGTTAAATTAACTCACGCTAAAACGGGTATTTCACGATTAGCGCCACCAAAAGGATTGGAATGGTTTAAATTGATTGATAGCGAACTGCGTGCAAACCCGATAGCAGGCGATGCGGCAATAGTTGATCAATTTAAGTACATTGGCATTGGTGGTGATAAGCCATTTAATGCTGACGATTTAACGGCAGATCAGAAAAAAGGTTTACTGCGTGCATTAAATGTGGCACCACAAATTATTCAATACGCAAGTCGTGATTTAGGCGTTAAAAATAACGGTTGGGCGATGATGTACGAAGGCGGGCGCTATGGTAACGATTACCTGAGCCGTGCCAGTATTAACTTCCGTGCTGCGGGTTTGAATACTAAAGAGCGTGCGCTGTATCCAAATCGCTATACGGATTCTAACGATCAGCAATTGTCAGGAAAAAACAAGTACCGCATGACCATGCCTGCTGACGCACCTGCGAAAGAGTTTTGGTCATTAACTATGTATGATGCGAAGCACTTATTTATGGTGCCAAACAGCATTGATCGTTACTCAGTATCGACGAATAGAAAAGATGAACTTACCTACAACAAAGATGGATCATTAACCGTATGTATCCAAAACCGTAAACCTACGGATGCAAGTTGTAATTGGTTACCAGCACCAAAAGATGATTTCTATTTGCACTTACGTTTGTATGAGCCAACTCAAGCTGTATTAGATAATACCTACGCACTCCCTCAAGTCGTTAAACAATAAATTTTCATTTTCAATAAAGAGTACATTGATTGTGTTTAATGTGCTCTTTTTTACTTTGTTAGTTAGAGAATTAATAATGAAAAAAAACTATTCATTAATACTACTAAGTTCTACTTTAGTGTTGACCTTTCAAGCCAATGCTGCCGGAACCTTAGTACAAGAAATGAGTAAAATGACAGTCAGTACAGCAGGGGCAGGCAGTGCAGCATTAGCTGAAAATGCTTCCGTGGCTTATTCGAACCCCGCAGGCATGAGTTATATTGAGGGGGATGCATTAAGCGTTAATGCCGCAGTGATGGATTTGGGTATTTATTATCATGACGATACAGACTCAAGTCTAGACAGTGATAATGCAGGTGGTATTCAACCTTACGGGTCGATCTATTACGTCCACCAGTTGAATGATGATGTCCATTTAGGAATGAGTGTATCAGCTCAAGGAGGAAGTGCGCTTAACTATGGAACTGATTATGCGGGGGCATTAACCTTAAATGATTTGAAATTGTCGGTAATTCAATTTAACCCAAGTGTGTCTTATCAAGTAAATAATAAGCTATCTATTGGTGGTGGATTACAAATTGATTACGCTAGTTTTGAAGAGAGCTTGTTATACGGACAAGGTAATATTGAGACTGACAGTTGGACTCTGGGCTATAACTTGGGTCTGATGTATCAGATTGATGAGAATAACCGTTTAGGTATCGCCTATCGTTCACGTATGAATCATGATCTTACAGGATTATTTAGTAGTAATACGATGACGGTTTCCGTTCCTATTCCTGGGCCAATCCCGGGAACAATAGATAAAGATATATCAGCTAAGTCGGGAGATACAGGCTTAAACGTTCTCAATCCTCGTCAAGTTGAAGTTTCAGGTTTACATCAACTTACTAATCCATTGAGCTTAGTGTGGAGTGTAGGCTTCGAGCAATGGAGTGATAATGATTCCACGACTATCTCAATTAATGATGGTAATCGTATATCACAAATAGAGAGAAACTTTGAAGATGTATGGACAGCAGCCATTGGTGCTCGTTATCAACTAACATCAAGGTTACGTTTAGAATCAGGGATTGGATACGCAAGTTCACCACTTGATGAACCTGAATCTCAAGGGCTAGATCTCCCTGTGGATACACAGCATAGATACAGTGTAGGAGCTACCTATCAATGGAAAAAGGATATTTCTTTTAACACCTATTATAGCTACGTAGATTATGGTGATCCAGAGATCAACAATAATGGAGTTATTGGCCAATTTGATAATTCGAATCAGTTTATTGGCATAACTCTAAATATGTCGTTTAAATAACCAAATTTCGCATTAATCATTCAGTGAAGTAATGAAGTGCAGTAAATCATAAGTTTATCTTCAGTGAATCTTAAGTTTGATATGTGACACTTATTTCATTCTTAAAGATCCTGAAGGTATCCTTGTGTTGTTGAATTTGTTGTCAAAAATTAAAAATCAAAAAATAACCCTGAACATGGTGACGTTGATAACGGTTGTTTCGCTTTATTTTTCTGTGGTTTTTAACTACCCAATTAATGAAAAAATTTATGAGCTATCCCAAGGTCAAAGCATCTTTTTGTTTATGACTCCTGCGCTTCTTACTTGTGTTTTTATTATCATTTTCTCGCTTATTGCTTTTCCTTACCTATTTAAAAGTATTGTTGTTATTTTAACCATAACATCAGCGATGGCGTTTTATGCAGCTTTGCAATACAACACCATGTTTGATTACGCAATGATAGAAAACGTGTTCGAAAGTAATGTAGACGAAGCTTCATCTTATTTAAGTAGTGCGTCTATTTTTTATTTGATTGCCTTCGGTATTGTTCCCGTTTTATTACTACTTAAAGTGAAAATAGTACGTAATGTCTCTTGGTCAAAAGAGATTTTTCATCGTGCGGCATTAATTAGTGTTGCTATTGTCGGTATGTTGCTTATCTCCGTCTTTTACTTTAAAGATTACGCGTCAATTGGCCGAAATAACTCATACCTTAATAAAATGATTAATCCTGCGGATGCGTTTAATACAGTTAAATACATCAATAATACGTACCTGACCGAGCCGTTAGAATATATAACGATCGGCGAAGATGCGCAAATTATCCCAGCGAAGAATGGTAAACCAACCCTAATGGTTGTGTTAGTTGGAGAAACGGCTCGCGCTCAAAACAGTGCTTATAATGGATACTCAAGAGAAACAAATCCATACACCAAAGATCTAGGTTTGATTGCGTTTCAAAATGTCAGTTCTTGTGGTACCGCAACGGCTCATTCTTTACCTTGCATGTTCTCGAATATGCCGCGCACCAATTACAATAAAGAACGTGCTAACAATCAAGATGACGTATTAGATGTACTGACTCATGCTGGGGTGAAATCCGTATGGGTTGATAATGATGGTGGTGATAAAGCCGTTGCTAAGAACATTGAAAAAGAGATGATTGCGGATAATGCAGACGCTAAATTATGTAATGGCTCAAGTTGTTATGATGAAATATTACTTAAAGGACTTGATCAGCGAATTCAAAATAGTAAAGGGGACCAACTGTATGCTCTGCATATGATTGGCAGCCATGGGCCAACGTATTGGAAACGCTATCCTGATAATATAGCGGTGTTTTCTCCTGCATGTAATCGCAGTGATATTGAAAATTGCAGTGATGAAGAGATCACCAATGTGTATGACAACACGCTTGTTTATACTGACTATGTGATCGCTCAAACTATCGAAAAACTAAAAACATATTCTGATAAATACAATGTTGTGATGCTGTATATATCAGACCACGGAGAATCACTGGGTGAGAATGGTTTATACCTTCATGGTGCACCTTATATGATTGCACCTAAAGAGCAAACCCATGTGCCTTGGTACATCTGGATGAGTGATGACTATGCAAACCAAAAAGGCATTGATAAAAAAAGTGTCATTGAGAAAGCTGCAACGGGTCAATACTCGCATGATAACTTGTTCCATACCATGCTTGGCTTGTATGGCGTGAAAACGGATGCGAAAGATAATGCGTTAGACATCATGGCAATTCAAAGCTAACAAAACGCAGCTATAATTAAAGTAGAAAGAAATAGGTTAACCATAACAATGGTTAGCCTATTTTTTGTTATTATCGTTGGATAATGCTTAATCTCAAGAATAACGTGGTACTAGATAATGAAAATACTTTTGATTGAAGACTCTGCACACTTGCGACGTAGTTTAGTCGTCGGGTTAAGTAATCTTGGTTTTACGATTGATGAAACCGGAGATGGTTCAATAGGCTTATCAATGGCTATCACTAATGAGTACGACTTTATTATTCTTGATTTAATGCTTCCTAATGTTGATGGCATTACGTTATTAAAAAGTATTCGAAAGATGGGTAATGACGTAAAAGTGATTATCTTATCGGCAAGATCACAACCTGAAGATCGTGTTGAAGGCTTATTGTCCGGTGCGGATGATTATCTAGTGAAACCTTTTTCTTTTGATGAGTTACACGCTCGTATTTTAACGGTGGCACGAAGAGGTGTGGTTAAAAATAGCGATGATGATATTAGGTTGGGTGACTTTACACTCGATCTTGCCAAAAAAGAGTTGGAGTTTTCTGAGCAACTCATCGATCTTACTAAAAATGAGTACAAGATTATTGAGTGCTTATTCTTATCTAAAAACCAAGTCATAACGACTGAAAATATCAGCAATTATGTCGTTGGTTCGTTTGATTCATTATCGAAAAATACCATAGAGTCACACCTCTCTTCTGTGCGTAAAAAGGTAAAAGTATTAGGCGGTGAGTTGCCAATTAAAAACAAACGTGGTTTTGGTTATTATTTGGAAAAAAACTCATGTACTCAATAAAAAACAGATTAGTTAATGCATTAACCGTGATTATTGGCGTAATTTTATTGGTGGTTTTCTTATCGTTGGATTTCATTCTTGATGCTTGGGTTGATCAGCAATTCGATGATGCGTTAGTTGAAAAATCAAACTATTTAAAATCACTGGTTGAAGTCGAAAGTGATGAAATTGAATTTGAATATCATACTGGTTTTATGCCCCAATTTGAGCGTAAAGATAATGCTCAATATTTTCAGATTTGGTTAGAGGAAGAGACTTTCGCGAAGTCTCAATCACTTGCTTATTTTGATGATGTTGATTTGAAATACAAAGACGTTCCTACGCATGGTAGCCGTATTTTTAAGATTAGATTGCCTGATGGCAGCATGGGAAAGGCCATTTCTGCTCGTTTTCAGCCTCAATTGTCATCAGATGTTAATCCAGCTGATGTAACCTATATCGACACTATGTACCTGACGTTAGCTATCTCAAATCAAAGAGTCAGTAACATATTATTGATTGCTGATTTATCGTTGTTATTTGTGTTTATAACGGCAATTTTCGGGGTGAGATTTGTTGTAATTAAAGTTGTCGATAAAGAACTAGATTCACTTTATTTATTAAATAAAGAGATTTCAGAACTAGACGCTCATGCACAACAGATAAAGATAAATCCGAAAGAGAGTAGAGAAATAGCGCCAATTAGAAAAGAGTTAAATCGATACATTGAGTTAAATATTCAAAATGTTGCGAATGAGAAGCGTCTTTCTTCTGATATCGCTCATGAGCTTAAAACGCCAATTGCTGAGATCATCAGCTTGAGTGAGATGAATATTCGTTTTCCTGATGATATTCGTATTTCAGAAACTTATAAGGAAGATGTCTTATCCATTGCGCATAATATGAAAAATATCGTCAATAAGTTGATGGCATTGAATCAAAGTACATCGGGACATTATTATATTGAAAAGCAAGAAGTCGATATTAGAACGTTAGCGGAAGAGATCAGTTCAGAGCTAAAATTTAAGTATTCGGATATAGATAATAGAGTTGTATTTGTTTCTTCTTTAGCATCACCAATCATTTATGTCGATAAGTTTAGTATCGAAACGATAGTGAAAAATCTATTGGATAACGCATTATTTTATGGTGTAGAGGATACGAAAATCGTGGCATCTATGGCTAACGATGATAAAGATAACGTAATTTTAGCTATTAAAAATACGACATCAAATAAGTTAACTCAAGAGAATATAGACAACTTATTTAAGCCGCTTTATCAGGTAGATAGCTCGCGAACTCATACAGAAAGACATGGTTTAGGATTGTCGATAGTAAAGAATGTTGCACAACTAAATGGCTATGATTTATCTGTAGATTATAACGATGAACAAGTGATTACGTTTAGTGTGGTTATTGGGTTATAAAAATAAAAAGAGGAGTTGCATGCTCCTCTTTTTATTTTTTTCTTATGGAGTCACTGTCAGGTAATTATTATTTTACCGACGTATCTGACATACCAATTCCACCGGATTTCTGGCGTGGTGGAAAGGTCTTTAGAGACTTTTTATATTCTACAATTGATTTTTGTAATGTTGGGACAATCCAAGAACGCTCTTTCATCCACAAGAACCAACCATTCGTATCAACACTGCGCTCATAAGGATCGGCTTTAATATCAAGGATAATACCTAAAGGCCATGCTTTTGCTGGTTCAGTCCATTCTGTTTTGGTCTTCAGGTGTACTTTCCAATCACCCACGCGAACAGCGTTTAAATCTTGCTCGTTGTAATAGAAAAATTCATTACGTTTACTTGGGCCTTTATTGGTTAGCATATCCATTTGGTTATAACCATCGAGATGAACTTTATATTTAGTATCACCAATTTTCTTGCCTTTAAGAAGATCTTGCTTAACGGTAGTATCACCCGTAGCTGCTGCCATTAGAGTTGGAACCCAATCTTCAGAAGTCATAAAGCCGCTGGTATATTCTCCTTCAGGGATATGTCCAGGCCAGCTAATTAACATAGGAACTCGGAATGCACCATCCCATGTTGTGCCTTTTTGTCCACGGAACGAAGCCGTGCCAGCCATTGGCCAGTGATCAAGGTTAATACCGTTATCGGCAGTAAACATGATGATGGTATTATCAGTCTCACCAAGATCATCTAATTTGTTTAATAGAACACCGATTTGATCATCTAATTCTTTTAGTGCATCAAAATATTCAGTGTGACCGCTTGCGCCTAAGTACTCGTCTTTTACATGTATTTGCTGATGCATACGTGATGGGTTAAACCACATAAAGAAAGGCTTATCAGGTGTATTGGCTTCATGTTTGTCTAACCAATCGGTAGAGAATTGCACAAACTCATCATCAATGACTTTCATGCGCTCAGACCCTAGAGGCCCTTTATCTTCTATGCGCTGTTTACCTATTTCGCCCCAACGAGGCTGTTCAGTTTTATCATATTTATTGGTTGCAAAACTGTGGATCATGTTACGTGGGCGGCCAACAAAATTAGGATCTTTCGGGAAGTTTGGTTGCTCAGGCATTTCCATTACATTTAGGTGGTATAAGAAGCCGTAGAATTCATCAAATCCATGTACGGTAGGTAAGAATTTATTGCGATCCCCTAGGTGACTTTTACCAACATGAATCGTGTCGTAGCCTTTGGCTTTCAACATATCAGCTAAAGTAGGGTCTTCTTTTTGTAGACCAATATTAGAACCAGGTTGACCAACTGTTGTTAAGCCAGTTCTAAATGGATATTGACCGGTAATAAAAGCGCTTCGTCCAGCGGTTGAGCTGCCTTGAGCGTAGTAATCACTTACCATCATGCCGCGTTTTGCTATACGGTCAATGTTTGGTGTTTCAATTGCGCCCAGACCACGGTGATAGGCAGAAATATCCATTGGGCTAACATCATCAATCATGATAGTAACAATGTTAGGTTGCGTTTGAGCTGCATGTGCACCAAAAGAGGTGACAGCCAGTGCAATCGCTGTTTTAGCTATGGTTTTGGTTTTCATATTAAAGTACCTATGAATAAAAATAGAGGTTTCGAGCTAGATTTAGCATTTATTTGATTGGGTTAATCGGTGGTACTGTCCATTTCATATCTAAGATATCTTGGGATGGGATGTACAAACGAGTAATGGCATAAAAGTTACCTTCAGCAGTTGGCAACCAATTGGCGAGTTGCTTACTGTCGGTTGGTTTTTTATGGGACAGAACTAAATCAAAAGAGCCGTCTTTATTTTTCTGAATCGGCGTTTGATCATTAATATTGAAACGACGGATATCATTGCTAATTAACATTTTTGTTTTTGCGTCATAAACCGTAACTGACCAAAAGGAACCCACTGGTGGCTTATCTTTAAAATGCATCGTGTATTGGGTATTACCCGATAATAGTTGGCCTTTGGCATCAGTATAGGTAATTGGGTACATGGCTTCTTTTGCGCCTTGCCCTCCAAGATAAGGATGAGAAATGAGTGAACGTAATGCATTGTCGTCACCAAATTGGTCCAAAACAAAAGAGTAATACCACCCATCTTTCATTTTCATTGTGACAGGGTTAGATGTTTGATTTGCTACAATTTGTTGGCCATCTTTCACTGCTTTTTCAAGCTGAATTTTCATTGATGGCGTTAATTTGGAACGATCAAATCCATCTTTACTTAACCCAATCTTATTAAATTGACCAAGCAATGCTTGCTGACGTTCAGGAATAGGGTTTGCTGTTAAATATGTGCCGAGCTCTTCGTAAAAACGTAGTGGGTCATCCGGTTTTCCTGCTCTTGGTGATAATGTGGGTGAAATAAAATCAGATGCATCTTGAGAGAGGTATTGACTTAATGGGGTTAATTTATATTGATCTTGTATGGTATGAACTGTTGGGTAATCTTTCTCACCAAAGACTTGAGTTCTACCCCATAACCATACCTTGGTCGTTGGAGCTTCAACTACTGCCATGCCTTTTGGAATATTCCCTTGCCAATGAGGAGGAACAATCATAATTTCTTGTGCATTGTCGCCTGTAGTGCGTGTGCCGACATACTTGAAGAGGTTATGCCACATATCGAACATATTAATTACAAAGTAGCGATTATTAACAGTAGGTGTCGATAAGATCATAGGTTCTTTAGACACATCAACAACGGCACTTGAATATAAGGTGTCTCGATTGGCGGTCGGCATGTCAGTGTCTTGATCTGTTGGTAGGCGACGAGCATGACCAAAATGATTTAAAGGCGCACGATAACTCGTGTCATTTTGTGGCTGAGACATATCCGTATATTGGCGAGCAACCTGCTCCATACGAACTAAAGTTGAACCCCATAAATAGGCATTAGTCGCCAAAATATAGCTTTCTTGATTTAGCCATGTTGAGGCTTGATTTTGATGGATTTGAGCGGCAGGACTCAGTGTTGTTGATTTTACTTCTTGAGCATTAATACTCAAAGAACTCATTAAAATAGTGGCGATAATAGTAGCGGTGAACTGTTTTTTAAACATTAGCGACTCCTCTCAATATATAGAGTCATCTTACGTTTTTTACTAAAAAATTGTTCCTATACTCTCTATTACTATTTTTAATAGAGAGTGTTTTTAGATTTGAAAAATGAATAGTTAAGATTAAGAGAGAAAACGTTTGGTTTCAGTCAAAAGCCACTCAGTCAGAGGCTGTTTTCTGTTGGTTTGGTGGCTAAAAAAGGCAATTTTACGTTGATAACCTTTAGGAACAAGTGAATGAGGAATGGATAAAAAACGAAATTTCTCACCAATAGATTCTTCTAAAGAGCGCGGCATAATACCAATGTATTTACTTTCAGCCATCAAGGTTGTCATTAGCGTAATATCACTGGTTCTAAGACTAATGTTTTTCTTTAATTTAAAACTGCGGATCAACTGTTCAGCTTTAGAAGGACCGGTAACTCCAGGGATCAGGCAGATAGCGACGGGATAAACGAGAACTTCTTCAATAGTGATTTCAGTTATTGGGTGATCATTATGAACCACAAAAGCAAATTCATCGGCTCCCACTTCTTGCTCCATCAATGTTTTATTGGTTTCCATTGGTAAATAAGTAATACCAAAATGTTGATGAGGGTTCGTTTCCAATTTTTGTGGTGTATTGATGTCCCAATGCGAGCATTGAACCGTGAGAGCAGGGGCTAACAATGTCAGTTTCTTTATTAACTGAGCGCCAAGAGTGGATATCAATGGAGGAGATATCAGTAAATGTAATTCACCATTAAGTTGAGAGATATCCCATTCAGTATTGTCACTGTATAGTTTATCAAGCTGAGTTAGCAGATTAGGTAGTGTGGATAAAATATCCAAACACTTGATGGTAGGAACTAGATTATTCTTATCTCTAATGAATAAGGGATCATCAAATTGGTCACGCAGTTTTTTTAACATAATACTGATAGTTGGTTGACTTAAATTCATTCTTTTTGCCGCTAAAACGGTCTGTCTTTCTTCATTAAGAATGATAAGTAATCTGAGTAAATTAAGATCTTTATTATGCATTTATACCCATCTTCGTATTGATGTTTTGATTATTAAATATAACCACAAAGCTCTGAATAATCATTAGTTATACACTATAATCGGGACGAACATAATAAAAATACTCTTTAATGGATAAAGGAAAAAAAGATGAAAAAGTGGTTATTATTGCTCAATAGTGTAATTCTTTCTTTTGGTGTTAATGCTGCTGATACATGGAAAGATATAGAACAAAAAGCGAAAGGGCAAACTGTCTATTTTCATGCTTGGGGAGGAAGCCAAGAGATAAATAATTATCTTCGTTGGGCGGATAAAGAGCTACAACGTCAGTATGGCGTTACTTTAAAGCATGTGAAGGTTGCTGATATTGCAGAAAGCACATCTCGTTTGATTGCAGAAAAAACAGCAGGTAAAAACGAGGGTGGAAGCGTTGATATGGTTTGGATTAATGGTGAAAACTTTAAATCTATGAAGAATAATAAATTATTGTTTGGCCCATTTACTAAAGACTTACCAAGTTGGGAATATGTAAATAAAACCTTACCCGTAGACAGTGATTTTTCTGAACCTACATTAGGTTTGGAAGCCCCGTGGGGCGTTGGTCAACTTGTGTTTATTCATGACAGACAAACCTTAAGTAATCCGCCACAATCTTTTGCTGAATTACTTAGTTACAGTAAGGCTTTCCCAAATCGAATTACTTACCCAAAACCACCTGAGTTTCATGGAACGAGTTTCTTAAAAGCACTATTGATTGAACTGACAAATAATAATCCGCAATTAATGAAGCCTGTGGAGCAAGCAAATTTTGCTGGAATCACACAACCATTATGGATGTATCTGGACGAGCTTCATCAAAACGCATGGCGTAAAGGAAAGCAGTTCCCATCAGGTACAGCACAATCACTGCAGCTATTAGATGACGATCAAATTGATCTTGCGGTTACGTTTAATCCAAATGAAGTATTCTCAGCACAAGCAAGTGGTAAGCTAGCCGACAGCACAGAAGCTTATGCTATGGAAGCGGGCGCACTATCAAATATCCATTTTTTAGCTATTCCTTGGAATGCATCAGCAAAAGAGGGCGCTCAAGTAGCGATTAATTTTTTACTGAGCCCTGAAGCACAATCTCGTAAAGGGGATTTAAGTGTTTGGGGCGATCCATCTGTCTTACAATCACAATACCTAACGGGCTCAGCAAAAAAGACCAAATTGTTTAAATCATTAGCTGAACCACATCCAAGTTGGCAGTTAGCGTTAGAAAAAGAATGGTTAGTCCGTTACGGAAAATAATATAAAACTTAAATGAAAGAGCGAGCAATATACAGGCGTAATATCAATATTGCTTGCTCTTTTTTTCAAATTATTAAAGATCCCCTTCAAAATTCCGTCTCAAAAAAAAGACCGTTTAAACTTTAAATTGAGATCTGCCCCATTGATTTTTTATATTTTAATAAAACAATTCTTTCTATGTTGAATCTAATTTAGAATAATTTTGATATCTTAAATTTATATTCATGTTATGAAATCATTGGTTCATACTTAAAATCTCATATTTAACAGTTAATTATATCAATAATGTTATTTAACTTTCATATGAACTTCTATAGAATAATTTTAATCTAGGCATTTTAATTTATATTAAATTTTCAAATGCTATGTGTGTTAAAAATATAAAGTATTACCCTTAAGCTAGGTAGAGGATTAGTTCATTTGTATGAAGAATTTATTTGAGCAAATTTTAAAAAAATATAGATTGAAAAGTGGTATTACTCAAGAGTTCATGGTCGATTTATTGAGTAATAATTCATCTAATCTGAAGAAATTAGATAATGTTACTTTTAGCCGATGGGAGAGAGGGATAACAATTCCCCCATTTAGAAAACAAATTGAGATATATCGATTGCTTGGCGTCGATCCCATTGATGAGATTATAAAACTTGATATAGAGTTACCGAAGATAGATGCCGAAGATTACTTTATTAGTGATTACTATACGGAATCTGTAAATGATTTTTATTCTTATTACCTTAACCGTACTAATATTGATGAGGTGATTGATTTTGTCAATGAAGTGGAATTGATTGAAAATAATGATGTTTATGTAAAGAGAATTCTTGATTCATTACAATCAGGCAAGAAAGATCACGTCATTAAAATGCTCATCGAAAAATTCAATGCAGAAATAATTATTTGTAAATACAACCAAAGGATAATTGCTCATTCAATCACTCTTTATATCGAACCTGACTTCATAAAAGACATTGTAGGTGACACTATTGAACTATCAAAAATAGAGTCATATTCAGGAAGTCATCCATTTGTGATTTCATTTCATGCTTCAACACTTACCACCTTGAGATTCATTCTTGGGAATATTTTAAATAAATTCTTAGATATTCCAAACATTGAATCTAAATTGTATATGTCGTCATTTGAAAAAAACATACATAAGCTTTTTCTAAAGCTTAAATCTAAAGTTAAATATAATGAGTCTTATGATGGAAAAAATTTGAAAATTTCTGAATTAACGAAGTTTGATATCAACAGTTCTAGAGAGGCATTGTATTTTCTTGTCGGATTTAGAAGGAAAGAATATGAAAAGTAACATCATAATTGTAGATGATATCGAATTCTCAAGGAAAGTAATTTCTTACATTATAAAGAAAAGGTTTAATGATGAAGTCAATATTATAGAAGCAGAAAATAGTTACGATGTAGAAAAAATAATAAAAAGCAATATAAAAATCAATGGGATAATTACAGATATAATAATGCCTGATGGTAGTGGATTTGATTTAATTAATGTTCTTTCTATGAATAATTACAACATACCTATTGTTATCGTGTCTTCTGTTAAAATGAATATACTTGAGAAAATAATGAATCTTGCTGAAGTCAGCGGTGTCAATATTATTAATTCATATAGGAAACCAATATCATCAGAAGATATTATTAAATCGATTGAGAACTTTTCTTTACAGGAATTAGAAGAAAAAAAAGAGTGTTTTACAGGATGTAATAAAAATTCGTTAGTTGAGTTGTATTATCAACCCCAAGTTAACATACAAGATAGAGTCACTATTGGAGCTGAAGTCTTTATTCAATGGAAGAATAAGGAGGATAGTTCTGTTTCTCAGAATGTATTCATGCCAAAAATTGATGATATGAAAAAACTATTAAATTTCATGAGATTATCTGTGTCTATGTTGTTTGATGAAGTTTGTGAATATTTTGATAATATGAATGATGAATTCAAACTAAACTTACGAGTACCACTAAAAATAATTTGTGATGATGAATTTATAGGGTATCTTTTGAATAGAAAACTTCGTATCCCTTCTAATAAAATTGTTTTTGTGATTGATTGTCACGACAAGATAGATGATAGAACTAAGCTCGTTGAAAATACGAAAATGCTAAAAGACATTGGTATTGGTGTATCAATTAATTTCTGTGAGCAGTGTAATAAAACATATATATCGGATGCTTATAAAGAGTTACCTTTAGCTAGGGTAACTATGGATCATAATATCCCAACATCGAGTAGGTTGCATATATGTAATGCATTATCAATCAGTGATAATGGTATGGTGATTTATGATGTTAATAATGATGGTGTAAAGGATAAGCTGATCGAGCAGGGACTTAAGTTTTTACAAGGTGATTATTTATCACCATTAATGACATCTGCAGACATAAATAAATGGATTGAAAATTATGAGTCAGAGACTTCAAGAGTTTAATGTGGTTGATTTTGAGAATGGTACGAGTACAAGAAATACCACATCAGATGCTTTGTTTTTTAAAATGATGATCAAAGAAAGCCTCCAAAATGAACTTGATTCTACCGATCATGAAAAGATTAGAGATACAATTCATGCAATTAAAGGAATATCTAGTTATGGAGGGTTAAATCGAATGCATGAAATATGCAGCAGATTAGAAAATTACCATCAAATAATGACCTTTGACTTAATAAAGACAACGTTAAATAAAGAATACGAAAATATTTTGAAAAATGAAAACTTTATTATTTGATTAATTACTCTAAAGCATGATATTTGTCATGCTTTTTTTATACCTATTTTTTAATGAAAAATAATTTTGTTACGTTGTAGGTAATGAGTATTCACGTCATAAATTTCTAATTTATTATAAATTGATTTTTTACTGTTACATTTATTAACAAAATACACAGTTGTTTAATTTTTATTTTCACGGTTAAAAGTGTGACATCGATCGTATCTATTTGTTAGATAAGGCTAAATTACATTTATTAGCATTTTTATCTTTATATTAAAAAAATATGCCTTATTCATTTTTATATCAGATTATTATGATGTCTTCAGTTTGTTGATACATTGATTCCAAATACTAGTCAGTATTAACAAATATAAATCGTAAAAAAGTAAATGATTATTTTTTTGTAAAGTGAAAATTCAACATTAAGGTTATAAAATGCTAACTCAACTTGTAGTTCGTTCTCAAATGGCGTTCGAAAATTTTAAAAATGATCAACGTGGTGTTACTGCGATTGAATATGCAATCATCGGTGTTTCTATTTCTGCAATTGTTTTATTGATGTTCAATGGCACCCTTAAAGATGCTTTAGTTGGTGCTATGGGAACAATTTCAAGCAATATTGATTCTGCCAATGTGACAAGTTAATCATCGTTAAGTGGATGATTTTTTAATAGTTTGGTGGTTTTTATTAACCACCATTTCTTTGTTTATATGCTATCAAGATATTACTAAAAGGGTTATTTCTAACAGAGCATGCATGGCTGTGTTTATCATTTGTATTTTGTTTGGGATCATTACGGATAATTTTAATAATATATTATGTCCAGTGATAATACTTGTTACAGGATTCTTTCTCTTTTTATTGAATATTATTGCAGCAGGAGATGTAAAACTTGCTGTTGCTTTTTCAATAGCAGTTAATCCAAAGTATCAATTGTTAGTTATTACCATCATTTTATTACTTGGAGGTGTTGTAGCACTGTGCCAATTAATTTGGAATGAATATAAATCAGATGGAAAAGTAAATGGTGTCCCTTATGGTGTCCCTATTTGTATTGGTTACTTATTTGGTATTGCAGCATCAATTTAAGGTAAATAATGAAAGTTAAAATAATAATGGTACTCGCGATAGCGACTATCCTATTTGGTTTGTACGGATTAGTGAATAACTTATCTATGCCAAATCCTATAAACATACAACCAACTAAAGAAGTGAAAATTAAAGTTTGGCGTTTAAAAAAAGATGTGGAACTGAGCGAAGAAATTGACCGTCGTATGTTATCAATTGAGTCTATTTCTGAGGAAAAAGCGAATTCTCTTGGCTTTTTTGAAGACGTAGCGATAGAACTAAAACCAGGAACCGTGTTTAGAAATACTCTAAATAAAGGGGATTATCTATCAATGAATGACTTAATTGCCCCTAACGATGATGGCTACATTGATTATGTTATCGCTCCTGAGAGAGTTCCTTTCCCGCTCACCGTAGATCCTTCATCAATTACTGGTGGCGTTATTCGAAGTGGAACCATTGTTGATATTCTTGCTTTGGCATCGACTAAAAACATGAGTAACACAAATAGAAATGTGAAAAAGTCAGTTTCAATTACACCAATATTTTCTGGTGTAAAAGTATTAAAGGTTAAGCGTACTGTTAAAAAGGAACGCAATGATGTTGAAACAGAAACCGTTAATTTAATTTTAGAATTAACCAGAGAGCAAGCAACTAAGTTAATTGTAGCGAAAGAAATAGCGAGCATTGAAGTATATAAATCAATTGGAAAATATGACTCTAGTGATTTACAAGCCGACGCGGGAGATATTCTAAAAGACTTCAACTCAATTACAGAATATCGCGCAAATAAAGTGGTAATTAAGTGAGGGTAATACAATGATAAATAAATACTACCAATCTATAATTACATTGAGTTTATTATCGATTTCTGTTTTTGCGAATGCTGCTGGTCTTATTAATATGTCTGAAGGTGGAGCAAGAACGATATCAGTCAATCAGGATATCTCTTCTGTTTTTCTTTCTGATCCTAAGGTTGCAGATTACCAAGTAATTGATAAACGTAAAGTTGTTATTTATGGGAAAAAGATAGGGACAAGTTCTGTTTTTATTTTTGGCGAAAAAGGGGATACGCTTTCAAGTAAAAAAATAATGGTCAATAAAAGCCTAGCAGATATACAACAATATATTTCTGTGAAATATCCAGATACAGCTGTAGACATATTTAATGTCGGTAAGCAGGTTGTATTAAGCGGTACGGTATCAAATGAACAAGAAAAAGATGAAATTAATACTATTGTTGGTGAGCTATTAGAAAAGAATAGTAAAGATTTTCAGTTTGAATTTGATACAGAAGAGCAAGATTACGAAGTTCAATTTATGGAACGTCACCAATATAAAGGTATTGTAAATAATATTGTTGTAGCGGTAACCAAACAAGTGAATGTGAAAATATCTATTGCTGAAGTTTCTCAATCTTTTCTTGAGGATATAGGTATTCAATACGGCAGTAGTGCTAGTGTCCCTGGTGTATTTGTTCAGCCTTTAACAAGTTTCAGTTCATCCGACATCATGTCGGTAATATCTGCAATTGGAAATGATTCTGTAGGGCAAATACTCGCAGAGCCTAACTTATCGGTTATTTCAGGTGAGAGTGCAAGTTTCCTTGTTGGTGGTGAGCTGCCTGTAGTTACGAGTGTAAATAACAGTACTAACGTTGTTTATAAAGAGTTTGGTGTGCGTCTTGAACTAATGGCGAAGGTAAAGAAGGATGACAAAATCACTCTTGCTTTAGTGCCAGAAGTTAGTTCTTTAGATACTCAATATGAAAATGACTCTTATGATCTTCCTGCATTAAAAACACGCCGAGCGCGTACAACGGTGGAGTTAGGGGATGGTCAAAGCTTCGTTCTTGGTGGGTTATTAAACTCTGAAGATAAAGAAAGTTTACAAAAAGTCCCATTCATAGGTGATATCCCTATTTTAGGAGCGCTATTTCGTCATTCTGTGACTGAGAGAAACAAAACAGAATTGATCATTGTTGCAACAGTAAATTTAGTGCAACCGATCCATCCTTCTCAAATTCAACTGCCAACGATGAAGAAAACAACCACATTAAGTCGTTTCTTCGCAATAGAAGATTCTTATATTACTGCCAGTGACAAATGGGCAAAAGAATTACTAGCCACTGGAGGGTTTAAGAAATGATGAACTGGAAATATGTGTTGTTTCTGCCGCTAGTTTTAATGATTGGTTGTGTAGAAAAAGTAAACGAACGTTTTGGACCAGAAATTGATGTATATCCAGTTACCTTCTCTATCGCGTTATCTAAATCTAAAGAATCAGACGGTAAACTGTCGGCGTTTTTTGATAAGTATGAAAACGAGATATTGAATCATGGGGTCAAGATCAGTTGGTTTAGCACTAAAGGTAAAAAATGGGCAGACAAGATTAACAAAGAGCTGCTTAAAAATGGAGTAAATAAGGAATTAATTATCCTTAGTAATGAAGAGAAAAAGGTCTCTCATTTTGATATTAAGCTTTCTCTTGTTACACATAAAGTTCAAGTTTCAACCTGTGAATATGCCAACATTGGCACGATAGGGAACGTAAGTAGTGGCTGTTTTGTCGAAAATGCTCGTTGGTCTTCAATGGTGAATCCTCAAAAAATGCTATTAGAAAAAACCAATTCAAATACAGAAAGCGGTGAATAACATGTTTGATCTAGCAAGTTCAATGAACTTACCGGTGAATGAAGAAAAAAAATTGGCATTAATTTTATTCTATCAAACTGAGAAATTTCGAGAGTTAATGGAAGAAGTTTTTCGTTTTGAAGGCATTACAGCTCCGATTGTTTTTAAGTACAGCGACGATGCCATTCGTGATAACGCACAAGAGTTTACCGATCATATTATTATGATTGAGTTAAACGAGAGTACCAATATTACAACAGATATAGAACAGATCAGCCACCAGTTACCACATAGTGCTTCTGTTATTGTTGTTGGTAGTGAAAATTCAATTTCTACGATCCGTAGCCTAAGAGCAATGGGTTATTACTATCTATTTTGGCCAATTACCAAACTAGAGTTGATCGACTTTATCAAAGGTGTGAATGATGATTTCACAAAAAATAATCAAATAAGTAAAAGTCGCCAAGCAAAGAGAATTGTTGTATTGGGTTCAAAAGGCGGGGTAGGCACATCTATGTTAACCGCTGAGATAAGTAAAGAGTTATCAGAAAGACGTAATAGTTCATGCATGGTTATCGATCATAATTTTAGCGGTGGTAACCTTGACATTATGCTAGGGCTTAAACAGTTTGCGAGACGAAAATTAGCTCCTGGTATGTTGGTTAGTAATTTAGACCCTGAATATGCAGAGGGCATGACAACGAAAGTGAATGATATGCTTTCTTTATTAGCGATCGAGTCAGATAATTTATCTGTCGAAGAGTGCCGAGAATATATTCATGTTTTAACCAATCAACTCGCACTGCAAACCAATTTTATTATTGAAGATTTGTCTGGTTCTGCAAGTGAGAAAATACACTTCTTGACTAAAGAAACAGACATTGATGTTGTGGTATTAGTTATTGATCAAACAGTATCAAGCCTGAGAGAAGCTTCACGAGTATTAAGCTCTGTAAAAGAAAAAAAACTAGCAATGCGTTTTATTATTGTGGTGAATAATACGAAACCAGAGAAATATTCAACGGTTGATTTGAAAGACATAAAAAAACATATCGGAAAAAATGTCGATGTGATTTGTCCATTTGAACCTAAAATTGGCAGTGCTTTGCTACTCGGGGAAAGTGTATTTTCAAAAAATATGCCAATAAGTCTAAGCCTTAACAGCATTACTGCTTTATTGCTTGGAGAGACATTAAAGCGACCTAGTTTATTTAAACGTTTAACGCAGAGAATGTCATTATGAATCAGCATAAATTAATTTATATTGAAATTCGTAATCAAATCTTTGAAGCTTTAGAAGCAGAGGCAGTTAACTCTTTGTCAAAAGAGGAGTTAAGTAAACAACTTAGTGGTGCTATTGATTTACTTATAGAGCGACAAGGTTGGTCTGTTAGTACTATTATTCGTACTGAATTTGTAACTAGCCTTGTTAATGAATTACAAGGCCTTGGTCCATTACAAGTATTAATGGAAGATGAATCAATCAGTGACATTATGATCAATGGATATAACCAAATCTTTATTGAACGTAATGGTTTGGTTGAGATAGCCCCTGTAAGCTTTATTGATGAAGAGCAGTTAATTCACATAGCTAAGCGAATTGCTTCTCAAGTGGGGCGTCGTGTTGATGACTCTTCACCGACGTGTGATGCGCGATTACAGGATGGAAGTCGTGTCAATATCGTCATACCTCCGATTGCTATCGATGGCACTTCTATGTCAATTCGAAAATTTAAAAAAGACAGCATTGGCTTAGATAAGTTGACTGAATTTGGTGCATTAAGTCCTGAGATGGCTCAGATTTTAATGATAGCTTCGCGTTGTCGTTTGAATATTTTGATTTCTGGCGGTACAGGCTCAGGCAAAACCACCATGTTGAATGCACTTTCTCAATTTATTTCAGAGAAAGAAAGGATCATCACAATTGAAGATGCGGCTGAGCTTAAATTGCTGCAACCACATGTAGTTCGTTTAGAAACACGTAATTCAGGCATTGAAGGTACAGGAGCCATTACCCAGCGAGATCTTGTGATTAACGCCTTACGTATGCGTCCTGATCGTATCGTTGTTGGGGAGTGTCGTGGCGGAGAAGCGTTTGAAATGCTTCAAGCAATGAACACAGGTCATGATGGTTCTATGTCTACATTACACGCCAATACTCCTCGTGATGCGATGGCGCGTGTAGAAGCGATGGTTATGATGGCTAGCAATAACCTTCCATTGGAAGCAATTAGACGAACCATAGTAAGTGCAGTGGATTTAGTTATTCAAATCAGTCGATTACATGATGGCAGTCGAAAAGTAATGAGCATTACTGAAGTGGTTGGTCTTGAAGGAAATAACGTTGTTTTAGAAGAATTGTATAAGTTTCAATCTTCTGGCCAACATGGTCATGATGGAAAAATATTAGGTCATTATTCTACCGCAGGGATAATGCAGCGGTCTGTATTAGTAGAAAAAGCGAGATTTTTTGGTTTAGAACAACAGCTAAATGCCGCTTTTAATAAGATGGATGAGAGCGCATGATTTATGGAATGGCTTTAATTCTTGGTGGGTGTTTAATGTTGTATGTGATCTTTACTTACAACAAAAGATACCGTGAACATCTCGATACGTCTTCTAACTCAATACTCGATGATGGTCGTCAAGCCGTAAAGTTGGCCTCTTTATCTGATGAAGAAATAGGTCAGAAATTATTACGATTTATTAAAAACACACATCAACAAATCGATGTATATGCAAATATAAAAATTGCCATTTATTGCATAGTGATGGTCTTGCTTGGCATTTATATTAATCAAAATTTCATTCAAGGCAACGTCATTGTTGTTATTACAATTGTGGAAGTTGGTGGTATTTTTGCTGGTGTGTTATGGCTTGCTAAACGCGAAAAAAAGAGATTTGAAGATTCATTTCCTGATGCATTAAATATGCTTTCTAGTGCTGTAAGTTCTGGTGAGGGGATCATGCACGCCATTATATTTGTTGGTGATTCTCTTGATGGAAAAGTAGGGAATGAATTTAAACGAATGGGGGAACAGCTTCAATTAGGTGAATCAGCAGATACTGTTTTTAGAAAATCATGCATGCGTTTTCCTTACCCTTCATTTCAATTTTTTGTCATTACATTACGCACCAGTATGGAGCGAGGTGGGCAATTAAAAGAAATTATGACTCGCTTAAACCGTTTAATGTTTGGGGCTCGAGCCATTGAAAAAAAGAAATATGCACTGACATCTGAAGCGAGAACATCGGCAAAAATTGTTGCTGCAATTCCATTTATATTTTTATTCATGCTGCAATATTTAAGCCCAGAAAACTATGAATACGTTATGTTTAATCCTGATGGAAGACCAATTTTATATTATGTATTAATTAGTGAGTCGATAGGTATATTGACTATCTGGCTATTAATGAAAGGGGTGCGTTCATGATCTCGCCATCAATGGCATTATTTTTAATAATTATTACGTCAGGTTTATCCTTACTATTTTGGTTGTTATACCAAATAGTGTTACAGAAAAAAGTATTACGAAAACTGTTGGTAGATAATGATGTTTTTGATCGTACTGAAAACATGGCTGATAAAGTTGAAAAATTCTTACCGAGCTCGGTATCAACTAATGCTGATGACATAGAACGAAAATTTTATTCTGCAGGTTTCTATCAGTTTAAATGGGCCCATATTTACATGCCCGCTAAGTATACAGCGGTGCTATTAGGTTTTGGTGCAATTTATTGGAGTCTAGGGGATAACACAGATCAAAAGCAATTAATCGCTTTTATGTGTATTTGGTTAGTTATTTGTATCTCGGTACCTGATGCAATCCTCAATTTTAGAATTAAATCGTTGCAAGAGAAGTTGTCTGGGCAGTTGCCTTATTTACTCGATCTATTAGCGATGTGTGTGCATACGGGCATGACTATTGAGTCATCAATGGCCTACCTTGCTAAAGAAATGCGCGGTTTTGATAAAGATTTAGCGTATATGGTGAGTCGTACTAATGATCGTGCTCGCATTGTCGGATTAAGTGTTGCGTTGGATGAGTTATACATCAAGGTACCAACAAATGAAATGCGAAGCTTCGTCATGACGTTAAAACAAAGCTTACATTACGGAAGTTCAATTTATGGAATTTTGAATACCTTAGCCGCGGATATTCGTAATGTACGGTTACTTTCATTAGAAGAAAAAGTGGGTAAGTTAGCGGCTAAAATGTCGGTTCCACTGATTTTATTCATAATGATACCCGTAGTAATTCTAATTGCTGCGCCAGGAATAATGAGGATGATGTCAGGTGTTTATTAAAAATATAGCTATCGGGCTAATGTTATTGAGCTTAGCAGGATGCGTAACAAGTTCAGGCGTTGATACTCAAAGCGCAAAAGAAAAAATTCTCATTAATACGGAAAACTATCCAGAGTTGATTGTTTTTTATAAAGAGCAGTTAAAGAAAAACGAAAGTGAAGAAACTCGAGAGAAGTTAGCGCAAACGTATTTAAATTCAGGGGATCCAGATTCCGCATTATTTACGATTAGCTCTCTTGATGAAGATTCTCGTTCTGTATCCTCTTTTTTAGTAGAAGCGAACGCGCAATTAGAGCTAGGAATGGTTGATGAAGCTCTAAATACTGCCCTGAAGATATATCAGACTGATAAAAATAATGCGGAGGTAGAGAATCTACTTGGCATTATCTATGCCGCTAAAAAAGACATTCCGCAAGCAAGGCATTATTTTACGTTAGCGAGAAAGCATTTATATAACGACAGTAAAATCAAAAATAATTTAGCGGTTCTCGATATTATCGAAGGGAAATATGACCAAGCAAATAATCGTTTATTGCATTTATATATGAAGGATCAAAATGATCCATTAGTCCAATCTAATTTAATGCTCGCTATGGCGAAATCGGGGGAATTAGAGTTTATGCAGAAAGTACTGTCTCCTAAATATACTGAGCGTCAAATATCAAAGCGTTATAACGCATTAAGAAACACAGAGCTTCAACGTTTAGATGTTGTCCCTACTGAGGTAGAGAGTAGCAATGAAGATTAGTAAAAATAAAGGAACGGCCAGTATCGAGTTTGTTCTTGGTTTTATGGCATTTTGGTTGATTTGTATGGCATGGGTTGAAATGAGCTATATGTCTTATATTTCAGCAATTAGTGATTTGATTGTATCTGAATCAGCTCGTGAATCTAAAACAAAAGAAGCCGATTATTTGGATTCTTTTAATCAAGCAATTAATACGAATCAATCGCTATGGGGGAGTGTGGTCGACCCTAATAAGTTTACGATGTCGATTCAATATCTTGATAGTGTAAGCGAACTCGGTGGGTTAGTTAATCCATGTGTGGTTCCGAAGGATGAAGTTAGTGCTGAATGCGGAAATGCTGATGATAGAGCATTAGCTGTGTATCGCATCGATTACCGGTTCTCATCTATTTTTACTTATTTTGTTGATACTGAAAGCCTTTTTAGTCGCGAAGTGATTGTTATTCAGGAGTATGAACGTGATGCCTTTGAAATTTAAACAGCGAGGAAATTTTACTGTTGAATTTGCGATTGTGGGGATAGCGCTGAGCATTATGTTTGTGTTTAGTGCCGATGTGATTATTAAGCTCTCCATTAGAGGCAAGCTCGATCGCTTGTCGTATTCCTTAGTTAATGTATTAAAAGAGCGAACTCAGTTGTATGACGAAGATTATTCAATCACACGAAGCGAAGCTGATACGATATATACCATCGCTCAAAACTCACTTCGTCGTATGCAAGCCAGTTACAAAGACAGTAATTTTGGTGCTGTTGTTGAGGAATTAACGTTTCGAAGCATTGGGAATCCAAATGCACCAAAGCGTTATAATTTAGGTTCTTATGCGTGCACATTATCTCAAACCATTGACCAGTATGATGATCTTTCTGTTGTTACTACTTGGACACGACAAGCAACGTTATATCGAGTTACGCTTTGTTATCAGACAGATAATATGTTTGGTTCATTGGTTGATGAGTCTTATACGGATGTGAGTTCGTCATCCATCATGATTGGAAGATAATTATGAGATTAAGGAAGCACCAAAAAGGACATGCGGCAATTCTGTTTGCCATGATGATCCCTGCGTTATTTGGTATTTTTACATTAGCCAGTGATGGGGCGAGAGCCATTCAAACAAAAGCAAGAATTGAAGATGCCGCAGAAGTAGCTACGCTTGCTATTTCTGCTCATAACGACCCCGATCAGGGGAATAGTAGTGGTGGCTCTGCAAGTTCAACCAATCGACAAATAGTGACGGATTATATTAATGCCTATATTAGCGACGTAGATACGATTCAAAGTATCAAAGTCTATAAGCGTAGTTGTGAAGAGATCCCTGAATGCAGCGCCGGCTTAGCGATAGGAGAGCCTCGCTATTTTGAACATGAAGTTGGTGTACAAACCACACAAAAATCTTGGTTTCCTGGGAATGATGCGATTGTCGGTATGGGAGAAAGCTTTACCACAACAGGCCATTCTCTAGCGCGTAAATATCAGAGTGAGGCTGTTGATGTTATGTTTGCAGCTGATTTTTCAGGTTCAATGGAGGATCGTTGGTCTGGAGGAAATAGAAAATATCAAGATCTCATTGAGATAATTAAAAATATCTCTGATGAACTGCAGAAGTTTAATGATTTAGAGCACAACGATAACGACAACACCGTGGGGGTGTCCGCTTATAATGTCTATACCTATTCTAAATATGCCGGCTCTTCTAATAATTGGTGGGATGACGATTGGTGTTACCTTGAACAAGGTGTTTCTAGTGGTTGGGGGGGCATGTCATATAGCGCTACTGTTTCTAATCTTTGGATTGAAAAAACGAAAAGTGCTTGTAGAAGCTATAGATATGGTCGCTTTAATGATATTCCGCTGACTTCTGATTTTGATTCTGCTAATCAAGAAATAAGTCGATTTTGGCCTGAAGGAGGGACAGCCTCATATCAAGCTTTAATCCGAGGGGCGCAATTACTTGGAGAAGGAACTAATTCTCGTCGGTTACTTATCGTACTTTCTGATGGGGACGATAATGAAAAAGGCATCGCTAATGGACTAGTTGCAGCTGGAATGTGTCGTGATATTCAACAAGGTTTAGAGTCAGATACAACCCCAGATAATAGACCAATTAGAGCTCAAATGGCGGTTATTGGATTTGATTATGACCCTTATTCAAACCAAGCACTAAGAGATTGTGTTGGTGCAGAGAATGTTTATAAAGCAGAGGATGCTGATGATATTCAAAATACAATTCTTGAATTAATCAGTGAAGAAATTGGTCATTTAAAATAAATCGTGTATTTCACGCAAGATAGAGAATTAAGCAATGAATAAATATTTTACAGTAGTCGCCCTTTTTGTAAGTGCATCATTTAATGTATATGCGCAAGATAACAACACGTTAAATCAATCTCTTTTACTTTATTGTGGGTCTTCTGATAGTGAGTATCAAAAAGAGATACAAGTTGGTGAGGGAGTTAAAGTCTCTCTTAATCAAGGTGGTTTCTCTCAAATTCAACAAATTGAGCCAGTAACACCAGAAGCCTCTTTTATTCGTCATGAATTGGATAGTATGGATATTAATGCCAATTGTTCAGAGTTTTTGTTAAGCCAATCATCAACAGTGACTACAAATAATAAAGAGGTACTTGCTCGTGTTTATTTTAATTTTGATAAAGCGACATTAACAAAACGTTCTGAATACGTGTTAGGCCAACTATTTACTCAAATTGAAGAGAAAAGCACTAAGTTAAATGTAATCGGCCACACGGATTCAAAAGGAAGTAAAGATTATAACTATGAATTAGGACTAAAACGTTCTTATGCAACAGTTAAATATCTTGTCGCACATGGTGCTGATCCTAAAAGGTTAACGCCGATCTCAAAAGGGGAACTAGAGCCAGTAGAAAAAAATACCACATCCGTTGGGCGAGAGAAGAATCGTCGAGTTGAAATAGAAAAATTATAGTAAGAAAGGAATTCGAATGTTAAATCAACTTGCTAATAAGGAACATTGGAAAAGCAATTTCTTAGATATTTATAAGAACATAAAAGCAGATAAAATAATTTATGGTTTGATCATTATCTTCAGTATAACGGTCACAATTATTGCTAACCTTAATGGTTATGATACAAAAAGCCAACTTATTGGCTATTTATTATTATTACCGACGGTTCTTCAATTGTCATTTATTATTGGAAGCATAGGGTATTTCATTGTTTTAGTTTATCGTAAAGAAAAAAGACCATTATACTGTTTTTGGCAACAAATTATCTTTTTCTATGAGCAACGGTATCAAATTATATCTGCTTTTTTATTACTTGTAGTTATTAGCGTTTTTTCATCTTATTATTCAACGTTTAAAGCGATGATACCTGTACTTCATCCATTTGAATTTGATGAAAGTCTTCGTCAAATGGACCTATGGTTATTTTTAGGAAATGAACCTTGGAGGTTAATTCATAATTTGTATCAATCTCCTTGGGTAACTTTAGGGTTAGATTTTGCTTATAATGTGTGGTTTTTTTTGGTTTACGGCGTTTTAATTACATTTTTAGTCACTCAAAATGGGCAAAATAGAAGACGCTATGTTTTGGCTTGGTTGTTGTGCTGGATTGTTATTGGAAATTTGTTAGCGCTGTTATTTTCTTCTGTGGGTCCGACGTTTATTGGACGGTTAGCTCCTGATCATACAAGCTATGAACCATTAATGGCATTACTACATCAACAAGATAGGTGGATACAACAACATGTTCCAAGCCTTTTGATTTGGTCCTTAAATACTCAAGATAATTTATGGACATCTTATTCTACTGGTAAAGAAATTCTAGGGAGTGGTATTTCTGCGATGCCAAGTATGCATGTATCTATGTCTGTGCTTATGGCATTAGGGGTTGGTTCTATAAATCGGAAATTAGGGATCATCTTTTGGTGTTTCAGTTTTATAATATATATCGGCTCATTTACATTAGGTTGGCATTATGCCGTTGATGGTTTGGTCAGCGGCCCTATCACGGTAGTTATTTGGTATCTTTGTGGGTCTAAGTCTATTTTAAGGTAAAAAAAAGAGAGTAATGTATTACTCTCTTTCTATAAACGAATATTATTTAAACAAATGTGAGATCACAAGATCTAGACTTTCGTTATCAATAGGTTTTGTTAAATAACCATCGCAATATTTTTTTATTTCAGTTTCTTCATCGAGCATTCCTTGGGCCGTAATTGCGATTACTGGGATATGCTTGGTTTTTTCTAGATCTTTTATTATTCTAGATAACTCAATTCCATCCATTACTGGCATTTTTATGTCTGTAAAAATTACATCAGGAAGTCGATTTTCATTCAATTTATCGAGAATATCTTTGCCATTACTGCCTTCAATAATATCAAAATCATAAGGCTCTAGTTTTTTTTTCAACACCTCACGGTTGAATGCAATATCATCAACAATTGCGATGTATTTTCTTGAGTTGAACTTGCATATCTCTCTTCTCATATGGTGATACTTATTGATGATTTTACTTTTTATAACTTCTACATCTTTTAAGGTAATATAAATTGAAGTTCCAGTACCAACTTCACTTTCGATCGATATATTTCCGTTCATATCCTCGATTATTTTTTTTGTAATAAATAAGCCTAATCCTGTTCCTTGATCTTTATCTTTATCATATATTTGTTCAAAAGGATTAAAAATTCGTTCGATGTCTTTTTTTTCGATCCCTCTACCGTTGTCTGTAAACTCTAGCATTAAATCAGTCGATAGATTAGTGGAATTAAGATATTTTACTTTTATATTTATGTTTCCACCATTATCGGTAAACTTTATAGCATTACTTAAAATATTCATTACTATTTTATTTAGATTTTTCTTATCTATATTTAAATGGTTGAATTTGTTTTCTTTATAATTAATATTTATATTCTTTGAGTTAGATTGAAAACTTATTATATCAATGATATTAGTTATTATATTATCTATAGAGTTTGGTTCATTATTGGTTATTGTTTTATTCGCTTCAATTTTACTTAGATCTAAAATATCGTTTACCATCTCTAATAAACCTTCTCCTGCTTTATATAATGTATTTAATGTTTTCTTTTTTTCTTCATCATCTTCTTTCTCAATAAGATATAAACTAAGACCTAAAATAGCATTAAGCGGAGTTCTAAGTTCATGAGATATATTTGCTATAAATTTTGATTTTTTTATGTTTGCTGACTCTGCTAGTTCTTTTGATTTTTTTAATCGATTAGTTCTATCATCTATTTTTTTTTCTAAATCATAAACTAAAGTAGAGATATGTTGAGCCATTAAAGATACATTTCTTGCGAGTGCTCCAAGTTCATCTTTTCTATATAATAGAGGGTTATTATATTCATAGTTACCATTTTGTATCTCTCTAATCCATTGGCTGAATAAAATTAAAGGACCTTTAATATAGTTGGCAATTAGTGTTGATATGAATAAAGTTAATATAGTTAACATGATAATAGAGCTGATTATTTTTTTAATAAAAGTATTGTAGTTATTATGTATTTTATTTGTAAGTTCTTCGCTATAACTTTTAGCCGTTTTTTTCTTTATTAACACTGCGACATTCCATGGGTAATTATTTATAGGTTGAGTCGCAATAATATATAACTCTTTTCCTAAATGAATTTCTGAATCCCATGCTTTTTTAGTTGATATATTTCTCATGGTTATCATTTCATCAAATGTTAATTCTTCTATTTTTGTTATGTCATTTAATTTTTCTTTGTATTCTGAAAGATACTGTTGTGCGCTTTTGTTTTTAGTTACAACATTCATGTCTTGATCAATAATCAATGAAAGGAAATCATTTCTAGTTTGGCTTTCTGATATTGAATAGACAAGCCTAGTGATATTTGTTTTGAAAGTGAGGTAAATACCGTTGTTTATCTTATATTGTTTAATGGTAAATCGATCATTTTTATTGGTGAATATTATTTCATCATTCATTAAGTATGTTGATGTGGAATATTTTCTCAATTCTTCATTTGATTTATTTAATACATCCTCAATATTATTGCTGTTTTTTTTTAATATATTTGCGTATTTATTGGATATGTGACTTATTTCTTTTAGTTTTACACTTAAATGATTACTCATGTCGTTTGCGTAATGTGATACGTTTCTGTGTATATATTTATTTTCAACGTTTGTTGTTACTGACGTAATTTCTTTTTCATTGATGGCAATTATTTGATAGGTGGCGACAGATATAAGGATTGAATAGATCGTGATTGTACCGGTAAGAGCTACAAAGAATTTATTTTTTAAAAGCATTAATTGGCCTTTATTTATTATTATGTATGGTAAAGAGTAATCTTCTTTTTAACTGTGTTTTGTAGCATTTTTACTGAGAATGGTTTTTCTAAAATTGTCTTATTCGAGATATTATATTGCTTCATTTCTCTCAATTTTTCAAATGATCCCATGAGAATGAAATTTTTTGCTTCTGAGAAGGGGTAGTATGAATTGTCATTTAAGAACTGCATTTTATCTTCTATAGAGTATTTCTCACTATCAAGATCGTAAACGACAAGGTCGGGAAGAGGGATGTCATGGGTATCTTTTGTGGTTAAGCTATGAAACTTCGCCACATTCATTGTTTTTGTTTCATGTACATCATTGAGTTCACGCAGTACTTTATTTGCTACTTCTTTGATTAGAAAATAATTACTTACTATTAATATATTCACGATTGGCTCAGTATGTATTGAATGTCAACTTACGATAGTAGTGATTATTGACTTTTGTATTGATAGCATTTTCTTAGATTGTTTATTTTTATCTGCCTATTGTAGGATAAGAGACTGCATATCGGTTTTTTAAGGCATGCAAGGCTATAAGTTATCGCCGGTCATTATTATTGAAATTAATAATTTAGTGACTGAAGGAGTGTGTTTATCAGATTAATAGATCGTGTGAAGTCTAAGCAGTACAGTCAGCGTACTGCTTAAATTAGAGGGCTTGTATTAAAAGGTAAAGTTTACCCCGACAAAGTGAATTCGGCCGTCGAAAGTGCCATTAACGCCTTTTCCTAGACCAATAACTTGACGGTTCATATCCACAGAGCCTAAGTCAGCATATTCGTAGAACATGTCCATCGTGATGTCATCCCATGAGCTCGATGCACCAACCGAGTAGCGGTATTGTTCACCAACGGGTAAATCGACCCACTGCATAGACGGGTCGTCTTGTGGTGATGTTTCATATGAGAAACCGGCTTTTAAGCGCCAATCTGCATTTAAGCGGTAATCAGAACCTATCGCAAATTTCCACACATCATCCCAATCTCGTTGAATTGTAGCACCACCTTTACCGTGGTTTAGGTCTAAAACGGTAGCATCCCAATGGCTCCAGCGGTGAAGTTGTATGCTAGCTAATAGATTTAAGTCTTTGCTTAATGCGTAGCTTAAGCTTATATCAATAATATCAGGCATGATCATTCCGCTGGATAGTGTCTGGTCGACTCTAGCCAAATCATTATTAAATTTATTCTTATGTATAAGTTCAATCAATGCCTTGTCATCTTAGGAGGTAAAATATTATCAGTGATTTTTTCTATCCAATTAAATTTAGCCGAATTCATGTACTTGCTGTTGTAGGTTAATGCTATTTTCATTTCGTGTCGCTTTAAATGGTCCTCTACTTTTATTAACGCATATTTTGTTTGGTCCAAACTGCCCATTAAACTTTGTGGTGCAATGAATAACATATCAGAGCTTTCTATGGCCTTTAAAATAGGGTTTACGTGCTGGCAACGAAGCATTGGTTTTTTGAGTATTTCATCTTCGGAAAATTTAGTGGCAAGCATGGTTTTTGAATTAAATTCTGGAACTATTAATCCAGCAAGAGGGTAAGTAAATATCTCTTGCATATCTAGTTTTTGGTTAGCAAGAGGATGATCTATTCTGCAAATACAATCAAAAGTAAATCGTCCGATAGGCACTTGCCTTAACTCTTTTGATATATCAAGAGGATAATAACTGATAGCTAAATCTAGTTCCCCATTAACTAATTCAATGGCTGTTTTCTGACTAAAAGAGTGTAATTCAATGTCAATGTTTGGCGCATCTTTTGTGAGGGCTTGGCATATTTGATATCCATGAGTTTCAATAATAAAGCCATTCATTGCTATTTTTATCGTCCCGCTTAGTCGTGCTGGTTCGAATGATTTTCCTTGTAATACCATTTCTAATTCAGAGAAAACTTTTGGAAGATGAATTGCCAATTCTTCCGCTTTTGGGGTTAATTTTAACCCCCTCGATTGGCGAATAAATAAAGGGTCATCAAGTTTATTTCTTAACTTAGCAAGCGTTCTACTAACGGCAGGTTGACTTGTATTAAGTCGCTCTGCTGCTTTATTTGTATTTTTTTCTTGCAGAAGAATAAGGAGTGTTTTGAGGAGGTTTAAATCAAAGTCTGATAAGTCCATGATGACACCTTTATTTTTATATCGGATGTATTTTAATCTATCTTAATCTTTTTTAGATATCAATATTGATATATCACTTATGTGGTTATGCCATTGGTTATTACTATCCATTTAGATATCTTTAATTGTATCAATAAATTAAATTCGTCATTTTATGGAACAAGAGGGCGCTTAGATTCAGGATGAGATTAAATAAGATCAAGAGAGATAGGTGCCATTATGCAAATACACCCTACCAGCTTGGAATTTGAGTCCCTCCCAAGTATTTATGCTTTGCTCGATTCCATAGTCTTTATGTGGTTTATTATTTTAGTCACTCTTGGTGTTATTGCATGGGTTATCGCTAAGGTGTGGTATGTGCACTCTATCCCTAAACATTTGGCAAAAGAAAAAGGATTGGCTCAAGCAAAATTAATTTTTTGGATGTGTATTTTAGGGCTAGTTTGGAAACCGTTATGGGTTCTCGCCGTACTTGCGATAGTGACGGATTGGGATAAAGTCCAAACTTGGTTTAGAGGAGCACAATCATGAAAGAGATTATGCTGCCGTATATCTTAATTGTTTGGCTATTATTTAAATTTAAAGTCCTTAAACCGACAGGTCGTAATTACTTCATTACTACTTTTATTGGTGTGGTATTAGCGCTGGCTCTTTTTTTAGGACATCGGTTTTATTCTCCTGCCGATTTGACCAATTCAACCACAGTAAAAGCACCTCATGCTGTACTTTCCCCTTCTGTTGGCCAACATATTGATGAGATCTACATTGATCATAACCAACATGTCAAAAAAGGAGAGGTTCTTTATTTGCTTAAAGATGACAAAATTACCTCTGCAATTATTGAGGTAGAGTCTGCTCAGCTTGAGGTTGAAAAAAGCATCGAAGCAAAGCAAGTCGCATTGCAACAAGCTGACCGTAATCATAAACGTAACGTAGGTATGAAAGAGCATGTCTCGGTTCGTGATACTGAAGAGTCTTTAGATTTGGTTGAAATGCTTATTGCTGATATTCATGTACTTGAAGCGAAGCAGTTGGGGCTAGAAGCACAGTTAATAAACCTAAATTTTGAACTCGACCGTTTAACTATTACTGCGCCGTTTGATGGCATGGTGACACACATATTTATTGCTGATGGATCTCGTATTGGTTCACTTCATTTGTGGGATACGAGTAAAAAGTTTGTTGAGATGCGCATACCCGATCAAGCGTATAAAAATATTAAGCCGGGTCAATTTAGTGAGTTTTTCGTCACGGCATATCCGGGTGAAATCTTTAGAGCAAGAGTTCACAGTGTAGTGAATGCAACTGGTGAAGCGCAAGGAAGTTTGCTACCTCAAGAACAATCGGTATCGAGTCATATTCAACGTGGTTCAGCCCCTGTTGGCCGAACGGTGATTTTAGAGATCGATCAAAATACGATGGATATGATGCCAATAGGAGCAACAGGATCAGCATGGATCAGTGCAGAGAAACCTTATTCTATATTGGGATTTATTGATGTCATTGGTGGAGCGACAGTTCGTTTAAGCGCGGCTAAATCTTATTTACAAGCGTTATAGTTAGACCATTTAATCTACATTTTAAATAAAGCGAGTTAACTGTATTAGAGTGGTTAATTCGTTTTTTTGTTTAATAATATGGTATTGATAGCCAAAGATACGAATGGCCTATGATTATAATTGTCATGAAAATTATGACATAGTGGGTTTTTAATGATGAAGGGAAAAGTATGAAAGTTGAAGATTTAACCTTGTTTACTGTCGTCGTTAAACTTGGTAGTTTTACGGCAGCCGCTAATGCGTTAGATCTACCAAGAGGTAATGTTAGCCGCAGAATAAGTGAGTTAGAGCAGGACTTAGGGGTTGCGTTGTTTTTTCGTACTACTCGACAGTTGTCTTTAACTCAGCATGGTGAAGCTTATCACCAAAAATTATTGAAAGCCTTGGAAGCGTTGGATCAAGCTAACGATGCGGCTCAGCAAGTGTCCGACTCACCTAAAGGGAAGATAAAATTTGGCTTGCTCCCAGAAAGTGATGGCCCACTGCAAGAGATTATTTTTTCATTTCAAGATAAATACCCAGACATTGAGTTAGATATTCGCATTATCAATAATGGTTTTTTAGAAATGTATCCCCAAGGTTTGGATTTGGCTGTGCATGGTGGAGAATTACTCAATAGCAATATTATTGCGAGGAAAGTTTTTGGGCTTGAACGTGTATTAGTTGCGAGTCCTGAGTTCCTCACCTTGAATAAAAATATCAATAATATACAAGATATTAAACAGTGCGACTGCATTTGTTATCGCTGGCCAAGTAGTGGAATAGAAAATCAATGGCATTTAAATGATGAATATCTGCAAGTAAAAACAAAGCTTACCAGTAATAGTATTGGTTTTGTGAAAAATGCCATTATTCATGGTCGTGGAATTGGATTTTTACCACAAATATTGATTGGTGATGAGATACGAAATGGACAGTTAATCCATATTTTGCCGGATTACCGCTCTGAAAAAGAAGACATTTGGTTACTGTCACCTGAAAAAAAAGGAATATCTCGAGTCACTCGATTATTGATTGACCATTTATTGATCGAAATGCCGAAGCTTGTATCATTGTCCTGAATTTTGAGACAGTGTTTGTCGCGTTTACTGGCTTATCTCACTCCTTTATATCTATACACTGACTCTAAAATCTTAGGAGTCAGTGATGAAAAAACAACAATTAATAAGTGTATTAGCGTTATCTAGCGTAGCGTTGGTTGGCTGTAACCAAACTCAGTCTTTGGTGGTAGAAAAAACACCTCGTCCAATTGAAGTTGTAGAATTAAGCACACAACAAACTCATAGCATTAAGCAATTTTCTGGTACGTTGCAAGCAAGTGATATGGCTGAGTTGTCATTTCGTGTTCCCGGTACTATTCATGATGTTTTGGTACAAGAAGGCCAGAGCATTTCTAAAGGGGCTGTGATTGCACGTTTAGATCCACACGATTACAAAATATCAGTATTAGAAATTGAAGCACGATTAAGTGAAGCTAAAGCTGCACACCAATTAGCGAAATCAGAATACCTTCGAGTAAAACAAGCGACGCAAGATGATGCGATAGCAAAAGTGAACCTTGACCGCGCATTAAGTGGCTATAAACGCAGTGCTGCAATGGTAAAAGTGGTGCAACAAAACCTAATCAGAGCAAATGATGCGTTAGGTTATACCGAATTAAAAGCCCCATTTGATGGCGTGATCTCGAATCAAAAATTTGAACAGTTTGAGCAAGCGATTCCGGGGATCAGTGTATTTACCTTACACCAACCAAACCAGTTAGAAGCGGTGATTGATGTACCTGAAAACCTCGCGCATTTATTCCAAGAAAATCAAAGTGCCAATATCAGTTGGTATCAAGAAAAACAGATTTACAGTGCCTCATTAAAAGAGGTCGGAACGCAACCTCACCCGATTAAGCAAACCTACCGAGTCACTTTTCAATTAGACGGCTTTGATGTGTCAGAAAAGCCTGTCTATTTACTTCCGGGTAAAGCCGTAAAAGTATCAGTTCCTTTTGCTTATGCAAATAATGCGTACTGTTTACCTTATTCTGCACTTATCGGACAAAAAGGCGAACAAAAAGTCTTATTGGCGAATGACCATGAAATTGAAAGCAGACACGTAGAACTGGCTTCATTAGATGCAAACCAAGCGTGTATTAATACGGGACTAATGGTTGGCGATAAAGTAGTGGTTACGGGTGCTGATTATCTAAAAGACGGTGACCCTGTTGGTCAACTGCGCTTTGTTACTCAATAGGAGGTTATGATGAATTTAGCTGAATTTGCCATAAGACAACGAACCTTCGTTATTTTCTTTACGGTATTGTGTGTGATAGCGGGTGGGTTATCGTATTTTAAATTGGGTAAATTAGAAGACCCAAGCTTTACGGTAAAAAGTGCCGTGGTTGTCACGCTATATCCTGGCGCTTCTGCTGAAGAAGTTGAACAGCAAGTGACAGACAAAGTTGAAACAAAATTACAAGAAATGGGATCGCTTTGGAAATTACGATCGCTATCTAAACCGGGTATGTCGATGGTGTTTATTGATTTGAAAGAATCGATTTCATCAACGCAATTACCTCAAGAATGGGATTTATTACGCCGTAAAGTTTCGGATGTGAAGCTTGGTTTACCAGCTACAGCACAGATAAGTATTGTGCAAGATGAATTCTCTGAAGTGTACGGCATGCTTTTCTCTGTTTATGGAGAAGATACGTCACCTGCCGATTTACGTTTATACGCTAAAGAGCTGCAACGTCGCTTAAAAACCGTCGATGGGATTAAAAAAATTGAGTTACATGGTGTTCAAAACCAAGTAGTGAATATTGATATTACCGATGAGCGCTTAGCGGCTTATGGTTTATCTACCGTTCAAGTATTGAACCAATTAAATAGTCAAAACATGGTGTTCGATGCAGGCAGTATGGCGGCAGGACATGAGCGTATTCGTATTGATCAAAGTAGCTCATTTCAATCGCTGCAAGATATTCAAAACTTCACTCTAAAAGGGGGGATAAGCGAGCTAGGTACTGGACTTATTCGATTGCAAGATGTTGGAGATGTATCAATGGGTTATCAAACGCCTGCGTTATCTCTAAGTCGTTATAATGGTATTGATGCAGTGACGTTAGCGGTGAGCCCGGTGAGTGGTATTAACGTGGTGAGTTTAGGATCAAGCATTGATGAGGTCATTGCTGAGTATCAATCAACATTACCTGTTGGCGTTGAAGTTGGGATTGTTGCTTTTCAGCCCGATGAAGTACAAAAATCGATTGATAATTTCGTTTTAAACCTATTAGAAAGTGTGCTGATTGTTGTCGTCGTATTGTGGATCTTTATGGGATTCAAAAGCGCGACCATTGTTGGAACCAGTTTGCTCGTCACGATTTTACTAACGCTTATTTATATGTACCTAGCGAGTATTGATTTACAGCGAGTATCATTAGGCACCTTCATTTTAGCTCTGGGTATGTTGGTTGATAACGCCATTGTTATTACCGATATGTACACCTCAAAAGTAAAAAGTGGCATTGAAAAAACCAAAGCCGCGACCGATTGTATTCACGAAACAGCATTGCCATTATTAGGAGCAACGTTCATTGCCATTATGGGCGCTAGCCCTGTGTTATTCTCACAAACCGATGCGGCTGAGTTTGCTGGGTCTGTGTTTAAAATCATGTGTTCATCGTTGTTGCTTTCATGGCTGGTTGCAATGACCATTACGCCATTGATGTGTTGGTTATGGCTAAAACCAGAAGTGGGCAGTGAAGAGATCGTGAAGCCAAGTCGTTTTAAAAAGGTGATAGGTTGGACAGTCGATAATCCTAAAAAAGCGTTGTCTGCGGTGGTTCCGTTGCTGTTAATGACGGCGGTGGTTATCCCTCAAATCTCGGTTAACTTTATGCCAAGTTCGGATCGTCCAGTTGTATTCCTTGATTATTGGTTACCCAATGGCGCTAAAATTGAAGAAACGTCACAAGACATGAAACGCATTGAAGCATGGTTATTAGAGCAGCCTGAGGTGGATTTAATCTCAACTTATGTGGGCGCCAGTGCTCCTCGATTTTCTGTAACCGTAGAGCCAGAGCCGTTTGATCCAAGTTATGGTCAAATTGTGATCAATACTGCTGATTATGACGCAATTAAACCATTAGTTAAGCGTGGTGATGAATGGTTAACAAACGAATTTCCTCAAGCTGAACCAAGATTCCGTTCATTGAAACTGGCAACGAAAGATAAATTCAGTATTGAAGCACGATTTACAGGGCCGGATCCTGAAGTGCTGCGTCGTTTGTCTCAAGAAGCTCAGGTTATTTTGAATGACAACCCATACACTAAGTACGTGCGTGATGATTGGCGTCAAACCAGTAAAGTCTTGGTACCAATCATTAATCAAGAGCAGGCGCGTCGTGCGGGAATTAATCGTGCTGATATTGCAATGGCATTAAAGCGCTCGTCCGATGGCATGATATTGGGGGCAATGCAGCAAGAGGATGAGTTAATTCCATTATTATTAAAAAGCCCAGAATCAAGCATGGCGTCGTTAGAAAAACTTCCGGTTAAATCACTGTTAGGTCTTCATTCTGTTCCATTAGGCCAAGTTATTGATGGCTTTGAATTGAAAAACGAGGAAAGCATGATTTGGCGACGTGATCGTGTGCCATCAATTACGGCTCAAGCTGCGATTGAAGGTAAAACAGCTGCGCAAGTACGATCACAAGTGTCCGAGGAGATTGAAGCGATTCAATTGCCTTATGGTTACACATTTGAGTGGGGTGGTGAATATTATGATGAACATCGCTCAATTATGGATACCTTTTCACAACTGCCAAAAGCACTGATCTTAATGGTGATTATTTTGGTGGCAATGTTTAACGGCTTTAAGCAGCCTGTGATTATTTTAACCACTGTGCCTCTTGCGGCGACTGGGGCCAGTTTAAGTTTACTGTTGTTTGATAAACCATTTGGTTACATGGCATTAATTGGTGCAGTCGCGCTGTCTGGCATGATAGTGAAAAACGGCATTGTATTGATGGACCAAATTGAGTTAGAGCGTAAGCAAGGTAAGTTATTAGATGATGCGATTAAAGATGCCACGCTAAACAGAACCATGGCGATTTCATTAGGCGCATTAACCACGGCATTAGGTATGATCCCATTACTATCAGATAGGTTATTTGACCAAATGGCAGCAACCATTATTGGTGGCCTTGCAGCAGCAACGTTCTTATCACTGCTAGCAATGCCTGCAATGTATAAATTGTTCTATAAAAATGATCGCTCAAATAACGATATAAATGTGGAAATGACGTCAATCAAAAACGAACTTAATATGAAGGGTATCAACCATGAAAATGCATAAAGTATCGACAATAACAAAAGCATTATTCTTGGCTGGTATATTGACAGGTTGCAGCATGACACCAGATTATACTCCGCCAGAAATGACGATGAGTGAAGCCTATACCCAGATTGAAGGCGTAAATGGGTCACAAACATTATCAAGTGATCTAGCGTGGTGGAAAGGGTTTAATGACCCAATATTAAACCAATTGGTTGCAGACGCACAGCAGCAGAATATTCCGCTACGAATTGCTTCTGAGCGCATTAAAATGGCGCAGTCTTATCATGAAATGGTGTCGTCATTTAAAGTGCCAACCGTTAGCCTTGGTGCTGGGTATGTTAATTATCAAATCAGTGAAAATGATCCTTTATTAGGTGCAGCGGTTTCACCTATTGGGGTACCTGCTGCAGCTCAACCTCTTGTCGGTTCTAGTGTGACATTAATGGACCAACAGCAAGATGGTTTTGGTGTCGGAGCTACCATCGCTTGGGAAATGGATTTATTTGGTCGAATTGATAGCCAAGCTGATGCGGCTGAAATAAGAAAAGAACAAGTCGAAATTTATCGAAGCGGATTAAACACCTTGGTAACGGCTGATGTGATAAGTAACTATTTACAATATCGCGGCGCAATAGAGCGTAAAGCGATTGCAATGGGCACGATTGAAGACCAAAAAAGCACGTTGAAACTGGTAAGAAAAGTGGTTGATAACGGTTATGGTTCAGAGCTTGATATCTCTCAGGCCAGTGCAATGTTAGCGGCGACAGAGGCGATTATTCCCCAGCTAGATATTGCTGCGAATATTCACAAGCAGCGATTGGCTATTTTGTTAGGGCAACCAACTAGTTCGCTGAATCTTGGTGATGATTCAATTGAGCAAGTTACTCCAGAATTAGCCGGTATTATCCCTACAGGACTACCGTCAGATTTATTGCAGCGTCGGCCTGATGTTCGTATGGCTGAGCGAGAAATAGCCGCAATCAATGAAGAGTTAGGCGCCGCTATTGCCAGTCGATATCCAAAGTTGTTTTTAACGGGCACACCAGGGTTAGTTGCCGGTGATTTCGATGATTTGTTTAACAGTGGCTCATTTGGTTGGATGGCAAGTGCAGGCGTAAGTTGGACGGTATTTGATGGTGGCAGAGGCGCGGCAATGGTAGATATTCAAGAAGCGCGTCTTGAAACGTCTGTTCTTACTTATCAACACGCGGTAAATGGCGCCTTTGCAGAAGTAGAAACGTTGTTGTTTGCTTATGGTAACAGCCAGAAATACCAAGCAAGCATTACCGAAGCACAGCAACAAACAGAGGCCGCGTTAAGCAAAGCCAATGCTTTATACAACGCAGGTTTGATTGATTATCTGTCGGTATTAGATGCACAACGACAACATAATATGATGAAAGACAGAGTCGTGGCCGCTAAATTACAAACAGCGCAATCAGTGGTGGGGTTACACAAAGCTCTGGGCGGAGAGTGGGAGATTTAGCGTCACATAGTAAATGACTTACACCGTGAACGTTCATTGATAGTTCACGGTACGAGTTGCCTCAAATTACCACGTTATTACTGCTATTAAAGTACCGCCTCTTACGTACTTCCTTACGCGTTTCAACATAAAGAGAATGAATTTATGTCCATTATTTCGATGCTTAGGCAATGGCCTTTTATTATTTTATGCACCACATCCTTAATTGGTTGTTCAACTAGCGCTTCTTTCACCGCTGTTCCAAGTGAACAAAGCGATCAGGTTTATCCTTTAGGAAAAGACAATTTACGCTACTGGGGTGACAGCAGTGATCTATTTTTTGATGAAGTGTACTTATCTCATTTCCAACAAGAAAAAGATGATCATCATTACTTAGCGTTATCTGGTGGTGGCGCAAATGGGGCTTATGGTGCAGGCATTTTAACTGCATGGAGCGAGATGGGGGGAAGACCTGACTTTGATATTGTGACGGGAGTAAGTACAGGAGCATTAATCGCGGTGTTTGCGTATTTAGGAGAAGACTATGATGATGAACTCACCGAATTTTATACCACAACAGAAACTGACGATATTTTTATCACCAAACGTATATTTAATATGCTAAGTGGAACTGCATTGTTAGACAGTTCGCCACTTGAAAATACAATAAGAGAAACCGTCACAACAGAATTGCTTGATAAAGTCGCTGAATATAATGCCCAAGGTCGCTTATTATTGGTCGGTACAACCGATTTAGGCAGCCAGCGATTGTCTATTTGGAATATGGGAGAGATTGCAGCGTTAAAATCTGACGAGAGCCAACGGTTATTTGAAGACATTATTTTAGCTTCAGCGTCCATTCCAGGAGCATTCCCGGCAGTCCGAGTTAATGTTGAAAGTGATGAAGAAACTTATCAAGAACTGCATGTCGATGGAGGAGTGACAAGGCAAGTATTCTTAATTTCCGATTCGTTATCTAGTGTGAATAATCCAAATAAAAACCATCATATTTATGTAATAAGAAATGGGGAATTTGAGCCTAAGGTCGATGATCCAGAATTGAATTTAAATTACGTTGCTTCACGCTCATTATCAACGTTAATTAAGTACCAAGGTCGAGGAGATGTGATGCGTATTTATAACTTGGCGCAACGCTCAAACATTGATTTTTATTTTAGTCATATGGAAAGTGATATGGCATTGGAGGTAGAGCAAGACCCTGATCAGCCGTTTGATTCTACCTATATGCAGTACTTGTATAAATATGGGTATGAACAAACTTTAATTGGTAACGTTTGGGATGATAAGCCTCCTCAATTTAATACCTTCTCGGTTGATCTTTAAGGTTCTTACCTAATGTATTAAACATATGATGTTGAATTAGGTTCTATTGAGCTATTGGTAGTGAAAGCGTTCGTTTAATCGCGGCAACATCATATTTACAAGCAATGTTTATGGATGGCGTTAAATAGGTGTGATAAAAATAATAGTGGCAAGTGATCTTTTTACACGGACTATTCGTAATAATAAAGAGATAAAGTTAATGGAGTTAACGATGATAACGATGATAAAGAAGATAACAAAATTTGGTGTTATAGGTGCAACCTTGATGATGCTAAGTGGTTGTTTAGGGATGCCAAAAGACGTTCAGCCTATTTCAGGATTTGAGCTTAATCGCTATCTTGGAGAATGGTACGAAATTGCGAGGTTGGATCATTCGTTTGAGCGTGGTTTAAGTCAAGTTAGTGCGACTTACAGCGTGAACGATGACGGCTCGGTTAAGGTTATTAATAAGGGATTTTCGGCAGAAGATAACGAATGGAGCGAAGCGCTTGGCAAAGCTAAATTTGTTAATCAACCAGATGAAGGCTATTTAAAAGTGTCTTTCTTTGGGCCTTTTTATGGTTCATACGTTATTTTTGAGTTAGACAAAGAAAACTATGAATATGCATTTGTGTCGGGGCCTGATTTAGATTATTTATGGCTACTCTCTCGAACAAAAGACGTTGATCAAGAAGTGATTGAGCGTTTTGTATCAACCGCTCAATCTCTAGGTTTTAAAACAAATGAACTTATCTTTGTTGAACAATAATTAATTGTTGCGTTAGTTAACGGGCATTGGGTATTCCAGTCTATTAACTAGCGCGCTAATTTGTGATGCGCACGAGAGAAGTGCCCTGCGCAAAACGCACCAACAATCGATAATTCACCCGCCAAGCATAAAGCAGCACACACTTCCGCTAATGCTTGAGATTTGCCTGAACCGCGTAACCCCATTAATTCTAAACAGGCTTTTTGGCTTGGTAATCCAGTACCCCCGCCAACTGTTCCAACCATTAAGTTTGGTAAAGTGACGCTCGCGTACAAATCTCCATTTCTATCAACTTCAATACGAGTCATACCAATGGCTGATTCAGCAACACACGCCGCATCTTGCCCGCAAGCTATATAAAGAGCAGCAAGCGCATTCGCATAATGCGCGTTGATACCGATAGTACCGCTGAGCGTTGCGCCAACCGTACTCATCTGAGTAAATTGCATCATTTTTTCAGGAGTAGTATGCAGGTATTTTTTAACTAAATCGGCAGGGATATGCGCTTCAGCGGTCACTTTTTTACCACGAACACTACGAAGTGATTGGCTACTCGCTTTTTTGTCGCCTGATAAATTGCCATCTAAATACGCGTTTTCAGGCGTGATCGGGGAGTTATCCATGATGAATTCAAAAATAGCGTTAGTGGCAATGGTCACCATGTTTTGACCTGAGGCATCACCGGTTAAAAACTCAAACACCAAATAGACATGATTGCCTTCAATACTGATATTTATATCGCTGAGTTTTCCGTGGGATGTTGTGGCTTCTGCAAGTTGTTTGAATGTGTCGTATTGGGTGACTGCCCATGCAACAAATTGTCCCGCTTCGGTTAACCCATAAAAGGCAAAGGCAGGCGTTCGTGTGACGCCTTCATTTAATAGCATGGCACTTGCACCACCACTCGCCGTTAACAATTGTGCTCCGCGATTATAAGAGGCTACTAAAGCCGCCTCGGTAGTCGCTAGAGGAACCAAATAATCATCATTAGCAAATAACCCATTCACACGTAATGGCCCAGCAAGACCGACAGGTACTTTGACGGTACCAATAAAGTGTTCAATATTCTTTTCGTATACGTGGCTCTGGGCTTGAGTATGTGGATCCAATAATTCAGCTTGTAGAGCGTCGTTATCTAGCTTTCCCCAGCGTCGCACCAAATTTTTTTCAGTTAAATAAGGGCTCGGGGTGATCTTATTGGTTGGTTTTTCAAAATGAGGATTGAGCGATTGCTCTAATTTATCTGCAGAGAGATCGCCTCCTAAAATTGATACATAGTCACGGCGGTGCAGATTCAGTTTTGGCATAGAACATATTAATTACAGCAAATGTTAATAGGGATTTTACTGGGTAATGAGAGAGAAACAAGGGATAGATATAAACGGTTACATTTTGCTTGTATTTATGGTGCTTATTAGAGCGAAAATAAAGTGATAAAACCACACAATAAACATCACATTTATCGACAAATTTTTTTGATTATCACGATAAATATTCATTATTGGACTACCTTTTAATAATATAAGTTAATGCCGTCAACACTTCGCTGGATTGCGATGTTGTTGGGTTATGCCTCGATATTCCAACGAGGTATTTTCTGTTGATGGCCCTATTGTGTGAGGTCTCTAGATTTGGAACATTCGGTTAATTTGGAACGCATCCGTGCTGAGTATAATGTAAAGCATTGGAGCCAAGGTTTTTACGGTATTGATGATAATGGTGAAGTCTATGTATCACCGCGTAGTGATGCAGATCATCAAGTCCCATTAAGTCATATTGTGAATCAATTAGAGCAGCGAAATATTGGATTGCCTGCTTTGGTTCGTTTTCCTCAAATCGTACATCAGCGTGTGCATAGTATTTGTAATGCATTTAACCAAGCGATTGATGAATATCAGTATGAAAACCACTATTTGTTAGTGTACCCAATTAAGGTAAACCAACAAAAAGAAGTGGTTGATGAGATCTTGGCAAGCCAAGCGCAATTAGAGCAAAAGCAATTAGGTCTAGAAGCGGGCAGTAAGCCTGAATTATTGGCCGTATTAGCGTTGGCTCAAAAAGCGAGTTCTGTGATTGTATGTAATGGTTATAAAGACCGTGAATACGTGCGTCTAGCGCTTATCGGTGAGAAACTGGGCCACAGTGTTTTCATTGTATTAGAAAAATTATCAGAATTAGATTTGGTGTTATCTGAAGCAAAAGCATTAGGAGTAACACCAAGATTAGGCTTGCGTATTCGTCTTGCATCGCAAGGTGCAGGTAAATGGCAAGCAAGTGGTGGTGAAAAATCTAAATTTGGCTTATCTGCCTCTCAAGTACTGACGGTAATTAATCGTCTAAAAGCAGAAGACCAATTGGATATTCTAGAGCTTGTGCATTTCCATTTAGGTTCACAAATGGCAAACATTCGTGATGTACGTAATGGCGTAAGTGAAGCGGCACGATTCTATTGTGAATTACGTGATATTGGCGCAAAACTAAAATACCTAGATGTGGGGGGCGGTTTGGCGGTGGATTACGACGGTACTCGTAGTCAATCATCTAATTCTATGAACTACGGTTTGGCGGAGTACGCACGTAACATTGTGATGACCATTGGTGATATTTGTCAGCTTTACTCACAACCAATGCCAGTCATTATTTCTGAATCTGGACGTTCATTGACAGCGCATCACGCAGTATTGATTACTAATGTGATCGGCACAGAAAGTTACACACCTGAAGCGATTGAAGAACCTCATGGTGATGCACCTTTGTTGCTACACAATATGTGGCGTAACTTAGAGCAGCTAGAAAATGGCAGTGATGACCGTGCACTAATTGAGATTTATAATGATACGCAGTGCGATGTATCTGAAGCACATAATCAATTTGCGACAGGTATGATTAACCTGCAACATCGAGCATGGGCAGAGCAGGTTTCATTACGTATTAACTACGAGTTAAGCGTAAAAATGAATACTAAGAACCGCTACCATCGCCCAATCTTGGATGAGTTGAGTGAGCGTTTAGCAGATAAGTTCTTTGTTAACTTCTCTTTGTTCCAATCGTTGCCTGATGCATGGGGTATTGACCAAGTGTTCCCTGTATTGCCATTAAGTGGTCTTGATAATGCGGATGAGCATCGTGCAGTCGTTCTTGATATTACGTGTGATTCTGACGGTATTATTGATCAATACGTTGATGGCCAAGGCATTGAAACAACACTGCCAGTACCAGCGTGGAACCCAGATGAACCTTATTTAATGGGCTTTTTCCTAGTGGGTGCATACCAAGAGATCTTGGGTGATATGCATAACCTATTTGGTGATACGCACAGTGTAGTTGTCAATGTGGATGACAACGGTGAAGCCAATATTGATTACATCAATGAAGGCGATACGGTTGAAGACATGATGCGTTATGTTCATATTGATGTGGATTTAATTCGTCAAAACTACAAAGACATGGTTACGGCTAAAGTCGCAAAAGAAGAACAACAAAGCGTGCTTGAAGAGTTAGAGCAAGGCTTGATGGGTTACACTTATTTGGAAGATTTTTAATGAACGATTTATTCACTAAAAAAGATTACTCATTGTACTCAAATGCAATGACATTTATGCGTCGCCCATTGGTACAAAACCCAATCGATAATGATGCAGACATCGTTGTTTTAGGTGCACCGTTAGATATGGCTACTTCAGGTCGTCCTGGTGCGCGTTTAGGCCCTGATGCGATTCGTCGTGCATCAGTAAATCTATCGTGGGAAGGTAAAAAATTCCCATGGGATTTCAATGTATTTGATCATACTAAAGTTATCGATTCTGGTGATTTAGTGTTTGATACGGGTGATGCAGAAGATTTTACTGTACGTCTTGAAGCCGCTGCTGATGCGATTTTAGATAGTGGTAAAACATTATTAGGCTTAGGTGGTGATCATTTCATTACTCTGCCATTACTCCGTTCTTACGCGAAAAAATACGGTGAAATGGCATTGATTCATTTTGATGCACATACAGATACTTACAGTCATGGTAGTCGTTATGATCACGGTACTATGTTCTATCATGCGCCTAACGAAGGTTTAATTTCGCCTGAGCATTCAGTGCAAATTGGTATTCGTACTGAGTATGACCCAAAAGATCATGGCTTCAATGTGATTAATGCGATGCAAGCGAATGACATGAGCGTTGATGCCATTATCGAACAAGTGAAAAGCATTGTTGGCGACAAGCCAGTCTATCTAACGTTTGATATTGACTGTCTTGATCCTGCATTTGCTCCGGGTACAGGTACACCTGTGTGTGGTGGCTTGAATTCAGATAAGATCTTAAAAATCATTCGTGGTTTACAAGGTATCAATATGGTTGGTATGGATGTGGTCGAAGTATCACCAGCGTATGACCAAAGTGATATTACTGCACTAGCAGGTGCAACCATTGCACTTGAATTACTGTACGTGTGGACTGCGAACCGTATTGGGAAATAAGTATTATCATTGAATAATAAAGACAAACATATAAGCATTGAAATGACGGTGTAATATATTAATTGAAATGCTTGAATGATTGTTGCTAACAATTTCAAATCCGATATTAAGTGATTAATATCGGATTTTTTATGTTGTTATAAAAAACTTCCGTAATAGAACCCGTCATCCTCTTTCTGCTTTTTTCTCTTCGTAAATTTCAAATGATTTACTGCAATTATGTGATTATTTTTTGAAATTAAGTTTTGATATGCCTTGGTTTATAGATACATAGTTATGAGATCGTTATTTATTCAGCCTTATTAACGGATAAATAAAATGAACAAAATTACAGTACTTATTCTTCTATCTCTTGCTCTTGTTGGTTGCAATGACAGTGATGATGAACTCTCTCCTAAAGATAAAATTGCAGAATTAGAAGTGACGGGTGAATTACCAACGTTAGATCGCAGCGATGACATTGCAGGGCCAGATATTAATAATAATGGCATTAGGGATGACATAGAAAAGTACATTGAAATCACTTACCAAGAACCGAAGCAACGTACGGCAGCAATGCAAATGGCTAAGGCTCTACAAATGAATATGGTTATTGATGTAACAAACAAAGACAGAAATAAGGTAAAAGCTGATATAAGAAAAATGGATGTAGCTGTTGGGGAGGCGTTAAATTGTCTTAATGACCAATTTAGTGGACCTGATGCTAAGAACACATCAATTGTATGGAGTGAAATTGAATCAATGATGACTAATACCAAAAAGAGATTGCTTGCCTATTTATCTGTAAGTAAAGCTGCTAGTGGAATGGTATTTAGTTTACAAGATGGTTCTTGTCATGACTAGAATCAATCGATTTATTCTTATTAGTATGCTTTTTATTTATCCATTTAATTTTGTTCAAGCTAGTAGTATTAATGAAAAAAAATGTGAAGTCCAAGGTATTGTATTTGGTTTTTTTAATGGCGTTTTAACAACAGAAATACAAGCTAAAGATGCACTCAATAAATTGAAAAAAATTCACGGTAATAAAAATGAAGATGGCGAGCCTATTAAATATGAACTTGTATATAATTACTCCAATGGATTTGAAGATTTTGTAGAAACATTTGAGCAAAGATTACGAGAGCAAGAAGGGCTTTTATCTGAGCGATATGAATTATTTTTTGAGTCAATTCATGGTGGTGGTGATTGGTGGGGGATTATTATTGAGACGGTTCCATCTGCTATTGAGCTTAGAGATGAACTGACTGATTTCGCTCAAGCAGCAGCTGTTGAAATTCTAACAAAATTTATTGAAAATCCTCCGACATTAGAAAATTATTCAGAGCAACAAACGCGAATTGATACATGGATTGCTGAGGGGAAAAAGCTACTTTTTGTCGCGCATTCTCAAGGAAATTTATTTGTAAATGTGGCGTATGACTACGCTTTAACTCAAAATACGCGAGAGGAAGCAGTAAAGGTTGTTCATATCGGACCTGCATCTCCCACCTTAAGAGGAGAGTATGTGTTGGCGGATCAAGATTTAGTTATCAATGGTCTTCGTCTTGTTGGTAGTGTTCCTAATATTACAGACTTCATCCCCCCATATTTATTTCGTCCCGCTGGGCTTAATGGTGAAACAGACTTTTTGGGTCATGGTTTATTAGAGATATATTTGAATCCCCAAATACATATCTCAACTTCAGTGAAGAGCTATATTGATGATGCATTGAATTCATTAGCGCCACCATCAGTGGAGGCTTCTACTGGATTATTTACAGCAACGCTAACATGGAGTGGCTTAGGAGACGTAGATTTATCGATTCAAGAGCCGCTTCCTCTAAGTCCTTGGGATCTTGTTAATTTTGAATACCCTATTGGTGAATCTGGTTATCTTGATATAAATAATACAACAGGGTATGGGCCTGAGCGTTATCTCGTTTCATGTGATCCAAATATAATTCAAACAGGTCTTTATGTCGTTTATTTTTCTAATTACAAATATACTGAAGGAGAAACAGCAACAGTACAGATATCTTCTTGGGATGAAGGGGTGCTGGGAAGTAAGGATTTTATACTAGAGGATAATCGATGGATTCCAGGAGACTCTGGCTTGATAAGAACATTTTTTGTTTACGTAACAAAAAATGAAGATAAAGATGAATATAAAATTAGATTAGTAAGTGATCCCAGTTCACTTGATAAATAAAGTGTAATGTATAGATAAAGCAATGAAGGACATGCTTTGAATTGTTGGTAAATAATGGCCACATAATGTGGCCATCTGGATTGTTTTTATTTAAAACAACGAGTTTGTGAAACTTGCGCTTTCTTGTTTATTGCTTGCATAACGGCATTAGGATTTACTTTATATAATCTATTCAACGAGGTGGTCGTTTTTAATTCAGCTTGTAAATATGAAGTGTAGTCTTTGAATTCGTTCATACGTTTTGTGCCGTAATTCTGTTGGCATGATTGAACCCAATCTACATAATGACTAAAGAATAGGGATGCCTCTTTGGTTGGCATTGTCGTCATTAAATAAGCCATGTCTCGGCTGGTTTGAAAGTGCTGGAAATCAATCGGCGTATCCCAGTACCCGCCCCAATAAATAAATCCGTTTTTAGCGAAGATATTTATTACTTCTTCTGCAAATCCTTTTCTGTTTTCTTTTCCTAAGCGTTGTAACATTCGATTTGAATATTCATGACCTTTAAGTGGCTTAAATGTCGCGGTTCCCCAAGAAGTAAATTCAACAAATGGGTTTTGTAATGGGTTGATATCGACGGCTACACCATAAGCGTGTAATGAAAGAGAAGATTTCCCCGTAATTGGACGATAGTTGAATGCAGAAGTGTTATTAGCATCCATCGATTTGATATCGTCACCAGAATAGTTTTCGATTGGTTTTGCTTGAGCGATAGGAAAGCGTTGTTGGTATAACTCAGTAAAAATGTGGTCAACATATGGAGCCACGGCATCTAAAACAACGATCTGACCTGTTGCTGTTTTTCCCTTAAAATCATAATGCTTAAATGTAACATTCTTTAGACGATTACATTGTATTGGTGCATTTGGTGCCATAACGTTCTTATTTGTCATCACTTGACATTGTGATGGTGTAACGTTTGAAACTCCCGCTATCGCAGATGCAGAGCAAAGCCCTAGAATTAATGAACCAATAAGATGAATTTTATTCATAAACCGTCCTAGCTATGAGTGTATTTTTGATTATCGAAAGATAATGCCATGCTTTATGAATTGTTCCTAGAAACAAAAATACGAGTATTATTCACTCATGATTTGGCGTGATCCTTATTCCAAACTAAATATATTTGGGTTTTGCGAGTTGATAGAGGGAGAGTGGTAGACATACCAATGCGGGAGGGATAAAATTTTGCGTATTACTTAATGTCGGCAGGCAAAAAGTAATAATTATTGTAGTTATGGCCATTCTTTAAAATAGTCAGAGAGTCATACTTATCTGAATAGATTTTTTAAACGAGAGTTATCCAGATGAGTATTATATTATTGTCGATATAGACGTAGGAGTAGAGAGTCATAATGTCGAACAAACTTAAAGCAGCAATGGTAAAGTTTCGTGCCTTTCCTCGATACATTCGTTGGAGTACGTATACATTAAGCGCATACCTTTTTTATGCTGCTTTACTCGGGTTACTTGTTCCTTATATTGCAAAGCAACAAATTCCTGAACAAGTATCAAAGCTGATTGAACGTCCTGTGACACTAACAGACTTTACTATTAATCCTTTTACGCTTCAGCTTGATGTTCATCAATTTGCTATTTTAGAAGGAACTAAACCTTTCGTTCAATTTGAACATGCCAGCGTTCAGGTTAATTTTTGGCAATCGATTTTTAATGCCGCTATTTCGGTTGAATATATTTCTCTTAATAAGCCTTACATTAATCTCGAACGTTTAAATAATACCGATGAATTACTATTTAATTTTAGCGATATTATCGATGCTGTTGCTCGTAATACGGTGACGACAGAAGAGTCAGAACCAAAGACTGATGAAGTCATTGATAGAAAAGCCCCGTTATTTCCAGTATTGATTAAACACACCGCATTAGCTCAAGGTGAGGTTCGTTTATTAGATGGAGTAACAGGAACTCAGCTTGCTTATCCAGATATTAATATCACACTTGGTGAGTTTTCGACTCAAAGCTTGCTTTCGGATGCAGAGAAAAAGAACGATTACCGTTTACATATTACTGATGTAGATTCAGGCACGGTTGAGTTGACGGGCCAAGTTCAATTAAAACCGCTAGAAGTTGTCGGTGATATTGATGTTCAGCATATTCAATTACCACGTTTATGGGGCTTCATTGAAAAAGACATCATTGCAAAATTAACGTCGGGTGAAGTAAACTTCTCATCAAATTATCATATTGCACAAACGATGGATAACACTGAAGCGGATGATGCCATGAGTATCTCAACCGCAAAAGGGATGTTCTCGCTTAATGATGTGAACTTCAATGCAGGTGATAAATCGGTCGTTTCGTTATCAAATCTTTCTGTGAATAATATTGCGACCAATGTTGAAAACCAAGCCATCAATATTGCTTCTATTACGTCTCATGGACTTAATGTATCAGCAAAAGTAGACGATAAAGGCGCTGATTTAGTGACCTTATTTACGCCTAAATTTCTTTCTCAAGAGTCAGTGGCACCAAAAGAGAAAAAAGAAGTCACACCACCAACAGAGCCAGAATCTGAGCGTAATTCTCCTGCGTGGTTAGTCACTCTTGATGAGGTAGAAATAAAAAATTACCGATTAAACGTTGAAGAGAAAGCGGTTACTAAAAAAGCCAATCAATGGCAGATCTCTCCAATTAATTTAACCACAAGTCAGATTGTAAGTGATTTGTCTAAACCGATTGATTTTGATTTCTTTACCTCTATAAATGGTAAAGGTGATATTAGTGTTAAAGGTCAGGCTGATGCTAAGCAACAAGCTGTATTAGCCAACATTGATGTAAAATCATTGAAGTTAGCTCAGTTCCAGCCTTATGTAGCAACCGCTGTGAATGCGACGGTAACTAAAGGTGAAGTGAATACTCAAGCAAAATTAGAGGTTAACGCAAAAGGTAACGTTGAGGTAAGTGGTGGCGTTCAAGTTAACTATCTTTCAGTTCGTGATAATAAGCTAAGAAAACCATTTGTTAAGTGGCGTTCGTTGGCGGTGAATAAGTTTAATTTTGACTTACAGAAATCGAAATTAAACATTGATACATTAAGTTTAAACCAACCTTATGCACGAGTGGTGATAAACGACGATCGTACTACCAATATTGGTGATTTGATTGTCGCGCAACCGACGAGCAAGAAGAAAATAAAAGCAAGTAAAGTGAATAAAGGGAAACCATTTGCATTAAGTGTGCGAAAAATAGCATTTAATAATGGTTCAGCCTTCTTTGCGGATAACTCTTTAACGCCAAATTTTTCATCAGGTATCGAACAATTAAAAGGAAATATTGGTCATGTATCAAGTATTCCTGGAACGAAAGCAACGGTTGATATCAGCGGTAATATTGAGAAATACGCACCAGTGAAAGTTAAAGGTGAAATCAATCCATTACTTAAAGAGCCTTATTTAGATCTAGACGTTATCTTTAAAAGTGTTGAGCTAACCACGGTAAACCCTTATTCAGGTACGTACGCAGGTCATTACATTGATAAAGGGCAATTGACACTAGCATTAAATTACCAATTGGAAAATAACAAACTAAAAGGCGAAAACCACGTTATTATCGATCAGCTTAAGTTAGGTAAAGCCAGTGACAGTGATGTTGCAACGTCACTGCCGTTAGAGTTGGCTATTGCCTTATTGCAAGATAATAACGGGGTGATTGACTTAGGCGTTGAAGTATCTGGGGATGTGAATGATCCAGAATTTAGCCTTGGTGCGGTTATTTGGAGTACGATTTCTAATATCATAACTAAAGCCGTGACTGCACCATTTTCTTTCATTGCTGGTCTTGCAGGTTCAGATGAAGAGTTGAATATAATCGCGTTTGATTTTGGTACAAATACGCTAACGGCGGAAGAGAAAGAAAAACTACAGACGTTAGGAAAAGCATTAGAAACTCGACCAAAGCTAAAACTGACGGTTGATGGTGCAGTAAGCGCACAAGAAGATAGCAAAGCATTAGCATTAACACAGTTTAATCAATTACTGGCGGATACAGCAGAAATTAATGTTGCAGAACTACCAGCAAATTTAAGTGCAACTACGATGCCGATATCAGGAAAATTGTCTGATGCTTTACAGCGCTTGTATAAACAAGAGTTTGGCGAAAAAGCAAGTTTAGTAGAAGATAAGATTGAAGACGAGCAAGATGAAAAAGGCATAGAGTTAACTGATGAAGAGTTAGCTAAACGTTGGCATATTGCTTTGTATAATTTGGCATTAAATAAACAAGAAGTCGCAAAAGGTGATTTAGGGCAATTAGCTCAGCAACGAGCTCAAGCTGTAAAGGCTTATTTAGTTGACGTGGTAAAAGTCGATGCATCACGAGTGTTCTTATTGGACAGTCGATTTGATATTGAGCAAGATACAAGCAGTGTATTATTGTCTTTAGAAGCAAAATAAAACGGTCTTGATTCATAAGAAAAATGGCGCACAGATTAATTTGTGCGCCATTTTTTACTATTAGTGCAAAGTCTTAATTTAAAACGGCATTGGGTACTTTCTAAAGACCGTATTAACATCAGCCAATACATCATCGTTTAATGGTTTAGAAAACGCTTCAATGTCTTCTTTTAACTGCTCTAATGAAGTGGCACCAATGATGGTTGATGTCACGCCATCGACTTGATCACACCAAGCTAAAGCAAGTTGGCAAGGTGTGTATCCGTGTTTTTCTGCAACATCTATATAGGCTTTAACTGCTTCATTCGCTGCAGGTGTATCACGGAAGATCCCATTACGTTGTGAATAGGTCCAACGACTTCCTTCTGGCATTTGTCCATCCAGATATTTTCCACTTAACATACCTCCGGCTAATGGCGACCAAGGTAAATAGGCAACGTCTTCATGAACGCAGTTTTCTATTAAATAAGGCCAATCTTTCGCGTGTAGTAAGCTGAATTCATTTTGGATTGAAACCATGCGTGGTAAATCGTATTTAGCACTCAATTTCAGGTAAGTGTTAATGCCCCACGGTGTATCATCTGATAATCCAATATGACGAATTTTTCCTGCCTTAATGCATTCGTTTAGTGCTTGTAAGATCTCAAGCATATCCGCTTCTTCTTTCTTCGCATCAAAATCACTGAACTTGAATTGATTAGGAAAGTGCTTACCAAAATGTGGAGAAGTACGATTTGGCCAGTGGAGTTGGTAGAGGTCAATATAATCCGTTTGTAGGCGTGTAAGTGACGCATCTACTGCGGCAATAACGGCTTCACCTGTGATTGGCGCAGCATTACGAACCCAAGGTAAACCTGGACCTGCAATTTTTGAAGCCAGAATAATCTCTTTACGGCGTTTAGGGTTTGCAGCAAGCCAGTTACCAATAATGGTTTCTGTTTTTCCATAGGTATCAGGGGAAGGTGGAACCGCATACATCTCAGCGGTATCGATAAAATTAATGCCTTGGCTAAGTGCGTAATCAATTTGTTGATTGGCATCTTCTTGATTGTTTTGTTTTCCCCATGTCATGCTGCCTAAGCAGATACGAGAGACAGAGAGATTGCTGCTACCAAGTGTTGAGTATTCCATTGAGCGGATTCCTTAATCTATTTTATTATTAATCTTATCGTACTTAGATCGTTTTTTGTGTTTTTTGTTTTTGAGTATTACAGAAAATAAATCTCATAATTATGGTTGTTTAATGAGATTTCCTTGATAATAATTCCATAAATGGAAGTGTTGATTGCAGTTCTTGTTATTGTTCCTAGCACCATAATTGATAATATCAGCGCATAAAATAAGATGACAAAAGAGACAAAAAACAATGAAAGGCAATGTGTACAAATACGCGATTAATTCAGTGCTAGCGATAACGGTAGGTTTTTCTGTATTCTTAATCTTATCGGATAATGTATCGCCTTTTACGACACAAGCCACAGTTCATAAACCTATTGCGAATATTGCACCGGAAGTATCAGGGAAAATTACGGAGGTATACATTACGAATGGAGATCATATTCGTACAGGTTCACTCTTATTTTCGATTGATAAAGCGAAATATCAACTTGCCGTTGAAAAAGCAGAATCTCAATTACAACAAGCCATTGAATCGAATCATTCAAAAGAGCAATTATTAGAGTCATCCAAGCTGACGCTTGTGCAAAGACAGTTAGAATTGATTGATGCTGAAAAAGATTACCACCGCTATCTTACGCTAGATAAAAAAGGCTTAACCAATAAGAAAGCCATTGATGATGCGAAAGTCGCGCTTGATTTAGCGATTAATAATATTGAGATAGCAAAGAGTAATATTGAGCAGATTAACATTGAGCTTAATCATGGCGATCATGCTGCGATGAAAATTGCTCGTGATAATGTGTCTTCTGCACGTTTAGATCTAAGTAATACTGAGATTAGATCAACTATTGATGGAGTAGTGACAAACTTGCAGTTGCAAAAAGGCAGCTACATTAATATTGGTACACCATCATTATTTGTTGTGAATGATAAGGCGGAGTGGGTAAGTGCGGATTTTAATGAAAAAGGTGTCAGTCATTTAAAAACGGGGAACGTAACTTATGTCGTTTTTGATGCATTACCCGGTTATGTTTTCGATGGAAAAATCATAAGTAAAGACAGTGCGATTTTTGATATATACAACCCAACAAATCAGTTAGCAAGTGTAGAAAATGATGATCGTTGGATCCGAAACCAACAAAAAATAAGAACTCGAATTGCAGTCGATAACATGAATAGCGATCTGATCAGTGGGTCAAGAGCAACAGTAATGGTTGCTAATGGGAACCCTATCATTGATGCGGTAGGGATAGCGTGGATGCATTTCGTTTCATTGTTCCGATACGTTTACTAATAGGCGGGTTGTGCAATGAATGACAGTAAACGCAATGAAATATTGCGCATCACATTAACCGTTACGATTTGTATGTTGGCAGGTAAGTTGATGGGATTACATTCGCCTGTTTATTTAGCGTTATACCCCGTGATCGTCATGACAAAAGGAAAGGATTACTCATTAAAAGGACTGGTAAAAATGTTTGTTCCGGTTCTGTGTGCCGCCTCGTTAGCATTGGTGGTTTGTGAGGTTTTTTCGAATCATCCATTTATCATTTGGGCGATCAGTTTATTGTTCTTTGATTACATGAGAAAAAAAGCAAACACACCACCCAAGTTAGGGGCGATGTTAATGCCTACTTTCAACTGGATACTGGTGGTTATCTTTTCAATGCACACTGATGCCTCAATGCCGACACGAATTCATGAAATCTTTATTTCTATGGCGATCACGATAATTGTCGCAAAGACAATGGTGTCTTTATTTCCTATCGTTAGCAATGGCAAACCACCTTTGTTTGAACCACATGAGGTCACTTACCAACATCGTTTTGTATCAACGGCACTAATTGGTAGTGGGATTGGTTTTTTAATGATCGTAGATCTAGTCTCGGCAACGTTTTGTTTAGTGCCGGTTATTGCAGCTGCTTCTCAATTCACACGTGAAAAATTTTTAGCGACGGTAAAACTGCGGTTTATAACGCAAGTAGGAGGCTGTGCTTTAGCGGCAATATTCACGATAGTCTTAGTTGAACATCAATCCGTTATTGGCTTTTATGGTTTTGTTTTAGCGATGGTTATCTATGTGATTGCCAAAGCTATGGTCAATGAAGTGGGTATTAAACGTGACATTCATGGTGACGCATTACTCGCAACGATGTTGCCTATCCAACTCTATATTACGAGTGTAAATGATGGGTTAGAAAGAACGTTTTTACGCGGCTGGGAGCTTACCGTTACGTTGTTTATTTTGTTTGCGTTATACCAACTAACAGAGAGGGTTCAACGCAAATGAACGTAGAACCCAATAATAAGAGAAAACGATTAATCAGTCGGTAATGATACCAACACTTTTCCTTCTTTTGTAATGCTATTTTTAATGGTGAGTTGCAGAGTGATGGTGACAGAAATAGTCAGCATGACAAAAATGGCCATTAAAATCAGTAATTGATATTTAATGGCGACCATTGGATTAACGCCACCTAAAATCTGCCCTGTCATCATTCCGGGTAATGTAACCAACCCTGTGGTTGCCATTGACGCCATTATTGGTGCAAACGCTTTTTGCATCGCAGCACGAACAAACGGAATTGACGCATATTGAGGGGATGCCCCTAGCGCAATCGCTGCGTGATATTCACTTTCTCGTTCTTTAAACGAAGTGAAGAGGTTTTGCAGTGCCACGATATTGCCACTCAAACTGTTGCCCAATAGCATGCCAGCAAGAGGGATCAGATATTGAGCACTGTAAAATGGGGTAGGCTGAATAATTACTCCACTCAATAGCAACAGCAAAGGTGACAAACCGATAAGAAGCCCTATAAGTACAGGGAAGAAAATGTGACGTTTTGGAAGCTTGGCTTTAGACACAATAGAGCTAGAGCCAATGCTGATCATCGCGATGATCCAAACCACATTTAATAGGGGATTATCCAGTTGAAACACAAATTCTAAATATAAACCAATGAATACAAGTTGAGCCACCATTCGAAGCACACTGACGGTAATATCTTTAGCGAGATTTAATTGATAGAAACGATTGATAGAGAATGGGATAAGGAGAGTCAGACTGAATAAACCCATGAGTGGCCAACTAATATCTAAGGCTGATTGCATTGGTGTTGTACTCGTAACATTGAGGGTTTAGTTATTATCTCAAGAATGCGTAAGTTTCTAAACATAATAATTGGTTTTGTGGCCTTTAGTGCAAAAGAAATGAAATAGAAGGGGGAATAAAAAAGCCGCTGAGCGATAAATCGATCAACGGCGTTTAACATAGCTAGAGCATTAGTATTGCTTCATGATCTCAGCAATCTCTTTGATTGAACCAGAGTTAATGATTTTTTCAATATCGTCGTCATTTTGGAATAGCTCAGATAGGGCCATAATCGTATTAATATGACTGTCTGAATCCATTGCTGCTAAGGTGATAGAAACAAATACATCCCCGTTATCTTCAGACTCTAAGTTAACTCCATTTTTAAATACAGTTACTTGTAAGGCCGCTTCGTTGACTCCATCTTCTGGGCGAGCATGAGGCATAGCGATCTTAGGAGCAAGAACATAGTAAGCGCCAATTTCGTTGTGCTTTTGTTTAATTGCCTCTAAATAACTTTGTTTGATTTTCCCTTTTGCTAATAAAGCTGAGCAGGTTAAATCAAGCGCAGTATCAACATTTAAGTTTTTATCTGAGGTAATAACGATGCCGTCGTTACCAATTAAGTCAAATAAACTCATGACACAATCCATCCTAGCAGTAGGCCAACAACACCAAAATCAAAATCAGAGAAAGTTGTGGCTTCTAATCCTAAACCACCAAGAACAGGAAGTAATAACATTGGTAAGATCGAAATACAGATACCTTGAGTAAACGCACCTAATACCGCACCGCGTAAGCCTCCTGTTGCATTACCATAAACACCCGATGCGCCACCTACGAAGAAGTGAGGTACAACACCTGCAACAATAATAGTCCAACCCATCATGCCTTGTACGCCCATCATTAATAGGCCAGCAGAGAATGAAGATAAGAAACCAATTAATACTGCATTTGGAGCAACAGGGAATACCATTGGGCAATCCAATGCAGGTTTAGCACCAGGAACTAAAGTATCTGAAATGCCTTTGAATGCAGGAACGATTTCAGCGATTAGCATTTTTACACCTTGAAGAACGATGTAAACACCACCAGCGAAGATTAATGATTGCATAAAGGTAAATACAACCCAGTTTTGCCCACCAGAAACGCTTTCAACAAATTCACCACCAGCAATGATTGATGCGAACATGAAGAAAACGAACATGGTAGTTGCTACCGCGACAGGGGTATCGCGTAAAAACATTAGGCTTTTTGGTACATTAATATCTTCAGTTGTTTTTGATGTATCACCAAATTTACTGCCGATGTAAGCTGAAACAATATAAGACAAAGTAGAGAAATGACCGATAGCAAGTTGATCAGTACCCATTACTTTTTCTGTGTATTTTTGACCTAACGCAGGCATGATAACCATCAAAGAACCAACGATAAGTGAACCGATAGCAACTAATGCAGTGCCTTCAATATTTGCCGTTGATAAAATTACCGCAACAAGCATAGACATAAACATTGTGTGGTGGCCCGTTAGAAATATATATTTCAAAGGAGTGATACGCGCCAATATAATGTTCACGACAAAAGCAAAGAACATAATTAATGCCATTTCATAACCAAATGCTTCTTGTGCTAATGCTACAATCGCTTCGTTATTTGGAATAACACCACTTACGCCAAAGGCTTCAGTAAATACGGTTGAAAAGTTATTTAATGCACCAACAAGAGCGCCAGCACCAAAACCAAGGATTAAGAATCCCATTACGGTTTTAATCGTACCTTTTAAAATAGTCGATACATCAGACTTTTGTGCAACAAGGCCAACAAAAGCAATAAGACCAACCATGATTGCTGGCTCTTTTAATAAGCCGAGCATAAATTCAAAAAAGTTTGTCATAATATTAAAACCTTACATGAATGCTTTTAATTGTTCTTCGATTGACGCTTTATCAAAAATATTTTTTAAACTAATAATATTTTGCTTGCCTGCATCTTCTAATTGATTTGCGATATCTGTAGCAGCAACCCAGATGTCAGCCTTGCTTGATGCGGCTGATGATAGATCTTCGTGATCGACTTCAGCTTCAAAACCAATCTTTTTAACGACTTCTTTAACTGCCATTTCCATCATTAATGAAGTACCTAAACCGTTGCCACATACCACTAAAATCTTTTTCATAATATTAATTCCCAGTTGGATAAATCAAAATGCAAAGTTGCACCGTTTGAAGTTTGTGTGAGAATCATAATGGAATAAATACAATCTAAATAAGATCTGAATCACAAAGCGAGAATGAGATTGTGATGCAGATCTATTATTGGGGAGGTTATTGATAGTTGTAAAGTTAATAATTTATAGAAAATAACTTTTATAAATATCAATTATCAAAAATGGAAAGAGGGAGGAGAAGGGAAGTGGCGATGATATTTAATCATCACCATTAATATAGATATTAAATAGGTTTAATATTTACCGTAATCTTTCAATATCTTATTAAACATATTATTAATTTCTTTTGTCTTTTTATTTCGCTTAGTGAGATCGCTTAATGATGCTGGTGATTTTTGTGTATTTCTTGCTGCATTAAGTTGCTCTAGCTTATCCTTCATTTTTTGGACGGTTGGCAGAAGCATTCGAATTTCTTCACCATTGACGGTTGTTAACACCACAATGTTGTCTGATTCCACTTGAGTGATGGTAAGTAAACCATGTTTAGCTGATTCAAATTGCTCACCTACCATAATTGATTCTGGTGGAACGGTACGATCTGTGACTAAACCACTTCGCAATTTTGCTGCACTAATCGCCCTGACATTACCGGTGTTATCAAAAGCGACAATTACGGTATGGCAGTTATAATAATCGACAACAGTGACATAGCCGTGTTTGTTTGTTTTGAATTTAGCTCCATTAACCATATCAAGTGGAGCATCCATTTTCTTCACTACGAGTCCTCTCTAAAAATTTAAAACACATTAATTTTTAAGGTATTTTTATTGTGTTTTTTTACTGCATGATGGAGAGCGGTAACGCTTTCATATTTAAAAATAGAGTATTAACCAGAGAGATGCTAACTGATAATGAGTAAAAAAATCTACTTTTTATTGAGTTCATAACAAAACTTCCGTTAAGCATTAAAGTGGGTTTTTATGGAAATAAAGAGAAAGGGTTAAAGAGTAAATTATACTTACCAAATCTAATGTTGAACTATTATGAAGAAATATGTTATTGGCTTAATGTTAATTATATCATTGATATATAGTGCTTTATATCATCAATGTCTGCGGCTGACTTCAATTTTTTAATGGATAGAATTAGCAAAATATATCTTTGTAATGATTAGTTTTTTATATTTGGCATTATGTTGTTTTCAGCGTTGTAGTATTGATTTTAAAGGTCATAAATATGACTAAATTTTTATTAGTATGCCTCAATGATATTTTAATTTATTTACACATACACGGACGGTCATGACTAAATCTAGTGAAATATATATTGTTTCAGAGAATGTTGGATGGGCTGACGCAATGAAAGGTGGGCTTTCTCGAATTTTTAGTGATTCCGCTTTTTATCATGTAAAGACAATTGATGAGTTATGGGATTTATCAGATATAGCTATTGTTATTTATGATAAAGAAACACTTGGTAGCCCTTGCTTAAAATTGGTATCTCCAGGGGCTAGAGGCGGAGAGTGGTTAATCGTGAATGGGGAAAGCGCTGATATTGAGGCTTGTCCTGGCTTAATCGCCTTAGGCTTCTCTGGTTTAATTGTTTCTGAATATACAATTGAGATGCTACCTAAAGCGATACGAACCATAATTGATGGTGAATTATGGTTTAGCCGAGAAGCACTTTCCTTATCTCTTAGGCAGATAATTAGAGTTGGTAATCATTCTGGAAGTTCAGTCAATATCTTAGCTGCGAAATATAAACTTACTCAAAGAGAGCAGCAGATATTTTTGTCTTTGTTACAAGGACTTAGTAATAAAGAAATTGCATTAAAGATGTGCGTAAGTCCGAGCACAATAAAATGTCATGTCTCAAATATTTTATTAAAAACAGGTAAGCATAGCCGTAGTCAACTCAGTTCATTATTAGTTGATAATATTTCAGAATATAGTAGTTCTTAAATTTCTCAATATAGGCCATAAATACACTGCTTTAAGTACCAAACTGGCCATTTGGCCTATGTTTTATTTTATCTTTGCCCCTTATATTGACCGCATACAATCACCTTGGATTGTACAAAATAAGTCAACTAGGGAAGGAAAAGTTATGAACCGTTTAATTGGTGGCGTTGCGCTAGCATTATTATGCTCAACTGGAGCAAGCGCAAGTGCGTGGGTTGTCGGTAGTGATGAAGGTCGTGCAGATTTTTATGTAAAATTTAATGGTGAAGTTCCAAAACGCTGTGAAATGCGTGCGAATAAAAACTTAGAAACATTAACTTTTGATCTGGAAAAAAAATCAGACACTAAAACATTCGCATTTAAAGCATGGTGTAACTCGTATGGCAGCAAAGGAAAGCTAGTTATTGATGGCTTCCAATTTAAAAATGGTAATGGTGACGTGATTCCAATGACGTATAAGTTCAATGGCGATGAAGTTACAAATACTGCTGACACAGTTTTTACACGTATTGACCAAGTTATTGATATTAGTAATGACATCAATAAATCAATGTCTGATCGACATGAATTAACGATTAAGTCATCACCGCAGAAAGGTGCGCGTCATGGTGCATACAATGGTGCAATGTACGTAAGTTTATTCCATATGTAATTTACTCTTCGTTGTTTGGGGAGTAAATCTACTCCCCAATGAGATCTGTTATGAAAAAACAATGTTATGCCTTTTTATTTATAGTTTTATGCTCTTTTCAAGTTTCTTCGTTTGAACTTTTTCCTATGGTTAATTTTTTTAGTGATTCAGGGAAAAGTACATCTGGTTTTTTTAAAATAACAAATACTTCATTACAACAACTTCCTGTAGAGATCGTCGTTAATCAAAGATTGATTAGTGGAGAACAGCCTGAAGAACTTACCAATACGGATGATATTTTTGTTTTTCCTCCTCAAGCTATGATTGCTCCTGGGGCATCTCAAACGATCAGGGTTCAATATGTTGGTTCACCTAAAAAGTTTGCAGAATCATATCGGTTAATAGTAAGTCAATTACCTCTAAAAGATGATATGGGGGACGACAGTATTCAGATGTTATTTAGGATTGGAGGGTTAATTTTTGTTTCTCCCCATAATGCAGAAGAGAAGATAGCAAGTCGCATATTGTTAAATGAAAAAGAAGAGCCAGTACTTAAAATTGATAATTTAGGTAATAGTGTTATTGAGGTTAGTAAGCATTCATTTAAAAATAAATGGCAAGACAATTCATACACTTGGAAATGGGAACAAATTGAGCCTTTTATTCCTCTTCATTATTTGGTTCCCGGCCAAAACGTGAGTGTTCCTGTTACTGAATTAGTAGAGAAATAAAAACTCACCACTGATGGTGGAGAAGGTGTTTATGCGTCGTTTGATGCTGCTATTTTGTTCTTTACTGTGTTTATCATTACCCACTACAGCGGCATTTAATGTCATTCTTCCTGTTATTTATGGTGATTCTGAATTAGGACAATTACCAGTATTGGTTGATGGCATGACACTAACCGCGCTATCAACGGCAGACTTAAAAAACTTACTCTCGGAGCGATTAAGTGATCATTGGTGGACAGAATTAGAGGGTGAAAATACAGATGATAGTGGGTTTGTTAGTATTCAATTACTCTCTAAGTTCGGCCTATCTGCTAAATTGGATCAAGAAGCATTAGTGATCGACTTATTTATTTCCCCTGAAACCTTGGCCGAACAAAATATTAGTTTAGCGAATCAATATCCTTTATTTATTCCATCAGAAAGTGGAAGTTTTGCTTGGTTAAATAGTCTCAACGTCCGTTATGACACGGTATGGAGTGATTCACTTCAAGAATCTTCTACTTCTATAGATTGGCTATCACAACTGAACATTGGTGGTTCTAATGGACTTAACGTTCAAATGGCGAACTACCTTGATAGTAATGAAATAGGTACTGATTTCCATCGAGGTGAATGGAAAGCATTTTATGACAGACCGAACACGCCAATGCGAGTTTCTGTCGGCGATGTTTCGACTGGAGAGTCTGGCCATATAAGCAGCATGGCTATTGGGGGTATTACGATAGATAGTCGTTATGCTGATCTGCAACCTAATAGAGATATTAGTCCTGAAAGTAGTCAACAACTGTTTCTTTTAGAATCTGCCGATGTTGATGTTTACGTGAATGGAGAAAGGATATCTGGTGGTCGGCTTGAGCCCGGACGATATAATTTACAAAAGCTAATGCTAGGTAATGGTGCGAATGATATTACTGTCTATGTTTCTTACCTTTCTGGTAAACAAGAAACATTGGTATTCACACAATTTTATAATAGTCGTTTACTAGAAAGAGGGTTGTTTGATTACTCATTTTCAACGGGACGGCCATTAAATTATGGTGAGAGTGGTATTGAATATAGTGATATGTGGGTGACTACAGGGTTTGTTGAATACGGCTTCTTAGATTGGCTAACCATTGGTGCTAATGGATTAAGCTCCGATGATGGGGTTGTTATTGGCAGTATAATGACATTAAGTAGTGATTGGGGAAATATCACCGGACGTTTTTCTATGAGTCATATTAAGGATCAAGAAACAGGTAATGTTGTCTCAATTGATTATGAACACAGTGTGATTGGTCGAGGTGAAACACAATCGCCTAATTTACGTTTAGCTATCGAGCATTCAGATTACTTTACCAATCAGCCTTGGGTTCAAAACGATTACATGAATAAATTTATTCGGTATTTAGGTAATTATTATTGGCAAATAAACTCACAATTTGATTTTACGTTGTCGGGAAAGTTAACAACTTTTTCAGAATTAGAGAATGAATTTACAGCTTCTTCTTTAGTTAATTGGCGGGAAAATAATTTAGCTCTTGGTGTCGGAGTTGAATATGAAGAGTCTGAACGATACACCGACCCAGATTCTCGGATGTTATTTACTGTAGATTGGAGTTGGTATTCTTCAAATGATGATTACAGAATTGGACTTTCTTATAATGGTAAAGATGAAAGGTCTCGCTTTTATTTGAGCAACGAAGGCTCTGAAAAAGTAGGAGATATAGGCGTAAGAGCCGAGATTGAAAATGATCAACATCAAGAGAAGCAAAATGTATTAGCAAGCTATACCGCTAATCGCTATCGTTCTGAAATTGAAATAACGAGAAATAATTCAAAATCAACAGATTATGATACCTATCAGACGTCGTTGAGAGCCAACACAGCAATAGGTATCGTTGATGGTCATCTCGGTTGGGGAAGGGCACCTTCTGGTCCGTTTGTTGTTTCTAGTTTGCATCCAACGCTAGCAAAGAATACGGCAGATTTAGATGTCGACCAAGATGGTAGGCCAACAGCTCAAGCTACATCGTTAATTGATGGTTTATACCCATTAACTCAACCTTATTCTAGCAATCACATTGATTATAATATGAAAGATGCACCTTTAGGTTATGATTGGGGAGAAGGTCAAATAACCTTCATACCTGGAGCTGCTACTGGACATTTTATGGAGATTGGCTCAGATGCGTCTTATACCATTAAAGGGATATTACAGTTCGTTGATGGAAGCCCATTAACTTATTATCAAGGAAAGATCAAAGGTGAAGATATCGCTATTTCTATCTTTACTAATAAACAAGGACGCTTCTTTATTCAAGGATTAACTCCCGGAAGTTACACCTTAACGGTAGATGGGATAAAACATTCATCATCAATTAAGGTTCAAGTGATTGGGGGAGAAAGTAATCTCATTGATGTAGGAGTACTTCGTATAGCGTGTGCGGGGGTATGTGATGAGTAATACATTCAATTTATATAATATCATTTTAACATTTATTTTATGCTTTTCTGTTTCTGCAAAAAGTGAGGAGGCATGTGATGGTGAATGGACGGTATCGCTATCAAATACATCAGTTAACTCATCAGCAAGGGATCGAGGGGATTTGTGGTTTCCGGCTTATATTGAATTGAGCAAATCTTTATCTTCATGCGTTCAATGGATTGAGATTGAGCCATTAGGGCGAGGAGGAGATCGTATAATCAAAGGACCACAAAGTGATGTGGTGTCGTCATTATCTGATGATAAAAGAATACCGTTAGCTAAAAATGGTAAGGGTCAGTATGTATTAAAAACATTAGGTAAACGTCGTATTCGTTTTTGGTTGTATTTAGCAAATGGGCGGCAATTATCACCAGGGGTATACAGTGGTGAATTAGGTTTTTCTATTAATCACTATGCAGGACGAGAACGATTACGTTATGCTCAATTTAAATACAGCGTTAAACCTTATGTAAAAGTACGAATTAATGGTCAAGGAAAAAATGGATTAAGCTTCACTGGTAGCAGTATACGACTTGATATGGGGAATTTAACGAAGCGAAATCATCGCGTATTAGATTTTACCGTGCAAAGTAATTCTAGCGTTAGAGTGTGGTTAGCTTCGGAAAATAAAGGTAATCTTGTGAATATAGAGATCCCTAATCGTACGATTCCTTATTTTATTACTATTGATGGCCGACGAAGGTCATTAAACACACCAGTAGAATATCGGATGTATAATGCTTCGAATTTAGAAGGTACACCGTTAAAAATAGGGGTTGAAAACCATCCTTCTCCTTATGCGACAGCAGGTATTTATCAAGACGTAATGACTGTGAGTTTGTTTGCTCAGTAGTATGACGTCATATAAAAAAAGCCGCTAGTTATAGCGGCTTTTTTAATAATGTGTCTATTAATTACAAAGAACGAACCACACGGAAGCCTGTGTAGTTAGCGCTTGTTGATGGTGATAATTCTAGAGATTCGTATACTTTTGCTTTTGTTGGTGCAAAGTTCCATGCGCCACCGCGGACAACGCCAGATGTGGTGTTTGTCCATTCCCAAACGTTACCTGCAGTATCGTAAATACCGTAAGGGTTAGCGCCAAAACTGCCTACAGGTGAAGTAGATTTGTTTGCCCAAGAAGAACCACCCCAGCCAGTATTCGCGTTACCAGAACCGATATCTGAACCCCACCAATATGCTTCTTTACTGCCAGCGCGAGCGGCAACTTCCCATTGTGCTTCAGAAGGTAGTGCGTAAGTAAAGCCAGTTTGTTTTGTTAACCAATTAGCGTAAGTTTCGGCATCCGTTTTAGAAATACATACAGCAGGTGCATTTTTTGATTGTTCAAAACCAGGTTTACGCCAGTTTTGGTTTTGGTGACGTTTTGTTTCACCACCATTAATTGCGTTACAGCCAGCGCCTTTTTCAGCTTCAGTGATGTAGCCAGTGCTCGCAACAAATGCATTAAATTGGTTTACAGTAACTGGAGTTGCTGCAATAGAGTATGCTTTTGAAATGTTAACATCTTGCTTTGCATTTTCACCGATATGATAATTACCAGAACCAATCACAACCATTTGAGGTGCTTGTTGGTTATTAGTTAAAAGGTCAGCAAATTTCTTACCAGGTTTTGGGCGATTTTCTTGAGTTTTAAGCTCAGCCCAAACTGTCATATCTTTAGACAACGTCATTTGACGACTATATGGTTCGAATCCTGATTTTTCAACAGTAACTTGGTGCTGACCAGCAGGAAGCATTACATCAACAGGAGTGCTGCCGTAATTAACGCCGTTTACTGTTACATTATCGCCATGACGATTTGAGCGAATAGTTATACCAACCCATTTCTTCTCTTTTTTGATCTTGTCATTAGACGCTTGAGTTGTGCCTTGTTCGATACAATAGCGGTTTTCTAGACCAAGCAGTTGACATGCAGCTGTTGAATTTGGGCGAGCACGTAAAGAAGCTTGAAGTTTCGTTGTGTAACGATTACTACCATTGAAACCACTGTCGATAATAGCGCTATCTAATACATGAATATTTAATGACACACTATCAACATGCTGTTTTACCGTATCCATTTCGGTGAAACCGTTGATCAGCTGTTGCTGGAAGTTGTTGACTGCTTTTTGCATGCTTAGTGTTTTGCCTTGGCTTGCACAAGCGTCTAATGTCATCGACATTTTACAAGTAATAGTATGAACAACATCTAGAGTATCTTGCGCTGCTAATTCTTCTTGAAGGCGAAGAACGCGAGCTTCTTGACGAGACTCACCAAGAATTTCCAGCTCATCTAAAGAGCGTTGTTTTTTAGTACTGCTTTCTTTTAGTACACGACTTTGCTCTTGGATATCTTGTTGAATCGCAAGTTTAGCCACTTGGTTCTCTTTTACTTCTTTCCAAGAATCTTGGTATTGCTTTTGAAAAGGTGTGATATCAAGATCAGGATCATCAATCATACGGTTATATTGCTCATCCAAATTACGTTGAGCAAGTTTACGCTTAGCATCCAGTTGGTCTGCTTTTTTATCTAGCGCGTCGTTTTGATTACGTAAATCACGAAGGTGATTTTGATTGTTGGTTACTGTGTTTTCCAACTGCTTAACTTCACTACGCTTATTCGTTAGTTTTGCATCAATTGAAGCAACAGAATCAACCGCAGGAGCAGTAGATTGAGTGTCAGTATTAGCAAGCGCAACAGAGGTAAAAAGTGCCGGCGATAACAGTAGTGCTAGAGCGGGTAGTCCTTTACGGTTCATAATTTTTCTGCTTTTAATATTAGACATAAATAAATTTTCATTCGGAAATTAGTGAATTAACGGTATCAGCATAGCTAACAGGCTGAGCATATGGTTACTTAGCTCAGAGCACATCCATGACGGTTAATGTATATCGATACTGATCTGCTTAGATCATTAATTATAAAAATCGAAGCAGATGAGTATCTGTTATTCATAGTTTTAACATTAATTATTAAAGCAATTTTTATACCAGATGTTTGCTTTATAAAAGGAAGTAGGTGAGGTTTTACTTGATCATCGTTTCATAGCAATAGAAGCATGATCAAGGTTAAAAGTGAGATATGATTTTCTTAAAGATGAAATTGTTCATTAATTACATGAAAAATAATGTATTTTCTACTTTATATATGGCTTTTTATTCAGATTATTAATTGGATTTACATCAACTGTATTGTAGTTAAACCTGATCATGCTTTCGATAGTGAATTCAGAATAGATTGTTATTATGATCTTCGTTACACTCTTCATATTAAAATAAACAGTATATAAATGGATTTATCATGGTTTTGGATTGGATTTCACCGGCACAAATTATCATGTTGCCGGAAGAAAGAGAGTTACATGCTCACGAACACCATCAATTAGTCATTGGATTAAAAGGACAATCTGAGTTTGAGATTAGTGGTGAAAGTAGTGTTATCTCTTCTGGTAGAGTTGGTGTTATTCCTTCACATCAGCAACATTCTTTTTCAAGTTTGTATCAATCAGAAATCTTAGTACTTAATTTTCCTCAATATTTTCAGGATGAAGAGCTTGCTTCCCGTGTTAATGCCCTATTTATTAATCCTGGTTATTATCAGCTTGATGCACAAATACAGAACTTAATTCAACTTCTAGTCTGTGAAATACAAGCTAACCTTGATGACCACCTTCTTAGTCGGGCTTGCAGTGATACGATTATTGCTTTACTTCACCGTCATTTAATTGATGAAAACTCAGAAAGAAAGCAAAATCGTTTGAATTCTGATGTGATCGACAATTTTATAACGCAGCATATCGGAACTAAGATCACAGTTGCTCAGTTGGCAAGCACTGTTTTTCTTGGTGAGAGTCAATTTTATGCCATTTTTAAGCAAGAATTTGGAAAAAGTCCTCATCAATACATTATTGAGAAGCGTATTGATTACGCCAAGTTATTACTTATAAAAAGTAACTTAAGTATCGGTGATATCGCGCAACAAACAGGTTTTGCGAATCAAAGTGCGTTTAGTCATGCATTTGTAAAATATAAAGGTCGCTCACCAAGTAAATATCGTTATGCTCACTTTATTCGTAACTGAAAAATACTGCTTTTGTTCTCATTTTGTAACCGTATGGACAATTTAGCAATTTAATCGGAGCTTTTGGCAAGTATTTTATCTAAATAGAAAATAGACTCTTTCGCAATTAGCCTTAATAACGATCCGATTAATAAGAGGAACAGGTATGTTTCAAGCGAAAGATGTATTGTTGTCGTCCATTGTTGATCAACCATTAACTGTGTTGTGGTCAACTATTTCTCCTCTTTATATGGTAGATGAAGCCAAATGGTTAAAAGAGCTGATCCCATTAGCTCAACCTAGTGAGCATGAAGCTAAGGTGATGCGAGAACAGGCCGCTGAACTTATTCAAAGAGTGCGTAACGATAAACAAGCAGTACAGATGATAGATGCTCTATTATTGGAATATAGTTTAGATACTAAAGAAGGTATCTTATTAATGTGCCTTGCCGAAGCCCTAATGAGGATCCCTGATGCGGCAACGGCAGATGCACTTATTCGTGATAAGTTAAGTGTTGCTGATTGGAAATCACATCTTAAAAATTCAGATTCTACATTTGTGAATGCATCAACTTGGGGGCTGTTACTGACTGGTAAAGTAGTGAGTATGGACGTTAAATCTGATGGTTCACCTTCTAATGCCATTAGTCGTTTAGTTAATAAGTTTTCAGAACCAGTGATCCGTCAAGCAATGAATCAAGCGATGAAGATCATGGGACATCAGTTTGTATTAGGCAGAACGATTGAAGAAGCGCAGAAGAAAGGTAAGCCTATGCGTGATAAAGGCTATACCTATTCATTCGATATGTTAGGAGAGGCAGCATTAACGCAATCTGATGCGCATAAGTATTTTAAAGATTATATTGTGGCAATTGAGAGTGTGGGGCGTGCTGCTAATATTGCAGGCTCTCCTGATCCTACCGTATCTATTAAACTATCGGCGTTGCACCCTCGTTATGAAATGGCGAATAAAGCCCGTGTAATGGGAGAAATGTGTGAGTCAGTCTTACAGCTTCTTGAACGTGCTCGTGAATTAGATGTAGGTATCACGATTGATGCAGAAGAAGCCGATCGTTTAGAATTGTCGCTAGAATTATTTGAAAAACTGTATAGCAGCGATATCGTTAAAGGCTGGGGTAAATTTGGTATTGTCGTTCAAGCGTATTCAAAACGCGCACTACCAGTGCTGGTTTGGTTAACCGCGTTAGCAAAAGAGCAGGGTGATTCGATCCCACTTCGCTTAGTAAAAGGAGCATATTGGGATACAGAATTAAAAATATCACAGCAATTTGGTTTTGCTCGTTACCCTGTATTTACAAGAAAAGAGGCGACAGATGTTTCCTACCTTGCTTGTGCTCGTTATCTATTAAGCGATCACGTTAAAGGCAATATTTTTCCTCAGTTTGCCAGTCATAATGCACACACTGTGGCAGCGATTGCTTCTATGGCAACGCATGATGAGTTCGAATTCCAGCGCTTACATGGCATGGGGGATGCGTTATACGATCATGCTATGGATATGTTTAACCGCAGCGTGCGAATATATGCGCCAGTGGGGAGTCATAAAGATCTATTGCCGTATTTAGTTCGTCGATTGCTTGAAAATGGAGCAAATAGTTCGTTTGTTCATCGTTTAGTTGATGCAAATTGCCCAATTGAAAGTTTGACAGAGCATCCGGTTGATACTCTATTAGCGTGTCCATCATTAGATAATCAATTAATCCCGTTACCGCCACATATTTTCTCTGATCGTAAAAATTCATATAGCATTAATTTTGATGTAGAGAGTGAAGCTCATCCATTTGAAGTGGCTATAAAAGCGAAAATGAAGACTTATTGGCAGGGGGGGGCTATTGTTAATAATGTTCGAGATTATGAAAGCATGATCAAGGATGGAGAGTCTCGACTTCATGTAATTACGTCTCCGTATGATCGTAGTAATAATGTTGGTTCATTAGTATGGAGTTCACAAGAACAGGTCTCTACAGCATTAACGGTAGCGGATGATTATTTCCCTACATGGCAGAAAACTCCAGTGACAGACCGTGCTGATTATTTGAATGCATTGGCTGATAAACTTGAAGAAAATATGCCTGAACTTGTCGCGTTGTGTCATAAAGAGGCAGGGAAAACCATTCATGACAGTATCGATGAAGTTCGTGAAGCGGTGGATTTTTGTCGTTATTACGCGGTTCAAGCAAAACTAAACTTTACTACGCCAGAAACCATTGTCGGTTTTGATGATATCTCACATCAGATAGCACGCCAAGGTCGTGGGGTATTTGTATGTATTAGCCCATGGAATTTCCCGCTTGCGATTTTCTTAGGTCAAGTCGTTGCTGCATTGGTTGCTGGTAATACTGTGGTTGCAAAGCCCGCGGAACAAACCTCATTAATTGCAGTGCGGTCGATTGAACTCTTATTAGAGACAGGAATTGCACCACAAGTTGTTCACTTACTCCCTGGGGATGGTAGAACGGTAGGTGCCCCATTAACGTCAGATCATCGCGTTGCCGGTGTTGCCTTTACGGGATCAACAGAAACGGCTCAGTTAATTAATCGCACATTGGCTAATCGCACATTTGAAAGTGAAGGTGTTTCGCCAGTTCCATTTATTGCGGAAACGGGTGGTCAAAATGCCATGATAGTTGATAGCACAGCATTACCAGAGCAAGTCGTTCGAGATGTTGTTCGTTCCGCTTTTGCTTCTGCTGGTCAACGTTGCTCAGCACTTCGAGTATTGTTTGTTCAAGAAGATATTGCCGAACGTATTATTAATTTAATTAAAGGTGCGATGGCAGAGTTGAGTGTTGGCTTGCCTGAACTTCATAGCACTGATGTTGGTCCAGTAATTGATAAAAAAGCAAAAGAAAAGCTATTAGCGCATATTGAGCGAATAACAAAAGAAGGAAAACTCATAGCTCAAGCAACATTGCCCGATTGGTCAGAGAAGGGAGATTTTGTACCACCGAGTGCGTTTGAGATTGACTCAATTGCCCAATTAGAAAATGAACAATTTGGTCCTATTCTTCATATTGTACGTTTTAAAGCGAGTGAATTAGACCAAATGGTTGCAGATATTAATGCAACAGGATTTGGTTTAACAATGGGGATTCATAGTCGTAATGAAGTGACTTACAGCCGCATTGAGAAAAATATTAAGGTTGGTAACTGTTATATCAATCGTGATCAAGTTGGAGCAGTTGTTGGAGTACAGCCATTTGGTGGGCAAGGGTTATCGGGGACAGGGCCGAAAGCGGGTGGACCGCGTTATTTATTCCGTTATACCCAAGCGGTTGCATCTAATTTTGTATCTAATAAATGAGAAAGGAGAACCTCATGACAATTATTACTCAGATTATTGATTCTGCTCTTTCTCAAGGTCATCCTGAATGGGCAGATCATTCATTTTCTCAACGTGTAGAAAAGCTACTTCAGTGGTCGAATCATTTAGCTGAACATCCTGATTTTGGTGTGCTTGCTGCAAAAATGGTGCGCTTTCAATGTCAAAGAGCACTGAATTTGATAGCCGAAGCAGAGTTGATGCCGGGGCCAACAGGTGAAAGTAACGAACTCTATACGGCTCCAAGAGGTGTTTTTTACATCACATCGGATAATAAAGCATCAGTTGTTGCTATTGTTGGGCAAATAACTGCGGCATTGGCCGCTGGAAACGCTATTATTGTTGCCCTTCAAAATGAGGAGGCAATGATTGCCTCTGTGATCGTTGAAGGTTTGCATCAAGCAAATGTGCCTAAATTAACGGTTCAACAGGTAAATGCCACAGAAACAGATGTTGATGATGTTCGATTAGCGGGGGTTTGCTTTGTAGGAAGTAAACAAAAAGAAATAGAGCTTAATCAACAATTAGCAAAACGAGATGGATTATTAGCGCAATTGATCGCAGAAACAGATCAAGAACGTTTAGCAAACATTACTGACCCCCATTTTGTTCTACGCTTTATTACAGAGCGTACTCGAACAATAAATGTGACAGCAGTCGGCGGTAACGCAACTCTGCTAGAACTTGGAGGCGGTAACCACTAAAAAGTTAATAATTAAATGCCCCATCGTCGTTATTGCGCCATAACAATAGGGCCTTGATGCTCATACATAGTAGTAACGACGTTAAATTTACTGCCAAATCAAATAAAGGAAATAAAATGATAGAAAATAATTTTGCCATTACAGGTACGTTTATCGCCTACCTGATAATGATGCTTGCCATTGGTGTATACGCATATAAGCGAACGAGTAGTTCATCAGATTACTTTTTAGGTGGTCGTACATTAGGTCCTTGGCCTGCGGCATTGTCTGCAGGTGCTTCTGATATGAGTGGCTGGTTGTTGCTTGGTTTACCTGGATACGCTTATGCGGCAGGACTTGAGTCATTATGGCTTGCTGGTGGTTTATTATTAGGAACGTGGTTGAATTGGCTGATTTGTGCTAAACGTTTAAGAACGTACAGTATCACAACCGATGATGCGCTTACTTTACCTGAATTTTTATCTCGTCGCTTTAATGATAATTCAAAACTTATCCAGACAATTTCTGCATTGTTTATTCTTCTTTTCTTCCTTTTCTATACGAGTTCAGGTTTAGTTGCTGGCGGTAAGTTATTTGAAACTGTATTCGGTCTTGATTACAAAGTTGCGGTCGTGATCGGAACGCTTTGTGTTGTATCGTACACTTTATTTGGTGGATTCTTAGCGGTAGCTTGGACAGATTTAGTTCAGGGATTACTCATGTCTGCTGCACTAATGATTGTTCCAATCGCAGCAATGCAAGGTGGCTTTGGCCAATTAAGTGCGGATTTAACAACCATTAATCCAGAACTGATGACATTATGGACTGGCATGGATGGTAACCCATTAAGTGCCGTTGCGATTATATCTTTAGTTGCTTGGGGCCTTGGCTATTTTGGTCAGCCGCATATTCTTGCTCGTTTTCTTGCTTCTCGTACAAATAGAGAATTAACAACTGCTCGTCGTATTGCTGTAGTTTGGACTGCGCTTTCAATGGCTGGTGCGGTATTAGTTGGTCTAGTTGGCTTACTCTACGTTAATGGTTCAATGAGTGGAGAAGTGATCGATGGTGAGAAAGTCTTCATGCTACTAGTTAATGCGATTTTCCATCCTGCAATTGCTGGTGTACTTTTAGCTGCGATTTTAGCGGCAATTATGAGTACTGCCGATTCACAACTTCTGGTGTCTTCTTCTGCATTGTCTGAAGATTTATACAAGCAATTAGTTAAAAAAGATGCAACGAGTAAAGAAATTGTTAACGTAGGTCGTTTTGCGGTTATTGGATTATCATTGATAGCACTTGCATTAGCGATGAACCCAGACAGTTCTGTACTTGGTCTTGTATCTTATGCATGGGCAGGCTTTGGTGCTGCATTCGGTCCTGCTATTATTCTAAGTTTGTACTGGAAAGGAATGAACCGTAATGGTGCGCTTGCTGGTATTGTTGTTGGTGGTCTTACCATTGTTATCTGGAAGCAGTTAACTGGCGGTATGTTTGATGTATATGAAATTGTTCCAGGGATTATCTTTGCAACTGTGGCTATTATAACAGTAAGTAAGTTAACAGGTGAGCCTGAAGAAAAAGTGCGTAAACAGCACGAACAATTTGAGCGTAACTTAATTGAATTTGAATAAATCAATGTAATAGCAGTTTAAAATTAGAAGCCTCATTTAGAGTTTATCTATTTGGGGCTTTTTTGTATGTTCAATGAAATGAAACTGTTACAATCCAAACACTTCAAAAAGAAATAACAATTATAATCAATTAGATTGCATTACTAGGAGAGTAAACATGAAATTAATTCGTTTCGTGCTTGGGAAAGTCATTTTAGGCTTGGATTGTGCATTTTCACCATCAGGTGTAAAGCGAACATCAGAGAAGCAAGCAGAAATAGATGCAGAAACGGCTAACTATTCATTATATCAGTTTGAAGCATGTCCATTTTGTGTAAAGGTTCGCCGAACAATTAAACGCCAATCATTAAAGATCGAGCTACGTGATGCAAAAAATAATGAGCAACATCGATCTGAATTATTAGCGGGCGGAGGACGTGTAAAAGTACCGTGCTTACGTATCGATAAAGAGGGTGAAACAACATGGATGTATGAGTCATCAGATATTATGGCTTTTTTAGAAGAAAAATACCCTTAAATCTCATACGGTTAAATTACTACTAAAGTGTTACCAAGAAGGCGAGTCTATTATGGCTCGCTTTTTTAATGTTTTTTTTATGTGAAAATTATAGTGTGTTATTTATGAGAATTGATTGTTAATAGTTCTATTACTAATCGTTTTTATTACTTTATGAGACTCAAGTCACAAAAAGCTTGGTTTTAAGTTACGGTTCAGTTAAACTGTTCTTCGTGACTTGATTCACAATAAAATAAAAACACATTAGGCTAGTTATTATGGAAAAAATGAGTATGACTCATAAATGGTCAATTAAAAATTGTCCCAAGGATATAGAGAGCCAAGTTTTATCTGTTATTGGATTAATCGATAAGAAAGGTTCAGCATCAGACATGGATCTCTGCAAGATCTTTGGTGAAGTTCTATGGAGTGATGGGAAGTATTTTAATTCTCATGCATTTCGCTTCCTATTTGATCATGAGACTCTTTCATGTGAAGTAACGAAGAGACACTTACACTAAAGTAAACAAGCTATGTATTTTTAAGGCCGTTATTACTCCCCCAATAATGGCCTTTTTTAATGTCTTAATGTTCTATAATTAACCTTCTTGTTATAGATTTATATTTTGCTTCAACTCTTCCTCCTAATAAAGCGAATTACTTAACTTCTACCTTCATTAATGCTATACCACTCTTTACCCCTACATATTATATGTCTTTACAATCTTTACTTTTTTATTCTAGCGAATGAGAGTGATTTTCATTATAGTGACTTTAAATACGAATGGTTATCACTTGAGTGTAAAGAGCATGAAAAAAAATATCGCTACAATGTTATTTGGTTTGGTAGTTTCAGCATCAAGTTATGCAGAAACAATTACGGTTTCTCACCAATTAGGCAACACAACCCTAGAAACTAAGCCTCAACGAGTTGTTGTTATCGGGACTGGCACACTAGATGCAGTTGATTATTTTGGTATTAAACCAGTAGCGGTAACTCAGGCAACAACAATGCCTTCTTACCTTTTGAAATATAAAGCGAAAGAATTTGCTTCATCTGGTAGCTTAAATGAACCCGATTTTGAAACGATTTACATGCAAAAACCTGATGTGATTATTATTGGCCCTCGTGCCGTTAAAGCATATAAAGAATTGTCTGAAATTGCACCAACGATTGTATTTGCAGCTGATTCAAAAGGATACTGGGAAAGCACGCAAGAACAATGGCGTATGTTAGGTCATGTGTTTGAAATTCAAGATAAAGTAGAAGCAAAAATTTCTAGTGTTACCGCTGAGATTAATGAAATCGCCACTTATAATAAAGAGAACAATATAGCAGCACTAACAGTAATGAGTGCAGGTGGAAATATCACAACGTTTGGTGCTCAATCTCGCTTCTCTGCTATTTATAAAGATTTTGGTTTCCAAGAAGCAGCTAAAGGTATTAAAGAATCTCGCCATGGCGATTTAGTTTCTTATGAGTATATTCGTGATGTAAATCCATCAAATCTTCTTATTGTTGATAAGGACAAATTAATCAACAAAGACAAAAGTCGTACACGTGAAGAGTTTGCTAACCCACTAGTGCAAGCTACCGATGCGTATAAAAACGATAGCCTAACTTATTTAGATATTAATGCATGGTACTTAGCGATTGCAGGGGTTACGGCAACAGATCAAATGATTGCAGACGTAAAGCAATCTATTCACCTTTAGGCGAGTACTCCTAATATTTATAACTCACATTTAATTCCCCTTTAAGCGTGCTATTTCTTTTGAGATAGCACGCTTGTTCAGGCTGAGGTTAGCTTTGAAAAAGTTATTGCTTGTTCTTATTGTATTGAGCTTTTCTTCTGTATTTATTGGTGTTGCTGACTTGCCTTTGAACGCTATTTTCAGTGGTGATACCGAGGCGTTAGAGTTACTTGCCGTTAGCCGTTTACCACGCTTATTAGCTGTTTTGTTATCAGGAGCAGGCCTTAGTATTGCAGGCTTAATTATGCAACAGATCAGTCAGAATCGATTTGCTGCCCCTTCTACATCAGGAACGATTGAATGTGCAATGCTTGGTTATGTGCTTAGCTTAGTCATTTTTGGTCATGGAGATAATTTACTGTTAATTTTTGGTATGTCGATTGCTGGTACATTATTGTTCATTCAATTTATCCATCGTATTCAATTCAAAAACGCCATCTTTGTACCTTTAGTCGGAATTATTTTTGGTAATGTTGTTTCCTCTGCGGCGACCTTTATTGCTTACAAATATGATGCTGTTCAAAACCTCTCAGCATGGACTGTTGCGAATTTTGCTAGCATTCTTCAAGGTAACTATGAACTGCTTTATATTGCGATACCCATATCAATAATTAGCTATTGGTATGCAACTCGTCTTTCTGCTGTTGGTATGGGGAAAGATTTTGCCACTAATATTGGCCTCAAATACAAACAAGTGTTGTTTATTGGGATTATGCTGGTATCAGTGATGTCAGCAACGGTAGTTATGATTGTTGGTCAATTGCCGTTTTTGGGTTTAATTGTGCCAAATTTAGTCGCGCAATTTTATGGTGATAATTTACGTAAAAATATTCCACTAACCGCGATTGTAGGAGCCATTCTTATTCTTGTTTGTGATTTGGTTGGTCGTATTGTTATCTTCCCTTATGAAATTCCAATCTCAATGATCATTAGTATTCTTGGTGGTGTCGTATTTATTGGCTTTATCGTGAAAGGAAAACAGAATGTTTGATTCAATTAAATTAACAGGGTTAGCATTCATTACGGTTCTGTTTACGTTTTTATTTATTGGTATTGGGTTGGATGCATCAAATTACGAGTACTTCTTATCTCGTCGAGTACCTAAAGTATTGGCAATGGTATTGGCCAGTATTGCGATTGCTCAATCATCATTGGTGTTTCAAACCATTACACATAACCGTATTTTAACCCCGAGTATTATGGGATTTGATGCCTTGTATTTGTTAACTCAAGTCTTGGTCGTTGTGATTTTTGGCAGCATTAGTATTTTAGTTATTAATCCATTTGTTAACTTTGCTTTATCAGTTGTCATTATGATCGGTTTTTCATTATTGCTATTTGGTTTTTATTTTAAGAAGAACAACAGCAATGTGATTACGTTATTGTTGCTTGGTGTGATTTTTGGGCAATTATTCTCGAATATATCTTCTTTCTTTATGATGTTGGTTGATCCAAATGATTTTGCGTCGATTCAATCAAGTATGTTTGCGAGCTTTAATAATATTAATAAAGAGTTAGTGTATTTCTGCGTTATTCCTTTATTGCTTATTAGTGGGGTATTGTTCCGAATGTCGACTATCCTTGATGTATTTTGGCTTGATAATGATAACGCCATAAGTTTAGGTGTTGATGTAAGTAAGGTAACTAAACACGTACTTATTTTAGTGGCGATTCTAATTTCGGTATCTACAGCGTTAGTTGGTCCTGTGATGTTCTTTGGTTTATTAGTGGCAAACTTAGCTAAAGAATTCTTTCATACTTACCGTCATCGAACTTTGTTATTGGGCAGCAGTTTAATGGCGATGTCTATGTTGCTTTCTGGGCAGTGGGCCATCGAAAACATCTTTAAGTTTGAAACAACATTAAGCGTAGTAATTAATTTTATCGGTGGTTTGTATTTCTTATCACTGCTAGTTAGACAAAAAATTCAATAGAGAAACGTATGATTTCATTATCTCAATTATCTAAATCATTTGGTCAACAAAAAGTGGTTGATCAAGCATCAGCTTCTTTCATTAAAGGAGAAGTGACGTCAATCATTGGACCTAACGGCGCAGGTAAAAGTACGGTCTTATCAATGGCAAGCCGTCTGTTAGCGAAAGACAGCGGTAGTGTGCTGATCGAAAATCAAGAAGTGGTCGATTGGGGCACAAAGGCATTAGCAAAAAAGCTGTCGGTACTTCGTCAATCAAATCATTTAAATATGCGTTTTACCGTGCGTGAATTGGTGGCTTTTGGTCGCTTTCCTTACAGCCAAGGTAAATTAACTAAACATGATAATGAGGTGATTGACAATGCCATTAATTATCTTGATTTAACGGCAATCCAAAGTAAATATTTAGACGAATTGAGTGGTGGCCAACGTCAATTAGCTTTTATTGCGATGGTCGTAGCTCAGGATACAGATTACGTATTTTTGGATGAGCCATTGAATAATCTTGATATTAAACATTCATTGCAAATCATGAAAAACATTAAAACGTTAGCTCATGAGTTAGGCAAAGCGGTCGTGATTGTTATTCATGATATTAATTTTGCATCATGCTATTCAGACAATATCGTGGCATTAAAGAAAGGTAAAGTTGTTGCCAATGGAACGGTTGCTGAAGTCATTAGAAAAGAGGTTCTTTCAGAGATTTATGAAACAGACTTTGATATCCATGAAGTTAATGGGCAACGTATTTGTATGTACTACGGTCAGTAATTGATGGTACATAGAAAAGATAAGGAACATGTTTATGAGTAAGCCATCACCACGAGTATTAACCGTCATCAACAACGTACTGCTAACAAAAAATATGCAGCGTATTACGTTTAAAGCTGGTGATTTATCTGATTTTGAAACCGAGAGCGAAGGCGGGTACATCAAGCTATTGTTTAATGAGAATGGTGGAACAGATCTTTCTGGGATAGAGGAAGGCGAACGTCCTAAAATGCGTACCTATACTATTCGTCATTTACGTAAAGAGCAGAACGAATTAGATGTGGATTTTGTACGTCATCATCACTCTGTTGATTGTGTTAATGCTGATAGTGGTGGTTTTGCGTCTAATTGGTCACAACAAGTTAAAGTAGGTAGTCAAATTTCTATTGTTGGTCCTGGTTCAATCAAAGGGCTTACTAAAGAGGCAGATTGGTTTTTCTTAGTAGCAGACATGACGGCATTACCAGCGTTATCTGCAAAGTTAGAAGTACTGCCATCAGGCGCAATTGGTTATGCAGTGATTGAAATTAATCATGAGTCAGACAAGCAAGTATTGGTTAAACCTGAGGGTATTAATATAGTCTGGGTGGTTAAACAGCAAGATGGTTTAACAGAAAGTAAATTAATTAATATTGTTCGTGCTCAAGTATGGAAACCAGGTCGAGTGGCTATTTGGAGTGCGTGTGAGTTTAATAATATGAAGCAGCTTCGTACGTATTTCCGTAATGAGAAAGAAATAGATAAAGATGATATTTATATCAGTAGTTATTGGAAAGAAGGCTGCACAGAAGATGGGCATAAAGTTGCTAAGCATGAAGATCAGTTAGCAGGAGCTTAACGTAATTATAGATAATAAAGCGTTATGAATGGTTAATTAATTCGTTTTTTATCTTAATGATTTTTGAGCTACACCCCACATTTATTTTCAGAAATACCTCTTATACTGAGGGCAATCTGATTGAAAAGGGAATGCCAATGCTAAATGAAAACCATGCTTTTATCTTAGATTTTCCGGAGCTTAAATTAGACATTGTTCAGCTAAATCACGACGATTCTACATTCAAGGCTGAGCTACAGAAATACCATCAACTGGATTATGACATTAGAGAATTGGAAATATCAGGCAGTCCAATTGATGATGAAAATATGAATACATTAAAGTTGCAGCGTATGGAGTTAAAAGACATTCTGTATAAGCAACTGACAGCGCATCATGAGACCGCAAGTAATTAATATCAAGTGATTGAACTCAAAACGAAAAAGCCGACTAGCAGATAGTCGGCTTTTCTATATAAATTCATTATCAATAATGATTATGCTTTAACGAGTACACTTGCTTCTTGTTTGGCTTTTTTAGTTTTTACTTGAGCTAAAATGACACCAGAAATAACCATTAACCCACCCATTAAATGATAACTCTCAATCTTCTCTCCGAGTAAAATTGCGGCAAGTGACACTGCAACCACTGGTAGCAAATTCATGAACATCGCACTTGATTCTGCACCAATGACATCAATGGCTTTTACCCACATCCAAGGCGCTAAAATAGACGCGGCAATTGATGCGTACATAATAAGAGGAATAGAACGTTCAGTTGGTAATAAACTGTCGCTGGTCAACCATAGTGGCGTTAGCATAGCAACTGCAAATATGCCCTGCATATAAATTAACTGCCAACTAGAGATTGGCATTTTCCAACGTTTGAGTAAAACACAATAAGCAGCATAAGAGCAGGCAGCGATTACCATCAAGCCATCGCCTTCAGTTATAGGCTGATGTAAGAAGAAAGTAATATCTCCATGACCAAGCATAAATGTCAGCCCTGCTAATGAAATTACTGCACCTACAATACTTAATTTGGAAATGCGTTTACCCAATAAAGGTAAGCTAAGAAAGATACTAATTAAGGGGACTAAAGAGGTAATTAATGACATGTTAGATGCTGTTGTCGTTAACCCCGCGTAATAACCTAAAGACTGATTTAATACCATGCCAAGTAATGCCAAAAATGCCAATTTAGAAAGGTAAGGGCGAATAACATGACGTGATTTAATGACTGAAGGCAAACAAAATGGAGTTAATAAAAGCATTGCAAATGCCCAACGATAAAAACTCATAGCACTTGGTTCTATAGCCGATGCAGCCATTTTATTTATGATAGAGTTACCACCCCAGATCAGGACGGTAAATAATGGTAATAGGTAATACATGTGATCTGCATCTCGTTAATAGGTAATGAGATGTAGTTTGACAGGTCTATTAAAATATATATATCTTTAATCAGACATTTTGATTTAGTAGAAAGACATAATGGTATTAAACCAGATTAGCATTACATTTTGTGTTTCATGCCGGCCATTACTTTCTTCACTGGTGCTTTGAATTGTTCTTTATCACCATTTTTGAAGTTTAGTGTCACATCAATAAACTCTTCTTCTTTTAAGGGTTGTGTTAGTTCAAATAACATAATGTGCAGGCCACCAGGTTTTAGCATCACATCTTTGTTTTTTGGGATATCAATGGTATCAACTTCGCGCATTTTCATCATTCCGTCGGTTTTAACTACAGTATGAAGTTCCACTTTTTTAGCTATTGATGTGCTTGCTGATATTAATGTGCGATCTTCATTGCCTGTATTTTTAATTGTCATGAAGATTGCGCTATTAACGGCATTTGGTGGTGTTGCGCGCGCATATGGGTTTTCAATTACCAATTCGCTTTGAGCAAAAGCCGTTGAGCTTAATAAAAGTGCACTTAGAGCAAAGATTGTTTTTTTCATTAGATATTCCTTTAAAGGGTTATGGTCAATGATTGACACTAATTATTATTGTGAAAGAGAAAGTATCGCTTCCACGATTGGTTCTGGAGTTGTGGTGTGAGGTACTTTTGTTATTAAAGTGCCGTCGGGTTTTAAAAAATAAAAGTAAGAAGAGTGGTCAATCGTATACTCTAATGCAGAGTCTGCGAGTTCTGTTTTATGAAAGATAACGCCATAGCGCTCGGCTAGCATTGTTATTGCTTCTAGAGATCCAGAGGAGCCTTCGATAGTAGAATGAAAGTAGTGAGCATATTCGGCGGAATGCTCAGGGTTGTCTCTTTCTGGATCAAGCGTAATAAATATTGGACGAAATTGAGCCAGCGTGTTGGCGTCTATTTGGTTTAATGCACCAGACAACATGGCGAGAGAGGTTGGACATACATCTGGGCAGCGAGTAAACCCAAAGTAAACGATACGGATACGAGGATCATTCAGATCGAACAGAGCGATTTTTTTATTTTCTAATCCATAAAGTGCAGTGTCTGCTTTGGAAAAAGATAGGTAAGCTTGTTTAGCGCCAAATCCTAATAGAATCAGAGCGATAATCAGTATGGTTTTTTTCATTGTACAGCCTTTAATGAAATAGGAATTGAGTTTGAACCGTCACTGATGGTTCCAATCCATGTCATGGTATTTTGGGTGCATATTGGCAATAAGATCTTACCTTCATAGGTTTCGCTTGTTGTTTTATGCAATTGAAAGAGAGGCTTTCCCATAGACATATCTAGTCCTTCAAGAGAAACCACAATATTTTCAGCCATAGAGTTTGGCCAATTAACACTAATAGAACTAGATTCTAAAGGTGTTAATGTATCCCTCTCTAATTTAATTGTTACGCCGTTTTTTACACAAGCATGGCTAGATAATTGACAACTTTCTTCAACAGTAATTGTCGGTGTTATGTGACTCTTTACTAATGTTGTTAGCTCTGAGAAAAAGAAACCGATAAAGAATAAGGCTAGTAGCGATAAAATTTTAACCGTAGAAGTAAGCATCTTCATATAGATAATGGCTCAAGAAAAATATGCATAAATGGTAACATAAGGTAAATTCTGGATAGAATACTTGTTGTGGTAATGTGAGCTTAGTTAATAACCTAAAGCAAAGGTGAATGAGAAATGAACAAAAAACGATGTGAGTGGGCTGAAGTATCGGATCTTGATCGAGATTATCATGATAATGAATGGGGGGTGCCGGTTTACGATGAACGCAAATTATTTGAATGCTTAACATTGGAAGGTGCACAAGCCGGTTTAAGCTGGTCGACTATTTTAAAGAAACGTGAAGGCTATCAATTGTTATTTGATAATTTTGATATTGAAAAAATAAGTCAATACGATGAAGCAAAGGTCGAAGCACTAATGGTAGATGCACGTATTGTTCGTCATCGATTAAAAATTAATTCAGTAATAACTAACGCACATGCATTTATCAAAATACAAAAAGAGTTTGGTGGTTTTTCTCAGTATCTCTGGAGTTACGTTGATGATAAACCGATTATAAATCATTGGGCTACAATGGCAGAGGTTCCCGCTACAACAGAATTATCGGATAAGCTAAGTAAAGATTTAAAAAAACGTGGTTTTAAGTTTGTAGGTTCAACTATTTGCTATGCATTCTTACAAGCAACGGGTGTTGTAAATGATCATTTGGTTAATTGTCCTTGTTATGCTAATAATAACATATGAGTAACATTTGAATGTGAACGTTTTAAAGTAGGTAGACTGCAATAGATAGGGAGGGACAATTATGGATAAAAAATCCTTACCAAACTCAAAAGAAACAATTATAGAAACGGTAGATGTTGATGGGACATACCAAGAAGAATTACGTAAAAAGGAAGAGAGACGTAATTACCCATCAAAACCTGTTTTATATGAGAGAAGATTTAAAGAAGATCGTCGGCATAAAGATAAGGTAGATATCAAAATATAAATCTTATATTTACTTATTGAGTGTGAACTAGCTCTCATTTTTTCTATTTGTCAGGTCGTTGTAAATTTTCTCATTTTTAATGCTTTTACGTCAGAAAATTGCTTGTATTCCATACAAAATAGGAGGATTATCCGACTTCCTTTTCACTTGTATCAAAATGTTTCTAATATGAACCAGTTCGACTCTTTATTACCGCCACAAATGGCTGAACGCGCTGCTGAAGTTGGCGTAGCAAAAGCAACTAAAGACCCATTTAAATCATTTTTATTAGCAATTACCGCTGGTATACACATTGGTATTGCTTTTATCTTTTATACTACAGTGACCACCGGTGCTGAAGATATGCCTTGGGGGATGACTCACTTTATTGGTGGTTTAGCCTTCAGTCTTGGTCTTATTTTAGTGGTTGTTACTGGTGGTGAGCTATTTACCAGCTCGGTATTAACATTAGTTGCTCGTGCAAGTGGAAAAATAAGCTGGAAAAGCTTATGTGCTAACTGGGCTGTTGTTTATATTGGTAACTTTATTGGTGCGATGCTGTTAGTTGGTATCATGCTAGTTGCAAAACAATACATGAGTGATGGCGGTGCTGTTGGTATTAATACCATGAAAATTGCACAGCATAAATTACATCACGGTTTTTGGCAGGCGGTTGCGCTAGGCCTTATGTGTAATGTATTGGTATGTGTTGGTGTATGGATGACATTCTCTGGCCGTACATTAACGGATAAAATCTTAGTGATGATTCTTCCTGTTGCAATGTTTGTATCTGCAGGTTTTGAGCACTGTATTGCTAACATGTTCCAAATCCCAATGGCTGTTGGTATAAAAACTTTTGCTTCTCCAGAGTTTTGGTCGACAAGTGGTTATACAGCATTAGATTTTGCTGATTTAACACTAAGTAACTTTGTGATTAATAATCTGATCCCAGTGACAATTGGTAACATCATCGGTGGTGGTATTTTTGTTGGTATGGGTTACTGGATTATCTATCTGCGTGAACCAAATCACCATTAATCTTATGTTTCTGACATAGATTGTAAAGAAAGGAGCGTATTGAACGCTCCTTTTTTTTGTACCTGAAATTTACAGTTATTGGCTTGTCTTTATTCTAAAAAATATCGCATAAAAGAGAGGAATTACTACCAAGGTTAAGATCGTAGCAAACAGTAAACCAAACATAATAGTTACCGCCATACTTTTAAAGAATGGATCAATTAGCAATGGTGCAACTCCTAATATTGTGGTTAATGCACCTAGTAATACCGGCCTTGCACGACTTAATGATGCATCAATAATTGCGTGATAAGGCGCTTTTCCATGACCGACCTCAACATCTGCTTGGTCAACAAGTACGATTGCATTTTTCACCATCATTCCTATAAGACTTAAGAATCCAAGAATTGCCATAAATTCAAAGGGGGTTTGAAACACAATTAAGCCTATTGAAACCCCAATAATTGCCAGTGGTGCCGTTAACCAAATGACTAATGGTTGGCGCAGTGCATTGAACATAAAAATAACCGCTAAGATCATCGCTGCAAATCCATAAGGAGCAGAAATGACGAGGCCTTCATTCGCATCTTTAGAAGCTTTATATTCGCCATACCAAATCAGTTCATATCCAGATGGAAGGTCTATTGCTTCAATCTTCGTTCGCACTTGTGCAAATGCGTCGGCAGTTAATACACCCGGTGCTGGATCTGCTTGAACTAAAATGGTCGGCATTCTATCAATTCGACGTAGAATGGCATCTTCCCAAACCAGATTTGATGACTCAATGAACTGACTTACTGAGATAAAGCTGCCTGTTGCGGGACTAAATACCTCTGTATTTTCAATTGCACGCTGATGATTACGTTCAGTTTCTGGTGAGCGAGCAACGATCGGAATTAAATCATTACCTTCACGATAAACACCAACATTTCGTCCAGATAAAGTTTGAGCGATGGCTTTATTGATCTCTTGTATCGTTAACCCAAATTGCTGTGCTTTCTCTTCTGAAAACTGAGGACGTAATACCGGAACTTGTTGACGCCAATCATCTTGAACAGCGATCAGTTGTGGATCATTTAGCATCGTCGCTTTGGCTTGTTCTGCTAATTGACGTAATACATGGCTGTCTGGACCTTTGAACCCTGCTTCAATCTTTTTACCGCCGCCACGACCTAGCATGAATTTCCACACTTTTATTGACGCGTCAGTGTACTTATCATCTAATTCAGTTTGTAGTTCTATCAATAATGGCGCGATATTTTTATAATTATCAATATCAATCAATAGCTGACCATAACTTGGATTACGCGCTTCTGGCGAATAAGTTAGCATAAAGCGCAGACCCCCACCGCCAACAAAACTGGTGATATTAGTAATACCTTCTTTTTGTTTTACGTCTTGTTCTATTCCCGCAATAGTTTCTTCGGTGCGTTTGATATCAGAACCTTGTGGTAAATAGACATCAACCACGAATTGAGCGCGTTGCGATTCAGGCATAAACCCGGGTGGAATGTATCGGACACCATAGATTGAAGTAAATAAAACAATTAATAGTAGGCTTACACTAATGCCTCGATGGGCTAATACCCAAGTTAATAATTGACGGTATTGTTGGCTGATACGGCTCGCTGGGGCTTGATTATCAATGGCTTTTACCGTTAAAAAGTCATAACACAGCATTGGTGTTATGGTGACCGCGAATACCCAACTTAATAACATGGAATATAAAATCACCCAAAACAAAGAACCAGCATATTCGCCCATGTCTGATGGAGATAAACCGATAGCACTGAACGCACAAATCCCGACAATTGTCCCTCCAAGTAAAGGCCATTTTGTTGCATTAACAACATCAGAAACGATTTCATCACGACTGTCATTTGGCGTAGTTTGTAAGCGAACTAAAATGCCGTCAGTCACAACAATCGCATTATCTACTAGCATACCTAATGCAATGATCAGAGCCCCCAAAGAGATCCTTTGCATGGCAATATCTTGAATGAGCATTATGCATAAAGTACCAGCAACGGTTAGTAATAAAACAAACCCAATGATCACTCCAGAGCGTAATCCCATGAACAATAGTAATACGACAAATACGATGACTACCGCAGCAATTAAGTTATCAATAAAGTTGGTTACTGATGCGCGAACCGAATCAGATTGCATGGAAATAATGTTAAGTTCGATGCCTAATGGACGCTGCCTTTCAAGTTCTGAAATACGGGCTTTTACAGCATCTCCCATATCAACCACGTTACCACCAGAGACATTTGAAATACCAAAACCGACAGCACGTTCACCATTGTAACGAACGAGCATTGAGGTTGGTTCTTGATACCCACGAGTAATCGTTGCTATGTCGCCAAGGCGAAGTACCGTATTATGATCACCTAGATTAACTTGCAAGTTATTTAAATCATTAATTGAGTTAATTCCTGAGTTTGGAATAACGGGGATCCGCATTGAATTGGTTTCAATACTGCCAGCGACAGTGATGATGTTTTGCTTTTGTAGTACTTGGTATACTTTTTCAGCAGACACACCAAACTGCGCCATACGCTCACTCGACATCTCTACAAAAATGGTCTCTTGGCGTTCACCTAATGTTGCTGTTTTGGCTACACCAGGAACAAGAACTAGTTCACGGCGCAAATCATCCACATAGTCTTGCAGTTGTTTATCACTAAAACCTTCGCCAGTTACAGCAAAGAATAATGAATATACGTCAGAAAAATCATCATTAACAATTGATGGATGCGCACCTGGAGGTAATAAACGTTGAGCATCGCTGATCTTGCGGCGTAACTTATCCCATACCTGTTGCAAAGCGGCTTGGCCTTGAGCAAACTCAAGTTTGATCTCGACGGTGACTTCTGACATGCCTTGTTTCGAGACGGATTTGACCTCTTTGACTTCTTGAAGTGATTGAACGGCACCTTCAATAATATCGGTGACTTCATCAGATACTTCTTGAGCGGTTGCCCCTGAATATGGTGTATTAATGACCGCCTGGCGAATGACAAACTCAGGATCTTCGAAGCGACCTAATTTTAAGTAACTTAAATAGCCGCCAAATAGGATCAGAGTGATAAGCACCCACACAGAGGTACGCTTAGTAATGGTATAACGTGCAATGTCCATTTTTATTCCCCGTGACTCATTGCTGATTGTTCAGAATAGGGTTTTACGATCATGTCAGTTTTTATACTGGTAACGCCAGCAATGACAATGCGATCATTTATCTGCAATCCTTTCGTAATTACTACGCGATTAGTTAATAATTCACCTGTATTAACGACACGTTGCTGTACTTGATTGTGTGAATCAACAACCCACACAAATTGCCCCCCTTTGTTATCTGGTACGATAGCAGTAAGAGGTACGGTAATTAATGAATGTTCTTCGACAGTAGGAGTTGGATAGATTGGAATTACTTTTACTGTCATGCCAGGTAATACATTAAAGCCACCTAAATCTTTAAATTTCAGAACGACTGGATAGGTTTGAGTAATGGGATCGGCTTGAGTTCCATAAGTACTTAGTACAAGAGGGAAGCGTTCACTCGGGATCGCACTGATCTGAGCAATTGCTTCTGAGCCTTTTAATTCACCTAACATCACACTGTCTGGAATATTAATAAGTACTTCTAAGTTATCAAGATCATGAATGGTCAATACAGGGCTATTCACTTGTATTTGTACATGATTGTCGATCATTTTACGCCCAACAATACCATCAAAAGGAGCAGTTAATTGGGTGTATTCTAATTGACGTTTTGCTTCTTCTAATCGATTTTTTGTTAAATTATAGCGGGTACTTAGTGTGTCTAAATCACTTTTAGCAATGGCTTGGCTTTTCTCGTAAATCGCTTTGCCACGGTTGTATTCTGCTTGACTGTTTTTATATTCAACACGCGCTGACTCTAGTGCTGTTTTTGCATCACGAGGATCTAACTGCGCTAATAATTGTCCTTTTGTTACTTGTTGGCCTTCTGCAACAAGCACGTTAATAATACGTCCATTCATTCTAAACGCCAGATCAGCACGTTCCGCAGAGCGTACAACGCCGTTAAAACGTAATTGTGCATTCATACTTGGAGCAATGACTTCAATAAGGGCAGGGCGAACCGTCACCGTTTGTGCAGTGTTGGTTTGTAGGCTATTTGAGTCGCAACCTGACGCCATTAGAGTGCCAATCGCAAGGCTAACAGCCAATACGGTTTTTTTAATTAACATTACTGTAGAGATAGTTGATCTCATTGGCTCATTCCTTATGAAATAGAGTGTGGTTGAACATAAAATGAACGGATATGTTATTCATTAGTAATAAAGTAAACTATTGAGTTTATTTTATGGTTTAAATATTACAAAGTAAACTCTCGCGTATACATTTTTATTTTGAGTAGGTAGAATACGATGAGTTTATTGATGGAGGGACTATGAAAAAACTGACGCGTTCACAACAAAAGCACCTTGATATAATCAATGCAGCAAAAGAAGAGTTTATTGAGCACGGTTTCCTTTCAGCCAATATGGACAGAATCACGTCATCTGCTGAGGTGTCTAAGCGTACGCTTTATCGTCATTTTGAAAGTAAAGAAGTGTTGTTTGAATCCGTATTAACCATCATTAATAATTCAGTTAATGAAAATGTTTCTTATCAATTTGATGATGAAAAAAGCACTGAAGAACAGTTAAATGAGATTGCTTACAAAGAAATCGAAATACTTTATCAAACGTACGGAATAGCACTTGCTCGTACCATCGTGATGGAATTTTTACGCCAACCAGAAATGGCAAAAAATTTGATTAAAAACATTTATAGTATTCGAGCAATTACACAGTGGTTTAATACAGCGATTGAAGCCGGAAGACTAAAGAATGTTGATTCGAAATTGATGACTGATGTTTACGTGAGCTTATTTCAAGGGCTATTCTTTTGGCCTCAGGTAATGAATTTAGATACTGAGCCAACAGGTGAAGTAATGAAGAGTAAGGTTGATACGGTAACGTCTATTTTTATTCAATCTTATGGTATTAAATAAGAGTTAATTTTTTCCATAAAAATGGCGATTAAGATGAGGTGTATGATCCTTTTTCTTAATTGCCATTTTGTATTAATAGTGTTTTTTATACGAAAATTAGAAGATTATTTTTCGTTTTTCTTTGCGTACATTTCTAAGCCAACCACTAAGCCGATACCCAGAACGACACCAGCAACAGCAAAACCAATTAATGCAGGTTGTTGTGTTACTTGCTCATAATTGAATGGAGATAAGTTATGCTCAATAAGCGGCACTTGCTCACCTTTTGAGTTAATACGCCATTCAATCACTTCTTTCCAAGGCCAGATTTTACCTAATGTACCAGCCATTAAACCAGTCAAAAAGATTAACGTAATATCACGAAATTTTCTTAATAAGAAAGAAAGTACATGTGAGAAACTTAATAAACCAATCAAACAACCTGAAGCAAATAAACCCATAGTTACTAAATCTAATGATTTTACGGCACCAAGAACTGGGCTGTACATACCGATAAGCAGAAGGATGAAGCTGCCTGAAATACCTGGTAAAATCATCGCACAAATAGCGATAGAACCAGCAAGGATATAAGTGAAGGTTGATGGTGTCATTGTCATTGGGTTTAGCACGGTAATGCTATAAGCAAATGCTGCCCCTGCTAATAGCATAACAAAACGATCTAATGACCATTTTTCAATTTGTTTTGCTATATGGATAATTGAAATGATGATCAATCCAAAGAAGAATGACCATAATGGAATTGGGTGAGTATGAAGCATCCAAGTGATGAATTTTGCTAGCGTTAAGATACTAGTAAGGATCCCACCAAAAAGAGAGATAAGGAAAAAGCCATTAATATGGGCAAATGCGGCTTTAAATCCTTCGCGTTTCCATAATCCTAAAATTGAAGGGTTAATACGGCGGATACTTTCTAAAAGCGTATCGTAAATACCAGTAATAAAGGCAATCGTACCACCAGATACTCCAGGAACAACGTCAGCTGCGCCCATTGCCATTCCTTTGAAGAATGTCGTTAAATAGTTCATTTTAGCTCTATATAGATAAAGAAAAACTTATGCACAATGCATAAATATTTTATGATTATACATAAGTTTTGTGGAAAGAATGTCGTAAAAGTGATTATTTCATCATACTAACAAGCTCATCTGCCATTGCAATTGCTGCTTTTCTGTTTGGTAGGTTAAGCTTTTGATATAAATTACGAATATGAGTTTTAATGGTTGTTGGTGCTACATCAAATTCAACCGCAATTTGCTCATTACTAAACCCTGAATAAATTAAGCCGAGCACTTGCCACTCCCTATGAGTAAGAGGACTAGTGCGGATTAATTCTGGCACTTCTGGGGTGTTAATTACTTTTTCAATAAAGGCTTCATCAAAATGGGCAGAGCGAGAACGTTCATTATTAGATAATGCTTTTTGCAACTGTTCAATTCGATGTTTTTCAAGCTCTGTGATGTTTCCTTTTTGCTGTAATTTAGCTAAAGGTTTTAAAATGTCTCTGCCAGCCATTAAGAAACTGCCAATAATACCCGTTTGATTTGATTGTTTAATTGCAAGGTGTATTGCTTCAATCGATTCATTTATCTGTTTGTTTTCATACAACAGAACCGACTCCATAATGGCGTTACGATTAATGTCAGTAATCAGTTTATGTTGTTGAGCAATAATCTGTGATGCTTGTAAGGTGTTGATTGCTTTTTCAATATCGCCTAAATGGAAATGCGCCCTTGCGATATTTCGCCACTGAAGTTGAGTAAAGTGATTACAGCGAGTTTCTGGCTTTTCAGTATGAGCTAACCAGTAACTAATGGCTTCTGTGTTTCCTTTTGATTGCCAATAGAACAGTTGAGCTGAAGAAGCGTTAGCTTTCCAATCGATGTGGTAATCAGCTTGGCTTAAAAGCTGCTGACATTTCTCAAGGTATCGCTCTGCTTTATCTAGTTCTCCGCGAGCAACAGCAAGACGTGCCAGCATTGAATAACCACGTAAGTGCTTTGTTTCATCAAATGGAGACAGTACGTCTAAGCCTTTCCACGTGTATTGCTCTGCCTCATCAAATCGGAACCAGAACCAATAAATTTGAGCTCGTGCACGTAATAAGAATTCATGAAGTGGCAATTGACCTAAGTCTTGATCTTTAATTAGTTTAAAACCGTTATCTTGTAAATCAAAAGCCGCTTGCATAAAACCTTGCGCCATTAAGATTTCACTTTGTTGTAAGATTGCCCATAACGCTTGATGATAAATGCCATAAGTCATGGCCATTTTTTCAGTTTGTTGCATCAATGCAAGCGCTTGTGCAAGATTACCTGATACATGGTGATATTCACCAATAACAGATGTTGCAACGATACGGCTACGGTATTTATTGGTTTCCAACTCTTCAAGGGCTTTTTCTGCAAAGGCGAGAGCAGCTTCAGGTTCATTCTTATTAATAGCAACTTGAGCGCGTAGGGCATCAAGCTCACCTTGCATGTGCCTGTCTAACGTAATGTTTCGTTCAGACATTTCTCGCTGACCTTCAGAGATCAGATCATCCACTTGTAAATAGTTGTGCTGACTCTGTGCTAACCACGCACGAATAATCACCAGACGTGGGGAGGTGAATAATACTTCGGGTTCAAGTCCTTTAATCGTAGATTCGAGTAACGTAAGTTCGCCATTATTAAATAAATACCATCCGTGTTGAGTTAATATTTCTGCGACTAAAACATCATCGTGCGCATTTTTAGCATGACGAAGTGCCTGATAAATATTGTTATTAGATAACCATGCATGAGCCGCTTTTTGTTGTAGATGGGTTTCTTCATGCGCAAGATGATTTTGGCGTTGATGTGTTAAAAATTCAGCAAATAAATTATGGAATTTATACCAGTCACCTTTTTCACCATCACTATTAATAAATAAACCAAAACGGTTTAAGTTTTCAATTAATAGTTGGGCATCGTTTCGTCCCGTCACACTTGTTAATAGCTGAGTACTAAAATGTTCAAATACGGCACAGCGCATTAAGAATTGTTGTGTTTCTTTATCTAAATGGTCAAAGACTTCTTCTGCAAGATAATCCCATAAATGAGCATGATTAAGTTGCTCCATTGCTTGAGCTGAATTACTTAAAGACTGATTATTTTGAATGCTGTGTAAGGCGATTAATTGTAAAGCCGAAGGCCATCCCTCGACGTGCTCTCGAACGTGGGTAATCGCTTCTTGGTCGATATCGTCATTAAGACGTTGATTAAAGAATAGAGACGTTTCTGATTGATCAAAAGCTAAGCTTTGGTTGTCTATTTCAATTAATAAATCTCGAACACGTAGGTTTGCCGTGTTAAGAGGGGGTTGAGAGCGACTGGTAATAACAAGGGTGAGATTATCAGGCAGATGTTTAAGGAAAAATTTCAAGCCTAAATGAATCGCTTCATTCGTGATTAGGTGATAGTCATCAAGCACAAAGTAAGCTTCACCTTCGAATGGAATAAGCTCAGTAAAGACCTGAGAAAATAAACTGGATAAAGAAGCGAACTGCCGTTTTTCAGTTAATGCTTTAGAGTGTTGGAGTTCTAATTCAGTGGCATTGCTGATGGTTTGAATAAAGTACTTTGCGAATTTGAATTCATCATTATCGCCGTCATCAAGACTATACCAACCAGTGGCTTCTTTATTTGATAGCCACTGCGCAGCCATTGTTGTTTTACCGTAGCCAGCGGGAGATCGAAACAAAACAAGCTTGTAATGCATTGCATCAGATAGAGTGTCTAATACTCTCTGTCTGATAATTGCGTTATGTAAGCGCCTTGGAAAATGTAATTTCGATGGTATTAACATAATTATTGTTCTTCTTAAAAATACTAAGAAGATTATCCTCAATAATGAGAAGAAATGTCTCTTCTACGCCCTATAAATGTGATCTAAGTTCTCTTTTAGTTGTGATTTGATTTATAAATCAATAGCTTCTAGTACGGTGTTGAATGTAATTTCCTGAATGTTTAAAAATGTGATCTTGTTATCATTTTGTGTTTTATGCTGTAAAAGTGTGTTTATCATCACGTCTAATCTCTCTGTAAGCCTACAAAACTTGCGTCTTATCACACTATATTTTCTCCTTTTAGCTACGCCTTATCTCTTTTTATTCTCCTCCCCCTAAGAAGGAGGATGTGACCCCTAGACGAAACAGGCAGGATTAATCACAGTTGATTTATGAACTTTCGTGAGAGACAAAAGATGAAAAAGAACAACATCAAAAAATTTGATAAAGCGGCATTTCAAGCTTCTGTAAAACAGCATTTAGTAACAACATTTGGTGCTGATGAAAAAACAGCAGCGTCAAAAGTATGGTACTTAGCAATGGGTAAAGCCCTAGCTGAACTGACGACTTTTGATCTTGTTAACACTGAAAATGATGAGAAAATTAAGAATGCACGAAGCGTAAACTACTTATCGTTAGAATTTTTGATTGGTCGTTTAACGGGTAACAACCTAATTAGCATGGGTCTTTATGAAGACATTACGGATGCAATGGGTGAGTTAGGACATAATCTGACTGATTTATTAGAAGAAGAACGCGATCCAGCATTAGGTAATGGTGGTTTAGGTCGTTTAGCTGCCTGTTTTATGGATTCTTTGGCTGCACAAGAGTTCCCAGCTATTGGTTACGGTCTTCATTACGAATACGGTCTATTCCGTCAGTCTTTTGAAGATGGACGTCAACAAGAAGCTCCAGATGCATGGTGTGGTGTAGAAGGCTACCCATGGGAAGTGGCTCGCCCAGACTTCGCTCAAAATGCAGGTTTCTATGGTCATGTAGAAACACATATTGTTGATGGTGAAGAGAAGCGTCGTTGGGTTCCTGGAATGTCAGTAGAAGGTATGCCTTGGGATTTACCAATTGTAGGTTATCAAAGTGATACCGTTTACCCATTACGTTTATGGGAATGTCGTGCAAAAGCACCGTTCAGCCTAGCAAGCTTTAATAATGGTGATTATTTCGAAGCGCAACACGCTTTGATTGATGCGGGTAACGTAACGAAAGTCTTGTACCCTAATGATAACCATGAGAAAGGTAAAACACTGCGTTTAATGCAGCAATACTTCCATTGTGCATGTTCTATTGCGGATATTTTACGTCGTCATGATGCGGCAGGTCATAAAATTGAAGATCTTCCAAAATACGAAACGATCCAATTAAATGATACACACCCAACGATTGGTATTCCTGAGTTGATGCGTATTTTAGTGGATGAGCGTAATTTAACGTGGGATGCGGCTTGGGCTATTTGTTCTAAGACGTTTGCTTACACGAACCACACATTACTTCCTGAAGCATTAGAAACGTGGAGCGAATCGTTAATTTCTCGCTTACTGCCTAGACACATGGAAATCATTTATCACATTAACTACCTATTCTTAGAAGGCGTTAAACTTAAGTGGCCTGGTGATGTAGATAAGCTGCGTAAGCTTTCTATTATTGAAGAAGGCACACACCGTATGGTGCGTATGGCGAATTTATGTGTAGTTTCTTCTTACGCGGTAAATGGTGTAGCGGCACTTCACTCAGAGTTAGTTAAGCGTGATTTATTCCCTGAGTTTAATGAATATTTCCCAGGTAAATTAACGAATGTAACGAATGGTGTAACGCCTCGTCGTTGGTTGAAGTTCTGTAACCCAGGTCTTTCTAACTTGATTTCAACTAAAATTGGTAATGACTGGCCAGCAGATTTAGATCAATTGCGTGATATTGCAAAATTTGCTGATGACGCAAAATTCCAAAAAGATTTCATGGCGGTTAAGAAGCAAAATAAACAACGTTTAGCTGATTGGGTTCAAGAGAACATGGGTATTGAATTAAATACCGATGCAATCTTTGATGTTCAGATTAAGCGTTTGCATGAATACAAACGTCAGCACTTAGATTTGCTAAATATTCTTTCTCTATACCACCGTATTTTGAACGAACCTAGCTTTGATATGCATCCACGAGTGTTTTTCTTTGCCGCAAAAGCCGCGCCGGGTTACCACCTAGCAAAAGAGATCATCTTTGCGATTAATAAAGTGGCAGAGAAAGTAAACAATGACCCTCGTGTGTCTGATTTCTTAAAAGTTGTCTTCATTCCTGATTACCGTGTAAGTATGGCTGAAATCATCATCCCAGCAGCGGATGTGTCTGAGCAAATCTCTACCGCAGGTAAAGAAGCATCTGGTACTGGTAACATGAAAATGGCGCTAAACGGTGCATTGACTGTCGGTACGATGGATGGAGCAAACGTTGAGATCCGCGAAGAAGTTGGTGATGAAAATATCTTTATCTTCGGTCTAGATGTTGATGAAGTCGAAGCACTTAAAGCATCTGGTTACAATCCGTATAAATATTATGAAGCGGACTCATTATTGCAAGCATCGTTAGATCTTCTTGCTGGTGATGAGTTTACTCCAGGTAAAGTGGGCCTACTATCTGCAACACGTGACAATTTGCTTTACGGTGGTGACCCATATTTAGTATTGGCTGACTTTGCTGATTATGTACGTGCTCAAAATGACATTGATGCGGCATATCGTAACCAAAAACAGTGGGCAAAAATGGCTATTTTAAACACTGCTCTTGTGGGTAAATTCAGTTCTGACCGTAGTATCCGTGATTATGTAAATAACATTTGGAAACTAGAAGCGGTTAAACGTTAATTTGATTTAGAAGTAGATAAATGAGGGCAGTATCATGCTGCCCTTGGAGAAAAAGCGATGAAAGATAATAATGTACTACATCAAATCGCAGAGCAGGCTGGGCTAGCAAATAGTTACGTAAGTGCTTGGGGCGATGAAGCAAAAGTCAGTGATGAGACCTTAACTCGTTTACTGGCTTCTTTAGGTTATGACACTAAGAATGATAAAACACTGATTACGTCTTCTGAAAAAATGCAGAAGAAAGAAGTGTTAGCGGCAGTAAAAGTCATTAGAGACAGTGAACCTTTACACGTTGAAATGCACCTAGGTAAAAGTGCGCGTATTAGCGAATTCAGCTGGAAAGTAACGACAGAAGAAGGTGAAATCCTTGAGGGATATTTACAATCTCAAGTTGTTGCTGATGACCGTGATAATGGTGGCGTATTATTATTTTCTCTGCCTGTATTACCTTGGGGATACCATACATTAGAGATTATTCGCAAACGCCGTAAAACACCGTATGTAATGACATTAATTGTCACTCCAAAAGCATGTTTTAAGCAAAACGCGATCAATCAAGGCAAAAAAATGTGGGGCCCAAGTGTCCAACTTTACACATTAAGAACGTCTCATAACTGGGGTATTGGTGATTTCGGCGATCTTAAACAACTTGTTGGTGACATTGCGAATCGTGGTGGTGATTTTGTGGGTCTCAACCCAATTCACTCATTGTTCCCTGCAAACCCTGAAGGCGCAAGTCCGTATAGTCCATCATCACGTCGTTGGTTGAATATTTTATACATTGATGTGTGTTCAGTTCCTGAATTTGCATTATGTAACCAAGCTCAAGAATTAGTCGGTAGCGCTAAATTCCAACAGCGATTAAATGAAGCGCGTCAATCTCATTGGGTGAATTACACAGAAGTGTCATCACTTAAAATGAGCGTATTACCTTTCCTTTTTGAAGAGTTTAAAGCGCGTCATATTGACAAAAATAGTGCACGAGCAGATGCATTCTTGGCATTTGTAGAAGAGGGCGGAGAAAGCTTACTTCATCAAGCTGCTTTTGATGCGTTACATAATACGCTTTACACACAAGACCAAAGCATTTGGGGTTGGCCAGTATTCCCAAGCGAACTTCAGCATTTTGATAATAAGCAAGTACAGCAATTTATTACGGATAACCGTGATCAAGTTGATTTATACATGTACTTACAATGGATTGCATTTACACAAATTAATGACGTTCAACATTTTGCAGAAAACAAAGGTATGAATGTTGGTTTATATCGTGATTTAGCGGTAGGGGTTGCAGATTCAGGGTCAGAAACATGGGCTGATCATGGCAATTTATGTTTGGATGTTAGTATTGGTGCGCCACCTGATATTTTAGGCCCTCTAGGTCAAAACTGGGGGTTACCACCATTAAACCCTCATACATTAAAATCAACGGCTTATGATGCTTACATTGAGTTACTTCGTGCAAATATGAAAGCATGCGGTGCCTTACGTATTGACCATGTATTGGGTTTATTACGTTTGTGGTGGATCCCTAAAGGTGAAGATGCAACTAAAGGCGCGTACATGTACTACCCAGTAGAAGACATGTTATCGATCCTTGCTTTAGAGAGCCATCGTCATCAATGTTCTGTTATTGGTGAGGATCTCGGTACTGTACCTGATGAGATTGTTGATTTATTAGCGGATGCAGGTATTCATTCTTATAAAGTTTTCTTCTTCGAAACAGCAAAAGATGGTGGATTCTATTCTCCAACGCATTACCAAGAGCAATCAATGTCAGCATTATGTACTCATGATATGCCGACATTACGTGGCTTTTGGCATTGTGATGATTTAAAAATGGGCGAAGAAATTGGTCTTTATCCAGATCCTGAACAATTGAAAGAGCTATTTAAAACTCGTGCTGAATCAAAGCAAGAGATACTAAATAGCGTTGACTTTCATGGTTACCTTCCGGAAGGTATTGGTCGTGATGCGTCTTATGTTCCTATGGATAGGCATTTAAGTGATGCGCTTCAGTATCATTTAGCAGCAGGATCGAGCACGCTTCTCAGTTTACAGCTTGAAGATTGGCTAGAAATGGATAAACCAGTTAACATACCGGGAACTGTTGATGAATATCCAAACTGGCGTCGTAAGTTATCAATTACCTTGGATGAAATATTTAATCGCCAAGAAGTAAATGAGTTAACTAAGCGTTTAACTGACATTCGAGCTCAAGCTAGCCGAAAATAATAGGAGTATTTACGTTGAACTTACTTGTTGAACGTAAAGAAAAGGACATTTACATGCAGCTCGAAAGGGCTGCATTTTCAGATCCATTTTCTTTTCTAGGTCCACAATATCAATCTAAAGACATTGCACTACGTGTTTGGCTTCCTGGAGCCACTTCGGTAAGCGTTCGTCTTGAATCTCATTCTGATTATCCTCTCATTCCTGAACCTTCTTGTTCTGGCATCTTCGTTTTAAATCAATCGATTGATCTTACAAGTACACATTATCAACTTGTGGTTGATTGGAATGGTACAGAACAAGTTATTGATGACCCTTATCAGTACCATAATATTTCGCCAACTAATGCTCAAGCCCATACACCAAAAGAGATGTATAACCATTTAGGCGCGCATTTAATGACGGTGGAGCGAGATGGCAAGGAAGTCCAAGGTGTTCGTTATGTCGTCTTTGCTCCTAATGCTTCTTCTGTCAGTGTTATTGGTGATTTTAACCAATGGGATGGTCGTCGTCATTTAATGCAGCGCATAGATAATGGACTTTGGGCACTATTTATTCCTGAGCAAGAAGCAGGAACTAAATATAAATTTGAGCTAAAAGGGCCAAATGGTGAAGCATTACCTCATAAAATGGATCCGTTTGGTGCCTATAATGAGCAATATCCTTCTTTTTCTTCGGTGGTTTATGACCAAAAAGAATACCAATGGCAAGATACGACATGGCAAACTCGCTCGGTAACCCAAAAGCAGAAAGAAGCCTTATCTTTTTACGAGTTGCATGCTGGTTCATGGAAACGAAACGAACAGGGTGATTTCTTAACATATCGTGAATTAGCGGAGCAATTAATTCCTTACATTGTTGACATGGGCTATACCCACATCGAATTAATGCCTGTTTCAGAGCATCCATTCTATGGCTCATGGGGCTATCAACCAATCGGCTTATTCTCTCCAACAAGTCGTTTCGGTACACCTGATGATTTCAAATTTTTTGTTGATCAATGTCATCAAGCTGGTGTAGGTATTGTTCTTGATTGGGTTCCTGCACATTTCCCATCAGACTCACACGGTTTAGCGAACTTTGATGGTACATCATTATTTAATGATCCTGACCCTCGTCGTGGTTGGCATAATGATTGGCAGAGTTTTATTTACAATTATGACCAACAACACGTACGTGAGTTCTTAGTCTCAAATGCTTTGTACTGGTTTGAACATTTCCATATTGATGGTTTACGTGTTGATGCTGTTGCGTCAATGCTTTACCTTGATTATTCACGCGATGATGGTGAGTGGATTCCTAATTGGGATGGTGGTAACCATAACCACGGCGCAATAGCCTTGTTAAAATGGATGAATGAAGAAGTATATTCTCATTATCCAAATGCAATGACTATTGCCGAAGAATCAACCGCATTCCCTGGTGTTTCTGCACCAACATTTGATGGTGGTTTAGGCTTTGGCTTTAAATGGAATATGGGTTGGATGCACGATAGCCTTAGCTATATTCAAGAAGATCCAATTCACAGACGTTATCACCACGACACTATCACTTTCCCAATGGTATACGCATTTAGTGAAAACTATGTATTATCACTTTCTCATGATGAAGTAGTGTATGGTAAAGGATCTATTTTAGATAAAATGCCGGGTGATGAGTGGCAGAAAACAGCCAATATGCGTGCGTACATGGGGTACATGTATGGGCAACCTGGTAAGAAATTAAACTTCATGGGAACAGAGATTGCTCAAAGTGCTGAATGGGATCATGATAGTCAATTACAATGGTTCTTAACGCAATTTGAACGTCATTCAGGTATGCAGTCTTTAGTGAGAGACCTGAATAAAATGTATACGTCTGAGCCTGCATTGTATCAAAATGATTGTAGCCCAGTGGGTTTTGAGTGGCGTTTGCACGACGAAGCTGAAATGAGTGTGTTAGCTCATGAGCGTTTAGGTGATAACGGCGAACGTATTTTAGTTATTAGTAACTTCACACCAGCTCCAAGAGAAGATTTCCGTTTAGGTATGCCTATTGCCGGCGATTACGAACTGATTCTAAATAGTGATGCGAACTTCTATGGTGGTAGTGACTACACTGTTGTTAGTGAAGTGAAAACAGAAGCTATTGAGTCTCAAGGTTTACCACAGTCTATTTCAATCACATTGCCTCCATTGTCGACAATGTTTTATCGTTTGAAGTAATAATTAAGCTTTACGTAATAAAAATCCCTGAATAATTATGTTATTCAGGGATTTTTTATTACTTGCTTTATTCTGGCAATAAATACTCATCAAACCCAATCGTAGTCAAATTTTCAAAGGCTTGCCAAACATCATCGGGAATATCCTGTGCTTCTTGATATCCTAGTGTTGGATATACTTTTAAGCGATGTAATTCACCTAGAATAATACTAGCGACATGATCAAATGTGACCTCTTCTGTAGGGTAATTAACAAAAGTAATATTAGGCGATGAAATACAGAATTCTATATTGGTCCAGTTTTTTAAGAAAGTAGCGAGTAATCTTCTCTCCATATATGGCTTTTGAACTAAAAGAAGAGAGTTAAGCGTAATCTTTTTTTCTTTTAATAAGGCTTGAGTGAAGAGTATATTTTCTCCAGTATTTGTTGCCTTTGTCTCGATAATAATTGCTGAAGAAGGAACTCCCATGTCTTTGGCAACATTCGCAAAGGTTTCAGCCTCGCTTAATGTGAACAGCCCCTCAGTTGCACGACCTTGAGCTCCTGAAAAGATCAATAACGGTGCATAACCATCCAGATATAGTTGTGCTGCATGCTCAGCAACGCGTAAGTCATAACTACATAAAACAAAAATAGCATCACTTTTTTTAATCGGTTGATTCAGTAAATGGTAATCCCATACCAATTGCAGTTGCTGGAAAAGCGAAGGTGACATAAAAACCTCGAAACTTTATATGAGTCATTTGATAATTACATAGGCTCTGTTGATCATGCAAATAGTGTATTTAGTTTGCCGTACTGTATTTTGGTTTTGTGTTTTTTATGTTAACGTATAGTTAACTTGAAAGTGGTAAAGATTGAGCTGATGCACATTATTGATTGAATCTTTTTTGTAAATAAATTGAAGTTACATGCTTCACAGTTTTGTAATCCAAATGTGTTAAGTTAATCCCAAAATAAACAGATATAAGTAATATTTTTAATAATTACGATTTTAATTATAAAAGTTGGAGAGAAAATGGCTGGTGTATTAGGAATGATTTTGGCTGGAGGTGAAGGCTCACGTCTTCGTCCGTTAACAGAGTCACGTACAAAACCTGCAGTACCGTTTGGTGGTAGTTATCGTTTAATCGATTTTGCCTTAAACAATTTTGTAAATGCAGATTTAATGCGTATTTATGTATTAACTCAGTTTAAGTCGCAATCATTATTCCAACATATGAAAAAAGGTTGGAATGTAAACGGAATTACAGATCGCTTTATTGACCCTGTTCCTGCGCAAATGCGTACAGGTAAACGTTGGTACGAAGGTACTGCGGATGCGATTTATCAAAACATTAGCTTTATTGAAGCATCAGATCCTGAACATGTATGTATTTTTGGGTCTGACCATATTTATAAGATGGATATTCGACAAATGCTCGATTTCCATAAGAAGAAACAAGCAGCTCTGACTGTCTCTGCACTTCGTATGCCTGCAAAAGACGCCACTGGCTTTGGTGTTATAGAGGTTGATGAGCACGGGAAAATGATTGGCTTTGAAGAAAAACCAGCAACACCAAAATGTATTCCTGGTCATCCAGGTATTGCTCTTGTATCAATGGGTAATTACATTTTTGAATCTGAAAGTTTATGTAAAGAGCTTAAGTATGATGCTGATCTTGCTGATTCATCACATGACTTTGGTAAAGATATTATTCCTAAGATGTTCCCTGAAGGAAATGTCTATGTTTATGATTTCAGTACTAACCATATTACGGGTGAAAAAGAAGAAGTATATTGGCGTGATGTAGGTACGATTGAATCGTACTGGGAAGCTCATATGGATCTGTTAAAGAAAGATGCTCCATTCTCTCTTTATAATCGTAAATGGCCTTTACATACGTATTACCCACCACTTCCACCTGCAACATTCAGTGATTCAGATAATGGCCGAGTGCAAATTATCGACAGCTTAGTGTGTGGCGGTAGTTATGTCCGTGGTTCACGCATTGAAAAATCAGTATTAGGCTTCCGTAGTAATATTGCTTCAGCGTGTGATATTAGTGAAAGTATTCTTTTAGGTGATGTAAAAATCGGTAAAGGCTGTGTTTTACGCCGAGTTATCATTGATAAAGGCGTAGATATTGCCCCAGGAACTGAAATTGGTGTTAATCTTCAAGAAGATAAGAAGAGATATCATGTTTCAGATGAGGGTATAGTCGTTATCCCTAAAGGAGAGAGAATTGGTTACTAAGACGCTTTCAATTTTATTTGTAGCATCTGAGGTTGAAGGGTTGATTAAAAGTGGAGGCTTGGCAGACGTTGCCAAGGCTCTGCCTAAGTCACTTAAAAAGTTAGGGCATCAGGTTAACATCGTGATGCCTGCCTATCAGTCGATTTCAGGCCGAGATGCCGCTGATATCTTACTGGAAACAACATTAACACACTGGCCACATACGCCTTATCAAGTAAGAGCGCTAGAAGTTGATGGCATTTCTGTGTTTGGTATTGAGTGTGCAGAGTATTTTGATCGTTCAGAGATGTACGCTGAAAATAACCAAGCGTATTCTGATAATGGTGAACGGTTTGCTTTTTTCAGTGCAGCTTGTCTTGATATGTTACCAAAACTTAATGTTCAACCGGATATAATTCATGCAAATGATTGGCATACCGGATTAGTCCCATATCTGCTGAAAAAACGTTATGAAAATGACGCTTTCTTTTCGCATATCCGTTCAGTTTTGTCTGTTCATAATGCGGTATTTAAAGGTATTTTTCATTATGATGAAATTGCATGCCTTGCTGAATTTAAAGCAAATTATGTCCCTGAAGCTGCAGTAAGCCATAGTCATATTAGTATGCTAAAAGCGGGCGTACTATGTGCAGATAAAATTAATGCAGTAAGCCCAACTTATGCAAAAGAACTACTTACAGAGTTAGGTTCTCATGGCATGGCTGTTGATTTCCAATCAAGAGAGTCGGATCTGTTTGGGATCCTTAATGGATGTGATTATAGTGAGTGGAGTCCGGAAGTAGATAGCTTCATTCCTAAACAGTTTAAAGCAAACCGTATTAGTATGGTTCGTGGCAAGAAGGCATGTAAATCTGCATTGCAAGAAGAAGTGAATTTACCTCAAAAAGAGGTAGCGATGTATGGCATGGTTTGTCGTTTGACTAATCAAAAAGGCATTCATTATCTATTACCTATTTTAGAGCAGTTCTTAAAGAATGATGTTCAAGTTGTTATTGTTGGAACTGGTGATCCTGTTCTTGCTAATCAACTAGCAGAAATTGCGGCAATAAATAGTGATAAATTTGCTTTTGTGGAAGCTTATAGCAATAAGTTAGCTCATTGGGTTGAAGCTGCGTCGGATTTCTTTTTGATGCCATCAGAATTTGAACCGTGCGGATTGAATCAAATCTATAGTATGGCTTATGGCACGCTTCCAATTGTTCGTGAAGTTGGTGGTCTTAAAGACAGTGTAACTGATTACGACAGTGATATTGATAATGCCACAGGGTTTAGTTTTAAAAATCCAGAGCCTGTAGAATTGTTATTAGTATTAATGCGTTCTTTATTACTTTATAGCCAAAACCTAAATGAAATTAAGCGTGTGCAACTGCATGCAATGAAGCAAAATTTTAGTTGGGATGAAGCGGCTGATAAATATGTTGAGATGTATTTGTCTTAAACTTCTTTAGCAGTAACAAATAATCAATAACGGAGGAAAGGCATTTTGTCTTTCCTTTTTATTTTAACGTTGGTAAGTCAATAATCAGTATAGAGTATAATAAATTCTTGCTGAAATTGTATCTTATGCTTACTTGGGTATAGAATAACGCTCTTTACTGGCTAGGTATCGAATTGTGATTTCAAAATTACCTAAATGGGTCGAGTACGGCACCTTTTTTCTAGCTCTCTTAGCTGGAATTACTAACTCAGTGGGCTTGCTGGGTTTTCAACATCAGTCAATTTCTCATCTTTCAGGGACTGCAACGTTACTAGGCACGCAATTGCTTGGTTTTAATGAGGAAACATGGCATTTATTTTTCATTATATTCAGTTTCATTTTAGGCTCTTCATTAAGTAGTCTTATTGTCGGGTGTACCGCATTAAAATTAGGGCGTCGTTATAACTTTGCTTTGGTTATTGAAAGCCTTTTACTTTTTGTTGCGATGTTCGTGTTGAATGAAGGCAGTCAGTGGGGACACTATTTTGCTTCTGCTGCATGTGGTTTACAGAATGGTCTAGTCACAACTTATAGTGGTGCTGTTGTTCGAACCACTCATGTTACAGGTGTGCTTACAGATCTTGGGATCATGTTAGGAATGAAGTTAAAAGGTGAACCAATTCATCACCGTCGTTTAGCATTGTATTTATTCATTGCGTTTGGCTTTATTTTTGGCGGTGTAATTGGCGGTTATTTTTATCCTTCTTTAGGGATCAATACGCTAGCGATACCTGCTACGTTATGTGCTTTATTAGCACTCTCTTATTCTATTTATTTGTATCAGCATAAAGATCATTAATAAAGTTAGATAATAATACCAATTCCAGTAATAAATAGATCATCTAATTCGTTACATTGGTATAAATCCGTAAATAAAAAAATGGCAGCTAAAATTAGCTGCCATTTTTGATTTTATTTCTTAGTATTGATTAAGAATTTGATGTTTGAACTAGTGGCTTATATGGATTGTCAGCTTTACGACAAGCTGCTGTAGTGAACAGAACATCAGTAGAGCTGTTTAGCGCTGTTTCTGCTGAATCTTGAACCACACCAATGATAAAGCCGATAGCAACAACTTGCATGGCCACTTCGTTTGGAATACCAAATAGGCTACATGCTAATGGGATAAGTAGCAATGAACCACCGGCAACGCCTGAGGCACCACACGCAGAGACAGCAGCAACTAAACTAAGTAATAGAGCGGTTGGTAAATCAACAGCAACACCTGATGTGTGTACTGCTGCAAGCGTAAGTACGGTAATTGTTATTGCAGCACCGGCCATGTTGATTGTCGCACCTAATGGGATTGATACTGAGTAAGTATCTTTATGTAGGTTTAGACGCTCACATAATGCCATGTTTACTGGAATGTTTGCAGCAGAGCTTCGAGTGAAGAATGCCGTCACACCACTTTCACGCAGGCATAAGAACACAAGTGGGTATGGGTTGCGTTTTGTTCGAATAAACACAATTAATGGGTTTACAACTAATGCGATAATTGCCATTGAACCAAGTAGAACGGCTAATAGGTGAGAGTAGCCAGCTAATGCATCAAAGCCTGTCTCTGCAAAGGTACTTGCTACAAGACCAAAGATACCAATTGGTGCAAAACGGATAACTACCGTTACAATGCTCGAAATACAGTTTGAAAGGTCAATGAACACTTTTTTTGTTGCATCAGACGCAGAATGTAAGCCCAAACCAAGAGCAATTGCCCAGCCTAAAATACCGATAAAGTTACCAGTCATTAATGCATTGATTGGGTTATCAATGATTTTGAATAGTAGAGTATAAAGGACTTCCATAATGCCTTCAGGAGCACTATTGGTTGCAGCATCAGTGACTAGAGATAAAGTAGTTGGGAAAATGAAACTCATAGTGACGGCAGTTAGTGACGCACAAAAAGTACCAACTAAATATAAAACCACGACAGGTTTCATGTTTGAATCTTGGCCTCGTTTCTGATTTGCAATTGAAGATGCAACTAGAATAAATACAAGAATAGGAGCGACGGCTTTTAGGGCACTAACAAATAGTTGACCAAAAAGACCAGCAGAAACAGCAGTTTCTGGTGACAGTGTGGCAAGTGTGACACCAGCGACAATACCTATTAGAATTTGTATAACAATGTTTGTATTCATCATACGAACGAGTAAGGGTTGGGCTTGCGGCATATTAAATTCCTTTAATTTAGTACAACATGCATCTTATCTGATGCTTATGCGAAAGATAGTAACATTATTGTCTATTTTTTTGCACTAACTTGTTAAAGACTTCTAGAAAAATGCCGATAATATATAGTATTAACGTGTTACAGAAATAATTGCTGGTGATAATATCGGCAATGATAATCAAATGAGTGATGTTTATGAGTGGAATGTTAAATAGTGTTGATCAGCGCACCCAACTCGTGGGTGAAAATAGATTGGAATTGTTGCTTTTTAAGCTAAACACCACTCAAATTTTTGCGATTAATGTTTTTAAAGTAAAAGAAATATTAAAAGTACCAAAGCTAACTAAGCTGCCCGGCTCTCATTATCATATTTCAGGTGTTGCGAGTTTGCGTGGTGAATCAGTTCCTGTGATTGATCTGCGTGGTGCTATCGGTATGAAACCAATGGGTAATGATGAAGAAAGCACACTAATTATTACTGAATATAACCGCACAACCCAAGGGTTCTTGGTTGGCCAAGTTCAGAATATTATTAATACAACATGGGCTGATATTCAACCGCCACCAAAAACGGTAGGACGCCATAATTTTCTTACTGCAATTACTCAAGTTGAGGTTGAACCTAATACCACGAGAATCGTTGAGATTATTGATGTAGAAAAAGTATTAGCTGAGATTATTGAATACGACATTTCAATCTCGGAAGGCGTGCTAGATCAAGAATTGGTTAGTCATATGCATGGGCGTAAAGTGCTTATCGTTGACGATTCAAGTACGGCACGAACTCAAGTCAGAAATACATTACAACAACTTGGTCTTGAAGTGATTGAGCGAAGTGACGGACGCCAAGCTCTCGATCTTTTAAAAGGGTGGTGTGATGAAGGCAAAGTGGTTAATGATGAAATTTTATTAATGATCACAGATGCAGAAATGCCAGAGATGGATGGCTATAGACTGACTCATGAAATCAGAAATGATCCTAGAATGAATGATTTGTTTATTACGTTAAATACGTCGTTAAGTGGCAGTTTTAATGATGCAATGGTTCAGAAAGTAGGGTGTGACCGTTTTATTTCTAAGTTTCAACCAGATCTGATTGTAGGCGTTGTTCAAGAGAGATTAGCTCAAATCATTTAGTTGTCTTTTATTCGTTTAATGTTGTATTAAGTTTTTACATCATCGTAATGTGGGTAAGTTCATACTAAATGTGACAGGTTTGTTGTTATTTGGTATAATATTGACAGTTCCATGACATTGGAGCGCTAAGAGCAAGACGCTTTGTCTTTTACACACCATGTTATAAGGTAGATTGTTCGTATATGATCTGGATGATATCTAAGCTAATAATTACGCTGACGGTTTTAGCGTATAGAACATATCACAAAGGACGTGTAAAATCTGAATCTGGGCTAGATTAGCTTAGTTGAAAAACAAAAGGAGGCTTAATTGCCTCCTTTTTTATTGTGATTTTGATAGCCTTTCTTTATTCGGCATTAAATATGGCAATAGATAACGGCGATAAGCTGTAATCAACAACGGCATGTTTTGATGTTACTTGAGTATGCTGAGTATTACATACTAAAGACCAACGTGAATGTTGCTTGGGTTTTGGTAACTCAAAACGAGTTGGTATGTTTGATTGGTTAATTAAAATCAGTAACTCTTTAGTTCCATCATATATATTGAGATGAAGACATAATGATTCAGCACCGTGCCAATCGGCATGAGTCATATTACTACCTTCAGGCGTATACCAAGCGACTTTCTGTTTGGATCTACTCGTGCCGCTAAATGCATTAATGACTGGTACCATATGAGTTTGTCTGGCTTGGATCATGTCTGATAGCCAGCGTTTAAACTCTAGAGCGGTTTCATCTAAATCCCAATTTACCCAACTAATATCACTGTCTTGACAATAAGCGTTATTATTACCTTGTTGAGTGTGCGAGCAAGCATCAGCAGCTAAAAGATGAGGGATGCCAAAACTAAACAATAAGGTAGTCACCATATTACGCTTTTGTTTTTCACGTAGAGCAATGACCCTTGGGTTATCTGTTGGGCCTTCAACACCATAGTTATCAGAACGATTATCACCATGTCCATCGCGGTTTTCTTCACCATTAGCAAGATTATGGCGTTCTTTGTAGCTAACAAGATCTTGAAGCGTAAACCCATCATGGTAGCTGACATAATTGACAGGCAGTTTATGAGGCCAGCGGGAAGCACTAACCAGATCGCGAGAACCCATTAAACGAGTTGCCATTGATTTTAAATAGTTTTGCTCACCACGCCAAAAGCTCTTTGTCGTATCACGGAATTTATCACTGCACTCATTCCAACCATCAGGAAATTGACCCACTTGATAACCGTTAGGGCCAATATCCCATGGCTCTGCAATCAATTTTACTTTCTGAAGTATTGGATCTTGAGCTACGGCTTTAAAGAACGCATTATTAGGGTTAAATTGATCGTATTCACGCCCTAGTGTTGCTGCTAAATCAAATCGGAAACCATCGATATGGTATTGCTCAACCCAATATCTTAGCGTATCCATAACAAGGTTTAAGCTTGGTTGATGTGTAATGTCTAGTGTATTCCCGCACCCTGTATAGTTGGTATATTTGCCATGGTGATGCAGATAATAGTCTTGGTCTAGGCCTTTTAAGTTAAAGGTAACTCCACCATCTCCGCCCTCAGCGGTATGGTTATATACCACGTCGAGAATGACTTCTATATTGTTTTTATGAAGCTCTCTGATTGCTGTTTTTAATTCAGTGACAGCGTCATTACGCGCATAGCGTGGATCGGGTGCCATAAATGAAATTGGATTATAACCCCAGTAGTTAACCATGTTCATTTCAAGTAAATGAGGCTCATGCATGCAAGCGGCAACAGGAAGCAACTGAATACTTGTAATGCCTTGGTGCTTTAAGTGTGCGATGTTGGCTGGATCAGCCAAACCAAGGTAGGTGCCTCTTACTTTAGTATCCACTTTTGGATTTAATAGCGTAAATCCTTTTACATGAGTTTCTAATAAAATAGTTTCAGAACGAGAGATCATTGGTTTTGGTGTTTCTTGCCAATCAAATGTGTCATCAACGACAAGAGATTGCGCTAGGACCCAACTTTGTTCTGCAGTATAAGGGACATCATAATGAGGTGTGTTCTTTAAAGCTTTAGCGTATGGGTCAAGTAAAAGCAGTGCTTTTTTATCTTGAATTATTTTAAAACCATAAGCAGTGTCTTTAGTGATATTGTCAATGAAGGTATATTTAATTGAACCATATTCTTCAGTGAATGGATGTTCATTATAGGTACCATCATCATTAAAAATAATTAATGATAGAGGAAATGAAGACGAATGATGGACTGAAAAATTACATCCATCGGGAGTTAATGTTGCGCCTAGAGGGTGCGGGAAAGCATGGTGTGTGTTCACAATATTCCTCTTACTGAATAAACAACAAAAGCCCAATTCATTGTTGGGCTTTTTTTATAAATGAGTAATGTTTGTTAAGCGCCGGCTTCTTTATAGAGCCTTTGGCATGCTTTTCCATCATTATGAAATAAATGACATCGATGTGCGGGAATTCCGACAGAGAAGGCATCTCCTGCTTCAACTAACGCAGTGTCAGGGACACGGTATATCATATCGGCATCGGCATCTTCAATTGTTAAATAAATTTGTGTTTCATATCCCAATTTTTCAACAACTAAAACTTCTCCTTTAATAACAGCGTCGCTATTGTCAGCAGAAACTAAGTGCTCAGGACGAATACCTAGTGACATTCTTTCACCACGAGTGACATGTGTACCATCGACAGGGATCCAAAATGAAGCGCCGTTCTTAAATTGAACCTTAACTTGATTTTTCTCAACATCTTCAATGAAGACGCTAATAAAGTTCATTTTAGGAGAACCAATAAAGCCTGCTACAAAGCGGTTTTTTGGGTAGTGGTATAGTTCTAGCGGCGCACCAACTTGAGAAACATACCCGCCATCTAGCACTACAATTTTTTCAGCCATTGTCATTGCTTCAACCTGATCATGAGTTACATAAATCATGGTGCAATTTAGTTTTTTATGCAGCTTGGCAATTTCGATACGCATTTGAACACGTAATGCCGCATCAAGGTTTGATAAAGGCTCATCAAGAAGAAAAACGTCTGGTTGAGATACCAAAGTACGACCGATAGCAACACGTTGGCGTTGACCACCAGAAAGTGCTTTAGGTTGGCGTTCTAGTAAATGACCTAGTTGTAGGATATCAGCGGCGTGATCAACACGTTTTTTGATTTCAGATTTATCTGCTTTTGCTAACTTTAAGCCAAAAGACATATTATCAAACAAGTTTAAATGTGGATAAAGCGCATAAGATTGGAAAACCATACCTACGCCACGTTTAGAGGGTTCGACATCATTCATGCGTTTTTCACCCATGTATAAGTCGCCAGACGTAATGTCTTCTAAACCCGCAATGCAACGCAATAACGTTGATTTACCACAGCCCGATGGCCCAACAAAAACAACAAACTCACCAGAGTTTATATCTAAATCAATGTTCTTCGAGATTTTAACGTCGCCATAGGATTTGCAAACGTTGCGTAAAGTGACACTCGTCATTGTGTCTATCCTCATCTAATTTTAAATAATTTTTACCAACTACTTATTCAGCTTGGTATTAGCTATGCGCTTTTATAGTGTCATTCTTATGTAAATGGAGGCGTTCGTCATCCTCCTCCTTCTTCTTTTTTTTGGGGGAGTAGGGGGGAGGAGTACTTAGGTCACGTTTTTAATAAATATCGACGGAGTTCAAAGTTTTTTTAAAATTCAATGTGAAGATGATCTCACTTCGCGTTTGTTTTGTGAGGTGGCGCAGCTCTTATCCTGATTGAGATCACGCTTTTTGTTGAGTGTTAAAAGGGCGTAGGGAGTAGGAGGATGAATTTAAGGGATTTATTAATGAAAATACATCCTGAAAATTGAATCATCATCTACTTTTACTTCAACCCTACGGATGATTCGCTAATTATAAAGGAAGGATTCACAATGAAAAAAGTCCTCAGTACTGTCGCGCTATGCACAATGGCAGCTCTTGGTTCAATTAACGCTTCTGCTGCAATCGAAGAAGGTCAACTTACTATTTGGGTGACTGGTGATAAGTCTTATGAAGGTATGGCTGAAGTAGGTAAACGATTTGAAGAAGATACAGGTATTAAGGTTACCGTTGCTTTCCCTGATAAGGCGGAAGAGAAGTTTGCTCAAGTAGCGGCGGCAGGTGATGGTCCAGATATGATCTTTTATGCACATGACCGTTTTGGCGGTTTTGCAGAAGCAGGTCTTTTAGCTGAAATTAAACCGTCTGAAGAGTTGAAATCTGAAATCGTCGATTTTGCATGGGATGCCGTATCGTACAAGGGCAAAACAATCGCTTACCCAATCGCGATTGAATCTGTGTCATTAATTTATAATAAAGCAATTATCAAAACGCCACCAAAAAATTGGGAAGATATTCCAGCATTAGACAAAGAACTAATGACTAAAAACCAAAAAGCAATCATGTGGCCTTTACGTGGTGGTGCTTACTTTACATGGCCTCTACTTGCTGCTGATGGCGGATACGCCTTTAAGAAAACGGCAGACGGCTATGATATTAAAAACGCAGGTGTGAACCAAAAAGGCGTTCAAGATGCGATGGGCTTTATTGAGAAGATGGTAAAAGATAAAACCATTTCTGCAGATATGGATTACTCAGTTGCTGAATCTGAATTTGTGAAAGGCAATGTTGCAATGATGATTAATGGTCCTTGGGGCTGGGCAAACATTGAGAAAGCTGGCATTGACTATGGAGTAACAACGCTTCCTAAGTTCCACGGTCAAGCATCTAAACCATTTGTTGGTGTTTGGGTTGGTGGTATCAGTGCTGTTTCTCCAAATAAAGATCTTGCTGTTGAATTTTTTGAAAGTTACCTACTTACAGATGAAGGTCTAAAAAGTCTGAATGATGATAAGCCACTAGGTGCTGTAGCTTTAAATTCATACCAAGCACAATTAGGTAATGATCCGCGTATCGCAGCGACAATGGATAATGCAATGAATGGTGAAATCATGCCAAACATTCCACAGTTCACGACGTTCTGGTACAGCATGGAAGAAGCATTAGGCAATGTGGTAGATGGTCGCCAAATGATTAATGATGCATTAGCAGCTGCAGAGCAGCGAATGACTAAATAAAAAATAAAGAGGAGGAACCATCCTCCTCTTTAGATTAAAACAGAATCATTTTATCGATATATACCCACTTGAGTAAGTTTGTTATCACATTAATTGACTTACTAGGTTGGTATTTTAAAAAAGGTCTTGGAGCTTATGACAACAGCAGTCGCTTCGCATACAAATTATAAATCATTAGCAAAATGGGGACTATTGTCTGCTATTGCCGCGATCAATGGTTATGTATGCGTACTTATGTATTCTCGTGGTGAAACTGCATTTGCAATGTTAACTCTCGTATTAACATCGTTAGCCGTTTATGTATTTGGTAGCAAAAAAACGTACGCCCATAGATATACCTTCCCTGGTATTGCAGGCATGATTTTATTCATTATTTTTCCATTAGTTTATACCGTTGGACTCGCATTCACGAACTATAGTGCAACTAATCAGGTGACATTAGAACGAGCACAAACCGTTCATCTATCAAAAACATTTCAAAGTGGAAAGAGTTATAAATTTGAATTAATGAATCAGGGAAACGGTTATGCATTAACGATTAAAGATTCAGGTGAGTTATTAGCAACTGAAACCTTTGATTTAACTGAGGCTGTTGAGCGCAATCTTGCTTTAACGCCAGTTGATTCAGTTAAAGGTAAAAAAGTAACAATTAAACAAATTATCGGTAAACGCCCAAATTTAAATTTAATCACTTTATCTTTACCATCTGGTGGTGAGATTCAAATGAGTGGGTTGCGTAAATTTGCAGCGGTAGCACCACTGTTTGTTTTACAGGAAGACGGTGAAACGCTTTATAACAATAAAACTGAAACTTATTTTAAAGCTAACCATGAAACAGGCTTCTATCAAGAAGTGAACGATAATGATGCTTTCATTGGCGATCCTATTTCTCCTGGTTTTGTTGTAAATGTTGGTGCTGCTAACTTTGAACGTATCTGGAAAGATGATGGTATTAAAGAACCTTTTATTAGCATTTTTATCTGGACGGTTATTTTTGCAACTTGTACCGTTGTCTTCACTTTAGCAATAGGTTTAGTTCTTGCTGCGGTAGTGCAGTGGGAAGAGCTTAAAGGTCGTGCGGTTTATCGTCTTCTATTAATTCTTCCTTATGCAGTTCCTGCATTTATTTCTATCTTGATTTTCCGTGGTCTTTTTAACCAAAGCTTTGGTGAAATAAATATGTTACTTGATAGCATGTTTGGTATTCAACCTAATTGGTTCTCCGACCCATTTACTGCAAAAACAATGGTATTAATCGTGAATACATGGCTTGGTTTCCCTTACATGATGATTTTATGTATGGGTTTGTTGAAATCTATTCCTGAAGATCTTTATGAAGCATCAGCAATTGATGGGGCTGGGCCAATTCAAAACTTCTTCAACATTACTGTGCCAATGATGGTAAAACCGTTAACACCGTTATTGATTGCTGCTTTTGCTTTTAACTTCAATAACTTCGTAATGATTGCACTATTGACTAAAGGTGGCCCAAATATGATCGGAACAACTGAGCCCGCAGGCTATACTGATTTATTAGTAAGCTACACGTATCGAATCGCGTTTGAGGGCAGTGGTGGTCAAGACTTTGGTCTAGCAAGTGCAATTGCAACGCTTATTTTCTTATTGGTTGGTGGCTTAGCGTTACTGAACCTACGTTTCACTAAATTATCAAATAATTAATGTTTAAGTAGCTATCTATTAAGAGATTTGTATTTAGCTGCTTTATTCCCAACAAATAAGGATTCATTGATATGGCAATGGTTCAAGGAAAAAACTTAAAGTATCGTGTTTGGGCTACTCATGTAGCAATGTGGATATTTTTAGCAATGATAATATTCCCACTGCTAATGGTTATTACGATTTCATTCCGTGAAGGTAACTTTGCAACAGGGAGTATTATTCCTGAAAATCCATCGTTAGAGCACTGGAAGTTAGCATTAGGAATAGCAGTAGAGCACGCTGACGGCTCAACAACTCAACCTCCATTTCCTGTTCTCACTTGGTTATGGAACTCAGTAAAAGTTGCTGCGATTAGTTCTATATTGATAGTTGCATTATCAACGACCAGTGCCTATGCGTTTGCTCGACTACGTTTTAAAGGAAAAGAAACTATACTGAAAGGTATGATGATTTTCCAAATGTTCCCTGCGGTACTGGCGCTGGTTGCTTTATACGCTTTGTTTGATAAATTGGGTCAGTACATTCCATTTTTAGGATTAAATACTCATGGTGGTCTTGTCTTTGCTTATTTAGGCGGTATTGCTTTACATGTGTGGACGATTAAAGGGTATTTTGAAACCATTGATAATTCATTAGAAGAAGCCGCAGCGTTAGATGGAGCTACGCCATGGCAAGCATTCCGTTTAGTATTATTACCATTGTCTGTACCAATTTTGGCAGTTGTCTTCATTTTGTCATTTATTGGTGTAATTACTGAGGTTCCGGTAGCATCTTTACTACTTTCTGATGTAAACTCATACACATTAGCAGTGGGTATGCAACAATATTTATACCCTCAGAACTACTTATGGGGCGATTTTGCGGCCGCTGCTGTATTATCAGCATTGCCTATTACATTGGTTTTCTTACTTGCTCAGAAGTTCCTTGTGGGTGGTTTGACAGCCGGTGGTGTAAAAGGATAACGATAATTATACGGACCCGACACATTTTGGGCAGGGTCCATTTGCGTGAAGAGCTTTATGATGGTTTGGTCGCCGATCGGTAAAGTGTTCAGCGCAGTATTGGCATTACGCATAGCTGGGTAAGTGTTGCAGGATGCAACTTTACTTTTTGTAATCAGAGCCTGAGTATTATCACTCAGGCTTTTTTCTATTTATTACTTAAGAAGATAAAGCTATTTTAGAGCAGAAGTATAAATTGTAGATTGATTTCTACCGTTTTTTTTAGAGTGATAAAGTGCTTTGTCAGCCATTTCTAACCAACTTGAATAGTCATCATGTTCATCTGATAATTCACAGATACCTAAACTGACCTTATAACTTACATTAGAGCCTTCGCACTTCACAATTGCCTTTTCTACTCGTTTACGTAATCGCTCTGAGAAATACAGCGCTTGCTCTGAATTTGCACCAGGGAGGATAACTGTAAATTCTTCTCCGCCATAGCGGCCACAGCTGTCTGTGTTACGTGATGTTTTTCTTAACAAGTCAGCGGCATTACGGATCACATCATCCCCAACAGTGTGGCCGTAGGTATCATTTACTTTTTTAAAGTGGTCAATATCAAATATCACAACAGATGAAGCACTTCCGGATATTTTTGCTTGGTCAAATTCTTGTTGTAAGCATTTTTCCCAATAAGCGCGATTAAATAATTGTGTTAATCCGTCTGTTCGGCTTAATTTCGAGAGTTGTTGATTTGATTTTTGTAAATGAAGTTTACTCTTTGCAATATCGGTAACGTCACTGATCACTAAACTAACATGAGAAACTTGCCCATTTAGTGAAGTAAGAGGAGAAAAGGTGATATTTTGACGCATTTCAATCAAGCTATTAGAAATAGGGGTGAAGTTTTTGAATTTAAACAGATAAGGTCTATCTTCCCAGCAGGAGAAACCTCGAGTATTAAGCCTAAAAGCAGTGTTAACTTTTTTTCTTAACCAAGTTTCAGGTAAGTCTGGAATGGCATCAAAAATGACCTTACCTAAGATTTTATCTGAGGTGATACCACTATAAGATTGCATAAACGCATTCCAAGCACAGACTTGATAATCTTGGTCTAACACAATTAAACCTGCGTCCAAATCACCAATTACTTGCATTGCCCAATGAAAATCATTCATATCGGTGTTCATTATAATACGCTCTCTAAGATTGATTTAATGGCCGTTAATGAATCGTTATCCATTAAAAAAATGACATCGCATTTTAAATCTAAGCTTTCCGCTGAATACACGAATTCAATCGTAAAAATATCAGAGTCATAGTCGTTAAGAAAAGAATGACTTTCTTTTAACGCAGCCTTTAACTGTTCTGTTTCTAATACAATAGGTTGGCGTAGAGAAATCTCTATATCTAATTGTTTATTAAAAGAAGATAAAAATGAAGATACCAACAGATTTGAAATATCTAAGATCGCTTCATTGGTTGTGATTTGTTCGTTACCTTGATTGACACTCAGTAACTCTGCTAAATCACTGCCATGTAAGCATACTAATGCTTCTCCGTTTATGCCATAACCTACAAATCGTTGTGAGATAGTGCGATACTCTGAGTTATTAACAATATCTTGTAATGTCATTTGAAGCTCTGAATGGTGTAAAGAAGCGACATTCGGTAATGGCATATCAATAAAACGGTCAAATTGTTCAGAAATCAGAGCGGCACTAGCCCCTAAGGCAACGTTACTGATCTCTTTAATATTCTCTATTAGATTTGCAGAGCTTAGAGAGAACTTAGGGCGAAAAGCTAAGAGTTTTGATGAAACAGGAATACCGTACCGAAGAAGGACATCTGCAATTTCTTCCTGCTTAAATGGTTTATTAATAAATTCATTTGCACCTAATTGGTAGCAACGTTGTTTTGCTTTCTCTTGAACATCACCAGAGATCACCACCGTTTGGGTTGGGTAGGTATTGATTGGGAGTTGACTTAGTACATCAAAACCATCCATGACAGGCATGGTTAAATCAAGGAAAAGTATATCAATCGAGTGCGCTCGTAATACATCTAATCCTTCTTTCCCATTTTCAGCATAAAACAGAGTAAGGTCTTGAGATAGCTCTATATTACTTGAGAGTGCTTTTCGTGCGATTTTAGAGTCATCGCAGATCAATATATTCATAGGTACTAAAAGTCAAAAAATAGACGAAGTGTCATTTTTTAGTTTATGAAGTTCAAAATCAATACATTGCTTCCAGTAAAGGGTGGTAATCGGACCTAGCTAACACTTTTTACATAATTATCAGTTTGTTTAATATCTGCTTAAAAGTATGGATTTTGATCTAGGATAAAGAATTGCTAGAAAAAAACGGACAAAAGAAAAACAAAAGTTGAATAATTAAAAAAAAGTTGAATAATAGGAGTGTTACAAAAGGCACAAATATATGTGTAACCTACAGTTTATAAAAAGAGAATAATGATGAACAACGAATACGTATTAGTTATCAATTCAGGCAGCTCTTCACTAAAGTTTGCTGTTATCAATTCTGCTTCTGGTGATGCAGTATTAAGCGGGTTGGGTGAGTGTTTTGGCCTGGAAGATGCTCGTATGAGCTGGAAGTATCAGGGACAGAAAACTGAAATTGCCATTGAAGGCGAAGAAAACCATCATAAAATTGCTATCGGCAAATTAGTTGGTTTAACTGAAGAACTAGGCTTTACTGATGGCATTGTTGCTATTGGTCACCGTATTGTTCATGGTGGCGAAAAATTCACGCAAACAGTACGAATTTCAGAAGAAGTCACAAAAGAGATTGAAAGCCTATCTGATTTAGCTCCGTTGCATAACCCTGCTGGTGCTATTGGCATTCGAGCTGCTGTTGAAGCCTTTCCTTCTCTTCCTCAATTTGCGGTATTTGACACAGCTTTTCACCAAACTATGCCAAAGCGTGCATACACGGGTGCAATTGCTAAAGAGTTATATACTGATTTTGGTGTACGTCGTTACGGTTTCCACGGCACAAGTCATTACTTTGTAAGTCGTGAAGCGGCTAAAATGATTAATAAGCCAATTGAAGAATCTAGCTTTATCTCTGTTCACCTAGGTAATGGCGCATCGGTTTGTGCAATTAAAGACGGTAACAGTGTTGATACATCAATGGGCTTTACACCGCTTTCAGGCCTAATGATGGGGACTCGTTGTGGTGATTTAGATCCAGGTATTATTGAATACCTACTTAAGAAAGGTTGGTCACAAGAGCAAGTATTTAACTCTTTAAATAAAGAGTCTGGCTTCTTAGGAGTGTCCGGTTTAACAAGTGATGCTCGTGGTATCTTAGAAGCGATGGAAGAAGGACACGAAGGCGCAACACTAGCATTCCAAGTGTTCACATACCGTGTTGCTAAATATGTTGCATCTTACCTTGCTGCATTAGATTCTTTAGATGGTATCATCTTTACTGGTGGTATTGGTGAGAACTCTTTACCAATCCGTCGCGAAATCTTAAACAATCTTAAAATTCTTGGTTTTGTTGAAGATGTTGCTGGTAATGAAGGTGCTCGTTTTGGCGCTGATGGTATTATTGCTAAATCTGAAATGTTAAATGCTGTCGCAATGGTTATTCCAACCAACGAAGAATTCGTGATAGCTCAGCAGTCTGTTGAATTGCTGTAAATTATAATAAAAACATAGATTTAAAAGCGAGCTGTGATGGCTCGCTTTTTTTTGTTTCTTGGGTTTGTGATTGCATATACATACAAAAGAAACACTTGCAGATAATTAATGCTAAATTTCACATCCTATTGATTTTATTATTTATAAGTTCTCCCCAACCTTATAAATAAAAAATCACTCATCTTCCAACAATCTCTTTCATTTAAAGTGTGAACTCTCTCGGGTCGATTTGATTTTTAAGTCTTAAAATGTGTGATTTTATTGTGTCTTATTTCTCACCTATATAGAGTTTTCTCATCTCGATTTTACAAGAAACCTTACTTGTTGGTTTTTCGTAAGCAATCAGCCAGTCAAAGTAAATGCTAAATACACATAAGGAAGAGTATTGAATGAGTACTGCCAACAAAGCCGCTATGTGCGCATCAACCCGTGACGTAAGAAGTCCTGTTGGCTTATGCCCCTTTCAGCGTAGTGATATTGGTATTATTCCCGTTAGTTATGCCTTGGACGATATGAATGAGCAAGGGCTGCAGATGCACCCATTCCCAGCTTCTGACGCGCAATGGAAAGGCCGATTTACGCCTAAGCAGCGTCAGTATACGTTAAGGCAACTCCGTGATGGTTGGTTGTATGTGTATGATGAAACAGATAAAACATTTCATGAATATCAAATTGAAGGGTATGAGTTTACTAAAATTGAGTGGTCAAACGATGAAGCCGATAAGCTCGCTAATGAACGAGGTAGCAAAGGTGAAACCAAGAGTTGCTTAGTGTACCCAGCGAAGAATACGATCTATATGGCATTTGCCCATCAACGTTGGACATGGCGATTGTGTGAGCATATGCGCTCCCATACATCTAATCGCTCATTATGGATGCGTAAGGTTAATTTAAAACAATTTAACTCGGCCTTGGCTCACCCTCACACTGGACTTTCTTCTAAGCTTGGTCACTATGCAGCAGATATTGGCGTAAATGGTGCTCCAACAGGGATATTTAACTCGACTTGCACACCATTAACTTCAACTGAAGCTCAAACTGATAGTTTTAAACATGTAGCAGATAAGCCAGGGTGTTGGGATGTCGATTATCGAGTCGATTTACCAGCCCAAGATTGTGGAATGTTTATTGCGCTAGATGATCCGTTAGCGGATGTATCCGATTTATTCTTACCACTTGCAGAAGAAATCACACTACGCAGCGCAATACACAAAGATGAATATAATATCCATAAACTGCAAATGGCTGAAATTACCCGTAATCTGGGTCGAGTTAGGCTAAAGCCTGAGGAGCTACCTGAGCAAGTTAGCGATGACCCAATGAAGGTATTGGAATTTGAACGCCAGTTAACCGAATATCTAGCCATTCAATCTCTGGCAGATAAAGAGTCTGCGGCTTTCGAGTCAAATCCAAGTATTGGCAATACCCCATTTACTCCACTTCAAGAAGAAGCGTTAGAGAAACACTCTGAACTAAAAGAAAAATACCATTTTACGCCCAGTGATGAGCAGAAAACCGCTTGGGAAAAGAATACTCTCTTCAGTGATGAGGTTAATTGGAATGAGTTAGATGAGTTTCTTACTCAACATTACACCCAACGTAAAGATCAAGATAAGCGTATTGCCATGCTCTATCAAGATTTTATGGAGGCGTTTGAGCAATTAGGAGCTGATCCATTAGTCATTGGTATTGATAATCAAGATGAAGACCACCTTACTTATTTATTAAGTGTAATTAGCCAATATTTACAGGTAATCAAACAAGCGGTGAATACCGAGAAGGAGCTAGCCACCCTAGAAATCGCACTTTCCCTCGATTCGCCAAAAACACTGTTTGCATTAGCGTCATTGGGATTTTCAAACGACAACTTACAAGCACTTAATGATCATGTGGAAGAGTTGAGTAATCACCTTATTTCAACCAATAGCTCAGGTGATATGGGGGCATTATCGGGAGCGATAGCGAGTTGGGGAGGCTTTACAGAGGATATTCGAATTCAAGATAATAAATGGTTTAAAGCATTAGCTGAGCCTGTGCAGTTAAGTTTTATTGCTCTGCAAAATGCAGTGACAGGCCAAGCTAAGGAGAGTTGGCGAGGGATAGCGAATTTACTGTTTCCACATCAAATGAACACTGCAACAACGCCTCTGGGGATGATCAGTAATTTAAGGTTGGTCATATTGGAAGCGCTGGTTAACCCCGAGGCAGTTGTGATACATAACCCTGATTACCCTGCACACTTTGCCGCGTGGCAGCGAAAGATGAATGCAGAAGTGATGATCATTCGCCAAATTAGTCAACCACCATCAGGGCAACCGACACCGAAAAACCATCAAATACAAACCATGCGCAGCGCTCAACAAAGAATGCAAAAGTTATTGAGTAGTGAACTTCCTGTGATGGTGATGCTCAAGTATGAAGCCGTCAATAATGCCGCCAAGCAAATGCTCAATGAAGCAATAGAGCGCAGTTGGCAGCAAGGTAAAGATATTACTCAAGCATCGTGGAATAAAATGGGGAAGATGGGTGGGGTTGTCGCCATCCTTAACCTTTGGAATACGGCAGCAGTGCTTAAAAATCTCCATCATAAAGCAGCGCAACATCCAGAGAGTGATTTATGGACCGACCCTGCTGTTAGAGAAGCAACCTATGCGACAAGTTATGCAGTATCGGCTGTCACAGCAATGTGGAGAGATGTTACTTGGAGTAAGATGGCTACAGATGGAGAATTACTTAAGAAGAGTTTACATTTAGCGATAAAAGAAGCTAGTGTTTCAGAAACAATAGCACTTAAAACCTTTGCCAAAACAACCGCTGCGGTATCTTTATTTGGTTTAATCGCGACAGGATTAGAGACGTGGGAGAGCCATGATAAATTTAAAGATACGAGTCATTCACCGATGGAACGGTTTGGATATGGACTGAAAGGGGTATCGACTTTTTCTCAAACGTTTGTATATTTCTTCCAGTTTGGAGCAAACGTCTTTAGTCGATTTGGGATATTCTCTACTAGTATCGGTGCTATTATCGCGCCTTGGATGCTGACCACATTTATGGTTAGTGCAATTCTCTTTTTTATCTCGATTATAATTATCAATACCTTTAAGCGCTCCGAATTAGAAAAATGGCTATTACATTCCACATGGGGAAAAGCTTCAAAGCAATGGGAAGTCGTTGATGAGTTGACCCGATTGGAGCAGATTATTCATAAGCCTCAGGTCAGGCTAAATAAGGTAATTTCTAGCCTTCCTTCTAAAGCAATGTACGCTTCCGCTGTGGGGCAACAATGGCAATTAGAGATATCTTTGCCCATGTATACAAAAGGTAAGTCCATTGGTTTACAAGTTACGCGCACACCAATGCAAAATAAGTACAGCTATGTGACATCTTCACCAAAACCTACGGTAGTCGTAAACGAACAAAATGGCATTTGGAGTAAAGATGAAGCGGGAAATCCAGTCTATCGTTTAGATTTAGCTGGTACAACCAAAGATAGTATTACGGTCTTCATTAGCCTGCCTTTTAACTGGCAAGCATCAGAGCATGAACAGTTAGGCTATATTGCTTCATGTAATAGCCAAGGTGAGCTTGTTATATCACCTGCATTTAAAGAATCTTCTATTAGAACAATTAATGTGGATGTGAACTAAATGAATGCAGGTGAACAAAAAAAACGGCTAAGAGATCAACTTTACAAAGCGAATACAATTTATTCTTGGGAGTATCAGGGCGCGGGTCAAAAATACACTAATTTAGCATACTGGATTTTGTCAATATTTTCAGGGGGAATACCATTATTGTTTCTTTGGTCGGTTACTGACATGACAGTAGACTCACCTGTTTTTTTTGGGCTCTTTATTTTATCAATGACACTGGTGTTTATAGGAAGATATTTATTTGCACCAGATAAACATCGTTGCTATAACTTGACTCCAATGGGCATTCATTACACTGAACAAGACATGATCCCAGAGATGGCTTATAAAATCGCACGAGGCTTTGCTTGGGTTGGTATTGTGGTCTGTATTATCGTTGCCTTTATGTTTGGTCCTTTAGCTTTTGTTGGAGCAGGGGCTTTTGCGCTCATGTCATTTGGGATGACAAATTTCCAGTCAACCATAGATAAGAGTTATATATTCATTGATGAGCGTAGTGTTGTTTTTCATATAAGGAATGATGGAGTAGTGTCATTTACGATCCCAGAAAAAGGTAAGTTTCAATATAAAGGCCTTGTATACACTTCGACTCTCGAAGAAAAAATGGAGTTACTTACCAACTTACAATCACTTTCTATAAATATGGAAATCATGGAGATCAAAAGATTAAATGATCAATACAAGCATCCAATTTATCAGCAAGATGAAATTGCAGAGTGATTTATTTATAAGCCTCAAATAAGATTAAACAATACTTTCTACTCCTCCTAACAAGCTAGCGCAAAATAAATATAGTTATGTGACTTCTTCATTAAAATCAGCGGTAGTAGTAAACGAACAAAATGGTATTTGGAGTAAAGATGACATGGGAAATCCAATTTATCAGTTAGATTTAGGCGGCACAATCCGAGATACCATTACGATCTTAGTTAATATGCCTTTTAACTGGCAAGCATCAGAGCATGATATGTTGGGCTATATTGCTTCAGGTAGTAGTCAAGGGAGAACTCATTATATTGCCAGCACGGAAAGATAACGTCATTCGCACTATTAACGTTGAGGTGAATGATGGGTTCTAAAGAAAAAATAGATCAATTAAAAGAACAGCTATATCAGGCAAAGATTATCTACAGTTGGGAGGATGTAGGAGGAAGTTTAAAGGATAAATTAGTAGTTTGGGGAGTCGCTGCTTTTATTGGTTGGCTTTTACCTTTATTTCTAATATGTGTTGAAAGTATTCCTTTATGGAGTAATGAATTTTGGTTTTTTACAGGTTGTGCAATAGCTGGAATGCTGGTCGTGAGGTATTTATTTTTCCAGATAAACATCGTTGTTATCACCTAACATCAATGGGATTCATTATAAAGAACAAGACATGATCCCTGAAGTGGCTTATAAGATCGCGCGAGGCTTTGCTTGGGTTGGCATTGTGGTCTGTATTATCGTTGCCTTTATGCTTGGTCCACTGGCTTTTGTTGGTGCTGGGGCCTTTGCGCTTATGTCATTTGGGATGACGAATTTCCAGTCAACTGTAGATAAGAGCCATATATTTATTGATGAACGCAGTGTTGTTTTTCACATAATTAATGATGGTGTGGTGTCATTAACTATCCCTGAAAAAGGTGCGTATGGGTATATAGGTGATATATATACTCAGACCCTCGAACAAAAAGCGGAATTGTTATCCCATTTAAAATTACTTTTCCCAGAAATGGAAATGGTCAAAATAAAAAGATTAAATGATCAATATAAACATCCTGTTTATCAGCAAGATGAAGTTGCATGAACCTAAATGTCTGAACGCTGAAATGTATAGCATCATAAATTAGAGGCATTTAAGGTGCGATACTTTACTAACCCCAACCAACGGAGAATTTGTGATCGCTCAGCAGTCTGTTGAATTGCTGTAATCGTTAAGTAGTTATATGACTTATATTAAAAGGCTCAGACTTAGGTTTGAGCCTTTTTGTTACGAGGCAGATAAACTACAAAAATGAACTACTTTCCATTTAATTCTTGGTTTTTGATTAAATCTCCAAATCTGTCATGAAGAAAATCTAAGAACAAGCGGATCCGCTTAGGTTGATATTTCTTACTGATGTACACCACATTTAAGTTCGCACTTGATGTCGATGTATTAAAGTTCTTCATATAGCCGTTAAGTAAAGTCACTAAACGCTGGCTGTTGATATCGGCTTGTACATCCAATATTGACTTTAATGCAATCCCTGCACCTTCTAATGCCCAATGTCTAATTACCTCACCATCATCAGAAAATCGTTTCGGTATAATAGTGACTGCACTTTTTGACTCTTTGTCTTGGAAGTGCCACGTTTTTAATTCCTCATTACTGCGTAGCATTGCCAAACAATCATGGTTCATTAAATCTTTAGGTGTTAATGGTGTTCCATGTTGAGCTAAGTATTCTGGAGAGGCACATAATACTCGGCGACTAGGGGATAAACGACGTGATATCAAACTGCTGTCAGTGAGTTCACCATATCGGATCACAATATCTATACCTGATTCAGCCATATTAGAGATACGATCATTTAAATATAAATAAGGCACAATATTAGGATAGAGTTTGCAGAACTCCGATAGAATAGGGAGGATATATTGCTGCCCGATGTCTTTTGGGGCAGAGATTTTTAATGGGCCTTTCACTTCCTTCACGCCATTACGAATGAGAGTTTCAGTTTCATTAACGTTATCTAATATTTCAAGGCATGCTTTATGATACAGCTCCCCAGAATCGGTTAGAGAAATGTGCCTTGTACTTCTATTCAGAAATTTAACTCCGTAACGTTCTTCAAGTGCTTGGAGTCTTGCTGTCATAGTGGCGGGAGAAAGCCCCAGTTCACGCCCCGCAGCAGCTAACCCTTGATGTTTAACAATGCTAATGAACATTGCCATATCTGAGAATTTATCCATACCACCTTCTTTATTCGATTTAACTAAATAATGAATTTATATTTTACCTAATTATCAAAATAAATCGAATGAATATAATAACAATCATCAGCGATTAAATTATTTTAGTAAGGTAATAATAATGAGTAAATTATTTCAGAAAACAAATTTGAAAGAGATGACATTACAGAATCGTATTGTAATGGCACCAATGACTCGTGCTCGCACAAGTCAGCCGGGTAATATCCCAAATGAAATGATGGCAACTTATTATAAGCAGCGAGCGACTGCGGGCTTAATTATATCTGAAGCGACTCAAATTTCAGATGATTCACAAGGGTATTCATTTACTCCTGGTGTTTATACTGATGAGCAAGTAGAAGGCTGGAAATTAGTAACTAAAGCGGCTCAAGAACAAGGTGCTAAGATGTTTTGTCAGCTTTGGCATGTAGGACGAGTCTCTCACCCTACTTTCCAAAAGGGAGAATTGCCTATTGCACCATCAGCATTATCGCCTGTTGAGACAAAGGTTTGGATCTCTGATGATAAAGGCAATGGAAATATGGTTGATTGCATTCAACCGCGAGAAATGACTCAGGCGGATATCGATCGGGTTATCAAAGATTTCGCTCAGTCAGCAAAGAAAGCGATAGAAGCGGGCTTTAATGGCGTAGAGATTCATGGCGGCAATGGCTATTTGATTGATCAATTTTTACGTACAAATTCAAATAAGCGCACGGATAACTACGGCGGGATTCGTGAAAATAGAACTCGTTTCTTACTTGAAATTGTCGATGCGGTAATTGAAGTGATTGGTGCTGATAAAGTGGGTGTTCGTCTTGCTCCGTTTATTACATTTAAAGATATGGATTGCCCAGACATTGTTCCTACTATTCTTGACGCATCAAAAGAGCTTCAGGCTCGTGATATTGCTTATATGCACTTATCAGAAGCAGATTGGGATGATGCACCTGTTATTCCTGAGAGTTTTCGTATTACGCTACGAGAAATTTTTACAAATACTATTATCGTGGCAGGCAGTTATACGCAAGAGCGAGCTGATGAGATATTAGATAAAGGCTATGCTAATTTAGTTGCTTTTGGTCGTCCGTTTGTTTCTAACCCAGATTTAGTATCACGGTTAGAGAACAATTATGAATTTTCAGGGTTAGATGGTGCAACGTTGTTCGGTGGTAACGAACTTGGTTATATTGATTACCCTATGTTCGAAGGAAAATAATGACATTATCGATTTAACTGATGGGCATTAATATTTCATTCTAAAGCTCAAATTTTGGTTTGGGCTTTTTCTTTTTTTATTCACTATATTCAGAAAATGTTTAAGGTTACTTGTTTTGCTTTAGTTGTGGTTTTAACGGTTTGTAATATTTACTTACACTTTGGTGATCATTGTCACACTTTTCCTGCTTTAAAAAATAAAACCTTGTTGTTAATAAGTTTATTAATGATAATCACTCTCATTATCAAAGCTAAAGGAAAAAGCAGTGAAAAAATCAACATTAAGTATCGCTATTTCAGCCGCCGTATTAGCTTCATCAGTATATGCTGCACCAGAAGTAACCGTTTTAGATAAAACTCTTGAGCCAGCAGGTAACTTCTTAGCTTATACCGAATTTGAACTTTCGGGTGAGCCTCTTGCCGAGTCATTAGGTCTTGATTTGGATGTGCTAGATCCAAATGTTGCCGATGATCCAACGCCATTTGATTTTGCATCAGGTATTGAAAGCTACGAATATTCTGAAGAAGCGATGTACGCACTAAACTACCAATCAACAATGGGTCCTCATTTAGTTAATGGCCCAGCGAACAAAGCACGTGGTGGTGAGTTAGCCGATTTAGGTAAACGTGTTATTGAGATGGCAACAGCGGTTGGTTTTCCTGTAAGTGAAGTTCCTCAGAATATGTACCCAATTTCACTTCCTTATGTTTCTGGTAGTCCTGAGTTTGCACAAAAGCCTGATACAACGACGGTTAATGGTGATGAAGTTGAAATCACAACAGCTAAAGGCAATAGTAAAACCGTTCAAACAGAAGTACCTGCTTATTTCCGTGATTACAAGTCGTTATCTTGGAATGAAGCCTCTTTTGATAAGTCATTTAATCCAGCTGCCACTGGTGGCATTCTTCTTAAAGAAGTGATGTGGTCGCAAGATTTCTTAGGTGGTATGCACGTAACGACGACTGATGAAGAAGTCGAAGCTGAATCAGCTATCATGGATCAAGATGGTCAGCACAGTTTAGGTGTATCTGCTGCAGATGGTTTCAACGGTATGCTTCTTACTGAAATGTCGGTTGATAAGATGCAAATCATGCAGGATAAAATGGGATTTGACGGAAAAACATTAGGTGTGAAATTTGGCCCTGATTATAATCCGTCTAAAAAACCAATTTGGTTCGCACATAAAGTTGCAGTAATTGAAGGGCAGGAGAATGGTGTTAAATCAATCCAAGCATTGAAAGTTACTGATGGTTCATCATCATTACGTGATACATGGTCAATGTTATGGCCTGTTTCAGAATTCTTTGCATACAGTGATCAACGTACAGCAAATACAGCTCAAAATCCGGCATTTTTAGCTGTATTTGATGGCGCTCCATTTGCCGCAGCGCCAAAAGTAAATATTGATGCTAATGAGAAGAATGATGTCATTGCGACAGATGCATTTTCACTATCAAACAACTTGTCGAATTTATTATTTAAGAACATTGCTGCTCTGCATTACAATAAAGCCAAAGGGACATTTGTAACCGAAAATAAATCGGGTAAACAAGGCAATAAAGTTGATACTTATGATGCAGCTTACTCCATTGTTGCTCTGTCTATTTATCAACGAGCGAAAGATGCACTGCCTGTAGGTTATGCTTCAGCAGAATCAGGAGATGTGGATTTAAAAACAGATGCAGGTAAAGAAGCATTAATGATGATAAAAGGCCAAGCTGATTTCATCATTAATAAATTAGTGACTAAAAATGGTTTAGTGGCTGATGGTGCAACGTTATCTAAAACGGTAAAAGTCGATGATGGAAAATCACTAGATGCACAGTTTGCTGCCATTCGAGGTTTAGTTGCTGCGTTCTTAGCGACTGATGACGTGAAATACAAGCAAGCAGCTCGCTCTATTTACCTAGCGGTAGAGAAAAACATGTTTGATAAAAATATTAATACATGGGCTTCAGTACCAGGTAAAGCAACTATTCATACCCCATACACAGCCGCTGCGATTTCAGGTGGTTTGCGTGAAGTGATCTTACACCTTAAAAATGAAGAAGGTGAAAATGAACCAGCGCTTGAGCTAACAACATTAACCGATCGTTACGTAAGTTGGTTCCGTGGTGTAATTAATGGTGGTATGCAATTAGCTGAATGGATGGGAGATTCAGGTGAGAACCAATTAAAAGGTAGCAAATCAACCGATACTGATGAAGATGGTGTTTATCAAATTATTGCTGCTGGTGGTAAGTTTGGTACAGCAATGACAATGGCAAATAAAGTCAGTGTTAAGTAACGATTAAGCGACATTATCTGTATTTAGGCAGCGATTTCTCTCGCTGCCTTTGTCGTTTCTATTGCCTTAACACACAGCATAAAGTTCAAACAGAATAGGTGTCGATTATTATGGCTGTAAATCAGATCTCTGAATCAAAAATAGAATTAAGTAAATTTAGTCAGTGGTGGCAACGTTTAGCCTATCATCATCAATGGGCTGAAGCTCTACTTTATACCATGTTCATTAGTGGTGTTTTGCTTTGGGAGCGTGTTGAAATTTATTGGCAAGTTGAACGGTGGGTACTACTAGGTCATATGCTGATTGGTGCTTCTTTTTTTATTTTAGTGGTTGGTGCATTTTGGATTTCCCATCGTCGATTAATTACTAAAAGTAAAAAGGCCTTTCTTCGTCACACAGGTAATGCCATTGAATGGCTGCTTATTATCTGCAGTCTTAGTGGTTTTTATCTGTTCTTTATTGGTAAACCTGGTAATGAGCTAGGATTGTTTATTCAAGATGTGCATTTTTATTCTTCGTGGTTACTTGTACCGTTAGTATTTCGTCACGCTATGCGTTGGACTGTTCTAAAAGTATTTAAAACAATAAAGTAATAAATGAAAGAGCTCAGACTCTTAATTAAATTAACCTATTTGAGGTCACTATGTTTGCAAGTTTTTTAATCACCCTACGAGAAGGGCTAGAAGCCTTTTTGTTGGTAGGGATTGCATTGTCGTATTTATCAAAATTAAACGCACGCCAATACAATAAATATATCTATGTTGGAGTGTTTGCGGGACTCATTTTATCGTTAGCCATTGCGGTTGTATTTCAGGTTGTTGTTGATCAGTTTAGTAGCGAATTGTATCGCAATATTCTTATGGCAGGGATATTGCTCTTTGCTACTGTCGTTCTTACTTATATGGCTATTTGGATGCAAAATCAGGCTAAAAGCCAAGTAGAAGGCATGAAAAAAGAGATTGATGATATGGTCTCTAAGGGCAATGTTGTCGGGTTGGTTTTCTTATCGTTTTTAGCGGTATTGAGAGAAGGGTTTGAAACCATCTTATTTTTCTCTGCATTGATGTATTCAAACTTTGGCGAATTCAGTACACAAGATGCTCTTATTGGCGCCGTCGCGGGTTTAGTTTTAGCTTTTGTTATTGTTTGGATGATGCTTAAAAGTACTAAAAATGTACCAATTCGTTCATTCTTTCGCTGGACGAGTTTGTTGATTATTGTGATTGCCGCAGGTTTATTATCTTCTGCTATTAATATGCTTCAAGCCGCTCATTTACTTCCAATTTTGCATGCTCAATTATTTGATATCTCGCATATTCTCGATGATCGAGGTGTTTTTGGCACATTTTTACGTGCTTTATTTGGTTACAATTCATCCCCAGGTTTATTGCAATTATTAGTATGGGGAGGATACATGGCAACATTTGTTACATTTTGGAATAGAGGTTATAAGCAAGCATGAGTGAATCATCAAATAAAAAACACGTTATAGTACTTGGTGCTGGTCCGGCAGGCCTAATGTCTGCATGGGAGTTAATGGACGCAGGTTATCAAGTTACGATTATTGAACGAGATGATCACGTAGGCGGAATGTGTGCAACCCAAACATTTACCGGAGAACATGGCGAATATCGTTTTGATTTTGGTGGGCATCGTTTTATTACTAAAAACCCTAAATTATTGACCTTTGTTGATAAGTTGATGGGAGATGATTTACTGTTTGCACAACGTAAAAGTGTTATTCGATATAAAGGCCGTATTTATCAATATCCGTTAGCCTTGGTAGATCTCATTAAAAATGCACCGCTGCCTCTACTTGTGGGTGGAGGTGTTGACTTTATAAAACAGTTATTTAAATCAAAACCTCAAGATAGATCGAATGTAAGTTTTGCCGAATGGATAGAAAGCCGTTTTGGTCGTACTTTATATAAACACTTTTTTGAAGGTTATACCGGTAAATTATGGGGAATCGATCCTAAATTTTTATCTGGCGATTGGGCATCTCAACGTATTAGCTTGATGGATTTAAAAGACGTTGTTCGACGTTTATTACCAGGTAAAAAATCATCCGTTCGTACCTACGCCCGACAATACCGCTATCCTAAATTAGGCTTTGGTCAGTTATATACTCGATTGGCAGAAGAGTTAGAAACACGCGGTGCTAAAATCTTATTAAACAGTGATGTATGTGGCCTTGATGCTGAGAATAATCGTATTGGTTCAGTAAGTTATAAGCATAACGATGAAGTAAAGCATATTCAATGTGATGATCTTATATCAACACTTCCATTATCATTAATGTGTAAATTAACCGATTTTGACAGTCAACTAGAATTCCGTTCATTACGTTTTATGAATATGCCGATGGAGACAGAAAATATCTCTGATAATACATGGCAATATTTATCTGATCCTGAAATGTTAGGTACTCGTTTGCAAGAACCAAAACGTCGTTCATCGTATATGGCTCCAGAGGGACGTTCATCAGTGATGATCGAGATCCCATGCAATAAAAATGATGATGTTTGGAATATGGATGGCAAAAAACTACAAACACGTATTTTGAGTGATCTTGAAGCTCTGGGTGTTGATCCTAAATTAGCGACAGGAGAGTTTTTTACCTCATACACAGAGCACGCCTACCCATTAATGGATATTACTTATCAAGCCAAACGTGAAAAGGCCATTACCCATTTATGTCAATTTGAAAATTTAATCATGACTGGGCGACAAGGTACTTTCCGTTACATTTTCACAGATACAGCGATGGAAATGGGAATGATGGCCGCACAAAGTGTGATTGATGGCAAAGATCGTCGTCGTGAAATATTTGATTTCCGTAATGAAAAAACGGTGATTGAAGTTCAAAGCGTGGCGTAAAGTGACCTTTAGGAGTGATAAATGAATAGATATGGAAGAGCGGTGGTTCGCCAATTATTCGTCTTGTTTTTAAGTCTACTTTTTAATGTATCTTCGTATGCGTATTCTTATGCAGCGGCAGGTAAAGAGCCCGTTATTGAAGGGCGAGAAGCGATTTTACAAGCGCTAACAATTCCTGACTATGCTGCAGTTAGTACATCCGTAGCTAGTTTAAATGACGAATTTACTTACTTGAAAAATGAACATCAAGTTGATCTTTTAACACCGATGTTAGAAGCAATTGATAATAAAGATGCAGAGAAAATAGAAACTTTAATGGATTCTGCGGTAGTAGAAGAAATTATTCGTCGATTAGATGGTGCAGAAAATAATCTTAATGATTATCAAGTAGCCAAAGTATTGGTCGTAAAAAGTAAGTTATTTTTAGATTTACTTGTTCCTAAAATGAGCAGTAACCAACGTCAAGAGGCGAATCAAGCTATTCAAGGTGCGTTAGCCTCTATTGGTAATCCAGGAGTGTTTGGAGTAGGAAAAGCGCCTGCGAACCCTGTTGAATTTTCAAAGCAAAAAGCGCTACTGCTCAATGCGATCAGTGATTTTAAATAAAAAATGAACGGCAATAAGTACGTTTGGCTATTGATTATTGTCGCCAGTTATTTTCTTTGGGGCTTATATGTAAATCAATACCCGATAGAGATAACCAGTGATGATGCATTTAATTTTTCACGTGCGGTAGAGCGATTTTCTGTTTTAGAATTTCGCCCTCATTTTCCTGGTTATCCCGCGTTTGTGATCTTGAATAGGGTCGCAGCGACAATAGTGAATCCCATTACAGCGAATGTGTGGGTGTCATTGCTTGGCGCACTTATGTTACCTCTGCTTGTGGCTCGTATTGTTTTTATATTATCGGCGTCATGGTGGAAGTCGGCTTTAGGTTGCGTTGTGTTATTAATGCAACCGTTGTTGGCTTCAATGGCATTAAGTGGTTTATCAGATCCAATTGCTCTAGCATTTTTCCTTATGGCTGTTATTTCAGCTATTTTACAACGGAACTACCATGTTGGTTTTTGGTTAGGGTTGATGTTGGCATCAAGACCTTCTTATTTTCCATTAGCGATGGGATTGGCATTATTTCCATTATTTGTACCAAGTCGTCTATTGAAGCTGAAAGCGTATTTTCAAGCGGCTAGTGTGATTGCGATTATAGGATGCGTTAGCTTACTGTTTATTTTACAACATGATGGAATGGCGTATTTTGAAGAAGGAGTACGTTTTACCCAAGGACATTTTGAGATATGGGGAAATACGGCTGAGGGTAATCAATCTCAAATTATACAATGGGTGAAAGGATTGATGAGTGCTTATGGTTTGGTCGTCCTTAATTCCATTTTTATTCTTCTTATTTGGTCACTAAAAACATTATTTAAAAAACCATCAAAGCAACAGTTAAAAGCACGTTGTGTCGGAATGATTTCTTTAATCACATTGATTTATTGGGGTTGGATTACGTTAGGCCAAAACCCAGACAATTTACGGCATTGGGCTCCGGTTTTAGTTCTTGTCATTATTGTATTTTCGATGAGCTTTTGTTCTATATTTTGGCAACATAACAAACGATTTGTGCCTTTATTTATCATTCTTTTGTTCATAGTTACCGGTGATAAATTAACCGTTGAACAATCGAGGCAAGCACCAATACAGCAAGCGATAGCATGGTTTGAAGTACACCCTGAGGCCAGTATTATCGGGACGAACTACAGTGTTAATTTACTCAGAGATAGATTAAGTGAACGAGCGGTTTACGATATGTATTATCCGAGTAGTAATATTAAATTACACGAAGCGGCATTAGTATCACCAGAAAGTGCATGGCGAATATCAGGATCAGTATTAGAAAAAGGAATATTAGTTCAGCAATTTTCTGCTCGATTCATCGGGGAAAGAGCACTGTATTTATATCAGATAATTGATGAGCAATAGGTTGAAATGAAACAATTGGGTATACGACGATGAAATTAAGTAGTAAATGGACATCGGTACACTGGCTAACGCTTATCTTATGTATGAGTGTGAGTCAATTTGCTTCGGCAATCGAAAAAAGCAGCTCGATCCTGTTCAATTCAGATAAGTCACAATTTATTAGTGCTAATTTTGATGCGGGTAGTGTGAGTATTATTGACAGAGTGAGCGGAAAAATCATTAATGAAGCGACTGTTGGCAGAGACATTCGCCGAGTTGCTATGAGTGATGATGCTAAGCAACTCTTAATTACAGATTACTTAAGTGATAATATTTTATTACTCGATGCTAAATCATTAAAAGTTGAGCATATTACCCAAGTGCCTTCGCGTCCATTTGGTGCAGTTTTTGATGCTAAGAATCAACAATACTACGTAACGAGTTTTGAGAAAGATAAACTGTTAGTGATAGACCGTTCAGGCCAAGTGATCAAAACCATCAGTACAGAATCAACCCCGCGTGGACTCTCGCTGATGGATGATGGACGTCTACTGGTGTCCCATTCGTTAACTGGACAAGTTTCTATTTTTGATACGAATAGCAGTGTTCCTAAATTAATTAAGGTGATCCAGTTAGCTGACTCTGAAGTGCATAAAGAGAAAACAACACCTCAAGGTAAACCAAGGCTATTGGATAATATTGTTATATCCCCTGATGGTGAAACTGCTTGGCTACCACACGTGTTGTGGTCGTTCGGCCATGATTTTCAATTTCAATCAACAGTTTTTCCAACGATATCAATTTTAGATTTAACGCCTGGAAATGAACAAGAAGTGGTTGATGAGCGTAAACAACTCTTTAAGCAAATCAATATAATTGAAAGTGGGAATCGAATTCGAATCGTATCAAACCCACATGATGGAGCATTTACTGATGACGGTAAAAAAGTCATTTTTACATTAGCTGGTTCTGAAGATCTGTTGGTTTTCGATTTATCTCGTGAAGGAAAAAGAAATAAGAAACGTCACCGTCGCAAAAAGTTTCAAGGTGGCGTAAAAGCAACACAAATTTATCGTAATGTGCCGGGAGATAATCCAAGAGGGATCTTAATATCAGGGCGCGAGCTTTATGTTCAAAATGCGATGTCGTTAGATATCACCAAATTTGATACAGGAGCGGCAGGGCCTTTTGCTAAAGTAAAATTAACTCAGGCGAATTTTGCGAATGTAGTTACTAGAGATCCAATGCCAAAACAATTACGTGAAGGTAAACGATTATTCAACACAGCAAATATGGCTGATTATCCTGATTTTCCAATGGCGGGTGATTTTTGGATGAGTTGTAACTCATGCCATTTAGATGGTTTTAATTTTACTAATCGTCAATTAATGGAAGACGGTAAAAAAGATCGCTTTGAAAATGCATTAACAGGGCATGTTGATGTACGAAAAATGATCGCAGGTGATCCCGTTGGTGCCTATATCGATATTATTCAAAAAACTCAAGGTGGAATGGGGGGCGATCCCCGTGAAGAAGATAAGCCCCCAATAAGTGTAGAGCATCCGCCTGTTGAGGCTGCTAAAATGATGTCAGCACTGAATGAGTACGTACGATCTCAAGAAAATTTACCTTATTTATCAACATGGTTAAGATTAGACGACACGAAACGTTATACCCATCCGGATGAATGGATTAATTCTGCTGAATGTGCCGATTGTCATACAACAATATTTAATCAATGGGCAGACTCAAACCATGGAATGAATATGGATCATCCTTATTATCGATTCCAAGAAGACGTTGCTGCTGAGAGTGAAGGTGAAGAATTCAGAGTGCTTTGTCGTGGTTGTCACGTCCCACAAGGTGTTATTAATGGAGACAACAAGCCATTATCAGACTTTGGTGATATGTGGTCAAAAGGAGGAGAGGATCTAAAAGAAGCCTATGCTCATGGTAGATCAGTGAGTGAACGTGGTACAGGGTGTGTATTCTGTCATCGAGTCACTAAAGCCGAAAATGCAGGTGGTAATACGGATGTTACGGTTAACCTAAAAGATCGTGAAGCCTATGTGTTTGAAGATACAGAAAATAGTCTCTTGAAATGGTTATCTGAAAAACAAATTAATGCGTCTCCAAAGCAACATAAAGCGTCGTACTCTAATCCAAAGTTATATCAAAGCTCGTTGTATTGTGCGAGTTGTCATAATGAATTTACAACAGGGCAAGGCGCCAATATTAATGATAATTTTGGTGAGTGGTTAGCGTCTCCATTTAATGCTCCTAATGACCCGAGCAAAAATAAAACATGTATTGATTGCCATATGACTCAAGATGTCACTGATTTCAATCATAAGGTGGGGGGGCAATCAACAGACGATGGCCCAATGAAGTCAAATTTACGCTCGCATCATTTTGCTGGAGGTAATTATTACTTTACTGGGATGCGTAATCCTGAGCATAAAAAATTGAGCATTGATATCTTGAAAACAGCATTAACATTGACCGTAGAAAAACAAGGAAACTCATTTACAGCAAATGTGACCAATGTTAACTCAGGACATGACATGCCAGGAGGTGCTCGGCGACAAGTGTGGTTGGAAGTTATTGCGACGGATGCAACGGGTAAAAATGTGTTTGAGAGTGGTGTAATGAAGGATGGTTTTATTCCCAAAGATGCGCATCGATTTATTAAAATTGGCGTTGATAAAGATGGAAAGCCTGTTGGATTACGTTTCTGGCGTTATGTGAAAATAGGGCAAGATACTCGTATTAAATCGGGTGAAACGCGTCAAGAACACTTTGAGTTACCAACAAAAGTTGAATATCCAATTACGGTATCAACAAGAGTGCTCTACCAAGTGTTTGCTAAAGGATTAACGAATAAAGTTCGAGCTGCTTATCCTGATGAAAACATTCCAGAGCCTGAAGTTATTGAGCTTCAAAAAGTAGTGAAAACCTACACAGAATAGAGAACAACATGAAAAAATGGGGAATTATATGTCTATCATTCCCCATTTTTTATGACTGTAATAGCATGCTCTCTATTGAATTAACACGACCATTTGTATCATTGTTGTTTGTTGAAATCATCGAATTATCTTTGTGTTGATAATGATATTTAAACCAATCGACAAACTTTGGAACGCCTTCTGTAATAGATACTTTAGGAGTATAATTAATCACATCAAAGAGGTCTTGAGTATCTGCATAGGTTTGGTATACGTCACCGGGCTGCATTTCTCTAAAATGTTTCGTTGCTACTTTATTGGTCGCTTTTTCTATTTCTTGAATAAAGCTCATTAAATTCACTGGACTGCCATGCCCAATATTGTAAATGCGATAAGGGGCGGAGCTTCGCGCTGGAGAATCGTTATTTTCAATGTTCTTTTCTTGAAATGGAATGACATCAGCGATCCTTATTACTCCCTCAACAATATCATCAATATAAGTAAAATCTCGCCACATTTCCCCATTGTTATTAATATTAATAGTTTGATTATTGAGTATTTTTTTCGTGAAAATAAAAGGGGCCATATCAGGACGACCCCACGGGCCATAGACGGTAAAAAAGCGAAGACCAGTGGTTGGCATATTATATAAATGAGAATATGAATGAGCCATTAGTTCATTGGCACGTTTTGTCGCTGCGTAAAGTGATACTGGGTGGTCAACATTATCATGGCAGGAAAAAGGCGTTTTATTGTTTAATCCATAAACTGAGCTTGAAGACGCATAGATAAAATGTGCAATGCGTGATTTGCGGCAAGCTTCTAAAATATTGAGGTAACCCATTAGATTATTTTCGCCATAAGATACAGGGTTATCAATAGAATGACGAACCCCTGCTTGGGCTGCTAAATGAATCACGCGATCAAAATGATGATCTTTAAATATCACAGTAAGCTCGTGAGCATTTGTTATGCATAACTGGTGAAATTCAAACAAAGAACTTGGAAGTAATTGGTTGAGACGAGCTTGTTTTAATGAAATATCATAATAAGCATTGTGGTTATCAATACCAACGACGGTATGACCAAGTTTAAGTAGTTGCTTGGCAATAGAAAAGCCAATAAAACCAGAAACGCCGGTGACTAAATATTTCATAAACTAAAGCAATAAATTTCGGTGATGGAAAACGTAACAAATTATAACATAACAGCCTTTGAAGATGGTTTTTTTGACCACTGTTTAAAAGAACAATAATACAGTGATGTAAATCACAAATGCTGCTATAATCAGCGCAAATTTGAAAAGCTGGACGTACGGGCCAGTTTTTTTATGTCTATTTGAATAACTAATTGGAATGTACTGTGCTAACGACTGCTAACATCACAATGCAATTTGGCGATAAGCCACTTTTTGAAAATATTTCTGTTAAGTTTGGTAACGGTAACCGTTACGGTTTAATCGGCGCGAACGGCTGTGGTAAATCTACCTTTATGAAGATTTTAGGTGGCGAGTTAGAACAGTCTGGCGGTACAGTTTCAACAGATCCAAATGAACGTATGGCTAAATTAGGTCAAGATCAGTTCGCATTCGAAGAATTCACAGTAATCGATACTGTTATCATGGGTCATAAAGAGCTGTGGAAAGTGAAAGAAGAACGTGACCGTATTTATTCTTTACCTGAAATGTCAGATGAAGATGGTATGCGTGTTGGCGATTTAGAAACTGAATTCGCAGAGATGGACGGCTATTCAGCTGAAGCTCGTGCGGGTGAACTTCTATTAGGCTTAGGTCTTCCTGAATCACAACATTTTGGTTTAATGAGCGAAGTTGCTCCAGGTCTTAAAGTTCGTGTTCTTTTAGCACAAGTTCTGTTCGCAGAACCAGATATTATGCTTCTTGATGAACCAACGAACAACTTGGACATGCACACAATCGCGTGGTTAGAAGACGTTCTTTTAGCTCGTAACTGCACCATGATTATCATCTCGCATGACCGTCATTTCTTAAACGCAGTATGTACACACATGGCCGATGTAGATTACGGTGATATTTGTCTGTTCCCAGGTAACTACGACGAATACATGACTGCAGCAACGCAAGCTCGTGAACAACTTCAAGCAGATAACGCTAAGAAGAAAGCACAAATTGCTGACTTACAAACGTTCGTAAGCCGCTTCTCTGCAAACGCATCAAAAGCAAAACAAGCAACGTCTCGTCAGAAACGTCTGGATAAAATTGAACTAACAGAGATTAAAGCATCTAGCCGTCAATCTCCGTTCATTCGTTTTGACCAAGAAAAACCACTTTTCCGTAATGCATTAGAAGTAGAAGGTCTAAAACAAGGTTACGGCGAAAACATTTTAATCAATGGTGTAAACCTAATGGTTGAAGTGGGTGAGCGCATTGCAATCATCGGTGAAAATGGTATCGGTAAATCAACGCTCCTAAATACGTTAGCGGGCGAGATGGAACCAATGTCAGGTATGGTGAAGTGGTCTGAAAATAACAACATCGGTTTTTACGCACAAGATCACGGTCATGATTTTGCTGAAGATTTAAATTTATTAGATTGGATGGGCCAGTGGAAACAAGAAGGCGATGACGAACAAGTTGTTCGCGGTATTCTTGGCCGTATGCTTTTCTCTCAAAGTGATATTAAGAAATCAGTAAAAGTGATTTCTGGTGGTGAGCAAGGTCGTATGTTATTTGGCAAGTTAATTATGCAAAAGCCAAACATCCTATTAATGGATGAACCAACAAACCACATGGATATGGAATCAATCGAAGCATTGAACTTGGCACTTGAGAACTACAAAGGTACATTAATGTTTGTATCTCATGACCGTCAGTTTGTATCTTCAATTGCAACACGCATCATCGAAATTACAAAAGATGGCGTAAACGATTTCCACGGTACTTACGAAGAGTACCTAGCAAAACAAGGTCTAAAAGGCTAATTTAGCTAATAAATCCTGATAGAAATCTATATGGCAGCTTATTTATAAGCTGCCATTTTTTATGCTTGTATTATTTATTAACTATTGTACTTTATGGCAAGTACCTATATTTAATATAAGCGATTACCTACTTTAATGGTCGGAGAATAGTAATGTCAGCAGATATCGATAATGATAAAACGTTCAATCGAATCGATACTATTTTGGCGTATATCCATCAAAATATGGATAGCCCATTATCTGTTGAACTACTGGCAGAGATGAGCTGTTGGTCTCGGTGGCAATTACAACGTGTATTTTTAAATCATACTGGAATGAATGTGGCTCAATACGTACGAGAGCAACGTTTAAGTATGGCTGCGCTTGAGGTTTTAAATAAAAAATATCGAATGTTAGATATTGCCTATTTATATGGTTTTACCTCAGAGATAGCCTTTAGTCGTTCTTTTAAACAGTATTTTAAAATGTCACCACGAGAGTACCAAAAACAAGGTAAGAAAGTTGGTATTCGTAAGCCTTTTCTAAAAAGCAAAAGCCAAACAGAGATCCAAGGCTCTGGTTTTTATCAAGTACGTTTAGAGTATAGAGAGAGCTTTACGTTAACGGGGCTACCAACTAGGTTGCAAGGTTTGCTTTCTGATGTACCAGATTTTTTAGATAAGGTTCCTCAAGTATGGCAAGAGCTTGATGACTATTTGACGCAAATGTCTTCAACCCCAAAAAGTAAATATGGCGTCATTGATACTCGAAATGATACCGAGTCTTTAATTTACTGGGCAGGAATTATTGAAGATGAACATTTATCCCCAGAGTTAATGTTACTAAGTAAAAGTGTATCACGCGTCATAATTCCATCTCAAGAATATGCGGTTCTCCCTTATATCGGGCCTTCAAGTGGTTTAGCGAAGTCCGTTGAATGGTTGATCTCAGAATGGCTACCGTTATCTGGTCATCAAGGCATTGAAGGTTTTGATCTTGAAATTTACCAGCAAAATACTAATGAAGAAATTATTGATGTTGAGTATTGGTTGCCAATTCGAAATCTGTAGCTGTTGTTATAAATCAATTTATCAGTAAAAATTTTATTTCATGCCCCAAATTGTTAACTTTAGATAAAATAAATCATTATACTCATGCGCAAGAGAATCATTCTCATTTGCATTCAATTTTTAAGAAGTTGTAAACAGGATTATAATGAACGTATCTACTGAACATCCAAAACTTAACGTCACTCTATTAGCAACGGCAATTGCTGCCTCTTTTTTATTTCCTATTTCAGCAATGGCTAATGACAATAACTCTTCTGATGATATTGAGACTATTTCAATATTTGGTCAGGCTTATCGTAATACCGCAACAAAAACATCGTTAGAGCCAGAGGAAACTCCTCAGGGCATTACTATTCTCGATGGTGAGGCATTAGAACAACGCAGTGTGAAATCTCTTAATGAGGCACTACGTTATGTTCCTGGTGTGACAACCGAGCAGAAAGGTGGTGCAGTGACAATGTACGATACGTTCAATATTCGTGGATTTGATGTAAACCAAAGCTATTACGATGGTTTGGTTTTACAAGGCTTAAATGGGTGGAATTTACAACCTCAGATTGATCCTATTGCGCTTCAACAAATTGAAGTATTTAAAGGGCCAACGTCAGTATTATATGGGTCAATGCCACCGGGTGGTATGGTCAATATGATCGCCAAATCACCACAAAAAGAAAAAAGTACGGATGTAAAATTAGCAACAGGTACTGGTAATCTTGTGGAAGCCTCTATTGATACGACAGGGCAGTTTGGAGACAGTGATTTCTCTTATCGTTTTATTGCCCTTGCTCGTCAAAAAGATGGTCAAGTTGATTACACAAAAGAAGAACGCTACGTTATTGCCCCATCAATTGATTGGCAAGTAAGTGACCGAACGCTGATCAACTTTAATATGTATTATCAGAATGATCCGTCAATGGGTATGAACTCTTCAATGCCATCTTCTGGAATGATTTACGACAATCTAAATGGCAGTACAGATCCGTCCACGTTTGTTGGAGATAAAAACTGGAGTACGTTTGAGCGTGAATTCTTTATGGCTGGTTATAAGATCAACCATGAGTTCAATAATAACTGGTCATTCTTACAAAACTTCCGTTATATGAATGCATCGCTGTATCAAGAGAATACATACCATATTGAAAGTAACTTTGATGCATCAACGGGCAATCTTGATCGCAATATTTACAGTACTGATGAAAGCTCAACTGGTTATACGATTGATAACCAACTGTCTGGTCGTGTAGTGACTGGAGGTATTGAGCACAATCTGTTGTTTGGTATTGATTACCAGAAATTAGATGGTGACTCACTTTATCAAGAGTTTGGTACGACCAATCAGTTTGGTAATTTTAATATTTTCAATCCAAACAATGACATGATTGATAAAAGTAAACTTACCAAGTCTTATGAATCGAAAGAAAAAATCAGTGTTGAACAATTAGGGTTCTATACTCAAGATCAAGTGCGAATTGATCGTTTAGTTCTGATTGCCGGTGGTCGTTTCGATCAATATAAATCAAGCAATACAACAAGCACAACGTCTAAAGATGCAGATCAAAGTCAATTCTCATACCGTGTTGGTGCACTGTATGAGCTTGAAAGTGGTTTCTCACCATTTATTAGCTACGCAACCAGTTTTGAACCAGCTGCCGGTCTTGATGGAAAAGGTAACGCTTATGATCCTGAATTGGGTGAGCAAATAGAAGCGGGTGTGAAATATGATTCAGCTGATTATACAAAAACAGCGTCAGCATCGGTGTTTAGAATCGTAAAAAGTGACGCATTAATGTCAGATCCGACAGACCCATGGGGACCTCAATTGCAAATTGGTGAAATCCGTTCTCAAGGTGTTGAGCTGCAAGGTCAGTGGATGGTTAATGATAGCTGGGACGTCGCTGCAAACTATACGTATATTGATATGGAAATTACCAAAGACAGTGGTAATGACTTAGAAGGTAAAACACCAATTTATGTACCAACCCATGCCGCTAGCCTTTGGTCTAACTACTATATCTACGATGGTATTCTAACGGGAACACGCATTAGTGGTGGTTTACGTTATGTGGGTGAAATGGAAATGGATGCGAACAATACAGATAAAGTGCCTGATTATACGGTTGCTGATGTCTCTATTGGTTATGAGTTGGATGGATTAAGTGAATCATTGGCTGGTGCAACGGCGCAACTAAGCGCAACTAACCTATTTAATACTGAATATTACAGTTGTTATGACTCGGCTAACTGTTGGTACGGTGCAGAGCAAACGGTAGAATTGAGTGTTAATTATAACTTTTAAGCTTAATTAAGAAAAAGGGGGAAGTACGTATCATTTTACGTGCTTCTTTTCTTGCGTTTTTGCCATGAAAGAAATGAATTAGGTATGACGTAAAGAAATCCATTTACACACATAAATAATGTAGCTGTATGTATCAACTAAATAATATAAAAGTGATCAGGGACGAACGTACGATTCTTGATATTGATGAATTAACAATAGATCCAACCGCCTTAACGGTGGTACTTGGCCATAACGGATCAGGTAAATCGACCTTGGTGAATTTGTTGGCGAATCAATTTTCACCAGAAGAAGGTGAAGTGAGATTAAATCAACAACAGCTGTCTACGTTAAATTCGAAAAAATTTGCTCAAAAAGTGGCGTTTTTGCCTCAAAAATTACCAGAAGTCGCAGGGCTTAATGTTGAAGAGCTTGTTCGCTTAGGTCGTTATCCTTGGCGTGGTGTTCTTGGGCGTTTTAATAAAGAAGATGCTCAGATTATTGACGAGTCAATGAGAAAAACAGGAGTAGAAACTTTTCGTTCAACATTGGCTGACCAACTTTCTGGTGGGGAAAGACAACGAGCGTGGGTGGCGATGTTATTAGCTCAGCAAGCGGATATTTTGATTTTAGATGAGCCAACATCAGCATTGGATATTCATCACCAATATCAACTCATGGGACTATTGAGCGAGTTAAACCAACAAACGAAAAAAGGGATCATTGTTATTCTGCATGATCTTAATTTAACGCTTCGTTATGCGACACAAATCATTGCACTTAAAGGCGGAAAAGTGGCTTTTAAAGGAGAAGCAGGTCACTTGCTTGATGATGCGTTATTGTCTGACTTGTATGGCACACCGATCACCTTAATTGATCATCCTATTCATAATCATAAAGTTGCTATCGTATGTTGAAAAATCGTATTCCTTCGCTTATCACTCTTCTATTTTTGATGGTAAGTCACACTGCATCGGCTCAATTTGTTGTGCAAGACAGTCGTGATGAACAAGTTCTGGATTCAATACCTCAGCGAGTTGTGGCCTTAAATTGGGATCTAGCAGAACAAGTTATAGAGCTCGGTGTTACACCTGTCGCAATCACAGATACCGCGGGGTACAGTGAGTGGGTAGTACAACCCGCATTATCGAGTGATATTGAAGATGTCGGTACTCGCGCAGAACCAAATTTTGAGAAAATAGCGGCGGTAAAACCGGATGTGATTCTTGTTGCTTCTCCGCAGGCCGATTTAATTCCTCAGTTAGAAAAAATAGCGCCTGTGTTGTATTTTCAAACTTACTCTGCAGATCATGATAATAGCTTGATGGCGATTAATAACTTTGAAGCCATTGCCCTTGTGTTAGGAAAAGAGAAAGTCGCACAAGAGAAGTTAATTGAGATGGATACCGAGATAGCAGAATTAAAGCAACAGTTAGCTGACGCGTATGGTAATTCGCTACCAGCCGTCTCTGTGTTTCGATTCGCAACTCTGACTTCGGTCTTTATGTATGGTGATAATTCAACAGCGCAATACGCGTTAAATCAGTTAGGGTTTACCACCGCGTTACCTCAAAAAAGTAACCAATGGGGAGTAACACAACTTCGCTTAACAGATCTTCGTCATATTGATGATGGCATTGCGTTGTATATAGAACCGTTTAATGAAGAGAATAAATTAAACAAATCAGTTATTTGGAATGCGATGCCTTTCGTACGTGCCCATCGAGTGAATAGTGTTGAATCGGTATGGAGTTATGGTGGCGCAATGTCGATCAAATACACAGCGCAAGCATTGGCAAAAAGCCTACTTGAGGTAGCACCTAAATCAATCAATGTTAGTGGTAATAATGAGTAGTCAGTTGAAGGGCGTCTCTTTCCGTTATCTATCGGTACTTTGTGTATTGATTGGGTTGGTGGTTGCTACGTTTCAATTTGATGCTGTATTGAGTTTATCTCAGCAATGGCAAGCAATAAGCCAAGCGAGTGTTGATCTCACTTTACTTGATGACTTTGATAAGATCATCTTTGTTGAGTCACAATTGCCTCGTTTAATCATGGCACTTTTGGTTGGTGGAATGCTTGGGTTAGTCGGTAGCTTAATGCAACAATTGACTCAGAATGCCCTCGTTTCCCCAATGACACTTGGTACGGCATCTGGTGCGTGGCTAGCCTTAGTCATTATGAATGTGTGGTTTGCTGAGTATGTGGCTGATTATGCGTCTATGGCGGCACTCGTTGGGGCATCGCTCACGTTTGGTTTAGTCGTTGCTATTGCTGGTATTCGAAATTTATCAGGCTTACCTATCGTATTATCTGGCATGGCTGTGAATATTTTTCTGGGTGCTGTCGCCACCGCTATTGTTTTATTAAATGAGCAATACGCAAAGAATTTGTTTATTTGGGGAGCAGGGGATCTGGCTCAGAATGGATGGGATCAAATTGTATGGTTATTACCTAAACTATCAGCCGCTGTACTTATTTTTATTTTCGCGCCCAGAGTCTTAGCGTTATTACGTTTGGGTAATGTTGGTGCTGCGGCTCGCGGGCTGAATGTTATTCCTGCTTTCTTTGGGTTATTTACTGTTGGTTTATGGCTGGTTTCCTCTTCGATTACTGTGGTTGGCGTGATCAGTTTTATTGGTTTACTTGCACCGAATATTGCGCGTCATTTAGGAGCTAGAACTCCAAGAGATGAATTGTTCTTTAGCTTATTATTAGGCGCTACGTTATTAGTTGGTACTGATTTATTGGCGGTAGTGCTCAGTCATTACACAACAGATATGATCCCAAGTGGAACAGCGGCGGCATTCATTGGCGCACCTGCACTTATTTGGTTTACTCGAAGAAACATGAACTCGCAAGATCAACTGTCGATCAGCTTACCAAAAGGGAAATCGTATTTACCAACAGGGTTAATTCCATCATTAATTGTAGGTCTTGTGGTCGTCGCGGTTTTAGCGGCTGTGATAACAAAAGATTCAACCCAAACACTTCATCCGTGGGTAATGATGATCCCAAGTGAGTTCAGTTGGGAGTTAAAATGGCCAAGGCTACTTACCTCTTTATCTGCAGGGGCCGGGTTGGCAGTTGCTGGCGTATTATTGCAACGATTGATTTATAATCCTTTAGCAAGTCCTGATATTTTAGGTATCTCAGCGGGAGCGACATTAAGCTTAATTGGTGGCAGCGTTTTTTTAGGGTTTAATATCTTTGAAGCCGCGCCTCTTGTGGCTTTTTGTGGAAGTTTAGCGGTATTAGTGCTGTTACTGGTGCTAGGGAAGCGTCATCAGTATGCGCCTTCGATGCTCATTCTTACTGGGATAGCATTAACGGCGTTAATCGACGCTTTAGTCCAATTTTCATTAGCAAAAGGGAATGAGGATTCATATTCATTATTGAATTGGCTTGCCGGTTCTACTTACCGAGTGTCTCCCCAATCTGCTTTTGTTTTGTTCTTTTGCGTCGTTTTATTGGTGGCTTTTGCGTTATTAACCCATCGTTGGCTAACTCTTATTTCAGCAGGGCGATTGTTTGCACAAGCCAGAGGGCTAAACGTAACTAAGAGTTTTATCGCATTGCTTATTTGTGTTGCATTACTTTGTGGGGCAGTAACTGCTACCATGGGGCCAATTGCATTTATAGGCTTACTTGCTCCCCATATGGCGGTTCTTTTAGGGGCGAAAAAAGCATTTGAACAGATTGTTGTAGCGGCATTAATTGGCGCTTGGTTAATGGTGATTGCTGATTGGTTAGGTCAGCATATTTTATTTCCATCTCAAGTGGCGGCAGGAACGTTAGTATCAGTGATTGGTGGTATTTACTTTATTGGTTTGTTGATAAAAGGCCAACGCTCTGCACATTAACAATAGACGTTCAATAATGGCTAGCCTTGCATTGATATTGGCTAGATGAATTTAATTAATTAGCGATTTGATTATGATAAAAATGACGAAGAAAGCATGGCTATTGGTCATGATGGCACAACCAATGGCGGTATATGCCAGCGATTTAGGAACGGCTCAAGCCATTCAAAATAAGACCAATACGGCTTCTGCTCAAAGCCAGACTCGTATTAGTCATAGTGCCGATTCTACTTTATCGTTGCGTGCTGATATTGAGCAACTGGAAGAAGAAGTTAAAAACCTCGATGTTTACCGCAAGCATTTAGAGGCATTAGTAAAGGATCAACACAGTGAATTGAGTAATATTGATCAGCAAATTTCAGACATTGAACAAACTCGTCAAGGGGTCGTGCCTTTGATGTATAAAATGATTGATGGTCTAAAACAAACGGTTAAAAACGACAAACCTATTCGTATTGAGCAACGTAATCTTCGCATTGAAAAGCTAGAGACCATGATGACAGTGGCGAATGTCAGTGATGCTGAGAAGTATCGTCGTATTTTAGAAGCGTATCAAATCGAACTGGATTACGGCATTAAGTTGGGTGTTTACCAAGGTAAAATTACGCTTGATGATGATAAATCTATTGAAGCTAACATTTTGTATTTAGGCCGAATTTCTTTAATTGCACGTAATTTTAATCAAGACAAATATTGGGCTTGGGATCAAAAAGAAAAGGCATGGGTACTATTAGACTCTTCACTTAATTCGGATCTTAATCATGCGTATGCCGTTGCGAATAAAGAGGTAGCCCCAAGCTTACTTACGTTGCCTGTGTCACTGAATATTACTGAGGAGAAATAAGATGAATTACGTATCCACACTTCTTAGTGTTTGCTTATTAAGCCTTTCTTTTTCAGTTGCAGCTCAAGGTGATTTAGCAAGCAGTGCACAAGCTCAAAATAAAGCACAAAAATCACATGATGTGCAGCGAGAATCGGGGTTTAAACAAACAGAACAAACGTATCTACAACAGAAAAAAGAACTTGCAGAGCGTAAACGCCAAGTTCAAAAAAAGATTAATGCATTGACAAAAACCTTCAGCGAAAATGAAGGGCTATTAGCAAAACGAGAAGAGAAACTGCGTTTAGATACTGGCAGTTTAGGTGAATTGTTTGGTGTTGTTCGTCAAGCAGCTAAAGAGTTGAAAAGCGAAAATCAAACCAGTGTTACCGGTGCGGATAATCTTCAATACTCACAAGCAGTAAATACCATCGTATCTGCTAAAACGTTGCCAACCTTGCCACAGTTAACTGACTTATGGATGAGCATGGATGAACAAATCCAGGCCAGTGGTGAACTGAAAAAAATTAATACCAATGTGATTGATGGTGAAGGTCAAACCGCTTCTCAAGCGTCGTATCGCTTAGGTTCGATAGGTTTAATTGCCGATCAAGGCTACTTGAATTGGAATGGCACACGTAAAGACGGCACTTATTATGTTAAGCAACCAGATAATGGCCCAAACTTGAGTTCACTGTCTGATCTTGCAAGTGGTGATATGGAAACGATGGTTGTCGATCCGTCTCGTGGCTTCATGATAGATCAACTGGCATTAACACCAACCTTGTTTGAAAGACTCCAAGCCGGTGGTGTTGTAGGTAAAATCATTCTTGCGTTATTAACGTTAGGATTGGTGATTGCGATTTTCCGAGGCGTTAAATTAGCGATTATTCAACAGCAAATAAAAACACAGTTGAAGAATCCAGAAGCACCAACCGACAATCCGTTAGGCCGAGTGTTATCTGTTTACGATGAAGAAAAACACCGAAGTGTTGAGTCATTAGAGTTGCGTTTATTAGAAGCGATTGTTGATGAGCAACAAGGGTTAGAAAAAGGCCTTTCAATGTTGAAATTACTTGCAGCTCTTGCACCAATGCTTGGTTTGTTAGGCACCGTTACTGGCATGATCGAAACATTTCAAGTGATCACTCAGTTTGGGAATGGAGATCCAAGAGTGATGGCAGGAGGGATCTCGATGGCGTTGGTTACCACCGTTCTTGGCTTAGTTGCTGCAATGCCGTTGTTGTTTGCTCATAATATTTTAAGCACTCAAGCTGAGAATATACGTAGTATTTTAGAGAAACAAGGTATTGGGTTAGTCGCAATACAGGCAGAAAAGCAACCACAGCCGACAGTGAAAACAACGGTAGGAAGTAACATCTAATGGCAATGTCATGGCTATCTAATTGGCTTGATACGTTACTGCAATTTATGGCACAAGGCGGTCATATCTTGTGGTGGCTGGCAGGGGTTGTGGTTGTATGTTGGTTATTTGTGGTTGAGCGTGTGATATATCTTGGTTTTTATTTTCCAAAGCGCCGCCAACAATGGGTAACACAATGGCATCAACGCAGTGAACATGAATCTTGGTATGCCCATGCGATTCGTGACAGTTGGTTAAATCAGGCCCACATAGAATTAAATCAGAACTTAAACCTAATCAAATGGTTAGTATCAATTTGCCCAATGTTAGGATTATTAGGTACTGTGACTGGAATGATCTCTGTATTTGATGTGATGGCGACATTAGGCAGTAGCCAACCGAAACTGATGGCCTCAGGCATCTCACTGGCTACGCTACCAACGATGGCGGGTATGGTTGCCGCTCTTGCTGGGTTATTTGTTCATGCACGTTTAGCAAAGACGTGTCGTTTATGTGAATTGAAGTTAGAAAAATCATTAAGGAGTCCAACATGAGACTCGGAAGACGCGATACAAAAACAGCAGAAGCTCAAATTGATTTAACCTCAATGTTGGATATTGTCTTTATCATGCTGATTTTTTTCATTGTGACGAGTTCGTTTGTACGCGAATCAGGGGTTGAAGTGAATCGCCCTCAAGCATCTAATGTAACAAGCCAGAAAGACGCAGGCATCTTTGTTGGCATTAATGCATCAAATGATATTTACATCGATAAACGAATAGTGGATGTAGAGCGTGTACAAGCGACGTTAGAGCATCTGTTATTAGAGCAACCTGATGCCTCTCTTGTGATCCAAGCGGACGAACATGCGTATAACGGCACCGTAGTTAAAGTTATGGATGCAGCAAAAGGCGCGGGCGTGAAGCAAATAGCATTGGCTGCGGAGAAGAAATAGTGTTTAGGTTATTGATGGCGTTACCTATTGCTGTGGCTATTAGTATTGCCTTATTTTCCGTCATGGCATGGATGGTAGATAATGGTAATCAAGGGAAACCGGAAGCCAGTGAAAATCTAAGCTTTACTATGATGATGGTTGAACCTGAAAGTGATCTTCAACGTCGTCAGCGTTCTGTTCCTGAGCAGCCTAAACCGCCAGAATTACCACCAGAAACGAAAATATCGCAATCGCAATCAGAGATGTCTTCGGTGATGCCTGTAACACCAATGTCTTCGGTTGGTTTAGATACGGCGATTAACGGATTAAAAATAAGTGCGCCAACGTCGTTCGGAAGTTTTACGACCAATCAACAGGCAATGCCATTGTATCGTGTAGAACCACGATATCCGAGTAGAGCATTAAAACGAAAAATTGAAGGCTACGTTATTATGTCTTTTTCTATTGATGAAACGGGCGAACCTTTTGATATCGAAGTCAAAGGAGCGGAGCCAAAACGAATTTTTGACCGTGATGCGGTTCGAGCATTAAAGCAATGGAAATATCAACCTAAGTTGGTAGAAGGAAAGGCCATTGTTCAGCAGAATCAAACCGTTAGACTGGAGTTTAAATTAGCCAAATGATAAAGAAAATTGCACTAATGGTTCTTTTTACCTTGCTCTGCAATGGTGTGACGGCCGCTGAATTGAGCCGATATACCGCTACAAAAGTACAAAGGGCACAAAACCTTCAGCAAAATGAAAAATTGAGTGAAGCCATTGATGTTCTTGCGGATGTTGATACATCGAAAGCCTATGATAAAGCATTCGTAGCTCGAATGTTGGGTGTGTTTTATTGGCAGAATAATCAAAGATCACAAGCGATTAAACAGCTTGATTATGCGGTTTCGAGTGGTCAATTACAGGATAAACAAGCGTGGACAACCCGAAAAATGTTGGCCGATATCCTCTTAATGGAACAAAAGTATAAAGCGGCACTGCCTCATTATTATCAATTGGTTAAAACGGTACCAAAGAATGAAAAAGGGGATGAGTTATGGCTTAGGATCGCTCAGATCCATTATCAGAACTCAGAGTTTGCACCAACCCTTAAAGCGATTGGTCGATATGAATCGTACCGTAAGCCTGATGAATTAACGCCATTGTCGTTAAAGTTTGGTGCGCAAGTTCAACTCAAACAATGGAAGCAAGTTGTTCCTACCTTAGAGCGGTTAATTGCTCTACAACCAGAGAAATTAACGTGGTGGCGTCAGTTAGTTACGGCTCACTTGCAGTTAGGTCAAACCAAGCAAGCATTAAATGTATTGGTGTTAGCGGATATCAACAAATTATCTCTTCCTGAGCAAGACATTAAATTGTTGGCTCAGCTATACGCAAAACAAGGTATTCCAGAGAAAGCTGCACAGACATTAGGACGCTTATCAACAGTAAATACCGATGTCGATTTATTGGTAGAGCAAGCCGTGCATTGGCAAAATGCGAAAGAGTGGGATAAATCTATTCAATTCTGGAGTAAAGCCGCAAAAATATCGTCTCGTTATTACTGGCAAGAATCTCAATTACTTTTGCAGCAAAAACACTATGAAGCGGCATTACGATCGTTAAATAAAGTGAATGATCCCAAGAAAAAACAAGCGGTGTTATTGGCGAAGGTGAAAGCGTATTACAAACTGGATCGTTTAGAAGAAGGGTTGATTAATGCGAAAAAAGCCAATGATATATCTGCGTCTAATGAAACTAAGGGATGGGTTAAATATTTATCTAATTTAAGGCAATTAGAATCTCAATAGTAGATCTGAAAAATGGAAGGTTAATGATAGCCTTCCATTTTTTATATACCGATCTAGAACTAAAATTAGAACACGTTGAAAGCTATTGTACTAATGCTTCAAATTCTGTAATTGGCGTTCGTCCACGCAAAGCAAGAAAGCTTAAAAATTGCTTAGGTGTATGAGTAATAATTTTATCTAATGGGAAGTTAATTGCATCAATAAGCTGTTCTACTTTCTCAAACTTACCAATATCCTCACAAAAATGAGCATCACTGCCAGTCGTGATAAAAGCGCCTAATTCTTTTGCTGTTTTTGCTATCTCATAACAACGATCAATACTTCCTATTCGACTTCCACCTTTAAGAGACGTGTTATTAATTTCAATCGCTACATTATGATCAGCAGCACACTGAATTACCTTTTTAAAGTTAAAATCAAAGTTTGGATTACCCAAATGACCTAAAGCATCAACGCGACCTGATTCTATAATCTTGATTAATGCTTGGGTGTGTACTAACTTATTTGTAGGAGAAAAAACAGGTTCATGGAAGCTTGCGATGACCCAGTCGAGGTTTTGGTCAACGGAAGGTGGAATATCAATATCGCCTTCTATATTGCGAATATTAACTTCGCAACCTCTGATAATCGCTACACCATGAAGAAAGCGAGGCAGGACTCGTTGGTTGCTAAAAAACCAATAATGAGGGGCTCCTGGCATTAGAGAGGCGTGGTCTGTCGTACAAAACATAGGCAAGCCAAGCAGAGAGGCTGAAAAAGCGTTTTCGCTGATAGTGCTGTAAGCGTGACCGCTAGCGTAGGTATGAGTATGTGTATCTACTTGAATGCGCATTTGTTTTCTCCATTAAACAACAATGTGATTAGTATAACTTATTTTTGCAACTTTTAGCTTTGACATTTGTCTGACAAAGAGTAGGAAAAAGAGAACTATTATTCACACTATTGATATGAAACGTAATATATACAAGGTTTATTATGATTAATACAGAGACATTAAAGAGTGATCTAAACGAACTCACAGTATACCAGTTGAGAAGTCTTCAATATGCGATCGCTAAAAAATTAGAAGAAAAAGCAGCAGCCAAAGCTAATAAGTCAGAGAATGGACTGCTTACTGATGAAGAATTGGATATGCTGGCAGAAGTAATGAGAAATTAATTTTTAATGATTTAATTTCTCTATCTTTCTGCTCATCCATACCTTCTTATCTTTCAACTGCTTCGATCGTCCTTGATCTACTATATAAATGCAGTTAACCTTTCTGTGCAATGCTAAATTAAGCGACCACTCGCGTAGATCGTCTTACTTAAACATCATTAAATTTTTTGATTATCCAACGAATAACCAAATCGCAACGCCAATCATTAAGCTACCCGAAATACGATTCATTATTTTCACGTTATTAGAATGACCTAATACGCGTTTAAGCCCCTTGCCGCCAGCAGCATAAAGTGTCATACATAAAAATTCACAGATTAAAATAATAGATACGAGAGCAACTAATTGCGGCCCAATAGGATTACTTCCATCAATAAATGGAGGAAGTAACGAAACCATGAAAGCCCAGCCTTTAGGGTTTGCTATCGCAGTGACAAAGCCTTGTACTACTAGATCCCAATCTTTGCCTTTAGGTACTTCGGTTTGTTCAGCACTCATCGCCAACTTGCCTCTTGAGCGCCACATTTGGATGCCAATATAAGCAAGGTAACTTGCCCCGATAGCTTTAAATACAGTAAACAGCCATGGGTAATTTAGCATAATGGCAGCGACACCTAAGACAGCAGCAACAGCCACAACAGCGACGCCAACCAGTTCTCCCATCATCATCCAAAGTGTACGTTTATAACCAATGCTCATACCTAAACTAAGAGCTAATGTCATACACATGCCAGGAGTAACAGAAACGAAGAAAAAGGTAGGGATAAAAGCCCATAAAATTGCAGTATTCATTTGTGTCTATTTAGTTTTAAGAGATAATCAAAACAGAGTACGAATATTGAGTTCAAAATCAATACAAATGTTCATTCATAATATGAAACATGTTAATAGTGTTACACACGTCAACTTAGTTTACTTTTTAGGTATTTAATAAAAAGTTGGGTTCGGGTATGTTCGTAATCTAATGTCGGATAATAAGCATTAACTAAGGTGTGATCTGTAGTAAATTCAGGAAGTACTGCAACGAGATTTCCTGATTGAATATCATCAATCAACATTTGCTTACTTGTTAATAATATCCCCATGCCTCGTTTAGCGGCATGAAATAAAGCTTCTGGATTTGTGGTCGCAAAATTACCGCGTAAAGTAATGCGCTTGCCATTCGATAATTTCACTTCTCTAATAGGGCGCTCCCCCCATATAAGCATATTATGACGTTTGAGATCATCAAGACTAGTGGGCATTCCCTTTTTCTCAATATATTCCTTAGAAGCAAAAAAACCAGAATGATGCTCAAAAAGTGGAGTAGATTTATAACTAAATGTATTTAATTGTTCTAATTCACGGCTAATGAATACATCAATATTACTTTCAGGAACTTGCCCGGGTAACGTCGTTACTAATTGAACTTTAATCTTTGGATAAGTAACTAAAAATTCGTCTAAATATTGAATAATAAATTTAGAACCAACAGCAAGAGTAGCGCCTATTTTTAATAACCCCGTAGGAGTCTGGTTAATTGCTCGAGTTTCATCGACAAGGTGTTGCCATTGATCAAGCTGCAAGCGCGCTCGTTGATAAAATAAAATACCCGCATCAGTCTGGTGTACTGAGCGAGTGGTTCGAGTTAATAGCTGCACTCCAACTCGTTCTTCAAGCCAATTTATGCGTTTACTGATGGCTGAGCCTGATGTATTTAGTACTAAAGCTGCAGCATTAAAGCTACCTTCTTCAACAACTTTAATATAACTTCTAACGCTTTCAATCCAATCCATGATTAGTTCCTATTTGGACTTAATTTGATTCCTATGATAGCTATTATCAATCATATCGATTGAATGTAAACTGATTAAATGAATAAAAATAATATCTCAGCGCTGCCTGCCGGCCGCTTAAATAAAACACCGTTACTTCTTGCAATGATGATTATTGCAACGGGGCAAGTTGGTGTGAGCATTTATCTGCCGTCATTGCCTTTAATTAGCCAAGATCTTGGTGTTTCCCCTGCAGATGTTCAGTTACTTGTTACGTTATTTTTAGTTGGCTTTGGTGGCTCTCAGTTGTTCTATGGACCTCTATCTGATGCATTAGGTAGGCGACCAATCTTTATTTTAGGGCAGGGGATTTATTTGTTAGGTACTGTCTTATGTTTTTCAATGACAGATAACTTTACTGCTTTAGTGTTAGGGCGTTTACTGCAAGGTCTAGGAGCGGGTAGCGCATCAGTATTAGGCCGAAGTGTATTAAGAGATAGCTACAGTGGACATCATTTGACTAAAGCGATGTCTTATATTTCCATTACCGCCTCTATTTTGCCGATTCTTGCACCTGTTATGGGCGGCTGGATTGCTTGGCATTTTAGCTGGCAGTGGGTGTTTGGTTTTGTATTGATATACTTAAGCTGTATTTTAACCATTGGGTACTTTATTCTTCCTGAAACACTACCCTATAAACCTCAGAAGTTTAGCTTTACTCAAACATTGCGTGACTATGGTTCACTCTTTTCTAACGCTCAGGTTATTTCTAGTGCAAGTTTAAATTGGGTTAGTTATTTAGGTAGCCTTGTGTCTGTTTCCTTATTGCCTTTTTTGCTTCAAGAGGGATTAGGTTTAACGACGGCCGAGTATGGTCAAGTAATGATTATTCCTTCTGCAGGTTTAATGATAGGCAGTTTTATTCTTAATAGCTTAAATAAGCGTTGTTCTGTTGATATTTTAATTGGTATTGCCCTTGGTATTATGACCTTATCTGGTTTATGGCTGATAAGTTTTGATACCTCACTGTTTTCTTTAGTCTTTGCGTTTACCTTATTAGCCGTTGCTCAAGGTATTACATTCCCACTGTCTATTAACTTATTACTTGCTCCGCATACTAAAAAAGTAGGGACGATTTCAGCGTTATCAGGATCTATTCAAATGGGCCTTGCCGGTGTATTTGGTGGTTATCTCGTGAAAAGTTGGGTAACAAATCAGCATTCTTTAGGAGTGTTTTATTTAACTATTACTCTCATCATGTTCTTTGTATTACTATGGAATAAACGGGTAAGAAGTCTAATTAATGACGGATAATCAATGATATGCATTTATTTTAGTGAAGAGTTCTGGTTTTAAAGGCAGTTAAAAAAGATAATTAGAATTTAGTTTCTGCTTACAATCTTAATGTGGAGTTATGTGTCGAATATTCAAAAGTGTGCAAATGAAAGGACTGTTTTATTTGATTTATCAGCATTTCTGCGTAAATAATAAAGATGTAAATTAAATGTTAATCTTATTATGCAGGAGGCAATATGATTTATTCACATGATACAACATTGCAGCTGACACAATTAAGTCATGCTGCTGTTCACCAACTCGCACCCTCATTTACAGGCCTACCTAAGACTACTCATGCTGATGGTAACTTCCGATTGCGTCGCTATTCCGTAATTCGTGTTGTTAATGAAAAAGTGGTTGAAACCAGCAAACATAACTTTGTTCAGAGTGAAGATATTAATCATTTTCAAGGAGATATTGTTCGTGAATTTGAAGGTATTGAAGCGCATATTTTACACAGTGAAGGCATGGCTGAAATGTGCCAAGTCTTTATGGGTCTAAATCATCTTCCGAATGGTCAAGAGATCGAGATACATCAAATGCGGATCTCCGCTATTTATGAAGAAACGGAAATAGCACCAGAGGGTGTTCACCAAGACGGTTTTGATCATATTGCTTTGATTGGTATTGATCGTTCTAATATCGAAGGTGGTGAATTGCTTGTTTATAAAGACTCTAATGAAGAACCATTTTTTATAAAGATTTTAGAAGATGGAGAAGTCGCCATGGTTGACGATAGAAAATTGTGGCATAACGGAAAACCAATACGCTTGGTTGACCACGCGCATGAAGGGCATATGGATGTATTTGTATTAACAGCAAAGGATGAAGCTAATGACTTTCACGCCTGATAGCGTACGTCCTCAATTTCAAGCTCTCTCACAAACAATTGAGAGTCATCCCGTTTTATTTTTAGATGGTCCAGGAGGCTCTCAAGTTCCAACATCGGTATTAACGGCAATGACAGAATATTTAGGCTATTCGAACTCCAATTTAGGTGGCCATTTTTTTTCGAGTCAGAATACAAATGTCGTCATGGATAATGCTCGAACTGCTTGTGCTGCGTTATTGAATGCACCAAGCAGTAATAATATTGTGTTTGGGGCAAATATGACCTCTCTGACTTTTCAATTAAGTCGAGCGATTAGTCGAGACTGGAAAGCAGGTGATGAGATCATTGTTACTGCATTAGATCATTATTCTAATGTATCAAGCTGGCAACAAGCCGCAGAAGAGAAAGGCGTAGTTGTTCATCAGGTTCGTGTTAATACTGACGATTGCACGTTGGATATGGAGCATTTTTATTCGTTATTGTCAGATAAAACGGTACTCGTCGCGACAACTTATGCATCGAATACAACGGGCTCTCTTGTTGATGTTGAGTCTATGGTTGCGGCTACCCATCATTTTGGCGCGATGATTTATGTTGATGCCGTTCATTACGCTCCGCATCATTTGATTGATGTTCAAACTCTAGAGTGTGATTTTTTGGTGTGTTCTGCATATAAATTCTTTGGACCTCATGTTGGGATTGCATATATATCACCATTCTATTTAGACTCACTTTCTCCTTACAAAGTAGAACCTGCAACGAATATTGGCCCTGGACGTTTTGAAACAGGCACCCAGAGTTTTGAAGGTCTAGCAGGAGTAAGTGCCGCAATTGAATACCTAGCTCAATGGGGAACTAAAGGGGACAGCTTGAGAGAAAGGCTGGTGACTAGCTTCATTCAATATCAACAACATGAATTAGTGTTAACACATTATTTTTTGAATAAGCTTGGAAGCCGATCTTGGATTTCGTTATTTGGGATAAGCGATCCTGAACATTGCCAACGTAGAACACCAACGTTTGCTATTCGCTTGAAGGGTCATACACCAGATCAAGTAGCCAAAAAATTAGGACTGAATCATGTATGCGTATGGAATGGACATTTCTATGCGTTAGGGTTAATTAGACAACTTGAATTAGAAGAGAGTGGTGGTGTTGTACGTATTGGGTTTATGCATTACAACACCATTGATGAAATTGATTATTTGTTTTCATTGTTAGACGCATTAGCGTAAAAGGCTGCGATATCTTTTAAATCTTGATCATTGAGTCGTTGTAACTGGGCTTTCATCATTAACGCAAGAGGCCCAGTTCGCTCACCATTTTGGTACGCTTTCATAGAAGAATATAAATACCCCTCATTTTGCATATCTAAATTAGGGTAGGTGCTATTAATCGCTTCCCCTGTTGTACCATGACAATAAACGCAGCTTGGTGACTTCATTTGACCTAATTTAGCATCTCCAGAAATAGCGCCGAAAGAAATTAGAGAGAGAAGAAAAATATAGTTATACATTATCAGTACCTTACAAATTGAAAGTGGATTACGAAGCTATACTGTAAAAGAGTCAAGGTCATAATTTTGGAAATGAGATATAGTTATGGTTTTTATTATTAAGTTGGTGATAGAGTTAATTTTAATTGTAAATAAAGTGCTTGAGTGGTTTATATGGTATATCATGCATTAAGTTTGAGCTGCTAACTGCCAAGGAGCTGCAGTGTTTACCTACTTAATGAAGCATTTACCTGCGAACAAATACCTTGCGGGAATAAGTAACGTATTTATTATGTTGCTTCCGGTTTCTTTAATTTCTTCTTTTTCTTTGTTAGCGTCAAATGGAGCCACTCTATTAAATTGGACAGATGTTAGCTATGAACTGAATACGATCAGCTCCCTTATTGCTCAGTTATTCCCTGTCTTACTCGTTGTTTTCTTTTCGCAGTATCTTGCATCTCTTCATAAACAACCCGTTATCGCCATTATTACCTCTTCGGTTTTACTCTATTTCATCATTTGTTTTCAATGGGATTTATTTCATGAAGGCAGCCTTATTCCTATTAATTTCCCATTTGCGATTTTCATCCCTATTGCAGTGAGTTTTTTTTACCAATATCTTCAGTTACTATCGATTTTTAGAGACACTCACTTACCTAATGTTGTTGAGCGTTCTATTAATCTTGTGATTTCTGTCTGTATTGTGATTTCAATTTTGTTAGGTATTAGCTATGGAACAAAATTCGTTATATTAGATGCATTACATCTAACCTTGATGATGCCAAGACTGGACCCCATGTCATTATTTGACGGAATTATTTATGAATTTACTAGAGGTGTTCTATGGTCTATTGGTGTCAATGGACATGTCATTTTAGCATCTTATAAAATCGAATTATTTAGAATAACATCAGAGAGTCTTGCTCTTATTGAAACGGGTTCAGGAACTATTCCTATTCTAACCAGTAACTTTTATGATTTTTATACTGGGATGGGGGGTTCTGGAAATACGTTAAGCTTGGTCATTTGTGTGTTGTTATTTGCTAAAAATAAAGGATATAGGACATTAGCTAAAGCGGCTTTATTACTGAGTATCTTTAATATTAATGAACCAATATTGTATGGTTTACCTATCATGTTTAACCCAATCATGATAATTCCATTTCTTCTCACCCCTATTGTTGGTTTGCTTATTGCGTACTTTGCGACCTTATGGGGAGTTGTTCCTCCTATTATGGGAGTGATAAGTTGGATGACACCGCCAATCATTGGCGGGTACTTAGGGACTGATGGGGCGATATCCGGTTCTATTCTACAATGTATTATTATATTGATTGGAATTGCGATTTATTATCCATTTTTCATGCGAATGGATAAGTTAAGTATGGGGAAAACAGCATTAGATTCTTTGACGGAGCGGTTCTTCTCATCTGAAAAGATTGATACAACAAAAGCGATAGGCAGTTATATCCCTCATTTATCTATAAATATGGCAGCGCAGAAAACAGTTGAACATCTGCATAAAACGGGTGACTTTATTCTCTACTACCAACCTCAATATGACGTAGATAAGCAAAAAGTTATTTCTTTAGAAGCATTAATTAGACACTGCTCTTACTCTGGGCATATAACACCTCCAACATTTATTGATTCTTTTTCTGAATTAGGGTTACTGCCCGAGTTGGATTTCTGGGTTCTTGAGAAAGCGATTGCTACTGCAAACAATTATGCTCATGATCCTGATTTTAAAATATCAGTAAATGTGTCACCAGAAACGGTGTTGGTACCGACATTTTTAACCACAGTAATGCAATTAATAAAAAGAAGCTCACTACGGTTTGAGCAGCTTGAGTTAGAAATAACAGAAGAATTGCTAATTAAAGATGAGAAAGAAACCAAGAAAACGCTTAATAAATTAAGAGAATTAGGAATTACTATTGCGTTAGACGATTTTGGTTCAGGCTATTCTTCGATCGCTTATTTATCTCGTTTTGATTTCGATAAAGTAAAAATAGACCGCTCTTTATTGCTCAACATAGGAACTGAGCGAGGACGAAAACTATTTAGTCTTGCGGTTGAGTTAGGCCAAATTACGGGTGCAAACATAGTTGTTGAAGGTGCAGAAAGTAAAGATGAAGTCGATTTTATCCAGTCTTTGGGTATCTCTTGCATCCAAGGCTTTTTCTTTTATAAACCAATGGCAATAGAAGCCATTATTGAGCTTGGTTTAGTGACTTTGCAGGATGAGCAAGTCGCGTAATTATGTAAGCAACTGCTTATCAGCGTTGATATTATTTTATTTTCGATACTGTGATAAATATATTGAAATCAATAATATTTAAAATAAATGCAATGTTATAGTATTAATAATGATCCAATTTCTTAGCATTATCGTATAACAAAGTATAAAAACTTTGGAGATGATTATGCAAACTCATTATGTAGAGGTTAGCAATCAGGTGAACCCAATACCGACCCAATCAGATGAAGAAGATAAAGCAAGATTAGACGCTTGGTTACAAGAGGTCGCTTTATCTCAAGATAAACAGGCATTTTCTGAGCTGTTTTCTTGGTTTGCACCCAAAATTAGAGCATATGGATTAAAGAAATTCAATGATCCAACGTTAGCAATGGATTTAGTCCAAGAGACGATGACGCTTGTTTGGCGAAAAGCGACACTATTCAATCAGAGCAAAGGTAATGCGTCTGGTTGGATATTCACGGTAATGCGTAATCATAGCTTTGATATGTTACGCAAAATGCAATCAAATAGAGAAGATACGGTCAGTGACGAGTTGTGGCCATTATTTGATAAACAAGTAGAGGCCGTAGAGCTAGATTGGCTGGAAACGAAAAAATTAAAGAAGGCAGTGAGCATATTACCTAATAACCAACGAGTGGTTGTGGAAGGGATTTATGAGCAAGGCTTGACTCAACAAGAGCTCTCAGAACAATTAAGTGAACCAATCGGAACGATTAAATCACGGCTGCGTTTAGCATTAACCAAATTAAGACAGGAGTATGAGCATGAATAAAATTACCCATCATCCTAGCGATGCATTATTACGTTCTCATGTCGACGGTGATTTACCCGAATCTCTTGCTGTTGGTATGACGCTGCATTGTGATTTGTGTGAACATTGTAAGCGTAAATCAGATAAATTAACTCAAGAATTTGCAGCAAAAGCGTGGCAAGAGCCAGCAGAAGCTGAGTCGGTTGATTTTTCTCAAATGCTTAACGGTATATTAAATACCGAGGTTGAAACTAGCTATTTGAAAGAGCCATCGGTAGAGCATATTTTTATTGATTCTTTTCATTATGAATTACCTCGTGTATTGACTCGTTATGTTGATATGAAATGGAATCAAATGGGGGCGGTAAGTCGTGCTCGTTTGATAGAAGAAGGGGCGACACGATCTAACTTATTGCACATCAATGCCGGTGGTGTGATCCCTACGCATACTCATAAAGGTTTTGAATTAACCTTATTGTTAGATGGCAGCTTTGAAGATGAATCAGGACATTATCATAAAGGTGATTTTATTTGGTTAGATTCTTCGCATGCACATAGCCCTAAAACCACTGATGGATGTTTATGTTACACCGTACAAAATGCTCCGTTGCATTTTACCCAAGGAATAAGTAAATTATTTAATCCGATAGGTAACTTATTGTACTAATATATAAATATAGGTAAGTAAGCTAAGCTAAAGCTAATTTCCTTTTATTAAAAAGATCACAGGATGTGATCTTTTTTGAATACTACCACGTAGTATTTCATAAGTTTAATAAGGACATATCATCATGAAGCACTCTAATTTTGTTACTACATTTATATCACTTTATGGTGAATTAGATCGCTCAACCCTTCATCGCCTTCCTGAAATTTATTCCAATGATATTCAATTTATTGATGCTGTACATCAGATCGATGGGCTTCCTATGCTTACCGAGTATTTTGAACACTTATACGAGAATATTTTAAATTGTCAGTTTCATATCCATCATGTTATTGAGAATGGTGGTGAAGCCAGCCTTTTTTGGACTATGGAATACAGCCATCCTAAAATAGGTAAAGGGAAATGTATTTCTGTTGATGGCACCTCACATATTAAATTCAATGAAAGAGTGTATTACCACAGAGACTACTTAGACATGGGGCAAATGCTGTATGAGCATTTACCGGTTCTTGGTTCAGCCGTGAAGCTGATTAAAAAGAGAATGCAGTCATGAAAACTATATTAATTACAGGGGCAACGTCAGGTATTGGCCTCTCTTTAACAGAAAAATACCTTAACCAAGGTTATCGGGTTTATGCGTGTGGTCGTAATTTTTCTGGATATGTTGATTCAGATTACTTAACGACCGCAAAAGGTAACGGTAGTTTAATTGAGGTCGTTTTTGATCTTGATGACAGTCATTCAATTCTTGAAGCGCTTTCTAGTATTGAAATGCTAGATATCGTAATTCTCAATGCGGGAACGTGTGAATATATCGATGACGCGACTCAATTTGATGCTGCATTATTTGAGCGAGTGATCACAACTAATGTCATTTCAATTGGGTATTGTCTACAAGAGTTAATACCAAAAATGAAGCAGGGCGGTCACTTAGCGTTAATGGGTTCAAGTGCTTCCTACGTACCATTTCAACGGGCAGAAGCGTATGGATCAAGTAAAGCGGCAATTCATTATTTGGCAAAGTCACTTCAATTAGATATATCACCGGAACAATTTACTATTAGTGTGATTGCCCCTGGTTTTGTTAAAACGCCGCTTACAAATAAAAATGATTTTCCTATGCCAATGTTAATCGACGTTGATAAAGCAGCAGATCATATAATTACAGGTATAGATAAAAATAAAAAACACATTCATTTTCCATTTCCATTTACGAGTTTCTTAATTTTAATGGGAAGTCTCCCAGACCGTATATGGCACTGGCTCGCTTTAAGGATGAAACGATAATGAAAAAAATTGCAGTGGTTGGTACAGGTATTTCAGGATTGGTGTGCGCGCACTTATTATCACGAGAGCATGATGTAACAGTATTTGAAGCTAATGATTATATTGGTGGGCATACCGCAACAAAACGAGTAAAAGCAGAAGGAAAAGAGTGGGATATTGATACTGGTTTTATTGTGTTTAATGACCGAACTTACCCAAACTTCATTGAGTTATTAACTCAACTTGGTTTATCTGGGCAAGAAACAGAAATGAGTTTTAGTGTAAAAAATGTCATTTCTGGTCTTGAGTATAATGGCCATAATTTAAATACGCTTTTTGCTCAACGCTCAAACCTATTTAATACTAAGTTTTTATCTTTAATTAGTGAGATTTTACGCTTTAACAAACAGTGTAAAGAGTTGTGGAGTGTGGATCATGGTGATGATCATATCGATCTTGATATTGATGGAACACTAGGTGATTTCTTATACCGTAATGAATACAGTAGCTATTTTTCTGAGCACTATATTTTACCGATGGGTGCGGCTATTTGGTCATCCAGCTTACAAGATATGAAAGCGTTTCCGTTGCATTTCTTTATTCGCTTTTTCCATAATCATGGTTTGTTAGATATTGCTAATAGACCTCAATGGTATGTAGTACCTAATGGTTCTCATTCATACATTAAACCTCTAATTGCTACGTTTAAAGACAACATTCATTTAAATAGCCCAGTAACGAGCGTGACTCGAAATCCTAGAGGAGTAACGTTAGAAATAAATGGTGAAGATCAGTATGATTTTGATGAAGTAGTCTTGGCTTGTCATGGCGACCAGTCATTAGCAATGCTAAGTGATATTACAACAGCAGAAAAAATGGTGCTAAGCAAACTCACTTATCAAGAAAATGAAGTCGTTATGCATACGGATGAGAGTTTATTGCCAATACAAAAACGAGCATGGGCAGCTTGGAATTATCATCTGGATACGGGGAATAAAAATAACCCATCTAGCGTTACTTATAACATGAATATTCTCCAAGGATTAGAAACTAAAGAAACAACGTTTTGTGTCACTTTAAACAATTCGCCATTGATTCATAAAGATAAAATATTAGGCTCATATAAATACGATCATCCTGTATTTAATACAGACACTATAGAAGCACAAGCTCGTCGAGAAGAAATTTGTGGTCGACACCATACCCATTTTGCAGGTGCTTATTGGTATAACGGATTCCATGAAGATGGCGTGAAAAGTGCTCTTGATGTGTGCCAACGTTTTGGAATTAGCCTATGATCAATTCCTGCCTCTATCACGGTGACGTAAGGCACAGACGATTTCAAACTAAGACGCATAGTTTTAGTTATCAGATGTTCTTTGTCGCCTTAGATTTGGATGAATTAGAAAAAACCGAACAGGTGGGGTGGTTCAAAAAAGGACGTTTTGCTCCTCTAAGTTTTCGACGCTCTGATTATCTTGGCTGCCAGAATGAATCTCTAAAGGAATCTGTTTGGAATAAAGTGAATGAATTGGGTGGAAATAACAGCCAAGGTAGAGTGCTTTTTGTTGGGCAGGTTCGTTGTTTTGGGCTTTATTTTAGTCCAATTAATTTTTATTACTGTTATAACCAACAAGATGAATTGACGGATCTACTGGCTGAAGTGAGTAATACGCCGTGGAATCAAACCCATTATTACTTAATAAAGATTGGTTCTAAGCAAATCATAGATAAAACCTTTCATGTATCGCCTTTTTTGGATCTGAATATGAAATATCATTGGTTTATTAAAGCGCCAAGCAAGCGATTATCGTTACATTTAGAAAACCGTGGCTTAGATAAAGAACAAGAAAAAATCTTTGATGCAACGATCGCTATGACACGAAAAGAATTTAATTCAAAAAATATACGTGAGCAAGTGATCTCTATTCCCATGATGACCGTAAAAATAGTATGGGGCATTTATTGGCAAGCATTGAAATTATTCATAAAACGAATCCCGTTTGTGCCACACCCAGAGCAATAAGGAGAGAGCAATGGCTAGTAACCAAATAGAGAGAACAGTATTGAAAGAGTCAGTACTGACCAATGACAAAAACAATAAGTCAATGCGCTGGATTGATGGTATGGCGCGTAAAGTATTATTGGATTATTTAGGTAAAATGACCCAAGCCTCATTGACGATAAATGATGAGTTAGGACAAGTTGTTTTGGGAGACCCATTAGCCTCTTTGAAAGCAGTAGTCGAGATCAATAACACCGAAGCATATAGAAAAATTTTATTCGGTGGTGGCATTGGTGCGAGTGAGGCCTATGTTGCTGGTTGGTGGACAAGTCCAAATTTAACAAAGGTTATTCAAGTGTTAGGCCGTGAAGAAGGTGTACTTGATAGAGTTGAAAATAGCTTCAGTAAATTGGTTCAATTTTTTGATTTAATCAATCACAAGCGCAATAAAAATACCAAAGAAGGGTCTAAAAAGAATATTTTAGCGCACTATGACCTAGGCAATGAAATGTACAAAATGTTTCTAGATAAAGAAATGTTGTATTCAAGTGCCATCTACCCGAATGCAGATGCCAATTTGGAAGAAGCTCAGTTATTTAAATTAAAAACCATTTGTGAGCGACTTGAACTAAAAGAAGGTGAAACCTTGCTTGAAATAGGCACGGGCTGGGGAGCGTTAGCTATTTATGCAGCACAGCATTATGGCGTAAATGTTACCACAACGACGATTTCTGATGCTCAATATGACTTTGCAGAGCAGAGAGTAAAATCCCTAGGTCTAGAAGACCGAATTACGCTTCTAAAGCAAGATTATCGTACCCTTGAAGGTCAGTATGACAAATTAGTTTCGATTGAAATGATAGAAGCTGTAGGACACGAATATCTAAGCACTTTTTTTGATGTGTGTAGTCGACACCTTAAACCTGAAGGTAAAATGTTAATTCAAGCAATTACCATTGCAGACCAACGTTATGACCAATATCGTAAAAGTGTCGATTTTATTCAGCGTTATATATTCCCTGGGGGTTGTTTACCATCAGTTAGTGTCATGGCAAATAAAGTGGCACAAAACACAGATATGGTGATTACTTCACTACATGACATCGGCTTAGATTACGCTAAAACATTACGTCATTGGTATGAACGTTTTGATGATGCTAACAGTGATTTAAAGCAAATGGGTTATGGCGATGACTTTATTCGTTTATGGCAGTTCTATCTTTGTTACTGTGAAGGTGGCTTTTTAGAACGTAAGATAAGTACTGTGCATTTAGTGGCTGCAAAACCACAGCATGGGGTGTGCTAGTCGACCATTATTTGTATTTACTAACCTAGATAAGTCAGCAAACAATCACTTATTTAGGTTGGTAACGTAGGAGGTTTCAATGTTACGTTATTTTCCTCTCATTAATGCAGTCTGGTTTCAGTTGGTGTGGTTTTCTGTGATCCTGTATCAACAGCAAGCTATTCCTTTCTTAGTCGTTTCAATATTGCTTCATCTTTTAATATCACCAACTCGAAAGTTAGACTTTTATTTGCTCATTTTTATTTCGATGTTAGGTGCTTTTGGGGATGTACTACTGTCATTTACTGGCGTGTATCTATTCCCTAATGACGCACTGATACCTGTGTGGCTTATTTTATTGTGGTGCCATTTTGGTTTCGCGATTAACCATAGTTTAGGATGGCTATCCCGTTTCCATTTTGGGCTCATTGCTTTACTTGGTGCGATTGCGGGGCCATTAAATTACTTAGCTGGCCATCGATTAGGTGCCGTTGATTTCTCATATTCATATCAAATCACTTTATTTTCAATTGGAGTGATCTGGGCGGTCAATCTGCCCGTATTTATTATTATTCAAAAGCGTTTAAGAGCAAGAATAAGTAATGAGGGAAAGAGTTATGAGAACATTGATAAGTATACTCACGATGGTAAGCCTGTTAACAATAAATAGTGCAGTTGCTGCTCCGTTACAAGGTTTACAAAGTAGCGGAAAATCAGAGCTGTCATGGTTCTTAATCTCAGTATATGAAGCGCAATTATTTACCACATCAGGACAGTTTGTTTATGGCCAATACCCACAGGCACTTGAGATTGAATATTATCGTAATATAACAAAAGAAAATTTAATTAAAGCGACCAAAGAACAATGGGAAGAGCAATCAATCAAGCATCCAGATCTAAATGAATGGCTAGTTGAGTTAGAACAAGTATTTCCTGATGTTAAGCCTGAAGACAAGCTAGTTTTTAGCATTGATAAGATCGGAAATAATCAGTTTTTTTTAAATGATAAACCTATTGGAAAAATAGCGAATAAAGACTTTTCTCAGCTTTTTCTTGATATTTGGGTATCAGAAAAAACAACTTACCCAGATCTACGTCTTGAATTAATAGGGGAATAATAATGAAAAAGATAATCCTATTCGTTTTCAGCATTCTATTAGTAGGCTGTTCTTCTCAAGATATTAATGATTATGCAGGTACAACCCCTGAATTCTCAATGAAAGCTTTTTTTCAAGATGATTTAAAAGCAGAAGGGATAGTAAAGGACTTTAATGGCACTGTGATAAGAACATTCACTGTCGATCTTCAAGCCCAGTGGAGCGGAGATACATTAACATTAGACGAACAATTTCTATTTAATGACGGTGAAGAACAAGAGCGAACTTGGGTTATTCAAGATTTAGGTGATAGTTCATACACAGGAACCGCCAGTGATATTCTTAATACGGCTTATGGAAAAAGCGTAGGTAATGCTCTTAATTGGAAATACTCAATGATACTAAAGGTAGATGATTCACACTATGAAGTCGAGTTTGATGATTGGATTTATCAAGTCTCAGATAGCGTTGTTATCAATCAAACTGAAATTTATAAATGGGGTATACAAGTAGGTGAAGTTGTACTTGTTATCCGAAAATAAGTAAAAACCTTGAAATGAAACATGCCGCTAAACCAAAACCACTCACTTTATTCCCTCGTCGAAGTGAGTGGTTTTTTATTTCTTATTAGTTAATCATTTACACACAAGCTCATTGTTACGGTTTTTAATCGCTTTGTATGCTTTCATCATGTTTTCTTGTTTCACAAAGCGTTTTGGCGGAGCTAAAACTTCCAGTTGATAGTCAGAGCCTTCATTAGAGGCTTTTTCTAGTGGAGAGATAACCACGACATTAAGATTTGGGTTTAATTTTACTATCTGTGCTGCTGTCCCTAGGCCATTTTCAATATGAAACTTTCCTGCAATATGCATAACTTGAGAATCAGGATGTTGACGTAAATAATTGACGATACTTTCCGCCATTGTTGCGTCCCACGTCATTTGAGCTGCAAATTGTTTCTGAGTTTGTTCTTCATCGCCGTGGTGCATAGAAGATAAGAACTTTGACTTATAAGGTGAGTCAGAAAGATCGATGTTTTTAGCCAACCATGATTTCTCATCAACATCGAGCTTATCTAAATAACTAATGCCTTGTTGACCAATACATTTTACGATTGATTTTGGTGCGTTTGCTGCGATGACATCACGTTCTTCTGCTTTTGCGAGTTCAATTAATGGACGATAGTCACTTTCATAATTAGGCCAGGCGCTAGCGTCAGACATTAATGTTTGCTCACCAATTTTACCGGTTAAGTATTCGTTAACAACCGTCTGTTTATTACGGCTGAACTGCTCCATAGATAGAGCTAATTCAGGGTTTGTCGCAGAGAGCTGTTTAAATAAGTCGGTTTGAAAACGGTGAACTGCTGCGTGGGTGTGCCATTCACCTACCAGAATAACATCGGCGTCAATTATCTCTTGAGGTAAAGCAGTAAGAGATAAAGGAGATCCTGTTGGTGATAGTAATTGATAATCATAGAAACTGGTGATAGCTTGGGAAGGTGCCGATGTTGATTGAATTTGTTGACTGCAGCCTGACAACAAAAGAACAGAAGCAAGCGAAAATAAAACTGTGGATTTCATAATAGAGATTCAGTAGAGAACAGTCCTATAGAGTAGGATAAAACGAGAGATAATTCAATCTTAATAATAATCATTACCATTTGTAGTGGTGCGATTTGAATAGGATTTTGTATCTCTGTCACAGTATTGCAATTCAAGACTCGTATAATCGGGCTCTTGGAACTCACATAAGGATATTAATATGAGTGCAAACTACCTTGATAAAACTAGATATCATGAAGAGGTGGAATTAGAGTGGCTAGACGCAATTGAAGCGGGCCTATACTTCCATAATTCAATAGAGGTTGAGAGCGGTTCTGACACCACCCTCAACGATTAATGTTTTCAATTCTCACTATTTTAATAGTACAAAGTGATTTAATCACTTGATTTAGGCAAGAAGGAAATGGATTCCCCTTCCGCGGTTAAAATCGAAATCTGTTCCGGCTTGCCTTTTTCATCCAATCTTAATTCCCCAATAGAACTTTTATTAATGAGTTTATCGTTATTTGCGACCGATGGATCTCGTTTGGTGACTAATAAATTCTTACGCTTTGTAAACCAGTTTAATGGAGAGTGTGGGCTATAGAGTACTCTGTCCATAAAATCACAAAAACGAAGTAAGACATTAGGAAACTCGTTTTTAAACCCACTACAAGTAATTTGGTAGATATCAGGGCTTGATTTACTGTGACGCAATTTAATGTCATAGGCGAAAGAATAATGCACATCACCAGATAGAATGACAAAGTTTTGTGGTGTTTTAGGGTGAGTAAGAATACTCAATAATGTATTCGCTGAGCCTGGGTGAGCCATCCAGTTTTCTGCATCAATCACTAACGGTTGGCCTAACATTGTCATTGTTTTTTGCAGAGCTTCAATAAATTTAACCCCAAAAATAGGCGCAGCAGAGACGATGATGATCGCTTCTTGTCCAATAAGCTCATGCTGAAAATCAAGCATTGCCTCCCAATCCATCAAACCTGATGGTTTATTAGTATTGGATTCAGAACGCCAACGACGAGTTCGAGTGTCTAATACCACGATTTTAGGCGTCGTATGGATAGAGTAATGCCACTGTTCAAATCGAGTTAACTGCCTGATAAGTTGTGCATGTTTATCATGAGTATAGTCGCTAAAGAGCTGACGGAAACCATCTAAAAATTCATCATCAAATTGCTCAGGATTATTTCCCCAGCCCTGACACAGAAAGTAGCCCATTAAGCCATTACCAATAACTTGAGCTGCGAGTGGGTGTCCATTAACGGCATTCTCCCAGCCAATGGTTAAATTCCAGTCATCAGTGATGTCATGATCATCAAAGATCATGTAAGTCGGTATATGCGCAAACAGTTGTTGGACGTCATTCAACCCTTGCACAAATTGGTCAATAATGATTTTTTCTGTTTTCCAGCAAGCGTGCCATTTTTTATCTAATTTGTTATCAGGATCAGGAAGTGACGCGGGCAGACTTACACATTCCCACAATGCAGGCGACCAAACTAATAAATACATGACGAAGAATTCGGCACAGGTGATTAGATGATTTTCGTGCTCACTGGAGCTAAAAATGGGACGAGACTTATATAGATTCCATCGAGAAAGAAAATTAGTATTATCAACATAGTGCGGCAAAAGCTTATCACGCTGATAAAGGTTATGTTGATGGGCGTAAAGCGAAGTACTTGTTGGGATAGCTGTATCAGGAAGCGATTCTTCAAATAACTCTAGTTGAGGAATGATTTGCTGAATTGCCATTAACATCGGTCCTGCGACATCATCTGCATAGATTTGGTCGCCACTCATCATTAATAGCGAAGCTCTCTCTTCAAGCGCTTGTGTTTTCAATTGTTGATTGGCGATGACTAAGCTGTCTTTGCTAGGGTAATGAGGATTACGACATGAACCATGTAAGACATAATCTGCTTTGTCTTTAATGATGAATGAAAATAGAGATTCATTAGAATAAAGCGCATTAGGTAACAAACCAGATAATGCACCATATTGAGTGATGATATCGTATTCGAGAGCTTGATTTACCGGAAAGTCCGCTTGGCATTGCAGTAGATATACCCAAGCATGGTGACCGATTTGAATGCATTGCAGATTGGTGATCATAAACTCAAGTGAGTTATCGGCCCATTGAATTAGGGCATGACCTTCGAGGCGTTCTGAAGTCGTTAGCCATAAGTTGACTTCAGTCGCACTTGATTTTCTAATAATAGGCCCAGAAAGAACTAACGGTAGTGATTTAGACATCAATTAATACAACTCTTAATAACAGATGAGATCATCATAATACTTGCTATGGTTAATTAGCAACATCCTGAACTTTGGCTTGCTTATAGATATCTAATGTCTTTAATCGTTGTACTGCATGCTCAATAATAGGATCTACGTAATTATCCGGTTTTAATAGCGGCTTGTTATTGGGTTGATGCAGTAGCTTTCCTGTTAGTTCCGATAACTCTGGTAGCCAATGTTTAATAAAAACACCATTACTATCAAACCGTTCGCTTTGTGTTGTGGGGTTAAATATGCGGAAGTAAGGCGTACTGTCGCAGCCTACTGATGCGCACCATTGCCAGCCTCCATTATTCGATGCAAAGTCACCATCAATAAGTTTTGACATAAAGTACTGCTCGCCCCAGCGCCAATCAATGTGTAAATCTTTGACTAAAAAACTGGCAGTGATCATGCGTAAGCGATTATGCATCCAACCAGTAGTGTTGAGTTGCTTCATTGCGGCATCAACAATAGGAAATCCTGTTTCACCTTTACACCATTGCTCAAATTTATCGCTGTCATTATTCCATTGAATGTACTTATCAAAACTCAAAAATGCGTGGTTCTTAGATAACAATGGATAAAAGTGAAGTAGGTGAGTATAGAACTCACGCCAAATTAATTCATCAAGCCAGATCTCTTGCCCCTGAGTTAATTGGTTATTCGCTTCTAAGTGCAAACGTAAAATACATTGCTTTGCTGAAATTGCCCCAATAGCCAAATAAGGAGAAAGTTGACTTGTCCCTTCTATTGCTGGGTAATCTCGTTGGTCATCATATTGCTGTGATTTTTCACGACAAAATTGACGCATGGTATTAAGTATCGTTTTATTTGAAACAGACCACGCTTTACTTTCATTACTAATAGAGTTGGTGAAATTTTTCTCACTATAACGCTGCAGTGAGTTCAATTGAGGAGTCGATAATTGAACTGAAGCTGTTACTTTTTCAATGGTTGGGAAGTGTTGATAAAAGTACTCTCTCCACGCTTTTTTAAAGGGCGTAAAAACCTTATAAGGCTGGTGAGTTTTATTCAGTACTTTGCCAACTTCTACGGCACATTTTGCGTCATAAAAAACACATTGAACATCAGACAGTTGTGTTACAACATTGGCATCTCTGCTTAATTCATCAGCCTCATATTCTTTATTAGCAAATAGATGTGATATACCAAGATCTTTACACAATGTGTGAAGCTGTAGTGGTACATCTTTGAACCAAGGACAGGATAACACTAGTAGTGGAATATTTAGTGCGTGTAGCTCTTTTTCAAGCTCAAGTAAGCGCCTCTTTATCAAATCAATTTGAATTGAGGCTTTATTGTGTCGTTGCCATTGCGATTCACTGGCTACAAAAATAGCGATAGTTGGGGATTGATTAGCAAGAGCTGCAGATAACGCAGGGTTATCCGCCACTCTTAAATCATTACGAAACCAAACGCATTGCATGGTTGGTTTATAATCCATAGCGTAATCTCAATTCTTGAGGATAGGGATTAAGGAAAGATTGTTTTGCTAAATATTCATTAGAATGAATACCTAAATGATGTTTAATTAAGGTAATAGGAGATAATAAAGGCAGTAAACCTTGATTGTAGTCTTGGATGATTTGAGCTAATTCTACCTTTTGTGGAGATTCTAGTTCTTTTTTAAAATAGCCTTGAAGATGCATCAATACATTCGTATTGTTTTTACGAGAAGCTCGGATCGTCATCGTCTGCATTAGCTGTGTACGATAAATAGCAAAAAACTCATTAATGTCATATTCCGCCACTTTAGCAACCAATTTACCTAAGTTTTTGTACCCAACGGTAGAGTGTGACATCAGGGTATATTTATAACGAGAATGGAAAGCAATTATTTTACCTGCCGTTGGCTCTCCATCCATAGATTTATACAAGTCATTTAAGCAAAAAACACGAGTAATAAAGTTTTCTTTAAGTACAGGATCACTCAATCGGCCGTCTTCTTCTACTGGCAGCCAAGGCATTTCTTTCATTAAGATTTGAGTGTAAAGACCAACACCATTTTTTGTCGCACTGTTTTTACTGTATACCTTAACGCGTTCCATGCCACAGCTTGGCGAATTCGCACAAACAATATAACCGCACATTTCCGTTTCTTTCAGTCTATCAACCGTTTTTTGAGAAAATTCGACCATTGAATCAGTGTAGTCTAAAGACGCATCTTTTGAGTCAACAAGGGCTATTCTTTCTTCGTTTGTGATTAAACGTATTGTCGGCCTTGGTACAGACATACCACTACCAACTTCTGGGCAAATAGGTACATAAGTAAAGTATGGGGCAAGGACTTTAGAGGCAAATTTATTGCTTTTATGACCGCCGTCAAAACGAACACTTTCACCGTTAACACAGGAACTTATACCAACTTTAATATCCATGATTGACTCTCCATTGCTTATTTTTATTATCAATGAGTAATTAAACGAATTAACTCTCTATTTGGATCACTTCAGCTTGACTCTTTTTTTGTAGTCGAGCAAACTAACTGTAAACATATTGTGACACCTATCTTAGTTAAGGAAACTTTTGTGCGTCTTGAAGTGCAATGTAAAGATCGATTAGGACTAACCCGTGAATTACTTGATATTTTGGCTTCTCAAAATATCGATTTACGAGATATTGAAATTGAAAAAACAGGGTTAATCTATCTTAATTTTCCAGAAGTAGAATTTGATGAATTCAGTCAATTAATGGCAAAAATTCGTCGAATTGAGGGAGTAATGGATGTTCGTAAAATTCCATTTCTTCCGAGTGAACGTCGCAATACAGAGCTATTAGCGGTATTAAGTACGCTCCCTGATCCTGTTTTCTCTATTAGCTTAAAAGGCAAAATTGATAACGCAAATCAGGCCGTAGCCTCTTTATTTAATTTAGACAAAGAAACGCTAATTGGCCAACCTGCAAGCCTATTATTGCCTGATTTTAATATTACTTATTGGCTAGAGGAATCTCACATTCGTCAGCGAGAATCAATGGAAATAGAAGGCGTAAATTATGTCATGGAAATCATGCCTGTTTATATCACTGATGATGACAACGCCTCTATCTTAGCCAGTGCCGTTGTTATTATTAAGCCGTCGATTGATTCTCAACAAGCACGTCCATTTTTACCTGAATCATCTAATCTTGGTTTTGAACATTTTGTTGGTTCATCAACTAAATACAAAAAGTTGATTTCTCAGGCAAAGAAATTGTCAGATATTGATCAATCATTATTGATTCAAGGTGAAACTGGTACGGGTAAAGAGATGTTAGCTCGTGCATGTCATAATGCCTCTATTCGTTCTGGTAAGGCGTTTATGGTGGTCAATTGTGCCGCTATGCCTGATGATGTTGCAGAGACAGAATTGTTCGGTTATGCCCCCGGTGCATTTCCTAATATGCCAGAAGGAAAAAGAGGAATTATCGAACAAGCAGATGGTGGAACAGTCTTCTTTGATGAGATTAGTGAAATGAGCCCGTTGCTGCAAATTAAATTATTGCGCTTTATTCAAGATGGTAATTTCCGTCGTGTGGGTGAAGAAAAAGAGATCCATGTTGATGTAGGGATCATTGGCGCAAGTAAGAAAGAACTTCTAGACTTAGTAGAACAAGGCGTATTCCGAGAAGACTTATATTATCGTTTGAATGTACTCTTCTTAGAGATACCGCCATTACGTGAACGTCCATCAGATGTTGCGACGTTATTTGAGTTTTTTGTTGCTCAACTATGTAAAGAGTTAAGTATTGTAAAACCGTCGATTTCTGAAGACGTGTATGATTATTTACGCAGTTATTCGTGGCCAGGTAATGTACGTCAGCTGAGAAGTGCGACGTTAAAAGCATTAACACAAATGGACAGAAACCAGTTAAGTACTTCTCACTTTATGCTACCAATTGCTGATAATAATACGAATGTCATCAATATTAATGTTGATGGCACATTAGATGAAATAATGAAGTCGTATGAGTCAAACATATTGTCAGGCTTATACAGTGAATTTCCCTCAAGCCGCAAATTAGCGAAGCGTTTAGGGGTTTCACATACTGCAATTGCGAATAAACTGCGCGATTACGGTATTGGTAAGAAGTAGGGAGAAACAACATGGATGTACATTTTGATTTTGACCATTACCAAGTTCGTTTAATTAAAAGTGCTGACGCAGTGATAATAGCGAATTACTTTATGCGTAATCGCCATCATCTCGAACCATGGGAGCCAAAGCGTGCAAATGCGTTTTTTACACCAGAGGGATGGAAACAGCGTCTACTGCAGTTGGTTGAACTGCATAAGCATAACTTAGCTTTCTATTTTGTGATTTTTGATAAACAAGAACACAAAATTATTGGCACGGTGAGTTACAGTAATATTACGCGCTTTCCTTTCCATGCTTCTCATCTTGGGTACTCTTTGGATGAAAAGTATCAAGGGAATGGCATTATGCAGCGAGCGGTTAAGGAAACGGTTGATTGGATGTTTTCTGTGCAGAATCTTCATAGAATTATGGCTGCTTATATTCCTCATAATGAAAAAAGTGGCAAGGTATTATCTGCTCTTGATTTCGTTAAAGAAGGCGAAGCTAAAAATTATTTATACATCAATGGCGCGTGGGAAGACCATATTCTCACTTCAAAAATAAATGATGCTTGGAAACCTGATTAGGGTTACTTCGTCATAAAATTAAGAAAAACTAAGAGAATAGGGGAAGTTAATCATAGAGATGCATTGAGTTTAGTGTAATCTATATAAGTTGATTTCAATTATTTTAGATAATAAAAAGAAGGAATTTAAATGCTGAAGTTTATTAAGTTTTTGCAATTGTTGATTTTAGGTGTTGTTGGTGCGTTTGTTATTCAATCAATGGTGTTGCACGGTATTGGTATTTTTAGTGAGCGTTACGTCATCATGAGTTTAGTGTTGACGGCATTGTTGGAGCTGGCTATTTTCATTATTTATAAGTTAGTAGAAGATGACTTTACTAATGAGTCGAAAAAGAAATAGTGACACGATAGATTTATTGTAAAGACTCAATAAAAACCGATACGCTTAATTTGAGGGTATCGGTTTTTTTATGCTTATTTTTAGTTAGAACTGTTCACTTAACGCACTATCAATGGCATTGACTAATTTAGTAATGTGTTCAGGCTGTGAAATAAATGGAGGCATCATATAGATTAGCTTGCCAAATGGACGGATCCAAACCCCTTGTTCAACAAAGTGTGCTTGGATCTTTTCCATATTGACTGGTGTCGTTAATTCCACCACGCCAATCGCTCCTAACCAACGCACATCCGTAACTACATCGTATTTTTTTAGTGCTGGTAATAATTCTGAAAAGCAGGTTTCAATTTTCTTAGTTTGGGTCTGCCAATGATTTTGTTGGATCAATTCTAAGCTAGCATTAGCGACAGCGCAGGCCAATGGATTTCCCATAAAGGTTGGACCATGCATAAAGCATCCAGCATCTCCACTACATACTGTATCGGCAACAATTTTACTGGTTAATGTTGCTGATAATGTCATGTAACCGCCTGTGAGAGCTTTACCAATACACATTATATCAGGCTCAATATCGGCATGTTCACAGGCAAACAGTTTTCCTGTTCGCCCAAAACCTGTCGCAATCTCATCTAAAATCAGCAATAAGCCGTATTGATCACATAGACGACGAACCTCTTTTAAATATTGAGGGTGATACAGACGCATCCCACCAGCTCCCTGAACAATAGGCTCCAGGATCATTGCGGCGATTTCATCATGGCGTTCAGCCAGCATCTTTTCTAATGGAAGAATATCTTCAGGGTTCCACTCACCATCAAAACGGCTGGTTGGTGATTCCACAAACAGGTGTTCCGGTAAAAATCCTTTGTATAGGCCGTGCATTGAATTATCAGGATCAGTAACTGACATAGCCGCAAAGGTATCACCATGGTAACCGTGACGAGCAGTAATGAACTTTGATCGAGGTTGGCCTTTGGCGTGCCAATATTGCAGAGCCATTTTCAAGCTTACTTCAACGGCTACTGAGCCTGAATCAGCTAAAAAGACTTGCTCTAATCGTGAGGGACTAAGTTCTACCAGTTTTTTACAAAGATCGACCGCAGGTTGATGAGTAATACCACCAAACATCACATGTGCCATTTTATCGGTTTGATCTTTAAGTGCTTGATTAAGGTGAGGGTGACAGTAACCATGAATGGTTGACCACCAAGAAGACATACCATCCACCAACTCTTGGCCATCTTCTAAATAGAGATGTACGCCATTAGCATGAGTAACAGGGTAGCAAGAAAGTGGGTTTATAGTTGAAGTATAGGGATGCCAAATGTGCTGACGGTCAAAATCCAAATCGACGTTATTGTTCATTAATTCACCAGTTGTAAACTTAATCTTTCCTTTAAGGTTGACAGTGTATCGTTTAACCGTAGACTAGCCAAGTATAAATATAAGCCAAAAACCACAAAAAAGAGTGGTCGGATCTTAGTAATAGCAATGGTTATAGCAAGTTAACGAAAGGAATTTACACGTGGAAGTGAGACATAACTGGACAGTCGCAGAAGTACAAGAATTGATGGATAAGCCGTTCATGGATTTAGTTTTTGAGGCTCAATTAGTGCATCGAAAATACCAACAAGCGAATTACGTACAAGTAAGTACCTTGCTATCAATTAAAACAGGTGCTTGTCCTGAAGATTGCAAATACTGCCCTCAAAGTGCTCATTACCGTACTGATGTTGATCGTGAACGCTTGATGGAAGTAGAAAGTGTACTTGATGCGGCTCAAAAGGCGAAAAACTCAGGTTCAACTCGTTTCTGTATGGGCGCCGCTTGGAAAAATCCAAAAGAGCGTGATATGCCTTATCTTCTTGATATGATCAAAGGTGTGAAAGAGATGGGCCTTGAGACGTGTATGACGCTAGGCATGATCACTTCAGATCAAGCGGATGAATTATCCGGTGCAGGTTTAGATTATTACAACCATAACCTAGATACTTCACCAGAGTTTTACGGCAATATTATTACTACTCGAACGTATCAAGATCGTCTAGACACGCTATCTCATGTGCGTGATGCAGGAATGAAAATTTGTTCTGGCGGTATCATTGGTATGGGCGAAAGCGACAGTGATCGCGCAGGTCTGTTTGTTGAGTTAGCGAACCTTCCTCAGCATCCTGAGTCTGTTCCTGTCAATATGTTGGTAAAAGTAAAAGGCACGCCATTAGAGGATGCAGAAGATGTTGACCCATTTGATTTCATTCGTTTGATTGCAGTTGCACGTATCATGATGCCTGAATCAGCAGTTCGCTTATCAGCAGGTCGTGAAAGCATGAATGAGCAGATGCAAACGTTATGCTTTATGGCTGGTGCTAACTCGGTTTTTTATGGTTGTAAGTTGCTGACTACACCAAACCCAGATGAAGACAGTGACATGCAACTGTTTAAAAAATTGGGTGTAAATAGTCAACAAGTTGCGCAGAAGCCGGATGTGGTTCAAGAACACGAATTATTAGACCGTGTTGCTGAGCGTGTCGCTTCTCGTCCTGAGAAAGACGATTTGTTTTATGAAGCAAGCGTTTAATCAACGTATTAGCTCCGCACTTACTCAACGTAAGCAAGCGGGGCTAAATCGCTCTCGAAGAGTAATTGAGCAAGGTAATCAATCAAGATTAGTGGTGGATGGTCAAGCATACATTAACTTTTCAGGTAACGATTACCTTGGTCTTGCTGGCAGTAAAGAGTTAACTCAAGCGTGGCAGAAAGGGCTTTCTTTGTATGGCTGTGGCAGTGGGGCTTCTCCATTGGTTACTGGCTACTCAAAACCTCATGCTGACTTAGAATCTCAACTGGCTGAATGGCTTGGGTTTGATTGCGCATTACTGTTTAATTCAGGATTTAGTGCCAATCAAGCGGTGCTTTTTTCATTATTAGAAAAAGGCGACACCTTACTGCAAGATAAATTTAATCATGCATCGTTAATGGAAGCGGGTATGTTGTCACCTGCGACCATGAAACGCTTTAAGCATAATGATATTAACCACTTAACTAAATTATTAAACGCTTGTGATGATTCACCTTCTTTAGTGGTGACTGAAGGCGTGTTTAGTATGGATGGCGATCTTTCCCCATTATTAGATATTGCCACTGTAGCCAAAGATAACAGCGCATGGCTAATGGTGGATGATGCCCACGGATGTGGAGTGTTAGGTAATAATGGTCGAGGTTGTTGTGATTTTTATCAAGTCACACCTGATATTTTAGTGGTTACTTTTGGTAAAGGTTTTGGTTTATCTGGCGCTGCGGTTTTATGCAATCAAGAATGTGGTGATTACTTAGCACAATTTGCTCGTCATCATGTTTATTCTACGGCAATGCCACCAGCTCAAGCCCACGCCTTGTCTCATGCTTTATCTATGATCCAACAACAAGAGTGGCGACGAGAAAAACTGAATGAACTGAGTCAGCAATTTGAATCAGACTTAGGTGATTTTTCAGGAGTAGTAAAAACACAAACACCGATAAAGCCGATTATTATCGGTGAAGCAAATGCTGCAATTGATATGTCAGATAAACTAAAAGCACAAGGTTTATGGACAACTGCCATTCGTCCACCGACTGTACCAACAGGAACAGCGCGATTAAGAGTGACACTCAGTACCAATCACTCGCCACAAGACATTAAGCAGCTGACGCAAGCAATAACAAAATTAGGATGATGAGTTATGGTTAATCAAGCAGTCGCCATAGAAACCTCAAATTGGACACCAAACCAAGAAAAAAAAGCGATTCAAGCGGCTTTCAGTAAAGCCGCAAATACGTATGATCGCTCGGCCGAATTTCAGCGGCAGGTAGCGGATAGACTATTATCTTATTTACCAAGCGATCTAATAGGGCTACGTATTTTAGATGTAGGCTGTGGAACGGGTTATTGTAGTGAGCAGCTGTTGAAGCGTGGTGCAATAGTGGTTGCGTTTGATTTGTCTCAATCGATGTTAGATAAAGCGAAAGAGCGCTGCGGTGAGTTGAACATCTCTTATGTGCAAGGTGATGCAGAGCATTTACCGTTTAACGATAATATATTCGATATAGTTATCTCTAGTCTGGCTTTGCAATGGTGTCAGGATTTATCAGTACCATTACGAGAAATGAATCGAATTACCCATAATAAAAGCAAGGCTATATTTTCAACTTTGCTAGATGGCTCACTGTTTGAGTTGAAAAAAGCGTGGTCAAAGGTTGATTTATATCAACATGTTAACGATTTTATTACGCCATCTATGGTAAACCTTGCGTTAGCGCAATCTGAATGTAACAAGTTTACACTAGACTGCACGCCAGTCGAGATGACGTATTCTTCTGCTCTTGCTTTAATGAAAGATTTAAAAGGAATTGGAGCAACGCATTTACCTAATGGTCGCCACTCAGGTTTATTGAGTAAAGAAAAGCTATTAGCAGTAGAAGAAGCGTATCAAATTTTTAAGAATGAATTTAATAAGTTACCTGCTACTTATCAGGTAGGCTTTGGAGTTATAAGTAATGATTGATGCATTTTTTGTTGCAGGTACAGATACCGATGTGGGTAAAACCGTTTCTTCTAAAGCGATTTTAGATGCATTAAATATGAAGGGGCTAAATACCGCTGCATATAAACCTGTTGCCGCAGGATCTGAAGACAAAGGTGAAGGCGTCCAAAACTCTGATGCAATCCATTTACGCTCTGTTGCCAATGTTGAATTAAGCTACGAAGAAGTAAACCCGTATGCATTATTATTGCCTTCATCACCTCATATTGCAGCGGAAGCGGAAGGCGTAGTCATTGATTACTCTGTACTGTCTCAAGGTTTAGCTGCGTTAAAAGCTAAATCAGACGTAGTATTGGTTGAAGGCGCTGGCGGTTGGCGTGTTCCTGTCTCTAAAGACGATTGTTTGTCTACTTGGGTAAAACAAGAAAAACTTCCAGTTGTATTAGTTGTTGGTATTAAATTAGGTTGTTTGAGCCACGCGATGTTAACGGCAGAAGCCATTCAGCATGATGGTTTAGAGATCATTGGTTGGGTAGCAAACCGAGTGAATCCAGGTACTGAGCATTACGCTGAAATTATCGCGATGTTAGAAGATAAAATGCCAGCGCCAAAATTGGGTGAAATTCCATATATGCCAAGTGTTAAGCGTAAAAATATGGGTAAATACATTAAGTTAGAGGTACTAGAAGCGTAACTTTTCTTTTTACCTGAAGAGATAAAGCCAACACCATCCTTGATGTTGGCTTTATATTTAGGGCTCACTTAGGCTAGTTGAGTAGTTAATGAATAACAATCACCCTAAAGCCGTTTCATCATATATAAATGATATTATTACTAATATAGCAATTGCCGATTTTCTTTGTAGGGATATGCCTATTTTGATGTGACTTATCATGATGAATAAAGCTTGTTCAGCTTCCTTCAATATTAAGAAAACGTTTCTCTAAACAGCTTTACCATGGCTCTGGTTTTTTCTGGTAGGTAACTTGGCGTTGGATAAACTAAGGTAATGGTAAGATCGGTAAACGACGTTCTTGGTAACACCTCCACTAATTCTCCTCTACTAATACTATCTTCTATTAATAATGATGGAAGAAGAGCGATCCCTTTACCTGATAATGCAAGTCGAAACAGTAAGTTTAAATCATCACTAAATAACTGATAATTAAGTCCATGAGGAAGTAAGCTTTTATTAAATCGGCTCGCAAGAAGATGGAATTGATTGAGTTCAGCTACATTTTCAGGATGTCCATGTTGTTCAAGATAATCTGGAGATGTAACCATGCTATAAGGGATTTGAATGAGGCGTTGTTGCACATAATCATCATGTAATGGTTCAAGATAGCTAGGTAGGATTTGTAAATCGACACTTTTCCGGCGTAGATCGAGAGATTGAACATGATGTTCAATTTCTAATTTAACCTCGGTATATTCTGCCATATAGCGTTCAATCAGTTTAGAGAAGATTTCTGTCATCCCAAGCGCAGGGGGAATTGCAACTTTTAAGGTCCCTTTAGGGGTTAAGTGTTGCTCTTTCATTAAACGACTTGCATCTACTAAAGTGTTAATAGGGCTAGAAGCCTGTTCATACAACCATTTACCTTGTTGAGTTAACTCTATTGCTCTGGTCGTTCGAATTAATAGTTGATACCCAAGTGCTTTTTCTAACTCTTGTAGGCGACGGCTAACTTTTGAACGCTGTAATCCTGAACATTGTGCTGCTGAGCTAATACCTTTATGTCTAACAATAAGCACAAATAGATAAATATCATCAAATGAAACGTTAATGTCGTAATCTTTATTCACACCATTGTCCTATTTTTAGGTCGTATGGGTGCTATTTTGCCATCTATTCGAATCTTTTTCATCATTTATAATGAGAGCCTGATCACGGCAATTTTTACTTTATCGAGAACTTCTATGCAAGCGGCAGAACAAAAATTCAAACAATGGATGCGTATTTTAATTGTACTATTTCTCCTCGTAACTACGTATTTAGTGATGGCAGATAGATTAACGCCACTGACAACGCAGAGCAAAGTACAGGGCTTTGTCGTTCAAATCTCTCCGGAAGTTTCTGGCCGTATTGTCGAAGTAAATCATACAAATAATCAATTAGTTAAGAAAGGAGAGCGATTATTCAAAGTTGATGATGAAAAATACCAGTTGGCAGTACAAAAAGCAGAAATAGCATTAGCACAAGCAAAAGAGCAAGAAGCCTCTTTAGTTGCTGATATTGAAGCCGCAAAATCAAATGTGAAAACCACACAAATCACTGCGGACAACGCTAATCGAGAATATCACCGTATAAAACGATTGGCTAAATCAGGAGCGGTTTCAGTATCAGGGCTAGACTCGGCTGTAACAAAACGAGATCAAGCCGCTGCTAACTTTATGGCATCAAAACAAAAGCTACATGCTTTAGAAGTTAAGTTGGGTAAGGGCAATGGTCAAAGCAGTGCAGTACTTTCTGCAAGAAATGCTTTAAAACAAGCACAACTGAATTTAGAACATACTGAAATTATAGCGCAAAGCGAAGGTATTATTACCAATATGCAATTGCATGTCGGATTGTTTGCTAATGCCAATCAACCGCTTTTAACTTTTATTCCAACTGATTCATTGTGGATTTCTGCCGATTACCGCGAAAAAGCAACGACAGGAATGAAAAAAGGGATGAGAGCAGAGGTTGCTTATGATGCGATGCCAGGAGAAGTCTTCCCTTTGCTAGTTGAAAGCCGAGATTATGGGGTTTCTTCTGCACAGCAGACTGCAAATGGACAATTGAGTACGGTAGAGGTGAGTAACCGTTGGGTTCGAGACGCACAACGAGTTCGTGTCAACCTTATCAGTGAAGATTCTATTTCGCCTCGTTTGTTTGTCGGCTCACGAGCGACAGTGATTATTTATACATCAGGAAATACCGTAATTGATTATATTGGCCATAGCTTAATTACCATGATCAGTTATCTGCATTATATTTATTAATTGGGTGTTGGTATGAAAGCATTACGGATATGGTTTGGGTGTGTAGTAGGCTTTGCCATGTGTACCTTGTTTGGTTGGTCTAATGGGATGTTTGGTACTTTATTACCTCTGTTTATATTATCGAATCTAAATCGATGGAACTGGGGGATGTTTATTCAGCTGTTTATTAGTGTTGTTTGGGTGAGTATTCAAGTGGCGTTAATTGTTGGCTTTCTACAACCTTATCCACTTCTCATGACGGTTGCTGTTGGTATTTTGTTGTTGTTTAAGTGCCATGCCATGCATTATAAAGCAAGCTATCTATATGGTTATACTGGATTATTAGTCGGTTCCATTTTGTTAAATTTTGGTTCGTATGCCACCTTTGATTTAGAAAACTTTATTGTTGGAGTGTGGGTTGCTGCGGTTATGGTTGTCCCAATTTGTGCTTTAGCTTTTTATCTATTTCCTGATCCAATAGAAGAACATGCCCCAATTTTAAAAGTAGAAGGGCAAAGTAAAGATCCAAGAGAGATGCTAGAACAAACTGCCTTAGGTTGGATGGTAGCAATGATTGTGTTTTTGATCTTTGAAATCGGAACATTAAATGACTCTTTATCTGCCCAAGCATCGATGTTGATTATGCTCTCACCAATGACTTTAGTCGGCTCATTAATGATGGCTCGCATACGTATTATTGGAACATTAGCAGGATGTGCATCCGCAATGGTGATGCAATTAGTGCTGTATGATTTGTATGAAAATCCAATTCTTTATATTTTGAGTTTTGCCATTGCTTCTGGGTATTTTTGTAAATGGTTAGCCAGTGAAAATCCAGCAAGGAAAGGAATTGGCTTCTCGGCTATGGCGGCGTTAACGATCCCAATTACAGGTGCAATCCCGGGACAAAAAGATGCCTTTTTTGCTATTTTATATCGAGTCTCGTCTATTGTCGTCGCTGTTATAATTACAAGTTTGTTGATTTGGGTATGTTATCGATTAATTAAGCTTTTTCCTGTCTTTTTCAGAGGTGTTGAGAGAGAAGAAAAGAGCGGTTAACAAGTTGAATCATAGAGTAATAAGCCAAGAGGTTTGTACATTGTTACGAACTACTCTTGGCTTTTTTTGTTTATGTGATAACGTCTGTCTAGTTGAAAATTATAAAGAAATAACAAGGACAGTAATGAGCTCAATTATAGAATGCATTAAAACCGTCGGTCGTGGTGAGCGTAGCCGTAAGCCACTTAGTTTTGATCAAGCTTACCAAGTAATGAAAGAATATCTTGCCGGTGAAGTCTCTAGTGACAAAATGGCAATGCTGATGATGCTTATCCGAGTTCAAAATGAAACCGTTGATGAGATAAGTGGTTTTACTACCGCTATTCGTGAATTTATTCGTAACGAACAAACGCCAGAGCTCAAAGCTCTTAATGTAGATATTGACTGGGCGTGTTTTGCAGGTAAGCGTCAGGTTCAAGGTCCTTCGTGGCAGTTGTACGCAGCACAAATTCTTGCGAACAAAGGCTTTAGGGTATTAATTCATGGTCACTTACAATTAGGCAGCACTCGAGAGCATGTTTCTCAAGTGATTGATAAATTAAACATTCCAAGTTGTTCAAGCATTGCTGAAACACAGAAAAAACTAGATGAAGGCAATATCGCATATTTACCACTATCTGTTTATGCACCTCAAGTAGAGACCATGCTGTTATGGCAACATGAATATGGTTTACGTACGCCGGCTAACACTTGTGCTCGTATGTTAAACCCTGCATCAGCGCCGATTTCATTACGTGGAAGCTTTCATCCCGGATTACCGCAACTGCATGGCGAAGCAGAGTCTCGCTTGCAACAAGCAACAGATGACAGCTCTGAATTAGCACTGTGCTTTAAAGGCATGGGCGGGGAATCTGAGTTTAATCCTAAAGTGAGTCAATCACTGTGGTGTGCATCAAAAGGCGTGTGCGAAGAGTTGTATTGGGAAGAAGCATTAATAGAAGACTTGCCTATCCTAGAAAATTGTTTGTTAGGTACTAAACCTGAGCAGTTACAACTAATGGCGAACACCGTAATTTTTAATGTGGCTAATGTACTGTGGGCAAATAAACGAAAAGAAAATTACCCAAGAGAAGAGGCGATTCAACTTGCTACTCAATATTGGAAAGAGTATGTAATTTCGTTATCGTAATACTTACTATTGAGTGAGTTTGAAAAAGCCAAAGCCGTCCCTTTATTGGTGCGGCTTTTTTATTCTCAATTCTTTTTATTACATAAACGTAATAGTAATTCACATTTAGCTCTATTATCAAAATACAGTTAATAATCGATAATGTTCTCCTAGTCAATCATTACCTTTGGAGACCATTATGGCTAATGGATTTACAAGAGATGGTGGCGTACAAGACCAAATTGATGCCACTGTTACTGATGCAATTAACCGTGCTAGAGCACATCTTAACCATGAACATAACGAGACTGATTATTGTCTTGAATGTGGTGAGTTAATTCCAGAAGCACGACGTAAAATTATACTCGGAGTAGAGCTTTGCGTAAGTTGTCAGGAAAAAGAAGACGCTGAAGAGAAGAAGTTTAGTGCCTACAACCGAAGAGCAAGTAAAGACAGCCAATTAAGATAGTTATTTACAAAAATGGCGGAACATAAAAGTCCGCCATGATACTCATTATTGATGCGTTATATTAAAACTTACCTACGATTAATGCGTGCTAAAAAGTAGGTATTAACAAATTCCCCATTTCTAAATGCAGAATCGACAGCTTCACCTTCAATCACAAATCCAAACTTTTTATATAGTGAAAGCGCAGCGTGGTTATCTACAAAAGCGTCTATTTCAATACGTCGAACATTAAGCCAGTTATCAGCAAGCTCTAACACGGTTTCAATTAGCTTACTGCCAATACCACGGCCATGATAATCATCGTGAACACCCATTCCAAAATGAGCCACATGACGAGTTCTAGGCCGCGTGACCTGTTCAAAACCAATATTACCAACAACCTTGCCGTCAATAAGTGCAACATAACTGTAGACATTATCAGGCATGGTTGAAATTCGTTTTTCCCAGAGAGCAGACGATGGAATAGGCAGTTGGAGAGTTTGTGCTTGAGCGAGTGGTTGATTATATAAATCACATAAACCATCGATATCTTTTAATTCTGTTGGGCGAATCACTATTTCCATTACCTACATCCTTTGCCTAATAAACATACACTTAACTTAACCAGAATAATCTTCGATGACAAGCACTGATACCATTTGAATCTAATAATTACCGTTTATACTTGTTATTTACCATTCGTCGCATTCGTCAGTTTTTCTTATTTGTCTTAGTTAACCTGTGATCATTGAAAATAAGATCACTGACTAAGGATTAGAAGATGAAAATGACACTACCAGCCTTATTATTGAGCCTATGCATGGGAATGACTGCCTTTACTGCTCATGCCACATTAACCGCTGCAGATATTAATACTTATAACCAAGCGGCTGCGGGTAATGAAGATAAAGTCGATCCCGCTTTTGATCGTTTTAACCAACTGATACAGCAAGAAGGCGCGACACCGTTAACCTTGGTTTATCTTGGCAGTGCCGAAACCTTAAAAGGGCGAGACGCCATGATGCCATGGACAGCAATGAAATACGTTGAACAAGGATTAGCAAAAATTGGCAAAGGCTTAAATTTGTTGGCAAATGAAAATACGCCGATATCAGAGCAAGACATCATTTCAGGCATTCCAAAATCGTATTTAACCTGCGCATTAGCAGCAGCAACGTATTCGCAACTGCCAGATATGTTCAATCACTTTGAGCGTGGTTATGACCTTTATTTAGGGCTTCTTTCTGAGTCTGAATTTCAACAGCAGCCTTATCAAGCAACGGCGTGGATATATGGTTATGCAATACAAGCTGCATTGCGAGCGGATGATCTTAACCAAGCCAATCAGTGGTTAGAAGTCATGTTAGAGAAAGACAAAAATCATCCTGAAACGCGTAAAGCACAAACGTTGTTAGCAGCGAATAAGTGATCTCAATAAAAAAGAAGGAGAGTGCAATGATCAGTTTTAATGGAATACAAAAAACCTACCAATTGGGATCACAGCAAGTAGAAGCGTTAAAAAAGATAGAGGGCTTTATCATTAAAGGCTCAATGGTTGCGCTATGTGGCCCATCAGGGTCAGGAAAAAGTACTTTACTAAATATTCTTGGTCTATTGGATATGGATTACAAAGGTAAGATTCGAATGGATGGGCAAGCTTATCCTAAAGATCCTATTAAAGCGGCTACGTTACGCCGTCACCAATTAGGGTTTGTATTCCAGAGATTCAATCTTGTTCCTGTGATGACGGCTTTAGAGAATGTGGCTTATCCATTGCAATTAAATGGCTACAGCAGAGAAGAACAAAATAGGTTAGCCATTGAGATGCTAGAAAAAGTAGGCTTAGGGGATTTTATTCACCACAGACCCGATAACCTTTCTGGTGGTCAGCAGCAACGTGTTGCTATTGCTCGTGCTTTAGTACATAAACCAAGCCTAGTGATTGCTGATGAGCCGACGGCCAGTTTAGACAGTAAAACTGCAGAAGTCGTGATTGATATTATGAAGTCGTTAGGACAAGAAATGGGGACGACGTTTATTATTGCTACGCATGATTATCGTATGGCACAACACTGTGATAGCTGCATTAATTTATTGGATGGAATGATCAGCAAGGAGAAAATATCATGGGCAAGTTAATCACCTTATTTCCTGATTCATTGCGTCTTGCTTGGTTGAACTTATTGCGAAATGGTCGCCGCAGTGCGCTTTCAATTCTTATTATCACTATTGCTGTTTTTGCGCTAACCAGTGCTGGTGGTTTTGGTCTATATACCTATGATTCACTGAAAGAATCAACAGCGCGTGATACCGGACATTTAACATTAAGTCAGCCGGGTTATTTTGAAAGCGATGAAGAGCTGCCATTAAGCAATGGTCTTTCTGATATCTCTCAATTAACCCGAAACATAATGAAGCATGATGAAGTTCGTGGTGTTCAACCTCGAATTTATTTCACAGGCTTAGTCTCAAATGGAATGAAATCGACCATCTTTATGGGGACTGGGGTTAATGACCGAGAGTTCGATATGAAAGGGCCGTTTCTAGATATGAAATCAGGAAAAACCTTATCTGATATTAACTCTAGCCGTTATGATCCAATGGAACCAGAAGTGATGTTGGGCGTTGATCTTGCTAAAAACCTAAACGTAACTATTGGTGATTGGATTACCTTATTAAGCACCACCAGTGAAGGTGCATTAAATGCCTTAGATTTTAAAGTACGAGGGACGTATTCTACAGGCGTGCCTGAACTTGATAAGCGTCAACTGTATATTCATATCCAATCGTCACAAGACTTATTGATCTCAGATAAAGTCAGCACATTGTCTGTTTTTTTATTTGATACTGAGCAAACAGACCTTATGCATCAACGATTAAATGAAGAAGTAAAAATCACACAACAAGATATTGAAATTACGCCATGGCAAGACAGAGCTTTCTTCTACAATAAGGTAAAAGATCTTTATGATCTCATCTTTGGTGTGATGGGCTTTGTGATGGGATTAGTCGTCTTTGTTGCCTTGTTTAATACCATGACGATGTCCGTGACTGAGCGAACGCGTGAGATAGGAACCTTATCAGCACTTGGTAGTTACCCAAATGAAATTATTCATTCATTCTTACGAGAAGCTGGGTTATTAGCTGTCATTGGTGTGATTTTTGGGGCGTTAACCACCGCGATTACCACAGTGTTACTGATGGTGATTGATGTACAAATGCCACCGCCTCCGGGCAGAACCGACGGTTATCCATTAAATATTTATTTCTCATTTGAGTTGCTCGCTTATGCAGGCATTGGTGTGTTGTGCATCTGTTTACTTGCTGCCTATTTATCTGCTCGCAAGGGCGTAAAAAAACCAATCACGGAGGCACTTATTTATGTCTAAATTTAATTTATTATCTGCACTGTGTTTGTTTGTTGGGCTTCAGTCACAAGTGGCAGCGACTGAACTTACTCAACCAGAAAAAGGGATGAGTGATACGCAAATTAAGCAAATGATTAAAGCAGCGGATGAATTTCGGTTAGATAATGCTGCGGCAAAAGTGGTATCAGAAGTGCTGCTGTATAAAAACAATGAGTTAGATAAAACGCGTCAATACACGGTCTATATGAGAGAAAACAGAGAATCATTAGTGCTGTTTAACTCTCAAGTAGAAGCGGGACAAAAGATGCTGATGCTGGGGGATAACTACTGGTTATTGATACCAAAAAGTCGTCGACCGATTCGAATTACCCCAATGCAGAAATTGTTGGGTGAAGCCTCTGTTGGTGATATTTCAACTCTGACATGGAGTGAAGATTATCAAGGACAATGGCAAGGAAGTGAGTCGCTTACTTTAGATAGTGGTAAACAGCTAGAAACGGAAAGGCTCAAATTAAAAGCGATTACTAAAGGGGCGAGTTATTTCACTATTGATTTGTGGTTAGAGCAGGGAACTTATTTTCCAATTAAAGCGGATCTCTATTTACGCTCAGGAAAAATGGCGAAAGAAGCGTGGTTTACCAAAGGGCTTCGAGAAGGAGAAACCAGAGTGGTAGCCATGATATTGAACGACCAAATTCAAACCAATCAAAAAACAGTCATTGAGTATAAAGAGATAGTCGCTACCGAAATTGATGATAAGTATTACAACCCCGCTTATTTATCGCGCACCAAAAACTTGGATCTTTAGCTATGACTAAGAGAATGAGATCAAGAGTATTAACAATCGTGGTTTTGCTCTCGTTTAATCTGGCGGCTTCAGAGCTTACTTTTGAGTGGGATTGGATGTTGAGTACCCAAACTACGGCACAAAGAGAAACCGCTTTTGTGCCATTAACGGAATCACAACATCAAGAGTCAATTAATGGGGTGTTAGATGTTCAGATTGGTTATCAAGATTGGAATGCAGTGGTGGCATTAAAAGGCAATGATCTGTATTACGACTCAAGCATCCCAAATCAAGATCAATCTTCAGAAGCAGAATTAATCATTAGCGAATTGTTTTGGCAGTATAGTATGGATGTCTTCGATCTGCCTTTGGATTTTCAATTAGGAAAAATCAGAGTAGATTGGGGCGTAGGTTATGGCTATCGTCCTCTGGATATTTTTACTCCATATCGACGCAACCCTGTTGGTATTCAAGTAGAAGAAGGGGCGGGAGTTGCCTCGGTATCTTATTTTGATAACCAAGGCGAATGGTCATTAATCTATACTGATTCTTCGTGGACACAACAAGAAGGCAGCGAACTAGAAGAGCAGAGCGAACAACAGGGAGCTGGCATAAGGCGCTATGGATTAGTCGGGGACACCGAATATCAATGGTTGGCTTATTATGATGATGTCCGCCAAGGGTTATTAGGTGCAAGTATTGTAACTGTCATTGATGCGTCGTGGGAGTTTCATGGCTCGGCGTTGTATCAATCAAAATACTTAGCCTATCAGCAGCCTAATTATCAAAAAACTAACTATCAAAAACCAAATTCAATGTATGCGCCTGTGAGGTTGGAAAAAGAGTCTAACGCCTATCAAGCATTAGTGGGTTTTACTTGGGCAAATGAAATAGGCAACACCCTTGTTGTAGAATATTGGTATGACAGCCGCGCGTGGGGAGAAAATGAATGGGATAATGCATTCAATATTGCGTCACCCTCGTATCAACAAGGGTATCTTCATGCCAATATGGTTCAGCATAACATGATGTTCCATTGGAGTTTAGACCCAAATGCATGGTCGAATTGGCAATGGAGTCAAAATATCGGGTGTTTAAGTGAGTTAACACCAACGTTTGATGTGCTTTATTCTCCACAAGATAATGGCGTAATTGCAACTCAATGGCTTAATTATCTAGTGCATGATTCTGGTCACTCAAGTGTTGAAATGGAACTTGCCGCGCGTTTTTTAACAGGAAAAAGCGATTCTGCGTATGCAAACCTAACAGATAAGCATATGATCTTACTGAACCTAAAAGGAAGATTTTAATGGTTACGATAAACGAACAAAAAGAGCCAACGTTTAGATTACTAAAAAGTGTCTCTATCACCACTTTATTTTGTGTTGTTATTGCGATGGTAACCAGTAATCTTTGGTCATCTCCATTTTATGAACACGTTTTTATTAGCCTTGGTTATGGCTACAGTGCTGTGTTTTCTTCATACGCGCTAGAGACACTTTTTCCCTTATTAAAAAAAGCATATTCCACCTTTCTGGCTATGGTGCTCTCTATTGGGTTAGGCACATTACATGCATTTATATGGCTAAAAAAATACGATGATTTTGCAACGTTAGAAGCATTAAAACCAGTCGTGTTATTAGGATTAATATTTACCGCGATCTGTTTTTATTATTTCCACTCTAATGAACAGAAATTATTGGCAGAACAAGAACTAGAAGTGACTAAGCGTAAGCAATCAGAGCAAGAAAAAGCACTAGTACTGAGCCAGTTGAGCCAATTACAAAGCCAAACAGAGCCGCATTTCTTATTTAATACATTGGCAAACATTAGTGCATTAATTGAGTTGGACAGTAATAAAGCAAAGTTGATGTTAGAAAAACTCACAGATTTACTGCGAGGTACACTACAAACAAGCCGTAAACCACTAATCAGCCTAGAACAAGAGACCGAACTACTCAGCGCTTATTTAGCTATTCAGCAAATTCGCTTAGGTGACAGACTAAACTATGACATTGATAATCAGTTGACTGATTCATTGTCATTGCCCCCATTATTAATCCAACCTTTAGTAGAAAATGCCATTACACATGGTATTGAACCTAAAGCGAATGGTGGACAGATAAAAGTACAGTTTAAGCAATTTGGTGGTACCTTTAAGAGCACGATTTCTGATAACGGATTAGGTTTAAATTCAACGAGTTCTACTGCGGGTAATGGCATGAGTTTGAATAATATAAAACAGAGATTACACGATTTATTTGAAGGTAAAGCATCGTTAACTATCGCTGAAAACAAGCAAGGTGGGGTAACCGCGGAGTTATCAATACCAATGGAATGTTTAGAACTGCTGAACAAGGAATATTCATGAATCAATCGATTACCGCTATTATTGTCGACGATGAGCCTTTACTGCGTTTTCATCTTGAAAAAATGCTCTCTGATTTATGGTTAGATTTAGAGATTGTCGCTACTTGTGCTAATGGTAAAGAAGCACTAGAAGCAATAGAGTTACATCAACCAGATATCGCCTTTTTGGATATAAAAATGCCAGAGTTAGATGGCATGACGTTAGCGGCCCAATTACAAAAATCAGCCACACCACCGTTAGTGATCTTTATTACTGCCTATGATGAATTTGCCATAAAAGCCTTTGAAAATAATGCGATAGATTATGTATTAAAGCCAATATCAGAAACAAGGTTAGTAGTAACGTGTGAGAAGATAAAACAGAGAATTACTCAACAACGGTTTTCTAAACAAAGAAGTTCATCAGATCCTTTGAACGAAGTAAAAAATACGCCAGACCAAGCCATACTGAGTGACTTATTAGTTCAAATACAGCAGTTATCAGCTCAAAAAAAACCAGACTATTTAACTTGGATAAAAGCTTATCAAGGAGACGATTTACACCTAGTCTCGATTTCTGATGTGCTTTATTTTAAAGCAGAAGATAAGTACGTTTCTGTTTATGCGCAACAAGCAAATAATAAAGTGACCGAGTATTTGATCCGTTGTTCACTTAAAGAACTGCAACAAAAGATAAACCCTGATCATTTTTGGCATATTCATCGCTCAAGTATTGTCAACGTCGCAAAAATAGACAGAGTAAAAAAAGATCTGATAGGGCATTTATATGTGCATATTGGAGAATCAAAGCTGCCCGTTAGTCGCAGCGCACAACCTTTATTTAAAGGGATGTAAGAGTTTTACATTGAATAAATATAGAAAATAAAACCGTCCACGCGCAGTGAACGGATTTATTGATATTAATGACTACTATTATTTATATAGTGGTAGCGGCTTAAAGTCTGTATTTTCAATAATTGATTTATAGTTCCACTCTAAATTATTCCATGTGTCATTGAAGTGATAAGAAAAAATAGTTTCACCAGTAGTTAGGTTTGTTGTCATTTGCCATTCCGTAGCATATGTGGATTCTTTACCATTTAAAATATTAGCAGCATCTTGTGGAATAGTAGGTGTAACACTAAATACTTTTAGCATTGCATTACGTGAAGATGTAGCACCTTTAAGTTGAGATCTAAAATAAGTTGCTTCTTTAAATCTATCTTCGGGATTAGTATTTCCTTTTGAACCAAAATTAACGCCAGGACCAAACTTTTTGATTGTTTTAACATTATCTAAATGAATTTGCTGAGAAGGTTGATTTGTCATTACCATTGCATCTTCACCTCGATAGATTTTTAAACCATCAGCGTCATATTCAATAACTGCACGGTCTCCAGTTTTATCAGTTATAGCCCAATGGAGAAGGATTGGAGCTGGAGCCCCAGGCATAGAAACAGAACCAACTTTTAACGTTTTAAGATGAGTTACCGCTTCCTCTACACTCGAATACATTGCTAAAATATACCCGCCAAGCTCTAATTGGCTAACAGAATCTTTTTCAGCTTTTGGTAGAGTCATTGGTTTGTAATAAAGCCCATTCATCTGCAACCCTTTTTCATTTACAGCATCATGTATAAGTCCGCTATAAGCTAAAATGCCAGCAATTGTATATTTAGTTTTATAAGTATCGCCAGTTGGTGTTCCATGTAGATTGCGAACTGTGCCTGCTTCGATACGAGTGAGTGTTGGGAAAGAGTTTTCGGACCAATCTTGAGTTCGGCTAATAATCATACCGTAATCGGATAACCATCCTACAGTAGTACAAGCGAAACTAATGCTACTGAATAATGCGGCAATACACATTGTTGTTTTAATGAGTTTATTCATCTTTTTCTCCATATATTTTATTTTTTATTAAATGATTATTAATTGGTTAATGAGATAGTTAAATTAAATTTCTTTAAATATATTAAACATTAAATAGCATTAGTTAGAGTTAACTTCTATTTTATCAAACTCGAAACTCATTGGTATTTCAAATGTTTTTACTTTCCCATCTTTAAAATTAATTTCATTTAAATCAATTAACTTTACACTAGGGCTATAAAAAGAACGGATATACATTTTTTTATTTCTTAAATCACTAACTGTTGTCCATTGAGAATACATTGAATATTCTTTTCCATCAGAGTGGCGATAACGTTTAAACCCTTTAGGGATATCAAAGTTATTTAAGATATTAAATGCGGCATGAATGCCTTCTAATGCTGTATCAAAGGGTTCTGCTGTTTGGCTATACATAGCAGCTCTTATAAATCTAGATTCAGATGTTATTTCGCCAGATATACTTTCTAGTCTATCAATATCGAGACCTGTCCTCATTATTTCTTTTGATTTATTCTGAAAAGGTACGGGCTGGTCAATTGGCAAGTTGGTGAATTGTTTTAAATTTTGTTGATGCCAATCAAATCTTGGTTTATTGGTTATCGTTCCTAAGGGGTTATCAAAAATATGTAACTCACCATTTAAATACTCAATGACAACAGAATTACCTTGTGCATCATTGACAGCAAGGTGGATCTTAGGGGAAAAGTTCCAGTCTTTATAATAAGGATAAGGTATTGCATCAACCACATTTACTTTACTAAGTAGCCACCTTACTTCATCAACATTTTTTGCTTGAGATATTATATAAGTAGGAAGTTGCCAGCCACCGATTGAATTTTTGGCTTTTGATGGGATATACTTTTGATATATTGCTTGCTCATATGGTTGAAAATAGAATACACCAACTTGAAGGCCATGCTCATTAAGCCCTTCAACTGCTTGTTCAACTTCAAATGGAGTAGCTGCTACAAAACCATATTTACTTTTCCACTGTTTTCCATTGCTACCATCTGGCGTATAACCTTGAAATGTGTAATCTCGCGGGAAAATTTTCCAGTTAACTTCGAATACATCATCTCCAAATTCTTCGGTTCTACCAAATATTGGTGAACCATCGTTAGCAACTAGTCTTATTCCAGTACATGCTTGTGCAATACCAGTTAGGAATACGCTAGTGAAGATTAAAAATATCATTATATTTTTCATCGTAGTACCTTATTATTTAAAATAAATTAATTTACTGTAATAACCGATTTTTATTCTAAATAAAATTTCAATAATATTTGTGATGCAAGTCTTCTGATAAAAAAATGGCACGAGCTGCTAAATCATTGTCTGATTTAGTTAATTATTAATAATTGATGAAGTATGTAATTTAGTAGGGCAATCTCCAGTCCAACGTTTAAATGCTCGAGAAAAACTACTTAATTCAGAAAATCCTAATTGGTAAGTAATTTCAGTCATGCTTATTTCAGGATTTTTTAATAATCGAATTGCTTTATCTAAGCGATAGCAATTGAGAGTATTAGTAAAATTAGTATCAACACTCGCAAGGCGTCGATTTAAGGTTCGAGTACTTGTATGTAATTGTTCAGCAACGGAATTGATATTAATATCTTTTAGAGATTCATATTTTTCGAAAATATCACATATTTGTAAGCAAATATCACTTTTATTTAGTTTTTCAACACGTTGATGAACAAATGATAAGTTATGTTGGTGTATTTCTGGATGATGGTTTTTTACGGTATGAATAAGATCTTTTTCTTTGAATTTTAATTTAATAATTGCTTTATTAATTAGTTTTGTACAGTTATACCTTTGCTCTAAGTATTTTTTTTCATCATTTTCATAGTTTAAATCTGGAGCATATAACTGAAATGGAATAGATTCTTTATTGTTTAGATTACGCATCATTTCTAATAATGTACAAATAATGATCACATAACCAGATTTAGTGACTCTCGAATCTTTTGGGGAATGGTTTTGAATGAGTATAAGATCAATATCACCATTACTCTGGCTTAGGGATAAACGAATTTGCGGGGCGATATAAATGAAGTTTTCACATGCTATCTTGAGAAAGTCATAGAGCGTACGACATGTAGAAAGAGCGATTGAATAACATCCAAAAGTAAAAGGGGTTACATGTTTTGCCGCTTGAATTGACATTTTAAAGTTTTGATAATCGTTAATAATTTCACTATGGAGAGTTCGCAATGAACGAATGTCATATTCACCATCATTATTAGCCGTAATATCTTTGTATGTATTATATTTTGTTATATCAACATTGGATTCTTTTATCTGGGTTGCAAGTAGTTTGTACCAACCAGCATGCAAAAAATAGTGATTAGTGTTTGTTTGGTTGAGCATCTTTCACCTTAACCTACTGATAATAATATAAAGTCAGCGTGTGCTACATCTGGTGGCATTTTAATAAAATTATCAATTGTTGTCGGTGAACTAAATCACATCTATGCTCCATGGCGCGGTAGGTCAATTGTATGGCGCATTTAGTTAATATTATTTGATAATTGAATTTTTTAATTGGTTTATGTGATCAAAGTCAGAAACAATATCATTGGCAAATTTAATCAAATGATTGGCTTAAATTGGCAAGAATATAAAAAGTTAAATTAATATTATATCAATCCTCGCAGTGGCATGAAAAAATATATTAGCTTTTATTACTTTTTTATTTGCTTTTGAAATGAGTTAAATTTTTTCGTGTTAAATTTATAATATTAATTAAGGTTTAATTATGAACAAATTAATTCCATTAAGTTTACTTCTTACATTCTCAAATGCAGCATTTTCTGAAGATGCACCAGATCCTGCTGATGTTACTCGTCTTATGTCTTCACTTCAGGTTTATGTAGGCGCAAATAGCAATGATAATGATTTTGCAGTGCAATCAATATTTAATGTAGGTGGTTCATTTAATAAAGACAATCAGTTTTTAACAATGTTATCAGCGACAGTAGCAGAAAAAGAAAGCGCAGAGCAATCTGGTTATGAAAACGGTATGGATTTACGTGAGTTCCGAGCGCGTTGGTATCAAGTGTTTGGGACAGGTTATGAATGGCTACCAAAAGCAGGTTATTCCTTAGATTATCTTGACCAATCAAATGATGATTCGACGTCAATAGACAATATAGTAGCCGTTGGTGCTATTGCAAAAATTCCAGTGTTAAGTAATTGGTCTCTTTTCCCAAATGTGGCTGTAGTTAAGGCCGACGTAAATAATAGCGCAAAAAGAATCGGTATGGATGATGGTACTGGTATGCAATTAAATTTGTTTAATTCCATCTATCTAGGTAAGAAAGGGACATATATGATGATAAACCCTCAATACTCATACCTCGATTTTGATAATGTAGTTACACAAGATCTATTAATTGAAACAATGATCGGAACACCTTTAACTGATAATAAAAAATGGTGGCTAATGGGAGTTTATAAAGAAACATTTAGTCATGTTAATAATAAAGGCTCTCACTCAAGTAGCTCATTTAAAGTAGCAGATGATAAACGACAATTCCGTATCGGTGTAACGTATTATTTTTAGTTATCTATCTAAATATGGAGAATAATATGAATAATTTTGACTTTGATAATCAATGGCATGATGATTATTTAAGAAAAAAAATATCGTTATCTCAAGCTATGCAGGTTATTGATGAACCAAATGATAATAAATATATTATTAATATAACCAAACCAAATAAGAATGGTTATGTATGTGTATTAGATCATGAAAAAGTTGATGTTAGTAAATTAAACAATAGTAAATTAATAGTCGGTATTATAAATGAAGAAAAAGAATTTACATTTGATAAAGATGAAGTTTTACATGTAAAGCAAATTGATTATTTCTTTGAGGATGTTCAATTTATCTAGATTTTTAATGGTTGTTTAGTTACTGGTTGACATTATAAGCCACTTATTTATCTATGACAGCCATTAAAATTCAAATGAGATATAAGTCATATTTAAGTGTTGTGTAATATGTTTTTATAATTGTAGTTATGAAATTTAGTTTTATATTGGAGTTATTATGAGTGATATTAAAATAATCAAAGGTGTCGTTGCTGCTAATTGTCATCCGTTAGGGTGTAAAGAGCAAGTTAGACAGCAAATTAAAGATGTGAAAAATTTGCCTCAAATAAATAATGCACCTAAAAACGTTTTGGTTCTTGGAGGTTCTTCAGGATTAGGGCTTGCCTCAAGAATTTCATTAGCTTTTGGTGGAAGAGCGAATACTTTAAATGTTTCTTATGAACGCCCGCCTACAGAAAGTGATACGGGTACCGCTGGTTATCATAATAATTTAGCTTTTCAACATTTCGCAAAAGAAGAGGGATTAATTGCTGAAGATTTTATAGGTGATGCTTTTAGTTTAGAAATGCGAACTAAGGTAATTAATTATATTCGACAAAACTTTGGGAAGATTGATTGTTTAGTATATAGCTTAGCAACAGGGATCCGCCCTAAGCCAAATGGGGAAGGTAAATGGAAATCTGAACTAAAAACTATTGATTCTCCATTCACAGGTAACTTTATTAGTTTTGAGCCCGAAATGATGCTTCCTGTGACTTTAGAGCCGGCAAATAACGATGAGATAGAGGCTACTGTTAAAGTGATGGGTGGAGAAGATTGGGAAGAATGGGTAGAAGTATTAAAAGAAGCAGATGTTTTAGATACGGATTTTAAAACTATTGCATATTCTTATATAGGGTCAGAAGTCACTTATCCTGTTTACTTCGGCGGAACGTTAGGTAAAGCGAAAGAACACTTACATCAAACTGCTGATTTATTAGATACAAAATTATCAGATATTAATGGCCATGCTTATGTTGCTGTTTGTAAGGCTATTGTGTCTAAGGCTTCTGTATTTATTCCTGGTCTATCGACTTATGTTTTGGCCTTAATGAAAGAACTAAAAGAGCGTGGTGAAGATGAAACTGCAATTCAGCATATGCATCGTATCATGCAAGGTTATTTATATAACCCAAATGGAACGCCTACTGACGATCAGAGATTAATTCGTGCAGATAATTTCGAACTTAATCCTGAAGTTCAAAATAAAATAAAAGAAATGATTAAGAATATTAATTCATCTAACTATAAAGATCCAAGCGTAGGTGATTATGAAGGATATAGAAAAGAATTTTCTCAAATAAATGGATTTGAAATTGAAGGAGTGGATTACAAATAACGATTAACGCTATTCATTAATAAAATTAATAAAATTAGTAAAAGAGTATGCTATGAATAAATTAAATTTTGTATCGATGTCAGAGGCTGTGTCCGAAATAACATCAGGTGATCGTCTATGGGTTAGTGGTGCTATTGGTGTTTCTTATGAGTTTTTGACGACTCTCGAAAAAATGAGCTCAAAACTTAAAGATGTTGAAATAATCAGTGGGATGATTTTAAACCCTAAACAGGAATTCATGTTACCAGAATATAAAGGACGTATTTATTATCGAAGTCTTTTTTTAGGTCCATTAGAGCGTGCAATGCGTTCACTAGGAAATATGGAATTAAATACAACACATTACAGTAGTATGAAAGACTTATTCCTAGAATTAAAACCAAATGTTGTGGCATTAGAAGTATCACCACCGGATGACGAGGGTTTTTGTAGTTTGGGTCCCATTGGTGGGTTAGGTTCCCAATTGATGGCAAGCCATGCAGAGAAAGTGATTTTAATTGTTAATGAAAACGTGCCTCATTGTGGTGGTTATCGTAACTGTATTCATCTTGATGAAGCAACAACTGTTACAACGTCAAGCCTTCCACTAATTGCAATTCCAAGTGAGAAGGTCAGTGATACTGATATTCAAATTGGTGAAATTGTTGCTGATATTGTTGATGATGGATGTACGTTACAAATTGGAATTGGTTCAATTTCTAATGCAGTCGGGTATGCCCTTAAAAACAAGAAAAACATAAAGATCCATACTGAAATGCTTACCAGTTCAATGGTTGAATTAATTCAAGCTGGTGCTGTAGATCCGACAGCCAATGTTACTTGTACATTAGCTATGGGTGATCAGAATTTATTAGATTACTTAAAAACAGCGGATAATTTAGTTATAGAACCATGTTACGAAGTGACTGACCCATATCTTGTTTCTAAACATGATTGTTTTACCTCTGTTAATACATGTATTGCAGTAGATTTAACAGGTCAGGTAACTGCTGAAGGAATGGGATATCGACAAATTTCTGGTACTGGTGGAGCATATGATTTTGCTCGTGCAGCGAAAATGTCCAAAGGTGGCAAATCTATTATTGCGCTTAAATCAGCATATACCAATAAAGAAGGCGACCTAATTTCAAATATTATGGTGGGTTTTCCTGAAGGAACGCCGGTTACCTATTTACGTTCAGATGTTGATTATATTGCGACTGAATATGGCGTTGTACGTTTGATGAATAAGTCATATGAAGAACGAACTGAATTACTAATTAGTATTGCTCATCCAGATTTACGAGAACACTTAAAATCGGAAGCAATTAAAAGCGGTTTAATTCACTAGAATTTTAAATGGGAAGTGATGATGAATTGACTTCCTATTTCATATCATAAAAAGGATATTATTATGTTGTTTAACGGTGCTCATTTTAATCTTACTCTTGCTGAGAAAGACATCGCTGTTTTAGATTTTTTTTCGCCGGCTCGTTTAATGTCAAAAGCAGTCATCGAAGAGTTAAGTACTTTACTTGACCAACTACTCCTTACTGCAAAAGTTAATGGGTTAATCATTACCACTTCAACGGACAATTTTGCTTTTGGTGCTGATATTAATGAGTTTTTACCTTTATTTAAAGGCGGTGCTAGAGAGCATCTAGCTTATACGCACTCTGTTTATAATAAACTCGAAGATCTTCCATTTCCTACGGTAAGCATTATTAAGGGCCATTGTTATGGTGGCGGCGCTGAATTTGCTCTTTCAAGTGATTTTCGTTTAGGTACACCTGATATCTCTGTTGGTTTTCCTGAAGTTAAGATTGGTATTTTCCCTGCTATGGGAGGGGTAACACGCCTGCCTCGTCTTGTAGGTCTTGATACGTCATTGACTTGGTTAACTTCAGGTCGAAATTTTAAAGCAGAAAAAGCATTAAAAGATGGTTTTATCAATGGCATTGTTGAAAATAAAGACGCGATGACCTCGGCGGTTAATTTGATTACTGAATGCGTAGATGGTAAACGAAATTATAAAGTTATTCGTGAAATGAAAAAGGGAAGAATTCCTTTATCTAGTTATGAATTAAAAATGTCCATTGGTATTGCCAAAGGAATGATAGCGAAAGCCGCTGGTCCTAATTACCCAGCTCCAATGACGATTGTAAACGTGATTGAACAATCAGCAAACGAGAGCCGTGATGAGTCTTTGAAGAATGAAATTGAAGGTGTCGTTGAGCGCCTAATTAATACTGGTCATTCAGCAGCAATGTGCCATGTGTATCTGGCTGATTTAGCAGTAAAAAGTAAGGCAAAAAAATTAGCTGGAGAAAAAACGGTTGAATGTGCAGTGATCGGTGCTGGTATTATGGGGGGAGGCATAGCTCATACTAATGCAATTAAAGGCATTCGTTCACCATTAAAAGATGTCAATCAAGCAGGTTTAGATCTTGGCTTAAGTACAGCGGTTAACTTACTTGAGAAACCAGTTAAGCGTGGAAAAATTAACTTTAAAAAAGCAGCAACAGCATTAAATAATATCATACCAACGTTAACATACGACTCTTTGAAGCAAGCAGATATGGTGGTAGAAGCTGTAGTAGAAAACCCAAAAGTGAAGAGTATTGTTTTAAAAGAGTGTGAGGATGCAACAAAAGAAAATACCGTTATTGCTTCTAATACCTCAACAATTAGTATTACACAGTTGGCTTCTTCTTTAGATTATCCTGAGAACTTCATTGGTATTCATTTCTTTAATCCAGTTAATAAGATGCCTCTTGTTGAGGTTATTCGTGGAGAGAAAACTAGCGAAGAAACAGTGAAAAAAGCAGTTACATATGTAAATCAAATTGGGAAAACACCAATCGTTATTAATAATTGTGCTGGATTTTTTGTAAACCGTATATTAACACCATATATGCGAGCTTATTCTAATTTATTGGCGAAAGGCGCTGATTTTAGCTTTATTGAAAAAACAATGAAGAAATACGGTATGCCAATGGGACCTGCTGAATTGATTGATGTTGTTGGAATGGATACCTCTGCTCATGTGCTTGAACTGATGTCTCAAAACTACTCACATATGCCATTGCCTGAGAATAATATTGTACAAAGGTTGTTTGACAATAATTTACTAGGCCAAAAAAATGGCAGCGGATTCTATAATTGGTCAACAGATAAACGCGGTCGTCCAGTTAAAGAATTTAATGAGAAGGCTATTACATTATTTAATAGTGTAGGGACCTTAGAGTTAACAGAAGAGCAAATTATTAATGCATTAATTTTACCTATGATGTTTGAAGCCAAACGTGCACTTAATGAAGAAATCATTGCTTCTAAAGAGGAAGCGGATTTAGCGATGATTTATGGAACTGGTTTCCCACCATTCCGTGGTGGTTTGGTTTACCAAATGGATATGAAAACACCAGAAGAAATTCAACAATCTGCGGCAGAAATGTCAGAAATTCTTGCTGATAACATTACATACACCATCCCTAAAATGCACGCTTAATTGGAGAATAGATCATGACTAAAGCAGTAATTGTAGATTTTGTACGTACCCCAATGGGTAAATCAAAAAATGGTGTTTTCCGTAACATTCGTGCGGATAAATTAAGTGCTCATTTGATCAAAGCTCTTATGGAGAGAAACCCAGAGGTTAATTCATTAGATATAGAAGATGTTGTGTGGGGGTGTGTGCAGCAGACTTTAGAACAAGGTGCTAACTTAGCTAAAATAGTTGCACTTCAAGCTGGATTACCTGTTGAAGTAACAGGAACAACGGTGAATCGTTTATGTGGCTCGTCGATGGATGCTCTACATATCGCAGCTCGTCAAATTAAGGCTGGTGAAGGTGATGTCTTTATTGTTGGGGGTGTTGAACACATGGGGCATGTTCCTATGACTCATGGTGTTGATTTATCGGGACCATCCGACTTTGTCATGGCACAAGCATCGGCAGCTATGGGATTAACGGCAGAAGCATTAGCAAAATTAAATCATATTTCACGTCAAGAACAAGATGAACTTGGTGTGCGTTCACATAAGTTGAGTCTTGAAGCTCAAAATAAAGGTTACTTTAAAGATCAAATTGTTCCCACCCCTGGTCACGATGAAATGGGAACACCTATTATGGTAGATAAAGACGAAGTGATTCGTGAAGATGCAACCATTGAATCATTTAGTAAATTGCGTCCATGTTTTGATCCTTCTCCTGCTGGCACGGTTACACCAGCAACCTCATCAGCACTATCGGATGGCGCTTCTGCATTGTTAGTAATGAGTGAAGAAAAAGCAAAATCATTAGGTTTAGCTATTCGAGCAGAAATTGTTTCAATGGCGACTGCTGGTGTACCTGCTGCAATCATGGGGATTGGTCCAGTTCCTGCTTCAGAGAAAGCGTTAAAACGTGCGGGATTAACGTTAAATGACATTGATAAATTTGAACTAAATGAAGCCTTTGGTGCTCAAGCTATTAGCTGCATTCGAAAAATGGAATTAACGAATCGAATGGATGATATTAATATGCATGGAGGGGCAATTGCACTAGGACATCCACTTGGTTGTTCAGGCTCTCGTATTGTAGGTAGTGTTATTAATGTACTAGAAACTCACGGTGGAGAATACGGTTTAGCAACAATGTGTATAGGGTTTGGTCAGGGAATAGCTACAGTGGTTAAGAAATACAAAAATTAGTATGACATAAATCAAGAACCACCTTACTTTCTAGACTAGTTAATAGTAAAAGAAGGAAGGTGGCTTTTTTTTGTTTTTAATTACGTTTAAAGCGCTAAAACCAAGCTTTGATAAGGCGCTAACGTTAACTCAGAGCCTAATTGTGTTGTTGGTTCAAGATTACTGATCAAGCACTCTACAGAGCGGTTGGCAATATACTCAGGCAATTCTAATGTTTGTGGCTCTGCACTAAAGTTGTTTAGCACAACGAAGTGTTGCTCGTTATCTTTACGCTCATAAGCAAACACTGCAGAGTGCGCTTCAAACAGAGGAATAAAATCACCATAGACAATCACTGGATTTTGTTTTCTAAGAGCTATCAGTTTTTGATAGTGATAGAAAATTGAGTTTTTATCTTCTAGTGCTGCGGCAACGTTGATCTCAGGGTAATTCGGGTTTAGTTTGATCCAAGGTGTACCTTGAGTAAATCCTGCATTATCAGAGTTATCCCAGTGCATTGGAGTACGTGCATTATCACGACTATTGGCATGAATTCCTTTCATCATACTCTCATGGCTAACACCTGATTCGGTTTTTACTTTATAGAAGTTTAACGTTTCAATGTCTTTGTACTCTTCTAACGTATCGAATGCGACGTTCGTCATGCCGATCTCTTCACCTTGGAAAATATAAGGTGTGCCTTTCATCATGTGCAGAGTGGTTGCCAGCATTTTTGCCGACTCAACACGATATTGACCATCACAACCGTATTTAGAGACAACACGAGGTAAATCATGGTTATTCCAAAATAGCGAGTTCCACCCCTTGTTGTTTAGCTCTACTTGCCATTTGGTCATCACTTGCTTAAATAGGGCGAGATCAAGTGGTTTAGGTTTCCATTTATCTCCGTCTTCCCAAAGCAGGGTAATGTGCTCAAACTGGAACACCATCGATAGCTCATGACGAGCAGGATCACTATATAATTGAGCACTCTCAGGTGTTGCTCCCCATGTTTCACCCACCGTAAGCAGGTCTTTATCACCGAATGTCGCTTGGTTCATTTTTTGAAGAAGCGGGTGCAGACGCTCGCCATCGCCAGTGATTTTCTTGTCGACTTCCTTGCCGATTAAATCGATAACATCTAAACGGAATCCGCCAATACCTTGGTCAATCCACCAGTTCATCATATCAAATACTTTTTGATGAACTTCTGGGTTCTCCCAGTTTAAATCCGGTTGGCGTTTAGAGAATAAGTGGAAATAGTATTGTTGATTCTCTTCATCCCATTGCCATGCAGAACCACCAAAAATGGACCCAATGTCACTTGGTGCTTCGCCGTTTTCACCCGCATCACGCCAGATATAAAAATCACGGTATTGACTATTTTTATCGCTTTTAGCTTCAACAAACCAAGCGTGTTCGTCCGATGTGTGGTTAACCACTAAATCCATGACCACTTTAATGCCGCGATCTTCTGCTTGCTGCATTAAACGCTTCATGTCTTCCATGGTGCCAAATTCAGCCGCAATCGCTTGATAATCAGAAATGTCATAACCGTTATCATCCATTGGCGATTGGTAAACTGGAGAAAGCCAAATTACATCAATACCAAGGCCTTGCAAGTAATCCAGTTTATTAATAATACCTTGTAGATCACCAATACCATCATTATTTGAGTCACAGAAGCTACGAGGGTAAATTTGATAAACAACACTGTTATGCCACCAACGCTTTTCCATATTTTTTATTCCACTAACTAAAAGAAATTAAACGCAATATAGCGAAAAAAAACGGTGATGAATAATTGATAATTTGAACTCTGATATAGAAAAAATTTATATCATGAGTATTGTGAAGTCAGAATAATTACTGAGTGTTTATTATGGATAAATCATCACGCTATTTTTATGAAGTGGCTCGGCAAGGCAGCATTAAAGGTGCTTCTGAAAAACTGTTTATTAGTCAGCCGACATTAACGACAGCAATTAAGAAACTAGAAGAAAGCTTGGATGTGATTTTATTTCATCGAAAATCCAAAGGAGTTGAACTGACTAGTTCTGGCTGGCTTTATTATCGTTATGTACAAGATTTGTTTGAAAAACACAGTCAAATGATGCATCAACTGACCGACATGAAAGCCAGAAGTCAGGGTAAGATAAAATTAGGAATTGGTGAGGCTTGGTGGGAATGTTTTGCTGCCGATATCATTAAACAGTTTGTGGAGCAGCATCCAAATAACTCAATGTATATCGAGTTTGGTAATGGCCTCTCTATGCTAAATCAATTACTCAATGGTGATATTGATCTTTTTATCGGTCATGAAATCGAAAATATCGATCCAAGACATCGTGTATTGTTTATGCCTTTATTTATCGAACAAGAAGCGTGGTTTGTAAGGGAAGGGCATCCATTATTGTCAAATGATCTAATATCAAATGAGTTGGAACACTACCCTTTAATAAAAGTCACTCCTGATCACATCAGACATACTAAGATTTTGAACGATGAAGGCATGGAAGAGTTCAATCTTAAACAGCAAAAAACAGGAGTTGTATATGAACTTAACTCCTTGAAAGCCAGTATTGATATGCTAAAAACCAGTGATGCGATCATGCCTTATACCAATCAAGTCAAAGATAAAATGGTGGAGTTGGGCATTGTGAAGCTTCCACAATGTTCAGAAAAATCAGGCAATGTTGGGATTTATACCAAAACAGAACAAGTATCAGAAAGTATTCAGTACTTAGTCTCATTATTAAAAGGTAAATAAAGTAAAGATCGCCATGGGCTAAGACGATGTTTCAACGAAATATGTTACAGTGTGTAAATCTAAATATTAATAAGAGTCACTATCATGTCGAGCCTAGCTCAGTGGAGAAATCCCAAAACGTTTTTGATTTTAATATCTATTGTTGTTCCTATTGCTTTCTCTACATGGAATGCACTGTTGAATAACTTTGTTATCGAGAAAGCCGCCTTTACTGGCGCGGACATTGGTTTATTACAAAGTGTTCGTGAAATTCCAGGCTTTCTTGCATTTACCGCTGTATTCGTTCTTCTTTTTATTCGTGAGCAGAAGTTCATGATCCTCTCTTTAGTGATGTTAGCGGTAGGTGTTGCGATTACTGGGTTCTTCCCAAGCGTATATGGCTTATTATGCACAACATTATTGATGTCGGTAGGTTTCCACTATTTTGAAACCTTAAAGCAGTCTCTATCGCTGCAATGGCTAACCAAAGAAGAAGCACCAGAGATGCTAGGTAAGCTTATCTCTATCGGTGCGCTTGCTTCTTTGTGTACTTATGGCGTGTTATGGGTATTGCTTGAATTAGTTCAATTAGAGTTTAAATGGATTTACTTCATTGCAGGTTCTATTGCATTAATCGTGACGATCTTTATGTGGTTATCGTTTCCAAATTTTGAAACCGAAACCCAACAAACTAAGAAACTGGTACTACGTAAGCGTTATTGGTTGTATTACGCATTAACCTTTATGAGTGGTGCTCGTCGTCAGATCTTTATGGTGTTTGCTGGCTTTTTAATGGTTGAGAAGTTCGGTTATTCGGCTTCTGAAATTACGTTATTGTTCTTAGCCAACTATGTATTTAACTGGTTATTTGCTAAAAAGATAGGACGTTGGATTGGTGTAGTTGGTGAGCGTAAAGCTCTTATGTTTGAATACATCGGTTTGATTTTTGTTTTTGTTGGTTATGCATTGGTACAAACTTCAGAAATGGCAGCAGCACTGTACATTATCGACCATCTGTTTTTTGCATTAGCATTAGCGATTAAAACGTATTTCCAAAAAATTGCCGATCCTGCTGATATGGCATCAACGGCTGGTGTAGCCTTTACTATTAACCATATCGCAGCCGTGGTTATTCCTGTGAGCTTTGGCTTGATATGGCTTGTGTCACCAGCTGCTGTATTTTACGTAGGCGCTGGAATGGCCTTTATTTCATTCTTATTGTCGTTAAATATCCCAGAAGCGCCACAAGAAGGAAACGAAACTCGCATTTTTAAGTGGAACTGATTAAAGTAGTTGTACTTGAAAAGGAAGAGGGAATGTAGGCATGAATATGATAACTCATGATCCTGATAATAAGTGTTATCGCATAGCACTTGAGGGAGAGGCTGTTGCTAAAGTGTATTACGAAAAGAAAGGTAATATTCTCGATGTAATAAGTACTCGGATCCCTGATGAGCTACAAGGAAAAGGCTACGGCAAAGTAATGATGGAGTCATTCTTACATGAGATGAGATCATCCAATTTATTGATCGTGCCTGTTTGCTCTTATGTGGTTCATTACATGAATAAAAATCCACAGTGGCAAGACGTGTTAGCGAAATAATTGAAACCTAGGTAGAACTTCTATCTAGGTTTTTTTGTATTGGATCAGATAGAAACAAGTTGAAAAAAGGAAGTCATGATGACGTTAAACGCATTTATTGAAAAACTAAGCACACAGCCTGAATTGATTGAATTTACCGAAACCATGGCCGTGATTGAGTCTCACTATGACTTTACGCCAACAGAATTTACGAATGGTAATACGGTTAATTTGGCCGATCAAAATAATGGCTCATGCAAAATTTTTGCTTTCGCATTATTGAATCAACTCAGTGTAGAGCAAACATTAGCGTGTTTTGGGCAATATTATCGTCATGACGTATTAGAGAATCCACAAGGGGATGACCATCAAAATATTCGAAATTTTATGGTAACCGGTTGGGCGGGTGTTCAGTTTAAAACTCAAGCACTTCAAGCGAAATAAACAACAGAAAACCAATAAAGAGATTGAATCATGATAAAACTTGCTGTTATTGGAACCAATTGGATCACCGAACGATTTTTAGCGGCCGCACTAGAGAGTGGCAAATATCAAATATCTGCAGTGTATTCGCGCTCAATTGAACAAGCTAAAGCATTTGCTGATAAATTTAGCGTAAGTTTAACCTTTGATTGTTTAGATAAATTAGCGGCGTGTGATGAAGTGGATGCGGTGTACATCGCAAGCCCTAATTCATTTCATGCTCCACAATCTATTAAGATGATGAAGCAGGGTAAACACGTCATTTGTGAAAAACCAGTCGCCTCAAATTACCAAGAGGCACAACTCGCTTATCAAACCGCACAAGAGAATAACGTGGTGCTGTTTGAAGCCTTTATGTCGCCATATTTACCTAACTTTCAGCAAATTAAATCATACTTGCCAAGTTTAGGGGCGATTAGAAAAGCGCACATCACTTATTGTCAGTACTCTTCTCGTTACCCTAAATACCTTAATGGTGAAAACCCAAATACTTTTAATCCTGAGTTTTCAAATGGCTCGATTATGGACATCGGTTTTTATTGTGTAGGCTCTATGGTTGAGTTATTTGGTGAACCTGCATCCATTCAAGCACAGGCACATCTGCTAGATTCTGGTGTTGATGGTAACGGCAGTATCATTTGTGGCTATGATGGCTTTGATGTGGTTGTTATGCACTCTAAGACCAGTGATTCTTATGTACCCAGTGAGATCCAAGGTGAAGAGGGGGCGATCTTAGCTGAGATGATCTCTATTGGCCAAAAAGTAACGAAAGTAAATCGTGGTGGAGAAACAGAAGACTTGACCCTTGAGCAAAACGCCAACCCAATGTTTTATGAAGCGTTTAAATTTGCCGAGCAAGTTGAATTGAATCAAATGGATATGCAAGCGGTTGAGCGTTCATTGCTTATATCAAAAGTAACCACAGAAATCCGCAAACAAACTGGTGTTGTTTTCCCTGCGGATAGTTAATTTTTACTTTATAGTAGTAACAAAGCCGAATGTATTATGCATTCGGCTTTGTTATTTTCTTATGTATGTATTCGCTAAACTATTTTGCTGAAAGAATCGCTTTTTCCGTAATATTTCCAGCTAAGTTTGGCGTTGAAATACTAAAGTTAACAAATTTACCTGATTGCTGGATTTCTTTAACGTTGTATTGCACTTGATTAAAGGCATCACCCCATTGATAACGCACCACGGTTTCACCTGAATCAAGGTGGCGATTTACAGAGTACTCGGTTGCATAACCTGCCATTTTTCCATTAATCATTTTATTTGGTGCGTCGTGAGGGATTTTAAAACTTGTTGAATCTAACTTTAAAATACCGTTAATTACACTTGTTGGTTCAGCTAAGTGACCTGAGAAGTAAGTCGCATGAATAAAACGGTCTTCAGGGTTAGTATTGCCGCCAGTACCAAGGTTCGTTTGACTCCATTGTTGCTCTTGTTCGCCCCAACCACGTTTTGATCGCTCTACATTAGCAAGATGTTGTGCGTAACCCGGTTGATTTGTCATTACAGTGTATTGCTTACCATGCCATACTTGAGGTTTTCCATTTCTCCATTCAACAATCGCGCTATCGCCAGTAGTATCTTGAAATGAGATGTGAAGAGCAATACGAATCGGCACTCCTTCAACAAACTCAATAGAAGGAGCTCCTTCATTGATAGCGGCAACAACTTCATTCACTGATTGATATTGAGATAACATATTACGTAAGTATGTTAATGAACCATTTTTGCTAGATGATTTAACCGCTAAGTCCATTTCACCGTCATACAAAACATTACCGCTTAAGCCTTTTGAGTTAACACCATCAGTAATAAAACCATAGGTAGTTAAACCTGTTACATCGTATTTAGACGTTACTTTATTTGATTTTTCCGTATGAGTTAAATAAGAACTACCTGCAGGGAAATTCATTAAATGTGGATGTGTTTGTTCTGACCAATCCATTGTTCTAGTCACAAAAGTACCGTGTTCTTGTGTCTTCCAGAGTATACGAGTACATGCTTGTGCGGCTGGAGCAATGGCAGACAAAGTAAGTGCACCAATTAAAGCAGTCGAAATAAAAGAACGTTTCATCATTGTTTCTCCTAAATGGAAGAGGATGTGTTTCATCAATATGGTTATTATTGCGTGCTTTATCGCACATGTAATCTCTGATATGTTGGTATAAACCCAACAATGGACGAGTGATTATGGCAACATTTACTTTTGATCAATTAGAAGCATTTGCAACAGTAGTAGAGCAAGGCTCTTTTAGTGCTGCGGCAAGAAAATTGAAAAAAGACAGATCAACGGTTCATCAATTAGTTGCATTTCTTGAAATTGATTGGGGGGTTGAGCTATTTAATCGAGAAGGAAAAACGCCAAAGCTATCCCCTGATGCTATACGTTTATATAAGTACGCGACCTTACTGCTTGAACAACGTTTAGAAGTTCAAAATATTGCAAATAATATAGGTAGCGATATAGAAGACAGTTTGACCATCAGTTATGACGAAACAATGCCAGTATCAGTATTGTTTAAAACAGAGATGGAGCTATCAAGTGCATTTCCATATACGAGAGTGAATTATTTATCACAACAAAAGGATCTCGCTATCCAATCAATTCAAGAAGGGAGGGTTGATCTAACGTTGCAGTTAATATCTTATCGCAGTAAGCCTCATAAAGGTCTGGCGGGGATTAATATTGGTTCAATTCATTTTGGTGTTTATGTCAGTGCTGATTCTGAATTACTTGATCATGAGCCATGTTCACTTCAATTAATGCAAACAAAGAAACAGTTAATATTGCAAAGTTTACTCTCCGCTGAACTTGATAACGTGGCGATATTCAGCGCTAATTATCAGGTTTTAACACGTATTGATTTTCTTGTATCGTGTTTGGAAAAGTCACCACTCACTTGGAGTATTTTACCTACACACCTTGCAGAGCCGTATGTAAAGTCCAAACAAATAAAGCGATGTGATGTTGCCTTTTTTGATGGTGATATCTCATGGGGGTGTGGGTTAATCAGTAGTCAAAATTCGGATAAAGGTCCCGTTTTTCTAAAAGCTGCGGAATGTTTAAAAAAAGCAATGAAAGAATCTCATTACTATTAGTTAGCTATTATTTTGCAATGAATACTTTTCTCGATTTTTTAAGCATGTTGTGAGCCTATGCTTCATTGCTTGAGAGTAATATTGAGTCGTGAAATAGTAGCTATCACCAAGAGTATCCGTTAAATGAATCGACTTTTCTTGTCTAAACTGCTCCAATAACAGTTCTTCTGCTGTTTCATTTTGTGGTTTGTATACGGCATACCCGTAATAATTCACACCAAATTTATTGAGCTTAATCTTTTTGTCATTAACCACAGCCGTAAAAGAGGATTGAGGTGCTTCATTAAACCCCACTGAAATCTCGATCTTCTTACAATCATAAGTCACTACAGATTGAATAAAAGCATCATCAGAATTTTGAGCGTAGATTAGTGAATTGAAGTGAACATTATCATTAGTCCAAATGGTTTCTTTTGCATAACTATTAAATGTAAGACACAGGATTATTGATAATGTAATGATTCTTGGCATACCTTTGCTCTCTCATTAACTGGCTTGTATATGATTGAAGAGTGTTTTGAATAAATAAAAAAGAGAATAAAGAATAAATGTGCTGTTAATTAAGCACTTTTAATCTTTAGTTTATAAAATTAGTAGGTTTTCATCTTAATTTATTGATTTTTGTTATGAGAGAGCATCTCGAAATTCCTCTATTGAATGCATCTGAGTTTTTAAAATGAGACTTTAGAATACGTGGTGATTTTAAATTCATAAAAAGTGAATAAAAAACTATACTTTTTCTTTTGTGAAATATATAGTCACTTTAATTGAATATATATTTACTCTTTTGCAGTATAAAAAGGAACGCAACTATGGAACAGACAGACATTACCTCCCTCATTCCCATTGTTATAACGCTGATTATCTCGTTAGCGACACGTAATGTGGTCGTTGGTCTTTTTGCGGGAGTATTGAGTGGAGTAGCAATGCTAAACGGTTTGTTTACCACGCTTGATCCGTTTGAAACATTTGGTGTCATGGTTAAAAGTTATATCTCACCTCAACTAACAGATAGCTATAATGCAGGGGTGATAGTATTACTGGTTTTCATTGGTGGATTTGTTGCTCTAATGGAGAAGTCGGGTGGTGGCCTTGCGTTTGCAGAAAAAGTAACGCTTTGGGTAAAAAGTAAATTCCAAGCTCAAACCTCGGCATGGCTAGGGGGGATCATCATTTTCTTCTCTGATTTAGGTACGCCATTAATTGTTGGTCCAGTTTTTCGTCCTCTTTTCGATAAATTAAAAATCTCTCGTCAAAAACTGGCCTTCATTATTGATTCAACCTCATCACCTGTGGCTATTTTAATTCCATTCATTGGTTGGGGTGTGTATATCATGGGGTTAATTCAGAAAGAATTTACTGCATTAAATGTCACTGATATTACAGATTGGGATGCATTTTTAGGCGCAATTCCATATCAATTCTACGCAATTTTAGCGATAGCGATTGTTCCACTTGTCGCATTAAAGAAATTGGATTTTGGCCCAATGGCAAAAGCTGAAGCGATAGCAAGTAAGGGCGAACTTCATGCGTCGTCTGATATTTCAAAAGAAATATTCACGCATAAAAATGCAAAAGCCTCGTTTGTATGGGCACCGCTATTGGTGATGGGTGCTGTTTTAGTATTTATGCTTGCGCCTCTAGGTTTCCCATTCGAAAAAGTCTCTGGTTCAGTGTTTCGTTCTGCTTTATCTACAGCTTACTTCTTTGCCGCATTTACATTAATTATCTTGATGGCAATGAACAAAGTAAGAAGTCTATCAGATGGGATTTCTGTTTACATGAAAGGGATGGGTAACATGATGCAAGTTGCAATTATTCTTATCCTTGCATGGACTCTGAGCTCTGTGGCTAAAGAGTTAGGTGCGGCAGCTTATATTGCAGAGCAAGCTCAAAATGGTTTTCCATATTGGTTAGTACCAGCGGTATCTTTTTTACTGGCAGCGATCATTTCATTTGCTACTGGATCGTCATGGGGAACATTTGCAATTATGATGCATTTGGTTATCCCGACAGCTATCGCAATTGATGCGCCACTGTTCGTTTGTATAGGTGCTGTTCTTTCAGGAGGTTTGTTTGGAGATCACTGTTCACCAATCTCTGAAACAACAATTTTGTCTTCAACAGGAGCAGGATGTGATCAGTTCGAACACTTTAAAACTCAGCTTCCTTATGCATTATTAAATGGCGGAATTGCACTTGTCAGTTTCCTCATTGCGGGCATTTTTGATAACCCACTTATTTTCATATTAGCGTTAATCGCGCAGGTTACATTGGTAGTAACACTCGCTAAATTAACTCCAGAGAATACGTTTAATAAAAGCAAGTTGGTGGCTGGTAATCAGTTAGGCTAGAGGTTTACCTAAAGGTTATAGCAAATTAAACGGTCCTTAATTGGGCCGTTTTTTGTTTCACATTCATTCATGAAGAACGGAGTATAAAGCTAAGAATGTAATTAAGAGGTTGGATATTTACAAAAACAAGAGACGTCGACCTAGGAAGATAAGTGTGAAGGGCAATAGGGTTTGACTGAGTTCTCTGTTCATATTTATATAGCAGGCAATTTATTTTTAGATACTTTCAATACACTGAATGTGGAGATGCAGATGCTCTGCCAATTTAAACTTATCCCAGGTCGCTTACTTAACCAAAAAGACTTACCGTATATTCTCACTCCCAATGAATTACTGAATCATCTTAATCGTTTTACCGATTTACCTTCATTAAAAGCATCGTTACCTATTAAATTACAGCGTCATTCTGCAATTAGTGATTCACAAGGGGTATTTCAAACTGTCAGTCGTATTCGTCAATTGGTTGAACAGGGGGAGTGGGCTGCATTATCGTTAATGAATCAACATCGAAGTGTCGATAGTCTGCATTTAGTTCAAGGAAGCGGTCTAAAAAAACGTATTGATAAAGTGGTTAACCCCTCTGTTACTCGTTCTCGTTTAAAAGTAAAACCGACCTTACTTCGTTCAAGTTCAAACGCCTCATCCATCACTCCTATTTCTGAAAAAAAGAGTGATAATAAAATCGTCATCGAGTTTGCAGGGCAATGGCCTAATAACGCAGCATCCATCTCGATGTCAAAATTAAAAAACATCAATGAAAAGACAGTAAAGCCAAAAAAAGACAGCAGAAACGGACACCGGAGTCTCGTCGAATTTACATCTTTAGATGATAGAAATCGAGCACTGTATTTGACGTTACCAAGTATGAACTCAGCCAAAGAGATAAACCTGTTACTGAGCGAATCATTACCTCCTATAACCAAAGAAACAGAAATGGCAGAGTGGGATAATGTGTTAGTGCCTGTGGTGCCTTTTAAAGCCAAAAATAGAGATTTTCTTCTTCAAGAAGCTTCTCTTTACCCATCCGGTTATATTTATGTTGTGTGGAATAATAACGTTTGGCGAGAATTAAAAATTACTAAAGATTACCAGTTTATGGATATCGATTTAACGAGTGAAAACAAAACCAATTCTGGTGAAAAAGTCGCTAATCGACATGTAGATATTGCCTTAACACATCCAGAGTATGGCTGTTATTTTTCAGATGAACCTTTTGATGTAAAACAAAATGGAAAAACGGTTTTTAGTGGTGTGCTTGATGTTTATGGGCAGGCAAGAGTTTTTGATTTAACGGAAGATAAAGTCATCATTGAGTTGCCTAAAACACCAACTCATTATTCAATCGAGCTAGAAACAACAGATAGTTTATTTGGCTCAAAACAGAGTGATATACGCCCCGTTTCTGGGCACGCATTACCACATATTTGGGTGCCTTATAAAATAGCAGGCCAACCTCAAACCCTTTATGCATACCATAGTTTGCCTCAGCTGACTGATGACCAATTATCTGAGTTAGCCAGCAATCCAGAGACCATGGCACAGCGTATAGAAGGGCTTGATAGCTATACTGAATTACAACAATTTAATGATGATGGAGCGTCTGTTATTGCACTTCAATCGTCACTTTCAAGTCAAGCCTTGCCAGTTTCTATTGAAAATCAAAGTGAGCAAGGCATTGCCGCTTTACTTATGTCATCACCACAAGATGAGATTGTTTTTGCTTATTGCCAACATCATACAGTCGATGAGCCAGATGACTACTTTGAGTTATTTAATACAGAGCACAAATGGTCGCAAAAGGTGTACTTAGGGCAAGTATTAGCACTGGATGATGGCTATCAATCTATTCGATTTACGGGGTGGCCAAGTGAGGTCAAAACCGTCACGTTAAAACGAGTAAACAAGGGGAATGAGTATCACCCTGAGCAACCGCCAATCATCATTTACCAAGACATTGAAATCAGTGAATTAGTGTAGGGACACCATGAATTCAAAATACCTATGGACAGCATTAGCTGCGCTTATATTCCTAAACGGATGCAACCAAGAAGAATCCTCAACGTTAAGTACAGCCGTCGAACCACCAAAAACTGACGTTGAATTGCTTAATGAGCAAAAATGGGATGATAACCGTGTTTATGTCACTAAAGATAACTATATCTTAATGAAAGAAGCCAATGGCACTATACCGGGAATAATGAAGCCCTGCTTTGTGGTGAACAGCGCTAAAGAGTGGCCAAGAGAAGATTTATCAAATGCGGACTCTTACGACTTGCCGAGAGTGGATTTTAGGTGGAATAACGGGGATTTTGTGAGTGCTTCCGCGAGTGAAAAGGCCATTTACGAATCTTACGATAAAGTATGGAGTATAAAAACAGATGGTACCGATTTGCGATTAGTGACGGATGATTTTAGTGGTGATGTACGTATTATGCGCCGTTCCCCCAACAACCGTTATTTAGCTTATTCATATGCATCAAGAACAAGCGGTGGTACTGATAAAGTTGTGTTCGATGTGCAAACTCAGAAATCCACATTACTTGGTACAGATTTAGGTCATTCTCAATTTCTCTGGGCGGAAGACAGTAGCTATCTGTATTTTGAAGACAGAGCCAAATATTGGAAATACGAAATCGCCACAGGAAAAACCACCCAAATGGACGATGACTTTCATTTTTCAGAGGTGGGGGTGATATACGGTGGGAAGAGGTACGTGGTCTCTGATTTTGGTGTCGTAATTTATGATGAATTAACTGATGAGAGACTACTGTCGTTTGGATACCCATCTAAAGGAGATGAAATATATTCTCAGTTTGTAAAAGATTATAACGTTAGAAAAGATTTCCATATGAAAAACCGTTCAATCAGTCCTGATGGTAAATATGCGTGGGGAGAGTCAAGCAAATATCGCTTTTTTATGAATACAGAAACACAAGACGTTAAATTAGAAAAAAAAGACCCTAAGAAAAAAAGCCAATACCGATTTTTTGATGTATTAGGACTTAACGCTGATTATGTTCGCTCAGCTTCTGCTGGCAGTGCAAGACAGTATCTATTAACAAGAGATAAAAAGTTATTTTCTCAAACTCAGCATTGGGGGCAAATCTGCTCAGGGCATTCCGCAACATTGTCATGGTTATACAACGGTTTTGCTAATAATGGTGCATTTGTTAAGGAGGGTAAATGATGAGTAATAAAGCCGTATTAGCTGAAGGGGTTTATTTATTTTCTACGCACTTTTATGGGGAATATAATGAAACAATAAGAAAAACTTCATTTGAAAATTGGCATTTAAATCCAAAAATTGTAACCCTCGGAAATGATAGGAAAAATAATGGGGTAGATAACATTCGCCCTGTCCCCTTTACTCCCTTAATTGCCAATATAAAAGAATTAAGCGAACGAGTAGAAGATCAAGAAACCAATGGCGTTTGGGGAACAGATAAACATGGGCTGATCCATGCACTTGATACTGGCGTACAAGCGATTGCTGAAAGTGGGGATTTTGAATACCTTCAGCATAAAAGTGTGGTCAACCATTTAGATGCTGGTGAGTATTCATTGTGTTTTCCTCCGTTAGCTATTTTAAGCCGTTTGACCATTAGCAAAACCACGCCAATAGAGATAGCAAAAGAGTTATACCGTTATTCCTCTATGGTAGACAAAGGTAAAGACAGTGAAGTGACATTTGCGTTAACTGAGATAGGGATAGATCAACTAGCCAAACCATTCTCCCCCTCATTAAATGGGGCATTATCTCAGGAGCAAAAAGAGTATAACCAATGGTATGAAGAGGTATCTAAAAAAGGAGATGCATTAAAAGGCTTTTTGTTACCATCACAAGCAACATGTAGTGTTGTTTTTTCACACAAAAGTTATATTAATGCGGCTGTTTCAATTCGTTATTTTGATAGTAATGAAAAGAATGGAGATCTTGCTTGGAAAGTTATTGGTGAAGGATTGGTAAAAAGGCACCCAGATGCGAGTGAACATTTTCCGGCGGCGGTTATCAATGTTAACCCTGAATCCTTCCAAGAAGGGTATTACAGTATTCGAGTAAATTTCCATCCAGATAATTTTGATGGTGGTATTCCTGAATATATTACTAATGCAAATATTACAAAGATCGTCGATCTTGATGGTATTACAAGCTACCAATACGAACTCCGAGAATACATACGTTTTGATAATCACACACCATTAGGAAAAATGGCCATTGTGTGTGGGGATATGATCTCCCTTGAAGAATCTTTAATCTGCCAATTTCCACAATATCTTTCGCATCTTACTGCGCATTTAAAAGGAAAAGCAACCAATACAAAAGCCCTTGAAAGCCCTGCTTTAACTAGCCTTGCGGTATTAACTGGAGCTAACAAAGTAAGCATGATGCTTGGTATGGACTTATTGGCGGATGGCTTAACGCCACAGCTAGATAATGGCCCAACTGCAATGGTAAATAATATTGCCAAGCTGTATTGGGAAGAGATAAAAAATAAGAATTTACCAACAGCAATGCAAGCCACGGGAGAAATTTTATTTGGTTTGCAATCAATGGGAGAAGGGCTTGGCAAATTAAAGGAGCTAACCGCATTACAAGCCGGTAGTGCGACTTATCGTGCTGAATTTGGTGCATCTGCATTATTTAAATCCACCATTTTTGATAAAGAGAAGTATGGTCAATTTACCGAATACCTCGCTAAAGCCAACCAAGAATTTAAAGATGGAAAATACAAAGCCGCAGTTGGGCGATTATCAAAAACATGGTTGCAAGGTGCCGATTTGGCAGGGCGAGGGTTAGTTGCTGTTGACACATTAAATAATATTGCCGCGCTTTTTAATCACGGAAAAGAAATTGCTGAGCAAAAGAAAAAAGCAGAAAAAGCGCGTGGCAATATGGCTGAGGTTGCGAGTGAATATTTGAAACATATTCCAGTCTGGACGGAAACGCAATTAGAGATAAATAAAGAAAATAAACAGGCTTTTGAGCAATTAACGATTAAAAATAAGACCTTGTTTAATGACGACTACGGCTCTGGGATTGAAGTGGTTTTTGAGTTTGATAAGAAAACCGCAGATACATCAATGGTTCGTCAAGGCATTGCAGAAATCGTCTCTTTCTTAGAGAAACAACCTGATGTTCATATCGTTATTGAAGGTCACACCTGTCAGGTCGGCACCAATCAATATAATATGAACTTATCGCAGCAACGGGCACAAAATGTTGCTGATCTATTCCCTAAAAAACTTCAAGAAAAAATAACGGTGATTGCTTTTGGTGAAACTCAGCCATTAGTAGAGGCCACAGGACGAGAAGTTTCATCAGATAATTTTAAATTAAAAGTAAACCGTAGAGTAAAGATAAAAGCTTACTTAAAAGTTCTTGATATTGTGTATGCACCAAGTAGAAGTGGAATGGGGGTGTTAGAACGCTCTCGTTTAATTACGCTAAATGCAATGCAAAAAGAGGATGATGCAATATTAGCTGCGCAGCTTGCGTTGTTAGAATCACTCATAGGTGTTGCTTGTTTTATTCCTGTTATAGGGCCAGCAGCAAGAGGCATGTTATTAATAAAGGAAGGCTCTAATATTGTTCAATCTGGTTTGGCTTTCTTAGATGAAATGCTTTTTGATTACGCTTATGAAACCATTATCAAAGCAGAAGATGCGAAAGACGATCTTGCTGATTTAGCCAAAATACAAATGGAATTATTAAATCAGTTAAGGCAATGGGACAGTAAGTTAGAAACCAAGCTCACGAGTTATGAGAGCTTAACATCGTATTTAACTAAAGATGAAACTAAAAATGAAATACTAAAGCGTTATCAATTACGAGCACTGGCTTTTAACGGATTAATGATGGTTTTGCTGTATGCTCATAGTGAAAACCAGAAGATGCAATCAGGTAAAAATTTAAATTTAGCGTTAGATAAATACGATATTAAAGGCTATATCGAAAAGTATCTGCAAAATGATTCATGGTCAGTCAATACTATTAAAAGTAATGATTTAGGGATCGATTGGATCAATCAGTGCAAACAGAAGCAGAAGCAAGATATCCCCCTATATTATCAAACCTTACCTACACCGATTCCTGCTTCCAATTATCTGCAATATCAAGCGCCACAAGATAAAGGAAAAGTGAGCGGAAAGTTTAGTCGTGCATTTCCTGTTCAGGGATTATTGTATGAACTACCAAGTGAAAACAAAACGGCAATGAATTTATTTGAAGAATTTGCACAAAACTTTTCTCCATTACCGCCAGCCATTGATTTAGATGAGATAGCTCTTCAACGAGTATTAGTCTCAGATCAAGATGGTAAAGATTGGGTTGAGTATTCAAAATGGAAGAAAGAAAATCAAAGAGTTAAGATTAATCGCTTATCGCCATTCCACCGTTTAAAAATACAAATTGTTTTAAGTGGCGAAGATAAACCTGTATTCCCTTATGAAATAGGCTATCAACGAGTTGATGGTGCAAATATTGAAGGGCCAAAATTCAGCGTATTATTTAAACCAATGGCATTGTCTGATTTTACCTATCAAGATGAGAGATTAAAGGCAATATTTGCTCAAGATAAAGCATTAACTGCGATAGAGTTTGAACCTTTCTATTATTTTGGTAACCAACGAATTTATGGTTTAAAACCGATAGTAAGTAAGCTGCGAGTTGAATCCTTGTATGCTATACATTGGCTAGGGTTGCAAAAAATACTGAATGTGAAAGAGAGCGCTTTTGAAGAATATGTATCTAGTGGTGGTTTTAGACATATGCGTTACGAACTGCAATTGCAAAAACCGAACAGTAAGCATCATCAAGCCATATTGTTTGATGAGAATAATAATGATGAAATTCACATTGGTGTGCACAGCGAAAATAGTCACAAAGTAATACTGGAAGACAGCAATAGTGGTTCGATACAAACACTTAACTTTATTTCTGAAGGGCGTTTATTAGAGGTTGAAGAGTTTACTTATTCACAAACCGTTGGTGAAAGCGTTTCTATAAATGTCATCGATAAAATACTTTATCAAGCGATAGGTGTTGATTATAAAAACAAATGCTACTTAGCTAAACCCAAGAATGAAAAGCAAACAATAAGTGATTTTTCATGGGATAAAGCGGATGAATTAGAGACATTGCATATATTGGTTTGTGGTGAGAGCCATAAAGACGAATATGAAACCTTAAAGGTGGATTGGAAAAGCGTAGACGCCATGGTGCAATTACAAACAGCAGGTTATGTTTCAGAGGAAGAAAAAACATCGAACTATTATCACCAGGCTACCAACCATACTGACAATTCATCCTCTTATACTGAAAGTTATTTGAAGAAAAACATAAATATCAAAAAAGTGGGTGGGCCAATATATCAATCAAAACTCAATTATGTAGGGGAGATTTGTCATACTGGTGTTTGGAATCTTTCAATAGACAAAGAAAGTAAAGAGGCTTTAACGGATAAAATCAGTACCTTTTTAAATCAGTCTATCCATGAATTAAATAGTAGCTCTTCTTCATTGGACAAGAAGAAAGGATACGCTATTCACGTAATTAGTTTTAATCTTAAATATATGACACCAACAGGGATTAACGCATCGGGATTACGCCCATTTGGTAACATTATACAAAGTCAGGAGCCGTTATTTAATTTAAACGTGGCTAAGTTTAAGCAGCTAAATACAGAATCTGACGTGTTTTTAGATGGTAAACCGTTAAAGTTAGCCATGCCGACATTAAATCATACTCAGTTAATTGATCAAACCATGCCATGGATGGAGTCCGGAGCGAAAGGGAAGCAAGGAGTAAGTGGAGATATTGCCAGTGAGTGGGATGCGCTAGATGAAAAGCAACGTATATTACGAATAAAAAAATGGATCGAGAAACAACCGTCTTCCATCGAATTAAAAGCTAAGCAATTTTTGTAATGATAGCTCAGTAAGCCTCTTTCGCTGTTCTTCTGCAAAGTAAAGGCAAAGGATGCTTACTATTTATACCTGCCGTATGGCGTGTAGAGATTAAAATTTGTAACTTATGCTTAAATATCATGCAATCAATTAGTTAAGTGTAAAAAAATGCTTTACCTCTGCGCTCAGTGTGGCATTATCTATCTCGTTCCAACGATGTGCGTACATCGTATAATGGCTATTACCTCAGCCTTCCAAGCTGATGATGCGGGTTCGATTCCCGCTGTACGCTCCAATCTCTTTTTATCCTCCTCAAGAGATTGTTTCTGATTTAAAATTCCAATTAATTAAAAAAGAAACGCTTAATGGCGTGCTTTGTCGTATCTGGCGTTTACTCATTTCAACTTATCATTTGGGATTTACTGTGAACAATTAGATAAAAAGAAGAAATTTGAGTCGATAATACATTTTAACAACAAGACAGAACTTTAGGAGAATATCCCATTATGCATACTTTGGTTAAAGTGGCTGTGGATTCCGTGACTCTGCCTAGGAATTCAATCTATAGGTAAAGTAGAAGTTTGGTAGGGTTAATATTAATTTTGTTATTAATATAACCTGAGAGTGTGACATGAAAGTAAATAACGCAACGTTTGTTCGAGCGTATTATCCGTGGAATGAAGAGCTCGCCAAAGAATCTAAAGCAGATATCCCACATAACGAGACAACCAAAGAGAAGCAAATAGATACAGCAGAGTTTGAATATTCGATTGAAATTGCGTGTTCGCTTGATGATCTCAATTCTTATCAAGTCGGTGCATTTTCTTTAGGAAAAACTAAAGAAGAAGAAAATATATCACTATGGACAAAGTCCCAAACTGATAAAGGATTCAGTTTATTGACTGCGAGTATCAATGTAAATGAACCTAAAACTTTGGCTCGTGAGCTTTTTATCTCAAGTGGACATCGCCTTATTTTTGATGGTGTATCTCCGGTTAAAAAAGGTTCAGGTATTCACGCTGAGTTTTTTGTACCGATTAAGCCATCCATTCAAGTCTATGACCGCTTAGCGTGGCCTAAAGTTGGATTTTTTTATCACTTCATTGATGATGAAATAGCGAATGAATACCAATTATCGGGTGGGGATAAATCGTCTTTTAAAGTGACTTATTCAAAAGGAAAAACGTTGTCTTCTGATTTGCTGTCAGAGCATGAATATGCCTTTATTTTATTACCTTGGAAGATAGACAATATTGTTATTTCTCGTCAACACTTGCTATATACCAAAGAGAAAATGACACAAGATAAATTGAGTGAGATTAATGCTCAATGGCTCGATAGGAACGCCCGTCAGATTAATCCAGATGAAGTAGTTAATGCTCGTACAGATAAAATCATTGTAAGAGAAAAAGAAAAGAACGGGCGAATAACTTATGTAGTTCAATCTGGTGAAGCGCTTGATTTTATAGCTAAAAAACAGGGTGTTACGTATAACTCTATTCTTGCTTTGAACCCTCAAGTAAAGAATTCTGATGTCATTTCTGTAGGGGAGATAATTACGATAAAAGAGACCCCTTCAGAGCAAAAAAACGGCCAGTGCCATATTTGCAAAATCAATCCGGAGAGTGGTGTGCTTGAAACGTGGAGCGAAATTGCAGAGCAGTATGGAATGGCCGCGAAAGAATTATTTGATTTGAATGCTGACAATCCAATATATAAAGACGGTGCATTGGCGCTAGATAATGAATTGCGAGTAAATCAAATAGAGAAAAGTGAAGAAAAAGAGTATGTGTATCGAAATGCTCTAAGCCCAGAGAGGGTGAGTGGTGATAAATGGGTATTTCCTTTTGTGAATATATGGAGTGTGATAGAAAAACCGTTTTCTGATGTTGCACATAGGTTCGTTCAAGATGATACGGCTTTAAATAAAAATACATTAGTCATTAAGGTAAACTCAGTACTGCTTCATTCTACTGTATTGTCTAGTTCTGATGGGCTTGAAGCGATGGCTCAAAAAAAGAAGGAAGCAATTAAGAAAGGAGATAACAACGAAAAGAGCAATAATGACATTAAAGCGATTCAAAAGGCACTACTCGCACTTAATTATGATTTAGGTCAGTACAGTGCTGACGGTGATTTTGGTGAAAAAACCGAGCAAGCTGTGATGGATTTTCAACGTAAGTTTGTACCAACACACGAAGTACATACTGAGTATGAAATGAAAAAAACTGATGGTGTAATGGACAGCCAAACCTTACTTGCTTTAGATGAGGCCGTGACATTATCAGATGAAAACGTTAGATCTCCTCAAACAATTGAAGATTATCGTAGCAGAGTTAGAGACATTGATTTTAACGAAGACTTTAATGAAAAATTAATGGAGTTCTCTGGAATATTTGATGAATTTTATTCGTATACGAAAGAAAATGAGATATTAAAGTTTGTAAACAAAGAAGAGCTTGTGGACGCTTTCTTTGAGGATGACGGGTTAGGTGAGTTCCCAAGTCATAATACAAGGAGCTCTGCAAAAGAATATATTGAATCAACGAATTCTTTAGGTTTCACTTCACAGAATATTTCAGGTCAACCTATTTTTGCTTTAGATATTGCTGGTGGGGAACATCTTGCACGCCATGAAGTGATGCACCTTCTCTCCGCTGAAGGAGGTATGACAAAAATAGTTAATACTTCAGGCAACCTAAATGAGGCATTAACTGAAGTGACAACAAGAATAATTGAGGATGTTTTGGTACAGAATGACAAGGACACCATTGAGGCTAGAAAAAATGCTTATCCTGCCTTAGCTGAGCTTCTTTTAGGTATAACTAATAGTAGTGAGGGTATTATGGCTGGTTTATTTGAGGGATATATTAAAGATGGTGGTCTAAATAAATTGATTGATCCGATGGTCGAACGTTGGAAAGAGCGTTCTGAAAGTGGACAAATAATCAAGAAGTTTAACTTGCTGCCAAAATACAACCAAGATTCGAATATGAGTAAATTACTTGTTAATTTAACGGGTTCTTTAGGTGGTGTATTATCTTTAGATGACCCTTCTTTAGATTTTGGTACGAAAAAAAGTATTGATAAAATGAAGGATTATATTGGTTTTTAGTTTATATGTTAATTAATAGTGTATATTGTTTTAAATGCAACACAATGAGATGCAACCTTGTTAAATATTGAACGAGATACTATTTATAAGTGCAGATTACTATAAAACTAAAAAAGGACTATTACTCATAGGTTTTAGTCCTTTAAGCGCACTTAAATTTCACATCTGGATTTTTAGAACCTTAGTTAAAGTTTGTGATGATTTTTTGTGCTAAATATCACACTTAGAGTGTTCATTATTTTAAATTAGTTTTTAATTGCAGCAAGTGATTGAATGAATTTATAAATATCAGTAAAATCCACGAACCAAATCGTTATACCTAAGCCTTATCAGCTTAAATATCACTACAACCAATATTGAAATTTTGTTAATGGTTGTGGAGACCTACATGCATTTTACTTGCAAACTTATTCCTAGCCTCTCTTTATCACACCAAGAGCTAGAGTATATTCTCACTCCTGACGAGGTCGTTAGGCTGCTTTCTCGTGAGAAAAATTCACAGAATATTGTAAAGTCCCTACCATCCCCGCTAAGGGAATTTTTAGCGCTTTCCTCTACCAAAAATGTGCATTCATTACTTACGGCCTTAAATCAAAAGCTAGTAAGGGGAGAATGGATAGCGGTATCGACAGCAAAGCGAACTAAACCGCTATCAGATACTCAACTCGTTCAATACCCGCAGTTAAACAAGCACATGGCGCGAGTGAGTGAGACTCAATCTACAAAGTATGTAAAAGCAAATTTCCAAGCAGTCACTGATGATGTCGTGCTATCTCGCAGCCTTCAATATACGCCAGTCGAACCGACGCCTGAGAATAAAATAGTTGTAGAGTTTGCAGGGCAGTGGCCAAATAATGCGGCTTCTTTGTTGCTTGCAAAGTCTGATGAACAAAAAGAAAAAATCACCAAACCAAGAGCCGATATTCATGCCTCTCATCGCAGTATCGCCATTTTTAAAGATTTAGAGCCAGAGCCAAGAAACCTTTACCTCACCATTCCAATGAATGGCACGCCACAACCTTTAAAATTACTGCTTGCCGAAAACGTTGAACCTGTTGAGAAAAAAACAGAGATGGATGAATGGGATAATGTGTTGGTGCCAGTGGTGCCAATGAAGAAGCAAGGAGAAGAATACGCTTTACACCGAAGCGGTTTCTTTTATGTTATTTGGAATGGCAAAGTATGGCGAGAAATTACGATTGATTCTACTGGTTACTTTTGCGATCTTGATATTCAGCATGAACGAAAAGAGCCATTGGCCACGCGACATGCAAATATCAATGCGTCTGATTTTTTTCCTGAAGATAATGTGTCTTTTGAGAAGTTTGAATTATATCAGCAAGGGCAAAAGGTATTTTCTGGAGAACTGGATATTTGCGAACAAGGCAGGGTATTTAATTTGGTTGCAGAAGAGGTCGAGCTAAAATTTGTTGATTTTGAGCATGATGAGATTTTACTTGAAACGCATGAAAGTCCAATAAAAAATCAAGCGTCTAATGAGCGTGAAGCAATGAGTTATCCAATGCCTCATGTCTGGTTACCTTATAAAATTTTAGGCGAGGTACAGACTGATTGTTACGTGAGTTATAGCCAAGCGGCATTATCTGATACAGAGATAAGCTCACTAGAATCTAATTATGCCAATATCGCGGTATCCATTGATGAAATGTCGGTTTATAGCCAGCAACAAGCGTTTGATGGTGAGTATGTTTATGCACTTCCTATGGCAAAAAATACCTCATTTGGATCTCATATTATCAACGAGCAGAATGATAGCAATATTGCTGCAATCACTGTGATGCCACCAAAAAATCAAATCACACTACGTTACCGAATTTGCAGCACAACAGACCAACCTGATGATTTCTTTATGTTAAGAAATGAAAAGGAAGAATGGTCACAAAAAGTTTATTTCAGACAAGCAAAATCCGATGATGAAGGATTCTTAAACCTTCCTTTTTCTGGTTGGCCAAAAGAAGTTGAAGACGTTGATATTATTCGTGGTGCCAGTGCTGATTTAGGGACGAAAGAATATGAATTATCCGTTTTGAAAACAAAAATTAAAATTTCAGAATTAATAGGCTAGAACAATGAAAAAAATACTATTACTTGCACTATTTAGCATCACTTTACTGGGGTGCAATGACCCTGAAAGTGTGGCAGCAGAAGCGGCTCAATTAAGAGCAGAGCAACACCCAGATCGCACCTATGTGGGTGAGCATAACTATTACATCATGGAAAGCAGTGAACATGCGGCGTTTGGGCGAAAAAAAGAATTAAAAGTAATGTATCAAGACTTTCCACGTTACTTTGTTGAAAAAGCCAAAGAGTGGCCAAAAGAAGATCTTAATGATGCCAGCTCATACGATTTACCGCGTTTTCAATTTGCGTGGGCGAACTCAAGCTCAAAAGATGAATATGAGAGCGGACTTAAAATTTGGAGCATGAAAACCGACGGAACAGATTTACGCTTGGTGACGGATGCAACCATAGATTTAACTGCGGTGCGAAATTTAACTCGTTCGCCAAATAATCGTTACGTCGCTTGGGCTGGCTCTGGTGGTCATAAAAGTGTGTATGATTTAAAAACAGGTAAAGTGACAGTTGTACAGAAGACTACCTCTCCACTTGATATGCTTTGGTCTGAGGACAGCCGCTATTTGTATCATGAGAGATATCGTAATCGTTATTCTCGTTGGGATTCTGAGACTGGTGAAATTAGTGAGATTGATTTCGATGTAAGAACCACAGCAGTTAACTTTGGAGGAAAGCGAACGACTGTTTTAGATTTTGGCGTTTTGATTGAAGATGCGAATACTAATGAAGAGATCAATTGGATTGGTGTCGATCGTTCACTGTCAATGAATGAGCGTTCATTGGATATAAGTTCTATTGATCCAGAAGGTCGTTACGCTTGGGGATCCAACCCTTCTTTTGGTTTCTTTTTTGATATAGAAAAAGGAACCGTAAAACAAATGGTTGATGGTTTTGTTCCTGCTCAAATTTTAGGCAAAGATGCTCATTATAGTGCCCTTAGTAAAATGACTTATGTCACTATTGTTGATCGTATCGAGGATAAAGTGTGGTCATGGAGTGCTTTCTCACATGGTGCCATGTCAGGAGAAGGGATCCTTTATAATGGATTAGCAAATAATGGTTTATGGTTCAAGGAGGGCAAGTAATGTCTGCTTTAAAGACTTATGATCATGGTGTTTACCTCTTAGGTGCATATTTTGACCTTCATGATAATGGACGAACAAAAGAGTTTAGAACTTGGCACCAATCATCTGATTTAACCGAGGCTAATGATTTACGCAATGTTCGCCCAATCCCTTTTACGCCTGTTTTGGTTCATGATACTGAAAAGCCAGTATTATGGGGAACGAATAAAGACGGTTTATTATGTCAGCTGGGTTATTTTGATGAGAATGCAGCCCCTGAAACCATAGCAAAAAAACAAACCTTTTTACGTCATAAGCAGGCATTAACGGTTAGTGAATTAAATTTAGATAAACCATATTCATTAATGTTTCCGCCATTAAATGTGATTGGACAACTGGCTGAAACACACACCAGCGTTAAAGCGTTAAACGATTCACTAAAAGATATTTATTCCAATAAATTAAAAACGGAAGAAAAATATTCTAAATTAATTGAATTTACTATCAGTAAAATCAAAGTTAGCCAGTTAGCTGAACCCTATAAAAAACCGCTGACAGATGAGCAGAATGACTACAAGGCTTGGTATAACAAAATTATAGCGAGTGAAGTAACAGAAATTCAAGGCATTATTACTCCTGTTTTTCACTCGCTTGGGGTGGTGTTCAGCAGTGATTTGTATGTGGGGGCAGAGGTTTCTCTTATTCAAGTGAAACCTAAACAAGACAATTCAGGTGAAGCTGAGGATGTTTTGGCTACGAGTTTTATCACTAAGCCTAACCCTAACCAAGAAAAAACAGATGAAGCTAAAGCTACACTACCGAGCGTAGTGTTTAATTTTGATCCTACATTAATTGATGATGGTTATTTTTTACTGCGAACAAGCTTTTGGGTAAAAGACTATTTAGATAAGCAAAAAGAAATATTAGAAGAAGGAATAGACGCTATTTTTCCTGATTCAGTAAAGCAAGGGCAATTAAAATTTAAAGCGAATGATAAGCATCCAGAGAGTGGAAGGATACAAGACGTCTATACTTATGATCTGCATGAAAAAGTCACTTTTAAACCGATAAGCGGTTTTGGTAAGTTGGCGATGGTATGCGGTGATTTAATCTCTCTTGAAGAGTGCTTAATTTATCAATACCCAACGGCACTACCTAGCTATTCTGATTTTATGACACAGCAAGGAAATACAGTGGCGTTAAAAGGCACTGGTGTAGCCACGCTTGGTGTAGCATCCGCAGTACAAAAAACCGCGCAATCTTACGCCCAAGGTTTTGCGACAAAAGGCATTGGTGTATTTGGTGATTTATCTAGCCAACAAATTGCAACTAGTGTGGCAAAAAACATTTGGGGTAAGTTAACCGTTGAGGGTGTTTTACCAGAGCCGCTTACTGCTGGGGCTAGTTTCTTATTTGGGTTGCAATCGGTCAAAGAGGCGCGTGATGCGTTTACCGATGCAGTTAAGCTCACCGAAAGAGTACAACGATTTAATTTAACTGCCTCGCAAACTTTAGAAAGAGCGGTGCGTAAAGGTTTTGCTAATAAAACGTTTATGCAGAATGCGCTAAAAGAGATGAAAGAAAACTTTCAAGAGCACGGGGCATCCGTTAGTACTCGAAACCTTGCGGCAAGTTGGTTTGAGGGAAGTGCCTATACAAAATTGGCTAAAGGCTTACCTATTGTAGACAGTATTGGCAGTATGTATGATTTTTATCAGCTAGTAGATAAACAAGGAAAGCTAGAGAAAAAATCGGATGAAGCACAAGAAGACTTTGATGGTGCAACCACTGATTATTTGCAAAAAATTGTGATGGTAAAAGCAGAGGCGGACTGGGCTAAGCAGCTTTCAGATGCCACTAAGATTTTGAATAATGACGGTAAGGAGCAAATAGCTCGTATTATTACGCAAGGTACTCGTGCGATTATTCATATTAACTTCAAATTTAATTCGTCGGAGTTACCAAATACAGGTACGACATTACGCAGTGATATTGATAAAGTTTGTGAGAAAATTGCTGAGCTACTCAAAATACACCCAGACTATCGAATTCAAATCGATGGGCACGCAGGGCTAATTGGCAGTGATAAGGCGAATAAAACGATTGCTGAGGATCGCGCGAAGCAAATTGAACAGGTGATTTTAGATAAAGCGAAAGAAGATAAAACATTATCTGAGCGTATTATTACTTTGTCACATGGCAACACTCAACCAATAAGTGCCTCCAACGTCAAAGTTGCTATGAGTGAAACTGGGGACGATTCAGCGTTAGCAGAAGATCGACGTGTTGAAATCAGTCTATTGCCTCCAACGTACTCATTGGCTTTACCTCCTAGCCGAACGGGTATGATTGACTTAGAGAAAGTTCGCCAAGCAAAACAGGCGATTGATGTAGGGTTAGATAATAATCAAAAAGAGCAAGTGTCAGCAGTATTCAACTCTTTAATGGGGGTAGCAATGTTAACGCCTATCGCCCCTGTCGCGGCTGGGGTTCTGTTAATTAAAGAGGGGGCTACTATTGCAGACAGTGGGTTAAGCTTTTTAGATTCAATATTAACAGAAGGGGCTTATAAGGATTTTAAAGCCAAATATAAGAACGTTAATGAGCTAAACCAGTTAGGTAAAATTCACATTGAAGTATTGCAACAGTATCGTGGATTTAAGGTAAAAATCGAACAGCAGTTAACAAAAAAAGAAGAGGTAGAAGCGTTTCTAAAGGCGAATAAAACATCAGAAGAATTACAAAAACGTTTCTTACTTCGAGCTTTAGCGTTAAATGGTTTAATTGAATTGTTTGCCAGAATATCACTAGGGAGCAGCTCAAATAGTGATTATAAAAAAGAACTCATAAGCGATCGAGTTCAAGACTACATAGAAACTTATATTCTTAATGATAATTGGGAAGCCCCTCAGTCATCTTACAATACCATGGCTCAGAATTGGCTGAACCGAGTGAGAGATGATAAAACTGGCGCATCACAAGCACGTTCTTTCTTTGTGGAATATGCCAATAAGAATAAGAAAGCAACGTTGGATGAAGCAACGAAACATTTAGTTAAACGAGCTAAAATTCAAGGTACGTTTAATACCGGGTTCCCTGTGCAAACCAGTTTGTATATGGATGACAAAGAGAATGGTTTTGTCGATTTTGCTAAGTTGTTTAACAATACCGCTCAAGATGTAAAATCAGACGATATTGGTTTTAGTCGTTTATTGGTGCTTAACGATCGAGATGATGATAAATCATGGATGCCTTATTCAGAGTGGAAAGAACCAAATAAAACGAACCGTATCACGCCATTTACTCGTGTTAAGTTGCAAGTTGTATTAACCAAAGACGCTTCAGAAGATGCGAAGAAATTCTTTAAAGCAACATTAAGTTATGGTTGTGATCGTGGTTGGCTTGATGTTGATGGCCCTCAATATCAAGTCTTGTTATCAGCAAAAGAAGTGTCTGATTTAACCGTGTGCGGGTCATCAGATAAAGAATTGATTTCATATTACACACAGCAATTAGGCGATAACTATGCTGCGAATAAAGAAGGAACACAAACGTTAACCGCTGTTGAATTTGAACCAACCTATTGGTTTGGTGAGTATGAAATCCCCGGTCTTAAACCTCTATTTTCTGGTTATTGGTATGAAAATTTTGATACATGGAAACAAGATGGTAAATACAAAGCTCTGTCGTATTTCTTTAAGCTGAATCAGCATAAAGTTTCGATAGAAAAACTGGACGTTGGTGGCGTGCTTTACGATATGAGCAATATTCACTATGGCATTGATGACAACAATACCTATGGAAGTGTTGATACATCAACTAAACCTCTGTATCTCTTTGATGGGTTAGGTAATCAAAGTGCGGTAATTAATGAAGCTGATTTACTTGTTGAGAGTTTCGTTAAAGCTAATGAAGCCAGTAAAGGAACAGGTAAAAAGCCCTATATAGAAGGAAATATCACATCGCTTGCTGCATTAAACATAGGGAATAAATTTGAATGGTTTGATAAACAAAAGCTAATTAATTCTCAACAGTTTGATTGGAGTAAAGAGCAACCTACATCGATTTATGTGGCTTTGCTTGCAGATAAAGATAACCGTGAAGATTACAAGAGTATTGGTTTCAATCTTGATAAGATCACAATGCAGCTAAAGTTAAGTATTGAAGAGCAACACTCAACATTTAAAAAGTCTAATTCAAAAGGACCAAGTTACTTTAGCTCTCTTCATCATGTAATGGATATTAGCTATAAGATCAATTATGGCTATCACTCTTCTCAGCCTGCTTACAGTGATATTAAAACGAAAGAAGCTGAATTAAATATAGATGGGAAATATAAGAGTGAGTTATTAGCCTTTTCTTCTATGGTTGTCAAAGAAGTTATGCAAGCACCTGAACTTTTTCTCAATCAGATAGGATCTAAAAAGCTGTATGTAATAAAGTTTGATTTGGATTATATCTCGCCAACAGGCAAAAAGGTCAAAGGATTAAGACCATTTGGACCGATATTGGGTGATAAGAGCGATGAGATTTACTCTTCTGAATTACGTCTTTTTGGATTATACCAAGAAGGTATTGATAAGGGAGAGAGTAAATATTTTTCAGGTTCTCCATTAGCGATCAAACTACCAAAAAGTAAGCGTTTTTATGGCAATGATTTACCTTGGACTCAAGAGGGAGATAAATCCGCTAGCTTAGATATATCAGCACAAGCTAAATGGAAAGAACTGAATGAAGATAAAGAAGAGCCGAAAAAATGGTTGAAAGATTGGATAAAAGATAAGGCTGAAACTCGATCGGCGCCATCAGATCAAGGTATAAGTTAATTTAAGAATAAAAAAACCGCTTGATGGCGGTTTTTTATTGTCTATAGACATTATTCTACAATCAAAAATTTCAACGCAGTTACCGAGCATTTTAACTAGCTAGGATGATCAGTTATTTACTACGATTGGTATTACTTATATTAAGAAGGCTTTATTGAAATAAACGTAGCTTCCTCTAATTTATCTGCTGTTAAGAATTGCTCTTCACTAAACTCTGCAGAGGTATACTGAGTCATATTGTCCATTTTTCTTGTTGTCGTACTTGGGAGCAATATGTTCATATTCCCAACTCTTGCTGGATAATTGCCATTATAGAAATTTAAATCGTAACTAAAAATAAGGCCTTTATTTTTAGTTTTAGAGATGGTTATCTTACTCTGGCAATTAGCAATATAAACCCCTTGGTCAGCACATAAGTCGAATGTTTTGGTAAAAGGCATTTTGTTAAAGTAAACAATAACTTCTTTATCGATGTAGCCATTATTATCTTTTGCTAGGTAATTAAATGAACCTATACTTTGCGTCTTATTTCCTATGAAATGAATATTTTTATATGGTGCTAGTGGATCAGCGGTATGCTCTGGGTTTGAGCATCCAGCAGTAACAAGTACTGCTGGAATAAGTAACAAATATGGTTTCATTTAGTGTGTATGCTCGGATGAAATATTGTGTTTTTTCATTTTGTGGTTAAGGGTACTTAATGGAAGAGCAAGATACTCCGCCACCCGTTTTGTTTGCCAGTTATACGTATTTAAACATTCAATCAGGATGTTTTTTTCATAATTACCGACGATATTTTTGAGAGAGTTCATGCCTTCAATATCGTCTTCAGAAGGTAACTCTATTCGTGTTGATTCTATGATTTCTTCAGTTTGAATTTGGTCGTTTTCTCCGAATTCAATTGATGCAATAGTTTCAAAATCAGATAAGAAAACAGAGCGTTCTACGATGTTTTTAAGCTCTCGAACATTACCAGGGTAGGAATACTCTAATAACTGTTTACGTACTTGTTTATTAAGAACTGGTGGCTCGATATTCATGCTCTCGCTGATCTGTTTAATGAAGTGTTCAGAAAGAGGAATAATATCGGCTTGTCGTTCTTTTAGCGGTGGAATGGTGATTGGAAAGACGTTTAAACGATAGAATAAATCGGCTCTAAACTCATTCTTTTTAATTTTATCCATTAAATTGGCATGTGTTGCTGCTAATACTCTTACATCTACTGCAATTTCCTTATTAGCACCAAGAGGTCTAAACTTACGCTCTTGCAGTACTCGTAATAATTTTGCCTGTAATAACAATGGCATGTCGCCAATTTCATCCAAGAAAAGGGTTCCACCATTAGCGGCTTCAAATAGTCCAACTTTATCTTTGTCTGCGCCGGTAAATGCGCCTTTTTTATGACCAAAAAGCTCTGACTCTAATAATTGTTCAGGAATGGCTGCGCAGTTTTGTACAATCAATGGTTGCTGCGAGCGATCTGAATTATCGTGAATATATTGAGCGATCACTTCTTTACCTACGCCTGTTTCACCACGAATAAGTATATCAACAGGAAGAGTTAGTACTTTATTTAATCGGTCTAAAGCATTAATCATTACATCACTTTCAGCAATAGGACCATTATATTGGCTTTGTTTTCGCTGTTTTAACTGATTGTTTTCTCGAACAAGGCTAGCATTATCTTTAGACAGTTCCTTGATCATATAGCCATAAGTTTCAAGCCAAACTGCTTGGCGAATACTGGTTGCTGCCATTTGACAAAATGCGGTTAAACTTGCTTCATCATCAATAGCGTTTAAATTGAATAATACCAACAGCCCGACGGTTTTTCGTTCGTTATCGATGAGAGGCCACGCTAATAGATTTTGGCTTTTTCGATTTAAAACGGTCTCAGATTGGTAAACATCATCACAATGATAACCATTATATTGATAGAGTTCGTTAATCAGAACCACTTCACCATTACGAATCGCATAATTAAAGGGATCTGTTTCATTGGTTGATTCTAGCGTTAAAGGTAACCAAGGATGATCTGCTAATATTTGCTCGTTATGATGAACAACACTTGGGATAAGTGCTTGTCCCGTTTGGTCTAATACGTAAATAATACCGTGGTCAGCAAAAGTAAGCTGACGTGCCGCTGCCAAAATAGCGTCAAGAGTTAACGCTAATTGGCTGCGATCAGCCAGAGACTGACTAATCGCAAGTAGGGCATTATTTAGGTTGTCTGGCTTAGCTAAAGACATAACCTAAGGTTCCTTGATCATCAATAGAAATGATGATTTGTGTATGCGCTTCATCTTTATCGTGAGCTAAAAGTTGAGTTGAAAGTTGAGGCAATAATTGACGGTTGATAACGGCATCAATATTACGAGCCCCAGTTTCAGCTAAGCGACAATTTGCAAGAATGAATGAAACTAGCTCATCGTTATAAGTGAGTGCCAATTTATGATGCTTTTCTAAACGCTTAGACACTTTATTAAGTTTATGTATGATAATGTCTGTCATTGCTTCATCATTGAGAGGCAAGAACGGCAATACATTCATACGTGCTAATAGAGCTGGTTTAAAGTGATTGTTCAGAGTTGGGCGAATGGCCTCGGCAACAATGTTTGCGTCAATGTCTTTTGATTGTTGAACGAGAGATTCAATTTCATGTGTTGCTAAGTTACTTGTCATGATGATAAGCGTGTTTTTAAAGTCGATAGTACGGCCTTCACCATCATTTAATGTTCCTTTATCAAATACTTGATAGAACAAATTCAGTACTTCTGGATCGGCTTTTTCAACTTCATCTAAAAGAACAACAGAGTAAGGACGCTGACGTACAGCTTCCGTTAACATGCCGCCTTCACCGTAGCCAACATAACCTGGAGGAGAACCTATTAAGCGAGATACTGTGTGTTTTTCTTGGAACTCAGACATGTTGATTGTTGTCATGAAACGTTCGCCACCGAACATTTGATCGGCAATGGCACGAGCCGTTTCTGTTTTACCTACGCCACTTGGGCCAACTAATAAGAAAACACCAGTTGGAGCATCAGGATTAACTAATCCTGCTTTTGCTGTTTGTAATCCTTCTGTCAGCGCTTGAATTGCAAAAGGTTGGCCTTTAATACTTTCTGTTAACGCTGATTGTAGGTTTAAGGTAGTTTGTGCTTCGTCTTGTAACATTTTTCCCATTGGGATCCCTGTCCAATCAGAAATTACGTGACTGATCTCATCTGGCCCCACTTCAAAATGAACAAGAGGGTGGGCACCACGCACGCTTTCTAGTTGCTCATTACAAGTATGGATTGCTTGGCGAGTTTCTTCTTCAGTAAAGTGATGGCAGTTAGGTAAATCGTCTTCTGATGCTTCTGACTTTTCATTCGTACCTGCTGATTCTTCAGAGGTTAATGATTGAAGGTGTGCACGAAGTTCAATCATTTCATAAATAAAGGCTTGTTCTTTTTTCCATTGGTGTTGTAACACAGCTTGTTCTTCTAGCGCTTCATCCATGCGTTCTTGTAACTCAGGAATTGCTGCTAAAGCATGTCTATCACCTGTTTGTTGTAATTGATCTCGTTTAAGAGCTTCAAGCTCACGAGTTAGCGCGGCAATCTCTTGTTGTAACGTTTCAATCGGAGCGGGTACCGCATTTAAACTGATATTTACACGAGCACACGCGGTATCAAGTACATCAATGGCTTTATCTGGCAATTGGCGACCTGAAATGTAACGGTCTGATAGCATTGCGGCTGCTGTGATTGCATCATCACGAACATAAACGCTGTGTGATTTTTCATAAACAGAGCGTAAACCACGAATGATTAAAGCGGCTTGTTCTGTTGACGGTTCATCTAATTTAACAAGTTGGAATCGGCGAGCGAGCGCAGGGTCTTTTTCAAAGTATTTTTTGTATTCAGACCATGTTGTTGCTGCGATAGTTTTTACTTCGCCACGGGCTAATGCTGGTTTTAGTAAGTTTGCAGCATCACTTCCACCTGCTTGATTACCGCCACCAACAAGGGTATGTGCTTCATCAATGAAAAGAATAATCGGAGTAGGTGAGTTTTTTACTTCATCAAGTACGGCGTTTAGGCGTTTTTCAAATTCACCTTTTACACTTGCACCTGCTTGCAGTAATCCCATGTCTAAACCGTAAAGCTCTACGCCTTTTAGACAATCAGGTACTTCACCTTGTACGATTTTAAGTGCTAAACCTTCAACAACCGCCGTTTTACCTACGCCAGGTTCACCAACGGCAATCGGATTATTTTTACGGCGACGAGCTAAAATATCTATGATTTGACGGATCTCTTGATCACGGCAAAATACGGGATCAATCTCACCTTTACGTGCTTTACCAGTAAAATCGGTTGTAAATTGACTTAATGCAGACCCATCTTCACGTGCATGTGTTTGCTCTGATGTTGCGACTTGAGATTCAAGCGATTGTGATGTTAGCTCGGCAAAGTTTCGTTTTAAGGTTTCAGGGTTAATATTTTCTAATAATGAGGAATAACTGTGTTGCCCGTATCGTAATGGGTTACTGATTAAAGTAAGTAATAATGCACCAGAACGGATTTTCGTTTCAGATAGATCAAGAGAAGAAACAAGCCAAGCTTCTTGTAACCATTCAATCAGCATTGCAGAGAAAACAGGTTTACCACCATGATTTTGATGATTGCTCTCTAAACTTGATTTAATACTCTGTCGTAAAAGATTTTCTGAACAATCAAAGTGAGAAAGTAACTGGTCAAAATCACTGTTTGGGCGTTCTAATAAGCTTAATAGAAAATGCTCAATTTGAACTTCTGATGCTCGCTCAGAAACAGCAAGAGCTGCTGCATCTTCTAAAGCCACTTTAGTGATAGGGTGTAGACGTTGTATTAAAGAGGAGAGATTTATATTTATCATGAGTAGTATCTATCTTTAGCCAATGTGAAAAATTGAGCCGAGTATACTAAATATAAAAATATCTTTTTTTTAGAATGCTATTTATAACACTGTGTTTTAGATGAAATATAGGTATATGACTTTATTATTATCATTATTAATTGGTGGTTTTAGTTATTCTGATTTTTATAATAGTTATTATCACTATAATGCATGTCATTATGACTTTTTTGTTATTTGTGTTTTATATTAACTACCATTATTAGTATATGAGGATACAATGATTTTTGTCATCCAATTTATTGTTGAAATAAACAAGAAATTGGATCAATAAATTGATTTTAAATATCAAGTTTTTGTAAGTTATTGATTTTAAGTGAATTAAAAGTTGGCATGTCTGTTGCTATATGTACATTACAATCGTAGTGATAAACGATTTGGTGAAATTAAATACTCTTATATATAAACAATGAAAGGATAATAGAATGCCAACTCCAGCATATATGTCAATTAAAGGTCAAACTCAAGGCGATATTACTAAAGATGCATACTCTGCAGATTCAGTTGGTAATACATGGCAGGAAGCTCACGTTGATGAGTTCCTAGTTCAAGAACTTGATCACGTATTAACAGTTCCACGTGATCCACAAAGTGGTCAACCTACTGGTCAACGTGTTCACCGTCCAGTGATCGTAACTAAACAACAAGACCGTTGTTCTCCACTACTATTTAACGCTTTAGTCTCTGGCGAGAAACTGCCTGAATGTAGCATTAACTTCTACCGTACTTCTACGTCTGGTAAGCAAGAGCATTACTACACAATCAAACTGATTGATGCACTATTAGTTGATATGCAAACTCGTATGGCTCATTGCCAAGATGCTGCTACTTCTGATCGTGTTACTGAAGAAGTTCTTAAGTTCACTTACCGTGCAATTGAAGTGACTCACGAAACATGTGGTACTGCTGGTAATGATGACTGGCGTACTCCACGCGAAGCTTAATAGTCTTTGCGTTAAATAGTTAGGGCCACATTGTTGGCCCTCTTTTCATATTAGTATCAGGTAAAAGATATGGTTAGTGAGATAGAATTTAAGTTTGAAATCCTTGGAACAGAGCATGAATTTCGTGTCGAAAGCTTTAATGTAGTTGAAGAGTTATCTAAGCCTTTTCACATCAACCTATCATTACTTTCACTTGATGCAGATATTACGTTTGATGAGTTAATTAGAAAACCTGCACTTCTTAATGTGTTTGGTCAAGGGGTTGGGGTTGCTCGTCAATTTCATGGTGTGGTTAATGAAGTTCGTTACTTGGGTGAAGGACGTCGCTTTTCGCGCTATCAGGTTGTTCTAGTTCCACAATTATGGTTTTTAACGCAGCGTCAAGATTGTCGTATTTTCCAAGATAAGTCTGTTATTAATATCGTTACAGAGGTGCTTGATGAAGCTTCAGTGACTGATTACCGCTTTGATACATCAGGAATGTATTCACCTAAAGAGTATATTCTTCAATACAGAGAAAGTGATTGCCAGTTTGTCCAACGATTGTTAGCAGAACATGGATTATGGTATTACTTTGAGCATTCTAGCGCGAACCATACCATGGTTATTGTGGATAAAAATGATGCCATTGGAGATCTTGTTAATACTCCTTCAAATTCTTCTTATGTCGGTCCAATTATTTATCAGGCCGAAGGTGGGGGCAATGCAGATAGAGAGCATATTTTTGAATTAGAATCCGTGAATCGCGTTCGTACTGGTCAAGTTACTTATACTGATTACAATTATGAGCAACCTCGTATTCCTCAAAAAATGGGCACGACGGGTTTGATCGATAATGATCTCGCTTATTTTGATTTCCCTGGGCGTTATGTAGAGCCAAGCCAAGGGCAAATTCGTTCTGATGAATTAATGGCTGAAAGTGTGGTAGATAATCATCAGATTGAAGCGGTCAGTAGCGTTATGCGTTTAACTCCTGGGTATAGTTTTATATTAAATAAGCATCCGAGAACGGCACTAAATCGTGATTATACTATTTTGTCTGTGACACACAGTGGTTATGATCCGCAAGTGCATGAAGATGAAGCCAGTGGCATGCCTACCACGTATCAAAACCAATTTAGTTGTTTACCACGTGATATTGAATTTAAAGCGCCTAAGCTCCCTGCGCCAATTGTTGATGGCCCTCAAACCGCCGTAGTTGTTGGTCCTAATGGTGAAGAGATTTACACAGATAAATTAGGTCGTATTAAGGTCCAATTCCATTGGGATCGTTATGGTAATAATGATGAAAACTCTGGTTGCTGGATCCGCGTAAGTCAATCAATGGCAGCGCCAACATGGGGGGCTGTGTATTTGCCTCGTATCGGACATGAAGTAGTGGTGGCCTTTTTAGAAGGGGACCCAGATCGTCCATTAGTGACAGGGGCGGTTTATAATGGATTGCATTATCCTCCATATTCTTTGCCAGAGAATAAAACACGCACAACATTTAGAACGCAAACCCACAAGGGAACCGGTTATAACGAACTGAGTTTTGAAGATGAAGCCAATCAAGAAGAGGTTCATATTCATGCTCAAAAAGACATGTCGACAAAAGTGCTTAATAATCGTTTTAGAACCATTGGGCAGGATGAATTTTTAACTGTAGATCGTAACCAAACGAATGAAATTAAAGGCGATCATAAAGAAACCATCGAAGGTCATAAAACCACGCAAGTAAACAGCACGTTTACCGAAACGGTAGAGCAAGATGTCACGGTTAAATACAACGCAAACGAACAACAATCGGTGACGAATAACTCAACATTAGATATCGGTGATAACCGCACCACGACAATTGGTAAAAATGACGACTTAAGCATTACTGAAAACAGTAATTTATCAGTAGGGGCATCACGAACAAGCGATGTTTCTGCGGATGATAATCAAACGGTTGGTGGTAACTTAACGGTCTCCGTTCAAGGTAATACGTCTTATAAAGCAGATGGTTCAACTCAAATTATCAGTGGTAGTAAGATTGTGTTGCAAACCGGAAGCTCATCCTTAGTTATGAGCAGTGATGGCACGATTAAGTTATCAGGCAATGCGATTACTATTGAAGGTTCAAGTACCGTAACAGTGAAAGGTGGTAAGGTTGCAGTTAACTAACTCTATCGAAGTTACTGACATTCTAGACAACACTTCGCAAGCTGAATCATCAGCTTGCGTTCCTCGTTTTGGTAAAGTCATTTCTTTGCACCCAGCATTAGGTGATCGTCTTTATGTTGAATTTGATGGTCTGGCCCTAGGTACCTCCGTTCTTGCCAAAATAGGACGACAATTTAGAAAGTCTGAATTAGAAACAGCAATTGAAAGTGGCTTGACGTGTCGTATTGAATTTCTTAATGGTGATCTTTCTCTTCCTGTGCTTACAGACATTTTTTTCTCATTATTAGATGATGATCAGCCGATGATTTTAAGAGCTAAATCTTTAATCATTGAAACCGAAGATGAATTAATTCTTAAAAGCGGTGAGACAAAAACCAGATACAGCGGTCGGGATGGGCGAGTAACTACTAATGCGAAATACATTACTTCGCAAGCAGAGAAGGCCCAAAAAATTCAAGGCTCAACGATCGCAATTAATTAGAGTGATGTATGAATCAATATCGTTATTTAGTTGAAGATGTAAAAAATGCCTTATCTGATATGGATAAAGCTGCAGCCTATGCGATTATCCAACAATCTCAAGAAGCATTAAGTGATTTTTCAACCGCTAAGATTGAGTTTTTACAAAATAAAGCCATTTTAGCGGCTGAAAGCATGTCGTTTTGCATTAAACAGCAATACCGTTTTCATCAACAAGGATACCCTTCTTTAAATGTTGATTATTTATCGCTACTACAAACACAACTAGCGTCTTTTTTATCTGTTTTTGTTGCCTTGCACCGTATCTCTCCTGCGTTTGTATATTGCATCTATGATGAGTTTCCCGAAGTATTGGCGTGGTTATGTTTGGATGAATCACTTACACAAGAAGACAAAAGAACGACCTTGATAGGGCTTTCTATCATTGATGATCTTGATGGTAGCTTAAGCATGGGATTGCTACTTCGTTCAAATACGTCTGGTTTAGATAAAATATTAGCAAGGTTGGTGGAAGGAAAATCCAAAGCAAGTGAACATTATGTTCGTTGTTTAGTATTGAGACAACGTGTGAGCGTGTCTTTAATTAAGCACTGGTTATCAATGTCATTTCTTCCTGAAGCTTATTTACACTCCCAACTTGCACTGTCTAATGTAGATAGCAGCATCGAATGGTTAGATGAAGGGCGATCTTATGATCTTACTTTATTTGAGCAATTAGTGCTAAAAGAGGATAGAGCGACTTGGTTTCGCCAACAATATTCACCGGATTCATTACCATCGGAAGAGATTGCTACTTATTCAATCTTGTTGAATTTAAAAGAATTTAGTGAATTTGATATTCAGCATGTTCATGCGCCATTTCATCTTATGCTGTCTGGTGAAACCGCGTTAGTCGCTGATATTGTCTCTTATATGAATTCACTTGATGATATTGAAGGTATGCAGTGGTGTGAGGCATTGTTTACGGTATATGGCGAGCGCTTGCCATTATTGCCATCAGCGATCGGAAGTAGCATGGATTGGGATTATGCATTGTCGTTGTTAAATCAATGGGTTTATGAAGAAAAACATGACAGTCATTATCCATTAAGATTGGGTCAACGTTTATCTTTTGATTCGTCAATCGAGGCCTTAAAAAGCCCAGAGATAAGTGCGAATTTTCGAACTTGGTTATGGCGTGAAGTATGTATATTAAGTCGTGTCCATTTTCATTGGCATCCACAATTAAGCATTCAGCAACAATCACGTTTACTCGATAATATTAGTCATATTGATCTCGTCCGAGAACGTTTTAATCTGAGAGGAAAACATGCAGCTTTGGGATATTGAGCAACATGACTCATACGCTTTAAAAGGCCGATTCCAACGTGACCGTCAAGGCCATGAGGTGTGGGTATTAAGTATGAAAAGAGCATGGGTTTGGTTAGAAGGACGCTGGGTAGAAGAAGAGACACCAGCCATTATCAATGATGACCCTATCTACACTGGTGACGCTGGTTTTTCTGCCATGATTTCAGACCATGACTTCCCAATACATAAAAAAAATACCGATGTGTTGGTGTATGGAAAAGCAAAAACATACGCAAAAAAGCCGATGAATAGCCATACTTGCCGTCTGTTAATTGATGAACATATAGATAAATCATTAACTATTATTGGTGAGCGTCAATGGATAGATCACAGTGGCAGTTTAACGGTTTCGTCAGCAAAACCCTTCATTGAACGAGACATTGATTATACCCACGCTATCGGAGGGGATGAGAGAAACCGTCTTGGTTCAGGCATTGCCGATACGAATGAAGAACTGGCCAGTATGAAAGTGCCTTCTGTATTTTATGTGGGGCAAAATTGGCAAGCAAATAGTAATAAAGTTCAAGTCGCAGGCTTTGGACCTTTACCTCCTTTTTTCTCTGAGCGAAGTCGATGGGCAGGAACATTTGATGAGAGATGGCAGGAAGAACGTCGTCCTTTGTGGCCAATTGACTTTGATGACCGATTCTATCAATCGGCACCTAGCGATCAGCAATGTAAAGGCTATCTTATTGGCGGAGAACGTTTAATGGTGAGTGGGTTTTGTCATGATGATGCCTTGTCATTTCGAATTCCTACAGAGAAATATCAAGCGACAGTCACCTTTCAAGATAAAGAAGAGATCTCGCTAATGCCTATATACACTGTTTGGATTGATGCGAATAAAAAACGAGTAGAAGTGATTTATACCGCCTCTTTTCATTGTCAGGATCGTGAACATTTACTTACATCATCTCGTCTAGAGGAAGTGTCATCATGAATCAACGGTATGGACAATTTGTTCTTGATAGTGAAATCGCCACATCGACGGGCATGAATGTAGAACTTGCCATTGCCGTTGCTAAAGCCGATATTGATCGTTTTTCAACCTATGAAAATGATGGTGATAAATACACCATTGCTGAACTTGATTATATAAAAGCGGATGACTTATTTGAAAAAACAAAGCAATTGCTCATTGAAGTATTGGTTCCGGTATTAGAACGATTACACATTTCATTAAAGCCATTACCATTACTGCTTTCTATTCCAGCTTCGCTTTCTCGTCACGATATTCGAGACTGGTTGAGTGAGAGCGAATACAGTGCGTATTTATCTAATATCACTATAAGTAAACATCAAGGCAATTTATTTATGGCTGAATGTTTACAAAGTTTAGATGAGCCAGATGCTGTCCTATGTATCGCTGTTGATAGTCCACTCAGCGAGATAGAGATCTTAATTGAAAATAGACAGGTTATGAGTGCGAAAAATCCGTGGGGTATGATCCCAAGTGAAGGGGCAGCAGGGATGGTATTAACAAAACGTAATGTCATAGATACATTAAAGATAGCGCCTCAATCCCAACTTATGTATATGGGATTTGATAAAGCATCAGAAGATCGAAGAGGGTGTTCTCGTCTAATTAGACAAGCGTGTAAATCACACTCTAACCTAGGTGTTGTGTATAGTGATATGACAAACCAACGTGCTCATGTTGAAGATTATGGGTTTGCTATTGGAGCAAGAAGTGAAGCATTGCCAAATGCGCAGGAAATAAATTTAACCAATGAATATTGGGGAACATTAGGTGGAGCCTCTGGCATCGCAACAATAGCATCAATGAATTATCTTCATGACAATGAGACTCTTGCTAGTTTATTTCTGTTCGATCAATTTAATACTCGTTCGTTATTAATATTCAAACCGATAAAATAATAATATTTATGTGGTGGCGTTTTTTCTATATTTCTAGGCACTTTAACTAAAAGGCTAGAGATAGTGTTCGTTTTGTTTTACAGCATTGAAAAACCATACACTAACTCATTAAAATCAAGCCTCATTAATTCGGTTTGGTATAAAGAGTATAATAAGTGTCTAAACAGCAGGGATCAGCTAACGAATTTATTAACCAGTTAGTTGTAAAAGCGATCGAAAAAAAGAAAAAATATGAGCAATCATTGGCTGAAAAAAATAAGCCAAGGCTAGAGCACGTATTATTTTCGCAATTCGATGTATTAGATACTATAGAATCTAAGAATACTAAAACGACGCTGTATCACCTAGCAAAAAAGGGTGAACCAGAGAAACAGATCTGCTGTAAGGTATTGAATGAAAACGCGCCAGAGTACGCTCGTTCAATGTTTATCGCAGAAGCAACACACCTTGAAGTATCACAACATCCAAGCACTGCTGAATTTATTAAACTAGGGAATGAATTCGATCGCCCTTATTTTATGTATAAATGGATTAAAGGTGAATCTTTATCTGAGAAACTCTCTCGACATAATAATAAAGGCTTTCGTCATGACCATGTTGCCTGGTTAATATACCAATTAGCGGGTGCATTGGAATATATGCATACCAAGGGTGTATGCCATTTAGATATTAAACCTTCTAATATTATTGTGTGTGAAGATGATGGTATTAAGCTTATTGATTTCGGTGCAGCCCAATATTCAGGAGAAGGTAAAGAATATTCTGAAGCAAGCTTATCTTATGCGTCCCCATTATTTTTAGAAACAGGAAAGTCCGATCCTCAAGACGATGTTTATTCAATGGCAATACTGACGTGTTGCTTATTTATTGGGTATACAGAAAACTCTGATTGGAAAGCAATTCTCACGCAACGAAAAAGACCGTACCAAATTCCAAAGTCAGTGTGGTTATTGCTGCGCTTGATTGTAAAAAAGCCGCGAGGCCATAAGTTAACACCCATTGCCTTTGCTCAAGCATTAGCAAAAATTGATATTGATGCCATGCGTACCAGTAATCATGCGCCAATTTTTACACGATTACGCAATGCAGATTTGGTATTACGAAAAGAAAACAGTTTTGAGCCTTTACGTCTCGGCATGTTTAAGTATTTAGAAGTGGCGCTGATTGCAAGTGTTCTCGTTATTACTGGCGCAATGCTATCTAGTTATCTACTGCCACAAACTGCACCAGTGATTGGAACATCAAAAATAAAACCGGCACAGATGGCAGCCTTCTTAACAAAGCCGCCATGGGAAATCACAACTGCACTAGATGATAATGAAGCCGATTTATTAGCATTAGCACCTTATAGAGAGGCTGTTGATGTTAAAAATAATCAAATTGAGTTTTGGTATAACAAAGAAAAAGACAATTTGATGAAGCGACGTGAAAGTGAAGAGCGTCAAAGACAAGAGCTTAGTTCGATAAGAAAAGACATGGTCGCTCTGAATGACCATCTTAACCGCAATGCTGTTATCTCATCTTCTGTGAATCGACGTTTAAGTAAGTTAATGAAAGGATTGAATAACTTAATGTTAGAGCGTCAGAAATACACATATTCACTGGGCAAAGAAGATCAAGCTTTGGCTGATATTATGATGTCTGGGGACTCAAAAGATGTTGAAAAATATCTACGCACTGAATGGATGAAAACACAGGCTGAATCTTATTTTTATGCTTATGTACTTCCGAAAGAAATTCTAAATAAAGTGTTCGAGTCCGTAAATAAAAACGCTGAAAATCATTTTTATTCAAAAGCAATTGATGAAATAAATCAAACCATCACGCTTTTTGGCGACACTGTAGAACTGACGTCTAAAAAAACAGAATTAATAATTGAACGCAGTGAGTACGTGCTCTTTGGTACGGTGACCGGTGAGCTAATGTTTAAAAGCGATAAGCTTAATACTGCATTATCAGACTTGCATGAAAACGCGCCATCTCGCTTCAAAGAAGTGTCACTGTTATTAAAAAATCTAGCAAGAGAGTCGCTTGAACAAAGCTTTCAGCAAGATGTTCCCGCTGAAGGTGCACTTGCGATAGAGAAAGCCTTAAATGCTTATCAAAAACAGGTAACACTCTAATGGCAATGAATTTTGATATTGAGACACTTTTAAAACCGATCAATGAAACGTCTCCCTCTGGTGAAGAAGCGAAATATGAATTCTGTTATGAGCTAATGGAATTTGAGATCAAAAAGTTTGGTTCATTGTTTGGTGAAACGGTTGATTGGAAAATTGTTGAAGCGAACGCAACTGAAGTATTAACCACTTATAGTAAAGATTTAAAAGCCATTTGTTACTTAACTCGAGCGTTGATCGAAAGAGAAGGGTTTGACGGGTTTGAAACCGGACTCTCGTTACTTTTACAAAGTTTAACGACGTTTAGTGATGGATTATATCCACGACGAAAACGCGCAAGAGACGGTGCAATAGAATGGTTTATTTCTCAAATTGAAAGCGTATTACCAAAATTAAATACTGCGGCAGTGTCGTGGGAGCAAGGGTCGGTGTGTTTAACCTTAATTTCTGAGATTGATGATAAATATAAAGATGCATTTTCAGACTCAGATGTAGAGTTCTTTGTTGTTCGTTCTGCGGTTAACGCCATTATGGAGCGTTTACCACAAACAGGAGAAGGAGCCGTAACGGCTTTTGTTCAAGACGTGAAGCAACCAGATGTGGTTGAGACGGTTATTGAACAAGTACCTAAAGCGGTGACTCCAACACCAATGAAAAGACAAGAATCGATGAGACAAGAAGTCGATATTGATACAGATTTTTCAAGTCCTAGTGCATCAAAAAGAACGCTAAAAAAAGTTGCTGAGTTTATGCTTCATTCTAATATTGGGGCTTCTTTGGCTTATCGTTTACATCGTCATTCTACCTGGTGTGATGTGGATGAATTACCTCCGCACGATAATGAGAAAAAAACACCGATAAGCCTAGCAGTATCACAAGATCAGCTTTCCGAATATAAAGAAAAAGCAAAGCAAGAAACCGATCCTGAAGTGATTAAACGTCTTGAAAAAACGTTGACTGATGCACCTTTTTGGTTAAGTGGTCATCATCTTATGTATCAGATGTTGAACAATCTAGGTCATGAGTCTGCGGCTGAAGCTGTTAAACAAGAAACCGTATTATTTACTCAAGAATTAAACGGTGTTGAAGAACTAATGTTTGCCAATTCAGTGCCTTTTGCTGACGAAGCAACCCTAAAATGGCTGGCATCACGCACTGCGATTACCCCCGCGGCGTTGGTGCCAATGCCTTTTGAATTAACAGATGAGGAAACCTTATCTGAAGGTGATATTACCTTAGCGACATTAGGTGATTATGTTTCCACCATTGCTCAAAGTTTAACGACCGATACGTCTGGACGTGGGCAGTTTATGTTGCAATTGAAATTAATAAAAGCGTACCACCTCGTAGGCTTGCTTCCTTTGTGCTTACCTTATATTGAAAAAATATGGGCGGTAAGAGAAGAAATAAATTTAATGAGTTGGGAGCCTCATTTATGTAATCAGCTTGATACGTTGGTTGAGAAAACAATGACGGAAATGTATCCATCTAAGGATTTGATTCCTGAAAAATACCAACAATGGCTAACCATTAATAACAAATAAATAGACGAAAATAAGGAAGAATTATGTCCCGCGATGGCTCGGTTGCTCCTAAAGAGCGAATTAATATACGTTATGTCCCTGCGACAGGCGATGTGCAAGAAGATGTTGAATTACCGCTAAGTATGATGGTCGTTGGTGACTTTACTGCTCGTGCTGATGAGACGCCAATTGAAGATCGTACTCCAATCAATATTGATAAAGATAACTTCAATGATGTATTGGAAGGCTACTCTCCAAACGTAAAAGTAAACGTAAGTAATGAACTAAGTGGTGAAGAAGGTGCTCAACTTGGTGTTGACCTTACGTTTAACAGCATGAAAGATTTCTCACCAGAAGCTATCGCTAAAAGTGTACCTGAATTAAATGGTTTACTTGAACTGCGTGAAGCACTTGTTGCCTTGAAAGGCCCACTAGGAAACGTACCAGCATTTCGTAAGAAAATTGCTGCAGTACTTCAAGATGAAGAAGCTCGTCAAAAGTTACTTGAAGAGCTAAATCTTGGTGCAGATAAAGAAGAAAAGGCTGAGTAGAGGGTATTATGACAACAGAAGCACAAGCTCCCGAACAAGAAGCAACATTGGTTGAATCCGGTTCGTTATTAGACAGTATTCTTAATGAAACGCGTTTAAAGCCAAGTGATGAAGGTTTTGATGTCGCTAAACGTGGCGTAGAAGCATTCATCGGTGAATTGTTAAGCAGCAAAAATAGCGACAGTAAAGTTGAGCAATCATTAGTTGATTTAATGATTTCTGAGATTGACCAAAAACTGTCTAAGCAAGTGGATGCTATTCTTCACAATGAAGAGGTTCAAGCAATTGAATCAACATGGCGTGGTTTGAAATACCTTGTTGATCACACTGATTTCCGTGAAAATATTCAAATTGAATTGATTTCAGCAAAAAAAGACGAAGTATTGGATGACTTTGAAGATGCTCCAGAAGTGGTTAAATCTGGTCTTTATAAGCAAATCTATACACGTGAATATGGCCAATTTGGTGGTAAACCAGTTGGTGCTGTTATTTGTGATTTCCAAATGTCTGCATCATCACCTGATGTGAAACTAATGGAATACATGGCGAATGTAGGTGCAATGTCTCATGCACCATTCATCACATCAGCATCGGCTCAGTTTTTTGGTTTAGATAGCTATGAAGATCTACCAAACCTGAAAGATCTTAAGTCTGTATTTGAAGGTCCTCAGTATACTAAATGGCGCGGTTTCCGTGAGCATGAAGATGCACGTTATGTGGGTCTTTGTACTTCACGTATGATGTTACGTACACCGTATTCAGTAGAAGACAACCCAATCAAAGCATTTGATTATGATGAACATGTTAAAGATGGTCATGATAACTACCTTTGGGGTAACTCTGCCTACGCAATGGCGTCTAAAATCAGTGAATCATTTGCAAAATATCGTTGGTGTCCGAATATTATCGGTCCACAAAGTGGCGGTACGGTTGCTGACTTACCTGTTTATAATTACGAATCTATGGGTCAAATCGAAACTAAGATCCCAACAGAGATCTTAATTTCAGACCGTCGTGAATACGAACTAGCAGAAGAAGGCTTTATTGCACTTACTATGCGTAAAGGTTCTGATAATGCAGCGTTCTTCTCTGCAAACTCAGTACAAAAAGCAAAAGTATTCCCGAATACACCAGAAGGTAAGCAAGCTGAAATGAACTACAAGTTAGGTATTCAATTGCCATACATGTTCATTATCAACCGTTTAGCTCATTACATCAAAGTACTGCAACGTGAACAAATTGGTTCATGGAAAGAGCGCTCTGATCTAGAAATTGAATTAAACAAGTGGATCCGTCAATACGTATCTGATCAAGAGAACCCACCAGCAGAAGTACGCGGCCGTCGTCCATTACGTGCTGCAAAACTGGAAGTATCTGAAGTTGAAGGCGATCCAGGTTGGTACAAAGTATCAATGTCTGTACGTCCGCATTTCAAATACATGGGTGCAAGCTTTGACTTGTCACTAGTTGGTAAATTAGATCAGAACTAATTTATCTCTGCATATAAGCGATCAGGTTGATCTGATCGCTTATTTTTTAAGAAGTCATTATGGAAAAAGGTTACCGGCTTTTAGAGCGAATTGAATTGGGTGAGCCTAAAAACTGCTATGAAAAAGTGGTCTCCCACAAACATCTTATAGAATCAATTCATCTTCACCTTGCTGATTTACTGAATACTCATGCAGGGAATGCCATGATAGATAATGAATACGGACTGCCTGATTTTAATGATGTGTTATCAAATAACACGAATTTGGTTCGTAACATTCAACAAAATATTCGAACATCAATTGAAAAATTTGAACCAAGACTGAAAAATGTTGAAGTTCATTATCGCCAAGATAATCATAACCCACTGCAACTAAGCTTTGGTATTGGCGGAGAAGTCATGCACAACGGGGGTAAAGTCCCTATGTCAATTAACATATTCATGGGCGTCGATGGACAGTTTAACGTTTAGTAGGAGAGAGTAGTGAGTAACAGTAAGTATTTTCAAGATGAGCTGGCTTATTTAAAAGAAGCAGGCAGTGAATTTGCAAAATATCACCCTAAGCTGACTAACTTCTTATCTGAAGGGACATTTGATCCCGATGTGGAGCGTTTACTTGAAGGTTTTGCTTTTTTAACCGGTCGTGTTCGTGAAAAAATTGACGATGAACTGCCAGAATTAACTCAGTCATTAATCTCATTGCTTTGGCCTCATTATATGCGTTCAGTGCCTTCAATGTGTATTAGTGAATTGACTCCTCATTCAGGAAGTGTGACAGAAAAGACCGTCGTAAAACGTGGTGCCGAAATGGCAAGTGAACAAGTTGAAGGCACTCAGTGTCTATTTAGAACTTGTTATGATGTCGCTTTATACCCTCTTAGTATTCAACAAATAGAGCAAAACAACAGCCGCACAAACTCTTCTCTTCACGTAACGTTAGCGGCAAATAACGGTTTGGAACTGTCTCGTATAAAACTAGACACATTACGTTTTCATTTAAACGGTGAGCAGCACATTACTCGCAGTTTATATCTTTGGTTATTCCGTTATTTAGAATATGTAGAGTTAGATGTTGGTGGTGGTTATAAACATCGTATTCGAGCCGATCAAGTCGTCCCTGTAGGCTTTGGTGATGATGAAGCGATTTTACCATACAGTAAAAACTCATTTTCAGGTTATCGATTATTACAAGAGTATTTCTCATTACCTGATAAATTTATGTTTTTTGATATTAAAGGCCTTGAATGGCTAAACGGCATACCACAGCGCAGTACCGTTAAATTGTCTTTTGTTTTCTCACGTGCATTGCCTTCTGAAGTGGTTCTAAAAGACAAGCATTTAAAATTGCATTGTACACCTGCAGTGAATTTATTTGAACAAGATGGTGATCCTATTCGTCTTGATCACCAACGTAATGACTATAAAGTTCGTCCTCAAAGTTCAAATCAAGAGCACTATGAAGTTTACTCAGTTGAAAATGTTGAAAGTTGGAGTAAAGCAGAGCGTCGTAGAAAGAAACTCATTGAATTTGAATCGTTTGAACATCAAATAAATCAGCGTGATAAACGAGATTTTTATAAAACAAAAGTCAGCGAAAGAATTAATGGGAGAGGGCTAGAGCGCTATATCTCTTTCCACTCACACAACAACCAAATATCGGATTTAGGCACAGAAACGGTATTGCTTAAATTAGTGTGCAGTAATGCGGATCTTGCAGAACGTTTGTCTGTGGGGGATGTTATCTATACCACCCATAAATCACCAACCTATGCCACGTTTAGCAATATAACAAAGCCGACTCAGTCAGTCAGCCCACAGGTCAATGGGGAGTTACAATGGCAGCTTATTGCGAATATGTCGTTGAACTATTTATCACTCGCTAATATCGATGTGTTAAAGGTATTACTCTCAACCTATGATTTCCATTCTCGTGTTGATAGGCAGGCTCACAGGGCGTCTATACACCGTCTTGATGGTATTCGGTCCGCAAGTATGAATCCAACAGATAGAGTCTTTCGTGGTGTCGCTATTCGTGGTGTTAAGTTTAAGGTTGCGATGAACTCAACATACTTTGTTAACGAAGGAGATATGTACTTACTCGCCAGCATTTTGAATGAGTTTATTCGATTGTATTCTAGTATTAATTCATTTACCGAGCTTGAAGTGTTTGATGAAGATACGGGCGAAGAATATGAATGGCCGAGCTTAACTGGGCAACAGACAATATTATGATTGAATATATTGTTAATAAACCTTGTGAGTACAGCTTTTTCCAAGCGGTATCTTTACTGGAAAAACACTATCAAAACTTCCCTGGTATTGAATTTAATGCGATTGGTGAAAATCAGTACGTAAAAAATGAGTACATACAGTTTAGTGTGTCACCTAAGTTAAGTTTCCCTAAAAGCGATATAGAATTCATCGCTCAGATTGAACGTAATGAACAGGTGTATACGCAAATTGAGGTGAACTTCCTTGGTTTGCATGGTTCAAGTTCTCCGCTACCAGCATCTTATACAGAAAAGTTGGCAGGGCGAGATAGTGACGATAATCCAGTAAAAGATTTCTTTGATTTCTTTCATCATCGTTATATCAGCATGCTTTATCGGGTGTGGAAAAAATATCGTTATCATATTCAATATCAAAGCGATGCGACGGATCCATTTTCAGGAAGATTGTTACATTTAGTTGGGTTATCGAGTGTAATTCAAGAAAATAATGATGTTGATTTAGATAGAGCGAAATTACTTTCCTATGTAAATCAATTATCGACGCGTACTCGTTCACCAAAGCTTGTTTCTGGTATCGTTTCCCATTACTTTTCACTGCCCAATGTTTACATTGAAGAGTGGGTATATCGTCGAGTGACGATTGCCGATTCACAACGTAATAAATTGAATCAAAAGAACTGTCAATTAGGGAATGATTTGCACCTAGGAAAGAGCATGGCGGACCTTACCGGTAAGTTTAATTTATGTATTGATGATATTGATTTTGATACGTATACCAACTTTTTACCAGGAGGACGACTGCATAAAACGTTAATAGGGCTAATGAAGTTTATCTTATGTGACCCAATGGCATGGGACCTTAAGTTAACGGTTAAGAACAATAGTATTCCTAAGAACGAATTAGGGGATGGTGTTGGGAATGTGTTAGGTCAAACGTATTGGCTAGGGAATATCGATAAGGAGGATACAGTAATTAAAATTGTTGGCAGTAATTAAAAATAGAAAACGAACAATAAGTTGGCGCTTATTATTCGCTTTCTATAATAATTAAAGTGACTTAGAAATACTTATCGGCAAACAGGCTGATGTAAAACGATAGTACTCTTCACTTCTTTAATGCCCGATATCGATTCAATTTCACTAGAGAGATAATGAATTCGATGTAAATCGGGCGCTTCAATCAGAGAAATAATGTCGTAAGTCCCACCAACAATGCTGGTCATTTTTACTTCAGGGATTTCTTTTAGTGCTTCTGATACACCGTCCTTTTGTCCTATCACACACGAAATTAGCAAGTAGCAAGAGGCATGATTCTCGCTATTGATTCGTATTTGGGCAGTATACCCTTTTATAACCCCTGTCTTTTCTAAGCGATTAATCCGTTCAGCAACGGCTGTGCGAGACAGCCCAACATTACGTGATAAATTCGCAATAGACTCTCTACCATTCGATAATAGATTGGAGATAATTCTCCGATCTAATTTATCTAAGTCCTGTAGATTCATCTTTGACATGTTAATCCCTGCCTTAATTTTCTATTTATTGTTATCTTCTTAGTTAATTACTTCTGGAAGCTTAAAGTTCGATAGCTCAGAGAAAGTAAATGGGTTGTTTTGTGTTAGTGGTGTGAATTTCATACTGATATCACGACCACTTACTTTAATATGGCTAACAAAGCTACTATTGGTGACATTAGATAGTGTGGAGTCTCCTAATAATCGATAGATCGCCCATTGTCCATTTTCAGAAAGAGTGTGTTGCTTACCCTCATCTGTTACGTCTTGTAATGTTATTTTGACCTCAAAGTCTCCGCTTTGTGGTGGCCATTGTAGCTCTTGAACCTTACTTGGACCGTGGTAATAACTCATCATATGGCTTCCGACATTGATGTTTGCTCTAATTGCACTTGAATCAAGATCAACCACTTTAGTACTAAAAGGAATTTGCACTTTATTGGTACTTTTATTGATCATGGTGTTTCGTATTACATTGTAATTTCGTAATTGAACCAATAGTTCAGGTGATAGGTACATTACTTGCCCATCAACCCGTTTTGCGGTCCATAAATTGGTATCATAAAATGGTGCAAGGTTATCTTTAATGAACACATTTAATATGCCGCCAGTGGCAAATAATTGTTCAAAATCTTCCAATGAAATGTCTTCTTTTGCATTGGTATCAAATGGGTACTTGTTTAACCCAGTTTGACGAAAAACACTGTAGATCTCACTGTACCACTTCGTTTGAATACCTTTTGTCGCTTCAGTTATCATCACTGACCAAGTTTGGTTTACTATATCTAGCAACCAACTACGTACAGGTTCTGGTGATTTCTGAGCGATTTGCTTAAGTCGAATGAGAGGGTCAGCTTCTGCTCTTATCATTCGTGCTCTTGCTGCATCTAAGGCTGCTTGGTGTACGTTTGGTGAATCAGCAATATCCTTAATGTATGTTCTTAGTGAATTCAACGAAGTCACAATGTCTTCCCATGGGGTTGGGGAGTTTTTCGTTTCATTTATTTGTAATTGGTTTAATAAAGAAAACGCTTGTTCAACACGAGACATTAAAACGTAATCCGGTTTTACTATCTCTGTTACGGCCTCAGTTGCTGTTTCTAAAGCATTTTTTAAATTATTTTTTGGTTCCAATAACGATCCGATGTCACCCGTCGGTGAATAATGCGTGTCAGCGTACAGTTGTTTCAATATGGTCGTCATCGGTGATGATGGGCCTGAAATCAGATCTATTGCATTAGTTAGATCGTAGATGTTGTCGTAAGATTTTACTTTCAACTCACTCAGAGCGTTACGCCAATAATTAATATAATCATCGGTATATTTCTTACGGACTTTATCTTTAAACGCTTCTTGTTCTTCGTCACTTGGAATAATATTGTTAGATAAGCCAAGTACCCAGTTATCTGAGATCACTCGTTTCGAGAGTAAATCTACGTGTGGTCGGTAGAAAGAACTAAATCCTGTTGAGGTATACAGCTTGTTAATATTTAAGCTTTCATTGTTGATAGGGTTCTTAAAAATATTATTAAAATCAAACCCAACCGCTCGTTGTAGATCGAGCGTATCAATCTCTGAACTTTTCGCTTGTTCTAATATTTGAAGGTAGACCAAATCAACATTTGATTTTGCTAAAAGATTACGACGAGTGGCACGCACTAAATCCATGTTAATAGGGATAGGCATAAATTTAGTTCTAAAATAAGCATCCAAATAAGACATGGTTTTCTTTACAGTTTCAGGGTTTGAATGCAATTGAGTTAATACATCAAAAGTATGCTGTTTTAAATAAGGAATATCTCGTTTACTTGGTTGATTTAGCATCAAGTAACCTTTTAATAAAGGCAGAGAAATTGAGATATCATTTTGATTTTTAGTTAATTGAATTCGATACGCTTCCGAAATAATCGGCATTAATTGTGTATTTATTTGCTCTATTAATGCTCGGTATGCGATCTTAGTTGTTGGTTCTAAACGGCTGACTTTCATTGATAAAAGTTCATCATCAAGCGCTTTGTTTCCGCTTAACCAAGCTCCATAAGTCGGTTCAATCTCTTCTTGAGCATTGGTTAATTGTGATTGAAATACACCAGAGCTGTATTGTTCATGATCGCTGTCTTTTACATCAATCAGTTGATTTATTACCTGTAAATTACTTTCTAAGGCTTGGAATAAAAAGTAACTTCCGCTAGTAAGAACAACAACGGATACTAAGAAAGCCAAGCGACTGTTTTGTTGAATTCGGCGTAAATAATTTTGGTTTTCATTAGAAAAATCAGCTTCTGGTAATACCTTTGAGTCAACTAAAAATCGAGTAAAGTAAGGGGTTTCAGTCAGTTGACCATGTTCAGAGGCAATGATCGGTAAATTGAAGTAATTACTACAGCTTTTCGCTAATAAGTTATATTTACGGCCCCCTTGAAGACTAGAGCTGAAAAATACCTCTCTAATATCAATAGAATAAGAGCCTTGGTTTAAATCGTTTAAGCGCTCAATAATGCGTTTTATTTCTACTTGGCATAATTCGAATTGCTTAGGAAAGGCGAGTATTATTTGTTTTTCATCGACGTTGTTTGTATGTGATGAAGAGTCGAGCGCATTTACTTCCATCACTTTTACGATGTTTTTATAGCTATCTTGAAAATAATCTAGGATGGCACCTTTCGCATCTTTTAATGGGATCGAAAGAAACTCAATGCTTGATTTTAATGGGCTAAAATGGATGTACTCTTTAAACCCTTCTAATTTATCCAATTTACTCATCACAAGGTATAGGGGCAGGGTAGCTCCTGTACTTTCTTTAATTGAGTCTAAACGTTGTAGAAGTATGTTGAGTGTATAGTCAGTTTGTTCATCCTCATTGACGATCAAGAATTCAAAATCGATTAATAATAAACAACCAGCAAATGGTTTTCTTGGTTTGTGGTTAATGACTTCTGTTATTAATGCTCGCCATAATAGACTGTCAGTGCTTGAAATCTCTTGAAAAACAAGACGATGATTTGGTTTGATATAGACGGCAGAATCGGATTCTGACCACTCAAAAAAATCATTTTTTACACTTTTCACTTTATCCATTGGTTTTATGGCGTTAGAGACATGAAGAAATTGGTTTTTCCCTGAGCCTTTATTACCAATAACTAGGTAGATGGGTTTTTGCTTGGCATTATGCAGCAATGGCTTAAGTACCATTGATAGAGTTTCTTCTTCTGTCTCAATGTCTTGATTATTTTTACCTTTTCGCTTTTTTATATACAAAGTAAGATTAAATAATAAGTACAGTAGACCAATAACTCCAGCGGTTCCCCACACGAGCATAACTTCGGCTTCTGGAAACCAAAGAAGATAAGAACCACATAATACTGCCAGTATAAAAGCAGTGATAAGTGTTGAGAGTAATAGCGGATTTCTAACCAAAGTGTTTTTCATAGTCTTTACTTTTTTGTTATGTTTGACGTTATGTAATACAACGAGTTACAAAGCTAAAGTTCTTCTTTTAGCGTATTTATTCTGTGTTGATAAATATTGAGTAAACGTTGTGTTTTATCGATCTCTGCCGATGTCATTTTTTTCTCTGCATATTCAATTCGACCAAGTAAGGGGAATAAAGAATTACTGTAGTCGTATGCTTTTATAATGGATTTTTCTTGAGATTTTGCGTTAGCAAACACCGTTCTTGATTTTAAAAACTGGCGGTTAATACGCTTGTATGCGTTATCAAATTCTATGGTTTGTGATGTTAGTTCTTCTTGCATAGTTTTTGCAGCAGCAGAATCTGGGTAAATTGTTTTTAGTTTATTTACAGCAAGAGCTAGAGTTGGAAGTTGATTCACTCTAATCGGATCTAATTCCCAACCTGAAACTAGCCATTGAGTTCGCTTGATAATATCTGATTTGATTGATTGCTTAATCGAATCCTCTTTACGCTCTAACTCGGGGAGAAGGGCAACAATGTCGTCGATGCTTGCCGTTTCTATTTGTTCACGTAAGGTTCTTTTTTGATTGTCGCTATAGAAAAAATTAGCGAACAGCATACAAAGAAAAAAGCCAAGAACAATAAGAATGATAAGCAAAGGTTTTGAGTTGTTTTCTGGCTTGTTAGTGGTTTCTACTTTTGCTTCTGGTGCTTTCATCGAAGGCATTGATACGTTAACTTTGATCCCTTGAGGTTCAACTGCGCCTTTGCTTTTTTTGTCTTTTGATTCTTCTCTTTTCTTCGCTTTTTCTTCTTGTATTTGGATTTCCTCTATCCACTGAGAGAAAATACGTCGGATCCCACCTAAAGAAGGGCTTTTTGTTCCGTAGTGGGATCGTAATTCTTCTTCTATCTTTAGTGTTAGCTTATGCCCTTCTTCAATTAAGGGTAAATCACTAGGAGATATCTTTAATGTTTTCTGCTTACGGACTGCGTGCTCAGTTAGCCACTCGATTGAGCCGATTCGAGCGGTAGACTTACTTTCTTCTGGGTAAGCGGAATACCAGTAAATGAGGCAAATATCGAATAGTGCCTGCAAACCACCAACAAGTCCTTTTAACCCATCAACATGAGTTGCTGAAACGGTGTAGTAACAAGCACAACGAATGTCTTTACTTTCGTTCAGTAAGATATTTTTAGATAATGCATGAACTGTTTTCCATGAAATTTTAGACGTAACTGTATTAAGCTTATTAACTTGACGTTTAATTTCTGAAAAATCGTCAAGTGCATTAGGATTCACCCCACAAGGCAAATTTTGGCTAATAGGGCGCCGTGCAAAATCAGGAAGATTCATGAGTTTTTTTTCCAACCTAGCGAATAACAATTATCTACATGTGGTCATGTATTATTATGTTTTATGTGCCTTTATATAATATGACGGATTGTACTACTAAAATATAAAATGAATATAAAAAAATAATTTTTTTCTACGCATATCGTGCAAATGTGATCTTAGTTCACATAATACCCGCACAAAACCAATGTGTACCACTATTAATATTTACATTAATTATGTTTTTGTCCCTTATTTGAGATAATTGATTTTATTTGTAGTTGTCTCGATGTATGTGTATTTGCAATTCATTTTCTAGCTAAATATCTCGTCTTAAATATGATAGTTGTGGTTAATTTTTGGCACTAATTATTATCTGTATTTTGTATATTTACTTTTATCATGGTTATGTCAAATACTCTTTTTTTGTATTTTTTCAAAGTTTATAGGAATGTTGTCTTTTAAGTATTCAAAATGTAAATGAGGTCCTGTGGTTCTACCAGTGTTACCGGTTAATCCAATTTTTTGTCCCTTATATACAATATCCCCCTTATTGACCATTCTGTTATTAAGGTGGAGGTATCTCGTCTTAATTGAATTAGCATGCTGTATAACAATGTAATTACCAGCAAGAGGGTGGAACGTTGAGGTTATAATGATACCTTTGTTAATAGCGTAAGTGGGCGTTCCAATAGGTGTCTTAAAATCTGTTCCTAAATGTGGTTGAATTCGTTTGAGTATTGGGTGAGTTCGATGATTTGAGAAGTGAGAGCTTACAGCGTAATGCTTCTTTAAAGGGCTGATGATGTCGTTATTGCTTAAATTAACCCCATTTTGGTCGTGAAACACACCATTTATATCTGTTTTTGCTATAAGTATTTGATTTGATGATTGAAGGATTAATGTGTCTATTTTTGTTGCTTCATTATTTAGAATGACTTTAAATTTATCTCCATGCCGAATACCTCTTACAAAATTAATGCTATATTTAAGTGATTCAGTTAACGTAAGAATATGCTCTACAGATAAACCACTGTTTAACGCTGAGCTAAAAAAGGAAGTCGTGATCTCACCAGAAAAAACACGCTCTATTTTTTTAACGTGAGTAGTTAGATGTATTTGAGATACAGGTATTACTTTTTGGTTTGTTTTAGATGAATTATAGATAAAGTAAAAGCCAGACATAAGTATAAATAGATTGATAAAAATGAATGTAAAATATTTAGACTTCATAGAATTGACTTTTAATATGCTGATTTCACGATTCTACACCATTTATTTTAAAGATAAATAGGCTTTATTTAGGCGATATATAAAGGTTTTGAAATTATTGTTAGTAATTCAATGTTAATGCAATAGGTATTTTGCCTGAATTGATAGTTATTTTAACTATATTGCCATTCTTATCGACACGTTGTTATTTTAAGAACAGCAAATATAATGCCTCCAAATATCCCCCTTATTAATAAAAATCAGCATTATGTGTCTTAATCGATTATTTAAATTACTTATTAGTACTCTATTCCTATTTCTTATTAGTTCTTGTGGTGGAGAGAGTAGTGATACTTCTCCTCCAGAAAGAAAGACCACACCCGTTTCTGGTATTTTATTCGATGCGCCAATTGCGGGTGCTAGAGTTGTTATATGGGAATATGCAAATGGACTAATGGGTAAAAAACTAGGGGAGACAACAACGTCATCTGCTGGTGAGTATTCCATTGAGATTAATAGCGGTTCCATGCCTATTTTGGTTCAAGCGCAAGGGGGCGCATATACAGATCCATCTACAGGTAAAGTGGTTTACGAAGGCGGTGGTAAGACATTAAAGTTCGAAGCAACAGTCTACTTTAATGAAAATAAGACTAACAAAGTGATGCTTACTCCTTTATCTTTGGTAGCTAAGGGGCTGGCGGATTATTATATTGAAATACAAGGGCGCGATGCGGCAAGTGCAATTAACACCGCTAACACAACGATTAGTAATATGTATGGATTTGATGTTCACACAGTTGAACCTATTGATATTGTGCGCCGTGGTCAAAGTGCTTATGTTAGTGATGGTCATAAATACGGTGCTTATTTAACGGCTTATTCTTCTTATGCTTTAGATCTTTCTAAAAAATACTCGGCTGAAGAAGACGATGATATCTATACTTCTTTTACTCTTGCTGAGCTTTCTTATCGTGATATTGCTGCTGACGGGTTACTTGATGGGCTTGAAATAGACAGTATTAGTGGATTGATAAAAGGGATCTCTTTTGGTAAAGAACCTGTAACAAGTGAAATGTATTCTAATAATTTAGCTCAACACTTGTTGATCACGGTGAATAGTTCTTTGTTAAATGTATCAGGTACTAATCCTAAAGATTACGAACCTTTTGCAGCTAGAATTAACAGTTTTGGTACCTCAACAGATCCTATCGGAATTGTCCCTCCTCGAAATGAGACTCCAATTGATGATGAAGTTCCTACAACGAAAAGAACAGATTCAGATATCTTGGCTAAGGTAGATACAATAGATCTATTATTGCAAGATAATGTTGGTTTAAAAGGAGCGGAAGCTTATCTTCAATACAAAGATAGCAATGGTTGGTCAGTAGAGTTTGCTTGTCCTGAAGGTGATTTTGGAGAGGGGTATTGTCAATTTGATCTTTCATCGCTAAAAGAAGGCGAAAGAGAGTCTGAAGCGTTTGTTCAGGTTAATACCCTCAATTTGGATCAAGTTAGTGATTCTATTGTAGAAGCAAAATTGCTTATTTATGCTGAAGATATTGTAGGAAATAAAAATATAACCCCAACAGAGATCTCATTTACTTGGGATAATAAAGCCCCTGTGATAGAGGTTACCTCACCAACAACATTTAATCCTACTATCGGTACTCCGTATTTATTAGAAGGCTATGTCAAAGAAGATTCAGCTAATATTGGTACTCTTACCGTTAGCTTTAATGGGGGAACGCCAGAAATTCTTAACTGTACTCCTTATAATACTGCTAATGGCTATGAATGTTCATTTCAGAAAAATTATGAAAAAGAGTTGTTTGTCAGTTCAATTACGCAATTCACTATTTCAGCGGTTGATGCGATTGGGAATAATGGTTCATTTGTACATGAAGTATTATCAGACATCATAAAGCCTACTCAATCGGTGTCTTATCCAGATGCAGCAATGAACTTTATTCAAATTGTGAATAACGTAAGACAAGAGGTGACAGAGCCTTATAACTCCAGTTCGTTTTCAAACATTGATCAAGCAAATAAATTTTTAAATATCCAATATGGATATGCCAAAGATGGTTTATTGGCGATGCACCCAACCATTGATTTTGAAAATTTTAACAAAGCAGTGTTAGATACTAACCAAATCCCATACATAAAAGTAAAAGTAACAGACCCTGCCGATGCCAGTTCTCCAGGTACTAATTTAGGTACGTCGGCAGAATTACTTGTTCTGAACGTGAGCTATACTGCGACGGAAGATGGCCAAAATTCTGCTTCGGAAACGTTTAGTGTAAATAGCACAATGCCAAATACAATCCCACATGAAACCATCTCTTTTGATGAAAATGGTTACGCAAAAGAAGTTATTTATTATATCCCTTTTACTAAAGAAATTTTTGGTGAGGGTTTTACTTCGATCAATGAAAAGCACATACAAGAAATTACCCTTACAACAAAAGATGCCTCAACCAATACTTCTGACCCATGGATTACAGAGTTACGAAGTAGTTTTAACTTGCCTGAAGTGAATGTGATTACTCCGTTTGTTAATGCGACGGCAAGCTTTGAAATCTATGCTGATAATGGTTCTCCACAACTCATTGCAACTTGTACTACAGCGCAAGATCCTATGGTTTCTGACCCTGGCCAATTTGCACTGGATGTATCGAGTTGTTCTATTAGTTCTGAATACATAGGCGAAGTCATTAAAGTCACTCTTTCGAGTCGTTCAAGTTCAACTTTTTATAACCAATGGAGCCGTAAGGAAAAACAAACGGTTGAATTAAATGCAGGTTCTGGTTTCTCTGCGCATGTTCTTTTGACGGAAAGCCAAAATTTATACATAACAGAGCTGGCCGTTTATCAGAGTGGTTTCTTTGATTATTTATGGAATTTAGAACCGAATAAATCAAAAGAAAAAGCTAAAGAGACATTAGCGTCAGTGAATAAAATGCTGACAGAAGGTAAATCATTTTTTGGATTTAATCCTGTAGTTACTCCTTATGCCACGAATGAAGAGATTGAATCTAATACACCAACAAACCCTAGTTTAAGCTATCAACATCGCTATTTACTTGAATCTTTGATGATTTTATCCGATAAAAGTGCGATTGATGATAGCGTTGATTTTTCAAAAGCATTTTATGGAGATTTTTCTTCAGATGGAAAACCTGATGGTAAAGGGTTAGACGGTTCAACAATAACATTAGGGAACTATTCCTTATCAGAAGATACCTATCGTGCTGATTTAGCTAATATTTACTATAAGTATCTGAAAACTTTAGGTATCGAAGAAAGTATAGCGATGGCTTATGCTGATCAATATGCAACAGCTAACCCTGTTTTGAATGGGGAAAATCTGTTTAGTGATTCAGGAGTATCAATTGATATATTGCCACCAAATGTAACAATGAATCCAACGGTTGATAGCATTGGTAAATCGTTTAAAAAAGGTAATACATGGTATATCTCTGGTGAAATTACAGCAGAATTGAATCTTAAAGATCCATCAGGGATCGATGAATCAAATGCAGAGCGACCATTAGTTCTTTCTCCTTCTTGGACTAATGCTAACGGAGTTAATACTGTAATTCCTGGAATGACATTTACACCAAGTTCTGGAAACAGCCAGTTTGATCAAAATTATGTATTTGTCTTTAATTCAGCATCAACAGAGTACGCTGACATTAAGTCATTTGATTTAGATGTGAGTGTTTCAGATATCCATCAAAATGATTACGGTTACACCTCTGCACCTTATGCAGATATGTTTATTGTTGATAATAAGGCTCCAGAATTTGAGTATCGAGCGCCTTTTTATGGTTTAGCCGACCCAGAATACGATGAGAATACGTATTTAAATTTGAATACAAAGCTAAACCTAACATTCCTTGTCAGCGACGTTGTTGGCGATCTTATTAATGTTCGTCAAGTTGTACTGACAAAAGGGGCAATAAAGAAAACTCTTGGTAAAGATGATTTTTATATAAATACAGATCAGCAGTTTGTCATTTCTTTATGCAAATCTACGGTATGTACTGATGATTCAGATACCGTAATTGATCTTGATGATGGTGAATGGAGCTTTGCATTAGAAGGCGAAGATTTATTAGGAAACCGCGTAAGAGCCCAAGATATGGATGCCCCTAAGTATGTTTTAAACATCGACTCTTCTGCGCCAGAAGTAACAACGGGGACCAGTGCTAAATTTTTAGGTGGGAACCAAAAATGGAACCCTAATGGAGTGATCCTCTGGGGATCATTAAGTGCAGCAAAAGACATTAAAATTAAGTTAAATAGACCTGGTTCAAGTTGGGTTGACGTTGTTGAATGCTCTGTTGGAAAAGGTGAGCCTTGCAATGATTACCCTGCTTATTTAACAGGAACCGCGCCTAATTATGAAGTGCAACTTGTGGCGGAGCATTTTACGCATGGCGTTGATAATCAATTTAAAGTAACGGCAATTAATGCTGCTTTCCCTAGTAATAGTGGGGAAGGTACACATACGTTTAAAGTCGATAAAAATGGACCAGATATTTTACTTACATCACCGCCGCTAGCTGATATGTTATCGAATGGTAACAACGTTATGGGGCGTAATTTTGATATTAAGATAACTAGAGTTAGTGATGACTCTGCAGTGGCTAATCTTTCTGTTTTTCAAGAAAAAAACGATGGTACAAGAGTTTCTCTTAAAGAGAATATTTCAGTAGAGAGCCCTGAAAACCCATTTCAAATCTCATTAAAAAATGAAGAAACAGCCCGTATACAACTTGATACTGAAAGTAATCTTGTTGACCTTATTGTAGAGGCGTCAGACGAATTTGGTTTTACAAAGAATACAAATAAAATTGGAATGATTTACGATATTGAAGGCCCGTCCATTGCGTTAACTAATTATTCTTCTTCTGAATATTATAGAGCTAACTATATCTTCAATCTTAATGCATTAGATTTAAGTTTAACAGGGGATGTTTCTGCTTCTGGAGTAAGTCAAGGTACTGTTAAATATTGGGTTTATACAGGCAGTGAACCTGCAGAGGGCGATTCTGGCAATTCCCCAACAGTAAGTGAACCAAACGCAATTATATTAAATGCACCAAATGGTTCAGATGAGGTGAATTTAAAAATATTGGCTAAGGACGTTCGAGGTAACGAAAGCACTCAAGTTCCATTTGTTGTAAAGGTTAATGAAGCGATACCGTTGACTGAGTTTTCGATGACTTATAGTGACGGTGCAGCTATTGAAAACAATATAGCAACAGAAAAAAAAGACATTAAGTTGATCTTAAAGATAGAAGATAAGAGTGGCATTGCATCCGTCATTAGTAGTTATACATTAGAAGGTGTCGCAGGAAGTAATACTATTAACTTTTCTCAAACAGTTGATCCTAAAGTATGGGAAGCGACGTTAAGCCCTAATGTTGATGGAACTTATCTTATTTCAGCAACGATAACAAACAATACAAAAGCAAATAAAGAGAGTGAAGTACTTAAATCAGAGATAAATCCAACATTAATGGTTCAGACGGAAGGCGTGGAGTTAAGTATTACTAAACCTATAAACTTTGTTTCACATATATCAAATAAAGATCTGAATGTTGAGTTTGAAAAAGTAAATGAAGCTGGAATTAAAACGCTTGAATGTTGGGTTAGAGAAAACTATATCGATGAAGGTGTGCCTGCAGATAAAACATATTATAAAATTTACAATGAACCTAAAAATCCAGAATGTAGCATCACTTTAGATAAGAATTTCTTAGATAACCCAGTTTTAATAACTAAAACTGTAGGAACAAATGCGGCTGAAAAAATCCAGAAATTCAGTTTCAAAATGGTAGATGTAGAAGCGCCATATATTCCGTATGTGAAAGACAAGACGGGCTACGCTTTACAGTCTTCAGAAGTTATTTTTGAAGGGGAGCCTGAAGTTAAGAAGTTACAGCTTAATATCGATTATATCGACTTAGACTCAAATTTAGATTTAACTGAATTGCCTAAATTAGTCGCTAATGGGGTAACATTTGATCCGGTTACATGCGAGAAATCGACAGGTAATAGCTCTCTTGTCAGTTGTAAGTATAAGGAGGATTACGTTAAGTTAATTCGAAGAATTGACACTACACATTATGTTTCATCACCTAATGTTATTGATAATGCTGGAAATACGATACCTAATAATGATAGGAAGTTTGAATTAATAATTCCAACTGGTGATTTTACTACTGAGATAACTAATCTTGTTGATAATCAGTATATTAATGGTAAAGAAATTACTTTTGATTTTAGAGTTAAGCTATTTAAAGAGTCAAATTTGTATGATGTAACAGTTTCTGTTGCTGGTGATATTTACTCATTGAATAATGATGTAAATAATTTTGAAAATCTTATAGTTTGTGCCGATGATGCTGATGCAAAATGTTCTACATTTACAGGGCAGTTACCTGATGATTATGCGCTAGATAATGTAAATATTAACTTAGTTGCAACCGATGTTTGGGCAAATACTGCACCTAGTTCAAGATTGGTATTGTTAGATAATGTGGCCCCAACCATTGGAGATACTTACCAATTATCATCTGGTGATAGTGCTGATAAAGTTCGTTTAACGTTTGATATAGCGGACAATATTTCAGGTAGCGGTTTAAATAACGTTATGTATCAAATATCAGATATTAATTTTGACGAAACAAAAACGGCTGACTTTAATTATATTGATGTAGATAAAAATCAAATTAAAGATAAAGATATTATTTCTGTCCAAATTACAGCGAAAGATAATGTTGGTTTGAGCATTTATAAGTCAATAGCTATTGACCTACGTAAACCAGTGTTAACTTTAGAGATGGGAGGTAACTCAGAGTTACTAGGTAATAAAGTAGCATTAAAAGAACGTCTTCAGGATTTCACTATTAAATCGGTACCGACAGAATCGATTAAGATGACAGGCTTTACGTTAACGTTAACCAATGGTAGCGAAACCATTTCTGAAGCCGGAGATTTTGTTGGAAATTCCGGTTCTAGCCAGTTTATATTTAATGACAATCAACAAGGTGAATATACGTTAACACTGGTTGCGATTGATAGTATTGGTCGTGATATTGCGAGCTTTACTTATGAAAGTATGGATTTTGGTGCGAGTGGTGCAACAACTTATGTTGATTTCTCAGCTCCAACTATAGGTGCAATTAGTGGAGAACAAATAACGCCTTTACCAACGAATGATTTATATAAATTTGATGTTAAGTCAGTAATACAAGATGCGAATTTAAATCAAAACAGCATAGTATCAACGGTGACGTTTAATTCTAAATCTTATTCACCAACTTCCATGACTAAACCGAGCGTAGTGGGTGAACCTTATGTTTTCCATTATTCGGTGCCAGCAGGAACGTATGTCGCAACAGTAAAAGCAACGGACTTTATTAATCAAGAAAATAGTAATACAGGATCTATTGAAGTAGCTGAAGCAACCGTCCCTGAATTAACGATTACGAGTAGTCACAACGATTTAGGCTCAGAAGCTACCTCAACGATAACTTTCAGCTTTAGTGAGGATGTGATCGGCTTTACTAAGGATGATGTTGTATTGAGTGCTAGTGACTCAGGCGCTACAGGAACATTAGATATGTCAACTTGGACAGCAGGTCCCGCTCAAAGTTGGACTGCTATTTATACAGCTCCAAAAGGGGAGAATAAAACGGTAACGATTTCAGTAGCAGAAGGAAGTTACACAAGTACTATTACAGTAGATGGTAATGCTGCAACAGGAGATATTGCGATTAAAGGCGTATTACCTACGGTTTCAAATACCGTTTTTAATCCGATACATGCCGATAATCTAAAATCGGTAGAAGTGAAAGTTGATTTTTCAGCTAGTGTTTCCGATGTTAAAGCGACTTTATTAACTGCACCAGTTAGTTGGATTTCAGGTCAAGGTTCTGATAAATGGGTAGGTAACGTTGTTGTTCCTGCTAGTTCAGATGATCGATTAATTTTAATGGTTTCTGAATTCACAGATACCTACGGAAATGTTGGTGAAGCAGATAATAGTGGTGTGTTGTACTTAACCCCTTCAATTACGGTAACTCCAATTACTGGTGGCGTGATTAACGAGAGTGATGCAAGTAATGTTGCTATTAGCGGCACAACTACGCGTTTTGATGTAGGTAAAGAGATCACTGTTGCATTTAGTAATTCAAAAGATAGCTCGTCGCTCCCTACAGTAACCGCGACAGTGGACAGTGATGGAAACTGGACAGCTGCGAGCGCTAATTTAAGCAGTTGGACGGATGGCACGATTACCGTAAAAGCAACAGGCTCAAACCAACATAACATTGCAGCAAAAGAGGCGAAAACGACAGCTCAACTTTCGACCGAGAAACCAACGTTAACGTCCGTGGTATCAAATCCGACATCAGGGAAAACAGGCGATAATATTGAAGTTACGGCGACTTTCTCTGTTGCAGTTAGTAATGCAACGGCAAAGTTAGGTTCGAGTGATGTAGTGTGGACGTCAGGTCAAGATACTGCGGTCTGGGTAGGTGAGGTGGACATTCCAAGTTCATCGGCAGCAGATACTGAGTTTACTTATAGGGTTCAAGGGTTCAGTGATACTAATGGTAACCTTGGTGATCCTATCACCACTGGCTCAGTATACTTAACCCCTTCAATTACGATCACCCCAATTACAGGTGGAGTGATTAACGAAACTGACGCGGCCAATCTTATCATTAGCGGAACAACGACACGTTTTGAGGCAGGTAAAGAGGTCACGATCGCGTTTAGTAATTCAAAAGATAGTTCGCCGCTCCCTACAGTAACCGCGACAGTGGACAGTGATGGAAACTGGACCGCTGCTAGCGCTAATTTAAGCAGTTGGACGGATGGCACGATTACCGTAAAAGCAACAGGCTCAAACCAACATAACATCGCAGCAAAAGAGGCGACAACGACAGCTCAACTCTCGACTGAGAAACCAACGTTAACGTCCGTGGTATCAAACCCGACATCGGGTAAAACAGGTGATAAAATTGGGGTTACAGCGACTTTCTCTGTTGCCGTAAATAATGCGACGGCAAAGTTAGGTTCGAG
>NZ_MSCP01000002.1:1061825-1063190 GCF_002954715.1 Aliivibrio sifiae | reverse complement strand
GGCGATGGCCGTTGGAGTATGGCAGCTCAAGATTTAAGCGGCTGGCCTGATGGTGAAGTAACAGCGACAGTCACTGGTTCAAATCAACACGGTATTGCTGCTGAAGCGGTTACCGAGACAGCGACACTCTCGACCGCGAAACCAACGTTAACGTCCGTGGTATCAAATCCGACATCGGGTAAAACAGGCGATAAAATTGGGGTTACGGCGACTTTCTCTGTTGCCGTAAATAATGCGACGGCAAAGTTAGGTTTGAGTGATGTGACGTGGACGTCAGGTCAAGATACTGCCGTTTGGGTAGGTGAGGTGGAAATTCCAAGTTCATCGGCAGCAGATACTGAGTTTGCTTATACGGTGACAGGATTTAGTGATATTAATGGTAACCTTGGCGATGAATCGACGAGTGGTATTGTGTATTTAACGCCATCAATCGTTATTGATCCGATTTCAGGTGGTGTAATTAACAGTAGCGACATTACTAATGTGGTTGTTAGTGGTAACACCTCTCGATTTGATGACAGCCAAAAAGTGATTCTAGTACTAAGTAATTCAAAGGACGCACAAACGAAAACCGCGGAAGCCAGTGTTCAAGGTGATGGCAGTTGGAGTATGACAGCTCAAGATTTAACCGGTTGGCCTGATGGTGAAGTAGTAACAGCGACAGTTACTGGTTCAAACCAACATGGTATTGCAGCTGAAGCGGTGACAGAGACGGCGACCCTTTCAGCAGCGAAGCCAACGTTAACGTCAATGGTATCAAATCCGACATCGGGTAAAACAGGCGATAGAATTGGGGTTACGGCCACTTTCTCTGTTGCCGTAAGTAATGCGACGGCAAAGTTAGGTTTGAGTGATGTGACGTGGACGTCAGGTCAAGGTACTGCCGTTTGGGTCGGTGAGGTGGAAATTCCAAGTTCATCGGCAGCAGATACTGAGTTTGCTTATACGGTGACAGGCTTTAGTGATATTAATGGTAACCTTGGCGATGAATCGACGAGTGGTATTGTGTATTTAACGCCATCAATCGTTATTGATCCGATTTCAGGTGGTGTAATTAACAGTAGCGACATTACTAATGTGGTTGTTAGTGGTAACACCTCTCGATTTGATGACAGCCAAAAAGTGATTCTAGTACTAAGTAATTCAAAGGACGCGCAAACGAAAACCGCGGAAGCCAGTGTTCAAGGTGATGGCAGTTGGAGTATGACAGCTCAAGATTTAAGCGGCTGGCCTGATGGTGAAGTAACAGCGACAGTCACTGGTTCAAATCAACACGGTATTGCTGCTGAAGCGGTTACCGAGACAGCGACACTTTCGACCGCGAAACCAACGTTAACGTCCGTGGTATCAAATCCGACATCAGGG
>NZ_MSCP01000002.1:1056266-1059568 GCF_002954715.1 Aliivibrio sifiae | reverse complement strand
GACGATGGTAGTTGGAGTATGGCAGTTCAAGATTTAAGCGGCTGGCCTGATGGTGAAGTAACAGCGACAGTCACTGGTTCAAATCAACACGGTATTGCTGCTGAAGCAGTGACAGAGACGGCGAACCTTTCGGCAGCGAAGCCAACGGTTTCAAGTGTCACGTTAAATCCGGTAACACCGTCAAATGGTGATAGTGTTCAAGTAACTATCCGATTTAATGAAAATGTCTCTAATGTAAGTGGAACTTTAGGCCAACCAATTGACTTTTCATCGGTAACAGCACCGACAAATGAATGGGTAGGGACAATAAGTTCTTTAAATGTAGGTGTTGAAAGTAAGAAAGATCTTATTGTGTCAGCTGGTTATAAAGATACATCAGGTAATTTTGGGGATGAGTATACAGAACAAGTTAATGTCACTCCTGTTATTGTCCTAAATACTATTTCTGATGATTATATTGTTGGATCTAGTGATTCGAATAGTCTACTTATTACAGGTGTAAGTACTGGTTTCTCTAATGGAGATAGACTTAAGGTAAAAGCTCAATCTATAAATGAAATCACAGAAGTATTTAACCAAACTGTTCAAATTCAAAGTGATGGAACTTGGAGTACAACCGCTGAAGATATTTCGGGATGGAATAATTCAGATATAACGATAACCCTTGACGGACGTAACTCATCTAGTGTGGATGCTACAACAATAAGTAAAACTATTCCTCTAGATAATAGTATTGCTTTTGTATATCGTGATGATTGGTTAATTAGAAAAGCTGCATAGTCAGAGCTAAGTGATTATTAATAAAAAACGCCAGTGAACTTTACTGGCGTTTTTGCATCCGGTAATAAGTAGTACTTATTACTAGATGTCGTTTTTTACATTATTAATGGTAAAAATCATGTATCCGTAAAAAATAATCCAGAATAAACAGTAACTAAGCAGGTAAGTAATGGAATGTTGGTCATATTGTTTGTAAGTAAGATAACCTAATACGTAAATAGCTTGAGCAAGTGTTAAATATAAGATTAAGAATACTTGCCATTGATGTTTAAATAACGACAGTTGATAACCATAGGAATATAATGCACTCATATAACATAATGTTGTAAAAGCAATAATGTTATCTTGGATATCATTGAACATGTCCTGAATATCGTAATCTTCTAAGATTTCTAATGTCATAATCATTAGAACAATGATTAAAATGATTGTATTTAATACCAAGCGAGCAAATTTTCTGTCTTTGAATCGTCGGCTCTCGAGGATTGAAGTTAGTTGAATAGCCATAGTGTTTTTATAAAATTTATTGTGTGCGGATTTTATGCGATTAGTGATTTTTAATCTCACTGAAATAATAGGTAAAATAACTAAAATGGTAGTTTTTTTGAGTTTGTAGTTGTGAGGTTGGGGAATGAACAAGGAGAGAGAGAAACAAAAACACCAACAAGAGAGCTGGTGTTTGTAATGTTATAGAAGACTTGGTTTATTATTCGTTGTATTAATAGATAATTTATTGATTATACATGATAAGTTAAGTCTCTAAACAAACTCCATACCAAATCGATACTTACTAACTTTTATAAATCTAGTTCCTTGAATGTTATGTTTTTTAAAGATATCGACAAACTTTTGATGAACAAAAATATTTGTTACATCCGTATTATCCATAACAAAGAGAAGTCGCTCTTTTTCAGGAATATTATCTAGTATTTCTGACGATAAATGAAAAGTTTTCACAGATGGTACAACATCAATGCCATCTAGAGATTTTACACCTCCGGGATAAGAGGCAACTGATTTATCTCTATCCCAACAATCGAGTAATTCATAAATATTTAATGCCCAAACATCTTCTCGAATGCCTTTACTCTCTCCTTTAACGATTGCAGGATAGAATTTTGAACCATATATCCCATTTTCTAGTAAAGACTTTAATTCCTTAGTAACCACTATACTGCCTACAGGAAAAAAGATTTCGTAATTACTGGTTGCAAAACTTAAATCATATGTTTCAGTTGAGAAACATAATGGCTCTTGCCCGTAATTAAGTTCTTCAGAATCATAATGGCGACGAGATGTATTGTTATCTGGATTTACATCATATTCATCTTGCTCTGGTTCTGGAAATAATAAGTAATATTCTTCGTTGTATTTATTCATGTTTTACCGCTAGTTATTATTGTAAGATAAAATACTAACCAGAATATTGGTGTTTTTAGGTTATTATACGTCACTGAAGTGGCATAGTGTTCGTTTCTTATTCTATGTAGTCTAATTAAAATGGTCGATATTTTTTATTGAAGAAATATAAGATTAGTAGGAACAAAAACACCAGTGAAAGAACTGGTGTTTATGATTAAGGATCTAGAATTGCTTACCCATTTCCCACTCTGAAACTTTAATAAACTTTAGAGTATCTACTTTATGCTTATTAAATATATCAACTATTTTTTGATGGAGGAAAACTGGAGCACCACTTGCTTTTTCTGGGATGAATACTAAGCGTTGTTCCTCTGGTATTGCGTCTAATTTATTTGAATCAAGATAATATTTATCAATATCATGTCGCTTATCATAATCATCAATAATACAACGTTTTAAGTTTAATACATTTGTCTTATTGAAAATATTAAAAAACCAGAAATTGTCATAAAAATCACCATTGTCATCAATTATGATTGTTGAATAAAGTTGGAAATTATCAATTTTAAAATTGTTCATGTCATCTTTTACTTTATCAGAAACAATAGGGTAGTTTAGGTTTAAGTGTGCATTTTTAATTGGTCTTTGTATCGAGTTTAATAAGTCTTTATCTTTATATGCATTTTCAAAAAAAAACGGATCTTGTCCCATGACTGCTTTTGTATAGGTATAGTTTCTATCAAATGTTTTTTTGTAAAGGGCTAAGGTAAAGAGTTTCATCGTTATAATTATCAAAAACTATATAGTATTCTTCGTTGTATTTATTCATTGACCTACCTTTGGCTCCCAATGTTGTTGACTAAATGTAATTAATTTTCTATTACCTTTTATTGTATCTTCTTTTCCCGGGTATCGAAAATCGATCCCCGAAATTTGACGAGATAAATTCTTTCCGTGTAATCTGTTAGCACATTTTGCTTCTGATTTTTTGGCTTCTTTAATGTTTTCCTTGAGCTGCAAGATCGAAAAATACATCGTCGGTAAGGTTTTTCCGATAATGAGGATTAATACTTCTTGGTGAGTTAATTACAAAATCATCAGCACTTTCTTTGTAAATAATGTAGATTTGCCCTGCGGATATACTAGATGCCGAGCCAATA
>NZ_MSCP01000002.1:1051899-1055272 GCF_002954715.1 Aliivibrio sifiae | reverse complement strand
AAAGATTCTTTATAGTATTGATTTGAAAAATAGAGGTTAAAATTTCTGAGGCGGTAGTTATTGTATCGATGGTGAGGAATGGGTTGTGTAAGTATAATTATGTAAGTCATAGAAAAACACCAATGAGAGCCCCGATGTTTTTCTAATTAAATAAATATTTTAATATCTTCCGTATGGTGCTGTTGTGTCGTACCAAATATCAACGCAACCAGCTTTCTTTAAGTCACTAATAAATTTTTCACTGATATAGAGCACACGATTTTTATCATAAATAAATGCACTAGTTTCTGGTGTATCGATTGATTCGTATTCTGGAAATTGTAATAACTCTATAGTTTTATAGTTGTCAAATTGTCGATCATAGTCATCTTCATTATTACCAAAATCAAAGTTGGACTCCCATAAGTCCATGTTTTTTAGCCACTTTTCGTCAATCTTATCAAGTATGTCTTCCCATAAGACAAATCGTACTTGTTCATTAAATACGATAAATAAATCAGGGTTTGAGAATATCATTTTGGGTCTTTTTTCTGGTAGTGTGGCACTAATGTTGTTTTTGTTGAATTTAATATACATATTAACCTACCCATGAGTCATTAAAGTTATTGACAGGGATAAATTCAATTCCTGTTGGATTCATTGACATTATTTTTTCTACGATTTTTTTATGATAAAAAGTATGGAAACCCCATGATTCGTCTTTAAATATTAACCTTTTATATAAGGGTATACTTTCGATCTTGTCAGGGTCAAGAATAAGCTTTTTCATTCCTGAAATACTACCTCGTTTTTTTCTTTTGAATTCACTTTTTTCATGATCTATTACATTTAGTTCATTAGCCAGTTGTAGCATCATAAACTCATGTTCTCCCTTATCTTTTAATAAGATAGGAATCCAATTACCACCATAAATATTTTTTATATTAATAGAGTTATATATATTTAATGAAATAGAAAATTCAGGATGTAAGATGATATCCGATATCTGATAGGATTCTTTTAGCTTATATTTTGATAAAACAGGTATTGGCTTACTAGGAAATGTGAATCTAGTACTGTAAGCCCCTTCTTCATACTCTTCTGGTACTTCATACATTGGAGTGTATGTGTTTTCTTTGGGAAAGTAATATTCGTTCATGATCCAGCCTTTAGTTTTCTTGGTTCCATTATTAAATTCTTTTTATTTTTTATTTGATGTATTTTATTGTTAATTTTTAATCGGTGTGAGCATGATTCCCTTTTTTTCTTATCACTTTCAATATTTCCACCGCCGCAACCAATTTTACATCCAGGAGCATAATCCTTTCCATATCTCGAGATGGTCCAGTGAAAGTTGTTTAGTTTATCAATGACATCTTCTGCTGCATCATCTAAATCTTCAGTGAATGCTTCTTTATTATTTTTTTTACAATAGAATTTATTTTCAGCTCTTTTTTTTATTTCACTTATCTGTTTTTTTACACCTTTTAAGTAAGTGATTTCATCATTATATAGAGTTTCACATTCTTCATCTGGAATTTCTTTCGGGTTATCTCCTGACCAGTATTTATTAATAATATTTTCATAATCTAGTCCTCGATTGTGATTTGAACGGTGAACGTGAGTCTCTACTTGGCAAGCTATTTTTGTGCTGCTTGGTAGCATTACTCCATTATTCGCTCGATTTATATCATACTCATATGTTTTTCTCCAGATTTCCCATAAGCGACCATTTAAAGAATCAGTGGTGATAATATGATGTGCCTGAAGTCCTCCTTTTTCAGTGTTATGTTTTCCATCGTACCAAGGATGTATTTTTAAGTTGCTAGACCAACTTTTTTTAGCTATTTTTTTAGCTAGTTTTGAACCGTCACCTTTGATAAGCAAGTGACTCGAAGTTGTATTGTTTGCTTTTTTAGACATAAATAACCTCTAATATGCATCACAGATATTTGGTGTTTTCTTACAAATAGGGCATTTGAATTCTTTATTATCTTTCTTCTCACTTACCTTATCGTCACTGCGGCCAGATTGAGAAGACTTACCTGTATTATGCTTAGTTTTCGCAGGATAAACGTGATCTGCTTGGCCTAAAATACGTTTGAATAAATCATCAAATTCACTCATGGCTTCTTGTAATTTGTTTGGTACTACTTTGTCGATAATATTGAATTCATCGGCAAGTTTTAAGAAGTAGTTACTTAATTCATCAGCACCAATTCGGTTTGCGTAAGAGGCGAGCTCGGTAACGACTTCTATACATGGTTGCAGTACATTTGAAATAATCTGACTGGCTTGTTTTGCATAGTCAGCCCAATCAAGTGTACGTAAGAATTTTTCAGGGTCACCTTTACCCATGGCTCTCATTATGGCTAATAAATCGTCCTTTGAGGTTGCCTTACCTGATTTTAAAGCAACCTTACAGGTACCTTTTACCGCGCTGCCAAATACAGGGATACAACCAATTAACGTTAAAGAAAGTGCTAACCAATTTTCTGGTTTATCGCGTTCTTCTTCGTTTAATAATGTCATGGTATTTGCGACCATATCTCGAACATCTGCGGCTTGGTCTACAACAGGAAGCATCGTTATTGCCGTGCTTGCTAGAATTTGCTCTACACTTGCATCATCATTGAAATCACCGAGAATGACACCCCAAACCCAATTAGCACCGCCAGCCATTTTTTTCCATGGGTTTTCCCAGAAGCCAGTTTCACCGCGTTTAGAGCCATCAATAAGCATTTGAGCGCTGGCGTTAGGGTTGTAGTTTGGATTTTTTTTATCTGGATTGTTGGGCGTAAATTCACGAGTATCTTCACCGTATTCAATGGTGAACTCTCCTGGGGAAACACCGCTAATGCTTGCTCTGCCATTTTGACCTAAACCGCCTTCAAATATCGCGTTCGTTTGGTCTGTTAGGGTATAGCTTGCCCCCTGAACGGGATCACCATCAGAATAAGAAAGAAATAAATCAACCGTATAAGTCCCTTCTTCTTCAGCCGATACTGATACAGAAGGATTCTGAGCACCACCTAAACACATGGTGTTGGCTTTGTTCATTGTCATTTGATCTGATAAACGACAAACGCCTTTACCCTCAAACTTAACAGTAGGAGAGGCAGAGATGAATTCGGCCTCAGCTTCTATGGTGCCAGAGGCTACGCCTTTTTTATCACCACCGGCATCACCAGTACTTTTTGAAAATGTGCTTCCTTTAATCGCAACAGGATTACCCCCATCCATTGTGATGGTGGTTGTGCCTTTAGCTAAGTCAGCTGACTTGGCATTATTGCCATAAGGGATAGGCACAATAGGTTTACCTACCTTAGTTAGACAAACATCGGGTAGGGTTGCATTTGCTTCCCCACCAGAGCCTTGATGAACTACGCTCAAT
>NZ_MSCP01000002.1:997296-1050554 GCF_002954715.1 Aliivibrio sifiae | reverse complement strand
GAATTGGGTATGAAGAATATCCAAGGTAACGTCTGCTTTAACTGCCAAAATAAAGGTGGTTGACTCAACAATACTTCTATCTGAAATTGGCGCAATACGAATACCGTAACCTTGCTCTTTAAGAACAAGCGGGATAGCACGTTGCTCAGACATCACACTCAAGGTCATTTTTGAGTTATTCAGGATCGTTGATAAACAACTTGTTAAGTTACCGTGGTTGTAAGGAACAAACTCCTGTGGACGACGAGACGCCGAGCATAACGTGGCTAATTCACCTTCAGCTTGCAATAGAACACGATAGAAAGCTTCTGGATGCACACCTTCAATATTCGAAAAGTGCCAGAACAAAGGTTCATAACGATTCAAGGCTTGTAAAAGCATAAAGTCAGAAACCGAAGACACGCCTTGCTGGTCAACAACGCCTAAACGTTGAACAATCGATTCAGCACGGTGACGGAGCATAGATGCAAATTCGGTTGTGAATTTTTTAAGTACACTTGAGGCGTTAATATCAATACACGTAGGGATGTATGATTTATCTAGAATAATACTGCCGTCAGGTTTTACTTCTGAAATTTTCAGAATAGGAATAGAGGTATAGGCACTCTTATCTTCGTCTTCGTACATTAAGCAAAAATTCAGCTTACCAATGGTGATATTGGCAATTTCTTCACTGTCATAGCATGCATCTACCGCATCTTGAGTATGCATTGTGTAACGAGCGCCGTCTTTATTTGTGCCGAATAACTCAGAGCGCTCTGATGGCAAGGGGCAGCACAAATATAAGACTTTATTTGCAATAGAAGCATCAACATCTTTTACTTCTGGCAATGAAGCGTGAAGTGGTAAGTCAAAAGGGGTGCGATCTTGCAAGATCCCTTCAGCATGAGTGATGCCTATTTTACCTAAAGCCAATAATTCGGTATTGATTTCAATGCGTTTTATTCCCCAATGAAGAGGAGATTCAAACCCACTTAGCATTCCACTTTGTTTGCCTTGATAGCGATCTAACTGCTGGAAATGCTGCGGCTTCATAAACATTCCATCTTGCCACACGACAGGGTTATATAATGACATTGTTGATATCCTTAAAAATATGTTTGTTCAATACCACGAGTATTGTTGGAGCTAAGTTCACTTTCTTTTAGGTTTAGCTTTAAGAAGTATTCGCTTTTTTCTTCGATTAATTCGACTTTGCGCCACGATGACCCATTAATGTCTCGAAAGGCGACAGAGAAACCAATTGCTCGCGTTTCAGGATCAAGTACTAAGGTTTCATGAATGACATCGCCTGGCTGTATTTGGTATTCGTAGCGTTTAATGTATTCATCACCAAGTGCGGCTTTATCATTTTCAAATAAAGCAAAAAAATCGAGGTTACGGAACAGTACTGGCGAGTTAAGTTCATGAATTCGAAGGATCACAGGAGATGATTGACCACCTTCACGAACATTAAGTACGCTATCTGCGGTAATAATTAATTCGATCGAAGACGTTTCTGGTGTTATTCCTGTTGATTCTTTAAATTGGTCCCACATGGTGCAACCAGAAAGAACTAAAACCAATGTAACTATGAGTAGATTTCGCATGTTAAGCCTTTAATGTCTTAGAATATTGTTCTTTAATTTTTTGTTGTACAACTGAGCTAGAAATATCCACTTTGTCATTGTTGTTTTTTTGATAGAAATCGACGTACTCTTTCCATAATTTGCCATTACTTTTTAATCTCGACTGAGAACGTATGACTTGAGCAAATTCTGTAGGATTTAATGATTGTAATTTTTGGTTGATCACCTCATTCGTGGCTTGAGCCATTTTGAATTTGTGACTATCCAGTTCGTCCAGAATTTGTTCGATTAATTCATTTGGAGACAAAAGCTTTTGTTGATTTAATGACAGCATCAACTCGACGATATTAGTAATAGATGTGTCTTGTTCTGTCTCTTTTATTGTTCTTAATTCGGTAAGATCTTTTTGTAAATCGTTAATACATAAACGTAAACAAGTCCCCATTTGCTGGAAGAATTGCGCATCGCTTTGTTCAACTTGCGATTCAGAAACGCCCAACCCCTTAAAGAATGCCGCCTTTATATCATTACTGATTTCTGGTACATACGTTGGCTGTAGAGATGGAATGTCTTGTGTAATGATATCCAGAGAAGGGTAAGGCTCTTCTCTTTCTACTGTCGTTGCTGTTGATTGTATTGTTTGGGTTACGTCTTCCCAAGGTTGCTGCTCTGTTGGTAAAGGTTTCTCTTTAGGTAATTCAGTTTCTACAGTAGGTTGAATGGGAGTTATTATTTGTGTTTTTTGTTGAGTAGTGGATGGAGCAAGGTCACTAAAGTCAGTTGAAAACCAATCTTCGGGAATAAGATTTGGAATATCAAATTCAGAATGAACACTATTGCTATCATCAAGTAATTGACGAGTATTTACGGTCTCTGTCGGCTTTATGGTTGCTTTTTTTTCAGTTCCGTGGAGTAGATGTTCATCATTATTCATTTGGTTTCTGAAATTCAAATGAGCGACAGGATCAGAACTGTCTACTTTATCTATTCGGGTTTCTTTAAATAGATCAGCAATGTTACCTTTATCTTCTGTATCATCCGCGGTGTATTCAGCAAGGTTCGCTAAAGGATCGATAGAGTCTGTTTCTTCTGAAATATCAGCAGCAATGTTGACCGAGTTAGACAGCTTTTCTAACCCAATGCTGATTTCATAACGACCAAGAACGATCGTATCGCCATCGTATAATGAGATCGGTTGGTTTTTTAATAGTTTATTGCCGTTAACAAGTGTGCCGTTGGTACTTACATCACTAAGATAATAGGTATCACCATAAATACTAATAAGGCAATGAGAACCAGAGATAAAGCGATTGTGGTCAATTAAACTGACGGTGTTACTTGGATTCCGGCCAAGTGATCCACCATTTTCTGGCATTTCAATGTGTTTACCGCCTGTGTATTCTTCAGGAGATTTTGTAATAAACAGAGTGAGTTGATTTAAATGCACAAGAGCTCCTTAGAATAATAATGCTACGGATAACTCAAGCCCACCTAGGCCATCATTATAGAGAGGTTGAATATAAGAGGCTTGAGGGATCAGTTGAAGATGGGCGTCAGGGTTACTGCCAATTTTAATGACGGTACCAAAAGAGAACACAGCACCAACTTCAAACTGGTCAATATCATCAAGCTGTTTGCCATACTTGTAACCGTCTTCATCTACTGCCCAGCGATCACTATATTGACTGTATCCAAGAGATAATCCTGCACCCACATAAGGGGTAAAAGCCCACCAGTTACCGAGTGCGAATTGAGGAACGATGCGAAGTTCGTAATTTGTGACTTCTTGATATACGCCATTGGCCGGAGCATCAATGTAGTCTGAGAGATAATTAAATCCAAGCCACCAACGCCAGCGGTTATTGTTCTCATCAATGGGGCGGGTATGAACTAAACCGTAACTGATTGTGCTGAGTTCGCCACTCATTCCTTGTTCGTACTCAGTAGATTCGATTGTCTTCATACTAGCAACCACACCATAACGTTCACCTTTGGCAAATGTTGGAGTAGAAAAAGCCAGTATTAAAGCCATAAAACCCAGTTGGATTGGCTTAGCCATTTTGTTAATCCTCTAGCAAAATATTTTTGTTACATCCTATTTAGCTTGCCAAAATATCAACTTAATTTGTTATTTCAATACGGTAGGACGGCTTTATAAAAAAACACTCGGAATCACTATTTGAATAGTTAGAATCACTGATAATTTAGTTGTTATGCCAGTGCGTTTTTTTGGTATTTTTAGGAAAAATTAAAAAAAGAATATGGTTTTATGCGGAACTTATTAAGGAAGAAATAGGACAAAGTTTAAATATAGAGATACAGAAATAAAGAGGGAGTGGTTAGAAGAATAGACATTCATAAAGTGAGCTGAAGACGTTTTATGAATGCCAAATAATAATAGTCATTATAAAGTATAGCGCTTAGTGCTCAGGGGGTTAGTTTTTAGCAATTGCTCGCCATTGTACATCGCTTCCTTTGTACTTACATCAAGCATTTGTTTCCCTTTAAAGCGTAATGGCTCTTTAATTGCAACATCATGTGCAAAGATGACTAGTTTAGCATTCTTCACATCAAGAGGGGTTATTCGGTTATTAATGCCGTCAGCACCCTGTGTTTCAACCTTAATTTTAATTCCTAAGCGATGAGCTGCTTTTTCTAAGCTTTTGGCGGCGAGAAAGGTATGAGCTACGCCTGAAGGGCAAGCTGTAATAGCTAATACCTCGGCTATTCCTTCTTCTTTAATGGATGAGAATACAAGTTCTGGATTTTTTTTCTCATCATCTTCAACTGCATTTTTCTTTAATGAAATAACAATGATAGCGGTGGTGAATGCCCCCATAAGTGTTCCAATAACATAACCAAATTTACCATCCACAACCGGTAATACTATCCAGCCGCCCCATGGTGCATGGTTAAGTACATTAAATAAGAAGCCAGTAATATTGCCAACGATACCGCCGGCAACGATTGCGGGAATAACACGAGCAGGATCCGCCGCTGCAAATGGAATAGCACCTTCAGTGATGCCAATCATACCCATAATGCCTGCTGCTTTTCCTGCTTCTCTCTCTTCTTGTTTAAATTTCTTAGGGGATAAAAATGTAGCTAAGGCCATGCCAAGAGGTGGAGTGCAAATAGCAATGCCGACCCCTCCCATAAGCCAAGGTTGGGTGTTTACTTGAGTTTGCGCAAAGAGTGTTGCAACTTTATTGATTGGTCCACCCATATCAAAGGCGGTCATTGCTCCAAGGATCGCGCCAAGTGCTATTTTTCCTGAGCCAGCCATACTTGCAAGCCATTCGTTTAACATGGTCATTGTATTGGCAATCGGAGCCCCAATTACCCACATGACAGCAGCACAGGTAATAAAAGTACCAATTAGGGGGTAAATAAAAATCGATCCTAGTGAGGTCATACTGTCTGGCAATTTGATCTGTTTTAAAGCCCGAACAACAAATCCTGCAAAAAATCCGATGATAATCGCACCTAAAAATCCAGTATTGTATTGCTGAACAGCTATCCAAGAGCCTATCATTCCCGGCGCTAAGCCCGGTTTATCTGCAATAGAATAAGCAATATAGCCGCCAAGAATGGCAGTAAATAAAGTTAAACCGGCGATGCCCATTTGAGCTATATCAGCCAAAACCCCTTCGGTCGGAACGGCTCCGTGGCCTGAAATCATCACTGAAAGTGAGAGTAATACACCGCCAGCAACAATGAATGGGATCATGTGTGATGTACCAAATAATAGGTGTTCTTTAGCTCGTCCTAATCGACGTTGGCATTCACTTTTTTCTGGTGGTGGAGGGGGAAGATCACTAGGAGTGTATTCTTTTTCTAATTTAATATTATCGGTAAAAAGAGCGAGAGCTTCGGCTTGAGTCGATACTGATTTGAGCTTGTCGGTAAAACCATCTTCAATGAGTCGGCTAGATATTTGAGCTAATACTTCTATATGGTGTGTATCGTCACCGTCAGGAGACGCGAGCATAAAGAAGATGTCAGAAGGCTCACCATCTTCGGCACCATAATCAATACCATGACGACTAATACCAACAGCAACTGCGGGGGTGATTACCGCAGAGCTTTTTGCATGAGGGATGGCAATGCCATCTTCAAATCCGGTATTTCCAATTTCTTCTCTTGCCCAAACATCTAATAAATATTGTTTTCTATCAGAGAGTTTGCCTGCATCATCCAAAATCTGAACCATCTCTTCAAGAATACTCTCTTTAGAGGTCGCTTTGAGATCTAAACAAATAACGTTGGTATCGATAAGAGAATGGATGTTCATGATTTGCTCATTATTGATTATATTATAGTTATTAGGTGTTAATGTAAGTAAATATCCCTCTTTTAAATACAGCACAAAAAAGGCTTTTACTGGATTATTGTACCCTGAGTCGTAAAGTGTGATTCTAATCGTTATGCATTGATATAAAGCATTTTATTATACCGTTAGTTTGTATTTTTTAAGAGTAAATCATGAAAATTGTGGCAGTAACTGCGTGTCCAACTGGCATTGCACACACTTATATGGCAGCGGATGTATTAACTAAAGCCGCAGCAAAATATGGCGTCTCTATTAAAGTTGAAACGCAAGGAGCAATGGGAATTGAAAATGAATTAACGTTAGCTGATATCGTGAACGCTGATGTTGTGATCATTGCTTCTGATATTGAAATCGCAAACAAAAACCGTTTTGTTGGGATAAATACAAAACAATACAATATTGAGTTAGTATTGACGGATGTTGACCAAATTTTATCCAAGCATCTTCCATGATTGAACCCGTAACAAATGATTATCGAATTACCTTTTTTGTAAAGCAGAGTGGCTTACCACCTAAATTGGCAAGCCAGTTGACCCGATTAGCAAAAAAATTCAAGTGTTTGGTTTATATTGAAAATATCACCCGAGATCGCCGTTCTGATGTATCAAGTTCTCTTGGTTTATTGCAATTAGCATTAACGGAAGGCGATTTTTGTCAATTAGTTACGGTTGGTATCGATGCGGAGTGGGCAAACTTTGTATTAACAGATTTACTCTCTTCGGGATTTGATTTTATTGCTTCTGATAAGTCTTGTGATTTTTCTGAAGCCATTGCAAATAAGCACCCTAAATTAACCCCGAAATGTGACATTAACTTTCATTACGTAAAAGCACAAACCCAGCTTTCAAAGTTTGAAATACTGAAAGGATTATCATTGCTGATTTGTCCTGAAGAAACTGACGAGTTATTACTTCTTTTTATTAAGCGTGAAGAGCGTTCGTCAACGTCGATGGCGAGGCAAATTGCGTTACCTCATGTGATCACCTCTTTCGTTGATAAACCAACCATTGCGATTATTCGCAGCGATTACTCTGTTGATTGGGCCTCTAAAATGGGGGATGTGAACTTAGTTATCGCTTTGGTTTTACCCGAGAAACCTACTCGAGATATGATCATAAGTGCGACGAAACTAACCCGTAGCATGCTATCGACTGATTTCAGTCAAAGACTTATTAGCACAAGACAGCCAATGGGATTACAAGCCTTACTACTTCATGCTATGTGCCAAGAATAAAAAATAGCCAACGAAAGGAGCCATTCGCCAGCTATTTAGGGGGATTTAGGTTAGTACTTTATTTTACTAAGTTAATTAAACGCTCTCGCAACCTTACCTTGGCTTTGTAACGTATATTGCTCTGTGTAAGCTGGTATAAAGATAGAATGACCTTTAGGCACAGAAACGGATTCCCCAGAGGTATGGTTTACAATCATATCTTGGTCAATCGCAAATAAGATCTCGGCGCTTTGGGTTGTTAATGGCAATTCTGTGTGAGGCGTCAATACTGAGAACTTAAAGTCATCGACAGGAATAGGGTAGTTCATCCCACCATCAATATGTATTGGCTCCATTAATAATGCTGATTGCGGAATACTATTAAACTCAGTACATGCCATCAATTCATCAATATCCATATATTTAGGCGTTAGTCCTGCTCGTAATACATTGTCAGAATTCGCCATAATTTCCAGACCGGTACCATTAATATAAGCGTGAGGGGTACATGCTTTTAGATACATGGCTTCACCTGGTTGAAGCGTGATTACGTTCAACATTAATGGAGTAAATAGACCAATGTCATTTGGGTATTGTTCAATGAGATCTTGAATTTGAATAAATAACTCATCGGTACTTTGTGAAGCGAAGTTAACTAATTCAGTTAAGGCGGTGTCTTTTGCTTCACTTTCTAGAGATAAGAGTGCATTAAAGAATGCTTTCAGCCCGTTAGAGCTTGGATCTTGAGAAAAGTCAGTGACAAGAGAGTTAATTGAAGGCAACGACATTGAAGAAAACAGTGAGATGATGTCGTCAAACTCTCTAAATCCGTTCATTGCTTTATAAGTTGTTAATGCATAAACCAACTCAGGTTTGTGGTTGCTGTCTTTGTAATTACGATTAAACGCATTGATAGCGATACCTGCTTTCTCTTCTTTGTTGTACCCTTCTATCGCTTGCTGCTTGTTCGGGTGAACTTGAATTGACAGCGCTTTCTCTGCGGCAAGGACTTTAAAAAGATAAGGTAGTTCACCAAAACTTTGTGCAGTAGGTGAAGATAAGAAGGCGTCTTTATCTTCATTGATTAAATCAGAAAGTAATACTGAATTGCCATTGATTGTTACAACAGAACAACCATTTGGGTGAGCCCCCATCCACAATTCAGCTTGAGGCTTTTCGGTTGTATTTTTTATGTCGAAAAGAGCTTCGATTGAAGTGTAGCTACCCCAAGCGTAATCTTGAATGACGTTATTCATAGGGTAAAAAAAGTGTTTTTTGCATGCGTTCATAATGGACTCGTATGATATTAGAGCGACACCCTTATTACATTCGGAAGAGTCAATAAGGGTGTCCAAAGTTAATTAAGCCGTTGCTACAGTGAAGTTTTTGTTTTGACGCATTTTCTTGATTGATACACAAACAAGAGCAGTAACAACCGTACCCGCAGCCATACAAGCGATAGCAAGTACTGGTTTATTCATTGCACCCAATAGAGCAACTACAGGGCCGCCATGAGCTACGCTGTTAGTAATGCCGAATGAGAAAGCCATTACTGCCGCGGTCATTGAACCAAGCATATTTGCAGGGATTACTGAGATTGGATCTTGAGCAGCAAATGGAATTGCACCTTCAGAAATACCCACTAGACCCATCGCACCTGACGCTTTACCAGCTTCGATTTCTGATGATTCAAAGATATTGAACTTGCGACCAATAACGGTTGCTAAAGACATTCCTAATGGTGCTACTGGGATAGCACACGCCATCGCACCCATGAATTGAGTTTGACCACTTGCAATCATGCCTACAGAGAATAGGAAGGCGACCTTATTAAATGGACCACCCATATCAAAGCCTGCCATACCACCAAGAACGATACCAAGCAGAACGACGTTACCAGTACTTAAATCAGTTAATAGAGCCGTTAATGAATCCATTAAGCTTGCGATTGGTGCGCCAATAACAAAGATGAATAGACCAGAAATGAACAGTGAACCAGCAATAGGCGCAATCATGATTGGTACAAGCGGTTGAATAAATTTGTGGTAATTAATACTTACGATAAATTTAACAAAGTAACCGACTAATAGACCAGCAATGATGGCTCCAATGAAGCCTGTACCTGCATCCGCTCCATAGAAAGAACCGTTATTAGCAATCCAACCACCGATGAGACCAGGTGTTAATGCTGGACGATCAGCAATAGCATAAGCGATGTAACCGGCAAGAACGGGGATCATTAATGTAAAGGCAACAACACCCACATCAAGAACTTTATTCCAGAGGCTGCCCGGTGGGATTGCCATTCCACTTTCTGTTGGTTGACCACCTAGTGCTAATGCAAGCGCAATCAATAAGCCGCCTGTAACAACAAACGGGATCATGTGAGATACACCATTCATTAGGTAACGGTATAAATCTGAACGTGTTTGAGAGACGCTACTCTTGGTGTCACTTGAAGAAGATGATGAATCAGCCACAAAAGGGGGCTGAGTTAGTGATTGAGTGATTAAGCCTTTTGCATCTTTGATTGGTGCTTTTACATTCGTTTGAATTAGTTTTTTTCCGGCAAAGCGGGTTAGATCTACTTGCTTATCACAGGCGACAATAATGGCATCGGCTTGTTCGATTTCTTCTGCTGTAGGACTATTTTTAACGCCAATAGAACCATTAGTTTCGACTTTGATTTTATAACCAAGTTCAGCTGCGCCTTTTTCTAGGGCTTCGCAAGCTAGATAAGTATGAGCAATACCTGCAGGACAACCAGTCACACCAATAAGAAAACCATTGTTTGCTTCTACAGTATTAGTTATTTCAGGTTCTTGAAGTAGTAGTTCGAGTGCTGCTTTTGAAGAGGTAGTTTTAAGAAATTGTTCAATAAAGCCATCTTCAATTAATTTAGAAGAGAGTTCCGCTAACACTTCAATATGGTGGTCGGCACCGTTTGCAGGGGATGCGATCATAAAGAATAATCGAGATGGCAATCCATCTTCTGCGCCGTATTCAATGCCTTCTTTGCTTACGCCGATCATGACTGCTGGTGAAATTACTGCCGAGCTTTTTGCATGAGGTAAAGCTACCCCTTCTTCAAAACCGGTATTGCCTAATTCTTCACGGGCATAGATATCTGTTAAAAATTGTTGTTTGTCATTGATGCGACCTTGCTGATGTAACGTATTTGCCATTTCTGAAAATACGTCATCTTTTGTTTTTGCTTTAAGATCTAAACAAATGAGTTGTTCATTAATTAAGTCGGTGATCATGATTTATTCCCCGTTTTTATGATTTTCTTAAGTGGGAATAGTGTGAGGCGAATAAGATTTATTGATAAGTGTGTTAGAAAGGCATTTACTGGATTATTGTATCCTGTAGTGGCAAGTGTGATTAAGATCTGATTTTTATAAAACTAAATGACTATAATGTACGAGTCAAAAAAGTATTTAATAAATAACTAGTTAAGCGTGTTTTTGGTTTGTTTTTTATTTGATTATCCACATGGTACTTCTGGTTTCTTTTGATTTTTAGTGGATAAAAGTAGCGTTAATTGAGTTTGTTTGGTGTGAGGTAAAATGACAGTTGTATTTAATAGTGTGCTAGAAGCACTTTTGTCTGAGCGAGAAAGCTTCAACCAAATTTGGTTTGCTGGCGATAAAGTTACCCCTCCACAATTTAGCTATCAGGTAAATTTCCCTCGTTTAGAGTTAGTGGTAAGTGGTGAATATTTAAATCAAATTGAAGATCCCGAATTGGGTATCACTGAAATTAAAGTAATGGCGGGGGATGCCTTATATATACCACCAAACTGTTGGAATAAACCGAGCTGGGATGAAGATTGCTCAGTATTGAGTTTGTTATTTGGTCGCCGTCAGGTTGGCTTTAGTTTGGTGAGTAAGCATAAAGGAGATTCAGGTTTTTATGATGTGCAGAAATACAGTATTCAAACACGTACAGGTCATGCAATCGATAATATTTTAGAAGCCTTAAATGCCCTAGCGAGAGAGCCTAAGAAAAAACCAATGGATGAGCACTTGTTACTTGCTTTATTAAGTTACAGTAATGCTATGCTAGGTGAGCCGAATGATGTGATTTCCCCGAAAAAACGCAGTGAAGATCTCTATCAAGGAATATGTATTTATATTCAGGAAAATTTCCATCGCAACATCGATAGAACCAATATTGCAAATCGATTTAATATTTCGCCAAATCACCTGTCGAGAATGTTTAGACAACAAGGGCACATGACATTAGCAGATTACATTACATGGGTTCGAATTGAACGAGCTAAGTTTATGCTGAAAAAATATACGTTTAGATTAACCGAAGTGGCGACTCGTTGTGGTTTTCAAGATGTAAACTATTTCTATCGAGTATTTAAAAATAAAACAACTTATACACCTTCAGATTACAGAACAATGATAAAATAGGGCATAAATGCCCTAGATTAAACACTTATTTTTGATTTTTTCTAATAATTCACAGGAGAGTTTGTAGTTATGATCTCTTGCTATTTTTTGAGAAAAAAACAATTGAGGCAGTTCTATAATCGCAATTGCAATAAGGATGCAAAATCCGAAGTCTTCGCCTGAGAAAATCAAGAATAGACTTAACACTAACGCAAGTAACTCACCAAAAAACCATAGATATTTTTCTAAATACAGATGATGAAAACCGCCTAAAAATAGATAATTAAGAGTTGCATACGTATCAGGATCTTTAAGCTGTTCGCTTTGTTTCTGATAAAATATCTTACGCTCTTCATTAGATAATTCAGCGACCTGTTTTCTAAGTAACTCTTCTTTTTCTTCTAATTCGTTTAAATTACCAAGAAAATTCATTACGGAACCTCATCATAAATCACTTCAACCAAATCGGGCTGATTACAGCGTTTTATTCTTTGTATGCCTAACTTCCACCCCTTCAGAGCTCCGTATTTTTGAATACATTGTTTTGTATATTCAGAACAAGTCGGTTCGAAGTTACATTCAAGATTTAATAGCTTTTTTGAGCCACCTTTATTTTGATAGGAGCGGATCAAAGTAATAGATAGTTGCGCGAGCATTAACGACCTAATGTAATAATAACGGCTTCACGTTTCCAAAAAAGAAGAAAGCGTTTTTGCTCTACGATTTGAAAAGCCAGTTGCCAACCTTCTTGAGCATGCTTGTTCAGTTCTGCTTCCATTTTTTGGATTGGAACACCGCTCGCTCCTAGAAATATAGTGCCACAACCGCCTTCTACTAAATGAATTACTTTGTATTCTTTGAAGCTTGTCATTACTATTTACTCTGTTGTTTTTAAAAGAAAAGAATGTATTTTATAATCTGTAAATTTACAATTTAAAAAAATAGAAGAGTAGGTATTTGTGGTGTAGCTCTCAATTATTATTTCGAACGCAATTTTTTATATTTAACTAAATAGAAAGACTGGCTTCACATGTTACAAAAATAGGGTTAAGTTGGTTTCCATTGAGACTAATTATGCTAAATAAAGGATTATTTTGAGCTGGATACTTTTTACCTTACTGGCGGCATTCAGCCAATCATGGCGTAACGCATTTCAGAGTCGTTTAAGCAAAGAAATGAACGTTGTAGGGGTTACACTGTCACGATTTCTTTGGGCCAGTCCGCTGGCGGCACTTTACTTGTTATCACTTTATCTATATCAGCCGGTTTCTCTGCCTACTTTTACTGCCTATTCTTATTTTTTTATTATTGGGGCCTCAATAATGCAGATTCTTGCAACCGGCCTAATGGTGGTATTGTTTAAACAAAAGAATTTTGCGATTGGCGCGGGGTTAGCAAAGAGTGAAGCGCCAGTGGCGGCCTTTCTTGGTGTTCTTTTCTTTGGTACGTCATTATCGTTATTTGGTTGGTTAGGGGTTGCCGTTGGTGCGATTGCGGTCTTTATGTTGAGTTGTCCCGATGGTATTCGCAGTATTTCATTAAAAACAGCATTGATTGGCCTAGCGTGCAGTACTTCTTTTGCTTTAACTTCATTGTGGGTTAGAGAGGCGAGTTTAACATTAACGTTGCCATTTCCTCATCGTGCTGCTTGGGTATTATTGTTGGTTATCTTACTGCAAACATTATTACTTGTGGCTTATATGTTAGTTAATAATCGTAGTACCTTAAAAAGGATGTTTACCAAGCCTAAACTAGTTGTAATGACTAGCATCGCAAGCTTTATTGGCTCGTTAGGTTGGTTTAGTGCAATGTCATTGCAAACTGTGCCATTGGTTAAAACACTTGGTCAAGTTGAAGTGTTTTTTACTATTTTAATCTCTTTCTTTTGGTTAAAAGAAGGCATTAAGAGAAAAGACATATTTGCTCTGTTTTTAATTGCGATTGCTGCTGTTTTAGTCATGTGGCAATAGCATGAAGTCGGTTAACTAATACGTTGATATTGCCCTATGAGTTTAAGAGTGGCAGAAAGTGGTTGTGGTTTTGCTAATAAATAGCCTTGTACCGCATCAACTCCGCATTTTGCTACAAACTCATATTCTTCTGTAGTTTCAACACCTTCTGCAATGACTTCGCAATCAGCGATTTCTCCCATCTTTGCTATTAATTGATAAAGCTCTTTTCCTTTTGGTGTGACGGTATCTTGTAATAAAGAACGATCGAGCTTAATTTTATCAAATGGGTATTTATTTAAATGAGGGAACGACGCGTAACCTGTTCCAAAGTCGTCCATTGAGATTTTGAGCCCATGTGATTTTAAGTTTTCCATTGTTTGTAAGAGAGGAAGATTATCACTTAAAATCGCTTCTTCTGTTATCTCTAGCTCTAGCCATTGTGGAGGGATAGAGAAGTGACTTAACCGTGCCAATAAATGGGAAACAAAATCAGTTTTTTCTATAGAGGCCACAGAGATATTAATGGCAACTCGATGCAGTGGTGACAATGTCATTTGTTGCATATCCAACAATACTTTATCAATGACTAGGTTATCTAACATTGGCATCATGTTTAGTAATTGAAAGTCACAGATAAAAGTTGGTGGATGCAGTTTTCCTGTTTTATCTTGATAACGTAATAATGCTTCGAATGAAAAGGAATGCTTATCTAGTACTGATTGTAACAATTGATAATGCATTAATAACTCACCTTCGTGAAGTAAGGTAGCCAGTCGTTTTTGGGCTGAAGACTTATTTAAGCTGTTACTTGCAGAGGTTCTAACACTATCTAACAAGTTGGTGAAAATACTTTTTTCAACCAATGTTTCTGACATCACCGACTTTAAACGAATTGAGTATTTACCTGCAAAAGAGAGATAGAAAGGGCGGTAAATAAAAATGCCGATAATAATAATGAATAATTGCAGTAGCGTTCCTTCGATATTATTTCCCATTGCGATGTAACCACTAAACAGTGGTGGAGTCATCCAATTTACAATTTCTACTACAGGAGAAACAAGCCCAGATGAAATGCAAAGATAAGTAATAAGAAAGCTAACTAAAGGCAACCCTACAAATGGAATGATAAGAAGTGGGTTAAAGATGATAGGTAAGCCAAACAGTAGAACTTCATTAATATTAAAAATAACTAGTGGTAACGCAGCTAGCGCTAGCATGATGTGATTACGTTCTTTAGAGAATATTAATACACACAATAATAAGCTTATGCTGTTACCTGAACCGCCCATTGACATAAAAGCATCGTAGAACCCTTGGCTAATGATATTAAGAGGCGTTTCTCCTGTAGCCCAAGCCGTCATATTTTCTTGTGTAGCAGAGTAGATAGTTTGCTTTGTGGAAAACAGCATGTTGTGGCCGTTAATCCCTATGGCACCTAGTAAACCCAGTAAGGTTTGATAAATTAATCCTCCTGAAAAAGTCAAAGGATCAAGGCTTAACCCACTAATAAGCGATGTAAAGTATTCGATTACTTTAACCACGACTTTAGATAAGAACAATGCAGAGCCGATAAAGACGAAAAAATGCAGCACATGTTTGAATAAACGGGATGAAAAATCTAATGCCTGTGGTTCGAGTTGCAGTAGATTGAAACGGGTACAGTAAATAAAAGTGACGAGAGCACTTAATAACGCAATTAATGGATTGTTTGGCAAGTAGTAAGCGGTAGAAAGGCTGCCATTTTCTATAGAGATAAGGTAAAACAAAACCAATGAATAGATTATAAAGAGAGCACTATTAAATGTGGTTTTATGAGATAAATAGTAACCTGAAATAATACAAAAAGAGAGTGGGTAAATATTGATTAATAAATTGGATAAATGAAAACACAATTCAGAGAAAAAAGGCAGCTCAAGAACGTTAAATGTATGCCCTAATAACATTGCAAGCGCATTTGATAATGTTAATGGTAATAATAGTAGTGCAATGGCTGACAGATCATAAATATAAGAGTATGAGTCATTATTACGTGATGTCAGTTTATTTTTAAATACTGACAGTAAGCCTAAACATGTTGTGCTTAATGAGTTAGGGTAATTGTTGGTTTTCAAAGATTGTATCCAATAAATGATCTTATCGTAAGCCAAAAAAGTGCCAAAAATAAAGTGTCGGACTATAGCAATAAATCATCATGATTAATATAAAGTAATGTTTATGAAAATTCGTTATTTTACTTCATAAAATAAGTTGTGTATTAAGGCGCATCTTACCACTATATTGGTGTTTAACCATGTATTTTGTCATGTTTTTACTTTAAATAATCGAATTTAGAGGAACAATTGTTCAGTTAATAACTCTCTTTTTAAAGAAAGAAAAAGGCAAACCAATTGGCTTGCCTTTGTTGTATTTATAAATAGAACTTTTTAGAAGACTACTCTTCGTAATTCTCAATACTCGGGCAAGAACAAATTAAGTTTCGGTCACCATACACGTTATCTACGCGATTTACCGTTGGCCAATACTTAGATGCTTTTGCTTGAATTGATGGGAAGCAAGCTACTTCACGAGTGTATGGGTGATCCCATTCATTCGACATTAAATCCACTTGAGTGTGTGGTGCATTCACTAGTGGGTTATTGTCTAATGGCCATTCGCCTTGTTGAACCTTGTTCATCTCTTCACGAATCGCGATCATTGCCTCACAGAAGCGATCAAGCTCTGTTAAGTCTTCAGATTCTGTTGGTTCAATCATTAACGTTCCCGCCACTGGGAATGACATGGTTGGCGCATGGAAACCAAAGTCCATTAAACGTTTTGCAATGTCTTCTTCGCTGATCCCTGTCGCTTCTTTTAGCGGACGAATATCAATAATACATTCGTGTGCGATACGACCATTAGTGCCACGGTATAAAACTGGGTAGTGAGGACGTAAACGCTCCATCACGTAGTTCGCATTTAAGATCGCAACTTTAGTCGCTTCAGTCAGGCCCATTTCTCCCATCATTGCAATGTATGCCCATGAGATAGGAAGAATAGAGGCACTGCCTAGATCAGCCGCAGAAACTGCGTAATCTGAACCTTGAACACCATTCTCTGAGTGACCAGGTAAGAAAGGTGCTAGGTGCGATTTAACACCGATAGGACCCATACCTGGACCACCACCGCCATGCGGAATACAGAAGGTTTTATGCAAGTTTAGGTGAGAAACATCAGAGCCAATAAAGCCTGGGCTTGTTAAACCAACCTGTGCATTCATGTTGGCACCATCAAGATATACTTGGCCGCCAGCTTCATGAACCATGTCACACACTTCACGCACTTGCTCTTCATACACACCGTGTGTCGAAGGGTAAGTGATCATGATGCTAGATAGATTTTCTTGATGTTTTGCGATTTTTTCAGCTAAATCGAACATGTCGATGTTGCCGTTATCATCACACTTCACTACAACGACTTTCATTGACACCATTGAAGCTGTTGCAGGGTTAGTACCGTGTGCAGAACTTGGAATCAAGCACACATTACGGTGACCTTCGTTGCGGCTTTCATGGTAACGCTGAATCGCAATTAATCCTGCATATTCGCCAGATGCACCAGAGTTCGGTTGAAGAGAAAAATCATCGTAGCCTGTGATTTCACACAGCATCGATTTTAGCGATGTTGCTAATGTAGTGTAGCCAGCGGCTTGGTTGAGTGGGGCGAATGGGTGAATACCACCAAACTCAGGCCACGTCACTGGTAGCATTTCTGCCACGGCGTTTAGCTTCATGGTACAAGAACCAAGTGGGATCATACCGTGAGTTAATGAGAAATCTTTGTTTTCCAGTTTTTTCAAGTAGCGCAGCATTTGTGTTTCGCTGTGGTGTGTGTTGAACACTGGGTGTGTTAAGAATGATGAGGTGCGACGACACATTTCAGGGATTGCTGCAAATTCATCTTGAGCTACTTCGTTTGAAAGCGTTTCACATTCTGCATTATCAACACCAAATACCGTCAGTAGTGCAACTAAATCAGAAACCGTGGTGGTTTCATCAAAACTGATACCAAGTTTAGTATCAAATTTACGTAGGTTGATACTTGCTGCTAATGCTTTGGTATAAAGAATATCCGTTTGTTGCTCTGTCTTAATGGTTAGCGTATCAAAGAAGCTTTGATGCGTTAATTCAAAACCTGCGGATTGTAATGCTTTTGCCACGATAGCCGTGAAATGATGCACACGGCGAGCAATGGTTTTTAATCCTTCTGGACCATGATATACCGCATAGAAAGAGGCCATATTTGCAAGTAATGCTTGAGCCGTACAAATATTTGATGTCGCTTTTTCACGACGAATATGCTGCTCGCGTGTTTGCATTGCCATACGCAGTGCTTGGTTGCCTTTTGAATCAATAGACACACCAATAACACGACCCGGCATAGAACGTTTTAGTTTTTCACGTGTTGCCATGAATGCAGCGTGTGGACCGCCATATCCCATTGGTACACCAAAGCGTTGTGCACTACCAATGGCAATATCTGCACCCATTTCACCCACAGGTTTTAGCAATACAGAAGCAAGTAGATCTGTAGCGACAACTACGAGTGTTTTTTTTGCGTGTGCTTGGTCGATCAATGTTGTGAGATCTTTAACTTCACCCGTGGTTCCCGGGTATTGAAGTAGAGCTCCAAATACATCATGTGAATCTAAATTTGAGTCAGTATCAACAACAACATCAAAACCGATGAATTTCGCTCGAGTTTTTATTACCGCTAATGTTTGTGGGTGAACATAATCAGCTACAAAGAAAGTAGAACTCTTATTTTTACCACCACGCTTACACAGAGTCATTGCTTCTGCAGCGGCAGTTGCTTCATCAAGAAGAGATGCATTAGCAATATCAAGACCTGTTAAATCCATTACCATCTGTTGGTAGTTTAGTAGAGCTTCTAAACGACCTTGAGATATTTCAGGTTGATAAGGGGTATACGCGGTGTACCAGCCTGGATTTTCTAATACATTACGCAGGATCACGTTTGGCGTGTGCGTGTTGTAATAACCTTGGCCGATATAGCTTGTATTAAGGGTGTTTTGTTGAGCGATTTGTTTTAACTCAGCAAGCATGGCATTTTCAGAAAGGCCATGAGGTAATTGCATTGGCTGAGGTAAACGAATTGAGCTTGGTACGGTTTCTTCGATTAATTTTTCTAGTGTTTCAGCGCCAACGGTATTAAGCATATGTTGATGCTGTGAAGAAGCGGGACCATTGTGGCGACGAATAAACTCGTTATCCGTGCCTAATTGTTGAAGAAGCTGACTCATGATCTTAATCCTTTTTGTTATTTTTATTCTTCTTCGATGCTTTCAAGGTATTGATCGCCAGGAATTAAGCTTTCTAGTTGTCCTTCATCAGACAGTTTGATTTTAGCAATCCAACCACCTTCATATGGTTCTTCATTTACAAGTTCAGGACTGTCTTCTAATTCTTCGTTGATTTCTACAATCACACCAGAGACTGGTGAGTAAATATCTGAAGCTGCTTTTACTGATTCAACTAAAGAGAAACTCTCTTCTGCTGTTACTTCATCATCTACGTCAGGTAAGTCTACAAATACAACATCACCAAGTAGGCTTTGAGCGTGAGCAGAGATACCAACGGTTACTGTACCGTCACCATTTTCACGTACCCATTCGTGGCTTGCTGTAAATTTAAGATCTTTTTCCATGATTCTTCTCCAGTATGAATTGCCTTTAGCAAATTAGCTCTTGCAAAATAGCGTTAGCGAAAAATGTCGTGTTATGTATATTAACAACGATAATTATTCCTAAACATACAAGTGTGAAATGCAACATTCAATGCTGAAGTTTCCAATAAGAAACTTTGTTTCCCATTTTGCTACCTAGCGCACTATTTAAGCATTCTTGTTGCTTTTTATCTCGCAATTTTCCTCCGTAAGATGAATATTAATAGAGTAACTTGGATGCTTAATGAGCAAGGAGGAACGCTTGAACGAGCTTAAAAATATAATGGCAGAAGCAAAGATCGTTAAAGTTGATGAAAATAGCGAGGAGCAACCGATTGCACCGCTTGATCTTGGTAAGCGATTAAAAGACATTCGAATTCAACTTGGATTGACATTAGAAGAGGCAAGTAAGCGAACAGGATTAGCTCGTTCAACGCTTTCTAAAATTGAAAATGAACAAATCTCGCCTACCTTTCAAGCATTACAAAAATTGGCTAGTGGGTTAGATATTGATATTCCGCAAATATTTGAACCACCAAAACAGAAAGGCGCGGTGGGCAGAAGAGATATCACTCGTGTAGAACAGGGTAAACCTCATCCTACAGCGACTTATGAACATGAACTGTTAGCGACACAATTATCTAATAAAAGGATGATGCCATTTAAAAGTCGTATTCGAGCACGTAATTTTGATGCGTATGCAGAATGGGTGCGTCATGACGGAGAAGAATTTTTATTGGTTCTAGAAGGCGAAGTCTGTTTTTACAGTGAATTTTATGAACCTGTTAATTTAGCCGTAGGAGATAGTGTTTATTATGAAGCAAGTATGGGACACGTACTTATTTCAATCAGTGAAGAAGACGCTCAAATTCTCTGGGTTACCGCAAAATAAAATGTAACCGATAAACGCCTACTTAATTAGAAAGATAACGACAAATCAGCCAGTGATGGCACATGGAGAAAGAAGAATGTCAGAACAATTAAACAAAACTGCACTTTTTGATATGCACGTAGCTGCTGGCGCAAAAATAGTGCCATTTGCCGGTTATGATATGCCTGTTCAGTATCCACTTGGTGTAAAGAAAGAACATCTTCACACGCGTGATGCCGCAGGTTTGTTTGATGTATCGCACATGGGGCAACTTCGATTGAAAGGTAAAGGTGCGGCGGCGGCACTAGAAGCGTTAGTGCCTGTTGATATTATTGACCTTCCTTCTCAAAAGCAGCGTTATGCGTTCTTCACAAATGATGCTGGCGGTATTATGGATGACTTAATGGTAGCTAATTTTGGCGATCACTTATTTGTTGTTGTGAATGCCGCGTGTAAAGAACAAGACATTGTACATCTACAAGCGAACCTTCCTGAAGGTGTTGAGCTTGAAGTGATTGAAGATCGCGCTTTATTGGCATTACAAGGCCCTCAAGCGGCAGATGTATTATCACGACTTCAACCGTCAGTTGCTTCTATGTTGTTTATGGATACGGCAGTTATTGAGATCAATGGCATTGAGTGCTACATCAGTCGCTCTGGCTACACAGGTGAAGATGGTTATGAAATCTCAGTGCCAAATGATAAAGCCGCAGAGCTTGCAACAGCATTAACGTCATTTGAAGAAGTGGAATGGATTGGTCTTGGGGCGCGAGATTCGCTGCGTCTTGAATGTGGTTTATGTTTATACGGGCATGATTTAGACACGACTACGACACCAGTAGAAGCAAGCTTACTATGGGGTATCAGCAAAAATCGTCGTGCAGACGGTGATCGTGCAGGAGGCTTCCCAGGTGCAGATATAATCTTAAAGCAAATCGAAACGAAAGATGTGAATCGTAAACGTGTCGGTTTAGTGGGTCAAAGCAAAGCGCCAGTGCGTGAAGGTTGTAAGTTATTTGATGCCGCTGATAATGAAATTGGTATTGTAACCTCTGGTACAGCAGGACCGACAGCGGGTAAACCGGTATCTATGGGCTATGTAAGAACCGATCTTGCTGTCATTGGTACTGAAGTGTTCGCTGAAGTTCGAGGTAAAAAACTAGCCATGACGGTTGAAAAAATGCCATTTGTTCCTCAGCGTTATTATCGCGGTTAATACTTTTGGTTAGATATTATTAGCTCTATTTATGATATTCACAAAACCCTCTATGCTTACATCAGCGAGAGGGTTTTATGTATAGAATGTAATAAATATTGGAAATTTCATAAAATGTACACTAAACATTAATAATGTATGGAGGAAATAGTTTCAGTTCAGTTGTTCTTTATTTTTTGTGATTGGTTTATTTTAGATAGATTTTTGCTGATTTTAAGAAGATTAATGAGTTTTACTTCTCACTATTGATCTTTTTTGAACACTGTTCATTATTCGCAAGTCTATGTAATTTAATAATAAACCCGATTCTAGCGAACGCTTGTAAGCTAGGAAAGTGTTTGCATAAAAACGTGATGTGTAACACAATTATAATTCTGGCACTTACTAAGCATTGTTTTTACGATTAGATATCAAATAAGGTTTCTCTATGAAGGTTGTCGATTTTCTAAAGCATAAGCGTGAATATCTGGCTAAACATCCGTTTGAATTAAAAGACTGGATGTCACCAACCATTAAAGATTACTGGATTGAATTTTTACAGAAAGCCAATAATATTCACATTATTTCATGGGTTAAAGAACACAAGCGTGCTGCAAATGGACCGCAGCAAGATGTAGTTCAACCTGAGCCAATAGAAATGAATCTAGATACTCAAGCTGTATTTGAAGAGTTAACCGCTCGTTTGGGCGAAGAAATCCATATTGGCGATTGGTCAATGATGGATCAAGAACGTATTAATCAATTCGGTGCTGTAACCGAAGATATGCAATGGATCCATACCGATCCAGAAAGAGCATCAGCAGAATCCCCATTTAAAACTCCCATTGCTCATGGCTTTTTGACGCTTTCAATGCTATCAAAATTAACAGATAACGTAGGCAGTGATAACTTATTATTCCCTACGGCGAAAATGACAGTCAACTATGGTTTGAACAAAGTACGTTTTCCATACCCTGTAAAAGCGGGTAAACGAATTCGTGCGAGAAGTACGCTAATGTCGGTTACTCCAATTAAGCGTGGTTTAGAAATTGAAACTGAAGTTAAAGTTGAAATTGAAAAGTGCCGTAGACCAGGGTGTGTTGCTGTTTCTGTCATACGTTTGTATTTTTAATCACGGATAAAGCTGATTTAAATACATAAAAAAGTCGCGTTAATCTTTATGCTATGAAGATTAACGCGGCTTTTTTTATGTCGATAATGATTTAAGCTACTTTTTTTCGATTGTGATTAGCGCCACGTAACATCGCTTGAACTAACTCTGTTGCTTCAAATTTAGTTAGCGCTTCATGCGCACCAACTTGCTTGGCTTGCTCAACACAAATTTCGCTTGAAAGAGAGGTGTGGAGAATAACGTAAGCGTCTTTTAACTTGGTGTCATTTTGAATTTCAAATGCCAACTCATAGCCATCTAAGCCCGGCATTTCTATATCACTGACCACAATATCAAATGGATTGTTTTCTTCTGCTGCTCGCTTTAAGGTTTCATAAGCATCAAGTCCATTGGTCGCAACATGATAAATTATGTTAATGCTGTCTAAGGCGGTTGATAATTGCTTACGAGCGACAAAAGAGTCATCAACCAATAAGATATTAAGCGCTTTGAGCTTCTCCCTTTCGACGTCGGCTAAAATAGGATAAAGATTTGAAGTATCTTCGGGGTAAATTTTTGATAATAGAAGTTCTACATCCAAAAGTTGAACTATTTTATCTTCAACACGAGTAATCCCTGTCACAAATACATTTGAACCTGCAGTTTCTGGAGATGCTTCAATTGCTTTCCAATCGCATTCAATGATTTTGTCGATAGCTCTAACTGCGAAGCCTACAACAGTGCGCATGCAGTCTGTGATGATAATATAACAATCTTTTAATTCTTCTTCTTGAAGAGATCTAAACCCAACCGCGGCAGACATATCAATAATGGGGATTGCCATATTTCGGATTGTTGCTGTTCCTAATACATGGTGGTGAGAATAAGGGATGGAGGTGAGAGTTTGAAAAGGCACAATCTCGCGCACTTTTAACGTACCAATGGCAAAACGTTGAGTTAGCGTGAGTTTAAATAGCAGCATTCCCTGAGATTGGTTCGCTTTGCTTTTCATAAATAATAGCCTTGTGGAAATAATTTTTCTTATAGGTGTGATTGTAGTTTTTTTGAGACACTTTTTAAAGGTGAGGCTATCAATTGTCTCTATATAAACGATATAATTGAACTAAATTTATCTAGGATCATTTTGAGGTATTCATGGCTAGCACTGCAGCAGCGCTACATATTCTTGTTAAGCATAAAGAACAAGCAGAAGACATTATTCAGCAGCTTAAAAAAGGCGCTAAATTTCACGTATTAGCGAAAAAATACTCTAGCTGTCCTTCTGGTAAAAAAGGGGGAGATTTAGGTGAATTTAAAAAAGGCCAAATGGTACCACAGTTTGATAAAGTGTGCTTTAGTGGGGAAACTCTTGTACCACACCTAGTGAAAACTAAATTTGGCTGGCATGTAATTAAAGTACTGTGGCGTACTTGACAAACTTTTTAAAGGACTTGAAAGTTTGTTTGTTTTGAACATGTAACTAAGGTTCTTTACCGCACATAAGTAATTGCCTCTAAGAGACATAAAAAAAATCCGACTTATTATGTCGGATTTTTTATTACCTGTTCAACGTAAGCTTGAGAAAATTAACGTTCCCAGTAGGCTTCCTCTAAACAATCTTCACGCTCTGGCATTGATTTAGATAGACGTGGTGAATGTTGAGTTAATACCTCGTAGCTTGCACGGTTTGAGTACTTACAAATTTGAGAGAAAGAAGAGTAAGTTAAATAATCAGCATCGTGTTTGCTTGAGTTTGGCACATTCTCTTTATGGTAGTAGTTAGCGGCCATATCATGAAGAAGAGCAGATAATGCAGCATCACCAGCGCCATTGGTATTTTTAATCTCCATTGGACCACCCATGTAAGGGGCTATGTGAGAAGAGACTTTAATTGGCTTAGTACATTGTGCTTTCATCATTGGGCGACTGTATTCAAAACGGTTGAATTCAGGGATATTACCAGGAAGAAGTGGCTTATCAGTTTCGCGTTTAATACTTTCTTCTGTGAAACCAGCCATGTATAAACCAACTGGGCCAGCAGTACAAAGCACTAAATCTACCCATTCTAACGCTTTATCTGCTGCTAGTAGAGGATCTTTTTCACCCGTAAGGGCTTCAGCTTCTTCTTCGTTCATTGCAACAACAGTCACATTCTCTTTTAAGAACGCTTGCCACCAATCTGCTTTTCCTTCAATTACGTATTTAGTGCCTAAAGTAAGAACTACAGGGACGTTATGAGATTTTGCACAATCGATCGCTTTTTGAACCGCATCCATCATTGGATCGCCTTCTTTACCACGAACAAGGTAAGAAGAAATCACTAATGCAGAGGCTTTTTCAAAAATGTGCTCAGGAACGTGAGCAGGACAAAGTTGGTTCATGTCACCTTCATTGATCGCAAACGTACGTTCGCCATCTTCTGAGATCAAGGTGTAACAACGACCGATAGGGCCTTGAACTGGTTGTAGGTGGTCTAAGTCCATTCGGCTTGTTGTGTTACATAGGTAACGATAAGCGTAAGAACCGATTTTGATATTTTCACTCATTACACCAAGCAGAATAGACTTGCTGTCTGCGAGAACAGAGTAGTTATGAAGTGTGTTACCAATGGTATCGCCAGGATACTCATGACTGATCAAGTTTCTTTCAAACAGTTCTTTATATAAAGCTTCTGCTTTTGATTCTTCAAGAACCAAAGAATGACCTTTACTTAACTGGTGACGCGCTAAGAAATCATCATCAACTTTAGCTTCGATATCGACGATGGTTTGACCAACACCAATAAGGTGGGTGCGTTCAAGTTTAGGGGTTTGTTTGATTTGATTCACTAATGGATCGCGAGTGTGAACAGGAAAATAGTGTTTAGACTTACGTTGGCCAGGAAACTTCATGAATTAAAGATCAGTTAATAAGTGAATTTTCCGAGATTATATCACAAGTTTTTTCATTAACATTCATGAATATAGTAAAAAGTTGAGATCTAGATCACTTTGATTTTATTCGCTCAAATAGCAAACGTTTACTTCTATGGTTTTGGTGTGAAAATATCCAGTTTATCGTTCGATATAAAATGCTGATTATTAGTGTTTTTTAGTGATATTGTTTGGGGTGGCTTCTCTGTTAGGGTAATTATCCTGAAGGATGTTATTTGTTTGTAGATTTATCAATAGTATCACAAAAAAAAATGAATTATCAGGCTTGCGAAATAAGTTTCCGGCCCTATAATACTGAAAACCGGAGCGCCTGCCAGCGCTCCGGTTTTTTTGTGCCTGCTATCTTGGTTTGTTAACTGCCTTCTGCCAAAGGCAACAAGAGATAGTAGAGCCAGTATCGATAATACGAGGAATTTATCATGCGTATCGAACAAGAGTTAAAGTTAGGCTTCAAAGATGTACTGTTTCGTCCTAAGCGTTCAACACTGAAAAGTCGCTCTCAAGTCGAATTAACCCGCGAGTTTACATTTAAGCATAGCGGTCGTCAATGGTCTGGTACACCTGTAATTGCAGCTAACATGGATTCTGTAGGTAGTTTTGCAATGGCAAAAGCACTTTCTGAGCATGGTGTAATGACTGCGATTCATAAACATTATACTGTTGAAGATTGGGCAAGTTTTGTAAAAGAAAATGATGCATCGGTTCTGAAAAACGCAATGGTTTCTACTGGTACTTCTGAAGCAGATTTCCAAAAGACTAAAGATATCATGGCATTAACAGATGACTTGATCTTTATTTGTGTTGATATTGCAAACGGTTATTCTGAGCATTTAGTTCAATACGTAGAAAAAGTACGTGCTGAATTTCCTGATAAAGTGATCTCTGCTGGTAACGTTGTTACTGGTGATATGGTTGAAGAGCTTATCCTAGCTGGTGCAGACATTGTTAAAGTTGGTATTGGCCCAGGTTCTGTATGTACTACACGTGTTAAAACAGGTGTTGGTTACCCACAACTTTCTGCAATCATTGAATGTGCTGACGCAGCACACGGTCTTGGTGGTCGTATCATTGGTGACGGTGGTTGCTCTTGTGCTGGTGACGTTTCTAAAGCGTTCGGCGGCGGTGCTGATTTCGTAATGCTTGGCGGTATGCTAGCTGGTCACGAAGAGTCGGGCGGTGAAGTAATTGAACAAGACGGTAAGCAATTCATGAAATTCTACGGAATGTCTTCACAAAGCGCGATGGACAAGCACTCAGGTGGTGTTGCTAAGTACCGTGCTGCTGAAGGTAAAACCGTGCTATTACCATACCGTGGTTCAGTTCATACAACGATTTCAGACATCCTTGGCGGTGTACGTTCAACTTGTACATACGTAGGCGCGGCACAGCTTAAAGAGCTAACTAAGCGTACTACTTTCATCCGAGTACAAGAGCAAGAGAACAACGTTTTCGGTAAAGAGTGATAATTTACTTTTTATGAAATTATGCTTGATTTAGGGTCGCAGTGTGCGGCCCTTTTTTAGATAAAGTATTAATTATTATAATACCTTTCACCATCGATTACCCAACTTGCAATGACATTCATATCTCTTATTTCAATCTTGATTTCGGTCATATTTCTAGCACCTTTACCTACTAATTGAGAATAAAGTTCTTCCGCCTCTCTTTCTGCAGTTGCTTGGCCTGTAGCCCCTAGTTCTTCTGCTACCTTGTACACAAATTCAGGTTTCATGGTTATCCTTCTCCTTGTTATATTTAAATCAATAAAACCCTAGCATATATTGTTTGATAGAAAGTAAATGAATGTCACAGAAAAATACCTCTATAACTAACATATTTAAAGAGAGTTAACTTGTATAGTTTAAATGAAACTTACATAAATCTTTGTTATTAATGATAAAAAATAGGTTTTTATGTTATTTTTTTGTACTTTTGTTCTCTTAATGGAGACAGTGTCTCATTTTGTAAAAGATATCGATTGCTTTGGTGATTTGTTGATATATATTTAGAATTTTTATGATGCGATTAATTATGACAGTAAATAAGCTAGATAATGTAGTAACTAAAGACATACTTATTTTTTCGAAGATATGGTGTATTGTTCTTATTGTATTTTCTATTGCTTATTTTTGTTTTAATATTATTTCTCTAAATCGTTTACAGCGTGGCGTGGTTGATGATTATAAAGCTATTTATTCAATTACTCGTCGTTTCTCTTCTTATTATAATAATGTCGATTCTGTATTTTTAGAAAAAGGTGATTATCATAGAAATGGCGTAAGTATTGTTGTTAATCGCGATAGTCAAGTTAAGATATTATCTTCTGGGATAAAAAAGTTACGAATTGAATTAGAAAAATTAATTGATGATAGCTTGTGGACCGTTGCCGTTTTTCAAAACCCCTCTTACTACATGCATTTTGATCCTCTTAGAAAACAATATGAAATATTTTATAAAGGGCTTAATCATGAAAATGTGATTGAAGATATTGTTGATAAGAAAAGCCTCAATGCAACCTATCAATCTTTCTATGGGTGTAATTTAAGACTCACTGAAAAATACATTGAAAAGCAAACGAATAAAGAGGTCCGATCAATTTATTATCCAATATATAATAAAAAGCACCTTGACTCGCTGTTAGTTATTGATCTTAAAGCGTCATTACTATCTGAGAAGGTATCTCAATTTAATGACGAATATAATACAGCTATTAATAGTGATGATATAGGTAATAACTATAAAAAATCGTTATTTTTACCTTGTTCAGATCAAGATAAGATCAGTTTAGGTATTAAGCTTGTTGATATAGTTAAAATAGTATTATTGCCATCTCTATTGTTTTCTTTAACACTTTATTTTTTAAGGTTGAACTTTAATCGCCGTAAGTATTTATTACAGTTTGATCGCATGACTGGTTTTTATCGTCGTGATTATTACGAAAAACGGTTATATAAAATGAAATCACACTCATTACTTTTAATCGATATCGATCATTTTAAACGAATCAATGATACTTATGGTCATAAGAAAGGTGATGATGTGATTCAAGAGGTTGCAGCTCGAATTTTAAATAATATTCGTTTTAAAGATATAGCGATTCGTTGGGGGGGAGAAGAGTTTATTATTGCGTTTGATTTATTAACTCAAAACGAACTAGAAAAAGAAGCGGAGGTAATCCGATATGCTATTGAAAAAGAGAAGGTTAAAGGAGTCACCGTGACTATATCTTTGGGCGGAGTAGTCGTGGATGACTTACCATTTACCGATGCTTATAAGCGAGCGGATGCCGCATTATATGCTTCTAAGGAAGGCGGTCGAAATAAAGTTACGATTGATAGGTAAGTTGACTCATTAGCTTTGGCGTGTAAACTCTTTTTCTAAAATATTAAATGAATTGAACTTATAAGTGAGTGATTATGAAGCATGAGATTATTAATGATTTAGAAAATCGTTATACAACTAAAAAATACGATCCAAGTAAAAAAGTATCTCAAGATGATCTTGCTGTTTTATTAGAAGCATTACGTCTATCTGCGTCCTCTATTAACTCTCAACCATGGAAGTTTATTGTTATTGAGTCAGATGAAGCGAAACAGCGTATGCATGATTCTTTTGCAAATATGCACCAGTTTAACCAGCATCATATAAAAGCATGCTCACATGTAATTTTGTTTGCTAATAAACTTGAATACACTAGAAGTGATTATGAAACGGTTCTTAATAAAGCTATTTTAGATGGACGTATTACAGAAGAACAAAAAGAAGCAGCATTTGGATCATTTAAGTTTGTCGACTTAAATGTTGATGAAAATAATCAACATAAAGCATGGACTAAGCCTCAAGCCTATTTAGCATTGGGTAATGCTTTGCATACTCTGGCTCGCTTAAACATTGATTCAACAACAATGGAAGGTGTAGATTCTAGTTTACTTGGCGAGCTTTTTTCTAATGAGTTAAAAGGGTATGAGTGCCATGTTGCTTTGGCTGTTGGTTATCATCATGAAAGTGAAGATTTTAATGCCACACTACCGAAATCTCGTAAAGCATTTAAAGATGTGATTACTGTTCTTTAGATTTTATTGTTTGAGATAAAAAAACCAGCGTTATGCTGGTTTTTTTGTTGTGTTATAAACCAAGCTAATATACGTTTTTGACTGGTAGTTTACGAAGAGTCTCGTAATGTTGTCCGACCATATTTGTATAGTCGCCTGATAAGTAAGAGGTAACCATACTGTGTGTTAGTGTCCAAGCAAACTTCTCAGTATTAGTGGCAACAGTATAACCATTATATAAAGCAAAGCTTGCGGTTAATAATTTAGGCTCTAGACCTGCATTAACATAAGCCAATGTATAATCGATAATTGTAGTGACACTATTTTTAGTGTGAGATTTTCCACCATTGTAAATAATCATATCAGTCTCAGCATCATAAATGACACCGTCTTGAGCTAGTACTCCATCAACGACTTTTTCAAATGTTAAATCGACTTCACCAGAGGCAATTTGTGCTTTATATGAATTTACAATAAGTTCAATAAATGGTGCATCTAAAGCAAGTATTGGAGTATGGAAATTTGATTGGAATCCAGCGACTGGCTCCCATGCCGATAGAATGGAATCTAACGTTTCTGCTGATGTTTGGTCTAATGCTACTTTTGCATTGTAACCTTCGCTCGTAAATAGTTTAGAAGCAATGCGGTTTGCTAGAACATTATCTTTAGTAATTTTATAGCTAACGCCTTCTAAAGAAACGGTAACAGCATCATCGTTTAATAAGCCATAGTGGTCCAATTGTTTTGTTAAACTGTTCTTTTGTTTTTGAGCCGTTTCAGCAAACGTAAAGTCTCTTGTTTGCATTTGTTTTGCCCCCATAGATAAGAGCATGGTAGACATATCTGTACGAGCAACAGTACTCAAGTTATAAAAGTTTAATATTCCTTGTGGTAGTGGTGGCAGTGACTCAACAAGTTGAGTGACATGGAGATTAATATCAATCGTAGGTTCATAAGGTGCACCAGTACTATCAATAAATTCTACGGCATTAATCAATGGTTCTTTGGCGACTAAATGTGCCATGATGGCATCGTATTCTGCTTTTATTCCTGGTAAATCCAATAATGATGCAAAAGCACTTTCATCGGTGTAACGTAAAGAATAACGACGAGCGAGTTGGTAGCTTGCCAGTCCTTTATCTGGCCACATTCCCAGAACGGAAACGGCATTTGAATATGGGTTTGCAGGGTCAAATGAACCAACTGAGTTTAAAAAATTTGAGTTAATTGATTTTGCATGAATAGCCGTAGCACCATGTAAATTTGTAATGATTGATTTTGCAACGTCATCAAAACAGTCTGCACGTGTAATGTCATAGTCACTAGGAATGTTGTAACTCTGAGCGCTCAATGTCTCTCCCAAAGAGATACTACGCATAACGCCTGCGCGGTCTGTAATAATACACTGAGACTCTGGTGTTCTTAAGATATCTAAGAAGAATTCCGACGCTTTAGTTGCACCATAAGCGTAGTCACATAACCATGAATTTCCTGCAGTAAGTTCTCTATCTGATGAGTAAGTACAGATAGTTGGATTAGCCGCAACTCGTTGTAAAAACTCTGTCGGTTTATCTGAAGCCGATGCGTCACCATAATCATGGAATAATGTATCAATACGCTCATTATCTTCGATCATATCTCGAACCGTATTCATTTCACGGAATCGACGAATAATGTATGAAGGGTAATCAGAATTGAACGTTCCATCACGGTATAACCCTGCATTTCTTGCATCATAGCTATCGAGATATTGTTGCCATTGATACGTAGCGATTTCTTGAAGGGTAGTTCCTTCATCAAAACGGTTACAATCACTGTTTAAAGAGACATTCCCATCGGTACAGAATGCATAGGCTTTACGCGTGAAACCAAGTATGTCATCAAGATAGTAAAGTACTCCATGTTCTGCTCGAGGATCACCATTTAATGCAGCAGTATCTAAGCGGGAGAAATCACATGTATAGTTTGATTGCCCCGTTGGTTGGCCTGAATCATTAAGAATAGCGGATTGTTCAGAACATACCATCAGAGCGTTATTATCAGCAGTTATACCGTATTTATTATAAAATGAATCAGCATATTCTAATTCTCCACCTTTAACTGAGCGCTGTTCATTCGTCATTGGTGAAGCTTCAATAAGGTCTAGTTTACGTCCATAAGCAAATTTAAACGCAGCTAAGTCGTATAATCCCCATGTAGGAATTTCATCTAGCATACTTGGTGCATAATCCATAGTTGAACTGTATGCAGGTACATTACTCAACCCAAGTAGTTTAGATTGTTCTTTTGATAAGTAGTTATCAATGTCATTAGAGCCTTTGAAGTTATGACGTAAGCCTACATTATGACCAATCTCGTGGACCAGTGTATTTGCATATGTTGTTACCGTGATAGCATCTGCTGCGATTGTTTTTAGATTTTTAGGTAAATCTGACCATACTTTTAATGTTTTCGTTACAATGCCTGATTCACTATCAGTAACGGTAGTAAAGTAACCTTCATCAGTTAAAGGCAGGTTATCAATAACTGCCTTACTTGAAGAGGATACCCAAGAGGCCTCAATAGGGTAAACATTATTTTCGCTCCAAAATGCAATGCGATCTTCTTCAGCTTGAACAATTTGTTCTAGGTCCATGCCATCATGCATTTGCCCAAGTTTTGTTGGCGATAATTTATTTTTAATGCTTTGTTGAGCCAAAAATTGAACGATATTTTCTTCATTTAAAGAGGTTGTAGTGTGATCATGACCTGCATGATTTATTTCTAAATTTGATGCAATCTGCTTGTGTTTTTGTAATGCGATACGGGAAGTAACCGTTGGTGTTTCATCAACAGAGGAAAGTCCATTTAACTCGAGTTGCCCGCGGTTGTATAAACGGGCCATGTTATCCCAATAATAAGGAACACCAGTTCTAGCAACCCCTGAATATTGATTTACGTGAGCTTTGATTATCTCTCCTGTAATAGGGTTAGCAATAGATGGACCATAACCTAATAAACCATTATCTAGTGGTTCATCAACGAGGTTAATCACGTTATAACGTAAATCACCCGCGTGAATGCCCATGCCTTCAGTTTTGTTTACAATTTCAAGCATCGGTTTATCTGAGTTTGGCTCAAGTAAACGCAAAGTTTCGTTCATTTTATTAATGGTTGTAATGGTGGAGTCTAAGAAAATTTTATTTTTTTCTTCAAAAAAGTTATCCGACAAATAATACTTAATTGTGCCTTTGTTTGGGTTAAAACGATTTAAATAGGTAACAGAGTCATACTTGTTAGTTATTGGATCTTTTTTCTTTGTTGTTGTGGTAAAAAAACCAATGTCATTTTCATCATTAACAGGATATAAAACGGGTTGATAGTCTTTTGACGCTAAGTGATCTTCATGGACTAAAGAGTAGAAGAAACGAGCTTTAAATGACCCTTTTCCCATTTCTTCTTCCATTGCTGACCAGTCCATATAGCGAGATAACTTATCAAAACTAATTGTGAAAGTCTGTTCAAGCTCAAAATTTAACACCCCTTTTTTCGGGTCAAATTCCCATGAAATAACTTCAGGCCCCCCTTGAGGTGTTAAGCCATCTTTAGTGCCGTATAACTCATCCCAATTTAACTCAGTAACAAGTGTAGATTCTGGGTTTGGCGTAAAGTGGGTATTATTTCTAAAAGTGGTATTGCCAAGGTTTGGATTTGAATCTGTTTCTTCAACATTAGTACAATCCCCATAGCTGTCCTCACGACATTGGTATTTTGTATAGCTACCAGGAATCGTCATAACGTGAGGGAAGTTTACTTGATCATCTGACCCAATGTTGTTTTGGTCTTGTGGTAAACAGAATCCATTTCTATCTTTTGGTAAGATAAGATCAGGATTATTATTATCATAGCCACGAACCTCTAATCCTTCATTTGAGAAACAAAGTTCAACGTATCTTCCCATACCTTGTAAGAAAGGGAATTGAGTGACGGCAAAGCGAGGTGCTGCCCCTGTCGTTGGGGCATAAAACCAGCGGCCCTCAACACGGAGATCTTGCACTTGCACTTCGGTTAAGTCTTTATCAAGCGTATCGTACTCTTGCTCTTCTGGAGCGCAACCTGTGAGGGCAACCGCTATGGCTACAGTTAGGGAAAACTTTTTATAATTCATATAGTAACATCCTGTTTTTATTGTTCTTCCTTAAAATGAATAAGTCATTCCAAGTGAGTAAGTTGCTTTGGCTTCATCAAAAATGTCAAAGCTACCTAAGGTGCCTTGTGCTGCATCTGTGTATACGCCTGAAGAAGCAAAGGTTAAAGAAATTGATAAATTTTCTAGTAGCTTATAACCGGCACCTAAACTACCTCCGTAACTGTATCCATCAGCCCATCGTCCGTTGTAGTTAATTGAAGTCCCTCCCAGGGCAGATGCAAAGAAAAAGGCATCGTCATAAGAATAATTTGCTACGAGAAGTAATGATAATCCCCAAGAGATATTTACGGTTCCAGAAGGTGAGGTCGTATATTGATGAAAGTTTTTACGTATTCTTGGTGCAACAGTCATATCAATATCTAGCAGTGTAAATGAGAGAGGAGTTTGGATTCTAAAAGCGGTATTTAAATGATTATCTTGCGAAAACTCAGAAGTGGGGATCGAGAACTGACCACTCATTCCTACTTTTCCTGATTCTCCAAAAGTGAATAGTGACGAGCGTGATAACCCTATTACAGTGTCTGTTGAGTAATATCCTTCTGCATGCTGCAAAGTACGATAGCCTCCGGAATTAGCATATAGGGAATAGCTATCCCAAAAGCTTAAATACAGTGAACCATGAAATGATAGAGCCCTATTTGATCGATAATCCGATTCTTGGAAAAAGTTACTGTCGTAGCCTAGGGATAAGGAACCACCCCATGATGTACTTTCTCCTTTTATATCATATGTTTCATTAGCCAGTACTGGTTGTTTGATTGCTAAAGTGCAGGCAATAAAACCAGATAACACCGACACATTTATTTTTTTTATCTGCATGTGTAACTTCCATGTATTAATATGCTCGTCTATGAGCAAAAACTGACATTGTTATTTTAATTATTATCTCGTCATAATATTGACGATGTAACATATTTGTAACCTTTGGCGGGTGGTATATGCAACAAGATATACATCGAGAGGTTGCGAGGTTTTATTTTTTGAGTTCCATAACACTAAATAATGAAACTGAACTAGCAATTATGAATAATATACAGTAACGTTATTTTAATAGCTTAATAACAGCAAGGAAGTAGTTATGGGATTTTGTGCAAGTTTATTATTAAATGCATTAAGAGTTAAACTGAAAGAAAACAATCTAACTTATAATGAATTGTCATTAAAAGTTAATGTACCAATCTCAACTTTAAAACGTCATTTTCATAGTAATTCTATTGGTATAGATAAGCTAATGGAATATGCAACGGTATTAAATACGAATATAGAAGAACTTTCTCAAATCGCACGAGATATTCATAATAGAGAAGAGGGAACGAGGACGGAAGTTCTAGATGAGGTGTTTTTTAATCATCCTTATCTATATGATTTCTTTTATGAAGTTCATGTGAAAGGGCGTTCGGTTGACGAAGTTGCTAAAGAATCAGAGTTATCTGAACAAAGCATTTATATCTACTTGAGGTCTCTTGAAATTCTTGGCTTATTAGAGTTGAGGTCTGATGGAGTTCCATGTTTTTTAACTCCGCCGTATTATACGTTTTTCGAAGGGTCTAAATTAGATGAACTTTTTACTGAAAAATTAAGATTAGAAGTACTATCTCAGAATTATCGGCCTGAAGTTGGTATGTCTCGCGTGTGTTTAACTCAAGAGCAAATAGACCAAATATCAGAAATGATTTATGAAAAAACACAACATTTCCATTTTCAAAATAAAGAATCAAAAGAAAGTGAATTAATTAGAAAGAATATATTGCTAAGTGTAACAGATGGTAATTATATACATCTTTCTAACGGATTGGTTAATATAGAATCAACGTTATTAAAAGAAATATATGAAACTGTAAATAACGATGAAGTTAAATTAATATAATATTCTTGTTTATTATTCGAGCTGCATCATACTTTCTACAGAGGTAGGTAATATGATTACCTACCTTTTCTAAATATAAGTTTTATAAGTTTTCACTTTAAATGACCAAATTAGATAAACTTAAATTGAGCTAACCAGAATTTTCCACTAAAATTATACTTTTGTTGTATTACTATGACAATCGTCTTAGTTTTGATAAGGTCAAATAATGAAAACAGTTCCAAGCCCTAAATTTTCATGGGCGCTGTTGTCTCCAAAATATTGGTTAGTGTGGCTATCTTTTTCTCTTCTTGCCTTTTTAGTCAACGTACTTCCTTTCTTTATGCTTAGAGTTCTAGGTGGCGGTATTGGTCGTTTGTCGCAGCTCTTTTTAAAGAAACGGGCAGACATAGCCAGAAAAAATTTAGCACTGTGTTTTCCTCAATATTCATCGATAGAAATCGAAAAACTGGTACTTGAAAACTTTAAAAATACCGGATTAGCGCTGATAGAAACAGGTATGGCATGGTTTTGGCCTGATTGGAGAGTAAAACGATATATATCGATTATTGGAAAAGAAAAGATATTAGAGCAAGAGAAAGAAGGCCGCGGCGTTTTAGTGGTTTGCTGTCACTTTTTAAACTTAGAGATGACAGCACGTATCTTTAGTCTTTTTGCTCCTGGTTATGGTGTGTATCGTGCGAACAGCAATCCTGTTTATGAATTTATTCAGCACAGAGGGCGTACGCGTAAAGGTCACCAAATGATAGATCGCCACGATGTGAAAAGTATGATTAAAGTACTTAAATCTGGTAATCGCCTCTGGTATTTACCTGACCATGATTATGGAAGACGTAATTCTGTTTTTGTTCCTTTTTTTGCAGTAAAAGAGGCCGCAACAACAACAGGCTCTAGTTTTTTAATTGATATGACAAAATGTGCGGTAATGTCAGGTTCAAGCATACGCAAGGGCAATCACTACACATTAGAAGTGGGTGATGATTTGAGTGGTGATATTCCCCGTCGTGATGCAGTGACAACAGCAACAGTATTAAATAAAGAAATAGAACGTTTAATAGAGAAAGAGCCATCGCAATGGATGTGGTTACATAAACGATTTAAAACGTTACCAGAAGACTCTATAGAACAAGACAGATATAAACATAGTGCATTAGCAAATTAAATTATCTGACATATAAAAAAGCCCCATTATCCACGTAAGATAATGGGGCTTTCTTTTTGAAGGAAGTTAATCTTTAAATGTAGATAACTCTTTTTTATTTGCTTATTAAGCTAAAAGCTCTTTTGCTGTTTTCACTGCATTTTCAGTAGTAAAGCCGAACATTTTAAATAGTTCTTCAGCCGGTGCAGATTCACCAAACGTTGTCATACCGATGATCTTGCCGTTTAAACCAACGTACTTGAACCAGAAGTCAGCAATACCCGCTTCAATCGCAACACGTTTTGTTACTGCTGATGGAAGTACTGATTCACGGTACGCTTCATCTTGCTTATCAAATGCATCAGTTGCAGGCATTGATACAACACGTACCGCTTTGCCTTCAGCAGTTAGTTGAGCCGCAGCTTCAACCGCTAATTGAACTTCAGAACCAGTAGCAATGAAAATAAGCTCAGGTTGGCCTTCACTATCTTTAAGAATGTAGCCACCTTTAGCGATGTTAGCTACTTGCTCTGCATCACGATCTTGTTGTGCAAGATTTTGACGAGAGAAGATAAGTGCTGATGGACCATCGCGACGTTCAATTGCTAGTTTCCAAGCAACTGCAGATTCAACTTGGTCACATGGACGCCATGTGCTCATGTTTGGCGTTAGACGTAGAGAAGCGATTTGCTCAACCGGTTGGTGAGTTGGACCATCTTCGCCAAGACCGATAGAGTCATGCGTGTATACTTGGATATTTTGCACTTTCATCAATGCAGCCATGCGCATTGCGTTACGAGCGTATTCCATGAACATTAGGAAAGTCGCACCGTATGGTACGAAACCACCGTGCAGAGCAATACCGTTCATGATAGCTGTCATACCGAATTCACGCACACCGTAGTGAATGTAGTTACCAGAGAAATCTTCAGTAGTTAGAGACTTAGAACCAGACCACATCGTTAGGTTAGAAGGCGCAAGGTCAGCAGAGCCACCCATGAATTCAGGTAACATAGCACCAAACGCTTCTAGTGCATTTTGAGACGCTTTACGTGATGCGATGTTTGCAGGATTAGCTTGAAGATCAGCAATGATTGCAGAGGCTTTCTCTTCCCACTCTTTTGGTAAGTCACCGTTTACGCGGCGAGTAAACTCGGCTGCAAGCTCTGGGTATGCTGCTTCATAAGCTGCAAATTTCTCGTTCCACGACGCTTCCTTAGCTGCGCCTGCTTCTTTCGCGTCCCATTCTGCGTAAACTTCTTGCGGAATTTCAAATGCGCCGTGCTCCCAACCTAATTGTGCTTTCGCTGCTTTAATTTCTTCAGCGCCTAGTGGAGCACCGTGACAGTCGTGTGTACCTTGCTTGTTTGGAGAACCAAAACCAATGATAGTTTTAGTACAAATCAGAGTAGGGCGAGGATCTGCTTTAGCTGCTACGATTGCTGCATTGATTGCATCAGCATCGTGACCATCGACAGCAGGAATTACATGCCAGCCGTATGCTTCAAAACGTTTAGGCGTATCGTCAGAGAACCAACCTTCCACTTCACCATCGATAGAGATACCGTTGTCATCCCAGAAAGCAACCAGCTTACCAAGACCTAATGTACCTGCTAGAGAACACGCTTCATGAGAGATACCTTCCATCAGACAGCCATCACCCATGAATGCATAAGTGTAGTGATCAACGATGTCGTGGCCTTCTTTATTGAATTGAGCCGCTAATGCTTTTTCAGCCATCGCCATACCAACGGCATTGGTGATGCCTTGGCCTAGAGGACCTGTTGTGGTTTCGATGCCTGGTGCGTAACCGTACTCAGGGTGACCTGGAGTTTTTGAATGCAGTTGACGGAAGTTTCTAAGCTCTTCAATTGGTAACTCATAGCCTGCTAGGTGAAGCAGAGAATAAATCAGCATAGAGCCGTGGCCGTTAGAAAGAATAAAACGGTCGCGATCTGCCCATTCAGGGTTTGCAGGGTTATGGTTTAGGTGTGAGCGCCAAAGCACTTCAGCGATGTCAGCCATGCCCATTGGTGCGCCAGGGTGACCAGAGTTTGCTTGTTGTACGCCGTCCATGCTTAGAGCACGAATAGCGTTAGCTAAATACTTATTTGTTAGAGAAGGTCGGTTCATAATGATTAACTCGAATATTTTAAAATGAAGGATTGAGAGGTTCAACCCGATTTGAATAGGGTGATGAGCTAGAAACTATAGACGCTTCGCTTCTAGAAACTATAAGATCATGGAATACGCACGTTGAGAGTGTTACTTATAACGTGATTGCTTTTGCTCTTATAGTAGCGAAGCGTTCTAGTTTCTAGTTTTATAGCTTAGCAGCGATCATGTCTTCTAGCTTACCTTGGTCAACCGCAAAGTTACGGATGCCTTCAGCCAGTTTCTCAACAGCCATCGCGTCTTGGTTGTGATCCCATAAGAACTCAGCGTGAGTCATTGCTGCTGGGCGTTCTTTGTTGCCGTTAGTATCAACCAGTTTCTCAACCACTTCGCCAGTTGCTTCTTCAAGCTGTTGAAGTAAGTCAGGGCTGATAGTTAGACGGTCACAACCCGCAAGCTCAAGGATCTCACCGATGTTACGGAAGCTTGCGCCCATTACTACTGTGTTGTAGCCGTGTTCTTTGTAGTAGTTGTAGATATCAGCAACAGAGATAACGCCTGGATCTTCAGATGCTTCGAAATCACGGCCTTCTTTTGCTTTGTACCAGTCCATGATGCGACCAACAAAAGGAGAGATTAAGAACACGCCAGCTTCAGCACATGCACGCGCCTGAGCGAAAGAGAAAAGAAGCGTTAAGTTACAGTTGATGCCTTCTTTTTCTAGTACTTCAGCAGCACGGATGCCTTCCCACGTTGAAGCTAGCTTGATAAGGATACGGTCATTAGTAATGCCTGCATCGTTGTACATTTTGATCAGTTGGCGAGCTTTTGCAATGCTGCCTTCAGTGTCGTAAGAAAGGCAAGCGTCTACTTCAGTAGAGATTCGACCTGGAACTACTTTTAGGATTTCTTTACCGATGCTAACTGCAAGCATGTCACATGTATCTTGTACCTGTTGTGCTTTATTGTTGCTTTGTGCTTTTGCATAAGCGATTGAAGCGTCAATCAGCGGAGCATATTCTGCGATTTGAGCTGCTTTTAAAATTAGAGAAGGGTTAGTGGTTGCGTCTTCTGGTGTGTATTTTGCGATTGCTTCAATATCACCTGTGTCTGCTACTACTGTTGTTAGTTTACGAAGTTGTTCTAATTTAGTTGTCATACTACTTACCCTTACTGATCACATGCTATTTAGCATCTTCTTTGAAAGTCCGTCTCGCTGCCATCATGCTAATCTTTATGAGCAAATGCGATGGTAGTGAACATTTGATAGCTTGATAATTGTGTTTTCTGACTCAGATGTCAATGGCAAATGAAAGATAGTGTGAGAATACATAGATTTTTATGTGAATATTTGAGGGAGATCGTTTGCGCAAAGAAGCAAAGCCTCTGGTGATAGATTAATTTGCACTATAAATAAAGAAGTGAGAGCAGATAAGGGGTACAGAAAGATTAAGGGTACATAAAGCGTCAGAATCTAAGGTGAAAAAAAGGCGGACAATTAAATGGTGTTCCGCCTTAAAATAATGAAATTAAAATTCGTTATAATCTTTCAAGTTCAGATACAGAGCTTGATGACTTATTTGTCGATGATAATTTCTTTTCTATATTGCTAATTATTTGTTTTGTAGAGTTATTACTCGTATTTCTTGCATACTGTTGTTGGCTTAATTGTGTGATGAGTTCTTTAATATCAGTAACGTCAATGCCTTGCTTAGCCCACTGCTCATTGTGGTCTGCAAGGATCTGATGAGCAAGAATTGTATTATTTTCTTTTAAAGCAGAGATAAGTGCTTTACTGCCATTACCTATCACTATAGTTTTTTGATTGGCAGTTGTGTTTGTTGCCTTTACTTTTGTTCGGCTTATTGCCCAACCAATTGCCGTTAATATCCATAAAAGAGCAAAAGCGAGTGTAGTATATGGCCAAAAACCATGATCAACTTCACGCTTTATTGTGGTTTTTGGTTGAGCATTTGTTTGGTTCTCGATCTTTTGCTCATTAACTTGAGTGCTTGGTGTTACTGTTAACATCAGTGAATCGAGTGTTGCTGTCTCAGATTTTCGTGTAGTGCTGTTCCACCATTGAATCGAAACAGCGGGTAATTGAACCGTACCATTGGCATGAGGGATGATTACTTGCTTAATTGTCATCACACTATTGCCTTGACTGTCTTTACCTATTACGGGTTTCTCATCGTACATGCGAACTGATTTAGGATAATCAATATCCAGTTTTGGTAATTTCTCTGGTGGGACATCTGCTATCATTAGCGTGATTTGACGTGTAATGGTAGTTCCGGCTTCTACTGTGGTACTTGTTAGTGGCTTTCCATCAACTAACCATTGTTGTCCTAGTTTTAAATCCGTAGTCGGTAACCAAGTACCGGTGAAATCAGCAGGTTTTTCTAATACTGTTAATTGGTATTGTTTAGGACTGATATTTAATGAGATTAATTTGGTGCTACGGCCATAACGATCGGTTTGCACTAATCCACCAGTAAAGGCTAAGCCATCAAAGCTTAATTTACCTGCTTGGCTTGCACTGATACTGAAGGCTTGTTCAACCACAGTGGCTTGCAGACCATCAATCACGGTTTGGTATTGTTTGCTTTCACCAATAGGAGAGAACTCAATACCAGTGCCTTGCGGTGTGATGATGTTTGGATCTTTTAAACGACGAATATCCGCAAAGATAGCAATCTTGGCATCAAATTGAGCGGTTTCACCTTCATACAATTCATCTTTAGTTAGCGAGCCGCTTACTTTAATGACATCGCTGCTTTTTGGAGCTGTGGCGTCTTTAGTTACACGAATCGTTATTGGATTAGTTTGCTCACCAGCGACATCCATGCTAGGAATGGTTAGCGTGCCTATTTTGGTTGGAGCAATAGAGACCGTCCATTGGCTCTGTACGCTGTAATCTCCATTCATTAATGAACGAGAGCTGCCAAAGCTGACTTGGCCACTGCGAAAATCAGGCGCGAGTTGGCTTGGGTCAAACTTACTTTGGTCTGCACTTTTATCGACAGACACCATTAATTGAATCACTTCGTTTTCAGTAATTTGGTTTTTACTCACCGTCGCAATGGCTTGGGCATAACTTGCCGAGATACCACTAACGCATAAGGTCGCAAATAAGAACACTTTTTTTATTAGCGCTGTCTTTTTCATAGAAGCCTTCATTGTCGAACTCTTTACAGTAGAGTAGGGACTGGTTTGTCTTATACTCATTTAAATTACCATTCATTCTCAGAAGCTTGTGGTGCTTCTTGTTGTTTTGCTTGGAGATACAATAGGGCACGCAGCAGTTCATCTTCTTTTGCGCCTGATTGTTCTAATTTTTGTAAACGAGGATCGGTTTTAATTGCGTCACTGTCGGCTTTTGCTTGTTGTGATTGCATTTGAGCTTGTCGCTCTTTTTCTTCGTCCGATTTAGGTTGCTTATCTTTATCATCACGAGCTTGTGCAGCTTGCTCTTTGTCTTTCTTCTCTTGTTCTTTTTGTTGCTGCTCTTGAGAAGATGCCTCTGACTTATCTTGCTTATCAGACTGTGATTTATCATCAGATTGAGATTCATTTTTCTGCTGATTCTGCTGATTCTGCTGATTCTGCTGTGAATCTTGAGATTGTGAGTCTTTTGAATCTGAAGATTGGTCAGAGCCGTCTTTGCTGTCTTGGTTTTGTTTATCCTGTTTTTTATCTTGCTTGTCGTCTTTATTTTGATCCGATTGTTTATTTTTATCGTCTTGCTGCTGCTGCTGCTGCTGTTGCTGTTTTTGTTCTAGCGCTTTATTGACGACATCAAGATTCTTCTTCGCATCTTTCATATCAGGTTCAGTTTTTAATAAAGACTCATACTTCTCTTTTGCTTCTTCCAGTTGACCATTTTGCGCTAAAGCATTAGCAAGATTATATTGTGATTGAGTATCTTCAAGACCAGTTAGGCTCTCAATAGCCCCTTTATAATCGCCAGCCTTATATTGAGCGGCTCCTTTCCATTGTTTGGATTTGAACTGCTCGCTTGCTGCTTGATAGTTTTTCTGCTCAAATTGTTGATGAGCTGTGTAATCATTAGAAATTAAACTATTTGATACGTCTGTGTTTGCCATTGATTTATCGACAGGCAATAACACCAATAGCAGCGCTAAGAACATTCCTTTTCTAAAAGACAGCAGTGAGAACAGTACCAATGGGAAAAGTAACCAATAGCCATGATTGGCACGACTGTTCACTTGTGTATCACTGTTTTGTGTTACTTGTTCTAAAGGCGTTTTAGTTAAGCGAGCAATGGTTTCAATATCACTATTATCCGATTGAATAAGCTGAGCCACACCATTGGTTGCTTGCGCCAGTGTTACTAGAGGATCGGAATCTAAAGTCGCGACAACCGTTTTACCTGAAGAATCGGTGAGCAACTGACCAGAAGGCAATTCAATTGGAGCGCCATTTTTAGTTCCTATACCTAATAAACTGATACGCCATTTGGTGCCTTTGACACGACTCATCACTTTATCTAGCTGTTGGTTTGATATTCCATCAGTCAAAACAATAATGTCACCTTGTTGATGGCCTGATTTTGTCATCATATCAATACTTTGAGCAACCGCGGCTAACAAGTTACTGCCCTTACCTTTATAGGGCATGATCTCTGGCGATAGATTCGTGATTAAGTTATTGAGCGTTTGGCTATCTTCAGTTAACGGGCTGACTAAGTAACTATCAGCGCCATAGGCAACTAACCCGGTCATGCCTTCTTTCCAATAGGGCAGTAGATCTTTTGCTTTGTATTTCTCTTGCGTTAGGCGATTTGGTTTTACGTCGGTCGCATACACAGAGCGTGACATATCCATCACAAGTACTCGTGCCCCAGAGAGCTGAAAACTTGGCGAGTCTTTATAACCAAAACTTGGTCCTGCGAGGGCGGTAGTCACAGATAACCATGCTAAAACTAGTCCAAGGGTAAAACCATTGCCTTGTGTTTTTTGAGTCATTCCCAATTGTTTGGCAATGTGCGGAGCGATCAACCCTGTGGTGTTTTTGTTTTTACGTTGAATAAGCACCAATACCCCAAGAGGGATAAGGGCTAAGAACCACAGTGGATAAAGAAAAGTAAAATTAGCCATGACGCTTTCTTACTCCCACAATAATAAAGAAGAAAAATAGATACCCCATTAACGGATAGCGGAACCACTCTTCATGTGGTCGCCACGTTTGTGTTGCTTGAGTAATGGGCTCTAGTTGGTCGATGGTTTGGTAGATCTGCGCTAACTCATCGGCGTTACGTGCGCGGAAATATTGTCCACCCGTCATTGTGGCGATTTCAGTCAGTGTTTTCTCATCCAAATCACGCGCAGTATTGACGGTTTGCTTACCAAAGAAACCACGAACCTGCATTTCGCCCGCACCAATACCAATAGTATAAATCTTGGCGTTATTATCTTTGGCTAGTTGTGCTGCTTCTAATGGCTCTAGCACCCCAGCGGTATTGCCACCATCACTGAGTAGAATAATGGTTCGTTGCGGAGCATTGCTTTCGATAAAGGTTTTGGTTGCAAGTCCTAAGCCTTCACCCATTGCGGTCATTTGTCCGACTAAACCAAGAACAGTACGGTCGAGTTGTTCTTCGACTGTTTTTCTATCAAAGGTGAGTGGGGTTTGCAGATAAGCGTGATCACCAAACAGTACTAACCCAAGACGGTCGCCTTTACGCTCATCAATAAAATCAGACACGACTTTTTTAACCGCGGTTAAGCGATCTACAAAATCACCGCTCTCAGTTTGCATGTCTTCTTCGGCCATTGAGCCAGATAAATCGACCACTAACATCATGTCTCTGTGCTCAGGCTGAATATCAACCGGATCGCCATACCACACCGGACGAGCTAAAGCTGAAATCAATAACAGCCAAGCGACAGACAATAAAGCAATATTTATGCGTTTATTCGGTTGCTTATATTCTCCTTGCTCTGGCAGTCGAGGAAGGTGAATCGCAGTACCTACGTCTTTTTCAGGCACAAAAAAGTAAAACAGGAAGGGAATAGGTAATAAAAACCATGCCCACCACCAAACGAATTCAAGCATGTTGATGTCCTTTTGTTGATGTTGCTATTACTTTTTTTACAGGCAAAGCATGAGATAGCCAATAACGCACATCATCATAGAAACGTTGTTGATTGGTTTCAGATAAAGGCTGTTGTCCATACAAAGCTTGTTCTAACATGTCAGAACGAGATGAGAAATGAACATTGGCCTGTTTTTTCACAGGTAGCTGTTGTTCAACAAAATGCCACCACGCTAAACCATGAAGTGAGGCAATGCGTTCACGAGGAAAGTGACTTAACGCGGCTTGTTTTAATAAACGCGCAATGTCATTGGTCTGTTGTGGTGTTAATTGTGATAACTGTTGTAACGCTACACGTTTAAGTGTGCCTTGTTGGCGTTTACGATGAATAAACCACACAATGGCCGCGATAAATAACAGTAACATAATCACTAGTCCATAACCTTGCAGAGACAATCCCCACGATGGTGCAGCAGGTAAATGAATATCTGCCAATGGCAATACGTTACTTGCTGGTGCTTGTTGCGCTGAAGATAAAGACATTACATGATTCCTTTATCTTGTTGTGATGGATCTTGTGAAGACGTCAGTTGCGATAATAACGGCAAGCCTGAAGACAAACTGTGTAATTTAATTCCCAATTGCATCGCCATATTCTGTACATAGGCTTTATGAAGATTGGCTTGCTGCTCTAATGCTTTTTTGGTCGATGATGATGAAAAATCCAACCACGCAGAACGCTTGTTATCTGATACATATTCAGAACCATTAAAACGCGTTGAGCCTTGCTCTAGAGGATCACTTATCATCACAAACTGAATACGATTGTGTTTACTTAGTTGGCTGAAGATCGCCTTACACTCATCGGTTAGGGCATAAAAATCGCTGATAATCACAATCTCACTGCCTTTAGGGCATAAACGCTGCAACTGACTTAACCCTTTAACAAACGAGCTGACTTGTTGCGCAGTATCCTGAGGTTCAGACTGATTATTGGTGTTATGTTTCTCAATGATTTTTTGAAGAAACTGTAACACGACCTTCTGACGAGAAGAGGGTTTACAATCGAGCGTTGAAATTCCATCAAAGATGATCCCACCGACGCGATCTTTTGCTGCTAACGTTATCCAACTTAATAAACTGGCAAAATGCGCAGCCTGAACTGATTTAAATAGCAGTTGAGACCCAAAACGCATGGTGTCACTGACATCCACAAAGAGCATGGTCGGTTGCTCACGCTCTTCGCTGTAGAGTTTCGTGTGCGTTTTACCGGTACGTGCTGTCACGCGCCAATCAATCGAGCGAATATCATCGCCCGGTTGGTATTGACGTACTTCTGAGAAATCCATACCGCGGCCTTTTTGTCGGCTTTGGTGACTGCCATTCATTTTTGACCATACTGATTGCGCAGGCGGCAGCCATTGTAATGAGTGGTTTTTATAATTAACCAATTCATTAAGTGACAATGTAACGCCATTGCTGTGTGGTGGCAGCGATAGAGTAGTCTTTTTCATATAGTTATTTTACGACGTTAAGAAGCCGCAACCATTTGTAATAAACGTTCAACCACTTTATTAGCAGTTGTCCCTTCCGCTTGTGCTTGGAAGCTCAGTAATAAACGGTGACGTAATACAGGGTAAGCCATCGCTTGCACATCCTCAGGGCTAACAAAATCACGACCGGCTAACCATGCATGAGCACGCGCACAACGATCAAGCGCTAATGTGGCACGAGGACTGACGCCCATCTCTAATTGCTTCGCTAACTCTTGGCAGTATTGCTCTGGCTTACGGGTCGCCATCGTAATACGGATAATGTATTGCTCAATCTCAGGTGCCATATAAATAGACAGCACTTCTTTACGAGCTTTAAAGATCTCACTTTGTGCTAGGGGTTGAGGCTTTATTGCTTGCTCACCTAAAGCTTCACCACGGTTTAAACGCAGGATTGCTAATTCGTCTTCTGCACCCGGGTAATCAACATCTAAATGCATTAAGAAACGGTCAAGCTGCGCTTCTGGAAGAGGGTATGTTCCTTCTTGTTCAATCGGGTTTTGCGTTGCCATTACCAAGAAAAGCTCAGGTAACTGGTACGTTTTACGACCTGCTGATATTTGTTTTTCGGCCATCGCTTCTAGCATTGCCGCTTGTACTTTGGCTGGCGCACGGTTGATCTCATCGGCTAAAACCAATGAGTTAAAAATAGGACCCGGCTGGAAGGTAAATTCTCCCGTCTCTTGGCGATAAATATCCGTTCCCGTTAAATCTGAAGGCAATAGGTCAGGGGTAAATTGAATGCGGTGGAAATCCCCCTCAATAGAATCCGCTAGAATTTTCACGGCACGAGTCTTAGCCAAACCCGGAGGACCTTCAACTAAAATATGACCATCGGCAAGCAGAGCAATCAGTAACTGCTTCACTAATGCAGGCTGACCAATGACTTGAGATTCAAGATAAGTTTGTAACTGTTGAATTTTTAACGCTGGCATAGTTCACCCATTTTCTGGATTACGTAGTAATTATTTCTTTGTGACTGATGAAAATCACATTAGTTCCTTAATAGATGAGGTTTAATTTCGATTATTCAAGTATTTAGGTCGTGAATAAATTTGTAACCATTTATTAAAGCTATTATGATCCAAGTCGATATATAAAATGTCTATTCAAAGCTGTGGAATTAATATGATAAATCTAACAATTAAACAGAAACTCGTCGCTGGTATTGTAATTGCAATTATTGCATCGACTTCACTTGTGGGTATTGTTGCCCAAAAAAAAGCATTCGAGACACTAGATGAGCGTTTAACCACTCTCGAACTGCCAACCATTCTTAACCAAATTGGTGGGGAGGTTGATAAAGAAGTAGAGGTTATATCTTCTGCCGCAGAACAAATGGCAAATAACAGCTTCATTATTGATGCGATTTCTGATCCAACTATCTCACCAGAAGAGCAAACGGTTCTTATTCAACAATTAAAACAATTAAAACAACAATATCAGTTGAATGATGCCTCGGTTGCTAACCGTCATAACGCATATTATTGGAATCAAGACGGTTTCTTACGTCAGTTGACTCAACAACAAGATGCTTGGTTCTTTGGCTTCACTCAAGGTGGGCCAGAGCGAATGCTGAATGTATTCACTGAGCAGAATGGTGAGGTTAAACTTTTCGTTAACTTCCAGCAATTGAATGGTGTATCTATGGCTGGTTTCTCTAAATCACTCGATGATATGGTATCGCTGCTCAATGGGTTCACAATAGAAAAAACCGGATTTGTTTATTTAATGGATGGAAATGGGGATATTAAGATCCATAAAAATAATAGCATCATGGGTAAACAATCTATTAGTAATGTGGTTGGATCTCAAGAAGCCTCTGTTTTACTTACCAAACAAAACTTCAATTTAAGCCGTATAATGAAAGATGGCCAAGAGATCTTCATTGCATCGCATTACATTCCGTCAATGGAGTGGTTTATCGTTGCTGAAGTGCCTGTAGATGAAGTATTTGAAAGCCTTCATAGCTCAACACAAGACATTGTAATGTGGATTGTCGTTATTATTGCGGTATTTATCACTATAGCTATTTGGGGTGCTGGTTCTATTACTAATAAAATTAATGAATTAGCGTGTCGTTTTCGTGAGCTAGGTGAAGGAGAGGGAGACTTAACTCATCGTATCGAAGTTAAAGGCAATGATGAAATTGCAGAGCTTTCAAAAGGCTTTAACAGCTTTGTAGAGAAGATTCACAATACCGTATCAGAAGTGGTTGAAACTGGTCATGTATTGCATACAACAGCAGAGCATGTCGCATTAAAAGCAACATCGACTCGTGATAATAGTGAAATGCAACGTGATCAAACCTTGCAAGTCGTTACCGCGATCAACCAAATGGGGTCAACGATTCATGAGATTGCCTCTAATGCAGCAAGCGCAGCGCAATCAGCAAATAAGGCAGAAGTAAGCACGCAAGAGGGTCGTCAAACCGTTATTGAATCTCGTGATGCTATTACGCAACTTGAAGGTGATTTAGTCCAAGTAAGTCATGTGGTGGAACAACTTGCAGGAACCACACAAGATATTGGTTCAATCCTAGATGTAATTCGTGGTATTTCAGACCAAACTAACCTATTAGCATTGAATGCTGCCATTGAAGCCGCACGTGCTGGTGAGCATGGTCGTGGGTTTGCCGTCGTTGCAGATGAGGTTCGTCAGCTAGCAAGTCGTACTTCAGAGTCTACGGATGAAATTCAGAAAATGATTGATCAGCTGCAAACTGAAGCTCAAAACGCAGTAAACGCAATGGAAGCCAGTCATACTGTTACGGCTCGTGGAGTGTCATCGGCAGATAATGCAACTGAAGTGTTAGCGGGTATTGCGTTAAGTATCACCGACATATCAGACATGAACACACAAGTAGCAACGGCAACAGAAGAGCAATCTACTGTGGTGTACACCATTAATCAAAATATTGAAGAGATCAATGGTATTAATGAGTTAACCACGGCTACAGCACAAGAGTTGGCAGATTCAAGTCAGCAACTTAACGCACTTTCACAACGATTAGATCAATTAGTTGGTGCTTTTAAAGTATAACCGACTGCTTTAGGTTTACCTTTAACGAGGATTTCTTGTAGAATCTCCGTAATTGTTTTAGTGAATTGAGAAAATAATCATGAGTGATATCGAAAAAGAACTGCAAGATATGGTTCAACAAGAATCAGATAAACCAGAAGTAGCATTGCCTTCTATTGAAGAGCAAAAAGCGATTGTTGCAGAGCTTAAACGTCTTGAAGAAGCAGGGGAACTAACACCTGAAATTCTTGAAGCGCATTTTGGTAAGTTTAATGCAGATGATGAAGCCCCAATTCACTAATTGCTGAATTTGTTTTTCATCTAATAAAAATGCCAGCATTTCAATTGAATTGCTGGCATTTTTGTATTTGTAGCTTGGAGTTATTGTATGAGCGTAGACAGAAGTCCAATCACGCCACCAAAGATACCGCCCCAAACAACAAGCCAGCCAAGGTGTTTCTTAATCATACCCTGAACCATCTCTTTGACTAACTTAGGTGTAAGCTCGTTCAAGCGTTGGTCAATGATCTCCTCAATAGTTACTTGAATATCATCCATCATCGCAGGGCTTTCTAATTCATCTTTTAGTGCGTTCTTAAATTGATCTTGTTGACTGATTTCAGTGATCGATATTTTCATCTTTTCAATAAAAGGTTCACGCATAGGCTGAATCGCTTCACTGCCACCCATCATTGCTAACATGCCACCAAATTGAGAGTTCATGATCACGTCAACTAAAGAATCAAACGCAGGCGATAGATCGATTTTTTCAATCACTGGCTCTAGATTGATATTGGTTGCCGAGGCCATCTCTTTAGATAGGAATTTATCTACATTTGATTTTGTGAAAAATTGTTCCATCATCAAATGTTTGATGCTGGCTTTAAACTCTTCAAATCGTGCAGGGATCACACCAGAACCATATAGACCAGGAACTTTCTCAAATAACATATGAATGGCAAGCCAGTTAGTTAATGCGCCAGAAAAAGCAAATAAGCCAATATAGTACAGAGTATTTTGTTGCATGTAATAACCGACTGCTAACAAGAGTAGTGAGATTAAATTAGTGATCATGCTTTTATTTAACATATCAAGCCTATGAAGTAGAAAGTGAAAAATTTTGTGAAGTTTATCAGCTACTAAAAGCAGACAACAAGTGAAAATGTGTTTTTGATCTGGTTTGTTGGGTGTAAACTGAGGCGATACACATTAGCAAAGATAATTTAAGGATAGGCGATGAGTATTTGGAAGCGTCCGATGGACTTGGCAATATTAAATTCAACATCACGAAATACTTTGATGGAAGCATTAAATATTGAGTATTGTCAGTACACTGATGACTCCCTTACTGCGTCAATGCCTGTAAACTCGACAGTACACCAGCCCCTTAGAATGTTACATGGTGGAGCCTCTGTTGCGTTGGCTGAGTCAGTCGCTTCAATCGCTGCTAATTGGTGTGTTGATGAATCAAAATATTGTGTGGGGTTGGATATAAATGCCAATCACATTCGTGCTGTACGAGAAGGTACAGTTTACGCTACAGCAAAACCAATGCATTTAGGTGCAATAACCCAAGTTTGGTTAATTGATATTAGAGATCAGCGAGAACGCTTAGTCTGCACCAGTCGTTTTACTGTTGCTGTGATGAAAAAGAAAAAATAGCGACTCGTTGTGGAGAAGAAAATGGAACAAAATGAAATTTTAAGTCATGCGCATGAGTTGCCAAAGATCCCAAAAGTGATCCGTGAAATGATGGAGCTTGTAAATGATCCTGAAGTAGAGCTTCAAGAGTTAGCTCGAACTATTTCAATGGAACAAGTTGTCAGTGCACGTGTTATTCGTTTAGCTAACTCTGCACATTTCTCTCGTGGTAAAAGTGTATCATCAGTTGATCAAGCTGTTGTTCGTTTAGGGCTTGAGCCACTAAAAACGTTAATCATTGCCTCTTCTTTAGTTAGTGCCTTCCCATACGTAGAAGTCATCGATTTAGAAACGTTCTGGCAAGAGACGTTTGAAGTCGCTATTTTAAGTAAAGCAATTGCTCAAAGCTGTACAGTAAATCCTAACAGTGCTTTTACTGCAGGCATGTTACATAATATTGGCGATTTAATGATCTACACTGTAATGGCTGAGAAAGTATCAACAATCCTTGAAAAAATGGAAGCGGGTAGCGCTAAAGTTACAGCGCAGCGCTCAACTATTGGGACAGATAGTGCGATTTTAGGGGCTAAATTGGCTGAGAACTGGTCTTTCTCTGAAGAGTTAGTTTTTGCTATTTCTGAACAGTATGAACCAAAAATAGATAATATTTATTCTCCATTAGCGGCAACCGTTCGTCTAGCAAATGCGATTAATCGTGATTGGGATAATCTACCAACAATGGATGCAAAATCAGTGTGGTTATCAGAGCAGATTGAAGCTGATATTTTATTTATTAATAATTCTATTATTGAAAATATCGAGGGAGTAAAAGGCTCTGGTATTGAAATGGCTCGGTTGGTAATGTAATCATGCAAAAAGAGTGGATGTTGTCTGCACTTATCGGTGCTTTTTTTGCCATCATTTCGTATTTAGCGCCTGGTTTTATTGCGAGTAAAATTTTTGTGATTATCGCAGTGATCTTTTTGGCGAAAGCAGTAAAAGCTATTTTTTACTCACTAAAACATCGTCAATATGAGATGTAATTGTTATTAGTCGAAATCCAATGGACTTTTTGTTCCTGAAAAATGTAAACCAATAACATGAGTGTAAATTTGGGTCGTTTTGATATCAGAATGACCCAGTAATTCTTGTATTGTTCTTAAATCCGCCCCCCTTTCTAGAATTCGAGTCGCAAAACTGTGCCGAAAGGTGTGGCAACTTGCTTTCTTATCTATCCCTACTTTTTGTATTGCTTTCCTCACTGCCGATTGAACGGTTCTATCTAATAAATGATGACGTCGGTATTTTTCTGAACGAGGGTCATTACTTAACTGTGGTGATGGAAATACATATTGCCAGCCATAACTTTTGGCTTGTGTAGGGTATTTTTCAGCCAAAGCGTAAGGCATATAAACCTCATCGTTGCCATTTAAGGCATCAAGTTTATGCTGCTGTTTTACAAAGTCGAGTTGGGTTTTAATCGAGTTAATAACGCTGTCAGGTAATATCGATGTTCGATCTTTATTTCCTTTTCCACTTTTAATAGTAATTATTTTTTTGTCTACATTTATATCATTAACTCTGAGTCGTAGTGTTTCGTTTATCCTTAATCCACTGCCGTACATAAGCTGTGCAATTAATTTCATGGGGTGTTTCAATTCGTTAATAACAGATATCGCTTCATTATGAGTAAATACAGTGGGTAGTTTAGTCGCTTTTTTAGAGCGTTTAAAATCCAAGTTATCGACAGATTGTTGTAAAAATTCACGACATAAAAATATTAGGGCGTTTAATGCTGTTTTTTGTGTATTGGGTGAGACATTTTGTTTTACAACAAGGTGTTCGAGATAGCTAGGGATATCAAATGCTTCGATTTCATCTTTTGATGTATAATTTTTATAACGAATGAAATTACTTATCCAGTAAATATAATGCTTTTCGGTATTATAAGCGAGGCCGCGTGTTCGGATAAAAATACGTAATTGATCTGTAAAACGTTGTGAGCTTGGATTAAGGTTTAATGGAATATCCATAGTAACTAATTTTTGTGAATGATAAGGTGAGTGTAGTGATTTAAGTTTAACTCGCAATTTAGTTTCGCATATTTGTAATGTGGTTATTAATTTAATGGAAATGTTAGATTAATCAGTTACATGTGCGAAACCATAAAGTGGGATATACGAATCATATTCAGATATTTTAGTTGTTTTTTCAGGTCGAAAATAAGTTATTGTATTGGTTTTAAAGTAAAATATGGTGATTTAGTTGTAATGGAATAGATTCGGAAGAAATGGCGAATCTAGTTGGTATAATTAAAT
>NZ_MSCP01000002.1:991399-993593 GCF_002954715.1 Aliivibrio sifiae | reverse complement strand
GCAGGCGTTATAAGCTTAAATTGAAATGGTAATTACAACTGTTTCTTGGTTACTTTAAACTAGGCCAAGATATGGAAGTAAAGGTTGAATTAATGGAGATATCGTGGAAATTCTAATCGTAATAGCTTTGATTTTTATTCTAGTTTTATTTTTTATTACTAAGCTTAAATCAAGCCAATCATCGGCTAAAAGTGAACATTCTTATCGTAAACTTGGGGCATTATTTACTCCCGCAGAACGTTCATTTTTTGGTGTGCTGCAACAAGCCGTAGCTACTGATAATGTACTAGTTTTTGGTAAAGTTCGTGTTGCTGATGTTATTGCACCTGAAAAAGGAATGACAAAATCAGCATGGCAAACCGCGTTTAATAAAATATCAGCCAAACATTTTGATTTCATTTTGTGTAATCAAAATGACTTATCAGTTATCTGTGCAATCGAGTTAGACGACAGTTCTCATAATAATGCTAAACGAAAGTCTAGAGACCAATTTTTAGAAAGTGCTTGTGAATCGGCTCATTTTCCACTTATTCGTGTACCTGCTAAACAAGCTTATAGCATCGAAAGTATCAGGTACAGCTTACAAAGTGTCTTATCAAATGATGAAACTGAAATGTCTAGTTTTGGCCTTGAATCCGCCGATAAACATTGTCCTAAATGTTCATCGAATATGGTTCTTAAAGTGGCTAAAAAGGGTAAATCAGTTGGCAATGAATTTTGGGGTTGTAGTTCATTTCCAAAATGTAGGCATATCGAACAGAAAATATCTGAATAATCAGTACGCTTATAACAAATGCATCAACACGATTTGCTACACTCGGCGTTGTCAGTTTGCCTTTAGTTTCAGTGATTAAGGCGTTAAAATTCAGCTAGGTCTGTATCGTAGCAAACGTGTTATGCAGGCGTTGTGCGTACTGAGTCCGAAATTTTTTGCACGGTTCATCAAAAGGATCGCGGCTTTCGTAGTTTCGGCTTAGTAAGCGTAAATTTCTTCTTTGTTGCCTTTTGGTTTTCGTATTATCAGGTTCGGCAAATTAGCCCTTATTTCCCTAAGTTCAGGCGTTTCAGAAGCTATTTTACGCTTCAATTGTTCTTTGGTTATGCCTCATTTTAGTCTGCATCAGTGTTTTTCTTGTAGCATTTTCAATCCCAATTGTGGCGAGTGTATTTGGTTTTTCAGTTTCAAACTTGCTGAAACCAAGTCGTTCAAATGGCGTAAAAAATGTATCTGTTTTCCATTTACTTTATCTCGCAATTTAAGAACATTTTGTTCGCTTAATTGGCATTGGTAAATTAGAATCAGGGCTTGGAAAATCTTGGCGGGGCAGTTCTTTTCCAAGTTGACCAAGCCGAAAGTAAGTACGCACAACAATCGCATCAACACGATTTATTACATTCGGCATTCTGGGTTTGTCTTGGGTTTTGTGGTTAAGGCCGTAAAATTCAGGTTGGTCTGCATGGTAATAAACGTGTTATGCCAGCGTTATAACGTTTTTGGGATTATATTCTAATTTGAAGTCGCTCGAATAATATCTAGAAGTAGGCATCGCTTTATTCTTTTTGTAGTAATTTCTTTTTTGAGCAATAAGTGTTCAAATCTAATTAAAAGGACTTGTTATGAATAGCGTAAAAACACCTAAAATCTTCCTCTACTCAATATTGTTACCAATTATCTGGATTGCATTTGGTCTTACAATAGCAACATTTCTTCCAAGCGTACAACTTGGCGCCGCTGGATTAGTGATTATTCTATATGTGACTATAACTTTAATATGTCTTCACTTTACTAAATCCTATCCTCGTCAATTTACTAAAAATGAAAAAATACGTTTAACCGCTTATTTTATTTTGTGGGCAAGTTTGTGTGAGTCATTGGTCGTTTTATCATTAGGGCAAATGGAATTAAACAAATTGTTTTTCATCCTTGGATTCACCGTAATTGTAGATGCGATCCTAATAAGTCTAGGAGTTCACTTTATCAGTAAGCGAATGATTAAGATGTTTTTAAATCAATCAATGAAAGCTGTAAATAAAACAGAATAATGTAAATTTAATTTCGAAGTACGCTGTTAATGCACGTTATAACAATCGCATCAACACGATTTGCTACATTCGGCATTCTAGATTTCTTTGGGTTTACCGCATTAAGTGGTAAATTTAGGCTTAATCTGCACGGTAGCAAACGTGTTATGCA
>NZ_MSCP01000002.1:987285-988793 GCF_002954715.1 Aliivibrio sifiae | reverse complement strand
CCTAAGTACAATATCAGGAGATAGATTTGAGTCAAAAGTTCCCAGAATATTTATATCACTACACATCCTTTGAAGCATTGGCTTGTATTCTTGAGTATAAAACCTTTCGTTTTACCAAGTTAAATAATCTAAATGACCCTTTGGAGGGGAAAACTGCTGATCTGAATGCTTCAGAAAATTTAGCTTATTGTTCCTCATGGACCGCTCATGAACGAGATACAATTCCATTATGGAAAATGTACTCTGGCTTGAATGGAGTCAGGTTGAAACTCCCTAGTGACTTATTTACAAACTCGCAAATTGAAAGTGTTAGCTACAGCAACCTGCCGCGGGACTACAATAAGGCGGTAAATAGCGCCAAGCTTATAAAACCAATTAAAACGTATTCAACTGCTCGAAAAATAATCGACATAGACTCGGTGTTTGGTCCGGATGAAGTTGAGTATTTAGATTCTGAGCGCCCAGTAAATATTGAAGTTGTTACTAAAACTGCTCGCGTGGAACCTCAAGGGGCAGTTGAAGGTTGCATGATAAACTTAACGAATGTAGGTCTTTACAAAAATGACGACTGGGCTTATGAAAAAGAATGGCGGTATAGGTTATTGCTTAATCCATTGTTCGGTCCAGCATATCCGATTATGGGTGCCAATGAGTTTTGTGAATATTTTAAGTTCGCAGAGGATTACATTGACGTTCCAGTAAAGCAGAGCGCTATTGATAGAATTGAGGTAATGCTTGGTCCCATGCACAGCGCACCTCAGCGAATACTGTTGACCGCACTCTTAGAAAAGTACTCAAAGAACTTCAAAATAACTGAAAGTAACATTCAAATTAAATAGGTATAACAAATGCATCAACACGATTTACTACACTCGGCAATCTCAGTTTGCCGGGTGTTTCTCGTTTTAAGGCGTCAATATTAAGTATAATTGTTTGGTAGTAAACGTGTTATGCAGGCGTTGTGCGTACTGAGTCCGAAATTTTTTGCACGGTTCATCAAAAGGATCGCGGCTTTCGTAGTTTTGGCTTAGTAAGCGTTCCTTTCTTCTTTGTTGCCTTTTGGTTTTCGTTATTATCATGTTCGGCAAATTAGCCCTTATTTCCCTAAGTTCAGGCGTTTCAGAAGCTAATTCACGCTTCAATTGTTCTTTGGTTATGCCTCATTTTAGTTTGCATCAGTGTTTTCCTCGCAGCATTTTCAATCCCAATTGTTGTTAGGATATTTGGTTTATCAGTTCCAAATCTGCTGAAACCAAGCCGTTCAAATGGCGTAAGAAATGTATCTGTTTTCCATTTACTTAATCATGCAATTTAAGAACATTTTGTTCGCTTAATTGCCATCAGTAAATTAGAATCAGGGCTTAGGAAATCTTGGCAGGGCAGTTCTTTACCAAGTTGGCCAAGCCGAAAGTAAGCACGCACAACAATCGCATCAACACGATTTATTACATTCGGCGTTCTGGGTTTGCCTTTAGTTTTGTGATTAAGGTGGTTAATTCAGGTTGGTT
>NZ_MSCP01000002.1:984968-986106 GCF_002954715.1 Aliivibrio sifiae | reverse complement strand
AGCATCAACACGATTTGCTACACTCGGCGTTGTCAGTTTGCCTTTAGTTTCAGTGATTAAGGTAGTAAAATTCAGTTAGGTCTGTATCGTAGCAAACGTGTTATGCAGGCGTTATATTTTTTAGTGAGGATTAGCTATTGCAAGAACATTTTTACAAATACACCGATATTCGGACAGCAGAGTTAATATTAGACAATCAAAGCTTTCGTTTTAGTTCTCCGTTGAAATTTAATGACCCATTCGATATTCAAAATGATTTAGCTCCTAGTTTTGACTTGAATGATTTTCCTGTCATAGCAATGTCTATGATTGAGGAGTATATCAATAATGATTACCCTATAAGTAACCCTGAAGATGGCTTTGCCAAAGCAATTTTATCTATGAGATCTTGTGTTAAAACTCAAGGTTATAAAAAAGCCGATATTGAAAGGATAACTTATCCCTTACTTGGGCATTTAATGGGCGAAGTTGAGTATCTAATATCTCAGGTAAATGCTCATTGGCAAAAGTCGATGAAAGATTCTCGGGTTTTTTGTGTCACAGAAGATAATGATAATTTATTAATGTGGGCTCACTATGCAGAAAATCATACTGGAGTAGTTTTTGAATTGGCTGCGATGCCTGAAGCGGATACGCCTTTATCGGTGGCAAGGAAGGTTAAATATACAGATAAACCCCTTGGTTTTTACTCGCTTGAAGATTTAGTGAAGTGGACGCTGTTTGGAATTGAACCTGATGCATCTATATTACAATACTCAAATCATGCATATCGAAAATCCAGCGTCTGGAGTTATGAAAATGAATGGCGAGTAGTTGATATGTGTTACTACGAACGAAAGCAAGACTTGTTTGTTGATCACAAATTCATACCTAAGCAACTCCGAAAAGTATTTTTTGGCTGTAAATCAGACGAAGATAATATCCGTCGTCTTTCAAATAAAGCAAAAGAGATTAACAGGGACGTTGAAATTTATAGAGCAAGAAAGATGCAACACGATTATGCTCTTCAGTTTGAAAAAATATAACAAATGCATCAACACGATTTGCTACACTCGGCATTGTCAGTTTGCCTTTAGTTTCAGTGATTAAGGCGTTAAAATTCAGCTAGGTCTGTATGGTAGCAAACGTGTTATGCAGG
>NZ_MSCP01000002.1:971831-981835 GCF_002954715.1 Aliivibrio sifiae | reverse complement strand
TTTTTATAAGGAGTCATCAGGTGATAGAGATACTTAGTGGGTTACTTACTCCAGTAATTGCAATTATTGCAACTTATATTGCATACCAACAGTGGAAATTAAATAAGCAAAAATTAATGCTCGAGAAGTACGATCGAAGATTAAAAATATACGAAGAAGTAAAAAAAGTACTAATTTTAATAACTCGTGATGCGGAAATTTCTCATAAAAATTTACTCGAATTCAATATTTCTGTATCTGAAGCGGATTTTTTATTTAGACATGAAATTTCAGATTATTTACAAGAAATATACAAAAGAGGTTTGAATTTACATCGATGGAATCGTAAATATAAAGACAACACACAAATTAAACCAGAAGGATATAATCATGATGAGGTTGTGGATGGTATGGATTTTGAGTTAACTTGGTTAACTGAGCAATTTAATCCAGCTAAAGAAAAGTTTAAAAAGTATTTAGATATCAGTAAATAAAAACTTAACAAATGCATCAACACGATTTACTACACTCGGCATCTCAGGTTGTCGGGTGTTTCTCGTTTTAAGGCGTCAATTTTAAGTATAATTGCCTGTAGTAAACGTGTTATGCAGGCGTTGTGCGTACTGAGTCCGAATTTTTTTGCACGGTTCATCAAAAGGATCGCGGCTTTCGTAGTTTTGGCTTAGTAAGCGTTCCTTTCTTCTTTGTTGCCTTTTGGTTTTCGTATCATTACGTTTGGCAAATTAGCCCTTATTTCCCTAAGTTCAGGCGTTTCAGAGGCTAATTTACGCTTCAATTGTTCTTTGGTTATGCCTCATTTTATTCTGCATCAGTGTTTTGCTCGTAGCATTTTCAATCCCAGTTGTGGTTAGGATATTTGGTTTATCAGTTTCAAATCTGCTGAGACCAAGTCGTTCAAATGGCGCAAAAAATGTATCTGTTTTCCATTCACTTTATCTCGCAATTTAAGAACATTTTGTTCGCTTAATTGCCATCGGTAAATTAGAATCAGGGCTTAGAAAATCTTGGCAGGGCAGTTCTTTATCAAGTTAGCCAAGCCGAAAGTAAGCACGCACAACAATCGCATCAACACGATTTATTACATTCGGCGTTCTGGGTTTGTCTTGGGTTTCGTGATTAAGGCGGTAAAATTCAGGTTGGTCTGCATGGTAATAAACGTGTTATGCCAGCGTTATACGTTTCGAAAAATTTGGATGAGGAATCTATGAAATTTAGTAAGTTAATGGAATTTAAGGCTGACGAAGCGGGTAATATTGATATTGACGAACTTGTACTTCATTTGCCGAATACCCCGCTAGATGTAATTGAGCAATTTTATTCTGATCATGGAAGAAATAGTCAATTTCAAGAACAATATGAAAATATTGATATTTCTAAATTAAAATGGGAGTTAGTTGAATTGAGTTACGATGATATTGCTCATACATCAATTTTCTCTGAATTTGAAAATTGGTCAACAACTTGTAAGATGAAGTCAGAACGGGTGTCTATTGATAATGATTGGAATTTTATCGGCCACAATCGAGCAACTGTGCAACATTGGAAAGGAAATTCAACATGGTTAAGATCTCCAATTATGTTTTTAAGTAAATCCAATTATCATCTTGTTGAAGGTCACTCTAGATATGGTTGTTTAACAGGACTAGTTAATTCGGGGATAATCTCTTCAAAGAAAACTCATCAAGTGTGGGTAGCAAACGTATAACAAATGCATCAACACGATTTGCTACACTCGGCGTTGTCAGTTTGCCTTTAGTTTCAGTGATTAAGGCGTTAAAATTCAGCTAGGTCTGTATCGTAGCAAACGTGTTATGCAGGCGTTATATGCTGGTGTGCATCATCGGTAATAAAAGCGGAATTAAGGAATAATAATGAAAGTAAAAGAATTACAAGAAAAGTTGGCTAATTTAGATTCAGATCTTCAGTTAATTTTTTATACTGAAGATGAAGGGATGCTTAAAGGCAAGGAATCATTTAAACTTTTTGAGATGCTAGACGTTAGTGTTATTGATGCAGAGCGGGTGCGTGATGTGCATGGTAAACCTACATTAGTTATTGGTAAATCTGAAGAAGCTATATCAATGGCGGTTCTTAATATAAGCAGTGATTTTTAAATAGAATAAGGTATTTAAAATGAAGAACGGTGGAAATCATAACTCATATTGTTCATGTCCTACATGTCAGAAAATTGGTGGGGGGCATTATACACACTGTGTTTGCCCTACATGTCAAAAAATGGGTGGCGGTCACTATTCATACTGTGTATGTCCTATTTGCCAAAAGATGGGGGGGGACCATTATTCATATTGTACTTGTCCACAATGTCAAAAAATGGGGTAGCTCACCCTTAGATTTATAAAATAAGCATATAACAAATGCATCAACACGATTTGCTACATTCGGCATTCTAGGTTTCTTTGAGTTTATCGTGTTAAGTGGTAAATTTGAGCTTAATCTGCATAGTAGCAAACGTGTTATGCAGGCGTTATGTTTACAGTGTAAATCTTTAATTTATGATGTTGTTTTTATTTGGATGAAACGATTTTGAGATACTTATTTTTAGGGTTATTTGCTGTGTTTTTGACTGGTTGTTCTGTAGCTACTGATATTTATGATGCTCAACAGCTTAGAATCAAAAATGAAAAAATTAATAAATTGAATGATAAAAAATTTGAGGAATATGGCGCTTGTTTCGTTTCATTTGATGCTAACGTTTCTTTAGAGTTACTAAAAAATAGAAACCTAACAAAAAAGATAGGAAACGGTATCAATAAATATGGTAATTATACTGAGGGTTTCTGGATTTATACGCAAACTGATCAAGCTAATACCAAGGTAGAAATAGCAACAATGAATGATATTTTGATACTTCCATTAGAGGTCGGTGCTCAAGTTATGTCTAAGTCTAAAAAGTTGGGTGCAATTATTTCTGATAAGGGCAATTTATCTGTAGGGTATTTTTCAAAAAATAAATTTGATTGTTTAGAAAGAAATGATTTTGCTAATGTAAGTTTAGTTAGTTCTAAGTTACTTGATTAGTTTTAATTATCAAACTCTTATAGAGTAAACATAACAAATGCATCAACACGATTTGCTACACTCGGCGTTGTCAGTTTGCCTTTAATTTCAGTGATTAAGGCAATAAAATTCAGCTAGGTCTGTATCGTAGCAAACGTGTTATGCAGGCGTTGTGCGTACTGAGTCCGAAATTTTTTGCACGGTTCATCAAAAGGATCGCGGCTTTCGTAGTTTCGGCTTAGTAAGCGTTCTTTTCTTCTTTGTTGCCTTTTGGTTTCCATTTCATCAGGTTCGGCAAATTAGCCCTTATTTCCCCAAGTTCAGGCGTTTCAGAAGCTATTTCACGCTTCAATTGTTCTTTGGCTATGCCTCATTTTAGTCTGCATCCGTGTTTTCCTTGCAGTATTTCCAATCCCAATTGTGGCTAATATATTTGGTTTTTCAGTTCCAAACTTGTTGAAACCAAACCGTTCAAATGGCGTAAGAAATGTATCTGTTTCTATTTACTTTATCTCGCAATTTAAGAACATTTTGTTCGCTTAATTGTTATCGGTAAATTAGAATCAGGGCTTAGAAAATCTTGGCAAAGCAGTTCTTTACCAAGTTGACCAAGCCGAAAGTAAGCACGCACAACAATCGCATCAACACGATTTATTACATTCGGCGTTCTGGGTTTGTCTTTAGTTTTGTGATTATGGCAGTAAAATTCAGGTTGGTCTGCATGGTAATAAACGTGTTATGCCAGCGTTATGTGAATTTTTAGAGGATTTAATATGGTAGATATAGCTAGTATTTCAGCAGGGATCTCTTCAATAAAAGTAGCGTTAGATATAACGAAAGAGTTAAGAAGTATTGATTCATCACTTAAAGATGCAGAAGTTAAGTTAAAGTTGGCTGAATTAATAGAAACGCTCTCCGATGCTAAGATTTCAATGTCTGAAATACGCGAAGAAAATCAAGATCTCAGACTTAAAATAAAAGAATTGGAAGAAAAACTTAATCAAACTGAAGAAGTTGAGTTTAGAAATGGTCATTACTTTTTAAAAAACCCTAAAGATGGGAAAGCAAATGGGCCATTTTGTGCAAAATGTTATACTGATAACGATAAGTTAATTCCTGAATCTGAGTTACCATCTAGATTTCATAGGCTTGGTAAGTATCAATGTCCAAAATGTAGTTCAACCACAATGTAATTCACATAACAAAGCAATCAACACGATTTACTACATTCGGCGTTGTAGGTTTGCCTTTAGTTTCAGTGATTAAGGCTGTGAAATTCAGCTAAGTCTATGTCGTAGTAAACGTGTTATTGCGGCGTTATACGAATAAGGGAATAAAATGGAACAACATTATTTGAATTCATCATTTAGAGAAAAGCTTATTGAACACTCATTAATCAGTGAGTTACTTAAAATATCATGGAAAAATAAATCTTGTTCTATCGAAATATCAAAACCGGAAGTTGATAATCAAGGTTATGACTTAATTATGGAAGATTTGGGCATGATTCGACATGTTCAATTGAAAACATCTCATATCGGTTCAAGTACAAGTAAACAGAAAGTACATATTGCATTAGCTAACAAACCATCTGGTTGCATGGTTTGGGTGTACTTTAATGAAGCTACTTTAGAGTTAGGTCCATTTTTATTCTTTGGTAATAATCCAAATGAGCAATTACCTAGTATCGTAGATTTTCCTATTGCTAAGCACAGTAAAGGAAATGCTGAAGGTGTTAAAAATGAACGCCCGTCAATTCGTATCATTTCTAAGTCTAAATTTGAGGTTATCAATACGATAGAAGAGTTATATCAAAGGCTGTTCGAATTCGTATAACAAAGCAATCAACACGATGCTAATTACACTCGGCATTCGCGGTTTAGAGTATAATTGGTTTGGAAAGTCAGTCGTTCGCACGTGTTATTGCGGCGTTAGCCGTCATCAATCAATTTATAGTAAGAGGGATAGAATTGAGTTCTCCAATATTAGAAGCGCTTCCAGCGTTGCATGTGACAATTATCGGTGTAGTTGCTGCATTTTTCTCTGCTTTTGCAATTTATGCTTATCAAAAAGTAAATGACGCTAAGGAGAAATTAGAAGACGCTTTAAAACATAGTATGTCTGTTAGTACTCCAAATACTATGATGTTTAATGGCAACAATATCTACGTTAATGAAGATGGATCATTGAATTGGGATAACAATGGTAAAGAAGCATTGAGAAGAGCAACTATGTTGTACTCATATTTAGATTATGAGGAAAAATATGGAATCCCGAGAAGTTCTCACCAAAGTGAGCCAAGTTCAGAAGATGTAATATCTGCATGTAATGAGCTTTTTTCACTTTTTACTACGATATTTACTACTTACCCATTTTGGAATAATAATTTAGTTCATATTGAAGGGCAAACGGATAAAGTTGCTAAGCTATGCTCAAAGGAGTTTGACGCTAAACGTATTCAAGAGATGCACCGGATTGTTAGCTATTTAAATTGGACTTGGAATACAAATAACCGCTCACTAATGACTCTAGCAAGTTATGCCATTGAATTTACAAAACAGAAACAGTTAAAGGAACAAACTGAGATGTTTGAAAAACAAATGGCAGAAATGCCTTATCAAATGGATGAGAATGAAAAGCAAAAAATTTGGAAGCAGTTTCATTTACCTCATATAAATAAGGTTACTGATTTTCAAGGAGTATTTGTTAGTTACTTTGAAAAATCTCATGTTGTTGAAAAAGAGGTTATTCCATTATTGTCAGTAGCTATCTCTAACTTTAATACCTACAACGAAACTTTTCGTGTAAAAGAAACAACATTAAAAGTGATTACATTAATAATGTTCAATATGCTTTTTGGGGTTTTGCTGCCGTTAGTTACTCTTAATTTACTTGTTGGTGTTCAGTTTGAATGGTCTAATTTCTGGTTTAGTTCTTTTGAATACTTTGTACTGTTTTTAACGATGTTCCCATACTTGTGGGCAGGTAAATTCTTATTTGATAAAGTTAAAAAATTAAATTTTGCCTAAACGGCTAACAAATGCATCAACACGATTTACTACATTCGGCATTCTAGGTTTCTTTGGTTTTACCGTGTTAAGTGGTAAATTTAGGCTTAATCTGCATGGTAGCAAACGTGTTATGCAGGCGTTATATGGCTTTATGGAAATAGTGGAAGTAAAAATGTCAAAAATTGAAATTACAGAAGAAACTCTTAGACTTCCTGCTTTTAAGATCATGATTAGCTTTATGTTCTACATTGTTGCAGTTGGGGCTGTTTTGGTTGCAGGTGTAGCTACAGCTATAGTGTTTAAAGACTTTGCTCATTTAGGTAGAGCTGGAGCCGTTATAACTCTTATAGCAATAAGTATGGCGTATAAAGATTTTTGTCTTAATTTAAAAAATCTAAGCTTCAATGAGGCAGCTAAACTATTTGGAAAAAATGAGTTATATAAAATTTGGGCAGAGAGTTTTGTTAAGAAGTACCGTGTTCGTCTTAAAGAACTTTACCCTAAATTTTCGGTTAAAAATGCATTCGAACTAATTGAAGAAATTAACTATATTAGTGCTGGTGAGTTTAAAACAAAAGAGCAATACTTAGCTAAGTGGTTAGAGGAAATGTTAAATATATGGTCTCGAAATTTAAGAGTTTGGGAGTTTAGAATTCTTTTTTTAGGTACGTTGCTTTGGGCTTTCTCAGACTTGATAAATAAGCTTTTAGGTTGGTAACTTTCGCCATATAACAAATGCATCAACACGATTTGCTACACTCGGCGTTGTCAGTTTGCCTTTAGTTTCAGTGATTAAGGCGTTAAAATTCAGCTAGGTCTGTATCGTAGCAAACGTGTTATGCAGGCGTTATGTCGCTTTTGAAAGGCTGTATTAATAATTACCGCATTCTATTTTGCTATGGTAATATGATTCTTTTTATTGAGAGTAATACTAAATGAGTAAGCTTAAAGGATTAATCGCTACTTCTCTTATATTTTTGAGTGCATCTTCTTACGCTAATGTTAATGAACACGTTAAAGAATCTGGTAATCAATTTTATATTGGTGCTGATTTATCGATGGCTAATAATGTTGAGCTTGAAGTAGGAAATGGGTCAGCAGAAGAATCAAGTGATTTAGGTTACAACTTTGTCGCAGGTTATGAATTTGATACGCATCGAGTGGTAAAACCTAGTATTGAAGCTGAGTATCGAACATTTGGTGAAATTGATAATAGCGGTTCTTCAAGTTCTGATGGGGATGCTTTTTTTATTAACGCTAAGGCTAAATTGTTTGTTCTCTATGATTTTGGCAATATCTATTTTGCTCCAATGATAGGTGTTGGGCAAATAGATATTGATGTTAAAGACAGCGCTAATCAAAATTATTCAAAAACAGAAACAGGTTATCAGTTGGGTGCTGAAATTGGAACTCGATTACCGCAAGGTGTTGATTTGAATTTAGGGTATCGAGCAGCATTTACAGAAATTGAAGAAGCTAACTTAACGTTAACTGGCTTTTATTTAGGTGCTCGTTATTTCTTCTAAAATCAGCGACATAACAAATGCATCAACACGATTTACTACACTCGGCATCCTCAGTTTGCCGGGTGTTTCTCGTTTTAAGGCATCAATTTTAAGTATAATTGCATAGTAGTAAACGTGTTATGCAGGCGTTATGTGCAAATTAGGAAAGTATGGAGAAATGATATATGGAAAAGTGGCTAATAGAGGTAAAAGAAGCATTAAGTGAAGCACTGAAAGCTATTTCAAATGGCGATATACCACAAGAAAACCTATATCAGTTAGCATCACTTTTCTACTCAAAGCGTAATCATATGAATAATAGCTCATTGTTTGAGGCTATGAATCATGAAATTGATGAACAGGTTAAGTCTGATAGGTTATATAATCCTAACTCTAAACTTCATTATAAGTTTCATTTCGTATCATCTTATCTAATTTGTTTCGTGATAGCAGGGAAAATAGATGAGTTTACCTATGATCAAGTAATGGATTTCGTTAACCAAGAAATGGATCTATTTGAAGAGTAGCTCGGAGCTAAAATTAGCACATAACAAATGCATCAACACGATTTGCTACATTCGGCGTTGTCAGTTTGCCTTTAGTTTCAGTGATTAAGGCGGTAAAATTTAGGTAAGTCTGTATAGTAGCAAACGTGTTATGCAGGCGTTAGCTGCTTTCAAAAGGAAATAAATTAATGGGATATTTTTCAGAACTTTCAATTTCGATGAATGAAGGTCCACAAATTTCAGAATTAGATAAGAATGTATGCTCTGAATGTGTTGTTGATTCTGCACTTCAACATTTAGTCAACGCAAATCTCACTTCAAATGTATGTGACTATTGTGGTGAAGAAGATGAAGGTGCTTTCATTGCGGCACCATTTAATACTGTCATGTTTAGAATTTATGAATCAGTGGCAAAAGAGTACTCAGATGCACAAGATGTTGATATGCCATGGGTTGAAAAGGAATGGCTTCAAGATCAGACGTATATTCAAGAAGTTTTGATGGAGTTTGATCCTGGCTGGGACTCACAATTTTCAGAAGATGTTGCAGATTGTTTTGATCCTTGCACATACTGGGTTAGACATTCTGACGGTGACTGGTCAATTAGTGACCCTAGTGACACATTATTTTATGGCTGGGAAAGTTTCAAAGAGCAGGTGTTAACTAAAACTCGTTATTTATTTCTAGCTGAACCAGAAGATGAGTTCTCTGCTGGACGACCTGATTATATCCCTATCGCTAGTATGCTTGATGCTCTTGGTAATACTTGTATTAAAGAGAAAATGGTTACAGTGATCCCTGCTGGTACAGAGTTTTATCGTGTAAGGCATGCTCCAAATAAAGAAATGTTTTCAACATTTTCTGAAATGGGTGTTCCGCCAATTGGTGTAGCAACAGCTGGTCGAATGAACCCTGCAGGAATATCATACTTATATTTAGCGTATGAAAAAGAAACAGCTGAAAAAGAAGTATTAGAGTGGTCTAAAAGATGGTTTACAGCTAAATATAAAACTAAAATAGATATTCCTATTATTGATTTTTCTGTCGCGCCTCGAGTACCAAGTATTTTTGAACCAGAACTTTACGAAAGTAGACATAATCGGTATTTTTTGCATGCTTTTATTAAAGATCTGATTGCTCCGGTTACGAAAGATGGCAAAGAGCACGTGGATTATGTTCCAACACAAATAGTATCAGAGTATTTTCGTTATAAATTCAAAGATGAAAATGGTGATGGTGTTATGGGATTAAAGTATCCGAGTGTTAAAGATGATAAGGGGACAAATATTGCTATTTTCTCCTCAAATAACGAGGAGTTGGAAGAGTTTTTTGAATTACTTAAAATTCAAGAATGCAGCTAACAAATGCATCAACACGATTTACTACACTCGGCATCTCAGGTTGTCGGGTGTTTCTCGTTTTAAGGCGTCAATTTTGAGTATAATTGCATAGTAGTAAACGTGTTATGCAGGCGTTGTGCGTACTGAGTCCGAAATTTTTTTCACGGTTCATCAAAAGGATCGAGGCTTTCGTAGTTTCGGCTTAGTAAGTGTGAATTTCTTCTTTGTTTCCTTTTTGTTTTCATTTCATCTGGTTCGGCAAATTAGCCCTTATTTCCCTAAGTTCAGGCGTTTCAGAAGCTATTTTACGCTTCAATTGTTCTTTGGTTATGCCTCATTTTAGTTTGCATCAGTGTTTTCCTCGCAGTATTTTCAATCCCAATTGTTGTTAGGATATTTGGTTTATCAGTTCCAAATCTGCTGAAACCAAGCCATTCAAATGGTGTAAGAAATGTATCTGTTTTCCATTCGCTTTATCTCGCAATTTAAGAACATTTTGTTCGCTTAATTACTATTGGTAAATTAGAATCAGGACTTAGAAAATCTTGGCAGGGCAGTTCCTTACCAAGCTAGCCAAGCCGAAAGTAAGCACGCACAACAATCGCATCAACACGATTTATTACA
>NZ_MSCP01000002.1:964564-970973 GCF_002954715.1 Aliivibrio sifiae | reverse complement strand
TAAAATCTTGGCAAAGCAGTTCTTTTCCAAGTTGACCAAGCCGAAAGTAAGCACGCACAACAATCGCATCAACACGATTTATTACATTCGGCGTTCTGGGTTTGCCTTGGGTTTCGTGATTAAGGCGTAAAATTCAGGTTGGTCTGCATGGTAATAAACGTGTTATGCCAGCGTTATGTGAATTAATAAATTACGGGGGATGAATGTTTAACAAAAAATACTTTTGGGAAAGACTTAGCGTTGTTGCTGGGCTTGTTGCTACTGTTGTTAGTGTTTATAGCCTGTGGGTGCAAACAAGGCCAGAGCTAATATCAGTTTCAATGTCGGTATTATCGAGTGAAAAAGTTACTGATGTTGAAACGGTTCCAGGAGTCAAAGCTAAATTTACCTATGAGGGTAGAGATGTATTAGGGCTTTGGAAAATTAAAGTTAGACTTGAAAATACCAGTGAACGTAATTTAATTGGCGTGGGTTCAAAAAGCGACCTCCTGTATCGTTCTATTCCAATTAAAATAAATGAGAAATTTAAGGTTATCAATATTAATTCAGAAATTGATAATGTTGGGATTATTCCAGTATTGTTAACTGATAATGAAATTGATATCAGTTTTGAGCAATGGTCTGAAAATGAAACTACTACTCTAATTATGTATTTAGAACAACTCACAGCTGAAAATATTATACCGATACTGGAAAGTAAGTCTAAAAGTTTAATAAATGGTAAGGTTATTGTTACTGATAATTCAGATGGATTTTATACAGTGAAGAAGAGGAAACCTAGGTTTGAGATCCCAGACTGGTTAGATTCATCGATAGATTTAATAAATAGTATATCTATATCTATGTGGTTTGTACTTATTTTAAATATAATCTGGAGTACACCATTTGGCTATATTAAGTTGAGAAACTGGAAAAAACAATACTCAGATTTATTTAGTAGGCATCTAGACTCAATTATTGGGAAGGTTGACCATAATGATATTATAAATATGCTTGAGTCATATAAGGATCAACCATATAAAGCACCTAGTTGGATTTGGCGCGACTTTAATGGACCAAAATGTCCTGATTCACTAGTTGCAGAGACATTCAAATCTACAGTCGTAGTGCTTGTAATTTGCGTAATAGTGATTGCTTCATGGGTGTTGAAATTAGCGATCTAAATTCACATAACAAATGCATCAACACGATTTGCTACACTCGGCGTTGTCAGTTTGCCTTTAGTTTCAGTGATTAAGGCGTTAAAATTCAACTAAGTCTGTATCGTAGCAAACGTGTTATGCAGGCGTTAGCTGTTGAAGTTCTCCATATTTCTATTTCAATGAAAAGTAGATTCTGAGCATTTCGATGCATATTGAAGTAATTATCAATGAACATCTAAATTGATATTTCCAATTATCTTCTTATCTTCTTATCTTCTTATTTACTGTGAAGTGACTCCTAGTGAGCTAGTTACTTTGAGGTGATTTCCTCAGAAAGTCGTGATTAACATACCGTTTCTTTTAGAAAACTACTGTATAAGCTGAATTTCTATGCTGTTCTAATTTAACCTAAGACACACCAAGGATGTAACTTATCATAATAAAAGAGATTAATATGGAATTAAAAAAATTAAGTGCAGGAACAATATATAAACACCTCACAATCGGAGCTCTGATAGGCTCTTTACCAGTAGGGCTTTTATTTGGAATTTCAAGCATGTTCGATATGTCATCGATTAAATTGAACGAAACGCCAGTAATGGGTGTGATGGCCTTGGTAGTGGCTCCACTGTTTCTATTCTTTGTTAGCATTTTCTTTATCACTTTAATCGTATTGGGTTTATGGATTTATTCACGGATTAACAAAACAAAGGTTTATTACTATCGTGATGAAAACAGCTAACAAATGCATCAACACGATTTGCTACACTTGGCGTTGTCAGTTTGCCTTTAGTTTCAGTGATTAAGGTAGTAAAATTCAGCTAGGTCTGTATCGTAGCAAACGTGTTATGCAGGCGTTATGCGCCAAAAATAGGGGAGATGTCCATGCTTTTGTGCAGGATTCTAATTATCTGTATTTGTTGACTACCTGTTTGTTTGTAAAATATTACGTGGCTACCTTGGGGAAATTTTCGATAACCATTCCTAATTTCATCACAGCCTTTACCTATATCTGGATTTTCCGCTAACAACCAAAAAGAATCATCAAACTGTTTAAGGTAAATATTTCGTTGCTCTTTTCCCCAACGACGAGCCGTAAATATAGCTACATCCTTAAGATCATTTTTTGCTGAAATCGTTAATGTGAATGGCTTCATTTTGAATTTTCGCTATCAAGTTCATTAATAAATGAATCTAGATCGTAATCAGCGACTCCGCTTTCTTCTCCTTCAATAAGAGAGTTACGTAATGTATGCAATTTTGTTTCTTGTGTTTCAAGTAAACGTAACGCAGATCGAATAACCTCACTGGTTGAGCCGTATCTTCCAGATTGAATTTGTGAGCTAATAAAGCCTTCAAAATGATCACCTAAAGTAATACTTGTGTTTTTAGCCATTGCCTTAACCTTAAAATACCAAATAATATGGTGATTATGGTATAAAATTCAAATTAGTCAAGTCGCGCATAACAAAGCAATCAACACGATTTGCTACATTCGGCATTCTAGGTTTGTCTTGGGTTTTGGTGTTTAAGGCGTTAAAATTCAGGCTGGTTTGTGCAGTAGCAAACGTGTTATTGCGGCGTTACATGAAATTATTTACAGACGAATATAGGTATCATTTAAATGGATATACTGCATACTATATATGCAGTATAGATAATCATTTAATTGATTTTATAAGTTTCCATTTCAACATGGTTACTGACAATGTTTTCAAAATAATCAATTAAATCGTTTATTCTAGTATAGATCTCGTTAAATTCATCTTCATTAACTGATAGATCTGGATTATTTTCAGTCCGTTCACCATGGGCTATAGCATTCCTATATTTGACTAATTTACTATCAATATAATGTTGGTTATTCTTAAAGTGCTCCGAATCTAAACCAAGCATATTTAACAAGTCGACTAAAACTTCTGTCGTTAAATTACTTTTAGTATCAATTCTAGTCACTACGTCAATCTTAAATTTTGTCTCATTAACCTTATTTAGAGAAAAATCGATTGCTTTTAAATAAGAGTCAAATTTCTTTTGTGGGAAATTACCATTAAATTCATTTGCTAACCCTAAAGCCAAGAAGTTTGGCTTCAAATCTGAATATTTATGAGCTTTAAAATTCATGTAGTAAAAGAATGCTTCGCATACTTTTTTTACATAACCCTCCCAATGAGAATAAAGTAGCAATATCCCAGCTCTAACTAAGGTTTTATTATGAGAATCTCTAGATTGATGTATTAAGCCCTTTAAATTAGTTAATTCTTTCCTCCGCCATGCTCTTTCAGCTTGAATAACGTCAATAAAGTGCTCTTTACTTTTAATCTTCATCAACAAATAAGCTCATAGCTAAGGGAACAAATTTTGGCCAGCGATAGTTCGCTTTTGACCCAGAACCACTATAACGATTGAATGTTTCATTAGAACTAAGGTCATTACAAACGTTTCTCAATAAATCAGGCAATGCAGCTTCATCTTTTCTATTTTTAAGGAATAAATAAGTTCCTGTTGCAATTACTTCGAATATGGTTAATTGAAATCCACCCTTAAATTGATCGCCAACCTTTCTTTTAAAAGCATTATCAGACAAAGTCGCATTGAGAATTCTGAAAGTTTTTGCTAGCAATTCTTTTTCATGTTTCCAGTCAATATCACTATCAGCAAATGACTTTAATTTATTAGTTAAAAAGTCAGAAACGTCAGGAATATTCTTTAATTCACCTTCTTGAGTATTTGCTAAAGATAGTAGTCTTAAAATTAATTCCATTTCATACCGTTCTTCATAGAGGCGCTCAGTAATACTGATCGTTTCATTAAAATTTTGGTCTTTAGATAGGTCTACTAATATTTTATAGAAATCTTCATTAAGCATAATGAGTAAGCAATTTCGTACTTCTTGATCTGAAAGTTGGGAGCCTCCAGTATTTAAGCGTTGAAATAACTCAAATTTAGTACTTGTATCACTTTCTTTTTTTATGATTTTAATCTCAATTTTTTCTCGTTTGAATAAGCGCTTTAGAGATGAATCAAGTTCATTGCTTTCACCTTTCCAAATGACGCCTTCTAATAGAGGTAGGTATTCAGTAGCAGTCAATTTTAATGAACCGTCTATTTTTCCTTCTTCATTTTTTAATTCATTCATAAAGAATAGGATCGTTGATACGCGTTGTAATCCATCAACAAGATCCCAAACACCATCTTCTCGTTGAGCTACAAAAATCGAAGGTAATGGTATTCCAAGTAAAATTGACTCGATTAGTCTTACTTTTTGAGTTTCAGACCATCGAAAAAAACGTTGAAAAGCAGGGTTTATTTCTAAATCACCATCTTTATATAAGTTAACTAATTCACCAATTGACATAGGATAAGAGTCTGTGAATATTTCCTTGCGCTTTTCTTCTATTTGTTCAAGTAAATTCATGTTTTTTCCATGTTATATGAAATATATTTGGTTAATTATACGAGTATTAACTATTAAAAACAATAATTTACCTATTTGTAATGTTTGTAATTATAAATGCATTCTATATGGTTGTTTTTTATCAAGTTACACCTGATGGCTTATAATTCATGTAACAAATGCATCAACACGATTTGCTACATTCGGCATTGTAGGTTTCTTTAGGTTTAGCGTATTAAGTGGTAAATTTAGGCTTAATCTGCTTGGTAGCAAACGTGTTATGCAGGCGTTAACTGTTTCGAGGGAAATATGAATATACAGGAAGTTATGCGTATTTATAATAAATACGAACGAAAGGGAAGCTCTCTTGGTGGTTATACAAAAGTTGTTATGCCTGAGTTGGTGAAATTTGTTTCAGATACCCAATATGGTAGTTTTATCTCATTCTCTGAACTGAATGATGAAAATATAGATAGGGTCATTGAAAGTGAAATTACATACTTTACTGAGCTTGGTTTGTCGTTTGAATGGAAAACTTATGATACAGATTTACCAATTAACATTGGTGAAAAATTGAAATCTCATAGGTTTGAAAAGGGTGAATCTGAATCCTTTATGGCTCTTAGTTTAAATGCTCTACCTATGGTGAGTATTAATAATGACGAATGTGTAGAAGTAATTGATGAACAAGGGATAAAAGATGCTATTTCTGTGCAAGAACAAGTATGGGGCGGGGATTTTAGTGGTCAACTAGCTCAACTTATCAATGCGAAAAAATTAGCACCAAATGATTTAACGATATATGTAGTTTACGAAAACGCTTTGCCAGTAGCATCAGGGTGGATTGTTTATACCCCAAATAGTCCATTTGCAGGAATTTGGGGCGGTAGTACACTCAAGGAATATAGAGGTAAAGGTTATTACTCGAATCTTTTACATAAGCGAATTGATGATGCTATGAAACGTGATGTTCAATATTTAAGTATTGATGCTTCCGATATGAGTAAGCCAATTGTAGAAAAGTATGGTTTTAAATTTATTACGGAAACTACTCCATATACTTTTGATCACAGTTAACAAATGCATCAACACGATTTGCTACATTCGGCATTCCAGGTTTCTTTGAGTTTACCGTGTTAAGTGGTAAATTTAGGCTTAATCTGCATAGTAGCAAACGTGTTATGCAGGCGTTATGGCTCAGAAGATATTTTTAACATCACGGTAAAAATTTTCATGAGATCCTAATGCCATTAGCTCAAGGGTGACCGTGCCATCTTCGTAACTGTAACCAAGCAGTGTTAATTGCTTAACCATTTTGAATTTATGGACACGTAAAAATGACAAGTCACCTTTCTTTTGTTCTCCTAATAATGGCTCTTTCATTAATTCTTTAATTGCATTATCAAGATCCGTCTTTTGATTTTTATGTAACTTTTTTACTGCTTTCTTAAATGTAGGTGTCTGTAAAATTTGAGTTATATTAGCCAAAACTATAGCTCTCCAATTTTCCTGCTTCTTTTTCAGCTTTGGCAATAATTGCTTGTTTTACAAACTCATATGATAGTTCTGGGTTATCTTCCATCATTTCACCAATTTTAGCCCAGTGTTCAATTTGTTTTGGTGCGGTGCGACTGAATGCTTTAGCCATAATAGTAGCTTTTTGCACAAGGTCTTGGTCTAATCTGATGCTTGCTGTAGCCATTGTAAGTATCCTATTTAAAGTTAATTTTCACTATTGTAGTATATTGCTACGGTTGTCGCAAGTTGCGCCATAACAATCGCATCAACACGATTTACTACACTCGGCAATCTCAGTTTGCCGGGTGTTTCTCGTTTTAGGGCGTCAATTTTAAGTATAATTGCATAGTAG
>NZ_MSCP01000002.1:958543-963707 GCF_002954715.1 Aliivibrio sifiae | reverse complement strand
TGCCAGCGTTATAAGCTTGTTTTAGTTCAAGGGGTTACAATGGATTGTCGGTTTGAACCAATAGTTTTAGATGCCAATTTTACAGATTGTGTTCAGTTTCGTGAAGACTCTTATTTTTGTAGTTTTGGTACTTCTGAAGGCTACCTCGAAACAATTGGTCAAAATGGTGAGGTTTACTATTCCAAACTACTTTCTAGACTTGGCTCGCCTGAATGGGGTTATTTCCATTTATGGTCTGGTGATGAATTGATAGGGCAGTTGGAGTTTAAGTCTCATTCTGAAATTGCAGGCTTTGGGTACATTCACCTGATTTATTTAGTTCCAAATTATCGAGGTTTAGGTCTTTCTGAAACCATCCATAAATTTCTAATCAAGCAATTGAAATTAATGGGTTGTAATGGTGCGGTATTATCAGTTAGCCGAGAAAATAAACGGGCAGTTAGCTTTTATCAAAAAAATGGTTGGCAGTATTGGAAACCTAATCATAATCATCAACTAACTGATTTCTTTAGCATTGAATTCTGCTTATAACAAAGCCATCAACACGATTTATTACATTCGGCATTGTAGGTTTGTCTTTAGTTTCGGTGTTTAAGGCGTTAAAATTCAAGTAAGTCGTCATCGTAATAAACGTGTTATGGCGGCGTTATATTTTCATTTGAACAATGCGTAAAATTGCAAATTACTGTATTATTTCCCACGGATATGGCCGTAAGTATATAATTTTATATAAGTTGACGTAAATGGCATCAATAAAAGAAACATTTGAAAATCATCCCGTGGTATTTGGGGGCGCATTATTAATTGCAGGTTTCATTTCTGGGTACAAAGTTTATCCAGAGCTGCATCCGTTAAAAGAGCCTAAGCAGCAGGAACCAGTAATAAAAATAGAGAAAGTGCGAGAAGTCGTAGGATGTGAAGTTATCGGTTTTGAGACGTTGGAAAAGAATCACCACTCAAGGTTAAGCGCTTTGCAAAATCAATTAATGGCTTGGAGTCTGACGCTGCCGATAAAAATAACGCATTTTATAAGTATGAATACAGTGAAGCAGCTCAACGTGTTAGAGAGGATATCAAGGTTCAAATTACTAGTTATGAGAAATCACTATCTACTCTAAAGGCTACTTGTAAAACTGCGGTTTCTTAAGCGCCTATTGAAAATATAACAAATGCATCAACACGATTTACTACATTCGGCATTCTAGATTGTCTTTAGTTTCAGTGATTAAGGCGTTAAAATTCAGCTAGAACTGCATAGTAGCAAACGTGTTATGCAGGCGTTATATTTTTTAAAAAATGTGTAGCAATATAAATAATAAAAAAGGATTAAAATTTGAAACATAATAAACCAAAATCATTGACAGAATATCAGCAATATTTTGAGAACTTGTACGGTAATATCAATAATGAACGTGATTGGGTCGATATCTACGGTTATTTATCTCGAACTACAGGATATTTAACACGCAGTGTGATTAAAAAAACAGCCATAGCACAAGACTTTATTCGCCCTATTTCTTGGCTATTCGCTTTGTCTTCAAAATTAGATATTTCTGTTGAAGATAGTTTTTTAAAAAAGTTCCCTAATAGCTGCCCATATTGTATTGAGCCTGTATGTTGCTGTTTTAAAACAAACAAAAAACCTAAAGAAGAAATTTTACCTTATAAAATTAAAGAGAAACAAGCTGAGCGTTATGATGCAATCTCAAGGTTTGGGGATAAAAACTTCGAATGGTCATTACGCAATATTTCAGGTATTTATCCAAATAATGAAGTGATTTGGCATTTTTCTGGTCCATGGATGACTTGTTCTAAATTATTTGAAGAAGTTGCGGAGTTACATGAAGCTATTGATAAGTTCAATATTGGCTCTAAAAGTAAAGAAAATGTCGAAGAAGAAGTTGCAGATGTCCTTGCATGGATACTTTCTGCATGGATCGGTTCAAATACCGGTACTTGTTTAGACGACGAAATTGTAAATTACTTTTACGATGAATGCCCTGTTTGTAATGTTAACCCATGCGAATGTAAGCAAGGTGACGCAAGAATCCAAGGGCTAGTAGATCCATCGAAGTTTGCTGAGTTAAGAGTGTTATTTGAAGAGCTAGAAAAATTATCACCAGATGCTAGCAGCGATATTCAAGAGTTAATTACTTCGTTGAAAGAAGTTGAGACAACTCAAGATGAAGTCGTTGCTACAGCAGCGATAAAAGATGTAGAAAGCAAATTTCAATCATTTAAAGCTAAGTTAGCTACAACTGAAGATATCACTAAAAAATTAGCTTCAATCGGTAAATCTGTAATGGCTCTCTTAGGCAGCTTTGCTTAAAATATAACAAATGCATCAACACGATTTACTACACTCGGCATCTCAGGTTGTCGGGTGTTTCTCGTTTTAAGGCGTCAATTTTAAGTATAATTGTATAGTAGTAAACGTGTTATGCAGGCGTTATGTCATCGGTGAAATATATGGAATCCAAAATTATAACAATTGAGATTGATGTTAAGAATGATATGAAAAAATCATATGATTATATTGTTGAAAAATTTGAGGTGGTGACAGAGTTTAACCTTTGGAAAGCATACTCTGAACAGCTCCTTAAGGGTGAAAGGACGCCTATGTTAGATGTTGTGGATTATGAAAAAGCTTTTTATCAATATTGGATAAACTCAGGTCATCATATTAGAAAGCAAGTAAATGATGATAAGGCCCTATTAGAATTATTAACTTTATTTTTCCCTAAATATACAGAGAAAAGTATTGTGCTATACCGTGGTGAAAATTTAGATGCGTACAATGATAAGCGCATTGGTTTTTGCTGGACTCCAAATGTTGATAAAGCTAAACAATTTATGAGTAGCAATGCCTTTGGTTCTGGTGGTGTTTTGTTACGATGCAAGTGTCAACCAGATTGGATATTATCTTCTTTAAGCTTAGATGAGCACAGCAGACATTTGGGTGAAGATGAGCATATAGTCAATCCATTTTTGTTACGTAATATTGAAGTATTAGATAGCATTGCATCGTTAGAATAATGACATAACAAATGCATCAACACGATTTGCTACATTCGGCATTCTAGGTTTGTCGGGTGTTTCTCGTTTTAAGGCGTCAATGTTAAGTATAATTGCATAGTAGTAAACGTGTTATGCAGGCGTTATGCCGCTTTTGAAAGACTTATATTAATAATTACCGCATTCTATTTTGCTATGATAATATGATTCTTTTTATTGAGAGTAATACTAAATGGGTAAGCTTAAAGGACTAATTGCTGCTTCTCTTATTCTGACGAGTGCATCTTCTTACGCAAATGTTAATGAACACGTTCAAAAATCTAATCATCAATTTTATATTGGTGCTGATTTATCGATGGCTAACAATGTTGAGCTTGAAGTAGGAAATGCATCAGCAGAAGAATCAAGTGATTTAGGTTACAACCTTGTCGCAGGTTATGAATTTGATACTCACCGAGTTGTAAAAACTAGCATTGAAGCTGAGTATCGAACATTTGGTGACATTGACAATACAGGCTCTTTAAGCTCTGATGGTGATGCATTTTTCATTAATGCTAAAGCTAAACTATTTGTCCTCTATGATTTTGGAAATATTTACTTTGCTCCAATGGTTGGTGTTGGTCAAATAGATATCAATGTTAAAGACAGCGCAAATCAAAACTACTCAAAAAAAGAAATGGGTTACCAATTGGGTGCCGAAATTGGCACTCGATTACCGCAAGGATTAGACCTAAATCTAGGTTATCGCGCAGCATTTACAGAAATAGAAGAAGCTAACTTAACGTTAACTGGTTTTTATCTAGGTGCACGTTATTTCTTCTAAATCAGCAGCATAACAAATGCATCAACACGATTTGCTACACTCGGCGTTGTCAGTTTGCCTTTAGTTTCAGTGATTAAGGCGTTAAAATTCAGCTAGGTCTGTATGGTAGCAAACGTGTTATGCAGGCGTTATGCCTCTTAAATAAACATACAAACGGAGTATCAATGTCAATATCTACAATAAGCAGTAGTATTATGAGGACTCAAAAAGAGTTGGCTGATATTGCTCATAAAATTAGTCTAGAAACTAAAAAAGAATCAGATTGCTCCAATAGGATTGGACAAATCAATAGGTCTATAACAAAAAATACAAGTGAGGGTACGCTTAAATCAAAGTTTGGGGAAATACAACGAAAACAAAATGAAATTGCAAAAATTCAAGTAAAAAAAGCGACTCTTGCAAAAATGGAAGCTGATAAAAATGGAAAGTTACTGAAGCTTAAACAAGATTTAGCTAAAGAAGAAGAGAAAGAACGGAAGAAATTAGCTTTATCTGCCGAAAAAGAAAGGAAGAGATTATTAACTCTAGAAAAGCAGCAACAAAGAGAACAAATAGCATTTCAACAAAAGCTGCAGAATGAAATAAAAGCTACAGCACAGGCGCAGAACACAATGGTTGACGGTATAATCAATAAGTCCTTATTGACAACTGAATATGATTTATTCATTTCCCATGCTTCAGAGGATAAAGATGATTTTGTTAGACCTTTGGCTGAAACCCTTGAAAATTTGGGCGTTAAGGTTTGGTATGATGAATTCACATTGAAAGTTGGCGATAGTTTAAGAAAAAGTATTGATCATGGTTTAGTAAAATCGAGGTTCGGTACTGTTATTTTGTCATCTTCATTTTGCTCAAAAAACTGGACTCAATATGAGTTAGATTCAATGGTAGCTAGAGAAATGGACGGTCATAAAATGATTCTTCCAATTTGGCATAAAGTGACTAAAACTGATGTGATTAATTTTAGTCCAGCATTAGCTGATAAAGTTGCTTTGAATACATCAATTAGTAGTATTGAAGAAATTGCAGGGCAGCTTGCTGAAGTAATTTTACCAGTCGAGGCATAACAATCGCATCAACACGATTTGCTACATTCGGCATTCTAGGCTTCTTTGAGTTTACCGTGTTAAGTGGTAAATTTAGGCTTAATTTGCATGGTAGCAAACGTGTTATGCAGGCGTTGTGCGTACTGAGTCCGAAATTTTTTGCACGGTTCATCAAAAGGATCGCGGCTTTCGTAGTTTCGGCTTAGTAAGCGTAAATTTCTTCTTTGTTTCCTTTTGGTTTTCCATTTCATCAGGTTCGGCAAATTAGCCCTTATTTCCC
>NZ_MSCP01000002.1:950077-957935 GCF_002954715.1 Aliivibrio sifiae | reverse complement strand
TGCCAGCGTTATGTTCTAGGCGATAGATAATGGTTATCTAAAATATTACCTTTGTTTTTATTAACTTAGAAATTAGTGACATTAATCACAGTAGTTCTTCGCGATATTACAATAATGATATTTGTATATTTTGGTACAAATGGATTATTGAGGCTTAAATGCAAACTTACAACTCTTCAGGAATACGTGGTTTTGAGTTAAATTCTAATTCAATCACGGTTTGGTTTGATGAAACTGCTCGTTCAGTTTGTTATGACTACGATAGTGCGGGTAAGCAGCACATCGACAGAATGAAAATCATTGCAGTATCTGGCGGTGATCTTAATTCTTACATCGATACGCATGTTAAGTTTAGATATGTCCGTGATTAATTGTTAGAGCGAACATAACAATCGCATCAACACGATTTGCTACATTCGGCATTCTAGATTTCTTTGGGTTTACCGTATTAAGTGGTAAATTTAAGCTTAATCAGCATAGTAGCAAACGTGTTATGCAGGCGTTGTGCGTACTGAGTCCGAAATTTTTTGCACGGTTCGTCAAAAGGATCGCAGCTTTCGCAGTTTTCGCAGCTTTCGTAGTTTCGGCTTAGTAAGCGTAAATTTCTTCTTTGTTACCTTTTGGTTTTCATTTCATCAGGTTCAGCAAATTAGCCCTTATTTCCCCAAGTTCAGGCGTTTCAGAAGCTATTTTACGCTTCAATTGTTCTTTGGTTATGCCTCATTTTATTCTGCATCAGCGTTTTACTCGCCACATTTTCAATCCCAATTGTGGTTAGGATATTTGGTTTATCAGTTCTAAACTTGCTGAAATCAAGCCGTTCAAATGGTGTAAAAAATGTATTTGTTTTCCATTCACTTTATCTCGTAATTTAAGAATATTTTGTTCGCTTAATTACTATCGGTAAATTAGAATTAGGGCTTAGAAAATCTTGGCAGGGCAGTTCTTTATCAAGTTAGCCAAGCCGAAAATAAGCACGCACAACAATCGCATCAACACGATTTATTACATTCGGCGTTCTGGGTTTGCCTTGGGTTTTGTGATTAAGGCGGTTAATTCAGGTTGGTTTGCATGGTAATAAACGTGTTATGCCAGCGTTATGCGATCTAGGTATTTGGTTAAACAGTTAAATTTCATACCTTTTCTAAATAGTTAAGGTTTGAATGTTAAATCTTTCATTTTATGGATATAAATATAATGCAAACGAAATGTATTCGATATGGTTTGATAACTGCGCTTAGTCTTTTATTGACTGCTTGCGTTGCTCCAACATTAAAATTAGTAAATCATGTGGGGCCAATCACATATGAAGGTTCTACAGAATTTAGTTCAAAACAAACAGAAAGTGGATTGGTTGTTGTCGCTTTTCGTAGTGTTCATCGATTTCTTCCTGATACACAGATTGATTATGAAGAGTGTAGTAATGTTTTAAACTCAGTAGCTAAGGGGTTTCCAAGCATTACATGGAGTGAAGCTAATATAACAGCTCATGAATACAACGGTGTAACAGGGATAGCAAATACAACTTGTACTTATACTTACAGTAATTAGTTTGATGCTGTAATCGCATAACAAATGCATCAACACGATTTGCTACACTCGGCATTGTCAGTTTGCCTTTAATTTCAGTGATTAAGGCAGTAAAATTCAGCTAAGCCTGTTTCGTAGCAAACGTGTTATGCAGGCGTTGTGCGTACTGAGTCCGAAATTTTTTGCACGGTTCATCAATAGGATCGTGGCTTTCGTAGTTTCGGCTTAGTAAGCGTTCCTTTCTTCTTTGTTTTCTTTTGGTTTCCGTTATTATCAGGTTCGGCAAATTAACCCTTATTTTCCTAAGTTCAGGCGTTTCAGACGCTAATTTACGCTTCAATTGTTCTTTGGTTATGCCTCATTTTATTCTTCATCAGTGTTTTCCTCGCAGCATTTTCAATCCCAATTGTGGTTAGGATATTTGGTTTATTAGTTCCAAACTAGCTGAAACCAAGCCGTTCAAATGGTGTAAAAAATGTATCTGGTTTCCATTTACTTCATCTCGCAATTTAAGAACATTTTGTTCGCTTAATTACTATCGGTAAATTAGAATCAGGGCTTAGAAAATCTTGGCAGGGCAGTTCTTTACCAAGTTTGCCAAGCCGAAAGTAAGCACGCACAACAATCGCATCAACACGATGCTTATTACATTCGGCGTTTTTGGTTTGAAGTGTAATTGGTTTGGTAAAGTTGGTCGTCAGCACGTGTTATGCAAGCGTTATGTGCTTATCGATATTTGAAATTAAGATATAGCTCTCATATTACCTTATTGATTTATGTACAATAATTAATGTAGTTAATTCAAATTGTCATTTCTTACTAAGGATTGGAGAATATGAATAGTTGGATAAATAAACAATATAATCGTTGGGCAATCACTCGAAGAAAAGGTCGCTTACATTATGTGATTAAGCATACGTTGATAGTTGCTGGAGCAGTTTTGTTCGGTTCTTTTTTAGGTTTTATGCTGTTTGATAAGATCCGTAATTGGGGTGAATTCTCAATTGATTTTGGTATTGCAGCGATAGCTTTACTTGTTTTTGGTTTAGTTATTAATCACATTATTTGGATAGTCGCAGAAATCTTTTACGAAAAAGAATTTGCCAAGAGAGAGCGCACATAACAAATGCATCAACACGATTTACTACACTCGGCATCTCAGGTTGTCGGGTGTTTCTCGTTTTAAGGCGGCAATTTTAAGTATAATTGCATAGTAGTAAACGTGTTATGCAGGCGTTATATCGTTTTTTAAGCTCATCGTTTTAAAGGATTAGACATGATTCAACTCAGACCAATGACCTCAAGTGAGTATCCAGCGTATTGCGATTATTTCATTGATGATTACAGCCGTGAAATAGCTGAAAATTATGGTCACTCAATGGATAGGGCGCGTGAATTGGCTAATCAGGATCTTCTTCGTAATTTTCCTAATGGTCTGGAAACTAATGACCATGAATTACTGTGTATTGAATCGGGTTCAAAATTGGTTGGTTATCTGTGGCACTCGATTAACGAAAATGACAAATCGACGTTTATTTATGACTTCTTCATTTTTCCAAATTATCGTAATAATGGTTATGGGAAATTAGCAATTATTGCTCTTGAATCACAATTGAAATCGATGGGTATTGAGCAAATAAAATTACGAGTTGCATACCAAAATCAAAGAGCGTTAAAACTGTATCAAGAGGTTGGTTTTTCTATTTCTGGCTACAATATGTCAAAGAAAATAGTAAGTTAGCATTCTCGATATAACAAAGCAATCAACACGATTTACTACATTCGGCGTTGTAGGTTTGCCTTTAGTTTCAGTGATTAAGGCGGTAAAATTCAGCTAAGTCTATGTCGTAGTAAACGTGTTATTGCGGCGTTGTGCGTACTGAGTCCGAAATTTTTTGCACGGTTCATCAAAAGGATCGCGGCTTTCGTAGTTTCGGCTTAGTAAGCGTGAATTTCTTCTTTGCTATCTTTTATTTTTCGTTTCATCAGGTTCGGCAAATTAGCCCTTATTTCCCTAAGTTCAGGTGTTTCAGAGGTTAATTTACGCTTCAATTGTTCTTTGGTTATGCCTCATTTTAGTCTGCATCAGTGTTTTCTTCACAGCATTTTCAATCCAAATTGTGGTAAGGATATTTGGTTTATCAGCTCCAAATCTGCTGAAACTAAGCCGTTCAAATGTCGTAAAAAATGTATCTGTTTTCCATTTACTATATCTCGCAATTTAAGAACATTTTGTTCGCTTAATTGCTACCGGTAAATTAGAATCAGGACTTAGAAAATCTTGGCAGGGCAGTTCTTTACCAAGCTGACCAAGCCGAAAGTAAGCACGCACAACAATCGCATCAACACGATTTATTACATTCGGCGTTCTGGGTTTGTCTTAGGTTTAGTGATTAAGGCGGTAAAATTCAGGTTGGTCTGCATGGTAATAAACGTGTTATGCCAGCGTTATGTTTATCCAATAAATTGAGGTACTTATGAAAGTAAGGTTAATGGAACAGTCTGATTTAAATGATACAGCAGAAGTACATAAATTAGCTTTCGTAAGACAGAAACAATCTTATGAATGGTTAGTGTGTAATTTCAATGCTTTTCCGCGAGTCTTGTGTTTTGTCGCTGAAGATAGCAATGGGATTATTGGTTATATTATTTGGACTCAGAAAAGTGGTTTTCGTCCTGAAGTCGTAATGGAAATTGAGCAATTAGCGGTTTCTCCTAACCACCAAAGAAAAGGTATTGGGCGCAGCTTAATCATGAACTCTTTACCATTAGTAAAAGCAAAATTGGCAGAGAATGACTCAGTATTAAAGCATGTGTTTGTTACAACGAGAGCCGACAATTTTGCTCAAGAATTGTATAAATCAGCATTAGGCGCAGAAGTGGAAGCAACGATTACTAATCTATATTCTGCGGATGAAATATTAATGATTGCACGCAACGTTAGTTAATAAACATAACAATCGCATCAACACGATTTGCTACATTCGGCATTCTAGGTTTCTTTGGTTTTACCGTATTTAGTGGTAAATTTGGCTTGGTTTGCATGGTAGCAAACGTGTTATGCAGGCGTTATGAGAATTAAGGGATAATTTTAAATATGGATATCAAAATAGATGATTTGAATGGCGGTGAAGTTGTTCAGTTATTAAAAGAACACCTGGAAGATATGTATGCAACGTCTCCTCCTGAAAGTGTGCACGCATTAGATGTCAGCGCTCTAAAAGTACCTGAGATTACGTTCTTTAGCTGCTGGAAAGGTGAGCAGTTATTAGGTTGTGCAGCAATTAAGGAATTGGATTCAAACCATGCGGAACTGAAATCAATGAGAACCTCTAATCATGCGCGAAATTTGGGTGTAGGTACGCTTCTTCTCAATCATGTATTAAATGTTTCATCGGATAGGGGTTATAAGAAAATTAGCTTGGAAACCGGTTCACAAGAGTTCTTCAAACCAGCTCGTAATCTCTATGAAAAATTTGGTTTTCAATATTGTGATCCCTTTGCCGATTACAAACCAGATCCACACAGTCAATTTATGTCGTGCACACTGGGTGAGACATTCTCATAACAAATGCATCAACACGATTTGCTACACTCGGCATTCTAGATTTCTTTGGGTTTACTGCATTAAGTGGTAAGTTTAGGCTCAATCTGCATGGTAGCAAACGTGTTATGCAGGCGTTATATTTTTAAGGTAAATTTATGGACGAAAAAAAATATCAAGTGTTTGTTAGCTCAACATATGTTGACTTAGTTGACGCTAGAAATAAGATAATTGAGACTATTTTAAGTCTATACCATTTTCCAGTTGGTATGGAAATGTTCAGTGCTGATGACTCTGAGCAATGGGAAATAATTCAAGAAACTATTAATATTAGTGATTATTATGTAATTATTATTGGTCATAAATATGGCAGTGTTGCTGCTGATGGTATTAGTTATACTGAGAAAGAATACGATTATGCAAAAGAAAAAGGCCTACCAATTCTTGCGTTTATTCGGGACCGTTTTGTTGCAACATTACCGCATGAAAGGGAAGTTGATATAGAAAAAGAGCAAAAGTTACAAAAGTTTATAGAGAAAGCAACGGCTAATAAAATGTGTGACTTTTGGTATAATATAGACGATCTTGCAACTAAAGTTGCAATAGCTCTACCTAAAATATTTAGGCGTACACCTCAAATCGGTTGGATAAGAGGGGATGAGGCTATTTCCAAGGAGGTATCAAAAGAGTTGGTAAGCTTGAGTACTGAAAATCGCCAATTGAGAACTAAATTAGAGTATTTGGAAAGCCAAATAATAAAAGAATTACCTGATATTCGGGTTACGATAAATTCATCTCAGATAGTGGAAATTAATCACACTGATTTAGCAGAGATAAGAGTTCCTGAATTATTAAAATTGGAAGATGTTTCTAAGCAATTAGAACCTTTTATTACGGCTGAAGATATTGAAAGTTATAATAAAAACTTACCATCTGAAGACGTAATCAAAAAATATAATGAAGAAAGTAATTTTTATGAATACATAAATAATGAACCATTAGAATTAAATTTTGAAATTATTAATAAAGGTAATACGAAGGCTAATGATATTTTTGTGACTCTGGATTTTCCGGATTTTGTACGTGTTATCGAAAAAGATGATATCGTTGATATTAATCAACCATCGAATCCAATTCCTTCAAATCCAATATTGAAGGCGAATGAGAAATATCAAAAATCGTTAATTGATCATAGAATTGGCGCAATTATGGCTGGATCTCCATTATTAGGTTTAAATCATGCTTTCCCTGAAGTTAACTTTTCTCGTTATACTAACTTAGCGAAATTGCATACCAACTTAAATTACTCAAGTTCAGTTAATGATAACACCGTCCAATTGAGACTAAATAATTTAATACATACAAGAATGAAAAATATTAGTGGTGATATTGTTATTGCACCTTTAAGAAAAGGGTCAGGGAAAATTAATGTCACAATTATATGTGAAGAGTATAAAGTTGAAAGTAAGTTTACTTTAAACATCTTAGTTTCGTGAAATAAAATATAACAAATGCATCAACACGATTTGCTACACTCGGCATTGTCAGTTTGCCTTTAGTTTCAGTGATTAAGGCGTTAAAATTCAGCTAGGTCTGTATCGTAGCAAACGTGTTATGCAGGCGTTAAATGTTTCTTGGGCTCTAAGAGGAAAGTGGCTTGATTGAATTTAAAACAATATCATCTGAATCAGTGCCAATGACGTTATTGCTTGAAGCTGATCCGTCTGAAATTGCTATCAAAAAATACTTAGCGGATTCAGCTTGTTTTGGTGCGTTTGATGGTGACGAAATTATTGGTGTTTGCGTTAGTAAGTCATTGAATATTTCTACTTCTGAAATTTTTAATATAGCAATAGATCCTGAATATCAGCAGAAAGGTATTGGTTCAAAACTACTCCAATTTGTATTAAAAGAATTAACTACGATTGGTTATAGTAAAGTTGAGCTTGGGACTGGTAGTTTTGGGTATCAATTATCGTTTTATCAACGTCACGATTTCAGAGTCGATTCCATTTTAAAGGATTTCTTCCTCGACAATTATGATGATGAGATATTTGAGAATGGAATTCAGCACAAGGATATGTTGCGTTTAGTTTGCAGGCTTCGTTGAGTCACATTTAACAATCGCATCAACACGATTTGCTACATTCGGCATTCTAGGTTTCTTTGAGTTTACCGTATTAAGTGGTAAATTTAAGCTTAATCTGCATGGTAGCAAACGTGTTATGCAGGCGTTGTGCGTACTGAGTCCGAAATTTTTTGCACGGTTCATCAAAAGGATCGCGGCTTTCGTAGTTTTGGCTTAGTAAGCGTTCCTTTCTTCTTTGTTGCCTTTTGGTTTTCGTTATTATCAGATTCGGCAAATTAGCCCTTATTTCCCTAAGTTCAGGCGTTTCAGGGGCATTTTTACGCTTCAATTATTCTTTGTTTATGCCTCATTTTAGTTTGCATCAGTGTTTTGCTCACAGTATTTTCAATCCCAATTGTGGCAAGGATATTTGGTTTATCAGTTCCAAACTAGCTAAAACCAAGCCGTTCAAATGGTGTAAAAAATGTATCTGTTTTCCATTTACTTCATCTCGCAATTTAAGAACATTTTGTTCGCTTAATTGCTATCGGTAAATTAGAATCAGGACTTAGAAAATCTTGGCAGGGCAGTTCTTTACCAAGTTGGCCAAGCTGAAAGTAAGCACGCACAACAATCGCATCAACACGATTTATTACATTCGGCGTTCTGGGTTTGCCTTTAGTTTTGTGATTAAGGCATTAAAATTCAGGTTGGTC
>NZ_MSCP01000002.1:940711-948921 GCF_002954715.1 Aliivibrio sifiae | reverse complement strand
GAAAATCTTGGCAAAGCAGTTCTTTTCCAAGTTGACCAAGCCGAAAGTAAGCACGCACAACAATCGCATCAACACGATTTATTACATTCGGCGTTCTGGGTTTGTCTTGGGTTTCGTGATTAAGGCGGTTAAATTCAGGTTGGTTTGCATGGTAATAAACGTGTTATGCCAGCGTTATACCGTTAAAAGGAGAAGTTGACATGGAATTAGTTGTACCATCATTGGAATTGGAGTCAGAATTCTTAGCTTTCTTCGAGGATTATATAGCCAACGACATTAGTAATATTGAATCCTACTTATTGGGAAAAGAGGATTTTTCTTCGTATATTCAAAGTTTAACTGATGAAAGTAACGGGATTAACTTACGTGAAGGTTTTGTCCCATGTAGCCACTTTTGGCTAATTAATGATAATCAGTCTATTTTGGGTGTGGTTCGTATTCGTCACAATATAAGTAATGAGTTTCTGGCACTGGAAGCTGGTCATATTGGTTATGATATAGCACCGTCATTCCGTCGAAATGGTTATGGAAAATCGATACTCAAATTGGCTTTAACCAAAGCTAAAAAACTTGTGCTTAATCGAGTGCTATTAACTGCTGACGAAGACAATATAGCTTCACGAAAAATCATAGAAAGTAACGGTGGTAAATTTGGAAATATCGTAATGGGTAAGGTCTTTCCAAATCCATTAGCAAGGTATTGGGTACGCTGTTAGAAACGGTATAACAAAGCAATCAACACGATGCTAATTACACTCGGCATTCGCGGTTTAGAGTATAATTGGTTTGGTAATTAAGGCGTTCGCACGTGTTATTGCGGCGTTATGGTAATTTTTGTGACATTTCCTGTGTGGTTTTTGGTAGAGCGTAAACTGTTTTTAATTTAACCTCTTAGCGGTAAGAAATATTATTAATTGGACAAGAATAGAAAGGGATAGCAATGATTCGTAATTTCTACAACTGTGATAAAGAAGTTGATAACAATAGCCATGACGGTGTTGGGTCTATTGATATTTACCGTGCATTTAGACGTAAAGATTTTGATGGTGCTTGGGATTTTGCTATTCGTGTCATTATGCCGCCAGGTAGTTCAATGGGGGAGCATTCTCACGAAGATGATGAAGAAATGTATATAATCCTCAAAGGTGAAGGCTCAATGATTATTGAGGGTGAAACTAAACGAGTTATTGCTGGCGATATGATTGTGAATAAACGTTTTGGTACTCATGGCTTATTAAATGATTCTGCCGAAGACATTGAATTGCTAATCATCCAAGCAAGTTTAAAGTAACTGTTATATTGCTCATTTCAGTTAGGTGCAAGACAATCACCATAACAATCGCATCAACACGATTTGCTACATTCGGCATTCTAGGTTTCTTTGAGTTTACCGTATTAGGTGGCAAATTTGAGCTTAATCTGCATAGTAGCAAACGTGTTATGCAGGCGTTATGCCTACGAATAAAAAAGGAAGTTAATGTTTAAAATTGATACGGATAATCTTATTTTACGCGATATGATGCCTGAAGATGAAGCGTACTTTGTTGCTATGTCTCAAGACACCAAATATCAACGTTTTTATAATGAGTCAGATTGTGATCCCGATAAATATAAAAAACTGACAAAATTGTTTATTGAACAATCAAATGAAAGTCCGAGGCATTCGTTTCAATTAGCTATTGAGGATAAAAATAGTGGAGAGTTTATTGGTACGGTTTGTTTGCGCTTAGAATCTGATTTTCAGGCATCAATTGGTTGTGGTTTATTGAAAAAGCGCCAAGGTTCAGGTTTAATGCAAGAGGCTGCAATTGCATTAGCAGATTTTGGTTTTCGTGAATTAAACGTTCATCGACTGTACGCAGAAACAATTAGTAAAAATGCAGCAGCAATTAAATTGTGTGAATCACTCGGTATGCAGAAAGAAGGTCATTTTCGTGAGCATCGATTTTTTAAAAACCAATGGTGGGACACTGTAGTTTTTTCAGTCTTACACACTGAGTGGGTAAAGGCATAACAAATGCATCAACACGATTTGCTACATTCGGCGTTGTCAGTTTGCCTTTAGTTTCAGTGATTAAGGCAGTAAAATTCAGCTAGGTCTGCATGGTAGCAAACGTGTTATGCAGGCGTTATGTTTAAGGGGAATAAAGTGGATTGGGAATCAGTTTTTAAAATTATCGTGGCATCAATTACATCTGTAGGTTCTGCGGGATTGATTTTTTTTGGACTTTCGTCTTGGCTTGGGAAAGTATGGGCGAATCGTATCTTGGAAACAGAAAAAGGATTACAAGCTAAATCACTTGAATCTATGAAGTATGAATTAAATATACTTCAAGAGAAGTTACTTAACTCGCATAATGATAAAGTTGCTATTTATAGAATGGGAATTGATACGGTGGCTGATTTATTAGCTTCATTCGATTTCAATTATGATGGCAATAATTTGTCAACCGAAGACTCCAAAATCGCCTTGAAAGCATTTAATCAACAAAGATTAAAGTTATATGGCTATTTAGCAATGCTAGCACCTCAAGAGGTTATGGATGCACAAGATAATTTAGTCGATAAACTATTTATAATTGCGCATGGTAATGCCCCTTATGACTGGAAAGCTATTCGTGTTTTAGTTTTAGAGTTAATTAATGCAATGAGAAATGATGTAGGGATTGATACTAATAGTATTAGTTATAATGGTAAGCTTTAAACATAACAATCGCATCAACACGATTTGCTACATTCGGCATTCTAGGTTTCTTTGAGTTTACCGTATTAAGTGGTAGATTTGAGCTTAATCTGTATGGTAGCAAACGTGTTATGCAGGCGTTATACGAATAAGGTGGATACAAGGATGACCGAAACAGAACGGTTAATACTAAAACCAGTAATGATTGAGGATATTGATATCTATAAGCAAATTATGTCTTGCCCATTGATGAGCCAATATCTTCCAAAATCGGCACCTTATAATAATGATGAAATATTTCAGCATGTAGTTAAAAGAATGGATCATTGGAAACAGGGTTTTGGCTCTTTTATTGTTTATTCAAAAGTTAACCCAGAGGTTAAGCTTGGCTATGTTGGTGTAGAAACCTCGCCAAACGTTGAATGTAGTGATATTAGATATGGCTTTATGCAAAACGCACAAGGAAAGGGTTATGCATATGAAGCTGCTAACGCTGTTTTAGGGTTTACATTTGGGTTGGGTAATCATCAGAAGATATATGGTGTGGCAGTAAAAGATAATATCCCATCAATTAAAATCCTAGAAAAATTAGGAATGGAAATTGATGAATCAGTAGTTATTTATAATGATGAGAAGTTAGTCACTCTATCTGTTGAGGAATTCGTATAACAAAGCAATCAACACGATGCTATTACACTCGGCATTCGCGGTTTAGAGTATAATTGGTTTGGAAAGTAAGGCGTTCGCACGTGTTATTGCGGCGTTATAACCTCAAGAGGAAATCATGGAATTAGAGACTTTTGAACATAAGGACTATGATCAGCTTACTGCCTGGATAGATAGCGAAAAACTTTGTTATTTATGGGGCGGGCCAGCTTATAAATATCCTCTTACTCATGAACAAATTGACATTCATTGTAAGCAGCCACAGGTGTTTCCATTTCTATTTACTGTTGAGAATAATCCTGTTGGTTTTGTGGAGCTTTATCAAGTTTCAGTTAATGAATTTCGTATCTGCCGCGTATTTATCTCACCTGAATATCGAGGCCAGAGTTTAGCTCAAACCATGCTACAGCTACTTATTGAAAAGGCTCAGGTTAATTACAAAGCTAATTTATTGACATTAGGTGTTTTCAGTCACAATAAATCAGCTATTTCATGTTACGAAAAACTGGGTTTTGTAGAATTTGAGCAGGTAACTAATAGCTTATCATTTGATGGTGAGAGTTGGGATTTGTCACGCATGGAAAAACGGTTATAACAAATGCATCAACACGATTTGCTACACTCGGCATTGTCAGTTTGCCTTTAGTTTCAGTGATTAAGGCGTTAAAATTCAGTTAAGCCTGTATCGTAGCAAACGTGTTATGCAGGCGTTATATTCACAAAGCTTAAAAATTAAATCCGTATTAGCTCCGTACAATTTGCACTTTGGTCGTTTAAATCTTATACTCAGGTTAATTACGGAATCACTCCGTACAATTGGAGGTTTTATGGCTACAGCAAGACTTGATATCCGCTTGGATGAAGAAATCAAAGCTAAGGCTGAGAAGGCATCAGCTTTACTTGGTTTAAAAAGCTTAACTGAATACGTTGTTCGTTTAATGGACGAAGATTCAACTCAGGTGATTTCTGAGCATGAAAGCATCACTGTTGAAGCCAATGTATTTGATCAATTCATGATTGCTTGTGACGAGGCTAAAGCTCCGAATAAAGCATTACTTGAAGCGGCTGCATTTACTAAAAGTGGTGAGTTTAAGTGAGTTATTCCAAGACTTTCAAAGAATTGGATAAATCACAACACGATAGAGCATCATTTGACTGCGGTGAAAAAGAGTTAAATGATTTTATCCAAACTCAAGCCGCTAAACATATGCAAGCAGGTATCAGCCGCACTATGGTTTTGCCTGCTTCTGTGCCACTGCCAAATCAAAAATATCCAATTTGTTCATTTTATAGTATCGCGCCAAGTTCAATTAGCCGTGATACGTTGCCACAAGCTATGGCTAAAAAATTACCACGCTATCCAATTCCTGTTTTCCTTTTAGCTCAACTGGCAGTTCATAAAGAATTTCATGGAAGTGGGTTAGGTAAAGTTAGCTTAATCAAAGCTCTCGAATATCTTTGGGAAATTAACTCTCACATGAGAGCTTATGCCATTGTTGTTGATTGTTTAACTGAACAAGCAGAATCCTTCTACGCAAAATATGGTTTCGAGGTTCTTTGTGAAATCAATGGTCGTGTAAGAATGTTCATTCCGATGAAAACAGTCGGTCAGTTATTCACTTAGACGTAAGAGTGAATATAACAAATGCATCAACACGATTTGCTACACTCGGCGTTGTCAGTCTGCCTTTAGTTTCAGTGATTAAGGCGTTAAAATTCAGCTAAGTCTGTATAGTAGCAAACGTGTTATGCAGGCGTTATACGAACTCTGAGAATGTAGTTTTTTGGTTCAGTTCAGCGATTGAGCCGTTAGTTTTTTAGGCGTGAAAGTAGGGTGGTTTTTCTTTTTCTTTGTTGCCTTTTGGTGTTCGTTTCATCAGGTTCGGCATTGAACTATTATTGCCCCAAATTCAGGCGTTTCAGAAACCAATTTACGCTTCAATTGTTCTTTGGTTATGCCTCATTTTAGCCAGCATCAGTGTTTTCCTCGTAGAATTTTCAATCCCAATTGTGGTTAGGATATTTGGTTTATAAGATCATAATTTGCTGAAACCAAATCGTACAAATGGCGTAAGAAAAAGGGATTGTTTCGTTTCACAATTATTGCTGTTGATTGGATATTTTGCTCGCTTAATTGAGCCAGTCTAATTAAACTCAGTTTACAGCAAATCTTGGTAAATCAGTTCTTTACCAATTTAAGCGGAGCGAAAGCAAGGCTCGTATAACAAAGCAATCAACACGATGCTATTTACATTCGGCATTCGCGGTTTGGAGTGTAATTGGTTTTGTAAGTCGGTCTTTCGCACGTGTTATTGCGGCGTTGTGCGTACTGAGTCCGAAATTTTTTGCACGGTTCCTCAATAGAAACGAGACTTTTGTAAACGCTATTTGGCTATCACAAATTCTCTTCTTTGTTGCCTTTTTGTGTTCGTTTCATCAGGTTCGGCAATTAAGCATTGTCGGCCTAAATTCAAGCGTTTCAGAGGCTATTTTACGCTTCAATGGTTCTTTGGTATTGCCTCATTTTAGCCTGCATTCGTGTTTTGCTCTCAGCATTTTCAATCCCAATTGTGGCGAGGATATTTGGTTTATCAGTTCCAAATCTGCTGAAACCAAGTCGTTCAAATGGTGTAAAAAATGTATCTGTTTTCCATTTACTTTATCTCGCAATTTAAGAACATTTTGTTCGCTTAATTGGCGTCGGTAAATTAGAATCAGGGCTTAGAAAATTTTGGCAGAGCAGTTCTTTACCAAGTTGGCCAAGCCGAAAGTGAGTACGCACAACAATCGCATCAACACGATTTATTACATTCGGCATTCTGGGTTTGCCTTGGGTTTTGTGATTAGGGCGGTTAATTCAGGTTGGTTTGCATAGTAATAAACGTGTTATGCAAGCGTTATGCGAATAGAAGATATAAGGAAATATTATGGAAGTTGTAGTTAAGGAAGCTCATAAATCAGATTATCCAAATCCAATTTCGTTTAACAAAGGCGAGTCTTTAATTCTTGGCCATCTTGATACTGAATTTATTGGTTGGATCAGAACGATAACTACCGATGGAAATGAAGGTTGGGCACCAGTTGATTATATTGAAATGGCTCAATGTAAAACTAAAGGAATAGCCAAATGTAATTACAATGCTTTTGAACTCGATACTCAAATGAGTGAATCATTAACGGTTTTATCTGAGCTAAATGAATGGTTTCTTGTTGTAAATACTCGTGGCGAGAAAGGTTGGGTTCCGGTACAAACTGTAGGTATCGCATAACAAAGCAATCAACACGATTTATTACATTCGGCGTTGTAGGTTTGTCTTTGGTTTAGGTGTTTAAGGCAGTAAAATTCAGCTAAGTCGTTGTAGTAATAAACGTGTTATTGCGGCGTTATACGAACTCTGAGAATGCAGTTTTTTGGTTCAGTTCAGCGATTGAACCATTAGCTTTTTAGGTGTGAAAGTAGGGTGGTTTATCTTTTTCTTTATTGCCTTTTGGTGTTCGTTTCATCAGGTTCGGCATTGATCTATTATTGCCCCAAATTCAGGCGTTTCAGCGGCTAATTTATGCTTCAATTATTCTTTGGTTATGCCTCATTTTATCCAGCATCAGTGTTTTCCTCGTAGAATTTTCAATCCCAATTGTGGTTAGGATATTTAGTTTATCAGTTCCAAGCTGGTTGAAACCAATTCGTACAAATGGCGTAAGAAAAAGGGATTGTTTCGTTTCACAGTTATTGGCGGTGATTGGATATTTTGCTCGCTTAATTGAGCTAGTCTAATTAAACTAAGTTTACAGTAAATATTGGTAAATCAGTTCTTTACCAAGTTTATCGGAGCGAAAGCAAGGCTCGTATAACAAAGCAATCAACACGATGCTATTTACATTCGGCATTCGCGGTTTGGAGTGCAATTGGTTTTGTAAGTCAGTCTTTCGCACGTGTTATTGCGGCGTTATGAGCTAAATTAGGTACATTGGAGAATAAATGGAATATCTAAATAATCCTGCGAAACGGGTATTAAATCTCGTAAATCAGGTAAAATCTAAAAATGATAGTGTAACTATGTCTGTTGCATGGGGTGAAGTGTTTGGTTTAGATATTAATGTTGTCAAAAAAGATCCTCATGAAGTATATAGTAAATTGATGCTAGTTCGTAAAGAAATTGAGTTGCTTGAATCTTTAATGCAACAAACAAGTTTTAGTAGAAATCTCTATCAACCATATTTGGATCGAGTTAAGAGTACAATTTCAGTAAATAATCTTTCAGCGACGTGGACTAGCTATAAAAATAATTTGAGCACGGATACGATATTAGCATTAAGGTATTGTAGTGAAATACTAGAAGATGAAGATGCAGTTGATAAAGATGAGCTGGAATCAATTTTAAACTCAGTAAGGGCATTAAAGGAAGAGATTGAAACTAGTTCGCTTTCTCCTGGAATGCATGATTTTTTAATTAGCCAACTAGATATTATTGAAAGTGCAATTCAGAGTTATCCAATTACAGGTGGCTCAGCACTCAAGAAGGCTTTTTCTCAAGGATTTACTGATTTAGCTTCGAGGGTAGATGATATTTCTGAAAGTACTGACGATGATCATGATGAAGCATCAAAAGTGGCTACGGTTTGGGGTAATTTAAAAACGGCTAGTAAAGGTATTGCTGAGACTGATCGTATGGCAAATGCACTGATTGGATTATATGATAAAGGACAGAATGTCGCTGAACCACTATTGAGTCTATTCTCTGGCTCATAACAAATGCATCAACACGATTTGCTACATTCGGCATTCTAGGTTTCTTTGAGTTTACCGTTTTAAGTGGTAAATTTGAGCTTGATTTGCATAGTAGCAAACGTGTTATGCAGG
>NZ_MSCP01000002.1:937846-939366 GCF_002954715.1 Aliivibrio sifiae | reverse complement strand
TTATGCAGGCGTTATAATTTTTCTTAGTATTGCTGAATATTTATACTTGCACTATAATTGGTACAAAATTAAGTACAACTAAGGTGCTATTATGACTCGACTAAGATTAGACCAAGATATTCAACCACTTTCAGAATTCAGAGCTGGCGTAGCGTCGTTTATTCGTCAAATTAACGAAACTCGTAGACCTTTAGTTATCACTCAACGTGGTAAAGGTGTCGCTGTTGTTTTAGACGTTGCTGAATATGAAGCAATGCAAGAAAAAATAGAGTTACTGGAAGAGGTGCAACAAGCTGAAGCTCAAATCGCTAGTGGTTTCGGTTTATCAAATGAAGATGCTCGTTCTAAAATATTAGGACGCTTACGTTCATGAATGTTATTTGGTCGCCGCTTGCTTTAGATAAAATAGGGCAGACAGCAGAATACATTGCATTAGACAATCCATCAGCGGCAGAAAAATGGGTTAATGACGTATTCGACAAAGCTGAGAATTTAGGTTCATTTCCAGAGTTAGGCCGTCTTGTTCCTGAGCTAAATAGAGCCAATTATCGTGAAATCATTTTTGGTAATTACCGCATTATTTATAGCGTAACGTTAAGCATAAATATTTTAACGGTTCGTAACTGTAGCCAATTGCTGACTATGGCTGATATATAAAATTATAACAAATGCATCAACACGATTTGCTACACTTGGCGTTGTCAGTTTGCCTTTAGTTTCAGTGATTAAGGCAGTAAAATTCAGCTTGGTTTGCATAGTAGCAAACGTGTTATGCAGGCGTTAGCTGTTTCGAGGTATTAAATGGAAAAAATTGTTCAGCTTGAGTTTTCGGACGAAGATTTAGATAAATTTGAGCGTATATCTGGTATTAAATGGAAAATAAAAGGGGCTTATTCTCGATTATTCTTAGCTGACCTAATGGCTTTTTATGAACTTCATTTTATTGGTTCAGATGAAATATTTATGACTTTGAACGATTATGAGAAAGGTAAAAACTTTGCAGGAACTAAGCCTCCAACGATTTTTAGAAAATCGCCTTTAAAAGGGCTACACCATATCCATTTTTATTCTCCAAGATATATAAAAAACAATGTCGATATTGCATTAGGTAAAAATGGATTAAAAAATATTATCTCGGATGTTCTAGATACAAATGAATCTATGTCTATAGATGAACAAGCTAAGCTAATAAGTAAACGAGCAGTCACTGATACTCTTAATGATCGAAGAATAAAAGGAAAAATGACTGGCGAATGGGTCATTTTTACAAAATATGAAGGGAAAAATTACTATCTTTGTCTAGCTCGTCATAATGATGATGATCATGTGATACGGGAACGTATTGAAAAACATTGTTTATTAATGTTTCCTTTTCTTAAGGATATATTAGTACCTCTTTGAAACACAGCTAACAATCGCATCAACACGATTTACTACACTCGGCATCTCAGGTTGCCGGGTGTTTCTCGTTTTAAGGCGTCAATATTAAGTATAATTGTATGGTAGTAAACGTGTTATGC
>NZ_MSCP01000002.1:930515-937757 GCF_002954715.1 Aliivibrio sifiae | reverse complement strand
GAATTTCTTCTTTGTTGCCTTTTTGCTTTCGTATCGTCAGGTTCGGCAAATTAACCTTTATTTCCCTAAGTTCAGGCGTTTCAGAAGCTATTTCACGCTTCAATTGTTCTTTGGTTATGCCTCATTTTAGTCTGCATCCGTGTTTTCCTTGCAGCATTTTCAATCCCAATTGTGGTTAGGATATTTGGTTTATCAGTTCCAAATCTGCTGAAACCAAGTCGTTCAAATGGTGTAAAAAATGTATCTGTTTTCCATTTACTTCATCTCGCAATTTAAGAACATTTTGTTCGCTTAATTGCTATCGGTAAATTAGAATCAGGACATTAGAAAATGTTGGCAGGGCAGTTCTTTACCAAGTTAGCCAAGCCGAAAGTAAGCACGCACAACAATCGCATCAACACGATTTATTACATTCGGCGTTCTGGGTTTGTCTTGGCTTTCGTGATTAAGGCGGTTAATTCAGGTTGGTTTGCATAGTAATAAACGTGTTATGCCAGCGTTATACCGCAAATCTCTGAATGGAAGCTAAATCTCATTCTTTTATAATTTTTTCTTTATACTTATTACCGTAATTTCATAAAAAATAATCACTTAGGAGACGATAGGTGAAAATAATATTTTTCGATGCTGAAAATGTTGGCTTGAAAGAACTCGAAAAAATTAAAGCTTCAATTGTTGATAAAGTACTTGTATTTTCAAGGGTTGAGTCAATTAAGCAAACTTGTGAAAAATTATTATATCTATGCTTGTCTGATTATCCTGATGGGGCAAATCAGGCTGACTTTCATATTATCGCGTATCTATCCAGGACGTTAGCTTCACTTAGTCGAAAGGAGCTTAATTTAATCTCGTTTGAGCTTTTTAGTAATGATGAAAACCTGATTTCAGCATTTAAATTTCAATGTGAATTATTAGGTGGTAATTGTGAAGCCATTCGGACTAAGCACGATGTCGTAGTACCTATAGATTCTAAATCCGCAGAAGATAAAATTTATAATAGTCTGAAGCAACCAACAGAGTTAGCTCAGCTACAAGCAGAATTGAATTTACCTAGTTCTGAGTTTACAAAGGCGATTAATAGTTTAGTTAAAGAGATTAAAATTGAACGCTCAGTCGAAAGTAAGAAAAAATGGGTACAGGTTAGGTAGCGGTATAACAAAGCCATCAACACGATGCTTATAACATTCGGCGCTTTTGGTTTAGAGTAAATTGGTTTGGAAGGTTGGCCGTCAGCACGTGTTATGGCGGCGTTAGGCGCTAGGTCAGTATTAAATTTCATAATTATAGTTACTTGTATTAGGTAAGTTCTGTATAATGAAAGGCAAATTTTTTTGTTAGGGGCTTTACGGTGGGAGAACCATCTAAATCATCATTGGTAACAACTTTAGAGGTTGTAGCTGATAAATCTGATCTATCACTAAGTGAAACTTCAGGTGCTGCAACTGAGTTACCAGTCGAATCATCAAATATTATTATGGATATGGTTAGTGGACTATCTAACTTCCTAGATAATAATGCAATTTGGTTTATCCCTTTTGCTATTGTTCTTTATCAATTAATATTAAAAATAACGATAGGTAATACGTCAGAACGAGAAAAGTGGGAAACGTTAATATACTTGCCTACTGATATTTGCATATTGTCTATTGCTTTTCTTGCCTCAATAATTATGACAGACCCAACAAAGGTATCAATTGGTATTATTAGTGCGTTATTTGTTTTCTTAATAATAACGGCTCTTAGTTTTTATATAGCTAAAAGTTCCCCAATCGATTTGTCATCGACCAGTATGAAAAAAGCCAAGAAAAACTTGGCTATTAATTCATTACTCTCATTATTATTGCTAGTTTATAGTGCTGCTAAATTACTTGGAGCTTAACATGGATATTTCAACTATTTTTCAATTAATGACGCCTATAACAATTTTAATTGTAGGTGTTACATATCTTTATTCTCAAAGAATATCTAAGGTTTCTAAAGAATATGAAAACTATAAAAATGATGAATTTAGAAAATCAATAGAGCAACAAGTTTATGCTCTACAAAAAGAATTATATATTAATAGAGAGCGCTTTAACGACGTTAATCATCTTGTAAATGAAGTTAAATACTCAAATGAGAATTACTTTTCAAATTATAATGATAAGCGAAAATTAGGGCCTAATTCGTTTTTAAATGAATTAGGTATTTCTAGTGAAACGAATGTAGATGCGACTAAAGTTTTCGTACTTACACCTTTTAATTCTGAATTTGATTATCAATACGATATAATTAGAGCTACAGTTTCAGATTTTGGATTTAAGTGCGTAAGAGGAGATGATTCTAAATTATCATCTTCTATTTTGTCACATATCGTATCTGAGATTGCAAATTCTAAAATTATAATTGCTAACCTTTCAGGACGAAATCCTAATGTTTTTTATGAGTTAGGTATAGCGCACGCTTTGGGGAAACCTGTTTTACTCATGTCAGAGACTCTTGATGGACTTCCATTTGATATTCAAAACCAAAGAATATTGACTTTTAACTCTGAAAAAGATTTATCAATAAACCTCAAAAGGTGGTTTGCTGCAACAATAGTTAAAGGCGCCTAACAATTGCATCAACACGATTTACTACACTCGGCATCTCAGGTTGCCGGGTGTTTCTCGTTTTAAGGCGTCAATATTAAGTATAATTGCATAGTAGTAAACGTGTTATGCAGGCGTTATATGATTTAAGGAGAAATCTTTGAGTAATTGGGATGATGTTGCTGGTAACGTTGAGTTTAATCTTCAATTAATCAGCGAGTTACTTATTAATACAGTTCCATATTCTAGCCAAGTTCTTGATTTTGGTTGTGGGTATGGAAGAGTAACTAATGAGCTCTATGACTTAGGTTATAAAAGTATTTGTGGTGTTGATTCTTCATTGGAAATGATTAATCGTGGGAACAATGAATTCCCGCATCTAGAGCTGAACTACTCAAAAGGTTCACCGCTTCCTTTTTCTGATTCTTCCTTTGATGCTATTGTTACATGTGCCGTTTTTACGTGCATTCCAGAAGAGCAAGCTAGGGTAAATGTTGTTTCTGAGCTACTAAGAATTTTAAAACCAAATGGAGTCATTTATTTAGCTGAATTTTGCTCTGATGAAAGTGTTTTTTTTACTTCTGGTGTTGGGGTTCCAATGTGGCACGGATCTCAAGCTGAAATTGAAAATATAGTTGATGGGTCTGTACTAGAAAAGTCTATTATTGTTAATAATCAAACGATGACAGGGCATAATAGTAAAGCTTGTCACGTAGTGGTTAGAAAAATCATATAACAAAGCAATCAACACGATTTACTACATTCGGCGTTGTAGGTTTGTCTTTAGTTTCAGTGATTAAGGCAGTAAAATTCAACTAAGTCTGTGTCGTAGTAAACGTGTTATTGCGGCGTTATATGCAAGGAGGCATTATGAAAAAAGCTTATCTGTTCGATTGGGGTGACACTTTAATGGTCGATTTTCCAAATACACAAGGGAAAATGTGTGATTGGGAAACAGTTCAAGCCGTAGATGGTGCTTTGGAAATGTTAGCTTCGTTATCCCAGAAAGGACATTTGCTTTATGTGGCAACTGGTGCTGATGATTCCAATGTTCAGGATATTGAATTGGCATTTGAACCAGGGTGAGAGCGTGAATGGCTAATTTTTGTTCGTTAAAATATTAACCTGATGTTTTGCATAAGTAACGCACTCAATTAGAGTTTAGCTCTATTAAATTTTACTTAATAGTAACTTCAAAAATTGACAAAGAATTACATTTTTAACAAAATTTCAACTCACGCTCTTGCCCTGGCATTTGAACGAGTCGGGTTGTCTCAATTCATTTCAGGCTACTTTTGTAAGTCAAATATTGGTTTATCAAAAGGTAGTTCTGCATTTTATCAAAGAATAACGAATAAGTTAGGTGTTGAACCGAGTCAACTTACAATGGTTGGTGATTCACTTGAAAAAGACGTTATTTCAGCGATAGAGGCTGGTTTAAATGCGGTTTGGTTTAACCCTCGAAGTTTGGAAAAAGAAAGTCACTCCAATTTTAGAACGATCTCTCAGCTTCATGAGTTAAGCATATAACAAAGCAATCAACACGATTTACTACATTCGGCGTTGTGGGTTTGCCTTTAATTTCAGTGATTAAGGCGGTAAAATTCAGTTAAGTCTGTGTCGTAGTAAACGTGTTATTGCGGCGTTATGTGTCTGTGTGAGAGTGTATGTATCAAGGTGTGTAAATTATGAATAAAGTAAATGAACTTGAAAAAATGACCAAAGAAGAACTACTTAAGTATGATAAGTTGATTGACTCTACAATTTCTATGCTATTAACTGAATCAGAATCAAATTCACGAACCAAGTCTAATCAAGCTCGAATGAGGCTTGATACTTGGGATAGGAAACGAAGCGAGTTAGATGACTTTTTATATAATAAAGGTTAATTAAAAGTTTGTATTAAAGGCTGTGTTTTAGCTGATAATCGAGTTGATTATTGTGATTAACTAACGTTTAAATGATTTTTAGTCTGCGAATTAAAGAGTTAATATATTAGCAATGCAGATTACACATAACAAATGCATCAACACGATTTATTACATTCGGCGTTCTGGGTTTGCCTTGGGTTTTGTGATTAAGGCGGCTAATTCAGGTTGGTTTGTATAGTAATAAACGTGTTATGCAGGCGTTAAGCGGCAGGAGGAATTAAATTGTCATTTATATCGGGGATAGATCCCAAAGAATTAATCGCTGGAATAGTTGCGACATTTTCAATAGCTATGGCATTTGGAGCGTTATTTGGTGCATTGAAATCAGGTGTATTAAAAAGGGTTCGATTTGGGTCGTTTGAAATTGAAGCATCGACAGAGGATGCTGCACAATTTAAGAGTGCTTTAGAAAAGAGTAAGGAACAATCTGTACCTTTTGAGATTGAACAACTTGCAAATTATTATTCTCAAATACTGAGCCAATCGAAAGTTAGTTTTTGGTTTAGTATGATATTCGCTTCACTTGGTTTTGCTATTATCGTTATATCCGCATTTTTACATACTGAAGGAACAACTACGGCTACAATTGCTCAGTTTAGTGCTGGTATTATAATGGATGCGGTTGCGGGATTGTTTTTTGTTCAATCTCGTAACGCACAAAAATCAATGGGTGAATTTTTTGATAAACTTCGTAATGATCGCTTACACGCTGAGTCAAAATTAATAACTGAATCCATTCAATCTAAAGACGCACAGGATGCATTACGATTACACCTTGCTCTACATTATGCTTGCGTGCCAAGATCTGACGATGTGGCTAAACATATAACTGAGAAATGTTTACGTATTGGTAAAGCCGCTTAACAATCGCATCAACACGATTTGCTACATTCGGCATTCTAGGTTTCTTTGGGTTTACCGTATTTAGTGGTAAATTAGGCTTAAACTGCATGGTAGCAAACGTGTTATGCAGGCGTTGTGCGTACTGAGTCCGAAATTTTTTGCACGGTTCATCAAAAGGATCGCGGCTTTCGTAGTTTCGGCTTAGTAAGCGTAAATTTCTTCTTTGTTGCCTTTTGCTTTCCATTTCATCTGGTTCGGCAAATTAGCCCTTATTTCCCTAAGTTCAGGCGTTTCAGAGGCTAATTTACGCTTCAATGGTTCTTTGGTTATGCCTCATTTTAGTCTGCATCCGTGTTTTGCTTGCAGCATTTTCAATCCCAATTGTGGCGAGTGTATTTGGTTTTTCAGTTTCAAACTTGCTGAAACCAAGTCGTTCAAATGGTGTGAAAAATGTATCTGTTTTCCATTCACTTTATCTCGCAATTTAAGAACATTTTGTTCGCTTAATTACTACCGGTAAATTAGAATCAGGGCTTAGAAAATCTTGGCAGGGCAGTTCTTTACCAAGTTGGCCAAGCCGAAAGTAAGCACGCACAACAATCGCATCAACACGATTTATTACATTCGGCGTTCTGGGTTTGCCTTTAGTTTTGTGATTATGGCAGTAAAATTCAGGTTTGTTTGTATAGTAATAAACGTGTTATGCCAGCGTTATAAGCACCGATTTATTAAGGTTATTTGAGCCAGAGGTAAAGGTTTGAAATTTTCTACGCGTTTAGCGAAAGATAGTGATTTTGAGTTCTTATTTGAACTTAAAAAGGCGGCTGAATTTGAGCCTATTAAGGCTGTGTTTGGTTGGGACGATAAAATCCAACGTGAAATGCATCAAGATGAATGGGATGAGGAAAAACCAACCATCATTGAAATGTCAGGTGAAGCCGTAGGTAGCTATTTACTTCAAAATAAAGGCGACCATTTCTATTTTTGCCGTTTCTTTTTATTACCAAGCTTTCACGGGAAAGGAATAGGAAGTCAGGTTTTAAGCCAATGTTTAGAGTTTGCTGATAGCGAGAATAAACCAGTGAAATTGTGTTATTTGCAAGGTAATCGAGTAGGCGGTTTATATCGTAAATTTGGTTTCCAAGTAACATCAGAAGATGCTCAATTTGTTCATATGAACCGTGTGAGAATGTGCTTATAACAAATGCATCAACACGATTTGCTACATTCGGCATTCTAGATTTCTTTTGGTTTACCGTATTAAGTGGTAAATTTAGGCCTAATCTGCATGGTAGCAAACGTGTTATGCAGGCGTTAACCGTCTTTTCGAAACATCATCGAAAGTTGCCTTTTGAGTAATAATGGTATACTTTTAACTCTATGGTTAATTTTGAATTTGATGAAGTTAAGAGTAACTCGAATCTTGAAAAACATGGTGTGGATTTCAATGTGGCTCAATTGCTTTGGAATGACCCAGATTTAATAGAGATCCCAGTAAATACTCACGATGAACCAAGATATATCGTAATAGCCATGCTTAATGGTAAACATTGGACTGGTGTTATTACATATCGAGGTCAAAATATCCGAATAATTTAGGTTCGACGCTCAAGAAAAGGTGAGGTAAAGGTTTATGAAAGCTAATGAATTTGATGCAAAGTTTGACGATGGCGACGATATTTTAGGCGATCTAGATTTATCTAAAGCTAAGCGTCCAATGCAAACTCAAAAACGAGTAAATGTTGATTTTCCAACATGGATGATCGAATCATTAGATCGTGAAGCTAATCGTGTAGGTGTAACTCGTCAATCGATTATTAAAGTTTGGTTAGCTGAAAGGTTAGAAAGTGTAGCGGCGAATCACGCAGCAAGCCACTGATATCAAAACGGTTAACAAA
>NZ_MSCP01000002.1:919007-929840 GCF_002954715.1 Aliivibrio sifiae | reverse complement strand
GGGTGTTTTTCGTTTTAAGGCGTCAATATTAAGTATAATCGCATAGTAGTAAACGTGTTATGCAGGCGTTATGTGCAAATTAGGAAAGTATGGAGAAATGTTATATGGAAAAGTGGCTAATAGAGGTAAAAGAAGCATTAAGTGAAGCACTGAAAGCTATTTCCAGTGGTGATATACCTAAAGAAAATATGTATCAGTTAGCATCACTTTTCTATGCCAAGCGAAATCATATGAATAATGATTCATTGTTTGAGGCTATGAATCATGAAATTGATGAACAAGTTAAATCTGATTGGTCATTTGATCCCAACTCCAAACTTCATTATAAGTTCCATTTCGTTTCATCCTATCTAATTTGCTTCGTGATAGCAGGGAAAATTGATGAGTTTACCTATGATCAAATAATGGATTTCGTTAACCAAAAATTGGATCTATTTGAAGAGTAGCTCGGAGCTAAAATTAGCACATAACAAATGCATCAACACGATTTGCTACACTCGGCATTGTCAGTTTGCCTTTAGTTTCAGTGATTAAGGCAGTAAAATTCAGCTAGGTCTGCATAGTAGCAAACGTGTTATGCAGGCGTTGTGCGTACTGAGTCCGAAATTTTTTGCACGGTTCATCAATAGAATCGCGGCTTTCGTAGTTTCGGCTTAGTAAGCGTAAATTTCTTCTTTTTTTCCTTTTGGTTTTCGTTTTATCAGGTTCGGCAAATTAGCCCTTATTTCCCTAATTTCAGGCGTTTCAGAGGCTATTCTACGCTTCAATTGTTCTCTGGTTATGCCTCATTTTAGTCTGCATCAGTGTTTTGCTCGCAGCATTTCCAATCCCAATTGTGGTTAGGATATTTGGTTTATCAGTTCCAAACTAGCTGAAACCAAGCCGTTCAAATGGTGTAAAAAATGTATCTGTCTTCCATTTACTTTATCTCGCAATTTAAGAACATTTTGTTCGCTTAATTGCTATCGGTAAATTAGAATCAGGGCTTAGAAAATCTTGGCAGGGCAGTTCTTTACCAAGTTGGCCAAGCCGAAAGTAAGCACGCACAACAATCGCATCAACACGATTTATTACATTCGGCGTTCTGGGTTTGTCTTGGGTTTCGTGATTAAGGCGGCAAAATTCAGGTTGGTTTGCATAGTAATAAACGTGTTATGCCAGCGTTATATTGCGAAAATAGTTAAGAGGATTTCATGGAAGAACAGTCTCAAATCTACTTGGATCAGTATCTAAGCTCACTTTCTGAAATTGAACGTGAAAAGTATCAATCATTCAGTTCAGACTATTTCTGTGCTGATGAGCATAATGCCAATTTGTGCGCAGAATTAATCTGAATTGGTCAAAAGACAGCAACTTGTAGCTTAAATGTTTGGTATGAATCTGTTGAAGAATCAATGCCAACCGTTGGCCATTTGCAAGTAGTCGTTGATTGGAATGGGAAACCAATTTGTATCATTGAGATTGATTCAGTTGAAACGTGTAAATATAACGAAGTTACGGCTGAGTTTGCTCATGCAGAAGGCGAGGGCGACCGTTCATTAAAATGGTGACGTGAAGCTCATTGGCGTTTCTTTTCTGCTGAATGTTCAGAGTTAAATATTAAGCCTAATGAGGACATGGTTCTTGTATTGGAACGATTTCATGTCGTTTATCAATAGGCAATATAACAAAGCAATCAACACGATGCTATTACACTCGGCATTCGCGGTTTAGAGTATAATTGGTTTTGTAAGTTGGTCTTTCGCACGTGTTATTGCGGCGTTATATTTTTAGGAGATTAAGTGGACTATCATAAATTATGGGAGCTAACGAAAAAGAACTTTTCTGCAGCGTTTTCAGGCCTTCTACTAGGTATTATAGGTACTTATATTGCCTTTGATGCATTGGTTGTAGCATCAAAAAACACACATATAGCGACTCTCACGGCATCTGTTCAGGCCGAGAAAGGCAGGCAGGACGTCTTGAATGATCGGATTAAACTAATTGGTGATCGTGCAGTATTATTGGAAACACAGCTTAAATATAAGCCCGAAACTCAAAAGGCACGAGATGAACAAAATAAAGTCACTATTGAAAGACTAAAAGTGGAAAATGCTCAACTATATAAAATAAAAGATAGTTTCGAAGAACTTGAAGGTAATAATGTTGATATTGCGGAACTTAATATTAAGTTAAAACAGTATATGATAGAGAATACTCAACTAAAAGCTGAAGTTGCACATTTTAAGTCTGACACAATTGTTAAAAATAAAAGAATTTACAAAGGTTCGAGTTGGACTGGTTTAGGTGGTCGTATCACAATCGGCTTATCTGACGTTGAAAATGATTATAAACTTGGCTACACAGCTCAAGTAGTATCTTCTATCTATGATTTTAAGCGTCAAGAGTTGCAAGCTGGTTATAGTTCAAACTTCAAGTTAAATGATGCTGATTATATTTTAGTTATAAATAAAGTTGCCTATGTCGGTGATTATATTGAGTTTTCTGTGTATAAAAAAATATAACAAATGCATCAACACGATTTGCTACATTCGGCATTCTAGGTTTCTTTGAGTTTACCATGTTAAGTGGTAAATTTGGGCTTAATCTGCATGGTAGCAAACGTGTTATGCAGGCGTTATAAAACAAGAGGGCAACATGGAAAAATCTGAATATGGTAAGTGGATTCATACTGCTTTTACTGGCGCAAGTTTTGCTTACTTTCTTGCAGTAATTGATAAGGTTGACCTGATTGTTTCTAGCTACTCGTTAGCCTTTTCGACGTTGTCATTTGCCTTAGCATTAGTTTTAAACGCTATTTTTGCAATGGTTTACTATGGTTTCGACGGAGAACAAGATGTTACTGAAAAACTCTCTAAGTATTGGTTGTTACGACGTTTCAATAGTTTGTCCCAGTGGTCGTTTATCTTTGCAGTGATTGGGTTGGTATATTTTGTTATTGAGCCTGTGGTGAGAATTGTTTTATAACAAATGCATCAACACGATTTGCTACACTCGGCGTTGTCAGTTTGCCTTTAGTTTCGTGATTAAGGCGTTAAAATTCAGCTAGGTCTGTATCGTAGCAAACGTGTTATGCAGGCGTTGTGCGTACTGAGTCCGAAATTTTTTGCACGGTTCATCAAAAGGATCGCGGCCTTCGTAGTTTCGGCTTAGTAAGCGTAAATTTCTTCTTTGTTGCCTTTTGGTTCTCATTTCATCAGGTTCGGCAAATTAGCCCTTATTTCCCAAAGTTCAGGCGTTTCAGCGGCTATTTTACGCTTCAATTGTTCTTTGGTTATGCCTCATTTTAGTTTGCACCAGTGTTTTGCTCGCAGCATTTCCAATCCCAGTTGTAGTTAGGATATTTGGTTTATCAGTTCCAAACTAGCTGAAACTAAGCCGTTCAAATGGTGTAAAAAATGTATTGGTTTCCCATTTACTTTATCTCGCAATTTAAGAACATTTTGTTCGCTTAATTGCTATCGGTAAATTAAAATCAGGGCTTAGAAAATCTTGGCGAGGCAGTTCTTTACCAAGTTGGCCAAGCCGAAAGTAAGCACGCACAACAATCGCATCAACACGATTTATTACATTCGGCGTTCTGGGTTTGTCTTGGGTTTTGTGATTAAGGCAGTAAAATTCAGGTTGGTTTGCATAGTAATAAACGTGTTATGCCAGCGTTATATGCAAGGAGGCATTATGAGAAAAGCTTATCTGTTCGATTGGGGTGACACTTTAATGGTCGACTTTCCAAATGCTCCAGGAAAAATGTGTGATTGGGAAACCGTTCAAGCCGTAGATGGTGCTTCGGAAATGTTAGCTTCGTTATCTCAGAAAGGACATTTGCTTTATGTGGCAACTGGTGCTGATGATTCCAGTGTTCAGGATATTGAGTTGGCATTTGAACGAGTCGGGTTGTCTCAATTCATTTCAGGCTATTTCTGTAAATCAAATCTTGGTTTATCAAAAGGCAGTTCTGAATTTTATCAAAGAATAGCGAATAAGTTAGGTGCTGAACCGAGTCAACTTACAATGGTTGGTGACTCACTTGAAAAAGACGTTATTTCAGCGATAGAGGCTGGTTTAAATGCGATTTGGTTTAACCATCGAGGTTTGGAAAAAGAAAGTCATTCCAATTTTAGGACGATCTCTCAGCTTCATGAGTTAAGCATATAACAAATGCATCAACACGATTTGCTACATTCGGCGTTGTCAGTTTGCCTTTAGTTTCAGTGATTAAGGCGTTAAAATTCAGCTAAGTCTGCATCGTAGCAAACGTGTTATGCAGGCGTTATATGCTTGAAGTGGAAATAATAAGGATATTCAATGAAGTTCAATCATTTAGGTATACCAACAACAGAACGGTTCGATGGTGAAATAGATTTACCTCATTTGAAAATGACAGTATCTGACCATCAGAATAATCCTTATGGGATCCAGTGGCAGCGTTTTTGGGCTGATGCTCCATATCCTGAATTGGTGAAAACAGTTCCTCACGCCGCTTTTGAAGTTGATGACTTAATGGCTGAAATTAAAGGTAAGAAAGTCATAATTGAACCTAATTCACCAAGTGAAGGCTTAATTGTTGCCTTTATTGAAGTAAACGGCGCTCCAGTTGAGTTGATGGAATATTCTAAATAGTTGGGTAAATGATGCTTCTCAGGTCAGCTTTGAGATAAATAACTTAGCTGACTTTAAGAACGCATATAACAAATGCATCAACACGATTTGCTACACTCGGCGTTGTCAGTTTGCCTTTAGTTTCAGTGATTAAGGCGGTAAAATTCAGTTAAGTCTGTATAGTAGCAAACGTGTTATGCAGGCGTTATATTTTCAATTAGGTTAAGTCTATGAATAAAATAAAAGTACAAATGGAATCTCGTTCTGCAAAAGATTGTTTCAGAATAGCAACTACCAGCTTAGCCTTAGCTAAGCGAGCTGATGAAGAATGGGAGATTGAACATCATGTGATTACAGGGATCACTTTTTCAGCATTCTCTATTGAAGCAATGATTAATCACTATGCCAGAATTTATAATAAAGACTGGAATAATTTGAAAGGAAGTAGAAAAGAAGCACATAAAAAATTTTTTAAAGATGTGAATCTTCCTAATTATCTAGGCACAAAAGAGTATCAAAATGCAAATGCTTGTTTTGAACTAAGGGATATGTTTGCTCACGGAAAAACTAAAAATGAGATATTAACCATAGACTTTCCGGAAGACAGTGATTCAGAAACAGTTTTTAACCATATGGTACAACTTGGTTCTGAACCATTTAGAAAATCAGATTTAAAATTGTTGCAATTATTTGTTGATACAGCTAAGAAAATAGAAAAGGATATTGAATCTAATGGTTTTTATCCAAATCAAGATCACATTGAGTTAACTCTAAGATCGAAACTTCGAGAGTGTCCTTTGAGTGTTTCAGGAGTCCGTAGTTGGTAAAATATAACAAATGCATCAACACGATTTGCTACACTCGGCATTGTCAGTTTGCCTTTAGTTTCAGTGGTTAAGGCAGTAAAATTCAGCTAGGTCTGCATAGTAGCAAACGTGTTATGCAGGCGTTGTGCGTACTGAGTCCGAAATTTTTTGCACGGTTCATCAAAAGGATCGAGGCTTTCGTAGTTTCGGCTTAGTAAGCGTGCCTTTCTTCTTTGTTGCCTTTTTGCTTTCGTATCGTCAGGTTCGGCAAATTAGCCCTTATTTCCCTAAGTTCAGGCGTTTCAGAGACATTTTTACGCTTCAATTGTTCTTTGATTATGCCTCATTTTAGCCTGTATCAGTGTTTTCCTCGTAGCATTTTTAATCCCAATTGTGGTTAGGATATTTGGTTTGTCAGCCGAAAACTGGCTGCAACCAAGTCGTTCAAATAGTGTAAAAAATGTATCTGTTTTCCATTCACTTTATCTCGCAATTTAAGAACATTTTGTTCGCTTAATTACCATTGGTAAATTAAAATCAGGACATTAAAAAATGTTGGCAGGGCAGTTCTTTAACCAAGCTAGCCAAGCCGAAAGTAAGCACGCACAACAATCGCATCAACACGATTTATTACATTCGGCGTTCTGGGTTTGCCTTGGGTTTAGTGATTAAGGCGGTAAAATTCAGGTTGGTCTGCATGGTAATAAACGTGTTATGCCAGCGTTATATTCATTTTTTGATTAACGAGAGAAATGTTAATGGAACAAATTTTTAATGATGGTTTTTGGTCTATTTCGGGAGCTGTAGTCGGTGCATTTCTTGGTGCTCTATTTGGTTTCATTGTATCTATTTTTCTTGATTACCGAAGAAGTACTAAGCTTGAAAAATGCCTTTATAAAGAAGCTGATTTTGTATCAAGTTACATGAGTTCATTTTTGATTTCTGTAGTTAATGAAAATGACAAACTAAAAATTAATCTTAATCAAGGCGATAGTTTTAGTGCTCCGCGTGAAATCAACTTTGATGTATTCAATATATTATATTTAGAGTTGTATAAAACAAAAAAAATCCCAACAGATGATCATAGACGGTTCGTTCATAATGTTAGTTATCAATGGGAACAAATGTTCTCTTTAGATAAAGATCGCATTGAAAGGGTCGGAGAAAGCGCGATCTATAAAATAAATAGAGGTAAATGTAAGGATGTTATTTATATTTTAGTGGGGCTGCTTTATTACTTTGACTTGTTCATATCGAAAAAAGGTAAGTTTAAGTTCGATGAAAATAGCGATTTCAGAACAATGGCAAATTTGGTATTTAGTAAATATCAAATAAATAATGAGGATTTGATTAATATAATTAGCAACGAAACGGCTCATTGGTGAAATGAATATAACAAATGCATCAACACGATTTGCTACACTCGGCGTTGTCAGTTTGTCTTTAGTTTCAGTGATTAAGGCGGTAAAATTCAGTTAAGTCTGTATCGTAGCAAACGTGTTATGCAGGCGTTATGTGTTCCCAAGGGGTAAGTATGGATATCCAGTTTAAAAGAGCTTCCGAGCTAAAGTATGCTGAGTCATTAACTCAATCCAATATGGCTAGTTATTATTTAGCTCGGAATATCGTTTGGGACAGCAGTCTGTTTATCAAAAATTGGGCTCTCTTGGATAACTTTGAAATATTCGCGGATAATCATCGAGTTGGTATTGTTCGTTTTAGCTATAACGAATCAACCACTTTTCTTCGTGTGTTCAGTGAAAATCCAGCAATCAAGTTATATAAAGAGAAAGGGTTTACGCAAACCGTGGAAGTGAATGGGTTAATAGAAATGGAATTTACTTTAAGTTCAAACACATAACAAATGCATCAACACGATTTACTACACTCGGCATCTCAGGTTGTCGGGTGTTTCTCGTTTTAAGGCGTCAATTTTAAGTATAATTGCATGGTAGTAAACGTGTTATGCAGGCGTTACACGAACTAAAGATTGCAGTTTTTTGGCTCAGTTCGGCGATAGAACCATTCGATTTCTAGATGTGAAAATAGGGTGGTTTTCCCTTCTTCTTTGTTGCCTTTTAGTGTCCGTTTCATCAGGTTCGGCAATTGGCCATTATTGCCAAAAGTCCATGGGTTTCAGAAACTAATTCACGCTTCAATTGTTCATGGTTTTGCCTCATTTCGGTCTGCATCAGTGTTTTACTCGCAGCATTTTCAATCCCAATTGTGGTTAGGATATTTGGTTTATCAGATCCAAACTTGCTGAAACCAAATCGTACAAATGATGTAAGAAAAAGGGATTGTTTCGTTTCACAGTTATTGCCGTTGAAATGATATTTTGCTCGCTTAATTGAGCCAGTCTAATTAAACTCAGTTTACAGTAAATCTTGGTAAATCAATTCTTTATCAAGTTAATGGAAGCGTTGACAAAGATCGTGTAACAAATGCATCAACACGATTTGCTACACTCGGCGTTGTCAGTTTGTCTTTAATTTCAGTGATTAAGGCAGTAAAATTCAGTTAAGTCTGTATCGTAGCAAACGTGTTATGCAGGCGTTATATTTTTTAATGGCCTCAATATTAAATTAAGGCCAGAGTTCTTATGATACGGACTTAGATTGAAATGAAAAGTTAGGGTTACTTTTCGTCAACCATCTTAACCTAAACTCTGTTATATCAGAAATTACGTTAAATCCATTTTTATAAGCAACGTGCGTTTTTGATATTGGTTGTTCTTGTTCTATCAAAATGACTTTTCTTGTACCATTATCTTTCTCGTTTAAATTAAAAGCTGCGTGTGCTGTTGTTCCAGTTCCAGCAAAAAAATCTAAAATTAAAGCATCTTTCTTTGTGTGGCTAATAATTAAGTCTTCAATAAGATCTAATGGTTTTGGCGTTTCGAATACTTTGGTTCCATATATTTCTTTTATTTGATTTGTAGCTCTTTCTGTTAAATAGCGATTATCATCCCAAAAACTACGTGGTTTTATCCTTTTATCTTCGGAATGGTAGTTTTTAACATAAATGACACCATTTTTACTTGCAAATAATTTCCAAGATTCTTTTGTAGCTTTTTCTTTCCCCCATAGCCAACGACGTTCTATTCCTTTGCTGTCCATTGGGTATACTTTTTTTAATAATTTATCTTTATTTTCAGTAAAAACGTTGCCGTTTTCATCGAAATAAAGAGGATAGAACATATTTGGTCTGTCTTCTCTGAGACTAGCGTCTCCTTTTTTTCTGAAAAGTCCATTTATTTTATATAAACCATATTCATCTTTTCGATCATAAGATGACGAATCTTCATCTTTAAAACCCGTAATCTCAGCTTGAGAGGTTTTACCATAGACAATAATATACTCATGGTTGGTTGCTATATTACCTTTGCTTCCTTTACCATTACGGCTTCTACAGACGCTAATGCACGCTATAAAATTAGTCTCACCAAATATTTGGTCTAAAAGAATACGCAGATATGGTTGTTCATAATCATCAATACTGATGGCTACGATCCCAGTATCTTTAAGAAGGGTATGCAAATGAACTAATCGAGAAGTCATAAATTGCATCCATTCGGCATGACTTCCCCATATAGTGTGGTTATTAGACGTTCGATTATCGTTATAAATAAATTTATTTTTAGTATTGTAGGGCGGATCTATATAACAAAAATCAATCGAATTTTTTAATTCATCATTCAGTTTTCTCAGAATGATTTCATTGTCACCTTTATAAAGATGACAAATAGCATCAACTTCTTGGTTGATTTTTGTACTAGTTTCAAATATTGAGCTCTGTGTATCAATATTTAATGCTAAACTTTGACTTATCTTATTGATATTCTTGTTCATAATTGCTTTCATGCGTTCGGTTATTCCAACGATAACATAAAATCGTTTGTCACTGAAGCTAAGGAGGCTTTATGTCGAATCGTGAAAAATTTAAATTAGGTGCTGTTTCCAAAAAGTATGAAGAAAAAAGTATTAAAAAACGCATAGAATCATTTCTTATAGATAATGTAGGTAAAATAGTAACTAGAGAAATGATTATTCAGGTTTCCAAGGATCCAACAACAGGTAAAGAACCCGAAAATTGGCATCAACGACTTTCAGAGTTACGTACAGATGATGGTTATACCATTTTATCTAAGCGCGACAGGGCATTTTTATCGGTTGAGGAATATGTTTTAGAATCATTGAATAAAAGAGCAGCAGCTGGAAAGCGAGTATTACCAACAAAAGAAACTTGGGCTGCTATTCTGGTACGTGCAGATGATTCCTGTGAGTGGAGTGATGGAGGGGAGTCCTGTGGATTAAAAAATGGAGCAACGGATCCAATAGGAGGAGGGACAGTTAAATTAACGCCAGATCATATGCAACCTCATTCTATAAATCCCAACGCAGACCCTAGTTCGATGAAGCAGTGGCAAGCATTATGTGGACGGCATCAGGTTATAAAGAAAAATTTTTGGGATTCTAGTTCAGGTAAAGTCAATACGATTGCAATTCTGCAAGCATTACCTCATAAAGAGAAAGAAATAGCCTTAAAGTTTCTACTTGAGTATTTTGGTGAAGAACTAGCTTAATCGTATAAAAATATAACAAATGCATCAACACGATTTACTACACTCGGCATCTCAGGTTGTCGGGTGTTTCTCGTTTTAAGGCGTCAATTTCAAGTATGATTGCATGGTAGCAAACGTGTTATGCAGGCGTTATATGCCCGATTGGGTTCAAATTTAATATTAAGGATAATAAAATGAAACAAGGATTAGTTGTAATTGATGTTCAAAATGATTATTTTTCTGGCGGCTCAATGGAGTTAGTTGGGATAGATGAAGCAGCTTTAAATTGTAATCAGTTACTCAATGCTTTTCGTCAAAAGAATGCACCAATTTTTCATATTCAACATATTGCAACAAGAGAGGGTGCAACGTTTTTTGTACCAAATACTGTTGGTTGTGAAATACATGAAAGTGTAAGACCTCTTGATAATGAAATAGTAGTTATCAAGCACTATCCAAGTTCATTTCGTGAAACTGAGCTAAATGAAATTCTTAAAAAGTCAGGAGTAGATGAACTCATTATTTGCGGTGCTATGACTCATATGTGTATTGATACTACAACTCGTGCTGCGTTTGATTTAGGTTATAAATGCCAAGTGATTTCAGATGCTTGCGCTACACGAGATTTGGAATTTAATGGTCAGTCTGTAAAAGCCGCAGAGGTTCAGGCTGCGTTTATGGCTGCATTAAGTGTTCCGTTTGCGGATATTTCATCAACAGAGAAATATTTGAGTATAGTGAAATAGCATATAACAAATGCATCAACACGATTTGCTACACTCGGCATTGTCAGTTTGCCTTTAGTTTTAGTGATTAAGGCGGTAAAATTCAGTTAAGCCGGTATCGTAGCAAACGTGTTATGCA
>NZ_MSCP01000002.1:916048-916735 GCF_002954715.1 Aliivibrio sifiae | reverse complement strand
GGGCTCTAGAGGGAATATGAGTATATTAAAAAAATTATCATCAGTATTTTTTGGGGAAAAGGCTAATATTACGCCTTCTTATACAGAAGAACAGCTTCAGCAATTTAAGATAGCAAGAGAGCTGCGCTTTAATACATGTATCGCAATTGATGCTTGTAATGAAAAAATGAATCTACATTTATTAGAGCAATTCTTACTGGAAGAGTTAGCAGGTCGAAAGTTAACAATTGATAGTTTGTTAGATGTAATTGAAAGTGAATATTTTGATCCTAAAGCTCTTCAATGGGAAGTTGTAAAAAAAGAGGCTGATTTTTATAAACAACATTGTAATAAAAATATGACTGATGAATTATCTATATTTTTACAAGCCTGTGCTCTTACTGCAAAAACAAATTACGATGCTTTTAATTGTGAGCATAGCCGGCTTTTTTCTGTTCTTAATGAAAACAACATGAATTATGTTAATTATCAAGTATCACCTCAAGATCTGTTAAAGTATGCAGAAACAAAGTTACTGCCATTTGAGGCTAATAAAAATAGCTATACAGGTGCTGCTTTAAAATAAAGTTTGTACTTCGCTTTTAAAGCGCCCTAACAATCGCATCAACACGATTTGCTACATTCGGCGTTGTCAGTTTGCCTTTAGTTTCAGTGATTAAGGCGTTAAAATTCAGCTAGGTCTGTATG
>NZ_MSCP01000002.1:912493-913832 GCF_002954715.1 Aliivibrio sifiae | reverse complement strand
ATCAATAGAATCGCGGCTTTCGTAGTTTCGGCTTAGTAAGCGTAAATTTCTTCTTTGTTACCTTTTGGTTTTCATTTCATTAGGTTCGGCAAATCAACCCTTATTTCCCCAAGTTCAGGCGTTTCAGAAGCTATTTTACGCTTCAATTTTTCTTTGGTTATGCCTCATTTTAGTCTGCATCAGTGTTTTGCTCGCAGCATTTTCAATCCCAATTGTGGCGAGTGTATTTAGTTTATCAGTTCCAAACCGGCTGAAACCAAGCCGTTCAAATGGTGTAAAAAATGTATCTGTTTTCCATTTACTTCATCTCGCAATTTAAGAACATTTTGTTCGCTTAATTGCTATCGGTAAATTAGAATCAGGGCTTAGAAAATCTTGGCAGGGCAGTTCTTTACCAAGTTGGCCAAGCCGAAAGTAAGCACGCACAACAATCGCATCAACACGATGCTTATTACATTCGGCGTTTTTGGTTTGAAGTGTAATTGGTTTGGAAAGTTGGTCGTCAGCACGTGTTATGCAAGCGTTATGTAAAAGGAGGTAGCTTTGACTCAAGATGTAGATAAAAAGAGTTTTACAGATAGGTTTGATGCTGACGATAAATTGATAGCCAAAGCAAAGGTACTAACAACGGTTTCGTTAGTTTTGCTAGCGCTTGAAGCTTCAGGTGCGACAATGAAAGAAGCTAATACATTTATATTCAAAATTGAATTTGCACACCAAAATAATATCGCATACTTGCTTCTGGCAGCTGTGGTTTATTTGACAGTCAGATATCGAAATTACGCGAAGCCTTATCACAATGAACTATTTCTTCTTTGGTCAGTGCGAATGATGAAAAATAAAGATGTATTTCATTACAGCCATCGGGAGGAAGCAGTAAAAGGATTGCTAGGTGGAGCTTTTGATGTCTGGGGAGGAGATGAACCAGGAATTATGCATTCAACGTATGAAGTGAGCGGTTTTTTGCGCAGAGGCATTAACTACCCAGCAGTTTGGCGTGGTGAAAGCGGGGATGGTGAATGGATAGAAGAATATTACGATGAGTACTTCAGTTTACTATCTTTCAATAAGAAATGGACTGCTTCCAAATATTTACGCTTATTGTTTACTGAATTTAAGTATAGGCTTAGCGCCTTTATAAATGACCGCGAGCATTTGGATGTACTTAGTCCTTATATGTTTTCGGGATTGGCTATTTTGTCAGCCCTCATCCCATGGGAGCTTTTTACATAACAATCGCATCAACACGATTTGCTACATTCGGCATTCTAGGTTTCTTTGGTTTTACCGTATTAAGTGGTAAATTTAAGCTTAATCTGCATGGTAGCAAACGTGTTAT
>NZ_MSCP01000002.1:907505-912468 GCF_002954715.1 Aliivibrio sifiae | reverse complement strand
GCAGGCGTTATACGTTTTCGAGGGAATGAAAAATGATAGTGGTTTACGGAATAAAAGAGAATTTGAATCCAATTAAAGCGAAATTGTCAGACGTGATCCAATCGTGTCTTAATTCTGAAATTGGTTTGCCTGAAGATAAGCGGGCTCATCGTTTTATACCAATGGCTAAAGAAGATTTCTATTATCCAGATGGTCGTAGTAACGCTTATACCGTGATTGAAATAAATATGATGGAAGGTAGGACGGTTGAAACGAAAAAGGCGTTAATTAAGTCTTTATTCTCTACAATTGAATGTGAATTAGGAATATCACCGATTGATGTTGAAATTACCATTAAAGAGCAACCTGCTCATTGTTGGGGTTTCAGAGACATGACTGGCGATGAAGCAAAAGATCTGAAATATCAGGTCAACGTATAACAAAGCAATCAACACGATTTACTACATTCGGCGTTCTAGGTTTGTCTTTAGTTTCAGTGATTAAGGCGTTAAAATTCAGCTAAGTCTATGTCGTAGTAAACGTGTTATTGCGGCGTTAACCGTCTTTTCGAAACATCATCGAAAGTTGCCTTTTGAATAATAATGGTATATTTTTAACTCTATGGTTAATTTTGAATTTGATGAGGTTAAGAGTAACTCGAATCTTGAAAAACATGGTGTGGATTTCAATGTAGCTCAATTACTTTGGAATGACCCAGATTTAATCGAGATCCCAGTAAATACTCACGATGAACCAAGATATATCGTAATAGCCATGCTTAATGGTAAACATTGGACTGGCGTTATTACATATCGAGGTCAAAATATCCGAATAATTTCGGTTCGACGCTCAAGAAAAGGTGAGGTAAAGGTTTATGAAAGCTAATGAATTTGATGCAAAATTTGACGATGGCGACGATATTCTAGGCGATCTAGATTTATCTAAAGCCAAGCGTCCAATGCAAAGTCAAAAACGAGTAAATGTTGATTTTCCAACATGGATGATCGAATCATTAGATCGTGAAGCGAATCGTGTAGGTGTAACTCGCCAATCGATTATTAAAGTTTGGTTAGCTGAAAGGTTAGAAAGTGTAGCGGCGAATCACGCAGCAAGTCACTGATATCAAAACGGTTAACAAATGCATCAACACGATTTACTACACTCGGCAATCTCAGTTTGCCGGGTGTTTCTCGTTTTAAGGCGTCAATATTAAGTATAATTGCATAGTAGTAAACGTGTTATGCAGGCGTTATGCCTTCGAAGTTTTTAAATAGGAAATTAATCGAATGAATTTAAGAAAAGGAATTACATCTGTTGAGTTTTGGCATGAGTTTGATGAAAATCAAATAAATGCAATTAACTCAAATGTTTCAATTATTTCCAATGAATTGATTGTTGGTTGTGATTTAAAACCAGTTGATTCAAACCAAAAATATGATGCAGAATATATTTTTAGTGAACCAGAGAAAGTAATAAAAATTATAATCACTGATGAACTAATATGTACAACATTGATTAATTATATGCGAAATCACCGTGATGAATTTAACACTGTCATTTTTATTGTTGGTTTTGGTCGTAATAAATTTAAGTACCAAGTATCAATTAAAAAGCATGAGTTTGGTGGATTAAAATTTATAGTACAGGCATAACAAATGCATCAACACGATTTGCTACATTCGGCATTCTAGGTTTCTTTGGTTTTACCGTATTAAGTGGTAAATTTGAGCTTAATCTGCGTGGTAGCAAACGTGTTATGCAGGCGTTATAATTTTTCTTAGTATTGCTGAATATTTATACTTGCACTATAATTGGTACAAAATTAAGTACAACTAAGGTGCTATTATGACTCGACTAAGATTAGACCAAGATATTCAACCACTTTCAGAATTTAGAGCTGGCGTAGCGTCGTTTATTCGTCAAATTAACGAAACTCGTAGACCTCTAGTTATCACTCAACGTGGTAAAGGTGTGGCTGTTGTTTTAGACGTTGCTGAATATGAAGCAATGCAAGAAAAAATAGAGCTACTGGAAGAGGTACAACAAGCTGAAGCACAAATCGCTAGTGGTTTAGGCTTATCAAATGATGATGCTCGCTCTAAAATCTTAGGACGCTTACGTTCATGAATGTTATTTGGTCGCCGCTTGCTTTAGATAAAATAGGACAGACAGCAGAATACATTGCATTAGACAATCCATCAGCGGCAGAAAAATGGGTTAATGACGTATTCGACAAAGCTGAGAATTTAGGTTCATTTCCAGAGTTAGGCCGTCTTGTTCCTGAGCTAAATAGAGCCAATTATCGTGAAATAATTTTTGGTAATTACCGCATTATTTATAGCGTAACGTTAAGCATAAATATTTTAACGGTTCGTAACTGTAGCCAATTGCTGACTATGGCTGATATATAAAATTATAACAAATGCATCAACACGATTTGCTACATTCGGCGTTGTCAGTTTGCCTTTAGTTTCAGTGATTAAGGCGTTAAAATTCAGCTAGGTCTGTATCGTAGCAAACGTGTTATGCAGGCGTTATACCGCAAATCTCTGAATGGAAGCTGAATCGCATTCTTTTATAATTTGTTTCTTTATACTTATTGTCGTAATGTCATAAAAAATAATTAGTTAGGAGGCAATAGGTGAAAATAATATTTGTCGATGCTGAAAATGTTGGCTTGAAAGAACTCGAAAAAATTAAAGCTTCAATTGTTGATAAAGTACTTGTATTTTCAAGGGTTGAGTCAATTAAACAAACGTGTGAGAAATTATTATATTTATGCCTGTCTGACTATCCAGAAGGGGCAAATCAGGCTGATTTTCATATTATCGCTTATCTATCGAGGACGTTAGTATCACTTAGTCGAAAGGAGCTTAATTTAATCACGTTCGAACTTTTTAGTAATGATGAGAACCTGATTTCAGCATTTAAGTTTCAATGTGATTTATTAGGTGGTAACTGTGAAGCTATTCGGACTAAGCCTGATGTCGTAGTGTCTATTGTTCCTAAATCAGCAGAAGATAAAATCTATAATAGTCTGAAGCAACCAACTGAATTAGCTCCGTTACAAGACAAATTGAAGTTACCTAGATCTGAATTTACCAAGGCGATTAATAGTTTAGTTAAAGAGATTAAAATTGAACGTTCAGTCGAAAATAAGAAAAAATGGGTACAGGTTAGGTAGCGGTATAACAAATGCATCAACACGATTTGCTACACTCGGCGTTGTCAGTTTGCCTTTAGTTTCAGTGATTAAGGCAGTAAAATTCAGCTAGGTCTGTATGGTAGCAAACGTGTTATGCAGGCGTTATATGCAAAAAATGAGAATATAAGCCTTAATGACTAGCCAAATCATTAAGGCTTATTTTCTAGCTAGTTGTTACTGAAACAAACTGTTCGATAGAAACCAGTTTAACTGTCAGGTTCATCGGTTGGTCTGTTTTGTTATAGCGAACAAATTCATTGAGAGTGTAGGTTTCACCTTTAAATTCACATTTTAAGGATGCAGAATTATCACCTGAGTAGGGATTGTTAAAGGTTAGTGTGTATTTAGCTGTATTTTCGGCACTATATTCAATTTGACCAGTTACGCCGTAAGATGCACCTGTTTGTTTTCCAGCATTAAAGGTTGCTGTATCATCAACAAGAACTTGCTTATCTGGTTGACCATTTTCACGCCATTTTCCGTGTTTTAACTTTGCTTCTTTCAAGAATAAAGTGCTATTTGTGTCATTTGAAATTGAACCAATTATATCTCTATGCATTATATTATACCTATTGACGTTGTTTGAAATAATAGGTGATCCGACAACAATAATAACTACAACTTTTCTGAATCACTTAAACACTATAGGACACGAAAAATGTGGTTCAAGGAAAAGTTAAAATTTATTAAATGCATATAACAAATGCATCAACACGATTTGCTACATTCGGCATTCTAGATTATCTTTGGGTTTACCGTATTAAGTGGTAAATTTAGGCTTAATTTGCATAGTAGCAAACGTGTTATGCAGGCGTTATGTAAGTAGGATAGTATGTCTAAAAATTATTCAAGATCTGATTTAATGAAGATCGCTATAGAAGAGCACTTAAAGTGTACAGAGTTTCCGCGAGTTGGAGTTGTTATTGCGAAAAGTGGTGAAGTACTAGCTACTGGTTATCGTGGTGAAACAAAAAATGTTCATGCTGAGCGTATTGCGATAAGAAAGCTAACTGCTGAACAGGTTAAAGGGGCAACAGTTTATACTACGTTGGAGCCATGTGTTGAATTACATAAGGAGCAAGAGATATCATCTTGTGCTCAGTTATTGATCGACTCCGGAGTCAGTGATGTTGTAATCGGAGTTCTAGACCCAAATGGAACTATTTATTCCCAAGGTTATAGAAAGCTATTGGAAAACAATATTAATGTTAGTTTCTTTAATCGAAAACTCAGGGCTGCTGTAGAAGAGGAGACTTTTGACTGTGGCAATATACATAAAATTTATGGCTGTGGTAAAAGAAGAGTTCCGGTGATACACAGTGGAAACGAAATTGAAGTCCAGTTTAGTCAGACAGATGAAAGAATCATTAATATAAAATGGGCAACATTGCAACCGACACACGGATGCGTTGATCTTCAAAGTAGTAATGGCTCTGTGCTAGTCGCTGCTGGTGCGAGAAATTTCGGTGATATTAGTGATCCTACGGTATTTCGCTTTCCAAGCCATTTCGCAAGAATGAAAATAGGTGATATTGCAATAGTTAAGCCATCAAACGCCACTTTTTATGTTTTGATTCAACTGATTGAAATTTTCGATAACGACATCATCTTCAAATGGGAAGTTAGAAATGATAGGTAAGTGAGTATGAGCGGAATACTTACATAACAAATGCATCAACACGATTTGCTACACTCGGCGTTATCAGTTTGCCTTTAGTTTCAGTGATTAAGGCGTTAAAATTCAGCTAGGTCTGTATGGTAGCAAACGTGTTATGCCAG
>NZ_MSCP01000002.1:899907-906645 GCF_002954715.1 Aliivibrio sifiae | reverse complement strand
GTTATGTGGTAATTAGTAAAAATTAGTTAAGTTGATGATGAAGAAAGTTTTAGAGCATGTATAATTTAACCTTAACTTTATTGGGGGTAATATGAGGTTTTATAAATTTATTGGTTTTTTAATCTTCTTTTCTTTTTCTACTTCAGCTTCATCTGAATTAGAATGGAATAAGAGTGACTGGGGTGAATCTTTATTTTTTAACGAAAACTCAGCAGAGGTTTCAGCATTTGGTACAAATGATAAAGGAGAAACTACCGTTTTTACAGTTGCTAGTCTTGTTTCACTTTCAAAAAACAATCAACAACGTATCTATTTTTTTGTTCAATATGGCGAAGGAAAAGATTGGTTAAATACGTGTACACAGAGTGATTATGAAAAAGTTGGTGAGAAAGCGTACGCGAAAGAAAAAGTGTGGAAAATAAATCATCAAAATATAAAAATGACGACTTATTGCGCGACTACAGATTCAGGTAATTATGAATTATCAGCAACGCCTGCTACAGCCGCAGGTGAGCGTTTTGTTCAAAAGCAGTTCATGAATTCTAATAACACAGTTCATATTGATAATGGTGATTTCAAAATAAATATGAGTGCTATTGGTTTTATGAAAGTCTGGAATAATTTTGGTGGTGATGCGATATAACCACATAACAATTGCATCAACACGATTTACTACACTCGGCATCTCAGATTGTCGGGTGTTTCTCGTTTTAAGGCGCCAATTTTAAGTATAATTGCTCGGTAGTAAACGTGTTATGCAGGCGTTGTGCGTACTGAGTCCGAAATTTTTTGCACGGTTCATCAATAGGATCGCGGCTTTCGTAGTTTCGGCTTAGTAAGCGTGAATTTCTTCTTTGTTGCCTTTTTGCTTTCGTATCGTCAGGTTCGGCAAATTAGCCCTTATTTCCCTAAGTTCAGGCGTTTCAGAAGCTATTTTACGCTTCAATTGTTCTTTGGTTATGCCTCATTTTAGTCAGCATCAGTGTTTTTCTCGCAGCATTTCCAATCCCAATTGTGGCGAGTGTATTTAGTTTATCAGCTCCAAACTAGCTGAAAGCAAGCCGTTCAAATGTCGTTGAAAATGTATCTATTTTCCATTCACTTTCTCTAGCAATTTAAGAACATTTTGTTCGCTTAATTACTATCCGTAAATTAGAATCAGGGCTTAAAAAAATGTTGGCAGGGCAGTTCTTTACCAAGCTAGCCAAGCCGAAAGTAAGCACGCACAACAATCGCATCAACACGATGCTTATTACATTCGGCGTTTTTGGTTTGAAGTGTAATTGGTTTGGTAAAGTTGGTCGTCAGCACGTGTTATGCAAGCGTTGTGCGTACTGAGTCCGAAATTTTTTGCACGGTTCATCAAAAGGATCGCGGCTTTTGTAGTTTCGGCTTAATAGTGTTCATTTCTTCTTTGTTGCCTTTTGATTTTCGTATCATCAGGTTCGGCAAATTAACCTTTATTTCCCTAAGTTCAGGCGTTTCAGAGGCTAATTTACGCTTCAATTGTTCTTTGGTTTTGCCTCATTTTGGCCTGCATCAGTGTTTTCCTCGCAGCATTTTCAATCCCAATTGTGGTTGGGATATTTGGTTTATTAGTTCCAAACTAGCTGAAACCAAGTCGTTCAAATGGCGTAAGAAATATATTTATTTTCCATTTACTTCATCTCGCAATTTAAGAACATTTTGTTCGCTTAATTACTATCGGTAAATTAGAATCAGGACTTAGAAAATCTTGGCAGGGCAGTTCTTTACCAAGTTGGCCAAGCCGAAAGTAAGCACGCACAACAATCGCATCAACACGATTTATTACATTCGGCGTTCTGGGTTTGCCTTGGGTTTAGTGATTAAGGCGGTTAAATTCAGGTTGGTTTGCATGGTAATAAACGTGTTATGCCAGCGTTAAGCGCTAAGGCTCAAATTCATATTTATAGGTAATTCCCTTATGATACTGACATCTTTAATTGATAATACAAGATTGAATAATCGAACTGACCTAGCGATAGAAAGAGGGTTATCTATTCACGCAAGCACAATGGGAAAAAGTATATTATTTGACGCTGGAAGCAGTGAAGCTTTCTGTGATAATGCTACTTTATTGAATGTTGATATTAACAATGTAGACGCAGCCGTTATTTCACATCGTCATCATGATCATTGTAACGGGGTTACTCACTTTTTAGATCGTAATTCGAAAGCTCCGGTGTATTTTCGTGAATGCGAAGAAACCAATTATTTATTCAAAGCATTTGGCTTTAAAAGCAATGTAGGCATAAATAAACAGCTATTGGCCAAAGGTGCTAGTCGACTAATCTTTGTTAATCAAATGACTGAAATTTTGCCTAATATTTTCATTATTACTGATTTAAGTAATAAATATGCTAAGCCAAAAGGTAATAAATACCTTTTTACTGAATCTAATGGTTGCTGTAAACCTGATAGCTTTGATCATGAATTATTACTCGTCGTAAAAGAAAATGATGGGCTTATCGTGTTTACTGGCTGTGCTCATAGTGGTGTTTTGAATATGATAGATACTGCAATTAGTCACTTCCCAAATACAAAAATCAAAGCGGTTGTTGGTGGTTTTCACTTGGTAGGATTACCATTATTTAATAGTATTGGTGGAACTAAAAAGCAGATCGAAAAAATTGGTGAATCTATCTTAAATTATCCAATAGATAAGCTGTATACAGGGCACTGTACAGGAATGAAAGCCTATCATATTTTAAAAGGCGTGCTTGGCGATCGCTTAGAATACTTCCCAACCGGTCGTAGTATTACGATCTAACGTTGGAAGCGCTCAACAATCGCATCAACACGATGCTTATTACATTCGGCGTTTTTGGTTTGAAGTGTAATTGGTTTGGTAAAGTTGGTCGTCAGCACGTGTTATGCAAGCGTTATGGATATGAAATTATGAATAATATTCGAGAGTGGGACTTCTTTAAGGAAGCCGAACCAGAAAAGCAACGTGAACTATTAGAGTTTGTTCAAAAAATAGAAAAACTTAAAAAGTCTAATATTATCGGGAAGCATCACGTCGATGGAGTGGGAACTCTTCCATCGTTAAGAACCTCTAATTATGAAGACTTTGATCTTCGTTCTTGTGTTCATAATTGGAACTCTAACAATGTTGGAATTTCAATAAGTGAAACCCATATATCTAACCCAATTGTTGATGATAAGTATGAATTTATATATTTTCTATTAGATAATAATTCTTTAATTTACGTTGGTCGTACTGTAAATTTGTTCACTCGTGTTGATAATCATGCATCGAATAAAAAATTTGATAGTTTTAAATGGTTATTAGTTGAGAAAACATATGTAGACTTTTTAGAAAGGTATTTTATTGATAAATACAGGCCTTTTGAGAATAGAATTATCCCTAGATATGACATACCTGACATAAAAAATAGTTCATGGATGTTGTTGGGCGCTGAAATCTAGCAGGTATTAATATCCATAACAATCGCATCAACACGATTTGCTACATTCGGCGTTGTCAGTTTGCCTTTAGTTTCAGTGATTAAGGCAGTAAAATTCAGTTAGGTCTGTATCGTAGCAAACGTGTTATGCAGGCGTTATGTGTTGGCGTAAAATGGTAAGTTATGATTATTATTTTATGTAAAATACGCTTTCAATGATGAAGGTGTATTTTTATGAGAATGATATTTTTTAATCCATATGGCTTACTTATTTTATTTGCTATCGGAGCATTTATATACGCAGTCTTATTCGGTGATGATGAAATTAGAGAAGTTGCTTTGAAAATAGGAGCAGTAATTGGGATAATTATTGGTGCTTTGTGGTTGCTTTTTAGATAAGAAGACCTCTTTAAATTTGATATTAATCGATTTTATTGCGAATTATAATTAGGGTGTAATTAATGTTATTCAGTGAAATGTCACAAGATCAACTTTGGGAAATTATTAATAATGATCTTAAAAGATTAAAAACAGCTAGGTATTACCTTACACTTTGCCTTGTGGCAAAAATTAAATACTTATTGTCACTGCTTGACCAAGACTATAAGTATAAAGAATTAATTAATAGCGTATACAGCGATTATAAAGAATCTGAGACTGATGTAAATGGAATTCCGACTGGTGGTTATAACCCGTGGTCTGAAGAAAATCTGAATGGTTTGCAAGATGTTGATATGTTTTGGCGAGATGGATACCATCGAAGTAATGGTGTTTATGTCTCTGGACATTGGGTGAGTAGCCACAACCGTTACCGTTGAGTTAAATACAACACATAACAAAGCAATCAACACGATGCTATTTACATTCGGCATTCGCGGTTTGGAGTATAATTGGTTTTGTAAGTAAGTCGTTCGCACGTGTTATTGCGGCGTTATGTTCTTTTTTGTCTTAATTTTCGTTAACCTACCCAGTAAGGTTGGCTTATATATTCGAACGAGTTCACGTTTTTATACCGGTTAAAAAATAGCTACGCTGTAAAATGATTACATATTATTAGTGAAGGTTTAGGTGATTTATATGTTTTCCCGATTATATTTTTTAGCTTTTGTTTTAACGCTAACTAGCTGTGCAACAACTGAACCTGAATCAAAAAATAGAATAGAGTCACCAGATATAGTTTTCATTATTGGTAATGGCACTAGCATTTATGATATCAAGCTATCTTTAGGTGATGTTGATTTTGAAAATGAAACATTTAAAGACGACTGGTTTTCATCGTTATCATACGAATATACAAAGGATAGGCGCTATATAGTTGGAACAGCAAAAGCTGGAAGTTATATTGCGATTACTTCAACTAAAGCTCAAGATGCTAGTGGAACGCCATTAGGTACATTTACGCCTTGCAATAAAACATTAGTTTTTCGTTTACCTTATGGCGGAGTAAATGTATATGTGACCGATGTTAATTATGAATGGAATAATGTGTCTATTTCTCCAATATATTCAAACCAAATAGAACAAGCGAAAAAAGCTTTTAATACTAATAATATTATACAAACTAGATATCTTCAGCTAAATGCGGATTTGTACAATGATTGTGAAACTCTGAATCCAAATCCTATAATCATGACAAGGCCTATTTAGAACGAACATAACAATCGCATCAACACGATTTGCTACATTCGGCGTTGTTAGTTTGCCTTTAGTTTTGGTGATTAAGGCAGTAAAATTTAGCTTGGTTTGCATAGTAGCAAACGTGTTATGCAGGCGTTATATGCAAAAATGAGTTTATGAGCTAAATAGGGTAGAATTCTATTTTTGAACTGTAGTGAGCTACGAATGAATAAGCCTATCGAACAAAGAATTGGTAATATTGCCTTAGTTGTTGAAAACTATGATGATGCAATTGAATTTTATACTAAAAAACTACAATTTGAACTTGTCGAAGATACTGATTTAGGCGGTGGTAAACGTTGGGTTCAAATATCTCCACCTAATTCAACAGGAACAAATTTGCTATTGGCTCAAGCAAGTAATGATGACCAATTAAAATCAGTTGGCAATCAAGCTGGTGGTCGTGTTTTCTTATTTCTTCAAACTAATGATTTCTGGCGTGACTATGAGTTTATGAAAGCTCAAGGTGTCGAATTTACTGAAGATCCACGTGTTGAAGAATACGGCACAGTTGTTGTATTTAAAGATTTATACGGTACAAAATGGGACTTATTGCAGTTAAATCAAGCTAACTAAGTCTGTAGCATATAACAAATGCATCAACACGATTTGCTACACTCGGCAATCTCAGTTTGCCGGGTGTCTCTCGTTTTAAGGCATCAATATTAAGTATAATTGTTTGATAGCAAACGTGTTATGCAGGCGTTAGATTTTTCTGTGGTCAATTGGAATTGGAGTAGAACTTGTTTCCTAAACAACATGATTTCAAATTTTGTGCGAGCTATAAGCTTGCCGATTCAATAAGAGTAGCTGTCTTCGAGGAGTATTGTGATCCTCCTTTAGATATAGCATCAGATTTCGATAACCAGGTGTTAAAACCAACTAAAAATTCATTACTTCATGACTATATTACACATTATATAAATGAATATTTTTACTTTTATCTTATGGATGCGGGAGGAGGAGAGTGTGCAGGAGATGAAATTACACAGTGGTGTATGGAATATCAATTATCTTTAATGACCCCTGAAGAATATTATATATCAGTAGGTATTGAATGGATTGAAGATGAAACTGATTTATTTGAGTATCATACAGAGTACTTACTTGATTTTGCGTCAAGATCGTTAACTCCTTTAATTCAGACGGAAGTATTTAACTTATTATTTTCTGATCGTTGTTTTTTAATAGAATTTAACAAAGTTATAGCTTTAGAAATTCAAGAGTTAAAAGTAGAAGAATGCCCTAATATTCTTAAAAAAGATGGTGTGGTAAAGCGTGCAACTTATTGGCCTACATGGCTAGAAAGGGCTCTTTTTTGTCGGGAAAAAGGGTTATGTGCAATTTGTAAAACTGATCTCAGTTCTATTTATCATACTGGTGGCAAACTAGCGATAGATCACATGGTTCCTCTTAATCTTGGTGGAATTAATGATGCAAGTAATCTGCAATTATTATGTCAAAAGTGCAATCTTGATAAGTTGGGAGATACTATTGTGACAACTAATTTACATCCCACGTTTTGGTAGTGAAAATCTAACAAATGCATCAACACGATTTGCTACATTCGGCATTCTAGGTTTCTTTGAGTTTACCGTGTTAAGTGGTAAATTTGGGCTTAATCTGCATG
>NZ_MSCP01000002.1:897760-898888 GCF_002954715.1 Aliivibrio sifiae | reverse complement strand
AATCTGCATGGTAGCAAACGTGTTATGCAGGCGTTAGGTTTATATAGGAGGCAACGATGCCCATGAGAAAGATGCAAGCCTGTTCATTCAGCTTGGTTAGTCATCCAATTACTAATAATGAGTTTAGTAATAAGCAACAGAGAAATAATTTAAAGTCGTCTTTAGAAAATAGTAAATTATATGCTATAGCTCAAGCTAGGTATCCTAGAATTGACTTTAAGATGCAGGAAAACGGTATTGAAATTACTATTTCAAATGATGAGTTTAAATCTGTTGGTTATATTGATATTTTTTACCTTTTTAAAGTTAACTACCCAGAGTATATTGACGCTATCTTAAGTCGTGATGTGCTGTTAAATTTCAAAACATATTCTGATCCAAATTGCTATTTTGTTATCGGTATTAAAGAAAAAGATACTGGTAACATGATCAGAGAAGGAATGATCGAAATTAGTGCTTGGCAGCTTTTATTTTATAAAAGCAGAGGGGAGCGTTATATTTCTGGTTTTGATAATTATAAAGACTTTCTAAAATTATTTATTCACTATGTAGGTAAAACATCAAAGTCAACCTATGAAAGGCTATCAAAAGGACATCATGCTAGGCTTAATATTTTAAGTTCAGAAGAACCAATTAATAGACAAAATCTGTTAAGTGAAGAGTTATTAATATTGGCTTTTGAAGTTGATGCTGTAAATATAATACAAAATCCAAAAGAATACGACTTAGGAGAAACTAAACTTAATGACGTAATCGATTTGGTAGAAAGGTCTTTAATTTCAAGTTTAATGCCAAAGTATAATGAAGTGAAATATAAAAGCCATGGTGAAAAATTCAAAGAAAGTGATGAGTTTGACTCATGTTGCTTAACGTTAAATGATAACATTCAGTTGTTTACAGATGAGGCTAAACTTTGTGGAAAGTATGATGCGTCTGGTTTGAGTAACTCTGATTATATTATTCTGGATGAGAGTGGAATATCCTTAAACAATATCTGAATAAACCTAACAATCGCATCAACACGATTTGCTACATTCGGCATTCTGGGTTTCTTTGAGTTTACTGTATTAAGTGGTAAATTTAGGTATGGTTTGTATGGTAGCAAACGTGTTATGCAGGCGTTATGTG
>NZ_MSCP01000002.1:894033-894888 GCF_002954715.1 Aliivibrio sifiae | reverse complement strand
GTGTTTATTCGGATTTAGTGGTCATAGATATATATTGCTGAGCAATGCGCATTAATGACTGACTCTCATTCGAAGGAGGAATTGGTACCTGAATTTGTTTTATATTGTTAACAGGAGTCACTGTGTCAGTTTTATTTTTGCCTACTTTGATGTAAGTGTCAGTATTTTTAATGTGCAAGTTTGTAGCGTGCGCATTAATATTGGAATCCTCTGAATCAATATCATATACGGTACTGCAATTATCGACGTATAATCCATCAATATTAAGCTCTACGTTACCACTAAGGCCAAAAACTGAACCACAATTTGTAACACTACAATCTTTTAATGTAATCATTTGTCACCTAAGGAAAATTTATGGCAATTAAAATTACCGCAGATAATTCATCAATCTCTGTAAAAACATTTGCGATAGCACCAGAGTCTGCAGAATTAGATATTCAACTATTAAATGGAACAATAGTTCATGCTGAAACAATGTTAGAAATAAGCTCTGTGGATAGTATACATAAAACTTTGGGTTTGCCTAAAGATTCAATTAGTAATGATCAATTAGTGGCATTAATTGAAAAGGTGTTAGAGCAAGATAAGGCTGTTGATAAAAATTCAATTTTAAAATGGGCAAATAGTAGCGCAATTTTTGCAACACTTGCGGGATCTGAACCGTTAGTTCTTGTTGTCTCTGCTATTGTTGGTTTAGCTAGTGTTGGTAGTAAAGGTATCGGTAAACTTAAATCTTTAATTCAGAGATAACACATAACAATCGCATCAACACGATTTACTACACTCGGCATCTCAGGTTGTCGGGTGTTTCTCGTTTTAAGGCGTCAATATTAAGTATAATTGCTTGGTAGT
>NZ_MSCP01000002.1:891973-892909 GCF_002954715.1 Aliivibrio sifiae | reverse complement strand
TACAAGATCCAAATGGTTATCTATTTAGGTTTTGTGAAGATACTTTGCCAAGCTAAACCCCGTATAACAAAGCAATCAACACGATTTACTACATTCGGCATTCTAGGTATGTCTTTAGTTTCAGTGATTAAGGCGGTAAAATTCAGCTAAATCTATGTCGTAGTAAACGTGTTATTGCGGCGTTATATTTTTTATTGAAACTTGCGTCATAATGCGCAACGCGCTACACTCTTCGTATGATTAAAACATTTAAGCACAAAGGTCTTAAAAAGTTTTTTGAGACTGGCAGTAAAGCGGGCATTCAAGCGAAACATGATCGCAAATTGAGAATGCAATTAGCCGCGATAGATACTGCAACCATTATTGATGATGTTGATTTGCCGGGTTTCAAACTTCATCCTTTGAAAGGGGATAGAGATGGAATTTGGTCAATTACAGTAAATGGTAACTGGCGTGTTACTTTCGAATTTTTCGATGGTAATGCTTATATTTTAAATTACGAGGATTACCATTAATGGCTATGTACAATCCCCCACATCCAGGTGAGTTTATCCATGACGTTTATATGGAACCATTTGGCTATAGTTGTCGCTTTGTTGCTAAACAACTTGATGTTGCAGCTTCAACTCTAAATCGAGTGATAAAGGGTAAGAGTTCAATTTCACCTGAAATGGCATTGCGTCTTTCAAAATCACTAGGTCGTACGCCTGAAAGTTGGCTAACAATGCAAGACAATTACGATCTATGGCAAGCAAAACAAAACGTGAATTTAACTAAGGTGCACACGATCAATTTTGCTATGGCGTAGTAAAATATAACAATCGCATCAACACGATTTACTACACTCGGCATCTCAGATTGTCGGGTGTTTCTCGTTTTAAGGCGTCAATATTAAGTATAATTGAATAGTAGTAAACGTGTTATGCAGGCGTTATA
>NZ_MSCP01000002.1:884467-891244 GCF_002954715.1 Aliivibrio sifiae | reverse complement strand
AATTTTTTAAGGTAACGATATGATTAATAGCCCAAAGTTGAAATCTATAGCATTTACGACAACGAGACTTGAGGTTGCAAATGTTGACTCATATTTGGCGACAGGATTGCTGAAATCACAGTTATTCTCTGAAATTGTTAGCTTACTTTCTCCCTCGGTTGTTGAATCATTACCTCCATATTTTCATGATATTAATACTGAATCGGATGCTGAAATTTGGCTTATGAAAATGGTATCAGAAAGCCATTTATTTTCAGTTAAGCGTAAAGGTTTAGAACCAATTATTGGCTTCGTTTTCCTTTATGAATTAGATAATGCTACAGCTCATTTAGGTTATTTATTAGCTGAATCTAGTTGGCATCAAGGTTACGGTGGTGAGTTATTGTTTGGTTTGCTCAAAAGTTGCCGTGATAACCAATTAGTAGAAAAACTTATTGGTGGCGTAGATATTAGAAATGTAGTTTCGGCTAAGTTACTTGAGAAAGTTGGTTTTGTTGCCACTCAAGAGGGCGGCAATGGCGTCATTTTTTACGAATGTGTGTTGTCTTAACCACAAATTATAACAAATGCATCAACACGATTTGCTACATTCGGCATTCTAGATTTCTTTAGGTTTACCGTATTAAGTGGTAAATTTGAGCTTAATCTGCATGGTAGCAAACGTGTTATGCAGGCGTTAGATTTTTTTCTTTAGTTCTAATATGGAACTCATATTTTAAGTGGTTTATGAATATATTAATTTTTTTGGGAATATGCTTCATTTTCTTCGGAGTCGTTGGTTTTTTTACTAAATCTTCTTGGTGGAACTGGGTAGATGCTGTCTATTACCCTTTAGGTGCCCTAGGGGTTTGTTTGATTTTTATTCAAAGTACTAATGATCGTAAAATTATTGAGCTGTATGATTTACAAATAAAACAAAGGGCAGAAATAGCTGCAATCGAAAAGCAAAAACCAAAATTTAGTAAATTTGATAATGAGGACTCTCTGATAGCAACGCAGGGGAGTCATTTAGCACATATTTCTAATTATGCAGAGGCATGTGGAGATATAATAAAAACAACAGAATGTATAGCAGCTAAAGAAATATCATCAATTACAAAGCAATATGAAAATAAGTTTGTTCAATTTTCAGGTGCAGAACGTGTTCAAGCTGTATGTTCATCTGCAAAACCTATGATAGAACAATTAGGAAAGTCAGATGTTCTTGGGGTTACTTTGTACAATTCTCTGCTTCAGTATTTTACAGCTGGTATTGATAAAGGATTCTATCAATATGATTATGTTAATAGTTCAAAATATATAGAGGATTTCTCTGCTTTTGCATGGAATGAGTTTAAAAGTGTTGTTAATGTGAATGTTTTTTCAAAACGAGATGTAACACTATTATCAAATGAATTTAAAGAAACATTGTATTTTACAGATTCACTTTTGAGTTCATTGAATGTATGTCTGCGAGCTCCTAAATCAATCCGCAATGGAGAGTATTCTAACTGGTCTAAACATAGACTAGAGAAAGTCTCTGAATTAAGTGAGTTACAAGAGAGGGCTGAAAATATAGAAAAAGCTAAAAGTTTAAAAAATGACAATGTGACTAAATTACAGTTTCTATATTGGCCTTTTATTATCATATTAGCCTTGAGCATCAAGTTTGGTAAGGCTGTTAATAGCCTTGTACCTAAAAAAATCTAACAAATGCATCAACACGATTTGCTACATTAGGCATTCTAGATTTCTTTTTGTTTACCGTATTTAGTGGTAAATTTGGCTTAGTTTGCATGGTAGCAAACGTGTTATGCAGGCGTTATGCCGAATAATAAAAAATGGATGAGAGTTAGTGGCTAGAGATTACCCAAAAGAAATAAACAAAAAATATAACAATTTATACCAAGGTAAAGATCGTTGGGAACAGTTATCTCTTAGAGTTGACTATATACTCGAATCAATTGATGAAATTAGAAAAATCGAATCTTTCGATATCCAAGCTGAATTATTGAAGGGGAGTATTATTGGTATTGTGAGCTGTATTGAAGGTTATATGAGATTAGCAATCAGAGATATAATTAATTATAGCGAAGTATTCTCTCTACGAGCAGATCATTTAAAAATACCAAATAAAAAAATATTAGGTCAAAATGATAATTTGGTGAGTAAAGGGGATTTGATTTCACATACAATCTCAATAAATAATCTAAATTTATTAAATGATTACTTTTCAATATTATTGGATATTGATTTTTTGGAAACAATAAAGATATCTCCCGTATCTGACGATATTGACATTCCTGTTAATGAGTATAATTCGGACTTCTTTGCTGACATATCTCTTTTATTTGAATATCGTAATATGTTTGCTCATGAGTTAGCGAGTGACATATATGTTGATCTTGACGGTGTTGATTATCTTGTAAGTGTTGGTTTTTTATTCATTCATATAACAGAAGAAATAGTTGACTGTTGTTTATTTGAAACTGCATAAGCTGAAAGTAGGGCATAACAATCGCATCAACACGATTTATTACATTCGGCATTCTGAGTTTACCTTTAGTTTTGTGATTATGGCAGTAAAATTCAGGTTGGTTTGCATAGTAATAAACGTGTTATGCCAGCGTTATACCCTAAAAGGTCAATTGAGGAAGAATATCTATGCTAAATCTATTGAAAGTGGTTGTTATTACTAATCTATTAGCGGCTTTAATCGTATTCATTCTTTCCAAATATATAGCCTTTTTCAACTCAACAAGCTTGATGGATTTTCTATTCTTCATCGTGATTATTATCTGGGGAATAGCTAGATTAACTTGGGATGGAAATAGCCAAAGTCGTAATTGGGCGCAAGCCCCAGCTTCAAATAAAACAATGAAAATGGTTTCTAATCATGATTTTGAGTCTGATTTTCATGAACAAAAAAGGCTGAATTATCAGTTTGGTTTGGTTATGTTTATCTCAGGAATACCAGCATTCTTAGGCAGTATTTTATTATTGGTTACTTCCTAGTTTTGAGGGCGATTTTAGTACGGGTATAACAAAGCAATCAACACGATTTATTACATTCGGCGTTGTAGGTTTGTCTTTGGTTTTGGTGCTTAAGGCAGTAAAATTCAGCTAAGTCGTCGTAGTAATAAACGTGTTATTGCGGCGTTATGACTAGAAATAATTGGGTTATGCCTCATTTATGAATATAATAGATTAAGTTATTGAATAATATTAGAGTAGACAATGAAAAAACCTGAATTTTGTAATAAATTAATTGAAAAAAAGCTTGTTGATATGGGGGCTACAAATGCTTGCCATCGCTGTAGCGAGAATGAATTTGTTGTTCTTGATGAAATGACTCATTACCCACTTCAACCTGATATCTCTGGTAAGCTAAAATCTAAAGCTACATTACCTGTAGCTCTTGTTATCTGTACTAATTGCGGAGCTGTAACACCTCATGCTTTAGGTGCATTTGACTTAATTCCTAATGAAGAAGGCGATGAATAAGTGGAAGATACACAATTTAAACAAAAACCGTCTAAAAGTGTGTATTCTTCAAATAATCGAGAAGAAGAAAGTCGGTTTGTAAAGAATAAACGTACTAATGTTAAGTCAGATTTAATTGAGATTACAGAAGATAAACTAGAAAATATCTTATTGAAACATCTAGATAAAATGTCATTAAAAACGGCATGGATTGCCCCTGCATCGATCTTAGTTACGATAGCGACCGTAAAAACGACTGCAACCTTCAATGACTCGTTTGGTATTAAGGCTCCAGTGTGGGAAGCTTTAACTATTATGGTTGGTGCATTGTCCATTTACTGGTTATTGAAAGTATCAATAAAAGCTCTTGTTAATTATAAACATTTATCTATGAAGAGTTTATTAGGAAAAATTAAAGACAACCAAATTTAATATAAAGTCATAACAAATGCATCAACACGATTTGCTACACTCGGCGTTGTCAGTTTGCCTTTAGTTTCAGTGATTAAGGCGTTAAAATTCAGGTAAGTCTGTATCGTAGCAAACGTGTTATGCAGGCGTTATAATTTTTTAAGGTAACGATATGATTAATAGCTCAAAGTTGAAATCTATAGCATTTACGACAACGAGACTTGAGGTTGCAAATGTTGACTCTTGTTTGGTGTCAGGATTGATGAAACCACAGTTATTATCTGAAATTGTTAGCTTACTTTCTCCCTCGGTTGTTGAATCATTACCTCCATATTTTCATGATATTAATACTGAATTGGATGCTGAAGTTTGGCTTTTGAAAATGGTAGCAGAAAGCCATTTATTTTCAGTTAAGCGTAAAGGTTTAGAACCAATTATTGGCTTCGTTTTCCTTTATGAATCAGATAATGCTACAGCTCATTTAGGTTATTTATTAGCTGAATCTAGTTGGCATCAAGGTTACGGTAGTGAGTTATTGTTTGGTTTGCTTAAAAACTGTCGTGATAACCAATTAGTAGAAAAGATCATTGGTGGCGTAGATATTGGAAATGTAGTTTCGGCAAAGTTACTTGAGAAAGTTGGTTTTGTTGCAACTCAAGAGGGGGGTAATGGCGTCATTTTCTACGAATGTATGTTGTCTTAACCACAAATTATAACAATCGCATCAACACGATTTGCTACACTCGGCGTTGTCAGTTTGCCTTTGGTTTCAGTGATTAAGGTAGTAAAATTCAGCTAGGTCTGTATCGTAGCAAACGTGTTATGCAGGCGTTACATGCTAAAGTTGTCTCTTTTGAGATACGGTGCTATAGTTTAACCAGATTTGATAATTAGAGGTTGTTATGCCAGAGATAGATGCATTGCTTGGGCTTTCATTTTGTCTGTATTTTTTCGACAACAAGCAGCATAAATTGCCTCATATTCATGTCAAATATGGTAGCTATGAGCTAATCATAGCAATTGAAACAGGTGAGTGCTTAGAGGGTTATTTACCAAATAAGCAACGAAAACGAGCAGAAGCTCACATTGAAAGCAATCGAGTAAAATTGATGGAAATGTGGAAACAAGCAGTTGCTGGTATTAATCCGGGTAAATTATAGGTGACGTATGTTGAAAGTAATTGATGTTGATTTGGTAGCTGATTTTACACTTGAGCTTACTTTTAGTGACGGTTATACCGGTGAAGCAAACTTAACTGAGTATTTCCAAAAAGAAGCATTTAGCCATGTGGCTAATTTTCAAAAGTTTGCATTAACGGCTGACGGCTCTCTTGATTGGAGTGGTGTTGAATTATCAGCTGCAACGTTAAAAGAAATCACTATTGGTAGTTATACTGAATCTGATTTAACGCCTTTTGACGTTAAAGAAATGGAAATGGTAATCAAGCAGGCTTCATGGGATTCAATGCAAGAAGGTCGAGCTGACATTTTGCAAGCGGCCATTCGTTCTTATGTTGAACAATTTGGCCACAGTGTTGTAATTGAGCGTGCAGGAATTAAAAGTAGAACGAGTGCTTATCGTTCATTAAAACCTGAAACGACCCCAAGTTTTGGTACTTTGGTTCAATTAGGTCATGCAGTTATTGAATTGGCTAAAGATAGAGTATCTGCTCATTCTTTGAGTCGCATGTAACAATTGCATCAACACGATTTACTACACTCGGCATCTCAGGTTGTCGGGTGTTTCTCGTTTTAAGGCGTCAATTTTGAGTATAATAGCATAGTAGTAAACGTGTTATGCAGGCGTTATGCGCCAATTTGAAATTAAGAAGATTACGGTCTTATTTGGTCATGCTATTGTATCTGTCTATTGTTTTTGAAGGATATTTAAAATGATAAATCGTGCTGTATTAATGCTTAGTTATAAACAATCAGCCGTTGATTGGATAAATGAAGCAGATCCGTATAATTCACCGGAAGTTACATTGTCCTCAGTTAATGAAGAGAAGACTGTTTATTTAGTTGCTCATGAAATAACAGAAACGCCTAAAGAGCTCGAAGCTTGGGTTAAATTAAACTGTGAAGTGTTATTTGAAAATGAACTTTACGGTTGGTATGTCGATGAAACTTTGTGGCCTAAAAAACGTAATTGGACGTTGTTTAAAAAATGGTTCAGTTATGAATGTCATTCAGTAGTCGAAGATACAGTTGGGGCACCAATACTCGATTTAGGCGCATAACAAAGCCATCAACACGATGCTTATTACACTCGGCGTTTGTGGTTTAGAGTATAATTGATTTGGTAATTATATCGTTCAGCACGTGTTATGGCGGCGTTATGTGTTCCCAAGGGGTAAGTATGGATATCCAGTTTAAAAGAGCTTCTGAGCTAAAATATGCTGAGTCACTAACTCAATCCAATATGGCTAGTTATTATTTAACTCGTAATATCGTTTGGGACAGCAATCTGTTTATTAACAATTGGGCTATCTTGGATAACTTTGAAATATTCGTGGATAATCATCGAGTTGGTATTGTTCGTTTTAGTTATAACGAATCGACCACTTTTCTGCGAGATTTACAGCTAAGCCCAGAATTTCATGGTAAGGGTATCGGTGCGAAAAGTCTCGATATGATTATAAATCACGCTAGACAGCATCAATCAAAAAAGTTACTTCTTCGTGTATTCAGCGAAAACCCAGCAATTAAGTTATATAAAGAAAAAGGATTTACGCAAACCGTGGAAGTGAATGGGTTAATAGAAATGGAATTTACTTTAAGTTCAAACACATAACAAAGCAATCAACACGATTTATTACATTCGGCGTTGTAGGTTTGTCTTTGGTTTCGGTGTTTAAGGCGGTAAAATTCAATTAAGTCGTCGTAGTAATAAACGTGTTATTGC
>NZ_MSCP01000002.1:873213-883701 GCF_002954715.1 Aliivibrio sifiae | reverse complement strand
GTAGTTTCGGCTTAGTAAGCGTAAATTTCTTCTTTGTTGCCTTTTTGCTTTCGTATCGTCAGGTTCGGCAAATTAACCCTTATTTTCCTAAGTTCAGGCGTTTCAGAGGCTAATTTACGCTTCAATTGTTCTTTGGTTATGCCTCATTTTAGTCTGCATCAGTGTTTTGCTCGCAGCATTTTCAATCCCAGCTGTGGCAAGGATATTTGGTTTATCAGTTCCAAATCTGCTGAAATCAAGTCGTTCAAATGGCGTAAAAAATGTATCTGTTTTCCATTTACTTCATCTCGCAATTTAAGAACATTTTGTTCGCTTAATTGCTATTGATAAATTAGAATCAGGGCTTAGAAAATCTTGGCAGGGCAGTTCTTTACCAAGTTGACCAAGCCGAAAGTAAGCACGCACAACAATCGCATCAACACGATTTATTACATTCGGCGTTCTGGGTTTGTCTTGGGTTTCGTGATTAAGGCGGTAAAATTCAGGTTGGTTTGCATGGTAATAAACGTGTTATGCCAGCGTTATACGAACTCTGAGAATGCAGTTTTTAGGTTCAGTCCAGTGATTGAACCATTAGTTTTTTAGGTGTGAAAGTAGGGTGGTTTTCCTTTTTCTTTGTAGCCTTTTGGTATTCGTTTCATCAGGTTCGGCATTGAACTATTATTGCCCCAAATTCAGGCGTTTCAGCGGCTAATTTACGCTTCAATTGTTCTTTGGTTATGCCTCATTTTATCCTGCATCAGTGTTTTCCTCGCAGCATTTTTAATCCCAGTTGTGGCAAGGATATTTGGTTTATCAGTTCCAAACTGGTTGAAACCAATTCGTACAAATGGTGTAAGAAAAAGGGATTGTTTCGTTTCACAGTTATTGTTGTTGATTGGATATTTTGCTCGCTTAATTGAGTTAGTCTAATTAAAATCATTTTACAGCAAATCTTGGTAAATCAGTTCTTTACCAAGTTTATCGGAGCGAAAGCAAGGCTCGTATAACAAAGCAATCAACACGATGCTATTTACATTCGGCATTCGCGGTTTGAAGTGTAATTGGTTTTGTAAGTCGGTCTTTCGCACGTGTTATTGCGGCGTTAGGCGCTTATTTTATTTTCGTGAGTTATGTCATCTTTTTATAGTTGTAATTCAAAGGTTTATCCCCATATATAGAAAGGACATTTAACGAGAATACTTTATGGAAAACTACAATACTGCTGCAAAGTTCCAAATGCATTATTATTTTGAAGATAAATCCCATTCTATGGATGCATTTGTTAGGAATAAATGTGAGTCTGAAATTTTAGCAATTATTACTGAAATTGCTAAAACCCTGAATGTAAAAATCCAAATAGAATCTGAAGTTAGGAAGGAGGGAGGATTAAGGGAGATATGGGCATTTACTAATGCAAATGCAGGTGTTTTATCTGTAATTATTGGTATAGCAGCACTTGTATCCTCCAGAATTCCTGTTGGTGATTCAGAGTTAGAAGATTTACAAAAACAAGATTTAAAATTGAGCATTCAAGAGCGGCAGCTACGTATCAATAAATTAAAAGCTGAAATTAAAGATGACGTAATTACAGCTGAGACTGTAGGGAAAGTTGCAGATTTAGTTTCTAAAGATAACAAGATTATAATTAGAAAATCTAACCTTTATAAAAGTTTAGATACCTATAGAAAAGTATCTAAGATTGGGGTTAACGGTTTGGATTTATCGGACAAAGAGGTTAGTGCTGAATTGATAGTTAAACGTCCTGACTTTAAAAAATTCATCGTTAAATCAAATGTTTTGCCTGTTGAAACTATTGAAGATGCAGTTATTGAAATAGTCTCACCTGTTCTTAAATCAGGTAACTATAAATGGAAAGGTATATTTGAAGGCGAAAGCATTAATTTTTCAATGACTGATAAGTCTTTTCAATTGGATGTATTGAGTGAAAAAATCAGTTTTCAACATGGTTCAATGATTAAGTGTACGTTGTTAATTCATAGTAAAATTGACGAAGTTGGTGAGGTTGTAATTACTGGTTATTCGGTAGATACAGTATTGGAAAATATGGAAGGTCATAGCTTTGTGGAAACTAAACAAGGTAAGTCATATCGAAATCAAAAAGCATTAAAAGCAGCTCAAGGTGACTTATTCGCAGGCTTGTAATTGCGCCTAACAAAGCAATCAACACGATTTATTACATTCGGCATTGTAGGTTTGTCTTTGGCTTCGGTGTTTAAGGCAGTAAAATTCAGTTAAGCTGTCGTAGTAATAAACGTGTTATTGCGGCGTTATAAGCACCGATTTATTAAGGTTATTTGAGTCAGAGGTAAAGGTTTGAAATTTTCTACGCGTTCAGCGAAAGATAGTGATTTTGAGTTCTTATTTGAACTTTAAAAGGCGGCTGAATTTGAGCCAATTAAGGCTGTGTTTGGTTGGGACGATAAAATCCAACGTGAAATGCATCAAGATGAATGGGATGAAGAAAAGCCAACCATCATTGAAATGTCAGGTGAAGCAATAGGTAGCTATTTGCTTCAAAATAAAGGCGACCATTTCTATTTTTGCCGTTTCTTTTTACTGCCAAATTTTCACGGGAAAGGAATAGGAAGTCAGGTTTTAAGTCAATGTTTAGAGTTTGCTGATAGCGAAAATAAACCAGTGAAATTGTGTTATTTGCAAGGCAATCGGGTAGGCGGTTTATATCGCAAATTTGGTTTCCAAGTAACATCAGAAAATGCTCAATTTATTCATATGAACCGTGTGAGAATGTGCTTATAACAAATGCATCAACACGATTTGCTACATTCGGCATTCTAGGTTTCTTTGAGTTTACCGTGTTAAGTGGTAAATTTGGCTTAATCTGCATGGTAGCAAACGTGTTATGCAGGCGTTATGCGAAAAGGAGGTCAAAATGAAAGTAGCAATTGTTTTGGGGACATCAAATGGAGATGGAAATACTCGAAAATTAAGCGATAAAATCAAATTAGCAACAGATGCAACAGTATTTGATTTAAGTGATTATAATATTTCGTTTTATGATTATTTACATGAAAATAAAAATGATGATTTCTTACCTTTGATTCATGAATTATCAGTATTTGATCACATAGTTTTTGCTTCACCAGTTTATTGGTATTCAATGTCTGCTCAGTTAAAGGTGTTTTTTGACCGACTCTCTGATTTATTAACTATTGAACAAAACCTCGGGCGGAAACTAAAAGGTAAGTCTTGTTCTGTTATTTCAACAGGTTTTAATGCTGATGTTCCAAGTTGTTTTTTTGAGCCGTTCAAACTTACAGCCAATTATCTAAATCTAATCTATAAAGTAGACCTATATTGCTGTATTGATAGTGAGTTTTCAGTTCTTGAAAAAGAGGTGTCTTTGTTTGTGAGAGGTATCGCATAACAAATGCATCAACACGATTTGCTACACTCGGCGTTGTTAGTTTGCCTTTAGTTTCAGTGATTAAGGCGTTAAAATTCAGTTAAGCCTGTATCGTAGCAAACGTGTTATGCAGGCGTTGTGCGTACTGAGTCCGAAATTTTTTGCACGGTTCATCAATAGGATCGCAGCTTTCGTAGTTTTGGCTTAGTAAGCGTTCCTTTCTTCTTTGTTGCCTTTGGTTTCCGTTATTATCAGGTTCGGCAAATTAGCCCTTATTTCTCTAAGTTCAGGCGTTTCAGAGGCTATTTTACGCTTCAATGGTTCTTTGGTTATGCCTCATTTTAGTTTGCATCAGTGTTTTGCCCGTAGCATTTTCAACCCCAATTGTGGCGAGTGTATTTAGTTTATCAGTTCCAAACTTGCTGAAATCAAACCGTTCAAATGGTGTGAAAAATGTATCTATTTCCATTCACTTTATCTCGCAATTTAAGAACATTTTGTTCGCTTAATTACTATCGGTAAATTAGAATCAGGACTTAGAAAATCTTGGCAAAGCAGTTCTTTACCAAGTTGGCCAAGCCGAAAGTAAGCACGCACAACAATCGCATCAACACGATTTATTACATTCGGCGTTCTGGGTTTGCCTTTAATTTTGTGATTAAGGCGCTAAAATTCAGGTTGGTTTGCATGGTAATAAACGTGTTATGCCAGCGTTATGCCCTCGGAGGATAAATGGAATTAATGATTAAAAAATTAGCTAAGGAATCTGGGCTAGTTATTCCGAAACCCAAAGCTAAAGTGGAATTTAAAATAAAGGGAATGGGGATGCGTCGTAATGAAGAGGCTTTAATTTATAGAATCCCATCTCATTCAACTAAAGCTCAATATTATGAAAAAGGGGTGACAATTAATGAATTTGAAAAAGCTCATCAAAGGTTAGTAAATACAGGTTTCTTTACTCGAACTTGGTTTAATGAAAACCTTAAAGCATGTGCGAAAGAAGGAGGGTGTAACTTTACAACTATTGGTGGTGTATTTGAAATACTCGGTATTGCTGAATATTCTCAAAAAGCCACATATAAATATCTAACATAACGCTTTATTTTAATATTTTTAGGTTCAAATTATGAAAAAATTTCTGATTGTAATTCTGACTTCTATGTTCTCAATAATGGTACAAGCGAGTGTATTTGATACTAAATCTGAGGAATATTGTACTTCTTATCAAAACTGTAAGAAGGGAGAATTAATTATAATTCCAGCTAAACATGTAATTTCAATCTGTGATATGAATAAAAACGTAGTGATAGCAAATGGTAAGGCCGTTTGTTTTTACATCGGTAAACGACGTATACCTAAAAGTGATAATTAATAAAGTTTGAGTACGGGCATAACAAATGCATCAACACGATTTACTACACTCGGCGTCTCAGGTTGTCGGGTGTTTCTCGTTTTAGGGCGTCAATTTTAAGTATAATTGCATAGTAGTAAACGTGTTATGCAGGCGTTAAATGTATATGTTAATTTATGGAGGTAAAAATGTCTCAATTAGAAGAAACACAAGAGTCGCTTTCAAGAATGCAGGCTTTTGATGCAAAAACTTTAGCTAGGGAAGATGAATTAGGTCGTAACTTTGATTTTTCAGCAATTGTAGCTCCTGCGAGCAAATTAATTCGGTTATATAATCAATTAGGTTTATCAACTTTAGACGATTTCCCAGATGCTATTCTAGGGCAAATTAAAGTTCAGGCGGATGCTGACTTTAATCGTTTTCAACAGGCCTTAGATTTCGACCCCACAACTGTTCAAAATCAAAATCCAACTCAGCCAAGAGATAATTTAATTCAGCAGGTGATTTCAGCCTATGACCCGGCATTCCAGAAATTATTCCCATTTATTTCATATGGTACGAGTAAATCTGTTGATTTTCAGCGTATGGAAAATGAAGCGAGGGCAATGCTTCAAAATGTGAAGGATGAAGCGACAGAAATTACTGGCCACTTAACAACACACCAAGAGCAAGCTCAAGAGGTTTTGGCTGATGTTCGTAAAGTTGCAGCAGAGCAAGGTGTTTCACAACAAGCTATTTATTTTAAGGATGAATCAGAATCACATGATGAAGCCGCAGAATATTGGAAAGTGAAAACAATACAAGCAGCGATTGCTTTAGGTATTTATGCTTTTTGTACATTATTTATTCATAAAATGTCTTGGTTAAAACCAGAAGATAATTTGCAGGCGTTTCAATTAATTACAAGTAAAGTACTTATTTTTGGTGTAATTGCATATTTGTTATTTTTAGCTGCAAAAAACTTTTTATCTCATAAACATAATGCCATTGTAAATAAACACCGTCAGAATGCGCTAATGACTTATAAGGCTTTAACGGATGCAGCGTCTACCGCTGAAGCTAAAGATATTGTTTTAAATCATGCTGCTTCTTGTATATTTACACCACAAGATACTGGTTATATAAAAAATGAAAGCTCACAAGGGCAATCAAATCCAGTTCGTTCGGTTATTGAACTAATGCCAAAAACATCGATGAAATTAGATGGGTAGGTGATATACATTTAACAAATGCATCAACACGATTTGCTACATTCGGCATTCTAGGTTTCTTTAAGTTTACCATGTTAAGTGGTAAATTTGAGCTTAATCTGCATGGTAGCAAACGTGTTATGCAGGCGTTATGAGTATTTGTGGATTAAGAAAAGGAAGTCATTTTGTATCAGCTATATTATTACCCAAACAACGCGAGTTTAGCTCCGCACTTCTTATTACATTTCATGGAATTAGAGTATGAATTATTGTTGGTTGATAGGAAATCAAGCTTCCACAAATCAGCTGAATATTTAAAATTGAATCCAGCGGGTAGAATTCCTACATTAATTGACGATGGAATGGCAATCTTTGAAAGTTCTGCTATTTGTATTCATCTTTGTGAGCAAAATCCTAAGCATGGTTTAATCCCTCGGTTGGGGAGCAAAAGTAGACCTCAGTTTTTCCAATGGTTAGCGTACTTGAATAATACGCTTCAAGCTGAGTTAATGGTTCGATATTATCCACATCGACATACAAATGATGAAAGCACTATTCCAAATGTGGTTGCAGCGCAAGATGATCGAATTGGCGAATCATTATCGGTAATTAATGATCAACTTGAGGGTAATAAATACCTTTTAGGCGATGAAATATCAGCCTGTGATTTCTTCTTATTTATGCTTTCTGAATGGTGTTTGCCTATTAAGAAATCGCCATTAAGTTTTGAACATCTGTCAGCTTATCTAAATCGTTTATCATCACATCCAACAATTATGGCAGTTTGTGAGTTAGAGGATATTGATCTTAGCCCATTTAAGTAATACTCATAACAAATGCATCAACACGATTTGCTACACTCGGCATTGTCAGTTTGCCTTTAGTTTCAGTGATTAAGGCGTTAAAATTCAGCTAAGTCTGTATCGTAGCAAACGTGTTATGCAGGCGTTATGTGCTTAGGAGAAATATCAAAATGAAAGCACCTAAAAGTGAGCTAGTGAGTAGAGCTGGTGTTCACTATGCAGGATATGTCTTTTCAACAGAAGGGATTATATTTAGAGAAACATCATCAACAGATGTAAGCGTTGACGGTCAGTTGGAACTAGTTTCAATTGATGGAATTGCTACTGGTATGTTATTAGGTGTTCAAGTTAAAAGTGGAGATTCTTTTGTAGATAGTGATTCAAAAGTTTTCTCATTTATAGCAAGTAAAAAGCATTTTCAGTACTGGCAGAGGTTCTGTATGCCAGTAATTGGTGTCGTTTATTCCCCAACACTTAAAAAAGCATCTTGGTTTGACCTTACTATGCATGCTGACGCAATACTTAAAGATAATACGCCTACAACTATTAAACAAAAACTTAGTGAAAGTAATGCTCTTGAAATTGGTAAGGGGTTAACTCACCTTATTAATCTAGCCAACATACATTACAAGCAACCAGTTACCAAAGAAGAAGTAAAAGAACTAGATGTTATTCAAGAGCTAGAAGTTACTTCTTCCCAATCGACCAAAGAAGATTCGTGGAAAAGGCTTATATCTATATTCTTTGATTCTGATAGTGACAGTGAAATAATAGGTGATGTCGGGTATAGACTATCACGGTATTTTCCGACAGTTTCCGATGTACAGAAAAATCAATTCAAAGATCGATTACGACTGCTAACTCTATCAGAGCTAAATAAGGTGTTTGCTGCTATTAAGTTTGCGATTGATCGAAACCGAGATGATGTGGCATGTTTAATTTTAGATCTATTGAATTATCACGCTAATCTAAATGAGTTACTTGAAAAATTAAATACTGAAGGGTTTGTTAGTTCAGAAGATCTGTGGCTGTTAGAGCAATCAAAAGAGTATATAGAACAACTTTAGAACGCACATAACAAATGCATCAACACGATTTTCTACACTCGGCGTTGTCAGTTTGCCTTTAGTTTCAGTGATTAAGGCGTTAAAATTCAGCTAGGTTTGTATCGTAGCAAACGTGTTATGCAGGCGTTATATGCTTGAAGTGGAAATAATAAGGATATTCAATGAAGTTCAATCATTTAGGTATACCAACAACAGAACGGTTCGATGGGGAAATAGATTTACCTCATTTGAAAATGACAGTATCTGATCATCAGAATAATCCTTATGGGATCCAGTGGCAGCGTTTTTGGGCTGATGCTCCATATCCTGAATTGGTGAAAACAGTTCCTCACGCTGCTTTTGAAGTTGATGACTTAATGGCTGAAATTAAAGGTAAGAAAGTCATAATTGAACCTAATTCACCAAGTGAAGGCTTAATTGTTGCCTTTATTGAAGTAAACGGCGCTCCAGTTGAGTTGATGGAATATTCTAAATAGTTGGGTAAATTATGCTTCTCAGGTCAGCTTTGAGATAAGTAACTTAGCTGACGTTAAGAGCGCATATAACAAATGCATCAACACGATTTACTACACTCGGCATCTCAGGTTGTCGGGTGTTTCTCGTTTTAAGGTGTCAATATTAAGTATAATTGCATAGTAGTAAACGTGTTATGCAGGCGTTACACGAACTAAAGATTGTAGTTTTTTGGCTCAGTTCAGCGACAGAACCATTTGATTTTCAGGTGTGAATGTAGGGTGGTTTTCCTTCTTCTTTGTTTCCTTTTGGTGTTCGTTTCATCAGGTTCGGCAATTGGCCATTATTGCCAAAAGTTCATGGATTTCAGAAACTAATTCACGCTTCAATTGTTCATGGTTTTGCCTCATTTTATCCTGCATCAGTGTTTTCCTCGCAGCATTATCAATCCAAATTGTGGCAAAGATATTTGGTTTATCAGCTCAAAACTTGCTGAAACCAAATCGTACAAATGGTGCTAGAAAAAGGATTGTTTCGTTTCGCAGTTTTTATAGTTGAACGGTTCTTTTGTTCGCTAAATTGGCTTTTGTAATTTAGAATTAGTTTCTAAATATTATTGGTAAATCAGTTCTTTACCAATTAAAGCGAAGTGTTGACAAAGATCGTGTAACAATCGCATCAACACGATGCTTATAACATTCGGCGTTTTTGGTTTGAAGTGTAATTGGCTTGGAAGGTTGGTCGTTAGCACGTGTTATGCAAGCGTTATGCGTATGGAGTAAAATGAAAAATATTACGAAACTAGCAGAGTGTTTTAGGGCGGCTATTGAAGCCAGCGATATTACTGAAGTGCTGCCATTATTTAAGTATTTTCCTCAAAATTGCTGTGAGCATACTTCTGTTTTTTTGGGTTTCTATATTAGTCTAATATTCCCTGAGTTAGAAACTGAAGTTGTTCGTGGACGAAATGAGTCAATTAACGGTTTGAAGTACCATTTCTGGTTAGAAATTAATGGTCAAATTATTGATCTCACCGTTGATCAATTCAAAGGATATAGCATTCCAATATATGCTGAAAATATTCATCCTTTAGCTGAGGAATTTGTTGAAGATAAACGGGAATCAATAGATGCTTACATGGGATACTATTGCGATAAAGTTCTTGAAATAGATCGTTTTTCTAAAGCAATGTCTTCAATCGGATCTAAACTAAAGCATGCTGGGTGGGAATACGCATAACAAATGCATCAACACGATTTGCTACACTCGGCGTTGTCAGTTTGCCTTTAGTTTCAGTGATTAAGGCGTTAAAATTCAGCTAGGTCTGTATAGCAGCAAACGTGTTATGCAGGCGTTATGCGCTATTGTGGTTTTCGGTGTAAGTTGCTGATAGAAATTGTATTTATAGGGGCGATATGAAAGGTATATTTGAAAGTTTAGGTGGTTTTTTATTAATGGCTTTATTCATTGGAGGATATTTTCCTGTCAATATGATTTTAGCTTTTATATATGGTGATAAAGTTGATGTGGTTATATCTTTTATAATTCCATTTTATGGTTATTTTGTTTTATTATTTGGATAAGTAAATGTTTAAATTTTCTCTTAAATGTCTTTTTATATTCATGACTTTAGCTGTTCCAAGGGGGGTTAGTGCAACACCTGAATCAGTGTCTAATGATGAAAGTTATAAAGAATCGATTATGTTACTCAAGAAATATGGTCATGAATCTTTAATCAAGAACATGGTAAAAATGCAAAGAGATCAAATGGAAAAATATGGTAATTCTCTGGATGATTATACCAATGTTATTGGAATTCTTGGTTCTGAATATGGAACCACTCAAACGATAACAATAAAATTAGATAAATTATTAGGTGAAATGAACGTAAAATTAGAGGAAAAAGGTAAGAGTAAACTGTCTAGAGATGACGTTATCTCATTTTTAAAAAAGGGAGGGCAATTGTATAATTCACAAGTTAATATGCTTTGTACAAACCCTTCAACAAGAGCATTAATTGATAATAATATTGAGTACGTTTCTAACTATTACGACCTTAACATGATTTTCTTAAGTGAAATATTAATCGACAGTTCGACGTGTATAGATTCTGATAAACTGTAAATTAGCGCATAACAAATGCATCAACACGATTTGCTACATTCGGCATTCTAGGTTTCTTTGAGTTTACCGTGTTAAGTGGTAAATTTGGGCTTAATCTGCATAGTAGCAAACGTGTTATGCAGGCGTTACACGA
>NZ_MSCP01000002.1:865753-868912 GCF_002954715.1 Aliivibrio sifiae | reverse complement strand
ATTGGGTACGCTGTTAGAAACGGTATAACAAAGCAATCAACACGATGCTAATTACACTCGGCATTCGCGGTTTAGAGTATAATTGGTTTGGTAATTAAGGCGTTCGCACGTGTTATTGCGGCGTTGTGCGTACTGAGTCCGAAATTTTTTGCACGGTTCGTCAATAGAACCGAGGCTTTTATAGTTTCGGCTTAGTAAGCGTTCCTTTCTTCTTTGTTGCCTTTTTGCTTTCGTATCGTCAGGTTCGGCAAATTAACCCTTATTTTCCTAAGTTCATGCGTTTTAGCGGCTATTTTACGCTTCAATTGTTCTTTGGTTATGCCTCATTTTAGTTTGCATCAGTGTTTTGCTCGCAGCATTTTCAATCCAAATTGTGGTTAGGATATTTGGTTTATCAGTTCCAAACTAGCTGAAACCAAGCCGTTCAAATGGTGTAAAAAATGTATCTGTTTTCCATTTACTTCATCTCGCAATTTAAGAACATTTTGTTCGCTTAATTGCTATCGGTAAATTAGAATCAGGACTTAGACAATCTTGGCAGGGCAGTTCTTTACCAAGTTGGCCAAGCCGAAAGTAAGCACGCACAACAATCGCATCAACACGATTTATTACATTCGGCGTTCTGGGTTTGCCTTTAGTTTTGTGATTAAGGCAGTAAAATTCAGGTTGGTTTGCATAGTAATAAACGTGTTATGCCAGCGTTATATCGTTTTTTTAAGTTCATCGTTTTAAAGGATTAGACATGATTCAGCTCAGACCAATGACCTCAAATGAATACCCTGCGTATTGTGATTATTTCATTGATGATTACAGCCGTGAAATAGCTGAAAACTATGGTCACTCAATGGATAGGGCGCTCGAATTGGCTAATCAGGATCTTCTTCGTAGTTTTCCTAATGGTTTGGAAACTAATGAGCATGAATTATTGTGCATTGAATCAGGTTCAGAATTGGTTGGTTATTTGTGGCACTCGATTAACGCAAATGATAAATCGACTTTTATTTATGATTTCTTCATTTTTCCAAATTGTAGGAATAATGGCTATGGGAAATTGGCAATTACTGCTCTTGAATCACAATTGAAATCGATTGGTATTGAGCAAATAAAATTACGAGTTGCATACCAAAATCAAAGAGCGTTAAAACTGTATCAAGAGGTTGGTTTTTCTATTTCTGGCTACAATATATCAAAGAAAATAATAAGTTAGCATTCTCGATATAACAAAGCAATCAACACGATTTACTACATTCGGCGTTGTAGGTTTGCTTTTAGTTTCAGTGATTAAGGCGGTAAAATTCAGCTAAGTCTATGTCGTAGTAAACGTGTTATTGCGGCGTTATAAATATTAAGGAAAGTGTAGATGAATTGGGATAAAAAATTAGCTCCGAAGTGGAAACAAATCAAAGGTATTAAATTAATAGACGGTTCTATATCGGAGTTTGAGGTTAGCACTCAAGGTGGAGTAACTATGTACACACTTCCTGAGGGTAATACATCAAAATTACTTAAAAGTGGAGATGACCTTATTTTAATTGATATTGATAATTTTGAATGGCTAAGTTCTGATGTTGAATTTTCAAATTATTAAGTATTAATCTCTTAAGAGGATCTAATATTATTTATTAACAAATACTGTGAAGAAACGTTAGTGTAATAATTGGATGAAAGACTAAATAAGGCCGAGTTATTAACATCTAAATTAAAGCCTGCATTTAAGGGGATATAATATTTATAACAAATGCATCAACACGATTTGCTACACTCGGCGTTGTCAGTTTGCCTTTAGTTTCAGTGATTAAGGCAGTAAAATTCAGCTAGGTCTGTATCGTAGCAAACGTGTTATGCAGGCGTTGTGCGTACTGAGTCCGAAATTTTTTGCACGGTTCATCAATAGGATCGCGGCCTTCGTAGTTTTGGCTTAGTAAGCGTAAATTTCTTCTTTGTTGCCTTTTGGTTTCCGTATTATCAGGTTCGGCAAATTAGCCCTTATTTTCCTAAGTTCAGGCGTTTCAGAAGCTAATTTACGCTTCAATTGTTCTTTGGTTATGTCTCATTTTAGCCTGTATCAGTGTTTTCCTCGCAGCATTTTCAATCCCAGTTGTGGCAAGGATATTTGATTTGTCAGTTCCAAACTTACTGAAACCAAGTCGTTCAAATGGTGTGAAAAATGTATTTTTTTTCATTCACTTTATCTCGCAATTTAAGAACATTTTGTTCGCTTAATTTGCATCGGTAAATTAGAATCTAGGCTTAGAAAATCTTGGCAGGGCAGTTCTTTACCAAGCTAGCCAAGCCGAAAGTAAGCACGCACAACAATCGCATCAACACGATTTATTACATTCGGCGTTCTGGGTTTGTCTTTAGTTTTGTGATTATGGCAGTAAAATTCAGGTTGGTTTGCATGGTAATAAACGTGTTATGCCAGCGTTATATGCTTTTCTGATTAGAATAGGGCACGATATGTGCCCTAATAAAATTAAACCTCTACAGGCCATCTAGGTGTGAAGCTATTATTCGTTTCTTCTACTTTAATTATATTTGATACTGCAAAGTTTCTAATTCCATCTTTCTGAATGTCAAAACAGAAGAATTTCTCTTCTCCTTTAGTCACGCGATAACTATATGGTTCTGCTTCACGTGTTTCAATGTCTCCTGTTTTTTCTCTAGCTGTAATTATAATCGTATGTAAATTTGCGCCCGCTGACTTAATAATGCTTTTCATTGTAGTTACTCATAGTTAGTTTATTTTTAGTTTCAATATGACAAAAGCCATACGATAAATATGGGTATAGTGAGGGTGGCTTTCAATCTAGAACAGTATTAATTATTGAATAGCTTTAGGTTGCGCACGCTTTACTGTAAAATTTATAATTGTCAATTACATTTAGTCGCATATAACAAATGCATCAACACGATTTGCTACACTCGGCGTTGTCAGTTTGTCTTTATTTTCAGTGATTAAGGCAGTAAAATTCAGCTAAGTCTGTATCGTAGCAAACGTGTTATGCAGGCGTTGTGCGTACTGAGTCCGAAATTTTTTGCACGGTTCATCAAAAGGATCGCGGCTTTCGTAGTTTCGGCTTAGTAAGCGTTCCTTTCTTCTTTGTTGCCTTTTGGTTTCCGTTATTATCAGGTTCGGCAAATTAGCCCTTATTTTCC
>NZ_MSCP01000002.1:859973-865147 GCF_002954715.1 Aliivibrio sifiae | reverse complement strand
GAGTGTTTCTCGTTTTAAGGCGTCAATTTCAAGTATGATTGCATAGTAGTAAACGTGTTATGCAGGCGTTATACCTTAGGGAGAATATAATGGAAAAATTTTGTAAAAGTTACTTTGAAGTTTTTTCTGCTATTGAATTATGTTTAGATGAAAAATTATTAATGCCTTCATTATCATTAATATATACATCTATAGATAGCTTGGCTTGGATTACGTATGGTGACTTGCCAGTAAGAGAACGATACGAAAAATGGATAAATAATTATATGTATCGTGATCATCACTTGGGAGCAACCGCTAGTGATTTGTACGCAGCTAGGTGTGCTATTTTGCATACATTAACTCCAGATTCATCCCTAAGTGACAATAATAAAGCTCGCGTTGTAATGTATGCTTGGGGAGATTCAGATGTTAATTCATTAAAAAAGGGAATTGAACGTTTTTCTGAAAAAGAGTATGCAGCATTACATGTTGATGAATTATTTAGTTTACTTAAACAGGGTGTTTTATATTTAATGGATGATATCCCTGACTGTATTTATGCTCAAGAAAGAGCAAATATGCATTTTTCGTCACTGACTACGAATGAATTAAAAGTAGCTTTAGGTGAATAGGTATAACAAATGCATCAACACGATTTGCTACATTCGGCATTCTAGGTTTCTTTGAGTTTACCGTATTAAGTGGTAAATTTGAGCTTAATCTGCATGGTAGCAAACGTGTTATGCAGGCGTTATGAAAAAAGGCCCTAACAATTGGCAAGTTAGAGCCTATATTAATTTAAATCAAGTGCACATTTTTTGCTGTTGGGCCTTTTTTAGTATTATGTGAATAAAATCCCACTCTTATTCCTTTATGCTCATCATTATTATCAAAAGCATTTTGCGGACTAAGCTCTCCTCGGTGGAAGAAATATTCAGTATTATCATCGCTGATGATAAAACCAAAAGATAGATTATTTGCAGCTTTACAAACAATTCCCTTAATTATGCCATGGCATAAGTTCTCTTTCATATCACTACATGATGATAATTCGTTAATTAAAAACTGTATTTTATTTTTACTTTCAGAATAAAGACTAGTTAAGGCAACCATTAATTCAGACTTTAATTTTATTTTATGATGCACACTTAATGTACCTTGGAAATCTTCGATGATACTAATTGTTTTTGTCGTATATTTAATATTCTTATTTTTTATATCAATTTTATCTGAGATAACTAATACTTGGCATAATAATGAAAATGAACGTTCGTCATAATTATCATGATTTAATATCTCATAAAAAAGTTCATATATACGTTCGAGGATATGTTGTGATTTAGGTAAATCACAATCAATTATTAATCTTTCTACATAGCGTTTATAACAACTGATGACTTGTTGATAAGTACTAATTCTAAATTTTCGATGTGGATTATTACGTTGAACAGGTAATATTTTTTCATATAAGCTTATAGCTGTAGAGTAATCACCTGAACGAGTTAATATAAGTGCTTTAAACGAAATTAAAGATTCATCATCATTTAACTTTATAGCGTGATCTATTTGCTCTAATGCGTAGGGATAATCCTCGTCTTGAAGTAAAAATTGACTATAAGCATAATAAGCTATAACAGAATTTGAATTATATTCAATAGCGGATTCATATTCTGATTGAGCTTTATATGGGCTTTTATGTAGTAAGTATGCATTAACTCTATAGCATTCTGAAAAGTCTGGCATCATTTCTTTTGCATTTCTAACTAACTCTAGAGCTGCTTCGTAGTTGTTATCATATTTGGCTAAATTTAAAGCTTGTTTTAGATAAACGGCACATATTTTTTCATCCTTATTCTTAGCATGTACATTTGTAATGTCTAAATGATAATGATTGTGCTCAGTTAAACTTGTTTCTATATGTCTCTTTAATTCTCTTTGTTTGCTTCTAATTAGTTGATAAAATGCATCTTCTACTGGGGCAATAGATGCTAAATAATCACTTGCAATATCGGTTAGTGTATATGTCCTAATTCCATCATCTTGTTTTAATGATTGAGAATCTGACTTTAGCATGCTTGAATTATGTAAGTTATGCAGAGCTTCTGCTATTTCTAGTTCTTTAATATCATTTAAAATGAAGCGTAATTCTACTTCAGATACACTATTTCTTAAGCAGGCAATAGTTTTTATTATTTGTAGCTCTACTGAAGTTAATTGGTCGTATAAATTTTGAAAACAAAATTTAAGAGCATCTTGATAAGTTAATGAGTTTTTATTTAAAAGTTCTTCATGCCTCTTTCCAGAGCCAAGACCAAGAACATACCATTTAATCAAAAGTGGGTTGTGATGAAGTCTTCTTGCTAGATCTGCTAATGATGCGGAATTCCTTTTTTTTAAAATATCTATATTTAATAAAATTGATAGTTTTCGTATTAAACTAATTGAAGATTTTGAATCTAAACTATCTAATTTATATCTATATTCTATTTCACCTAATCCAATTCGTGTTGTAATTAATACTTTTGAACCATGAGGTATTTCTGCTAGGAATTTTCGTACATGTTGTTTATCAATTGTTTCGAGGTTATCAATACATAAAAGAATTTTGAATTCTTTCATATAAAGAGAAATTTCTTCTAATAATTCTTCTAAAGATATATCTGAATTCACACCTAGACTTTTACCTATGTCTTGGTATAAGCCTAATGTTGAAACGATAGCATCTCTTAGCTGTATAATACCAGATACAGTCAAGCGATTAGCTTTTAAGGTAACCCAAATTATCATATCAAATCGACTATTTTCAGAGTTTTCTGATGATTCAAGGACATCATATAAACATCTAATTGCTAATGCGGTTTTTCCTATGCCTCCTTCGCCAATTAAAGAAATCACTCGAGTATGAGAATAAATTAGTTCAGTGATAGCATGTCGCTCATCTTTTCTTCCAAGGAAGCCTGTGTCATCAAATTCAGGAAGGGGAAGATTACTATAAATTTTTGATTTTGAACTTTTCCAATATGAAGGTATTTGTAATGATAGTGCAAATGAAGGATTATTTAAATTTTCAAGTGCTTCATTTATATTTGTCCACCAATGGTTAGATCCTATTTTCTTTAGAGTAATTGAAAAATCTGTTAGATCATTTATATCATTATATTCTAATGGTCTTGAGTGACATATTCTATTTCTAGGTTGAGTTAAGTTGTTTAAACCTGCTACGATAATATTAATATTATCAGTATCAATAAGGTCTTGTATGGTCTTATTTTTAGAAAGAATTTTAGCTAAATCAGAGAAGTCACTAAACTCAATTAAGTCGGATAACGAGTTTTCCTCTGAAAAATCCTCATTAAAATGACTCTTGAAACGATTTTTTGAATTATTCTCAACATCTGTAGGGGTAATTATGGTAGTTGAAATATTCATTGTGCATATGATGTGTCTTAAATCTGTTTCTATTGCAGATATTAATGAAAAGCAAGTCATTCTTGTAGCGAAAGTTCTAGATGTCATAAATAAGCCTAATTTTTATCATTATTCCCATAAATATACAGGTGGTTTCACTTTCGATAAAGAAAATTTTTTCATAACAAATGCATCAACACGATTTGCTACATTCGGCATTCTAGGTTTCTTTGAGTTTACCGTATTAAGTGGTAAATTTGGGCTTAATCTGCATGGTAGCAAACGTGTTATGCAGGCGTTAACTGTTTTAGGAAGGTTTCATTGTGAATAAAAAGTATAGTACTTTCGAGAGTTTCGAATTTTATGGTGAATTCTTTGCTGATCCGAATAATCAGAAAGTGAAATTCCCAGGAAAAGTCAATTATTCCACTCAAAATGGATTGCAGTTAAATTATAATATTTCTTGCCCAGATGTAAGCGATAGGTGTGAACGTATTTTTGGTATTTTAGACTCAGGTCAAAAATGTACTTTGGTAACGTCTTTTGATTTCTCTACGGGAACTCACCGATTAGGTTCTATTCATATACGCAATGGCATTCATGGTTTTTACTATTTTTTGATTGGTGATTACGTCTTTGAAGAGGATGAATTTGAATATTGTCATTTTACGTTTAATGGAATGCAAGAATTTTTTCATCCACAAGGACGAATGAGTAATCTAAAGTTTAGTCCGCAACCAATTCAAGAAATTAGAGGGGATGATTGGCGTATAAATGTAGAACATAATGCTAAATTTCAGTATGCGGGATTAAATGCGGCTAACTTTCTTCATTCGGATAACGAAGAAGTGTTAAAAGAATTAAACGACTTATTTGCTGAATTTCATATTAAGCATCCGAAAGAATATCTAAACATTAGAAATGAATTAAAATTTCATTTTAATTATAAAAAAGAGCACCAACAAACACCGAGTGATTTTATATCAGATACAATAAAAATATCATCTTTGTTTTCAATTTTGTTAAATAAACCTGTATTCCCTGATGAGTTGGTACTTTATAAAAATAATGGTAAAAGTATTCATGTAGTCAATAGCTTGTGTTTACAAAGTCGAACCGTTGAGTTATCTAAATCAGAAATTTCACACTTACTATTACCAATAAACTTTAATAAAATAGATTTGCCAACTGCGTTGACTAAATGGTTCGAAGTTTATGAATATTTTAAAGTTATAGCTGTAAGTCACCAACATGAGACGAATTTTAGAACATTACATACAGCATATAGTGATATTATTTTGTATGGAACAAATCTTGAAGCAATAAATAGTGAGTTAGGTGGTGACTCTTCAGTTAAATACACTAAGCCGATTGAATATTATGGCTCTGAACAATTAATTTCTATACTTGATGAAATATTTTCTCCATACCCTAATAAGCATGGATTAGGTGGTAATATTTCAAATCTTAGGAATGAATTAGCTCATGTTGGCAGACCTAAGCCAATGATGGGTAAATTATCAATTGAAGATTATATGGATATAGGTCAAGTATTTAAACTTGTAGTTGTTTCTCATTTGTTCCAAAAATTAGAAATACCGATGAGTTTAATTCATGAATATCAAGAACGTTATCTGCCGTACCGCGATGAAAACAGTTAACAAATGCATCAACACGATTTGCTACACTCGGCATTGTCAGTTTGCCTTTAGTTTCAGTGATTAAGGTAGTAAAATTTAGTTTGGTCTGCATAGTAGCAAACGTGTTATGCAGGCGTTATATTG
>NZ_MSCP01000002.1:854118-855303 GCF_002954715.1 Aliivibrio sifiae | reverse complement strand
CGACTATGGTGTCAATAACTAATTATTAGCGTGGTTTTTATTCCACGTGACACCATCTCGTATCATTGAATTAAGTATGACAACCATCTTTCTAACACAGGCAATAATAGCGAGTTTTTTGGGTTTTCCTTCAGCTACGAGGCGACTGTAAGTCGACTTAAAAACTGGGTTACATTGCATTGCTGACATCATGGCCATATAGAGAACCGTCCGTACTTGCTTACGACCTCCTTTAATTTTTCGGTGACCTTTGTAGCGTCCGCTATCTCGATTCATAGGGGCTACTCCAACCAAAGCTGACGCTTTTTTATTACTAATACTTCCAAGCTCGGGGAGATTACTTATTAGTGATGCAGCAGCAACTTTTCCTATGCCAGGAACGCTCTGAAGAATTTCATTTTTATGCTTATATTCATCGCAAGATTCAATAAGTTTAATGATTTTTTCTTCTATTTTTTGGATTTGATTTTTGAAGCTTGTCAATATTGGTTTAATGGTCATCGCTAGTTCTTTAGGGAGTATTTGAAGGCGATTCTTTTCCATGGTTTGCATGGATAATAATTGATTTCTACGAATGACTAAGTCGCTCATTAGTCTTATATTTTCAGGCTTTAGAGTTGATAGTGGGGGTTCAATTCTTTCAGAGTATAAGGCAATTAATTGCGCATCTAATTTATCTGTTTTGGCTATTTGTCCAATAGCGCCAGCAAATCGTCTTACATGAATAGGGTTGGCAACAACGTATGGAAGCTTAGCCTTTGAGCAAGCAAGAACAAAGGGGACCTCAAGCCTGCCTGTTGCCTCAATAACGATACGTTCTGGTTGATGTTTTTTAATGGTTGCTATGGCTTCTTTGATGCCTTTAGCATCATTAGAAACAGAAAAGAACAGACCTATAGGTCTGATGAAAATGTCTAGTTGAGTTTTACCGGTATCAACACCGACATTGATGCTTTGAAATGTAGGATTATTCATAATAAGCTTACTCTTGTTTGCTATAATACGGGTTCGAGACCCAGTCGACTATTCGAGTGTAGGCTTGGAGTTTATACAGTGTTCTCGTTTGTTATCGGTCTCTCGATAGAGGAGCCATGCATCAATCGAACTGCTGTATAAATCAACTTTAGTTGCAGCTAAAGTCTGGGTCTCACTTTACCCTAATTGAGCATTTATTATCCATACAAT
>NZ_MSCP01000002.1:847303-848315 GCF_002954715.1 Aliivibrio sifiae | reverse complement strand
TGCAGGCGTTATGTTCTAGGCGATAGATAATGGTTATCTAAAATATTACCTTTGTTTTTATTAACTTAGAAATTAGTGACATTAATCACAGTAGTTCTTCACGATATTACAATAATGATATTTGTATATTTTGGTACAAATGGATTATTGAGGCTTAAATGCAAACTTACAACTCTTCAGGAATACGTGGTTTTGAGTTGAATTCTAATTCAATCACGGTTTGGTTCGATGAAACTGCTCGTTCAGTTAGTTATGACTACGATAGTGCGGGTAAGCAGCATATTGACAGAATGAAAATCATTGCAGTATCTGGTGGTGATCTTAATTCTTACATCGATACGCATGTTAAGTTTAGATACGTCCGTGATTAACTGTTAGAGCGAACATAACAATCGCATCAACACGATTTGCTACACTCGGCATTGTCAGTTTGCCTTTAGTTTCAGTGATTAAGGCGTTAAAATTCAGCTAGGTCTGTATCGTAGCAAACGTGTTATGCAGGCGTTATATTGCGAAAATAGTTAAGAGGATTTCATGGAAGAACAGTCTCAAATCTACTTGGATCAGTATCTAAGCTCACTTTCTGAAATTGAACGTGAAAAGTATCAATCATTCAGTTCAGACTATTTCTGTGCTGATGAGCATAATGCCAATTTATGCGCAGAATTAATCCGAATTGGTCAAAAGACAGCAACTTGTAGCTTAAATGTTTGGTATGAATCTGGTGAAGAGCCAATGCCAACCGTTGGTCATTTACAAGTAGTCGTTGATTGGAATGGGAAACCAATTTGTATCATTGAAATTGATTCAGTTGAAACGTGTAAATATAACGAAGTTACGGCTGAGTTTGCTCATGCAGAAGGCGAGGGCGACCGTTCATTAAAATGGTGGCGTGAAGCACATTGGAGTTTCTTTGCTGCTGAATGTTCAGAGTTAAATATTCAGCCTAATGAGGACATGGTTCTTGTATTGGAACGATTTCATGTCGTTTATCAATAGGCAATATAACAAA
>NZ_MSCP01000002.1:678252-843393 GCF_002954715.1 Aliivibrio sifiae | reverse complement strand
CTAGCTAAAAAGGGCCTAAAGAAATTTAGGCCCTTTTTTATAGCATCACAATTTAGAATCAAAAAAGCGACCTCATCAGAGATCGCTTTGGTATGTGTTCGCTTAATTAAACGAATCAGTTAGAAAATCAAATGCGCCATACCTGCAATTACAGGTAGGGTAATTAATGTACGTAGAATAAAGATAGCGAATAATTCAAAGATATTCACAGGGATCTTACTACCAAGTAACAGTGCACCCACTTCAGACATATAGATAAGTTGAGTTACAGACATCGCAGCGATAACAAAACGAGTCATCTCACTATCGATAGAAGCAGCGATGATTGATGGAATAAACATATCAGCAAAACCAACAACAATCGTTTGAGATGCTTCTACTGCATAAGGGACACCAAGTAATTCCAAGAAAGGAATGAAAGGTTGGCCTAATACAGAAAATACAGACGTATATTCAGCAATAACTAAAGCGATAGTACCAAGCGCCATTACGACAGGTAATACGCCAAAAACCATATCTACTGCATTTTTAACGCCTTCACCAAAGACACTACGAATAGACGTGACTTTAGATGCTTTATTCATCGCCTGCTCAAGACCCCAAGAGAAAGTTGTGTAACCTTGAGGAATAACTTCAGCATCAGCAGCACGTTCAGTACCGTCGATGAATAAATCTTTCTTACGGCTAAGAGGTGGGAGGCGAGGAATAATGATTGCCGCAACAACACCAGCTAAGCATACCGTGAAGTAAAATGGTAAGAAGTAGCTTTCTAATTCAACTTGCGCAATAACCACTAAACTAAAGGTAATTGATACCGCAGAGAATGTCGTACCAACAACTGCCGCTTCACGTTGAGTATAAAATTTCTCTTCGTATTGCTTACTTGTCAGGAGGATACCAACAGAGCCATCACCTAACCAAGAAGCCATACAGTCAATTGCAGAACGACCTGGTAAATTGAAAACAGGGCGCATAACTTTACTTAAAAGAGCACCGAATAATTCTAATAAACCAAAATTCAGTAATAAAGGAAGCAGTAATCCCGCAAAAATAAATACAGAGAAAAGAACAGGCAAAAGATCGTTAAGGACTAAACCACCGGTATTTGGTTCCCAAATTGCTTCAGGACCAACCTGAAAAAAAACCATTGCAGCAGCTGCGCCACCAATTAAGCGAACCACAAACCAAAGAGGGGTAGGGTTTAGTAAACCAAATAAAAAGGTGCTATTTGTGATAAGGCTAGGCTTAATTATCTTAGCAAGAATAGTGATAACAGACATAAACATAACAATGCCTGTAACGATAGAAACTAAATAGTCACCAAATAATACCTGAATTGATTTTGCTAATACAGCAACAGGTATTGTGATATCACCGTTATAAGTGATTGGCGCCATAAATAGGAACAAACCGATTAACGATGGGATAAGAAACATCAGAAGATTCTTCTTCTTACTCATTTGGGGTATCTCACTTGAATTTTGCATAAATCTCTCAAATTACTACTAGTTAATAAAAAGCTAATCCTTAGCATTATTATTCACTAAACTTCCGTATTCATTCAGTAAGATGGAGAGTACACTGTTTTTTTTAAAAGTGGAATACTATTCATTAAAAAAAAGTAATTATTCACTTTTATACAATGTTAATCAATGCGATTTGTCGAAAATGCAACCACATTGTTTGTTATGTGTTAAATTTTAAGAATTAAATACAAAAAAAAGCCCCCGTAGTCGGAAGCTTAAATTAATAGATAGATTACTTAAAGTCAGCGACACGCATTCTGTTCAATGTTGCCATTACTTCAATTACACGAGGTTTAGCCAAATCACCATGTTTAGGCATTAATTCGTGCCAGTTATCATGAAGTTGCTGAGCAATAAACTCAACTGGATTTAATTCCCAGCCAGGAGTTTGAGATAACTGGAACCACATCCAGCCAATCGCGTGAACTTGTGCAGATGATTGCAACTGAGACATTGCAGTAATATCAACTAACTCACGACCAAAGCGCAGTGTATTCTTGTTTCTTGCTTGAATACGGAATTTACCTTCTTGCAGTATAGCCTGAAGAGATGAACGATTTAGTTGACGAGTTTGAGTTGGAAGTAAATGTTCAGAGCCCTCTCTAACACGTGTCGTCGGGTGAGAAATAACTACTTCTTTTGCTTTTTTAGTCACATCTACTGCTTGATAGTCGTGCATTTGAATTACAGTATCAGCAACATCAAGGTAATCACCAGAGCCACCCATAACTAAAATAGTCGAAACGCCCATTTCATCACGCAATTGACCAATGCGGTCTACTAATGGCGTAATTGGCTCAGCGCCATTATTTACTAATGCTTGCATACGCTCATCACGGATCATGAAGTTAGTTGCTGAGGTATCTTCATCAATCAATAATGTTTTTGCTTGCGCTTCTAATGACTCTTGAAGCCATGCCGCTTGTGATGTAGAACCAGACGCATCTTGAGTTGAGAAGCACGTAGTATCTTTCCCCATTGGTAGATGATTAATGTAGTTCGATAGATTTAAACTGTGAACACAACGGCCATCTTCAGCTTGAATTTTAGTTGTTGATTCTTCTGTTACAATATATTCACGGCCATCACCAGGGATATGATCGTAAATAGAACGTTCTAACGCATTCAGTAATGTTGATTTACCATGAAAGCCACCACCAACAATTAGCGTGATCCCTTTAGGAATACCCATACCTTTAATTAGGCCACGGTTTGGCGTCGATAATTCAACTTCTAAAGAGTCAGGGCTTTGGAAAGCAATCGCATCTTTCATAGGGCGATCATTGTTACCCGCGATTCTAGGTAAAATACTGCCATTAGCTACGAATGCGACTAAATTATGTTCAGCAAGCTGACGACGAAGTGCTACTTGGTCAACAATAACTTTACAATGTTCTTTAAGCTCTTCAATTGGCAGTTCACGAGCTAACAAAGTACGACGAACGTATTTTGGCATATGGAATGTCAAAATATTAATCGCGCGCTTAGCTAAAATCTCACGGCCATCTGCCGGCAAGTTCATGTTATAGCGAAGTTCAATGCCTTCATCATCAAAAATAACAGAAGTATGGTCTAAAACAGTTTGTCCTGATAATGCAATAGATAGCGTTGCGTCTTTCTCAAGTAATTCACTAAAATGACGAGCAAGGAAATCACGAGCGGCGCGTTGATAGTCAAGAGAGGTCTCTTGTAACCACTGAAGGTGAGTTAATGACCAAGCACGTTTCGCTCGAAGACGAGAAGGCGGAGCATATGGGTCAGATTGAACGTTATCAATATACAAAGTGAAGTCGGTAAAATCGTACTCACCTTTAATAGAGGTGTAGCTACGGTAATTTCTTTTTTCTAATTTTTTTAGTTTGGCTTCAAGCTGTTCCATTACATTCACATTATCAAATAAAGTTGTGAGGAGTATAACAAAATCCCAGTCAGAATAAGAACATCTTTCCTCTTGATGTTGAAAATAACTCTAAGACTATTGGCTAATTTACATATTTACGACTTTCAGGTCATAGTAGTGATAATAATACGTAAAGGAGTACCGTAATGAATGTTATTGTGAGCGTTTTGGAAAACCTCTTAATCGGGATAGGAGTTATCAGTTTATTATTTGCTATCACTCAATATGGAAAAAGGACATCAGATTGGGGTGGTGCCTGTATTTTATTTGTTAAACGAATCGAATTATCAATCCAAGAGCATAAATGGTACCGCATTGGCATTAGCTCATTCTTTCTAGGTGTTGTAGTTCGAATTTTAAATTTGACCTTTTGGGGATAGATAGTTACTCACAGTTATCCACAATTTCTGTGGGTAACTATTTGAATAAACCTTTAACTCATTGAATATTAAATATATATGGTATGAAGCAAGCTTTTTTTTACTATATCCTATTATTTTTTTGTGACGCGAAGTAAAATAGCGAAGTCAATAAAAAAATAGCCTTGGATAGATAAAAATAAGATGGATAAAACGTACCCACGTAAGAAAATAGCCATAATTGGTGGTGGTATTGCTGGCGCTAGTATTGCTATGTATTTATCACAATATGACGTCGATATTGAAGTGTTCGAGCAGGGCATTAGTTTAGTCAATGGGCCGCCTATTTGTCATCTTCATGCTGGGGGAAACCTTTATAGAGAGATTTCGGATGATCAATGCATTACTTTATTAACTGAGTCTATTGAAACCGTTCGTTATTTTCCTCATACCGTCAATATTCGTCCTACCGTTATAGCCGTTCCTAAAAAAGATCCAGGACAACCAGAAGATTTATTGCCAAGGCTAAAGTTATTACAACAAACTTACGCTCAGTTAATTGAACAAAACAGTGCTAACCAAGTTTTTGGCCCTGCTGAAGAGTATTTTAAAACATACAATAAAGTAGATTTAGATCAAATAGCACAACGCACACCAACACAAACACCGACGTCTCTTGATGATTGGTTAATCGCATTCGCAAATCAAGTCGATTTAAATGAATTAAAATACCCAATTGCACTTGTTCAAGAATATGGTTTAAGTGTCTTCCGTATGGCGGCCACAGCACAACTTTCCCTATCAAGCCTAAATAACCTCACTTTACATTTTTCTTCTAGTGTAAATAGACTTTCAAAAGTGATTCGTGAAGGTGAGCATTCTCTGTGGGATTTAAGCTATTTGTATTCAGGACAACATTACTCTAGTCAATTTGATTATGTGATTAATAGTGCCGGCTTTAAAACAGGAATTATTGATGACTTAGCAAACAAGCACCGGAAAAGATTAGTTGAGTTTAAAGCCGCTTATGTGGCTCAATGGGATAAACCCCAATTTGGTAAATGGCCTGAAATTATTTTTCATGGTGAGCGTGGAACACCACAAGGTATGGCGCAGTTTACTCCATACCCAAATGGTTATTTTCAACTTCATGGGATGACGGAAGAAATCACTCTATTTAAAGATGGGTTATCTGAGTCTTGTGATCTATCAGCACAGCCTAAACTACCAGAAGCATTCAATAAGAAGCTGACTACGGGGTGGGATATATCTCTTCAAACAGAGAGAACCCAAAGGGCGATTAACCACCTTTCGCAATTTATGCCAGACTTTATTGAAGCAACTCCAGCTGGTAAACCTTTATATGGTGCACAACAGATCCCAGGAGATGATGTCACATTACGAGCTGCAAATGTTTCTTATACTGAAGATGGGTATTTCAGAGCCGAGATCGTTAAAGCCTCTTCAGCGATAGAATGCGCAAAAGAAATTGAACGTGTACTTAAACTCAGTAATAAGGTGTCTAACATTCCGGCATTTACATTGTTAGACATTGAAAAAGAAGCAGAAAGGTTAGCAATAGAAAGAGGTTATCCAATAGAGTTAGCTCAAGTTTATTAGATAAAAAGGATGTAACGAGACCGTATAATGAATTATTTTATTTACATTTAAGGTATGTATGGATTTGGTTAATTACTGACTGAACCAAAATATATTATGCCATACGGTGCAAAAAGGCGGATAATTTTATTGAATTATCCGCCTTTTTTGTTGAAAATAGGGGCATAGCGACTTCTTCAGGGTGATATGTGGAATTTTTACTGAAACGCCGTTGGCCTAGATTTGAATGTAAGAAATCGGTTAATGCGAAAATATTTTGGGCTCATCGTTTAATGCCATTTGTCAGTGTGAAATTGATGGATGTTTCAAAAAAAGGCTTTGGATTTACTAGTGAACGAAAATTGCAAGAAGGCAGCTGTGAATTAAGAATACGCTCTTTTCCAAGTATGATTGGCGATATTGTTTACCGAAAAGAATGTAAAACAGAGCAAGGAGAAACGCATTATCAATATGGCTTTTATTTGAGTACTCAGTTACATAAAACCCAAATAGAAAATTTAGGTTGTAAAGGGGTTATTAACTTAGAGCATATCGTTAAAGAATCAGAGAAAGAGCCTTTAGGGTAATATCAATATAAGTTTGTTTAATATTGAAAAAGAGCAAAACAAAGAAAGTATTTAAGTAAGGCATGCTGTTGATTCGACTCTAATGGGTGATATATAGAGTGATTAAGGCATGCTAGCTCGAACTTCTCTTCAAGTATGTTTGCAAAACTTTCTTCTGATGATAAATTCTGAATCCCTTGCTCTGCATAAGGTTGGCAAGTGACAGGCAAGTGACCGCTCCACCAGTGGTATAGTGTTTTACTGCTACGAGTTCTATCAAACCAGTGATCACATAATACAGCGATATAATCTTCTTTATGTAGATCGCCATCGTTAAGTAACTTATTAATCGAAAGCATTATTTGTGTTTTAGCCTCCGTTTTTGCATTAAGAAACAACGGATAAATGCACCATACTTTTTTAGTGTCGATTAATAGCGTGTAGATATAAAGATGATGATCGACATCATGAAAAAATAGTGAACAATTAACCTGCTTCCCTTCACTCGTAGCTAAAGAAGTTAATCTACGATGAAATGCCGAGCTTAGGTGAGCAGGAGACATACCCCGATTATGAATCGTAGGATAATGATGTTTACACAGTGCTTTGTAATCATCACTGAACGCATCAAGAGAATGTTTAAATAACGACTCTAACAAGAAAAATTCCTTTTTTAAAAAGCAAGTGTGCCTGAGTTCACTTGCTTTTCAATGATCAACAATAAGAATTAACGATTTTCAAAGCGATTGTAATCTAATAATCCCGCTTCAATCGGATAATGTTCTTTATACCACTCGGTTAATTCATCACTATAAGCCCAAAATTTATCTGAGCTGCGTCTAATTGCAAAGTTATCGAGCAGTTTAACATAATCCTCTTCAGTACTAATGCGACTAAGTTCGCTAACAAAGTTAATTAATTGAGATTCTTTTATTTCTAAAAAGGCAGCAGGGTAACTACCAACAACACCATATAAAATTGAGAAACGGTCGAGTGTAGGATCGCGATTCTTTTCTTCATTAAATAATGAGGAAATATTTTTATGAGCACTCGTATTAAGCAGAGTAAAAAATTCACTTCGTTCGTCTGAATTAGCAATGATCTTTATCGTAATGATTTGCGGTAAATGCTGTAAGCCATTACCTTTAATCATATTTATTTTCTGTAACGTATGTTGTGAAATACTCTCTAATTTTGAATTTGCTACGTTGTAACGTTTTGAGTTATTATTACCAATATATTTACGTAATAAAGAAAACAACTCAGCTTTAGGATTGTCAGTCAGATATTGAATCTTTGTTGGTTGATCAAAAGGTTGAACGTCACGCTGCATATACTTACTAAGTTGTGGTGGTGGATTTTGATACCAACTTTGCCACTCTTCTTGACGGATCTCTTTTGGTAATAATGTTAAGAAATTACTTTCACCTTCCATTCGTAAGAAGTCCATATACATTCGTGTCATTAACTGGTGGCCAAAATTCCCATAAACATCAAATCCTGCGACTAATAAGTAATGAATTCGTTCTAACAAAGCGTAATCAATGATCCAAGCTGTTTTTGGTGTAGGACCGTTTAACCCTTTAATCACAGAAGCGCTATCAAAATGTCGGTAAATGGTTAAGGCTGCATTATCATTATCTTGATCTCCACCCCAAACAAGTTCTGGCGTTAAGTGTTGTCCATTATTGAATACTTGGTTTAAATAAGTATTTTTCGCCTCTAAATAACGCGCTTGATTACGTGAATATTGGATCCAACTAGTGATAGGTACAGTGGTGCTGTCTAATTCTGCAGGAAGTGTGAGGTTATTTTTTTGCTCTCTGTAAAATTTAGCGACACCTGGATTGTCAGCTTTTTCTGGATCAACAAAGAATACCCAAAAATGATCGTTAATAACGTTCAAAGCTAATTGCCCACGGCAAACTGGGCCTTTAATGAATCCTTGGATTGTGTCTTGTGCTTCATCTAATAAATAGTGGTAGCGTGAATTTACAGGTAAATCTACAAAAGTAGTTAATGGGTTTGCAGCAATATCAGTCGAATAACTCGGAAGTTTAGTTACTGTGTAACTTGAGTTTACAAACCATTTTTGCCATTTATCGAATCGAGACTGATCAAGTAAGTAGGGCATATGAGTTTTATCGACAGTAGTACTACGAACTGCGGTTATACGATAATAAACACGCTCAACTTTTGGATTATCATAAGGACGACGGGTTGCAATAAGAGAAATAGGCTCTCCTGGTGGTGTAGCAGAACGTACTAATTTGAAAAAGCGCAACGTATTAGGGTTTGTTGAAAAATAAAGGTTATTTAAAAATAGGTGCTCAAATAAATAGCGACTCGTTAATTGCTGTTTTAATGAATTACCATTAAAAAATCCTTCCCAACGTGTGATTTTTGTAATTTCATCTTCCGTTAAAGGCGCTATGTCACTCATTTTTGCGCCTTGTTTAAGCCATGACATAAGTAAGTCATGCTCTGAGTTATTTAGTTCTGGCATTCCATAAGGCATTCCCCAACTTGGGTATTGAGATTCATAATCTGCCATTTCTTCAATGGTTGGACATTGTTGTTCGCGATCGATAGAGAAATCATAGCCTCTTAATTGAGCTTCTTTTTCTAATGGGTTGTTTTGTTTCAAGTTTAACATACGAGCCATTACACTGGCATCTGTATTCGCTATCTCTGCTTGTTCTCGTTCATTCAGAATAGGTGTGAACCCAATATCACGCCATTCTTGAGTTGTTTGAGCGTCTTCAAATAGACGAGTAGGATTCGCTGCAACTAACCGTGTGCCTTGATATATAGGTGATTTGTGAGCACCGCGATCTATCCCCTCTGCAGAAGACATTTTCAATTGGCAAGGTGCATCATAACAGGCATGACAAACTACGCAGCGTTTATCAATAAGAGGCTTTATGTCAGCTAAATAATTTAGGCTTTCTGGAGAATTATACTCGTGCATTCTTTGTTGAACATTTTGCTCACCAAACAATTGGTCATAATTATAACTTGCATAGGTTGCACACCCAGAGAATATGACGACAAAGAAAATAATTAATGAGCGTTTAGAAAGCATAAGCACATCCGTGAAATAAAGAGATAGCTTTATTGTAATAATAAATAAAAGAAAAAACAAAAAGCCCGCTTACCTGACGGCAAACGGGCTTGATTTTATTGAGAATATCTTAAGCAGTAACAGGACTTAGCTGTTGTGCTTTTTCCTCAGAGATAGGTTTAGTTACTAGTGCTAATACGATAGCCACACCAACCATTACTGCAGAAATTGTATATGCTAATGCGTAATCACCGCCTTGTGTCATTGAGTAACCAACAACAGCAGCACCGATAGCACCACCAATACCCCATGATGTATAAAGAACACCATAGTTTGTACCGTAGTTTTTCAGACCGTAGAATTCAGCAGTTAGTGATGGGAATACAGCAAGAAGAGTACCGTAACCAACAGCAGCAACAGCAGTGCCAACGATAAGCATAACTTCATTGTCATACATGCTGAAGAAAGCCATGTTTACGCCTTGAAGAACAAATGCAATAAGTAGTGTTTTAACGCCACCAATTTTATCTGAAAGCATACCAGCAGCAACACGACCGCCAGAATTGAACACTGCAAGAAGAGATGCTAAATACACTGCATTTGGAAGGTTAGCTTGCATGCTTGCGATAGTTGTGATGTTACCAATGATCATAAGACCTGCAGAAGCAGCAAATGCATACATAATCCATAGAGAATAAAACTGAGGCGTTTTAAGCATTGCTTTCCAGTTTAAGTCCATTGGTTTACGTGTAGCAACAGGGGCTTTGCCTGCTTTCAGTTTTGGTTCTTCGGGTTGGTAACCTTCAGGTGGGTTGTTAATCGTTGTAGCTAGTGGAACTGCAATAATAAGGATCGCAATACCAAGAACTAAAAAGCTTGTTTGGATGCCGTACATTGAAATAAGAGCAGACGTTACTGGTGCTAGGTAAATAGCAGCCAGACCAAAACCTGCAGCGATTAAACCATTAACCATGCCTTTCTTAGAAGGGTGGAACCATTTCATAGCAGAAGGAGCAAGACATGCATAACCAAAACCGATACCTGCACCAGTCATTACACCAAACGTTAAGTTCAGCATAAACACTGTATCAGCAAAGCTTGATGCGATCATACCTAGGCCAACTAAAATTGTACCGAAGATAAGAATTAAACGTGGACCCATGCGATCTTGAAGAATACCTGCAACTAAAAGACAGATAGAAAAAGTGATTGTTGCAGTCGCATAAGGTTGAGACGCTTGTGAAGCGGTCCAGCCCATATCAGTAACAAGAGCTTTGTTGAATACGCTCCATGCGTAAAGAATTCCTAAACATAGGTTAATACAGAAGCCTGCTAGCAGGATACGCATTGCTTTATCGATATTTTTCATCGCAATCTCAGTGAGTTGAAAGTTTATTACAAGTAAATGTATGTTTTTTATGGTTCTTTCTTAGAAGTATGACGTTCGTCACGTAAATCTGCGCGGAGTTTATCAGCACTTCATAGGTATTGGAATAGTTTGTACGAAAATTACACCACATTTTTTCAATCTAATATTGCAAATTTGACAGCGTCACAAAATTGGCGCCTGGCGGCATTTTATTGTCAGATTTATGTAAATTTCTGATCTTAGGGCTTTTTTTATCATCGTTTGCTTGCTAATATCCGCCGCGTAAAAACATTACTATAAATATGAGAAAAATATGAACATTAAAAAGATTAAAATAGCAGTAGCAGTGGCACTAGGCGTAACAACATTAACAGGCTGTATGGGCCAAATGGGCGTGTCTAAGCTTGTTGCTTTTGGTAACCTTAAAGCAGTAGATAACCGTTATGCTCGTGAAGGCTTATACATCCTATTAGCACCGGTATACGGTGTAGCTGCATTTGCTGACCTTTTCATCTTTAACTCAATTGAATTTTGGACAGGTAAAAACATCATTACAGGTAAAAGCCCAGCAGTTGTTGATACTGATGTTGGTGGCGCTGTATTTAAAGTGAATGACAAAATTGACTCGTCAATGACTAAAGCACCAATTGCGCCACTTCAAGTGAACAATAATGTAAAAAGCACATCGGTTAAACAAATCGACGAAAATACATTAGAAATGCATGTTGCATTACTTGATGGTACTCAACAAGTTCTGCGTGGTGAGAAAACGGACGATAACGTTGCTTTCTATTTAGATGGTAACTACATCACAACAGTACAAGTTGAAGAATTAGAAAATTATGTAGCAGCTTCTCAAGCTTAATTTCTAAATTTTACTTTGTTATTAAAAAGCACTCACTTTGAGTGCTTTTTTTGTGTCAGTTCATAAAAAAGAGACTTTTTTAAAATTATTTTTTAATCGAAAATTAAATTTATTTAACAATCCGCTTACATTTTGCGTACCACTTTTAAGAAATGAATAGGCAGTGTCTAGCTTATTATTTTTTTAAAGTATAAAAAAGTATTTTGGTAACATATTTATTACATTACCATATTTTGCATATAGTTGAATTAAAAAAGAAAAGCGATAGAATATACCGGAAACAAAGATTCCAAAATTGAAGGGATGCTCTCAATTAATCTTAGAGGTGTATTATGAAATTATTCCTTATCTTCTTAGTATCAACATTAGGTGGCGTTGCTGCTGCCGAGCATTTTCATTCTTTTATTTTAGGCTTAAGTATTGCCTCTTTAGCAGTTGGCTGTTGTCATTGGTTTGCGTTTAGAACAACACGATACCCACAAATGGCACTACTACTTCTTATGTTAGGTTTATTTGCGAAGATCGCTGTAACGATTACTGGTGTTGTCGTTAGTATGGAAGCGGATTTAATTACGTCGCCATTTATTTTCTCAGTGTCTTACTTATTCTTCTCTATTGTGGCAACTTATCTTTGGTTTAGAATTAAAGATGCGAAAATATCAGCACCATTACTTAAAAAGCGTCGAGAGATAGCTTAAGTTAAACCAACGATTTCAAACTAAAAAGAGGAGCTTTGGCTCCTCTTTTTAGTTTTTGTATTATGCTATACCGTATCTATAAATTCGATTTCTTGTTATAGTATTGATAGTTTTATTTAAAAAGGGTTCCCAGATGGCTATTTCCATCTTAATTTGTGATGACTCAGCACTAGCACGCAAACAACTTGCACGAGTTATACCTTCATCGTGGGGAGCTAAAATAGAATTTGCTCACCATGGTTGGGATGCAATTGCTAAACTTGAAGCTGATACATACGATCTTTTGCTTCTTGATTTAACGATGCCAGAACTTGATGGTTACGGTACGTTAGAGCAAATTAATATCCGCAAGATCAACACTCAAGTTGTTGTTGTCTCAGGTGATATTCAACCAAAAGCACAATTGCGAGTTTCTGAGCTTAGTGCAAAAGCCTTTATAAAAAAACCAGTAGATAAAGCAACATTAATCTCGACATTAACATCAATCGGGATCCATCCAGAGCGTCAATTAACGTATTCACCACAACCTGTAATGCCAATTCAATTACGTCGTAGAGATGTTTATTTAGAAGTGGCGAACGTCGCAATTGGTCGTGCTGCAGATTCTTTAGCACGCCATTTTGATGTTTTTGTTCATATGCCTTTGCCTAACGTTAATTTATTCGAAATGAGTGAATTACAAATGACACTGCGTCACTTAGCCAGTAACGAGGATATGTCGGGTGTTTGTCAAGGATTTAGTGGTGAAGGGATCGCAGGGGAAGCATTAGTATTATTAAGTGACTCAAGTGTGAATGACCTCCTGAAATTAATGGATTACCCAGAGTCAGATGATACCAGTTTAGAGTTAGAGTTATTAATGGATGTCTCTAACATTCTAGTCGGTGCATTCCTAAAAGGGATAGGCGAACAAGCAGAGGTTCGTTTTTTCCAAAGTGCCCCTGTATTACTTGGACAACATATTTCCGTTGATAGTGTAGTTGAATCAACAAAAGGCTCATTTAATCGAATTATGGCGTTTGAAGTCAGTTACAATATTGATGGTACTAACATTAAATGCGACATGTTATTGATGATAGTTGATGAATCTTTGCCTATATTAGACAACAAACTTGCTTACTTATTGGATGATGAATAATGAATGGTATTCCTGCTGAGTTTGAGCAATTTCACTGGATGGTCGACATGGTACAGAATGTTGATGTTGGCTTAATTGTGGTAGACAAAGAATTTAATATTCATCTTTGGAATGGGTTTATGACTCATCATAGTGGTAAACAAGCACACGATGTAATGGGAACATCATTGTTTGATGTATTTCCTGAAATTAATGAAAATTGGTTTAAAGCGAAATCGAAACCTGTTTTTGAATTGGGTGCGCGTAGTTTCGTTATTTGGCGACAAAGACCTTATCTATTCCGTTGTCGTAATGTAAGACCTATTACTCAACAAAGTGAATTCATGTATCAAAACGTCACGTTAAACCCTATGAGAAGTACAACAGGGGAAATAAAATCAATGTTTCTTGCTGTGGAAGATGTGACTTCTGAAGCGTTAGCTGAAAAAATGAATCAATAAAAAAATGGAGGCTTATGAGCCTCCATTTTATATCTTCAATACTACTTGTTTGCTTTTTTATCAGCTTCTGTAAGATCACGGATCTTACGGCTAATGTCACGACGAGATTTTGAAATCTCAGCGCTTTTAATGATGTGGTCATCTACACGGTCTTCGTAATCTGCTTTCATATTTTGTACAACAGCTATGATCTCGTCAGTAGACATAGTAGGGTGAATATAATCAAGCATGTTTTCTAACAATGTCACACGCTTTTGGTTATCACGAATTTTCTTTTGGTTGTCTTGTAGTTCACGTTTTAGTTTATTTTTACGACGAGCTTGGTTAATGATTTCAAAAACGTTGTTCATTTTAATTTCCTATAATATTTAATAGCTACTATCTTGATTAAATCATAAATGCAGTAATGAAAACAATAACAAGATCAATACAGTGCTAAAAAAATTGAATTAAGCCGCTTATTAACTGGCTTTACTTTTCGGTTCATTTTCTTGGTTGTTTGGAGAAAGCTTTGTCACTTTTTCAACTTCCACAATCTCACGGTTTTCACCGATAAGCAATCCACCTTTTTCAATAGTTAATTGCTGAGTTTGCATTGTGCCTTTAAACTTTCCTTTAGGTTGGATATTTACTTCGCCGCCTTGGCACGTGCCTTCAACTAGCCCATTAATTAATACTAATCTTGCTTTGATGTCACCTTGTACTCGACCTGTCGGAGTAATTATTACTTCTGCATCTGTAATGATATTCCCTTGAACGAAACCATCGACTTGAATGCTTTGCTCTGATTCGATATTGCCAATAGTACGACAACCTTTGGCGATGATGGATAAAGAGGCAGAGGTAGATCGACTACTAAAAAGGCCCATGTGTGTTTCTCCAATTGATATTAAACTAACGAAAGAATACTATCATGAATAGAACAGAGGATAGCTACTAATTACAGGGTTAACAGTAGTATTTGGTAACAGAGCTCACACTTTTTATCGTATGCATAATCGATTAAAGTAGAAGGAAGTAGAGAATGAGAATTATAAACCAAGCAGAAATTCGTGTTATTGGCTGTTTAATTGAAAAAGAGATCACAACACCAGAACAATATCCATTAACACTCAATGCATTAGCAACGGCATGTAATCAAAAAAGCAATCGTGACCCTGTCACTTCAATGACAGATTCAGAGGTTCTTGATGCGGTTAATTCATTAATTAACGATCGGTTGGTTACTGATGAAACTCGCGGCAATGCAAGAGTGGCTAAATATCAGCATCGTTTTTGCAATACTGAATTTGGTAGCCTTCAGTTATCAAAACAAGAAATTGCTATTTTGTGCGTATTATTTTTACGTGGTCCTCAAACTCCGGGGGAATTACGCACTCGAACTCAACGTCTGTGTGATTTTGACAACGTTGCTCAAGTGGAAAGTGTATTAAATAGATTATGTTCAGAAGAAGTATCACCAAAAGTCGTGAAACTTGAGAAAGAACCAGGAAAACGAGAAGCAAGATACGGCCATTTGTTCTGTGGCGAAATAGAAGACAGTGTTGTTGTAAATCATACTCACACTCATTCAGAGCAAGTCAATAATGACAATGGACAAAGACTCGATGAGCTAGAACAAGAAGTGACTGCACTACGAGCTGAAGTCGCAGAACTAAAGCAATTAATCAACGATGTTTTAGCTTAGTTAAAGTGACTAAAACAAATACAGAGTGGAGTATCTATTTAGTTCGAACTCGACTGGATACTCTATATTGCGGTATTACTAATGACTTATCTCGTCGCTTTCTAATGCACCAAACAGGGAAAGGGGCGAAATATTTAAGAGGTAAAGGACCTTTAACGCTAGAGTGGTCATATCAAGTCGACTCAAAATCATTAGCGCTACGATATGAATACCGTATAAAAAAAATGACCAAAGCCTCAAAAGAAGCATTGGTCAATCAAACTGGAAGTCTTCCTGTTCTTAGTGACTAATCGTAAATCGTTGGAATAGGTAGGCGCTTATGCTGAGACAGTTGATAGATTCTAATTAATCTTGCTTCTGCCTCGGCATCAATTTTTTTGCCTTCCAAAAAGTCATCAATTTGATCATAAGTGACACTAAGTGCGTCTTCATCTGCTTTTTGTGGTGCTAATTCTTCTAAATCTGCAGTTGGCACTTTCTTGACTAGTTGCTCTGGTGCACCGAGTGCAGCAGCAACTTCTCTAACTTGACGTTTATTTAAGCCAAATAAAGGCGCTAAATCACACGCACCATCACCAAATTTAGTATAAAAGCCAGTAATATTTTCAGCTGAATGATCTGTACCTAATACCAAACCACCGACATAACCAGCCACTTCATACTGTGCAATCATACGCGCTCTGGCTTTCACATTGCCTTTTACAAAGTCGACTTTAGATTTATCTGTTGGTAATAAGCCTGTTGATTCAAGTCCAATATGATTTGCAGTATGCAACCCATCAACACCGTCTTTTATATTGATACTAATAGAGTGATTTGGTTTAATAAAAGAAAGAGCAAGCTGAGCTTCATCTTCATCTTGTTGTATTCCATAAGGCAAACGAACAGCGATAAATTGATAGTCTGATGATTGAGATCCTTTATTTAATTCATCCACTGCAATTTGTGCTAAACGGCCACACGTGGTTGAGTCAACACCACCACTGATCCCAAGGATCAAAGATTTACAATTAGATTGAATAAGCTTAGATTTAATAAAGTCGACACGTTGTTGTATTTCTTCAGTCGGGTCAATTAACGCTTTTACTTTCATTTCTTCAACAATCTGCTGCTGCATTCTCATTCCTTTACTCTATTGAGACAGTTCACACTTAATTGGAATAATCATACTGAATTTAACCAATTAATGACAGTTTAATAGCGTTATGGGATGGTCATCGACAAAATTTTCACTTATGCTAATTAATAATATCGAAAGTAAAGAGACGCATTAATGAAGATAGCTGTGTTTGGTAGTGCTTTTAATCCGCCATCCCTTGGACATAAAAGCGTAATAGAGCGGTTACACCATTTTGATAAAGTATTGTTGGTTCCTAGTATTTCCCATGCTTGGGGTAAAACGATGCTATCCTACGAAGCACGAGTTGAAATGGTGTCTGTTTTTGTGGATGAACTTAATATGACTAATGTAGAGCTATCAACCCTTGAAAAGGAGATCTACATTCCAGACCAAAGTGTGACTACATTTTCTTTGTTAAATAAGCTTCAAGAATTAAATCAGGGTGCCGATATTACTTTTATTATCGGACCAGATAACTTACTTCAATTCGGTAAGTTTTATAAGTTCGATGAAATAGTGAAACGTTGGAGTGTGATGGCCTGCCCTGAAACATTACCAGTAAGAAGTACAGACATTAGAACAGCAATACAAAACGGTGAGTCGATTTCTCACTTAACAACAAAGGGCGTACAAAACTATATTTCTACGCACCGCTTATACGAGTAGTTATTTATGAAAAGACAAGTCAGCTTATTAAGTTTGATGATTGCTATACCACTGCATGCGAGTGCAGAGGATAAAGCGACTTGTTTTCAAGAAAGTTATGACAGCTATTCTCGTCAAATTTATTCAAGTAATTCAAATTGTTTAATCCCTTTATTTGAAGTTAATCAATTTATTACCCAGTTAACTGATATAACCCAAAAGATTGAAGACGATCTTTTTGAAGAAAGTTATTGGGATAAATGGGCCTATACTACAGGTGATGCCCCATTATTAACGGGGTATTTAAGTGATAGCGCAGTAGGATTTACAGTTTGGCAACCGGAAGAGTATTACGATAAGAAAATTGAAGAGTTTAAATCTTACGGGGAGTGGTTAGAAAGCTATGGTTTGCAATTAAGCTTAGCGTTTGGCGGGGAAGAAGAAGGGAAGACGCCTCGCTTTCGTATTGATTATCGCTGGCATGACAGTGCTGATGATCAAGTATTTATGCAGTTTGAAATCCCATTCCAATAATACACCTTGTTCGTGAACAACTTATTTTAGTCTTTCACGAACAATAGTATTTCTGATTAAGCTAATATAGAACAAGCCTGCAAAAGAAAATCTACATTCCCAGAGAAATATCGTGCAGCAATCATGTCATTTTTTACCCCTGATTTACGCATTTTATCTGCTTCTCGTACTTTTAACGCCATCATCATATCAGGAGATACTGAATACCCAGTGGTCGTTTTGTTTTCTGTTAATGCCGATAAATAAGCATTAATGCTTTTCGATTCTTCAGATAAATCTGTATGTAAAGACGCTTCCAATAGCTCATCTTGGATAACCGACAACAAACGCTGTTGAGCTTGCTCTGACATCGTTAATGACTGAAGTTTATTCAAACCCGCAATAAGAAGAGGAGTCATTCCTACATAACCACCTTGATGAGGCAATGATTCACGCGTTCTAATTGAAAATTGAACACATGAAATCGTAGAGTTTGGAACAACGGTCATTGCACTTAGCGCATCAAAAGGTAACCAGAACGACTCGCCAGGCATAACTAAATATTCCCATTTTCCCAGGCGAACCAGAACAGCGCCGGTTTGTACCGAAATCAACTCATAATGATTCTTTTTCTTACGAGCCGTATAAAGAAGATGTGAATGTGTCTCTGACTGAAACGTAATTGCGTTTTTCATAGTAACCTCTAAATTTAAGCTCGTAACTTTACTGGTTTTCGTTCAAAAATCAACGGATTCTCTGCGATAAGCACGATATTTAGTGAGCAATGGTATGACCTCTGTAATTGATCACGTACAAGAGAGATAAAATCAAGTAGAATACGGCCTTACTTCCTTTTTCGGTAACCAGAAGTCTAAAAATGACCACACAAGATATCTATCAAGAAATTCGCCCGTATAGTGATGATGAAGTTCCTGCTGCAATTGAGCGTTTAATTTCTGATGATGAATTCATTACCGCTATTCTGCATTATAAGTTTCCATCAGCGTCTAAGTTTCTATTTTGGTTTTTAGCACCGTTACTTCGTTATAAATTACGCAGTTCATTGTCAAAAATCACAACCGTTGAAGATGTTCAACTAAATGTTGCATCTTATTTGAATAAGACAGTTAAAAAGACAACTAACGGCATTACCTATACAGGGTTAGATAAACTAGACCCGAATCAAGCTTATTTGTTTGTCTCTAATCATCGTGATATCGCAATGGACCCAGCTTTAATGAATTGGGTTTTATATAACAATAAGATGCAAACAGTAAGAATTGCAATTGGTGATAACTTACTGAAGAAATCATGCAGCACCGAACTAATGAAGTTAAACAAAAGCTTCATTGTAAAACGTTCTGCTAAAGCACCACGCCAAATGCTAAAAGCACTTGGATTGCTGTCTTCTTATATTAAGCATTCATTAGAGACAAATAACTCAATTTGGATTGCTCAAAAAGAAGGTCGAGCGAAAGATGGAAATGACTTTACTGATCCAGCCATTTTAAAAATGTTCCATGTAGAAGGTAGAAAACGTAAAGAAAGCTTCTCTGATTACATGAATAGCCTAAAAATTGTTCCAGTATCTATCTCTTACGAAAATGATCCATTAGATGTTCAAAAAGCCAAAGAACTAAATGCAGTCGCAACACTTGGCTCTTATGAAAAAGGGGAGTTTGAGGACATAGACAGTATTATTAAAGGCATTATTGGTCATAAAAAACGTATCCATATTCACTTTGGTGACGTTGTCACATCTGCGCCGGAGTCAGCAGATGAATTAGCTGAAGCAATGGATAAACAGATTAATCAAAATTATCGTTTATTCCCAATCAACTATGCTGCTGCAAATAGTGAGTCAGATGACATTACTGCTGAAGTTAAACGTGAGCTAGAAGAGAAACTGGCACAACTATCTTTAGAAGAACAACCATTCTTACGTGCGCTTTATGCTAACCCAGTAAAAAACGCACAGTAATAACGGCAAAATTAAAGAAATAGCTTTTTATCCCAATGAGGAGGATTACCTACTTGTTGGGATAAAAAGTCAATAAAGGTACGAACTTTAGGAGGCAAATGCTGACGCCTAGGGTAGACCGCGTAAATTGGTAACACCATGTCCGCTTTCCATTCCGTTAATAGACGAACTAAGCTTCCGTTTTCAAATTCATCTTCTAATAAATAACTCGCTAAATACGAAACTCCAGCACCGGCTTTTGTAGCATCTAAAATGGCTGAGGCGTTATCTATTTTAAAAATGCTTTGGATCTTAACCACTTGATGAACACCATCTCGAGTAAATTCCCACTCATTAAATTTACGTTCATTACTTTGGTAAGCGATGCATTTATGTTGTGCTAAATCAGCGGGGCGAGAAGGTAGGCCATGTTGTTCAATGTAACTAGGAGACGCCGCCACAATGAAGCGACAATCAGCAATTTTACGTGCCACCATGCCTTCTGGAATATTATCGTGAATGGCTATCCAACAATCTAATCCATCTTCGAGTAATTTGGGCTTGTGATCAAAAAGACTCACTTCTAATTCTACTTCTGGAAATTGTGCCTGAAAATCAGCTAACGCATGAATAATATGACGATTACCAAAAGATTGTGCGATACCGACTTTAAATACTCCAGAGATGCGACCATGATGAGCATCAAGCAACGCATCGGCTTCATAAGCGGTATCAATGAGTTTTTGACTGTATTCAGCGTATTGTTGGCCTAACTCTGTAATAGAGACCGAGCGATTATTACGTTGAACGAGTTGGCAATCTAGACGGGTTTCTAATGCTTTGATCTGTTTAGATACGTGAGATTTTGATATCCCTAATTTCTCAGCAGCGCGAGTAAAATTTAGCTCATTAGCTACCGTTGCAAAGATCACCATTTGATGTAGATTGTCTAACATTATCGCGCCTAAAGAAAAATGATTACTCTATTGTAATACTACTTAAAAATATAACCATCTACTTTTATTGATTCAGGAAAATCAGTAATTTGCTGGCCACCAAGGTAGATATTCCCTTTTACGATTATATCGTCAGGCAGGGCAGTAACTTTCGAATATCCAAGATATAAATTCCCTTTCACTGTTAGTTGCTTTGGTAATAGAGCAAGAGGTGTTCTAATCACGCTTAAATCCCCATTAACGGTTAAGCGTGGTGGCAATTCCGTAAGTCCAGAACCTGCAAAGTTAATAAATCCAGCGACTTTAATACCACTAGTATAGCGCTTAAGCTGAGTTGTACCTGCCAGATTTAGATAACCTTTGACTTGAGTTCCACGAGGGACTGTTTTAATCGTGGTATTTGCTAGATTAAGGTTACCATCAATAATAAGGCCTTTAGGTAATTTAATGATCTTACTATTGGCTAGATTTACGTTACCTTTTAACTCTAGACCGTCTGGTAGCTCTGTATAATTTGTATTTCTTAAGCTTATATTTCCATAGCTATCAATATGATTAATAAGGCGATGTTTATTAAGCATTTCAGCCATTGACAGTGGAGAGATAACTATGGACATCAAGAAGATAATGAGAGCAGTATTTAATTTAGGCATATAAAGGCAACTTAGTATTAATGGCTTACTTTGTTATCGGCTAAAACTTAAATAAGTTTAATTTCAGTTCAGTGATATGAGTCCTATTTTTACATTTTTTTTATGAAAACACATTTGATATAGTAAAATTTGGTATTTAATACCGCCGCGATAAATAAAGTCGCAAGTAATTCAACTTTTAAAGGTTAAGGAGACGTAATGTCTAAAGCAACTGGTACTGTAAAATGGTTTAACGAAGAGAAAGGTTTTGGTTTTATCGCTCAAGAGAATGGACCAGATGTGTTTGCACATTTTAGCGCGATCCAATCAGAAGGTTTCAAAACGTTGAAAGAAGGCCAAGCAGTAACTTTTGATGTTGAACAAGGTCCAAAAGGCCCTCAAGCAAGCAATATCCACGCTGCTTAATCGGCATAACAAATTAATAAAAAGGCTTTCGTAATCGAAAGCCTTTTTTCTAACTTAAGATGTTAACAACCTCTCTTATCGAGTAAGAGAGCGTGTTTTCAATTCATAAATTAATTTTTCAGCACTGCAAGAAAACTTCAAGCGAGCGTGTAGCTCTTTTTCATCTTCAGATAGTTTAATACTGTGTTCAACTTCGTCACATACTTCTTTTGCAAGAGATAAGTAATTTGCGAATTCGGTTTCTAATTGTGCTTTGTTCTCTGCAAAGATGCTTACTTCAGCAACATCATCGCCTTCTTTAATAACAAAACCCATTTCTGCGCTACAACCACAAGCATCACATGGTACGTTTTGCTCAACTTCAGAAGTCATTCTTATATCCTCAATAGTTACAATGTCTTTATATTATGCTTCTTTGTATCAGAAAACTATCATTTAAAGTAATATTATGATCAAATACCATCTAGTAACAATTGATTAAATTTTCCATTACAGTGCGATTACTTGGGATGGAAATCTCAAAATGTGAACCTTTATGACAAATCTTTGTCAGAATCCAGAGTGGTGTATTGTAATTCCATACTGTATAAAGGAGAATACATACATAACAACTGGTTGCATGAATAAAGGGTAAGCTGAACTTCGGTTAAAACAACGATTCTTAATTTTGAGAAGCAATTAACAGTCAGATTACGGTGTATGTTTATCGTGCAAATTCTTATAAAAAAATAATACAAATGGAGTTGAATCTTATAAATTAACCTTATGTTCTATTGAGTTAATTTTTATGATTGATTTCTTAATGGACTAATCACATTAGAAGAGCTTATTATGCCAAAAAGAAGTAAAGAAGATACTGAAATCACTATCCAAAAAATCATGGATGCGGTTATTGATCAACTATTACGCTTAGGCTATGACAAGATGTCATATACGACACTAAGCCAACAAACTGGCGTGTCAAGAACAGGTATCAGCCATCACTTTCCAAAGAAAACAGATTTTACCGCTGCATTAGATGGCCGTATTTTTCGTTTGTTTGCTGAACGTCTTGAAATGCAAGGTGATAAACAAGCGTTTATCGATAGCTGGATAGCTTCTTTAGAAGATGAACAATTCCGCGCAATTCTACGTCTTTTATTCCACCATATTGTTACTTCTGCAAATGCACATGAATTTGCAAGTAATGGTATTGAGCGTTTATACGGAATGGTTGAAGATTTATACGGCGAAGAAAGCCGTAAAGATCTAGAATGGCTAATAGGCCTATCTCTAATTCGTATGACGAAGTAATATTATTTACTTTTTTAAAAGCTTATCGATGCCCTCGATGAGCTTTTTTTTTGCATACTAAACCATTTAGAGTTTATACTCTATTAATTGGAGGGTTTATGCTAAAAATTTCACGAATATCTGCTTTATTTACAACATTACTTTCTCTGTCTGTGTGCGCTAAATCCGTCGATTTCGACAGCGCATGGCAAAATGTACTCAAAAATCATAATGGTATTGCTGCCGAGCGCGCTAATGTTCAGCGTCAGGAAGCGTTAGCCTCTGGCACTTCTGATCTTAATCTTCCTTCTATTACCTTAAGTGCAAATTATACTTACCTAGATGATGATGTTACAGTTTCTGGCCAACAGCTTATTGATAGTACGAACACAAACCCAGCAGTAGCAGGGATTCTTGGTCAATTAGTGGGTCCCGTTACGTCAACGTTAACTGAACGTGATATTTTCACTAGCTCAATACGTGCTATTTGGCCAATCTTCACTGGTGGCCGTATTTCCGCAGCAGAAAGTGCAGCGGAAGGGAAAACAGAAGAAGCTCGTAATCAATTACTAATGAAGCAACAGGCCTCTTATGAAGATCTAGCTAAGTATTACTTTAGTGTCGTTTTAACAAGTGAAGTCGTTAAAACCTACAGTGAAGTAGAGCAGGGTCTTGCAAAACATCGTAATAACGCCATTAAATTAGAACAACAAGGTCAAATTGCGAAAGTTGAACGCTTACAAGCTGAAGCCTCTTATGACAAAGCAAAAGTTGATTTACGTAAAGCAGAGCAAGATCGCGATATAGCAAATGCGGCGTTACTACGAATGTTGCAAACAAGTGACGCTGTCACACCTGAAACCACATTATTTATTAATAAAACACTTCCACAACTTAATTCGTTTGTTGATAGCACACTAGACACGTATCCAGGTCTTGCATTATTGGATGCAAAAGAAGTTCAAGCCAAAAGTTTAGTTAAAGCTGAGAAAGGTCGATATTACCCAGAAGTGTATCTGTATGGTAACTATAATCTATATGAAGGAGATAGCTTGTCTGCAGAAATTGCACCTGATTGGATGGTGGGGATAGGAATGAATGTTCCTTTATTGGATAACAAAGGTCGTTCAGAAAAAGTAGTCGCAGCCCATAGCGCTATTCAACAAGTTCAATATCTGAAAAAACAAGCAAAACAAGATCTTTCCTTACTTGTAGAAAAAACATATAGAGAAGCGCTTCAAGCAATAGATGAATATTATGGTTTAGCGTCTAGTATTGAATTAGCGAAAGAAAATGTCACTTTACGAGAGAAGGCATTTAAACAAGGACTATCAACGTCATTGGATGTCGTAGACGCAGAGTTATATTTAGCCAGCATTAAAACTCAACGCTCATTAGCTTCATTTAATTATGTTATTTCACTGGTTAAATTATTGGCATTAAGCAACCAAACCGATACGTTTATTCAATATCAACTTCAAGCAAGACAAGGGTAATATAATGAGTTCGCCAAAAAAGATTCTAGGTTCATGTGTTGTTATTGGTGTTATCGGCTGGGTAGGTTATAGCTTTTGGGCTGCATATCAACCTCGACCAGAACTACTTCAAGGTCAAATTGAAGCTGAACAATATAATATATCGTCTAAAGTCCCTGGTCGTATAGAGAACATATACGTTAAAAAAGGCGAGATGATTGAAAAAGGACAAGCCGTATTCTCATTATATAGCCCTGAAATTGAGGCTAAGCTAGCTCAAGCGAAAGCAGGAGAGGCTGCAGCAAGTGCACTGGCTGAAGAAGCAGAACAAGGCGCGAGAACACAACAAGTAGCGGCAGCAAAAGATCAGTGGCAAAAAGCAAAAGCAGCAAATAAGTTGCTTGAAAAAACCTATGCACGTGTAAATAATTTATATAAAGACGGCGTCGTTGCTGAGCAAAAAAAAGATGAGACATATACTCAGTGGCAAGCTGCAAAATACACAGAAAGTGCGGCTTATCAAATGTATCAAATGGCTAAAGAAGGGGCACGATCTCAAACAAAACGCGCCGCTAATGAAAAAGTGAAAATGGCGATGGGTTCAGTTGCTGAAGTTGAAGCCTATGTAGCAGATACAAAGATTGACAGCTGGTACAACGGTGAAGTCTCTCAAGTAATGCTTAACGCAGGTGAAATTGCACCTCAAGGTTTTCCTGTTGTTAGTGTGATTGATATAAAACAAGCATGGGCTGTCTTTCATGTCCGTGAAGATAAGCTGAAAAATTACAAAAAAGACCAACAAATAGACGTTTATTTGCCAGCATTAGACCAAACCGTTCCGTTTACGATCACACATATTGCAGTGATGGGCGATTATGCAACGTGGCGTGCGACTGATAATAGCCAAGGCTTCGATTTAAAAACGTTTGAGATTGAAGCGCACCCTATGAATGAAATTCCTAATCTACGAGTAGGAATGAGTGCCATAGTTAAACTTGATTAACTCAGTACATCAATCGGTTATAGTTGATTTTTTATGAAAGAATTTTGGCGTTCTTATTGCTCAAATCCATGGGTAATTGCTGTTACTTTTGGCTTACCATTAGTCTTGTCGTTGATTATTTGGTGGGTATTCTCTGCATCTGTCGTCCGAGAATTACCCATTGATGTGGTGGATCTTGACCAATCAAGTTTATCAAGAATGATAACTCGTGATTACGATGCAACCCCAACATTAGCTGTTCGCTCTATTCAGCCGAATACGTTGATAGCAAATCAAGCGCTAAAGAATGGTGATAATTATGGTTATATCGTAATTCCACGAGATTTTGAACGAGATGTGTTATTAGGAAAGAGTCCACAAGTGTCTGGATTTTATAACGGGCAGTTTATTCTTATAGCAAAGCAAATCAGTTCAGCGCTAATGCAAACGGATATGACGACTCAAGCGAAACTAGCAGCCGTTAAAACATTAAGTACCAAGAAATCAACGTGGACTCATGCAATCAATTCGGCAGTACCGATCAAAGTCCAAGTAACGCCTCTTTTTAATTTAGGCAGTAGTTATAATCAATTTTTGGTTTCCGCAATTTTACCTGCGATTTGGCAAATGGCTATTATTGTGGGGATGATTTGGGCAATGAAAAATGAAATGATGCTCAGTAATAAAAAAAATATCAGAGAATGGTTTGATTCACAAACGTTGAGCAGTATCGCGCAGTTTATCGCTGTGTATTTTATTATTGGGATGTCATTAGGAGCCGTTCTGTTTTACTTCTTGTATGGTATTGTACAGTTCCCCTTTGATGCACAAGTAGGCACCTTCCTTATAACGATGAGTGCAATGACACTCGCATGTATTAGTTTAGGTACTGCTATTGGCTATGGTACAAACGATATAGTCAAAGCGATGAGCATTTCTGGCGCTTATACTGCGCCTAGTTTTGCCTTTCTTGGCGTTACTTTTCCGGTTACCGATATGAACGGCCTAGCTACATTCTGGCATTCTATTTTACCAGCAAGCCATTTTGTTCGTTCTCAAATTGAACAAGCTAATTATGGCTATGTTTTTAATCAAACATTATCTCATGTTGGCAGTCTTTTGTTATTTACATTGCCTTTACTACTGCTTATTTCGCGACTAAGGAAGTAACTCATGTCATTTCTCACGTTAGTTAAAAATGAAGCAAAAGCTATCTTTAGTAATAGTACGATTGTACTCGCGATGATAGGTGGTGTGTTATTTTACGCATTCTTATACCCATTGCCTTATTTAAACCAAAGCCCTGAAGAGCAAAAAATCACCGTTGTCGACATGGATAAGTCAGACTTAAGTCGAAAATTTATTCGTATGGCCAATGAATCTCAACAACTTAATGTCGTTGAACAAGCTGAAAGCATAAATCAAGCAAAGCAACAATTTTTAGATAATACAGTGAGTGGCTTTCTCGTTATCCCTTACGACTTTTCAGCTAACTTACAACTTGGCCAAGCACCAACGGTTGCTTATGCTGGTGATGCATCGTATTTTTTGATTTACGGAACAATTATTGAAGGTTTAATGAAAGCAGGGGGAACCCTTGCAGCTGAATATCGTGTCGCACACATGACTATTGATGGAACCCCCATTAATACAGCGATAGATACATTCCAACCTTTTAAATCAAATTATGTTCCTGTATTTAATCACAATATGGGTTATGTACAATATGTTGTGCCTGCCGTCTTTGTGCTGATTTTACAACAAACGTTGTTGATGGCTGTTGGGGTAAGACAAAAAGCGAGCAAGGTATCTGAAAATACGATGTCACACTTAGCTGTACGTTTTGGTATTTTTTTATTTTCTGAATTAATACTGGCATGTTTCTACTTTGGGGCTGTCTTTAATCATTATGATATTAGTCGCTTTGCCACGGCGTTAGAATTAATCATTTTATTAGTTCCATTTATCTCTGCCGTCATCCTATTGGGAATGTTACTTGCTCGATGGTTACCAACACCAGAAAGCCTTCTATTATTGGTACTGTTTAGTTCTATGCCTATTGTTTTTAGTGCTGGATTTATTTGGCCTACAGAGCTTATTCCTAGCTTAATCACTGACCTAATGCATTTGCTACCAAGTGGTTTTGCTATCAATGGCTTTTTGAAATTAAACCAACAGAGTGCTGGTTTACCGAGTGTGCTGTTTAATATAAGCGGACTTTATGGATTGTGCCTACTTTATGCTGTTTTGTTTTTTATCAGTAAACGAAATAAATCTTAATTATGATACTGAGTAACAGCACAATTTCACATCAAATTGAAGTCTCTCGATTTCATTTTTACTGAGCAGGAAACTGTAATCGAAGTTTGTTAGATTATCCCATAGTTGGACTAGGGATTTATATAATGAAAAAACAGATACTGGGATTGATTATTGCGGCAAGCTTTTTAGTTGGCTGTCAAAGCACATCCGAAGATGAAACCGCTGGAATTAAAGAAACACCGACAATCGAAAGTTTTGTTGATTATCACAATGAAGAATTAAATCAATTCATCACAAGTGATATGGGAAGTATTGCTCAAACTAATAATGAGATTATCCTTCTTCTTAATGGCGATAAAAGTTTTGATTCAGGCAGTATAACCATAAAAGAAGAAAGTAAAAATGTCTTATCAAACTTGGCTAAGTTATTAAAAGATAAGCCAGAATCAGAAGTCTTTATTGCAGGACATACTGATAGTCAAGGTAGTAAAAAATTTAATATTTCATTATCGAATAAACGAGCTGATTCAGTTCTCGATTTATTAACTAAAGAGGGCGTTGATTCTAATCGAATTAATACTTATGGTTTTGGGGAAGCAGAGCCAATTGCAACTAATATGAATGCCGATGGACGTAAAAAAAATCGCCGTATTGAAATTCGTATCACCCCAATCAGCGAAATGTTTGACGAAAAAGAATAACGATTAAATACTAAGAGTCATTGGTATCAATATCACCTAACTTATAACGAAATAGTTGTTACTTAAATCGCTTACTGTTGGGGTATACTAAGCCTTATTTCAAAAAGGAAACTGAAATGGGGCTTTTTTCACGTCTATTTGGTTCTTCACCTAAGCAAGAACCAGTCATCGAAGCAATCGAATATAAAACCTTTCTTATTTATCCTAATTCAGAGGCCGATGGCTCTCAATTTCGCATCGCTGGTAAAGTAACAAAAGAGATAAATGGAGAGTTAAAAGAACACCGTTTTATTCGTTCTGATGTTATTTCATCGAAAAACGATGCTGATGAATTAATGCTGCGAAAAACAAAAATGTTAATTGATCAGATGGGCGAGTCAATCTTTAAATAAACGTAATAGAATTGATATGAATTAGAATATCGTTTGTTTTTTACTCTATACTTATTCTTCAAAATCAATCAGTAACAAAAAGTGGTTCGACCTCTGCTTTGTCATCAAAATGTTGTTTTTTTACCTAATAGAGGTGAGAATAAGCAGATATCAATTTTAATGTAATGAAATTATGTCATTTTATTACAAAACACTTGAATTAATCCCTTTTGTTCGATAAAACGAAGGAATCAATTCATGCCAATAGCCAAGGAATAACTATGCAAATTGGTGTACCTAGAGAAGTACTCGCGGGGGAGACCCGTGTTGCTGCCACTCCAAAAACGGTTGAGCAGCTTTTAAAGCTTGGTTTTACAGTCGCTGTAGAAACTAATGCTGGTATTTTAGCGAGCTTTGATGACTCTGCATTTGAAAAAACAGGCGCAGTAATTGTGTCTTGTGATGATGTGTGGAAATCAGAACTTATCCTTAAAGTTAATGCTCCTCAAGTTAACGCAGAAACCGGTGTTGATGAGTTTGAACTTCTTCAAGATGGCGCAAGCTTAGTTAGCTTTATCTGGCCTGCTCAAAATGAAGAGTTACTTGCTAAATTAGCAACGAAGAACATTAACGTTCTAGCGATGGATTCTGTTCCTCGTATTTCTCGTGCACAAGCGTTAGATGCCTTAAGCTCTATGGCTAATATCGCAGGTTACCGTGCAGTAGTAGAAGCTGCGCATGAGTTTGGTCGCTTCTTCACAGGTCAAATTACGGCTGCAGGTAAAGTTCCACCAGCTAAAGTACTTGTTGCGGGCGCTGGTGTAGCTGGCCTTGCGGCTATCGGTGCAGCGGGTAGCCTTGGTGCTATTGTTCGTGCATTTGATGTTCGTCCAGAAGTTAAAGAACAAGTGCAATCAATGGGTGCAGAGTTCCTTGAAGTTGATTTCAAAGAAAATTCTGGTTCTGGTGATGGCTACGCAAAAGAAATGTCTGATGAGTTTAACAAAAAAGCAGAAGAGCTATATGCTGCTCAAGCTAAAGATGTTGATATCATCATTACAACCGCTCTTATTCCTGGTCGCCCAGCACCAAAGTTAATTACTAAAGCAATGGTTGATAGTATGCAAGCGGGCAGTGTGATTGTTGACTTGGCAGCCGCTAATGGTGGTAACTGTGAGTACACAGTAAAAGACCAAGTAATCACAACTGAAAATGGCGTAAAAATTGTGGGTTACACCGATATGGTTGGTCGCTTACCAACGCAATCATCGCAACTTTACGGTACCAACTTAGTTAACCTTCTTAAACTTTTATGTAAAGAAAAAGACGGTAACATCAATATTGATTTTGAGGACGTCGTTCTTCGTGGTGTAACTGTTGTTAAAGAAGGCGAAGTAACATGGCCTGCACCACCAATTCAAGTTTCAGCTCAGCCTCAAGCAAAAGCAGCACCAAAAGCTAAGATAGCTCCGAAAGTTGAAGAACCGATGTCTCCTGTTAAAAAGTTCGGAATGATCGGTGCAGGTATTGCTGCATTTGGTTGGGTAGCATCAGTTGCTCCAGCTGCATTTTTAGCTCACTTTACGGTATTCATCTTGGCATGTGTTGTTGGTTATTATGTAGTATGGAATGTTAGTCATTCACTACATACTCCGTTAATGTCAGTAACTAATGCGATCTCAGGCATCATCATTGTAGGTGCGTTACTGCAAGTGGGTCAGGGCAATGGTGTCGTTTCATTCTTAGCATTTATTGCAGTTCTAATCGCGAGTATTAACATATTCGGCGGATTTGCTGTAACCAAGCGTATGCTTGAAATGTTCCGTAAAGATAAGTAAGGGGTAGAATAATGTCAGCAGGATTAGTTCAAGCAGCATATATTGTATCTGCCGTTCTATTTATCATGAGTTTAGCCGGTCTGTCTAAACAAGAAACCGCACGTAACGGTAACTACTACGGTATTACTGGTATGGCTATTGCCTTAATCGCGACTATTTTTGGTCCTGATTCGGCGGGTACAAGTTGGATCATCGTTGCTATGGCAATGGGTGGCGCAATTGGGATTTATTATGCGAAGAAAGTTGAAATGACAGAAATGCCAGAACTTGTGGCAATTCTTCACAGCTTTGTTGGTATGGCGGCCGTACTTGTTGGTTACAACAGTTATATCGATCATGGTGAGCTTACAGGCGCATTACTAAATATTCATTTAGTTGAAGTGTTCTTAGGTATCTTCATTGGTGCTGTAACATTTACAGGTTCTTTGGTTGCATTTGGTAAATTACGCGGAGTGATCAGCTCGTCTGCACTTCAGTTACCACACCGTCATAAATTAAATTTAATCGCATTAATTGCTTCTGCAGCACTTCTTTACTACTTTGTTAGTGTTGAAGGCAGTATGTTCGCAATTATCTTAGTCACTTTAATTGCCTTTGCATTTGGTTATCATTTAGTTGCTTCAATCGGTGGCGCTGATATGCCAGTGGTTGTTTCTATGCTTAATTCATACTCTGGTTGGGCAGCAGCAGCAGCAGGTTTCATGCTATCAAACGATCTTCTGATTGTTACTGGTGCGTTAGTTGGTTCTTCAGGTGCGATTCTGTCTTACATTATGTGTAAAGCAATGAACCGTTCTTTCATCAGTGTTATTGCTGGTGGCTTCGGTCAAGATGTTGTTGTTTCAGATTCTGATGAAGAGCAAGGTGAACACCGTGAAACAACAGCTGAAGAAGTAGCAGAAATGCTTAAAAACTCGAAGTCAGTAGTTATCACTCCTGGATACGGCATGGCAGTAGCTCAAGCTCAATATCCAGTTCATGAAATTACAGAAAAACTTCGTGCGCAAGGTATTAATGTTCGTTTTGGTATTCACCCAGTTGCGGGCCGTCTACCTGGACACATGAACGTATTACTTGCAGAAGCTAAGGTTCCTTACGATATCGTTCTTGAAATGGACGAGATCAATGATGACTTATCTGATACAGATACTGTTCTTGTTATTGGTGCGAACGATACAGTTAACCCTGCAGCAATGGAAGATCCAAACAGCCCAATAGCTGGCATGCCAGTACTTGAAGTTTGGAACGCGAAAAACGTTATCGTATTTAAACGTTCAATGAACACAGGTTATGCTGGTGTTCAAAATCCATTGTTCTTTAAAGAAAACACTGAGATGCTTTTCGGTGATGCTAAAGAAAGTTGTGTGGAGATCAGTAAGCACCTTTAATCTTTGTATTAATGGTTAGTCTGATTTAATAAAAAGCCGAGATTATTTATCTCGGCTTTTTTACATTTGAAAATTAAAATTACAATAAATATTCATTTAGTTAGAAAATCTTCGCGGGTAATACAAAATATTTTGATTAACCATGCATAATGGTGAATAAAATAGTTAGTAACGTCATCCTATGTTAAGATCTAGCTTTCACCTATCTGGCGGTAACTCTAATGCTAAAAGCCATTTCTATTATCATCATAACGAGCGCAATTTTAATATTAAGTGCCTTATGGCAGCACTCTTCATCGCAGCTTAATTACTTAGCACGAAATATGGAATGGAGTTGGTCTTGGCTTTACTATGAGCCATTTTCTAATGGTATTCAAACTGCAAGAACCGATGATACCAAACAACTTTTATTCAGGCGTGTTGATAAGAACAATAAAATTGCTACTTATGTTGATGTAACTTACACAAACACGTTTGAAGTTGCTGTAATTCATGAGAAGAACTGCCAACCAAAATCAATAATGTCAGCAACTGTAAAGCTGAACCACCGAACAATTAATAACGTAGAATTTGTGTGTGAGGACAATGGGCAGTCGTATTTATTTAGAACTACAGCCAAAAAGCTCTCAAAATTTAAAATAGAAACGGCAGAGTTCTCATCATCAGAAGATTTTTCAAATTGGCCAATTAAAGAATTAAAGAAAGATCAATTCGTACAGCAGCATTCTAACTTTTTCAAAAACAAAGGTAATGAAGATGTGTATGAATGGAGTAGGGATTAAGTTAATAATAAATATTAGGTATAAAAAAAGACGCACTCAAGCGTCTTTTTTGTCTGTCAGATTATGAAGTAACGAATTACTTTTTACGACAGAATTCAGCGATTACATACATAGATTGACCGCCATTTGCCTTGCCTGTAACTAAACGAGGATCATCTGTAAGGTTGATACCACGGATAACTGTACCTTGTTTAATAACTTGGTTAGTACCTTTAACTGGAAGGTCTTTAGTAACAGTTACGTCGTCACCTTTTTTAAGTTCAACGCCATTAATGTCACGTGGTTTTTCACCGTCCGAAAGAAGTGCTTTCTCAGCCCATTCTTTAACATCTTCTTCAACGTACATCATATCTAGAGCATCTTGAGCCCAAGATTCAGACGTTAGTTTGCTTAGTAAAACATAAGACATAACTTGAACTGTAGGTACTTGGCTCCACATAGAATCATTTAGACAACGCCAATGGTTAACATCCATTGTTGCTGAGTCTTCGATTTGTGCAGTACATGTATCACAGATCATTACACAGTTATCAACATTGATATCAGTTTTTGGCGGAACTGCGAATGGTGCTAGAGAGTTAGTTGAACCACATAGTTCACATTTAGAATCGCAGCGAGTTAATAGAGTTTTTGCAGTGCTCATAATTATGTATGCCTGTTTGTTTAGTTGTGATTGTATTATGCCAAGTTTATACCACAAGAAAAAGGAAAGCGGTGAGAATACTGTAATTTTTCCAATAACTTTTGCATTTGGTATCTAATGGGTAAACGATGGTTTTCAAATTAGTAAACTAGATGAAGTAAATCGGTTAATTTTTTCAGTTTTTGACAAGAAATCTCATTCTTATGTAAACCAAGGTAAATACGTTTTTATGCAGAAAAATATCGTACATAATGAATATGAAGCAAATAATCTGCATAAAAAAGGAATAAATAATGAAGAAAACATTGTTAATAATAGCAGTAGTACTTGGATTAAGTGTTGGTACAGCTTATGCTTTTAATGGTCATTTAAGTCATAGTATAAATCTTTCAATGCCACATTTTGATTTATTTGAAAGCTCAAACTGCAATGGACATTCACATTAATAGAAAATAAGTAGAGTTATCAAGACTACGTTAGTCTTGATAACAAACACCTTGAAGTGCGCATTATTTATATTATGTTAAATGAGATATGACGGAGCTAAGGATTTTATTTATCCAGCTTCCCTTTCTTTATTAATTCTTTCTAATAGCAAGTAATTTAACCATAACGCTATTTACCATAAAATAGCTAATAATCATTCAATAATACTTCGTATTCATCGTTTGATTATTAGCATTCATTTTAAGACTAACCGCCAGCAAGTTTAACTGTATGGCCTTGCTTGATTAAAAAGTCTTTAATCTTTTCACGGTTATCTCCTTGGATCTCAATGTCTCCATCTTTTACAGCGCCGCCACAACCACATACTTTTTTAAGTTGTGCTGCAAGAAGTTTAAGTTGTGTATCGTCCATATCAAGTCCAGTAACCACGCAGACACCTTTACCTTTACGGCCTTTGGTTTCACGTTGAATGCGAACAATACCATCACCTTTAGGGCGCTCTTGTTTTACTTCTTCTTGTTTAATACGGCCGACATCCGTTGAATATACTAAAGACATAATTAATCTCGTTTTTTTAATAATGTGGAATTGTAAATTATTTTTCGTGTTTATCCAAAAACCTTTTTATTGCAGGCAATGAACCTTTCGCTAACTTACCATGATATAAACAATACCAATTCTTCGCTTCGCCAGTATCATTTTTAATGGCAAACCCTTTATATTCTTCAGCTTGGCTTTTATTTTTTTGTTCGTTAACGGCAGTTTCACCCATATCACCAAATTCTTTAGGCTGAATAATAGAACCGGTATCGTTCCACCAATCGATACTTTTCTTTACTGCACTTAAATGGCCATGCAATACTTTGTTTTTTATTAATACTTTCCAATCATCAGGAATGTCGGTTTTATTCTCAATAAAGAATCCTCTGTACAATGACTTCTTCATACTTATTACTCTTTGTCGTATCCTGATTACTAGTAACTAGATTCGATTATTTCATTCTTTTATACTAGTTAAAAACTTAAATTTCGTGATCTTATGTCAATTTTATTATGGTATAGTTTAGCCTATAAAAAATAAGTTATGGTGCATTAGGATGATAAAAAGCATATTCCTTTCAACTGAGTTAGATGTCGAGACATTAGATACTCATTTGAACAAGAGATATTCACATAATAGTTTGCTCTCATTTAAAAATGACTGGAATAACTTTGTTCTATTTTGTCAACTACACCATGTAGTTGCACTGCCCGCCTCCACCACCGCAATTAGAATCTTTATAGAGAAACAAGCAAAAGATAAAAAACTATCCTCTATTAAGCGCTCACTTGTTTCTATTTCTCACATACACACTGCATTTGATTTTAAAGATCCAACCAAAACAGCACAGGTAAAAGTAGCTTTAGGCAAAATACGTTTAGATAAAAAAGATGATAATAAACAAACTGAAGGTATTACAAGTGTAATGCTCGATAAATTAGAAGCTTTGCTTTCTCATTCTGTGGAATTAAAAGATATTCGTGATTTATGTATTTGGCATTTAATGTTTGAGCTACTTCTAAAACGTGGAGAACTCAGAGATTTACAATTAACTGATGTGTGCTTTGATGAAGCTAATAATGGGGTGGTAAAATTGCAGGAATGTTATTACCCACTCTCGAAAGGCACAAGTCACCTTCTTATAAACTGGATTAACGCATCACAAATAACTAATGGGTATTTATTTAGAGCGATTGATCGCCATCAGAATCTATCTGACAAACATTTAAACGATTCGTCAATCTATCGTGTTTTTCGCCGAGCTAATGAATTATTGGATCTAGATATTCAGTTTTCAGGATTATCTGCACGTGTAGGTGCAACAAAAGAACTCGCAAAAAGTGGATATTCTATCCATGAGATACAAGAAATGGGTAGATGGGTAAGCCCTGCGATGCCAAATCAATACATAGGTAATATTGAACGTTCCGAACGACAAAAGTCTCGTTTTAAAACTAAAAAAGCCTGATAAGTATCAGGCTTTAATTATAATTAACTGCAAACTATTCTTAGTTTATTGCGTTTAAAATCGCTTTTTCTAAGAATGTTTTGAAGCAATCACCATTATGCTCTAATAATTTCGGGAACATAGAAATCGGCGTCATTCCTGGGAAGGTGTTCACTTCATTCAAGAATATTTCGTTATCTTCAGTTAAAAAGAAATCAATACGAGATAAATCTTTTAATTTCATTTGAGTGAAGACTTTTTGGCTGTACTTATTAATCAGAGCCACTTGCTCATCAGACAAATTTGTTGCTGTTAAACTCGTCGTTGAATGACTGCCACTGCCGTATTTCTCATCATACGTATAGAATGCACCATCTGGAGCTGTTACTTCACCTGGAGGTGTGGTAAATAACTGTCCATCAATTTCATAAGCTGCGACTTCTAATTCTCTTGGTTTTACTGCTTTTTCAACCAGAACCTGTTGAGAATAACCAAACGCATCATTGATTGCTTGCGATAACTCATCTTCAGACGTTACCTTGTAACAACCAACTGATGAACCTTGGCAAGCAGCCTTAACAAATAATCCACCCCATTCTTTAAATGCAGCTACTGCTGATTGGTGTGTCTCATCATTATTTTCAGTCAAGAATAAATAAGGTGTATTTGGAATACCAAGTGCGTCATACCACAATTTAGATGTGATCTTATTAAAACTGTTTGTACTTGATTCAGCATCACATCCTAGGTAGGGAATACCAAACATATCAAGCATTGATTGAATGTCACCTGTTTCACCAGGATAGCCATGAATGCAAGGAATAACATAATCAACTAAGCCCAAATTATCATCACCACAAAGTAATGATTTATCAGAGCGTAACTCGTACTTTAAACCTGATTCAATATGATACCAAGCACCATCTTTAATTTCTAAATGCGTAATTTGAAAGGTATTTAATTCAGAAAGCTGCTGAGATATGTACTTTGAAGAAACCAATGAAACTTCGTGTTCAGTACCACTACCGCCACAAAGTAAAAGGATATGAGTCATAATATTCACTATAAAAAACAATCGGTGTGCTTATATGCACACCGATTCAATATTAATTTAATTTATGTAATTCAGGGTTGTCTGAACTTTTAATGCTATTAATGCTGCGTACAAACGGGCCATATGCTTGAATGTCTGCTGGCAATTGTTTAATTGCTTCACGAGCTTCTGCTGGTGTAGCGAAATCACCGTATAAAATGGTATACCAAGGCATATTATTTACTGTTTTACGGTTCATCCATACAGGCTGTTCACCTGCAAGTTTTTCTGCATAGGCAGTAAGATCTGTTTTACGGCTCAATGCTAAAATTTGTAATGTGTAACCATAACGGTTATGCATTTCTTGCTGTTTTTGTGTTGGTGGCAAAATCTTAATTGCGGCATCAGATTCAGCAACGGCTGTTGTATCTTCTGGAGTTAGTTTAACAACTGGTTTCTCTGCATCAGTCTGCTCAACTACAGCAACTTCAGTCTCTTGGAAAGTAGTGTCTTCTTGCTCAATAGGCTGAGTTACTTGATACACTTCTTCCGAAGATTCTGCCGTAATGTTTGTGGTATACGAACTGCTTGTACATCCTGCTAGCAGCGCGGTTAACGTAATAGGAATGATTCTTTTCATTTTAATTCACAATTTATAGTCATGCTGATTTCCTAATTCTGCACCTGATATAACTGACAATCAAGTGTTTAGCCTTGTAACTGTTCAATTACTCCAGAATTTATCTCCAATAAGCGATAAATGGTGTGTTTTTGTGCGCTAGCTTTTGTTTATATGACTCTATAAAGCCAAATTATTTAATCTCAGCTATCTTATTCTTATATAAGGATTAAGGGAGTCACAATGTCGGATTTAAAAACACTGTTACGGCCCCGCTCTATTGCGGTAATTGGCGCTTCAATCCATCAAGATCGAGCTGGGCATATTGTTATGCGTAATCTACTTGATGGGGAGTTTGACGGCCCGATAATGCCAGTCCACCCACATTATCATTCTATTTGTGGGATATTAGCTTATAACGATATTGAATCACTTCCAATTACTCCTGATTTTGCAATCTTGTGTACTCCCGCAAGAGAAAATATAAAGATACTTGAGCAATTAGGAAAAAAAGGCGTCAAGCTTGTTATTATCCTTTCTTCTGATATGAACTTGCATTGTAGTGGCATTGGAGAACCTTTACCTTACGAAGCAGCACGCATTGCGTCTGAATATAACATGCGAATTTTAGGCCCTAATAGTCTTGGGATTATTCTTCCTTGGGTGAACCTTAATGCTTCTTTTTCGCCTATCAATGCAAATAAAGGAAACATTGCATTTATTTCTCAATCTGCGGCGGTTTGTACCACTATTTTAGATTGGGCTAAAGAAAAAGAGATTGGATTCTCCGCCTTTGTTTCTCTTGGTGATGGAATTGATATCGATTTTAGTGAGCTGCTCGATACCTTATGCATTGATTCTAAAACCGACGCAATTTTACTTTATATCGATTCAATCAAAGACGCTCGTCGCTTCATGTCTGCTGCAAGAGCGGCAGCTAGAAACCGACGAATTCTAGTTGTAAAAAGCGGCCGTTCTATTGCGGGAAGTAAAGCAGCCCAACTGCATACTAATGGAGAAATAAGTTTAGATGCGGTTTATGATTCAGCAATAAGACGTGCTGGCATGTTAAGAGTATCTAATACCCATGAATTATTTGCAGCAGTAGAAACTCTTGCTCATCCTATCCCTTTTCGAGGGCATCGCTTAGCCATTGTTACTAATGGCGGCGGTCCTGCCATTATGGCGGTCGATAGTTTAATGCAACAAGGTGGTAAGCTAGCACAATTAACAGAACCATTAATTGAAACACTTAATCAAAAATTGCCACAGAATTGGTCGCATTCTAATCCTATCGATATTGGTGGTGACGCAAATGAACAACGTTACTGCGATACTGTTAATGCGCTTTTAGACAGTGACGATTGCGATGCGATTTTAATCATGCACAGTCCTTCAGCTATATCGAATGCAAGTAGAACCGCGTCTAAGTTAATTGAGTTAATTAAAAATCATAAACGAAAATCAAAATTCACCATATTAACTAATTGGTCAGGGGAAACCTCTTCAAAAGAAGCACGATTAAGCTTTACTCAAGCAGGTATCCCAACCTATAGAACCCCTGAAAGCTCTGTGTCTGCTTTTCTCCATTTAGTTGAATACAACCGAAATCAAAAACTATTAATTGAAACACCCGTCTCCTCTGGTCATATTAATAAGCATGATGCACAAATGGCAAGGGAGTGGCTAGACGATTGTGTATCTCATGATCTTGTCGAATTAGATACGCATGAAACACAAGCGCTCTACTCATGTTATGGATTTAAAACCTTAGATACTTGGATCACAGAGGAGCCAGTTGAAACTGGCTATATTTCAGAAAGTATTGGTTACCCTGTAGCAGTAAAGCTTCGCTCACCTGATATTGCTCATAAATCAGACGTTCAAGGGGTAATGCTTAATCTAAATACCAAAGAAGAAGTGATCTCAGCGGCACAGTCTATTATTGACAGAGTTTCTCTGAGTTACCCCGCGGCAAGGATCTCAGGACTAAGCGTACAAAAAATGGCTCAGCGAGCAGGATCACAAGAACTGAGAATTAAAGTGTGTCAAGATCCTGTCTTTGGACCTGTGATCTTATTAGGGGAAGGCGGATCTGAGTGGGATCTCAATAACAATGCTGCGGTAGCTTTACCACCACTTAACATGGCGTTAGCTGAAAATTTAATAAAATACGCGATTAAAGAAAACATCATTCAAAATAGAAATTCCCCAACTAAAATGAGTCTGTTTGATCTAAGTGCCTTTCTTGTACGTCTGTCTCAGATGATACTTGATTGTCCTGAAATTGTTGAACTGGATATTCATCCATTGCTCATTTCTGGTATGGACCTCACTATCATAGACTCATCAATGAAAGTACAACACTTCACTGGGGATATTCATAAGCGCTTGGCTATCCGCCCTTATCCTAATGAACTCGAAGAATTTGCACACCTAAAAGATAACAGCACTGTGTTACTACGCCCTATTCTTCCTGAAGACGAGCCCAAACATGCTGATTTTATTTCTCAAGTTTCGCATGAAGATTTATATAAACGATTCTTTTCTGATGTTGGAGAGTTTAACCATGAAGCTTTAGCCAATTTCACCCAAATTGATTACGATAGAGAAATGGCTTTTGTCGCTACAAAGCAAATTGAAGGTGAAGAAGTCATACTTGCTGTTGCACGAGCATTATCCGATCCCAATAATAACAATACTGAGTTTGCGGTATTAGTCAGATCTGATTTAAAAGGACTAGGACTAGGAAAGATTTTGATGGATAAAATTATTCGTTACTGTCGCGAGCAAGGTATTAAGGTAATGACGGGAATGACAATGCCATCAAATCAAGGAATGATTGGTTTAGCTAAGCACTTTGGGTTTAATATTGATGTACAAATGGCTGACGGCATTGTAGAAATGTACCTTCAGTTAAATGAATTGGCATAAATGAAAAAAAACCAAGATAAATGTCTAATTTATCTTGGTTTCTATATAGATATAAAATGTTTTTAAAAGGGTTATCTATATTATTTAGATTGTTCTGCTTTTTCTTTTTTTACCATAATCGCACCAGCAATAACGAATGCAACTAACAATAAAATTTCCATTAACCTGTCCTATTTAGTATTAAGTAATCAACCTGACTAATATACCATCAATAAAAAGAATATAAATAGCTTTAATTCAACTTTGTAAACATTCTTTCATTATTATGAAAGATGTATTGCCTTTTACCAGAAAGCTTTGCTTCATACATAGCGCTATCTGCCTCTTTCAATAAACAATCGACCTCTTTTTTATCACTGTATTTCGCAATAGTAATGCCAATACTCGCACCAACAGACAATATATTATCTTGATAGTAAATAGGTTGTTGAATTGATTCAATAACACGATTTGATAATTCAGCAAGTTGGTCTTTATTAATGACTGAATTTATAAAAAGAACGAACTCATCTCCAGCTAATCGGCACGCAAGATCTTTCTCTCTTATCGAGTGTTCAAGTCGTTTTGCCACCACTTTTAACACTTCATCTCCAGCATCATGTCCGTGAGTATCATTAACCGCTTTGAATCCGTCTAAGTCTAAATAACATAAACCAATATTCCCTACTGAGCCTTGATTCATCGTAATGACTTTATTTGCTGTTTGATAAAATTTAGAACGATTAGGTAAACCCGTTAATGTGTCATGATGCGCTAAATAATCTAATCGCTCTTTCTCTTTAGTATCAAATAAACTGGTAAAAATAAAAATGTAGCTCTCTTCACCATGTTGATCGCCATCAATAACTTTACTTGCTTTGATATACAAGGGGAACTCTTCGCCTTGCTTATCCCTTTCTAATACTTCGCCATGCCACTGTCCAAAACGATAAATCGATTCAGTAATTAATTCCTTAGATATCGAAAAGTGATGCCCATCAAATAGCTCTTGCATCGATAAGTTCATCAGTTCTTCTGGTTCATAACCAAAAATATCCGTAAATGCAGGGTTAATTAACGTTAGGCTACCTGATGAATCAAAAATTAAAACACCATCTTGGCTATTTTTAAATACATTAGCGGCTAGCTTTTGCTGAGATCGACTTTTAACGGATTCCGTTACATCTACCACTGAGAATAATAGTTGCCCTTTATTTAACAAGACTCTTACCGTGATTTGTAATGTATAACCATCAAACGTTTTTACAAGTAAGTCATCTATCTCATTAACTGTTTGAAGAATATGGGATAACGTGTTTCTCTCTAGCGGATTTAAAATATCCAGAAAATAGACATCAACTTTAGTCTCGCTAGCTATTTTAGGAAATAATTTTTTAGAAGCGTCATTAGAAAGAAGAACTTTCCCTTCTTTATCAACAACAAAAAGTCCATGTTGAACTGCTGCAATAATTTGTTTTCCAAAATCTCGTTCTTGTTCAACTTTATTAAGAACAAAGCGTAATTGTTTTTGACGATCTTCTAATCTACCTGCCATTCTGTTAAATGATAATGTAAGATCACCTAGTTCATCTTGAGTTGTAACTTCTGGACGTTGATTAAATTCACCACGCTCAATAATCCCTCTCATTGCATTATTAAGGTTAGTTACAGGCGTCGTTATCCAATGTCTTATTTTTGATATAAAGAGATAACAAAATACAACAATAAGACAACACAAGATAAGCGTAACCTGCAAAGCCTGCCTACTTGTCGTATCCAGTTCTGATTTTGAAACAATCAATCGTATCTGAGCTACTTTTTCATTTTTTAATGCCACTGGCATGAGTACATAAATGGCATCCTGCCCAATAACATAACCCTTCTTTGTTATTTTTTCTTGTACTAGTGGCTCTGGCTCCTGAATAGTTCGTTCATTTTTACGAAACTCTGCGAATAAAGCCCCATCATTTTTAATTAACACCGCTTGTAAAATTTCATCATCAACACTGAAAGCATGTAGAATTTCCGTTGCTAGTACTTTGTCATTACTCTGTAAAGAGGATTGCAAATTAATACTGACACCGTTAGATAATACTTTAACTCTATTTATCAGATTCTTTTTTTGAGTTTCATAAGTCGATACGTAATTATACCCTTGCAGTATAATGAATAGACTGGCGGTAAATACAATAATTGGCAGGGATAATCGCCTCCGTAGCGATACCTTTTCTATCCATTTCATTAATATTCCCTTCTAACATCAACATTTATGCTTTAGGAGTAATGTCTAATGGAATCGTAATTTAGAGGAAATTCCCATCAAATCTAAAGATGCGCTATTTGATATTATCAACTAGGCTACTGAACAACAGTATAACTAAAAACACTCCATACGGTTCATTTGATTTGAAATAATTAATCGACAAAGTGATCACTGTAACAGTTATCTTTTTATCAATTACCATTAATTTCTTGAATGTTTTATATCGAACTTAAAACGATGATAATGAAGAGATGTTTATCTTTCGAATACGATATCCTTTATCATTAATTAACTCATTTTGAGCGTAACTATGAAACAAACTATTAGTGTTTTACTCCTATTACTCTTTTCTTCGTTTAGTCTTGCTAAAAGTGTTGAAAAATATTATCAAGAGCACCAACCAAAGCGCTGCGAGACTCTCAATAGAACCCTTATTCACGTGAATAAATTACTGAGCTTTAGTGAAGGAAAAGAATATAAAGAGAGACTTAAAGAGAAAAAGGCATTAAAGAAATTACGAAAAGAAAAAGGTTGCTAACAAAAAAAGCCAACACAGGTATGTTGGCTTTACATTTTTTAAATACGATCGTTACTTTGCTTTTGGTCTAAAAGGTTTAATCACTTCTTCGTTACATTCAAGAAATGGACCTTCCATCAAATCAATACAATATGGGATAGCAGGGAAAACAGCATCTAAACATTCACGAATAGACTTTGGTTTACCTGGTAAATTGACGATTAACGAATCTTTACGTAAACCTGCCGTCTGGCGCGATAAAATTGCAGTAGGAACAAACTTTAATGACTCTGCACGCATTAACTCACCAAAGCCAGGCATCATGCGGTCACACACAGCTTCTGTTGCTTCTGGTGTCACATCACGTTTAGCAGGTCCAGTTCCGCCTGTTGTTACGACTAGGCAACACCCCTTATCATCCGTTAATTCAATCAGTGTTTTTTCAATCACATCTTGTTCATCTGGGATAACTACGTACTCTGGTTCCCATTCTGACGTTAGATAATCATTCAGTGTTGCAATGATTGCTGGGCCTGAAATATCTTCGTAGATACCAACACTAGCACGATCACTAACTGTTACGATGCCAATTTTTGCTTTTTTAGTCATAATGAATTCTTATTGAAGTAAGGTACCCCATTATTACAGATTTAGTATTCGTAAGCCATATTGACTGATACACCATAAGTTGAATCGACCGAATAGATTGCTGCTAGATCTAAATGAAACATATTTAATGGTGAGAAACCAATACCAGCAGTAAATGCATCATCATATGTACCCGCTAAATCCGTTTTATACCCACCACGTAATTGCATTTGATAAAGCAAATCAAATTCAGCACCAATTCTTAGCATCTGCATATTATCGTTTAATTCAATAAAACGCTCTTGTTCATTAAGATCAACATCAGCAGTCAAAATGAAGTAATTCGTCATGAAAGCAATACCAGCAGTATAGATTGGTTCCATATTATACGTATATTGGGTCATACGAGTTTGCTTTCCTGGTCCACCAGTATAACCAGAGTTACCAATAAGTTTACCTATTTCAGCGTCAGATAAACCGAAAGTTATTGATGATTCTTTTGTTTTAATTTCTTGTGATATTAAATTTTTACCAGCAAGTGCAAATCGCCACGGACCATTAAACCATACTGTACCAACATCAAAGTTAAGGTTAGTTTCGCCAGTTTCATAATTGTCTTTAATATCTTTAAATTTAAAATCGACGGCAGATGCGCTGTAATTAAACGTGTAACTCTGTTGAATTTTAGGAGTGATACCAATAGTTAAGTTTTGCCCTAAAAAATTAGTATACCCAGCAAAAGCAACCCCAATTTCTGTTATGCCAATAGCTGCGGCATCCACTGTTGCATATGATATATCAAGCACATTAGCCAGTGCTGGGTCAGGTAAAGTACCATAAGATTGGCTCTCTACATCAGCTATAGCAACTGACTCTAACGAGGCCTTTGCATAAAAGTTCATAGATAAATAGCGATTTGGGATAGCTACTGCAATTGCTGTCCCCATTTGTATTTGTGCCGTATCTCCTGATAAATCAGAAAGGGCTTTAGTTGCCCCTGGAACATCCATCTTATCGTAAGCGTTTATTAATTTATCAAGATCGTCAATCATATCGTCTTTATCAACGACTTGAAGACCAAAACTTGGTAGCAGAAGACCAGCATCATCTTTACGACTGTAAATAGCAATTAATGCTGGGTTATAAAAAACACCAGTAAGATAATCAGCAGACGCTGTACCAGCCCCACCCATCGCATCAATACGACCATCAACACTAAAGTTAGTTGCTAATGTTGATGAAGAAGCTACTGTTGCGCACGAAAGTAAGCCAATTTTTATCCACTGTTTCATTTTTATAAGCCTAATAAAGATAGTTAATTCTTTATCGACTCTATCCATTGTAACTTTAGGGGAAATTAACTATTTATATCCATATTAAAAATAGATAAGAAGAATACAAACAAATCATGAATGGATATAAAAAACCGAGACATTATGCCTCGGTTTCATTTTATTTCTTCGCTTTCTCTGCTATTTCTGCTCGTATCTGCTCAGAAATCATTTTAATGGCTTCACCACTACTAACACCTTGACGCATTAGTTCTTGGATTTTTTCTACCGCTTGTTGTTGCTCTTCATGAGTTAACGTTGGTAAATCTAACATTAGTTGCTCTCTACATTTTCTGGTGCATCAAAATTGATGACTTTAGTTATTGCTTGTATTTCTTGAATCGAAATGGGACCTTGAAAGCGTTTATGGTTAAATGAAACACTTAAAATATAGCTTCCTGGTAATACATTCGTTGAAGGTAAGCTTTTAGGAAACTTCTCTTCATACGACTCTTCCCACAACTTTATGTATTCATTGTCTTGATGGTCATAAATAGCGACTGACATTTCAGGTAATGGACAATTCGACTTTAATAACCCTGTCTGTGTTGTTTTCCATTTTTCTTTACCTAACCAAGATACTGCCATTTCTGTTTTAGGGGTGCTTAGTACTATCCATGTTTCCCATTGCGTTTTTTCTTTATCATCAGCGGTAATAATTAACTTATATAAGCCATTCTTTACTCGATTATTAAGTGATTCACTCGCATAGATATATTGCGTCACAGCTTCGTCTTGCGTCGGTACCTTTTTTATTGATGGATTAATTAGCAATTCTTCATCTGGCCATTTAATAAAAGAAATAGATGAAATGCTTTTTTCACTATCAAACTGAACCATCATTCGGTGATGCAATCGGCCTGGACTTTGTATTATAACTCTTTGAACACTCAACGATGTTAACCATTTAGGGATCACTATTGTTGAGAGATCACGACCACAATTATTTGAAATAGCGACGCCCATGAGTTTATCAATATTTTGAATAATATTGTCATCTGTTGAGCTTTGTAGCACTTCAATCGCAGTCGAAAAGCCTTTTAGCGTCTTTCCTTCAAGAAATTGTTTATGGGCAGTAAAAAGTGCAGACTGTTCATTAAACCAATCTGCCGAATTTGCTGCGGCTCCATGAGATAAACAAAAAAAGCCTATAATAAAAATGGCTATTTTTTGTGGAAGCTGACGCAATACCATTACTATGCTTTCATTTTGTAGCCAACACCACGAAGCGTCTCTATCTCTATTCCTACAATCTTCTGACGTAATTGAAGGATGTGAGTATCAACCGTTCGCGTTGTTGGGAAATGGTTATAGCCCCATACTTGGTCTAGTAATTCATCTCGCGTAAACACTTTGCCTAAATTTGTAGCTAAAAAGAGCAGTAAATCAAACTCTGTTCTTGTTAACGTGACGTTGTCACCCGAATTGATAACATCTCTTGTCGACGTGTCTATTGATAAGTTACCTACAACCAATTTTGTTTTAGCATCATCAGATTCTGGAGAGCGTAAGTGCGCTCGTAGACGTGCTAACAATTCAGCTTCAGCAAAAGGTTTAGTTAAGTAGTCGTTTGCACCAGAATCTAGACCTGTCACTTTATCTCTAACAGATACTAATGCGGTTAATAGAATCACAGGAACATCTTTAATTTGCTTCCATTGAGGTAACCAAGTTAATGAGTCTCCTTCTGGTAATTGACGATCGAGAATAACAATATCGGCATCACCCCATAAGCCTGATACATTTGCTGCATTTTCTGAATGAAGGCAGTGGTATCCCGCTTCTTCCAAACTAACGATTAAGCCATCAGCTAAATTTTTATCGTCTTCAACAAGTAGGATTGTCTGTTTCACAAGGAATCTCCAGTATAAAAGTCGTTGGTGGCCCTTGAAGAGTCATGGTGCCGCCCATTCTTTTGATCATTGATTCGACAATCGTTAGACCTAAACCTAACCCTGCTTTGCTAACAAAAGGTGTTTTTAATTCTTTCCAATTTGCTTTTGTTAGTTGTCCGCCATCAATGACTTCAATTTTTAAGTTTTTATTCTCTACAGTAACACTTAGAATTACAGGCTGAATACCGTATTTATGTGCGTTACTAATTAAGTTATCTATACAGTTGCCCAGCCAATAAATATTTACTTTTATGGCTGAGTCTTTATTTATTTTAAATTGTACTGGTTGGCTATACTCCATACATCGGTAACTTAGCCATTCTTCAACCGAAGGGATCCATTCTGTTGCAAATCCTTTATCGTCTGATTGTAAGTAATCTTTACTTGCTTCTGCTAATTGGCGTAACCGTCTAGAATCTTCACATAATCGTCTAAACTCGTCATACAACGATTCAGGTAATGATTCAAATTGTCTTCTAAAACCTTCAACCGTTAAGCCTAAACTCGCAATTGGCGTTCTTAGTTCATGTGTTAGTATTTGAAGTACTAACATTCGACTTTTCATTTCTCTTCGCTTACCGTTCCATTGAGATATACCCCAACCAACCGCTAAACATAAATTTACAAACACTAAAAACAAGACAATGTAAGAAAGCGTTTTAGAGTTACTTTCTTCTTGCCAACACACATTGCCATTTCGAACGTAACAGTTGTCACCTTCTTTAAACTCAACCATATCCAGTTCAAACTTATCTAAGTTCTTTTGCTTTAAGTTCATTGGATACAAGTAGTATCGACTGCCTTTCCTTATCCACAGCAATTTATCAGCGATGATAGTATCTGAACCGCTAATAATAGCTCTGATAGCCGTATCATCCATCTCTTGTAAATGATGTAATAGTGTCCCTTCAGCCCCTAACGTCCGCTCTTTAATATGCATATAGGGTTCTAATTGACCCAAACGGTTAGGATGGATCTGAACATAACGATAAGCATATGAACCACCACCAGGATGGATCATTCCAGATCGAGCAAACCAACTTGTTGGTAATTTAATTCCTTTACATAATGCACGAATAAGGACTAACGGCTCCCCTACAAGTGGACTAACCGGCCATGGCCCAGTGCAAGTCTGAGCATTTCGATATAATTGTTGCAGTTGACTATAAGGGTATGAGGCCGTTTGTGGCAAAAGTGTATCTGGAGACAATAATACTGTGGGATATTCTTTTTGTATCAGGCGAATGTCATATATTTCGACAGCTTGTTCTTTTTTAAACGCTTTTTTAAAGCTATCGATTTTTGTAGCTAAACTCACAGCATGTGAAGAGAAGCTTGTCATCAATAGCAAAGAAAATAGCAAGCGCTTATCTATCAACAGAGAGTCCTATGAAATACAGTAAAAATAAAGATCAATTTAATCAGTATATTATAAATCAGTTGGAATACGAATAGTTTATGTCACTTCATTGTTACTTTTCCACCAATTATCTTATAAGCTGGCGTCCCTCTTATTAACATTTCTCTGCCAAATACAACATCACATTCTGGGCATATACACACCGCTTTAGTATGATCTTCAACAATACGTTCGATAAAACACTTAACCAAAGCCCCCTTACCTCCCTTCCTATATTTATAAAGCAAAGCTCTGCATTTTGAACAATAAATCTGCACCGTTTTTGTTGGACCTTTTTTATTTGGTTTTGCCATCTATAATTTCAAGCTCTCAGGTTGCTATCGATAAGGACTTTATCTTACACTCAATTCCTCAACCTTTTTTGGTTTATTGTTTTTATAGGATCTTCCATGCGAATTTATGCTCAACACCCTCAAGCTCAAAAAATATTACATCTTCTGACTGAGGTTCAATCCTATTTTAAAACAGAACTAATCAAAGCAAGTAATCTGATTTCAATTAATACTGAATTTACCCCTGTTGAATGGTTAAGAGATAATGGAATTAATGGTGGTGGCAAACGTTTTGAGGCGCTTGACGGTGGATTATTCAATCGAGCATCCATTAATGTGTCACAAATTCATTATGAAAACCAAACAGACAAGCATTATGACAGCGCAACTGCCCTTTCTACGATAATTCATCCATCACACCCACTTGCTCCTTCTATACATATGCATTTTAGTTGGACTGTGCTCAAGGATGGTTCTAGTTATTGGAGAATAATGGCAGATCTCAATCCATCCCATTTTGATAAAGACGATAAAGAATATTTTGACCAAACACTAAAAGTAGCGTCGAAAAGATATTACTCTCAAGGAACAAAGCTAGGCAATCAATACTTTGATATACCAGCATTAAATAAGCGCAGAGGAGTCAGTCATTTTTACTTAGAGGAATTTAATCCTATAGAAGAAGATGGTCTTGAATTTGCTCATCAATTTGTAACAAAGGTTATTAATACCTATACCCATATCTTATGCTCCCACTTGGTATCTGCAACCTCTCCAACTGAGGCTCAAAAACAACAGCAGCTGGATTATCACACCCTCTATTTTTATCAAGTTTTAACCTTAGATAAAGGAACTACCGCAGGGTTATTAGTACATAACCAAAACGATGTCGGTACATTAGGTTCTCTGCCTTCTCATATCAATCATGATTTATTGGATACTTGGCAAGCAGGATCTCCTGAGCCAATAAATGCGCTTGTGCTAGAGTTATCAAAGGCATTACCACAACAAAGTATTTGCTCAATAACATCAGAAACAAAAGCAAAGCTGGCTCAAACTATTCGTGAATTTTATCAGAAAAAAGCATAAACAAAGATAAATTAGCCAATGATGTATTAAAAGTTCATATCATTGGCCAATTATTTATTAAGCGCCAATGTTAATGATTAAAAGCTAGGTTTTATCCATACGGTATTAAAATCAAACCAACCAAGTCCGTTACATGATGCATTTTGTATACTATTATTTGCATCTTCACTAATTCCCATCCAACCATGGAACAATGGCGTAATTTGTCCACAGTCAACTAAATAGCGACATATCTCATTGACAGGAAAATGTCTCTGAGATGAGGATTGCCACTCTTCAATTAAAAACGAAATATGCTCGAATTCTTCTTCTGGCATGACCCGTTCTATTTCATTAAATGCAAATAACCACGATAATAACGCTTCTGGACATTGTGTTCCTAAGCTCATCCCCCGTAACCAAATATCAATGTTAGCGGTTTTTTCTTCATCAAGAAGATCGAGTGTATCAAACGGATGAATCTTTAAAGTTATGCCGTCTTGAGCTAATCGTTGTTTAATGATCTTCCCAAGTAAAGGATACAAAGGATGTTCATTTTCATAGCCTAAGTGAACAACACTTCCTTTCTCTGGTGCTATAAAGGATTTCTGAGGACGATTTAAACAATGCTGTAAACCAGGTAATAATCCATAAGCATTAAAAAGCCCAATCCCATTCATGCTGGAGTTTTGCAGTTCGCTCAGTAACAACAGAGGCGTAATAGTTTGCGTTAAGTAAGCCTGCCAATTCTGATTCTTCGTTATACCCGATTTCCTATTAAATAGAATATAACTACAGCCTCTATCAACATCAACTTTTTCACCGTATGACGTTGGTGATAACTCTGAACCTTCATAAACTTCTAAGCCTAATTTTAATTGGATGGGTGCGACTTCAGGCAAAATCCAGACTTCAACAGAATCGATTAATGGCCGGTATCCAAAATAGTTTTCATTAGCGACAAGGATCAGTTTTTTATCTGTGTTCTCACTGACTTTATATGGGCCTGTGCCTATCGGTAATCGATTATAATCTTGGGCTGCATGAGCTGAAACAGGAATAATTTTAGCGTTAAATTGCGCCAATTTAGAATCAAAGTAGTGATCATCTCTCGCTAAGATAAAATCAATAACATTAAGATTAGGCGTTATTATCTCTTCAATATGATTGAATACAAAGTTAGATTTTAATGACGCAAAAGTGGCTTTGATATCATCAAAAGAAAGTAATTTTCCATCATGAAAACTAACACTTGGTCGAATATAAAATCGCCAGTGTTGAGGCGTTAACATTTCCCAGTGATGAGCAATATCACCTTCAATATCACCTTTCTTATTCCATTGAGTCAATCCATTAAAAATTTGTTGTACTAAATGCTGTTCTGAACGACGTATCGCTAATGATGGTTTAAGAATATGAAGTTGACGATAATAAGGGAGCTTTACAACTTGCTTTCCTTTTTCATGAGAGACACCAAGTACATTATGAATAAGATCTAATAATGCATCTTGGTTACCATCTAAGATCTCTAAGGCAACATCCAACTTACCATCTTCAATACTTTGTTTTGCCAAAGATAAATAAACATAATCAGGTGTTGAAATAAATTCCAAGATCGAGCTTTTTCCTCGACCTACTGCTGGTCGCCACACTATCCACTGTTCATCAGACATTTTCTTGAGAACCATGCGAGTGTTTCTACGAGTACAGCATAACAAATCGGCAATATCATCAATCTGAACTCCAGCAGAAGTTCGATGATAATGCGCATACAGTTTTTCAAATTGTGTACGTAACCGTGGACTACCCATAAAGCACCGTTCATTTAATTGATATAAGTCTTAATATGAACTCAAATATTGAGACTGTGAGCTTATGCTCTTGATTTTTCAATAAGTAAGTTTACACTAAATTCCGAGTATTTAAGAGGAAATTCAAGATGATTCCAGTTCAATTACATGAATTCAATTCTCATATGAGAAGAAAGTCTGATCGTTACCCTGTTGTTCGTAACGGTATTTTTCTGGTCAAATCTGGTGAATTCACTTATCAAGATAAAGCTGGTGAATCCATCATACTTACTAGCGGTGATTTTTTACTTTATAGTTCTGGTGATATATCCAAGATTGAGATCTCATCTTCTACTGGCAACTTTACAGCTGAATCTCTTGTTATCGATAGTTCTATTTTTCAGCGTTTTATTAGTTACAGTAATGCAGAAGATCATGTTAGCTCAACACGTGAGTCATTCGTCTTTAATCAATCTGATACAAATCTTGTTTCTCTTCTTTCTCTTCTAAAAGAACAGCTGGGGGGGAATCCATCTCCAGATACTGTTGAGTTCATGACCTTAGCAATTTTAAGTGAAATGGTTCATCAACATCCTGAATTATTAGATTTTATACATCGAATTTCAGTTTTGACGATCTCTCAACAGCTAATTAGGTATGTTGAACAAAACATCGCTTCAGATTTAACGATTGATACCGTCGCACCTAAGTTAGGTATGTCATCTTCAACCCTAAAACGAAAGCTGCAATCTGATAAGTTATCATTTGCAAACCTAGTTAAAGTTAAACGTATAAATCATGCAGCAACACAACTCAGAATAACAAGAAAAACTATTACTGAAATCGCATATGAAACAGGATTCAAAACCGCAGCTCATTTTAGTACTACATTCAAAGCGGTAAATGGAATGACACCAAAAGAATTTAGAGAACAAATACAGTCTTAAATAAAAATTTGTCATAGTGGTGTAACACTCTCGTTTTATTATGCTTTTTTTCTTTAATGAGATCCGGTCATGTTTAAAGCGTTATCCTACATCACTCTTATGGCAAGCTTTCTTCTTAGCTCTACCACATTTGCTGCAAACACAAACACAACAATAGCAGGTTCAACGTCGGTATCTAATTTATTAGAACCTTTTATTGAACAATATAATCATAGCTCTGATCATGATATTGATCTTCAAAGTATTGGCTCTAGCGCCGGTATCACCATGCTAAATAATGGTGCCGTTGATTTAGCCATTAGCTCAAGACAATTGTCAGATACAGAGAAAGAAACCTTGTCTTCAAAACTCATCGCCTATGATGCAGTTGCCGTTGTTGTGCATCCTGATAATCCAATAAAAACACTCTCTGCTGAGGATATTTGGAAAATTTATCATGGCGATATTTCAAATTGGAAAGAGATCGGTGGTGAAGATAAAAAAATTGCAGTAGTAACACGAGAATTAGCCTCAGGTTCACGATTCTCATTTGAGCGTAATCTGGGCTTAACTAAAGAAATAAACTCTTTCACTGTTTCTGATATCAGTAAAAATGCAATTGTAGTGAACGGTACAAGCATGGTAAAGAGTATTGTTGCTCGTAATCCTCATGCTATTGGTTATGTTTCTGCAGGTTCTATTGGTGATCTCGCTCAATTACACGTTGTAAAAGTTAATGATGTATTACCAACCCCTCAAGCTATTATTGATAATAAATATCCACTTTCTCGCCCTTTTCTATTCGTTTTTAAAAGTGATTCTTTATCAAAACAATCTGATGAGTTTATGTCATATATAAACTCCGATTCTGCCACACAACAGATCCAATCATTAGGCTATGTAAAGTAACAGTTGAAAAAAAACAATGAATAACCTATTGTTAAATGGAATTTAATTACAAGGATGCGTCATGCTGAGCGTAAATAGCTATTTTGAAGATAAAGTAAAATCAATTGGATTTGAGCAAAATAGCAATGCTATTTCTGTTGGTGTTATGTTACCGGGTAACTATACATTTGGAACAAATGCGGCAGAAAAAATGACAGTTGTTACTGGTGCGTTAGAAATCAAACGCACAACAGACGTTGATTGGGTTGTATTTTCTTCTGGTGAGAGTTTTTCAGTTGAAGGCAATTCATCTTTTGATGTAAAAGTGAGTATTGAAACCGCTTATCTATGTGAATACCTATAACTTTGCTATTCACTATATGATTTAATATAAAAAATGCCAAGTGAGATATCTCACTTGGCATTTTTATTATCTTAAACAAAGAGACTTAACAGTCCGTCTTACTCATCATCAACAACCAGTTTCTTTGGTTTCTTCTTCGGCATAAATACTTGATCACCCACAGCCACGTTAGTATGGAATGAATTATCACGTTTCTTAGCCGCTTTTGGTTTATGAGAACCACGTTTTGCTGTTGTTTTCTTCGCGTCGCCTTTCTTAACAAACGTACGCTTCTTCTTAGGTACAAGACCTTTGAATTTACCTTTTAGATCTTCAAATACAGAGAACGTTAATTCTTTCTGTAGGAAGTTTTCTATACGTTTAAAGCTTTCCCAGTCTTTTGGACCAACTAAAGAGATTGCAGTCCCTTTTTTGCCAGCACGACCAGTACGACCAACACGGTGAACGTATTCTTCCATGTGTTTTGGCATATCGAAGTTAATAACGTGAGTTACACTCGTTAAATCCAAACCACGAGAAGCAACATCTGTTGTTACTAGGATCTTATGTGCGCGACGCTCAAACTGGCTCATAATATTGTTACGAGCTGTTTGGTTCATATCACCACTTAACGCGACAGCTTTAAGCTTACGCTCATTAAGCAGATTAGTTAGGCGGTCAGTATCAGCGCGAGTCGCTGTAAAAATCATGATTTGGAAGTATTTTTCCGTCTCGATGATTTTATCTAATAGAGCTTGTTTATGATCTAGGTGATCACACAAGTAAAAGCTTTGCGTAATATCTGTATGTTCATCTGTTGATAAACCAACAGAAACAAACTTAGGATTATCAAGCATATTACCAGCAAACTGAGTAACAGCATCGTGATCTAATGTTGCGGAGAACATTAACGTTTGACGACGACGATGGTTTGCTGCTTTATGAATTTTTTGCAAGTGCTCAGCAAAACCTAAATCAAGCATACGGTCTGCTTCATCAAGGATAAGTGTTTCTAGACCATTCAAGAACAAAGATTGATGTTCTAAGTGGTCAGCTAAACGGCCCGGAGTTGCTACGATAAATTTAGGGAATTTACGCAGTGCATTCACTTGGTCATTAAAGTTTTCACCACCCGTAATTAAGGTAGCATCATAACTTAACCCACCTAACATACTACGTAGATGTGTATACACTTGTTTCGCTAACTCACGCGTTGGTGCCAAGATCACTGCACGAGGATCATTCTTAGAGAACGATTTTGATTTCAGTGATTTATGAAGCATTGGCAAGACAAACGCTAACGTTTTACCTGAACCTGTTTTTGATGACGCAAGAATGTCTTTTCCTGCCATCGCAACAGGTACAGCTTTACGCTGAATTTCTGTTGGTTTTTTGATGTTCTGATGAGCGAGATTTTTTAATAGGCGATTATCTAAACCTAAATCTTTAAATTGCAAAAGCTGCACTCCAATTTCGAGTATTATTGATGGATAACCAGTCATTCTGGTCTAATGCGGCGGAGTATAGCATAAGTGTCGTTTATCCTTGCACATAAATCTTCATTTGAACTGTTATACTCTCCTCTTGCTTTGCTACAATATATCGAAACAGATAAAAGCCTTAACACATAAAAACATTAACTTAATTATAAAGATCCTAACCTAATAACAAGAAAGTAGAAAAGTTTATGAGCATTCAAATTACTGGAACATTAGCAAAAATGCGCGCCTCATTACTCGACGGTGCTGTGCAATATCGCTTACCTGTTGGTAACGAAGAAGTTGAACTTAACGCCTTAATTGGAAAAACACTCACATTAACCCATACCGGTAACATCTTTTGTTGTTCTTGCGGTAAAAAAACAAAGAAAAGTTACTCACAAGGTCACTGCTTTGTTTGTATGAAAAAATTAGCAAGTTGCGACATGTGTATTATGAAGCCAGAAACCTGTCACTTTGCTGAAGGAACTTGCCGAGAACCTCAATGGGGTGAAGAAAACTGTTTTGTAGACCATTATGTTTATCTATCAAATACATCAAGTATAAAAGTAGGTATTACGCGTTACACCCAAATCCCTACTCGCTGGATTGACCAAGGGGCAACACAAGGTTTACCTATTGCTAAAGTGAAAAATCGCCTAATTTCAGGTTTAGTTGAAATTGAATTAGCTAAGCTAATTGCAGATAAAACCAATTGGCGCACCCTTCTAAAGGGTAATAATGAGCCACTTGCTTTAAAAGAAGCGGCATTAGAATTATTACCTCAAGTCGCAGATACGATAACTAAAATTCAAGCTGAGTACGGTGATGATTCTGTTGAGCTACTGGATGAGAATATTCTAGATATTGCTTTTCCTGTAAACGAATTTCCCGTCAAAATAGTCAGCCATAACTTTGATAAAAATCCGGAAGTAACTGGCGTATTAAATGGCATTAAAGGTCAATACCTTCTGTTTGATACGGGTGTTATCAATATTCGTAAGTTCGGTTCTTACGAAATAACCGTGACAGCGTAACCTTTAACCATTTAAGGTTGTACTTATCTTTTCTGTATGGATAAGTACAACTCAAACGTGATTCACGTCGTATAACGATTTTCCTTAATTTGATAAAAACTACTGATTCGGTTATCAATAGAACATGCTATTTAATGGAGTAAAGCATGCTACTAGTCACTCAAGAGCAATTTCAAGCCTATTTATTTTTAGGTGAGGATGGCTCGTATTATTCAAAATATGATGGTTATTTATTACAGAGTGTTTTTCAACCTATCTTTAATATTCAACAAGCCATTATTGGCTATGAAGCATTACTACGAATTTTTGACCATAATATGTTACCTATTCGACCGGATTTATTCTTTAAAGACACCACAAGAACCATTGAACAAATTCTGAATATTGAGCGACTAAGCCGTGTTATCCATATCCGAAATTTCTCTCTTTTCTCACAAAGAAATATTCAACTATTCCTAAATATTTTACCTGAATCTGCGGTTCACTTTCATACAAATAAAATACCAAACCTAAATACATCATTACTGGAATCTCGCATTAAAGAGCTTGGTTTATTTCCTCAATGTGTAACTCTAGAGCTTCTTGAGTTTCATTATCAAGATAAAGCTAAATTATTAGGTGCCATAGAGGACATTAAATCACACGGTTTTAATATAGCCATAGATGACTTCGGCTCAGAAGCTTCTTCTGAAGATCGTGTTTCTTTATTAAAACCAAATATCTTAAAAATTGACCGTTCCTTACTATTGAAATATGAAAATGGCAATACTGAGCCTATTCAGTCGGCCATCACCTTAGCGAGAAATCAAAAAGCATTAATTGTTATTGAAGGTGTTGAAACCACTAAACAGTATGAAGATATGAAATTACTTGGTATTGATTATTTTCAAGGCTTTTTATTAGGTAAACCTTTGCCATTACATCAACAAAATCACCAAGCTGCGTAACTTCCCTTTACTCTTTTGACTTTGCCGTTAAAATAGCGTTTTTGATTTTTAAAGGATTCACGCTATGTCCATCCAATGGTTCCCTGGTCACATGCATAAAGCTCAAAAAGAGATCGCTGAAGTGATCCCTAAAATGGATGTGATCATCGAAGTACTTGATGCTCGTATCCCTTTCAGTAGTGAGAATCCGATGATTGCCTCTCTACGTCAAGACAAGCCTTGTATTAAAGTTTTGAACAAGCGTGATTTAGCCGATCCTGAAGTGACTAAACTTTGGATTGAACATCTGGAAAAAGAACAAGGCGTCACAGCAATGGCCGTGACAACCAGTAATCCGGATGAAATCCATAAAATTATGGAAAGATGTCGTAAACTGGTTCCTCACCGTGAAGCGATGGGAAAAAACGTTCGCACCATGATTATGGGCATTCCAAATGTGGGTAAATCAACCATCATTAATACGTTAGCAGGGCGTATGATTGCGGTAACTGGTAACCAACCTGCGGTAACTCGTCGTCAACAACGTATTAATTTGCAAAATGGGGTTGTTCTTTCTGATACTCCTGGAATTTTATGGCCTAAAGTTGAGAACCCACACAGTGGTTTCCGCCTTGCAGCGACTGGGGCTGTAAAAGATACCGCGATGGATTACGATGAAGTGGCTTTCTATACTGTTGAGTATTTAGCAAAACAGTACCCAGAACGTTTAAAAGAACGTTATAACTTGGATGAATTACCAAATAACGATTTAGAATTAATGGAAGCGATTGGTCGTAGCCGTGGTTGTTTACAAGCTGGTGGACGAATCAATATCTATAAAGCATCTGAAATTCTTCTTCATGAACTTCGCTCTGGCACATTAGGTCAATTAACTCTGGAACTTCCAGAAATGATCCCAGCAGAACTTGAAGCTGTTGAAATTGCAGCCGCGCTTAAAGTTGAGCAACAAATTAAGAAAAAAGAAGAACGTCGTAAGCGTTACTTAAAAAACAAACGTTAATTCTTTTTTAACACACAAACAAAAAGAGAGGCCAACCTTAAGTTAGCCTCTCTTTTTCATTCTTACTTACTGAGTTTATTATTCTTCAATAAGTAAACTTAATAATACACATTCTAACTGATCCCAAGGTAATAACTGAGTATCTATCACTTCTAATTTTGATTCCATGCCATCAATACTGAGTAAATTAACTGAAACAATCCCATTAGCCACATTAAATGCATAAAAGCCTTTATTTGTGTTCATCACCGCTTTAACTCGCTCAGCAGTAAGTGCTGATAACATTGAAAATAACTCATCAAAATCAAATACCGACTCTGCCCCAAAGAACCACCCACAGCTAACATAACCCTGCCCTTTGTTTTCTTTACGACAGAACTTTTGTCCCGGCTCTAATACCATTTCAACAATTTCTTGTTCTGCATGATGGTGGTGATGCTCTTCAATGGTTATTTCAACTGTACGATTCTCATCTAGCCAATGTAAAGGCAACTCACCATGATTAATAGTGGTAAATTTAGGTTTATGTGGTAGAGATTTTGCCCATGAAGAGAATAAACATTCATCATAATCTGACGCAATATCCATCTTAGTCGCAACCACAACATCAGAGATACTTAACTGGTCATTAAAATTCTGATTACTTGTGTACTTTTCGTTGGATAAATTACGGGGATCAACAAGACCAATGGTTGATTTTAAATCAATGTATTTTTCATAATGCTCAGATTGAATAATCGCAATGATTTTCTTGGGATGACCTAATCCTGTTGGTTCAATAATCAAGCGGTCTGGTTTCTGACGTAATAATGCATTAATACCAACAGACATAGGCAAGCCAGCAGTACAACACATACAACCACCTGGAACTTCTTTTACCATTGCTCCGCTTTCTGTTAAAAATGCGCCATCGATACCGACTTCACCAAATTCATTCACTAAAACAGCCCAAGACTCACCTTCTGGCTTATTTTTTAGTAGCTGTAAAATAGTCGTTGTCTTCCCTACACCGAGAAAACCAGTGATGATATTGGTTGGTATTTTTTTCATAACAATGCTCGCAATTAATAAAATCCTTTTTATGATACCTCTACTGCGTCTCATCACGCCAATTATTTAGGAAAACTTATTGATTAATGTAGAAAATAAATTACATAAATCTGGCTTTTGAGTTATGTTAACAGCATGTAGAGATACTCACTCACTTCTCTTCAACACTATTTATAAATCATTTGAAACAACATAATAATTAAAAGGCTTAGCGTATGTTTAATTTCTTTGAGCGGCTTACTACTGCTTTTCCAAAACAAGAGCCAGAACAACCACCAAAAGGGTTGTATGCATTTTGTCGTCATTACACTAAAGGTTTCGAAAAACCATTAATTGGCATGTCATTACTTAGTGCCGTTATTGCGATGGTTGAAGTCTCGTTATTTGGTTTCATGGGACAATTAGTCGATTGGTTATCAACTCATAATAGAGAAACCTTTTTTGCACAAGAAGGACAAACCCTAATATGGTTAGGGTTGCTTGTTGTTGTCGGAATGCCAATACTGATAATGGTCCACTCTTTACTTACTCATCAAACGTTACTGGGTAACTATCCAATGGCTATTCGTTGGCAGGCTCATCGCTACCTTTTAAAACAAAGTGTCTCTTTTTATTCTGATGACTTTGCTGGACGAATTGCAACTAAAGTAATGCAAACGTCATTAGCCGTTCGTGAAACAGTAATGAAGTTATTGGATGTTCTCGTTTACGTATCTGTTTATTTTACCTCAATGATTGTCATGGTTGGTAAAGCCGATTGGCGCCTTATGGTTCCAATGTTGGTATGGTTAGCCGCTTATGTTGCTATTCAATTCTATTTTGTTCCAAAACTAAAAGCCATATCTGAAAAACAAGCCGACGCTCGCTCTACCATGACAGGTCGGATTGTTGATAGTTATACTAACATTAACACCATAAAACTATTTAGCCACAGCAAACGTGAAACTCAATACGCGGAAGAAGGCATGGAAGAGTTTTTAGGTACAGTACATAAACAGATGCGCTTGGCGACAGGTATTAATATTTCCGTTGAAATCATTAACTACTTACTGGTTTTTTCTGTTGCTGCAGTGTCTATCATGTTATGGGTAGATAATGTGTTATCTGTTGGTGCTATTGCCATTGCTATCAGCTTAGCTTTACGTGTTAACGGCATGTCTCATTGGATAATGTGGGAGATTAGTTCATTATTTGAAAATCTAGGTACCGTTACTGATGGTATCAATACACTTTCAAAACCAATTTCAATTAACGATAAACCTGATGCTACAGAGTTAAAAGTAACTAAAGGATCAATTAAATTTGATAATGTAAATTTCCATTATGGGGAAAATAAAGGAGTCATTAATGACCTCAACCTTGAAATTAAACCAGGTGAAAAAATTGGTTTAGTTGGTCGTTCTGGCGCTGGTAAGTCAACATTAGTGAATTTATTGCTTCGCTTCCATGATATTGAATCTGGATCTATAACAATTGATGGTCACGACCTTAGAGATGTAACTCAAGATTCATTACGCAGCCAAATTGGTATGGTAAGTCAAGATACTTCCCTATTGCATCGTTCAATTAGAGATAACATCAAATATGGTCGACCTGATGCAAGTGATGAAGATCTATTTATTGCAACTAAACAAGCTCAAGCCCATGAGTTTATTGAAACGTTAACCGATTCTAATGGCAAGAAAGGTTATGATGCTCAAGTTGGCGAACGTGGTGTGAAACTATCTGGTGGTCAACGCCAGCGTATTGCTATATCTCGAGTTCTACTCAAAGATGCTCCATTATTAATTTTAGATGAAGCAACCTCAGCCTTAGACTCCGAAGTTGAAGCTGCAATTCAAGACAGTCTTGATGAACTAATGGAAGGAAAAACCGTTATCGCCATCGCCCATAGACTATCAACCATTGCTGCAATGGATAGATTATTGGTTATGGACCAAGGTAAAGTAGTAGAGCAAGGCACGCACAAAGAGTTAGTTCAACTAGGTGGTATTTACGCCCAGTTGTGGAATCATCAAACTGGTGGTTTCATTAGCGAATAAGTAACAATCTTATCAATGAAGACACAATTAGATTTTTCTTTTTGTGTTTTCATTTTCTTAGTATTATTTTTGCGAAAACTCTAGATAACAAGCTGATTTATTGTAGATTATTCTATTATTTTCTACTACATTGTATGGATACATATTCAAAAGGCTTGAAACATTGCGCGGATTACAATCTCTTCTTATTATATTGTTATTACACCTCGTAGTAGAGAAGGCTGTCGCTCGTAAGCTTACGCCAGAAAGACAAGTTGAACAGGCTTTTGCTACCTCTCTCGTTTTATCTGATAGCAACATGATCACATTCGGTATCGCAGATTTCAATCCAAATAATTACTTAGAAAACGAAAACGACAGTATTGGTAGCTCGAATTCTGTTGAACTTCGTAATCAATTAACCGTATATGCCCTTCCTTACACATTTGAATTAACAGATGATCCTGATTCACGGTGGTCTCATGATATAACGGTGCGTGCATCTTACGTTAACACCGATGTTGATGTTGAAGTTCGAGACAAAACCTCTCCAGATTCAGATGTAGATGAAATATTCGGTTTATACGCTGAATACGCTCAAAGCTATGAATTTTATAAAGATTGGACAATTTCATTTGGTAATGCGCTTCACCTAATGCATTACAAAAATACACATAAATATAATTCGGACTTTAGTCAATCCTTCGCACCTAAACTTGATGGTACCTACTACAATTTATCAAGTAACTCTTTCATTATCGAACCTAAACTTACATTTGAATATAAAAAAGAAACGGACTGGGGTGAATGGCGTTTTAACAACAGCTATCATTACGCTTATGGTCAAGGTTTTGGAGGTTCTGCTGATTTTAGTTCAGACGTAAACCCTGAAGTGTGGCGTTTTGTAAATAGTCTACAATTAAGATACAACATGGCCCATTGGAACCGTTTTGCCCAAGTTCTATACTTAAAAGCAAAACGTGTTGATCTCGGTGGAGATGTAAACGAACCTCTTGGTACTGACTTCTATTACGAGTTCAATATTGCATGGTTAATCGATACTAGAAAATGGATATCTCTGGTTGATAATGTCGGCATTGGCTTCACATTTAACGTAGGTAGTGCACTTCGTGGTGGCAGTATCGTACTTTTTTACGATGAATAATCACCGATAAACTCACGTTATTTATCAACGATAACAGTACGTTTATATATTTTACTCCACATTAACCCACTAGTGTTGATAAAAGTGCTACTATCCGTCCCTGAAATTAGACAATATCATTCAGAATAATGCATTAAAATACATTTATTCTTCATTTTCTTTCGAAAATCTAACTAATGTAGACGAAGCTAAGAATCGATATTTCAACTTAGGAGTACTATGTCAAACACTCTATCTATTGGCGCACTTGAATCATTTTTAATTGCCATTGCGGTGCTTTTTCTCGGCCACTTGGTCAATTCAAAAGTTGTGCTATTTAAAAAATATAATATCCCAGAGCCTATTGTTGGTGGATTAATCGTCGCGGTCGCTATCACCGCTCTTCATTTCAAAGGGATTAACTTACAGTTCTCACTGCCTTTACAAAGTACATTCATGCTAATGTTCTTTAGTACAGTCGGCTTGGCTGCTAACTATAAGCAATTAATAAAGGGTGGTACGAAAGTATTCATTTTCCTTGCAGTTGCTTCTGTTTATATCATTATCCAAAACGGAATTGGGGTAAGTTTAGCAAGTATGATGGGGCTGGATCCTCTAATGGGGTTAATTGCAGGTTCAATTACCTTATCAGGCGGCCATGGGACTGGCGCAGCTTGGTCACAAACGTTTGCTGAGACTTATCATTTAAACACGCTTGAGCTAGCAATGGCATCAGCGACCTTTGGTCTAATTATGGGGGGGTTAATTGGTAGCCCAATTGCACAAAAACTGATTCATAAGCATAAGCTAGAATCAGAGTATGGTACTGGTGTTGATACACATAGCCGCTTCCCTGAACTTGTTACTTACAACGAGCGTGAAGAAGATAAAGTTACCGCAAAAAAAGTAATCGAAACATTATTTGTTCTTTTACTTTGTGTCGTTGGTGCCGGATACCTTGGTGATTTTGTTGCTACCTTTGATATCTCATGGCTGAAAATTCCTGATTTTGTCTATGCATTATTTATCGGTGTATTCATTACTAATATTACTGAAGTAACTAAAGTCCATAAAATTGATACTGAAACGGTTGATATTTTAGGTACGGTTTCACTTGCCCTATTCTTAGCAATGGCATTAATGAGCTTAAAACTATGGAATATCTTTGATTTAGCGATCCCATTACTGGTTATTCTTTCAGTTCAAACTGTTGTGCTAGCGTTATTTTCATATTTCGTTACGTTCCGAGTTATGGGTTCAAATTATGATGCAGCGGTAATGGCGGGTGGGCACTGTGGATTTGGTTTAGGTGCAACACCGACAGCGGTAATGAACATGGGTTCACTTGTTTCTCGCTTTGGTCCATCGCCACAAGCGTTTATGGTTGTTCCAATCGTTGGCGCATTTTTCATCGACATTGTAAATTTAATTATCTTACAAACGTACATTAGTTTTATTGGATAATTTTAAGTAATAGTAAAAAAGCCCGATACATCATTGTATCGGGCTTTTTTTCGTTCAAATAATGAGCTCTCTTATTCAGAATTAATCAGGATAGTCTTTCCTGATATCGACAAACTTCTGAATGTTATTTAAAAATAGTCGGCACAAATCAGGATCAAACTGTTTACCACATTCTTTTTCAAACAAGATAATAACTTTATCCAAAGGCCATGGCTCTTTGTAACAACGCTTACTCATCAAAGCATCAAATACGTCTGTTATCGCAGTAATACGGGCAAAAATATAAATTTCATCAGCCACTAATTGATTAGGATACCCCTTCCCATCCCACCGCTCATGGTGTTCTAGAGCAATTCTTGCTGCTGATTGCATAATTTCGCCCCCAGTACTTAGCAATTGATAACCAAGAACTGTATGTTGCTCTATTATTTTTCTTTCATCTTGGGTTAATTTTCCGGGTTTATCTAATATTGCCTCAGAGATACCTATTTTCCCCACATCATGCATGGGACTAATAACTTCTATTAATTCGTATTCAGTCGAAGGCAAACCATAAATCTTACCTAACAAGTGAGACATCTTAGCAACCCGACGGACATGGCTCCCCGTTTCACCAGAACGTGTTTCGATCGCCTCTCCCAAGACTTCTATCATCTCTTTTTGTACTGTTAAGGTTTTCTTTTGTAAAGCCAGTATGTGCGATTTATTTCCATTCAATTCTTTCTTACGCAATATGGCTATATATTGAGTAATGATAATTCCAAGCATCATAATCACTAATAAAGCCGAAACAGTGATAATATTCCGATTCTCAAACAGATAGGAAGAAGGTCCATTCACGATGCTTGAAGCATGGGGCAATTTTTGTCTTTTTAAATGAAACCGTTCTACCACACTAGAATCAAACAGATATCCTTCCCACCCAGAAGGAAAGTCAGATACTTTTTCTGTTACTGTAAAATTCAATTTTTGAGTAAGGGATAAAACCGATTGAACACCTAACGAATAAGAGCGATTTACATACCCCCCAAGAACACCATAACCAATATAATGCTCCCAAAATACAAAAATAGGGATAGTACTGTTCTCTGATAATACCGAAGCAATAGCTGCATAATCATAATATCGACCCTTATCTAATTCGGTATTATAGTGCGTTAGAAAAGCAACAGAATCACTTGGTGCTCTTGATAAGAAACTGGTCGCTTCTTCTAATGATTTATCACTAATGATTTGAACCGTTAACTGAGGAAACTTGTCTGCTTCAGATAAAAAGTGTTTACGGATGAGTTGAGAAGTTAAGCTATTATCACTTAATAAATATATCGTTTTTACTTGAGGAAAAAGAGACCTAGCCAATTCTAAATTTTTAGCAATATGATCACGTTCATAATAGAGTGTTAATCGTTTTTTCAATGTACCCAAATCAGGAGAGAGATTATTGATCCCAACGGCAACGATAGGAATATCTGGATAAAGATTGTTGGCATTTGTAGTTAAAAAATTAAGTGCATTATCATCAGAAGCGATCACAGCATCAAAATAATTTGTTGTATATTTAGAGCTTAAATAACGCTTATATTCTACGTGGTATTGCTCGTTATCAATACGTTTAGAATCCATATACTCAATAGATAAACGTATGTTTTTATCCGCATTTATAATGGTATTTTGAATCCCCTTCTCTATGTTCATAGTCCACTCATAAGACGGGCTATAAGAGTGTAAAACAAGGATATTAATTGGCTTTTTTGTCCCTATCGATTGCGCACAAGAAACCGATGAATATAAAGAAAAGAAAACCAATAATATTGAGAGGATATAACGCATCTGCTTAACTCATTACGAAACAGATTTATGTTCGAGAACAAGATTTAAACGTATGACCCGTTAACGTAGATTGCTGCTCCATAACGGCACTTAAAAATCTATCGATAGTCAAAGCATTACTTGTAATTACAACATCAGAAACATACATAACATCGTCAAAAGCTTGAGACAAACAAGCAGCAACAGGTTTCATTCCATCTAATGCAATAAAGAGCTGGTAATCATCACATAGATCTACTTGAGTTAAAAATTCAAGTACATCGTCATACTCAGCATCCCATTGACTCGCCACTGTCATCGCCCATCGAATGGTTAATCGATGCTCAGTAACCAATAAAATGGATATATTCTTAGTAAGTTCTGGTGAAAGGTACGTATATTCTGCTGAATCTAAAGTCTCTTGATTTAAGTAGACATCGCGACCTTTTACACTTTCTGGCGTAGGAAAGTCGACATTAACTTGATTCGCTAACCAAGCTAATTTTTGTTGATGGAATGTATTCAAATCTATAGACATAGGTACCTACAAAAAAAGGATGGTTAATCCATCCTTTTAATAATCAAAAATTATAAGTTTAAGAAAGCAAAACCCGTTTCATACGCTTCTTGCTGATAACCTTTAAGGCCAACTTCTTTTACTCGCAGCATTTCTGGTGCACGTTTAAGGCTAGCTTTTTGATCCATCGCTGATAATACTTCAACTTCAACAGCATCAATTAGTTGAATTGCAGCTTCTAATTTAAAGCCTACAGCACCGCCAGCAAATTTACCTTTCATAACGCGTTCTTTAATTACAACCGTTTCTACTTGGTAGTCTTCCATCAATTTTTTAAATTTAAACTGAAAATCACGGATAGATTCCGTTTTAGATGGCTCAGTAATATCAAATTTAGCAACACGACAATCTGGTAGGTCAATCATGCCATCTGATTTATTAACTAAACAGATGATTGCTTCATTACCTTTAAGCTCTACGCCACATACTTTCATTCTAAAATCCTAACAATGTCTTGAACCTGTTGATTATAGGCTTAATTTAATTAAATAGATACGTTGAATCTAACAATAAAAATGAGACGATAAAAATCATTGTCCCCAGATATTACAAAAGTCTGGAACACACATACTCGGTTGTGATGGAGAACTACAACCACTTAACAAAAGAACCATAATGGCAGCTGTAATTATTTGTTTTTTCAAGATATATCTCCACTCTCACATTTTATAAAATAGATACTAATACACTTTTACTAATTCAGAAATCAATTTGTTACTCGACTTCCACGCTCGTACTTAATTTTTATATGCCAAAGTCATGACATCGTTTATCCTTTTAACATGAGGTCATGCTCAAATCGAATTGCACTTATGCTACACTCTTTTATATCGTTTAAAATCAGAGAATCTTTAATGAAAAAAATTATTTTTGCACTAAGTCTCACAGCAATGCTTACGGCTTGTTCAGATAATGAAGTTGGTGACGTCTCGCTTGGTATGTTTACCATGAAAGATATAAAAATTTCAAACTTAGATGATGAGAAAATTCCGGGGGTAACTTGCCATATCGCCTCTATTGAAGCTAACTTAAGCCTTTCTGATCCAAGTGACAGCTCTATTTCTTGTCGTCAAACTGGCGAAATTACACCAGAGATGATCGCTAATATCGATAGAAGTAAATCTGGTGAAGTTGTCTTTAAACAATCAAAAAGTATTTTCTTCAAATCGATGAAAGTTAGACGCATCTACGATGCAGATAACCAAACCCTTCTCTACTTGTCTTATACAACTAAAGAGACCGATGGCAGTTTCAAGCATAGTTTGTCTACAGTGCCATTATGGGGAACAAAAGCATACCAAGAGCAACCAATATCTACTCAATAAAAATAAATAAACCAGATAGGGATAACACCTTATCTGGTTTGCTTTATCTTCAATCTTATCTTTACCAGTGAATCTTTAATATCGTAATTTCAACGCGGCGATTGCATTTTCGACCTAACATTGTTTCGTTATCACACAATGGAAGATACTCACCAAATCCACGCGAATACAATTGGCCGGCATCCAGTCTGTTGTCTAATAAATAACGGCGAACTTCGTTAGAGCGCATTTCTGACAGATTCTGGTTACTGACTGAGTTACCTGTTTTATCAGTATGCCCATCAAGAACCAAAGCAAGCTCAGGCTTCGTTGCCATCACTGCTATCAATTTATTTAATAAATTTTTAGCCAGTGGCGTTAACTCTGCCTTTGCACTTGAAAAATGAACTTTCTCTTGAATACTAATAACAAGTTGATCACCATTGACTTCATGATAAATAACACCAAGTTCAGAAAGTTGAGATGCTACCTTTCTCATGTCATCGTCTTTCAATTCACCATTTGGTCCAGTTAACGGACTTGTTATCTCAGCATCAACAGATTCACTTTTTTCTGGTGATTGATTTGCTGGATCTTCAAATGTTGGAAATGGAGCATCATCTTTGGTCTTAGGTGCGGTATCTAATAAATTATTCCCCATTGGAGCACAACCGATCAGTAACAATGAAGTACATAGTGATAAAATTTTAAGCATGATTAACCCGAGTAATAATATTCCTGACCCTTTTATCGACCTAGATGGTGATTTCTTTACTTTAAACCCTGCTTTTGTGACCTTTATTCCTTATTTTTGCTTCTAAATAGAACAATTAGGATGCTATTTTCCTATACTGCAATGAATAGAATTGACATTTTTTGTGGTCTGGTTACCATTTATTTTTTATATGACGAGAAATGCCCATGTCTGAAGTTGAAAACACACAAAAAGAAGCTATTGATTTAGCAACTATCTCTCCAGAACTTAAAAAAGTAATTGAGTTTGAAAGCGTTCCTGAAGAAATGTGGCACATGCTTGTTTCTGTTCATGAAGTAGCAGAAGTTGCTGTTCGTGAATCTTGGGATGAAATGCCAGCAAGTGCTCAAAAAGTATTAGACAACTTTGAGCAATTTCATGCATTAGTTTCTTTAAGTCAAAGCTACGCTGGTTATGATTTCATGGCGGAATTCGAAACTATCGAGCTTCCTGAAAACATGGATGAAGATGCACAAGCAGAATACCGTTCTCAACTGCTTGATCAAGTTCTACACAACTGTGTTAAAGATCTTGTTAAGCAAATTAAGAAAGCACGTCGTGACCCAATCATGAAACGTGAACTTGCTGAAATCTTCAAAAAGTAATTAATGAAAAGGATGGTTTCGACTATCCTTTTTCGAGGAATAATAATGGCTCGTACCGTTCGTTACACTTATAAATCAGAAACGAAAGAAATTGCTTTTTCGTTCCGTGAATTCCACGGCCCATTTGAAGCAGCGGCGGCTGCTGAAGGTATTGATATCTCTAAATTTGATACAATGCTAAAACAAGTAGAAATGGCATCAAGCAACCCCGGTGCAGTTAAGGATTTTCGTCACAGCTACTTTTCTAAATTAGGTTTTAGTAAAGTTCGCTTTGTGAAAGATGAGGAATAACGCATTATCTAATTTGCGTTAATCTACCTAGCATTGATGGATGATAAGACCATGTATGATCAAACATCGCCATTAATGCTGGATTTCCATATTTGGATAAGCATACTGCATGAAATCTATTTTGGTGTTGCTTTACCTCTTGAACCATCGCATCAATATGCTCTGATTGCGTAGACGCAATAAAATCAGATAACACGACCAAATCTGCATTCTTATACTTATCACCATGCATAAGCTCAATCGACTGTTCAAGTACAGGCTCTAGATCTGTTCCACCATGAAACTTATACGACAAAAAGTCTGCAACTTCTTTCAATCCATCTTGTTTTGTTAACTCATAGGTGATTTGTTGCGTAGAAAAAAGGATGACGTAGCAATCTCTTTCTTCAGCTAATGCTATCTGCATCAATCCATACGCTAATGCTTTAGCACATTGTTCAGGAAAACCACTCATTGAACCTGACGCATCAACACAAACAACAAATGGTCCTTTTTCAATTAATGTATCACTTGCAGCCCTAGAATGTGCGGTAACTTTGCGTAATTTTCTATCAGCTCCTTCCATGCGGTAATTCATCAGGCGTTTATCTACAAGATGTTGATAAAAAATAACCTCAAGTTCAGGGTGAGATAAAAATAAGGTTTCATTTGGTAACAAACGACTAAGATCATCGCCCTCTTGTATCCCTACAATATCATCGGTGACAAAATCACTTTTTTCTTCCACCACTTTTACTTCTTCGGCCTGTGCTTGAGAGCGGTCATGATCTGGCGCTTCATTTGCCATGCGTCCAAGCTTGGACGCGATATCTTGCAGTCCTTTATTTTTACTTAAAAAACGAGCATGAAGCTTCATGATATCTACATTGGACTTAGTTAACTTTGCTGAAGCCATATCCCATAGTTTACCAATCTGAGCTTCGTCTCCTTCAGCGGCTACTGATTCCATTGTTTTTAAGGTTTCAATACGTTGATACAGATCAGCAAGAAGTTTTTCTTTATCTTCTTTTAATTCGGTCAGCTGTGCTTTCTTAATCGCATCAGAGAGACTTTCATACCAACGCTCACAAAAGAAGCGAGGAAACATAGGATTCATTAACCCTTTGTTGTTGTTAACCAATTTGCTCGCTTCAATATAAAATGAAGAATGCCATTCTAATTTAGTCACAACATTATCTATCTGCTGATAAAACTCATCTTCAGTCCAATGAATAACTTCTTGATATAATGCTAACTCTTCCTGAATACGTTCGGTTTCACATACTTTTGTCATTTTATGCTTAACTTTGCCTCTCCACTTTAAAATATGATTTTTAATGGTAGGCTTAATATTAGGATTTGATTTTGCTGCGGTTAAAAATTGAGGTCTAGATAAAACCTCTGCAATCGAAGAATCTATCATCCCTGATTCTGCAACCATCATAACCAAATTTAACGCGTCAGCACCTAACATACATTTCCTTGTGAGTAATAATACGAGATTAAATTAAGAATAATATTCACTAAACTTCAACACTCTACGGCTTGTGCTTTCAAATTGAGTTTTACAATCTTCAATTCGTTGAGCTAATAACTGTAGACTACTTTCGATAACTGACGGTAAATTCTCTTCAATAAAGTTATGTGGAAGCGCAGCATGGAATTGAGCTCTGCTTTTTCTCAATTGATGATCTGCGTCACTCAACTTTGAATTATTCAACGCAATATTTTGTTCCCATTGCTCAAATTGGCTTTGTTCAGGATCATTATGGCCAACCATACCAACAAGAACAGAGCGATTTGCGATATCTTTGATTACTAATCTGGAATCGGCATCTAGTTCCAAATTCAACGCGCATAAATTTGGATTTTGATTCACATAGCCATAAACAACGGCTCTGCCTTCTTTCATCTGCTTTGCAATATCATCAGGGTTTACATAAACCCAACGGCTATCACCCTTTTCACTCTCTGAAACGGACATATTTGATTGCAGCATTACTAGTTTAATTAACTGATGTGCCGAGCCAACGCTATATCTTTTTCCTTTATGAAAATCGAACTCGAAGCTTTCTTTTTTCATTAATCGGTTACCGGTCGCTTCAATATGAAAATTGATGCTTTGTTCAACTAATACCGCGGCTTCCATTTCAATAATATCAGCTTGGATCATCTCAATATTCATCGATACATTTTTTTGATCAAATGCTTTTTCGGAAGCAAACTTTCTAATGCTTTCCCTTACTTGCTCACGGTTTTCAGGCGTAGTCCATAAGCAATCTTGCAGCAATAGTAAATCCATTGGGTTGATTTCATCACGTCCGCTGAAAAATGCCGACGCTTTCAGTAATTTAACTGATTTTTTCCACCGGCGATCGGATACATAAAGATCGTCATCATAAGATGAATTATTTTTCTCTAGCATTGATTTAAGTTCAAAAAGCTTTTCAAACACTTCTTCAGATAATGTTAAGCCATCAAACTCTTTTTGCCATTGATGATATTCTGCATCAGTAACCACAAGAGATGGGTCAACTTCAGTTTCCTGAATTGTTCCAGTCATTAACATCGATTTGAAGTTATTTTTATTTTGAATACGGTTTACAAACACTCGAACTAGCATTCGATCATAAAGCGCATCTAAACCACTGTCTTCATCTGGTAGTTCATTAGACGCTGAAATAAGTAATCGCATAGGAACAGGAAGGATTTCACTGCCATTTTTAAATGTTTTTTCATTAACAACGGTTAGTAAGGTATTTAAGATTGCAGGACCCGCTTTCCAGATCTCATCTAAAAATACGACTTGAGCATTAGGCAAGTAACCTTCGGTCAAACGTACATATTTACCATTGTCTTTTAATTCTTGAATTGATAATGGACCAAATACTTCTTCTGGCGTTGAGAATCGCGTCATCAAGTATTCAAAATAACTACTGTTATCAAAAGCCTTAATCAAACGCTTAGCGATTAAGCTTTTGGCTATGCCAGGTGGACCGAGTAAAAAAACACTTTCTCCGGCAAGTGCAGCAAGCAAACACAGCCTCATGGTGTCTTCCCTTTCATATACGCCATCAGACAAGGCTGTTGTCAGTTTTTGAATTCGTTCTGATAACAATGCGCGTTCTGCACTGGTTCTAATTGAGTTACATTGCATTACATTCCCTTACAATTCTGATGTCATATGACATTGAGTATAATGTAATTTCTTTACTCATTATAGTTACATATTTCTATAATCGCTTAATAAACAATCACTTTAACTAACCAATTAGTCGTATTTTAGAAATTTCGCTCTTTTTGATATGCATTTTTTATAGTTACCTTTAACTCTATCACTAAGATGTTTTAATCGGAAGTGAGTCGTATTAGTCGCTCTGGCGTATGTAAAAAGATGTTGTCGACATTATTTTCACATACATAAACACTATGTTATCGTTTATTAAAAATAGAACCAAAATAATAACAGCCTAATGACTCCTTTAAACATTACGGCTAACGCAAGGAAGTAACATGATTGATTTTCGCTCAGATACAGTAACAAGACCCACCCAAGCTATGCGTGATGCAATGGCAAACGCTTTAGTTGGTGATGATGTGTATGGGGATGACCCAACAGTAAACGAACTTGAGGCATGGACCGCTAAACGACATGGTTTTGAAGCGGCAATTTTTACTTCATCAGGAACTCAAGCCAACCTTCTAGGTTTGATGGCTCATTGTGAACGTGGTGATGAGTATTTATGTGGTCAGCAAGCTCATAATTATAAATATGAAGCTGGTGGTGCAGCAGTTTTAGGGTCGATTCAACCCCAACCAATAGAGAATAACCCTGATGGCTCACTTTGTTTTCAAAAATTAGAAGCGGCCATTAAAGCAGATGACTTTCATTTTGCACGAACAAAGCTGCTTAGTTTAGAAAATACCATTAACGGTAAAGTCCTCCCTCTTAGCTATTTAGTCGAAGCTCGTGAGTTCGTAAATAAGCATAACCTACAACTTCATCTTGATGGTGCTCGTGTGTATAACGCAGCAGTCGCACTAAATGTCGATATTAAAGAGATTGCTCAGCATTTTGATAGTATGACTATTTGTTTATCTAAAGGCTTATCAGCACCTGTTGGCTCTTTATTGTTAGGCACTAAAGAGTATATACAAAAAGCACGACGCATCAGGAAAATGCTAGGCGGTGGCATGCGTCAGGCTGGAATTCTAGCGGCAGCAGGTAAACTTGCTTTAACCGAACAAGTTTCACAACTTACAGTCGATCACAGCAATGCTAAATATTTAGCAGAACAACTTAATACTGTGAGTGGATTTTCAGTCAATGTTGAACATATTCAAACTAACATTGTGTTTGCCCGCTTAGATAGCAAAGTCGATATACATACGATTGTTCAACACGCTCAAGAACAAGATATTTTAATTTCTGCTGGTAACCCTATTCGTTTTGTTACTCATAAAGACATTGCAAAACAGGACATTGATACGTTTGTTGAGTTTCTAAAAAACGAAGTCTAGCTTTAAATTAATACTAATTCATGTCAGTGACATCATTAGATACTAATCTCAATTTGTATAAAAAATAAATCAAATAAAAAGAGCAGCTTAGTGGCTGCTCTTTTTATTTACATAGATAAAATAATACCAATTCCAGTAATTATCTTAGCCTTCAATCACTTTCATCAATAATGATCCATCAAACATTGCTTGCTTAACTAGCGCCGCACCAGGCATCGTTGCTTGAGTATAAAAACGACTTTCAACTAACTTTGTATCTTTAGCATATAAAGGCAATACTTGGTTTTGTATCGCATCCATGATAACAGGGTAAAGAAGTTCTTTAGAAAGGTTAATTTCACCGCCAATCAATACGATTTCTGGGTTAAACAAATTCACCATAATGGCGATCGCTTCACCAAGATTATGCCCTAGTTCAGTAATTACTTGTTTTGCTAAAATATCGCCTTCATTAGCTGCTAAGCAAATATTCTCAATTGTAATTACTTTGTCTTTTAATGAGGTTTGATGTCCATTATTAATCAGATTTGTGACTTGTTCTCTAAGTGCTTTAGCACTGGCAACCGTTTCAAGACAACCAGAATTACCGCAATGACAACGAGCACCCAATTTATTGATTTTGATATGCCCCATCTCACCAATATTACCGGTTCTGCCTTGCAAAACTTCGCCGTTCATTATGATGCCGGCACCAACACCGTGATGGATAGAAACTAAAACTGAATTATCATAGTTTTGAGAATTACCAAACAATTTTTCAGCTAATGCCCAGCTGCGAGTATCATTACCAATAAATACAGGCAATCCTGTTGCTTCATAAATCTTAGACCCAAGGGGTAAATTGTCCACATTGTAATGTGGCATTTGAATAACAAGCCCTTCAGAAGAAATGACGAGTCCCGGCAAAGAAACTGAAATACTTGTTATCCTGCCTAAAATACGAGAATGTTTTTGAAAAAATAGTTCAATCTCGGCAAGTAACTTTGCAAGTAGCTCATCTTGCTCTATCTCTTTAATCGTTTGCCTTTCTTCAATAACTTGCTCGCCACCAAGACTGTGCAATGCGATGGTAAGGTAACCTCGACCTAATCGCAAAGATAAAAACTGCCAACCTTCATTATCAACTTCTAAGCCAATCGCAGGTCGACCACGACTATTTGCTTCTTGTACCTGCGTTTCTTTGATAAGGTGTGCGTCAAGTAATTCACGTGTAATTTTAGTAATACTAGCCGGAGCTAAATTACTTTGTTTAGAAAGGTCTATTCGAGAGATAGGACCACGTTGGTCAATAAGCTTATAAACCCGTCCAGCATTTACTTGTTTTAAGTGATCAATGTGTCCGGGTTGGGCCACGTACATGTGTATCTCCAGTAAATAAATTTGTGTCTAATTTCATTTTTTTACTTTGCGAACAAATTGTGAAGTCTGAGTATTAACCTACGTGATAAGCATCACGAAGATTATGAAATATTTACTGAAAATGCGACTTTTGCACGTATTTCACCTACGATTTTTTATAGTTTTTTATTTGAGTAAAATAATTATGTCAGCGCCATCATTTAAAATTAATGAGTTATTCGAAACCATTCAAGGTGAAGGTACATTCACCGGAGTTCCTTCTATTTTCTTACGCTTACAAGGTTGCCCTGTGGGTTGTTCTTGGTGTGATACCAAACAAACATGGGACGTTGAATTAAGTGATAAAACAGATTTAGCAACGATTTTAGCTAAAAAAGAAGATGCACCAAGCTGGACAGAGCTGACAAGCACTCAAATCATAGGCATGCTTAATGAACAAGGATACACAGCAAAACACATGGTTATAACAGGTGGTGAACCATGTATGTATGATCTTACGCCATTAACAAAAGAGTTAGAACAACATGGCTACCGTTGCCAAATAGAAACCAGTGGTACCTACCCTATTTTGACATCAGACAACACTTGGGTGACAGTGTCACCAAAAATCAATATGAAAGGTAAGCTTCCTGTATTAGAAGAAGCATTAATGCGCGCTAACGAAATAAAACACCCTGTTGGAACAAAAAAAGACATTGAACAATTAGAAGCTCTGCTTGATGGCGTACAATTATTAGACGATGTTACGATTGCACTACAACCAATCAGTCAAAAACCACGCGCTACTGAACTTTGTATTGAAACCTGCATCAAAAGAAATTGGCGACTTTCTATACAAACACACAAATATTTAGCGATTGCGTGATACTTTTTTACAATTTCCTTGTTTGAATCATGGAATTGTCATCATTCTCGATATATGTTTAGTTGATCACAGAATAAACACAATAACATCTATTTTGGAGATAATATGTCTAACAGACTACGTAGAACGAAAATCGTTACCACTCTTGGCCCTGCAACTGATCGTGATAATAACCTTGAAAAAATCATTGCCGCGGGTGCAAACGTTGTTCGAATGAACTTTTCACACGGTAGCCCAGAAGACCACATCATGCGTACTAAGAAAGTACGCGAAATCGCAGCGAAACTAGGTACTCACGTAGCTATTCTTGGTGACCTTCAAGGTCCTAAAATTCGCGTATCTACATTCAAAGACGGTAAAATTCAACTGGCTATTGGTGATAAATTCACACTAGATAGCGATTTACCAAAAGGCGAAGGGAATCAAGACTCTGTAGGTCTAGATTATAAAGAACTTCCACAAGACGTTGTTACTGGTGATGTACTTCTTCTTGATGATGGCCGCGTTCAATTAAAAGTAACTTCTGTTGATGGTAACAAGGTTCATACCGAGGTTACCGTTGCTGGTCCTTTATCAAACAACAAAGGCATCAACAAACAAGGCGGTGGTCTTTCTGCTGATGCTCTTACTGAAAAAGACAAAGCGGACATCATTACAGCTGCTGCAATGAAAGTTGACTACTTAGCGGTTTCTTTCCCACGTAACGGCGAAGACATGAACTACGCTCGTCGTTTAGCTCGCGAAGCTGGCCTTGAGGCAAAACTGGTTGCTAAGGTTGAACGTGCAGAGACAGTAGCAACAGAAGAAGCAATGGATGACATCATCATGGCTTCTGACGTAGTTATGGTTGCCCGTGGTGACCTAGGTGTTGAAATTGGCGATCCTGAACTTGTAGGTGTTCAAAAGCAACTTATCCGTCGTGCTCGTAGTCTTAACCGTACGGTTATTACAGCAACACAAATGATGGAATCAATGATCACAAGCCCAATGCCAACTCGTGCTGAAGTTATGGACGTTGCTAATGCCGTACTTGATGGTTCTGATGCGGTAATGCTTTCGGCTGAAACAGCCGCTGGTGACTTCCCTGTTGAGACAGTAATGTCTATGGCAAGTGTATGTATTGGTGCAGAGAAAGTTCCTACTGTAAATGTATCTAATCACCGTTTAGATCGTCGTTTCACGACTCCTGAAGAAACGATTGCAATGTCTACCATGTATGCAGCAAACCACATGGAAGGCATCACTGCGATGATCACATTAACTGAATCTGGTCGTACACCATTAATGATGTCACGCCTAAGCTCTGGTTTACCAATCTTCGCATTATCACGTAACGAAAGTACTCTAAACCGTGCTGCTCTTTTCCGTGGTGTAACACCTGTATTCTTTGATGAAAGTGCAGACTCTGGCTTACCATCAACTCACGCTGCAATTAATGCATTAAAAGATAAAGGCCTATTAAGCGCTGGTGACCAAGTTATCATCACTCAAGGTGATGTGATGGATATCGTTGGCTCTACTAACTGTATGCGTATTATTACGGTTGAATAAGAGTAAGGTTAATCACTTAATCTTTCCCCCTCTTAATTAAACAAAAAGCCCTGAAGATCATTATGACCTCAGGGCTTTATTTTTATAATCTTGTTGCACGTCAAATTATCGTTATTTTTGAATTAAAATAACTCGGCACTCGTATGGACGTAATATCATGCCTTCTTGAGGTTGTGTGAACTCCACATCACCATAGTTCGCTAAGATATACCTAACATCCTCACCTTTTAAATCCAAAGAAACAGACTCTTCATTTGCATAGAAGTTATGTACTGCAATTAAACGATGCGTACTACTCTCTCGTTGATAGCAAAATAACGCCTTATGCTCAGGCATCAAATCGTAGTAATCACCAGAGGTAATTACCTCTATTTCTTTACGAAGTTGAATAATTTTTTGATAGAAATAGAATACCGAGTTCTTATCATTTACTGCATTTTCTGCGTTTACGTCTTGATAGTTATTAGCAATTGATAACCATGGTGTGCCTAAGGTAAAACCCGCGTTATCATTTCCATTCCATTGCATTGGTGTTCGTGAATTATCACGAGATTTTTGGTCTAAAATATCAAGCATTTCAGACTCAGATACTGACTTTTCTTGATTTACCATAATGTCGAACATATTCGTACTTTCAAGATCTCGATATTGATCAATTGAAGTGTAATGCGGATTGGTCATTCCAATCTCTTCACCTTGATAAATATAAGGTGTTCCTTGCATCATATGCACTGATGACGCGAGCATTTTTGCTGATAACTCACGATATTCTTCATCATTTCCTAAACGGCTTACCACTCTAGGTTGGTCATGATTACACCAAAATAATGCTCCCCAACCTTTGCCATTTAAGCCAGTTTGCCAATGATTGAAGATCGACTTTAGCGATAAAAAATCAAACGGGGCTTTGGTCCACTTTTCCCCATTTTTGTAATCAGCTTTAAGATGATGAAAATTAAATACCATCGATAATTCTTTACCATCTTGAGCTGAATATTTCTGACAATGATCTAACGTGGTTGATGACATTTCACCTACTGTAACAGAGCCGTACTTTTGAAAAACGGCTTCGCTGATCTCTTGTAGATATTGGTGAGCTTTAGGGCCATCGGTATAAAAACGACGTCCATCGCCACTTTCATCATTGATAAATTCATTCGGTTTTGAAATAAGGTTAATAACATCTAAACGAAATCCATCAATACCTTTTTCAGCCCAAAAGCTGATTATGTCTTTTACTTCTTTCCGAACTTTAGAATTTTCCCAATTTAAATCCGCTTGCTCTTTAGCAAACAGATGCAAATAGTATTGATTTGTTACTTCATCTAACGCCCATGCATTGCCACCAAATTTAGATTGCCAATTGGTTGGAGCTTTTCCATCAACCGGATCTTTCCAAATGTAGTAATCACGATATTCACTCCCTTTGTTACCAAGAGCAGACTTAAACCAGTGATGCTCTGTCGATGTATGATTAACAACGATATCCATGATGATCCGTATATTACGGGATTTTGCTTCTTCAAGTAGCTCATCAAAATCTGCCATGGTGCCAAAATCAGGATTAATTGAGTAATAATCTGCAATATCGTAACCATTATCAATCATTGGGGATTGGTAAATAGGAGTTAACCATAATGCATCTACACCCAATTTTTTCAGGTAATCCAATTTAGAAATAATGCCTTGAATATCCCCCGTACCTTTATTACCGCTATCACAAAAACTTTTTGGGTAAATTTGGTAAATAGTCGCTGTACGCCACCACTCTGAATTTGTCATGTTATGTCTCTAAACTACTTTAAAAGAGAGCACCTTTGTTCATATTGTTAATACAAAGGCGCTATATTGTACTAATAAAAATTACATTATGGCTTGATAATTAAACAGCAGAAGCCGCTAACTGGTCTTGAACTTGTGCACGCTTGTACATTATCAATGTTAAAATGGCAGGAACAAAAATCGCAACTAACATAGCAACACCATAAATACCCCAGTATTGTGGTTGAATAGAAAGAATACCCGGTAACCCACCTACGCCAATTCCATTCGCCATGACACCTGCGCCACCACAAATAGCCGCAGCCATAGCAGAACCTATCATTGCGCTCAACATTGGAAATTTATATTTCAAATTAATTCCGTACATTGCAGGCTCTGTAACACCAAGATAAGCTGAAATAGCCGCTGGGACTGAAATGTCACGCTCACCACTTTTCTTACTGATAATGATAATCCCAACCACAGCTGAAGCTTGAGCGATATTTGATAATGCAATGAGAGGCCAAATTGGGGTGCCGCCCAACTCTTGCATTAACTGTAAGTCAACCGCATTAGTTGTATGGTGAATACCCGTAATAACTAATGGTGCATAGAAGAAACCAAAGATCACAGAACCAACAATCGCAAAATCTCCAGTCATTGCGGCTTTTGCTGCCATTGCAACACCATCACCGAGCACGCGACCAAACGGCCCAATAAATGCGTGAGCTAAAATGACAGAAACGATAATTGAAACAAAAGGCACAACAACAAGATATAGATAAGAAGGAACGATGCGCTTTAAATTTGTTTCAATAAAGGCCAATGCAACACCGGCAAGCATGGCTGGAATAACTTGAGCTTGATAACCGACTTTTTCAATAACAAATAAACCGAAATCCCAAACTTCAGGTACTTGTTTACCGATAAGATATGCATTCATCAATTGAGGGGAAACTAAAGTAACACCTAACGTGATGCCTAGAATTGGAGTCCCTCCTAATTTCTTCACCGTTGACCAACACACACCAACAGGCAAGAAGAAGAAAATAGCTTCGCCAATTAACCATAAGAATGAATGTACCGTTGCCCAAAACTGGCTTGTCTCAACTAATGTTTGACCATCAAACATTCTTAGATCGCCAATGACATTTCTAAAACCTAAGATCAAACCGCCTGTAATAATTGCAGGCAGTAAAGGAACAAAAATTTCAGCAAGGTGAGAGATCCCGCGCTCTAAAATATTCATATTTTGGCGAGCAGCAAGCTTGGCATCTTCTTTAGAGGCTCCTTTCTCTCCCGAAAGCTCATTTAAAATAATAAAAACTTCATCCACTTCAGTACCAATAACAACTTGAAATTGTCCGGCATTGGTAAAGCATCCTTTAACCATTGGGATTTTTTCTATTGCTTTTACGTCCGCACCTTTGGTGTTATTTAATACAAAACGTAAGCGTGTCAAGCAATGACTTACGCTAGCAATATTTTCTGATCCCCCGATCAGCTCTATCAAACGTTGTACGTCCTTTCTCTCTATTTTACTCATACCTTTGTCCACGTTGATTATAATTCGCAATGGGAATGTTCCCATTTTATTTTTAGTATACTTACAAAGATGAATCGATAAATAAATGGGAACATTCCCGTAGGGTGAATCAGATCACAATAAAGCGTGTTATTTTTAATAATTTAGAAAGATAAAGGCTGAGTTAGGTGTGCAATATTTACCGCACCATCTAATTGCTGTAATAGCTGTTTTGCAGCACTCTCTCCGGCAAGTTGATAACCAGGATTTATACTGATGATATTGGGAAACAAGAAAGAAAGTAATTCATTACCACCTACCCCAGTAATTTGAATATCCTCACGATGTAACTCTTGAAGACGCTTAGCAACGCCAAGAGCTAATGTATCACTCGCACATACTATGGCTTCAATATCATCATCTAACACCGAATCAACTAACGCATACGCACTTTGGTGATCTAACTGTCCTGTTGCAAATCGCGGTGGTAACTCGTGCTCTTCACACCAGTTTAAATAGGCATCTAAACGCAATTTACCTGTTGTTTTATCACTTGGATCCACGCCAATATAAGCAATATTAGTGAGGCTTAGTTCTGATAAATGATAAAGTGCTTGTCTTATTACACCGTTATTATCGTAGTTAATTGAACTGACTTTATCTGTATCCATTGCAATGACGACCATTCGTTCATTCCAACGTTCAACTTCACTCATATCGCACTCTGTAAAACCAAATAGAATAACGCCATCAACACTGCGCTTTCTCAGAACTTCTAAATGTTCATTAGTTTTTTGAGTATCAAATTGACTTTCCATAATCACAGCATCATAACCATGACGATAAATCACTTCTAAAATTGCACTAACTGCTTTATTTTCTGAAGGTGAGTCAAGACGAGCAGTAATAATACCGATAACTTTTTGACTTCCACCACGCATGCTTTGAGCTGACTTTGAAGGGGTAAAACCAGACTCTTTAATTATCTGTTCTACTTTTAGGCGGGTCTCTGGCTTCACTTTTGGATCATTGGTTAATACACGAGAAACCGTCGACTTTCCAACACCAGCCATTTTAGCTATATCAAGAATCGTCAGTTTTTTCGTCATGCGTAGATCATCCATTAGTGTTAATGCCATTTATAGAATACGAATATTCATTTTATACGTTAATAGTTTACTCATTCTGTAATAAAAACGCATGAAAAATATCATGCGTTTTTATTCTACAGGCTTAACTATCTATGATTTCCAACGATCATAAGCACGGGTAATGCTCTCATTCGCCGCTTTCCACTCTTTACTGTTTAATAGCGTTGCCCTATCAAAATGCTTAGTTTTCAATAATGCGTTTGCTTTTTCTACCGTTTGAATGTCTAGGTTGTCTAACACTTCTACCGCAGATTGACGATTGTTGCACATAAGAACCATATCACAACCGGCATCAAGGGCTTGCTGAGAGCGTTCTGCTGGTCCGCCCATAATGGTCGCACCTTCCATACTCAAATCGTCTGAAAAAACTAATCCGTTAAAGTTTAGTTGTTTACGTAGCACTTCTTTTAACCAATAAGAAGAACCACTGGCGGGTGATGAGTCGTATTCAGGATAAATAACATGCGCTGGCATCATCGCATCTAGAATACCTGCTTCAATTTGAGCTTTGAAAATCGCCATGTCTAACTCAAAAATATTATCACGGTTATCATAAGGTGTTTCTAAATGAGAATCAGCAATCACACCACCATGACCAGGGAAATGTTTCCCTGTTGTTGACGTTCCTGCAGATTTCATTCCTTGCATAAACGCGGTGCTGTATTTAACAATGGTCTTAATATCATCACCGAATGCTCGGTTACCAATAGCTTTACAATCAAAACCGTTATCAAGAACAGGTGCGAAGGTAAGATCAATATCATGAGCAACTAACTCTGAACATAATAACCACCCTGCCGTTTTTGCCAATTCTAAACCGTTATCCATTTCTGCATAAGCTTGTGCTGGAGGAATAAGAGTAAACTCATCCCTAAAACGTTGAACACGACCACCTTCTTGGTCGACACCAATAAGAATTGGACGACCAGCGGCTTTACGAATAGATGCAGTTAATGCAGCTAACTGCTTTGGATCATGATAATTTCGAGCAAATAGGATCAAGCCACCCACAGTTGGGTGCTGTAATAATTCACGCTCTTCAGCATCAATCTCGTATCCTTCAACATCTAACCATAACGGTCCCATAAATTTCTCCAAATCATCTTAATTTTTATAGGCTTAAAGTATCATGCTCTTTATGAATTTAAAATCTTATATCTGGAACTTATTACTCAAAATACGTTGAATTGTTTAAATATTATCTCTCTGCTTTATGGCACAATAACTTGGTATTATTATCTTGGCATAAATCAAATGCAGTTGGAGAAATGAGAATGGAAAAATACATAGGCTTAATGTCAGGAACGAGTTTAGATGGTGTTGATGCCGTATTAGTAGAAACTAACGGCACAACCATTAATTTACTTGGCCATGCGGATTATCCAATGGATCCTCAATTAAAATCAGATATTTTGTCTTTCTGCACAGGCCAAGCAACTAATTTAAAAATCGTTGGTGAAATTGATCATCGCTTAGGGCATTTATTTGCTGATGCTTCTTTACATCTTCTCAATACCCTCTCTGTTGCTCCAGAAAGCATTACTGCGATTGGTAGCCATGGACAAACTGTTTTTCACTCACCAGACACACAGCATCCATTCACAATGCAGCTCGGAGATGCCAACATCATCGCAGCAAAAACAAACATAGATACTATTGCTGATTTTCGTCGTAAGGATATGGCACTAGGTGGCCAAGGAGCTCCACTGGTTCCTGCCTTCCATCACACTTTATTTGGTAAGCCAAATAGCACTCATATCATCCTAAATATCGGCGGCATTTCTAATATATCTATCTTACAAAAAGACACTCCCGTAATTGGCTATGATACAGGCCCTGGTAATATGTTGATGGATGCTTGGATCTATAAACATAAACAAAAAAGCTATGATCATAATGGCGATTGGGCTCGTGATGGTGTCGTGATTCAAGAGTTATTAGCTCAATTAAAACAACACAGTTACTTTGCTCGCCCTTACCCTAAAAGCACAGGACGTGAATTGTTTAATTTAGAATGGTTTGCTCAATTTATTGAAAATAAACCATACAAACCACAAGATATACAAGCGACATTGTTAGAATTTACTGTCGTTACTATTGTTGAACAAATCGCTAAATTTCATGTTGGTGAAGCGGCAAAGCTGCTTGTGTGTGGTGGCGGTGCTCATAATCAATATCTGATGGAAAAACTGCAACAAAATTTATCTAATTGGGCAGTTGCTACGACTAACGACTACAATGTAGATAGTGACAACATGGAAGCAATGGCGTTTGCATGGCTTGCACATCAACGAATTCATAACAGACCAAGCAACGAGCCAGATGTAACAGGTGCTTCACGTTACGCAAGTTTAGGTGTAGTCTACCCAGCCTCTTAAATACAAATAAGAATAATTAAGAAGTATTTTATTATGCACATTTCAGCTCAATTACAGCCACTTTGGCACAGTAAAAAACCATTAAACTCATGCCATTCTTTAAAAGATCAACTGGCATGGCTGCACGATGCTGACGATAATTTTAAGCTTAAAGCGATTAACAAAGAGCAACTTGATGATAAACACCTTCTATTAAATGAGTGGCTGCCTGCTAATTTATCTAATGCTATTGAATTGTTTGGTAAAAAGAATGAAGTAAACCAAAATGTTGCCGCGTCAATGTGGTTAAAATCATTCAATAATCAATTTTTTACCAGTTTAACCGCTTTACGTTTAAAATTTAATCGCGTACCTATCGTTCAATTTAATGACATTTTCATTTCCACTCCTAATGGCGAGAAAATAAAATCATTACAAATCAACAATAAAAGTTCTTTTGTTTGTCTTGAAAATGACCCACTAGCGACTAGCCCTCAAGCAACTGTTGTCGCAAACCAAACATTATTAGATGAAGCCTTTACTCATTTGATACAGCAAATTGGGGGTGGATTAAGTGTGTTATTTGAAAAAGAAAGATTAAAGCATCGTCCATTTTGGGGAAGTATCTCACTGGCTATCAGCGTCTTCTTTATGCGTTTAACCGAAAAAGGCCTTTCTGCAGATCTCGCTAAGCAAATACTTCCTAATGCCCAGCAATGGTTATCAAATACCATGCCTGATATAGGGAAAGAACTGGCCCATATCCATGTAGCAGAAAAAGAGCAGCGCGCTATCTTATATGTCCAACGTGAAACCTGTTGTTTAAAATACAAAATTGATGGCAAGAAAAATTGTGCTACGTGTCATTTACTTTCTGATGAAGAACGAATTAAGAAAAACACCAAGCGCATTCCTTCCTCATTGTAATACGCACTTTATCAATTGTAATGTGTCGGTAATACCACCGACACATTAGTTTTATAAATGTTAAATAAAACCTACATCATTCCTTAATATATCTTTTCTATCTTAGATCTCAAGCAAATAACTAGACTAAAACGGATTGTTTTGGTTCATTTTAAAGGTATGGGATCTAATGAAAAAATTACTACTATCAACCGCTATTTTATCGTCTTTTGTATCTGCACCACTTCTTGCTGCAACCGTTTATGATCAAGATGACACGCAATTAAAAGTTGGTGGCAGAGCCGAAGCTCGAGCAAATATTTCTGACAATAATGAATCAGCAACAGACAGTTCATTTGAAGATAAAAGTCGTGCTCGTATTAATTTAAAAGGCAAAACAACAATTAATGATAGCTTAGGCGCATTTGGTACTTATGAAGTAGAAATCGGTAGCGGTAAAAATAACACAGTAAACACTCGTTACTTGTTTGCAGGTTTGAGCACCACTGTTGGTAATTTCTCTTACGGCCAGCAAGACTCTGCGCAAGTTATGCTTACTGACTATACCGATATCCTAGCAACATTTGGGGGGGATGCGGCTGACTTAACGAATGGAAACAAAGATAAACGTGAAAATAACTTCTTATACTCGGGTGAGTTTGATGCACTAACCATCCAAGCCAACTACATTGCAAGTAATACCAAAAAGAATGATAGCTTTGGTATCTCTGGCATGTATGCATTGCCTATGGGCTTAGATATCGGTTTAGGCTATACATCAGGTGAAGAGTCTTCAACAGGACTAATCACAGCAGATGCCGATCAAATCAACTTGGCAGTTCGCTATACACTAGATGCATTTATGGTTTCAGGTTTATTTACAACCGGAGAAGTAGACAAAGATGATGCAAGTGGCTACGAATTAGCAGCAGCCTATAAACTTGACCAATGGGTATTCCAAGGCGTTTATAACTTCCAAGAAATAGACAGTACCGATACTGAAAATAATGTCGCTATTGAAGCTATTTATAAGTTAAATAAAAGCTTCCGTACTTATGCAGGCTATAAATTTGAGCAAATCGATAACAAAGACGACCAATTACAATTCGGCCTTCGTTACGATTTCTAAATAATTTAATTACAAGATAATAAAATTTAGCACTCTGGGTGGAGGGCTAAATCCCAATCCGGAACAGTTATTTTGCTGTTTCGGATTTTTCACTTTGGCACATTATCTTAAGATCTGTTATAACGTACTTTCAAATCACTATTTAACGGTTAATCATGAAATTACTAGTTCGCAACCTACCTCGCACAATGACTGAATATGAATTAAGAGAGATGTTTAAAGCTCACGGTTCACTTGGTTACTGCACACTGGTTTTAGATGAAACAACTGGGGAATCTAAAGGTTTCGCTTTTGTTGAAATGCCAAATGAAGAAGAAGCTCTAGCGGCTATCGAAGCGGAAAATGGTAAAAAGTTTGGTAAAGATAAAATCCGTGTAAAAGCGGCTGAATAATCCCCTGATTTTGTAAACCAAGCGCATTCAGTGATTAGAAAATATCGGTCCCAACCTGTTTCTAATCACGATACCAATCGTATTTGCAACAAAGATACGATTGGTATTGCCTTGTGCTGTTTAAAACCATCGCCCCACTTCACCTCTTGTTAATTAGACATTATTATGCCAATTTCTGATCCTTGCTTTACTTCTTTTACACAATCCATTAATAGCTATGCCTTGCCTGAACGATTCACTTTCCCATTTTATTATGAACCACATCCACTATGTGAATTAGCGGCAAGTCAGTTACAACGTCACCTAACGTCACAAACCGATTGGCAGCATAACTTTGGTGTAGAGCAAGATGTTATTGTAGGAAGTAACGAAAAAGCCATTGGTAAAATGTTTGGTGTCTTGTTAGTTCAGCATTCATCAGGAGAGATTGGATACTTATCTGCGTTTTCAGGTAAAGTAGCGGACAGTAATCATCTTCCTGGGTTTGTTCCTCCGGTATTTGATATGTTAGAAGAAGATGGATTCTTCAAAACTGAATTAGCTGAAATTACAGAGATTAATGCAACGATAAAACTGCAACAAGCCAATCCTCAACTCGTAGAGTTAACAACAACCCTACAAACTGAAATCAAATCCTCTCAAGACCAACTTGAAGCACAACGACAAGTAATGATTGAAGGAAGAAAATCGCGTAAAGAGCAACGATCAACAGCTGACAATAAAGCTCAAGATGGCACTCAGGAATCTCAAATAGCCCTAGAGCAATTAATCATCCAGCTCAGTAAAGAAAGTATTAAAGAGAAAAATACATTAAGAGATCTTAAGATCTTTTGGGATGAAAACGTAAATAATATTCAGCATCAGTTAGATCGGCTAAATACAGAATTATCACAATTAAAAACAACGCGTAAAAACCTATCTAATGCTCTACAAAAAAAACTATTTCAGCAATATAAATTCTTAAATACTCATGGTATTGAAAAAGATCTGAATGATATTTTCAAAGATACACCGAATCACATTCCACCAGCTGGTTCTGGAGAATGTGCTGCGCCTAAATTATTACAATACGCTTTTGCCCATGAGTTAACACCACTAGCCTTAGCTGAGTTTTGGTGGGGAGTTGCCCCTAAATCAGAAATACGTCAGCACAAAAAATTCTACGCTTCTTGCCAGAGTAAATGCCAACCAATTTTAGGTCATATGCTTGAAGGTATAGAAATGGATGAAAACCCTTTGCTAATTAATCCAGCAGAAGGCAAAGACATTGAAATCATTTATGAAGATGAGTTTATGCTTATCGTCAATAAACCTGCTGACTTTTTATCGGTTCCCGGTAAGAACATTCAAGATTCGGTCTACACTCGTATTCAGCAACGCTACCCTAATGCAACGGGAGGCTTAATCGTTCATCGTTTAGATATGGCGACCTCAGGGTTAATGGTGCTAGGGTTAACGAAAAAAGCACATAAACGACTTCAAAAACAATTTATTAATCGTACTGTTGAAAAACGCTACACAGCATTAATTGATGGTGTATTAACCCAAAATGAAGGAATGATAACCCTACCATTGCGTGGTGACCTTTATGATAGACCTCGTCAGCTAGTTTGCTTTGAACATGGAAAGCCAGCAGAAACAACCTACCAAGTTCTTAAACGTAATGGAGAGAGAACTAAAGTGCACCTTTACCCAAAAACAGGCCGCACACACCAATTACGCGTTCATTGTGCTCATCATCTTGGCTTAAACATGCCAATAATGGGCGATGACTTATATGGTAAAAAAGCCGACAGGCTCCATCTGCATGCTGGATATTTATCACTAACTCATCCGATGACAAAAGAACCAATGGAATTTAACGTTGAGGCAGAATTTTAGAATGACAAATATTCATATTGCATCACAAAAGTTTACGCCGTTTTCTCATTTAACAGCGCATCAAGACTTGCCACAACGTTTTACGTTTCCATATTACTACACGCCTCATCCATTAGCGTTACAAGCGATAGAACAGTTACAACATTATTTAGAGAATCAAACCACTTGGCTGCATGATTTTGAACAACAAGGCGTCATGTTTGGTGTGTTAGTCGTGAAGAATCAACAAAATGAATTAGGTTACCTTTCATCTTATGCTGGTTGTCCTTTATATTCTTTTGATAACGAACAAATTCCGCCATTTTTTGTTGATGCTATTTTTGATAATTCAGCACATCACCACCATTTTTCTCAACAAGAAAGTGAGATTAACCAACTCACCCGTCATATCAACGAATTAGAAAATTCCTTTGAGTTTATTGAACTGACAAAAAATTTAGCCGCTAGCATTGAGCAATCAGACAAAGAGATTACAGAGCAACAACACGCAATGTCTTTAACAAAAACACAGCGTAAACAAGCACGAAAAGAAGCCGAATTACAAACTGAGCCATCATTAACACCAGAAGATCTGAATGTATTCATTCGTGAGCTAGGTAATCAAAGCAGTCGTGAAAAACGTGAGTTAAAAGCATTAAAACAACATTGGAAAGAAACGGTATCTGAGTTTTCAGAACGGCATAACAAACAGCTTAATGCTATTAAATTAATAAAAGAAAAACAGGCTAAATTAACTAAAGAGATAGAGTCTGCAGTACTAACATCATGCTCATTTCTTAATCATCATGGTATTTCAAAAAGTCTATTTGAGCTATTTACTATTAATGATTTAAAAACAACGACTCAAGATCCAATTTTATATTCAAGTGAACAAAATTTACCAAAACTCTTACAAACCGCATTTAAAATGGGTTACGAACCATTAGCCTTAGGCGAGTTTTGGTGGGGCTCTTCCCCTTATGATCAAATCCGCCAACATAAAAACCTCTATCCTGTTTGCCAAAGTAAATGCTTTGAGATTATTCAACACATGTTAGATGGTATTGAAACGGATGACAGCCCTTTAGAGCTAACCCCTTCTTATGGAAAAGAGCTTGAAATCGTTTATGAAGATGATGTCATGGTTGTCGTTAATAAACCTGCCGAGTTTTTATCTGTATCAGGTAAATATATTACAGATTCTGTCCATGCTCGGATCCAAGAGCGTTACCCAAATGCAACGGGGCCATTGATTGTTCATCGTTTAGATATGTCGACCTCTGGCTTACTGGTTCTTACCTTAACCGCAGAAACGAATAAACACATACAAAAACAGTTTATTGAACGTACCGTTGAAAAGCGTTACACCGCGCTTCTTGAAGGTAATATTAAATCAGAACACGGCATCATCAATCTACCTCTGGCGGGAGATATGCAAGACAGACCTCGTCAAATGGTATGTCATAAACACGGGCGAAGTGCAGAAACAACTTATGAAGTAATATCACGTAACAACAATCGAACTAAAGTATATCTTTATCCTAAAACCGGTCGCACGCATCAATTACGAGTACATTGTGCCCATCAGACAGGACTAAATACCCCTATCGTTGGTGATGACCTATATGGTTTTAAAGACACTCGATTGCACTTACATGCAGGGTATTTAAAACTGCGTCACCCAATCACAAATAATGAGATGGAATTTGAGGTGAGTGCTGAGTTCTAAGCGCTTTATTCAGTTAATAATATAAATATCATAACGAGCATTTTAGGTGCTCGTTTTTTTATTGTTTATCGTAAGTAAAAGATTGCTTTTTTCTATAAAAGCGTTATTTTCTCTGTCTTATAAATTGGTTGCATAACCATAATTTCAGTATCTAAACTTAGGTACTCTTTGTAGACAATCTCATGATACATAAAGACTCATTGCCACTATCTATAAGCTTTCAATGTAATGCATTTGTAGAGAGTTCATAACCTCATTAATTTTTAAACTCTTTTATGCATTCAAAACAATGAATGTCTCCTTACCCGTTTATAAAGATTACTGACTTATGTTCAAATATACACCCCGAATTGATTATGCTTTACTCATTGCTATTCTACTATTAATGCTACTAGGCACTTTAACGGTATGGAGCGCAAGTGGCTTTAGTGAACCTATGTTAGAACGACACCTCATCCGTGCTTTAATTGCGGTTAGTTGTATCGTTATCATGTCATCAATCTCACCACGCACTTATGAGCGAATAACACCTTACTTATATGTTTTAGCGGTTATCCTTCTCTTCGGTGTAATTGTTGCTGGTGATAGTACCAATGGTTCTCAACGTTGGTTAGTCGTTGGCCCTATTCGATTTCAACCTTCAGAATTAGTTAAAGTTGCGATCCCATTAATGGTTGCTTGGATTTTAGTAGCAGAAGCTGGTCGTCCTGATATTAGGAAAATCATTATTTGTTTACTTGTTACAGCTGTTCCTGCTGGACTAATCTTTATTCAACCCGATCTTGATGGCGCTATCTTTACTATAATCTACGCCCTATTTGTGCTCTATTTTGCGGGAATGAGTTGGAAAATCATTGGCTCCTTCCTTGGCGGAATTGCAGTCATAATCCCTATTTTGTGGGTTTTCATTATGGAAGCTTATCAAAAAAAGCGGGTTACTCAGTTTCTTGACCCTGAATCTGACCCACTTGGTGCTGGCTATCAAATAATTCAATCTTTAATTGCAATTGGTTCCGGAGGTATACGTGGTAAAGGTTGGACAAACGCAACTCAAGGCCAACTTGGTTTTATACCAGAAAGCCATACCGACTTTATTTTCTCTACTTATGCAGAAGAATGGGGATTTTTTGGTTGCGTGTTACTACTAAGCTTGTATTTGTTTATTACTGGTCGAGTCATTTGGTTGGCTTACCAATGTGACTCTTCGTTCAACCGTCTAGTCAGTGGCACTTTTGCTCTTAGCTTCTTTTTATATGCTTTTATTAATATGGGAATGGTTAGTGGGATCCTTCCTGTTATGGGAAGTCCTTTACCTTTCTTCAGTTATGGCGGAACGGCAATGATCACTCAAGGGATCTGTTTTGGTATTATTATGTCTCTCTGCCTACATAAATCATATAAACCTTAATAATCAATAGATTAATGATTTAATTGAGAATGATGAGATTATGTTTATCGTGCTTAACTACTAATATGAACTTTTTATGACAGTGAATATTTATAGTGACATTTTCAATAACTTAGCATAATCTCGATCTTCCTAACAATGCTCATCTCGGACAGATATCAAATACTTACCTAGATTGGCATCATACCTATTGGTTTGATAATTTAACTTCGAGCTTCTATGACAAATACTCTATCTATCGGTGCATTAGAATCATTTCTGATCGCCATTTCAGTGCTTTCCCTTGGCCATTTCATCAACTCAAAAGTTGGGATATTGAAAAGATACAATATCCCAGAACCGATTGTTGGTGGCTTAATTGTTGCTTTTTCTATTACTGTTTTGCATTTTCAGGGAGTCAGTATTGAATTCTCTCTGCCATTGCAGAACACGTTCATGTTAATGTTTTTCAGTACTGTTGGTCTTGCCGCTAACTACACCCAACTAATCAAAGGTGGATCTAAGGTTTTCTTATTCTTAGCTGTCGCCTCTTTTTATATCTTAATTCAAAATGCCGTTGGTGTAGGTCTTGCTAGTGCAATGGGATTAGACCCACTATTAGGTCTAATTGCAGGTTCCATAACCCTATCTGGCGGACATGGTACTGGTGCAGCTTGGTCGCAGACCTTCGCTGAAAACTACCATTTGAATACATTAGAGTTAGCTATGGCTTCCGCTACTTTTGGTTTAGTCATGGGTGGTTTAATCGGCAGTCCTATTGCCCAAAAACTGATTCAAAAACACAACTTAGAATCAGAATATGGCACTGATATTGATACTCATACACGCTTCCCCGAACTGGTTACCTATAACGAACGTGAAGAAGACAAGGTAACGGCTAAGAAAGTTATTGAGATGCTATTTATCATGTTGTTATGTGTCGCAGGCTCACAACATTTAAGCAGTTTTGTGAATAGTTTTGGTATTGCTTGGCTTAAAATTCCTGACTTTGTTTATGCTCTATTTATTGGTGTTTTTATTACCAATATTTTTGAAATAACCAAGGTTCGTAAAATTGACACAGATACCGTTGATATATTAGGCACAGTATCTTTATCACTTTTCTTGGCTATGGCTCTTATGAGCTTGAAGTTATGGAATATCTTTGATCTTGCTATCCCATTCTTGATTATTTTAACTATTCAAACCCTAGTCTTAGCCCTGTTCTCTTACTTTGTCACTTTCCGTGTTATGGGATCAAACTATGATGCGGCAGTAATGGTCGGGGGTCATTGTGGATTTGGATTAGGGGCAACCCCTACTGCTGTAATGAATATGGGGTCATTAGTTTCTAGATTTGGTCCTTCGCCTCAAGCCTTTATGGTTGTTCCAATTGTTGGTGCCTTCTTCATTGATATTACTAACTTAATCATTCTTCAAGCTTACATTAGTTTTATTGGGTAAAAATAAAATAAGCTATAAAGCACAAGACTTTATAGCTTATTAATAAAACTTATAACGTGAATTGATCTATGTTTTTAGACAAGTTAGAAATGCTTTTATTCATATTTTTAACTTGTTCTGAAATTACATTTGAAACGTCCATGCATACTTGAGACATATCCCTCACATTAACAGCATTACCATTAATCTCTTCAATCACACAAGTCTGTTCTTCACTTGCTGTAGAGATTTGATGACTCATATCTGATATAGAATTTAAGTTGTTATCAACAATTTCGATATTGTTTCTAGATACAATAGATTGCTCAACACACTCTTTAATTGTATTTTGGCTCAGTTCCATTTTCTCACTTACATCAAGTGTCTTAGCTTGTAAGTTAGAAATGATGCTATTAATCTCAATTGTAGAGTGCTGCGTTTTTTGAGCGAGCACGCGAACTTCATCAGCAACGACGGCAAAACCTCGTCCTTGCTCCCCTGCTCTTGCCGCTTCAATGGCAGCATTTAATGCCAATAAGTTCGTTTGATCTGCAATATTACTGATCATATCTAGAACACTGGTTATCTTATTACTATCGTTACGTAGCTCAGAAATTAAAGCGTTACAATCATCGATTTCAGTAGAAGCTAAAGCAATCACTTCTGATGTATTTGAAACAATTTGCTTAGTCTGATTACACTCTTTGGACGCATCAGTAGTAAAATTAGCAGAGTTATTAATGTTACTTGTAATTTCATTTGAGGCACACTGCATTTCATTAATTGCAGTCGCTAACATATCGACAGAGTTAAGCTGCTGTGTTATTGCTTTTTCATTTTCTTTTGATTGCTCATTCATTAAATTGAATGCATCGTTGCTAATATCAATACTTTCTTTTACCGCATTGATTACATTAACAATTTTTAATCTAAAAGAACGAATTGACTTCATAATACTGCCGATTTCATCATTAACAAAATCATTACTATCAATAAATTTGCATACATCTCCATCTCGAAGATCCAATGAAATAAAGGTATCTAGAGAAGAGTTGATCAATGCGATACGGCGATTCAAATCTTTTGAAATAAATAATCCACTAACGACAGAAACCAGTGTTATAGATATAATAATAAATATAGCAAAGTACAAAGTGTCTAATCGTTCTTGTTTTGAAACTTGTCTATATTCCTCAAGGAAGACATCGATCTTGCCTGAAAGATCACGAATATTGTTATTAATTTTACTATAAACAACTAAACTATCACTAACGAGTTTAGCCCTAGGTTCTAATGTTCTACCATCTTTAATCGAATCGACATATTTTACGTATTCATTAATCTCATTACCTAACGAAATCAATTGGTTTTTTTCATTCTTGATAACATCTAAATCAAACGTACTGTATGAATTCAATAGAGAATTAATATCAGATACCAAAGCACTTCTTTCATTCAAGTCATTTTGATCTTCAAAACGGATAGAAATCAATGCAAGATCTGTCCTTCTTAAAGATATTAATTTTTTTTCAAAAGTATCGAATATTTCTGATGATTGGATTACTTGTCTAAACAAAAACTGCTCTGTTTTATCATTATCAATATAATTCATATATATAATATTCAATGCTACAAACAGTCCCATAGCATTAAATGCCACTAAAAATAAAATTTTATTTTTTAATGAAAAGTTTTTCATGTTACAACCTTTAATAATTATTATTTATTGTATTGCTTATTTTATTTGATACAAATATAACCATTGATAATGGTATCTACTCAGTACCTAACTCGTTAAGTATTACTTTTAAATTAATACACTTTGATATGATTTCTTTATAGTGATTACTATCATATATCGGCTTTGATAATTCATCGATAAGCCAGCAATTTAAATCAATCAACTTCAAGACTGCCTCTTTATTGTTTACCATCAATAGAGGATCTTTTTCCATTGCAAACTTTAATATCTCACACGAGTCAGAGATTTTATTAATTAAAAAAACATAGTCTATCTTCATCGTTCAATTACTCCTAAATTATTGTTATTTAATCATTAGAATAATAACGTGACACATAGAAGCATTCTAATTATAACTTATTACACTTAATTACATAGTTAATGACATTGGGTAATTAAGTGTATTTATATATTTTTAATTATAAATTAAAACGAAACATTAACAGGCATTCCTTCTACCCAAGAATTTGCCTCTAATTTTTCATTAAACATTACCTTTACTTTTAGTAGGGCTTTAGGTCCTTCAAAAGGTTTTGCTAACTGAGCTGGTAACTTAGATGTCGTTTCAATCGCAAGATATACGTGTCCTTTTAAGCGCTTTCTATTTGGTAACGTAATAGTAACAGATGCACCTTCTGTTGCTTTATCTATATATTTTGGTTCTAAATACACTATGACAAACGGTTCCAATTTTGATGAAACCGTAACTAAATCATCACCTTTTTTTACTCTTTGGCCAACAACTGCATTTATCTCTAAAATATTACCATCTAATGGTGAACGGATATTGAGTGCATTATATTGACTTAATTTGGTCACTAATTCTTGATTTAATCCCCGTATAACTTGAGCGATACCACCAGCAAGATTAAGTTGATGCTCATTTATTTTTGCTTGGCGCAATTCAATATCGGCATTAGTCATTAGATTTTGAGCACTACTATACATACCAATAATAGCCGCATAATCAACTTGTGATACTTTTCCTTCTTTTATATATCCATCATACTTTTCTTTTATTTTGGTTATTTTTATTAAATTTAGTCTTGCATTATTAATTGCCAATAAATATGGTTTAAAGTCATCTTTTGTTGTAACTTTACTTTTCACTACATTTTGTAGTTCATTTCTTAAAAACGAAATATCTTCATTTAATACTTTATCTTCTAAATATAAAACATTTTCATTTTCAAAAACATCACCGCCCTCTTTGGCATTAATCTCAACGACTAATCCATCTTGAGGTGCTGTTAAAATAACAGGATTACTGGTAATGATCCCTGGTGCAATCGTTAAGATATATTCTTGGAAAAACAAATATAACATAACAAATAATGGACTTAATACTAAAGCTAAAATTGAATACCAACGTATTCGATAACCTCCCCTTTTAGCATTACCATAAACGACTTTCATTCCATTTTCAGTTTTTGGCTGTTTATTTTTTTCTAGGTGAAATTTAACTTTCATAATGTCTAAAACCGTTTTCCACGTTTAAGTACCCACCATGGAGCCATACTTGATTCTTCATGGCTTCTTCGTGTCACTTCATTAACCATTGAAAATGCAGTTATTAATCTCATAAAAAATGCATATAATGGATAAATTGGTAACCAAATTAATAACTTAATGTCTTCTTTTGCTCTTTCTGATACTAATCCAATATAAATCGAGAACGTAAGGAGGATAAAACCCATATACAATAGGTATATAAAGAGTAACATCGCCAAAATCACAGTTACTGGATAACTAAATAAAATATGTAGCGTAAACAAAACCATCAAAAGTGGTAATATCACATTTTGTATTACTCCATACACTAATGTATAAATGAAATTCCCCCAACCGAGTAATTTTGGGTTAAGCCCATTACGATGTTTTCGTAAAAATAGAAAAAGTAAGTCACCATCCCATCGTAACCTCTGCATGATGAGTATTTTTAATGTATCAGGAGCATCTGTATGCCCTACCGCATGAGGAGAAAACGCTAATCGACAGTTTGGGTGACGTCCTTTGTACTGTTTTAATCGCATGGTAAGATCGAGATCTTCTGCTGTATGAGTATCCCAACCTCCAACTTGTTTAATTACATTTACGCGAAAAGCACCAAATGCCCCAGAGATATTATTTAGTACTCCCCAGTTACTCATTCCCGTTTTACCTGCTTGCATTGACATCATGTATTCAAGTGATTGCATACGAGTTAGAAAGTTGGCATCCCAATTTCGGACTCTAAGTGCCCCACCAGAGGCAAGAACATTTGGATCTGAAAATTGTTTCGCCATCTCCCAAGCCATATTATTATCGAATGATGTATCTCCATCGACATTGATTATTAGGTCATTTTTTGCTTCTGATAATCCAGCATTTAATGTTGATACCCGACCTCCTCGTTGCCACTTAGGTACCACTTTCACTCTTCTCATATCGCAAAATTGATGCCGTTTCGCTCCATTTAATGCCGCTTTATAGGTGTCTTCATTTTGCTTTGCTCCATCAACAACTACTAATATTTCAATAAAACTTGGATACACTTGTTCAACTAAGGTATCAATAGTCTGAGCAATCGCTTCACCTTCACCATAACAGGTAATAATAAAACTAATTGTCGGATATTCCTTTGGTTCCGCATCACTTAAATTCCACGACCAACGGAAGACACCAGTTGAAACTAATAAAAACAATGGTAATTCAATAAAAATCATAATAGGGAAAAATAAGAATATTAACCCTATATCTTGTTGTAACATTCCGACCATAGAATAAAAAACATATTCAAACTCGCTCATTATTCAATAGCACCAAGTTGTTCAACCAACCACAAAGAAGCATCATCATGTAATGATGGTTCAGGCAAAGCCCAAATATGAACATTTAGAACAACTAATTCAGACTCAATTTTATCTGCAATAATTTCTACTTTTTTCTGTAAAACTGACAGAGACTCAATAGGTGTCATTGGCATGAGTAACAAAATCATGTCAGATCGATACTGACAACAAACATCCGTATCACGTAAAATCCCATTCAAGTCATTAGATATCTGATCAATTAATTGGATTAATTTAGCCTCTCCAAACTGATTTGAATACGTTTCAATTCCAGATAATTTAATACCTAATAGAATGTGATTATGCTTATGCCTGATTGCTAACTTATTAACCCAAACTAATAAATTTTCAAATGACTCCCCACCGATGAGTCCTTTTAGTATTAACTCTTGGCTAAATGAATGTTGACCATATATCATTACATTTTTAACTTGTTCATCAGCCTTGTATGTATTGATGTGACGAGTAATTAAGTCATCAATTTCATTACTATCTGTGCATGATAAACATCGAACCCTAGCAACTGATTCAGAAAAGGTGTAATCACAATCTAAACACTTATAATTTTCTAATGGGCGATCATAATCAACACCAATATGGCGTAACTGAGTTAAGCAAGTTGGACATTCTAATTTTCCACGCTGCGTAAACTGGTCTTGCTTTCCGACATGACCACAAGTGAAGCAATGCAGTGATATTGCTTCTTCAATATCTACACTTTTACAAGAAGGACAGGTTTCAATATAGTTTTGATGACCGCTATGGCAGCTTGGACACAATCTAATTCTATCAACTGTATATTCTTTTTTTAAATTCCCTCGCTTTGCTTCTAATTGAAGGTAATTATTAAATGTACTTTTATAACCTAAATACGAAGTAATTAATGGATAATGATACAATTCCTTTTTAGTGCTATCACAAAGAGGTTTTAAACATCGTTCATTTCCTAACCAAAGCCAAGCTAACAATTTGTCGATTGGTTCTTCTTTTATTAACTCTAGTTTTGAACGGTGTAAATTCCATTGTTCTGTTACGTTTGTTGGAGTCCATAAACCATCAGATAAGTGGGGGCTTAAGATGCTTATTTTTAAAACATAGATGCGCCAGTTCCATAGTGCTAACTTAGAGTGAAGATATTCTAATGCTCTATCTTGCTCTTCTGAAGGTAGAGATAATATACAAATAGCGGGTTCATGTAAGAATAGTTCATCCACATTTGTGATATGAATAATATTAATATCACTACCATATATAAATTTAGATTCACCAATAACATAGACAGGAATAAGGCTTCCAGGTTGCATATTCATAATTGTTACCATTAATATTTCAAATTAAAAAGGTAATCATTAGCTAATGATTAGCTTATATTAAATGTAGTTTATTTAGATTTGTTAAACTTTACTTTATACATTCTTTTGTCAGCAATTCTAATTAGGTTTTCTTTATCTATTCCGTCATAAGGATAAAGACTATGACCAATACTAATCCCTATATTTAATGACACAGTATCTATAATTATAGGCTCAGATATGGAATTAATAATTTCCATCTTAAAATTGTCTAAATCTATACCTGACGTATCACTTAAAATAATTGAAAATTCATCTCCACCTAACCGGAAAACATAACCTTTATTACCAACGATCAAATCAATTCTTCTCGATATTTCGATCAGTAATAGGTCTCCGACTTCGTGACCATAAATATCATTAACTTTTTTAAAACCATCAAGATCAGAAAAAAACAGTACTGATGTTTTAAATAATGAGCTAAATTTTTCATCAAATGAACGTCGATTATAAAGCCCTGTAAGTGAATCAACATGTGAAAGCTTATACATCTCTTTCTTTTTTTCTAATAAATTCATAAACATATAAGTAATTACAGACAAGGCTACAAAGAAAAAAATCAGTAAATAAATCTTATCTTTATATTCAATTGGATTCAGCCAGTTATCTTTAGAGCTAACAGAGAGAATCCAGCACTGATTTAACACCGAAAATTTATGATCAACAGCATTAGATAAGGCTTTATCTGACGATTCGCTAATCACTTTAATTTTGTTCGTGTTTTTTTCTAAAAAACTTAACTTATAATTGAACCCATCAATAGATAAGTCATTCAATGATAAGGTTTTTATGAAACTTTCAATATTTAATATCACAATGCTAAACCCCCAGAAATCTTGAAATTTATTTCCAACAAATACAGGGGTCCTAATAATAAGTCCTGAACCACCCTGAAAAAGTTCAAGTGGTTCTGACATCATACTTACCTTATTATCTCGTGCATAAAGAGCATCTTGTTTTCTCTTTTCATCTGTAAATAAATCAATATATACATTCTCATTACCCTTTTTAGGGTAAGCAAACTGAACAAAGCCATTAGGAGCAAGTTGTAAACTTTTTATTGCTGTATTATTTTTTATCAGATTTTCAGATATTGAATTGAAATTATACTCGGTTATAATAGAGTTTTGCGTAAAAATTAAATATCTATATACCTTCGATAAGGTAAGGTATTCGTTAGTTTTAATTAGAATTTCACTTTCATACTTACCTAAAAGATGAATCATATTATTTTTATTTATTGACTTAGTGGCATTATTACTTACATAAAACATCACAGAGCCAACAAATACATAACATACGCATAAACTGATTAAAGCCGTTTTATTTATCTTAGTTAACATATTATGACTTAATTAATTTATCTATTTTTATCCAAATACATTCTCTCATCCGCACAGTTAATCGCAATTTCAATGCCTTTAGCTAAATTATCGATACCAAAAGAGAAAGATAAAGCGATACCATCAGATTTAAATAATCGTTCTACTTTATTTCTAATTAACTCTAACCTACTTTTAAATACATTAATGTCATTCCATTTAGTAAAGATTAAAAATTCATCACCGCCGTACCGAATAATTAAGTCTTCTTCTCTCAACTCATTTTTTAGGTATCCAACAAGTCGATTCAAACAATTATCACCAAATTTATGACCAAATTTATCATTAATTTTTTTAAAACCATCCATATCAATAAAAGCAACCATATTGAAATTATTCATATAATAGCTATTTAAAATAGTTCTATCGAAACAATCGGTTAATGCATCACGCGGGAATGAATCCCTATCATCTTCATCATAAACAATTGTAATGATAAGTATTTTCCCGTAATGATTAATCTTTTGTCTAAACGTATAATACGATTTAATTTTTCCATCAAAATCAACCGACTCTCTTACAGCTAAAAAATTTGATTTTGATTCGATCAAATTCCTATCAATAGCAATACAACCTTTATATTGTTCAAATTGTTCATAAATTTTATTTAAAGGTAACCCAACAAGGTCAACTTGCATAAAATCGATGTGCGCTTGATTATTGAACAATGCGTTCCCTTCAGAATCACGAATGATCACTAAGCGGCTAGTACAATTAAGATACGATTTAAAAAAACGAGTTTCTGGGCTATTTGAGCTTACTGTTATTTTGTTATATTTTTTAAGTAAATTTAATTTTACTTCAGGGATATTCAAGCAGTCTGAAACTTTTGAACCAAGATTATTAAACTCATCAGCAACATGAATCTCGTTAATGATACTTTCACATGTTTTAGTGTCATCATTTTTAATTAAATCATAAACTAATTTTTCTAAAATTAACTTATTATCCATCGATTTTTCAACGACATCTTGATGCCCTGTAATTTTCAAATCAAATATTTTCAATGGCTTAGAGAATAAGAAGCCTTGATATGATAACGTTTTGCCATATGACTCAATTAAATCTAACTGCTTATTAGTTTCAACTCTTTCGATAACAATATGAAAATCATGAATGTCAGACAGCTCATCTAATATGTATTTAAGGTGTCTGTAGTTATAAAAATTGTTTTCTATGTTTTTAACTAGAGAACCATCTATTTTGATTTCATCAAAATCTAATGCTAAAACCTGCTCAATATCAGAAAAACCTTTTCCAAAGTCATCAAGAGAGAACTTCACACCTAAAGACTTAATTTTTGTCATCGCATTTTTAACACGACTTAGTGATAAATAATTATCATTTTCTGTGATTTCAAAAGTTACATCAGATTCATTCACTAACAGCTTAGAGACTTTTTCAACAAAAAAATCAGATTCTAAGCTTTGAATTGAAATATTTATCGATACAGGAAAACTCATACCTATGTATTCATGATACGAGCGTCGCTCCAAGAGCACCTTTTTTATAACGCTGTAATCAAATAACGACTTATTAGTAATTAATGAAATATAGTTTTCTATATTTGATACGCCTGGGATCCTTAGTAAAGCTTCTGCGCCAATAACCTTTCCATGTTGAATTTTTGGCTGATATAAAAACGAACATTTAGAAATCAAGAAAATACCCTGAACAAAAAGTACTATTACAAAATGATGCTCACTAAGACTTTAGCGCATCAACAACAAGGCTGAATTTACCCTAATTAGTTTAAAATACAAATTATAGACAATTACATTCTATATAAATGAATGGGATTTTACATTTTATATATAAAAATAACTAATCGTGATTTTTTAATTATTATATGTGCAGAAAAAACCAATTTTCTTTAGGCTTTTACTTCCTGTAGGTAAAGTAACGAAGCAGGACTCACCTAACGAGTATATGTTTAATATGTAATAATTATTTCCGTCGTAGGCATAGAGTTGCCCTTGAGATAAATCATAGTCAACGATGAACTCACTTGAGTCACTAGTTGTAGACACCGAAGAATCATCACTTGAATGAGTATTCAATATTTCTACTGAGTCTAAATATTTTACATATTTGGCATATTTTACATAGTTGTCATTGATAGTAATGGTTCCTATCAATTCCACTCTATATATACTGTGCCATACTATTATAACGAGTAAATTAATAGCCGATATTAATAATAATATTTTTGATATTGTTGTTTTCATACCTTACATCGAGCTATTTTATTAGTTAAATTGAACTCACATTCTTGATTTTTTGTCTTTAAAATGTATTTATCATCTGATAATCGTATAAAATCAAAATCCTTTACTTTTATTATTTCATCTAAGGGAACCAACTTATAAAAAACATGTTTATTCACGCAATAAATTAATGATGCTGTTGATAAAATAAATGTGACTATTGATAAGACAAGTATTGTTATTTGTTTTTGTTTAATCTTTTTATTAGATTCTACTTTGCCTTGCTCCAAAGCATTTTCGATTAACTCATTGTCGATATCTACAGGTATCTCTTTATAATCAATAGATTGCAAGTTATTAATTTTATATCCTGTTCCTTTCACATTTTCAATCACTTCACGTTCTGAATCTCTAATCGCAACTCTAGTCCGTTTTATTAACTGTGGTATGCTTTCATTAGATATCCATTGAGTTCCCCATAGTATATTTTTAATATGCTCATTATTACAAACTAAAGGGTATTCTTTAATTAATAAATTAAGAATATCCGATACTAAAGGAGTAGTTGAGCCGTATTCATTTACATCATTTCTTGCGTCTTCTAGTGAGTTATACAGTTTTTTAGTTCTTGGATTCCAATAGATTTCATTAAGTTTAAAAAGCATAAAAACCTTACTTAATAAGTACCTAGTCAATAATGAATATAAATAAACCTATTCTTATTTAATGTCAATCTCTTATTCTTGGCTTAGTTAACATAATGAGAATATTAGAGTTCTTCTTACACAAAACAAACAAAGAAGATATATAAACCCAACAATAAACATTGAAAGTTACACTGTAATGTTATCATTTATCTTTTATTGATTAAAATGGCGCCATGTATAAATAATTACTATTCCATCTAAATATACAAAATTTAAACTTAATTAGTTAAAAAGATCAACAAACGCCATTTTAAAGATAACCAAAAATTCTACTTTAAAGAAAGAAGAAGTATAGGTTTATTGTCATATGTTGCAGTATAAAAACTACAACATATAAACAATTAATTGAGTAAATTAAAAAGAATATCCAGCACCAATATACATCGTTGTCACTGAGCCAACATGAGTATAATCTGATAATTGATAATTGTTTGCTTTATTCGTGAACTCAACAAGATCATCACCAAAGATATGCTCAAAGCCTACATTAAGTGCAAAATTATTCGTCACATTATATGAGCCACCTAATCCAATTTTTGGTAATACTTTTGATTCTTTTTTATTAAAAGCACTAACATTACTTGAAAGATCTTGAACCGTATAAGCAGCACCAGCCTTTCCAAATATACTCCATTTTTTATTAAAGTTATATTTAGCAACACCTAAAGCTGCGACATTATAACCATCATAATCAAATCTTAAATTTTCAATTTTTGTTTCATTAGTTGCATATGATGAATAGCTAACTTCAGCACCATACTGAAATTTATTATTCATTTCAGCGTTAAATAAAACGCCAGAATTAAGTCCCCAAGCAAACTTTCCTGACTCTTGTGAATAGTTCATTCCATCGATATCAGCATCAGGGGCCTCTATGCCTCCTATACCCAAATTAATCCCTATATATGGAGTCATATCTGCAGAAGCTGAAGCTGAAAACAAACCAAAAATTAAAGCAGCAAGATGTATTTTATTCATAATAAATACCAAATAAGTCTTAAAAATAATAGTTCAATACTTAGGTTCAATCATTTATCTATAGAAGCTAAGCAACTCAAATAAAATCCTCCCATAAATTATAAGTATGATTGGTGAGGATTAGATTCGATTAAAAATATACATCAATCCAAAAACCAAGCAAATTATAACAAAGGCTTATCTTATTACATGAGCCGAATCATTTAAGTTAACTATCAATTCAATAAAAAACAACAACTTACAACAGACAAGACAAAAGCGCCAAATATATTTTTTTACATAAAACCACATAAGTTTTATTTATTATATTGCATTAATTGATTTGTAATTAATCAATATCTCATTATTTTTAAATAATACCTATTTCAGTTAGTTATTTATAATTTTGTTTTCTATTTACTACAATAACCGTTATAAAAAGTAAGTAACACTTACCTAACTCTTGATTTGTTACCCGTTTTTTAAGCTAAAAAAACAACTTAAACATAGTTTTATGAACTTTTTATGACAGTGAATTTTTATAGTGACTTTATCAAGCACTTACCTTACTCTCGATCATTCTTATTCAACAAGTTAACTACTTGAATTTCGTCTGGAGAATGGCGATGTTTGATTCATTTATTTCAATTTTAACGGCTCTTTGGCAACAAGATTTCACCATTTTACAAAATCCAAACAGTGCAGCGATGATTTACTTCTGTCTGATCTTATTCATTTGGTTAGAGAGTGCTTTTATCCCTGCCGCCCCACTCCCTTGTGACAGTGTTGTTATCCTTTCAGGCTCTTTAGCTGCAGCGAATGTGATTAGCTATCCAGTTATTGCTGCTGGCCTTATTATGGCCGCTGCCATTGGTAGCCAATTGGCATTTATTCAAGGACGCTGGTTACATAAATTCCCAACAATTCAAAAATGGATAAGTGCGGTTCCACAGCATAGGTTACAAACTGTCGACTCTTTACTTGCTAAGCATGGTCTTATTGCTTTGTTTGTTGCTCGATTTATTCCTGTTGTTCGTCCCCTCTTACCATTAATGATGGGACTAAGAATGCAAAAAGCGGCTCGCTTTCATTACTTTGCTTGGATGAGTGCCATTATTTGGATTTTATTGCTTACTGGTTTTGGTTACTCTCTTTCTTTTTTACCTGAAAAACTGTCTAAATACATTACGATGGCTTTAATGGCTGCTCCCGTAATTACCTTAGCTATCGCATTAGGTAGTTTTGTTAGTGGTTATTGCTTAAAGAGATATCGACGTAAAAAATTATATTAAAATCTATCTTTATATAGATAAGTAAAACAAGCCCTTAACTCATTATAAGTTAAGGGCTTTTAAATTAGTAATTAGGTAAATTTAACTTACGAATTGTAAGTGGTAGATGAAACATCGCCACCTTTGCCTGTCCAATTAGTATGGAAAAACTCTCCTCTTGGTTTATCCAAACGTTCATACGTATGAGCACCAAAATAATCACGCTGAGCTTGTAAAAGATTCGCAGGTAAACGAGCCGTTGTATAACCATCTAAGAATGTTAACGCTGATGTCATACAAGGCATTGGGATTCCTACTTCCATAGACTTAGCGGCAACTTTACGCCATGCAGATAAGCAATCTTCTAAGATCCCTTTAAAATAGCTGTCTGAACCTAAAAATGACAATTCAGGATCAATATCATAGGCATCACGAATATTACCTAGGAATGCAGAACGAATGATACAACCACCACGCCACATAAGCGCTACGTTACCATAATTCAAATCCCAACCATTTTCATTTGACGCTTCTCGCATCAACATAAAGCCTTGTGCGTACGAAATGATTTTTGAAGCCAGTAACGCTTGGCGTAATGCGTCAATCCACGCTTTCTTATCGCCTTCAACAGGGACGATTGTTTTACTAAATAACTGTTCTGCTTCTACTCGTTGATCTTTAAGTGCTGATAAACAACGAGAGAATACAGACTCTGTAATTAAAGTTAATGGTATGCCCATATCAAGCGCGTTGATACCCGTCCATTTACCTGTGCCTTTTTGTCCTGCTGTATCCAGAATTTTCTCAACTAATGGTTCACCATCAGTATCTTTATAACCAAGAATATCTGCAGTGATCTCAACCAAGTAGCTATTTAGTTCCGTTTCATTCCAATCCATAAAGACAGATTGCATCTCATCATGCGTCATGCCTAAGCCATCTTTCATGAACTGATATGCTTCTGTAATTAATTGCATGTCACCATATTCGATACCGTTATGCACCATTTTCACAAAATGACCAGCACCGTCGTTACCAACCCAATCACAACAAGGTTCATTATTCTCTGTTTTTGCAGAAATAGCTTGGAAGATTGGTTTTACAAATGGCCACGCTTCTGATGAACCGCCTGGCATGATTGAAGGACCAAAACGCGCACCTTCTTCACCACCAGAAACACCCGTACCAATAAAGTAAATCCCTTTTTCTTTTAATGCTGCAACTCGACGATTTGTGTCTGGGAAATTCGTGTTACCACCATCAATAATAATGTCGCCTTTATCTAGTAATGGTACAAGTTTATCAATGAACGTATCAACAACATCACCAGCACGAACCATCAACATAATTTTACGAGGAGTTTCTAGCTTCTCGACTAACTCTTCTAAAGAATAAGCCCCTACAATGTTGGTTCCTTTTGCTGGACCTTCTAAAAATTCATCTACTTTTGCAGCGGTTCGATTATGAGCGACGACGTTAAAACCATGGTCATTCATATTTAAAATAAGGTTTTGGCCCATTACTGCTAAGCCGATTACACCGATATCACCTTTCATATATTTCTCCAAAATTTGTATTGTGCGAGCGCTCTATTTATTAATGATGTGCGCTGCTGCATCTAAATCTAAAAACCACTCAGTTTGACCCATTGTTGATTGGATCTTTGCTGCCGGATATGGCAACTGCTCTGCTGGTATTGTATTAATCTCGTGTACGATGTCTGCCTTGCCTTTGCCTAAAACTAAATAGCTAATACGTTTTGCGGCTTGCAATGCTTTGGCTGTTTTTGAAACTCGACGCTGACCTGACTCTGGATGAATAGCGACAAGACTAAGGTTTGAATCACTATAATCGGTAACGTTTGGAAATAAAGAGGCCGTATGACCATCAGCTCCAACACCTAATAAAATCCAATCAAATACTGGAATACCATTTTGTTGTGGAATGGTATCGCACATTTCTTGTGCAAAACGAATCGCTTCTTTTTCTGGATCATTTTCACCTTGAATTCGATGAATGTTGTCTTCTGGAATTGTAATATGTGAAAACAACAACTCATTTGCTTCCCCATAATTACTTTCTGCATCATCCGGCGCAACACAACGTTCATCTCCCCACCAAAAATGGAGATTCTCCCATTGAATGCTCTTCGCGTAAGGCTCTGATGCTAATAATGAAAACAACATCTTAGGCGTACTGCCACCAGAGAGTGATACATGTACTGGTTTACCTTGTTTACTTAACGCTTTTAATTCATCAGCAAGGCTAATCACAACTTGTTCTGGTGTTTGAAATATTTGATGATTTATCATAGTTCACAATAATCCGTATCAGTTAGGTTTTTACAAGGAAAACGCCATGCTCGATTGTCTCGTTCTAACAATTGATCGGCTTCTTTGGGTCCCCACGTTCCACAGGCGTAGCCAAATAGTGATTGAGGATCTTGTTTAAAATCTAGTATTGGTTGCACAAACTTCCAACATGCATTCACTGCATCACTGCGAGCAAAGAGTGTTGCGTCACCGTTTAATGCATCTAAGAGTAATCTCTCATATGCGGTTAACATGGTTGTTTCAGTTAACGACTGATAATGAAAATCCATTGATACGTCTTTCACTTTAAAACCAGAACCAGGCTCTTTTAAGCCAAAACGCATTTGGATCCCTTCATCAGGTTGAATACGGATCACTAATTTATTTTCTGGTGCATTTGCAGCAAACGCTGGGTGCGGTGTTTTCTTAAAGTGAACAACAACCTCAGTTACACGAGTAGGAAGACGCTTACCTGTACGAACATAAAAAGGAACCCCATTCCAACGCCAGTTATTAATGAACATTTTCAAACCAACGTACGTTTCCGTTCGAGAATCATCAGCAACGCCATGTTCATCACGGTAACTTGGTAAAAATTTACCTCTTACTTCAGACTCAGTATATTGACCTAATACGAGATTGTTTCTTAAATCATCATCTGAAATAGGTTGTAAACTTTGCAGCACTTTTGCTATTTCATCACGCATTGCATCTGCATTTATCGCTGAAGGCGATTCCATTCCAACCATCGCAAGTACTTGCAATAAATGGTTTTGGAACATATCACGCATAGCACCTGAACCATCGTAATAACCGCCACGCTCTTCTACACCTAAAAACTCTGAACCAGTGATTTCTACATATTCAATAAAATTACGATTCCACAATGGTTCAAACATGACATTAGAAAATCGTAATACCAATAAGTTTTGAACCGTTTCTTTGCCAAGATAATGGTCTATGCGATAGATTTGATGTTCTTCAAAATGCTGATGAATTTCTTTACCTAAACTTAGTGCTGATGCGAGATCATAACCAAATGGTTTTTCTATGATTAGGCGTTTCCAACCGTTTGATTCTTCATTTAAACCATGAGCAGCTAAGCACGATGGAATAACACCATAAAGGCTTGGAGGTGTCGCTAGATAGAAAAGTGTATTTTGTTGTTCAAGTTGGTATTTTTCAGCTAAGAAATCTAACTTTTCGACTAACAGAGCATAGTCTTGAACTTCTGAAGTATTTAACGCCTGATAATGCAGATGCTCACAAAACTTAGCTAATATTTCAGGATCCGTTTCCTCCATCTCTTGCAGAGAATGCTTCATTTTTTCTCGATATGACTCGTCATCATATTGAGTTCGGCTAACGCCTAAAATAGAGAAAGAATCAGAAAGTTGATTGCTAGCGTATAAATGATATAGAGCGGGAATAAGCTTTCGGTACGTTAAATCACCAGAAGCCCCAAAAATTACAATGGTATTGTTGTCCGATATTGTCATTATTTTTCTATCCGGTAGACATCAAAGTATTTATCTATAATAGAAACAATAGCGCAATTTTACTAATCAGTTTTAGTTATTATATTGATAGGTAAAACCTAACAAATATAAAAAAGGCCTCTAATAAACTTAGAAGCCTTTTTATCCAGACAATCCTATCTGATTTTTATTACTTAGAACTCAATACTGCCGCTGGATGTAATCGACTTGCTCTTCTCGCTGGATACCACGTTGCGATAGCACTCAACACAATTGCCGTTCCTGTTACGATAGCCACATCACTCCACACCAATTCTGAGGGTAAAAAATCAACGAAATAGATATCACCAGATAAAAACTGGTGCCCTATTAGTGATTCTAATCCCTTAATCATTGGGGTTAAATTTAATGCTACAAATGATCCTAAAGCTGAACCGGCTAAGCTTCCTGTCACGCCAGAGAAGATACCTTGGCATACAAAAATGCGTTTAATTAACCCATCATTCGCGCCCATGGTTCTTAATATAGCAATGTCTCCAGAGCGATCTTTTACTGCCATCATTAATGTAGACACAATATTAAAACAAGCTACACCAATTACTAAAACCATTACAAGATACATAATTGAACGTACTAATTGAATATCTCGGTATAGATAACCATACTTTTGAATCCAACTACGTAAATAAACGTATTCCGTTAGTGTCCCACCGACCTCTCTAACAATATCTTGAGCATTAAGAACGCTACTCACTTGCAATGACACACCAGTGACACTGTCACCTAAGTTTATGTATTGCTGTGCATCTTTTAAAGGAATAATCGCTAAACCATGGTCAACTTGTCCGCCTAATGAAAGTAAGCCCACCACTTGCAGACGTTGTCGTTTTGGTGAACGGAGTTGTTTATCGCTATTTTCATCAGGGATCAACGCAGTGATCCAATCACCAACCTTAACATTTAAGGTATCAGCAACGCCTTTACCTAAAATGACGCTTTGTTTATTCGCTTCAAATTTATCCCAAGCATCTTTATCAATAAATTGAGGCAACTTAGACACTGAAGCTTCTAATAAAGGTTTAACACCTCTAATTTCAACCGCTTTTAGCTTACTGCCTCTTTCTAATAAAGCAGTAAAGCGAACATAAGGTGCTGCACCTGTCACTTTTAGATGCTCTTTCGCTTGGCTCATCATAGTTTGCCAATCATCAATTGGTCTTTTAACCCCTTCAAGTTCAGCATGGGGAATAACAGATAACACACGATTTTGCAGTTCGCGCTCAAAGCCATTCATTGCTGAAAGACCGATAATGATAACGGCAACACCGATAGCAATACCCAATGTTGATGAGATCGAAATAAACGACACCATTTTATTACGCTGCTTTGCTCGTGCAAAACGCCCACCAATAAAAAGAGAAAGCGGTGAAAACATTACGCCTCCTGCTCTTGATTGCTATTTGAACGAACAGTTTCAGTAATAAAGCGACCATCTTGCATGCTTAATTGCTTATCTAGTTTTGCTGCTAATTCATTATCATGCGTAACAACTAAGAAAGCCGTACCGGACTCTTGATTCAATTCACGCATTAAATTATAGATGTCTAATGCTGTTTTATAATCCAAGTTTCCCGTCGGCTCATCAGCTAAAACTAATGCAGGTTTATTCACTAACGCTCGCGCAATCGCCACGCGCTGACGTTCACCACCTGATAATTCTGATGGACGGTGCTCAATGCGATGGGCTAGCCCTACTTTCGCTAGTAATTCGGTCGCACGTTTTGTCGCTTCTTTTTTATTAATACCACCAATTAACAGTGGCATGGCTACATTTTCTAATGCGCTGAAATCAGACAAAAGGTGATGAAATTGGTACACAAAGCCAATGTGTTGATTACGGATCTTTGCTTGTTTATTAGCACTTAACTTTGTTAATTCATTCTGTTGAAAATGTACGGTGCCAGCTGTTGGCTCATCAAGCGCACCAAGAATGTGTAATAAGGTACTTTTACCAGACCCAGATGATCCAACAATTGCAACCAACTCACTTTCATTAATTTGAAAATCAACCCCTTTAAGCACTTCAGTTTCCATTGTGCCTTCTTGGTAAACCTTACGAATACCCTGACAAACTAATAATGGATTACTCATATCTTAATGCCTCTGCTGGTTGTACGACTGCCGCTCGATAAGATGGGAATACGGTCGCTAATAAACTTAATAAAATTGCTAGAATAATGACTACACACACTTGCAATGGTTCAACGTGAGCAGGTAAAGAACCTCCTACAGTAAACAACGACAAACCTAGCGTGGAAAGGATAACATTGATATTACTGGCAAATAGAGCACCTAACGTTCCACCAACAATCGCCCCTATAACACCACTGCTTGCGCCTTGAACCATAAAAATAGAAAGTACTTGATTACTCGTCATGCCTTGTGTTTTTAATATCGCGACTTCTGCTTGTTTTTCCATCACTACCATAATAAGAGCAGATATGATATTGAACGCCGCGATAGCTACAATAAGACCAAGCATTAAGCCCATCATGTTTTTTTCCATTTTCACAGCTTGAAATAACTCACCGCGCTGATCACGCCAATCACTCCATGCCATATTATGATCTAAAGGCAGTTTTGCTAATTCTGTAACTTGGAACGGGTCGTCGAAAAATAAGCGCCATCCCGTGATATTTCCTTTTTCCAATTTCATCAAACGAGCCGTATCTTGAATGTTCGCAATCATTAACTGGCCATCAACATCAGATCCCGTATTAAATACACCGACGATTTTAAAATTACGTTGACTTGGAATACGTCCTAATGGCGTGTATTGACTGGCATTAGTCACCATAATACGCACGGTATCACCATAACGAACACTTAATTCACGCGCTAATTTTGAACCTAAGAAAATACCATATTCACCCGCTTTAAGCTGACGCACATTGCCCGAAATTAATTCATAAGCAATAGGATCATATTCATTGGGGTCAATCCCAACCAACATTCCTGCACTCAAACCTTTGGCGCTTTGTATAATAGCTTCACCACGAACAACCGGCGTAACTTGAGTAACATGAGGTAAACTTGCGACGTAATTTCGTTCATCTTCTGAAGGAGTAATTTGACCATTCGTCGTTGAAATCACCGCTTGTGGTAATACTCCTAAAATACGATCTTTTAGTTGTGCTTCAAAACCATTCATCACAGATAACACCGTCACTAAAGACAATACTCCGATGGTAATACCTGCAGTCGACATATAAGAGATGAAACGGCTGAATCTATCGCCTGAACGTCCTCTTAAATATCGCAATCCTATAAACACTGATACTGGATGAAACATAAATTCTCTCAAACGCTTATAAAAGCTATAACAATGATTTCATTCTATCACGTAAAATACTGGTATTTATTCCTTTTTTTACTCGACTCTTACTCAAAGTTACATATTAAAGACTTGCTGATGCTCAGTGACTTCGCCATAATTAAACAATAATAATAAATAAAGGGACACTTATGTCACATGATGAATACTTTTCGGTTCATTACGATTTAACCATCAATGTTGAACCTCTTGCTTTAGACGCGGCGTTACCGGCGATAGAAACGTTTGAGCGTGAGATCCCAGCCCCATTCAGAGTTGCACAAGAATGCAGCTCTTTAGATGATGTTTCTGAGAACGAACTTTCTTTTCTAAAACTAGATGACGGTAAACGCTTAGCTAATTACCTAAATAATCAGAATCAAAAACTCAATTTATTACTCTCTTATCTGTTAATTCAACAAGATGATGAAGCTTACCGCCATAAAACAACCTCTTTCGGAGCGAGTAAGTTTACTTATGAAAGTAAAACAGCATTAACCGTTACTCAAAAAGCCAAAGTAAAATTGTTTCTTGAACATCCGCCTTCTGCAATTTATTGCTATGCTCAAGTAACGCAATGTACGCAAACTGAATCTGGTTATTCAATAGAGATGACTTACGATCTCCTTCGTGATATTGACCAAGATTTACTGATCAAAGCCGCGCTGTTCCAGCAACAAAAAGTGCTTAAACTTCGTGCCCAAGAACGAAACTTAACCTAATAATTGAATGTCCTGATGCCTATAAAAAACTTACTGTCATTAACATTACCAACTAAAGCCAATGATATTCGCTCTGTTGGTAACTTAACGGGTTCATCTTTAGCACTTGCGATTGCGGAGATTGAACAACAACACACTGGACCTGTCGTGGTTGCCGTAACTGAGCCACAATTGGCGTTTCGTTTACAAAATGAAATCAGTCAATTTAGCCAACGCTCGGTAGACGTTTTTCCTGATTGGGAAACCCTTCCTTATGACAGTTTCTCACCGCATCAGGATATCATTTCTGACCGTTTATCACGTCTATATCATTTGCCTCAGCAAAAAGATGGCACACTAATCGTTCCTGTGAGCACCTTATTGCAACGTCAATCACCGCAATCATTTCTGCATAAACATGCTTTAGTGGTAAAGATTGGTGATCGTCTTTCGTTTGATAAACTGAAATTACAACTAGAAAAATCAGGCTACTTACACGTTGACCAAGTAATGAGTCACGGTGAATATGCAAGCCGAGGCTCAATTCTAGATTTATTTCCAATGGGTAATGCTCACCCTTATCGAATTGATTTCTTTGATGATGAAATAGACACCATTCGTCAGTTTGATCCTGAAAATCAACGTACAATTGAAGAAGTAACATCAATCAACTTACTGCCCGCTCATGAATTTCCAACCGATGACGTTGCGATTGAAGATTTCCGTATCCGTTGGCGTCAACGTTTTGATGCTCGTCGTGAGCCAGAATCTGTTTATCAGCAAATCAGTAAAGGCGCTTGGCCTGCCGGTATTGAATATTGGCAACCACTGTTTTTTGATGAGACAGAAACCCTATTTGATTACCTACCAGATAATACGTTATTAGTTACCATTGGTGATATTGAGAAAGCAGCAAATGATTTCTTAGCCGATGCTGAATACCGTTACGACCAACGACGCGTTGACCCATTGCGCCCTCTTCTACCAGTAAACGAATTGTGGCTTCAAACAACCGATATGTTTGGTCTCTTCAAGCAATATCCTCGTGTAAAATTAGCCAAAGAGCCTGAGATTGAAAAAGCTGGGCGTTTTAATCCAGATCTATTAGAACTGCCAGAAATTGCAATTCAACACCAAAATAAAGAACCGTTTGCACAGTTTCGTCAATTCTATGAGAAATTCAGCGGTCAGGTTATTTTCTCAGTGGAATCAGAAGGTCGTCGTGAAGCATTACTTGAATTGCTTGCTCGCATTAAGTTAAAACCTGCAATTTGTAATTCCATGAAAGACGCGGTTGCGCATAAAAATAAAGCAACCTTAGTCATTGGTTCAGCTGAACACGGCTTTATTCTGCAAGATCCTTGCGTTGCCTTTATTTGTGAAAGTGATTTATTAGGTGAGCGAGTAATTCAACGCCGTCGCCGTGGTGACAATAAATCAATCAACAGTAATACTCTGATACGCAATCTCGCTGAACTAAAAATTGGGCAGCCAGTCGTTCATATAGATCACGGTATTGGTCGTTATATGGGACTTGAAACGTTAGATGTTGGTGATATGCCAGCAGAATACATGATGTTAGAGTACTTGAACGAAACCAAACTGTATGTTCCTGTTTCTTCTTTAAACCTAATCAGCCGATACTCAGCAGGTGCTGATGAAACCGCACCAATCAGTAAGTTAGGCAGTGAAACATGGAGTAAAGCTCGTCGTAAAGCCGCAGAAAAAGTGCGCGACGTGGCCGCGGAACTATTGGATGTATACGCAAAACGAGCTATTAAACCGGGCTTTGCTTTTAAGCAAGATCGCGATGCTTATGCTGATTTTAGATCAAGTTTCCCATTTGAAGAAACACACGATCAAGAAATCGCCATTAACGACGTTTTATCCGACATGTGCCAAGCAAAAGCCATGGATCGCCTCGTTTGTGGCGATGTTGGTTTTGGTAAAACAGAAGTTGCCATGCGTGCAGCATTCTTAGCAACGCACAATGAAAAACAAGTGGCAGTATTGGTCCCAACAACCCTACTTGCTCAACAGCATTTTGAGAATTTCCGTGACCGTTTTGCTAACTTCCCAATACGAGTGGAAGTATTATCACGCTTTAAATCAGCCAAAGAACAGAAAGAAATTTTAGCTGCCACCGCTGAAGGCAAAGTGGATATCTTAATCGGTACTCATAAACTACTGCAAGACAGCATTAAGTTTGATGATCTTGGCTTACTGATTGTTGATGAAGAACATCGCTTTGGTGTACGTCAAAAAGAAAAAGTAAAAGCAATGCGCTCAGACGTAGATATCCTAACTCTAACTGCAACGCCTATTCCAAGAACCTTGAATATGGCAATGAGTGGAATGCGCGATTTATCAATCATCGCCACACCACCTGCTCGTCGATTAGCGATTAAGACATTTGTTCGTGAAAAAGCAGATGATGTCATCAAAGAAGCGATTCTTCGTGAAATCAAACGTGGTGGTCAAGTGTATGTCCTACATAATAATGTAGAAACAATTCAGAACGCCGCAGAAGAGATTGAAAAGCTAATCCCTGAAGCTCGAGTTACCTTAGCTCATGGACAAATGCGCGAGCGTGAATTAGAACGTATTATGAGTGACTTTTATCATCAACGTTTCAATGTTCTTGTTTGTACAACCATTATTGAAACAGGTATTGATGTACCAACGGCAAATACCATTATTATGGATCGCGCCGATAAACTCGGTTTAGCACAACTGCACCAATTACGTGGTCGTGTCGGTCGTTCACATCACCAAGCGTATGCGTATCTGTTAACTCCTCACCCTAAAGCATTGAGTAAAGATGCCATTAAGCGTTTAGATGCTATCGCGTCACTGGAAGACTTAGGCGCAGGCTTTACCTTAGCAACGCACGATTTAGAAATCCGTGGTGCGGGTGAATTACTGGGTGATGGTCAAAGTGGTCAAATTCAATCTGTTGGCTTTACGCTTTATATGGAAATGCTAGAGCAAGCAGTAGAAGCATTAAAAGAAGGCAGAGAGCCTTCACTCGATGACTTATTACGTGAACAAACAGAAGTAGAACTGCGTTTACCGGCACTAATTCCAGAAGACTACATTCCAGATGTAAATACACGTCTGTCTTTATATAAACGAATTGCAAGTGTGGCAAGTAATGGTGAGCTTGATGAGTTAAAAGTAGAGATCATTGATCGCTTTGGTTCATTACCAGAAGCAACTCAAACATTATTAGTCAGTTCTGAAGTTAAAATGTTGGCCGCTTCATTAAAAGTGAAGAAACTAGAGGCTCATGGTAACGGTGGTTATATTGAATTTGAACCTACTGCTGACATAAACCCTATGTTCCTTGTGTCATTATTGCAAAAAGATCCGACAGGTTTTGCCTTAGATGGACCAACTAAGGTTAAATTTATAAAAGACTTAACAGAGAGACAAGTGCGAATTAAATACGTAATAGACTTGCTCAATCTGTTTTACGAAAATAGAATCTAACTATTAGATTGATAATAATATAAAATATTAAGCCTCACCTACGGATAGCCGAGGCTTTATGAGAAGCATTTTACCGGAGTTTGAATGAAAAAAATTATTTACGCGTTGATTTTACTAGCAAGTTGGCCTTCATTTGCTCGTCAATTTGACATTGAGGTCATCATTTTTAAACGCAATGTCGAGCCATCATCTTTCCAAGAATCATGGCCAGATATTCTTGCCCCTATTAACCTAGAGCGTGCTTTCTCATACCGTGATAAAACAATGATGAGCCGTAATGGTGCATCTCTTCTGCCTTCTGGTTATTACAAATTAAATAAAACTTACACTAAACTACAAAATCACGCAGGTTTTAAACCGTTGGTGCATGTAGCTTGGCGTCAAGGCGATTCAGGTTCTTCACGCTCTCCTATCTTCCACATTCAAGCTGGACAGGACTTTTCTGATCGCTTTGTTGCAGATGGCCGAACTATTGAAGATGCAAAAGCAGACTTATCACTCACTCCTCTTGATGCACCAGAGCCTATGCCAGCATTAGCAGAAGGAAGTGAATCACTTGAACCAGAAAGCGTAACTGCAGTGAAATCAGGACCTCTTTTAGAGCTTGGTGGCACGATGCAAGTTTATGTACAACACTATTTATATGTAAATACGATTCTTGATCTAAAAGTACCGGGTCAACATGAGTTTATCGTCAATACACCAAAAGAAGAAAATGAAGAAGTGGTAACTGATACAACATCAACAACTTCTGACAATACGATAACTGAAAGTAAAACAGTGACAACGGGTATTACGCAAATTCAAGATCCAAACGCAGATGTTCAATTAGGTCATTTAGAAGACGTAACACCAGAAACTGAAGTTAAAGAATTTTTAAAATCTTACCGCATGGAAGAAAAGCGTAAAATGCGCAGTGGTGAAACTCATTACATTGATCATCCTTTAATGGGAATGATCATTCAGGTGCGTAAAGTATAATTATATAAATTCTTTACACAATTTTACTAAAATAGGACAACATTTGTTGTCCTATTTCATTCCCACTTTCTACAAATCATGCTATTTTCATTCGATATCATAATCAATGGAAATTTACATGAAATCTATTATCAAACCATTATTGCTTGTCCTTTCTTCTGCCCTTTTTCTAACAGCGTGTGGTGATACCAATGAACCAAAAGAAGGCGTTCAATATGAAGTACTTTCTACCACATTGCCTTCAGATTCAATCGCACCAGTAACTGAAGTTTTTGCCCTATCTTGTGGCCACTGTCGTAACATGGAAAACTTCTTACCAGTGATTAGCCAAGAAGCAGGTACTGATATCGGTAAAATGCACATCACATTTAACCAATCAGCGCATGTTGCAGCGATGTTCTACTACGCTGCAGAAATGCAAGTAGAAGGCACACCTGATCACGCATTTATGGAAGACTTATTTGCAGCAACGCAAATGGGTGAAGGTACAACCCTGACTCAACAACAAGAAGCATACTCTAAGGCGTTTACCTCTCGTGGCCTAACAAGCCCTTACGAATTTAATGAAGAGCAACGTGATATTCTGATCAAAAAAGTAGATAATGCAAAAATGCTTTCTGAGCAATCAGGTATCAGTTCTGTTCCTACTTTTGTCGTTAACGGTAAATACAACGTGTTAATTGGCGGTCATGACGATCCGAAGAAAATCGCTGAAACTATCCGTTACTTATTAGAAAAGTAATTAACTAATATCAATACAGCTAAGCTATTACAGTTTATCTAGGTTGATATCTTATATAAGGAAATATTGTGTCTAAAATCATCATCACTATTGCTGTTATTATTCTTGGTTATATGCTGTTTCAGCACTTTGTAAATAACCCAAAAGCAGCAAAAGAGAACATTGAACTTGGAAATGCATTTTTAGCTGAAAATGCAACAAAAGAAGGTGTTCAAACAACGGCATCAGGTCTTCAATACCTAGTACTTCAAGAAGGTACAGGTACTGAGCACCCAACAACAAAGAGCAAAGTAAAAGTGCATTACCACGGTACAACAATTGACGGTAATGTATTTGATAGCTCAGTTGAGCGTGGTGAACCGATTGAGTTTGGTTTAGGTCAAGTGATCAAAGGTTGGACAGAAGGCGTTCAATTGATGGTTGTTGGTCAAAAGATGCGTTTCTTTATTCCAAGTAATTTAGCTTACGGTAACCGTGCTGCTGGTTCTATTAAACCGGGATCAGTGCTAATTTTTGACGTTGAGTTATTAGACTTTAAATAATTAATACTCAATAAGCTAAAACGAATGACACTCTACAATGGCTAATCTTTATGGTTAGCCATTTTTTGGATCTAAAGGGTAATAACTTTATTTACGCATCACTATCGTAAAGTCTTCATCGGTATAATCTGTAATTAATTCACTATTTGGGCATAAGCTTAAACAATAATTAAGTACTTGTTCTGGATTATGCGCTTCCAACAAGCTTGAAGATTCAAAATGATCACTATTCAATAAGTTAAAAATTACTGCCTCTTCTGCCTTCTCATACATAGTTCTAATTACTTTTGTATGATACGTCTTATTTCTTGTCCGATAATTAAGCGAGCCACTTGCTACCACAATATCAACATTTGGCAATGTGGTTGATGAAAAATCGCCTTTAATGAACTCACAATTAGTTTGGTGTTTAAAGTGATTTTTTGCTTGTTTAATAAAGCTACCTTGTTGATCTACGCCAACATACGACTTTACACAACAGCTCATATCAAGAAAGGTTTTAAAATCACCATAACCACAGCCCAAATCCAATACGCATTTATTATCAAAGTTCAGTGCGTTGACTATTGTTTTAAAACGTAAAAATTGAGATTCAGTTGAACTCCACCCTAAACTTCTCGCATGATCACCTGAAAACTGTTTCTGTCTATCATCATGAAAAAGGCGAATACTTAATCTATCTAATAAATGCATGATTACTCTGTGCTCTAATTTTTTTCATTACTCAATTTTTGAAAAGTGTACTCTTAGCAATGCCATTTTTCATCTCTTTATTTATCTTGATATACATAATGCCCCCTTTGATACCTTATAAATGAAAGCGAACTCGTTAATTCTCTTGCAACCTACTCTAAAACTTGCTTTATTTGTATAGTCAAATTAAAAAGTGAATCATAATGACTCAATCCCCACGCTATTTACAAATAAAAATGTACCTTAATGACAAGATTCAAACACGAACTTGGCCTGTTGGTTTTAAAATTCCGGCCGAGGTTGAATTAGCGAATGAATTTTCGGTGAGTCGCATGACAGCGAATAAGGCAATTAAGGAGCTTGTTTCTGAAGGGTTATTAAAACGAACACCACGACTTGGAACGTTTGTTTGTCACAAAAAAGCAGAGTCTCCATTGATGGAGATCCGTAATATTGCAACAGAAGTTCGCCAGCGTGGGCATCATTACCGTTGTAAAATCATAAAAATAGAAACGATATTAGCACGTGATGATATTGCCCTTCATATAGGTGTTCACAGCGACAGCAATATCTACTTTACTCAAATAGTTCATTATGAAAATGATAGCCCCATCCAAGTAGAAGAACGTTGGGTTAATCCAATTTTTGCACCAAGCTATATAGAGCAGGACTTTACGAAGCAAACACCTAATGAATACCTTGTACAAGCCTGTCCTCTTAGTGATATAGAACACACGGTTGAAGCTATCATTCCACCCTCCCATATTATCGAACTATTAGGCATGAATGACACGACCCCTTGTTTATTACTTAATCGTAGAACATGGAGTAAAGATAACCTTATTAGTATTGCGTTGTTATATCACCCTGGAGATAAGTATAAACTCACCTCTCGCACCAAAGTGTAATTACCGTATTTATCTATGATTAAATTTTCTATAATTACTTTTATATAACTAAAAGTTCCGTTATCCAGAGAGCAGACGATAACGGAACTAATACCCATATTACGTCCTCTTTATTTTTCTCTTATCTCACTTTTCTGTTTTTATCATTCTCTCAATTTTTACTATTTAGTGGTTATAAATCGCTCTTTTGATCACAATTCCATTACATCCTATCTTGTCTTTCTTCTTAAAAACGACTATTAATTTGTATATACATATTAAATTGAAATTACTCAGTCATAACAAGGAGAATGTATGGACAGATTATTTATCAACCTCAATCTCGTCACAATGCAAACCTCTCTTTCTAATCCTAGTGATGGCTACCAAGTGATAAACAATGCAATGATTGGTGTAACCAATGGGATCATTGAATACGTAGGGCCAGCTTGTTCAGACGTATTCCATGGCCATCCAGACGTGATTGATTGTGGTCATGCTTTAGTTACTCCGGGATTGATTGATTGTCATACACATCTTATTTTTGCTGGAAACCGAGCTAATGAATTTGAATTACGTTTAAAAGGTGTTCCATATGAAGAAATAGCAAAACAAGGTGGTGGCATTTTATCAACAGTGTACGCTACTCGTGAGGCAACTGAAGATGAGCTATACCACTTGGCCGTTCAACGCTTAGAAGGGCTAAAACGTGACGGCGTCACGACCGTTGAAATTAAATCAGGTTATGGTTTAACTCTTGATGATGAAATTAAAATGCTTAACGTCGCTAAACGTATTGCTACACTGCCAGATATGAAAGTATCAACCACTCTTCTTGCTGCACATGCCCTACCTCCTGAATATCACAATCGCTCAGATGATTACATTACGTTAATTTGTGACACAATGATCCCAACAGTAGCAGAGAAAAAACTGGCTGATCATATCGATGTATTTTGTGAAGGTATTGGTTTTTCAATCGAGCAATGCCAACGTGTTTTTCATGCCGCGTTAAAACATGGATTAGGCATAAAAGGTCATACTGAACAATTATCTAATCTAGGTGGAAGTGCATTAGCTGCATCTATGGGGGCTAATTCTGTCGACCACATTGAATATCTTGATGAAGATGGCGTTAAATCTTTAGCCCAACACAATACCGTCGCGACACTTCTTCCCGGTGCCTTTTACTTTTTACGAGAAACTCAGCTTCCTCCTATTACTTTACTACGCAAACATTCTGTACCCATGGCAATATCTACTGATTTTAACCCTGGTACGTCTCCTATTGCATCGTTAAGAGTAATAATGAATATGGCCTGCACATTGTTCAAGTTAACCCCTGAAGAATCCTTACGAGGTGTTACTTGCAATGCAGCTAGCGCTCTTGGATTACAACACTCCCGCGGAAAAATTGACGTTGGTATGGAAGCAGATTTTGCATTATGGCAACTAAACTCTCCCGCAGAACTGTCATATCGCTTAGGTGTACCCGACCTTATTGCTCGTGTTGTTGATGGAGTCCTCTTTCATGAAAACTAATCCAACAATTGATATGTCCGCATGGCAAGGAAGAGTTGATATTGAAGATGGAGAATTCGGTTTACGTTGGCACCAAAAAATAACCCCTTTAACTAACTCATCTAACAATGGGATCACTCTGCTTGGCTTTGCATGTGACGAAGGCGTTTCTCGTAACAAAGGTCGTGTTGGTGCTTATTTTGCGCCGCAAGCGATCCGCCGTGCATTGGCTAATCTCGCTTGGCATCATCAAGGTTCTATTTTTGATGGCGGTGACGTATATTGTGATGACGACAATCTCGAGTTAGCGCAACAACAGCTTGGTGAGTCGGTTGAACACGCCCTCTCTAATCAACAGAAAGTCATTGTTTTTGGTGGTGGTCATGAAGTGGCATGGGGCTCATTCCAAGGTCTTGCGCGTCATGTAAAAAGTGTCACTGAATCAAACCCAAAAAAGACACCGCCACGCGTTGGGATCATTAACTTTGATGCTCATTTTGATCTAAGAAACCCACCAGAAATAAACGACAACTCAATAAAGTCATCACATCAATACAGTGGCAGTTCTGGTACTCCATTTCATCAGATAGCTGAATATTGTCGTAGTCATCATTGGCCTTTTAATTATGCCTGTTTAGGCTTAAATCGTAGCAGTAATACCCAAGCTCTTTATAAAAAAGCTGATACCCTTGGTGTACTCTATTTTGATGATACAGAAATGACTCACGCTAATTTTCCATTAATACAACGTGGTTTATCCAACTTTATTGATCAAAACGACTACCTTTACCTCACCATTGATATTGATGTTTTTCCTGCGTCAGTCGCTCCAGGTGTGAGCGCACCAGCCGTTCGTGGCGTATCTCTCGAACTCATCGAACCTCTTATTTGTACTATTTTAGCGGCTAAGAGTAACCAAGGCACCCCTAAGTTACTCTTAGCTGATATGGCTGAATTTAACCCTAACTTTGATATTGATAACCAAACTGCACGATTAGCGGCAAGAATAGCTTGGACTATCGCCCACGGCATGAAAACCAACTAATAATGACTTAGCCATCACTCGCAAGGAGAGCAACAATGACACATACACCATCGTCTAACCCTAGATTGGATGAATCTCGTACTATTATCGCACCCACTGGTACTACGTTAACGGCAAAGTCTTGGTTAACCGAGGCTCCATTGCGTATGTTAATGAATAACTTACATCCAGATGTAGCTGAACACCCACATGCGTTAGTGGTTTATGGTGGCATTGGTCGTGCAGCAAGAAATTGGCAATGTTACGACAAGATTGTAGAAGTACTAACACGCCTTGAAGACGATGAAACCTTAATAGTGCAATCAGGTAAACCCGTTGGTGTATTTAAAACTCACACCAATGCCCCACGTGTGTTAATTGCCAATTCAAATATTGTACCTCATTGGGCAAATTGGGCACATTTTAACGAATTAGATAAGCAAGGATTGATGATGTACGGTCAAATGACCGCAGGCAGCTGGATCTATATTGGTTCTCAAGGCATTGTTCAAGGCACTTACGAAACCTTCGTTGCAATGGCAAAACAACATTTTGATGGTAATGCCCAAGGACGTTGGGTATTAACAGGGGGGCTTGGCGGTATGGGCGGTGCACAACCTCTTGCTGCGACAATGGCAGGTTTTTCAATGCTTGCCGTTGAATGTGATGAATCTCGTATCGATTATCGTCTTCGCACTGGTTATGTTGATCGTAAAGCCACAACTCTAGATGAAGCTCTAACAATTATTGATGATGCCAAACATACAGAGGTTCCTGTCTCCGTGGGGTTACTCGGTAATGCCGCAGACATTTATGCAGAAATAGTTCAACGTGGCATTGTTCCAGATGTGACGACCGATCAAACCTCAGCTCATGATCCTCTTAATGGTTATCTACCTCAAGGTTGGTCAATGGAACACGTAAAAGATATGCGTGTAAAAGATGAATCTGCCGTTGTTATTGCAGCTAAGAAATCAATGGCGATTCAAGTACAAGCTATGTTGGATTTACAAAGTGCAGGTTCTGCGACTGTCGATTACGGCAACAATATTCGCCAAATGGCATTAGAGGAAGGTATTACCAATGCCTTTGATTTTCCGGGCTTTGTTCCTGCTTATATTCGCCCTCTCTTTTGTGAAGGTATTGGACCTTTTCGTTGGGCTGCTCTTTCTGGCGATCCTGAAGACATCTATAAAACCGATCAAAAAGTAAAAGAGCTTATTCCTGATAATCCACACCTGCATAATTGGCTTGATATGGCGCGTGAGCGTATTCAATTCCAAGGATTACCCGCACGTATTTGTTGGGTTGGTTTAAAAGATCGTGCTCGCCTCGGTAAAGCCTTCAATGAAATGGTAAAAAATGGAGAGTTAAAAGCACCGATTGTTATTGGTCGAGATCATCTTGATTCAGGCTCGGTTGCCAGTCCAAACCGTGAAACCGAAGGCATGATAGATGGTTCTGATGCGGTATCCGATTGGCCATTATTAAACGCGCTACTTAACACTGCATCTGGTGCCACTTGGGTATCATTACATCATGGCGGCGGCGTAGGCATGGGATTCTCTCAACATTCAGGCATGGTTATTGTGTGTGATGGCACTGATGATGCAGCTGAACGTGTTGGGCGAGTTCTCCATAATGACCCAGCAACGGGAGTTATGCGTCACGCCGATGCGGGTTATGACATTGCAATCAATTGTGCCAAAGAGCAAAACTTAGATTTACCGATGCTATCTGAACCAAAATAAGTAGCAATAAACTCTGTATTCAAAATAATTATAAAGAATACCAACCTAGTGACACGAGTTGGTATCACAACCATAACGAGAAACGAACTATGTATTCATTAGAAATTATTCCAGGAAAGTTATCTCTAAAGCAATTGCGCGAAGTTAACCGCAACTCAACCCAAGTATCATTAAGCCCAGATGCACTGCCCGATATGCTGACAAGTGCCGAGGTGGTTGCTCAAGTGATCCGTGAAGATAAAACCGTTTACGGGATTAATACCGGGTTTGGTCTGCTCGCCAATACTCGAATTGCAGAAGAAGATTTAGAAACACTACAGCGCAGTATTGTTCTCTCTCATGCTGCGGGCATTGGCGAATTCATGGATGATGCAACCGTCCGCTTAATGATTGTACTTAAAGTAAATAGCCTATCACGTGGTTATTCTGGTATTCGTCCATCCGTCGTTAATGCGTTAATGCAATTGGTCAATTCAGAGGTTTATCCATGCATTCCTAAAAAAGGATCTGTAGGTGCTTCAGGTGATCTCGCCCCTTTGGCCCATATGAGTACCGTTTTACTTGGTGAAGGTGAAGCTCGATATAAAGGAGAAATCATTTCCGGCCAAAAAGCGTTAGAAATAGCAGGATTAGAACCCATAACACTCGCCCCAAAAGAAGGGTTAGCCTTATTAAATGGCACTCAAGCCTCTACTGCCTTTGCTTTAGAAGGATTATTCGCAGCAGAAGACTTATACGCTGCAGCTACGGTGTGCGGTGCAATGTCAGTTGAAGCGGCTTTAGGTAGCCGTAAACCCTTTGACCCTAGAATTCATCGCGTACGCGGACATCGCAGCCAAATGGATGCAGCATTAGGTTATCGCCACTTATTAGCTCAAAACAGTGAAATCGGATTATCTCATCAATGCTGTGAACGAGTACAAGATCCCTATTCACTGCGTTGTCAGCCTCAAGTGATGGGCGCTTGTTTGCAACAGATCAGAAATTCAGCAGATACACTTGAAATAGAAGCCAACTCGGTATCAGACAATCCTCTTGTTTTTGCTGATGATGGCGACATTATTTCTGGCGGTAATTTCCATGCAGAGCCTGTTGCTATGGCCGCTGATAATCTTGCATTAGCAATTGCTGAAATCGGCAGTTTATCAGAGCGTAGAATGGCGCTTCTTATCGACAGTGGTTTAAGCAAATTACCGCCATTTTTAGTTGATAACGGTGGCGTAAACTCTGGTTTCATGATTGCTCAAGTTACTGCCGCTGCATTAGCCAGTGAAAACAAAACATTAGCTCATCCAGCATCAATCGATAGCTTACCAACTTCAGCAAACCAAGAAGATCATGTATCAATGGCTACTTTTGCAGGCCGCCGTCTAAGAGACATGGCAGAAAACACTCGTGGAATATTAGCAGTCGAATTGCTTGCTTCAGCACAAGGATTGGATTTCAGAGCACCAAAAAAAAGCTCTGAACGAATAGAGGAAGCAAAAGCAATGCTACGTGAACGTGTCGATTTTTATGATAAAGACCGTTACTTTGCGCCAGATATTGCCAAAGCTAATGCCTTATTACTTGAAGCAAAATACAATGCGTTAATGCCTCACTCTTTATTACCGAGTATTTAATAGATTTACCAACGAAACACGAGATACCCATTCTTCGCCTCTATGAATAATTATAAGAATTTATTTTCATAGAGGCTTTTTCTTATAATTTAAAAAGTAACCAGACTCCTGTTTGTGTCTTGCTCTATAATCAGTACAATGACCGACCAATAGTTAATGAGCATTTAATCATCATGTCTACTTCTTCTCTCGCAAAACAGCTTTTTCAAATGACATGGCCAATGATGTTTGGTGTGCTTTCTTTAATGAGTTTTCAATTAGTTGATAGTGCTTTTATTGGACAATTAGGAATCCTTCCTCTTGCAGCCCAAGGCTTTACTATGCCATTACAAATGGTAATTATTGGTCTTCAAGTCGGTCTAGGCATCGCAACCACTGCAATAATAGCTCGTGTTCTTGGTGCAAAGGATAATGAAAAAGCCAAACAACTCGGTGGTTTAGTCATGGTTTTAGGTGCTGTCATGGTATTTGCTATGTGCCTATTAATTTGGTTTTCTCGCGGATTAATACTGAATTTACTTGGTGCACAAGCTAATGTTTTTCCAGTAATTGATAGTTATTGGCCAATATGGTTAGCAAGTTGTTGGGCTGGCGCTATGATTTATTTTGCCTATAGTGTTTGTCGCGCGAATGGAGATACAAAACTGCCAGGCTTAATGATGGTAATAACCAGTATCATGAATATGATATTAGACCCTATTTTCATCTTTCACTTTGATTTAGGACTAAACGGTGCGGCATGGGCAACTATTGTCTCTTTTTCTATCGGTTTCTTTATCATCCTCCCTTCTATATTTAAACGTCACTGGATCTCTTTTTCTTGGGGTAATTTGCCAATACTTCACTCTATAAAAGAACTGAATTCAGTTATGTCTCCAGCAATGATGAGTCAATTACTGCCACCATTCTCTTCGATGATGGCAACTAAAATTATTGCAGGTTTTGGGGCAGCAGCAGTTGCCGGTTGGGCAATGGCTTCACGTATCGAATTTTTTGCAATTGTGGTCGTACTTGCTTTAACCATGTCAATTCCCCCAATGGTTGGGAAAATGCTTGGTGCTAAACAATTTAATGAAATTCAAAAGCTGATCAACATCGCTGCTAAATTTGTCTTAGCTTGGCAAATAAGTCTTGCCGTCTTATTGTTTGTTATTGCCAAGCCATTAGCCAATTTACTTAGTACAGACATCAATGTAATTGCCGTGATTCAATCTTACCTTATGTGGGTGCCAATAAGTCTTGGTTCTTTAGGCATCTGCATGTTGATGGTATCTGTTTGTAATGCTCTAGGTGTATCAATGCGGGCTCTCACTATTTCGATACTTAGATTATTCATCTGCTTTTTACCTATGATATGGCTCGGTTCTACATTATTTGGACTGGATGGCGTTTTCATCGGGGCATTAATTGGTAATACAATGGCAGGGATAATGGCTTGGATAATGTACACTCAAGCGATTAATAAGCTTCAAAATAACGATTAGAATTGAGGGAATATCATGACAACAATTACATTACCAAAAAACAAACGAGCTGAATTAGTACAAAAATTCCAACACTATTTTGAACAAGAGCTAGACACTGAACTTGGCCAATTTGATGGCGAATTCTTGTTGGACTTTATAATTAAACAAGCTGGACCTGTTTTCTACAACCAAGGGTTAGCTGATGCACAAACAATTATAGAACGCAAAACACAAGATATTGCTGATGAAATCTATGAGATTGAAATGATTGAGAATTAATATCATTAATATACATTTGAATTTAGAACAAATAGTTAACTGATAAATCAATGATTAAAGACAAAAAAAACCATAACTTGTTACAATTGCTATCGACAAAACCGTGACAAAAGTCTAAAATTTGCGAAAACATGACATAAATATTACATTATTTACCTTTTTCTCAAAAATAAGAGACTCAAATGCAATTTTCTTTAAAAAATACGTCAATACGTATTCAAATACTACTACCCGTCATCCTTACTGCTTTAGCCTTATTTATTTCTCTAGGTTTCACAGCTTCTACTTTAGAAGAAGAACAAAACACCGTTGCAAGCAACACGAATTCTTTTGTATTTTACAAAGACCAACTAGCTAAAGTAGATGACATTGTTTATCCACTTCGCATAGGTGCTGTTTATGCTATTTATGACACAAATCGTCGTGCTGGTTTTACTAACGAATTAAAAACCAAAGTAAATAACATTAATGCCCTGCTTGATGAGATGGCAGAAAGAAAAACATTCAATCGAGAAGTAGACCAAGTTCGCTCTAATATTAATGATTACGTTCAATTTTCACACAAAGTTGTTGATTATTTAAACAGAAAAGAAAGTGGCGCTACAGTTAATGAAAATTATAGTAATTTAATCTCTCAGTACCGTGATATCGGCAACCGCATGATTGAGTCTATCAACAGCCTTTCTCAGCAAGTAAATAAATTTTCTGACATTGCCATGCGTGAAAGCTATAAGAAAAACACGCAAGTTAAATTCAATGCAGGCCTAAGTATTTTAGCGGTATTTGTTCTTTCAATGATCAGTGCATGGTGGTTGTCTGGTCTTATCGTTACGCCAATCAAAAAAATTCAAGTTATCATTCGTCGCTTAGCTGAAGGGGATTTAACCGTTCGCGCTGATGCTAACGGTGATAATGAAATTGCAGAATTAAGTAAAGACATAAATACAACAGCGACTCAACTACAAACAACAGTTGAAGCACTTTCTCGTATCAGTGAAGATGTTGCGGCAGCATCAACTGAGTTAGCAGCAGTAATGACGGAAGCAGAAGCCAATTCACAAAAAGAATTAAGCGAGATCGAACAAGTTGCCTCAGCGGTAAATGAACTATCAAGCACTGCGGATAATGTAAGTGATAACGCTCTATCTGCAGATCAGACAGCACGAGATACTAACGAACTTGCCCGTTCTGGCTTAGATATTTTCACTCAGAGTAATCAAGCAAGTGAAGATATGGCAAATGCCCTAACTGATGCCGCTGTTGTTGTAAATCGCTTAAAAGAGCAATCAGAACAGATCAATAACGTAGTTGAAGTTATACGTGGCGTTTCAGAACAAACAAACCTACTAGCATTGAATGCCGCAATTGAAGCCGCTCGCGCTGGTGAGTCTGGTCGTGGTTTTGCTGTTGTTGCTGATGAAGTTCGTTTACTTGCCGCTCGTACCCAATCATCAACTCAAGAAATTCAAACCATTATTGAATCTCTACAAGAGCAATCAGGTTTAGCTAATGACAGCATGCAAACTAGCCTTGATAAGCTTGAACTAAATAAAGAGCTAACAACAAAAGCGGGCGATGCTTTAGTAAGTATCACTGAGTCAATTACCGCAATTAACGACATGAATACTCAAGTTGCTACTGCTGCTGAAGAGCAATCTCAAGTTACTCAAGACATTAACCGCAATGTAGTAAACATGTCTGAGCTGGTAAATCAAAACGTCACTGGCATTAGTCAAAGTGCAAGCGCAAGCAATGAACTATCTCGATTAGCTGAACAGCAAAAAGAACAATTAGCTTTCTTTAAACTGTAGAGTTACTTAACAATGCGGTAAGGTCATCTCCTTACCGCATTATCTCCATATTCTTCCCCCCTTAAATTAAGCCTAAATACTCGCCAAAACCATAACCAGAGCCAATACTTAAAACATTAAGTACAAAGTTAAAATTATACAAATGTCAAAATAAAATAAAGTTCAATTCTAAATACACATTTACTTACATTAAATATCGACAACAATGTGACAAGGGTCTATATTTCGAGAAAATATACTTTCATGGATGAACTTTCTTTACTTTTGTTTTTTTGACGAGGCGATAATGCAATTTTCATTAAAAAACACATCTATACGAATTCAAGTTCTACTTCCTGTATTCTTTACAGCACTAGCTCTATTAATTTCTCTTTGGTATACCTCTTATAGCTTAGATAAAGAACAAAAGATCCTACATGACAACACAACTTCATTTATTTTCTATAAAGACCAACTAGCGAAGATTGATGATCATATGTACCCAATGAGAATCAATGCAGTGTACGCAATTTATGACCATTCTCGCCGAGTTGGTTTTTTAAAAAGTCTGGATAAAAATGAAAAAATACTTAATGAACTTCTTTTAGAAATATCAGAGCACAAAACCTTTGGCTCTGATGCTAATGCAGTTAAAAAATCGGTTCATGATTATTTAGAGTTTTCAAAAAAAGTACTTGCCTATCAAGAACAGAAAGAACAAGGATTAACTGTAGATAATAATTATAGTTCATTAATTGCACAATACAGTAAGTTGGGCAATATTATGGCGGAATCAATTAATAACTTATCACTGAAAATAAATGATATTTCTACTGTTGAATTAACAAATAGCTCTGAGCGAAATACTCAAGTACAACACAATGCTATCATTACAATTCTGCTTGTTTTTGTTGTCTCCTTACTTACATCTTGGTGGTTATCAGGCTTAATCGTCCACCCTATTCAAAAACTACAATTAGTTATCCGTAAGCTAGCAGAAGGAAACTTAGCAGTACGGACAGAATCTGATGGTGAAAATGAAATTGCTCAATTGAGTAAAGACATTAATACTACCGCTATACAGTTACAAAAAACCATCGAAGAGCTTCATAACATAAATGAGAGCGTTGCCTCTGCATCGACTGAGCTTGCTGCTGTAATGAATGAAGCTGAATTAAATTCTCAAAAAGAACTTTCAGAGATCGAACAAGTTGCTTCAGCAGTAAATGAACTTTCAAGCACGGCGAATAATGTAAGCGACAATGCTCTTGCTGCAGATCAAACCGCGCAAAATACTAATGATTTAGCTAAAGCTGGTTTAGACATCTTTGCTCAAAGTACCGATGCTAGTGACAAGATGGCAATCGCACTAACCGATGCTGCAGTTGTAGTAAATCGCTTAAAAGAACAATCAGAGCAAATTAATAACGTAGTTGAAGTGATACGTGGTGTTTCTGACCAAACAAACTTACTTGCATTAAATGCTGCTATCGAAGCTGCTCGTGCTGGTGAATCTGGTCGTGGTTTTGCTGTTGTGGCTGATGAAGTACGCTTACTTGCCGCTCGCACCCAATCATCAACTCAAGAAATTCAAACGATCATTGAAGCTCTTCAAGAGCAATCAGGTTTAGCTAACGACAGTATGCAATCAAGCCTTGATATGTTAGAGCTAAATAAAGAGCTAACAGCAAAAGCAGGTGATGCTCTGGTTGGTATTACAGAGTCTATCACTGCAATTAATGATATGAATACTCAAGTTGCCACCGCCGCTGAAGAGCAATCTCAAGTAACTCAAGACATTAACCGTAACGTAGTCAATATGTCGGAACTTGTGAATCAAAACGTAACGGGTATTAGCCAAAGCGCAAGTGCAAGCTCTGAGTTATCAAGACTAGCAGAAGAACAAAAAGAACAATTAGCGTTCTTCAAATTATAATTTGATTGCACAATAAAAAAGCGGTAAGGCCACCCACCTTACCGCTTTGTCATAGCTTAAATAACCTTATAATGTTACTTTTTTCACCATACCCGCCTCAGCATGCCCTGGAATATTACACGCAAACTCTACGTGATTATCCCCGTGGAAATGCCACGTAATTTGCTTTGCTTTACCTGGTTGAACCGTTACAGTGCTACCACTGTCATGAGCATGGCCTGATGTCATTTTCTTCATCATTTCACGGTGTTCTAATTGCTCGGTTTCATTACCAATTGAGAATTCATGATCGATTTTACCTGTATTCATAATCACAAATTGAACGATATCATTAGGTTCAATATCGACTTCTTTTTTAAAGGTAATTTTCATATCGTCAGATAAAATGACATGAACGACTTTATTTGCTTTCATGCCAGTTGCTGGCATTCCTACCGCATTCATATCGTCCATAGACATGCCTTCCATCTTGCTCATGTCCATTTCTTTCATATCCATTGAGCTGTGATCCATCTTACTCTGGTCCATCTTTGCCATTGCAGAACTTGCTATCAATGATAGTGCAATTGCTAATACTGTTTTTTTCATTTTTATTTCCTTTTTTGTTTAATTATTTATTACGTGACTTATTCCATTATCGGTATAAGCCACTAATATTATTATTTATTTAACGTATTTATATGTAAGCTTTATTTTGAAAAATCTTTACACAAACGCTGTTTCCATAATTTGAATACCGCAGGGATAACGACTAAGGTCAATAATAATGCCGACGCCATCCCGCCAATCATTGGGGCTGCAATACGCTGCATTACTTCTGATCCCGTACCGGAGCCATACATAATTGGAATTAAACCGATAATCACTGTTAATACAGTCATCATGACAGGACGAACACGTAACCCTGCGCCCTCACCAATGGCTAACGTTAAATCTTGTTGTGTTACCGAGTTACTGTTTTCTTTTGCCGTGGCTTGTTTTTCATCCCATGCTTGGTTCAAATACACCAACATGATCACACCAATCTCAACCGCAACACCGGATAAAGCAATAAACCCTACACCAACGGCAATCGAGAAATTGAAGTTTAAGATATGCATTAGCCACAGACCGCCAACCATAGCTAACGGCAATGTCCCCATGATAATTAACACTTCCCCCACTCGTTTGAAACTTAAATACAAAAGCAGCATAATAATCGCGATGGTTACAGGAATAACCGTCGTTAATTTCTCTTTTGCTCGTTCCATGTATTCGTATTGGCCAGACCAACCAAGGGAATAGCCCGCGGGTAAATCCAATTGATCATGCACTGCTTGTTGAGCCTCATGCACATAAGAGCCTAGATCTCGACCGTCAATATCAACAAACACCCAACCATTAGGTCGTGCATTTTCTGTTTTTATCATTGGTGGACCATCTTCATAGCGAATATCAGCGACATCAGCTAAAGCAATTCGAGCACCGTTCGCCGTTATCAATGGCAAGTTCTGCAACTTAACAACAGAATCACGATACGATTGTGGATAACGAACATTAATTGGGTAACGCTCCAACCCTTCAATGGTTTCTCCTACATTCATTCCACCCACAGCTGTTGATATAACTTGTTGAATATCTTTAATATTCAAACCATATCTAGCGGCTTGGCGACGTTTAATATCGATAGTTACATAACGCCCTCCAGCAACACGCTCTGCATAAACAGACGTTGTACCTTGAATGTTATTTAAAATAGGTTCTAACTCTGCGCCGATCTTCTCTATAACTTTTAGATCTGGCCCTGCTATCTTTATCCCTATTGGGGTTTTAATTCCTGTTGCTAGCATATCGATGCGTGTTTTGATTGGCATCACCCACGCATTCGTTATTCCTGGAAATTGAATCAATTGGTCTAGCTCTTTTTTAATTGATTCAGTAGTTACACCGTCACGCCATTCATCTTTAGGCTTGAACTGAATAACCGTCTCTATCATTGTTAATGGTGCCGGATCGGTCGCGGTTTCTGCTCGACCCACTTTTCCCCACACGGTATCGACTTCTGGAACGGTTTTAATGAGCTTATTAGTTTGTTGTAGCAACTCACGCGCTTTACCAATTGAGATCCCTGGATACGTTGTTGGCATATACATTAAATCCCCTTCATCTAATGGAGGAATAAACTCACTGCCCATTTTAGAGATTGGATAATATGAGGAGCCCATTAATACAACGGCAACCAAAAGTATTGTTTTTGGAAAACGTAAACTCAAATTCAGTAATGGTCTGTAAAATGCAACTAACGTTTTATTAATTGGGTTTTTATGTTCAGGTAAAATTTTCCCTCGAACAAAATACCCCATTAATACAGGCACTAAGGTAATGGCTAAACCAGCAGAAGTCGCCATTGCAAAAGTTTTAGTGAAAGCTAATGGAGAGAACATTTTCCCTTCTTGACCTTCTAATGCAAACACAGGAACAAAACTTAACGTAATGATAAGTAATGAGAAAAATAATGGTGGCCCAACTTCTTCTGCCGCTTTTCCTATTACCTGCCAACGGTTTTTATCTGTTAGTGGAGTTTTTTCTATATGCTTATGTACGTTCTCTATCATTACAATCGCACCATCAACCATTGCACCAATGGCTATCGCGATCCCACCTAATGACATGATATTGGCATTAATGCCTTGCCAATGCATTACGATAAATGCTGTTAAGATACCAACAGGTAAACTCAGCGCGATCACTAATGAAGAACGAATATGAAATAAAAATAAAGCACAGACAATCGCAACGACGATAAATTCTTCTGCCAACTTTTCCCATAAATTAGTTACTGCATGATCAATAAGCGTAGAGCGATCATACGTCGCTTTGATTTCAACTCCTTCTGGTAAGCCTTTTTGTAATTGAGCTAATTTCTCTTTTACATTTGAGATGACGTAACTGGCATTTTCACCAAATCGCATTACTATCACACCACCAACCGCTTCGCCTTCTCCATTAAATTCGGAGATCCCACGGCGCATTTGTGGTCCAAGATTAATATCAGCGATATCACCAAGTAATAAAGGCGTTCCCTTATCCGTTACTTTCAACGGCAATGATTTAATGTCTTCAATACTGCTTAAATAACCAGAAGTACGAACCATGTGCTCTGCTTCAGCAATTTCGATAACCGAAGCGCCCGCCTCTTGATTCCCCTCTTTAATCGCTTTATTAATTTGTTGTAGCGTTAGGTTATAAGCTCGCAATTTATCAGGATCAATTTCCACCTGATATTGTTTCACCATTCCGCCGACGGTCGCAACTTCTGATACGCCATCGACCGTTTGCAATTCATATTTTAAGAACCAATCTTGCAAGCTGCGTAATTCTGCTAAGTCATGCTGACCGGTTTTATCTTGCAATACATAACTGTATACCCAGCCCACCCCTGTTGCATCAGGTCCTAATGTTGGTTTTGCTTCTGCGGGTAGTTTAGGCGCTACCTGACTTAAGTACTCTAAAACACGCGAACGTGCCCAATACATGTCGGTATCATCATTAAAAATGATATAAACATAAGAATCGCCAAAGAAAGAATAACCGCGAACAGTTTCAGCTCCTGGGACTGCAAGCATTGCTGTTGTTAATGGATAAGTGACCTGATCTTCTACCACTTGAGGCGCTTGGCCTGGGTAGCTGGTTTTAATGATCACTTGAACATCTGAAAGATCTGGCAAAGCATCAACAGGCGTATTCTTTACACTGTAAATCCCTGCAACAACAAGGGCAAACGTCGCAACTAACACTAAGAATCGATTTTTTATCGACCAACGAATAATGGCAGGGATCATAATAGCTCCCCTTCTTTTTCAATTTCCAGTAATTTAAATTCATCATTGTCTTTTTGCACTAAAAAATGAACTGATTCACCTTCACGAAAAGCAGAAAGATCAATGTTATTTTCAACCGAAAAATTCATTTCACCGGGCTTCCAATCCCATTGTGATACAGCTTTATGATTAAAAGTAACCATTCCAAAATCAGCCATTAGCATAGTGATATTTCCAGAGATCCAAACACTATTTTCTGGTCCATTAATTCGGCTCAGTTCTGCCGTCTTGCTTGATTCAGAATCCAATAAGAATTGAGCTGACGTGACTACTTTATCGTTTTCTTTCAGACCTTTAACTATTTCAACTTTATTCGCTGCTTCACGGCCTGCAATAATGCGAACTGAACGATACTTACCGTCTCCTTCGTCTAATACAACACGCTCCATGCTATTTGAACGTATTACTGCTTGGCGAGGAATCGTCAATACTTCTTCTTTTGTTTTAGGGTGGATTGTAATATTAGCGAACATGTTTGGTTTTAATGCACCATCTTGGTTATCAAACTTTAAGCGCATACGCATGGTTCGTGTTTTTGGATCTAAAATTGGATAAACATAATCCACTTCACCTTTCCATCTTTTACCGGGAACAGCATCCAACGTCATAACGGCTTTATTACCAGAAGATAACCAGTGAGCCTGACGCTCAAAAACTTCAGCATCTACCCATACTTCCTCTAAAGGTCCCGCACTTATTACTACTTGAGATGGTGATAAATAACCACCTTCTCGAATATTTAAACTCGCAATAACACCACTAGATATGGCTTTTACCTCTATGTTTTTATTCGCTTTACCGCTTCTAACAATAGAATTAATTTGGGTTTTATCAACACCAAGAGAAGACAGGCGCTCTCTTGCGCCTTTGACCAACCCTTTTCGTCCTGTTCGATAGGCATTTAATAATTCTTCTTGTGCTTTCACTAGCTCTGGAGAGTAGAGCGTAAATAAAACATCGCCTTTATTTACTTTTTCACCAATGGCGTTGATATTCAATTTCTCAACCCAGCCCGCCGCCCGTACATTGACTTGCCATATTTGACTTTCATCAAATGCGATGTAGCCCACCGTATCTATATTTGGTGACAAAATTGTTTTCTCGACAAATGCACTTTTTACACCAAGGTTATTAACCACACTTGGATCTATTATTACGGTTCCCACTGGTGAAGTCTCACTTTGTGTACTGTCTGCATAAACAGGCACTAAATCCATACCCATTGGGGATTTACCTGGCTGATCTCGACGATAATTAGCATCCATTGGAGCAACCCAGTACAAAGGCTCACTGCTTGATGAAATATTATCTCTTTGAGGTGCCATTGCACTCATATTATGTCCCGAATACAAACTCATACTCATTGCGCCCACAACACCGCCAATCACGACTGAAAGTAACGCTATTTTAAATGGTTTCATTTTCTCTTCCTTACTGCTTTGACGGTGCAAATTGTGGGGCAGAAACAACATAATCGAAGCCGTTTAAATAAAAAGCTAAGCTGCTGTATGTTTTACTTAAGTCACTGAATAAACGCTGTTTTTCAAGTTCAATACTGAGTTCATCATTGGCAGAAGCAATTACATCATTAAATTGCGCTGTATTGTTTTCATACCCACGTTCAACGGCACGAGTTCTTTCTTTTGCTTGGGGTAATAACGTGCTGTTGTAACGGGAAAGACGCTGCTCAAAATTACTTTTATCCACTAGTAGTGAGTTCACTTTAGCGTTTAATTGGCGTAACAGAACATCACGCTGCGACTTTGCTGAACCCACTTGATATTGGGCTGCTGTATAATTTTGATCTTGGCGTTTATCAGTAAATAATGGGATATCCATCGTTAAATAAGCACTGACTAAATCAGAGGCGGGTTGTCCCCCCATTCCATTCGCTTGACGATAACCGTACATTACCTCGACACCAAATTGGGGAGAGTAGGATTCATTAGCTATATCCACTTTGGTTTTAGTTGCCGTGATTGTTAATTCACTCATTTTAACGGTTGGATTTTCACTTAATAAGTCATAATACTCAGTATCTTGAGGTGATTTAGTCGCTAATAATCGCTCTAATGTAAACCACTTTAATGGTTTTATTTCTTTTGAGGAATAATCAGCTAAGTTGGGTAACCATTCACTTAATTGCGCATAAATCCGCCCTTGCAGTTGGCGATTTGTTTGCAGTTTTTCATCTAAGCGAGTTAATTGAAGTTGTGCTTGCAGCAGATCCTGACTTTCACTTTTACCGATAGAATAATTAGTATTAATATACGTTTCCATCTCAGATAATAACTGACGATTTTCATGTAAAATCACCTCAGCTTTTTGTAAGAAGCCTAACTCTATCCATAATTGAGTAATTGAATTTGCGACATCTAGCTCTCGAACTTGAATTTGCATTGCTAACACATCTGCTTGTTGCCCAGTTTGCTTTTGTTGTAAATCTAAGCTTGAGCCTCGTCCAAACTTCTGCATAAGTCCTACAGAGATATTGGTCATTGGATCTTCATCAAACTTAAAACTATCGACAGGTAAGCCACCAAAACCGATTTTAAGTGTTGGATCAGCAAGCGTTGAACTTGCAATACCAGTGGAGCGTAGTGCTTGTGATTGCGCATATATTTGCTCTCGACTTGCATCAGAAGACAATGCTTGTTCAATGAGCGTTGTTAACTGACTTTCAGCAATAGCTTGGCTTGAAAGTACCAACGAGATCACAGAAGCTAACCACACCTTTTTAGAGCGTGTAAGTAGTATATTTTTCATGGAATCATTCCAATAGTGGCATGATCATAAAGACGGATCACTGCCATGATTAAACCGACAAATAAGCGTTAGATATCTTATTTAGAGAATTGATTTAATTGGAATTATGCTATTGGGGGACGATAAAGAGATGAAGAGGTAAATGAACGTTTTTGTTCATTATATTGAGCATAGGTAACGACAGATGTCATTGCATTGGTATAAGCGGTAAGACCGATAGGTAAAGCGTAAACAGATACAACACAAATAGTTTTACAACAGCTATCACCTTTATCAGAACAATGATGACTGTTATTCATCGACATTGATGACATATCACACTGTATATAACTATTTTCATTATTTTCTGAAGAGTTACTTTGTGTGGAATCACACTCTGGCATGCAATCACTCATGTCATTCATTGAACCAGAATCTTGAACTACATTCATCTGCATATTCATCATACCTTCCATTTTCATTGGATAGCTGTAAGCAACACTAGATAACACTAATGCCATCAGTGTAACGCTTGTTACCAACCATTTAGAAAAAGAAATGAACACAAATAATACCCAGTAATAACGAATTGACCAGATAGTAATGCTTCCACTAGGGGTAAGGTCAACGGTTTTATGTGAAAGCTCTCTCATTTATGAAAACAACCAGTATCAAAATCTCAACGAATTAATCTAACGCATATATTTAGTTAAAAGTACTTGGTAGATTACGCAAAAATTCAAGGATGTTCTTTTAATGAAAAACTCTCATAAAATCGCGAGCTTAGAACTTGGAAGGTTGTTTGCTCTATTCGCAATTATTGCTCTGCACTCTCAAATCTTCATGACCTATTTATTAGTCGATGATGTTCCCGTTTTTGGTTATATTTTTAATCAATTAACTCGTTTCGCCGTTCCTTTCTTCTTTATTCTGTCTGGTTATTTGATTCAACCAAAACTATCTACATCACCGCGAAAAACACTAAAACAATACTCATCACCATTATTGAAGATTTGGCTGGTATGGAGTGCTTTATGCTTAGCGATGCCATTTAACTGGCAACGAGCTGCAACTGATGGTTACTTAATTGAACGTACTGGTTACTGGAATTGGTTAACTCAAAACTCTCTAAATGCCTTAATGGAAGGCGGTATGGTACATTTGTGGTTTATCCCTGCATTAGTTATCGCGGTTGCGATTATCGCATTATTCATTCATTTTAATAAATCGTCTTTGCTTATTCCTGTTGCGGTTATCTTGTATACTTATGGCGTTATGGGCGGAAGTTATCAAACATTAACTGAGGTATGGACGCCCTTTTTTACTCGTAATGGCCCTTTCTTTAGTACGTTAATGGTAGTGATTGGCTTTGAATTTAGACGTCGTAACATAACCCTATCCTCAATTAACTCATTTTTATTACTGCTGACGGGTTTCGTTATTCACTTTGTCGAAGCTTATTGGTTAACTAACTATGATGTTGCATTTAATCTTCATGATTTCTTAGTTGGGACACCATTAATTGGCATGGGATTATTTTTACTTCTTTTATCCAAGCCAAACTTAGGTAATCACCCAATGACATTTACATTGAGTAAACATGTACTTAGTATTTATGTATGTCACTTATTATGTGTGGTAGTAATGTTAAATATTACAGGAATGATGGGACTCACTTTGGCAATGCGAGATTTTGTAATTGTATTTGGAACCGTTGCCCTATCTACGTCCTTTGTATTTATTATGGATAAAACGCCATTAAAGCGCTTATTATTTAGATAAAAGAAAGCGATACCTAAAATATCTACTGTGATTACTTAGGTATCGTCACCTTGTTATGTATTCAAATCATCAAAAGCCTTCATCGCTTCTTTACTAGACATCACTCGTCCATGACCTTGTTTTTCTGTTGGATATAGGGTGACGTGTTCAATGTAATCAGAAGCCGATTTAGAGAGATCAAAACTGCTAAATCTATCTTTCTTATCGTGCACTATAATGGTTTGACTGGTGCGTTGTTGTAAGCGCTGATAAGGATTAAAGCTATCAATAGAACGTTGATATTTATCTTCGATGTCACCGACTATCGCTTTAAACAATTTAATTGAGTAGCCGGAACGCTCGATACTTCTAAAGAGATTCTCCGTATAATTTAGTACTGGTGCAATTAAAAGTAATGGAACCTGTTCTAACTTTACATGATGACACTCTAGAACCGCTGCTGTACCCATACTATGCGCCACCACACCAACCACATTTTCTTTAGCATCTAATACTGCATTTAGCCCTTCAATAAAGGCTGGTAAATGGGCATGCTCACCTCCACTCTCACCGTGAGCTGGATGATCAAAAGCAACCGCAGTAAAACCTTGGGAAGCAATATACTCCATTAATGGAAAGAACTGACTAGAATTACCCGACCAACCATGCGCCATTAGCCACACAGGACCAGAACCAAGTTGATAAAGACTAAGTTCTCCTTCAGATGAGTTTAACTTACTCTTAATTAACCCTTTTGGTTCTATATTCTTTGGTTTTGTTCTTACTGGGGTTAGTAGTAATTTTCGCCCCATTTTCTTTGCGTGATTTGGAATTAATAAATGGTGCAAACGAGTAACAGCATTTAAAGCACTGCGTTTAAAGCTGAACTTTTTCTCTGTTCCAAAATAGATGTCCTGACTCATGATTTCTTCCATCTCTCATTATTATCCCTTTATCTTATATAAAGCGTATTTATTGTCGAGCAATCAATCTATTTTTTAACAATTAGATCACAAATAGAATTTTAATGATGTAAAAGGTAACACCCCGTTTAAACATGCATAAAAAATACATGTTATTATTTTTACTATCGGTTATACTTATTTCGTCGTTATAAATTGAGAATCACCCAATGATAAATATCACTGATAAATCTGTTGAAGAAAAAATCCCACCAATCTTACGGTTAGGCTTTCGCCCTTTCTTTTTATTAGGCAGTATCTACGCAATTATTGCTGTTACTATCTGGGTATGGGCATTTCAAACAGGCCAACCTAAATATTTAGACGTACCTGCACTTTGGTGGCATGTGCATGAAATGCTATTTGGTTTTTCTATGGCCATTGTGGCTGGTTTTGTATTAAGTGCAGTTCAGAACTGGACTGGCGTTAAAGGTACATCAGATAAACGACTCGGTTTTATTATCTTGTTATGGTTACTACCTCGTGTTTTATTTTGGACACAAGCGCCATTATGGTTAATCTCAAGTATTGAAGCCTTATTCATGCTGGCTATTGCGTATGAGGTCGGGTTTCGAGTTATTAAGACGAAAGGCGTTCGTAATTTTTTCTTTATTCCTCTATTTTTAGTCGCTATTGCAGTAAACTTCGCTAGTTATGCAACGATTAAAGGATTACCACCATTTACCTCTGCTGCCGTGTGGGAATCTATGCTTTGGTGGTTTACGCTATTAATTTCAGTCATGGGCGCAAGGGTGATCCCATTCTTTACTGCTCGTCGTTTTCAGTTTGAAAAAGCACAGCCAATGATGTGGTTAGAAGCCTTATGCAATATCCCTCTGGCAATGCTATTTATTCTTAGCTTTTTTCCTCTTACCTCAGCAGAGATTAGTCCGTATTTAATGGTAATTGTAGGCTCTGCACAATTAGTTCGTATGACTCGTTGGAAAGGTCACAAAACATTGAGTGAACCATTAGTATGGTCACTTCATGCGGGTTATTTATGTATTCCATTAAGTTTGTTAATTCGTGGCTTTGCAAGTAATGGATTCATTTCACATACCGCGATTCACTTATTTGCAATTGGGGCACTAGGCGGTGTTATTTTGGCTATGATCGCTCGAGTCACTATGGGGCATACTGGTCGTGAGATCTATAAAGGACCTGTCATGTGGCCTGCTTTCTCTGCCATTATTCTTGCCGCAGTAATTCGCTCTGTTGGGGTAATTATTTTCCCCGAATACATGATAGATATGATCAACATAGCAGCTGTACTATGGGCATTCGCCTTTGGACTATTTGTTTGGCATTTTGCTCCTATGCTATGTAAAAAACGAGTAGATGGTCATCCTGGTTAATTTTCAGCTCGAATAAACTAGATCTAACTCACACATTAAAGAACTTACTGCCAACATTAACTATAGTTAATGTTGGCACAATCTTTCCTTAATCTTACCCTCTGTATCCTGACCTTAAAATAAAAATACGAAATTTTACTTTAAGGAATGCAATATGAATGTATTAGGTTATATGCAAAAGGTAGGTAAGGCACTGATGGTTCCCGTCGCTACGCTTCCTGCTGCTGCAATATTAATGGGCGTTGGTTACTGGATGGATCCAACCGGTTGGGGCGCAAACAGTGTATTTGCTGCTTTTTTAATTAAATCAGGTGGAGCAATCATTGATGTAATGCCGATGCTATTTGCCATTGGTGTGGCATTTGGTTTAAGTAAAGACAAAAATGGTTCAGCGGCGCTAGCAGGCTTCATCTCTTTCACCGTTGTTACCACCCTTCTTTCTCCTGCAGTTGTAGCCCAACTTGAAAACATTCCTTTGGATCAAGTCCCTGCCGCATTCGCTAAAATTAACAACCAATTCATCGGTATTATTGTTGGTATTATTTCAGCTGAAATTTACAACAAGTATTCTACGGTTGAGCTACCAAAAGCATTAGCTTTCTTTAGTGGTAAGCGCCTTGTTCCAATCTTGACATCAATCGCAGGTATGGCTTTATCATTCGTGCTTCTTTACGTTTGGCCTGCTATTTTTGATGCGCTAATCTCTTTTGGTACTCAACTTCAATCAATGGGTGCTGTTGGTGCTGGTCTGTTCGGTTTCTTTAACCGTTTAATGTTAAGTGTTGGTATGCACCATGCGCTTTACCCTGTGTTCTGGTTTGATGTTGTTGGTATTAATGACATTCCAAACTTCCTTGGTGGTGCTCAATCTATCGCTAATGGTACTGGTATTCCTGGTCAAACAGGCATGTATCAAGCGGGCTTCTTCCCTATTATGATGTTTGGTCTTCCAGGTGCTGCACTTGCTATGTATCACTGCGCAGAAAAACGTAACAAGGCTGCTGTATTCTCTATCATGCTTGCAGCAGCAATGGCTTCATTCTTTACGGGTATTACTGAACCGCTAGAATTCAGCTTCATGTTCCTTGCTCCTTGGTTATACCTGATTCATGCAATCTTAACGGGTCTATCTCTATTCATCGCAGCAAGCATGGAATGGATGGCTGGTTTTGGCTTCTCTGCAGGCTTAGTCGATTTTGTTCTTTCGAGCCAAAACCCATTAGCGGTTAAATGGTACATGCTGATCCCACAAGGTCTTGTATTCTTCGTTCTTTACTACACCATCTTTAGATTTGCGATTAAGAAGTTTAACTTCCTAACTCCTGGTCGTGGCGAAGACATGAACAAAGATGACTCAGTAGAAGAAAATATCACCGATGTAACGAATGCCTACATTGAAGCCATTGGTGGTGCAGACAATATTCTAGAAGTAGATAACTGTATTACTCGCCTACGTTTAACGGTAAAAGACTCAGGCCTTGCTGATAAAGATAAACTGAAATCAATTGGTGCAGCAGGTGTTGTTCCAATGGGTAAAGGTGGCTTACAAGTTATCATTGGCCTAGGAAAAGTTGATAAAGTTGCCGCTGAAATGAAAGTCATTTTAAAAGCCGAATAGCAATCTAATTAAGTACGAACCATACTTAGTTAAATTGATATAAGCTCCATAATATTCGTACCAGATGTTATGAGAGTACAACTCAAGAGTCTTAATTCTTCCCCCTTTAAGGCTCTTTATGGTGTGCTCCTATTTCAATAACATAAAGCTTATACTTTCATTGATAGGCTTTTAATCGCTTGATACGCTTCGAATTCATTATTTTCTGACGCGTATACACCACAGTGCTGACATTCACATTGGTATATTTCAGCGGTAAAATGATAACAATTTAATGCTTTCACCCCACATTGAGGACAATGTTCCACTTTTTCTAAAAATTCCATTTTGAGTGCTTTTTGCTCTTGTTGCTCTCGAAAATATTGTGTTAATTCAAAATTAAATTGTTTACCAACACCATTATTTGGGTTTTCTTTGGGGAAATCATCAAAATAATTATTCATAGGTTCTTCCTCAGTAAAAATGCCAATAAGCTATAAGGGTATTTATACAAAAAGGAAGCTCCTTCAACCAGAAGCAAAATATGAACTTTGTCATTCTTTACGCAAAGTTCAGAAAAAAGGTTAATTTAGCTCTTAAAAATACTCAATTCGCTTTCATTTGAGCTTTAACTTTTATGAATCTTACCCTTTTTATTGATAGAATAAGATGTCACCACATAGAGATAAAAAATGAAAATATTGGTTATAGAAGACGATCAAACTACCCGTGATTTTATTGCTAAGGCATTAGAACAAGAAGGCTTTATAGTTGACAGCTCTGGTGATGGTAAAGAAGGGTTAATGATGGCAATTAGCTGCGAGTATCAGTTAATTGTATTAGATCGCATGCTTCCTAATCTTGATGGTTTAAAGATTTTATCTGCAATTAGAGCGACAGATAACAATACACCCGTTCTTATTCTTAGTGCACTAGATAGCGTAGACCAGCGTGTTGAAGGCTTAACCGCAGGTAGCGATGATTATCTCACTAAGCCTTTTGCTTTAGCTGAACTGCTCGCACGCATTAATATTATTTTGCGCCGTAATCGACCAATAGAGAATACGTTGAATGAAATACAAATAAACAACCTAACTATTAATCTTCGCTCTCAAAAAGTAACGATAAATAACGCCCCTATCGTATTACAAAACAAAGAATTTATTTTATTACGTTTTCTTGTCGAACATGTTGACGAAGTAGTTTCTCGCATGCGCTTATTTGAGGCCGCATGGGATTATCATTTTGACCCAAAAACTAACGTTATTGATGTGCACATCGCTAAGTTACGTAAGAAATTAGAACAAGGTGGTGCAGTAAACCTTATCGAAACGGTACGCGGGACAGGTTATGTTATTAGACAAGCGTGATGAACTCTACCGCTCATCCATCTTAAAGCTATTAATTTGGTTTGCTGTTGGCTTATTCTTAATGATGGCTTTACTGCTTTATCAGCTGTATTCCACCTCTCTACACTTATACAATAAAAACCTTGATGATTGGCTACAAGCAGAAACCTCACAACTTCAATCTATCGCAAATAGCGAAGGTATTGAGGCTGTTCAACAAAGTATTAATAACAATAAAGACAACAGCCGCTATATTTATCAAATTGTTAATCACGCATTTCCAATACCAACCGATACTTCTGCAACCTCTTATCCTGTTATTGCTCAAATTAAGCAATATCAAGCCAATAATGATTTACCCAATATGCGTGCGACAAGAATTGAACTGCCTGATGGCTCTCAATTGACGGTTGGTATTGATCAGGAACGCTATTTAAGCTTTAAAAAACAGCTAGACTCTTCAGTAATTTGGGGGACATTTTTTCCATTTATCGCCCTGTGTTTAATTGCAATTCTTATTGCCGTTTACATCCTCAAACGATTGAACCTTGTTAATCAAACCATGAATCGAGTGATGTTAGGTGAACGAAATGTTCGTTTAAAAGTCGGTCCTGATATGAATGAATTTGATTTACTGGCTTTGCACTTAAATAACATGCTAGAGCAAATGGAAGAGAGCGAATCTAAGCTTAAATCATTAACCATTGATATGGCACATGATCTTAGAACCCCAATGGGACGGATTAAATTACGTATTGAGGATCTGTTATACGATGATAAATTAACCTCTTACCATCAATTACAATTAGAAAACATACAATCCGATTTTTCACTGTTACTTGATACCTTTAATGGCATGATGGAGCTTTACCATTTAGAAAACGGTGGCGCACCAATCAGTAAAAAAACCTGTGAATTAAGCAAGATAGTACAGGATGCGATGGAGTTTGCAGAGCCTACCGCGTTAGATAAACAACAAAAACTTTATTTAACCATTGAAATGCCTTGCCTACTATATGCAAACCCTAGCCTACTCTTTCGTGCTGTATTCAATATTATTGATAATGCGATTAAATACACTCACGAAGGCGGGGTGATTGAAGTTATTGTGGATTGTTTTGGTGTTGTTGTCGCCGATAATGGCATTGGAATAAAACCTGAAGATAGAGAGCGGGCGTTAGATCAGTTAGTCCGTTTAGATCCTAGCCGAACAGAGCATGGTTTTGGTTTAGGCCTTGCTCTAGTAAAAACCGTCATGAAAATACATAACGGTAGAATTAGTTTAAGTGATAATTACCCGGGGTTACGTGCTCGTTTATTGTTTGATGAGACTTTAAATCACCAGTCACCTAATAACTAACGTAATAGATTCCACGCTTCACACATCACTCTAAATTTATCAGCATCACCCAACTCTCTATCTGGGTGATGCTGCATAGCCAATTTACGCCATTGTTTGCGTATCTCTTTTCCTGTCGCACTTTCTGATAAACCAAATAACTTTAATGCTTGAATACGATCCATTGATGATATTGTAGAACCACCTAAATAACGACGGTAATTACTCCAAAACTCATTCAATAAACGCCTAACCTCATCTTCTTCTACTTGGTAATTTGTCCATTCTAAATAATATTCTCGCAACGGGTGCGCTGTATCTATGACGTGGTCAGAATAACCTGAGCTTCTCTCAGGGAATAAATGAATGTTCATCGCTTCTACTTGCAACCACTGCTCTGGATATAGTTCGGTTTGAAGCTGATAAAGCGCATTCATTATCAAGAAGTTACGTTTGAATAGATCTTTATCTGGGCTTTCATCAAGCGGTGTTAATAAGCCTTTTTCAATAAGATATGTAGATAACGTATGAACCTTCCATTCTTGAACGGTCTCTTGTAATACTTCAAACAAAGGCCAAACTAACGGGTTTTCAAACTGTCCATTTGTTTTATCTAGGCCGTTATTCGTCATTTTCTGTGCTCCAATTGTTTAATTAACGAATTAAGATTCCAAGCACAAAATAAATTAAAGAGAATCACAGAACTCATAATTACAGCCATTCTTATCCATGGTTGTTCTGTTGCTAAGCGATATTCAGCGATGTGGTAGATAGTAGGAAGCCACACAGCAAAGACACCAATAACAAGACCTGCTTGTAGCATTCTAAACACAAATTCTTTATTAAAAAACAGAGTAAAAGGAAGTGCTACAAGCGCTGAAACAACAATCACATTCCCTTCTCGTAAAAAATGAGCCGCCATTATCCAGTACGCTAAAAATACAATAATTGTTCGCCACATTGATAATATCCTCTACTTTATTTAATTTACTAACCGTTATTATAACTTCTGCAGTTAATCACTACTTAGGTATTAATCATAAAAAATGGCAGTCATTTCTGACTGCCATTTTATTTACAAACTTAACTCACTATTCAGCAAGCTCTGCTTCTTCTAGCGTTTGCTGAGCTCTACTTGCTGGCGTTTCTTGCCCAAAGCCTTTCAAGCCCACCACATGAACGTGTTCGCGATCTTTAAAGATCTTACGAACCAGTTTATAAGTAGTCCCCTTCTCTGGGCTGATATTCTCTGGTGCCGCGATTAATAATTGCATATCCAAACGGTCACACAATTCAAATAACGTCGCAATAGATTTACCATCCAGACGTGCCGCTTCATCCAAGAACAATAGACGACAAGGCATAATGTCTTTACTACGAAGACGACGAGACTCATCTTCCCAACTTTGGATAACCATTAGTAGGATAGCTTGACCCGTACCAATCGCCTCACCTGTTGATAATGCACCCGACTCTGCTTGTAACCAACCATCTGCACCGCGGTTTACTTCAATGTTTAGCTCAAGATAGTTACGGTAATCCAGTAACTCTTCACCGAGTGTTTGTGGTGAACGTTGGCCAACATCGATATGTGGGTTAATACGTTGGAACAGTTTCGCAATCGCTTCTGAGAACGTAAAGCGAGGGTTACCAAATAGATCTTGGTGTTGTGCTTGATGCTCAGACAGACCAGCTAATAATGTCGCGTGCGTTTCACGAATACCTACGTTTAGACGAACCCCCGTTACTTGACCAAAACCAATTTGTGATAAACCTTGGTTCAACATACGAATACGGTTTTGCTCACGCTGAATGGTCTTACGAATAATGTTCGCAACACTTTCAGAGCTTAGTGCTAAACGGTTTTCACGAGACGTTAGTTCTTCAGTCAGACGACCAAGCTCAGTTTCCATCTCTTCAATTGCTTCAACTGGATCATCTGTATGGATGATATCTTGGCGAATACGCTCACGAAGATGCTGATAAACCTCAATGTAGAATAGAACTTTACGCTCTGGTTTACTTGTGTCTTCAGAGGCACGTAATGAATCACGTAGGTCTTCATTATCTGCAACTGCTAGACGAAGTGCACCTAATGATTTATCCGACATTGAACGCAGTTCTTCTGCACTTAAATACGCCAATTCACGCTTATGTAGACGACGTTCAACATCATTTTCACGAGCTAAACGTAGAACTGAACACCAACCTGCTTTTGCGTTAACCACAAAGGTACGTAGCTCTTTGTACAGTTTTTCAACTTTACGAGATTGCTTAACTAAACCTTTGATCTCAAGCTCGTTTGATGTAATGCCTTTTTCTAGCTCACTCTTACGGCCACGAGAACTGTGTAGACGCTCGTTCAATTCACCCTTACGAACTTCAGCACGTTCTAGTGCGCTTTGGTCTGCATGAACACCAAACTCTTGCAGTTCACGCTTGAACTCTTGAACTGTTTCTTGTTTCGCTTGATGTGAACTCTTAAGCGAAGCCATTACTTGGTTGTATTGGTTTGCTTGAGCTTGTGATTGCTTTTGTTGCTCTTTCGCTTTAGTACGCGCTTGTTCTGCTTGTACTAATTTTGCTTTAAGTTGTTCGTTTAGTTCACTGCTCTTATTAAGTAATGCAACCGCATCTTCATAACCGAAGTGATGGCGGCGCTCTACTAAATCAGAAATAGCAAACAGTTGCGCTTTAATGCTTTGTAGCTGTGTATCAATTTGCTCATGTTCAGCTTTTAGTGCATCAAATTGCTCAGGATCCACTTCTAGAGCGCGTTGCAAGCTTTCTAACTCAACAATGGCTTTACCATTTTGGCGTAGGAAACTTTCTGCTTCTGATACTTGCTCAACTTGAACACTGATCTCTTCAAAACGCTCTGTGATGGTTTCATCTTCAAGAACATTAATATGCGGTGCAATTTTAGCTAATTGAGACAATGCCTCTTTTGATGCTAAAATTTGAGATTTATGTTGTTGTTCAGTCGCTACCAATTCATTTAATTGACGGCTTGCTTGTGATAATTGCTCACGTGCTTTTTTCAGTTCAACTTCTGGATCGGCATCAAACGCCACAGCAAGGTATGTCGATACAAAACCATTAAAACTTTGGTATAAACGTTGCAATTTTTGTGAATCAAATGCCGCTTTTGCGTGCTCTTCAACGGCGATTTCACGCTCTTCACGTAATGTATCTAAACGTTGTTCACGAGCGGCGCGACCAAACAATGGTAATTCAGGGAAGCGAGAGTAACGCATTTGACGATCATTTAGATGAACACAAACGGCATTCTCCATTTCGTCTGCATCAAATACGCTGTCATCAAACGCGTCAATGTCGCCTTCAATGATATAAAGATCATCTGGGCAATCATCAAGATCAACCAATTTCTCTTTAATACCAGATAAGTCAGAAACAACAATAGCATGACGAGCTGGACCATAAAGCGAGCTGAAATACGGCGCATCACTTAATGTAATATCATCATAAATTTCAGAAAGCAGTACGCCACCTAATGTATCCGCAAGACCTTTAAGACGAGCATCACCACTACCACCAGGAGCCGCTAAACGTTCAATCTCACCATCTAGCTCTTCTTTACGAGTAGCAAGACGATCTTTGTTAGTAGAAAGCACACGCTCATTTTCTAACGTTTCTTGCATCTGGCTGATAACCATGTGGCTATCTTCTAACTCAATACCACATTGGTCATTAAGCTTATTTAAAGCATCGTTAGCAGCAATCCACTTAGGTGCAATTGACTCTAAACGTTGAGCTTCAGAACGAAGTTGTTGTTCTTGACGCTTTAATTCTGAGCGTTTATCTACGATGTTTTCTTGTTGCTCTTGAACTGTTTCAAGCATCTCTTCATGACGAGCTTGTTCTTCTTCAAGTACGATTTCAGAATCAACCGTGATATTAAAGCGTTTTGCATATTCAGCCGCTAATTCTTGAGCTTGACGCTGTAAACGCACGGCACGTTCTAAATCTTTGTATTGCGCTTTAAGCTGTTCTGCACGCTCTGCAATATTGCTGAACTGACGAGCTTGTTCAATTAAGGCCTTCGCTTTATCTGACGCTTCGCTACGCTCAACATGACCTGCAATTGAGGTAACTAATGCCAAGCCACGTTCAAATTGTTGAACCGCTGCAGAAGACAAGTCTAGCTTATGTTTAATCGCAAGAAGTGCTGTCGTTTGACGCTCTTCTTTTGCTTTTAATTCAGATTGAAGATCTACCGCATTGTTTTGCGTTAGTTCATCATTTGCTGTTAGCTGCTGTGCTTTTTCAAGAGCTTTAACTGCTTGTTGATATTGAAGCGCACGAGTTTGCTGCATATCCAACGCTTGTTGGTAGTCAGCAAGTTGTGTTTTAAGGCTATCAACTTCTTCTTCAGTTAATTGTGCTTGCTCTTCTGACATCGCTAGTTGTTCAGCAGCTTCTTCCACCACCATAACTTGCTCTTCTAGACGCTCTGTTAGCTCTTCTAGATCTTCAGAGTAACGTTCAATCTTCTCTTGTTGACGAACGGCTGTTTGCACTAATTGAAGATGATCTGAGGCAGCTTGATAATCTTGCTCAAGACCTGATTCAGAATCAGTCAGTAGCTCTAGTTCACTCTGCATATTATTTAATACAGAAGATAAACCGACTAAGCTATTTTGTGCATTCATTAACTCAACGCGGTGCGTTAATGTTTGCTCAAGTTTTTTACGACGATCATTCGCATGACGCATGTAATCTGAAGCAACATAGTTGGTTGATTCAGTAATTAAATGTTTAAATAAGTCACGGTCAGATTGAGTAGTCTTAATCGCTTCTAGTGTCATACGGTTTTCACGCAGTGCCGCTTCCATATCTTGGAAGGCTTTCTTAACACCACCATTTTGTGGCAATAAGTAATCACGTAAAGAACGCGTAATTGCACTTGAAATACCACCGTATAAAGATGCTTCGATTAAACGATAGAATTTAGAACGGTCACTGGTATTACGAAGTTTCTTAGGCAGAACACCGTAATCAAACATTTGTGCGTGATAATCAGTAACAGAGTTAAACGCTTTAAACTGAACACCTTCGTATTCTGCAACAATGTCTTTTACTTCGTTAATTTGACGAACACGAGCTTGATTATCAGACACTGCCTCGATCATTAAGTCCGTTGGTTTCACATGACTTGGAAGACCAACGATAATGAAAGGTTTAATATCTACTTTCTTATCACGGCCAGCAACTTGCTGTAATTTAACCGCAAACAGAACACGTTGATTACGAGAGTTTACAACGTCTAGTGCTGCATAACATGCACCCGGCTTTAATTTACCGTGTAGACCTTTATCACGAGATGCTTGTGAGCTACCCGCTTCAGTTGTGTTACGGAAATGAAGCAGCGATTGGTCTGGAATTAATGTTGTGATAAACGCGGCCATCGTCGTCGATTTACCTGCACCGTTACCACCAGAAAGTGTCGTTACTAGATTATCAATATCAAAGGTACGTGCAAAAAAGCCGTTCCAGTTAACCATGGTGAGTGATTGATATTTACCACGTTCAATCATGCTCATGCATCACCTTCCAATTCTAATTCATGCTGCTCTTCAGCCGGCGTATCATCTAACTTTGCTGTTTCATCAAGATCAAAGCTTGATTGGCTTGATTCTTCCTGATGAACTACCACTGCTTCACCGTCACGGATCAAGCGTAATTGTGCTTCTTTCATATCATCATTAGAGCGAACATCAGCACCAAAACGGAATACCGCTTCACTGATACGGAATTTACCCTGCTCGCCAACTTGAATGATCATACCTAAACGTTTTAAACGACGCAGCGACGTACGAACTTTATCAAACAGTTTTTCTTTATCTAAGTCAGAACCTGATGCACGGTTAGTCACTAACTTCATTAGCTTTTGTTCATCAGCTAATACTAATAGCTCATCAAATAATTCTTGGTTAGTAAAAATACCTTCGTGAGCCAAACGCTCTGGGCTTAGGTATAAGAAACATAAGACTTTACCAACCAGCATGTCTATTTCAGCCAAAACACTGCGTGCAATGAAAGAGGTAGAACGCGGACGTAAGTAGAAGAAACCTTCTGGTGCTTTTACTAATTCTGCATGATAGCGCTGGTAGAACATACCGAGTTCATGTTCAAATTCACACAATAGACCGTGGTTATCTAAATCTTCACTGGCAATATGGCGGCCAGAACGCAATAAACTGTCTAATGCTGGGAATAATGGATTAGCAATTGCTTTTGCTAACTTCTCAGGCATAAATTCTTCAATATTTGTCAATGACATTTGCTTGTACCTTCGCACCGAATTCGTTAATAGATTGCCAATCAGGTTGAACGGCTTGGAAATCGGCTTCTGAATAACCGAGACGCACCGCTTGATCTACCACTATACGGGCAAGATCAAAGTGCTGAGAATGAGGATAAGTCATTAGGTAGTTTTTAAGCATTGTACCTAACTCAATCGCTTCACCCGTCGCTTTATGACGTTGAAGCATTTCACTCACTTGTTCTGCTAAGATATCTGTAATTACACTTAACTCTTCATATTCCATCTCATCAGGAACAATACCGGTGACTTCGTCATCACGTAGAATTAAGGCTTCATCACGCATATCTCGTAATCGCTCTGTATCGGCATACGTTAACAGCCAAGGCGCATCAAAATAGCCTTTAACTGAATCACGCAGACGTTGACTGAACGCACGGTTTTTATCCATATCAATCGCAGTCCGGATAAATTTATGTACGTGTCTGTCGTAGCCAATCCACAAATCAATCGCTTGTTGTCCCCAACTTACAATGCGGTCAAGTTTCATTTGCAATGAATACAACAAGGCATCAATAAACTCTAACTCTTCATTACCATAAACAATTTCTTGAATATTCAGTAATTCCGTTTGAAGTTGATCGCCTGCAGCTTGCAATGAATCTTGTAATTCACGTAGGTTGCCAGAGGTTTCATCAAGCAGCTTTTCACAGCTAGAAATCGCTTCCCGCCAATTTTGGTTTAGCAGCTCTGCAATTTCTTCTTTAACTGATTGTTGTTGCTCATCCATTACACGTTGGTTTAGATCTATGCGATCAAAAATCTCCCCAACAGAATATTTCAGAACACCAAATACGTTTTTACGCCAATGTTTCGCTTCGCCACCTTTTTCAGCCGCTTGCGATGCCTTTTGGATTTCTTCTGCAACCATCGCCAACTGAATAGAAAGCTTCAATTTAGAGAATTGGCGGTGGCGCACGTAGTAATCGGTAATACCAATAGCTAATGGTGTTAAACGATAGATATTCATTCCATCGGTACTTTCACCACTAAAACGGCTAATTAAACGTTGTTTTACTAATTCATTGATTGCATTGTTCGCACGAAAAGCAATGGTGTCATTGGATTGACCAAATAAACCACTGATGATACCAAACGCATCGTGAAGTTCACCTTCACCCAGCTCATCATCAAATCTTTCATTACTGAGAACAGCAATGGCCAACAAAAATGCCAGACGCTCGGTCGGCAAGTTCAATGAGAAATCGTGCTGCTTTACCCAGCCAACCAGTTCATCAACCGTTTGGTCTGTAACAGCATTAGAAAACTCACTCATTGTGTATCCTTTGTGTACATCATTATTATTTTCTCTTCGCCCATACGTGAATATAACGACCAAGAGAGAGATAAGGTTCTTGACGGCATAACTGCTCTTCTAGTTTAAGCACGTCTTCGATTTGATAGTCTCCCATGTATTCCATGTTACCGATGTAATCATGAAATGAGCGAATACCCGACTTTCCTTGAATTTCATAACCAGCGTCTTCAATCCACTGGTAAACCTCATTTGGCATTAAGCCTTTTTGTGGTTGTAACTTAAACCGTTTTCTATGTGGCATGCCATCTAAAACATGAGGAATATTGCCACAAATCACATTTTTCAATACTAAACCGTGATGATTATAAAACATAATCGAGGCATACCCATCCGGTTTTACTTGTTCTAATAAAATATCCAATGCAGCTTTCGGATCTTCTAACCATTCCATGACAGCATGAAAGAGTAGAATATCAACCTTACCCACTTCGTGTTGTTCAATTTGTTGTACAGCAGAATGAATAAATTGGTATTGGGACAGTAAACCATTGTCTTTCACAGACTCTTCCGCTAACTTCAACATTTCTGAAGAAATATCACATAAAGTAACGAAATGTCCTAACTGGGCAATTTGTTGAGATACTTGGCCAATCCCCCCACCAGCATCTAATACAGTAAGTGGCGCAGAACTTGCTTTACTATTAGCTAAGATGGTTTCCATATCTTGCCATACAATAGTTTGACGGATCTCGCCTTTGTCAGAACCATAAATGTTCTTAGCAAATTTGTGGGCGATGTCGTCGAAATTACGGTCTTTATTCACAGTGGTTAAGTTATGATATTATCTATTGGAAACAAGCATTGTCGCATAAGAGCTCAAGGAAGTAACAGCATGACGCTGTTTTTTGCTCTCAAGTGGTGGTTTTTCATTCTATATCAGCGGTAATAGTCAAAAAATATGTTTGAGTTAAAGAAGTTTGTATCATCAATGCTGATGCCCTTGCCTGGATTACTCCTAATTGGGTTCATCGGTCTATTCATTTTATGGTTTTCAAAAAGGAAAGGATTTGCCTCTTTTTTACTAACATTGTCTCTTGTGGGGATTTTCATGCTGTCTTTTCAGCCAATCACTGCCCCATTATTAACAACAACTGAGCGCATGTACCCCTCATTCATCGCACCTGATGTGCCTGTTGAATATGTTTTGGTTTTAGGGAACGGTCATGTTGTTGATGATGAAATTTCTCCCATTTCCGAATTATCTCGTGCAGCTGTTATGAGGCTAACAGAAGGGATCCGTATCTACCGTATGTATCCTGGAGCGAAATTAATCTTATCAGGTTACAATGGTGGAACAACGGTAAGCCATGCGCGTATGATGGCCCGTGTAGCCCTTTCTCTTGGTGTAAATAAATCAGATATTCTTTTATTAGAAAATGCTCGAGATACTCACGAAGAGGCGATTCAAACCCTTAATTCAGTAGGTAAAAGCAATTTAGTCCTTGTCACTTCTGCTAGTCACATGCCAAGAGCAATGAAAGAGTTCCACAATTTAGGGCTAGCACCAACACCAGCACCAACAAATTACTTAGCGCACTCACAAATTAAACAACCGTGGGAAAAATATGCACCAAAAGCGAAGTATTTAGAACAATCTGAACGATTTTGGTATGAGCAAATGGGTCGCTGGTTTATGGATCTTAAAGATCTTTTAATGGCAAGAGAAGAACAAGCACAAGAAACAAACAAAATTGAGTTTGAAGACGTTATGGATAAAGTAGATGATATAACAGAATCTCTACCATTACCGAAAGGCAAATAGCAGCTTTAAACTATTGATATAAAAAAGCACGAACCCAAATTAGGTTCGTGCTTTTTTATACGTATCGATAAGTATCTGATTATTTTTACTTACTTTAGGATAATTACAATCATTTATCCGAATGAGTATTACTTAAAATGATAGATCTCACTTTTTCTAAATCTTCAGGTGTATCAACCCCAGCAGCCGGTGCCTCTTTTGCAACTGCTACATGAATTTTCTCACCGTACCAAAGCACACGCAGTTGCTCTAGGCATTCGATTTTTTCAAGTACGCTTGGTTGCCAATTAATATACGTATTAATGAAACCTGCACGATACGCATAGATACCAATATGACGAAGTAATGGGTTCGCAGTTAGTGATTCACCTTGTGCAAACGCATCACGATCCCATGGGATCGAAGCTCGACTAAAGTACAGGGCGTACCCTTCAGCATCAGTAACTACTTTTACAGCATTTGGGTTAAAGACATCATCTTCTTCATCAATAGCTACCGCTAGCGTTGCCATAGGAGCAATAGAATCTGCTAAGTTTTGTGCTACTTGCTGAATGATACTCGGTGGGATCAAAGGCTCATCACCTTGAACATTAACAACGATCTCATCAGCGGTAATACCACACTTTTCAATCACTTCAGCAAGACGTTCTGTACCTGACTCATGGTTTGGAGAAGTCATACATACATCACCACCAAAGCTTTTAACTACGGCTTCAATACGAGGATCATCAGTTGCTACGATAACACGATCAGCACCAGCTTTTGATGCTTTTTCATAAACCCATTGAATCATCGGTTTACCACAAATATCAGCCAGCGGTTTACCTGGTAAGCGTGTTGATTGATAGCGAGCAGGAATTATGACTGTGAACGACATAGCTCTACCTCTTCCATTGTCATACGACGAGCTTCAGGCTCAAGCATTACAGGAATACCTTCTTTGATTGGGTATGCAAGACGATCAATTTTACAGATCAATTCTTGCTTATCTTTATCGTAGTTCAGTTTTCCATTACACACAGGACAAGCAACGATTTCAAGAAGACGATAATCCATATTGTTCTTTTACCTCTATAATTTTATCTAATATTTGTTGTGCCTTTTCTTCTGGGAATTTGGCATCAACAGGTAAATACCACCATGACGATTGAGCAAAGGACTGACACTTAACTGCGTCTTTCTCTGTCATAATTAATTGCTCGCCATACTGCATTAAATTTTCAATTTCTGTTGGTTCAAACGCTTTATGATCACCAAAGCCTTGAGTGTGAACCACGTCGGCTTTTAATGATTTTAACGTATCAAAAAAACGCGGAGGATGACCAATACCAGCAAACGCAACCAAGTTCGATAATGAAGAAATAACACGCCTTTCACCTGTAATTAGATTAATAGCTTCATTAGGCTCAAGCTTCATCGATATTTCATTATCTTTTGGTATTTCTCCATTACAAATTAAGAAATCAACCGTTGATAAACGATCTACTCCCTCTCTTAATGGCCCTAACGGAATGTAATTTCCATTACCAAAACGGCGCTTACCGTCAATAATAATGAATTCAATATCACGTTGTAGTGCATAGTGTTGTAGGCCATCATCAGTAATAATAATATCAACACCTTGTGCTTCAAGCATTTTTACTGCATCACTACGAACAGGCGCAACAACAACATCCGCCTTGGTACGCTGCTTTATCAATACTGGCTCATCACCTGAAATATCAGGTGTAGTTGTATCAGTAAGTAAAAAAGGATAATGCGGAGCTTTACCGCCATAACCGCGAGAAGCAACACCAACTCTGTAACCTTGTAATTGAAGTTGTTCAACTAGCCATACCACAACAGGTGTTTTTCCATTACCACCCGCCGTAATATTTCCTACTACGACAACAGGAACAGAAGAACGATAACTCTCTTTCTTACCAGATTGATAATCCGCTTTTCGTTTTGAAGCCAACCACTTAAATAAGCAACTTAGTGGCCATAATATTGGCCACAAAAGTTTTCCTAGAAAATGGTTATCAAACCAAATTTTCTCAATCATTAATCACCAAACTGAATGCGGTGTAACTGTGCATAAGCACCATCATGTGCAATTAGTTCAGCATGTGTTCCACGCTCAACAACTTCACCTTCATCGATGACAAGTATCTGATCCGCACTTTCAATTGTAGATAAACGGTGTGCAATAACTAATACGGTTTTGTCTTTTTGCAGCTCATCCAATGCTGATTGAATCGCTTTCTCTGATTCCGTATCTAACGCTGATGTTGCTTCATCAAGGATTAATACAGATGCATTTTGCAATAGAGCACGAGCAATAGCGATACGTTGACGTTGTCCGCCTGATAAACTTGCGCCGTTTTCACCTATCATGGTGTCAAAACCCTGCTCCATTTTATTAATGAAGTCAGAGGCATAAGCAAGTTCAGCCGCTTTTTCTATCTCTTCACGAGTAAACTTACCCTCTGAAGCATAAGAAATATTATTTGCTACCGTATCATTAAATAAATGCACATTTTGAGATACTAACGCAAAGTGTTTACGAAGGTTAGGAAGTTTATAGTCTTCAACTTTATCACCATCTAACGATATTGTACCCGAGTCAACATCGTAAAAACGGGTAAATAGATTCGCAATGGTACTTTTACCTGAACCTGAACGACCAACTAATGCAACTGTCTTTCCACTTGGGATATCAAAACTAATATTTCGTAACGCAGGACCTTCCGCCGTTGGATAAGTAAACGTTACATTTTCAACTTTAATTTCACCATCAACTTTTTCTTTAGTAATCACGCCATCGTCTTTTTCTTTATCCATATCCATTAATTCGAACAAAGTTTGACAAGCTGCCATACCTCGTTGGAAATCAGACGTCACACCGGTTAACGATTTTAATGGGCGAAGTAAGCCAAACATAGCAGAAAATACAACGGTAAATGTACCTGGGGTTAATGTTTCTTTAATTGAGTCAACACTTGCTAAGAATAATACCGTTACTAATGCGAGAGATGCGATCATTTGAATGATTGGATTTGCTAAGCCTTGAGCAACCACCATTTTCATTCCTTGTTGACGCATGTGATTACTGATGTTATCAAAACGCTCTGATTCAACTTTATGACCACCATAACTTAATACTACTTTATGGCCTTTCAGCATTTGTTCAGACGTTGCTGTCAATGAACCCATTGCTGTTTGCATACTCTTACTGATCTTTCTAAAGCGTTTAGAAACAAAACTAATAGCAAAGGCAACAACGGGGGCGACTATAATAAGCACTAAAGATAGCTGCCAACTATTCCAAAACATAAGACCAAGTAAACCAATAATACTTGCCGATTCACGGACAATATTAACTAACGCTTTACTGGTTGCAGAAGCAACTTGTTCTGAATCATAGGTAATACGAGAGAGTAAGCGACCTGTAGATTCTTGATCAAAGTAACTTACTGGCATATGCATAAAATGATTAAATATTTGACGGCGAATTCGCATTACTACGTTACTCGCGACCCAACTCATGCAATAACCAGAAATAAAACCACTAAGACCACGAATAAACATCATAGCTAAAATAATAAATGGCATTTTCTTTAAGAAGTCTGAATCTGCACTGCCAAAACCTTCATCTAATAATGGCTTCAATAGCGAAATCATGTAAGTGTCACTTAAGGCATTAACAACCAGAGCAACAATAGCTACCCATAGTCCGGCTTTATAGAGAGAGATTAATGGCCATAAACGTTTAAATGTTACCCATGTAGATTCGTCTTTTTCAATAGTCATAAGTACTTATTCTTCATATACAATTACCTTTATTCTACTCTGAATTTAGATTATCGCCAAATAGCTTTCTGTACCAGACATTGTGATTGAGCAGTGAATAACCTTTAATCACCAAATTATTTTGGTCACTTGTAATATTGATCTGACCTAATTGAGCAGTATCTAACCATTTTATCCCTTTTTCTTTATACCTTTCTTTTATTTCTCTATTTGGTAAATTCCAAGGAGTAAACCTTCCCGTGGACACTACAGCAACCTTCCCTTTCATCTCTTCAGCCCAACGAATTGTTGAAGAACTATTTGAACCATGATGAGGAACGAGAAAAACATCTACATCATCAAAGTCATTTTGATTTAGTATCAACATTTCTGAAATAGCATCAATGTCACCAGTTAATAAAAAAGTCCATTGTTCAACCTTAACTTTGATCACACACGAATGAGGATTATAAGCTCGTTTTACTCTCTTTGGAGGCCAGATCACGGTAAATAACATCTCTCCCTCCCGCCATTGTTCACCTTTAATACAATATTTATCGTTTACCCTTATCTCGCTAGTTCTAATCCATGCTGGATTGAATACATCAGTTAAGTATGTTTTTCCACCTGCATGATCATTGTCTGAATGACTAACAATCAAACCATTAATCGACTTAACCCCACGAGAATATAAAATGGGTTCAATAACACTTTCAGCAATACTGCCATTGCTCCATTTCATACCTGTATCATAAATGACGGTATGTCCTTGGTTTGATAATAGTACTGATAAGCCATGCCCGACATCCAGAAAATCAACTTGCCATTTTTTCTCTGGTTTAATCAAGACTGAACACAGTAATAAAAATACAAAAGGTTGAAAGAAATATTTCACAGGAAAGATGATTCTGACACCAATCAAACCAATGATAATAATAAGAATGCTATTCGTATGATGAGACAATACGAACCATGACTGATCTGCTTTTTCTGCCAACCACCATATTGGAGTTAATGACCAATTAGCTAAACTCCAAGAGAGTTCTGAAATAGAATAATTTACTTGCCCAGAGAGAACAGCAAGTAAGCTTAAAGGAACAGTGAGCAAGCTAACCCAAGGAACAGAGACTAAATTAATTATTGGTGATAAAAAACTGACTCCAGAAAAAAAGTAAGCCTGTATCGGTGCTAATAACACAAAGAGCCCACACTGGATAAAAACCACCTGACGCAGTTTCTCCATAAATGGACGAGATTTATTAATAAAGAATCGTTGGTAAAAATACAATGATAAAAGAACCACAGATACAGCGCTAAACGAAAGCCAAAAACTCATAGATAATGCTGAAAAGGGATTAATAACAAGGCATAACAATAAGCACCATAGAAATAATAAATGCTTAGGCCACTTCCAACGAAGAATCAAAACTAATGATACTAAAAGACAGGCAATCAATGCTCTTATTGTAGGTAAAGAGAAATCCGCAAGCCATGCATAAAAAGTAGCGAGTAAACAACCAGTAATAACAGGCAACCAGACGGTAACTCGGTAAGACAAAAAGCTTCTAGCTATCTTTCCTAACCACCAACCAATAGCAAAGACAAAACCAATATGAAGACCTGATATTGCCATTAAATGAGCTAAACCTGAGTTCCTTAATACTTTCCACTCATTTGCATCTATATCACCTTTGTAACCAAAGGTTAACGCTAAAAGTAATGATTGAAACTCTTGCTTCAAAGTACGATCATAGACATTAAGAAACCACTGGTTTCTAATCGAAGAAGAATTATCAATCAACGTTGCATTAGTAATTTTACCATATGAGTGGATTCTTTTGGCTAGAGCGTAATCTTCAAGTTTATAGCCGACTTCATTATGTCGACCTATCGGAGGTCTCAGTTTGACAGTAAATTCCCATAATTCACCTTGCTTAAAAAGAGCTTTGGGTATTTCTTTTTCTAAAGACTTTTTAAAATCTCGAATCGAAAGCCTTAGTAAGGGCGATTGATAAAACTTAATAGGAGAAGTGTCAATATCACGAACTTGCACTAAAATTGAAGATGTTCTTTCTTTAAATGCAATTAGACTTTGAATTTCACCTTTGATGGTAATATCATGCCCCTGACTATAAAGTAGTTTGTTTACACTTTTATAGTAAGTTATGTGTGAGGATGTGATGATTAACCCCAGCAGGATGCCTTGTATTAATTTAGCTTGGGAATATTTTAGTGTTATTAAATAACTAAAAACACACAGTAAAAATGCAAACGACGGCAGGTTTGTTGGCCAATAGGCTGACGACAAAAGAATAAGAATTACGACTACGATCTTTATGCGTATGTCATTAAAAAGAAGCATTAACTCATGCCAAGAAAATTCATTAAACGTTTTTTACCAAACCACGAAACAATTAAACGCCAAAAAGCATTAAAAGTATTCGGCAATGTATTGTATAACCCAAATTTATGGTGTTTGAACCGCCGCTCTGCAGCTGGCGCGTTTGCTGTCGGTTTATTTATGGCTTTCGTCCCTCTTCCTAGTCAAATGATTATGGCTGCTGGGTTAGCCATTTTGTGTAGTGTAAATCTGCCATTATCGATTGCATTAGTATGGGTTAGTAACCCTGTTACTATGCCCGTGTTATTTTATGGCGCGTATAAGATTGGAGCTTGGGTATTATCAACACCCGCACAACATTTCCACTTTGAATTATCATGGGAATTCATTGGTTCACAAATGTCGACGATTGGTCCTCCATTTCTTCTTGGTTGCGCTATTTGTGCCGTTGTTTCTGCTCTTATCGGTTATTTTGGCATTCGTGGACTTTGGCGATACTCAGTCGTTAGAAGTTGGAAAAAACGCACTCTACGACTAAAACTTCCACGTTAAAAACAATCTACCTTCTTCAGATACTCTCTTCCTATTACTGACAGCAAAGATTTGCTGTCAGTTCACAAAACTAAACTTTCACACAAACAATACGACATGTTTCTTGTAATATATTTATGGTTATCTCACTAATTGAACCGATTTAAATCAGCCGTTAGATTAGTATTGAATACAAAATAATAAAGAGATAATAAACATTATATATACTGCCGATTAAGGAATATGACATGAATGAAATTAATGAATGTCCGAACTGCCTTTCTGATGAATTGCTCATTTCAGAGAATCAAAAAACAGTGATCTGCTCAGATTGCGGAGTTGTCAAAAAAGATGGGATGTGGCTCGTGATAAAATCACCTCAAAGTGAAGCTGCTATCTAATCCTTATAAAAAAAGCCCATACATTTGTACGGGCTTTTTTTTAATTTTGTATTTCTGCTATTACGCAAATACTACTTGTAGTTGAGGAACGACTTGTTTCTTACGGCTAAGAACACCATCAAGCCAAACTCGGCCATTTTCAGTCGCTTTACCATAAGCTTTAGCTGTAAGTTCATCATTATCACTTACAACTAATAGCTCTGAGCCCTCTTTCATGATATCAGTTAAAAGCAAGATCATAGTATGACGGTTACCTTCCACTTTCATTGCAGCAATATCAGCTTCTAATTCAGCTTTAATTGCATCAAATACAGAAAGATCGATAACTTCAAGTTGGCCAATACCAACAAGCTCACCATTCATGTTAAAGTCTTTAAAATCACGCATAACAAGGTCACGTACAGCTGTGCCTTCAACTGCTGATTTCACTTTAAACATTTCCATACCTAATGCTTTAAAATCTTCGATACCAGCGATCTCTGCTAGTGCTTCAACACATTTAATATCAGCAGTTGTACATGTTGGTGATTTAAAAATTACTGTATCACTTAGTATTGCACATAACATAATACCTGCAATGTTTTTAGGGATTTCAACATTATAGAAATCGTACATCATCTTAATGATCGTATTACTACAACCAACAGGACGGATCCAGCATTCTAATGGTGTTGAAGTCGTCAAATCACCTAGTTTATGATGATCTACGATACCTACAATTGTCGCTTCTGCAATATCGTCAGGTGCTTGAGTCAACTCAGAATGGTCAACAATATAAACTTCTTCACCAGCATAACTAGTTTTAAATTCTGGAGACTCTAAACCAAACTTATCAAGGATGAATGCTGTTTCAGGAGAAAGTTCACCTAAACGAGCTGGAATAGCTGCTTCGCCAATTTGATTTTTTAAGTAAGCAAGTGCGATTGCACCACAAATTGAATCTGAATCTGGGATTTTATGGCCCACTACATACATTGACATTGTATTACTCTCCTTTAAATATGCGCGATATTCTAACAAATTGACGGCATTTGAAAAGAAAAAGCTCATCGTTTTCGATATAGCATTTCTTATAAAGGGTAACTCATGATTCTTTTCTCAAGCTACAAACAGTAAAAAGGCCCATATCTTTCGATATGAGCCTTCTTTAATATGGCAGGGGTGGAGAGATTCGAACTCCCAACACGCGTGTTCTTATGGTGGGGGAATCCGCGGCTCTTTTCTCAAACCACTGATAGCAAAAAAGCCCATATCTTTCGATATGGGCCTTCTTTAATATGGCAAGGGTGGAGAAATCCGAACTCCCAACACGCGTGTTCTTATGGTGGGGGAATCCGCGGCTCTTTTCTCAAACCACTGATAGTAAAAAGGCCCATATCTTTCGATATGGGCCTTCTTTAATATGGCAGGGGTGGAGAGATTCGAACTCCCAACACGCGGATTTGGAATCCGCTGCTCTGCCAGTTGGAGCTACACCCCTGTAGTTATTTTAATGACTTAACTTTGTCTTATTTTACTTTAGAAAAGTAAAACCAAATTCAAGCCTGGCGATGTCCTACTCTCACATGGGGAAACCCCACACTACCATCGGCGCTATTACGTTTCACTTCTGAGTTCGGCATGGGATCAGGTGGGTCCATAACGCTATGGTCGCCAAGCAAATTTTGTCTATATCTCCCGTAGCCAGTAATAGCAGAGGAAATATAATAATCTGGAAAGCTGTGCTCTATATAAAGTAAAGCTTGTTCTTAATCACATTCAATATTGTGTCTTGGTTTAGCAAATCCGTTA
>NZ_MSCP01000002.1:673793-674707 GCF_002954715.1 Aliivibrio sifiae | reverse complement strand
ATTACTTAACCATACAACCCCAAGAGGTCTTTTTACTTGTTCTTTTATCTTTATACTTCGTTGTTTTCAAAATTTACTTGGTCATGTAGCAAGCTACGCTCCCTTCGATAAATTTCTTAACGCCTTGTCTAAAAATAAAATTACTACGTAAAACAAATAACTTGAGATCGTATTTCAACTAATCAAGGTTGAACTCGTCACTATCTCTGTATAAAAGATAGGGAGTTCTGGTTTTTCGCCGGATTCGCTCTTTATCTCTACTTAAAAAATAGAAAAAATAATACCAAGAACACTTGAATGTGTTTTTAATTTGTTTATCTAAAGATAAACAAAAGATATTAAGAACTTTTAAATTTTGATTTAACTTAATTACATTTTACTTTTTAAAAAATAAATTAAGCTAAATCAGTCAGCTTTCCAAATTGTTAAAGAGCAATATAACGTCATTCAATTTCTTAAATGACAATATACTTTTTAAGTATTCTTAGACGGCAAAAATCCTAACCAGGGTCAATTTCTTGAACTGGTTTGGAATCCTTCCAAAAACATTTAAAGAGTATATCCATATGAAATGGTGGGCGATACCGGGCTCGAACCAGTGACCCCCTCCTTGTAAGGGAGGTGCTCTCCCAACTGAGCTAATCGCCCACATAATATTTCAATTTACTCCTGACTCTATCAGAAATAAACTCATTCTCTGTGGAAAGAATGGTGGGTCGTGCAGGATTCGAACCTGCGACCAATTGATTAAAAGTCAACTGCTCTACCAACTGAGCTAACGACCCTAAGTGGTATCCCGTAGGGGAGTCGAACCCCTGTTACCGCCGTGAAAGGGCGGTGTCCTAGGCCTCTAGACGAACGGGACACTATGAAGGTGTTGGGCACCTTCAAATCTCTTTATTTTTCAACCTTCG
>NZ_MSCP01000002.1:659800-672519 GCF_002954715.1 Aliivibrio sifiae | reverse complement strand
CCCACCAACTAGCTAATCTCACCTGGGCTAATCTTGACGCGAGAGGTCCGAAGATCCCCCTCTTTGGTCCGAAGACATTATGCGGTATTAGCTATCGTTTCCAATAGTTATCCCCCACATCAAGGCATATTCCCAGGCATTACTCACCCGTCCGCCGCTCGTCAGCGAATTAGCAAGCTAATTCCTGTTACCGCTCGACTTGCATGTGTTAGGCCTGCCGCCAGCGTTCAATCTGAGCCATGATCAAACTCTTCAATTAAAGTTTTTTGATACCTTTCAGCAGAAAGGATATCGACTCAATGATTAATACTGATTTCTTACATAAATATATTTGTGTAGTCACTCAGTTCATTGATAGTTGCTCACTTATAAATAAGTTAAGCTATTTTGACTATCAATCCATAAGTGTCCACACAGATTGCTAAGGTCTAATTATTAAAGAGCTCAAAACTAGGCTTTCGCTTTGTTTTGCTTGAAGTGTCATTTAAATTACTAAAAGTAAGTTGCAAGCAACTTTTGAAAACTCGGTTCGCGTCAATGTTTCACTTCTTGCTATTACTGCTAGCCCTTACTAATAAAGGTTTGCTGTGACAACGGAAGCGAAGTATAGAGATTTAATTATGAGTTGCAAGCCATTTTTAAACATAAAAAATCAAGCGGTTAAAAAACAAACAAAACGAGAGTAAAACGCTCAAACTTGAACTAATTTTAAGCCTCCCACTCCTTTTTCATCCTTTTTATTACATTTTCAGGGACATTATGAGTACTTTTAAATTTTCCCTTGCACACATCTATCTCTAATACAGCATCATACTTTTGAGCAATTTTCCTGTATGCATCCATTTCCCACTGTTTTACAAAAGTATTAGCGACGACAACACTTCTACCATGATATAAGTGAAATTCACATTGTAACTGACACCATTGATGAGCAGAGCTTAAAAGAGTACCGTCAAAACAATAAGCTCCCTCTTCATTCACAAAAAACTGATCCGCTTCAAGATGTATCAAGTCCAAGCTTTGTGCCAAGGTCGATTTACCACTTCCCGGCAAGCCTCTCAATAATCGTAACTCTAACTTCTTCATCATTTACTCTGCTCTTTCATTAAATTCTCTTTTACAAATTCAGTAAAAACTTTTAAACGAGAAGGCATATATTTATTCTGAGCGTATTGCATAGCGATAACACCATGATAATTCCCTTTTATCTGCCAATCAGAAAGAACAGGAACAACCTCGTTATTATCTAACGCCTCTTTAATGACAAAATCAGGGAAAATCCCAATACCAAAACCATCCTTAACCCCATTTAATCTCATTTGCGAATGATTGACAGCGTAACGACCAGTCACGGCTATAACATGGCTTTCTTCAGCTTTTACAAATTCCCAAATATGATCTGTTGTCGTTTCACCTAAATAAAGACAGTCATGATGAGTAAGATCATGTGGGTTGATTGGCAATCCTCTGTCTTCTATATAAGAGGGACTAGCGCATAAGCTGAGATTAACCTTTCCTATCTCTTTCATGATCAAACCTTCTGTTGGTTTATCGGTTAAACGAAAAACCACATCAATCCCTTGAGCTATCATATCGATATCACCATCCGATGCTCTTAGCTTTAATTGGATTTTAGGATACTTAATCAAAAACGGTGTAATCAGCGGTTGAAGTACTATTGTTAAAAATGCTTTTGGAGCTGCAACCGTCAAGCTTCCAGACGGCACGATATGCTCTGAGCTCGAAATATCAATCGCCTGCTGTGCTGCCTCGACCATAATGACAGATTGCTGGTATATTTTTTTACCTGATTCTGTGATCAGAAGACTGCGTGTTGTACGTTCAAACAACTTAACAGAAAGTGCATTTTCTAACCGAGTAATCAATTTACTCAATGCAGAAGGTGTAACACCCAATTTCTTAGCTGCTGCTGTAAAACTACCTTCATTAACAACAACGATATATGTTGCTAAGTCTGGTAATAAAGTAATAAGTTTATTTGTGACCATGATTCACTAATGCTTTTCCATTTTTAGGGATAATAGTCGTAATTGATTTGAATTAGAATCTATTTATCGGATTTTGATTACACTTTTTATGTGCAACAATTATAACTAAAAAAGGGAACACAATGTCTTCTGCATTCTACACTCAGATCCAAAATCAAATTGAAGAAGTAAAGAGCGAAGGTTTATACAAATCTGAACGCATCATTACTTCAGCTCAAAAAGCGTCTGTTTCTATTTCTACAGGCCAAGAAGTTCTAAACTTCTGTGCTAACAACTACTTAGGTTTAGCTAACCACCCTGCACTTATCCAAGCCGCTAAAGATGGTATGGATGAGCACGGCTTTGGCATGGCTTCTGTACGTTTTATCTGCGGTACTCAAGACTCACATAAAGTATTAGAAGAAAAACTATCTACTTTCTTAGGTAAAGAAGACACTATTCTTTACACATCATGTTTTGATGCAAACGCTGGTTTATTTGAAACAATTTTAGGTAAAGAAGATGCGATCATCTCTGACGCCCTAAACCACGCATCAATCATTGATGGTGTTCGTCTTTGTAAGGCAATGCGTTTCCGTTATGCAAACAACAACATGACTGAATTAGAAGAACAACTAATTGCAGCAAAAGAAGCTGGCGCTCGTCATACTCTTATCGTTACTGACGGTGTGTTCTCAATGGACGGCGTAGTTGCTAATCTTCCTGCTATCTGTGATTTAGCTGATAAATACAACGCTCTAGTTATGGTTGATGACTCTCACGCTGTTGGCTTTATGGGCGACAACGGTGCAGGTACTCATGAACATCACAATGTTATCGACCGTATTGATATCATCACAGGTACGCTAGGCAAAGCAATGGGTGGCGCATCAGGCGGCTACACTTCTGGTAAAAAAGAAGTAATCGATTGGTTACGTCAACGCTCTCGTCCGTACCTATTCTCAAACTCTGTTGCTCCTGCAATCGTTTCTGCGTCTATTCGTGTTCTTGATTTGCTGGCTGAGTCTGGTGATTTACGCACAAGCTTATGGGAAAACTCTGCTCATTTCCGTACTCGTATGGAAGCAGCTGGTTTCACTATGGGTGGAGCTGATCACGCTATCATCCCAATTATGTTAGGCGATGCTAAATTAGCCGCTGAATTCGCAGAGCGTGCGTTAGAAAAAGGCATCTATGTTGTTGCTTTCTCTTTCCCAGTAGTGCCTAAAGGCCAAGCTCGTATTCGTACACAAATGTCTGCTGCTCATTCTCGTGAGCAACTAGATCGCGCAATTGATGCCTTTATCGCTGTTGGTAAAGACATGGAGATCATCAAATAATGAAAATTAAAGCACTTTCAAAACTAAAACCTGAAGAAGGTATTTGGATGACCGAGGTTGAAAAACCTGAAATGGGTCATAACGATCTTCTTATCCGTATTAAAAAGACCGCAATTTGTGGTACTGATGTACATATCTATAACTGGGATGAGTGGTCACAAAAAACCATTCCTGTTCCTATGGTTGTAGGTCACGAATACGTGGGCGAAGTTGTTGGTATTGGCCAAGAAGTTCGTGGCTTTGAGATTGGCGATCGTGTTTCTGGCGAAGGTCACATTACTTGTGGTCACTGTCGTAACTGTCGTGGCGGCCGTACTCACCTTTGTCGTAATACAACAGGTGTTGGTGTTAACCGCACTGGTGCATTCTCTGAGTTCTTAGTTATTCCTGCATTCAATGCATTTAAGATCCCTGCTGGAATTTCTGATGACCTAGCATCTATCTTTGACCCATTTGGTAACGCGGTTCACACTGCCCTATCATTTGACTTAGTAGGTGAAGATGTTCTGATCACTGGTGCTGGTCCAATTGGCATCATGGCAGCTGCTGTTGCAAAGCACGTTGGTGCGCGTCACGTTGTTATTACTGATGTTAACGAATACCGTCTAGATCTTGCTAAAAAGATGGGCGTAACACGTGCAGTAAATGTAATGAACGAAAAACTTGAAGATGTAATGTCAGATCTTGGCATGACTGAAGGTTTTGACGTAGGTCTTGAAATGTCAGGTGTTCCATCTGCATTCAACAGCATGCTAACTAACATGAACCATGGCGGTAAAATATCCCTACTAGGAATTCCACCATCGGATATGACTGTAGACTGGACTCAAGTGATCTTCAAAGGCTTGGTCATTAAAGGTATCTACGGTCGTGAGATGTTTGAAACTTGGTATAAGATGGCATCACTGATCCAATCGGGCCTAGATCTAACACCAATTATCACTCACCACTACAAAATTGACGACTTCCAAGCAGGCTTCGACATGATGCGTTCTGGAATGTCAGGTAAAGTTATTCTAGATTGGGAATAATCATTCTCATTTAAAATGAACTATAATGAGGCTAAACTTCGGTTTGGCCTTTTTTATGTTTCCTATTTAAGAAGATAATATGCATCAATCAGACATCAACGGTTACCACGTTCACGTTTATTTCGATCAAACAAGTATCGACTTTGCTGTTAGTTTAACAGAACAGTTACACGAGAAATTTGGATACCAATTAGGAAAAGTGAATCAAAAACCCGTCGGCCCTCATCCAGTTTGGAGTCGACAAGTTTCTTTTAAGCATCATGATTACGATGCAGTGATGGCGTGGCTAGAAGAAAATAGAAAACAACTATCAGTACTGATTCATCCTTTAACTGAAAATGAATACCTTGATCATACTAGCTCTGCTGTGTGGTTAGGCCCATCATTAGAACTAGATCTTAGTATCTTCACAGATAAACAATAACCACGATTCACTTCTCTTAATTATTGACTAAATTAAGAGAAGTATTTATTTCGCTTTATAAATTGAAAACTCTTTTGCCAATTTATAGTCAGACCATGCTTCCTCCCCCATCGCTTCAAGATAGGCTTGCTTTGCTGCTATAAATGCGTTTTTATCACTCATTGTTTTCGTTGAAAATATTTTAAATTTATAGCTGCTTCGCGGTGTCTGTCCAACAATCCCTTTATAAATGGTTTCAGCTTCTGTCACTTTAACAACGACACCAATAACGCCCGATGATGGATGAGCAGCTTTGAAATACTTACCCTTTGCCGATTCAGCTTTACGCTCATTCTTATAATTTGCCCAATTATAGTTAGCTTTCATCAATGCGACTTTACGTAGTACATGCGTCGGGTGCGTACATGCTTTAAATTTATTCAGATGAATCGTAGAACCCGTTCTAACAAATTCTTTTCTTACAATAAAATTGGACTTATCATCCGCTTCAATCATTAATATTTGCTTCGGTTTTCTTCTAAATTCAAACCAAGTCTCTTTAAACTCAGCCATGCAACCATCCATTGCTTTCTGAATTAATTGATCGCAAATTTCTCGCATTTCAAATTTAGATAACGGTGTTGTAGTTAATGTTTTACTTGGCTTAAACGCTTTTATATCTGCATCTTTGGTTTGTAAATAGGTATCTAAAACCTCACCAATAGCGTTTAATTCAGCAAGGAAATCACCAAGATCATCAAAGTTAACATTAAATAAACTACGAGAGAAGTTATGCGAACGGTAACAAGATTTACTTTCATGGCGCTCAAAATGGCTATTTACATAAGGCGTACCATTAACCATTGATAACTTTAGCTGAATATTTGGGTGTAACCCTTGATAAGCTGATTTGGCAGTAAAGGTTTTTGTTTTTCGTGCTGCATCTGCGGTTTCATATTCATCTTGCTCAACCAATTCAGCAATAGACCACGCCGCTTCAATGATTGCTTCTGAACGAGCATCGACATCACTCTCTTCATTCTCAAAATCAGCATAGTAGGCTTTACTATAATAAGGTTGACCTTTACGAGCAAAACGTACTTGTGCAAATTCCATTCGACGTCGCTTAGTCGATTGGCCATCATTCCAATTAATACCAATAGGTATCCAATATTCAGTACCTGCTATATCAACCAATTTGACTCGTAATAGTAAGTTTTCTTCGATGTAAGTTTTTTTTCCACGTACGATCAAAAATGTACTGTAATCAAGTCGTGGTGATAAGGGATGATACATAGTAGAGCCTCTGAACACATTGGAATAAACAAATAACAGGCATAAAATAGATTGGGATAAAACGCTTTTTATTTTATTGTTATCTGCTGATGATTATATCACCGTTTTAATTATTAATTCAATTCTCTTATAACAATATAAAAAAAGGCATAAAAATAATCTTATGCCTTTCTCTAATTTTATTTAAGAAGTGAATTTAGACCGAATTATAGTATAAATACCATCACTACTTTCTGACTCAACAGGAGAGCCCATCAATAACTCAATCGCTTCACTAACATGATTAACGGGCCAAATCGTAAATGAGCCTTTTTCTATTGCTTGAGTCACTTCACTGTTTAACATTAGATTTTGAATATTAGAGTGAGGAATTATCACCCCTTGATGTGCTTTTAAGCCTTTAATTTTACAAACTTGATAAAAGCCTTCAATTTTTTCATTTACGCCACCAATAGGCTGCGCTTGACCAAATTGATTCATCGACCCTGTTATTGCAATATCTTGACGTATTGGTTTTTCAGAAAAAGCGGAAATAATAGAACAGAACTCAGCCATTGATGCACTGTCTCCATCAACCCCTCCGTAAGACTGTTCAAATGCCAAACATGTCTTTAATGGAATTCTTTTCTCACTACCAAATAACGAAGATAAGTAAGCACTAAGAATAAATACACCTTTTGAGTGGATACTTCCTCCAAGCTCTACTTTTCTTTCAATATCAAATACCTCCCCCTTACCGAAAGAAGTGGTTGCGGTAATTCTATTCGGCATTCCAAATTGGTGATTTGATGTAGATAAAACTGACAGCGCGTTGACTTGGCCAACAACCCCACCTTCAGTCTCCATCAAGGTTGTACCATTAACAAAGCTTTGCATTACTCCATCTTGAACTCGATTAACTCGATGCTCTTTATTCGCTAATGCTTGCTCTACATGCTTTAAGCGGATCATATTTGATTTGGCCGCTCTCGCTATGTAATTAGTTTCTTTTAATAAATTGGAAATGTCTGCAGAATGTAAAGAGAGTCGATTTTGATCCCCTGTCTGACGAGAGCTGTATTCTATAATTCGTTCTATCGCTTTTTTATCACATTGCAGCATTTTACCGTCATGCACAATACTCGAAATAAATTGCGCATAATGAAACTCTGAAGCGTCAGTTCTTGGCATATCATCTTCAAAATCAGCAGTAACTTTAAAAAGCTCACTAAATTCTGAGTCATAATGTTGAAGTAATTGATAAGTTTGATAATCACCAAATAAGATTATTTTTACATTTAGCGGAATAGGCTCTGGCTCTAAAGAGACCGTTCCTGATAGTGTCACTTCCCTTTCAAGAGAACTTAGGTTTAGGTTTTGAGATCGTAATGCCCTCTTTAATCCATCCCAAACATACGGTCTTTCAAGTACTTTAACCGCATCCATAAGTAACACTCCACCATTGGCCTTATGAAGACTACCAGCTCGAATTAATGAATAATCCGTAAAGACGGTTCCTTTAAATGTCGCATTTTCTATGTATCCAAATAGATTATGATAACTTGGACTTTCTTCTACAATTAATGGGAACTGTTCATCTTTTTGACTAACAAGTAGATTAATTTGATATCTACGAGGCAATCTTTTCTCTAAAGAAGCATATGCCAGTTCAGCGTCTTCATTACCCTCTTGAAGGAACACATCAAAGTTTTCTAAGATGTCTTTCTCCATATCTTTAAGGTGCTGAGAAATGATTTTTGAATCACTATACTTGGTTTTAATTACTTCAAAATTAACCGTTAATACTTGAGAAACAATTTCCTCATTTAACTTTTCAATTTTATCGGAGTATTTATCTTCCCATTCCGTCAATTGACGAACAAGGCTACGTAATTTAATTTCTAATTCATCAATAATTGACTCAAGTTGACGCTGTTCTTGTCTATCTAACGCATCAAATGTTTCTTCGCTATGCAACTCTTCGCCATTCATTGCTATAAATTGATAATCACCTTGAGTCGTAACTGCAAGGCTAATCCCTTTACTTTTTGCTTCTTTCGTTAGCGACCCAAGTAACGACTCTTGCTTATCTGCCAACTGATTTTTAAGCGTACCGGTTCTGGTGTAATACAGCTCATTATCGAATGCTAATGGGATAGCCTTCACCAATTTCAAGGTAATTTTTTCAATTTCTTTTTTGAAGCTCAACCCAGTCCCTACTGGTAACTTTAGTACCTTAGGAGCTCGAGTATCATCAAAGTTAGTGACATAACACCAATCACAAACCCCATTTCCTACAGGGTTATGGCGTTTAAGATAACGCAGAACCATGGTTCTCTTACCAAGGCCATTTTGACCAACGGCATAAATATTATAACCGCGATCAGGAATAGACATCGCAAACTCAACCGCTTGCTGCGCTCTGTCTTGCCCTACAATTTCATCAATGGGAGTAATATATTTAGTTGATTTACATGTATTTTCATCTAGGTTTGCTGAACGATAAACTTGCTTATGCGTGAGAGGTAAAGTAGACATAAGGCGACCTCTTATTTTGTTATAATTCTCATCAGTATAGATTGAAAAAAACAACAATTAAGTGACCTACGTTTAACTATTTGAAAAATTTAAGTTTTCCAAATTAACTGTTACATACAGAAAATATTACCCTATTAGGGTACTATCAACAGTTATGTTTCGTTAAAAAATATTTAATTATATAAGTATATCCAGTCTTTTATAAATCCATGACAATCCAATATAGAAAACACCAATAAGTTTACATTCCGCAAGAAAATAACCTATTAAATAAAAAGCAAGCCAAGCCCCATCTAATTAAATTCAATGTTGCCGTTCATTTTTGGAAAATAAAATTACACTAAAACCTAAGGTAGAGGTAAACAACAGGTTGACTTAAAGTAAATCCAAGAGTGTTTTTATAAAAATTAGCGCCAAAATCAAAGAAAACAGCCAAAAACTTGACCCTATAACATACCCAGCAAAAAAAACCAATAATAAAAACAGAAGCAATATCACACTTTTGATATTTTAAGATATCCTTAAAATTTCTTCTGGTTAAAATGCACGAAAATTCAGCCTCGCTATCAATTTAATAGTGATATGTGAATTTTGTATGGATCGATTGAAGGTTTTCATCTACTTACTGTGATTCAGAAACTAACCTTTATTTAACACAAATAATAAAACAATCTATCCATCGTACACTTTTAATAATTAATAAATTTATCTAGATTAAGATAAATAAAAAGAAGAAAAAGCAGTGATAAAAATAAATAAAATAACAGCCGCTATTACTAGCGTTATGTTCAGTGGGTATCTATACGCCGCTGATGTAAATTTAACGTCTAACATTGTTACTTTTGTTCCAGGTGAGACAAAAGTTCAAAACGGCGATATGGTTTCTTTCAACGGTGACTGCTTTGTTGCTAAAAATAACCCAGGCGTGTGGGAGTCTCCAACTTCAGACTCATGGTTTTGGGATACAGCAGTTTGTTCTGGTGAACCAAATCCTGACCCAGGTCCAAATCCGGGACCGAATCCAGATCCAGACTTGGGTAACATTATTCCTTTTATTCCAGGTAAAACTCAGGTTGAAAATGGCGACGTTGTTTCATACGAAAATCAATGTTTTATTGCTCAAAACAATCCAGGTGTTTGGGAAGCTCCGAGTGCAAGCTCATGGTTCTGGTCACTAACAGAATGTTCTGACGAGCCTGTTAATCCTGAGCCTGAACCAGAAGAAACTGAACTGTCTATTCTTGCTCCAACAGCTGGTCAAGTTGTTCAGGCAAATGAAACGATTACTATCAATGCACATGTTGATGGTAACCAAACTGCTAAAGTTGAGTTTTGGGTAAACAACACAAAGCTAGCTGAAAAAACAGTTAACGAGAACAACAGTCAGTACTCTCACGCTTGGACTCCAGTTGAAGCAGGTAATGCGGTAGTTAACGTATTTGTATTCGATAAAAATAACCAAAAAATCGAACAAAAATCAGTATCTGTTGTTGTAGAAGCAGAAGTAACTGAAGATTTCGTTGCACCTGTTGTTAAATTTGTTACGCCAACTAATGACTCTGCAATCAACGTAACTGAAAGCGTTGCTATCTCTGTTAATGCAACAGATGCAGATAACGATTTAACGACACTGGTTGTTACCGCAAACAATAAAGAAATCTGTTCATTTGATGCGGCTAATACCAACACATTTGCGTGTAATTTTCAGCCTACTCAAGCAGGTAACGTAACACTGAAAGCTATCGCTACTGATGCTCAAGATCTGTCATCTACAACAAGTGTAAAAATTACTGTTGAAGAAGATGTGGTTGAGCCGCCAGTTGAGCCACCTGTAACTCCAGGTGACTTATGTAAAGACTTTAATGTTTACCCTGACTGGACCCGTGGTGATCACGCAACTGGTGGTGACATTATGGTTAACAAGAACATCGCATACTCTGCGATCTACTGGACTAAATCAGTTCCTGGTAGCGATGATTCATGGGCACTTCACCTAAATTGTGATGGTACAGAACCAGGTACAGCACCGCTTCTTTCTCTACCAAACCCAATGGACCCAGTTCGTCTAGAAGTTGCTGGTTGGCCAAACACGTTAGTTGTTGCTAGCCCATCGTCTGCGGCACCAGCAATGCTAACTATTGACGCTAGCAACAGCGCTGATTTAGCTGATTTTGATAAGCTAACAAGTACGTTTGTATCTATCATTAATAAAGCGGCACAAGCTGGCTCTGCATCAATTATCATCAACACTGATGTTCTTGATCAAGCAACGCAAGATAAAGCATTATCTTCAAACAGCATTGCGGTTAAAGAAGCGCTAACTAAAGCGATGGACATCACTGGCAACAAGATTGACATTGATGACATCAACGCGCTTAGCAATGACTTGAAAGGCTGGGCTAATGCGCACCACCTAATCATCTCTACACTAGCACCAGAAGCAAACTACGGTTGGTCTCTAAGCATTGGTGATTTCGCGTTTGATACTCACTCTGGCAGACAATCTGTTTGGGATGAAGCATCTAACTACAGCGCTGATCTACTAGACAAACTAGAGTTGTTCAAAGCAGATGTTGCAACTAAAGCGGATTTCATTGCGTTCACTAAGTCAAGCTCAACGGCCGCTCTAACTAGCGACCAATGGCATAATGCTCTAGAGTACGTTAAGCAAGTTTCTGATTTTGTTAAAACACCTGTAATGCTAAACAATATCCCTACAGATCAAGCTTCTGCTTATTTCATGGGTGATAATGCAAGCAAACCACAAGTGCGTAAAGCAGCATTCAGCAACGTATTTGCTATCGTATTTGATAAAGATACAGCAAACTTAACGGCTGAAATCGAAGAATACAAAAAAGCTAAAATGCCACTGTATTACGTTGGTGAATCAACAGAAAATGGTAAATTAACTATCATTGATGCGTTAAACCGTGAATTGGCTGACGCTGAAGATACAATGAACAACACCGCATTCTTGTACGAAACGCCTCAATCACAATGGGTTCCGTCTACGGTTTATAAGTGGACTGACTTCATGACTGGTCTGAATGCAATGCATAACGTGGGTGTTGCTGGTAACAAGTTCTGGCTACTAGATGAAAACGTTGATGATGCAACCAACATCAAATATGCGAAAGTAGCGATTGCTGCGTTCTTAGCACAAAGTATGCAAGAAACAATTCGCTACAATGCGTGTGATGAGAATAACTGGGCTGAAATTAAATACGGCGCAGCGACAGATTACCCAATGTCAGCGAGCTGTGGTCAACTTGATCAGAAATACGCAGATTACGGTGTTAACCCTATCTCTGGTTTAGATCACGCTTATTCTTGTCCTCGTGATGATAAAATGGAAGTAAGTGCTCTAACTCATGCTAAATGGTACGGTGCTCCAGCGCCAGTATTTGCAGCACCAAATGCTGTACTTGAAGAGCGTGGCTTACTGGTTAACGGTAACGTGGGTCGCTGGACAAACAGTGGTCACTGTAATGATGTACCTACATCTGTAGATGGCTCTAAGCAAGTATGGGAACGTGACGATTGTAAAACTTACGTTGACCAAAAAGCAGGTAAGTTTATCTGGGATGGCAGCAGCCAAGAAGACGTAGAAGGCTGTGGTTGGTGGGGCCGTGGTGTAATTCAAACTACTGGTCGTCAAAACTTCGGTACGCTTAACCACTACTTAGGTCGTTCACACGTTGACCCTGAGACAATTGGTAAAACGATTGATGGTGTTGTTGTTGAAGCGCCACCAGAGAACCCGCTATACGCTGATCTAGATTTCTGTTCGAACCCAGGCTTAATTTGTAGCTCTGAAGAGAACAAGGAAATCAAGTGGATTGCAGGTCTGTTCTACTGGGTTACTTCAGTACAAGCATACCCAGATGAATCAGGCCAATACGGTAACTGGAACTACCACAACGAACTTAAAAAATATGTTGATGGTGGTATGAAAGGTACTGACTTTATTGATGACGTGTCTGGTATTGTTAACCGTGGTTGCCCAGATTTAGTGTGTTCTACTGGTGAAGTTCATAACGTTAAAGAACGTCGCACTAACTTTAAACTAGTGTTAGAGCAACTAGGTCTTAACCCGCAATAATTTGGTTAAGTTATCTAGGTAAAATCAGTTAATCATATTAAC
>NZ_MSCP01000002.1:651252-658013 GCF_002954715.1 Aliivibrio sifiae | reverse complement strand
CTAAAACAATAAGCCCCCTCCTTTTTAAGTTGGGGGCTTTTTTATAAATCATGTTTATAAAAGTAATAAGAGTTCTATTTATTCGGTCTATCAAGGTAAATCGCTGATCAGATAACTACATAGGAAAATATTTAGTGAAAGTAAGAATCGCTAAATACAAACTTGGATTTTCACAAACGCCAGATACAAAAAAACACGCTATTAAGCGCTTAATTTTCAATAAATTGGAATTTTAAAACAGGATAATCTCTTGAGGAGGATAAAAAGAGATTGGAGCGTACAGCGGGAATCGAACCCGCATCATCAGCTTGGAAGGCTGAGGTAATAGCCATTATACGATGTACGCACATCGTCGAACGAGATAGATAATGCCACACTGAGCGCTAAGGTAAAGAACTTTTTTCATATCAACAGGTTAAACGGTGAAGATTTGTTCGATTGGCAATAAAAACCAAACTTAGATCACAAAAGCCCTATTCAAAAACTTACGCTACTTTTGAATAGGGCTCTTTAAACCCTTTATATTTCTCTTTGCGAGCAAAACTCCCCTTTCCTTTTTTAGCTTTCATTACTCTTGTTGTAAATAATGGACAGGTGACAATTGCTTTTAAGGCGTTATCTTTAATTTTCCCTCTACCATGCTCAAACTCAGAAGCTGGTAACACTTCTTTTTTACTCTTTTTCATAACTTCTCACTATCTTCTTGCTGTATAAATTTCGCACATATTGTCTTTTCTTTTGCTTTTTAAGTCAAATTTGTTACTAATTTTTACTTAATCCTATTCGTTCTATTCATTTTGCTTTAGAATCCTTTCGCCTAAGCAAACGATTAACTCGATAATTCTTAGGCTCTTATTTCTTTTTCTGGTGGGAGCAGCAAATGACAACTTTAACAATTACTCGTCCTGATGATTGGCATTTACACTTACGTGATGGTGACGTATTAACTGACACTGTACGTGATTCTGGCCGTTATAATGGCCGTGCATTAATTATGCCAAATCTAGTTCCACCAGTAACAACCACAGAACAAGCTCTTAGTTACCGTGACCGCATTCAAGCAGTAAACCCATCTGATACTTTTACTCCAATCATGTCTTTATATTTAACAGAAAAGACAACGTCAGATGAGATCCGCAAAGCGAAAGCAACAGGCCATATTGTTGCTGCTAAACTTTATCCTGCAGGTGCAACAACCAATTCAGATTCTGGCGTAAGTAACGTTAGCAAGGTTTACCCTGTATTAAAAACCATGCAAGAAGAAGGCATGCTATTGCTTATTCATGGCGAAGTAACAACACACGATGTGGATATCTTCGACCGCGAAAAAACCTTCCTTGATACCGTTCTTGCTCCGATCGTTAATGACTTCCCAGAACTGAAAATCGTTCTAGAACATATCACAACTAAAGATGCGGCTGATTTTGTTAAAAATGCAGGTCCAAACGTTGCAGCAACAATCACGGCACACCACTTATTATTTAACCGTAACCACATGTTAGTTGGTGGTATTAAGCCTCACTTCTACTGCTTACCAATCTTAAAGCGCAACACCCATCAGCAAGCTTTAGTTGAAGCAGCAACAAGCGGTAATCCTAAATTCTTTATTGGTACTGACTCAGCACCACACGCGAAAGATAAAAAAGAAGCAGCGTGTGGCTGTGCAGGTTCTTATACCGCACACGCATCAATTGAATTGTACGCTGAAGTATTTGAGAACGAAGGTAAATTAGAAAACCTTGAAGCATTCGCAAGCTTCAATGGGCCTGATTTTTACAACCTTGCTCGTAATACTGATACGATTACTCTTGTAAAAGAAGCGTGGATTGCTCCTGAAACAATGACATTTGGTAATGACTTTGTTGTGCCAATTCGTGCAGGTGAAGCGATTGAATGGTTAGTTAAATAAGTACGATACTATTTAACTAAGTAAAAACCTAAATAAAAATGGGATGCTAATTGGCATCCCATTTTTTTATCGGTTTGATTATGAGAACTCTCTCTATGGTACACCGTGGCCTTTTGATTCAACCCATACGCGATACCATTGTTCACGAGTTAAATTAATATCCATCGCATCAACAGCCGCCTGAACACGTTCAATTTTACCTGAGCCAATAATTGGTAATGGGTTTGAAGGTAATTTGCGTACCCATGCATAGATCACTTGATCAATGCTTTGTGCACCAACCTCTTCTTTTAACTCTTCAAGCACTTTTCTAACTCGGATCGCTTGTTCTGATTGACCAGAAAAAATATCTCCACCAGCTAAACACGACCATGCCATTGGTTTAATACGATTCATTTGTAATTGATCAAGCGTACCATCATGTGCAACATCAAAGTTCAATGGATTAATTTCAACTTGATTCGTTACTAGCGGCTTATCAAGTCGCGACTGCAGTAAATCAAAATGACTTGGAGTAAAGTTCGATACACCAAAATGCTTAACTTTACCTTCTTGCTGTAATTGATTAAAAGTATTAGCTACTTCATCAGCATTCATTAACACATCTAAACGGTGGATCAATAGCACATCAATTTCAGAAATATTAAGACGAGTAAGTGAGTTATTTACAGAGCTAATAATATGCTCTTTCGATGTATCGTAATGATTAATTTTTCGGTTCGGAAATTCTGGTGTACATAGGTTTATATCGCACTTAGTAATAATTTCTATTTGGTCACGAACTGAAGGTTCTAACGCTAAAGCCTCTCCAAATAAACGCTCACATTGATAACCGCCATAAATATCAGCGTGATCAACGGTTGTAATACCTAATTCAATGTGTTGTTTTAAGAAATTTAATCGTTGTATTGGTGTCATTTCCCATTCAGAAAGTCTCCAGTAACCTTGAACTAATTCTGAAAATTCAGGGCCTTGTGGTGCAATCGTTGTTTTCTTAATCATTATATTCTCCGTTGTGTGAGCTTATAGTAATTTTCTGACCTCAGAGTTACAGTGATACAGATCGGAAAATCAACATAATGAGTAAGTAATTATATCGGACAGCCTATATATCTTTACGCACCAAACTCATAAATAAAGTGATTACTCAAAGACAAGATGCAATTATTTTCTTATAATCGCTAAGCTCAACATAGCGTGAAAGTAAAAATGAAAAGACAATTCAACATAAGGTACATAACATCATGATAAAAAAGCATTTTTATGCCTTATTATTCGCATTTATTTCATTTCCATCTCTGGCTGATATTGTCGCTACACCTGAAAATGAAGATATTTGTAAACAAAAATACGTAAAAGAAGTGTTTGATCAACAAGTTCAATACAGTAACTCTCAAAATACCCCTCAAGTGCGAAGAACGGCTGAGCGCCATATCGATCGTTCTCGTGAAGTTTATAATGAGACTAGCAGCTTTTGCTCTGCGCTAAGTTATCTACGAAATGAAGCGTCTGATGAGTTACTTGAAGATTTTAAACGTGCTAAATCAGGTGAATCTCAATTTAAATAAATAGACATAGAGCACAAATGACAAACATTAATGCTCTATAGTTAATTTATCGTTTATATTTTAAAGGTCGAATCACTTCATCTAACCCTTCAATTTTCATTGCTAAACATAATGCCATTAATTCTCCTAACTCCCCTTTTGGAAAACCATCTTTTCGTTCAAACCATAAAAGATACTCCTCAGGAAGATCAATAAGTACACGGCCAGCGTACTTACCAAAAGGCATTTTCATTTGAGTTAATTTAAGTATTTGCTCTTTACTGAACATGCAGTCGCTCTTTCACAATAAGGTGAAGTAAAAAGGTTTCGCGTTCTATGCTCATTCCTTTTTTCTCACTATGAGCAATAATATTTTCATTATGAGCTATCGCTTCATGGATATTAATCCAAACAGGTTTCATTCCATTACGAATTTCATAGCTTTCATAATTGGTATCTCCTAGCTCTTTGTCTGCATCGCAAGTATAACAATATGAAATCATATGAAGTACGTTACACTCATGTTTGTACCAAGGACGAAACTCCTCATAGATGCCAAATGGTTCAATACTTGAAATATTCTTAGCACCCGTCTCTTCTTCTATTTCTCTAACTAACCCTGCAATTACATCTTCACCATCATCTATCCCACCACCAGGTAAAGAATAATCATGGTAGCGCTCTGTATATAAAAGAAGAATATCTTCGCCTTTTAGTATGATCGCGCGAGTTGCATTACGTTGGAGAATTTTTTGATTATCTAAACGATCTAGATCTGGATGCGTTGTAATATTTAAAATGCGCATAAAAACGAACAAGCCTACTTATAAAAATAACCACCCCATTATACGCACTTTGTTTTTTGATGCAGCCATCAAATTATCCACCTTTTTTGTGCGGCTTTGCACAAAGTGTAAAGAATGTGTAAATGTTGTGATAGTTAACTACTTCTTTTAACGATCATTTCATATAATAAAGACTTAAAATAATTACAATTCAAGGAAGTCTCAACATGAAAAAAATTCAAGCACTGGTCATCGCTTCTACTCTTTTCGCTTCAACCTCTGTTTTAGCGCACACTTTTAATGAAGCAAACAAAGCCATTAAATATCGCCAAGCAGCTTTTACTATGATTGCGGGTAACGTTAGTGAAATGGGTGAAATGGTCAAAGGAAAAACAGAATGGAGTGATGTTATTTTTGCTAAACGAGCAAATCAATTATCTCAACTAACATTAATGCCGTTAGATGCATTTTATGTTGAAGGCTCAGATAAAGGAAAAACAAACGCACTACCAGAAGTATGGAAGAATTTCCCTGATTTTGAAGCTCGCTTAGCTCAATTTCAAGAAGATGCTGCTGCACTAGCAAGTATTTCAGATAAAGGCGATAAAGCAGCAATCCGTAAAGCGTTTGGCAAAACAGTTAAGAACTGTAAAGCGTGTCATACTGATTACAAAGCAAAGTAATTACAAAGGGAATTCATGAAAATCTGGGATAGTTTTGTCCGAGTTTATCATTGGAGCCAAGTTGCACTGCTTGGCTCACTTTGGTACACCGCGGAAGAAGGTTTGATGGAATGGCATTTTACGCTTGCTTACCTTTTAATGGCCCTATTAGGTACAAGAATTATTTGGGGACTAATTGGCAGTGATACCGCTAGATTTTCTCATTTTGTCACATCACCTAAAAAAGCAATCAACTACTTATCAATAGAGAAAAAAGGAAAGTTATCTCATTCTATTGGGCATAATCCCGCTGGTGGCTATATGGTACTAGGATTATTTTTCCTATTGTCATTACAGTTAATCACTGGATTATTCAGCAATGATGATATTCTTTCTGAGGGTCCCCTGGCTTCATTAATTAGTTATGATATGAGTGGATTTTTAACTCAAATACATCATCAAAATTTTGATGTTCTCCTTGGCTTTATTGGTTTACACATTGCCGCAGTGTTCTTGTATAGACTCAAAGGCATTAATTTAATCAAGCCAATGTTAACAGGTAGCGCAGAGCTGACGGGAAATAGCCCAAAAATGAAGCATTCTATTTTTGCATGGCTCATTTTTACAGTGATATTTCTTATTATCTACTTTTTTTGGGCAAGCGAAGTGATAAGCTATCTTTTTTAAATAAAAGAGAACTATCAATGACTCGTTTCCTTGATTGGTGGAACACCCTATTAGAATTTAAAGATCACGATTGGGCACAAAATATAATCGTGATCTCTTTATTCAGTGCTTTTCTTTGGTTGTCTTGGCGCATTATTATTCAGCGTCTACATCGTATTGCAATTAAAACTCAGCTTCCTTGGGATGATGCGGTCATTACTGCTATCTCTTCACCGATTACACTCATTATTTGGTTATGGCCGGCTACCGCTTCACTGAAGATCCTTCTTACCGTTCATACACATTTCAGCACAACTTGGTTACCTGAATTACAAGTATTCATTTTGGTTTGGAGTTTTATTTGGTCAGCACTAAGACTAACTTCATTAATAGAAAAACAAGTTTTATTGAACCCTAAACATGATGAGACAACCGTACTTGCTTTAGGGAAAGTCAGCCGTCTTATATTTATCTCATTAGGTCTTCTATCGTTAATGCAAGGAATGGGATTAAGCTTATCAGGCTTATTAACCTTTGGGGGCGTTGGTGGTTTAGTTGTTGGTTTGGCAGCAAAGGATTTATTATCGAACTTCTTTGGTGGGATGATGATCTATTTTGATCGTCCATTTAAAGTCGGCGACTGGATCCGCTCTCCTGACCGTTCTTTAGAAGGAACCGTTGAACATATTGGCTGGCGAATGACCGTGATTAGAACATTTGATAAACGCCCTCTCTACGTACCTAACTCTGTATTTAGTAGTATCGTAGTAGAAAACCCATCAAGAATGTTGAACCGTCGTATAAAAGAAGATATAGGCATTCGCTATAATGATCTTAAAAATATAGAACTCATCGTAAATGACGTTAAAGCGATGCTAATTGAACATAATGATATTGATTCAAACCAAACACTGATCGTCAATTTTAATGGCTTTGGTCCATCATCATTAGATTTGTTAGTGTATACCTTTACCAAAACCATCAATTGGATTGAGTATCATAAGGTAAAGCAAGATGTCTTAATCAAGATTGGGGATATCATTGCACGACACGATGCTGAGATCGCCTTCCCTACTCAAACACTCAAAATTGAGCAATTACCCGTAGAGTAATATGACATTCATTAATTAATAATAAACAATCCGATATGAAAAAGGGCATCACATGATATGGGTGCCCTTTTCTATTAATA
>NZ_MSCP01000002.1:609673-649626 GCF_002954715.1 Aliivibrio sifiae | reverse complement strand
ATAAGTTCCGGTATTATGTCTATACAATTAACCCGTTAATACATTCTCTTCAGGGTATTTCACACAAGACTTCTCAGGTCTTGCTAACATATAGGCCAATGTGAGCGGCCCAATACGACCAATAATCATCACAATAACCATAATAAACTTACCTGCTTCAGATAGATTTGCCGTTAAACCCGCCGTTAATCCAACAGTAGCAAACGCTGAAATAACTTCAAACATGACTTTATCAAACCCTGCTTTCTCTGTAAGCATTAAAGAAAACATCGCAATAGAGAGTAATAAACCACTTACAACAATAATAGCTAATGACTTAGTTACAATTGGCCACCCAACCGTACGTTTAAACATTACTACATTTTTCTTTTGACGTAAGAATGTCCACGTTGCTACTGCTGCAACAGTAATCGTTGAAACTTTCAAACCACCACCTGTTGACGTAGACCCCGCCCCAATAAGCATTAAAATAATCATAATTAACAAGGCAGGTTGTGTGAATTGAGTTAAATCAACACTATTAAAACCAGCAGTTCGAGCACTTGCTGATTGAAAAAAAGCCGCTAACCACTTATCCCCTGCAGATAATGACGCTAATGTATTTGGGTTATTGTATTCAAGAACATAGAAAAATAATGTACCTATTAATAACAAGGTTGGTGTCGCAATGATCATTATTTTTGTATGCAATTGCAAACGACTGAACCCCTTTGAACTGTTTTTTACTAAATCAACAATAACCGTAAAGCCCAGTCCACCACCAATAAACAGAAATGATAACGTTAAGATAACCAGAGGATCACCAACGTAGCCCATTAAACTGTCTGAAAATAATGAAAAACCGGCATTATTGAACGCTGAAATAGAGTGAAATGCCGCATAAAATAATCCTTTAGCGATGCCAAGATCTGGTATCCAACGGAAAGATAAGATAATCATACCTATCAATTCAGCCACTAAAGCAAAACAAATTATACTTTTTATTAATTTGCGTAAGTTTACTTTTTTTTCTTGCCCTAACGCTTCTTTTGCTAACGCTTGCTGACGTAAACTTAAACGTAGACCAAATACATAAAGCAGAACTGCTGATAATGTCATTTGTCCTAAGCCACCAATTTGCATCAAGAACATTAAGACAATTTTACCACTTACTGTGAAATGAGACCCTGTATCCACGACTCCTAAACCAGTCACACTGATCGCAGAGGTTGCTGTAAATAATGCATCCATAAAACTTAAACCAGATACTGAAAATACAGGCAACGTCAGTAATACCGCAGACGGCAATAAAATAGCTAGAAACGAAAAAAGAATGATCTTCGGTTCTGACCATTCCTTTGCTTTTTGGCTATTCTTTATCGGAAATAAACCGCGTTTAGGTAAATAACTCATAAGCTTCTGATTTTTTTAGCTAGTTTATCTTCAGGGCCAACAATAATTAGAATGTCTCCTATCTCTAATACCTTACTATGCTCTGGTGCACTCTCTATTTCAGGGCCACGTTTAAGCGCTAAAATCTTCACATCCGACATTTGACAAAAATCTAATTGATCGAGTGATTTACCCATATTCTTTCCACCAACCACAATTTCTGTCATTGCAAGGCCACTACCCAGTTGGTGAAACTCAAAGACTCGTTTATCTAGCATTTTTCTTGCAACACGTATTCCCATGTCCCTTTCTGGCAAAATAATATGATCCGCTCCAATTTTAGTTAAAATCTTTGCGTGGAACTTATCGTTCGCCTTAACCCATACCGTTTTAACACCCGCTTCTTTTAATACTAACGTAGTTAATATACTCGCGTTAATGTCAGAACCAATGGCAACCATTACCATATCGTACTCATCAAGCTTTAATTCTGAGATGGTTTCTTCATTTGCACAGTTAGCCACAATCGCGGTAGAAACAAAGTCAGTGGCCTTTTTTACTCGCTCTTCATTAATATCAATCGCCAGCACTTGTGAACCATATTGATGCAATTCTTCACAAACGGTTAATCCAAAACGGCCTAAGCCTATTACTGCGTATTGTTTATTCTTTGCTTTCATCAAATTCACTCACTTATTTCATTATGATAAAAATTACCTCTGGCATCATCCTCCTACAAGGTAATAAGTTCAATCTAATTGAGAATTAACAATAAGGAAACTCAAGCCGAGTATTAAAGCTAAGACCCCACAAAAGGTTGCGATTGCTCAAACACTTTCAACAATTTTAGTTATCAACATTAAAAATAATGTAAAATCAACAAGAAAATGTGACATCAATCTCATGACACCTTAAAATATAGGCTTAAAATAGCCACATATCGAACAAGATTGTTCAACATTTTTAGTTACACTGAATTTAATTTCAATTTTTAGACTGGAGACCTTATTATGGCTACCCCACACATTAATGCACAAGTTGGTGATTTCGCAGAAACAGTTTTAATGCCTGGAGATCCATTACGCGCAAAATTTATTGCTGAAAACTTCTTAGAAGACGTAACGCAAGTATGTGATGTACGTAATATGTTCGGTTACACTGGTACATATAAAGGTAAAAAAGTATCTGTAATGGGTCACGGTATGGGCATCCCATCTTGTTGTATCTATGTTCATGAATTAATTGCTGAATTCGGTGTGAAAAACGTTATTCGTGTTGGCAGCTGTGGTGCTGTACACGATGACGTTAAATTAATGGACGTTGTTATTGGTATGGGTGCTTCTACGGATTCAAAAGTAAACCGTATTCGCTTCAACAACCACGACTTCGCTGCAATTGCTGATTTTGGCTTGCTAGAAACGGCTGTTGGTCAAGCTCGTGAACTGAATGTACCTGTAAAAGTAGGTAATGTGTTCTCAGCGGACCTTTTCTACTCTCCAGAAGCTGATCTGTTCGACAAAATGGAAAAATTAGGCATCCTTGGTGTTGATATGGAAGCTGCTGGGATTTATGGTGTAGCCGCTGATTTAGGTGCAAAAGCCCTAACAATTCTAACGGTTTCAGACCATATTAAACGTGGTGAAAAACTAAGCTCTGAAGATCGTCAAAAATCATTCAATGACATGATGACAGTAGCACTAGAAACAGCGATTAAATTATAATCATGTTTGCGCCAGTATTTAAGGCTGGCGCTTAAAATCTATAAGGGGTGTCTAGTGCCGACTGAAAAACTGCCGTTGGCTGCTAAAGGGTTACAACTCAATTTTTGTAAAACATTGGCGTGTGACAATTTTGGTGATAGCGATGAACAACATTACTTAGTTCAACGCACGAACCCTAAGCGACCTGCATTAGTTTGCCGGAAATGTGGCGCTTTTCCTCCCTTAATCAATAACAATGAAGTATTGAATGAACTTGCACGTCAGCGTACTGTGCAATCTCACTCATTACCCTCTTGTAATAACCCTGCCTGTGAGCATCTTGGTCTTGATGTATTAACTCATCGTGAACTTTATCATGCATTTGGTTACAGTGGTGATCGTCAACGTTATCGTTGTAAATCCTGTGCATCAACCTTTGTTGACAAATGGTCAGGGGAGAATCAAAAAAGTTTAATCCAACAAAAGATTTTAGGTTTTTTATTTACTGGTTATTCGGTACGTGAAATTTGCCGTCGGTTACATATAAACCCTAAAACCTTTTACGATCATATAAATCAAATCGCTAATCGTTGTCGACGTCATATGTCTTTATTTGACACAAGACTGCAACACGATAGAACAGAAATACAACTGGCATCAAATGCTACTCCACTACAGCCATTAAGTAACAATGGTGTGTTTTGGTATACCACAGCCGAAATGAATTCAGGCTATGTTATCGCTCAACATATTAATTATTCAGAATGCGATAGCCCAGGAACTCAACTTGATCATGACCCTTTTAATGATGGAGCACAGTTTTTGTCTAACACTTTTATCGGTGAGGCAAACTCGCAGCCAACGTTGACTTCAAATTCAATTTTTAAACGTGTTGATAATAAATACCAAGAAATTTTAGCCAGAGCTAATGTGGAAGATCCACTGGGTAATTATGTCTCACTTAATTACCCATCAAAAGGAGCGTTAATTCGCCCTCCTTATACGTCGTATGCACATTTTTTAGAAATACAGCAAGCGTTTTCACATTGTAATTCTATTGAAATTTATATGCCTCAAGAACCTATGCTGCGGTCAGCAGCCATGTCTGTTTTTTTAAAGCGCATTAAAGAAAATAGCATTGATTTATTGTACGTAACTCAAGACCCAGCCTTTCCTCTTGAAGAAAGTGGGGAGAAAATTGATATCCATTTAGTTGGTTGGTGGCGTGATCGTTGGGCATTTACTGAAGTTAATGGCCAACATAAAGGTATTTGTCACCTTAATGGGGCAGAGAACAATGAGGTCTATTGGTTAAAACGAGCTTCTGCGACAACCGCAAAAGACTATCAAGACCGCTTCTATACTCAATTTACAAGCTTAGTTGATGAACCAAGACGGAAATTACGCCCTGCGAGTTTACTTCCACTACTCGATATATTCAGAGCGTGGCATAATCTCTGCCATCAAGATAAACTTGGCATCACGCCAGCACAAAAGTTAGGGCTGATTTCTAAACCAATCACTCTTGCAGAATTATTAAGTTAGGACAAGCTATGACCCTATTGCCTTCTCAAGATCACACCGAAAATACCGATATGCTCACTGAAATCGCAATCCTTTATTATCAAGAAGGAGCAACTCAGGAAGAGATATCAAAGAAATTTGGATTATCTCGAGCCAAGGTTGGTCGTATGCTGAGAAAAGCTCGAGAAGAAGGTATTGTTGAAATAACAGTAAAATTCCATCCAGTTTACAGTGCCCAACTAGAGCAAAAATTGGTCGAAAAATTTAACTTAAAACGAGCGTTAATCACCTTAGATCAACCAAATACAAATGAACAACGTAAACAAGTTGCCGCATTAGTGAGTTCTTATTTAAACAATAACTTACAAGATGATATGGCCGTCGCTGTGGGCCAGGGCCAAAATGTTGCCGCAGTTGCAGACCACGCTGGAATTGTTTCACATCGTAATGCTCGTTTTGTTTCTGCGATTGGCGGTACTCACCGCAGTGGAGATATTATTAATGCCGATCACATTTGTCGTCGATTAGCCAAAAAATACGGCGGCAGTAGTGAAACACTATACGCTCCTGCTTATGTTAATGACCCAAATTTACGCTCGGCATTTATGGGGCATGCAACAATAAAAGAAACCTTAAACCAAGCACGTAAGGCAGAATTTGCCCTTGTTGGTATTGGTGATATGGATGAAAATAGCCATATGGTTAAATTAGGTTTCTTTACTCCAAAAGAATTTGTTGAAGCTCGCTTAAATGATGGCATTGTTGGAGATATCGGTGGCTTTGATTTCTTTAAATTAGACGGAACAAACGCAGATACACTAATGCGTGGACGAGTTATCGGCCTCGAAATGGAAGACCTACGCCAGATATCTAATGTTATTGCTATGGCGAGTGAAAGCCGTAAAGCACTCTCTATTATGGGTGCATTACGAACCGGCGTTATTGATGTACTTGCCACCAGCGTAAGTTGTGCAATGGCGTTACTTAACCTTGCTGAAAACGAATAACCCCTCTTTTAATATTTATCGACACTTCTCTTATTAACTAGATCGCACATCCAGAAAATAGTTCGTGACATCAATAGATTAGCCATATTATATTGATGTCACTAACAAGGAAGAGTCATAGTGAAACAATCGAAAGATCAAATCATCTCCCAACTCAAAGCATTAGAGTTAATCATTGAAGATGATACCGAAAAAGTAAAACAAGATGCCGAGCAACTATTGTTGCTTTCAGAAAAAATTCATTTTAAATATGGTACTGCATACTCAAAATTAATCATTTCAACCGCCCAATGGCATTTAATGCAATATCATGCCGGCTTTAAAGTCGCTAAAGAGTTATTGCAACTCCATCAAGAACTTGAAAACGATGATTTACTCCCAACAATTTTACACACGTTAGCACTTCATTCATGGGGGCAAGCGAAACTATTTTCAGCCCAACAATTTTGGATAAGAGCATTAGAACAAGCCTCCTTACTCGGCGATAACGAGGTCGAGATCGAATCCCTTATTGGCCTTGGTAATATTTGGAGAATGACAAATAGCTTAAAAGATGCCGACTCCACTCATAGTGTTGCAGCACAGCGAGCCAATTATTATCGGATCCCTCATTTAGAAGCTAAAGCATACATTTTACAATCATGGGATAATTATTTATTGCATGACTTTCAAAAAATGCTACCTATTTTATTAAAAGCCGAACAGCTACTCACCCATAATACGAACCTTACTTGGAAAGCGGAAATTTATGATTTTAGAGGGCTGGCCTTCCTCGGTTTAAATGATCTGAACTCCGCTCAGCAATGTTGTAGCTTTTCCCATCAACTATCATTGCAATATAATCTTGTGTGGATGAAAGCACACTCTGCAATTAGTTTAGCTAGAATTGCTTCTGCTCAATCACATTTTGATCATGCTTATGATTTATTGACTGAAGCCGAAGTGATTGCACAGCAATTTGATAAAGGAGAGCTCCGCTCTCAAATATGTCTTGAGCAGTCACGAATTGCTGAGCTAACAAAAGATCACGAGCATGCTTTGTATTCTTACAAACGTTATCGTCAATACGAAATCACGTTATTACAAGAGCAATCCAATTGTTTAGGCCGAGATAAAACAAGCAGCTCTAAAGAACAATTAGATATGCGAGCAAAAAAATTAATCAATCGCATTAAAGTTCAATTAGAGTTTAATAGTATCTCTTCTCTGACTTATTTATTGCCTTTAGAAAAATGGTTGCAAAACATTCAATCGATCCTCTCTAGCTCTTTAAATGATGATTACCATCTGATAACCATAGTGGACCCATCTGAAGATAAAATAAATAACCTCATACTATTAGGCCACCATTATTGTAAGCATGGGGATAGTATTACTCGCTTAAGCAATACTGAAATTATTCTATTAATTAATGAAAACAAAAAGAGAACAAAAGACATTGCGCATTCTTTATCTTCATTATTTGCCTCTTATCCATGGTATCGATATTCATTAAACTCATCTGTACCTACAATTCATGACTTTAGTCTGCATGAAATTACAACTCACCCTATTTTATCTCACATGCATATAGAAGATCTTTATGGATAGCCTTTTAACTCGCATAGCAGAGCAAGATATAAACTTAGTTACATTAAACTCTCAACAATCATTAACGCTTTGGGGGTTTATCGCTGAGCACTTTACTGAATCTGACTGTGAAAAAGCCTATGCATTGTTAATGTGCTCAGAATTTGAAGTACAATCGAATAAAACTAGAAATAGTATTGTTCACCTACAACGCGCATTGTTACTTTTGTCTCTACCGCAAGATAGTGAGCTAATATTACAAGTCTATTCTTCTCTCAGCTATCGCTATACAGATATTGGAGAGTACCAAAATGCCTTAGATCATTTATATTCTTTATCTAAACTGGCTGTAGAGCATGGAGATAATGAATTCTATATTCAATCAATCTTAGGTATTGGTAATTTATGTTCTATTTATGGTGATCATCTTAAAGCCTTACGCTACTACCAAAAATTAGACGCTCTTAGCTCAAGTATTAAAAGTAACAATCTATCTTTACGCTATAGACTCTATACTGTTGCATGCCTATTAGATTTAAACCGCTTATCAAAAGCTAAAAAACTCTTAGAAGAGTGTCAGATCATTCAATATGTTTCAGATGATGCTCAGCTTGTTGCTCAAGTTCAATTGTATTCAGCAAAACTACTAAGATTACAAAACTCCCCTCAAGCAGCACTTAATCAATTAATCGCATTTAAGAGAGAATACTCAAGTATTCATACTTTCCCATGGCTAAATAAGTTGTTTTCGATTGAAACTGCATATTGCTTAATTCAATTACAGCGTGGAGAGCTGGCTGATGTCATCATCTCACATCAATTAAAACAAACTAAAAAGTATTCTCAAGGCTACTACATTCGCCAATTACTTGATGTAAAAAGTGATGCCCTCGCTAGTTATAAGAGTTTCTCTGAAGCACTGCTTTGTGAAAAAGAAGCACATAGTCTTACGGTAGATATCATAAGAAACTTCCCAATAAACGAACTTGGTAACCATTCATTAAGGCGCTTAACTCGCTTAGAACTTCAATTGCGCTTAAATATTTCTGAATCTGAAAATATTAAACTCAAAAAAGTGTCTGACCAACAAAAAGACACCGTTGCCAGGCTTCAACAAGACGTTTTTCATGACAGTCTAACTAAGCTATTTAATAGACGTTGGTTTGAGACTACTTTTGTAAATGAAATTAAACCGTCTCTAGAAGGGTATCAACTATTAGTTATTGATATTGATAATTTCAAATCAATAAATGATGAATATTCTCACTTAACTGGTGATGTAATTTTAAAAATAGTTAGCAAAATCTTACAAGAGAGTATTGGCTCATCGCACTATGTAGCTCGCTACGGCGGAGAAGAGTTTATTCTTATTATTACATCAAATAATACTAAACATGGTGAAGAGATTGCTGAAAACTGTCGAATAGCGATTGCTAATTTTGATTGGCGAGAAACATTAAATGAACGGACTGTCACCGTCAGTATTGGGTTAACTAAGAACTTAAAAAACGAAGATTACAAAGCGACATTTTTACGAGCGGATAAAGCACTATATCAAGCAAAACGTTCAGGTAAGAATAAAGTCTGTATTTATTGAATTATATCAATTCACATAAATCCCTATAATCAGAGTGATTGCGATTATAGGGACTCCAGATAGAATACTAATGTAATAATTATCTATTCTATTTATTACATTGGTATAAAAAAACCAGCACGAATGCTGGTTTTTTTATTTTCGAACACTTAACGATATAAACCTAAGTCTCTTTGTAAATGTTCAGATAATTCTGAAGTGTAGTGCGTAGATGTTACTTGACCTTTGCCAAATAAAACATCAACAAAATGAGCAATCAGTCCTTTGATAGTTACTGAATAGGCCTTCTTTTCCAAAGAAGAAGTAGCGATGTTATTAATATTCATTGCTGCTTGTGCCATGATTGCCTCACTTAAAAAGTCATATAATGTTTGATGCAGAGATAATAAAACTAAACTTATTGCTCAAAAAATGACTTTTTCTGCAAACTAATATTAGTTTTTCTAATGTAAAATTTACATTACACTTCAATCAAATAAAATGACTAAATAGTCAAAAACAAACCACAAAAAAGAATAAAAAACCAATTAACATATATTTAACACCAACTCTATGCAGTAATTTTTTAAATTTAGTTTATAGATAATAAAAGTGAGATAAGTTTTATCTATTGTTTAAATCCCTTAAATACAAAAAAGCTCTCTAAATTATATTAGAGAGCTTTTTATTATCCAGAAAACTGAACAAAGTATGCGATAACAGCCCAAGCAAAAAACCAACCCACGACCAAAAGCTTATCTGACCAATCACTACCCATAATCTACCTATTTAACTCTATTAATAACTCATCTCAGAGATAACAAAGCAAAGGTCGTGCCATTTATAAAATTACTGACTCATTTCTATAATATTGATTCAGACACTCTATAGGTTTAGCTAAATTAGGGTAATGTTCTAAATAATCAATAAAGCAATCAGCCATAGAAAAAGGCGTTGTTATCAGCATATCTTCACGATTCATTAAAGGACTGTAGCCCTCTTTCCCCTTAATTGTATAAGCTGTTGAAGTACCAAAATATATTTGTTCATCAATAACAGGTAGCCACCCCATAATTGAGCTATAAATACTAAACTCTGTGATACGTTTGCCACTTGGTTTTGCCGCATCATAACAATAGCGTAATTGAGATACGTATGGAAAACTGCCCGAACCACTGCCAATAACTCCATTATCTGTGGCGTTATCAATCGCACCTTCTATAGCTGCTTTTAAATACTTTCCTTTAAGGCTATAAATGACAATTGGGATAGCAAATGGCAATACCTTTCCGGCAATATCTGCATAAGTAATTTCACCTTGATTAAGCCCTGCCCTTACCCCCCCAGCATTGTGCATAGCAAATTGCACTCGGTTATCTATTTGATGAGCTTTAGAATAAAACGCTTCTACAACCCAAGGAGCAATATCACTTTGACCTTTCTCATCGGGGATACGACGATGGGATAAGTCCTCAACACACTGACCAATAACTTGTTGTGATAAGCGTTCAACTTCTTTTCTGTATTTAGCAATAAGTAATGCTTCTACATTAGGAGCTTTCTGACAAAAAACAGCATACTCAAAAGAACTTAATTCTTGAATAATACGTGAAAGATCATCTTGCTCAACTTGCTGACTGCACGCTTTATTTTTATATGCAACATTATCTAAAAGTAAGGTATTTTTACCACTAAAACTCAGGAGTTGACCATCACTACTGTATTCTAAATCACAATAGCCTAATGCGAGTGCATGACATCCAGCTTGAACAATATATGTATTATTAATTTTCTCACCATAGTTTGCTCGTGCTTCTAACCCTATCTCCGTAAAATCACCTTGAAGAACATGACTATGGCCGCCAACAATAAGATCAATACCAGAAACTGCTTGTGCTAGCTGTTTATCAGCTTCATAGCCCAAGTGGCTAATAACGATAGCGTTATTTATTCCTCGATTAGAAAGATGCTGTATCGTGTTTTTTGCAGTTTCAATTGCATTAATAAATGGCGTGTCAGCATCTGGGCTTGCGAGTATTTCCATTTGGTCAATAGTTAAACCAAAAACAGCCACATCGATTAAACCGACTTTCTTAACCATATATTTAGCAATTCGTAGATCACTATCAAAATCTAAAATACGATCCTGATGCTTTAATCCATGCCCTTTAGATTGGTCTTCTTGGCTTAAATCCCAATTCCCCATCAAAATTGGAAACTGTGTATTAGCAATGAATTCACTGACTAATTCATTACCCAAGTCGAATTCATGATTACCTAAAACCATACCATCAAGCGGAAGTTGATTTAATAAGTCAGCATTGGCTTTACCTTTATACAGCGAAAAATATAAAGTACCTTGAAAACAATCCCCAGCATGAAATAACGCGACCTCACCCTCTTGCTGTTTTTGTTCTTCTGAGAGAATCGAAATTTGATGAGATAAACGAGAAAAGCCACCACATTTAATATAAAACTTATCTAATCCATCGCAGTTTAGCGCGATAACAGATTCATCAAAGTAAGAATGCGTGTCATTGATGTGCATCACTCTCAATATATTGCTCTTTTGGTTTTTCATTGTCTATTTCCTTTCTAGAGCAAACAAATATAACGTGAAAAAGATATCAGCAAACCACCTCTAAAACCACACCAAACCAAGAATGAATCGGTGCTTCTGGCAGATTTAACCTCAGTTAACTCATTAAGGCGGTTAGATTTTACGAAGTGGTTACATCTATAACGACTTGTTTTAATATCAAAATCATTGATAAATGTGACTCCTACAATGCTCTACTTTGTGTAATTGCTATATAGTTATTTGTATAAGTGTCTCTAATGAGGAAGTATTATGCTCTTAGAACGAATAGAAGTATCAGGCTTTAGAGGTATTAAGCGCTTATCCCTTTCATTTGAACAATTAACAACGTTGATTGGTGAAAATACTTGGGGTAAATCATCCCTGCTTGATGCTTTATCAATTGCTCTCCCTGTTTCTGGAGAACTTCATCAGTTTACGTTAAAAGATTTCCATCAAGACCACTCTATTTCTTATACCCAAGATCAGCATATTCAGATAATTATTAGCTGGAAAACTACAGAGAAAAATGAACATAGAGCAGGCCGCTATAGAAAACTCTCTAGCCTATGGCAAAGTAGCACTAGTGATCATTACCAACGAATTTATTACCGTATTAGTGCGACAAATAATGAAGGAAAAATCACCTCATCAAGCTCATTCTTAAATAGTGACGGAGAAATCCTTCGTTATCATAAGATTGAATATCTCATCACTGAATTAATGCGCCTTCATCCCGTTATTCGTATACGCGATTCACGACGACTCAACCTTGAAGAAGTGGCTGAATCAATTCCTAACGATAGAATAGAGCGTCGAATAAATAATACTTGTCGCCGTTTAATGACAGCACCAGGGCAAGTAAATAGCGGCGAAATAAAAAGTGCTCTTCACTCTATGCAGTCATTGGTAGAGCATTACTTCGCTTTTAAAAATCATAAAAGAAATACCCCACATAGAATTCATGATGACCTATTTTTTGGCCAAAAAACAGAAGGCGTTTCTTTATCTCAATTCATTAACCAAAACAAAAATAAACAAACAAAACTACTTTTACTTGGGCTCTTAAACACCTATTTAAGAGCAAAAGGCCCTAACACATTAAAAAAATCAGCAAGACCATTAATGATTATTGAGGATCCGGAAGGCCGCTTACACCCAACACAATTGATACAAGCGTGGTCTTTGCTTAACCATATTCCGATGCAAAAAATACTCACGACAAACAGCAGTGAATTACTTAGTGCTGTTCCTTTATGTTCTATTCGTCGTCTAGTTAGAGAATCTGATTCTACGTCCAGTTATTCCGTATCACCAACCAACTTATCGCGTGATGATTTACGTCGAATTACTTTTCATATTCGCTTTCAAAGGACCAATGCATTATTTGCGCGTTGTTGGTTATTAGTTGAAGGAGAAACAGAAGTTTGGTTATTTAATGAAATGGCTCGAATTTTGGGTTATAACCTTGCGGCAGAAGGTGTCCAAATCATTGAGTTTGCTCAATCTGGCTTAAAATCACTGATAAAAATAGCAAAAGCACTTCATATTGAATGGCACGTGGTGACAGATGGCGATCCTGCAGGAAAGAAATACGCCTTTGCAGTGAAGAGTCAATTAGATAACGAGCATGAGCGTCATAGATTGACGGAATTACCCCACAAAGATATCGAACACTATTTGTATCATAATGGATTTGAAGATCTATTTAGAACACTGGCCAATATAACCAAAGATCAACCAGTACCTCCGAAAAAAATCATAATTAAAACGTTAAAAAAATTCGCAAAACCCGATCTTGCATTGGCAATAGTACAACACAGTGAAGAGTTAGGACCTGACAGCATCCCACTACTATTACGTTGGACACTCAAACGAACGGTTACAATGGCAAAAGGGCAAGGATAAACAATCTAGAAAAAACAAAAACGCCAGTCACTTTATGTCACTGGCGTTTTTATATTTAAAAAATACTACTTATTGCGACGAGCGCTCACTGCATCTGCTAATTGACGAAGTACTGTTTCAGTATCATCCCAACCAATACATGCATCAGTAATTGATTGGCCGTAATTTTCAGCTTTACCATCAACAAGGTCTTGACGACCTTCAACTAGATGGCTCTCAATCATCACACCAAATACGGCATCTTCACCACCCGAAATTTGACCACATACGTCATTAGAAACAATCATCTGACGTTTAAAGTCTTTTGAACTATTTGCGTGGCTAAAATCAATCATCACTTTTTCAGGTAAACCAGAAGCGGCAAGTTGCTCTTTCACTGGTTTAACGTGCTCAGCACTGTAGTTTGGCTCTTTACCACCACGAAGAATGATATGACAATCAGGATTACCTGCCGTTTCGATAATTGCAGAGTGACCGTATTTAGTTACCGACAAGAAATGGTGAGAAGAACCCGCCGAACGGATTGCATCAGTAGCGATCTTAATATTACCATCTGTTCCATTCTTAAATCCTACAGGACAAGATAAACCTGAAGATAATTCACGGTGTACTTGTGATTCTGTAGTACGAGCACCAATAGCGCCCCAACTGATTAGATCGCCCATGTATTGCGGTGTGATCATATCTAGGAATTCACCAGCAGTAGGTAAGCCCATATCAGTAAGATCAAGCAGTAACTTACGTCCCATACGAAGGCCATCATTTAATTTATATGAATCATCCATGTACGGGTCATTAATCAGACCTTTCCAGCCTACTGTAGTACGTGGTTTTTCAAAATACACACGCATTACCACTTCAAGACGATCACCTAACTCATTACGTAATGTATTAAGTTTAGCGCCGTATTCTAACGCGGCTTTAGTATCATGAATTGAACATGGTCCAATAATAACAAGAAGACGATCATCGTCACCTTGTAAAATATTATGAATCGCTTGGCGAGATTGAAATACCGTTTTTGCTGCGACTTCGGTCGCTGGGAATTTCTCTAATACAGCAACAGGCGGTAATAATTCTTTTACTTTATTAATTCGTACATCATCAGTTTGATACATCTTTATGCTTCCATCTATTTATGCAGTATATACTCTGTATGCTGCATGTTTATTCTCCATGCTGTTAACGTAACGTGTCTTGTGATGTTGTGCAACGGTTAATTTAATATAAATTTCACCTCACCTTATATTTGACATTAACCACACATAAGCACTCATTTCGGTTAAAAATAAATCAACTAATGAATTATCACTTTTCTAGCTTTATGAATATGTTACAGTAAGTTAAGTAACTAAGTGCTAGGATGAATTGTGACTAATAATAATACAAAGAAACCCAATATCATTAGCTTTGAAACGGTTGATAAATACTACGGACAATTTCACGCATTAAAAAACATCAATCTCACGATTAGTGAAGGGGAAAAAGTCGTTATTTGTGGTCCGTCAGGCTCAGGTAAATCGACCTTAATCCGCTGTATCAATGCATTAGAATCAACTCAAGGCGGTACTCTTACCCTCTTTAATCAACCTCTTTCTTCTAAGCAATTAATGAAAGGTGAAGTTGGCATGGTTTTTCAACATTTCAATTTATTTCCGCATCTCACTGTATTAGAAAATCTTACTCTTGCACCGATGAAAACCTTAAAACTGTCAAAACAAGAAGCACACCAACGTGCATTGACCTATTTACAACGAGTCAACATCGCAGAACAAGCAGATAAGTACCCATCTCAACTCTCTGGTGGACAACAACAGCGTGTCGCAATTGCTCGCTCACTTTGCATGGAGCCTCAGGTTTTGCTTTTTGATGAACCTACATCCGCACTTGATCCAGAAATGATCAGCGAAGTATTAGATGTTATGTCCGATTTAGCAAAAGATGGAATGACCATGGTGTGCGTTACTCATGAAATGGGCTTTGCTAAAAAAGTGGCAGATCGTGTTGTGTTTATGGATGAAGGTGAAATTGTTGAAATCGCCAAGCCTCAGCAATTTTTTGAAAACCCACAGCATCAACGAACTCAACATTTTTTAAATCAAATTTTAAGCTATTAATATTATGCGCCGTTTGATAACTATTTTATCTCCTATTTTTTCCGCACTACTGCAAATCACGTTATTGGGCATCGCCCTTTATTGGATACTAGACAGTGGCGCACAGGCCATGAACTATCAATGGCAATGGGATCGCGTTCCTGATTATCTGTTTTTCTATGAAGATGACGAATGGTTTCCTGCCGAGCTTATCGAAGGTCTATTAGTAACGCTCAATATCTCAGCGATGAGTGCTATTGCGACTCTTTTTATTGCCTTGGTTACCGCTCTGTTGCGCTTATCTGACTCAATTGTCGGGCGAACTATCGCTACTTGCTATATTGAAATAATAAGAAATACTCCACTACTGGTACAAATCTATTTATTGTATTTTGTCTTCGGCCCCTTTTTAGGGCTAGAAAGAACAACAACCGCTATTCTTGCACTCGCGTTATTTCAAGGAGCGTATACCGCTGAAATATTACGCTCTGGTTTGGTTAATTTACCTAAAGGACAATTAGAAGCATGTAAAACCTTAGGTTTATCCTCATTTAATAGCTATCGCTACGTAGTATTACCTCAAGTGATCAGAAATACACTTCCTTCTTTAACTAACGAATTAGTTTCTTTAGTGAAAAACTCTTCTATAGTCAGTGTGATGGCTATTTTTGATTTAACCACTGAGGGGCGTAATATTGTCTCAGATACCGCAATGCCATTTGAAATTTGGTTCAGTGTCGCTGCCATTTATTTACTTATCACGTTAACACTTTCTGGGCTATCCGCTTGGTTAGAACATCGAATGCATAATGCACATTAAGGGAGAAACATACGCATGAAGCAATTATTACTGTCATTTCTTAGCTTGAGTCTACTGTTTAGTAGTTCAGTATTTTCAGCTACCTCATCAGATAGCACTCCAAATGTTGATAAAATCAAAGACAGAGGCACACTTAAAGTAGGCTTAAGTACTTTTGTACCTTGGGCAATGAGAAACAAGCAAGGCGAACTTATTGGTTTTGAAGTTGATGTAGCCAAGCGTTTAGCAAAAGATTCTGGTTTAAAAATTGAATTTATTCCAACGGCTTGGGATGGCATTATTCCATCTCTTATCTCAGGTAAATTTGATGTTATCATCGGTGGATTAACCATTACTGATGAACGTTCTAAAAGTGTTTTATTTACTATTCCTTATTCTCATTCTGGTGTTCAAGTTGCCGCAAATAAAAAAATGACGGAAGGCTTTACTCGTGAACAATTCAACTCTCGTCGTGTAAAATTTGCTGCACGTCGTGGTTCTATTACCGTAGCAGCAATTAAAGAACACTTCCCAAAAGCGAAAGTTCTTCAATTTGATGATGATGCACAAGCATTCCAAGAAGTATTAAATGGCAATGCTCATGCAGTTGCAGCTTCAACACCTAAACCTGAATTCGATACAATTAAATACTCGGATATCTTATATTTACCATTTGAAGAACGTTTGTCTCAAGGTAATGAAGCCTTTGCTGTTCGTCTTGGCGAAGAAGATAAAAAAGCTTACTTTGATGAATGGATCAAAGCTCGTACTGAAGATGGTTGGCTACAAGAGCGTTATGATTATTGGTTTACTAGCCTAGATTGGCAATCACAAACAGCGAACTAAGAACTATGCAGCAAAGAGTGTCTTTAAAATTAAATCGATTAGATTGGATATTGCTAGCTATTATCGCCAGTTTTATCTTTTGGTTATGTGTAAAAGAGAGCGGAAGTCTTGCTTATCATTGGCAATGGTCTCGCGCTCTCAATCTGCTGTTCACTCATAAAGCAGACGGCTCATTACCTTATTTCTTCGATGGTATATTTTCAACATTACGCCTCACATTTTGGGGGATGCTCTTTGCTCTCGTCTTTGGAATTCTACTTGGCTTAGGTCGTCGTTCTCCTCTAGCTATTATTAGGGCTATCTCAAACAGTTACATTCAACTTATTCGAAATATTCCACCATTAGTCTTTATTTTTATCTTCTACTTCTTCATTGCTAATCAGCTTGTTCCTCTCTTTGGTCTTGAGTCATTACTTCGAGAGCACAATGGTGACATTAATATCGTACAGTCTTTTCTATTTGGCTCTGCTAATTTATGGGAAAACTTAATTGCGGGAGTGCTCTGTATCGGTATGATTTCAGCAGCTTATATTGGTGAAGTGGTTCGTTCTGGTTTAGATGCGATTCCACAAGGGCAGCATGAGGCAGCAAGAAGCCTAGGATTATCAACTTGGGATCGCTACCGTTATATTATTGCACCTCAGGTATTTAAAGTAATTATCCCTCCTTTAGCTGGACAATGTATTTCATTAGTTAAAGATTCTTCAATTATCTCATTGATCTCAATACAAGAACTCACCTTTGTTGGGACTGAGATTGCAAACTCAAGTGGAATGATATTTGAAATTTGGATAATTGTAGCGCTCTGCTATTTTGTTCTTTGTTTTAGCTTATCTCGTCTTTTTTCTTATTGGGAGAAAGACAAAACTGCATTGTAAACGCTAAAAATAAGAAAGCTCAGAACAACTCCTGAGCTTTCTTTATTAACTATCAATTTTATTGATACTGAATAAGTTAACTTACACTGTAAATTTATTCATGATTTTTTCTTGATTCCCTACCAACTCAACTTGCTCATTAATAGCGATACCCGCATTCTGCGCAGCTTCATGTACCAATATCGACAAGTCTTTAATATTCACAGTCTTACCATTAATTTCTTCGGCAACTTGGCTTTGCTCTTCTGCTGCTGAAGCAATATGAATGTTCATATCATTAATTTGTTGGATAGTTTCTCTGATTTGCATTAATGCTTCTGCTGTTTGCTGTGCTTTATCTACTGTTGATTCAGCACGCTGCTGACTACTTGACATTGATGCTGATACTCGTGATGCACCCGATTGCAATTGATCAATCATACTTGCAATTTCAGTCGTTGATTGCTGCGTTCGTTTAGCTAATGTCCTAACTTCATCTGCTACAACCGCAAAGCCTCGCCCCGCCTCACCAGCTCGTGCCGATTCAATGGCAGCATTCAAGGCTAATAAATTGGTTTGTTCTGCAATATCGTTAATAACTCGTAAAATAGTGCCGATGCTGTCTGTCGCTTTCTCTAGTGACTCCACCTCTACAACTGCTTGGTTAATATTGTTAGATAATTCAGTGATTTCATTCGATGTTTGCTCAACAACGGTCATCCCATACTCAGTGGCATCATCGGCTTTTTTAGCGTATTCCGCAGCATGTTGCACATTACCTGCTACATCAACAGACGTAGCCGCCATTTCATTCATTGCTGTTGCCAACTGCTCTAATTCCATCATTTGCGTATTCATCGCACTTGCGGATTCTTGAGCACCAGATGAAATCAATTGAGTTCCCCCCATTAATTTATGACTGAGCTCTTTTGTTTCAGTAACTTGACTCTGTAGGTTTTCAACGAATTGATTAAAACCACGAGCTAATGGTTCAAACTCTGGGTCAATCTTAGTATCTAAGCGTTGAGTTAAATCAGCTTCACCAGAAGCAACATTATTAATCGCTTCATTTAATACTTGAACAGGACGAATTAAGCGAGAAAGTAAAGCCAACATAATACTAATAGCAATAACAACCGCGATTAAAGAATACAAAATAGATGTCGTGCGTAATTCATTTATGTGCTCAAAGATCTTCGCTTGATCAACAACAACGCCGACTGACCACGTTTGGCCTTCTATTGGTGTAAAATCAACATTATAGGTACTCCCTTCTAGCTCTAAAGACTGCATGCCTGAACGCAACTCTAGATTAGGTAAAAAGTCATTAAATGACTTACCATTATATTTGCTATTAGGGTGAGCAATTACGGTTCCATCTTGATCTACAATAAATAAGTAACCAGCACCAAATAATTCAACTTGATTGACTAAATCAGCTAAGCGAGAAAGGCTTAAATCAAAAAATAAAGAGCCTTTAAACTGACCGTTTTCCTCAATAGTTGTAGCTATGGATATAAGAATATCTTTTGTTGCCGCATCTTCATAAGGAGCAGTAATGAGCGTCTTTCTTAACTGCTTTGAATCTATATACCAACTCCTCGCCCTTGGATCATAATCAGAAGGGTTCCAAGAAGGATCATTACCTAAAAAGGTTCCATCTTCAAAACCCACCCCAGCAAGAAGAAAAGCGTTTTTTATTTGTGGTTGCTTTAATACTGTCGACATTGAATCTGGCGTTGGGTTCGCTTTAATCATCGCTGTAGCATATTCGGCAAGCATCTTCTTACCTGATAACTCTGAAGTCACGGTATTACGAACACCATCGACGATTTCTAAAATGCTCGACTCTACTTGACGTTCAACTTCTTTTTTCATATTTAAATATTGAACGACGCTTAAAACTGATAGCGTACAAACCATTATTACAGAAAATGCTGCAATAATTTTATGGCGAAACTTCATAGATATTCCCTATATTCAGTAATGAATTCTTACATTACTCCACACAATCTATGATTATTGATCACTAATAAAGCACAAATTAACACTTTTGCAACAGCTGTCTCATTTATAATAAGCATAAAAAAACAGCTAACCCTCTCGGGTCAGCTGCTTCTATTGATATTTCAAACAGTTATGATATTAAGTAACTAGATTAGTCAATTTGTTGAATTTCTTCTAATCTCTTAGTGTTCACAGTAAAGACTCTGAACATAAAGATTGTATTCATCATTGATAAAACAACCTCACATACAGAGAAAAAGAAAGACAATGCAGCAGATTTAAGGCCAATTAAGCTAAATGCATACTCAATTAACCACATTAACCCTGTTGTAAATCCAAAGATAATTACCAGCCCCTTAAAAAGAATCCAATAATTGTCTTTCGTTTCATGCCAACCTAACTTTATTGCATCTAACGTTTTCTCTTTATAAAGAACACAGTAAATCTCAGTAAAAGAAAAACGAGCCATTAAATATAAGCCTGGCAGTACTAACGCAATAAAACCAGTTAATACCGCTGCACCTAAAATAATATTCATTAATACAAATGAAAACCAAGTACTTGCTGGAATTTGATACAGCTGGCTAAATGGAACACGGCGTCCATCAAACGAATAAGCAATGTAATAAAGAATTGCACCCTTATAAAATGGGTAGATAGTTAAGATAAACAGCATGTAAATTAAGAATTTACCTGAACCATCCTCTTCATTAAAGCTCAATGCAATTCCATTTGTAATTAAAGCAAATGGCAAAACAAGAATACAGAAAGCGATGAAATGCTTTTTGAAGTAATTAAAGCTATCCATCAATAAAACTGATAAGGCTGGCATCTCTTTTTATCCCTAAATATATTTGTTTAAATTGTGAGTCTCTATTTTTATGAGAATAACAAATATCAAACCAACTAAGAAGCCGATTTTTATAAAGAAATACTAACGTATAACATTATGGCTTTTAATCATTCGGATCCCTTCACGACGAATACAGCTACTGATCGGGTTTTGATCCATACTTGCACGCCAAATGAAGGATAATGTTCGCTCCATATTGAGTTCAGGAACATTTAAAGCAACTAATTCACCGCGCTCTATGTATTTCACTACATCTAGGTAAGGTAAACAGCTTAAATACTGTCCATTTGCAACAAGAGTTCTTAATACTGGTACGTATTCATATTCACGCCATACATCTAAATCAGGAATTTTATCGTGAATAGCACTATCAAAAATAGTTCGAGTTCCTGCGCCATGCTCTCGTAATACCCATTTAGCCTGTTCAAGCTGCGCCAAACTTACTTTTTCATGCTTAGCAAAAGGGTGATGAGCTGCTGCGACAATGATTAGATGATCTTTACAAAAAACTTCTTGATGAATACGGCTATCATCACAACGTCCTTCAATAATCCCCAACTCATATTTGTAATCAAGCACACCATTGATGATACCAGAGGTATTTTTCACCCCTAAAGATATTCTAATTTCTGGAAAGTCATTATCAATATTACTGATAAGGTTTGGAACTAGGTGTTCTGCTGCTGTCTGACTCGCGCCTAAAGATATCTCACCACTAATTAAATGCTGATCATAAAAGCCTAATTCAATCTGCTGTGCATCATGAATTAGCTTCTTTGCTTTAGGTCGAAGCCATACGCCCCAATGCGTTAGTGCCATTCTCTTTCCGTGGCGTTCAAATAAAGAACGGCCCAGCATTTTTTCTAACTGTGACAATGACATACTCGTTGCCGACTGAGTCAAGGACAATAGCTCTGCCGCCTGACTCACACTCCCTGTTGTTGCAACTGCATCAAAAACTGCCAACTGTTTTAATGAATAACGCATAACCATCTCTTTTATAAGAACTTATTTTGAAAGAATAATACCACTTTAGAGCCATCAGTAAAACTGATATAGAACTTAAAAACAATCAATTTTACCTCGACGTCATTTACTCATAATCTAAATGGGCTCAAGCAAGACAGGTAATTATCTTTTGCTTGGGCTTATTAATAACCAATGACTTAAGGAGGACAAATGAGCGCTAATCTCAGTCCAAATACTAGTGGACAATTTAATCCCAGTGAAATGATGGACCAAGCGGCTTACTACGCTCTTGCTAAATCAAAGAAGCCGACCAGCATGGTCATAGGCTTAGCCATAATGGCAGGTGTATTTATCGGGATCGCCTTCATTTTCTATATAACAGTAACGACTGGGAATGCACAAACTGGCTGGGGGATTAGCCGTTTTGCTGGAGGTTTAGCGTTTAGCTTAGGATTAATTCTTGTTGTTATCGGCGGTGGTGAGTTATTTACCAGCTCCGTACTGTCAGCGATTGCCGTTGCAAATAAACAAATCAGCTTTGGAAAGATGTTAGGTATATGGGGCAAGGTTTACATTGGTAACTTTATTGGTGCCACCCTACTACTTGCACTTGTTGTTTCTGCTGGGATGTACCAAAACGATGGTGGTCAATGGGGATTAAACGCACTAAATATCGCTCAACATAAATTACATCATCAACCATTAGAAGCATTTGCTTTAGGTATTTTATGTAACTTGTTGGTGTGTTTAGCGGTTTGGCTAACTTTCTGTTCAACGAATATGTTAACAAAAGCAATCATGGTTATTCTTCCTGTTGCTATGTTTGTTAGCAGTGGCTTTGAGCACTGTGTTGCAAATATGTTCATGGTTCCACTAGGTATTGCAATTCAACAATTAGCTCCACCAGAGTTTTGGCTTGCTGTTGGCGCATCACCTGAACAATACGCAGATTTAAACATTATTAACTTTATTACTGCCAACCTGATTCCTGTGACATTAGGAAACATCGTCGGCGGAGCTGGATTAGTTGGTTTAGGTTACTGGGCTATTTTTTCTCGCCCACAATTAAACGCAGTACCAGCATCACAAATCACACCACTTTTCACTGATTCAGACACTAAGGAAATAACTGAAATGAACGCGAATAAAACAGTAAATCAATTTATGGATATTAACGCTTACGTACTTCACCCTGAAATGCCTGTTGAAATTGCATTGGATAACTTATTAGACCGTCACCTTTCTGGTGCAATTGTTATCAATAGTCACAATGAAGTGGTTGGTTTTTTCTCTGAACACGATGTATTAGTTGAATTATGGTGTGAAGATTACCTACCAGAGAAAGGTCGTACTGTTGCTGATTTAATGAAAACGGATATCACAAGTATTTCATCAAAAGATACTCTACTTCAACTAGCTGAATTCTACGCTATTGATAAACCAAAACTATACCCTACAACAGACATGGGAATTGCAACAAGCTACAGCACATTATCAATAAATGATCGTGCTCGTGATATGCGTATTGCTAAGCCTCGTATCTTGCCTGTTATTGATGATAACAAGTTTGTTGGTGTAGTTACTCGTGAAGACGTTGTTACTCAACTACGTGCGATTTACGGTGAGCGTATGCAAGCGGTAAAAACTGAAGAAACTGATGCTATCGTTGCATAACCTTAAAATAAAAATATAACAACACAGTTGGTAAACAAGGGGCTTCTAAAATAGAAGCCCCTTTATGTATCTAAAATTTACATCGTTATTATTTTCGGTTTTCTAAATACTGATCTTGAAGAATATACATACGTTTAATATCGCAATATTCTCCATTAACAAAAATCTCTTGTACTAAATGCCCTTCTTCAGCAAAGCCACATTTTTCATAAAGATGAATCGCTTTATCATTATTTACAGCAACGTGTAGATAGACCTTATGCAAGTTCAATATTGTAAATGCGTAATTTAAAGCACGATGAATTAAGCCTCGTGCGTAGCCATTGCCTTGAAAATCAGGAGCAATAATAATTTGAAACTCTGCACTACGGTGAATGCTATTAATTTCAACCAATTCAACTAAACCAATAGACTGTTGATCATTATTTTCTGCAATAAAACGGCGCTCTGTACTGTCATGAATGTGCTTACGAAATAAATCCTCAAGCTCATAGTAAGACTCGTAAGGTTCTTCAAACCAATATGACATTATCGATCTGTTGTTATTCAACTGATGGATAAAACGTAAATCGGTCTGTTCAAGTGCGCGTAGTCGAATGTCATTGTTCATTATAGTTATCCATTAACTAATAAAATAATAGTCATCACAAACGATATTATCCATATTGTGATCTGCAGAAAATACCACTATTAAATAAAAACGGAAATAAATAAATGCACATAAAACACAAATAAAAGACATAAAAAAACCGAGCTACTTGAGCTCGGTTTTTATTTTAATCTTTATGATTAGTCTTCGTTACGAGGTGTGCGTGGAGCACGGCTTGCGCCTGGAGCACGTTCGCCACGGTGACTGCCACGGTGATCACCACCTTTGTTGCGGTCAAAACGACGTTCGCCACCACGGTTACCTTCACGGTTTCCGCCTTCACGATTACCACGGTAACCACCACGGCTGTTACCACCACGGTTCTCATCACGACCAGCACCACCGCCTGAACGAGGACGACGATCAATTGTTAGGTCAACGCCTTCAACAACAACCGCTTTCACTTCGTTTTGACGAATACGTAGTTGCTTAAGTTTGCTTGCAACGTCTGCAGACATTTTCTTAGGTAACTGTACGTATGTGTGACCCGGTGCAAGTTTGATTGCGCCGATAGCACCTTTAGTGAAACCAAGTTCGTTAGCTAGAGCACCTACGATGTCTTTAACTTGAACGCCTTGCTCACGACCTACTTCTAGTTGGTACGTATCGAAATCGTCATTGTTGTATTGACGACGTTCGCCACGCTCTGGACGGTCTCCACGATCACGACGGTCACCACGCTCTGGACGGTCACCACGTTCACTACGCTCTGGACGACGTTTAGCACGTTCCATAGCTGCGATCATTGGATCTGGACCTTTGTAGAATAAAGGACGCTTACCTTGTTGACGCTTAAGAAGCATTGCTGCGATTGTCGCGGCATCAACTTCTAGAGTCTCTTGAAGCTTAGTAATTAAGTCAGAGAATGCTTCTAGTGCAACGAATTCTTTATCTGCTGCTAATTCAGCACCAAGAACCGCTAGACGAGCTTCTGCAACTTGATCGCGATGTGGAAGTTCAATCTCTTCCATAGACGATTTAGTTACACGCTCAATTGTACGAAGCATACGAATTTGGTTTGTGCGAACTAAAAGAATCGCTTTACCTTTACGTCCAGCACGACCTGTACGACCGATACGGTGGATGTAAGACTCAACATCGAATGGGATGTCGTAGTTAAATACGTGTGTAATACGAGGTACATCAAGACCACGAGCAACAACGTCAGTTGCAACTAGGATATCGATAACGCCACGTTTGATATGATCAACAGTACGCTCACGTAGAGACTGAGGAATATCACCATGAAGTGCAGCAGCTTTAAAGCCACGAGCAGATAACCAATCAGCTAGACGCTCTGTATCTTGACGAGTACGTACGAATACGATTGACGCGTCAGTTTCTTCAGTTTCAAGAAGACGAGACATTGCTTCGTCTTTCTCTACACCTTTAACGATCCAGAAGTTCTGTGCTACTTTGTCAACGGTGTGGTTAGAACCAGCAACATCAACACGAGCAGGATCACGTAGGTAACGGTCAACAATAGTCTTAACCATTGGAGGCATAGTTGCAGAGAACAGGATACGTTGAGCTGTTTCTGGTGCCTTTTCTAGGATCCAAGTAACATCATCAACAAAACCCATTTTTAGCATTTCATCAGCTTCATCTAGGATGAACGTATGAACTTCGCCTAGGTTTAAACGATCACGGTTAAGTAAATCTTTAACACGGCCAGGAGTACCAACGATGATATGAGCACCGCGGCTTAGAGCACGCATTTGATCAACGATAGATGCACCACCGTAGATCTCTAAAACTTTAAGACCCTTGATGTTACGACCAAGGTTTTTAACTTCAGCAGCAACCTGGATAGCAAGTTCACGCGTTGGAGCCATGATAATTGCTTGTGGGTTATGTTGCTTAAGGTTGATTTTATTTAAAAGTGGTAAAGAGAAAGCAGCTGTTTTACCAGTACCTGTTTGAGCTTTACCAAGTGCATCACGACCAGCTAACAAAAGAGGAATCGATTCTGCTTGGATTGGCGTAGGTGCAATAAAGCCCATTTCGTCAAGTGCAGATAAAATAGTTTCGTCTAAAGCCAGTTGGCGGAATTCAGTAATAGTTTCTGACATTGGGATCCCAATAATTAAACATATAAAAAAGGTCCCATTTGCTCAGCAAGTTCCATACACACACACAAGCACTCGGGACAGGACGGTTTATCATTTCAATAACTAATATAGAAGATGATTAACTCAGGGCGCGGATAATGCCCTAATACGGCAAGAATTACCAGAAAAAATTGAGCAACTTCACAAATTTAGCTCTATTTTCTTAGTTTCGATAGTTTTTTGTACATTACGCATGCTTTTTTACATATTTCATCGGTCTTTTCTAGCAATCAATTAAGGGCGATAGTAAAGTTAGCTCGTTATTTCCTATTTATAGTATGAAGGCTCATGTTTCAAGATAACCCACTACTAGCGCAATTAAAGCAACAAATTCAAGATAAGCTTCCTAAAAAAGAAGGCACAGTAAAAGCAACCGACCGCGGTTTTGGTTTTTTAGAATCAGACGATAAAAAGAAAAGTATCTTTATACCGCCAGCACAAATGAAAAAAGTGATGCATGGTGACAAGATTGTCGCCCTAGTCCGTACTGAAAATGACAAAGAACAAGCCGAACCAGATCAGTTGATTGAACAATCAATTACTCGATTCATCGGCCGCATTCAAATGTTCAAAAAACGCTTGCAAGTAATGCCTGATCATCCAAGCTTGAAAAATGCCATCAAAGCAAAAGCTCGTAAAGGTGTAAATCCAGAAACCTTACAAGAAGGTGATTGGGTTGTTGCTGAATTAACTCAACATCCATTAAAAGGTGATCAAAGCTTTCTATGTGAAGTTACTCATAAGATCACTGACAGCGATGACAAGATCGCCCCATGGTGGGTGACACTAGCACAAAATGATTTACCAAACTCTGAGCCTGAAGGCATAGATAACTGGGAAATTAAAGACGACGCAGATCTAGTTCGTATAGATATGACAGAAACGCCTTTCGTTACAATTGATGGTGAATCAACCAAAGACATGGATGATGCGCTATACATTAAAAAACAAGAAGACGGTTCTTTTGAATTAACGATTGCGATTGCAGATCCAACCGCTTACATCACACCAGATGACAGCATGGATAACGTTGCGCGTAAACGTGGTTATACTATTTATTTGCCAGGTCGCAATATTCCAATGTTACCTCGTGATTTAAGCGATCAATTATGTTCACTTATCGAAAACGAAGAACGTCCAGCGATTTGTTGTACAGTAAAAGTAACTGCTGATGGCACTATTAATGAAGAGTCTATCAACTTCTTTGCTGCAACAATGAAATCTCACGCACGTTTAGCGTACGACAATGTGTCTGATTTCTTAGAAACAGGGTCATGTGACAAATGGCAACCGAATGAAACTATTGCTCAGGTTGTAACTGAATTATATGAATTTGCCCAAGCACGTACTGCATGGCGCGAAACTCATGCGGTTATTTTCCCCGATCGTCCAGATTACCGTTTTGAATTAGACGAAGAAAATGATGTCGTTGCTATTCATGCAGACATGCGTCGTTGTGCGAATAAGTTAGTTGAAGAAGCAATGGTTACCGCAAATATCTGTGCCGGTAAAACACTGCGTAATAGCTTTAACATGGGTGTGTTTAACTCTCATGCAGGAATTAAATCAGAGAAATTAAAAGACGTCGCTGAGATTGTAAATCAACTTGATGATGTTGAGTTTACTGAAGAGCATATTGCAACACTAGAGGGATTTAGCGAACTTCGCCGCCTGCTTGGGAAGCAACCAACCTCATACCTTGATGCTCGCATCCGTAAATTCCAAACTTATAGCGAAACAGGTAATGAACCCCTACCTCACTATGCTATGGGCTTAGATATTTACGCGACATGGACATCACCTATTCGTAAATACAGCGATATGATAAACCACCGTATGCTTAAAGCTCATATATTAGGCAAAGAGCCAGTACAACGCCCTGATGATATTGTTGGTGAAGAGTTAGCACTAAGTCGTCGCTACCATCGTATGGCTGAACGTAATGTTAGCGATTGGTTATATTGCAGAACGTTAGCGAATGAAGTTGAAAAAGAAACTCAATATACCGCTGAGATTTTTGATATTAACCGCGCAGGCATGCGTGTTCGCTTAATTGAGAACGGTGCTGCTGCTTTCATTCCTGGTTCATTAATTGTTGATAATAAAGAACGCATCGAATGCAATGCTGACCAAGGTACAATCTCAATTGATAAATATGAGACATTCAAACTTGGTGACCAACTGACAGTTGTTCTTGCTGAGGTTAAAGAAGACACTCGTAATATGGTTGCAAAACCACTACAAGCCTTCCCTGCTCCAGAAGTAGAATCAACGGAAGTGACCGACGCGACAGAAACAGATCTGAAAGCATAACTTCATTCTGAATAAAACAATCCCACACACCTTCTTATTAAGCTGTGTGGGATTTTTTAATCCAGTTTAATTTCACCCGAAAATGGCAATTCTTCATCTTCTAGTTCAAAACGATCTTTCGCCGCATAAACAACAATATTTTCAAAATCATCATCCCGCTGCCTTCTGTCATTCACAACCATCTTTTCTGCATTTTCAACCGCTGCTGCAACCATTTCATCATATTGCATTAATTTTTTTTGAGATGTGGCCGCTAACATATCTAAGCTATAACGAATATAAAGTGTAGGAAGTTGATTTAAACTAATGCACTTCATATCTGTGATTTGATCATTTGTATAATTCTGATGGAAATTAAGCTCAATAAACCGCTTTCCAACCAGAACTTCCATATAGTTATGAATGTTTGATTCCATAAAGATGCCTTATTGTTATTAAATGCATTAAGTATCATAGCAAACGTATGAATAGAGCTATGTTATTGATAGAATAACGTCTTGTCCTAGTAATTCAGTGACAAACTCTTTCTTTTTTTAGATTAATTAGGATCCGTTAAAAAACAATGTCTTTTAGCCTTCTGAGTCATCCATTATTTAAGCTGTTATTGCCTATCATTATCGTTGTTTCTGTGATCACGGGTATGGATGGCATCATCCAATTATCGTCTGAAAATAAGGGGTTTTCATACATACTTCCATATATCGTACTATCGATCGTATTGTTATTAAGCCAACCTTTCAATCAAGGTAGAATTGGGATGATTGCTATCACAATGGCAATTGCCTATTGGATTATTCAAGAGCGCTTACAAGTGCCACTCTCTTATGGCAACACTCGGATTGAATTTACTTTAACGGCGTTCCTGTTGCCTATTTCAATGATGGCAACATTTATTTTTCCTGAACGCCGTATTTTCTCTAAATATGGCGCTGGATATCTAGGTATTCTTCTGTTTATGTTTATCTGGTGTTGGATCATTGTCTCTCATTTTGCTGATAATGACATGACTGAAATTTGGGAAACCTATTTACTGAACATCCCAGAAGTCTCTCCACTACCGATCATTATCGTCCTTTACAGTTTAGTTATGTGTGGGCTTTCTGCCATTTTTGTTCTAACACGTAACAACAATACCGATTTAGCCTCTTACACCTGCTTGCTTTATTCATCACTCACCTTTGCTCTTTTCAGCGTTGATTTTATTTCAAGCACCATGTTTTCTATCGCAGGATTGCTGCTACTTCTTTATATAATCTCGGCGAGTCATGAATTAGCATTCATCGACCAATTAACGGGGATCCCTGGACGTCGAGCGCTTGAATCAGAAATGAAGCATCTTGGCCGTCGTTATACTATCGCAATGCTCGATGTAGACCACTTCAAAAAATTCAATGATAGCTATGGTCATGATACCGGTGATGATGTATTGAAATTGGTTGCGAGTATCATGGCGCAAACTGGTGGTAATGCAAAAGTCTACCGCTATGGTGGTGAAGAATTTACGGTATTATTTAAAGGTAAAACCGCAGAACAAAGCTTAGAATACTTAGAAGAACTTCGTGAAGATATTGCTGATTACGATTTAATTATTCGAGATACAAATACCCGACCTAAAGATAAAAAGGAAGGGGAAGCAAAACGAGGCAAAGCCAATAAAACCAAAGTTGTGAATGTAACGATAAGTATTGGGGTTGCTGATAATACAGAATATAAGAAACCACAAGAAGTCATCAAAGCCTCAGATAAAGCTTTATACCGAGCTAAAGACGGTGGACGAAATTGCGTTAGCCAATAAATAATTCCTTTCTAAAAAATCTAAAATCAGCCGATATAACTTTTTAGTTAATGTTACATCGGCTTTTTTTGATTTCAATCTCAGATTATATCTTGCGTATTAACTTAACCAATGTCACACTCAAGTTACTAAAAAATAGGTAATTTGTTAATTTTCATAGTTGTACACAAGGATGCGTTTATGTTTTTAGATTATTTTGCTCTTGGATTATTAGTGTTTGTTGCATTGGTTATTTTCTATGGGATTATTGTCATCCATGATATCCCTTATGAGATCGCTCACAAGCGTGACCACCCTCATTCCGATGCAATACACATTGCAGGTTGGGTTAGCTTATTTACGTTACATGTCTTATGGCCTTTCCTTTGGATTTGGGCAACGTTATGGCGTGAAGACCGTGGTTGGGGCTTTCATAAAATTGAAAACAATCAATTAGAACTTCAAACTCGTGTAAATCACCTTAATGATCAAGTTGAATTACTGACAGAAAAAATCTCCCAAATGGAAGTTAACCAAGTAAAACAACCGCCTCAGCAAACAACTAAAGAGGAGCAAGTATAATGGATTTATTGCTTATTCTTACTTACACAGCGTTATGTATCGCTGTATTTAAAATCTTTAATATCCCTCTGAATAAATGGACAGTTCCTACTGCCGGATTAGGTGGTGTTGTTCTCGTTGGTACTCTTGTTTTATTAATGAATTACAACCATCCTTTTACTCAGTTTGGTGGACAGTTTTATGTAACAACGCCGATAGTACCAAGTGTTAAAGGAAAAGTGATTGAAGTTAATATTGAAGCGAATGAAGCGCTTAAAAAAGGCGATATTCTTTTTAAAATAGACCCGATTCCTTTCAAAGCGGAAGTCATTCGTAAACAAGCAGCCTTAAATGAGGCAGAACAAGCTGCACTTCAATTGGAGTCTATCTATAAAGCCGCTCAAGCAAACACCATTAAAGCAATAGCAGATAAAGATAAAGCCTATCGTGAATTTAAACGTTATGAAAAAGGCTTTAAGAAAGGCGCTTTTACTGCCCAACAATTAGATACTCGTAAGCAAACTTATAAAGCAACTCAAGCGACGGTTGAATCAGTTCAAGCTCAAGAGCAACAAGCTAAACTGGCACTAGAGTCTGAGATAAATGGCGAAAACACAACGGTTGCACGTATGCGTGCTGAACTAGAACAAGCGCAGTTCAACTTTGATGAAACAACAGTAAGAGCACCAACGGATGGATATGTGACTCAAATGGCACTTCGCCCAGGTATGATGGCGGTTCCTCTTCCTCTTCGACCGGTGATGACATTTGTGCATACAGAAGATCAATACTATGTCGGTGCATTTCGTCAAAACTCTTTACAGCGTTTACAAAAAGGATTTAAAGCTGAATTTTTATTCCGTGCTATTCCTGGTCGAGTATTTGAAGGTGAAGTTGTTGAAGTAATCCCAGCTATCGGTGAAGGGCAAATTCAAGCATCAGGTGCTTTATTAGGCACAAATGCAATTCAAACTAATGGTAGAGCCTTGGTTAAATTAAAATTAACTGATGACGTGTCTGAATTCCATCTTCCTGCAGGTTCTAATGCCGAAATTTCGGTTTATTCTGATAGCTTTGAGCATGTATCAATTATGCGTAAAGTATTAATCCGTATGAAGTCTTGGCAAAACTATCTTTACCTTGACCACTAAATAACCAACCACATAAATCAAACACATAGCGCCTTAAAATACTGTTTTAAGGCGCTTTTTTAAATGTCAAACCCAATGAATAAATATATTCTTTTTTTCTTAACTCTGATATTATCTTCGCGAAAAAAGCTGTTGCGGGAATGTAACAGTATCTAGGTAGACTCCGAATGGAGCTATCATATATATTATGTGAGGACACATGAGTACTACGGATAAGTACAGCATTGACAGTACTGATTATGAAGTAGGCCAAGATAACATCCAAAAATGGGGTTTTGATATACATAACCAAGTCTTTGGCATTAGTGCTGGCGCTATTATTTTATTTTTAACTGTGCTTCTTATTATGGACCCAGCAGAAGCAAAATCCCTTCTTGACGGCATAAAATTACAAATTATCGATAACTTTGATGGTTTATTTATGTGGTCTAGTAATATCTTCTTAGTTTTCTGCTTGGCGTTAATTGTCTCACCGTTTGGTAAAATCCGAATTGGTGGTGATAATGCAAAACCAGAACACTCAACAATTTCATGGATGGCAATGCTTTTTGCTGCTGGTATGGGTATTGGTTTGATGTTCTACGGTGTCGCGGAACCTCTTGCTTACTATACTGATTGGTACGGTACGCCGTTAGATGTTGAACCTTTTACTGAAGAGGCAAAAAAACTGGCTCTAGGCGGAACAATGTATCACTGGGGTATTCACCCATGGGCGATATATGGTTTAGTTGCTTTGTCTTTAGCATTCTTCACTTTTAACAAAGGCTTACCTTTATCCATGCGTTCTGTTTTCTACCCTATTTTAGGGGATAGAACATGGGGTTGGTTTGGTCACATCATTGATATCATGACAGTTCTTGCCACACTATTTGGTCTTGCAACCTCTCTTGGTTTAGGTGCTCAACAAGCAGCAGGTGGCATCAATCATGTATTTGGTACTAATGGCGGAATAAACATGCAGATTGGCGTGATTATTTTCGTTACTATGCTTGCAATGATCTCAGTTATTCGTGGTATTGATGGTGGTGTTAAACTACTAAGTAACGTAAACATGCTAGTTGCTGTTGCATTACTTCTATTCATTATCGTAATCGGCTTCTCCGATGTAATGAGTACCTTACCTTTAACTGTGACAGGCTACATTGAGAATATTATTCCTCTAAGTAACCCTCACGATCGTGAAGATGAAACTTGGATGCACGGCTGGACTGTATTTTATTGGGCTTGGTGGATCTCTTGGTCACCATTCGTAGGTATGTTCATTGCTCGTGTTTCTAAAGGTCGTACTGTTCGTCAGTTCTTGATCTCTGTTATGATTATCCCAACATTAGCAACGGCTCTATGGATGTCTGCTTTTGGTGGTATTGCAATTGAACAAGTAAAAAACAAAGTTGGTGAGCTTGGTGAAAATGGCTTAAATGACATCACTATGGCGCTATTTAATATGTATGACGCATTGCCAATGAGTACAGCTCTATCTGTTATCTCAATCGTTCTTATTATGGTGTTCTTTGTAACGTCATCTGACTCAGGTTCATTAGTTATCGATAGTATCACTGCCGGTGGTAAAGTTGATGCTCCTGTTCCTCAACGTATTTTCTGGGCGACGGTTCAAGGTTCTATCGCTGCGGTATTACTATGGGTTGGTGGAACAGAAGCAATGCAAGCGCTACAAGCAGGTACGGTATCTACTGCACTACCATTTACCTTTATTCTTCTAATGATGTGTGTAAGCTTATTGAAAGGATTCAGTACTGAAAAATTCGGAACTATTCCAAAATAAAACAAAGCAAAAGCATAATCAATAAAAGATAAAAAAGCCCCGAATAAGACTTTACCTAAAGTGCTTTTTCGGGGCTTTTTATTACTAATAATTTTAATTAATAAACGTTATTTTTTCAGCTAACTCTTTATCATCATGCGCTTTAGCAAAATCAGCTATCTGTTGAAAATCACTCGGCGTCCAATAAGGTTTATTTTTTAATAAATCAGGTAATGCTGAAAAATCTTTATCGTTTTTATTTGGCATTAACATAAAGGTAGCTAATGCTTCATACTCAGTTGAAACACTCTCTTTCGTTTCGCCTTTAAAACCATTTGGCTGTAAATCTGTTCCTAAATGATATTCCCTATGAATCACTACCCATTTATTTGGTAGGCGCTTAGAGCTATCCCACCACACGCCATCCATTTTTTTTATTTGGGCTTTCGACTCTTCTTTCGTTCCTACGCCCAACTCAATAAATTTTGCTTTTATTGCTTTAGTCATTGCGGTAGAAAATGCATCCTTATCCAAATTTGGATTAGCATTAATCACATCACTAGCCAAAAGAGCACCTAACATGTTTGAATAAAGATCTTCAGGAGAGAATGCTGAGGCATATTCTTTAAAGCCACCTACCGACTCCATACCAAACCATTGAGCAATTTCATGCCACTGAGCTAAGCGATAAGACGTTAAAGCTGCAAGCTCAATACTGATCTTTTGTCGCTCTGCTTGTGTGTATTCTTTAGATGTTGAATGCAGTTGTATAATACGAGTTTTCAACTCAGGTGACAGCGTCACTTTAAAATCTGTTCCTAAATGTTTATAGAATTCACCATAAAGATAATAAGTAAAATCAGCCGTATCTCTAATATGAGCAGAATCTAGAAAACCGCCTTTTTCAGAATAAAAAATACCATTACTTTCATCACCAAAACCCATCAAACTGCTGGCTACTCCTTGAGAGCCATCGTTATATATATGGTCACCAAGATCTTCTATGTTCATTACATTTTCTACGGAAACAAAAGGAACGGGGATCCCCCCTACTTCTGTTTGTAAATTAGTTCCAAAAGCGCAACATGGTCTCACACCAACTGGAGCATCAGCAAAAGCAGGTAAAGACACGCCACATAAAAGACTACTGATGACGATGGAAGCTATTTTACTCTTCATATAAATATCCTCTAAAATGCTTCATTAATTTGAAAATATACCGCTTGGCTATCTTTACCTAATCCATAATCCAGTCTTACATTAACCCTTGGTTTAAACGCAAAACGATAACCAATGCCATACGTCGGTAGCCATTTGCTATCAAACAGCTCTTGGTACGAGTCAGCAACATCCCCCCCCCCTATCCATGCGACCATTCCATGTCGTTGGTTAAATTGTTGACGGATCTCTATTTGCCCTGACAGCTGACTATTATCTCGATATTGCCCAGAATAATACCCTCTCATACGCTTATCACTGCCCAAGGAAGAAAATGCGAACCAAGGAATATCACCTTGAACATCTTCAGCAAATATTTCCCACGCTAAAACAGTATTGGGGAATATTTTATGATATTGACGATAATTTATAGTGACTTTATCAAAATCATAATCGGAACCAAACTCAGCTCGATAAGCATTCCAATTAACACTAAATAACATTCCTTTCTGTGCATTTAATTCAAAATCACGACTGTCATATTCAAGACTTACTGTGGAAGCACTTAAAAAAGTATCACTAAGTTCATCTTGCGTCAGGAGTGATGTATCAGACGAAAGCTTACGATAACTTTCCATATCAACACCAAGCAAAAAATAGGTATTTGGTAGAAATTGATAAGCAACTTTAGGAGAAAATCCGAGAATTTGTGCTTCAACGAGGGTTTTATTATTATCTATTTCTGCAGCATTTTTACCAACTCCCCAATAGTACTCAGGAGTATGACTTGCTTTGGCTTGAACCAATAATCGCAGATCATCATTTTCAAAATAAGTTCGGTTATTAACCCCTACGCCATAAGATCCTGAGGTAGAGCCATAACCGGTAATATTGATAGTAGATAACGGAGCGCTGCCTTTATGTTCAAGGGGTGAATACAAACCTACAGCTGCAACCCCAATACCAAAACCTTGCTCAGGGTTAGCAAAAGGGCCTGGTAACACTGCCCAATCGATCCCTCGACTGACATCAATATCTTCAGAAGAACCTAATTCTTCTAAAAAAGTATCAACCCAACTTTTGGTAGTTTCTTTTGCAGACAACGTAAATGCATAACAACTTAATAGCACCACCGCTGATATCTTTAATAATTTCATGGCTTAAAATCGCATATCAACAGTTAAGAAAAGACTTTTACGTTTTCCTAACCCCGCTTCACCCAACAGGTATAAGCCATCATCAAGTTTATACTGCATACCTAATAAGGTATTCCATGGAGTGACAAGGTGTTGCTCTACGTTAAAACGTCCATCATCTACTTTACCAACTAAATTACCTAAACCACCAGTTAATCCAATATCTGTAAGATTACCAGATAGCGATTGTTCAACATCTTGGTACATAGCACCGACCCATAAACGTAATGGTGTACCTAAACGGGTAAAGTCATAACCAATTCGAGGGGAAATAACAACAGAAGAGATGGTTCCATCAATAACATTCAATTTAGTTTCGGTATAGCTTGCATCAGCTAAAGCAAAAACATCTTTATACCCCCCAGCAAGCACAAATCCAGCACCATAAAGAGTGCCATTAAGATCAAGACGAAATGGCATTGTTCCGGATAATTTCTCAGAACCAAGTGCTTTAACTTTTATAGTGGTTTCTGAATATCCTTTTAATTGACCAACGATGCCATATAGGTTCAAAAAAGGAAAAAGCCATACATCACCACGCAAAGTCAGGACTTCACTCATTTGTTTACCTGAACCAACGGGTTCAACTTGAACTAAATCACTAATAGCATGGGGTGGTTTCCATGGAAAAAGAGCTGGAATAGTCCCATCAAACCCAACACTATCCACTGAGATATCTTGAGTTTGTTTCATATAGCTAACATTTAAACCAAAAGCTTCAGGTAATGTATAACCCTTGGCTTCTGCCTCTTCTTTCCAAATGGGTAAAGTAAAAGATTCTGCAAATAAAGAAGTGGAATAAGGCAAAAGTAGTAAGCAAAGTACAGTGAGTGCTCTTTGCGGCATAAAGACTCCAAATACTGAAGGAAGACAATCCAAAAGCGGCTTCAGTTTTCACGAATCATACGCCTCACATTGACACATTCAACCGAATTTTACATTAATTTACATAACATTTTGTCAAGCCATAACCCGTACTAATTTAGATTAAATTACAATCAACCTCACAGATTTAAAGTTTAATTTGATATAGAAAGGAAGAATAAGTCAGAGAAATTGATAAACAAGATCGATAATGGCCAGATTAAAGACATTCAAATCATTAAGCTGGCCATTCAATATTTTAATTTGAGACTAACAGCAAAACGTATTAACGCTTGCTCTTTCCACGATTGGCATGAACTTTCATTTTTGCTTTCATTTTTCTTTTATCAGCAGAACGGCCACGACTTTGACGTGAATGATCTTCTTTTATGGTTGGAGCATTTGGATCGGGTTCATAGCCTTTCAACCATTCTTGTGGAAGGCGAACATCAAGTAACGTTTCAATCGCTTTCAACAAATATTCTTCATTTGAACTCATCAGCGAAATCGCTTTACCTGTACAACCAGCTCGACCTGTACGACCAATGCGATGAACGTAATCTTCTGCTTTAAACGGAAGTTCATAGTTAATTACACATTCTAACTGCTCAATATCTAAACCACGCGCAGCGATATCTGTTGCAATTAACGCACGAACTTTGCCCGTTTTAAACTCTTCTAATGCACGTAAGCGAGCACCTTGGCTCTTATCACCATTGATAGATGCCGCTTTTATACCATCTTTCTTAAGCTCTTTAACTAATTCATCAGAGCCCTGTTTTGTTTTTGTAAACACAAGAACTTGTTGCCAGTTACGAGAGCCTATCAAGTATGCTAATAATTCACTTTTACGGTGTTTATCTACTGGGTATACCATTTGCTCAACTGTATCAGCAGTGCTATTTGTTGGCGTAACCTGTACTTCTTTTGGTTTGTGCAACATGTAATAAGCTATTTCTCTTACTTTTTTGCTGAACGTCGCTGAGAAAAATAGTGTTTGGTGCTCAGCTGGCATCTTACGGAGGATCTTTTTAATATCAGGAATAAAGCCCATATCTAACATACGATCAGCTTCATCTAATACCAAGTACTCCGCTTGATTCAAAGTAATAGTATTAATATGAACCAAATCTAACAAACGGCCAGGCGTAGCAACTAGGATATCTGCGCCGCCCACTAGGTTATCTTTTTGAACATTAATACTTGTGCCACCATAAGCAACAACAACTTTGATCTCTGTATTTTTAGTATAACTAACCAAGCTATCAAATACTTGCTGAGCTAATTCGCGCGTTGGCGTTAAAATTAAGCTACGAATCACTTTTGAATTTTGAGTACGACTCACTGGATTTTCAATCAAGCGTTGAATAAGCGGCAAACCAAAAGCGGCCGTTTTACCTGTGCCTGTTTGTGCTCCTGCAAGTACATCATGTCCTTGTAATACGAGAGGAATAGCCTGCTGCTGAATTGGTGTCGCTTCTTTAAAACCTAATTCCGAGACGGTATTAAGAAGCTGTTCTGATAACCCTAATGAAGCAAATGACATGATGAACCTTTAAGTACTATAATTTTCGCCGATTGTAGCAAAATAGTATTGGTTCCCCTAGAGTAAGTTGCGCTATAAAAAAATCCAGCGTACTTTGCAGGTACACTGGATTATCTTAGGAAAGTTAAAGATTAATAATCATTGTCGATTATAGGTAGTAACGCGCACCTAACATCCACTTATTATCTTCTTTATTATTGTAATCGTTACCTAAATCAAGTTGGTAACCAGTAAAGCCAACGAACTTATCAGTGAAATTGTATTCCGCTTGAATTGCTGATGTACTGTAAACCGTTTTACTTGCATCATTATCTACAACCGATTCATAGTTCAAGCTCAGGTTTAAACTGTTATCTAAAGCGTAGGCAACCAAAGCTTCGTATGCAGAACTGTCTTCAATAAGTTTATTAATTAATGCTGCGTCTGTGTTCATGTTTTCATTCATTGCATATACACCAGCAACATATAAACCACTTCCGTAAATACCATAAGTACCACTAATTACATGAGACTCAGATGTCACTGACTTTAATTTAGTTGCGTAATTCACGTCACCAGTATTATATGAGTAGTTAGCCGAAAAGCCCGCAACGTTATAATTTAAAGCTATTTGTGCACGGTTTCCATACTCTGCATTTGAATCAGAATCAGTCTTACGTCCTTGCCAACCTGCTGCAACACCAAGTTTACCTGCATCACCCATTTCAAACATTTTTCCGTAGCTCAGCATTTCTTCAGCACGACCTGTGCCTAAATTGCCATGGTCTTCATAAATAAAGTCATTGGCAAATGCGATTGGCATATCTGCCACACCAGCTACAGCGTAATAAGGTGCCCATTGTGTACCTGCAACTGCACGACCAAAATCAGCATGAGTCACACCAATATAGCCAAGACGTGTAGTAAATGCATTTTCACCACCATCTAAATAGTTAAGAGCCCATTCACCTTTAGCGTCAGCAACAAAACCATTACCTAGTTCATGTGTCGCATTAAAGTTAATACGTGGCGAAACAGCTGTTAATCCTGTATCCCCTTCATCAGATCCTTCTAATGCAACAGATACATGCCCACCGATATCAAATGTTGTTCCATCTTCATTATATAGTTCAACAGCAACCGCATTTGAAGACACAGCAATAATAGCTAGAGCAAGTAATTTTTTATTCATCTTAATTTCCATTTAATTTGTCTCCTATGAAATGAAGTCTCACAGAAGAGCAGTGCAACCAACAATTTAAAAACAAGATAATTAAAAGTTTCATACAGAAGGAGTTAAACGTTAACAAAAAATACAATAAAAAATAAATTTAAGGAAAATAGCCTTGATATATAAGGAATAAAACAAAGTTAAATAGATATATCAAAATGTTTTCTTTATATTTAACTCATGTTTTTTTAGGTTAAAATCAAAATGAGAATAAAGAAAAACACTTAAAAATAGCAAGAATAGTAGAATAATGAATCAAACAGTCAGTTTTAATGCATTTAAAGGTTTACAAGAAACAGGGAACCCCCTATTATACGCGGCATT
>NZ_MSCP01000002.1:310956-605892 GCF_002954715.1 Aliivibrio sifiae | reverse complement strand
TTTTTAGTTGATAGGTGTAGCATTCAAATCCCTATCCCTCCACCAAACATTAAGCCCTTGATTATTCAAGGGCTTTTCTCGTTTTTTGGGCTGCATTAAGTCATCACACAGGATTGACTGAGACAATGTACCTTTTTCGTGCCCCAAACTCGACCTACTATACCCGCATTTGTTTGCCTAAGTCCTTACGTGATAATGGCTTTCCTTTTGACTTGAAAATTTCTTTACTCACTAAACGACGTGATGAAGCCGTCGATCGTAATTTCATCCTGGTTCCGCAACTTAGAAAGCTCATCGATGATGCTTTCCAAGAATGTAACCCTAGTACCTTCCGTGATAACGTTGATGTACTCGTCAACCAAGTACGAGATAGCTTTACTCTGCGCGATACAATCCGCTTACCTGTTCGACAAGTGCGAACTATTAGTTCGCTTCAACCCCAAACAACTACAAATATTTCGGATCTTGCTGCTATACAACCAAAAACAATCATTACTCAACAAAAAGCACTTGAAGAGTTCATTGCTTCAAAGCAACACGCTAAAGTGCGCCCTCTTACAATAGAACAACTCAACCAGCGTACAGCCCACTTCTTATCTGCATTAACTCTAGATTGTATTTCTCAAATCACCAGTGCCGATGCCGTTCGCTTTCGTGACCGCTTATATCAAGAAGGACGAAGCTATAAAACTAACAAAGATTATTTAGCCTCATGTCGTCAATTCTTCAAATGGTGTAAGCAAATGAACTACATCGCAGAAAACCCATTTCAAGAGATTGCGGTTAAAGAACAAACAAAGAAGAAAACTCAAGATGAAGAGCGTGAACGATGGTCTATTAAGGATTTGCTGAAACTATACCGCTCCGCCGCTTTTCAAGCTAAGCCTGACGAGTTTAAATGGGTTACTGCAATTATGCTTTATCACGGGTTACGTCCAGCAGAAGCCTGTCAGTTACGTGTAGCTGATATTTGTAATAAAGATGGTATCGAATGTTTTGTCGTTTCTGAAGATGGTGAGGGTCAACACATTAAAACAGCAAGTAGTTTACGTTATATACCTATTCACCCTCACTTAATAGGAAAAGGATTTCTAGATTATGTAGCTAATCGTAAGGCTGCGCGTTGTATTCAGCTCTTTAATTATAAGCCTGATGGAAAATGGCAAGACTGCTCAAAACGTTACTGTCAGCAATTTGGACGCTTACAGACGGCAATAGGTATGCCTGCAAAGGCTCGCCCTACTGCTTATGGCTTTAGACATACATTCATTGATGAACTGAAGCAAAAAGGGGTTGAAGAATCACTAGTAGCACAACTTGTTGGGCATACACATCAAAGCATGACATTTGGTCGCTATGGTAAAAAGTATTCAATGGCTAAATTATCTGAAATAATAAATCTTGTTACTTTTCCCGAGATTCATAATTCTAAACTCAATGGTTTCAAATAAGGTGCTATTGATTGTAAGCAAAGCTATCTTTGGTCACTCCATAAGCCATAGTTCATTCACCTTCTGGTTAGCTATAGCTCGAGTTCTAATCCCATCACCTGAAAGAAAATAATACTGTTGTAATTAAAGCCCCTGATGAGGCTTTACGATTGGAGTTACCTAATTAGCTTTAAAGTTAAAGAATGTTATAAGTTACGATAAACTCTTTCCCATCAACACGGAACTTTTCTTTATCGTCAAAATCTATATTTTTTATTATATTTATTTTATCACCAACAAGAAATATTTCATAATGTTCTATATTTTCTTTATAGAACTCTATCTCATTTTTAGATATATGAAATTTACTTCCAGAAAGTGTTTTAACTTCTACATATTTAGTAACACCATCTTTATTTATATATTTAATGTCGCAACCATAACCATCATCATCTTTCGAAATCCAAGTAACCTTGTTTTTACCATACTCATTAACTAAATATGCATAAACGTCTTCTTCCGAGTCATTGCCAATTTCTTTTTTACGATTATCACTTGATGAAGAATGTTTATATGGTTTCTTGCCTTTAAAACGAGCGCTACTTGCAGGCTTTGGTTTCCCTAGTGTAGCCTCATTAGCCTTTTTAATTGGCTTATCATTCTTTTTAGCACTATTTTCTCGTTCGCCCTTAGCTTCTTGTTCCTTAGCCGTATTAGAATCAATATAATCTGTTATCTCTTTTGTCTTGTGAGAGAAATAGAGCAAACTTAAGTATTCAGCATCGCCTTCTAAGCAATCAATTTTAATTATTTTTTCGTTCTGTTGATACACAGATAGGAAGTCTATTTCAGTCGCCTTTATACCACCTAAAGAAAATTTATCACTTATGAACTGCTGAACGTTTTGGCTGTAATCGACAATTAAAATAAATTTGTTTTCTTGTGAAACTAGCTGAATAAAATCATCGTTATATTCATAATTATTAATATATCTAGTAAACTTCTTCTCTTCACTTTCATTTATACACCACGAATACAACTTCTTCTTAAAATCATATAAGTTACTTTCAAAAGCTTGTTTTAAATTTGTTTTATGAAATTTAGAGAAGTCAATTTTATAATATGAATGGCTACACTTATTAAATAGAGTAATATCAACTTTTAATTCTTGGAACAATCTTACTATACTATTACAGCTTTCAAGGCTATTTAAATTTAAGTAATCAATACCCGTTATATCACTTTTAATTTTTAAGTCATCTGCCACATTGATCAATAGGTGTTCATCAGTTACAAATTCATACTCTTTACCGATTAATGTATAAATTGTTTTCCAGAAAGAGTGTTTCTCATCCGAAATGCCCAGTAATTCACGTGTTCTTACGAGTTCATCTCCACCAATATCGTTCCTAATAGTCTGTTCGATATAAGTGTCATCTTCTTTTACCATATCCCTAAATACTTTGGTTTCTTGGATATCGAAAACTAGCCCGATAATATCAGCGAAACATTCTTGAAATTCAAAATTGTGCCGCAAATCATTCAATGAAGAATACTTATCAACTTTTATGAAATAGCTCTTTCCATCTCTTACATAATCATTATTATCTAATTCAAAAGTATCATTATCAATTGTATATCTAACATGGTCACAAATATTAATTGAGATATTTTTTAACTTAGCAAGCTCATCTTTAGCTTCCTTGTCTTTTTCTATATTTTGAACTCTATATACTAGTATGTACTGAGTGATATTTTCTAGAAATATTGAAAAGTCTTCATTCAACGTTTTTAATATCGTTTTATTTTCTATTTTTATTTCCAATGAACTCAAATTATTAATACCAAATAATTCGATTATTTTTGGAGTGCTTTGTCGTCTAGGGTAATTGAATATAGCTTTGGTAGATGTTATTTTTTTAGGCAGCCTGATATTACCATTATAAAAAACCTCTTTAGCAGGGAAGTACCTTTTTTTATCATCTTTGGTAGCAAACAAAAGAGTTTTAGAAGTATCTAAAATTGTAGCATTTTTTTCAAAATGTTTAATGCAAAGCTTATATATTGTCTGTGTTTGTTTACCATCTGGTGCCTTCTTAGCTAGTGAATTAACAATACGGTTAACGGAGTCAATTGATAGCTTTTCAAATTTATCAACAGCACCAAGTTTTATCAAAGCACTTTCAATACTTGGTCTATTTAAATCATATTTTTCAAATGCTTTATATTCAAAGTCAAAATCAAGTTCATTGATTAATGGACTCCAATTTGCATTTCCAACAAAAAAATCATTAAACAATCCTTTTGATTTTACTTGATAGGTTATGAAGGACGGATTTGCATTAAGTATATGGTAATAACTGGTAGTAGACTCACCAACCTTGGAATACTTAAAGACATCATCATTACTGTAGTGATCTAACTGCTTTTGGATTAAGGGATCTAAACAAAACCAAATGACTAATTTTTCTAGTGTGATCTTTTCAACAATTTCAGTGAACTTCGATATTTCAGTATATGAAAGAGAGTTACCTCTATAATTTATGGGCTTTTTGCGATGTTCAAAAACAAAATCTCTATAATTATAGTTTTGAATGTCTTTATGCATAATAAACTTAGTGTATTTATTTACACCTAACCACAGAAAAAATTGTTCAACACTTTCTAAATCCTGATCGGTAAAACTTAATGAGTGAAAATCAGAAAGATAATTTGTATCATTAAGTATCCCTTCAAATAGAAACTCAGTCAGTTTTCCTGATGGATAACTATTAGATAAATATAAATCCTTTGCTTCTGAGATAAGTCCACTTTTATTCAATAACTGAACTTTTGTACCACTAGGTATCTGAGTTTTATCCAGTTTTAAATAATTTTCATATAAGGATAAAACCATTTTTCTGATTAATTCAGCGTTAGTAGATGGGTTATCAGTTAATAACTTGTTTGTGCTAGATATGATTTTCTGTATTACTGGAACTGGCTGATATTGCTGAATGTTTGTGATTTCGTTTAAAAGTTTTTGTAGCTCTCTTGTTTTATCACTTGATTCTATTCCAAACTTAATTATTAGCTGGGCAAATAATTCTTTATGCATAAACTTTATGTTTACATAATCAGGAAGAGAGAACTTTTGAGTTGAAGGGGTGTACACATCATCGTCTAGTGAAATTACATCACTATTACTATCAACTAAAAATTCTAGTTTAGTTTCATGTTTAAAAGAATTATGAAACATGAAAATTAATGAGGCTCTTTCTTTAAGGCAAGTAATGCTTTTACTTAACTCTGTCAAAGGCTTTGTACTAATACTATTTTTTACATCAAACGTTGTAATATCAATTGATCCATCAGAAGGAATTATTAGATTCTTAAACAAATACTCCTTCTTTACGTCTTGAACAAATACAGAAAGCTCGTTAAGGAATAAGACTTCTGATTTTCTTCTATATCTACCGTCTAAACATGGGAAGATATCTAAATGTTCAATTGCTTCATCAATCGCATTATAAAATCCTAGTTCGAACAATACATTATTAGGGTTTGAATATGAAAGCATTTCCAGTGCTTTAAAGTTGACACTAGTTTTCGTTAACTTCTTTGCTGTGGATATTATTAATTCAACTAGCTTTTCTAAAATAAACTGATTTTTAGGGCTATTGTTTATTTCATTTCGAGAACTATTAAGTTCGAATGTTCCATGAACAATAAAAGGAAGATCAATAATTAATTTTGTAGGAAAGTATGCAAAAAGCTCTTTAATGTCACAGCTTAAATCGTCTTGAAGAGCTATTTTTAAATCATAAAATTCTTCTTCATTTTCCTTGTCCCAATACTCTGAGGGTAATCTTTCATTCTTTTCAAAAACAGTCCACTTTTTTGCCAAATTAGATTTGTGAATAGATTTAACTGGTTCATCATCAACATATATTTCGAGTGTTTCAATCGAATTTAAAAATAGTAATATTTCATTTTTCAAACCATTAATTTGCTGTTTGATATCTTTAAGGAATCTAGGTTTATAATTTATTTTTATACTTGTAACCCAGTTATCATTAGCTTTCTCTGAAACTTTGGGAATTGATAAAAAGGGTATCGGATAAACACTTTCTGGTAATTTTTGCTCCGCTCTTATATCAGCACGTTCTTCTGGCGTGAATAACTCGTCAAATACTTGGTTAACTATTTCATTAGAAAATTCAATATTTAGCCCTTTGCTATTTATTGATATTGTCTCACTCCAATTAATAATCGAACGAAATCCTAATCCTTTATTTCCAATATATTTCTTTGAAGTTTTAGTGCTCAAATTCGAGATCATCAATGATCGAATGCCCTTAGCACTGAAAGGAGTACAGCTTTCGCTTTCTCCTTTATTAGAAATTATTAAAATATTATTTACTGTATCTAATTCAATTCGAACATCTTTTGATTGTTCATCATCTGCATTTTGCAGCAATTCTAGTAACTGCCTACCGTTATATTCTTTTTCTGTTTCGACTTCACGATTAAAGGCGGAAACCATATCAGCAGGGGATTTTTGGTAAACATCTTTACGTTTACTGATTTCTTCAAGTATTAATGATTTGATAGATAATTCCTTCAAGTATTGAGCTATTAGCCCTGTGTATGTAATGACAAAGAGAATACAAATAGCACAATTTATTATTACTTGTGCTCATATAAATATTTTAGATAGAGTCTATGTATTTTAAGTATCTATCTTTATAATAAAATAGGGGACTTCCTTCAAATACAACTCTACCTCCATATACTCCAGAACCAGGACCTATTTCAATCACATAATCAGATTCCAAGAATGCGACCTTTTTATGCTCAATCAAAACTATAGAATAATATTCATTAGCATAGTTTTTAATAAATTTAATGACATTACTTGCTGTTTTATTATCAAGTCCAGAAGCTGGTTCATCCACAATCAATATTTTATTTTTAGTATTCCTTTGTGGTAAATTAATTAGTAGTTTAATCCGTTTCAACTCTCCTCCAGATAGCGTTTTCGTTTTTCTATTTAAAGAAAGATGTCCCAAACCAAGGTTTATTGCATCAGAACATGTTTTATCTATTGAAGAGATCTCTATCTTTGACAATTCGCTTAACGTCATTGCATAAATAGATCTAATCGAATGACCATTAAAATCGTAGTTTTCCGCTTCTGGGGAAAAAAGTGAGCCATCACACTCTGGACAAATTATTTCTATATCGCTATCAAAGCTTCTGTTAATCTTTATTACGCCCTTACCTGCACACTGATCACATGCTATAGGGCTTGAATCACTTAAGCTGAAATAAGTACTATCTAGATTATACTTTTGACTAAATTTAGATGTTATTTTTTTATTCAAACCAGTTAAAGAAGCAACTGTAGATCTAACATTTCCTTTTATCAAGTCCTGAGAAATATATGATACGTTATTATAATTTTCGTTAATATATTTTGCTAAACTTGATTTTCCAGAACCAGATTTACCAACAATAGTAGACATACAATTGATTGGTAATTTCAACGTCATATTTTTTATATTATTAATACTTATTCCTTCAATTTTTAAAAACTCCATTGATTTTTCTACACGACCTAAATCAATATAGCATTCATCTTCATCTTCATTTTCATTTTCATTTTCAACTATGTAACCACCAGTTCTACCTGCACATGGACCGATAGTCATGACATTATCAGACCTTGAAATAAAATAATCATTATGTTCAACCAACAAAACTGTGTTGCCCTTTTCCTGAATTATTTTAATCCTATCAAACAACATTTTATGATCACTTATATGAACTTGTGAGGAAAGTTCATCAATGACAATCAAAATTCCCGTAATCTCAGAGCTACAGAGTTTTGAGAAGTTAACTTTCTGAAGCTCACCTCCTGATAATGAAGGAATTGTACGATTAAGGGATAAATATGATAAGTCTGATCGGCATAATTGTTCTAAAAGAGTAATTAGAGGTATATTCGTTGTTTCTTTAGATTTTATTAACTCCAGTATTTTCCCAATATCTTTTGTTAGGATATCAATAAACGGCAGTCCATGAACTCTAAGGTTTTTATATTTTTCAATGTTTATACCAGAACCGAAACAATATTCACAATTTTGTTGTTTTGAGAACTTAGTTGCTAAATCATGTTCAGATTTTTTATTGCTCTTCAAAAGCTGATTTAACTCATTTAAAATTCCGACATATGATAACTTCCTAGATCGTCTTTTCCCTTGATGGGTAAAAGTTATAGGAAGCTGTTGCTCTGATACACCATATAACAATTTTTCTTTATGGGAACTTAGTAGTTCTTTAAACGGTATTGATGTAGATATACCATTAATATCACAATAGGCAATCAATAGGTTATACTTTTTGTTGTTCCCACTTTTTAACCAAGGTTCAAAGGGGTTTTCATTAACCGTCTTATTTTCATCAATTACTAGGCTAGTATCTATATAATACGTTAATTTCCTACCACTACACAGTGAACACTGATTTTCTGGTTTGTTTATTTTCAAAAGAGAATAATTATGGTCAAAATTTTCGTCAGCAATTAAGGGCATTAATAACGAAGGGATATTTAAATATGTATATAAAGATGATCTTGGATTTACATTTGTATTTTTTTGTTTAAGAGCGACAGAAGGTACTATATTTTTATATGAATCTAAAACAAAAGATGGCGATTCATAATAACCACTTTCTATAGATTTAAACTCATTTTTACATAATTCATATAATGTATTATACGCTAGTGATGACTTCCCTCCACCACTGATACCAATCAAAGATGTTATTTCACCTTTAGCTAATTTAAAACTAATATTCTTTAAATTATTAGTTTTAATACCAAACAGTTCAATATTGCCACTCATAAACTCACCTAATTATAAAGACCATTATTACCACACCAATCACAATTTTCATTTTTTTCTACGAAATGCTTATTGATATCTCTTTCTCTTACGTCAAATTCTATTCTCGAATTAGAGTTCGATATATAATCGTATTTACCTGAAACTATTTTTATCGCATCTATTGCAGCTAGTGATGCTGCAATTGTACTTAAAGGAGAAAAGCTTCCTATCTTACGATTTTTTCTAGTTAACTTCTTTACCCCGTCTAAATCAGCATTATTAATCTTCTGTAAATGCTTTTCAAAACACATCACACAAGCTGTCCTGTTAGGAATAATCGTTTGTCCTATTAGTGTTAAATGTAGATTATATCCACCGCCTACAATATGTGGAATTTTATGCTCCATGCAAAATCTGGCTATAATTCTTGTAGTTTCGTCTACACTTGGCTTATCAGCACAGTTGATAATTAAATCATATTTATCATCGTATTTAGAGAAAAAATCAGGAGTTAATTTATCTTTGATTTTAATTACTTTGACACCAGACGAAATATTACATAGATTTTCTGACAACACATCTACTTTAAATTTACCTACATCATCGATAAAAAACATACCTTGCCTATGTAGATTTGAAATTTCGACCGTATCATCATCTACTAGTGTAATATTTTTCAATCCAGTTCTTATCAGTGACTCTGAAACCCAAGTTCCCACAGCACCGATTCCAACAATCATTATTTTACTAGTACTAATCAATTTTAGCGACGAAATTACATCACTTGTAGAGGAACAGTAGTCTTCGAAGAAATTGATTAATCTATACTGTTCTGACACAAATGTTTCAGGATATTTACAATCAACTTTGATTAATACATTCTTTTTTAAGAAAAATAAAATTAAATCGAACAAATCATCACTATCTATATTTTTATAAATCCCTAATATATCACCAACAGTTTTATCACCATCAAATGAAAATAATAGTTCTACAATTTGTTCATAATCTATTGTGATTTTAAATTGCTCTCGCTTATTAGATAGAAAAATATCTAACACATTATCGTTGTAAACTAGTGCTATAGAAGCCTTTAACCTATAAATATCATCAACCACAGTTACTACATCCTTTTTGCTTTTTCATCTCAAACCATGTTTGCTCACAACGTTCAATCAGAAATTCACCTCTTTTGTTTATCTTATTATTTCCATCAAAATTACGTAATAAAAAATCAATAATATTCATACAAGCTATGCTACTACTGTATAAAGACTGTGCAAACGTACCGCCAGAACCTCCTATCAATATATCAACTCTAGTTGTTGATGGTGTATCCTTCATACCAGAGTTATGATTATATTTAGGTTTCCAATCTTTTAATGCATGACGAAAAGTGTTCGAACAACAATCAATGCATGGGGTTCTTCCTTTATAAATTAGCTCTCCAGAACTCATCAAATGAGCATCAAAACCTCCTGCCACATATAAACCAATATTCTTATGCCATAAATACCTACCTAATTTTACACTAATATGTCCAATATAAGGCTCATCGGCTGTATTGATAACAAGATCTGTAAAATTAGGTACTATATCTTCCAAGTTAATATTTGGTATTATTTTAGTTTTAATTTCAGTTATATTGGCTTTAGAGTTTATTTTTTTCAAATGTTCACTTAATGCAACAACTTTGTCTGAACCTATATTATACTCATTAGCATAGACATGTCTCACAAGACTACTCCTATCAATAGTTTCATGATCAATTAAAGTTATATTTATCACTCCAGCTCTAACTAATTGAGAAGCAATCATACCGCCAACAGATCCACAACCAATAATGACTATATTTTTTCCCATTAAGTTATATTGTGATAATTCCCCTTCTTTATCTGGGATAAGGTCATCAAAATAGTTAATCTGCCTAGAATATCTTTGTTTATCTGTTTCACTAATAAAAGTTGAAGAGTTTATCTCTTTTATTACATTTTTATCCAACAAATATTCTATTACATGTTCTATTTCTTTCGTATCTACTAGAATTTTATTTTCTAATAAAATATCTTTTAGCGAAAGCGAACCATCCATTGAGGAAAAAACATCAAGAAAACTAGAATCGATCTCGATAGTTAATTTTTCCCTTGTATTTATTTTATAGAATTGAACTCTAGTACAATCAACCCTATCAGTTGAAAATGTGTAGATATCAACACTATCTTTAATTTTATATTTATTATTTAGCATAAAAAAGGCTAGCATTTGCTAGCCGTCTCCTACTTAGTTCAGTAGATTAATATTGAAGAACACCAGCATTTACTTCTAAGTACTCATCCCAAGCATTTACACTGTCATCTGTTGACTTAACATTATTACGAGTACAAACTCGTGTACAACAATCGCTTCGACCACCAGAACAACCATCCGAATAACTTGCGTTAGCTTCTACATTATTAATTTCTTTAAATTTTAAATTGACTTTTTTCATTTCCATTCCTTCAGGATAAACTTAGTAATCAAGAGTATGCCACGGATACCGTCACTAATACGACTCTTAATTTGAGCGATCTTTATATAACAAAATTCATTTAATTATCGTGATAAAAATCACATAAGTTCTACTACATCAGTTTAAGAATTTAGAATTACATTGTTGATCAAATCAGTCCAAGAGTAGCTCTTACCCTAGGGGAAAGATGCCCTTTATCATAAGGGCGGTTTCAATCCGCGGTATCAGTGTACTGAAATCCTCGCCCACGCTTTCAGAGATCCTAGCTATATTGGATCCAGTTCTTGATTTTAGCTTTTGACTTTCCTATTTCTATACTCGTTCGATCTCTCATAAGAGATCTGAACGCAGCGGTGGAAAAAGGACTAACTCAATTTAGGCAACAACGCCGTTCAATTTAACAGCCACTTCCTTACACCCCAATGAGACTTACATCACAAAATAAAAAATCTATTTTCTTCCCTAAAACGGAGGCTCACCCAAAATAACTAGATATCCAACTCAATTGATAAATATGCGAGAATTTGATTTTCACTTGTGATAATTATACAAAAAATGCACAATAAGTCATTAATTTTAGATAACTTTTAGGAAAACCAAGCTCGTTGACGAAAGTCTAAATACATCGTAGTTTGCCATCGAGAAGCAGCATTTAAGCTGCCATATGGATAAATTATGACTATAAAAACAATTAATAATTACTTAGATGATTACCTCGCTGAAAGGCGTTTTAGCGTATCTCCATCAACGCTAAGATCAGAAGCAAGCAAAACAAGCAACGTAAGAAAATCTCTCGGTCATCGAATGATCGATTCTGTGCTTCATAGTGACCTTCGCCAATTAATAATGAAATGGCACAAGCGCTTTTCCAACAAGACGATTAATGGTCATTTAACGATTCTTCGCGCTATTTTTTTGCGAGCGATGCTCGACGGAATTATTGCTCGTAACCCAATGACTGGCATCGAAAACCTAAAGAATTCACACAATGAACCAAATCCATTCACTAAGGCAGAAATAGCACTCATGTATGAGTGCAGTAACGTGTGCGAACAAGGTAAGAATGCCACCTTATTCAACTTACTTACGGGTTTACGGATTGGCGAGTTAATTGCAACGTCATGGGATGATGTAGATTGGCAACGCAATATTCTTTATGTACGACGTGCTCGTGTATTGAACAGTTATAAAGTACCTAAAACATCAGGCTCTGTACGTGCTGTTGAGCTTAATCCTCTCGCTGTCGATATTCTGAAAAAGCAGTTATTACTTACTGGGAAACGTCGTCGAAAAACTGTTGATGTTTTACAGCGAGACAATAAAACATATCAGAAAGAATCTATCGCGTTTATTTTTATCAACAATAAAACACGTCAGCCTTTTCTCAATGCTAAACAGTTTGGTAAAACTTTTTTCAATCCATTTTTAGAAACTGCTGGTATTGCACATCGAGGTTCAGGTCAGCTTCGACACACATTCGCTTCGCAGTGTTTAACCGCTGGTATTAGCAAGGAATGGATTAGCCAGCAAATGGGACATACTGGCACTAACATGGTTGATATGCATTACGGGAAATGGCTGCGTGAAGATGCTCCAGATTGTGCCTTACTTGCTTCTCAGCATCTACAAGACGCATTTGGAATGCCTGTGGTCAAGCGCACTGTATCGTTCCCTGCAGCACCTGATCCATCTTCTGCATTGCTAGTAAGTCAACTTACAAAAAAGCCGCATTTAATGCAGTTAATCCAAGCAATGATGGAGGATGCGTGATGGGTGTCTTTTCGCTTGAAAACAATTCAAAAGTCGCGCATTTGATAAATGTGACGACAACGCAACCCGCTGCGCTTGCGTCACACTTTTGCTACGCAAAAGATGCACGCAAGCTGCGGGCAAGAGGTGTACCTCTTAACTCCCTAACTAGCTCCTCACGGGAGCTAGCATGAAATCGATCCGCTTCTTTCATCGCCGATACAATTTCACTTCCAATCAGAAAGATCGCTCGCGTTGTGAGCGGTCTCTGATGCATTCTCTTCGCATCTCAACAGATGCAAAACCGACAAAGCAATTTGAGTGGAATGAAGATTTATCAGACTCAAACTTAGTATGGCTAAATGGTGAAACTTTACAATTAAACTCACTTAGCGATGAACATAAAAAGAGGCTACTTTTTACTACTGCACCCGCTCCATTAATCCGAGACCATACAAAGTTACAAACCCGTCAGCGCCAGTACCGTAAGAAAATAAAAACGGCGATCACGGCTGAATATAAAAATGGTAACGGTACAGCAGCGAAGTTTCTAGAAGAGGTCCTCGACTCATTAGGGCATATCTCCTATAGCAAAATCGACCTATTCAAAACGATGGAAATGTCGCGGAAAAACCAGCGTATCAAAATGCTGGAGACTTATCTTGATGCACATAACCAAATGCAAAGTCGCCCCAACCTTAATTGCACATTTATCCAAGAAGGCATTTTTAAGATCCCTCACCAATGGAAAGTGGGCAATGATCTTATACCATTGCATGAGTATGTGGACTTTACCGTTACGTTTTTAACTCATCACTTTCCTGACTATCCGATCAAAATGGTGATCGGACATGATGACGAGCGTCATGCCCAGGAGAACACTGGAGCGCATACCCATTACTTCTTATCAGCTAAGAATAAGATTACTGGTGAATCTGACCTATTGAGAAGCCAGAAGATCGTAGTTAATCAATACATAGAAAAGGTTGGTTTGAAAGATAAGGCTCTTCCTGTTGACGCAGACCTGTCTGTAGAGCAACGCAAATTCTTTGGAGAGATGTTTCAGAAAATGGTGTTTGAGTATGCTAACGAGCACCTTTTTAGCAAAAAAGGATTAATCGCAGAACTTGCTCCAGAATCAGAACGTAGATCTAAACAGCGTCAAAAAATGAATCAGGAAGCCAAACTACCGAAATCAGAGAGGGAGTTCAATTTCCATAATCTAATGATTAAAAAGAAAAAAGAACAATTATTAGAACTAAATTATCAAGTAACTAATACAGAGAGTCGACTTGATGAAAAAAACACTCAGCTCAACATCATGGTTGGAGAATTGCTGATGCTAAAAGAAGAGCAAAGTGAAACTCAGCAGAAAAACTCCATTTTATTAAAGCAAGTACAGGAATTACGTGCTGAGAAACAAACGCTTCTAATAACGTTACGCACATTTAATGATGAATTAATGAACAAACTAACGATCTTCTGTACCAAGCTTTTTATGGCGTTACATACAAAAGATCTTGGTTATCAGCATAAAGCAATGCGCTTTCTTGACGAAGCTATGAACACTCTCTTGGAATTACCTGCTCCTGTGAAAGTCAAGGCTCAAAAATTAATCAGTAAATTATCACCTTCGAGAAAAGAAGATAATTTCAGAAAAGAGCGATAGCTACCTATGTCGCATTAAGCCCCCTATTTGTTTGTTAGTAATGTTTGTTACTAACAAACATTACTAACAAACAAACTCCAACAACTATAAAAATAATCATGGTGAAAAAATGGCTAGGCCAAAATCATATACGCAAAATGATATTATCAACGCAGCGAATCAATTAATTGAAAAAGGAACTGAAATTTCGGGATGGCAACTCAGAGAAATCATAGGACATGGACGATGTGATACGTTATATAAAGATCTAAAACAATTGATTGAACAAGGGTATATAAATCTACCAGACAAGACTAGTATTGAAGTACAACCAACAGTGCAGGAGGATCCAAAAGTATTGCCACTCCCCATCGAGGTTCAGGAGTCACTTAAACTAATTGAAGGTCAATTATCATCATTACTTTTTGCTCTCGTCACTGAACTCAATGCATCAACTGATACTCACTACGAACACCTAACACGCGCTCGACTTCTTGAGTCAAAAGCAATTGCTGATGAGGCGGTTACTAAACTAATAAAAATAGAGGATAATCTTCTCATAACGGAAGATCGCGTTAAGGTTCAAGTAGAATTAAATGAACAGTTAGAACAGGATAATATCGCATTAGAAGAACAGCTATCTACAGCAGAGCTGCACAGTATTAAACAACTTGAAACTATGAAATCAGTGTTGAATGAGAATAAATATCTACTTAGTGACCTTGATAGTTGCAGGATAAATACCGACCGATTAAATGAACAGGCGTCAACACTTACTAAGCAAAATATAGTATTAGAAACTCAATTGGATAATTGCCGAACTCAAGTAGAAAAACAAATTAAAACTGAGTTTCAGTTACAGGTAGATTTAGATCATGTTAACCAGCAGCTCACTATTTTATCAACTAAATATGATGGAATCATTCAAGCAGAAGCCAAAGTACAAGCCAAGCTTGAAAGCGCTATAGTAGAAGTAGCTGAGTCGAAAAAATTAGAAGCAGTTCTGTCAGAAAAGATAAGACAGTTAAAGAAGCATCAACGCATCATACCAAAGCAGCCTATTACTCAAGATTAACTGTCGTGGCTTAATCGTTCAGGTTGAATTTTAGCTAAATATTCATTTATGGAAATTGTAAAATTACTGTATAGACAACTTATTTTTATCATTGTACATAATTACAATACTAACTTGGTAATTAGCAAAAACTGCATAACTTTCTTTTGAAATCTGTATTATGCCCGAAATGTATATATACAAAAACGGCGTAACTCTCTTTTGAAATCTGTATTGCGCCCGAAATGTGTATACACAAAAACGGCGTAACTCTCTTTTGAAATCTGTACTACGCCCGAAATGTGTATACACAAAAACGGCGTAACTCTCTTTTGAAGTTTGCTGTAAAACAACATGGATTCATTGAATATAGTTAAGCTAACGTTTGTTAGGCTAATAAACGTTAGCTTAATTTTAGTAACTTCGTATGTTTTTTCTACACCTCTATATAGTATATAGCAAACGAAGCTATGAAAAGTCCCCAGTTTCGATCCTAGCGATCATATCTAGAATATATTCTTTACCACCAAAGGTTTTAAGTACGTCCAAGGGGCTTAAGCCACCCAGTTGGATTTTGCTACTCTTTAGCCACTCTTCACATAATGCTTCATCATTGAAAAGAACCATTAGCCGAGACTTTATTTCGTTATCTAATTCATCTTTCATTTTTTCTTCATTCGCTAGTATTTAAAATAATTAAGTTATTGATATAACAATATATTAGTAATTAAATTCCCAATAACTTATTTATAGAGACTTACTTTAGAATATTGGATAGGCTCTCAATCCAGCTTATGACCTTCATTATTCCACCTAAAATCATATAACCCTAGTAGCTATCCCTAATAGCCCATTGGTAATGGTTTATAGCTATTTATTATTTTTCGAGTCGATCACTCAGAAGATAAAAATGATTCCTCTGTCGTATAAAAAGTATTTAGAGCTAATTTAAATAAGAACTCTTCTTCAGACATATTATATTTAATACTTCTTTCAGATAATCGCACTTTTGCCATGCCTGCTAATTCTGGAATTCCTTCTAACCCAGGTATTCCTGTTATTTTATTTTTTTCAACACTTATCTTTCTTATATTTTCACAACTGTTAGCTAAATCTAATTTGAATTGCTCTAAAAAATTTGTCGTTGTACATAATTCTAAATATTCATTTATTGTAACTAACAACGAACGATACATTTCAGGAGAAGATTTACAGTATGGATAAATTGAATCGATCCCTATCGTACTACTTCGTGACAGTATCCAGTTCCACTTTTTACTATGAGTTAAATGATTTAATAAATGGGGATTACCAACACGCTGAATACACACGTATTGAACAAAGTCCACTTTTAAGAGTTCAGATACAATAGCCGAAAAAAGCCCTTTATTTTGAAGACTGTTAGCTATTTCTATTCGCTCAATAGCTGGACAACAGCGATAAAGATTATGCTGTTCAAGTTCACCTTTAACATTAGAACTTGAATTAGATACAAATTTCTCTAATTTTGAAAGTAATGCTGGCGGGTATGTCTCAGGTATAACAATTAGCAATTCAATATGCTCATTCTGATACCTAAACCCACCTTCAAGTTTTGACTTAGAGAATTTTCTTGCTATATCTTTAGACAAAAAATCAATAAATTGTTCCATTTGAATACCTCATTATGAATATGGAAAAATAGTTAAAAGTTAAAATTAAAGACAAATATAACTTTACCTTTCCAGAGAAGTATTTCATCAAGTAGCAGAAAGAATCAAATTATTAATTTCAAGGAAAATTAACAATTGACAAAATGAAAGGCATTAAAAAAACAATAACTTGCAACAAGTGCTGTTTTATTAATTAATATAACCACTTATTTATACTGAATATTAAATATTCATTTTTTCAATCTAAATTCGAGTAAAAATAAAATATTTATTTTAAAAATTTAATTTCAATTACTAACAATCCACCTTGTCCGAACAGCTATTATTTGTATAATACGCACTCTCTATTTTTTTTAAAATTTTGTGACCTACCTCTGAATTATCAAAATAAGAACAAGTGAATAGTGCAATTATCGAGAGTCTTTCTATTTAGACGGCAGGCTAGTAATCATCATCTTTTCTGAGTACGGGACACTGAATGGGAAAATTATGTGGACATCGATTATCATTCCGCACTAGATAGATATTAAATAAACCATAACTCCTAAAAATAACAGTCACTGCACAAATATACGGAGGAAAATGGTGCCCATTCCACCTTTAGCAACACCAGAAGTGGAATGAAGTATGAGCACTAGCGTAAATTTCACCTTAACCAATCGTCACTTTTAACTGGACAAATATTTAAAAGTAATATAGATTGAACCCATTGAAATTTATCAGCTTAATGCAGATAGAAGAGTTAGGGATAGTTTTCAAATCCCTATCCCTCCACCACATTCTAAGCCCTAGCAGAAATGCTGGGGCTTTTTTGTATCTGTTGTTTTTATTGTATAGATATAATAAAGGCCGTGGTTTCCACAGCCTTTATTTATGCCCTAAGATTTACTTTCCAATACTTAATGCATCATGGCCACTAAGTGCTTGATAAGGGCGTAAATCAAACAGAGGCATAATAGAATATATATGATCAAAAATGTCTGCTTGTACCCCTTCGTAAAATACCCAATCTGTATTGTTAGTAAATGCATAGATTTGTAATGGCAAACCTTCAGGCGTTGGTTCCAATTGACGCACCATGAATAGCATATACGGATGAATATCTTTATGGGTTCGTAAATAGGCGGCTAAATAAGCTCGAAAAATACCCATATTCGTCATTTGTCTAATATTACCCAAATGCGGAATATCGTCTAATTCATCATTAAATGTTTTAATCTCTTTTGATTTTTCGAATAAATATTCTCTAAGAATTCGAATATCTTTAAGTCCTTCAATTTCTTCATCTGTCATAAATCGAATTGAGTTAACATCAATATTAACGGCTCGTTTAATCCGTCTACCGCCAGAATCTGACATACCCTGCCAATTAATAAAAGCATTTTGAACAAGAGCATAAGCAGGTAGCATACTGACTGTATTATCAAAGTTTCGCACTTTGACTGTTGTAAGTGAAATTTCTTCAACAGTGCCATTGGCTTTATATGAATCCATTTCAATCCAGTCATTTAAGCTAATCATTCGATTTGCTGAAAGCTGTATACCTGCAACAAATCCCAAGATGGTATCTTTAAATACCAACATAACAAACCCTGTTGCAACTCCTAAGCCACTAAGAAAAATAACCACAGATTCATTAGCAAGTACCGACATGGAAACAACGATACCAACAAAGAAAGCAAATAGCTTAGTCAACTGAACAAAGCTCTTTATTGGCATTCGACGTGTAATGCCTTTAGCAATAGCCATATCATTAAGTGCATCAAGCAGCGCAAACAGCATGGAGAGGAAGACCACTAAGATCGAGATACTCAACAGTTTGTCAGCAATCGTTGAAAGTAAGGTGTAATGACCAAGTGCAAGAGGAAGCAATAAATCCAAAATGATAATTGGAATTAGAAGTGTAAGCTTTTCAAATACTTTATAGCTTGAAAAACCTTCCGCTAAAGGCTCATCCGCTCGATGAAGGATATTCCTAATAGTTCGAACAATAATATGACGAGTAATTAGGTGACCAACAATAGCAACACCAATTACAACCAATACAAATACAGCGGTAAGCTCCAAACCATAAGGATCACTATTTATACCAAAGGAACTTAATTTTTCTGCAATAAAGTTACGTATATGATGTTCTAACAATGTATGCCCTTATATTCTTATGATGCACAAAAAGTAAAATGCAGTATGAATATACCACGTTAAAATGATAATAATTTTAAGCTCTTAAGCCGTTTCTACAAGTATTAATTTTCAGTATAGATACGGCAAAACAAGGAGAAGTGAATTAAAGCGCCAGAACTGCTTTTTTCTTATACGAAAGGATTAAAATGTGCGCAAAATCACAAAATTTGAAAACTAAGTTTGCCTTCAGTATCAACTTTATGTTTTAGACTACAATATTCAGGTCTCTTACATTTAACTCAGAGGTTAAAATGGAAAATCAAACGCCAAGTCAGGCATTAATTTCAAAAAGTTGGAAATACTTTATTACTGTTGGCGTGATAGCAGCAATAGCAGGATTAGGCGCTTCTAGCTTACCTGTTATGGCAGGTGTGACGATTTCAACTATCATCGGTACATTGCTATTAATCACAGGGTTAGTTCAGGTTTATCATACTTTTCGCATTCATTCTTGGAAAGAAAAGCTATGGTATGTACTAAGTGCCCTACTTTATATTGTTGGTGGTTTATTCATTCTTTTTAACCCACTAGAAGGACTTATGACTATAACAACAATTATGATCGTTGTTATGATCTTTAATGGCCTAACCCGTATGATTTTTGGGATTACGAATAAAGGTCTTCCTGGTAGCGGTATGGTTATTTTGAGTGGGTTACTCTCTGTCATTATCGGGGGATATTTTTTCTTTCTACTCGATAACCCTGAGTTTTCATTATCGCTATTAGGAACATTTGTTGGTGTTTCATTACTGATAGAAGGCATCAGCTTTATTTTTCTTGGACTACGGATGAAAAAATTAGTGAATAATAAATAACCTTATTTAATATTCATTTTTGTAATAGCAAAGCCCGCGACACTTCTTCTAAAAATAAGTGTCGCGGGCTTTTTTACATAATAAAAGCCTCTTGGGGGATTAAGAGGCTTGATATTAGATTAGGAAAAACGTGTTATTTTAAGTTGTCTTGAATCAGTGATAATGCCGTCTTCATTGCGCCTTTAGTTGAACATTCAACTTGGCGAATATTCGTAAAACGCTCACCTTCTTTGACTGGAATATCATGAGCAAGGATAATGAACTTAGCATTAGCAACATCTTTTGCAGTCAATTTATTCATTAAACCGTTAGAGCCTTGAGTTTCAACTTTAATTTTAATCCCTGCTGCGACACCAGCTTTCTCTAAAGCTTTTGCTGCCATAAATGTGTGTGCAACACCTGAAGGACAACAAGTTACCGCTAGAACATCGTACTCACCTTCACCAGCAACAGGGGCAACTGTTTGTGCTTGTACTGGGGCTTCTACAGCGACATCATTTTCTTCAACATAAACAGGCTTCCAGAAACCAACAATTAATGCCGTTGTTAATGAACCTAGAGCAATACCAACCACATACATTGGAATGTTGCTAGATACCGGCGCTGTAATTAACCCACCCCAAGGTGCATGAAGTAAAACATCAGTCATGAAACCAAACACACAACCAACCATACCACCAGCAACGATAGACGGAAGAACGCGCATTGGGTCATTTGCTGCGAATGGGATTGCACCTTCAGAGATACCAATTGAGCCCATGATTGCAGCAGCTTTACCCGCTTCTTGCTCTTCTTTAGAGAATTTTTTCTTGAACATGAAAGTAGCAAGAGCCATACCTAGAGGTGGAGTACAAATCGCGATACCAACACCACCCATCAACCATGGTTGTGTATTTACTTGTGTTTGAGCAAATAATGTCGCTACTTTGTTGATTGGACCACCCATATCAAATGCAGTCATACCACCAAGAATCGCACCAAGCACCGCTTTAGAAGAACCCGCCATTGATGCTAGGAATTCGTTCATCGCAATCATGAAAGAAGAGATAGCTGCGCCTAAGCCCCACATTACGATACCCGCAGATACTAATGTACCAACAAGAGGATAAATAAAGTAAACACCTAACGCACTTAAATGAGCAGGAATAGGAAGTCTCTTAAGCTGAAGAACAACGCCACCAGCAATAAAACCGGCTACGATACAACCAAGGAAACCACCGCCCAAATCAGCCATAATACCTGATGCAATAAATGCAGGAGCTAATGCTGGTTTATCTGCAATTGAATAACCAATGAAGCCACCAAGAATGATAGGGAAAAGAACAAGGCCTTTGATAGCAATAGTCGAAATATCCGCTAAGATACCAGTATCTGGAACTGCGCCTTTACCTGTTGCCATTACCGCTAATGCTAATAAAACCCCACCAGCAACCACGAAAGGAAGCATGTGAGAAGTACCGAACAACAAGTGTCCTTTTAATTTAGACAGTGTTTGTTTCCAATCACCAGATGGTTGAGTTGTTGCAGTCATCGTTGACATAAAAGTAATCCTAAAAGTGAGTAAATCTAAAAGTTAATTAATTAGTCAGTAGGTCTAGAATTTCTTGTTCCGTTGTTGCCTTGTGCATGTCGGCAATTAAATCATCGCCAAATTTTTCAAATAACGCTTGTAGTGCATAAATATGGTGATCACCGCTTTCCGGTGAAGCTATCATAAAAAATACCGTTGGTTGCTCATCATCTGCATCATATTCAATGGCTGTTTTTGTAACACCAATGGCAATAGCAGGTTCGATAACTGCTGCATTTTTAGTGTGAGGATAAGCAATGCCCATATCAGAAGTTACACACTGAGCTTCACGCTCATAAATACCCGCTAAAAAATTTTCTTTATTATCAATTCGATTATTTTGCAACAGCATTTCAGCTAATTCAGAAAATACACCCTCTTTAGTCGTTGCTTCTAAATTCAATTTAATTAGTTTTGTGTTTACTAGTGTTGTAATCATGGTATTTCCCTTAATAAGAATTTTTACTTAATTCAAACTGCATTAAGTTGATAAGGGAATAATATGAATTAAATACACTTTTAGTAAGTTGACATTTAAAGCATTTACTGGATTTTTGTACCCGAGAAATCAAACTGTGATGACGATAACAAATACACTACTTGTCTTAGATAAACACGAAAACAACAATAAATAATTAAAATAAACCATTAACTTTCAAATAGTTAAATTAAAAATAAAATCAAAGGTATTTAAGTTTTAAAGTACATTAGAATAGTAGAAAGATAAAAACGAGAGGTAAACCACATTAAATAAAATTCCTTAATGTGGCGATATTTTTGAAGTAGCAATATAGGAAGGTGAATTTTGTAGCGTTAAACTCACCACAAAAATAAATTTGAATGTATTATTTAACAACTCAACAAGCCATTCATTTTTTAACCATTAGAAATCATTTATAACTATATTTTTAGTCGTACGCTTAGCAATATAAAGTAAACTGTCTGCTGCTTTATAAGTATCTTTATCAGTTAAAGAATAACTTAACCCACCACTGATAGTTACTTTAATATCATGACACAAATTCAAGTCTTCAACATTATGGCGGATCTTTTCTGCCAACATAATTGCTCGTTCTTTAGTTGAACCATAAAAAAGAACAACAAACTCTTCTCCACCAATACGGTAACAGTGGTATTCACGACCAATCACTGAAATAATCACACTCGCCACGTTCTCTAGCACTTCATCACCAAGAGTATGGCCGTAGGTATCGTTTATCTGCTTAAAGTTATCTATGTCTAGGATCAAAAAGGCGTGCTCTTTCGTTGTTCTAGCCTCAAAATCAATCATAAACTTTCTACGATTTAAACATCCTGTTAATGAGTCCGTATAGTTCTCAATATTCAAGTATTTGATCTTTAAGATTGTTAAAAATAACAATGAAGAAATTACTAATAACGTCACAAAGCCTATTTTAAGTAAAAACATCGATTGCTCGTTATCATTATTTAAATGATTATTTTCACTTTGCTTTAGTTTATTAGAGATAAGTAATTGGTAACTCGCACTTTGGAAATCATCGGTAAGTATATTATAAGCAAGATTTAGCTCATAAAATGCGTTGATATTATTCGTAGCAAGGTAGTAATCAAACATCGTTTTATACACCATTTTTGTGTATCGAATTTGATTTGTTGAATTCGCTATCGATAGTAAGTAATCTTTATTTTTCTCAATAAAATCAAATTGATGAAGTTTAAAAGCGAGTTTAAATTCAACAACAGCAATAAGAATACGTTTATCAAGCAATAAACGAGATTTATCCTGAATTAACGCTAATGAAGCTAACTTTAAGTTTTCTTCTGATCTATCTAATTGATTAAGATAAAGGTAGGCCTCTGCCTTCAATGCTGTGCTATAAATGTAATAATCTCGCCAGTCTTCTTCACTGTAAGCCCAACTATTTGATTCTATATTACTTAATAAATTCAATGCTTTTTGTGGTTGTTTTATTGCTAATTGGTTCTCAGCTAAACTCACCATCGCTTGCGTTTTTAATTTATACCACTCAGGAGTATCACCTTGAACTTCACAAGCCAAAGACTTAATCATTGCGCTTGCAAACTCATAACCTTGAAAATAAGAAATAATCAGAGCTAGATTTAAATCACCTCTTGTGCTCTTTAGTTTATCTCCGCTCTCATGTGCGATTCTAATGTACTTTAATGTTGGGTCTATCATTCCATACAGATCATGATCTCTGTATTTGAGTGTCGATATTTTATCTAATGCGAGCATTTTCTGTTCATCAGTTAACTTTCCTTCATGGAAGGCGATACTTAAAATAGTAATACCTATTTTTGCACCATTTTTATAACCAAGAATAGGACGAATGCTTTCTGCTATATCGATAAGATTACGACCGTAATCTTCTTTATTAATATCTCTAAAGCCCTGAATAATACCGCACTCCAATCCTTCACAAACGTCTTCATACTTATTTAAACATTGTTTATAATTAGAGGATTTAACAAGATCTTTGTGATTATGAGTGGTTTCATTCAACGTAAAAAACATTGCACTAGAGAGAATAATGATCCCAATTACAAATAAAATTAATTTTTTCATTTTCGCACATCAAAAAAGAAAAGGAGTATACGCCTTTATTTTTTATCCACAATAAATGAATGGCTATAAACACTAGCCGCTAAATATAACGGTTAGACTTTAATTATTGGCTATGTAAAAAGGCTCTTATTAGCTGCATATGAAGCTCCACCAAATCTTGGTGATTACTTCGATATCCTCCCCCCACCACACAGGCAATAGGAGTACGCTTTTGCTTTGCTAATGTGCTCATCCAGTAATCTCTTTGGTATAAGCCTTTTGTTGATACGTCTAAATAACCTAACTCGTCATTAACATGAATATCCACACCTGCATCATAAATAATCAAGTCAGGCTGATGATGATTAATCGCCATTTCAACCACTTGCTGAAACGCCTCTAAGAACTCGGTATCTTGGGTGCCTATCAATAATGGAACATCATAATCAGACGTAGGCTTGCGTGCAGGAAAATTTTTATCACAATGGAAAGAGACCGTAATGATATCGTCTCTATCAGCACAAAGAGTCGCAGTTCCATCACCATGATGCACATCACTATCAATAATTAACACCTTATCAATATTGTCTTGTTTTAATGCGTGATGCGCCGCTATAACTAAATCATTAACTAAACAAAAACCACTGCCAAAATCGTAATGCGCATGATGATAACCACCACTTAAATGCACCGCAGCCCCAAATTCTAGTGCTTTGTCTACGGTTAAACAGGTTCCTGCGGTAGAGGTTAGTGTTCTTTGAATTAACGATTCACTCCAAGGAAATCCAATACGTCTCATCTTAGCTGCAGGCAAGGTACCTAATACTAAAGCATCAATATAACTCTCATCATGTACTTGCTTAATATCATCGACAGTTAATGCTGTCGGTTCGAAATAGCAAAGAGCTTCACTAGAATAATGAGACTGAATAGCTTGGTATAGCTGTTGATATTTTTGAATAGGGTAACGGTGACCATCAGGAAGATCTAATTGCGAGTAAATTGAATGATAAATTAACGGCAACATGATCAGATAACCCTTATCCTAAAAACAAAAAAGAGCAGCTATTATGGCTGCTCTTTATGAATATACAAGAATAAGTCTTATTTCAAATTACAGATAACTAATTACTTGTCGCTACATTCTTTAGTTGGGTCTTTCGAAGTACTTTATTCACTAAAATCGTGATAAATACAGGTATTAACCAAGACATATGAGAAGAAAACAACGGTAACCATTGATCACAGAATGCAGTCATTGCTTCAGGTAATTTTCCTAAAATATGTAACGCATCAATTGTTCCGAATAATGCAGCAATGCATACGATCGTAGTGTGGCTCGTAGAGATCATAGGAGTATCTTTTTCTGATTTTTCAGGCATTAAAATCATCGCAATGATCAATGCAATCGCAATCGGACATAAAATAAGAATCGCAGGTAAACTCACTTCAATAATCGTTTCTAGGCCCACATTTGAAATGATAGCTGTTAGTACCATAATTATCGTTGCGCTTACTTTAAATGTTACACCGTAAGTATTTTTATAATACTCTGAATTTGCATTAGTCAGCCCAATCGTTGTGGTTAAACACGCCATTAACGTAATAGAAGCCAACAGAATTTGACCTAACACCCCAAACTCACCTTCAGCATAACTCGTTAGAATCTCACCGCCATTGGTTGCACCCGGTGCAATTTCAGAAGAGGTGGAACCTAAATACCCCATAGCTAAATAGCAAAGCGACATTAACACGGCATAAATAATAGCAATACGTAATGTATAGTAAGAAATGGCTTTTTTACTCTCAATACCTTTACTGCGAATCGTTTGAATAATTACCCAACCAAACGCCACTGCCGCAATTGCATCTAGTGTCATATAGCCTTGAATTAATCCATTAACCGCTGGCGCTTGCTCATAAATCTCAATAGCTTGGCTTGGAGAGCCTAACGGATTTAACAGTGCCGCAGCAACTAATACGGCTAACATACCAATCAGTGCAGGAGTCATCACCTTACCGATGTAGTCAACTAATTTACCCGGTTTTAATGCCAACCATAAAGTTAATGCACAGAATAAAGCAGAGAACACCATCAAACCATTACCAGAATAGAAAGGTTTAATGCCCATTTCATAAGCAACCGTTACTGCTCGTGGCAATACAAATGCAGGACCTAACGTGGTAAGAACCAAGAACCAAAATGAGCGATCCATCCACTTAGGTAATGATGATGTCAGTTTATCAGCAGAAGATAAACGGCCTAATACGACCAAAGTGATAGCAGGTAGCCCGACAGCAGTAAGTAGAAAGCCACCAATCGCAATAAGCCAATGATCACCAGCTTGTTGAGCCATCAATGGTGGATAGATTAAATTACCTGCACCTAGAAATAGTGCAAATGTCATGAAGCCGATAGCGGCAAGATCTCTTCTGTTCAAACGACATACCTTTATAAAAATGAAACATAGTGTCAATTTGGCTAGAAGATTTTAAAGAAAGGTTCTTATCCGCCAGCCTAACTGACGAATAAAAAAATCGTCAGTATCAGTAAATGACAACGACGACAGAGACGAGTGCATAAGCATTATGCTTAGCTGCAGTGAGTAAACCTGCTTGATGTTGCTTAATGTCTGTAGACATAACTTACACACTCTATAAAAATAATTGTCCTTAAACTAAAGGAAAGGCAATAGATTGTAAAGCCTAAATATTAATTGGTTGTTTATTGTTCTAATTTCGGAAAGATTAATAGTCGGAATACTATTAATCTTTTTATCATATATAATTGATATATAAAGCCAGTTAATCCAATTAAGTACTCTGTAAGAGAATACCGAGTACTTTAATTTAATTATCTTTAATTACTTAACTGCTGCTACAAATGCGATTTCAACTAAATAATCAGGATCGGCTAACTCAACTTTTAAACATGCTCGGCTAGGTGCACACCCTTCTGGTAGCCACTTTATCCACGCTTCATTAAATATAGCCAAATTAGCAAAATCAGTCACATAAATAGTAACCGAGACTAAACGGGATTTATCACTGTTTACGCTTGCTAACATTTCTTCAGCTTGTGCAAAAACTTGCTCAGTTTGACCTCGCATATCCGCACTTTCGTCACAAGCAACTTCAACAAAATGAGCCATCTTATTAAAGACGGTAACATCTGACCATTTTTCACTTGGATTAATACGTTGAATACCCATTTTTTCACTTACACTATCAAAATTAAATAGACATTTATTTTACCAGAAGAAAAAAATAGAGCACCGATTTAATTGCGATAATATCAACCTACTCAGGTAACGTAGTTAATTCAGGCTCCTCTTCTTGTAGGTTCTCAGCTAAACCAATTTCACCAGCAAAAAAAGCAACACTTCCTAACGCAGAGAGTGTTTCATTCTTAGATCGTTTAGGAAAATCCCCTGCCATATTCACGCTTTCAGGTTTAATTACATTATTACAAACAATGCTTGTGCAACCCTCATCATCATTTTGCTTTTCATAGCTATCTAACTTATCCATAGGATATAAATCCAATTCTGATCCAGCAATAGCTAAACCACTCCAACAGCAGAATAACACACTCAAATGTTTCATATACAACCCCTAATGCATTCATGAAAATAATAACAAATATGACAACCATAATCTAAATGCGTTTCATTGATTCAATGCAATAAAGAAAATAAGTTCAATATTGAGTTTTTTATATTGGTTCTCATCTAGCAATTTGATTCTTATTATGAAAAAAGTGTTATTTCCCGCTGAATTAACCTTCTTAATGCCATCGCAATTAAAACAAATAACCAATTGATATTTAATCGTTTTAATTATTAAAAACTAAATTTATCCAGATAATAATATTGATGGTATGTATTTTGCTTCATCCTAATTACTTGAAGAAAACGGTACGTTAAAGGAATTAACAAATTACTGCTCGCAAGAAGTAGTTACCACAACTTATGCTGAGTTCACTCATTGGAAAATTCTCGTTGTTTTTATTTACCGCATAATTTCAAGTTTATGTATCTATTAATTGTGTTGAGGGCATTTCCTCATTCAAGTAAAAGTAGAGGCTTATTATGAAATATAAACAGCTTTTTTCCCTTATAGCGTTTACTTTAGCGAGTGCGCCCGTCTATGCAACCTCTGTAGATTTAGATTTCTCAAACCATATAGAATCAACAAACTTAAGCAATAGCTTTGGGCCTTCTTATAACGGTCCTGTAATGCATTTCCTTAATGTTGGTACTCATAATGGAAAAACCATTGATGCCAAAGTAAGCAGTGAAATATTTGGTGACGCCACTTTTCTATTCCACACTCCAAACTATAAAGATGGTGGAGGCCAACCAGAAGGAGATATAGGCTTTCTCTATCAAGTTAACTCCCCAGGCTCAGCAGGTCTAATTTATACCTTTGAGTTTTATGATGGTACTGATGGTTTATCTGGTACATTTTCTGTGCCTTATACCGTACCTGAATTTGACATGATTGGTTACGACATTGATGGTGAACCTGTCCAATCAGAACAAGTTAGAGTGTTTAAAAATGAAGGGTTTTATAGTTATCAAACAGGCTCAGCGGGCGCAAGTTTAACTGCCGAAGAAAGTGTTGACGGACAATCCGTATTATTCACGGGACCTGGGACAAACTACAGTGAGACGGATACATCAGGTGCGGTTAAATTTACCTTCAAAAATACTTCTATCGTCACACTCCAATTTGAAACGGTCACCACAAGCGGAAGCCCTTTTCCAAACCCTATCTTCTCCGCTTTTGATGGTAATTGGGACTTAGACCAATTCATACCACCAGTAACGAGTTCAGACCAATCTGATTTTGGTGATGCCCCTGACAGCTACGGTACATTACAAGCAAGTAATGGGGCCGAACATGCACTCTCTTCTAGTTTATATTTAGGAAGCAGCATTGATGCCGATACTGATGGCCAACCGGGTATCGCTTCTAATGGCGACGATCTTGATGTTGGTGGTAACGATGACGATGGTATTACTGTATTAACAAGCTTAGAAAAAGGCTTAGATTCTTTAATCAGAGTAAACGCTTTCGGTAGTGGTTATCTACAAGCGTGGGCCGATTGGGACATGAGTGGGACTTTTGATGAAGGTGAGCAAATTATCAAAAATCATGCGGTTATTAACGGACAACAAATTATTCCAATACGAGTAGACAGTGATGCTGTGATTGGCTCCGTTCAAACTCGTTTTCGTTTATCTAGTAGTCCGAACATACCAAGTGATGGATACGCTGGTGATGGTGAGGTCGAAGATTATGTATTCAGTGTTACAGATCCAGGAACAACAATTCAACATTCGAACTACTATACCGCCGCTTTTGAGGATAACTGGCCAGAAACTGGGGACTTCGACCTTAATGATGTCGTTACCTATTACCGAACCACAATTATAAGCAAGGATGACGAGGTACTACGCTTTGATCTTACCGGTACTATTACGGCGTATGGCGCATCTTATGGTAATGGTTTAGGTTGGAAACTTAACGGTTTTGCAGAATCAGATATTAATCTTCAATTAGCTCGATTAGAAAAAAATGGGGGAACACGTCCAAATATTTCACCATTTACAGGTGAAGATAAAGATATCGCTTCTCCATCCGGAGACCTAGTTGTAGTCGCCTCGTTAAACCTACTTAATGACATACCAATTAATGGAGAGTGCCAATTCCACCGAACAAATCCATCATGCAGTGCATCATTAGAGTCAGAGCAAATGACGTTCAGTATTTCTCTTCCATTCAACGAAGGAAGCGAACCTAGTGTTAGCTCATTAATGCCACTTAATGGCGGGGACCCATTTATTTTTGGTCCGGGTCATGGCTCATATCATGGAGATAGTTTCACAACCTCTCCGGGTAAAGAATTAGAAATTCACACCTCAGATTTTCCACCAACAACAAGAGGTACTTTAGTTGGGGATTTCTATGGTACTGCTGACGATGACTCTGATTCAACAAGCAGTAAATACTACCGTACGACGAGTAATCTGCCTTGGGGGATCTTGATTTCATCATCTTGGAATCATCCATCAGAGTACATCGATATAAGTAATGCATATCCAGACTTTGCCGAGTGGGCAACCTCAGGGGGGATTTCGAAACCTACATGGTATTTAAATCCAAATGGCGATAAAACTTGGTCAACAGATGACTAACAAGGAGGCTCCATGAAAAATATTAATTTCTTATTAAGCATTACAGCTCTCACTTTTCTTGCCGCCTGTAGTGACTCGTCATCTGGTTCTTCTTCTGATGAAGGCGCAGGGTCTGGATCAACAACTCCAGCATCAACACTTCCAGCAGCTGAAGGTGAAAATGGCATAAAAACAAGTGAATTATCAATACCAGAAGGCTTTACCTTTTCAACAGAACGAGAAGTCAGTATCACCCTCTCTGTTGCAAGCTCTCAAAGTGAACGAGGCTTTATGTCTCTATATAGTGAATTTAAGGATGGCGTTGTCGATCACACCTCTCAATTCATTATCACCCCAATGAATGATGAGACAGAATTTCAAACTAGCGTCATGCTACCCAATCACGTTGATAAGATTTGGGTCGAAGTTTGGTATCCCTCAGCAGTAGGACATGAAATAACTCAATCCGTAGACATTGTCGATAATACGATTAACGCGGTTCTATAAAAACTAAAGATAAAAAACGGCCTTAATATTTGGGCCGTTTTTCTTATTTATGTTCTACATTACCGAGTCTATCTTCTACATCTTTAAATAGTTGATTAGCATTCAATAAATTAGTGAAGCAAATAAAAATCATACTTTCTTTAAGTTTAAAAACCAAGTTCGTTCCAGAACGATAATTACTTATATCTATTGCCAATACTTGCTCCCATGAATATCTAGCATTATCAAAATAGTGGTGGTTTGTTGGATCTTCAATGTGAAAGAGGATTCCATCCTCAAAAACTTCAATAAAATGTTCTTTATCCAAGATCCTTTGTTCTACTTCATATTCTTTATAAGAGGTACACCCAAAACCACCAATAATAATCAATACAAGTAAACCTATGCATATCCCCAATATATCTCCAGATGACGAAAATAAGCTAAACAATAGCAAAGCTATTATCATTAAAACTGACGAATATGTCTTTCTTAACACTGTATTTATTTTATATGGATATCTTTTCAAAATAGTTATTTCAGATAGATTATCTGAAGACTCTATCATTAAACTAATAACTACATGATAATTATGAACAAATAAAACATTAAAGTGCGACACATTTATTATTTTTAGTTCTCAAATTCAGGAATAACATGCACTCTCATAATTTTTCCAATAAGAGAAGGGAAATTAAAATTAGACGCTGTTTTAACAACAACTAAATTTAATTCTTTAATAACAACAATATCTTGCCCACCATAACCTTGTGCTAAAATCGCAGGATATTTTTTGCCATTTACATAAAATGTTGTATTCCACCAAAAATAGCCATATTTTTTCCCTGTTAAATTTGTATCAATAAGAGGCTCGGTTGATTCAATGAGATAATGTTTATCTACAAGTTGTTTACCATTCCAATTACCATCGTTAAGCACAAGTTGTCCTATTTTCAACATATCTCTTGGTCTTAAAAAAGCACCACCAGCTACATTGGTACGATTATCATTTTGCTTAAGCCAGTAAGCATTCTTAAAACAAAGCGCTGAAAGTGGACCTTCCTTAGTATACTCACTCATCGGTGATTGATTTGTTGCTTGACTAATAACTTCACCGACAATAGAAACAAAACCACCACTATAATTAAACCTATCACCGGGATTTTCAACAAGAGGTTGTTTAAGAGTAAATGCGACAGAGTCTTCGCTGAATATTTCTTTATGACGAATATTTTCAGGATTAGAGTAAGAAGTATCCCATTCATTCCAATAAAGTCCGGCCGACATAGTAAGAAGATGCTGTAATGTTATTTTTTCTTTCCCATCATGAAGGTATTTTTTATAATCAGGTAATAACAGTGGAAGTGTTTGCTTTACATCCACTATTTTATTCTCTTTAATCGCTGAACCAACTAATAATGAAGTTAGACTTTTACTTACTGATTGAATCATATGTGGCTCGTCAGCATTCCATCCATTAAAGTAACGTTCCACAACTAATTGACCATCTTTCAAAATTAATAAACTATCAATATTTTTATAAACATTCCTTCCTTTTTCAACTTTAGAAATAAGCGCATCAATATTTTCATATTTATCAGTCGTATTATTTAATGACGAGGCAGGATAGCTATCGTCACAGACATCTATATCTGAACTACTAAAGTTTGTCATTTGTTTATCTGAGCCATATAAAACAGGTATGAATTCGTCCTGTGGAAGATCTACTCGTTCATATACAGAATGAACACCAAATAAACTAACCATTTTTTTCTGATACCTTCCTTCTATTTTATCTTCAAAATATCCAGTTATATCAATGGTGATATCCTTCGCTCTAAATTTACCGTCATCATAAATAAATAACTCAACTGAACCAGAAGATGCACTACCAAAATAGCGGCCATTATGATTTTTAATAATAATATAAGCTGAATCTCCTCTATAAATACCACTATAAGGATCTATCTCTGATGAAAGAGAAGCAGTAGATAATGAGCATAAGATCACAGACAAAAAATAGATTATAAGCTTTAAAAAACCAAATAAAAATGAACTATATCTGAACGATAGTAATCTCCATTTGAGGACGGATATCAAACTAACACCTGTAATTTTCATAATATATCCTTATATCAAATTACGTATTTATATCTGTAAACATTTAACCTTACGATTATTTATATATGCACTAGTTTTTCATGATGCATATCAACCTTAAGTTAAATAATTTATTTAAGATGCTTAATAACTCGCGGAACTAAAATATTCATATAATAAGTAATTTAATATAAGAGTAAAACTTTATATAAATAGATTATTGAATGTGAAAGCTATTTTTGTGAGTGAGTGTTGATTTAAAGCCTTAATTTTCACATCTAATCATTCATATTTTTTAACATTTCCATAGTAGATCAAGTTCGTTAAACCAGAAATTTATATCAGTTGTACGGATCCATCCCTACAAAAAACGCCATCATAATTGATGGCGTTATTAAATTAATTTATTAAACTAGATAGTTACTTCTCTCTAGATTTGTTCTTATTTCTCTCTAACTTTCCTTCCCAATATGTTGCACCTTTAATACTTAATTTCACGGGGTCAAAAGTATAGGTTGTCACACCTCTTTTTTGCTGTTCTTCATAATCTTTCAGCGCTTTAAGTGCAGGCTTAGACATAAAGAAGATAATTAAAATACCCACAATATTCAGCCATGCCATTAAACCAACCCCCACATCACCCATCGCCCATGCAAGATTTGCCGTTTTAATGGTTCCGTAGAATACCGCAGACATAATTACGACTTTAAGTATAAACATCATGCCATCGACTTTAAACGTACGACGAATGTAAGCAATGTTTGTTTCTGCAATATAGTAGTAAGCAAGAATAGTAGTAAAAGCAAAGAAGAATAGAGCAAAAGCAATAAAGATTTTACCAATACCAGGTAGCGTGCTCTCAATCGCCATTTGAGTAAACATCGGGCCATTTGCACCAACATTCGCTGCTAGATTTTGTACTAAAAATACCTCTTCACCACTGCCGTGAACATTATAAGTACCTGTAATTAAGATCATAAATGCGGTAGCGGAACAAACTAACAAAGTATCGATGTAAATAGAAAACGATTGAACCAAACCTTGCTGTGCAGGATGCTCAACACTCGCAGCAGCCGCAGCGTGAGGTCCCGTCCCCTGACCCGCTTCGTTAGAATAAACCCCACGTTTAACACCCCAACCAATTGCGGCACCAAAACCGGCCATTGGAGTGAAGGCATCACCGATGATCATCCCAAAGATTGTTGGTACTTCAGAAATGTTTAATAGGATAATAACAAAAGCAAGAATGATGTATGCCAATGCCATGAAAGGCACAACAATTTGGGTGAAATGAGCGATACGTTTAACGCCACCAAAGATGATGAAGCCAAGGATCACTGAAATCACAGCACCAGTAAAGATTTTAGCAAAACTAAATACCCCAATACCAGTATCAATCATGCCACCAGTACCAAACGCAGTTTCTACTGCATTACCAATACTGTTTGATTGCACACTGGGAAGTAACACACCACATGCAAAGATAGTCGCAATAGCAAAAATCCACGCGTACCATTTTTGGCCCATTGCTTTTTCGATATAATAAGCTGGACCACCACGGAACTGCCCTTCATCTTCTTCTTTATAAATCTGAGCTAACGTTGATTCAGCATACGCCGTCGCAGCACCTAAGAAAGCAACAACCCACATCCAAAAAACCGCACCGGGGCCACCAAAGCCAATAGCAGCAGCAACACCCGCAATATTACCAGTACCAACACGACCAGACAGTGATACGGCTAATGCTTGGAACGAACTTATACCCTTGCTTGATTCTTTGTTTGATACCAGTAAACGACACATTTCTTTAAAATGACGAATTTGAACAAAACGGGTTTGAATTGAGTAAAAGAGACCGGAACCTAAGCAGAGATAAATCAATACTGGGCTCCAGATTATGCTATTGAGGAAATCAACGATACCTTGCATATAAAATCCTTTTTAATTTATGATTACAGCTTGAAATTTAACCAAACCATACCTCATTAAGTAACAATAAGTTAACAACAAAAGACTTCATGAAGATAAAAATGTGAATTAAAGCACTAAATAGCGAAAAATATAAAATAAACGGATAAATAAATCTGACAAGATAGAAATTGATGATTATTCATACTGCATCAATAGCAATTGAATAATATTTAATCTAAATAAGAGAAGATCGCTATTAAAAATAAAAGCTTGAACGAGGTAAGTCTAGAAATAGCTTATTTCTAGACTTTTATTCTTTTGTAGTTAATTGATAACCAATTAAGTTACTTAACGGGTAAGAATACCCAAAGAATGACTGGGCTTGATATTACATTAGACGATTTTAACCCCTGCTGGCATCAAACGCTCAGGAGTTAATAGCACACTTTCTGATTCATCTTCAGTCTCAGCACACAGCAACATACACTCTGACGTTTCACCACGCATTTTCGCTTTAGCTAAATTGCATAAGACAACAACTTGCTTGCCCATTAATTCTTCTTCAGTGTAATAAGGAACCAAACTCGTCACTGTTTGTAGACTTTGCTCACCCACATCAATTTGTACGATGTAAAGTTTATCTGCATTATCGTGACGTTTTACCTGTGTAATTTTTCCAACACGAATATCTAATTTTGCAAAATCACCGTATGCAATTGTTTCCATTTTACTTTATCCTTAGGCTTGGCTTAATGTTAACGTTTACATTATCAACAAAATACAATTGAGCAAGAAAACACCATTAAAAATTTACTAAAATTTTAACTCGATCAAACTACAAGGTTTAAACAGCAATTATGGCAACCATTAAAGATGTAGCAAAAGAAGCTGGCGTATCTGTTGCCACTGTTTCTCGTGTGGTAAATAAATCACCTAAAGCAAGTAAAGCAGCAATAGAATCCGTCAATGCTGCAATGACCAAATTAGGGTATAGACCTAATGCCAATGCAAGAGCCTTAGTAAGTAAAAGTACTAATACGATTGGTGTCGTGGTTGCAGATGTGTCTGATCCTTTTTTTGGTTCCTTAATCAAAGCGGTCGATGGCATTGCAAGAGCCAACAATAAACATTTATTAATTGGTAATGGCTATCACGATGCCCAAACCGAAAAAGAGGCGATTGAATTGTTAATTAACAATCGATGTGAGTCTCTTGTTATTCACTCAAAAGGGTTAAGTGATGAAGAGCTAGTCCAGTTTGCTAATGAAGTAAAAGGACTGGTAATTATTAATCGCCATATCCCTGAAATAGCTGAACGCTGTATTTCTCTTGATAATGAGCTAGGCTCACTACTTGCTACAGAGTACTTAATAGAAAATGGACACCAACACATTGCTTATATTAATTCTAGTCAAGATATTGATGATAGCCACCAACGTCACTTTGGCTATGTCACAGCATTGAAGAAGCATAATTTATCAATAAACGATATGTTATTTTCTGCTGCCGAGCCCACAGATGAAGGTGGTGCAGTCGCAATGCAAACTCTATTGAATAAAGACATAAATTTCACCGCTGCTGTTTGCTATAACGACTACATGGCTGCTGGCGCATTATCGACATTAGAAGAACATAACATCGCAGTGCCTAATAAGATCTCTTTAATGGGGTTTGATAATGGGTTGATTGCTAAATATCTTCATCCAAAACTCAGTACCATGGATTATCCAATTCAAGCGATGGCAGAACAAGCTGCAGAGCTCTCTCTGGCCTTAGCAAAAGAAAATAACACAACAATTAAAGGGACCATTTTTAAGGCTTCTTTGATCAAACGCGACTCGGTAGCTAAGACTAATTAATCCGTTATCTCTGTCTTATCCAAAAAAGGCCAAGTCATTAATATAAATATACTTGGCCTTTTCTCTTTATTATTTAGATTTAAAATTCAGCTATGTATAAGCTTCAAGCTTCTCTAAGATGAGTTCTTTTTTAAACGGCTTAGCGACATAATCATCCATTCCTGATTGATAACATTTATCAATATCTTCAACAAAAACACTTGCTGTCAGTGCTATGATTGGTAAACGCTTTTGAATTTGTGTTTGTTCCCACGCTCGAATCGCTTCAGTTGCAGCAAACCCATCCATCACGGGCATCATACAATCCATTAAAATTAATGAGTAAGTCGTCGTTTGTGCTTTGATCATTTCGACAGCTTCTTGGCCATCATTCGCTAAATCAACACGGAAACCTTCTTTTTTCAGTAGTAATGAAGCAACTTTTTGGTTGATTAAGTTATCTTCCACAACCAGTATCGCTTTCTCTTCTACTTTATTATTTTCTGCTTCAGCAGGAACGTCATCTGGAGAGACTCCATTCAATGGAATGGCATCTTCCTCATTATGTCTATTTTTTGCAGATATGATGGCTTGTTTCATCACTTTACTGAATCGTTTTCCAAGCAGAGGATAAATTATCAATCCATCAATAGTATGTTTAAAATCAGCTTTCTCATCTGCTTGTTTTCGACAAATAATCAAACCTGGTCGATGAGTTAATTCATTTATTTTATCTACGTTTTTAAGCGTAGAGGTTAATGTATCTTGGCAATATATAATCACATCATAATTTGCAGCTTGAGTTTGAATATCATCACTATTTCGCACAACTACAGGAGATAAGCCTAATTGATTACACTCCATATTTAACTGCGAAGCATAGGTTTTATTATTACTAATAATCAGACACTTAGTACTACTACACTCTTTTAGTTTAGGAATATTTGATTCAACAACGTCAACATCAAGCGTGAAGTAAAACTTACTTCCAAATCCCTTTTCTGAATCTAATTTAATTTCACCGCCTAACAATTCAACTAACTGACGACAAATCGCTAGCCCTAGCCCTGTTCCACCGAATTGGCGTGTAATAGAGCTATCTTCTTGAGTGAACGGTTCAAATACTTGTTTTAACTTATCTTTACTAATACCAATACCAGTATCTTTTACTGCGAAAAACAACGTCCCTCGTGAGTCAGCTTTTTCTTCATAATTAATAGATAAAATCACGGCGCCATTTTGAGTAAACTTAACCGCATTAGACAATAAATTCATCAGTACTTGGCGTAGCCTATGCTCATCTAACATCACGATATCAGGTAAATTTGGCGCAAGTTCAACCTGCAACGCTAACCCTTTATCTGATGCTTTTCCTAATACAACCGTTAGTGTGTCGTAGGCAACTTCTGCAACATGAGATTGTTGTGGCACCAATACCAGATTACCTGATTCTATTTTAGATAAATCAAGAATGTCATTAATCAATAGGAGCAAGGTTTGAGATGAGGTTTCTATGGTATGTAAATATTCAGTCTGCACTGGATTTAACGCTGTTTCAGCCAAGATATCAGACATACCAATAATGCCATTTAATGGAGTACGGATCTCATGGGACATGTTAGCTAAGAAAGAACTCTTCGCTTTAGTTGATGATTCTGCTTTAATTTTCTCTATCTCAAGAAATTCTGTTTTCTTGTTAAACGAGGAGATCAAATTACCAATTTCATCTTTGTAAGAATAATTAATGTCTATTTTTTCATTCGAGTCGGTTTCATTAATCTGATCTGATATTAAGATAATCGGATTAATTAAACTGCGATTAATGATGTAATAACCCATAATCACACACAGTAATAAAATAGGAACAATACCTAATTCAATATTAATTATCTGTGCATAAATTTCATCAGAAACCGTTCGATAAGAATTAATAACATTAATTTCCCAATTAAAATCTTCCATCGTATGTTTCACTATATACATGTCTTCTTGCACGTTAAATTTATATTCTGCAATAGTGATATCAGCATTCTTAATGATAATACCTAATTTGTGTTTCTCAGCTTGGGATTCAATAACACTGATTAACCCTTTAAGAGAGATATCTATGGTTGCCACTCCAACAAACCTCCCTTCATTAAAATAAGGTTGAGAAGCCGTGATCATTTTCTGTTTAGTGAAAGGATCAATATAAACCTCAGACCATGAAATTCGTTGCTCGCTGTTCTCATGGGCAACAGATACATACCAAGATTCATTTTGATAGGGTGATGCACTCGGTTTATTATAATCGTCAATCAACTTAATCCCTCCCTGTTCATCTCGTGCAAAAAACACACTGGCTAAACGTTTAGAAGGTATGTATGTATTAGGCTCAGGCCATATCCCACCACTAATAATGATGTCATCGCTTTCTTTAAGCACAGAAGAGAGCATATTTTGAATTACATCGGGAGAATAGCCACTAACAACAACGCCAACTAGGGCGTGCAATGTTGAAAGAGAATGACTCAGTGGGTCATCTATCTCTCGTGATAAAAGTTGAGTTCTTACATCAAGATTATTTTCTAAATTAAAACGAATAGGTGATTGAACAACGTAATAAGTGATACTTCCGATAATAGCGATTAAAAAACAAACATAGCAGCCTAATGCCAATATGCTTTTTTTCTTTAAGGACATATCTTTACTCATAAAATACCTAGCGCTTAATTTATCAATTATAATTATTAACTATAATCAGCATAGGCACTTTTTCATAAAAAAGCATGGCTAAGTATGATCAAAGCCTCATTAATTTGTGAATAAAAAAATCCCTAACCAGTTAATGATTAGGGATTTCTTATAGATCGTACATCTACTTATACAATAAATTGATAACAGGTTTCATAATGATAAGTATCACTAGGCGATAAAATAGCACTTGGCTGAGGCCATTCTGGGTGATTAATTGTATCTGGTAAGAATTGTGTTTCTAATGCGATACCTGAGTAATCTTGATATTTGCCATCTATTCTATTCGGTGTTCCTGCAAGCCAATTGCCTGTATATAATTGCACCGCAGGCTTAGTTGTTAATAGGTGTAAAGTAACCAAACTGTCTGGTGACGTTAAGCTTGCTGCACACTCACCTTTCGAGCAGCCTTTATTAAGTACAAACGAATGATCATAGCCCTTGGCTTTTTCTTGGTCTTTATCGAGCATGAAGTCTTGGGAAATAACTTTTGGATCCGTAAAATCGAAATTGGTATTTTTGACTTTTTTCCACTGCCCTTTAGGTATACCTGCATCAGTAGTTGGAACAAATTCTTCTGAATTAATGCTTAATATATGATCAAGAGCGAGATACTCACTGTCAGCACCAAGCAAGTTAAAATACGCATGATTAGTTAAATTAATTGGCGTTGGTTTAGTTGTTTTTGCGCTATAACTAATCACAACTTCATTATCATCTGTTAATTGATATTTTACGTTAACCCTTAACTCGCCAGGAAAACCTTGATCGCCATCTGGAGAAACTAAACTAAATTCAACACTATTAGTGGTTTCTTCTAGTACTACCCAACGACGCTTATCAAACCCTTCAGGCCCACCATGTAAGACATTGCCTGCTTGGTTGGTATCTACTTGATATTTAGTACCATCAATTTTAAATTTACCATTAGCAATTCGATTGGCGTATCGACCAACCGTAACGCCCATGTAGCTTTGCTGCTTTTCAAAGTCAGCCATTGTTGATTGGCCAAGCAATATTTCACGTAGTTTACCTTTTACTGGCACTTTACAGCTTAACCAGGTTGCACCAATGTCCATAAATACAACACGCATTCCATTTTCATTTTTAAGTTCGAATAACTGAGCAAGGCGACCATCGCTGGCCGCCTCCTTTGTCATAGTTTCGAACAAGGTTGATTGTTCTGTCATGTCTTGCCTTGTCCTTTAGTTTCTTTCAACCAGACCTGCGCCGTTTTTTGCTTGGCACACATAAATAGATTCTTTTAAACCCGTTGCCGATTCGTACAACTCTTCAACTGCTGCTTTTACTTCATTAACCAATGTTGGTGGCACTAAAGCAACGATACAGCCACCAAAACCACCGCCCGTCATGCGAACGCCACCTTCTGTACCAATCACGTTTTTAACGATATCAACTAGCGCATCGACTTCTTTAACTGTGATTTCAAAATCATCACGCATAGAGGCATGGGATTCTGCCATTAATACAGCCATACGTTTCATATCGCCAGACGCTAACACTTTTGCAGCTTCTTCGGTACGATCATTTTCTGTAATCACGTGACGCGCACGTTTTGCGACCATTTCATCTAATTCATGTGCTTTTGCGTTGAACTCTGCAATTGACACATCACGCAGAGCTTTTACGCCAAAAATACGCGCAGCTTCCTCGCATTGCTGACGACGTGTATTGTATTCTGAATCCACTAAACCGCGTTTTTTGTTTGAGTTAATAATAACTACTGACATGTCTTCTGGCATTGCTACTGCTGTGGTTTCTAATGAGCGACAATCCAGTAACATCGCGTGATTTTCGTTACCTTCTGCTGAAACCATTTGATCCATAATGCCGCAATTACAACCAACAAACTCATTCTCTGCTTGTTGACCATTTAGGGCAATTTCTGCTTGGCTAATATTTAGGTCATATAGCTCTTTAAATGTTTGTCCAATAACTACTTCAAGTGCTGCTGATGAGCTAAGTCCTGCACCTTGAGGGACATTACCTGAAACTGAAATATCAGCCCCTTTAAATTCAAAACCACGCCCGATTAAGCATTTCACTACGCCACGAATGTAGTTTGCCCACATTTTGTTTTCTTGGAATGTGATCTCTTGAGTGATATCAAACTCGTCGGTTTCATTGCCATAATCAACCGACACGACACGAACGATATTGTCATCACGCTTTGCTGCAGCCACTACCGTTTGGTAGTTAATCGCACAAGGCAGTACGAAACCGTCGTTATAATCGGTGTGCTCACCAATTAAGTTCACACGACCCGGCGCTTGAACAATGTGTGTTGGAGCATAAGAAAGTACGGAGTTGAATGCGTCTTTTACGTTTTGAATTAGGTTTGTCATAATCTTGTTCTCAAATTTTGTAGGGAATTCTATCTTTAGGTTTCAGGTTTCAGGTTTCAGGATTACATTGCTTAGACACTATAGTCACAACAAGTACCCCTGAATCCTTTAGCGAAGCGTCCTAGTCCCTAATCCTTATAATGCACATCACTCACATCACGCAGTTTTTGCGCGGCTTGCTCTGCGGTTAAATCACGTTGGTTTTCGGCTAACATTTCATAGCCCACCATAAATTTACGAACCGATGCAGAGCGAAGCAGTGGCGGATAAAACAATGCGTGTAATTGCCAATGATCAACGTCTGTGCCTTCTTCAAAGAAAGGCGCGTAATGCCAACCCATTGAGTATGGGAATGAGCATTGGAACAAGTTATCGTAACGGCTGGTGAGTTTTTTGATTGCTAACGCCAAATCATCACGTTGCTCGTCCGTTAATTCACTCATGCGGCGAATGTGTGTTTTTGGTAATAGCATGGTTTCAAATGGCCATGCAGCCCAGTAAGGAACAACCGCAATCCAATGCTCTGTTTCTACTACTGTACGTTCGCCATCTTTTAATTCTGATTCAACATAATCAACCAACAAATTTGAGCCGTGTTCTTGGTAATATTCTTTTAAGTGTTTTTCTTTACGTTCAATTTCGTTTGGTAAGAAGCTATTTGCCCAAATTTGACCATGCGGATGCGGTTGGGAGCACCCCATTGTCTCGCCTTTGTTTTCAAACGCTTGTACCCACACGTATTCTTTACCTAGCTCTTCAATTTGATCATTCCATGTGTCGATCACATTACGAATTTGACCTACTGGTAGTTCTGGTAAAGTTTTACTGTGATCTGGCGAGAAGCAAATCACTCGACTTAATCCACGAACACCTTGTGTTTTAAACAGTGGATTAGTTGATTGTGGCGCTTCAGGTGAATCCGTCATTAGTGCGGCAAAGTCATTACTGAATACGTAAGTCCCTTTGTAATCTGGATTTGTATCACCAGAGATACGGTCATTGGTTGGGCATAAGAAACAGCCTTTATCGTATTGTAGTAATTGCTCTGTCGATGGTTTTTCATCTTGACCACTCCACGGACGTTTAGCACGATGTGGCGAGACTAAAATCCACTGACCCGTTAATGGGTTATAGCGACGGTGTGGGTGATCGACTGGGTTAAACTCAACATTTGACATAATTTTTATACTCAATTCTTTAAAATAATTCGCTAATTCAAGGGGAGACTTCCTTATAGTTATCCTCCCTTAAACCTGAAACCTTAGCTCTCTCAATAACCCTTTGGATTATTCGACTGCCAACGCCATGTATCAGCACTCATTTCCATCACATTACGAGTCGCTTTCCAGCCTAATTCTTTTTCTGCTTTTTCGGTGCTTGCCCAACATTCAGCAATATCACCCGCACGACGAGGGCACAACGTATAAGGAACAGGTTTACCCGATGCTTGTGCAAACGCCTCAACCATTTCTAAAACACTGGAGCCTTTACCTGTGCCTAAGTTATAAATATGAAGGCCTGATTTTTCACCTACCGATTTTAATGCAGCAATGTGTCCGTCTGCCAAATCCATCACATGAATATAATCACGAACGCCTGTACCATCTGGGGTTGGGTAATCATTACCAAATACAGACAGTGATTCACGACGACCAACAGCAACTTGAGCAATAAATGGCATTAGATTATTTGGAATGCCTTGTGGGTCTTCACCCATGGTGCCAGATGGATGTGCGCCTACTGGGTTGAAATAACGAAGCAAAGTAATGCTCCAATCACTCTCAGCATCAAACAGATCTGAGAAGCACTCTTCAACCATATATTTACTGCGTCCGTAAGGATTGGTTGTTGCCCCTGTTGGAGAGTTCTCTGTAATAGGCACAATCGCAGGATCGCCATATACCGTTGCTGATGAGCTAAATACAATACTTTTCACATTCGCTTTTCGCATTGAACGAGCCAACACCAATGAACCATTTACGTTGTTATCGTAATACTCTAGAGGTTTTGCGACAGACTCACCCACGGCTTTTAAACCGGCAAAGTGAATAACCGATGAAATAGTATGCTCTGCAAAAATACCATCAAGGAAAGCTTCATCACGAATGTCACCTTGGTAAAATACAGGACGAACTTGAGTAAGCGCTTCAATGCGATCAAGCACTGCGACTTTACTGTTTCCCAAGTTATCCAAAATGATAGGTTCAATACCTGCTTCAATCATTTGAATACATGTGTGGCTGCCTATGTAGCCCATTCCGCCTGTTACTAATACTTTCATGATTAACTCTTCCTACTGAATTTTCATAAAGTTTATCAGCGAATTTAGATCAATATCGTGATCACTTTCAAAAAATGTAAACGTTTACACTAAATTTGTCATTATCTTTATTTGAGTAATTTACTCTTATAAAAGTCCTAGTTAATCAAATGATTCTGCAGAAAAAATAAAAAAAAGAAGTCGCAATTAATTACGACTTCTTTTGCTTAGGAACACAGTACATTTTAGGGGGAATACCGTGGTGTTATTACTTTCTATTCAGCTTGAAGTGTTACCTTATTACGTTGCTTGAAGATTCGTCTAAAGATACCGACAAACATCACTAAACCACACACGCCATAGACTTGCATAAAGAAAGGATCATCTGAGACAAAGCCCACATTAGAGAACATGACATAAGCGCCTAATACCATATAAAGCACAATCGCTGACGCTTCAAATCTAAATTCCCAAGGCGTTACATCCATACTTTCATTTATAGGCATAACATAATCAGTATCTCGTGGCATAAACATACCAATCAAGAACATCAAGGCCGTACACACCACAAACAAAATAGCTAATTGATGTAAGAAATGAATCGGTGTTTTAAAAATTAACTGCATTGCCGCATAAGAACTTACAAAGACAACCAAAGAAACTTTTGCAGCAATAGCTGGAACACGTTTTGAAATATAACCAACAAACACAATGGTAAAAATAGGAACACTAAAGAAGCCAGCAACCATTTGTAAGTATTGGAATAACCCTTCAGGAGCAAACATAATAAATGGTGAGATGCACACAGAAATTATCGCAATGAACACGCCGAAAATACGCCCCTTACCTACTAATTCTTCATCTGTAGCATCTTGGCCAAACAACGGTTTATACACATTCAATGCGAACAAGGTTGTTGAACTGTTTAATACCCCGTTAAACGTACTTAGAATCGCACCAAACATAACCGCAACAAAGAACCCAACCAATGGTTTAGGTAAGACTTCATTAACTAAACGCGTATACATTGTGTCTGGGTTACCCGCATTAGCGCCAAACATATGATAAGCAATGATGCCTGGAATTATCAGGAATAAAGGTGAAATAACTTTAATTGCACCCGCCATGATCACGCCTTTTTGACCTTCTTTTAAATTCTTAGCGCCTAAAGCACGTTGAATAATCGACTGATCAGTACCCCAGTAATATAAATTAACCAATAGCAGACCAGTAAACAATGTCGAGAATGGCAGTGGATCAGTTGGTTTACCTACTGATTGCAGTTTTTCTGGAGCCGCGGTGAGTAGCGTATCTAAACCAGACATAAAGCTACCATCACCAAGTACAATTAAGCCAAAGACTGGGATCATTAAGCCACCAATGATCAAACCAATTCCGTTAATAGTATCAGCAATTACGACCGCTTTTAGGCCCCCATAAATGGCATAAAAGAAACCTAATAAACCAATAGTCGCTGAAATTATCGCAATTGCAGCAAACTCAGAGACGCCTAATAAGGTTTGAATATCAAAAATTTCACCTAAAACAACGGCACCAGCATACAAGGTTGTTGGCAGGATATTGATCACGTATTGGCATAAGAACAATAAAGTAACGAATTTCTTCACAGACATGTCATAACGACTTTCTAAGAAATCCGGAATCGTCGTGATCCCTTGCTTTAAATAACGAGGAACAAGCAACAAAGCGATGATAACTAACGTCACGCCCGAAGCAACTTCCCACCCCATTACACTCATGTTATGCGTATACGCTTGGGCACTCATGCCAACAAAGCTGGTAGCACTTAAATTAGTTAAAATTAACGAACTGGCAATTAACCCACCCGTTAAACTTCGACCACCTAAGAAGTAGCCGTCTTGCGAATTATTTTGAGTCTTTTTCACTTTGTTATAGGTATAAACCCCAACAAAGCCAGTAAAAAGAAGAAATGATAAAAATACTGTGATGGACATTTTTGGCTTCCTTATTTCATAGTATTAACAGGTGGCAGATGCTACTGCCACTCATAGTATGTTATTCGCTATATTTTCTTTAAAGAAACAATAAGCGCAGATTCAGGATCAAGGATGGGTAATATCAAACCGATTTCTTGTAGGTTATTACCTGTTAGCGTTAATGTTTGATCTAACCATTTAGGTGCTTGTTTCATTAATTGGAAGCTGGCTTTAGGCATTTCAATTAATGTCACTGCGTATTTTGCATCCGCATCAACGCACGTGATTCGTAACGGTGATGGCAATGCATAACTTGGCATCGCTAATTGACACACAGTAACAATCGTTTCATCTTCGCCTTGAACGCCATAAACGTATTGGTTCTTATCCGCAACATCCATTCTAAAACTACGGCCAGAATGCAATAAATCACGGTATTTTTTATGAAGCGCAATGTAATGAGAAAACGCCGCTTTTTCTTCCTCTGCTTCTTTAACAGGATCAAGCTCTACGCCCATGTGCCCACCTAATGCTGTTACACCACGCATATTAATGTGGTGTTGGCGATTAGTAGAATGACACTCAGTAGGGCCAATGTGCGCCCCCATCACTTCTGGTGGAAAGAAATAACTCATACCACGTTGGATCGTTTGGCGCTCTAACGCATCATTACAATCAGATGCCCAAAAACGGTGTGTTCGTTTTAAGATTTCAAAATCAATACGGCCACCACCTGATGAGCATGATTCAATTTCCACGCTTGGGTGCTGAGCCAAGAGTTTATCAACCAGTGCATAAAGCGCTTTTGTTTGACCATGAACAGCAGGACGTCCATTGTGGCCTGGTTGAACCAATTCACGGTTCATATCCCATTTAAGGTAAGTAATGTTATAGCGCGTTAATAGATCATTAATGCGATCAAATAGATATTGGAAACACTCTGTATTTTGCAGATCCAACACATACTGCCAACGGCCTGATGGTTGATGGTAGCTCTCTAAACCCAACATCCAATCTGGGTGGTTTCGGTATAGATTTGACTCTTTACTGACCATTTCTGGTTCTACCCATAATCCAAATTCCATGCCTTTTTCGTTAACGTGAGCAATCACAGGCTCTAAGCCATTTGAATATTTATCTTCATCTAAATACCAATCACCTAACGCGGCTTTATCATCATGACGCCCAATGAACCAACCATCATCAATAATGAATCGTTCTACGCCCATGTCAGCGGCTTCACTTGCCATCTGCATAATGTATTCTGGTTTATGATCAAAATAGATCCCCTCCCATGTATTCAAATGCACAGGGCGAGGTTTGTCAGTAGGAAACGAAATAATATGCTCACGAACATAATGGTGGAAACGATCAGAGATGCCATTCAATCCGTTGCTGCTATAACATCCGTAAAGCCAAGGAGATTGATACGTTTCGTTGGCTCCTAAAATACATTCGCCAGAAAACAGTAACTCACCCGCTTGAACAAAACGACGACCATCACTGCGTACATCAGCACGCAGCTCATGATTCCCGCTCCAACCTAAATGAAAGCCCCACACTTGACCCTGCTGTTCGCTAAATCCATTTTCACCCACAAACAAGCCTGGGAAATTCTCGTGCGAAGTACGACCACGACGGTTTTGCTGCATAAAACCACCATGCTCAAAACGTTGACGCTGTGTTTGAAACTCTTGACACCAACGGCCATGAAACGTCATTAGTTCATTTGCATGATTGGGTAAAGGCAACGTTGAGGATAATTTACCTAAGTAATACTCTGACTCACCTTTGTTGGTCACAGTAATACGTTTTTTCACAACATCAGAATCGTGGTCTAAATGCAGTTCAACCAACAATTCAAGTTGAGCGATATCATCTCTCAATGTAATGCAAATTGATTGAGCTTCAATTTGTTGATCTATAATTTGAAAAACAGGAGCCCAATCCGTTCCGTTTCGGTGCCCTTCAATACCCGGTGCATTAAAGTGACCACGCCCCAATTCAGGACAAAGAGACAAAGGAACATCAATATCAAGTCGAGCTTGAGAAATCGGTCTTTCTATTGCGAATAAAAGATCGCTATCAACCTCATTAATTTTTCCACCCCAATGAATGATCTCAGGGATCGAATCAACTTTAACAATAATACTGTGATTTTTACTGGTTAAATGAATTAACTTATTCATGCTACATCCAAAATGTTTTCGTAAACAAACTTGAATTCATTTTGTTCTTTTATTGGATAGATTCCAGCTTAAAACGCCATTAATGTGATCTCAAAAGGGAGTAGTACGCACCAACTGTGCACTTGATCTTGTTGTTTTCGAAAACAATATTTTTTGTTTACACGACAATTATTTGAACCAGATACGAGTTTTAAAAAACATCACATGGTATTGTTCGACAATGATAACGAAACATAAGAGAAGAAAATGACAATCACGTTTAAAGATGTTGCAAAATTAGCTGGGGTATCCACACAAACAGTATCAAGAGTGACTAATGGCTCAATAAATGTTTCCGAAAACACACGAAATAGAGTCAATAAAGCCATCAAGCAACTTGGTTATATTCCCAACAAAAGCGCCCAAATGCTAAGCCGCTCTAAATCTAACGTTATTGGACTTATTACACTTGAAATGTCATTACATGGCGCTGCTTTAATTGCTAATGGCATTCGATTACAGGCGCATGATATGGGCTATGGAACGGTTTTTTCTGTCGTAAACGCCCCTTCGTTAGATAATATTCAAACATCAATCCATGAGCTCATTTCACAACAAGTTACTTGTATCATTCTAAACGTGCCGCTAACAGCCAGTGCTGCGGAACAATTAGTACAACAATACCCTCACCTGCATTTTGTGTTTATCGATGTCCCAGAAGAAAGCCAAGTCCACTATGTTTGTTGTGATCATAAAAAAGGCGCTCAATTAGCTGCACAGCATTTGCTTGATACTAAACATCAACATTTTTTACTCATTACTGGGCCACAAGAATCGAGTGCATCAAACAGCCGTTACCAAACTTGGCTGTCAGTACTTGCCAACACCAATCAACACCCTGTTGCTACGCATATTGGTAATTGGCAAGCAGACAGTGGCTACCTTGCTATCCGTGATGCCGTCGCCAACCAAATTAAATTTGATGCTGTACTCGTTGCGAATGACCAAATGGCGCTAGGCGTATTAAGGGCGTTAAATGAGCTAGGGATTGAGGTGCCTTCTCAAGTATCGGTGATTGGATTTGATGACATTAACGACAGCGCATATTTCAACCCGCCGCTGACCACAGTAAAGCAACACTTTCTTGATATTGGCAAAGAAGCCGTCATTATTGGATTGCAATCAGATGAACAAGAAACACCTATGCTTATTCATAAAAATCTAGACGTTACTTTAGTTCATCGTAAAAGTACCGCACCACGGACGGATAATCCCTACCAAAAAGAAAGTCTTATTCGCTTGTTAGATGAAATTAAACGCCAACTTCCTGATGCATAATGTGAGTATCTAATGCAAGATCCATTAATTCAAAACGTCATTGATTTTATTTCTAACATTGATCCATTTACGCGTCTGCCTAAAAGCATCGTTGAGCGTATATCATCAAAAGTTAGAATCATTTATCTCTCAGAAAATGAATATATTGATTCGACTGTCCACAATCACCAACAATATCTGTATCTGGTAAGAACTGGCGCGATCGAGCAGATCCATCAAGATGGTTCATTACGATCACGCTTAGGTGAGGAAGATGTCTTTGGTTTTAGCTTATTAAAAAACAATCGTAACTACCAAATTAAAGCCATTGAAAGTTCATTGCTTTACCTTATTCCTATCAGCGTAATTAACGAAATACACACTTCCCATCCTGAATATAAACACTTGTTTGATTCAGAAACTGAAGTACGCATTAACTCTGCTATTAATGCGGTGTGGTCTAATAATGACAACAATCACTTTTTAAATAATATCCAAGACGTATCAACCACGAATACTGTTGAAGTGGATATTAACGATGCAATTTACCATGTTGCTCAGGTCATTCGCACACATAAAACCTCGTGTGTTATCGTGACAGAGAAGGACAATTTAGTGGGTATTGTCACGAATGCAGACATGACAGAACGCGTTATCGCCAATGATCTAAATATCCATCAACCGATACACTGCGTCATGACGAAAAATCCGATGACGATAAACTCTACTTCTTTAGTTTATCAAGCCATCATAACCATGATGCAATCAAATATTAAACACCTCCCAGTAATGGATAGTGAGCGCATTATTGGTTTAGTCACTCTGCCTTTATTACTGAAAAATAATCGCTTACAGGCCATTTTCTTTATCGATAAAGTAAAGTCAGCAAAAAATGAAGCCGAATTAGCGACATTAACAACGCAACGACATATTATTTTTAATCAATTAGTGAAAGAAAAAGTCCCCGCAGACTTAATAAGTAAAATCATGTCGATTATTATGGACACATATAATCAACGATTAATTGATATTGCCATTGAGCGTTTAGGCACTCCACCTTGTGATTATGCGTGGGTAGTTGCAGGATCTCACGCTCGTAATGAAGTTCATATCTCATCAGATCAAGACAGTGCATTGATATTAGCCGATAATGCGACACCTCAAGATAAACTATATTTTCAACACCTTGCCATGATAGTGACCAAAGGAATGGACAACAGTGATTACCGTTTATGCCCAGGAAAATTCATGGCAGCAACCCCTAAATGGTGCCAACCTCTTTCTACATGGAAAGCTTATTATAAAAAATGGATCACTAATCCTGAATACGCTTTCTTATTAAATTTAAGTGTTTTTTTAGACACCAGAGTTATTGCTGGTAACACTTCTTTTCTCCACTTAATTCAAGATGACATAAAAGAACGTACCGCGAATGCGTATTTACTAACAACGTTATTTAATGACTCACTGCAACACAGAGCCCCTTTGGGAATTTTTAATAATTTAATCTTAGTGAAAAACGACAACAATGAAAAAACGCTTAATATTAAACGTCATGGCATTAATATTATTGTCGATTTAGCTCGCCTTTACAGCTTGGCCGCAAAAACCTCAGAGCCGAACACTCGCGAACGATTACTTATCGCTAATCAACAAGGATTTATTAGTGACGGTTCACTAAAGAACATTTTAAGTGCCTACGACTTTCTGTGTAACTTCCGATTCTCATACCAAGTTGACGCCATTTCAAAGGGACAACAACCCAATCACAACATAAACCCAAATTACTTTGGAAGCTTTGAACGCCAACATATTAAAGATGCCTTTCGCTTAATTGATGATTGGCAAAAAGTAACTAAATTGAATTTAGGCTTATTAACATGATCTCTTTATTTCAACGACGATCTTTGTGGCAACAATTGATTAAGCAAAAACACACTTATTTAGCAAAAGAAACCATTCCGACAGAAATAGCCGAGGTATTGCATTTTCCTTTACCGCAAGGAGACTCTGCAATTAAAGAACTGTCTTTTCTTGTGTTTGATTTAGAAACAACAGGCAGAAACGCAAAAGAAGACCAAATTCTCAGTATCGGCTGGATCGAAATAAACCAAGGAAATATTGATATCCAATCAGCTCAACATTTCTATATTAATAATTCATTAGAAGTAAAAAAAGAAACAGCGGTTATTAATCATATTGTGCCAGCGATGTTATCGGAAGGGGAAGCATTACAAGAGGTATTGTGTCGTTTATTGGTTGCGGCAAAAAACCGAACACTCATTGTTCATGGAAAATCAATTGAACAATCTTTTTTAAATCATTATATGGATTCAATGTTTTCCCTGCCTCCTCTCCCACTGGCATGGATTGATACATTATCAATTGAAACGAACATAGCAAGAAAGCTCGGGATGATGGAGCAAAAAAGTCAACAGTTGCATCTAGTAAGAGAGCGCTACAAACTACCACGATACGCAGCACATAATGCCCTAATAGACTCCCTTGCTACGGCAGAATTGTTCTTAGCCCAAACTCAGAAGATTTTAAAAAAAGAAAATCAAACCATTGAAAATATTTACAAATACTCTATTTAATACCGTAATTTAATAATAAAAAAGTCGCTCCTTTAACAGTGAGCGACTTTACCTATGATTTGCGTTTAAATTAAATTCAGTATTTACACTTCAACGGCTTTTTGAACGGTTGATGTCTCAACATCACCCGTAACCAATTCAGGGTTAAAGCCATCATGTAAACGGTAATAACGCTGATACACTAAGCCACTCACTGTCATTAGAACAGCTGGAACACCAGCCATCATAAAGTGAAGTCCCATAATAGTTTCTGCTGATTGCGCTACATTTGGAATGTAACCTACAATCGATAACCCCATACCTACGATAAAGCCACCTGCTGCACCGGCAAATTTCACAAGCATAGTTTGAACTGAGAAGATAACACTCTCACTACGACGACCTGTTTTGTATTCACCGTAATCAACCACATCCGCTAGCATTACTGTTTGCAATGCATTCGCAATACCCACACCAAACTTTATAGCTGCACCTGCACAACCGATTAATAGAACATTACCAGGAGAAACAACACCCATAATAATAAGAAGCACACAAGAAACTACAGGGAAACCACACGCCATTAACCACAAATATTTACGAGGAAAAAGTGTTGCTAAGCGCGGGAACAAAAAGACGCCAGCCACTTCAGCAATACCTGCAACCATCATATAAACTGGAAATAACTCAGGGTTACCTAACGCATAAGTGAAGTAGTAAATAGCAAAGCCACCCACTAATAGGTTAGCGATTTGAAATGATAGTATCGTACCAATCAACGCTTTTAATTGATCATTTTTACCAATGATAACCAGAACATCTTTAAAACTGAATTTCTCTGCTTTTACGCTTGCTTCTGTTACTGGCTCTTTTACATTACGAGCAATTAAGAAGGCACTTAGTACAAATAAAACAGCAATTAGCATCGCAACATTGAAGAAGCCATCACCTTGATTACCTTTACCTAATTCACCCACAATATGTAGACCATAAGTACCGGTAATGAACCATGCAAGACTGGCAAATAAGCGAGGCCATACCACCAATTTTTCACGCTCTTGACGAGAACTAGATAACGCAGGGATCATTGACCAGTAAGGAATATCCATAATGGTGTAAGTTAAACCCCAAAGAATATAAGCCGCTGCAGCATAAATGTATAACGTAGTGCCTTCGAACATGTGAGTACTAAAAAGGCCGACAAGTACGATTGCATTTAAGAGCGTGCCAATCACAATCCAAGGACGAAATTTACCAAATTTAGAACGAGTATTATCAACAATAACGCCCATCATCGGATCAGTAATAGCATCGATAATACGAGCGGCTAAAAAAATCGTTCCCACAAACGCCGCAGACAAGCCTGCCACGTCGGTAAAATAAAACATTAAAAATATATAAATTGGCGCACAGGCAAAATCTTTACCCAATGCACCAAGACCGTAAGAAAGTTTAGTTTGTAGAGTAATTTTTTCAGACATCTTATATTCCTTTCCGATGGTGGAAGTTCTCTTTTTAACTAGAGACTCATTCCTACTTAATTGATGACGCTATGCTACCCACTCCTTAGTTATTATTCCGTGACCAAAAACCACTTTATGGAAACGTTTCCAATTACATTGCAAAAATGAGATCTTAACGCAGATCCACTCCATCTCATTCTTTTTTAAACAAAAAAAAACCCTTAGTCACATATAAAATATTATATATAAACAAGAGCTTACCTGTATTAACACGATTTTATTGTTAGCGTTTACAATTTTTCTAATTTTATTAAAATCGCACTTTCTGCATCTAAAATCGGCATCGTTAATCCTACGTCTTCACACCACTCACCAGACAACTCACAACTGTCTTCTGTCCAAAATGGCTGGTAATTTACAATCTCGTTATAATTAGACGGTTTATCTAAAATACTCACCCGATATATCGCAGTACGATCTAAACCAGGAATACATAAGTGCCCGCTTAACGAGTTGGTTGGCATTGCCAATTGCGCCAACATCACGACTGCTTCAGATTGATTATTCGCCACTACCACATGAATTTGGTGTGCTTCATCATCCGATGGCACTCGCCAAGTTCGACCGGTATGCAGTAATGGGCGTAAGGCTTTATGCAACTTGATGTAACGCTCAAACCCTTGCTTTTCCTCTTGTAACTCTTTTACTGGATCAAGCTCAATACCCATGTGCCCGAATATCGCGGTTAATCCTCTAAACTCAATGCTGTGGCGACGGCGCGTACTGTGACAATGGCTTGAACCAATGTGACTGCCCATCACTTCTGGTGGGAAAAAGTAACTCATTCCTCGTTGAATGCTTTGTCGCTCTAGCGCATCATTATTATCCGATGGCCAAAAACGATGTGTACGTTTCAACACTTCAAAATCAATACGTCCACCACCTGCTGCACACGACTCAATATCAACCTTTGGGTGTGCCGCACGGATCTTATCGACCAATTGATAGTAACGCACCACTTGTTGATGCCCTGCCGCCTGACCATTATGAGCTGGCTGCACCACCTCACGGTTCATGTCCCACTTAATATAATCAATCGCATATTGTGTTAAGAAATGATCTAATCGTTCATAAAGATAGTTAAAAGCGTCATCATTTTGTAGATCAATAACGTATTGGTTACGTCCTGTTGGCTGCTCATAACCTTCAACCGCCAACAACCAATCAGGATGTTGACGATATAAGTCAGACTCTTTATTGATCATTTCAGGTTCAAACCAAAGACCAAACTCCATTCCTAATTCGCGTACATGATCAATAATTGGTGTTAAGCCATTTGGGTATTTATGTGCATCTAAAAACCAGTCACCCAATGCAGCTTTATCACCGTTTCGGCCTTTGAACCAACCATCATCAATAATAAAACGTTCTACTCCCATTTGAGCCGATTGCGTTGCCATTTCCATAATGTAGTCAGGATCATGCTCAAAATAGATCCCTTCCCACGTATTAAGGTGAATTGGGCGTGCGGTATTTATTATTTGCTTATCAAGAATTGATTCTCTGACGTGGGAGTGAAATTGATGACTCATGCTATTCAATCCTTGATCACTGTAACTTGCATACAGCCATGGTGTTGTTAATTCCTCACCTTGTTGCAAGGTAATTTCACCCGGAAGATAAATCACTTCGGCCTGCATATAACGACGGCCATCGGCTTTTACATCAACACGCAAACGGTGATTACCACTCCATGCAAAATGGAACCCATACACATCGCCTTGCATTTCATCAAAGTGACGAGTGCCTGCAACTAATGCCGGGTAATGCTCATGAGACGTACGCCCACGACGGTTTTCTTGTTGGTATCCACCTTGTTGTAATGGCTGACGAACCGTTTGAAATTCATGGACCCAACGACCGTAATACGTCATTAACTCAGCAGCTCGAGCAGGTAACGGTAAGGTATTTGCTAATCGATTAATTTGGTAAGGTGTTGATTTTATATTGATAAGAGAATGACGAGTTTTCATCACATCTTGTTTATCTAAACTCAACTCCGTTATCATTCGCAATCCAGCAAGCGCATCTTCACTCGTCAGAGTCACGCTATGTGAATTCGATTTAATCTCTGTCATTGTAAATACAGGCGCCCAATCAGCACCATTACGATGTCCTTCAAGACACGGACTGCTAAATACACCTCGGCCTAACTCTGGCGCGAGCGTCATTGCAACATCATTATCCAAACGCCCATAAGGAACTGGACGCAAAAGAGAAGAACAGAAAGAGGCAATATCCCCACTTACTGGCTTACCCCAGTGCAAGATCTCTGCACATTCGCCAGCGTCAATAATCACCTGGCTATTTGTACCCGTTAATACAATGATTTCTTTTTGCGTCATGAGATGAACCGTAAGCAGTTTTAATTGCCCTCTATAATAAAGAAAAAAATGAATATTTCTGTGAATTACCGCAAATTATGGAAACGTTTACAATAATTTAAAATCCTTATATAAACCTCATAAATACTGATTAAAAATAGGTAAATCAATAAATATAACGTGAGAAAGATCACGATTAATAGGATAAAAAGGAAGATAACGTAAAAATGCCACCCACATCATGTAAACGTTTCCAAAAATTATTTACACTGTGCCCATATTAATGCGAAGGGTAACGATTTCCCTTTTTTACTTTACCTATTTCGCACTCTCATTAAATCAGTACGTAGGAATATCACGATGGAATTTTCAGCCATTTTGCAACGACGCGATTGGGAAAACCCACAATCTGTTAATATTCATTGCTTGAAAGCACATAGTCCATTAGCCAGCTTTCGCTCTCTTGTTGATGCACAAGAGAATCAGCGTTCTCAACGCACTTCGTTAAACGGACAATGGAAATTCCACTTATTTTCGGCACCAGAAGCCGTCAATGGAGAATTTATTAAACCTGAATTTGATGATACTGCATGGAACGGCATCACAGTTCCTTCAAATTGGCAACTTCAAGGTTATGACAAGCCGATTTATGCCAATGTAAAATACCCATTTGACGTCAATCCTCCTTATGTTCCAAAAGAGAATCCAACAGGCTGCTACCGCACAACACTGTCATTAACAAAAGAAAGCCTTACAGAAACACAACGCATTATTTTTGATGGCGTCAATTCTGCTTTTCATTTGTGGTGTAACGGTGTGTGGATTGGTTATAGCCAAGACAGCCGTTTACCTACGGAGTTTGACCTAACAGAACACCTTCATGTCGGTAGCAATACCTTATCGGTAATGGTGATCCGTTGGAGTGATGGCAGCTATTTAGAAGATCAAGACATGTGGTGGCTGAGTGGAATATTCCGCGATGTCACTTTATTATCAAAACCAAAACAGTGCATTGAAGACGTATTTATCACCCCTGATTTAGATGCCTGTTATCGTGATGGCAGCTTATCAATTGTCACCACAATTAATGCACCAGTAACATCACAAATTCAAGCTCAGATTTTTGATAAAAACGGTGCCGTTACTGATCCTATCATCGCTTCGCCACATAACCGACGCATTGATGAACGCGGCTCGTACGATAATGTTATTTTTCAAACACTGTCAGTACGCGAACCAAAAAAATGGACCGCTGAAACACCAAATCTATACCGCCTTGTTGTTTCATTATTAGACGAAAACGGACAACATATTGAAAGTGAAGCCTATCACGTTGGTTTTCGTAAAATTGAAATCAGCGATAGTCAGCTAAAGCTTAATGGTCAGCCTTTATTGATCCGTGGTGTTAACCGTCATGAACATCACCCAGAGCTTGGGCATGTAATGACAGAAGAAGACATGATCCGCGATATCTGTCTGATGAAACAATACAACTTCAATGCCGTACGTACTGCGCACTACCCTAACCACCCTCGTTGGTATGAGTTGTGCGACGAATACGGTTTGTATGTGTGTGATGAAGCCAATATAGAAACTCATGGCATGATCCCAATGAACCGCTTATCAACCGATCCTCAATGGACACACGCCTACATGAGTCGTTACACACAAATGGTGTTACGTGATAAAAACCACGCCTCTATTATTTTATGGTCGCTAGGTAATGAATCAGGCCATGGCAGCACTCATAATGCAATGTACGCTTGGTCAAAACAATTTGACCCCTCTCGTCCAGTGCAATATGAAGGTGGTGGTGCAAATAGCACGGCAACTGACATTATTTGTCCAATGTACGCACGTGTAGACACCACGATTGAAGATGACGCCGTTCCTAAGTGGCCAATTAAAAAATGGGTTTCATTACCAAACGAACAACGTCCATTGATCTTATGTGAATACGCACATGCCATGGGGAATAGCCTAGGTAGTTTTGATGACTACTGGCAAGCCTTCCGTGAATATCCTCGCCTTCAAGGTGGTTTCATTTGGGATTGGGTTGATCAAGGGATCAGTCAACACGATGAAAATGGACAACACTTCTGGGCTTACGGCGGTGATTTTGGTGATGTCATTAATGATCGTCAATTCTGCATTAATGGATTGATGTTCCCGGATCGAACACCACACCCAACGCTAGAAGAAGCAAAATATAGCCAACGAATGATCAGTATTGAATTGATAAAACAAACATCAAATCAATGTACTTTACGTATTCATAATGAACATCTTTTCCGTACGACTGATAATGAAGTATTGCAATGGAGTTTATTAGAAAATGGCGTTGCAGTGTTAACCGGTGAACACGTATTAAATACAGAGGCGAACGATAAAGAAACCGTGAATCTAGACCTCACATTCACCACAAAACCACAAGCGCAGTACCACTTATCGATTGATGTGGCTTTACTTAATGATACTCTTTGGGCATCAGCGGGCCATGTAGTGACAACAGAGCAATTTGCACTCACCAATTCAAATGGATTAATGCTCCCTGCAACCAACACCCTAGTTGCTCCTTTATTAACAGAAGGTGAGAACCACGTATTTATTACCAGTCATAATGAAGTGCATCAATGGCAATTGAATCGTACGACTGGCCTTCTAACTGATTGGCAAGTCAACGGTGAGCCTCAGTTTTTAGCATCACCAAAAGATAACTTCTTCCGTGCCCCATTAGATAATGACATTGGTGTGAGTGAAGTCGATTTCGTCGACCCAAATGCGTGGGTATGTCGTTGGGAAGAAGCCGGTATAGGTCACTGGAAGCAAGAGTGCATAAAGTGTCACACCAATACCACGTCTGATTCTATCGTGGTCAGCTCGACGTTTGCGTATCAGCATAATAATGAAGTTCAAGCACTCTCTGTTTGGAATTATACGTTCTACAATGACGGTGAAATGTCACTTGATATTTCAGTGACATTAGCAGATCACTTACCACCAATGCCACGTATTGGCCTAGAGCTTGAACTGCCACTAAAGCATGAAAATACGAACATTTCTTGGAAAGGATTGGGACCATTTGAAAACTATCCTGACCGTTTAGCCGCCGCACGTTTTGGCCACTACACTCAAACTCTAGAAAGTATGCATACTCCGTATATTTTCCCAACAGACAGTGGGTTACGTTGCCATACTAAATGGCTACAAGCAGGTGATATTGAAATCATGGGCGACTATCAATTTAATGTCAGCCGATACAGCTTAGAGCAATTAACAAAAGCCAAACACACCAATGACTTGTATGAAGAAGATACGGTCTATTTACGAATTGATCATAAGCACATGGGCGTTGGTGGTGATGATTCATGGAGCCCGAGTGTCCATAAGGAATATCAGTTAACTGATAAATCTTACCGTTATCAATTAAGTTTTAAACCTAAAACACATTAAGCTCACTAACTCAAATCAAATCCTCAGAATCGCCGTTCTGAGGATTTTTTTGTTTTTCTTATCGCTATGTTAATTACATTGCTTTCTTTAAAGATAAAATCCTTTATATTAAACAAGTTACTTCATAACAAACCAATACTCCCTACTGCACAAATAAGAATAAGAGATTTCTATGGCCACCATTAAAGACGTAGCAAAAGAAGCAGGCGTATCGATTGCGACGACATCCCGAGTAATGAACAATGCCCCACACACCAGTGAGAAAGCGATTGTTGCTGTCAAAAAAGCCATGGAAACGCTTGGGTATCGCCCAAATTCAAATGCTCGTGCACTTGTCAGTAAAACCTCAAACACCATTGGCGTTCTCGTGAATGACGTTTCTGCCCCTTTCTTTGGCTCTATGGTAAAAGCTATTGATACCGTTGCTAATGAACAAGGAAAACAAGTTCTTATTGGTAATGGATATCATGACGCAACCAAAGAAAAAAACGCCATTGATTTGCTAATTAATAGCCGTTGTGAGTCATTAGTGGTGCACAGTAAAGGGTTAAGTAATGAAGTTTTGATTAAATTAGCGGATGAAGTTCCAGGAATGGTTCTTATTAATCGTTTTATTCCTGAAATTGCGTCTCGCTGTATTGCGCTTGATAATTACAAAGGATCTTACCTTGCAACGGAGCACTTGATCCGCCAAGGGCATCAGCACATCGGTTATATCTGCTCAAGTCATGACATTGATGATGCCCATGACCGCAAAACCGGATACTTGCAAGCATTAGAAGATAATGGAATTAACGTAAAAGAAGAATACATTGAGTATGGCGAACCCGATGAAGAAGGCGGAGAGCAAGCAGTTATAAACTTAATTGCTAAGAATACGCCAATCACGGCTATCGCTACTTATAACGATTATATGGCCGCAGGATGCATGGCATTGTTGCAAGAGAACGGCATTAGGATCCCTGAAGACATGTCTGTTATTGGTTTTGATGATGGCCATATTGCTCGTTATATTTATCCGCGATTAACGACTATCCGTTACCCTATCCAAATCATGGCAAACCAAGCGGTAAACTTATCTCTCAAGTTAGCCAGTCGCGATGCTGAAGAAGAACAAAAAGAACATAAATTATTTATTCCAATTTTAGTTCGTCGCTCTTCTGTTGGTTGTATTTCATCGACATAAAATAATTTCATATCAACAAATTAATGCATAACAGTAACTGCAAAATGAATAACTACAATATTTAAGTATATTAAGTGGCTAACGTTCAATATAAAAACACATAAGAAGGCACAATCGATATGAATAATGAACTCCTCCCTAATATTGTTTCCTTCTTACAGACAATTTACCCTTTTAACTTATTGCCCTCCACTGCGCTCAATGACATAGCTCAGACCGTAGATATTTTATTACTTGGTCCTGAAGAAACCATCGAACATGATAATTCTACTTATCTTTATATTATTCGAACTGGCGTTGTGCAGCAGAATAACCTTAATGGAACACTACGAGCCAAATTAGGGGAAGAAGATATTTTTGGTTTTAACCTACAACAAAATGACTCAGAATTTGGCTACTCTATTTTTGCTTTAGAGAACACACTTCTTTATCGTTTTGATTACGCATCACTGATGGCCTCTGTTGATGCTTACCCTCAGGTTGCCTCATCTCTTGCTTTAAGTTTAAATACTCGTTTACGAGCACAAGATGCTAAGCAAGACAGTGACCAACATACGCATCAACATTATCTTCGCCCTAATAGCGAAATAGCAGATCCACAAATAGCGATAGTTGCTCCAAATGATACGATTCAAGAAGTTGCTCATCAAATGCGTAATGTTATTGGGGTTTCATGCGCATTCGTTGTTGATGAAAACAAAACATTAATTGGAATGATTACTGATAAAGACATGACTAAGCGTGTTGTTGCTCAAGCCAGAAATGTGCATGACCCCATCAGTTCCATTATGACGCAAGATATCCATACGGTTTATGAGGATGAATTAGTCATCAGCTCAGTTCATTTAATGATGAAGCATAATATTCAAAATATACCGGTCTTAAATCATCAAAAACAAGTCTCAGGGTTTATTACGCCTCAGCACTTAATTCAAAATGACAGCGTTCAATCTATTTTCTTACTCGATAAGATTCGTCATTCGGATTCAATTCCAACGTTAATCGATTTATCTAAACAACGTAATGCGGTTTTTCAGGGGCTTATGGAGAGTAATTCCTCACCAACCATTATGGGCCAAGTTCTCAGTATGATTTATGATGCGTTTACTTATCGATTAATCGAATTAGCAATCGAACAATTTGGTCAACCACCTTGTAAATTCACTTGGATAGTTGCGGGTTCCCATGCTCGTAACGAAGTGCATTTAGCCTCAGATCAAGATAACGCAATTATACTTGCAGATAACGCAACTGAATCCGATAGACTTTATTTTAATCATTTTGCAATGTACGTGTGTAAAGCCCTTTCAGAGTTAGGATACACATTATGCAAAGGTCGTTTTATGGCTGCCACTTCTAAATGGTGTCAAAAATCGCAAATTTGGCAAGAATATTATCGAAAATGGAGCACCAACCCTGAATATGACTTATTACTAAATTTGAATGTATTTTTAGAAATTCGCCCTATTTATGGCGATGAATCATTATTCCAAAGCGTAGATGCGTGCCGCTGTGAGCTTGTAACTAATAATATGCAATTAACGGTAGCACTTCTTCGTAACGCACTTAGAACGCGACCACCACTAGGGATATTCAAACATTTAGTATTAGAGAAAGATGGCAATAATAATAAGGTATTGAACATCAAAAAATCCGCTATTTCTTGTACCGTTGACTTCATTCGCATTTATTCATTAATACATGAAGGTAAGGCACTAAATACCAGCGAGCGAATGGAGTTTTTACATCAGATTGAAGTGTTAAATGACGCGACCTATCAAGATCTAAGTGAGACCTATAACTACGTAAACCGCTTGAGATTCCAACACCAATTGCAAGCAATACAGAATAATCAGCCCACTGATAATCAATTACAACCTGATTTATTTGGCAGCTTTGAGCGACAGCATATAAAAGATGCATTCCGTATTATTTCCAGTTTTCAGGAACTAATGAAAATGAAGTTTGGTGTATAAAATGCCAAATAAGCCACTAATGCATAAAAATATAATCAACCATATGGTAGAGCTGTTCTCTAATCGCCATCCCCTAAACCGATTAGAAGCTCAAAGGAAAAAATTTATAGAGCAAAACTCATCATTACCTCATTATTTAGAGCGTGTTATTGAAGCCCCTTATCCAAATCCAAAAGAAGACAGCAATAACATGCTTTTTACCGTATTGGACTTTGAAACTTCAGGCCTTAACCCAGATAACGATCATATTGTTAGCATCGGTTGGGTTCATATCATTAATGGTGTAATCAAGCTAAATACTGCTCAACATTTCATTATCAGTGAACCAGCATTAACCATTGACAATGACACAGAGCAAGATCATACCGCACGCTCCTTGCACCATATTCTGCCTGAGCAACAAAAAATGGGCATTAGTATTAAAAAAGCAATAACATTATTCTTTGCAAACTTACCAAGCAATGTATTAATTGTTCATGGCGCAACCATAGAAAAACGTTTTTTAGAACAGTTCTTTCTTTCACAACGACTTCCTAATCCCCCCCTTATTTGGCTCGATACTCTTAGAATAGAACAAAATACATTGTCGACTAATCTCCACCAGAAAGATTTCCGTTTATTCTCCCTCAGACGTCAATATCAGTTACCTGACTATCCTGCTCATCATGCTTTAGTCGACTCAATCGCTACAGCTGAACTTTTTCTTGCACAAAGAAAGCGATTATTTAATCAATCAGTCGCACCTATTGGCGTTTTATACCAAAGATCACAATAAAACACCGCATAAAGGCAAGCTTTAAAGCGAGGATTATTATCATAAAAATGGAAAATAAAAGTTTTACTAAAAACTAACTTTGAGTATCAAATTTTTAATTTTTTCAGTACTATGAGAAATAACAGAGTAAAAAACGTTATGGCTGGAGGATGAATGGCAACGTTAAAGGAAATAGCCAACGAAGCTGGAGTTTCATTGGCGACGGTATCTCGTGTATTAAATGAAGATCCAACGCTAAGCGTAAAAGAAGAAACTAGACGACGTATTTTTGAAATCGCAGAAAAATTAGAATACAAGACCAGTTCAACGCGTAAGCTGGCCAGTGCGTTACCTCAAATGGCAAAAGAACAACTTCACTTCCTTGCCTTGTATAATTATAAGCAAGAAACAGAGGTCAATGACCCTTATTATTTAGCTATCCGACACGGTATTGAAACCCAATGTGATAAGTTTGATATCACATTAACCAACAGCTACGAAAGCAGCCTTGAGATAAAAAAACCGAAGGTTGATGGTATTTTACTCGTTGGTCGTCAAAGTAAAGCACAATTAAAAGCCATTCAAAAAATCAGTAAAAACATTGTTTATATTGATTATACCGATCACGAACAAAACTTTGATTCGGTTGATATCGATCTGGCTCGCATCAGTAAAGAAGTCATTAATTACTTTATGAATCAAGGCTATAAACGCATTGGCTTTATTGGTGGTCAAGATGATATTGATTGCTCTGATATCCGTGAAGAAGTCTTTGCTGAATATGGGCAACTAAAAGGCGTAGTGTCTGAATTTGATTTGTATCGCGGTAGTTTCTCAAGCTCATCAGGTTATAAACTAGCTAAAGAAATGTTAGAAACCGATTATCCTAATGCGTGGTTTATTGCCTCCGATTCAATCGCTATTGGTGTCTTACGTGCGATTCATGAAAAAGGCTTACGCATCCCTGAGGATATTGCGTTAATCAGTGTAAATGATATTCCAACAGCTAAGTTTACTTTCCCTTCTCTTTCAACGGTTCGTATTCATTCAGAACTCATGGGGAGCCAAGGGGTAAACTTATTACTAGAGCGTCGTCGTGATGAACGAGTCATCCCAGTCCGCGTCTACATTCCAAGTAAATTACGTTTACGTGACACCACTAAAAAATAAATAGCCAAATACTTTTATTTCTGATTATAAGCAGCGTTTACCTCGCTGCTTTTTTTACACCTAAATTTTAACGATTTACTTTACTCTTTTCTATTTCTGCGCAATACACCATCACTTTACGATTATTTTATCTATTTATTAATCAATTAAGGTTAATGAATTGTTTCTACAACTCTTATTAACGTTATCAAGCTCACAAAGCTCAGTTCAATATGTGACCAAGTTAAAAGTAAAACAATTTACCAATTTATTTTACTAAAACTTTAGTTAATATCTTTTACCAGAGAGTTAATTTATTACTTATTTACCTTATATAAGAACTATCGGCATCGACCGGGAGGCTACACGTGAACAATTGGGAAAACTTCTTCCGTTTAAATGAGAACCGCATGGCACCACGCGCTTATTTCTTCTCATACGACTCTGTTCAGACTGCAAAGACATTCCAACGTGAATTAAGCAGCCACTACCAGCTATTAAGTGGCCAATGGACTTTCAACTTCTTCATTAACCCATTGCTTGTGCCTGACGAGTTCTACTCTCAACACATGAGCGATTGGGGCAGTATTACTGTTCCTAACATGTGGCAAATGGAAGGTCATGGCGATCTTCAATACACAGATGAAGGCTTTCCTTTCCCTATCGATGTTCCTTTTGTACCAAGCGATAACCCAACAGGCGCTTACCAACGCACATTCACACTAGGTGAAACGTGGAACGACAAACAAACTATTATCAAGTTTGATGGCGTAGAAACTTACTTTGAAGTGTACGTAAACGGTAGCTACGTTGGTTTTAGTAAAGGTAGCCGTTTAACTGCTGAATTTGATATCTCTGAATTTGCACAACAAGGTGAAAACCTGCTTTCTGTTCGTGTAATGCAATGGGCTGATTCTACTTACATAGAAGACCAAGATATGTGGTGGACTGGCGGTATCTTCCGTGATGTTTACCTAGTTGGTAAAGAGCAAGTTCATGTTCAAGACATTACTATTCGCACTGATTTTGATAAAAACTATCAAAGTGCTACATTGTCTTGTAAAGCTGAATTAGAAAACCTAACAAACAGCTCAATCTCTAACTATTCACTTGAATACGCATTATTTGATGGTGCAACAAACGTAGCTCAGGGCTCTATCGATTCATTGTCTTTTGATTCGACTCTTGATGTGAACGTTACTATCGATATGGAAAACCCAACGCATTGGACGGCAGAAAATCCTTACCTATACCAATTGGTTCTGACTCTAAAAGATGAAAACGGTAAAACACTAGAAATCATCCCAAACCGCGTTGGTTTCCGCGACATTAAAGTGCGCGATGGTCTGTTCTACATCAACAACAAATACGTAATGCTGCATGGCGTAAACCGTCATGATAACGATCACTTAAAAGGTCGTGCTGTGGGTATGGATCGTGTTGAGAAAGACATCGTATTGATGAAACAACACAACATTAACTCTGTACGTACTGCTCACTACCCTAACGATCCTCGTTTCTATGAACTGTGTGACGTTTACGGCTTATTTGTTATGGGTGAAACCGATGTAGAAACACACGGCTTTGCTAACGTTGGAGATTTAAGCCGCATCACCAATGATCCTGTATGGGAACACGTATTTGTTGAACGTATTGAGCGTCACATTCACGCACAGAAAAACCACGCATCTATCATCATGTGGTCTTTAGGTAATGAATCTGGTTACGGCTGTAATATCAAATCAATGTACGATGCTGCAAAAGCGATTGATGACACACGCCTAGTTCATTACGAAGAAGACCGTGATGCTGAAGTGGTTGATATCATTAGTACTATGTACTCTCGTGCTCAACTAATGAATGCTTTTGGTGAACATCCTCATAATAAACCACGCATCATTTGTGAATACGCACACGCAATGGGTAATGGCCCTGGTGGGTTAACTGAATACCAAAATGTGTTCTATAAGCATGACTCAATCCAAGGTCATTATGTTTGGGAATGGTGTGATCACGGCATTCTTGCTAAAGACGAAAATGGCACTGAGTTCTTAAAATACGGTGGCGATTACGGCGATTATCCAAACAACTACAACTTCTGTATGGATGGCTTAGTTTACTCAGATCAAACTCCAGGTCCTGGCCTGAAAGAGTACAAGCAAGTTATCGCGCCAGTTAAGATCCAAGAAAAAGACGCAGCAAACGGCATTTTCACGGTAGATAACAAACTGTGGTTCTCAAACCTTGATGACTACACCATTACCGCTGAGATCCGTGCTGAAGGCGAAACACTGCAAAGCACCACGCTTAAAGTAGAAGGCTTAGCTGAAAACTCAAGCCGTGATATTGAAATCGCACTGCCAGAGCTAGACGGCCGTGAAGCCTTCATTAACTTCACTGTACGTAAAGACTCTCGCACTCTGTATAGCGAAGCGAATCATGACATTGCGATTTACCAAGTTCAGTTAAAAGAAAACACAGAGCAACTGCCAGTGTTCTCTAACAGCAATGCGATTGCTCTTGATATCACAGCATCTCGTTTAGATTATGTCGTAAAAGGGTTGAACTTTGCGCTTACTTTCTCAAAAGTGAACGGTAAATTAACCTCATGGTTAGTGAATGGCGAAGAATTAATTGCAAGCTCGCCAAAACTAAACTTCTTCAAGCCGATGGTTGATAACCATAAGCAAGAGCATGAAGGTCTGTGGGAGCCTGCGCATCTTCAAATCATGCAAGAGCACTTTCGCTCTATCGAACTTGATGCATCAAATGGTAAAGCTACTTTCACGGTAACCAGCATTATTGCGCCGCCTGTGTTTGATTTTGGTATGCGTTGTACTTACATTTACGAAATCAGCAAAGAAGGTCAACTAAACATTCAACTCTCAGGTGAACGTTACGGTGATTACCCTCATGTTATCCCTGTGATTGGTTTAGATCTTGGTATCAACAATGAGTTTGACCAAGTGCAATACTACGGTCGTGGTCCTGAAGAAAACTACCAAGACAGCCAACAAGCAAACATGATTGATGTATACCAAACAACTGTAGCTAATATGTTTGAGAACTACCCGTTCCCACAAAATAACGGTAACCGTCAGCACGTTCGTTGGGCATCACTAGCTAATCGTCACGGCTCTGGTCTATTTGTTAAGCCTGAGCAAGAGATTAACTTCAGTGCTTGGTTCTACACCAACCAAAATATCCATGAAGCACAGCACACGATTGAGCTTGAGAAGAGTGGCTACATTACGCTAAACCTTGACCACAAACTGATGGGATTAGGTTCAAACTCTTGGGGCTCTGAAGTATTAGATTCATACCGTGTTTACATGGATAAATTCCAGTACGCACTGACTTTGGTTCCATTCCAACAAGGTGGTTGCTCACCAAAAGCATTGGCAAATCACACATTTACCTCAAATACGACATTCACTTCAAATACAACAGTTGAAGGCGGAGAAAAGTAATGATCATTTTAGACAACCTAGAGCAATTTAAAGTGGTATATCGTGACGGCCGTAAATGGAACCGTTGTGTAGAAGCAATTGAAAACATTGGCAATCTTAGAGATGGGGTTATGTATTCGATTGGCGATTCTTTGGTTTATATGATTGAAGATGGCGTTGCCAAAAACACCGAAAACTTTGTAGGTAATCGTCGTTATTTCGACATCCACTATTACCTAGAAGGCCGTGAAACCGTTGAAGTGGCTGATAAGTCTAACCTAGAAAGTGTGCAAGCCTATTCAGATGAAACTGACCGCGAACACCTAAATGGCAACGGTCAAATACATCAACTTTGTGAAGGCCAAGTGGCTGTATTTGATAACAGCAAAGCGTACAAATTCCATGGCGATAATCGTGTTCGTAAAGTGGTTCTAAAAGTCACTATCGAAGACGGTTACTTCCTGAATAAATAATAAATCAAAATAAGTACTAGAAAACAATAATAAATGGCATCTGGAAATATATTCAGAGCCAAATAATAGGGAGAGATTGGATCGTAAACCGCGACTAAATCTCTCCCATCATACCTACAATATGTGATTCATCGGAGTACCTTATGTCTACATCAACTCGTGGCACGATAGGCAAGTTCGCCTTACTGTCTATGACTTTTGCTGCAGTTTATAGCTTCAATAATATCATCAATAATAATATTGAAATCGGTCTATCTTCTGCACCTATGTTCTTCCTTGCAACTCTGTTCTATTTTGTTCCATTCTGTTTAATTGTTGCCGAATTTGTATCGCTAAATAAAAACTCTGAAGCCGGTGTTTACGCATGGGTAAAAAGTTCGTTAGGTGGCCGTTGGGCATTCATAACCGCGTATACTTACTGGTTTGTTAATCTATTCTTCTTTACCTCTTTACTGCCAAGAATCATTGCTTATGCGTCTTATGCTTTCTTAGGTTTTGAGTACATATTCACGCCATTAACTACGGCAGTATTAAGTACCCTACTCTTTGCGGTAGCGACTCATGTATCAAACAATGGTGCGAAATTACTAGGTCCAATTACCTCTATTACCTCATCTCTAATGTTGCTACTCACTTTGTCTTACATTCTTCTATCAGGTGGCGCACTTCTAGGTGGTATTGAACCAGCAGACCCGATTACAATTGAAGCAATGACCCCAACATTTAACTGGGCATTCCTAGGGGTTATCACATGGATCTTCATGGCGGCAGGCGGTGCTGAATCAGTTGCTGTTTATGTAAACGACATCAAAGGCGGTCACAAATCATTCGTTAAAGTTATCATCGTTGCAGGTATCTTTATCGGTGTGCTTTATTCTGTTGGTTCAATTGTTGCCAACGTCTTTGTCTCTCGTGAAGAACTTAAATTTACAGGCGGCTCTGTTCAAGTATTTGAAGGTATGGCAAGACACTTTGGTTTATCTGAAATTATCATGAACCGCTTTGTAGGTATTGTATCGTTTACTGCAATGCTTGGTTCATTACTGATGTGGACAGCAACACCAGTTAAAATCTTCTTCTCTGAAATTCCAAAAGGTATTTTTGGTGAAAAAACAGTAGCACTAAACAAGCAAGGCGTACCAGTACGTGCTGCATGGATTCAATTCTTAATCGTGATTCCACTAATGTTCATCCCTACATTAGCGTCTGATACGGTGCAAGATTTAATGAGTACTATCATCAACATGACGGCAGCAGCTTCTATGCTACCACCATTGTTTATTATGATTGCTTACTTAAACTTACGCATTAAGCTGGACCATCTAGAGCGTGACTTTAAAATGGGATCTCGCTTTACCGGTATCACTGTAGTTTCAATTCTGATTGGTATCTTCACGGTTGGTTTCTTTGCGTCAACCTTCCCAACAGGTGGCGACATCATGACAATCATCTTCTATAACGTGGGTGGTATTGTTATCTTCCTTGGCTACGCTTGGTGGAAATACAACAAGTATGAGCAGTCATTAAGCAAAGAGCAGCGTCTTGAAGAATCAAAACCTGCCGTTCAATAATTTATGGTTTTTTAATTAAATAAAACTAAACCGAAAAAACCGAGAGTATCTATCCTCTCGGTTTTTTTATTTTAATTAATGCTTTATCCGTTATTCGCCATCGATTTTTTCCTATTTGTAAACTACGTTTATTCTAGATAATAAAAATAATTGGTGCGATATGAACTCTCTAATAATAAAAATAAAAGATAAATTAATCTTCCCATTACATGTTCATATTTCGACGTTGTTTATCGTTATGATAGTCATCATTTGTTCAATCCAAATACTACTGACACATAAAAGTATAAATAACCTGTTACTTAATGCGAATTCAACCATTTTTGATCGAATATCAGTAGAAACAAGATCTTCTATGCGCAGTGAATATAGGCCTGCTTTTAGAACCATCTCTATACTCACCAAAAGAGACATAATAAACACAAAAACGTTAGCGCAGCGCAGTGCTTATTTTAACGAATTTGCGATGTTGTTAGATTTACACAAACATGTCTCGACCTACCGCATCACTTTTCCAAATGGTGATTGGTTTGGTATTGGCATATTAGGAAACTCTCTATTTAGGGAAAGGTTAAATACACCAGATAACACCTATTATTTTTTTCTTCATCACACCGCTGAAAAAGCAGATGACACCACTATTTTTTTCTATGATATTGAAGCTCGTCTCATAAAATCACAACTACTAACCGACCTTCAGTACGACCCAAGAAAAGAGACTTGGTTTAAGCAATCGATTAAAGAAAAAGTCCTCTTATCTAAGCCTCGCTATTTTTCTGGATTACAACAATTCGGCTTATCTATCCATCAGAAATCAGCTAATGATGTAGTGGTTAGTGCTGATATTTTAATGCAAAACATTAGCCACGTATTAAAAAGTACCTCTATCCATCCGTCATCACTTAGAGTGCTTTATGATGAAGAAAATATTATTTATGCCAGTAATTCTCCTAACCTTGCCTTAATCAAAAACAAAGACAAAGACAGTAAAGTTATTAACTTAAATGACTTATTTAGTTCAGAGATAGTGAGTACCATTGAAAAAATCAATTTAGATCAAGAAATCCAACGATATCAACATAAAGGAGAAGATTGGTACGGAAAGATCTTTTCCGCACCAATTAATTCAGAGCGTTCATTAAATTTACTAATTGCCGTAAAGACTTCTGAATTGCTCTCTAGCGCATACCTCATTCGTCAACAAACTATCTTGTGGTCTTTAGGGATACTGCTTATCTCTATTCCTTGTGTTTATTTCATCTCACAAAGAATATCAAAACCAATACGCCAAGCCACTGAGCAAGCACGATTAATATCTACATTTGACTTTTCATCTATCGATCACACATCGACTAAAATACTTGAAATAGCAAATCTAACCCGATCGATTTCCAGTATGAAATCAGCAATAGAAAATTACTTCAATCTAACGGACTCAATATCAAAAGAAAATGATTTTGATGAATCAATAAAACTGATTGGACGCAGTACTGCAGAGGCAACTAAAGCCTCCGCAGCTTATCTTTACCTTATCAATGATAAAGAAACACACATAGAACCTCAGTTTGCATGGCGAGCTAGCACACAAAGCGAAGACATTAGTAAATTAGAAAGCTTTGCTTTAGATGATAAAAAAATAGCGAAAACCATTGAGCATATAATGATTAAGAAAGAACCCTTTGAAAATCTGAATATTAATCAGCTCGACGAACAAGAACAAAATAAATTGGGTTTAAACAGCGAGCAAATATGGTCTATCACTTTTCCTTTATTTTCTAGAGAAAAGCAAATCATAGGAGCGATGGTATTAGTGTTTGATGTGAAGAATAGTGAGTACGTTCGTAATACTCAATTCAGCTACTTCGAGTCATTAATGAATTATACCTCCGTAGCTCTCGAAGGACGAAAAATGCTACAGAATCAAAAGGATTTACTCGACTCTTTTATTCAAGTCATGGCAAGTTCGATTGATACTAAATCACCATACACAGGAAACCATTGTCAAAAAGTACCTATACTAACTCAATGGCTTGCCGAGAGTGCCAGTAACTCTACAGAACCAGAATTCAAAGATTTCAAACTAGATGAAATACAAAGAGAAGAATTAAGAATTGCTTCATGGTTACATGATTGCGGAAAAATCACGACTCCAGAATACGTTGTTGATAAAGCAACAAAACTAGAAACTATTTACAATCGAATACATGAAATAAGAACTCGATTTGAAGTATTAAAACGTGATGCTGAAATCAAACAATGGAAACAAGCGTTTAATAACCCACTGCCTGATGAATATCAAAAAGAATTGGAACAAGAATGGCAACGATTAAATGAAGAGTTTGCTCTTATTGCAAGAGTGAATGTCGGCGATGAATTCTTATCAGAACAAGATGTAAAACAAATACAGAAAATTGGTCAACAAACATGGGAGCAAACACTAGACAACAGTTTAGGCCTTGCTTGGGAAGAAAAAGCCCGTTTGAATAGCCTTAGTGAACCCCAGCTCCCTATAACGGTGACTTTATTACAAAACAATCAATCTCATTTAATCCCTAATTCAGGCCCTATAAATCATGATAAACGTTTTATATTACAAGTACCTGAGTACAAAAATAACATTGGAGAAATCTATAATTTGTCCATTCAACGCGGTACTTTAAATAATGAAGAACGATTTATTATCAATGACCATATTATTCAAACAATCCACATGTTAGAGGCTCTCCCATTTCCCCGAACAATGAAAAATATTCCCCAAATTGCTGGTGGCCATCATGAAAAAGTCGATGGAACTGGCTATCCTATGGGCTTAAAAGCGGAAGAAATGCCGCTCACCGCACGAGTAATGGCTATAGCAGATATCTTTGAAGCGCTTACCAGTCATGACCGACCATATAAGAAAGCAAAGACATTAACGGAATCTCTAAAAATCATGAGTTTTATGGTTAAAGATAAGCATATCGATAAAGATTTGTTTAACTTATTTTTGACCTCTGGGCTTTATAACAAATACGCTGAAGCATACTTAAAACCAGAGCAACGTGACAATGTAGATATCAACGACTACATAAGCTAAAACTAAATAACATATCAAACCTAGCTTATCTAGCTTATCTAGCTTATCTAGCTTATCTAGCTTATCTAGCTTATCTAGGTTTGATATTTAAATAATCTTATGTATTTTACTATGTCACCATTTTTTATTTCTCAAAAAAACGGTTAGCAAAGCCTCTCTTAATTTCAATCCAATTCAATATTAATCACATACGCGTAGATCATCGTCACGTTTTACTCTTTTCTTAATCCCTATTTAATGACATATCTCACAGTAACCTTTAGTAAAAATAATTACTATAATTTTACTAAAAGTTACCTAAACAAATTAACTAAAATAATAAATTCATTATCCAAACGCAAACATATAGGGATACCATTACTATGTCTGATTCTTTACGAGGGACAATAGGCAAATTTGCCTTGCTGTCGATGACAATGGCGGCAGTTTTTAACGTTCGTAACATTGTAAATAACAACATTGAACTTGGGCTAAGCTCCGCCCCCATCTTTTTATTCGCTACTTTAGTTTATTTTATTCCATTCGTATTCATCATTGCTGAATTTGTATCTGCAAATAAAAACTCTGAATCAGGCATGTATGATTGGTTAAAACAACCTCTTGGCACCAAGATGGCCTATTTAGGCTCTTTCCTGTATTGGTTTGTAAATCTATTCTGGTTTGTGTCTCTATTACCTAACGTTATTGCTTATGCCTCTTATGCAATGCTTGGTTATGAATATGCTTTCTCTCCTATTGTTACATCTGTTATCTCTATTGTTCTATTTGCAGCAGCAACACACATTTCAACCAAAGGCGCATCATGGTTAGGTAAAATCTCTGAGATGGTTGCTTATGGGGTATTTGCTCTGTTTGCTGTTTACGTTATTGGTGCTTTTATGGCTCTTAGTGGCGACCACACTCCAGTAGAACCAATAACATTAGAAGCGATGACACCAACAATCAACTGGGCAACACTGGGGATCATGTGTTGGATTTTCCAAGCCGCTGGTGGTGCAGAAACTGCAGCAGCTTACTTGAAAGATGTAAAAGGCGGTCAGAAAACCTTCATTAAAGTAATCATCGCAGCAGGTGTGCTTATCGGCGCTATGTACGCTGTAGGTTCTTTATTAGTAAACGTCTTTGTTGCCCGTGACTCTTTAACTTATGCAGGTGGCATGGTTGAAATCTTTACTGGTATGGCTCAATACTTCAATGTATCAGAATCACTGGTTGGTCGTTTCGTTGGTATCGTTCTGTTCATTGCTATGTTTGGTTCAATGATGATGTGGACTGCTGCCCCCGTTAAAATTCACTTCTCTGAAATTCCTCAAGGTGTTTACGGTGAAAAAACAACAGAACTAAACGAACACGGTGTTCCTGTTCGCGCAGCTTGGTGGCAGTTTGCTTTTGTAGTTGTGATGTTAATCGTGAATGGCTTTGGCTCTGAATCAGTACAAGATATGATGAATACGGCAATTAATCTAACGGCCGGTACTGCGATGCTACCTCCTATCTTTATTATGGTGGCTTACTTTATTTTCCGTTTGAAGCATGATGATACTCCTCGTGATTTCCGTATGGGTTCACGTAAAATGGGTATGGGTGTAGTTTCGGTTCTGATTACTATCTTTGTGGTAAGTATGGCAGCATCTGCTTTCCCAACTGGCGTAGATTTAGTTGAAGCCTTCTTCATCAACGTATTTATGACAATGGTATTCTCTGCTCTTGCTTATTGGTGGATCTCCCGCTTTGAGAAGAAACAAGAAAAAGCCGCTGAATTAAAAATAGCATCAGCAAAATAGGTAGAAATCAAATTAGCGTTTAATTTCTCTAAATAAGACAAAAGGCACTGATACCCCCAGTGCCTTTTTTACATTCAATGTACTACTTTATAAAGAGTTACTTAAAAGCAAGATGCGCTTTTCCTTTCTTATCAATGATATGTGGTAAGCCCGCAAACATTGATATCCCAGCCCAAGCAACACAAACAACCAAGCACATGATTAATGGAAGCTCCCAACTTCCCGTAGCTTGATGTAATAAACCAAAACAAATTGGACCTGCAGCAGCAAGAAGGTAACCCATACATTGAGCCATTCCAGAAAGAGCAGCAGCTTGGTGTGCATCATGCGTACGAATTCCCACGAATGACAATCCCAAGATAAATCCACCACCACAACTAAAGCCAAACATGATAATCCAAATAGCGGCAAATTGAGGAAATAACAACAAGCCACCAATTCCAACAAAAGATAAAACTCCCATTCCACCACTGAGTAGACGTTTATCTTTAAGTTTTGCCATCAACGGAATCAAAACCAACGCAGGAACAGCAGTTGAAAGCTGTAGCATTCCATGTAAATAACCGGCTTGATGCTCTGAATATCCACTATCAACAAGAATACTGGGTAACCAAGCAATAAAGATATACATAATAAACGAGTTAAGACCTAAAAAAATCGTTACTTGCCATGCTGCAGGAGCTCTCCAAATATAACTATGGCTATCAATCTCAGCGGTATCTGCTGTTGGTGCAGTACGGTTTTTTAACTGTGGTAACCAAATTACCATCGCAATAATCGGAAATATAACGATTGATGCTAATGATATCGCCCAATTTGGTATCGCTGTGATGTGTAAAGATTCAGCGAAATGCAACATTGGAATCGCAATGCTTGAGCTTATACTCGATCCAACTCCCATGACTAATACATAGATTGCGGTTAATGTGGTCACTTGCTTTGGAAAATCTCGCTTTAATAAGCTAGGCAACAATACGTTACCAATTGCAATGCCGACGCCAATAACACTCGTCCCTAAAAATAGCATTTGAGTTGAGCCAAGCGAACGAATAGCAATACCGATTGTAATCGCAATAAGAGCTATCATTAATGAGGATTCTAATCCTACTTTACGAGCTAAGCTTGATGATAATGGAGAAAAAAAAGCAAAAGCTAACAGAGGCACAGTTGTTATCATTCCTGCTTGTGTTGCTGTTAAGCCTAAATCTTTTGATATGAAATCCAAAATTGGACCGAGCCCTGTAATTGGACTTCGAAGGTTACTCGCTATAAGTAGAATACCGACGATAACAAGCCCTGGTTGCGCTAACTTTTTGATCTTATTTTTATCTGACATATCAATCTCCTCAAATCAAGGAGCCATGATATACCTTACCTTCTCATCCGAATTTATGTATATTGACAATAAATAACGATAAACGGTCAAAGCATGTCTAACGATTCTATATTTTATCATTTTGATTCTGATGAATACCCTCAGAAAGTGACTGCTCTTCGTATTAATCAAGAAGAGGAAACGACTTTTCATCAACACCAAAAGGGGCAATTAGTGATGCCATTGAGTGGGTTTGTCACCTGCACTATTGCCGACGCTATCTGGATGGTTCCTGCCAACTGTGCGGTATGGATCCCAAGCCAAGTGATTCATAGTAATCGAATTTCATCAGGTTCAGATGTATGCATGCTTTTTATTTCCCCTGATATCAACGGCATTCCAGAGAAAAGCTGTACTCTATCTATATCCCCTTTATTGCGAGAATCTATTATTGCCTTATCGTCAGTCGATCAACATTATGAAACGGAAGGACGAACCGCAAGATTAGTTGAAGTACTGCTCGACGAATTAGCGGTAATGCCAACAGAACATTTTGACTTCCCAATTCCCTCAGAACCGCGCTTACATAAAATAGCCAAAGAAATGTACGATGATCCAAGTAATCGCTGTACTGTAGGTGGATGGGCAAAGCGTTTTGCAATGAGTGAAAGAACATTATCGAGACTAGTGAAACAAGAATTAGGAATGACATTTGGGCATTGGCGTAGTCAACTGCACATTGTTTTAGCATTGCAAAAGCTCTCTTCTGGAGATGCAGTTCAACGTATTGCTGAAGATTTAGGTTATGAATCAGTTAGTGCCTTTATCTCTTTTTTCAAAAAAACATTAGGCCGCTCCCCAAAGCAATACATGAAAATTAAGTAAAAATCGTTATCTATAGCTCACTGTTATCCTCCCTAAATCTACTCTGACACTTATTATCTCGCTATCCTTCCTTTATTGATAACTTACTCCATATTAATTAGTAATTAGTAATTAGAGACAGTTATCAATAATGAAGTTGGGGGGGTGTTACAGTGTTTCTGCTGCTCCTGAGTCTGATTTCTCTGAAGATGATGCACTAGTTCATTTTAGTAGATACGATGAATACGCAGATAAATACAGCTACGCGGCCTTTGTAAATGGTTATGTTCAGTATGATATTGCCGAAGGTAAATTGGCAACCGCGATTGATACTACGTTTTTATGAAAAACGACACGTCAGACTCTGCAAACGAAATCTTTATCATGCAATATTACTATTGGTAAGTAAGTCACATTATCTATGAAGCTAGCCTAATTAAATGAGACTGGCTTCACTGACATTCCCCTACTTTATAACTACTATGCAAATAGTTAAATTTAGTAAAATTTTACTTAACCGAGAATAAGAATCTAATGATAAAATTTAAACTTTCGGCACTTGCTGTTGCTACTGCCCTTTTTGCTGTCGGCTGCGCACAAACATCACCTACAGACCTTAACTCTAATGAACTTAAAGCGGCACAATTTAAAGACGTGATTGATCGCACAGGTTCCCCTGAATATATGCGTGATTACGATTTTGATGATCACCAACGTTTTAACCCATTCTTTGACATGGGCTCTTGGCACGGTCATCTGCTACCAGACAACGATGATGGTATGGGTGGTTTCCCAGGAACAGCTCTACTTACCGAAGAATACATTAATTTCATGGCAAACAATTTCGATCGCCTAAGTGTATTTAAAGATGGCAAGAAAGTTGAATTCATTATGGAGGCGTACAGCCTTCCTGGCGCATTAGTTCAAATATTAAGCTCTGATGACGTAAAAGTCGAAATGACACTGCGCTTTGCAACAAACCGCACTTCTTTAGTTGAAACTAAAATCACAACTGACTCTCCTGTTGAGCTTGTTTGGGATGGTGAGCTAATTGAAGGAAATCACGCAAAAGAAGAAAAATCTCAATCAGATAAAACAATTGCTGAAGCATACCCTGATTATGATCGTCAAATTGAAGCAACAGATGATGGTCTAAAAGTGACTTTTGGTGAGGTACGCGCCACTTGGTCTTTACTGACATCGGGTGATTCTGAATACCAAATTCATAAATCAATTCCAACAGCAACAACGACTGATGGTTTACGTTTTAAATCTACGGCTAACATTGAGCAATCCACCACCATCTACACGACTTATTCTCATGTGTTAACCGCTGAAGAAAACCAAGCAGAACAAGCTAAAATCACAGACATTCTAGCAAATCCAAATCAATATTTAGTCGCAACAGAAAAGCGTTGGGAAGAATACCTTGATAAAGGCTTAACCAACCCAAATGCGACACCAGAACAAGAACGTGTTGCAGTAAAAGCAATGGAAACGCTTAATGGCAACTGGCGTGGTGCTGCTGGTGCAATGGAGTTTGACTCAGTAACACCATCTGTAACCGCTCGTTGGTTCTCAGGTAACCAAACATGGCCGTGGGATACATGGAAACAAGCCTACGCAATGGCACACTTCAACCCTGAAGTAGCAAAAGATAATATTCGAGCTATGTTTGCTTATCAAATTCAAGCAGATGATAAAGTTCGCCCTTGGGATGCTGGTTTTATTCCTGATTTATTAGCCTACAACACAAGCCCAGAGCGTGGCGGTGACGGTGGCAACTGGAATGAGCGAAATACCAAACCAAGTCTTGCTGCATGGGCAGTAATGGAAGTGTACAAAACCACTGAAGATAAAGCGTGGTTAGAAGAAATGTACCCTAAATTGGTCGCTTATCATAATTGGTGGTTACGTAATCGTGATAACAATGGCAACGGCGTTCCTGAGTATGGTGCTTCACGCGATAAAGCACACAATACAGACAGTGGCGATATGTTATTTACAGTTGAACGTGGAGATAAGAAAGAAGAGCTTGCAGGCTTAGATAAGTATCAAGAGATCATAAAATCTGGGGACTATGACCACATTGAGATCCCGGCACAAACAGCAGCCTCTTGGGAGTCGGGTCGTGATGATGCGGCAGCCTTTGGTTTTATCGATAAAGATCAACTAGACGCTTATGTTGCTAATGGTGGTAAACGCTCGGATTGGGAAGTGAAATTCGCACAAAATCGAGATAAAGACGGTACACTATTAGGGTACTCGTTATTACAAGAATCCGTTGACCAAGCAAGCTACATGTTCAGTGACAACCAATATCTAGCTCAAATGGCTGATATCCTAGGTAAAGATACTGATGCAAAAGAGTTCCGTGAAAAAGCTGATAAATTAGCAACTTATATCAATACTTGTATGTTTGATGAAGGTACTGGTTTCTTCTACGATATCCGTATAGAAGATAAACCATTAGCAAACGGCTGTGCGGGTAAACCAATTGTTGAGCGTGGAAAAGGCCCAGAAGGTTGGTCACCACTTTTCAACAAAGCGGCAACCCAAGCAAATGCTGATGCAGTTGTTAAAGTAATGAAAGATACATCTGAATTCAATACTTACATTCCACTAGGCACGGCAGCATTATCAAGCCCTGCATTTGGTCCTGATATCTACTGGCGTGGTCGTGTTTGGGTTGACCAATTTTACTTTGGCCTAAAAGGAATGGAAAGCTACGGTTACCGTGATGACGCGGTAGAAATGGCAGGGGCATTCTTTGATCATGCTGATGGTTTAGTTGGTGACGGTCCTATCCGTGAAAACTACAATCCACTCACTGGCGATCAACAAGGCGCACCAAACTTCTCTTGGAGTTCAGCTCACCTTTACATGCTTTATAATGATTTCTTTACTGCTGAAAAGTAATAGATTTTTAAATAGCAATTTTAAATAACAAATAGAAAAAAGGGATATGATTAACTTCATATCCCTTTTGTGTTTTAGCACTAAACAATAATCACTTTAACTATTTGTCTTTTGCCTTACAGCATTCAGGCATTGCGTGACCTGAAAGTACTAATAAACCAGCAAAGATCCCTAGGTTTTTAATGAAGTTTTGCATCTCGTGCGCTCCTTCTAAACCTGAATAATTCCAGAAATCATGCAATGACACGTTAATAACGAGTACTAATCCTGCCAGTAACAAGGCAATTAACCATGTAAAACGGTTTACCATTAGTAAAAGAGCAGCACCAATTTGGAAGATACCAGCAAGTCCCAGTAAGACAGGGACAAATGGCATGTCATGCTTTTCCATTAATTGGATATGCATATCCCACGACACAAATTTCATTAGTCCTGGAACTAAGAAATACAGCGCTAAAAGTACACGACCTACGGTTAGTAATAGAGTATTCATTTAATCAATCCCTATGACTTAAAGTACATTACCATTTACTGATAATTTCACATCAATATTGCCTTTCACTGCATTTGAATATGGACAAACTTGGTGTGCTGTTTTCACTAATTGTTGAGCTTGCCCTTCTTCTAGCTCTAATGTCACTGCCAATGCAACCGTTAGTGCAAAACCACCCGTTTCATTTGGACCAATACCTACTTCAGCCGATACTGGTGCTTGAGTTAACTTGATTTTCATTTCACGAGCCACGTGCAGAATCGCATTTGAGAAACACGCAGAATAACCCGCCGCAAACAATTGCTCAGGATTTGTTGCTTCACCTGTCCCGCCCATCTCTTTTGGGTAACTTAGAGCAAGATCAAGCATATTATCGTCAGTTGTTACTTGGCCATTACGTCCTGCTGATGCGGTTGCTGTTGTTGTATATAATGTTGTCATAGTGATGTCCTTAATTCTAAATATGCTTCAATGTTAATTAAATTGCTAACAATTAGATTGCGCGCAATTCATTTTCAGTGAGTATAATTCGATTCTTAGATAAAATACAAGTATATTGTGCACAATCTATTTTTATACAGAGTATTGAGATGACTACCTCAACTGAAAAATACAATCAAAATAATGTGGAAACACCTCAATTATTACTTAAAAATCAAGTTTGCTTTTCTCTTTACAGCGCAGCAAACGCGATGATAAGAGCTTACCGTCCACTGTTGAGTGAACTTGATCTTACTTATCCCCAATACCTTGCGATGATGGTTATTTGGGAAAAAAATGGCATTAACGTAAAAGATCTTGGTCACGATCTTCATTTAGACTCAGGTACTTTGACGCCTTTACTTAAGCGGTTAGAAACAAAGGGCTTTATCACAAGAGAACGCAGCAGTGAAGACGAGCGCATTCGGTTGGTTTTTTTAACTAAACAAGGAACAGAATTAAAAAACAAAGCGCTTTCTGTACCTAATGGGATTTTTTGTAAAAGCCAATTAGAAATTGAAGAACTACAGCAATTAAAAGCTACTTGTGAAAAGCTGTTAGCTAATCTCGAAAAATAATTTAAGACATCAGAAATAGCTTATCCCCACCTAAATATAAGGTGACCTATTCCACATAACTATAGGCATTTCTATCAATAAAGATTCTCTTAAGGCATTGATTTTTGATCTTCTAGGAGTACACTGCGCGGCACAGATGTATATAACTAGAGACAAAAAATGAAAAAAATCACTATTGCGCTTGCATTACTTATCACTTTAACTGGTTGTCAGGCTACTCAACGCCAAAATGCAACAACTGGTGAAACAGAAACAAACTCTGCAACTAAAGGGGCTCTTGCTGGTGTTCTAGCTGGTGTTGCTATTGGTCTTGCTAGCGGCGATAACGCAAAAGAACGTCGTAAAAACGCTCTTATTGGTGCGGCAGCTGGTGGTGCTGTTGGTGGCGGTGTTGGTTATTATTTTGATAGCCAAGAAGAAGCATTACGTAATGAATTAAAAAGCTCTGGTGTACAAGTGGAACGTGTTGGTGATAATGAGTTAAAACTTATTATGGACAATGGTGTTGGCTTCCAATCTAGCTCTTATCAATTAGATGCTAGCATTTACAACACATTAAATGGCGTTGCTCGTATTCTTGTTGAATACCCAGACACCGCCCTTCAAATTGATGGTCATACAGATAGTTCTGGTAACGATACTAAAAACCAAACTCTGTCGGAGCAACGTGCTGATTCTGTTCGCACCTACCTAATTAAACAAAAAGTTGCCGCTGGACGTGTTCATGCCCGTGGCTACGGTGAGCGCTACCCTGTTTGTGATAACTCAACATCACAAGGCCGTGCGTGTAATCGCCGTGTAGAAATCACTATTCTACCGCTTAAATAAGCACCACATAATATAAAACCCAAATTAACTGTATATAAACACAGTTAACTATTGGTTTTTATTATTTGCTGTTATAGAATGAAAAATCCCCCACGATGCTGCCATCACGGGGGATTTTTGTTTCCAATTAAGCGTATAACTCAAAGCAATACAGCTAACGATAAACTATTGAGTCGCATCCTCAATTTTTTCAAGCACAAGATCTTTACCATCAACGAAGGTGTCTTGTACTTTTTCAAAGGCATCTGAATCCATAACATTTTGAACTTCATCGCCATAATTCATTCCAATATAAATCCCAAGAGCGATGAACAGTAATGCAAATACTTTAAACATGATTATTTTCTCTATTAATTCAGCGTATATCTTACAAAAGAATTCTTTAAAAACCTATGGCAAATTTTAGTACTCATTTTAACAGCGCCGCTTTAGTCTCAGGCGCAGCTTCTGCAGCTCTGCTCTCAGCAAACCACATTGAACTAAACACAGCATTATGGCTTTGGTTTTTAGGTACAATTGGTGGACTATTACCCGATATCGATTCAGATAATTCTACATCTTTAGATATTATCTTTAATCTTTTCACTATTTGTATTGTCTTACTCAGTATTCGCTACTTTACCAGTGATGCCATTAATGAAAGGCAATTTTTACTTTTAATCGGTCTACCTGTCGTCATTCATATTTTTATCAAATACGGTATTCGTAATATCTTTGAGTGGCAAACAATACATCGTGGAATATGTCATTCATTGTTATTTCTTCTATTTTGTGGATTACTAACCACAAACATAACCATGTTTATTTTAAATACTAAGCTACAAGGTGCAGATTTAATTGGCTGGCTTTCTGGTATGTTTGTCTTTGGTGGTGGATTCATTCATTTATTATTAGATGAGATATACAGTGTGGATCTCGCCAATGTTCGTATAAAACGATCTTTTGGCTCGGCATTGAAGTTGACTGATTTTTCTAATCTTACTTTATCGAGTTTTTTCCTTATCATTACCGCCGTTCTCTTTTGGCTCGCTCCCCCTATTGAATCGACACTGACGACTTTAAGTGACTGGCAATTCTTCAAATTATGGTGATAAATCGATTAGCCTTTAAATGCACGTAATAAAAAAGCACAAGAACGAAATGATCTTGTGCTTTATTTTTATTATTTATAATAGTGACGATCTATTACCTATAGGGTAAAACGCTCTACTAACTCGGATAATTCATTCGCTTTTTGATTTAACAACACACCACCAGCGCGGTTTTGACTTGCTAGTTCAGCTGATTCAGAGCTTTGATCAGATACCGAGACAATACGTTCTGATATCTCTTGTCCAACAAGACTCTGCTCTTGAGTTGCTGTTGCGATCAATGAGTTCATTTCCATGATCGTATTTACTGATACTAGAATTTGTCCTAGAGATTCAGAAGCCGCTACCGCTTTATTTACCGTTAATGTACTAAAGTTCTTACTCGCAGCCATTACTTGAACTGCTGAATCAGATCCTGATTTTAACGCTTCAATACGTTGGTGGATCTGCGCTGTACTTTCTTGAGTACGACTTGCCAGTTTACGTACTTCATCAGCAACAACGGCAAAACCACGCCCTTGTTCACCAGCCCTTGCCGCTTCGATAGCTGCATTTAAGGCAAGTAAATTAGTTTGCTCTGCAATATCTTGAATTACCGATAAAGTACTTGCGATATTTTGCACATCACCTTCAAGCTTAGAAATAACATTGCTTGCTTCATCTAGCTCTGCTGCTAATGTTTTTACTGATTCTGAAGCTTCATTAACAGTACGCATAGCAACTTGTGCATTATTATCTGCATCTTGAGCTGAGTTTGCTGCTTGCTCTGCATTTGATGAAATCTCATGAGATGAAGTGGTTAACTCTGTCATCGCTGTAGCAATTTGTTCAGTCTCTGAACGTTGATTCGTAACAACTGCATTAACTTGAGCTGAACGCTCTGACATATTGGTCGTTTCAGCAACGACTTCTTGGCTAACAGAAGAAACATTACTAATAATCTGGTGTAGCGAACTAACAAACGAGTTGAAATTCTTACTTAACTGGTTAAATTCTGGAACCGTAAAATCAGGCATACGAGCAGTTAAATCAGCATCACCTGAAGCAAATGATTTAATTGACGCATCAAATTGTTGAATTGGCGTCATAATACTTTTATTAATAAATGAACCAAGTACTGCAACCACCGCAATAATGACAAGGGTAAATAAAACAATAGTTTGCATGCTGTCTGATAACTGTTCATCGCTCAATGCTTTCATATCATTAATCACAGCATCAACATCATCGGTATAGAAACCAGTACCAACGATTAAATCCCACTTAGGAAAATATACACTGTAAGCTAATTTTGGGAGAGCAACCGTTTCGTTCAATTTAGGATAGTAATATGTTACATATCCAGAACTATTTTTTGCTGCGGCAATGATATCTTGAATGAAGTAATTGCCTCTTTTATCTTGCGCACTCCACATATTATTGCCTACGTCGCTCGTATTTCCTTGTAGAATACGAACACCATTTGATTGAAAACCAAATAAATACCCAGTATCTGCAAATTCAACTAACTTTAACGATTTAAGAACGTCTTCTTTTGTTTCACCTTGTTTTTCAAGATGTTTTAGCTCTGACGATACAATATCTAAATAAGATTTAAGTTCCACTCGTTTCATTTGCATCATTTGCGAACGAGTCATGTCCGTCTGAGCTTGGTTTAGTGCACTTGCTTCTTTATAAGTCATCGCCATGATCAATATTGCTGTCAAAACGATAGGTAAAATTGCAAGTAAATACAATCTCGCTTTTATTGATAGGTTCATTTTATTCTCTCTAAAGGCTCAAGCTAATCTTGAGATACAGTATTTGCCAAAAAATTATTATTTTTATTCATAATAGATATCAATTTTCGTGCCATTTATTCAACAAACAAATAGAGAGTTTAGTTTGAGTGAGAACTTCATTGACCTTTTTATATTTATCCATAGAATATCGACAATAGTTATCATTTAAGATCAGGTTAATTTCTTTGAGATTTTCACTACTACAATACAAGCGCCAAAAGCTCGCTTCGTGGTCACTAATTTTAGTGAGTATTGTACTAGTTGTTTGTTTTTCTCAAAACTCAGGCTTATCTTTATCTTGCTCATTAGCACCAACATCTGAGACGACTGAGCAATTACAACATTCCTCAACCTCTCAAGTTTCTAGTGATGCTGCTTCCCAATGTCATAACAGTGAGCATTTAGTTAACGCGCATACTATTCATCTCGATTTTGCTATTCCTATGTTTATCTTGGCCCTTATTGTTTTGGCCGCTATTCTTAAACAAGCAGGAGCAACCTATCTTTTAAACGAACCTATCACCTATTATGGTGTGCGGCGGCATTTGGCGTTTTGTACCTTTCAAGAATAAACACAACGTAAGTACTTATATCTTTAATATAATTATTTTCGGAGTATTACTGTGTCTACGATTCAAAAGATCAACCCCATCGATCGATTACATTTAGCGATAACATTGACGGTAACGTTACTGCTATCACTCTTTGCTGTGCCTACAATGGCGCAATCATTATCTACCGGTTGGTTAACTCATCCTGATCATCCACCCGCCCAAGTTCGTTTTATGCTTACAGGCGAAGTGGATAAAGTAAATAACCAAGCCAGAGGCTTACTTGAAGTTAAGCTTGATGGTGAATGGAAAACATATTGGCGCTCACCAGGTGAAGCAGGAGTCTCTCCTGTTCTTGATTGGAGTAAATCCAATAACGTATCTAACCTGAAATGGCATTGGCCAACCCCTGCTTACTATGAGCAATCTGGCATCATGACATTAGGCTATAAGCACGATGTTATTTTCCCTATGGACCTTACGTTTGATGATATTAATAAACCTGTCCATTTTTCAGGAAAATTGACGCTACCAACCTGTACCAATATCTGTGTTTTAACTGAATATGATTTGGAATTAGCCCCTATTGCTCTTGCTGACACTGAGGCAAATCCTGAAGCTCAGCACTTATATCAACAGGGAATTTCAAATGTTCCAACACAAAGCGATTTAACTCGTGTAATTAGCGCATCATTTAACCATGAATCGCAGCAACTACAGTTGCAACTAGAGTACGCTGACGGTTGGGATAACCCGCAAATTTTAGTTGATGGCAAAGACGTTACAGACGATTACTTCGCACTGCCATCTATCGCTATCGATGGTTCCATCGCAACAGCAACCTACAAAGTAACCAACTGGTTAGGCAAAACTGATCTTGTAGGAAAGTCGATTGAAATTACGGTTTCTGATGCCCTTTTCTCTCACGAATTGAGTGCAATTATAGATAACAAACCATTTGTAGAAAGCTCATCAGCGAGTTTACTAACGATTATTGGTTTTGCTTTATTAGGCGGCTTAATCTTAAACATAATGCCATGTGTACTGCCTGTTTTAGGAATGAAACTAAATAGTATGCTAGCTTCATCTCAATCAACCAAACGCTCTATTCGATTACAGTTTTTGGCTTCTGCTGCGGGGATCATCACTTCGTTTTGGCTAATTGCCATGGGACTACTTGCCTTAAAATTCACGGGCAACGCTATTGGGTGGGGAATTCAATTTCAAAGCCCTATTTTTATCGGCTTTATGGTTACAATTACCGCACTATTTACAGCGAATCTACTAGGGTTATTTGAAATCCAACTACCGAGCCGTTTTTCAACATCTATCGCAAATAAAGGCAGCGACTCTACACTAGGTCATTTCATACAGGGTATGTTTGCTACCTTACTTGCAACGCCATGCAGCGCTCCTTTCTTAGGAACAGCGGTCGCGTTTGCTTTAGGAGCAAGCACAATAGAAATGTTAATGGTGTTTACCTTCTTAGGGTTAGGAATGGCATCGCCATGGCTTTTGTTTGCTCTGTTTCCTAATCTTGTCACATTAATGCCAAAATCTGGCGCATGGATGAATAAAGTCAAAGTGATCTTTGGCTTAATGATGTTTATCACAACGCTATGGTTATTGAGCTTATTATCACCATTCATTGGTGGCTTTTCTACGTTTAGTATCGGTTTATTATTGAGTATTTATTTGCTGTATCGCGTTGGGCAGATCCAAGGAAAAAACACAGTGATTACTATTATCGCGGTCCTTGTATTTACAAGCAGTGCAGCTCTTATCATTGGAAGTATGACAACCAAACACTGGGCAACGCCAATTGAAGATAACCTTGCTTGGCAACCATTAAATGAACACGCCATTGATGAATACGTTAAACAAGGGAAAACTGTATTTGTCGATGTGACTGCTGATTGGTGTATCACATGTAAAGCCAATAAAATCGGCGTTATTTTACAAGACCCCGTCTACCCTGCATTGCAACGAAATAACGTAATTACGATGAAAGGTGATTGGACTCACCCAAGCACAAAAATCACTAATTATTTAAAAAGTCACCAGCGATTTGGTGTTCCTTTAACCGTTATTTATGGACCTAATGCCCCTCAAGGAATTGCACTTCCTGTTCTATTAAACAGCGATGATGTTATTCAAGTATTAGAACATGCGGGGAGAACGCCATAATGCCTTCAGAATCAAAGAAAAATAAAACGGTAAAGAGTAAAAACTCGAAAGCCGATGTGATTAAGTTCACTAAAGAAATACTGAAATTGGCTTTCTTTATTATCTTATTAGTCTCTGCTGTCGATTTTTGGCGCAGTAAAGATATGCCATCAGAATCAATACCCCCCTTATCTATCAATACAATTGATGGCAACTGGGTTGATGTAGAAAAAATGAGCTACGAAAAGCCCGTTTTACTGTATTTTTGGGGAACATGGTGCTCTATTTGCAATATCGTAAGCCCTAGTGTTTCTTGGCTTGCAAATGATCATCAAGTCGTTTCAGTTGCCGTTACGTCTGGTGATAATAAACGCTTGTCACAATTCATGAATTACAAAAAATATAACTTTCCTGTAATCAATGACTCAACAGGAAACATAAGTAAGGAATGGGGAGTTACTGCGACTCCTTCAATCGTCATTATTAATAATGGCAAAGTTTCTTCTATCACAACCGGCGCTACGACTCCTATTGGTTTGTGGTTACGTTTATTTTTCGCTTAAGGTTATCTCATGAAATCATTACTATTATCAGTATCAATTATTGCCAGCCTTCTGTTATCACCATTGGTTCCTGCACAAAACATTACTTTAGCTCAAGACGATTTAGAAGAAATAATAGCTAAACAGTTGTAATTCATTTCCTGTAATACAAAAAAGCAGCTATTGGTTAAAGATAGCTGCTTTTTATTACATAAACTTAGGCTCTAAATCTATTATTTCTTTATGAAAAGAGTGGAGTTTAATAAACGCTTCAAACTCAGTAACAGACAAAGGCTTACTAAATAAGAACCCTTGTCCATATTCACACCCTTTCCCCATTAAGAATTCAAGATGCTCATTAGTTTCAATCCCTTCAGCAACAACCGATAAGTTCATCCCATGAGCAATAGAAATAATCGCATTAATCAACACTTCATCACGGGTACTGCCGATTCTATTGACAAATGAACGGTCTATTTTTAATCGGTTAAGTGGTAAATTTGATAAATAACTTAAACTTGAATAGCCAGTACCAAAATCATCTAAAGCGATTAATACCCCAAGATCTTTAATCAATTTTATTCGTTCAAGAACTTCACCAGCACTGTCCAGTAAAGCACTTTCAGTTACTTCAATGACGATAGAATTAGGCTCTACATTATAATAAGAAATTACATGTTTCATTTTATCAACGATATCAACATCACTCAGTTGAATTGCTGACATATTTACAGAAACCTTATTAACTCCTGTTGCATTCTCTTGCCATTCTTTGAGCTGTCTTATCGACTCAAATAATACCCAATAACCCAATTGATGTATTAAACCTGTTTCCTCAGCTAAAGGAATAAACTCATTCGGAGAAACAAGTCCTTTATGAGGGTGATTCCAACGGATAAGAGCTTCTGCTGAGTCAAACATGCTTGTTCTTTGATTTAAAATCGGTTGGTAATACAGCTCGAACTCTTGTCGCTCTAGAGCATTACGTAAATCGCTTTCGAGATTAAAACGCATGCGCTCTTTATTTTCCATTTCGGAAGAATAATAAAATACATCAAGCAACGAATGTCTTTTAGCATAATGTAAAGCTACGCCAGCTTGACGAAGTAGTTCCTCTGCATCCTTACCACATAAATCACATGTTGCGATGCCAAGATTAACATGAGTAATATGATTTGATTCTTTGATCTGTATTGGGGCATTAATAATGACTCTAAGCTCTTTTATACGCAGAGATAACGCTTCTTTATCGTGAGATGAAACAAGGTATATGAATTCATTTCCTCCTAAACGCGCGAAAAACTCTCCCTTAGACACTTCTTCATTAATACGTAAAGACAGCTCAACTAGCAGCTCATCACCATATAAATGCCCATAATGATCATTTATAAATTTAAATCCTTTAATATCAATATGTAAAATAGTAAAAGGCTGCTGAATAGAAAGATAAGAATTCATACTATTCAATAAAGCATAACGGTTTGGCAAGCCTGTTAGCCCATCGAAATAAGCTTGATGTTCTATCTCTTGTTGATATTCAACTTGCTTTGTTATGTCATCAACCAAACCTAGAATACCAATTAAGTCATTTCCATCATAAAGCGCAGATAATTTCCAAATTAATATAATGACTGTATTATCTTCTTTAATAAATGGAATTTCGCATTCAGCATGTTCAGAATGCCCTTCTCGCATCTTCTCTAATTCATGAGTCATTTGAGAAAAGTAGTTACCAATAATACCCGGACGTAAAGTGATATCTTGGTCTAATAGTTCATCAGCATGCAATCGAAACCAATGCTGACATGATTGAGACCAACGGCGGATTGTTAAATTCGGTCCCCATTCAACAACACCGTACGTTGAATTATCTAATAAGTTATTAATGCGGGTATAAGCTCGATTAAGTCGTAACTCTTTATCTATCAATTCCTTTTCAATAAAACCTTGCTCTTGAACAACCCAATCAAAATTTTCAGAAAGATTTGATAATTCATTCCCACCAGAAAATTTAGAGCCTCTCTTTTTTTCGACATATTTCTGCGTAGAGGACAGTAACGTTTGTATTGGTTGGATTACACTTCGATTAAAACCTAATAATAAAATCAGTAAGAACAATATGGTACTAATGACAAACAGGCTCACACTTCTAATAAGTGTCGTCATAACACCTTGATAAGCATCATCAAGGGGCAAGGCAATAATCATCTGACTATAGTTTTTAATATCATGAGGAAATAAAGGAACACTGGCAGCAAGAAGAGGCACCCCTTTTCCATTTTTCACTTCAAATACAAATGGTTTTTTGGTGTACATTTTCTGCTTAACAACCGCGGGGACTTTCCCATCATAATGAGTGATTATGTTATTATTAGAGGTGAGTACATTGCCATTATTATCGACTAAAACAGCAATCGTGTTTTCGGGTAAACTAAATTCAGCAAGTCTTTTACTCCACCAATCTAAAGAAATAACAGCGACGGCGGCCCCAACAAGAGTGCTCTCTAGACCATACACCGGATATGCAAAATTAATGGTGTCTCTCTTTATAATACGGTCAATCTGGAAGCCACTAATAGAAAAGACTTGATTACTCACTGTCTTTTTAAAATAAGGTCGATCGGCAATATTAATCACAGAGTTTGAGCTTAATGCAGAGCAATCAAAAGAACCATCTAAGCCTGCAATCGCGATATTTACATAATGTGTATTTAACTTAAGAGCTTGCTGGACAATTTGTTTACACTGTAGAGAGCCGGGATTTTTTACATTATCAATTTGACTCAATTGAATGAGAAATTCTTTTGCTTCTTTAATAATTGTAAACTGCTCACTCGCTAAGCTACTCGCAATTTGCAGCGCTTCAATTTCAACTTCTTCCTTAGCTGCTCTATACTCATAAAACATATTAGAGAAGATGATGACACTAGCTGGAATGAATGAGAACAGAATAATAAGCCAAAGTTTGGTTTTAAGTGAGTGATAAAGCTGCACGAATATTCTTATCCTTAAAATTAAGTCGATAGTTAATTTATGTGATTTTTAATTAAATTTTATACAGTTACCAATTAAAATAGAACATTTATCAATCACTAGCAATCACTAGATCTTCACTATGTATAAAAATATTTCAAGCTCAAATCTACGTATCATGCTACGGGTAATAATACCTACACACACCTAGCTAACAAGACGTATTTATAAAAACAAAGGTTTCACCTATTATTTAATTAATTTTCTATTTTTATTGCATTTTTATTTAAACTTCTCACTTGTTTTTTGAAAAAAATTAAGTAACCTTAACATACACAGAACAACAGTCGATTAAATAAATATGACCGAATCTAATGTTCCTGTAATCGCCACAGGTATCTCAGCATCTCTTTTAGCTACTATCATTGCAGCTAGCCACTACGTGGGTTTTGATTCCATTTCAGACGTTTTTTTCGAAGGTACTACACTCATTTTACTTGGGTATATGTTTCTCACCCTTAAAACTCACCTTATTCCCTATTCAAAAATCATGATTGGTGCTTACCTTCTTTTATTCAATAAATTTTACGATTTATTAACCGAAGTTCCATTCATTGAAAACTATTCTGATAAGTATGAAGTTATAGATACCCTTCTTGATGATGGGACGCTATTAGTCGCTTTCTTTCTTATTGCTGTCGGCGTCACAGCCATAGTAAAAAGCATAATAAGAGAAGGAATGAAGGATGATTTAACACGCCTCTATAACCGAAAAAAATTCCCTGAAATCAAACTACCTTCTTTTGATCTTATCTATTTTGATTTAAATGGATTAAAGCAAGTAAATGATATTAAAGGGCACGCTGTGGGTGATTTAATGATCATTCGTTTCGCCCAAGCTTTAAAAGAGCACTGTTTAAGAGAAGAAATGGCATTTAGAGTCGGCGGGGATGAGTTCATTGTCACTGTTGAACCAGAAAGAGCAATAACCTACATCAATTCAGTTCATGCTTCTCTATTGAATGAATCTATTTCATTTTCATATGGCATTGAAAAAGCAACAAAAGAAAACTTCGATGAAGCCCTCATTCGTTCAGATAAAGCTATGTATACCATGAAAAAAGCCCAAAAAAAGAGCACCTCAAGTGCTCAGATTTTATATCGCTAATCTCATAAAAAAGCTCAACTAGCGGCCCATCAACTCAAGCAACCCTTCACTTGCCTGCTTTGGTGATGTTGCATGACAAATTGCCGACACTAAAGCAATCCCATCCACTTGAGTATCTGCTATCTGCTTAATGTTCGTTTCGTTAATGCCACCTATAGCGACAAGAGGAAGTTTGCTTTCTTTAACTGCTTTCGTTAAACCGTCAATGCCCCACTCTTTAATAATATTAGTCTTAGTTGGCGTAGAAAATATTGCACTAATACCCAGATAATCAACTGGCAAATCTTGCGCTTCACGCAATTGCGTTTCATTTTCAACAGACAGCCCTAAAATCATATCAGGTCCTATCAATTGACGAGCAAGATTTGCAGGCATATCCGATTGACCTAAATGAACCCCATCCGCTTGAACCGCTAATGCCACATCAACACGATCATTTATGATTAATGGTACACCACTGTCTTTTAATACTTTTTTTATCGCTAGTGAGCGTTCAATAAAAGCACGTACATCACCATGTTTTTCACGGATCTGCACCATGGTTACGCCGCCTTTTATTGCCTCTGCAACAACGTAGCACAACGTATCAATATCTTGTTGATCGTCAGTCACTAAATATAATGTATAAGGGTTATTCATATTACGAAACCTATGCATTAATCGTTAATTTCAAACGACGTGTAATCGTTTCTTCATCTAGCTGATAAAGTGAATCTAATAGGTTCATTTGTAAGCTACCTGGACCTGCTGATTGCTCTGCGGCGATTTCACCTGCAACGCCTAAAATAGCGGTAGCAGCAACCCCTGAATGCTCACCTATTCCAGCAAAAGCACCCGTTAATGCAGTATGTGTGCAACCCATTCCCGTAACAAAAGGCATCATCGCATGGCCATTATTCAATTGGTACTGCGCATCTTTCGTAACTACATAATCAGTTTCACCCGAAATAACGACGCTACATTGATACTGCTGCGCGACATAACAAGCCGCACCTAACGCAGAATCACTGCTGTCTAATGCATCTACGCCTTTGCTCTGCGCGTTCTCACCCGCTAAAGCGATGATCTCAGAGGCGTTCCCTCGAACAATCAGTGTATTCGCGGCTTCCGCGATTTGACGAGCGGTTTGGGTACGAAGTTGACTTGCACCACAGCCCACCGGATCAAGCACCACCACTTTATTATTAAGGTTTGCTTGCTCTACCGCGAAATGCATTCTTGGTGTCCATACACTGTCTAATGTACCGATGTTGATCACCAAGGCACCAGAGAAACTCATCATCTCTGCCATTTCTTGTTGGCTGTGCGCCATGATTGGTGACGCACCTAACGCCAATAAAGCATTCGCGGTGTTGTTCATCACAACATAGTTGGTAATATTCACAACTAATGGTTTTTTCTCGCGTAATACCGCTAATGCGTCAATAATCTTTTGCGTGTTCATGATCGTCATTGTTCTTCCTTAATTCGTTCGCTTATTCATTAATTGAGTACTAATCATCAACAATTAGGCTTCATCTAATCCTTGCTGCCAAAACGCCACTTCCATACGAGTCGCCGTTTTAAAAATATGACACAAACGCTGCCCACGCTGGCTATCAAGGTCGATATCGACAAGCAATTCATCTAGCTGTGTAATGCTTTTTTGCACGCCTGATTGAAACTCTTCACCACCATACATCTTGATCCAATTCGCATACGAATTGCCTTCAAGCTTAGTTGATTCTCTTGCTAGTAGCTGCGCGCCAATCACACCATAACCAATCGAACACGGCGCTAATGCTGCATATAAATCAATGACATCACCAGACATACCTGTATCTAATACAAAACGCGTGTAGGCTACCGTGCCAAAGGCTTCTGGCTCTGCTTCCATCTCTACTTCTGACACGCCCCACTCACCACAATAAGTCACATGGTGTGCAATTTCTGAACTCAATAATGCTTGTACACTCGGTAACGCCATTCGCATTTCCGCTAACGTTCTCGCTTTATAAATCGCTAAGGCATACGCTCTGGTGTATTGCTTTAAAAACAGAAAGTCTTGTTTTAAATAATGTAGAAATGACGAATGTGCTAACTCTCCAAGCGCTAATTGTTGAACGAAACTGTGCTCGGTGTATTCAACCCACTCGCTTTTACATGCTTGAATTAAATCTTGATGATTCATACTGACTCTCTAAAAAATAAACAGGAAAAATGGCTTACAACACCGGCACAAAATCTTGTGCTTTAGGCTGTGTTTTTATGATTTTATGTTGGTACATGAACTCAGAAAAGCGATTGTAACGCTCTAAATCCACCGCAGATGGACGTAATGCAAAACGCGTTAGCGTGTCATTCCATGCGCGTTTATTTAATTCATTGTTTAGAGTATCTGGTGCGTAAGAAACAAAGGTTTTCCATGATTCATCAGGGTGGTTCACTATAAATTGCGTCGCTTTTTCAATCGCATGATTAAATTTCTTTAATGCTTCTGCATCGTACGTTTTTGCGTTTGCAACAAACACTAATTCATCATATGACGGCACTCCATGTTCTTCTGGGAAGAAGGATTTCGCTTTATACCCTTCTAGTGCTAATTGATTGGTTTCAAAATTACGTAATCCTCCCCAAATCGCATCTACTTTTCCTGAAGCTAACGACGAAGAAAGCGCCCAACCGACATTGATAATATTGACCTCTGAAAAGTCCACACCTTCTGTTTTTAGCATGGTTCCAATAGTGGCTTCTTCATTACCCGCAATCGCAATACCTATTTTCTTACCTTTTAAATCAGCTAAAGAGTTAACCTTACCGTTATCCAACACCATTAAGGTATTTAAAGGGGTGGCAATCAGGGTGGCAGAACGAATTAACGGTAAGCCTGCAGCAACATCGATGGTTAAGCTAGTTTGGTACGAAATCGCTAAATCAATATTATTTGCCGCCACTAATTTCGCAGGCATGCTTGGGTCTGCAGGTTCTTGAATCGTGACATTTAAACCTTCATCTTTGAAATAGCCCTTTTGCTGCGCAATAACCACTGGCCCATGGTTTGGGTTTACAAACCAATCCAACATAAGTGTCATTGCTTTATCTTCCGCACTTACCATCATGGAGTAGCTTGAAAGGATAAGAGCCGCTGCTCCTTTAATTAATGCCTTTTTCATTTTTCGTTGAGTCCTTTTTACTTATAAATTATTTGTCGTGTTGCCACGGTATGAGTTTTTTTATTAATACGTCTGCAAGAAAATACAAGCTGACCGAGAGCGCTGCGAGAATGAATAGCGCAGCAAACATTTCATCAATCATCATTCGAGCGTTCGCTTGCAGCATTAAATAACCAAGTCCTTCACTTGAACCTACCCACTCACCAACTACCGCCCCAATAGGTGCCACCACGACAGCGACACGAATACCAGAAGCCAATGCAGGTAAAGCCGCGGGTAAGCGAACGTATCTTAGGGCTTGCCACTTAGAGGCACCCATCGTCTGAGCTAAATCGAGATAACCACTTGGGGTATTTCGCAGCCCGTCATAACAGCAGGTTGTAACAGGAAAGAAGATAATCAGTGCAGCCATCACGACTTTTGACGCGATACCATAACCCAACCACAGCATCAAAATAGGCGCGATAGCAAATACCGGAATAGCTTGGCTTGCAATTAAAATAGGCAATAACCAACGTCTAAGTGGATCAAACAACAGCATTTGAAGCGCAAATAACAAACCCATAGAAAGACCCAAGCCAAGACCAAATAAAATCTCTTGAGCCGTTATCCATGAATGAGTAAGTAGTACATCGTATCGCTCTATTAATTTACTAAAGACAGCCAATGGGCTAGGTAAAATGAAACTAGGTAAAGCAAAAACCACCACAATGAGTTGCCATAAACCGAGGATAATAACCACACTAATCAAGACTCTTATCATAGAGCTAATACTTTGTTGCAACGGTTTTACGGTAATAGTATTGGTCGTTAATGACGTTTGATTTATCAGAATAGATTTAGACATAATCGACCTCTAACGTATCAATTATTTGTTGCTGAAGCGCAGCCAGTTCTGCATTTATCTTGCGAGGTATCTGCGAACTTGGTACCGCTAAAGAGACCGCTGAAGCTGGTTGGCCCTGCATAATATAAACCGCGTCACTCAATCTTAATGCTTCTTGTGGATCATGAGTGATCAATAAAACAGTTTTATCTTCTAGCACTTGAGCAGCAAGATCTTGCAGTCGATAACGAGTCACCGCGTCTAACGCAGAGAAAGGTTCATCCATTAATACCATTGGCTTGTCTTGCATTAATGTTCGAGCTAACGCCACACGCTGACGCATTCCACCTGATAGTTGTGACGGCATGCTTTGCTCATGGCCTTCTAAACCAACACGTTCAAGTAACTCTATGGCACGAGATCTGTCGTTATTAGGAACAGAAGAAAACTTATCAGCAAAACAAACGTTATCAATCACATTCAGCCATGGCATTAATAAATCTTGTTGAGCCATATAAGCAATATTGCCTTCTAAGCTTTCTTTTCCTTCAATATGAATATCACCCGCCCACACCACTTTATCTGACAGTAACCCAGCTAAATAACGCAATATCGACGTTTTTCCACAACCACTTTTTCCTAATATGGCGGTCCATTTTCCTTTAGGGATCGTCATATTTAGATTGAAAATAATAGGGTGTTCGCTGTCTTTATACTGTAACGCCCCATTAGAAATGACGGCACCAATGCGATTATTCATCCCCATTACTCTGGAGTATGTAAAGCAAAAAAGTGATTCACAGGGCCATGTCCCTGACCAATATTCAGTTCATCGGCATGGATAATGGATTGAGTAATGTATTGCTTACCTAACGCCACCGCAGCCAGTAATTCATGACCTTGCGCTAAATACGAAGCAATCGCTGACGATAACGTACAGCCCGTGCCATGTGTATTGCGAGTTTCAATTCGGGGTGTCGATAATCGCTCTATGGAATCAGATAAAATCAGCAAATCAGTACTGTTTTCATCTTTTTCTAAATGCCCACCTTTTAACAATACTGACTTAGCACCTAATTGACGAAGTTCATCGATCATTGCGGTCATTTCAGTTTCACTTTCGGGAACTTTAGCGTTAATGAGTGCCGCCGCTTCAGGTAAATTTGGCGTGATAACATCCGCAAGGGGAAGTAGCTCAGATTTAAGGCTTTCAATAGCAGAGGATTGCAGAAGAAGATCACCGCTGGTTGCAACCATCACAGGATCAACAACTAAATATTGTGGTGTGTACTGTTCTATTTTTTTCGCAACAGAGTGAATGATATTAGAGTCACTCAGCATGCCCACTTTAACGGCTACGACATTTAAATCAGAGAAAACAGCATCAAGTTGCTGCTCAACAAACTCACTGCTGATTGGATAAATACCAGAAACGCCTTGCGTATTTTGAGCGGTTAGAGCTGTAATCACAGAGCAAGCATAGCTGCCAGTTGCAGAAATCGCTTTGATATCGGCTTGGATGCCAGCACCACCACCACTGTCAGACCCAGCAATGGTTAATACAATCGGTGTTGTTGCAGATAATGTCGATAAAAGTGCGGTAGTGTGTAACGAAGGCATACTTATTTTCCCTAACTAACGGTCAGGAAAAACAGTCGAGTGAGAACAAGTACGTATAGACGTAGATCTCACCAAAAGAAACAGATCTAATTGAAAGATCGTATCAAGAGGACCATTAGTTCCCTACGTCAGTACTAACTGAATCAGGTTCAACGGGTTCGCTATTGCGATCTCAGCCTATTGGCTCCCCGACTAATGGCGTCATACTATCACTAATCGATTTGTAAATAGTATGCTTTTTTATGAGAATGCTAACTGTGTTAGTTAATTCTTATCTTGTGAACTCAATTTGGATGCTAATTGAGCAACTATTGTTTTACGCATATCAGAAAGCTTTGGCGCTTCTCCTACTTGCCATGGTAATGGACGCATTAAGTTCATGGTTCTTAATCCAAAACGAGCCGTTAATAAACCAATACCTAAGCCCTGTGCAGCTCTGGTTGATAGTTTACCGGCAAGGCCAGTCGATAACATATCAACACCAACGTCCGTCACCATTTCTGTTGCTCCGGCAAACGCCATGTTTTGCAGAACCATTTTAAACAAACGTAAACGGCCCCAATAGCCAAGTTCTACCCCATAAACTTGAGAAACTTGTTCGATTAATCGAATATTACGCCACGCTACTAATAACATATCCACCACCGCTAATGGGCTTAATGCCACCATTAACGCTGATTCACCAGCATGCTTGCTGATTAAGGCTTTTGCTCGTTTATCTTGCTCGACCACAACCATGCTGTCGTACATTTCAAACACTTCAGCGTTGTTATGGTGTGATTCAATGCTGTTCTGCCAACGAGTGTACTCGGCGGTATGAGTGGCTGAACCTTTTTGAGCTAGGGCTTCACAGAATGGTTTTGCCTGACCAATTCCATTGCCTTCCATCAATTCGGTGGCTTGATGTTGGATCTCGGCACGGTGTTTAAGTTTACGTAGCGTCCATAGTTCACGACCAATGGCCGTCACCCCCATTAACGCCGCTAAACTGATTAATCCCGCCCAACCCAATGATAAGAAATCGGCGGTTTGAATCGCGGTAATAACATGATCGACACTTTGCCATACTGTTAATCCAAGGAATCCACCAATCAGTGTTTTAATACTCCAATGGGTTTTCTTTTTCACTAATGGCGTTTCAATATCAAGATCATTCAATTCACTTTCGTCTTCAATGGCTTGAGGAATAAAAGTTTGTTTTTCTTCGAACAGTTTTTGAGTATTCAGCGATTCTGTTGTCTGCTCACTTTCTGTAAATTGAGGCTCAGATTGAAATACGCGCTGTTTTTTTAATTCACTCATACTAATTTGTCTCCTAATAAAAACTGCATCGCCTTATCCATACGGATGTGTTGTAGCGGTTTGTCAGTCTCACTTTCTAACGGCTGAAAACTCATGAAATTAAAAGGTTTTGTTTCCCAATACGCTTTACTTGGAATACGTTTAGGCACCTCACCCGGAAACATCATCATCGGTTTTTGATCGGCGGTGATCCCTGATATTGCAGAAAACAATTCACCCTCGTCCTCAATCATTCCCGCAGTAGTTGCTTGAATTGAAGCAATACTCATGCATTCCATTTTAATACCTTCGTAAGCGGTTTCTTGCCATGTTTGATGGATCATCTGCTGTAATAAAGACACCATATTTGGATGCTGTTCAGGAGTAACATGATCTGCCTTAGTTGCCGCAAATAATACTTTATCAATTCTCGGTGAAAACAGACGCTTAAGCATTGAGCTTTTGCCATATTGAAAACTGTGCATCAGCTGATCAACCGCTTGACGCATATCATTAAACGATTGCTCACCAGCATTTAATGGCTGTAAACAATCGACCAATACGATTTGACGATCAAAGTGTCTAAAGTGTTCGTTATAAAACTTCTTCACCACATGTTGTTGATAATGTTTATAGCGTTTTTTTAACACTGCAATATTCGAATCTTTACTTGCCTTTGATAATTCATCTTCGGTGTATTTATGTAAGAACATAAATGGAAAAAACTGTAATACAGGCGCGCCAGCCAACTCTCCTGGTAATACAAATCGACCCGGCTGTACCCAATGTAATCCTTGAGAATCTTTACAATCATGCAGATACTGAGTAAACAGATCCGCAATATGAGCCAGTTGCTTTTCATCAACTGGCGCCAAAGGGTCGAGCTTTTTCGCTTCTTGTAGCCACGCTTCAGACAATACCTTTCTATGGCCTGTAAGATTCGACTGCTGCTGTTTAGACCACGCTAAATAATCCATATCCAAAAGCGGTAAATCTAATAACCATTCTCCCGGATAATCAACAATATCAACATGCAACGTTGCACTGTCTTGTAAGTGTTTTAGTAACCCTGATTTGAGTTTAAATTTTATGGCTAAACGTAATTCACTCACATCTCGAGTTGGTTCTGGCCATACTGGAGGCTCAGAAAGTAGCGAGTCCATTCCTTCATCATAAGTAAAGCTAGGAATAGAAAGGTTTGATTGAGGAATGCGTTTTGCCCCTATCATTCGACCTTCACGAGTCACCGACAACAAAGGCAACTTATCACTTGAAGCAGCATGTAAGCATTGATTAACCAAAGAGGTAATAAACGCCGTCTTACCTGCACGCGATAACCCCGTAACTGCCAGTTTGACGTGACGATCCATACTGCGACTGACTAATTTATTCATTTCTTTGGTTAATCTACTCATTTTCTTCTCGCTTTGTGTTTTTCAAATGACTACAAACAACAAATGGAGTGTACAGAACTGAATCTGAACACCCCATGAACAAAGTCTTAATTGATGACTATTTAGTTAAAGATTACGAAATTCGCGGCGAACTTTATATTCAGAAGACGTTACATACCCTTCCATTCGACGAATTTTCTCTTCCATTCTCGCCATGTCTTTATCGACTCGTTTAATCACTTCTGATGGTGATTGCCCCGCTTGCCACGGCTTACTTTTTACCGTGTGTTCACGCTTCTCTTCTGTTCGGTAATACATTTCAACGGGTGCTTTATCTAAAAACAACATAGCAGCAAAGTACGCCAACATGACAAGAAAGCCTGCACTAAATAAAGCAGCCGATACCACTAAGATACGCACTATCCAAGGTTCGATACCAAAGTACTGGGCGATACCAGCACACACACCACCAATCTTTCCGTTTCGAGTGTCTCTATACAGTTCTTTTGACATTAGCGCTCCCTCCAACTCGGAGATTCTGCATCCAGAATTTTCTCTAATGTTTCAACACGACGCTGCATTTTATCCGCACGTTCTGTCATTGTTTTAAGTAACTGTGTGTCTTCATGCGATAAACCTTGTGCTGTTTTACCTTTGCTTCGGTAATGCAAAAACAACCATAACGGTGCAACAAAAATAAAAAATATAACCAATGGGAAAGCAAAAAAGCCGCTCATTGTTTTCTCCTTAGTAATTTATGTTCAGTCAGATTATGCGTCTTTTTTCATTTGTTCTTTTAGGCGCTCTAATTCTTTTTCAATTTCATCTTGCGCTTGCAGCTCTGCGAATTCTTGTTCTAGTGAGTTCGCTTTACCCATTGAATAAGTGTCTGCCTTTGCATCCAATTCGTCAATACGACGCTCATATTGTTCAAACTTTGCCATTGCACGTTCTGTTTTACCAGAATGCGTATGCGCTTTAATGTCGTTACGATGTTGCGCAGTTTGTTGACGGATCACTAATGCTTGTTGGCGAGCACGTGTTTCTGTCAGTTTAGTCTCTAGCTCGGTTAATTCTGTGGTCAACTTCTCAATGCTTTCTTCTACAAGAATAAATTCTGTTTTTAAGCTTGATAGCACATCTTGAACTTTCTGTTTTTCTATCAGAGCTGAGCGCGCTAAATCTTCGCGTTGTTTAATCAAAGCTAAACTTGCTTTTTCTTGCCAATCGGTGACTTGTGCTTCAATTGAACCAATTTTACGTGTTAGCTCTTTTTTATCTGCAATTGCTTTTGCTGATGCAGTACGAACTTCTACTAATGTGTCTTCCATTTCTTGAATGATCAAACGGATCATCTTTTCTGGATTTTCAGCCTTATCCAATAATGAAGTAACGTTAGCATTAACTATGTCTGCAAAGCGTGAAAAAATACCCATAATTTATTCCTCTTTTAATCCAAATTCATTTGTTCTAAACCTATTATGACTATTACATAATGCATGCCAAGTTTTCACACATTACAAATCAATAAGTTACAGAAAATCGACGGCATAACACTTTTAAGTTATGATTAAAATAACCATAATTTAGTCATTTTGACCACAGCTCAAAAGGTGAGGTATGAGAAAAGACAGTTTAATTGGTGAGTCTGACGCGTTTTTATCTGCATTAGATCATGCCTCTCAATTAGCCACAATTGATAGACCGATTCTTATTCTTGGCGAACGAGGAACAGGGAAAGAGTTAATCGCTCAACGCCTTCACTTTCTGTCAAAGCGCTGGGATGAACCTTTAGTCAGTTTAAACTGTGCAGCGCTAAGTTCAGGCACTTTAGATTCAGAGTTGTTCGGTCATGATGCTGGCTCTTTTACTGGAGCAAAACAGCGTCATCAAGGTCGATTTGAACGAGCTGATGGCGGTTCTCTATTTTTAGATGAGTTAACTACTGCCCCATTAACTGTGCAAGAAAAACTGCTTCGTGTGATTGAGTATGGTGAATATGAACGCGTGGGTGGGTCTCAAACTCTCAAGGCAGACGTGCGCTTGATTTGTGCAACCAACCAAAATCCGCAAGAGATGGTGACAGAAAAGAAATTCAGAGCCGATTTATTAGATAGACTCTCTTTTGATGTAATTCATTTACCCCCTCTACGATACCGCGAGCAAGATGTTCTCCTTCTTGCTGAGCATTTTGCCATCAAGATGTGCCAAGAAATGAATTTAGCGTATTTTGCTGGTTTTTCACGCTACGCTCAGCATCAAATTTTAGATTATGATTGGCCGGGTAATGTCCGAGAACTAAGAAACTGTATTGAACGGGCGGTCTTTAAACATAATCATGAAGAAGCACAAATTGAATCTATCCAACTTAATCCTTTTATCTCTCCTTGGGAAAGCGAACAAGTGAAAACGCCAGCTTCAGCTATAATCAACACTCAAGAAGAACAAACTCATACTGCTTTATTACCTTTGAATTTAAAACAGTTTCAAAGTGAGCAAGAAAGATACCTGTTAGAACAGGCACTACTTAAAACACAACACCATCAACGCAAAGCTGCTGAAGAATTAGGCATTACCTATCACCAATTTCGAGGATTATTAAAAAAGCATCAAATCTTAGACACAAACAGAGGATAATCTTAGATATTTAAGTGCAGAACCAGTCACTTGGGTATAAAATGACAGGTTCATTAATTAAAATTGATAAAAGCTGCGGTCATTATGAAGATTATTACGCGCATACTCATCGCTGCCACGGGATTGTTTAATCTTGCTGGTTGTTATGATGCGGGGATCAAACAGACTATTCAGGAAACAGGATTCATCTATTGTGAATCAGGAAGTGTGGAATTTTTTAATCCACAGATTTCTGATGAAAATAGTATTCTTGAAGCCATTAGTGCTCAAATTTATGACCGATTATTAATCATTGATCCAATTTCACAATTACCTTCATCTAATTTAGCCAAATCTTGGCAAGTAGATAAGACAGGTACGGTTTATACTTTCACATTACAGCCTGATGTTGCTTTTCATTCAACCGAACTCTTTACTCCAACAAGATCTATGGATGCAAATGACGTCGTATTCAGCTTCGATCGTATTCTTAATCCAGAAAATCCTTATCATGCAGTAAATACAGGGCATTACCCTTGGTTTGATAGTATTAATTTTTCTCATATGGTTGAATCCGTTAAGGCCATTGATAAACATACCGTTCAATTTGTTCTGTCTTCGCCTGATAATACATTTTTGTCTGCTCTTGCAACTTCATACGCGGTTATTCATTCATTAGAATATTCTCAAAAACTCGCTTCTATCGATGAGAAAGAATTAATAGACATTAAGCCTGTTGGCACAGGACCATTCAAACTTGATCAATTCCAAAAAAGTGAATTAGTTCGTTTAAAGAGGCACGATGGCTACTGGCAGGGTCCTGCCAAAATGTCGCAAGTAGTGTTTGATATTTCAAGCAGAGGAACAGGATCTCTTGCTAAATTACTACGTCAAGAATGTGATGTTGTAGTAAATCCAATTTCGAGCCAACTTCCTGTTATTATTGAGAATGATGACTTAACTCTGTATTCACAAACCGCAACGAATGTCGCCTTTATTGCTGTGAATACACAAAAACCATTACTGCAAGATGCGCGTATTCGCCAAGCTCTCAATTTATCAATAGACCGTTCAAGCTTAATTAACTCGGTTTATTACAATTCAGGCATCGAAGCGAAATCAATTCTTCCTCCTGCATCATGGGCTTATGGTAATGACAGTTCTTTTATCCGCTATGATTTAAACTATGCGAAAGGTTTGTTACGAGAGGCCGGAATAAAAACACCTCTCGAATTGACAATGTGGGTTCCTTTGGACAATAACTCTTATAATCCTAGCCCTAAAAAATCAGCTGAAATCATACAGAGTGACTTTTCTAAAATTGGCATTAATTTAACACTTATCACCAGTGATTTATTAAGTCGTAATGAACTGATTGATCATGACATTGATTTAGTTCTTACGGGGTGGAATGCTAACAGCTCAGACCCTGACTCCATGCTAAGACCCCTACTTTCTTGTAATGCAAAACAGGCAGGGTTTGGCGTTGCTAATTGGTGTAATGAAGAATTTGATTTGTTATTGGATCTTGCAAAAGAAACCAATCAACCTCGTTATCGCATCAATATTTATCGCCAACTTCAAAATTTATTGAACGAAGAGTTACCAATTATTCCTCTTGCTCATGGTGTTAAATACCAAGCAAATCAGGCTTCATTAAAAGGGTTTACTTTGAGTCCATTTAACACCTATTCTTTCCATGACGTAGTTAGAATTAAGGAGGCGGAATAATGTGGATTTATACAATTCGACGTTTTAATTTATTCATTATTACGCTATTGATACTGACTTTAATCGGCTTCAATATCTTGCGTCTTGACCCAACATCAATATGGTCTCAAACCTCTTTTTTCTCAGGTTGGCTGACCTATTTAGGTGAATTAGCAAATGGGAATCTCGGTGTTAATCAATATGGCGTAAACATGCTTGATGAAATTTTGCGTGTTTTCCCAGCCACTATTGAGCTGTGCTTCTTTGCCTTTTTCATTGCTCTAATCATTGGTACGCCAATTGGTACTATTGCTGGTATGCGCCAAGGTAAACCAACAGATACCATTGTTTCTTCTATTGCATTATTGGGATATTCAATGCCATTGTTCTGGATCGCATTAATACTATTGATGTTTTTCAGTTTAAATTTAGGCGTTACTCCTGTCTCTGGCCGTTATAGTTTATTGTATGAATTCGACGCCAAAACTGGGTTCGTATTTATCGATGTATTGGCATCTAAGTCTCCTTATCGTGCAGAAATGCTAGAAAATATTATTCAGCATTTAATCTTACCTACACTAGTATTGTCTATTGCACCTATGACCGAAGTAATCCGTTTAATGCGTTCTTCCGTTTCAACAGTAATTACTCAAAACTACATTAAAGTCGCCCATACTAAGGGCTTATCTAAATTTGAGATCATGGTAAAGCATATTATCCGTAATGCTCTTCCTCCAATCATTCCAAAACTTGGTATTCAGTTATCAGGGTTGTTTACCGCTGCAATCTTAACTGAATCGATTTTTAACTGGCCAGGGGTCGGACGTTGGTTACTTGATGCAATTATTAATCAAGACTTTGTGGCGATCCAAGCAGGCGTAATTACTGTAGCTTCATTTATTTTGTTAGCTAATATCTTATCGGATTTATTAGGTGCAGCTGTAAACCCGTTAGTAAGGAAAGAGTTCTATGCTCTCAAATAGCGTTTATCAAGAAGAACACATCCCTACTCAAATGGAGCGTTTCTGGTTGAGTTACCGTGCTAATTCATTAGCAATGTTTGGGTTTTGGTGTCTATTATTGATCATTATCATTACCATTTTTTCTCCATGGTTGAGTCCGTATGATCCGCAATGGCAATCTGAAAATCTATTAATGCCACCATCTTGGAACTCTGAAGGTGACGTTGCCTTTTTCTTAGGTACTGATGATTTAGGCCGTGATATTTTGTCTCGCCTGCTTATTGGTTCACAGCTTACTTTTGGGTATGCCGTTATCGTCGCCCTCCTTTCTGGCTTTGTGGGTTGTGTTATTGGTATTTTTGCAGGCATGACAAAAGGCTTATTATCAAGCATCTTGAATCATCTGCTGGACACTATTTTATCGATCCCTTCACTATTGCTTGCGATTATCTTTGTGGCATTTTTAGGCTTCGGCGAGTTCAATATTTTATTAGCGATCTGGCTTGCTCTTATTCCTCGTTTTATTCGAGCTGTGTATACCGCAGTACATAGTGAAATAGAGAAAGATTACATTCTAGCGGCTCGTTTAGACGGGGCAAACGATTTCTATTTATTATGGAACTCAGTATTACCGAATATTTTAACTATTATTGTCGCTGAAATGACTTTGGCTCTTTCTGTAGCGATTTTAGACATTACCGCATTAGGTTTTCTTGGATTAGGTGCACAAGCCCCAAGCCCTGAATGGGGAGCGATTTTAGGTGACTCAATCGAACTTATTTACATTGCTCCTTGGACAGTAACGCTGCCGGGTATCATCATTACTTTCACTGTGATTATCATTAACTTAGTTGGTGATGGGATTCAACGCGCATTAAATGCGGGGACAGAATAATGCCATTATTAGACATTCGCCACTTAACCATTGAGTTAGAAACCCCTCAAGGAATGGTAAAAGCGGTAGACCGCATGAGTTTGACCCTTAATGAGGGGGAGATTCGTGGTTTGGTAGGCGAATCCGGCTCAGGTAAATCTCTAGTTGCAAAAGCGATTTTAGGGATCACTAAGGATAACTGGAAGATAAGCGCAGACAGGATGCGCTTAGGTAATATTGACCTACTTGCTTTATCTCCAAAAGAACGACGCCGTGTTATTGGTCGTGAAATGGCAATGATCTTCCAAGAGCCATCAACCTGTCTTGATCCATCAGAACAAGTTGGTAACCAACTAAAAGAAGCGATCCCTTCTAAATATTTTACTGGTAATTGGTGGCAACGTTGGAATTGGCGAACAAAAGGTGCAATTGCATTGCTTCATAAAGTGGGGATTAAAGATCATAAACGCATTCTGAAATGCTACCCTTATGAACTTACTGATGGTGAGTGTCAAAAAGTAATGATCGCTATGGCGATTGCCAATAAACCACGCATTTTGATTGCTGATGAACCAACCGATGAATTGGATGCGGTGACACAATCACAAATATTCCGCTTATTAAGCCGTATGAATCAGGTTAACAACACAACAATTCTGTTGATTAGTCATGATTTAATCACCTTAACCCAGTGGGTTGATAGAATTACCGTCATGTATTGCGGTCAATCGGTTGAATCGGCTGGTCGTAAAGAGATCCTTGAGGCACCAAAGCACCCTTACACCAATGCATTATTACGCGCGATGCCTGATTTTAGTAAAGATGGGATCCCTCATAAAGCCAAACTAGAATCGTTGCCGGGAACCATTCCGCCACTACAACATTTACCTATTGGGTGTCGTTTAGGCCCTCGTTGCCCTTACGCTCAACGAAAATGTGTTCAAGTTCCTGAAGGTCGAAAAGTGAAAGACCATAAATTTAGCTGCCATTTCCCATTAAATTTTGAGGAGAAGAAAAATGACTGCGCTTCTTGAAGTTACTGATCTTAAAAAAGACTACGTATTTCGTACAGGCTTGTTTCGTAAACAAATTAAAGAGGCGGTAAAGCCTGTTAGTTTTTCTTTAGAAGCAGGTCAAACATTAGGGTTTATTGGCGCTAACGGCTCAGGAAAATCCACTTTAGCACGTATGCTAGCAGGCGTTGTAGAACCAACTTCTGGAATCATAAAAGTGAATGGCGAAGTTCTCGATTACAAAGATTTTAAAACTCGTTGTAAGCTTATTCGTATGATTTTTCAAGATCCTAACTCTTCGTTAAACCCTCGAATTCAAATTGGTCGAATTTTAGAAGGTCCATTGAAGCGTAATACCAGCATGTCACCAGAAGCCCGAGAGCGACGAGTCAAAGACACTTTGCAGCGTGTTGGCTTATTACCTGAACATGCTTACTTTTACCCACAAATGCTGGCTACAGGTCAAAAACAACGCGTATGTTTGGCTCGCGCATTAATATTGCAGCCTTCTATCATTGTGGCTGATGAAGCATTGAATGGGCTAGATATGGCAATGCGTTCTCAGATCATTAATTTGTTTTTAGAACTTCAGCAAGAGATGGCAATTTCATTTATTTATGTGTCACAACATATCGGAGTGGTAAAACATATTACTGATAAAGTGATGGTAATGCATGAAGGCGAGGTTGTAGAAAAAGGAGTAACTCAAGATATTTTTGCTAACCCGCAACACTCTATTACCCAACGTTTGCTAGCAAGTCATTTTGATGCACCTACACATGATAGAAAACAACGCATCAGTGCCGCAACACCTAAAATTGAGTGCTAATTAACACCTATGAATAAAAAAGAAATAATAGAAACAACAAACATGACCATTGATTATGAGAGTTTAACTGTACTCATAAAAACAAATGGTGATGAAATTAAGCTTAGTCTTAACGAAGCTAATCTATTATTTCTGCTTTATAGCAACCCAAATAAGATCTATACCAAAGATGATGTTTATCAGGAGTGTTGGCAAGACACTTCTGTTTCAAACAGTGTTGTTACTCAAACAATTTCGTTACTGAGGAAGAAGTTTCTCAAATACGATATTGTCGTCATCGATACCATTAAACAAAAAGGCTATAAATCAGGTGATCGTTTAAAAACGGTCACTCAAAAATCACGCTACTACCTATTACTTCCTCTCTTATTTTTTTCTGTCGCTGTCCTTTTTATTATCTATTACAAAAAAGAAAGTCGTGGTCCAGTAGAGCAAAGCCTCATCCCTCTTCAGACGAATGTTTATATGCTTTCAACCTCTGAACACATTGATTTGAACGGCATTGAATTTAATCCTGATTATCTTTATTTCTTCAATAAAGAAAAAAAATACCTTTCAATATCAACTTGCTTAGTTGTTGACGATATATGCAATAACTCATTTAATACATTCATAATGCTAGATAGTGAAAATGAAAACTACACCAATATTATTAGTGACGTTATTAGCGTAAAAATAAAGAAAAGAAAAAGATTAATAAATAATTCAGATACTTATGGGTTCTTTAATCTACAAAGCAATATAAGTGTATCTTCAATAAAAGAAGAATCCTATCAAGCTAAGGTCTCTTATAGCTTTTACTTTAAAGAAACGTCTCATGAAAAGTACAATGTGAATAGGTCAATTAATATTAGCGAATCTGGTTACAATGGGAACTATACGAACTACAGCGATGTAACGGTAAATTTTAATAAATCGTCTTTAATCGCCGAATTCGTTAACTCAGATGACCAAGACAGCCTTATCCAAAATGGGTATATTCAAGAAACTGCAAAGTTAAAAATATTTCCCTTGCGCTTCAAAAAATTAAAAAAATATAATTATATGCACTTCTATATTATCGATGATACTTATAGCCTCGCTTACAACGAAAATGAAGGATTTTCATTTATCGTAAACGAGAACTATTAATTATTTACATCTTTATAAAAGAGACTTTCTTATCGACTGATTAAGTTCATTCGTTATTATTACGGTCTTCATATTAAAGATCTCATTAATAAAAGTTTTCTCTTCAGGAGTTAATCCTTTGGTGCATAATGAGTATTTCCCTTTACTCTCTATCGTTTCTTTACGACTCATAAATACCTCTAATGCTTGGGTTTATAATGAAAAGAATTTTAATTGATTCTCTTGTGATACAGAAAGCTCAGATAAAGCATCTGCGTTAGAGCTGATATTATTCATTTCATTAATATTATCGTTGATACTTTCTGTCATTAAATTAATACTTTCACTAATAGACATAATGGCTTGATTTTGTTCATTGGCAGCTGTTGCCACTTCGGTATTTGAACGAGTAATTTCTTCTATTTCTCTTGATATATCAACTAATTGACTATTTGTTTTATCTGTCATTTCCTGTGTTTCATTAATAATCTCAATTGATTTAGAAACAGACTCAACCACATCATTGGACGTATTTTGTAAACGATCAATGACTTCTTGAATCGTTAATGTCGATTGCTGTGTTTTTGCAGCCAACATTCTTACTTCATCCGCAACAACGGCAAAACCTCTGCCACTCTCTCCAGCCCTAGCCGCTTCTATTGCAGCATTAAGTGCCAGTAGATTGGTTTGATCCGAAATAGAATCAATAACAGTGATAACTTCACTTATCTGCTCTGATTGGACTTTCAATGATTCAACTTCTTTTGCTGTCAACCCCATTTGATTCACTAACTCTTGACTTAACTGACTACTAATAGATGCAGTTTCAGCTCCAGAACGGCTTAAATTAAGTACTTCTTTAGCTCTTTCATCCGCATTCATTGCAACATGATCAACTTGAGTTGCAGCTGCTGATAACTCCGTAATTGCCGCCGCAATAAGATCAATCTGACATTTTTCTTCTAAGATGTTTTTTTCATTAACGCTCATTAATACATTTAAATTTGATGATGATGAAGATACTTCAGAAGCAACGCCTCTCAATACTTCAACGATTTTATGCAAATGATTCACTGTCTTATCGGTATTCTGGCATAGGTCTGCAATCTCATTACTTCCAGTTAAAGAATTAAGGTTGTTTAATTCGCCTTGAGAAAGTGACTCAATCTGGTTTTTTAAAACTCTGATTGGATTTACAATTGTTTTTATCGTTATCCAAGTGATTAACATCGTCAATAACGTAAAGCAAATCATCGACATCATTATCAGTTTTTTACTCGAGAAGATAAGCTCAATACTGTCTTTTGATAAATTTCGACTGATTGTATTAATTCGAGATACTTGTGTTTTTATTACTAAATTAATATCGTTTTCAAGGTTATACAGTTCGTTTGTATTGTTATCTAAGTTTGCTCTTAAGTTTGAAAAAAGAGTATATATTGAATATAGATGGTCAATTCTTTGCTTAATGATCATTTTAGATTCACTTTCATTGAGCTTTGAGATATTTACATTAAACTTTTTAAACTCTTCACGAATAATATCATTATCCCCTTCACTACTGTTAAAGTTGTAGAGAGAGCTTAACTTCATTTGAAGCACTTCTGATGAAGAATATAAAGCCTCCTCTATTTCTAACCATTCATGCTGATGTGTAACAATATTTGAACCTTTTCCTTGTTTACTTAATAGCTCAATAGAATCGCTTAAATAAGGTAATTTAGACCAAGACATTTGCATTTCATCTGAAATTTTTTGGTTGTCTTTAATAATAAAAGCAATACGTTTTAATAAATCAGTGATGTAACTTAAATCAGTGATTAATTGCTGTGTTGTATGCTTTTCATTCTTAATTTTCTCGTGCTCTGTTGCTATATCACTAAAGTCTTGATTAATACTCTGCATCTTATTAAAAATTGATTGGTCAATATTTTTCAATGCTTCTGGGTTAGATAATGAACGATTTACTTCACTAAATATTTCAAGGATCTTCATCTCTCCACTAGATAAGTAAGTCATTTCCTTTAAACGTACATTCAATACCTCAGAATTATTTACCGATTGATTCATTGCAGAGGAAATAATCATCATTGATGCAATCATGACAATAATGGCAAATAGCGGGGGAAAAAGGATCTGAAATCTTAGGGGGATATTTAATAAAAAACGATTAATGCTGCTCATAAACTACTTTGTAAACCTGTTCATTGGAAATGGCGTTGAAGTATATGAACCCGTATTATTAATTTCAAATGACAAAAAACGTGATAATAAAAATTAACCTCTATATTTCATGACTTTAAATCACGATATTCTTGGATATTTTAGATCTTTTTATAAAAAAAGGATGCTAATTCCTGACATTGGAAATAACACCCTTAATTTCAAATTATATGAGAACGTTTAATTAGAAACCAAAATAGCTCGGCTACTTAACCCATTCTCTAATGTAAGCAATAACATTTGCATTGGTTCTTCATTTAACTGTTCACCAGTCCAAAAATCACGCCAAATTGATGGCTGATCAGCGACTAATGTATGCTCCATCGGTTCATCATCATAATTAAATACACAATGAAGCTCATGCTGATGATTTAGTCGTAAAGTACAATGACGATTTGATAACGATTTAAATTGTGCAGAATCTTGAGTTAATCGCAGGCGTGAAAGCAAGTTCTTCCATGTCTTTTTGGCAAAATGATTTAACTCAGGTAATGGATCGCCCGATAATGCGAGTCCTCCAGAGGCAAGAATGACATTTCGATGAAACTCATAATATTTTCTTTCCGTACCTTGATTCGACAAAGACGTTAACGTTAAACAATCAGGGTCTATTTGCCACAGCTTACGATGTTGCCAACTACGATAAAATGTCTCTTTGGCGATCTGTTCAAAGCGTTCAGGGTTACGTTCAACATCATCTGAGATTCGCATTGCATCAACAAGTCCAAGAGATGGCCACATTGGTGCATTACAGCCAAGAATTAAGGCTTCTCCTGCCCCATTAATAATAGCCTGCATACCTAGGCGATAGGCTTCTATACCTGTAATTCCGGATTGAACTCGATGTCCTTTTAAACACCCCCAAAAGTTTGCATCCAATTTAAACAGCTCAACACCCCACTCTTCTTCCATGGTATGAATCACATCAGTTAGGTGTCTCTGAACTTCCGGTTTTGAAGTGTCCAGGATGTACCAAGGAGTGCAACGCCAACCCCCATACGTTACGTCTTCAGCTTTTAGTAAACGACCGTTATCATGGCGTACAAACCAATCTGGGTGGTTTTTAAATAACTCAGATTCAGGCTGAGCAATAAATGGAGCGATCCAAATAGCAGGCTTCTTACCTTTATCTTTAATCTCTTTAAGTAATGCTTTAATGCCGTTTGGGAATTTCTCTGATGGTGTTAACCAATCTCCCATGAATGCTTGATAACCATCATCTAATAGCACCCATTCAAAATCTTGTTGCTCTGTACACATCACTTCTACGTTATCGAGTACATTCTTTTCGGTAACCTCTGCATAGTATGCATACCAAGAACACCACCCTACTGGTGCATTATGCTTAACCCCCGGTCTAATTGGATGTTGTTCTTGAATTTTCACGGCATAAAGCTCATAAAGCTCAGCAAGGGAATCAGCACTAACAACTGTGATTGCTTCCATTTGGTTACTTGCCCAATCTTGTGGTCGTGTATGTTCACCATCAAGAAAAGCCATCACATTCATATCACCTTGGTATTCATGGATTTCAAAGTATCCTGCAAAGCGATAGCACGAGGTAAAACCAAACAAAGTAAAACCATCTGATTGCTCAACAACTAAATAGTTATAGAATCGTTTCTTCGCATTTTCAGGGTATAAACGATAGCTTGAATTATTATCAGGGCAGCGACCAACGTCTTTAGGTGCATCAACTTGACCCGCTGTTTGAGCTAGCATTTGAAAGCCATCGCCTAAAATTTTAGCATCATGCTCAAGTTGAGTCGGAAATTGTAAGACTAGGAAATGATCATTAATAGGGGAATTATGAATACCAGCAAAGCGCATGCTAATTTGATCGCTCTGTAACTCATAAACTAAATCAGTTTGGACAGGAATGGCTTCTTGTCCACATAAGAAAAATAATGGGTTCATCATGTACTTCCTATTGTTATACCAATTCTAGTAATTATCTGTTCATTATTACTAGCTAAATAGATCGCCTAATTACTGGCATTGGTATTACTTTCCACGCTAACTCAACCAGTTAACGCTGTAATTTACATAGAATACTACGATTAAGGAGACAATCAATACTAACAGAGAAAAGGCGAGAGTTTAGGCGAGGAAAGTAAGAAGAAACAGAGGCAGGTATTTGCATACCCACCTCTTTAATTGTTTATTACTTATAGCTTATAGTTTGAAAAACAACAGCTGTTCTCTTTGGTTCTCTGATAATTCAGATAGATGTTGACTGGCTTGAGTTGACTCTCTAATGCCTTCAACGTTCTGATTGATACTTTCAGTGATGACATTAACGTTTTCGCTGATAGATTCAATGGCTCTGTTTTGCTCATTCGCGGCAGTTGCCATTTCTGAGTTTGTCTGAGAAATTGATTCTATCGAATCTGAAATATTTAATAGCTGATTGTTCGTATCAATGCTCATTTGAGCAGTTTTATGAATCATCTCAATCGACTGATTTACAGCATCAACCACATTTAATGACTTCTGTTGTAAGTCATTAATAATGTTCTGAATATTTTGTGTTGATTGCTGTGTTTTAGCAGCAAGAACACGCACTTCATCAGCAACTACAGCAAAGCCTCGACCACTCTCACCTGCACGTGCAGCTTCAATAGCCGCATTTAATGCTAATAAGTTTGTTTGCTCTGAGATAGAGTCGATAACAGTAATAACTTCACTAATACGATCTGTCTGATCTTTAAGAATCATCACTTCGCTTGATGTACCGTCCATTTGAACAGCCAGATCTTTACTTAACTTAACTCCTTCAGATGCTGATTTAGCACCGTCACGACTCATTCCAAGTACTTCTCTTGCTTTCATATCCGCTTGATTTGCAGATTCATCTACCTGATTTGCAGAAGCTGCTAATTCTGTGATCGCAGCAGCGATTAAATCAACTTGTGATTTTTGATCAGAAGCGTTGGCTTCACTTTGTACCATTATTGCCGCTAATTCAGTTGAAGAAGAAGACACTTCCTCGCCAACATTACGCAGGCTACTGATCATTTCTTGCAGACGAATAACAGTACTGTCTGTGTTTTTACACAGTTCACCAATTTCATTTTCGTTTGATTGGTTATTTAACGAATCTAAACGACCATTTGAAATATCAGACATTTGCTCTTGAAGAATCAAGATAGGCTTAGTAACAATTTGAGCAATAATTACACCAATAATCAATGACACGATTACGGTAACCGCTATCGAAATAAACAGTAAGTTTTGACTTTCTGAAATCAAATTCATGTTCATTAATGAAATTTTCTGGTTCATTGATGACAAGCGTTCTTTTTCTTTATTTAGCTCTTCATAAATGTTGCTACCAAGTTTAACCATTTCTTGTTTATATTGGTTAATACTTGTAGTTGCATCCCATAGAATGGCATTCATATCTGATTGAGATTTAAATGCATCTGCCATTACTTTTTTTGCGCCATCGTGTTCTAAAGGAGCAATAAGATTAGCTAGCGTTTCAAATTCTCGATTAACAATATCAATTCTTGAAGATTTGCTTACTGAAGTATATAAATCTTCATTAAATAAAGACGTCATTTGAATTTCAATACTACCAGCGCTGTTATATACCTCTGGTAATACCTTATCCCAATAAGCTTTCGCTTCTTCACTTACACTTGATGCCGATATTAGTTCACTTGCCTGTTGAATTGGCGTCGTCAAATAAATAGAGTTCCCCCATTCTTCAACTTTGGTATCATTATTTTGAACAATATTATTTGCTAGTTTTTTATACTCGTTAATTTGAGATAAAATTTCATCCACTTCTTGTTGTAAAACATCAGGGGATTTAGCAGCCGCACCAAGCTCTTGAAGGATTCGTTGTTGCTCAACCATGCTTGTGAAATTTGAACGCAACTCTGATGAGATCCCATCAAAATCTATCGTTTTTAATAACCCAAGATCAGTAAAGCTTGCAGAAACGCTTAATCTTAAGAAAAGCAGGCGTGATTCAGCAACAGAGACATTACTCAATTGAGTACTTCTGTGTTCTGAGATTTGTACATTACGATTTGTTGATTCTAATTTTTCATTAACTAAAAATATAGCGATCATCATAACAATGATAGTTGCTAAAACTGGAACTAAAATTTGGTATTTTGTTTTTAGATTTATTAGTGATTTTTGCAGCATTCTGGCTCTACTCTAAGCATTTCACCTGTGTGAAATTTTCGGCGAGAGAATAATACAGATATTGAGATTCTCATAGCAAAATAGTAGGAGTTTTGATAAAAATAATGAGTCATAAAAATACTAAATATATATACCTGAATATAATAGAATTTTATGATAATTGGCCGTTAAAATATGAATGATATATATAAAAAAAGCACCTAAATATAGGTGCTTTTTTAATTAATTAACTTTTATTGTCTTATTCAATAATAATTGGACCACCGAACGAAGTTACTGGTGGAACTTTACCTTTGAATTTCTCAAAGTTAACTAAACATGTATTCGCAGATGTCGCCTGAGCAAGCTCAGATGATGGAATATCTTGCGTCAGTGTATTTGGATCGCCATAAGTACAGATTGCGCCCACTTTTTCATTCAATGGACCGTACCATGCACCTTCTTCGATACGGATAACACCACGAGGGTAACTATCAGTAAGAACTGCACCAGCAAGAAGCTGACCACGACCATTAAATACGCGAACTAGATCGCCACTCTTAATGCCTTTTTCTTTAGCATCCAGAGGGTTAATGTATACAGGCTCACGACCTTGAACAGCGTAAGTTGCACGGAACTCTTCAGACTCACACATTTGTGAATGCAGACGCTTGTCAGGGTGACAAGATTGCATCCAGAATGGGTGTTCTTTAGAACCAGGACCGCCATGTGAACGTTCAGATTTCTCGAACCACATTGGGTGTCCTTGACACTCTTCATAACCAAAGCGCGCAATCTTACGGCTTGTGATTTCAATGAAACCAGAAGGTGTACCTAGTGCATTAACTTCAGGATCTTTACGGAAGTCAGCGTGACGAACCCATGGTTTACCTTCACCGAAGTCTAGAACGCCTTTTTCCCAGAATACATCAAATTCAGGCATATCAAATTTGCCTTCGTTTGCTGTGCGACATTCAGCATAAAGTGAACGAACCCACTCCATCTCATCCATACCGCGAGTATATTCTTTATGACGGCCAAAACGACGTGTCAGTTCAGTCATGATCTCAAAATCAGATCTTGATTGGTATAGAGGATCTACAAGCTTGTGCATTGCAATTAAGCCACGCGCAGAGTATGAACCATATTGGTCAATATCGTTACGTTCCCATTGCGTACATGCTGGAAGTACGATATCAGAGAAGCGACATGTTGCTGTCCAAGCAAAATCAATCGTTACAACCGTTTGAAGTTTTTGGAACGCTTGCTTCATACGGTTACGATCTTGGTGGTGATGCCAAGGGTTGTTACCAGAAATAACCATCATTTTGAAATCAGGTAATACAACTTTATTACCGTTATAACGGATTTCTTTACCTGGTTCTAATAGACAGTCAATCCAACGCGCTACAGGAATAGTATTGCTGTAACCATTGAAGTCGTTGTTATTCCACTTAGGCTCATGACCTTGGTCTACGTTACGAGGGAAACCACCAGGGCCTGCAAAACCAGTAGAAGGAACACCAACACTTGAGTAGTGGTGGCTGTAAGATACACCACCACCAGCAAGACCGATTTGACCAGTCATTGCAGATAGAACCGTACCCATCCAGTATGGTTGCTCACCGTGTTGTTGACGCTGAATACACCATCCAAATAGGATTTGTGTACGACCAGTTGCCATCATTTTCGCGAACTCACGAATTTGCTCAGGTGATACGCCACAGATCTCAGCAGCCCACTCAGGAGTTTTAACTACTTTATCTTTAGTTTCACCAAGCACGTATTGCATAAACTCGTCAAAGCCTAGGCAGTAGGTATCAATGAATGCTTTGTCGTACAAGTTCTCAGTGTATAACGTGTAAGCCACAGCCAACATGAACGCCACATCAGTTTGTGGATTCAAATACATGTGGTCGTTTTGTAAGAAACGCTGTGTTTTGTTTTTCACTGGGTCAACAGAAAGTACATTTACTTTACCTGCTGCCACTTTTTCTTTTAGCTTCTCAAGGTAAGCATAAGATTCATGAGTCTCACAGTTCCAACCTACTTGTAGGTTTTTAACTGGATCCGTTGCCCATAAGATAATGTTATCTGAATGCTCGATGATCTCAGACCAAGAAGTACCTTGTGCGTATACTTCTGTAGAACCAAGAACGTAAGGCATGATTGTTTGACCTGCACCCGTCGAGTAGTCACCTACTTTCTTGATGAAGTTACCATGCATACCAACAGCACGTTGCATTTGAGCAGTACAGTTGTGGAAAGAACCTGTTTGGTTCCAACCTGTTTGACCTGCATGAAGCGCCCATGGACCGTAGTCTTTTTGAACACGCTCAAGCTCACGGTAGAATAAATCTAACGCTTCATCCCAAGTTACACGAACAAAACGGTTGTTACCACGAGTCTCTGCTGAGTACTTATGCTTTTTCAGCCAGTCTAGACGTACCATTGGGTAACGAACACGGCTTGGGCTGTAAATAATCCCTTTGATACCATTCAACATATCTGTTGGATGCTTATCCATTTCTAGCGCTTTAATTTCTTGTACTTTGCCACCATAGATGTGCGCACGGAACGCACCCCAGTGTGAGCCAGACATACGCCATGTGCCAGTAGTTTCAGCGGCGTTTGCTTTTGAAGACATTAGTAGGCTTGGACCTACTAAAGATACTGCACTTGTTGTTGCAACACCTTTTAGAAAACTTCTTCTGCTAATAGACATAATTCTATCTACTCCATTAATTCTTAGTGTTTTTCGTCAGAAAAATCTGAAGAGTGTTTTTGTAGGTATTTCAATACAAGTGATTTGCTGTCTGTATCGAAGTTAACGAATGCCATCATACCGTCAAACATACCAGGCCATGTGTTAGAATCGAAGTGTGCTTCTGCTGGTTGAGTGTGACATACAGAACAGTTAGTTTTGTATGACTCTTCCGCTTTCTGCCAAACTGTCGTGTAGTCAGGTAAGAAATCTTCTTTCTTCATCCATAAACTTACAGTCACACGCTGCCAAGGTAGACCGGTTAGGTCATCTTCTTTCGTTTCAAATTTCTGAACAAATTTATCGTTTTGAGCTGCATCTTTAAGTAAAGCACCAACCGCAATGTTCATACCAAAATCTTCTTGGATAACACGACCGAAACCTTTAACTTTACGCCAGCCTTCAATAGCAACTTTCATTGCATCGCCTTTCTCTTCAAGTACAGTTACTTGAGAGGCAGGGTTTAATAGACCCGCTTCAACAGTCAGTTTCGCATCTTCATACATAGGAAGGTGACGAACAGAAACATAAGTTTGACCGTCTTCATATTTAGTGTTGCCTGCTAGTTGAGTTAATTCACTCACCATGCCGCCAGAGCTATCCATGTTTGCAGGAAGACTATGAGCAATACCTTTATGACAATCTACACAACTTTGGTCACGTTCTTTCGCGCCTTGCATTTGAATACGAGCCGTTGGTTGCATTTTAGAGAAATCCATTCCGTCATAGTCATGACAGTTACGACATTCAAGAGATTTGTTTGCGCTAAAACGGTCCCATTCATGCTGGGCTAAAACGATACGACGCTCTTCAAATTTCTCAGGCGTATCGATAAAACCAAATACGTGAGCAAATACTTCTTTACTTGCTTGCATCTTACGAGCAATTTTAGAAGTCCATTCATGTGGAACGTGACAGTCAGGACAAGTAGCACGAACACCTGAACGGTTTTTATCGTGAATAGTTCCTGCGTATTCAGGTTGGATGTTATCTGCGTGACAGCTAACACAGAATTCTTCTGTATTTGTTGCTTCTAACGCAACGTTAAAGCCACCCCAGAAAATAACACCTGCGATGAAACCACCAAGGGTTAAAACACCCAAGCTGATATGTACACTCGGACGAGCAAAAACCGCCCAAGCTCTTTTAAGTAATGACATCATAATTGCTTCTCTTTTTATCTAATTCTAATTTGTTGTAGCAGCAGGATTCTTAAAAAGAATTAACCACCGTGACCTGGCATACCAAAAAACAGTGCCTGCATTAACCACACAGAAAAACCGTACGCACCAACCACACCCACACTTAGAATTGGGAAAAGAACAACTGTGATGAAGAAAAAGGCTTTCCATTCAGATGAACGTTCAGCTCCATCGTTTTGCTTTATTGCATTGCTCATAATTTTATTCCTAGTTATCTTTCTACTTTATAAATATAGAAAATGTTAACAAGTTGTCGAACCTATCTGACATAGATTTTAATCCCTCACAAATAGTGCTTCAATTAAATTTTCAAGATAAACCCTTTTATCTACTAGTTTTTTGCGTTCATCCAGAGATGTATTTAATTGAAAAATAATGTATAAAAATATTAACATTTGTGACAAATTAATTTTATGTGAAAATTGTTAATAATGTTAAATACCCCTAAAGGATAGGTCAACTTGGTAACTTTACTAATTGATCTACATCAATTTTAGCAGCTTATTTTATAAAGTAGCACGTAAAAACTACGCTATCGGTTTCTTTGATAAACAATGCTGACATAAACACTCTGAGTTCTCAGAAATGATACCTACATCACGAGTTTCAACCTCAAAACACCAGCACGTCTCTTTGCCCATTTTGATATCACATTGGGCTGGTTGTTCACATTCTGGACAAGTATGAGTGGATGTTTTTCCTGATAATCGATCCATCACGTTTTCTCTCTGAATATCCGTCATTGATTTCCACTCAATTATTTCAGTGATTGTACGTTTACAGCCAATACAGATACCGCCTTCGTTTTTACAAGCCGCAATACAAGGTGTTTTCATCTTTACTTCTCTCTATTGTCCTTTAAATCCCATACAACTCATGGGATAATCGTCGGAATTCGACATCGTTATTATTAGGAATTATTTATGGCACTAAGCTTACAAGAGCAAATGCTAAAAGCTGGGTTAGTGAACCAAAAGAAAGTAGCAAAAGCAAAAAAAGCTTCAAAAAAATCTCGTGTTCAAAATCGTGAAGCAAAAGCGGCCGTTGAATTGAACAAAGCAGCTCAAGCTGAAAAAGACAAAGAACTAAGCTTGAAACACAAAGCCGAGAAAGATCAAAAAGAATTAACAGCTCAAATCAAACAATTGATCACAGCAAATAAACTTGATCGTACTCATGGTGACATTGGTTATAACTTTACCGATGGTACGCTAGTCAAAAAAATGTATGTTGATAAAACAATGCAAACTCAATTGGTTGCAGGTCGCCTAGCGATTGTTCATTTCAACGACGATTATGAAATTGTTCCTGCTGGTGTTGCTGATAAGATTACCTTACGTGATGAATCAGTTGTTGTGCTTAACAACGTAATAGCGGAAGATGCACAGGATGAAGACGACCCGTATGCGGAATTCGTTATTCCTGATGATCTAATGTGGTAATACAATGAGCCGTAAAAACAAAGTTAAAGAGACTCTTTTAAAGAAACACCGCAGAACCCAAACTAAAAACAGCCGTTCGCATAACAAGCCCAAATACATCAGTAAAGCTGATCGTGAAAAAATGGCACTTGAAGCAGAGCAAGTAACGGTAGAGTCTGAAAACACAGAACAAGTAACACCATCAGAAGAATAATATTTCTGGTCAAGTGATACAAAAAAGCCTCATTGTTATAATAAACAATGAGGCTTTTTTATAATAGCAGCACAGCAAATTTACTGCATAAAAAGACTTCTAAGCACTATGTAGCAGTTCTTGCAAATCATTAAGTGTCTTAACGGTATATGTTGGTTCAACACCTTCAGGACATGCTTGTTGGCTTGCATTTAGCCAGCATGTATCAATACCGGCATTCATTCCACCAAGAACATCTGAATCAGGGTTATCACCAACCATTAATATGTTTGATAATTCAATCTCACCCATCATAGAAAAAGTATGTTCAAAAATACGTTTATCCGGTTTAGCTACACCCACTTGCTCTGAAATCGTAATCAATTCAAAGTAATGACTAAACCCTGTTTTTTCCAAACGGATCTTTTGCAATTCAGTAAAGCCATTAGTGATAATTCCCATTTTCACATTACTTACTAATAATGAATCAAGCAGCGCTTTAGCACCATCTAATGGCGTGCAGATCTCTGCCATTGCCATCATAAAAGCCGTATTCATTGCTTTTGGTGTTACACCAACCTCGTTAGCCCAATACTCAAAACGGATTTCTTGCAGTTGTTGTGCAGTAATTTCATTATCTTGATATTGCACCCACAGCGGTTTATTCACTAACTGATATTCAATAAATTGTTCTTTACTAAAGCTAATACCGTAACCTTCAAACATACGTTGCAAACCTGCAAACGCATCAAAATGAAATAAGGTTTCATCGGCATCAAATAATATCCATTGGTACTTCATGTTTACTTCCTTTATGGGGCTTATATTTTAAATATCATTATTTAGGGCATAAGTCAGATTGAGTCACACTTACGCCCTTAATTTGTGCAAACCATTGTTGCCCAGGCGCTAACGCCAACTCGTCTTTTGCCCAACGAGTGATGTTTGCCCACAACACGTGTCCCGATAAGTTTAATTTCACCGCCACCACATCGTTCTCTTTATCCTCACTTAAACTGTCTATAACAACAGGAAGGATATTTCGAATAGAGCTCAACTCTGGTTGTTGTTTAATCAACGACACGTCGTTTGCTCGAATACGTAAACGAATGTTTTGTCCTTTCTCCGTGCAATCACACGGTGACTTGACCCAAATGCCTTGCTGCGCGTTTTTTAGAGTCACCAATGTCATCGGGTGCTCTGGATGCAACTCTGTTATCGTCCCTTCTAACAAGGCTGAATGCTCTGACGCATTTAACCAAGGCCGCATTAATGGAGAGCTCCAAACTGAAGTAATATCCCCAGACAGACTTACTGAACCTTCATTAAGCAGAACCATGTGATCTGCTAATCGTAAGATTTCATCTAAACTGTGTGACACATAAATAATTGGCGTTTGGATCTCTTTTGCTAACCTTTCTAAATAAGGCATTACTTCATGTTTTCTTGGTAAATCCAAAGAGGCTAATGGTTCATCCATGATAAGTAATGCCGGCTCAGAAAGAATTGCACGTCCAATCGCGACTCTCTGTTTTTCTCCACCGGATAATGAATGCGGGTAGCGTTGCAGCAAAGGTTCAATATCAAGTAACTTCACAACATCATTAAAATGTTTAGTTCTTTTCCCCTCGCAACCATAAAGTAAATTACCTTCAACTTTATAGTGAGGAAATAAACGCGCATCTTGAAAAACATAACCAATATGCCGCTGCTCTGGCGGTAATGAAACCTTCTTATCTGAATCAAATAATACGGTACTATTAAGTGAAATTCGCCCTTTATCTGGTGATGTTAATCCGCTGATTAGATTAGCAAGTGAGGATTTACCTGCACCTGAACGACCAAAAACGGCACTAATACCTGAAGATGGGAGAGACAGCTGAACACTTAACGCCAAATCACCTAATTGCTTTTGAATATCAATAACTAACATTTATCCCACTAACCTTTTCTTACTTGCTCTTGCTAACCATTCAGAGAGTAACAAAGAGATTAATGCCACAACAATAGAAATAACGCATAAACGCGCCGCTTCCATTTCAGCTCCTGGGATTTCAATATAGCTAAACATGGCCAATGGAAGCGTTCGGGTTTCGCCTTCAATATTAGAAACAAAACTAATGGTTGCACCAAACTCCCCTAAACTACGAGCAAAAGCCAATACTGCTCCCGTTAAAATACCAGGTAACATTAAAGGAAGCGTGATAGTAGAGAATACTTTGGTGCGTGAAGCGCCGAGTGTTCTTGCCGCCTGTTCTAATTTTTGGTCGACTGATTCTAAAGCAAGACGAATCGCTCGAACCATTAATGGCAACGCTACAATCGCAGAGGCCAACGCAGCCCCTTTCCAATTAAAGCTAAAGGTTAAACCAAATAACTCATATAACCATTTGCCAATAATACCTTGTCGCCCCATAGAGATAAGCAACAAATAACCAATAACGACAGGTGGTAACACTAAGGGCAGATGAATTAATCCATCTAATACGGCTTTTCCTTTGAACTCACAACGAGCAAGTACCCACGCAAGCAAAATTCCAATAGGTAAAGAAAAACTAACGGCGATACCTGCAATCTTTAGGCTAAGTAATAAAGCGTCTACTTCGTAATCCGTCAATATCATTAAATTGTTGTAAACCCGTAAGAAGTAAATGTGTTTTTCGCTTTCTCTGACAATAAATATTGATAAAAATCGGTTACTTGACCTGATTTTTTATTTTTAATTATAGCCATTGGATAAACAATAGGATCATGAGAATCCTCAGGAAACTCTTCAACTACCGTGACATTTTTTGACAGTAATGCATCCGTTTTATACACAATGCCCAACGGTGCCTCATCACGCTCAACAAACAGTAATGCAGAACGAACATTATTACCGGAAGCAATATGATCTTTCACTTCAGGCCAACGAAACTGTTTTTCTAAACTCTGCTTACCATAAATACCCGCAGGTACATGCCTTGGATCTGCCATCGCTATGCGGAAGCCTTTTTGTCCGATAAACCACTGCCATGTATTTTCTTTTGGTGTGCTTCTCGAAGCAATTAAAACCAGAGTGTTGCGTAATAGATCGACTTTACTTCCAGCTTCAATTTGATCTTCTTCAATCAAATAGTCCATCCATTTCGTATTTGCTGAAAGATAAATATCAGCTGGCGCACCGTTAGCAATCTGTCGAGCAAGTGACGAAGACCCAGCATAGCTCACACGAACTCTTTCACCCGTTTCATCCTGATACGCATCCACAATATCGTTCATCACATTAGTTAGTGATGATGCAGCATACACAGTAACATTTGCTGATACAGACAAAGAGCTAAACAGCAGTACAAAAAATAACGTAATTCGAGACATATTCATTCAGTCCTTAATATGCAGCTTTCTTTTCAAATAAAGTTGGCCATAGTTGAGATAAATCTAAACTTTCTTCAATAGACTCGGCAATGCGTTCAATCGCCTCTTCTTGGATTGCGTTCATATCAATCGCTTCATTCTCTTTTAAACCAGCCCAAGCCAAAATAGCTTCAAACGCTTGCGGCTCATCAAAAATACCATGTAAATAAGTGCCAAAGATCGACCCTTCTTCATTTACTGTACCATCACGTCTTATTGATTGTTCATTATTAATCACAATTGGCGATGCATTTTTTACTGAGTCAGTACTTACTCCGGCATGAATTTCATAACCCGATACTTTAATTGGTGCTTGCTTTGGCAAAGTTAATTCACCCTCAACAAGAGTTAATTGCTTCTTTTTCTTCAACTCCGTTGAAATAGGTAAATAACCTAAACCATCAATAGATGATGCTTCACCTTCAAGACCTAGAGGATCAGAAAGACGCTCACCTAACATTTGATAGCCGCCACAGATCCCCATAACATTGCCACCAAAACGAAGATGTCTTTCAATATCTTTATCCCAACCTTGCGATTTAAGATAATTTAAGTCGGCTTGCACTGATTTACTGCCAGGAAGGATAATAAAATCGGCTCCTGATAGAGATTGACCTTTACCAACAAATTGAAGATCTATTTCTGGATGTAAACGCAATGGGTCAAAATCAGTATGGTTACTCATTCGAGTCACGACTGGCACTTTTACAACAAACTTACCTTTCTCTTGTTGCTCACTCTTAATTGCATCTTCTGCTTCTAGATTTAGCCCATGCAAATAAGGGATAACGCCTAATACTGGTTTACCTGTTTTTTCTTCTAGCCATTCAAGACCGGGAACAAGTAAAGAGATATCACCACGAAAGCGGTTAATCACAAACCCTTTTACTCGTGCTTGTTCTGATTCAGATAATAAAGCTAACGTGCCATATAAATGGGCAAATACACCACCACGGTCAATGTCAGCAACAATAATAACCGGAACATCAGCGGCCTCAGCAAAGCCCATATTCGCTATATCGTTTTCACGTAAATTAATCTCAGCGGGACTTCCTGCACCTTCAACAACCACACATTGATAATTATCCATCAGGTAAGAAAAAGATTCCAAAACATAAGGCATTGCTAATTTTTTATAGTCTTGAAATCCCCATGCATCCATGGTCTCAATCGCTTTACCTTGAACAATAACCTGTGCACCAATATCTGTATTTGGTTTTAATAAGATAGGATTCATATGAACGTGAGGCTTTACTCTTGCGGCATCTGCTTGCAAAGCCTGAGCTCGACCTATTTCACCGCCGTCTTCTGTTACTGCACTATTCAATGCCATATTTTGAGGTTTAAAAGGGGCAACTTGGATCCCTTTATTTGCCAGTACTCGGCATAAGCCTGCCACAAGCACCGTTTTACCGGCATCAGAAGTGGTTCCTTGAACCATTAACGGAGATAAAGCCTTCATAATTCCATCTAATTTCGTTGTACATCAGTCTGGTGATATTAACATTGTTCTCAGTTGAGAGGCTAATTATCCCCGCTCTTAATTTCTTTGTCTTACAACTGATCTCTAGATGAATAGAATATGAATATATTAATCACGATAGATTCAGCCTACCTTTGTTTTAATAGCCCTATTGAAGCAAAGCACACAGCATTACCTAACTATCGAATTAAGGAATTATTATGAAAAAGACAATTATTGCAATTACAGCGGCCCTAATCTTATCTCCAACCATCGCTTTAGCTGATAATGGCGATCACAACCAAAAACACGCTAAACTTAATTACACAGGCCCAGTAACTACAACTACTATTGCTGAGTTACTAAAAGATACAAGTATGTTTGCAGAGCAAGATGCAACAATTGATGGGCGAATTATTCGCCATATTCGTAAAGATAAATACCTATTCTCTGACGGGACCAATGAAATTCAAATTGAATTAGATGATGATATTTCTCTACCAACTGCAATTAATGAAACCACTAACGTTCGTATTTTTGGTGAGTATGAAGGTGGAAATACCCCAGAAATCGAAGTAGATCGCTTACAAGCACTATAAAATAAACAATCAATAGATAATCTGGCCTGCTTATTGCAGGCTTTTTCATAGATAAAATTCATGAATATCAGGTTAACTACGTTATGGAATCAACTAAGTACATCAAAAAAGCCCTTCTTTTAGCGACAGCGCTGACATCTTCAACGGCAATGGCGAACAATTTCCCTTATAGTTTTTTTGAAGCTCGTATCGGTACAAGTCCTGGTACCTATGGTGTGCAAGTTAACCAACAATTCACAGAAAACTCTCACCTTGTAGCTAAAGTAGATACTGAATTTTCGGGTGATTGGGATGTGGCTGGTGGTATCGGTTTTAATGGCCCAATTAATGAATTTTCCGATATTTACGGTCAACTACTTCTTCATAATGTAAAAGACAACAGCAGTGATAAATTCGGTGATGAGATGCTTACTGAAATTAATATTGGCTTTAGATTATGGCTAATGCAGCAAATTGAAGTAGGTGCTCAATACGGTCAACTATTTAATAGTGACGTAAGTAAAGACATTGGCAGTGTTCATTTCCGCTTCCACTCAACCGAACAATTATCAGTGGGCGCTGAAGCTAAGTTCAATGGTGTTTATGGTGGTCAAATGATGATGACTGCACGATTTACTTTCTAATGTAAGTTGATCAATTACCTACACATACTTAGTAAAAATAAAAGCATTGGACAACATTACGTTGTTCGTTATTAAAGGATTAATTAGTGGTTTTAATATGTTGAAAAATATCTCAATTAAAAACAAACTTACACTTATGTTTGTGACTGTCATTTTAATTATGGCGTCGATTCAAACAGTAATGACTGGACGTCAACTGCTTGCGGAAACCTATCGCTCTGTGAATCAATTTTCAACGGCACTTACCAAAACAAGTGTGTCAGGTCTTGAAAAATGGATAAATGGAAGAATAAGTATTGTAGAAGCATCAACCCGTTCTTTTACTCACTCTGACGCGCCTGTTGATTACTTAAATCAATCCCAAAGAGCTGGACACTTTATTATTAATTACGCAGGGTTAGATACTGGTGATTTTATCCAAAGTAACTCCGATAACCCTGTTCCTTCAGATTATGATCCTCGTCAACGGGGCTGGTACCAAGAAGCATCATCAACTTCAAATGCTATTGTAACAAGTCCTTACGTTGATGCTGGTAATGGCGATTTAGTGGTAACTATTGCTAAAGCATTCAATATTAATGGTCACCATGGCGTTGTTGGTGCAGATGTAAGCATTCAATCTCTTGTTGATGATATTTTAGCAATAAACCAAGATGGCGTATCTGCCTTTCTTATTGATGGTAACGGTAATTTTGTTGCTCATCCTGATAGAAATATGGCGATGAAATCGGTTTCTGCGCTTGGTAATGAATTTTCATTAAATAAAATTCAGCAATTAGCAAGGACTAACTCTCAAAGTGAAACTTTGGTTAATGGTAACGAAGCTTTCTTAACCGCTGCCAAAGTACCTCAAACAGATTGGTACTTTATTGTTGTCGTTGATAAACAACAAGCCTTTGGCTCAGTTCGTGATGTATTGCGTGATTCTACATTGATGACATTATTACAAATTGCCATCATTGCTGCCCTTGCTATGTATTTAATTCAGAAAGCGTTAGCTCCTCTCAATATATTAAGCAAAGCAATGAAAGACTTATCAAATGGTAACGGTGATTTAACTCAACGCATTACTGTAGAATCAAAAGATGAGATTGGAATCTTGGCTACTCATGTCAACGGCTTTGTAGAAAAACTACAGACCATTGTAAAAGACATTGCAACCTCATCTTCAGAACTTGATTCACAATCAAAAGTAAGTACAAAAGTAGCGCGCCAAACTAGCGATGGATTAGCGATTCAATTAAATGAAATCTCTCAAATAGCGACGGCTGTTCATGAAATGTCAGCAACAGCTCAAGAAGTCGCGAATAATGCACAAATGACGGCAGATTCTGCAGTCAGCTCAACTGAGAATTGTGAACAAGGTAAACAAGTGATCATGCGTAATCAGCAATCAATCACTAACCTAGCCTCTCAAGTGGACAATGCCTCAGGGATTATCCAAGAGTTAGATAAAAATGCACAAGACATTAATACTATTCTTTCTACTATCAGAGATATTGCAGAGCAGACCAACCTCCTCGCTTTAAATGCCGCCATTGAAGCAGCACGAGCTGGTGATCAAGGTCGAGGCTTTGCCGTTGTTGCTGATGAAGTTCGAGTGTTATCGCAAAGAACTCATAGCTCAACTGATGAAATCAGACATATGATTGAAACTTTACAGCGTAATACCGCAAATGCAGTTCAAAGCATGGATGAAAGTAAAGTCTTTGCTCAATCAAGTGTTGATGATGCGAATAATGCAACTCAAGCTCTAGAAGAAATTTCCATATCAATAATGCAGATTTCAGACATGGCAACACAAATATCTAATGCAGCAGCAGAGCAAAGAACGGTGACAGATGAAGTTAGTATGAACATACAATCAGCCAATGATGTCTCTGACCAAATGTCAAATCAAGCTGAAAATTCTCAAAAACTGTCTGAAGAATTACGTGGCATTTCTAAGCAACTTAATAATCAGGTTAATTTATTTAAATACTAACCATTTAAGCAAATTTTAGAAAAATAAAAATAACGCCAGTGCATTTATAATGAATGTACTGGCTTTTTGTTTTATTAATGAGAATTAAACCAATCTATATAAAAGAACTTGATTTCGTCTTCTTTTAACTCTAACTTGTTATAATGTTGTTAAAAAGGATGTTGCGACATGATGTTTTTACATAAATATATTTTGTTATTCTTCTTCTTCCCTAGCATAGTATTTGCTTTGGAACTCTCTCCATTGGCACAAGTCCCTTATACTGGAGATCTTGATAGCCTAAAGAAAAAAGGAACCGTGCGTGTTCTTGTTTCTGCTGATCTCGGTTTTTACTATATAGAAAAAGGACAACCCAAAGGGATTATTGCCGAGTTTATTCATCATTTTGAATTACATTTACACAAGAAAAAAATAAATGTGAATGTTCAAGTGATCCCCGTACCAAGAGATGACCTTCTTAATGCTCTTGAAGCAGGCTTTGGTGATATTGCAGTTGCTAATTTAACCATTACCCCTCAACGATTAAAATATGTTGATTTCAGTGATCCTATCATTAGTAACAGCCAAGAATGGCTGGTGACATCAAAAAAAACACCAACAATTACTTCGTACGAAGAGCTATCAGGGAAGGAAGTTTGGGTAAGAGCCAGCTCGAGCTACTTTGAAAGTTTGCAACAAATTAACAAGCAGCTATCTGCTAATGGCGTTCCTCCTATTCATGTTCAATTTATTGAAGAAAACCTACAAGATTACGAGCTAATGGAGATGATAAATCAAGACATTCTCCCTATAACAGTCATTGATAGCCATAAATCTCAACTGTGGACAAAAATAATGGATAATATCGTTATTCATGAAGAACTTCCCATTCGTACTGACGCCAGTATCGGTTGGGCAATGAGAAAAAACAGCCCCCAGTTAAAATCGGAAGTGAATCAATACGCGAATAAAATAAAGCAAGGATCGTTTTTAGGTAATGTTATCTACAATAAATATCTGGATAATACTAAATGGCTGAAAAATGCGCTCAACCCAAACACGGTAAAACAATTTAATAGTCTCGCTCTCTTATTTGAACAATATGCTGATCAATATGAATTTGATTGGTTGATGATTTCAGCACAAGCGTATCAAGAATCTAGGTTCAATAATCGGTTAGTTTCTCACATGGGCGCTGTTGGTATTATGCAAGTATTACCAAAGACAGCAAAAGAGCCTTACATCAACATTAAGAATTTCAGACAATTAGAACACAATATTCATGCTGGTGTGAAGTACATGAATTTTGTTCATAAGCGTTATTTCCAGAAACCAGAAATAACAAAAGAAAACCAAATGTACTTCTCATTAGCGGCTTATAATGCAGGGCCTGCAAACGTAAGGAAAATGCGTAGAATGGCAGTAAAACACGGTTATGACCCTAATGTTTGGTTTAATAATGTTGAGATTATGGCTCGAAAATACGTCAGTAAAGAGCCCGTCCATTACGTGACCAACATTAGCCGATATTATGTTATCTATAAGCAAATAGCCCTACTTCAAGCCCTTAGAGAACAACAAAACGCCTCTAATTATAAGTTATTCTGATAATATAAATTCACAAACGAAAACGCCCAAATATGATATTTGGGCGTTTTTATTTCAAAATAATTTATTTACGTTATTTTGCTAATTTCACTTTTGGTTGAATGTATTTTTTACTTACATCAACAACAGCAACATCACGGAAGAAAGTTCGACCTAGCAAAACTGGATATGTCATGTGTGTACGATCATTAAGAGTAAATTCTGTCTTCGTTTTTAAATCACCAATTTGTACCCATGCTTCGATTACTGGACGATCAGTACGTTTCTCTGTACTTGACTGACGAATCGTAACAATACGAGCTACTGGAGATTCAAATTCCTTGGTTTCTTTATCGTTATGAGCCAGTTTAAACTTAACCCAATCTTTTCCATCGCGCTCAAACATTTCAATATCAATTGCAGAAATTGATGACGTTGTTGCTCCAGTATCAATACGAGCTTTGGCGTTATGATTAATCGCCTTAATGTACATCCACTCTTCTTCGCCTAAAATCAACTTACCATCTGCAGTTTTTAGATTTTTCGCTACGGGTGGTTTAGGATCAACTTGTGGCTTTTGCTCTGGTTTTACTTCAGGCTTTGTTTCCGGAGTTACTGGTTGCTCAACAGCCGGTTTATCCGTTGTTGCTGTGTCCGTTGGAGTTGTTGCGGTGGTTGACATACAACCCGCAAGCAAAATAGGTAAAAGTAACGTTGACCATTTTTTTGTTATCTTCATGCGTTTTCCTTTACTGTCTTATCTGTAATCGTTAATTCTATTATAGTAATAAATCTCAAAAAATCTGTTACTTATTTGCAACAGAGGCAACAGATTTAGCAATATAATCAATATGCTGCTCTTGCATTCCTGCAATATTAATACGACCATCCCCTACAGCATAAATTCCATGGTCAGATTTTAACGCCAACATTTGCTCGTTATTGAAGCCAATGACAGAGAACATACCTTTGTGTTGTTCAATAAAATCAAACTGAGTTGATTGCGTTTCATCTCGTAATGCAGCGCAAAGATTAGTTCGTAAACCAAGTAAACGCTTTTGCATCGTATCTAGCTCAATTCGCCACGATAGCGTTAATGCTTCATCATTTAAAATACGCCCTACAATTGCAGCACCGTGATCTGGTGGCATGGTGTAAGTCGCTCGTGCCATTTGCAATAATTTCGCTTTCGCGTTCATCGCAATCTCAATATTGGTTGCAATAACCATTGCTGCACCAGTCCGTTCACGGTACAAACCAAAGTTTTTAGAACATGACGTTGCAATAAACATTTGAGGTACACGATCCGCCATAAAGCGAAGACCTGCAGCATCCGCTTCTAAACCATCGCCAAATCCTTGGTAGGCAATATCAACAAAAGGAATAAAACCATTTTTTAGTGCCAGTTCAGTAATCGCAATCCAATCAGCAAGACGAATATCCGCGCCTGTTGGGTTATGACAGCAACCATGCAATAAGATAATATCTTTAGGGCCCGCTTTCGCTAGATCTGCCATCATAGCTTCACTATCAACGTGTTTAGTTGCAGGATTAAAATAAGTGTAATGCTTAACTTTTAAGCCAGCCGCTTCCATTACTGGTTGGTGGTTAATATAACTTGGATTACTTAGCCAAACCGTCGCACCTGGTTCTGTCGATTTAATCAAATCGGCAATCATCCGTAACGCACCACTTGCTCCTGGTGTTTGAATTGCAGAAACACGCTCATACGCTGAGGTATCACGCAAAAGAAGATCAACCATGCTTTGGTTAAACACTTCACAACCAGCAAGGCCAACATACGCTTTTGTAGTTTGCTCAGCAGCAATCGCTTTTGCTGAATCACTAACCGCTTGCATTATTGGAGTTTGACCTTCGTCATTACGGTAAACACCAATGCCGAGATCCACTTTGTTAGCACGATCGTCAGCACGGTATTCAATAGAAAGAGAAAGAATGGGATCTTTAGCAGGAGTCGCTATATTTTGCAGCATATTTTCATATCCTTATGATCTGTAATGTATTTAAATTACCATTCAGATAGGAAAATATCACTGTTTATTACTTAGTTTTTCACATTTATCTTACAATATATTAATTGTATGAATAATTTGATTACTCGAACCACGCCAATCTAATGACGGATCCGCTTTATCTTGCTCAAATCGTCCGTCGATTAATGTATCAATCAAAGCGACGATCTCTTGCTGCGTTGGATTTAATTCACTTAATTTATAGCCTGTCCACATCCAAATGTCTTTATTCTCACATTCAGAGTTAACTCGTTTCACTAACTTAAGTACCGCTTCACAATTTACTGGATGAAGGGGATCGCCACCAGACAGCGACAATCCTCTACGATGAATGCGTGTATCATTCAAATCAGCAATGATCTTATCTTCTAATTGCTGACAGAATGCATGGCCGGAATTTGGATTCAATGTTGATTTATTGTAGCACCCTTTGCAGTTGTGCTCACAACCAGAAACAAACAGGGTACAGCGTGTACCCGGTCCGTTAATCACATCAATTGAATGATATACGTGATAATTCATTATAAATGTTTCACTCGACGTTGAACTTCTTCTTGTTTACCAAAGTTAAATGGACGCGCATCAGGGCTGCCTAAATAACCACACACACGACGTGTTACTGATACTTTAGTTGAGTCATGATTACCACATTTAGGACAAGTAAAACCTTTACTCGTACATTCAAACTCACCGTTATAACCACATTCATAACACTCATCAATCGGTGTGTTAGTTCCGTAATAAGGCACACGGCTGTAGCTGTAATCCCATACATTTTCTAACGCTTCAATGTTACGTTGCATGTTAGGAAATTCACCATAACAAATGAAACCACCACTTGAGATCTCTGGATATGGCATTTCAAAATCGATCTTATCGTATGGGTTTACTGTTTTTTGAACGTCTAAATGGAAACTATTGGTGTAGTAGCCTTTATCTGTCACTTTATTAATCACACCAAATTGCGTGTTATCTAATTTACAGAAACGTGAGCATAAGTTTTCACTTGGCGTGCCATAAAGACTAAAGCCAAAGCCCGTTTCTTTTGTCCATACTTCTACTGCATCTTTTAGGTATTGAATGATTTCTAATGCTTTTACTTGAAGCTCAGCATTGTCATATAAATGATCATCGCTACCGAACAGTGCTTCAATCGTTTCATGTACACCAATGTAACCCAGTGATACTGAAGCTCGGCCATTTTTAAAGATGTTGATAATGTCGTCATCTGGATTCAAGCGAACACCACATGCACCTTCCATATAAAGGATAGGTGCGACACGAGCTTTCACACCTTCTAAGCGAGAAATACGTGTTTCTAATGCACGACGACAAAGAAGTAGACGATCATCAAGCAATTTATAGAATGCAGTAACATCACCTTTTGCTTCAATCGCTACACGAGGAAGGTTTAAGCTGATAACTCCAATGTTGTTACGACCATCATGAATTTGTTCACCATTTTCTTCATAAACGTCTAAGAAACTACGACAACCCATTGGCGTTTTAAATGAACCAGTCACTTCAACTACTTTGTCATAGTTAAGGATATCTGGATACATACGTTTTGATGCACACTCAAGCGCAAGTTCTTTAATATCGTAATGAGGATCTGATTTCTTATGATTTAAACCATCACGAATAGCGAAAACTAATTTAGGGAATACCGCAGTTTTACGGTTTTTACCTAAACCAGCAATACGGTTTGCTAATATAGAACGTTGAATTAATTTTGATTCCCAACTTGTACCTAAACCAAAACCAAACGTTACAAATGGCGTTTGTCCGTTAGCTGTATGCAGTGTATTTACTTCATACTCAAGAGATTGGAATGCGTCATAACATTCTTTTTCTGTTTGTGCTTGAGCAAACGCTTCTGCATCCGCAATGTTCCACTTCTCAGCCAATTTCTTCGCTTTTTCATAACTAACTGTTACATATGGCGCAAGAATTTCATCAATGCGGTTGATAGTTGTGCCACCGTAAATATGGCTTGCTACTTGTGCAATAATTTGTGCAGTTACCGCTGTTGCTGTCGCAATCGATTTTGGAGTATCGATTTCGGCATTACCCATTTTAAAGCCACCTGTTAACATGCCTTTTAAGTCGATCAGCATACAGTTGAACATTGGGAAGAACGGTGCGTAATCTAAATCATGGTAATGAATCTCACCACGTTCATGCGCTTGTACAATATCACGAGGTAAAATATGGCGTGTTGCGTAGTGCTTGGCAACAATACCCGCTAATAAATCACGTTGTGTTGGAATAACTTTACCGTCTTTATTGGCGTTTTCATTCAATAATTCAGCGTTGCTTTGTTCAATTAGGCCACTAATTTCTTTATTAAGCACACTGATTTTTTCACGAGCGATATCACGATCATGACGGTACTCTATATATGCACGAGCCAACACTTTATGTGGCCCTTGCATTAATTCATTTTCAACCAAATCTTGGATCTGGCGGATACCCACTTCATTTTGTCCCTGTAGAGCAATCTCAACAGCGTGAGCCACTAATTGTGCATAACTCTCGATCTCAGGTGTTACCTGCTCTGATGCACCTTTTACAGCGTCAATAATACGAGAATTCTTATAGGCTGCACGACTTCCATCTCGTTTGATTACAGTTATATTCACAGTGGCTCCAAATACTAAATAGTGGGGGTATTAGACTCGCTAACACAAGATGTGGTGTATTAAGCTCGATCTGAGAAGAAAATACTTTGATCTAGATCAAGATAAATCTGAGGGTGATTCTAGTTTCACCACTGCTTTTAGATTGTTCTCACTTTCGTTGCAATGTATGAAAATGAAACATTTTTTTGTGTGCTATATATGGATTTTTTAATTAAACTGCTTGCGATTTCAGGAGGACTTATGAATCAACGAATTACTCACTTACTTAGCTTTTGCATACTCATTTTCAGTTCATTTACTAGTAACGCGATCACATTATCGACATGGAATATGGAATGGTTAACACTCAATCCTGTTGAAAAGTTTTCTTCCTCGGAAAGACATGAGCAAGATTTTGAACAACTCAATAATTACTTTGTTCAATCTAATAGTCAGATTTTAGCTTTTCAAGAAGTAGACTCTTTAGAAGCTATAAAAAAAGTGGTTGGTAACGAGTACCATATCTTCCTATCAGATCGCTCTTCTAACTCAAAAAAGCAGTTTGGTGATATAAACCAATACACAGGATTCGCTATTCACAGGTCAATTTCAGTCTCGGACCCTAGAGATTTTTCTCTTTTACCTAAGAAAAAAAGCAGTAAATTACGTTATGCAACCTACGTGATTGCGACCATTGAGAAACAGCCTGTCCATCTTCTTTCTGTACATTTAAAATCGGGTTGTCTTGGACAAAAGAAAAAGAGTTATGCTTGTTCAACATTAGAACTACAAACCAAAGAATTAACCGATTGGATAAACGAACGAGAAAAGAATAACGATGCATATCTCATATTAGGAGACTTTAACCATACCCTTGCTCACCCAAGAAGCTGGTTATGGAAAAATATCGACAATCAAACAGCAGAAACACCTTATCTATTAACAGAAGGGACAAAAGGAAGTTGTACTGTTAAACAATGGAAGCGAGGTTGGCCAAAATATACGACTTTTACTCGTTTAATTGATCATGGTGTCACTAATATGTCTGAGAGCCGTTTCAATGTCACTCAGCAATCGTTTGAGCAAGATGACGTTAAAAAATATCAACTGACAGACCACTGTCCTATTCTTTTTGAATATAATTGACTCTAATTAGAGACTCATAAAAAAAGGAGCACAATAAAGTGCTCCTTTTTTATATGGGAAAACATCATACTTCGATTAGAATTTTGCAGCGCCATCCATCTTAGTTTGACTAAAATTCATGCTTTCTTTCTTTTCTGCTTTATCTACTACCTTAATGTCCACATCTTCTTTCTGTGAACTCGTTTCTTTTTGTTCATCATTCGATTGATTGGCAATTTCTCCACCGACGACAAATTCATTACTATCAGGAAAATAACTTTCACGCTGATACAGTTTATCCAATGATTTGATAATGGCATGCTTTTTCAATTTACCTTTAGCCATTTTCTCATGAAGTGGTTTTGCCATACTCTGTAAACCAATAACGGCATCAACCCCAACAAGGTGACCAACATGATCTCGTCGTGATATCGCAGCTTCAATTCCATTCTTTGCTGCTAACCATAACCAGATATAAGAAATCGAATTCCCTTTTTCGTTGGTATCTGCACCCATCTCACCAGCAAAATATTGAGCTTTGGCATCACCCGCTTCTGCTGCTAACTCCAACCAATAAGTTGCTTTTTTTGAATCAACTTGAACACCTCGACCCTCTGCATATTGTTTACCAATACGAATTTGAGCTTCAATATTATCAAGCATTGCTGCTCGTAAATTCCATTCAGCTGCCAACTTCGCATTCGGTTGAGGGTTTGATTCTGCCACATACCAATCTGCAATAAATAACTGTGCCGGTATATAATCTAACTCAGCAGCTTCATTAATTAAGTTAATCCCTTTATCGATATTAACGTCAACACCATTACCCTGTAAAAATGCAATGCCTAACGCTAACTTTTCTTCTGGCCCACCTTCTTGCGCAGCAACCACCTTACCCCAAAAAATAGACTTTTCTTTTAATTCAGAATTTTCACGACGACTATCACATAATCGGATCACAGAACGCATTGCTATATTATTATCTAATTTTGCCGCCATTTCATACCAATGCAGAGCTTCTTCAAAGTTGCTCATTTCAGCTTCTTTAGCTAAAAATAATTGAGTTGATATATGGCCTGTTTGTGCTTTGTATACACGCTCTTGACGCTCAGCAGCACGAGCTTCAGCTAAAGCTCTACGATAAGAACTCGCCTCTCTTTCTTTTTGTTTTTCATGCTTCTTTTGCTTACTGTTTGCAAAAAAGAAGTTAATACACACTAGTACGAGCAAGGTGACTAGTCCACCGACAGCAATTTGAATCCAATTCATTTTACACCATTTATTCTATTTTTTGATATCACCTCTATTATCGACGCAAAAGGTAAAAACATGAGAAAAATTTTTGTGACTTATGTTAAAAATATTCACGCCTAATGTCTTTGATTTATAAATTACTTTCATTGCGATAGTTTTTGTTTGTAAAAATCAAAAATGAGGATTAATATCCAGATCTTGGGGAGTAGTCACAAGGTTTAATACTTAACTTTGTTCAGATATCGTCATCCCGAAGCTTCGGCTTCCGGTATCTGTAAGTGGGCAAGAGAATGCCAATCACTTTGACAAGACCAAAAACCATAACATTAATGTATTTTGTTTATGGTGGAAGGTTAATACTCTCTTAATATTGTCAGTATTCCTTTCGCCTACTTGTAAGGAATAATTATGTCACCGTTAACTTGGGAACTTTTTAGTTTCGTTGTTCTCGCTCTATTTGCTTTAGATATGTTTCAAACAAGAAAAGAAGCCCCTAGCTTGAAAAAAGCATTGCTTTGGTCTTTATTCTGGTTTGTTCTTGCCTTTATTTTTTGTGCGGCTCTCTATGTTTATTGGCCGTTAATGGCACCTGATAGCACCTACTCACCTAAAGACGCAAGTATCGCCTTCATTACTGGGTATTTACTCGAAAAAATGCTGAGCGTAGATAATTTATTTGTCTTTGCATTAATATTTAGTCAATTTGCTGTTCCTGAATCAAGCAGACCACGAATTCTATTGTGGGGCATCATTGGCGCACTTGCATTACGTGCTGTTATGATTTTTGTAGGCGCTGGATTACTTGCTGAATATCATTGGATTCTATATATCTTTGCCGTATTCTTAATTATTACTGGCGTGAAATTATGGTTTGCCAACACAGAAGAAACCAGCGATTTCTCATCATCCAAATTAGTTATATTTGCAAAGAAATACATTCCATTTGATGACAAATACGATGGTCATAAGCTACTTACAAAAGTAAACGGAAAACGAATTGCAACGCCACTACTATTAGTTGTTATTGTTATTATGTTTACCGACATTATGTTTGCGTTAGATTCAATTCCTGCAATATTTGCAATAACTCAAGAACCATTCTTGGTATTTGCAGCTAATGTATTTGCACTATTAGGTTTACGTTCTTTATATTTTGTTCTTCAAGGCATGCTAGATAAGTTCTGTTACTTACAACCAGCACTGGCATTTATACTAAGTTTCATCGGTATTAAAATGTTCTTGGTGGGCACTGCTTATGAAGTCCCTACGGTTATCTCATTACTAACGATCATTGGCATTATTTCATTAGCTATTATCGGTTCAGTTATGAAGAATCGTTCTCAAAACGTATAAAACACACAACGGCGATAATCATTCAGAGTATCGCCGTTGTATCTAATACTACTCAATTCATAATTAGATATTTACAAAAAATTGTCCTATGTTTTACATATAACTGAACTCACAGAGCATTAAAGCGTCTATTCTTTATTCGCACTCTATTTTTGTATTTAAAATTAAAGGTTCCCATGAAAAAATTCTTTATTTCCTTATGTTTATTATTAATTTCGACATCAAGCTTTGCTGATGAAACATGCTCAAATAAAACAATCGTAGGTCAAATAGAAACAATTCATATCAAAGAACTTAATTCTAATTACCAAGCCCGTATTGATACAGGTGCAGCAACAACGTCAATCCATGCAACGAATATCAAAATCGTTGGAACCGACGAAGAAAGCGACAATATGCGAGATCACCTTGGTGATACAATAAAATTTACCACTTATAATGAAAATGGTGATGCTTCTGAACACACAGGCCGCATTATTAGAGTTAGTAAAATTCGTAACGCTCAAGGGGTTGAACGCCGCTATGCTGTACGAATGCATTTAGAATTCGATGGTAAAGAGAAGAAAATCGCAGTAAACCTTCGTGACCGCAGTAAATTAGATTATAAATTATTGATTGGCCGTAACTGGTTAGAAGGCGATTATCTAGTCGATGTTGAGAAAAACGCAGAATAATGTTTATTTTTTAATCGGTTACTCGTTTTTTTTCAAAAAGTCCTTTACATAAAAATCAAAGCTGACTATTATTCACCGCACTGGAGGGATGGCTGAGTGGTCGAAAGCACCGGTCTTGAAAACCGGCAACCGTTAATAGCGGTTCTAGGGTTCAAATCCCTATCCCTCCACCACTTTTCAAAATTCAGATAGAGTCTGAGTTTTAAAAATTGGAGCGGTAGTTCAGTTGGTTAGAATACCGGCCTGTCACGCCGGGGGTCGCGGGTTCGAGTCCCGTCCGCTCCGCCAATACAACGAAGCCTTGTCAGAAATGACGAGGCTTTTTTGTGTCTGGCGAATATAGGATTTTTTCTGTTAAATAAAGAAATCAAGGTAATATGTATCCAACTTTCGAGTATTCTCCTCTTTCATTATTTCACTTTTCAAACCCGAGATAGCTCTTAAGTTTTAAACTTTTTCTTCTTATTTTGGATTCAGTCTCTCTATTTCTATGACATTGGTTTATTTGTTTCTAGCAAAAAGATAACATGAACTTATGGTTTATAAGCTAGGATACGTAATGGACAAAGTTCACATCGACTCAACTTATGGTGTGGTCATACATCGCAATTTTACTCCTCTTTACGTAGATGAAAAATACGCACAGATGTTTGGTTTTCAATCGACAGAAGAAGTCATGAACCTCAGTTCATTATTTGAAATTATCGAACCTAAATTTCATAATTCTGCATTAGATGCTTATAACGCTGTAATGAAAGGCAAAGAGCAACCTAAAGTTCGTTCTTATGTTAACCAAAATAAGCATGGTCAACTTTTCTCTGTACTTACCGTCGACCACGTAATTAATTGGGAAGGTGAGCCAGCCCTTCAAATTACTGTGATAGATATGTCGCAGATCGATCGTGCCAATAAACAAATTTTCGAACAAGAACAACGCTATAAAGATCTTATCTGGAATTCATTACAAGGCATTGTTGTCCATAGAAATTTCAAACCTTTAATGGTAAATCCCTCTTTTGCTAAAATAATTAAAGCAAAATCAGTTGATGACGTTATGTCATTAGATTCATTTTTATGCGTTGTTCCTGAGTACAACAGAGAGAATGCTAAAGCTCGCTACCAGCAATTAATTTCAGGGGAAGTTAAAGCAACAAACTCAATAGTAGAGAATATCACTTTTGATGGTGAACAACGTTATTTCCAACTTTTTGAAAGCGTCATCAGTTGGGATGGGGAATTGGCCGTTCAAAGTTCAATTATAGATGCGACTGATAAATATCATTTAGAACAGAAAATTCAATATCAAGCGTCTTATGATGACTTAACTGGTCTTTTAAATCGACGGGCCATTATTGAAAAGCTACATAAAGAGAGAGAGCCGGCATCATGCCCTTCTGAAGTGTGTTTATTGATTGATATTGATCACTTTAAATATATTAACGACCATTTCGGTCATAGTGCGGGAGATGAAGTAATTAAACGCTTTTCACAGCAATGCAAAGAGGCTGTCGGAGATTCAGGATTAATTGCTCGATGGGGAGGAGAAGAATTTATAATATTCCTTCCAAAACTAAATATAGAAGAGGCAAATATTATTGCACAAACCATTCTTAATAATTGTGAACAAGAGTATTATGAGTTTTCAGGAAAAAAACACAGTGTCACGGCCAGTATTGGTATCAGTAAATGTTCACCTGAACATTGTAATGTTGAACATCTAATCCAATCTGCCGACAACAATATGTATCAAGCAAAACAACAAGGCAGAAACCGAATTGTTTTACCTGATTAGCTATCCATATTAATATGCGATCAATAAAATTCGATAGCGATACCTATTTCTTGAGATAGTTGCTTTAATTGGATTTCATCATCTAATTTAAGCGACCATTTCATACCACTGCCAACGGCACTGATCACATTTGCCCCACCAATTAAAGTCAACGCATCAACTTCTGCCTGCATAGTAGTTCTTGAACTATTTTTTAAGCGAACAACAACCTCATATTGAGTTGCGATGATATCGCCTTCTGAAAAAGTAATTTTCATTCTGATTTTCTTCTGCACTATTTGATAGCGTCAAATTATACCTTCTTTAACTTCACTTCAAAGTAATACCTATTCCACTAACTCGATGCTCTATTTATAACGTCAAAAAGTAGCTTACAAGTAAGAATAAAAAGAGAGTGATTAGGGGTTGCTATTGCCGTCTCCGTCTTATTTATTTGTTTAAGCAATGAATCATTAATAAAATTGAGATTACCTCATCACATTTGTTACATATTCTTCCCTTACTCTTCTTGACTAAAAGAACTACACAAATTATTCTAGCGCACAACTGTACGCTTAAATGGAATCTTTATTATGACCCAAGGATCTAAACCACCAATTATTTGGTTAAATGTATTTGTCTTTACATCAAGTTTGTTGCTTGCTTTTGTCGCTACCCCTATTTATGCCTACTACCACGGTTTAGGTGGAGAGCATTGGCTATGGCTTCTATTAGCTTTTAGTTTTTGTAATCTATCAATTACTGCTGGCTATCATCGTTTATGGTCACATAAAGCGTATAACGCCCATCCAGTCTTACGATTTATCTTTGCTTTAGGCGGTGCGTTCGCTTTGCAGAACAGTGCTCTACATTGGTCGTCTGATCATAGAATCCACCACCGTCATGTTGATAATAATGATAAAGACCCATATTCAGCTAAACGTGGCTTTTGGTTTTCTCATATTGGTTGGATGCTACGTCACTATCAACCAGCAGCTTATGGGGATTATGCAAACTGTCGTGATCTACAGAAAGACAAAATCGTAATGTGGCAGCATAAGCATTATGTCTTACTTGCTCTACTAATGAACTTTGGTATTCCATTATTACTAGGGGTCATTTATGGGGATATTATCGGAATGCTATTAATGGTCGGCGCCGTACGTTTAGTATTAAGTCACCACACCACTTTCTTTATTAATTCACTTGCTCATATCTGGGGATCTCAGCCCTACACAGAAAAAAATACAGCACGTGATAATGGTATTTTAGCAGTTTTTACTTTTGGTGAAGGCTACCATAATTACCATCATATCTTTGAAAATGACTACCGAAATGGCATCTATTGGTGGCAATACGATCCTACAAAATGGTTTATCAAAAGCTGTTCTTGGATTGGTTTAACCGATAAGTTGCGCGTTAGCCCACAAGCTAAGATTGAAAAGGCAAAAGCGTTAATGCTAAGAAAAAAAGCAGAAGATAAAATCGCAACATTACAAAATTATCAAGCCATCAAAGAGCATTTAGAAACGGAATACGATGCTTTAATTGAACGTATGTCTGAGTATTATGATTCTAAAAAGCAGCTTATAGAAAACAAAAAGAATGCCTTATCAAAGCAATATGAACTCGCCATTCTTCGTGTCCAACATAAACAGATTAAGCTACAGTTTGAGCAACAAAAAAGAACATGGAACAGTCTTGTTTTACAATATGTTTAATTTTTTTTAACGTAAATAAAAAGGGCAGCCAATAATGAGCTGTCCTTTTTTATTTATTGATATTAATACAAAAACTTAAGAAAACTTACGGCGATATAAGCTAAACAAAACCAATGACAGTAAACTACCAAAGCCAAAAGAACCACCCGAACTATCACTTAAATCTGTTGCGGTTCTTGTTGCTGCTATCTCACCATTTTGCGCTTTACGTATCCAATCTGCATATTGGCTGACATCAGTAAAAACTGACTGTGCAACCAGAGAACCATCACCACAAACACTAGGACCAAAACTTACAATACCTATTTGTGTTTTTACACCGTTGTTATCCCAAACCAACGGACCGCCAGAATCACCTTGGCATGTTGCTGTAACTAAACTACTACCATCAAAAGAACTACCCGTTGTACAAACCTGTTTATTTGATGTGGTAAAATTAGTCCATATATCGCATACATTAGGAGCAACGTATTCAACCGTTGCTTGCATAAAATCGACTTGGCTATTTGCTGTACTTGAACTTAATCGACCATAACCAATAATATTAAAATTTTTCACTGGAGCAGCTCTATATCCCTGCCCTTCAACTGTCGAATCACCTAATATGGCAGCATGTGATGATGTATATGTCGATAAAGGCTGAGATAGCTCAAGCACTGCTACGTCATTAAGTAACGTTGCATCATTGTAATCACTCGGATAATAAATATTTTTTACTGATACTCTTTGTGCTGCCAGCATGCCTTGGCCATCATTCGCTTCTATTGCTACTTTCATATTTCCAATACGGTAAGAAGCGACATCATAAACACAATGGGCTGCGGTTAAAATATGAGTACTATCTAATATTGAACCGCCACAAAAAGGATAAATAGTCCCTGGTTGACTCTCATACTCAAACATTAACGAAGCCATAAATGGGTATTCAGCTACGTTTACAGAGCTTCCTCCGACAATATATGGTGCAATATTAACATCCTCTGCTTGTAGAGCAGAAGAAAACAATGATAATGGTAACAACACCCCAAGAACTGCCTTCATCTTTATTCCTTGATACACAGATAATATATGTTAATAATATACCAACAAGTTGTTTTAACTTTAGCTTATATTTGTTGTTTTATCATCTTCCGCAACACTTTACGTTGCAGTTAACATATTTCAATGTCCTTACATGAATCAGACACTTTATTGCGCTATTTAAAGTACAACTAAACTAACCAAAATAAATAATAAGTAGGAAATACGATGGGAAGAGTCTTCTTTTTTGATTTATTACGATGCATTGCTGCAGTGGCAGTAGTCGCCATTCATGTGCTTGCCCCCTACAGAAACGAGCTTAACGTCATTCCATTTGATCAATGGGCTACTGCGGTATCGGTAAATAGCTTAAGTCGTTGGGCTGTGCCTGTATTCATCATGATCACAGGGGCATTAATGTTAAGTGATAAACGGGAGTTTAACGCGCCTTATTATGTAAAGAAACGGTTAGGTAAAGTACTCGTTCCTTTTCTTTTCTGGTCTGTATTTTACGCATTGCTTTCAGGGTTAGCTGCTCAAGGGTATGATTTTGAATCAGCAAAAAGTGTTCTTATCGATCTTCCTTTTGAATACACCTATTATCATTTAGGATTCTTTTACTATTTTATCCCACTCTACATTGTTATCCCTTTCTTACGCGTGATGGTACAAAAACTGGATAATACGGCATTATTTTCCATCATTGGAATATGGTTACTGACCACTTGTTTCTTCCTAGCCAAATTTGAGGGGTTGTGGAGCACTGAGATCTGGCTATACAGTGGTTACTTATTACTGGGTTATGCATTATATCAACGAGTAGAACTAACCCAGAAAAACACAATAATAGCGCTTATTATTGGGTTAACTGCATTATCGACAACCGTTTACATGGTGATAAGTCAAAGCGTATTACTGGGTGAATACACGGTTGGAAGATGGTTATCGTATAAAACCATTAATACCGTTGCTGCAGCTGGGATGCTATTTTTTGTGTGTCGTTATTATGGTGAATCACTGTCTGATAAATCCCGTACTGTCGTTGGTTTTATTAGTACCTACAGCCTAGGTATTTACTTACTCCATCCATTATTCTTATGGCCAATGAAGAATTTTCAATGGTATGACGGCCATAATCCTATGTGGGTTATTCCTGTTTGGGTTGTGCTAAGTGGCGCTGGTGCCCTCGCTTTAAGCTGGTTACTATCTAAATCCAAAAAAACAGCGTGGCTTGTTCCTTAAATTAACTCTTCTCGGCTGCGATAATTAACTGTCGCAGCCATTTGTTTGCCTTGTTATTCTCAAATTTAGTCGGCCAAATCATATGCGTTTTAATTGGTTTTGTAGAAAATGGAGGAACCAATTTCTGCAATTCAAAGCTATGTTGGTATTGGGAAACAAGTCGAACAGAATTAATACCAATCAAATCCGATTGAGCAATACACGCCATCATTCCTAACATAGACGTATGTTCACTTCCCATTTTTCTATTCGGTAATACTTCTTCAGATAAATAATCGGTCATCGTTTGTTTAAAACGGCGCATATTCAAAAAAGCATGCTCTTCTTTAAAAAACATATCCGCATCAAGTGACTCATCAACTCTTGGATGCCCAACTCTTGCAATACAACAAATTTTATCTTCTGAGACGATCATGCTTTGTAAAGAAGCCTGCCTTGGCTTTACTACGTCTAATACCAAATCAACCCTTTCTAACATTAATGCATCAATGATTTCAGTATCGCTGCTCGGTAACTCTTTTAACGTTACTTTAATCGTCGTATTTTTTAATAATTCACGCAGTCTAATTTGCAATTGAGGCAAAACAGATTCTAATGCGTAAATAACAAAGGTACGTTTGGTTAAATAGGGATCAAAAACATCGCCCTCATCAATCGCATTCGCTAATGTCATAACGGCAGGTTCAACCTGTTTAAATAGGTTCTCACCATACGCTGTCACTTCTATTCCCCGACCAGAACGAATAAATAATTCATTTCCTAAGGCATTTTTTAATCGACGAATCGCATTACTCACAGAGGATTGAGTTAAATCTAACTCTTCAGCTGCTTTAGTAAACGAACCAGTCTGACATACCGACACAAAAACGCGTAATAAATTCATATCAAAATCTTTTTGCTTTGGCATTTCTTACTCCTCTAACTCATTCACTGAACACATCAATACATTTATATTATAAATGTTAAGTATACAGATTTCTCTATTTTTAAAATATATAGAGATCACTAATATAGATTTCAACACTGAGGCTGAAGCATTAATTCATCACCTCACATACGTATTTATATTCAACGTAATTTACTGATAAATTTAAACAGGTGGATTTATGAAAAAAACTATTTTGGCTATGATTATCTCTTCAATGCCTTTAGGTGCTATTGCAGCTGAACACGATCACGAACACTTTAGTGAAATAGGTAAACAAGGCGGAAAATCAGCAAGCGAAACAACCATTGCAAAAAACAAAGCGTTTGCCAAAACATTAAACTTTTCTGATACACGAGCATTCGATAATAATAACCGTGGGCTTATCGCTTCATTTGATCAAAAAACTGGTGACATTATCCGTAATAGCTTTAATTTCATTGACCCATCAGTGGCTAACGCCGATAACGCACCAGATTCAGTTAACCCATCATTATGGCGCCAAGCGGTATTAAACCAAGCGGCAGAAGGACTTTATGAAGTCGTTCCAGGAAAAATTTACCAAGTTCGTGGAACAGATTTAGCTTCTATCTCTTTTATCCGCAGTGATAATGGTTGGATCGCTTATGACGTCTTATTAACCCAAGAATCTGCTGGGCAATCACTGAAGTTCTTCCAAGAAAATGTGCCTGAAGGGGGTAACTTACCTGTTGTTGCAATGATCTATTCTCACTCTCATGCCGATCATTTTGGTGGATCTCGCGCGATTAAAGAAGCCTTCCCTGATGTTAAAGTGTACGGCTCTAAGCATATTACCAAAGAAATCGTTGATGAAAATGTCTTGGCGGGTAACGCCATGTCTCGCCGTACCGCTTACCAATACGGCGCAACACTTAACCGTCACGAACATGGCATTGTGGATGCTGCATTAGCAAAAGGGCTTTCTAAAGGCGCGATTACGTATGTACTACCTGATTACGAACTGAACCATAAAGAAGAAATTGAAACACTGAGCATTGATGGTTTAGAGATGCAATTTATGGATGCCTCAGGTACAGAAGCGGCGTCAGAAATGGTGACTTACATCCCAAGCATGAAAGCGTTATGGACGGGTGAATTAACGTACCAAGGTATGCACAACCTTTATACGCTTCGCGGTGCCAAAGTTCGTGATGGCTTAAAGTGGTCTAAAAAAATCAACGAAATGCTAATGACATGGGGCTCAACAACGGACGTCCTTTTTGCCTCTCACTCAGCGCCAGTCTGGGGAACAGAAGAGATCTCTGATTACCTAAAAATGCAACGTGATGCTTATGGCTTTACTCATAATCAAACACTCCGCTTAGCAAATAACGGCGTTGTTCTACAAGACATGGGCGATGAGATTTACACAGTGATGCCAGAAAGTATTCAAAAAACGTGGCACACCAATGGTTACCACGGTACTTATTCTCATAATGCTCGTGCTGTTTACAATATGTATTTAGGTTACTTTGACATGAACCCTGCGAACTTAAACCCACTGCCAGTAAAACCTGAATCAGCAAAATTTGTTGAATACATGGGTGGCAGTGAGTTAATTCTAGAAAAAGCAGAAGCTGATTTTGAAAAAGGCGAATATCGTTTTATTGCAACCGCACTAAACAAAGTGATTCAAGTTGAACCTAAAAACGTAGAGGCGCGTAAATTACTTGCTGATACTTATGAGCAATTAGGTTATCAAGCAGAAGGCGCAGGTTGGAGAAACATTTATCTTACAGGCGCTCAAGAATTGCGTGTAGGTACATTACCTGGTGCTCCTAAAACCGCATCACCAGATGTACTTGCAAATATGACCATTGAAAACTTACTTGATTATTTAGCGGTACGCGTTGATTCAATCAAAGCTCAGCACACACCGTTCACATTAAATGTCGTCATTCCTGATGAAAAAGAAACGTATTTTGTGGAAATGTCTAACGGTAACTTAAACAACATTATAGTTGATAAAGAAATGAAAGCTGATGCGACATTATTAATCAATCGTTCTGATGTGTCTAAAATCCTACTTCAACAAGTAACGCTAGCAACCTTATTAGAAAACGGAAGTGCTGGGATCAAAGGTGACAAATCAGTCCTACAAAAACTGACTGACTCACTAACTAATGCCGATGCTAAATTTGAAATTGTTCCTCGCCCAGAAAAAGGCGAAGAAGTAGATGCTGAGTTATACGAAACAGCGCATAAACATTAATCTAATCAACCTTTACCAATAAAGAGATTAACAGCCGATGGTAAGTAACATCGGCTGTTTATTTTCTACCTTCAAAACAATTTTAAATATCACCTATACTAAAAATATGAATAAGTGATGTTACATCTATTTTAGAGGCTACCTTATGAATCAACTTCTTATCAAAATCGTCGTTATCACTTCAAGCTTATTCTTTTTAGGCTGTGCAAAAACAACGACAGTAACAAACCAAAGCGAAGTCACGTCTCATTCTGTTGAGGTATTTTATAGTCCTCCAACAGAAAGAACGTATACCGAATTAGGAATAATAAATACTCAAACAGGACAAACTATCTTTCATGACCGAAGTAATGAAGGCATGGTGAAAAAGCTGCAAGATGAAGCTGAAAAACTGGGCGCAGATGCGATTATTGTTAGAGCATCCAAAGAAGGTACTTGGGGAGTGAAAGGCGGAGGAACAACTGGCTTCGAACGTGGTAACGCCGAAGCCATTGCAATTAAGTTTACTGATAACAAGTAAAATTATTGAGATTTAATCTTCTGATAAATACTAATAACACCAAGAAGAATAAAGCCACTCAGTAAACCGATAATCCCATTACCAATAGTTAAATAGGTTGCCGCAACATAAGGAAGGCTAGGAAGTAAGCTAACAACGCTTTCTAGTGCATGGTGAACAAATGGAATACTGTGGACAACAATACCACCACCCACTAAAAACATAGCGATGGTACCAACGACCGTTAAGAACTTCATTAACTTTGGTGCCATTGCAACAAGTCCATTCCCAATAGAGCCCAAAATGCCCTTTCCATCACTTTTACGCTGTAGATAAAAGCCTAAGTCATCCATTTTCACGATACCAGCAACAAGGCCATACACGCCAATGGTCATCAGTACTGCGATTAAGCTCATGACCAATACTTGAGTAATAAACGGATGCCCTTGAACTGTTCCAAGCGCAATAACAATGATCTCAGCAGATAAAATAAAATCGGTACGAATCGCCCCTTTTATCTTCTTCTGCTCATAATCTTCAATATCTTCTGGGTTTGTTTGCTTTTCTTTTTCATGATCTTCTTTTACATCATGGTGATGAAAGAATTTCTCATGAATTTTCTCAGCGCCTTCAAAACAAAGGAATAAACCACCAATCAATAATAATGGCGTAATCAACCAAGGGGCAATCGAACTAATCAGCAAAGCTGCCGGAACCAAAATTAACTTATTCTTAAATGATCCTTTAGCAACGCCCCATACCACAGGGATCTCTCGCTCAGCTCTAACACCAGACACTTGTTGTGCGTTAAGCGCTAAATCATCGCCCAATACACCCGCTGTTTTCTTTGCTGCCACTTTCGACATCAGAGCAACATCATCAAGTACTGATGCAATATCATCTAATAGTGTTAATAAACTTAACCCTGCCATGTTGTTTCCTTATTTCATCATTCTTAACTAAATAGTAATCCTAATTTGATTCTTGTCATGATTTATTTTTTAGATCATGCATAAGAAACAAAAAACCACTGACTCAGTTAGAGTCAGTGGTTCGTTTTTAATACATAATGTCTTTAATCAAATTCGATTTCAGAGGCTTGTAATTTACCCGCGTTATTAATCAAATCAACATCCACTTTAGAACCAACTTTCAATTGTTCTTTAAGTCCATCTTCAAAACGAGTATTTTCAGTAATCGCAACTACTGTTTTACCGTTTAATGTCATTGATGTTTTTTCATAATTAAGAGTAGTTACATAACCTTCCACTTCAGCATTAGCTAAATCAAGTTCATTCTCAACATCAACATCGTTAGCCATAAAATCTATATTAAAATTGCCTTCAATTTCAACCCAGACACCATTATTTAACTCAGCAAGATCTTCATGATCCATTCTTGCATTAGAATAATCAACTTTCATTGTTCCAATATTAAAAAAATTATTCGCCTTATCAATGGATGTTATTTTACCTTCATATAAATCTTCTACTGGGATTGAGCCTACTTCGTAAGCTGCATTAATTTTCCAATTTCCATTTTGTTCAGCATAACCAAACAGCATCACTCTTTTATTTTCAAAATTATTCGATGTAAAGTCTTTCGTAGTGTCAAGTGTTTGTCCATTAACCGTAATAGTTGTTGATGTCACTCCTGTTACCATACCCACAATTTCAGGATCAATATCAACTTCATAAGCAATATCATTGTCGTATTCCACATCAACCTGCATGCCTGCAGCAAGTTCATTTGAAGTAACATTATGTTCATTCAATTCAATACGAGTACTAGCTAAACTTAATGGCATAGAGTTGATTGTCATCGTATCAGCATTCGCATCAACCGCTTCAATAGCACCAATATATGAACTTGATGCACGCTGATCGTTTGAATCACCAGAGTCATCAGAGCCACAACCCGTTAAAACAGCAGTTCCTAATAATAAAATAGCGACTTTCTTCATTTTTTAACCTAATTTTTATAATTAATTCAATTTCTAAGGGTAATATAGAGGCAAGAGTGTGAAGGATTCGTGAAGAGATAAATGAAAGTATTAATTGTTGAAGATAATCACCACGTCGCAGAAACCATTGCCGACTATTTAGAGTTGGTAGGCATTGATATTGACTGTGCTTATCATGGCGTTGCGGCGATTGAAATTCTAAAAAAAGAAAGCTTTGATGTCATCGTAATGGACATCATGATGCCAAAATTAGATGGTATCAGTACTGTTGAATCATTAAGACACGATCATGCTTGCAGCACTCCAATTCTATTTTTAACAGCCAAAGATACGCTTGAAGATAAAATTCACGCTTTTGAAGTCGGCGGGGACGATTACCTCGTCAAACCTTTCGCTATGGAAGAATTACATATGCGTTTACTCGCGTTATCTAAACGCGGTCGCCGTACCGATATTGGCAAACTGACGTTCAAAGATATGGATATGGACATCAAAGCCGGCACCTTATCTCGTCAACAAAAATTAATAAAACTGGCCCCTATTCAATTAAAAATCATTGCATTATTAATGAAAAAAGCGCCTGATATAGTCAGTAAAAATGAACTTATCGAACATGTTTGGGGTGATGAATCACCATCAAGTGATGCGTTACGAAGCCATTTATACACCATTAGAAACGCCATTGATAAAGGCTTTGACACACCAAGACTAGAGACGATTCATGGAAAAGGTTACCGACTTAAATAACACAATAAAACACCCAAGCTTCTTCAAAAAAATACGTTGGACGTTTGGTATACTAACGTTTTTAATGTTCTCTTTATTTTGGTCAGTTATTTACATAGCTGAAGATCAATTAGAAATAATTAGTCTTCATCATTGGCTTGATACCGAAGCAAATCAATACATTCGAAAATACCCTCAGCTAGGCGAAAATACGCCGTTGCCTAATGAAGAAGAATTCTCGACGTATTGGAGTGAGCAAGAACACCCTCTTTGGTTGAATTCCTATAAAAAACCGGGACTCTACGAACAGCAACTCGGGATTGAAGATAAACATTTTATTGTTAAGCCTCACCCATCAGGTTCTGGCTTATTATATGTCCTCTTTCAAGATGACTCCGATGATTACTTAGATGAATACGAAGCAAACTTGCACATATTAACCTTGGCGCTTGGTGGTATCTCTACTATTTTGATGATCTTATACGGCATCTATTTTGTCCGCAGCATTTCATTACCTCTTCGCCATATTCAACATAAAGTGGAGCTTATGTCGCCAGAGTACGATGACTTCACCGTAGATACTAAGTATCAAGAAACACGGGAGATCGAAAGAACCCTCCTAGAAAATAAACATCATATTGCCCAATTTTTTACTCGAGAAAAAGAGTTTAGTCGCTTTGCTTCACATGAATTAAGAACGCCTATCATGGTTATTCAAGGGTCTGCCGACTTATTAGCCAAAGTTCCTAATCAACCTAATGTTGCTTTAAAAGCCATTAACCGCTTGCATCAAGCCAGTGAGGAAATGACTCTGTTAACAGAGACTTTTTTGTTACTCGGTAAACAAGAAATTGAAAGTCATCATTTTCATCAATATCAAATCGATCAGATATTACAAGCTCAATTAGAACACTTAGAACCCCTATTCGCTAAACAAGAAATGGGCGCTGAACTTTCAATTAAAGAAGGTGATGCCTGCCTTGCTCCAAGTAGTTTTATTACTGTCGTGATAAATAATCTGATTAAAAATGCATTTAGTTACAGTGTTGGAGACATTCAAATTGCATTAAAGCATAACCGCCTGTGTATCATTAATTGCCATGATGGCAATGACACCTATAACGCAGGTTATGGCTGTGGTTTAGTGATTGTAGAGCGGATCTGTGAACGAATGAATTGGCCATTTGAAATACAAAAAACGGAAAAAGACTTTATAACTACAGTTGTATTTAATTCTTATGAGTTTAACTAATTAACCTCGCTGTAGATAAGTAATAGGACTGCAAAATAGACTTTGATACACTTATAACAATTAAAACACAAAGAATGGATACCACTGTGAGCCAAAAAAATTTAATGTCACGTTTATCAAGCATCAATGTATACCCTGTAAAATCGATAGCAGGGATCTCACTATCTGCTGCTCATGTTGAAAAACAAGGACTGGAGTTCGATCGTCGATTCATGGTTTCAACGTTAGATGGTAAAATGATCACAGCTCGTACTCATCCTCAAATGGTAAAAATTAAAGCCATCATAGAGCCTGATGGATTAGTTCTTTGTTACCCAGGATTAATTGATTTACATTTCACTTTCAATGAATTTGAAATGGAAGAAATCAACGCTACGGTTTGGAATGACACATTCTTAGCCTATTCCACAACCAAAGAAGCCAACCAATGGTTTTCTTCAATTTTAGGTACAGAAGCACAGCTGCTATTCTCAGGTAAACAATCTAATAGAGTGCGCGAAAAGATCCAAACTAACGTCAGTTTTGCGGATGGTTACCCTCTATTAGTCATTAGTGAAGCGTCATTAACTGAACTGAATAAACGCAGCTCTAGCCACCATACTATGGCTCAATTTAGAACAAACCTTGTTGTCTCTGGTAACGACGCTTTTATTGAAGATTCTTGGAAACGCATTCGTATTGGAGACGTTGAATTTGAAGTTGTAAAACCTTGTCAACGCTGTATTTTAACCACCGTAAATCCAAATACTGCTCAATATCATCCAAACAAAGAACCATTAAAAACATTCTCAACCTTCCGCGCTGATGACTCTGGCAATGTCTATTTTGGCCAAAACCTCATAGCTAAAAACGAAGGAACGATTAACGTTGGTGATGCGATTGAAATATTAGAGACCAAAGAAAAAGAATATTATACAGATTCTGGCACTACCATAACGGCTAGGCTAACAACGCCTGACGCCACAAACACTCAACACACTACAGAATCCAAAAAAATCACTATTAGCTTAAACGGTAATTTATTCACAGGTAACACTGAAGACCCTTTACTTCAACAAGTAGAAGCCGCGGGGCTAAGCATCAACAACAGTTGTCGAGCTGGTTTGTGTGGCGCGTGTCGAGTGACTTTAGAATCAGGCAATGTTGAGCAAGAAGAGTCTCCAGCTTTAAACCAACGTCTGAAAGATGCGGGGATGATATTAGCGTGTTGTGCTGTACCTAAGACCGACATTGAAGTGGTTGATTAACCTAAACTCATACTAGAAAGAGAAAGGCACTAGGACGATGTCTTTCTCTCAGTTACAATAGCCATAATTCGTAATCCTAAGAGACCCACATGTCAGATCAAGAAGAGTTTGAAGTAGAAGCAATTGGTGTTGAAGTTAACATGCAACCAATTGAACTCTATAAAGTATTAAAAATTGCTAATGTTGTGAATGGCGGCGGTGAAGCTAAGCACATGATTGGTGAGGGCTATGTAGGCGTCAATGGTGAATTAGAACAACGCAAACGTCGTAAAATGTACGATGGTGATGTGATTGAGTTTAATGAAGAATATTACGTAGTTATCTGTGATACTCCCGTAGGTGAATTACCAGAGATAAAAGAGCAGCCTCAACCGATTCCAGTTGAACCTGAACACTCAGAACCAAAACCTAAGAAAGAAAAAAAAGAGAAAAAGAAAAAACAGAAACCAGAAGTGCCAACGACGATTGACCCAGAAAGTGGTCGACGTTCAATTAACTTCTTCTAATCCAGTTTCAATAATGAGCTCCTTTATCTTCAGGAGCTTATTTATTATTTCTACTAATAGCATTTCATCCTTCCGCTTCTTATTATTACAAATAAGCAAAAGTAATTAATAATCCTGACTATTATCATTAAATATGAAATAGCTATACTAGCCCAACATTAATTTAATCCTCGATAGGAATCATAAAATGGGTTGGCTTTTTCTTCTTCTTGCTGTTGCTTCCGAAGCTCTTTCACACGTTGCTCTTAAAGCCACAGATGGTCTTTCGCACCTTATTCCTAACGTCATTGTTATTACAGGTCATTTAGGTGCTTTCTACTTTCTTAGCCAAGCAATGAAAACATTGCCTGTCGCTATTGCTCATGCTTCTTGGGCTGGACTGGCTATTATTGCTGTTACTTTAATTTCAAGCCTATTTTATCACCAACATTTAGACAATAAAATTTGGTTAGGTATTGGATTCATTAGTATCGGTATTGCGATCATCAATCTTTCATCGGCTCCACATACCCATTAATCTCTTTTTATTGTTATGATAGAAAAGGAAGCTACTTTTACTTTATAAACAGAATAAAAACAAAGAGGTTTTATGACCAAGCAACCTAAAAAAGTGTTGATATTATTTGCTCATCCTTCTCAACATCGCTCAGAAGTAAATGTATCACTTTTAAAGGCAGCCAAAAAAATCGAGCATGTGACCGTGGTTGATTTGTATCATGACTACCCAAAATTCAATATCGATATTGATAAAGAACAACAACTTTTATTAACCCATGATGTTGTTATTTTTCAATTCCCTCTATACTGGTATTCCACACCTGCAATCCTCAAAGAATGGCAGGATATGGTATTAGAATATGGCTTTGCTTACGGTACAGAAGGAAAAGCATTACAAGACAAAACCTTCCTATGTGCGATCACTGCTGGTGGTAAAGAAGAAGCGTACCAAACCAATGGTTATAACCAATTTACCATTCGTGAACTTCTTCACCCACTTGAGCAAATGGCCTCACTAACCAACATGGAATACATTGCCCCTTTAGTGTTATTTGGTGCACGTACGGCACTAGAAGATGACCGTATAGAAAGACACACTGACCGTTTTATAAACTTACTTTCTGCATTAATTGAAGATCGCGTTGATATTGAAATCGCAAAAGCGCTGCCAAAATTAAATCATTCATTTGATAAGTTTATTAAGGAACCAGTATCATGACAGGATATTTTCTACAAGCTTTCATCTACCTGTTCGCCGCCGTCATAGCCGTACCGATTGCTAAACGCCTTGGCCTTGGTTCTGTGCTTGGTTATTTAATTGCTGGTGTCGTAATTGGCCCAATTATTGGATTAGTTGGCGAAGAGACCACAACGATTCAACACTTTGCTGAATTCGGCGTTGTAATGATGCTGTTTCTTGTTGGTCTTGAACTTGAACCTAAAATGCTATGGGGAATGCGTCACCGTTTAATGGGCTTAGGTGGCTTACAAGTGGGGGGGACTACCGCTGCAGTAATGGGTATTGCATTGTTCTTTGGCCAACCTTGGACAATTGCACTAACCATAGGGTTAATTTTTGCTCTTTCTTCAACTGCTATCGTTTTGCAAACATTCAATGAAAAAGGGCTAGCTAGGACAGAAGGCGGGCAAAATGCATTCTCTGTATTGCTATTTCAAGATATCGCCGTTATTCCAATGCTCGCTTTCATTCCGCTATTAGCATTGCCTGAATTAATCGAAAAAGCCCAACTAGCCGCAGCAAGTGCCGCTGAACACCATGATGAAATCAGTTTAGTCGTCGGCCTTCCGGGTTGGGCTTATGGTATGGTGATTTTAGCATCTATTGCTATCGTGGTGGTTGGTGGTCACTACTTAAGTCGTCCGTTATTCCGTTTTGTCGCAAGCTCTGGTCTACGAGAAATCTTTACTGCCACGGCACTAATGCTTGTGATTGGTATCGCAGCACTGATGAGTTTAGTTGGCCTATCTCCTGCTTTGGGGACTTTTTTAGCTGGCGTAGTATTGGCTAACTCTGAGTTTAGGCACGAGTTAGAATCCAATATCGATCCTTTTAAAGGCTTACTACTTGGGTTATTTTTTATCACTGTAGGAGCTGGTATCGATTTTGGTATTCTGTTTGACGACTTCTTTACTATTATCGGCCTTACTCTTGGCGTAATGGCTCTTAAAGCCGCGATATTGTATGTCCTCGCCTTAATTTTTAAGATTAAAAACAGCAATCGTTGGCTGTTTACGTTAAGTCTAGCTCAAGCAGGTGAATTTGGTTTTGTGTTATTAAGCTTTACCGTTCAAAGTCATGTTTTACCCCCTGAAATCGCACAACCGTTATCATTGGTAGTTGCTCTCTCGATGTTCTTAACGCCAGGATTATTTATCTTATTTGATAAAGTGATCTTACCTCGATTCGAACAAAAATCGAATGATCGTGAAACCGATAACATTGATGAAAAAGGTACCGTAATCATCGCTGGCGGGGGTCGTTTTGGACAAGTAGTAAACCGCTTCTTAGTCTCAAACCATGTAAAAACAGTCGTATTGGATCATCAAGCAGATCAAGTAGATACACTACGTCAAATCAATACCAAAAGTTATTTTGGTGATGCCACACGCCCAGATCTTCTGCATACCGCAGGAATTGAACACGCAGCAATGCTCGTCGTTGCCATCGATAATCCAGAAAGCAGCGTTGAGTTAGTAAAATACGTCAAACACACTTACCCTAAAGTGAAGATTTTAGCGCGTGCGTTTGATAGAGGCCATTCCTATATGCTTCGTTGTGCGGGTGCTGATTTTATTGAATCAGAAACCACTCGCTCTGCTCTTGAAATGGGCGCAGAAGCCATGCGTGGATTAGGACAACACCCATTCCATGTTGAGCAACAAAAACTAGCGTATAAAAAAGTAGAAAATGAAAGCTCTGATAAATTGTACCAAGCATGGCTAGATGACTCAGAAGGCGAACGATTTGATAATAACTATCGTAAACTTTTCATTGAGCTTGAAAGTACGATTAAACATGCAATGAGTAAAGATCGCTCTGATAAACACAATCAATCAGAGCGTGCTTGGACACCACCACCAAAAGGCTATGCTGATGATCTTGATGAGTAATCACAGGAATAAATAACTCAAGTATCTACACATAAAAATGCCCTACTCGTTACTGACTAGGGCATTTTACTTTGGAACTAAACAATCCTTATTCTTTGCATTCAGAATAACAACTTGGCTTTCTTGGACAAACAGCACCACGAGAACAAATCACTCTTGCATCGGTTTCTAACCCACGCTCAATCCAATTAATATTTAGTATCTTAGCAACACTGATCAACTCTCTTTTTATACTCTTGGCTATCGGACTTTCTCCACCATTTTTGACACACGCTTTTTGTAAATCACGAGCTAATGAAACGGCATCTTTACCTTGTGCTTCAATCGCAGGGTTTAAATCAATTCCCGCACACAACACACGATTATTACCCGCAGGATCGGTCATATTCACCGATTCACAACAATATATGCGCGGTTCATTATCGACATTAAGGATCGATATTTGTGCCGAACTGCCGTCTTTTGGCTCTGATAATCGACGAAAAACCGCCCAATGATGGCAAGGATCATTCACTTGTTTCATGTTACCCCAAGGAAGAGGGATCCCATTTCCCCGATACACTGCTTTAAGCTTACCCGGAGCATACGCATCAAAATAATGCCAATGAGGATACGGAGAAACAACCGTCATTCGTCTCATTGCAACCGAAGGAGACACACCAGCCAAGCGATGAGCATCTATTTCATAACCATGCCTATCAAGCAGCTGTCTAAACGGCACTCGTGGGCACAGTAGCGCACCAGCAAAGAAACTGGATTCAAAATCACGCCATGCATTTAAAATATCTTGAGCATTGAGGGAACTGTCGGTGTGGTGGATCTCATCATCAAATACACGATGACTACCAACAGATAATGAGCTCTTTAATCCTTCTTTGTTATGTAAAACACAGTGTCCAATATAAACGGCTAGATCGTATTTTAATCTCGTTGGATGATGCTTTAAGATCTCATTCAAATACACTGTACATGGAGGTTCAAAGAAAGAGGTCAATAACTCTTTACCATTAACGCCAAATTCATCTACGACTGATTTAGGTGTTTCTTTTACCCATTTAAATATCAAACCATGCTTAGCGGCAATGTCCATCATCTGTTCAACACTGAGTGGCAGTTGTTTTAACCCAACTTCTTCAGCAGCACGTTCTAGATCCGGAAAGTGGTTTTGATTGTTTTCTTGATGAGCTCGAATAAGAAGATGAGCAAATTGACGGCCAGTAACCCCTGTTTGGTTGAGCATTTCAGGAATTGCGATTTGAAGAATATCATTAGAGAACAGAAAACTTGGCTCTAACACCATCCCACTAATCCCACCTTTTCTGCCCTTATCTGGCGTAATGGCTTGAGATTCTGGCTCACTATCTAAAAACCACGAAGATTCTTTCTGAAAAACAGTCGCGATAACTTCCAACATATCAGCGCTGGGAACCCGCTTCCCTCTTTCAATCATAGAAAGATAAGACACAGAAGGAGAATTCTCAGGATCCACTCGAATACATCGAGTAGAGAGATCTTCCATCGTTAAGTGATTGCGTTTTCTCAGGTTTCGAATTTTAGTCCCAAGAAAATGACTTTGTCTAATTATACTTTTTGACTGACGCATCTTGTAAAATTCACACTGTTAAGTTTTTGTTGTGAAATTGTAGCCAAAACTACGCTAAGCTTCAATACAAGTAAGCAAACAACTCTGACCAGTGTGACTTACTTATCTTTCAGGACGAAAAATTGAGGGCAAGACTATGGCTATCACAAATATAAACAACACAAACAACGTACAACAAGAAACTCCGTTTATGGCTGAAGCTGTCTATGCCGTGGAAAACATGGATGCAGGCCATACCGAAGAGAAGCAACATCAGATAAAAAACTTACTTGACCAATTATTCCCTTTAACTAAGGGATCACATCAAGATGTAACCAACTACTTATTGGATTATCATCATTTAGTTGTGTTTTTTAAAGATGGCAGTTGCAGCGGTTTACGTAACCCTGGAAAGTTTGTGGCATTTACCGGCCATCGTTCTTCGCCAGATACTATTCTTTTAAAAGACAATAGCGGCAGCCATGTTGAAATCATTTTTGGTCATCATGAGCCGGGGAAAAATACCTTAGTAACGATTGAAGATATTGAGATGGAAACATGCACTACTTTTAGTCAAGATTTCAGTCTAGCCGCAATGCGTCATTGGATAAGCTTACTAAAACGTGATGAAAAATCACACCATAAAGCTCATCGTGAAGATAAAGAATACACAGCAAAGAACGGGGACGATTATCAACTTGCTTGCTGTTTTAGCTTATAACCAACATAAAATAGGCCATCATATTAAGATGGCCTAATTGTTAATAACGTTTATCGATGCTTATAAAAATACATACTTCTATCTGCTCTATGCAATAATTCATCAACAGATTTCATTTCAGTATTAAATAAACTATAGCCTACTGTAGTGTCCACATAGATTAGGGTTTCATTGAATTCTATTGGTGTATCACTGACTGCTGATTTAATCTTGCTTATCAGATTATAAATATCTTTTTTTTGATTGATTCTAGGCAGTAAAACTAAATATTCATCACCACCGATCCGAGCAATAATATCATTACTTCTAAGTACAGCAACAACACGTTTAGCAACTTCTTTTAATACTTCATCTCCAGCCGCGTGGCCATAGGTATCATTTATATTTTTAAATTTATTTAAATCTAAATTCAACAAAGCAAAAGTTTTACCTCGCTTTTTAGCACGATAAAATAAAGAGTTTAGGCTATACATAAAATAGCGGCGGTTAGGCAATAGTGTTAATTCATCTTCAAAAGAACGGTTTCTTGCAACCATATACAACCGAAACATTATCGAAATAGATAGCAGTATTAATCCAAAAAAAGAATAACCAACTAAACGAATAATCTCAATTCGATACCATGGATACACTTCACCCAAAGGTTGCTTTTCAATAGCTAACTGCCAACTACCATAAGGCAATTCAACACTCTCAATAACGATTGGATTAGTAAAAGCCTCCTTTTTACCTAAGAAAATAGCACCTTTACTTCCTTGACTGTCTTTACCTCGCATCGCAAATGGGTACTTTTCTCTGAGCAGATAAATCCCCGTCCCTTCGAATAAAGCATCAATATCTAAAACAATACTGATAGACCCCCAATATTCTTCATTTAATGGAGGATCTGAAAATACAGGCATACGAGCAATAAAAGCCTCCCCACCTTGAAAAAGCTCAACCGGCCCTGCAATAAAGATCGTCTCAATATTTCTCGCTTTCTTTATCGATAACCATTGAACGGGTAATGTCCTAAAATCGAGGTCTTGCACTCCTTCATTACCAGACAAAGGATGAACATAACCAACAATATCATTCGGAGCGATAGCTAAATGGCGTATGTAACGAGAGTTACGATAAAGCTCTTTTGCAATTAACGCCCATTGCTCAATTGTTGAAGTAGGATTAACCGTAATTAAGGTAGCTAAGCTATTTGCATAAAAGATATCGGAATGGATCGCACTTTCTAAATTAGAACGAGCTTTCGCTAATTCAACTTGAGATGTATGACTGACTTGATTTTGTAGAAAATTATGCTGCTTTCGGTGTAATTCTTCGACAATCCAAATAACGAGAAAAACAAAACAACTTAAAAGTATCGTGATCGTGGTTTTTTTAGTTAAAAATAGTTTAACCCTCATACCGACCCTCAACTTAAAGTACATTAACCAACATCATAAAAATTAGACATCGGCCCCAAAAAATATAGAGTTCTATTTAAACATAGAGTCTGTATCATATTCAATCGGTTCTATTTACAATTATATTATTACCTTAAAATACCTCTCAAATATAATTTCAAGATGTCTACTTTTTCAATTACAGCATCATTTTCTGTTTTTTAGTTAGTTTCGACACCACTAGATCATAAGAGCTATCTATCCATGACTCTATCATGCTCATGGTGATGTCTTCTGAACTGCTTATTGTAATCCAATGTTTTTTGCTCATATGGTAGCCACGCTCAGTGCCTTTAAATTCTTCAGTCAAGAAAGTAACATCTTCAGGTTTCGCTTTTAGCGTAATGGCCAATTGCCCATCTCTATACCCTATCAATGCAAACATTTTATTGAAGACTTTAAAAACATGCGCCTCAGGACCAAAAGGAAATGAATCGTCACTGCATGGTTTTGAAAGTAAATAATTAATCCATTCCTTTTCTATGAAATTGCTCTCCATCAATGGCACCTTTGTATTTTATGTTAATATTCTTATACTTTAATTTACTGCGAAGAAACATTAATGTCATCAGAACTCAAACTTCTCCCTATTGCTCTTTTGTGTGTTTTCCTTTCAATTGTAGGTCATTTTATCTTAAGTAGCTTATTTTCTGAGGCAAGATGGCTTGAGTATGTCGCTGCTATTATTCCATTAAGTATGATAGCTATTGTCTATTTCGCCTTTAAATTTGCGACAAAAAATGACGACCGATAACGCATTTAGAGCCTAAATCTAAATCGAATGCTTCAATTTATATTGCTCAGGAGTGCAATCTGCATACCGCTTAAACATGGTAATAAAAGGACTGGTTTGGTTATAACCTAAGCTGAATGCAATTTCTTTAATTGACATTTTTTTACGCAATAATTCTAATGAGTAAAGGTATCGGATACGTAATCGCCATTCAGTAAAACTCATTCCTAACTCATTTTGACAATGGCGTGCTAGTGTTCTCTCTGTCGTATGATTACGAGCTGCCCATTCAGCTAAAGTCGTCTCATCTGCGGGGTTGGCTTCTAAGGTTTCTAAAATTGGTTTTAATAATTTATCTTTTGATGTAGGCAAAAAGCGTTCACTTTGTTTTGCAACCAATAGTTGATCAAATAAAACTCGGATCAACCTATCTTCTTGTTCATTTTCTGGTTGCTGTATACTTTGCTCACGCAGCTCGGCAATAAGAGCCTCAACTAAAGGGCTCACTTCCAATAAACACGTATGAGAAGGCAATTTCTTTGCTAAATCAGGAATAATGTTTACAGAGCAATAAGCAATAGGTTTACGATTATAGCTCTGGTGTTGCACACCAGCAGGAACCCAAATAGCAAAATGTGAAGGAGCAAGAAAACGATGACCTTCCGCTTTTAACTCTAAAATTCCCCCACTTATAATTTGCAATTGTCCCCACGAATGAGAATGCGAGCGAGTTTCCGTGTTTGAACGAAACGCATCAAACAACAAATAAATATCTGAGGGTAAGGTTTCAAAAGTTACAGATGCTTGTATGTGCCTTTCTACTGCCATTTATCTTCCTAATCTACTGTGTATAATCGTTTACATATCAACTAATAAAGCGTGACTAAACCATATAAGCATAGTTATTTACCACTAACAAGTATATTAATAGAAAAAGAGAAAACCAACTTAAATGCACTTTATTTATTCACATTTTAAAACATATGATCGTTCTTAATATAATTAAGAAAAAAATAAAAATCACTTTACCTACAAACCATTTGCATTACAGTATCAATGTGATTACTATGCAACCAATTAATCTATAAAATTATCTTTATTTGTTTTAAATCAAAAAGATAGCGAGTAACAGTAATAATAATTTGGCTAATTATATTTATTGTTAACTGCGTTCCATTTATTGTGGTTAATTATAATGAACATGTTCATATTAAAATAAGAAAATTGACAGCGTCACGATTATTTAAATGTAATTAACAAATATCATGGTGAAAAATATTTTACCCATTTCTTTAATTATATTTAGGCTATGAAGTTTATTTCATTCTCCTTAAAAGCAAAGAGAAAATTTATTTCGTAATAAATGACAACCTCATTTCTTTATATTATAAAATCAATATTTCCGAGGTCTATTGTGTTAGATGAAAACACCTCTATGGAAAGCATTTCTCGACGGATCGAGCTAAGAAAAGCTGAGTTAGGGCTTTCGAACACTCAAATTGCTACGGCGTGTGATGTATCAACCAGAACGGTGATCAACTGGACAAGTGGGCTTTCTAGTCCACATATATCAAAGCTTATCCCGTTAAGCTTTATTCTACGAAAAGAAATCGGCTGGATAATTTCTGGTAGTGATAATATTCCTGATTGGTTAGGTGTAACTATGAATGATGTCATAGGATTTCACCAAGAACTTTCAAAGTATTCAAAATCTGAACGTACCATGCTTTTTAAATCAATCAGTAATTTGATTGAGCAGTTTGGCTTTATTTTAAAAGCGAAAGAAAACAAGTAAATACCCTATTCCATTTAGCGCATATCTATAAAATATGCGCTATCTGCACTTCCTTTTCATGACCCATCGCAATTTTTCATCTCCTTTTTTGATCCATACTCATTCTTTGCCTTCTTTTGAATTACATAGAGTGACTATCATGAAAAACCTTGTAGAACGCTTTCTTTCTTATGTGAGTATCGATACTCAATCAAATCCTTCAGCATCTCAGTGCCCTAGTACCGAAAAGCAATTCAACTTAGCTAAACAATTAATTGCTGAGTTAACTGAGCTTGGACTTTCTGATGTCTCTTTAGATAAAAATGGCTATGTAATGGCACGCTTACCTTCAAACGTCGATTACGATGTGCCTGCCATTGGTTTTGTCGCTCATATGGATACAGCACCAGACGCATCTGGTGAGAATGTTAAACCTCAACTTATAGAAAACTATCAAGGCGACATTATTACCCTTGGCACCAGTGGCGAAGAGTTAAACCCAGCTCAATTTCCTGATTTAAAAAACCTTATCGGTCATGATCTCATCACTACAGATGGAACGACTCTACTTGGTGCAGATAATAAAGCCGGTATTGCCGAAATTTTAACGGCCATTGCGGTACTAAAAGCCAATCCAAAAATTCCACACGGTGATATCTGCATTGGCTTTACGCCAGATGAAGAGATTGGCCGTGGCGCAAACCTATTTGATGTTGAGAAATTCAATGCTAAGTGGGCGTATACTATCGATGGTGGCCCTGTGGGAGAATTAGAGTATGAAAACTTTAATGCCACCAGTGCTGATGTGATTTGTCATGGTGTGAATGTTCATCCCGGCACAGCCAAAGGAAAAATGATTAACTCTATGAACATTGCTGCACAATTTCAATTGATGATGCCAGCGAATGAAACTCCTGAAGGCACAGAAGGCTATGAAGGTTTCTATCACCTAAAATCAATGGAAGCAGGCGTTGCAAAAACAGAACTTGGCTATATCGTACGTGACTTTAGCCGTGAAGGCATGGCAGAGCGTAAAGCTTTTATGCAACAAAAAGTCGATGAGCTAAATGCGAAACTAGAAAAAGGCCGTGTTGAACTGATTTTAACTGACAGCTACTTTAATATGCGTGAAATGGTAGAGCCTCACCCACACGTTATTGAACTGGCTAAAGAAGCAATGACAGCGTGTGACGTACAACCTGATATCAAGCCAATTCGTGGCGGCACTGATGGTGCTCGTTTATCTTTTATGGGTTTACCTTGCCCTAATATCTTTACTGGTGGTTACAATTTCCACGGTATTCATGAATTCATTACGATTAATGGTATGAAGCAAGCGGTTGATGTAATTGTAAAAATTGCGGAGTTAAACGCTATCAATAATAAGTAATTACCTTTTTCTAACCATACAAAAAATGCCCGATGATTAATAACCATCGGGCATTTTATTTTACGTTATTACATTACCTATACGCAGACTTCAGGCGCTGGGTTTAATACCTTTTCAATCTTCACCGCTGCCACTTTAAACTCAGGGATCTTCGCATGAGGATCTAGTGCTGTTGTGGTCAATTTATTCGCCGCCGCTTCTACAAAGTGGAACGGAACAAATATCACGCCTTCTTGCATACGCTTGGTCACAAATGCAGGCGCTTCAATCGTGCCACGACGTGTTGATACTCGAACCATTTCACTGTTTGAAATACCTAAACGCTCAGCATCAGCCACACTCATCATGGCGCGAGGACCCGCAAGATTATTTAATCCTTTAGTTTTACGAGTCATGGTGCCTGTATGGTACTGCTCCAATAAGCGACCCGTTGTAAGCACTAATGAGTACTCTTCATCAGGCAGTTCAGCCGCATATCTAAATGGAACCGCTGCCATTTGGCCTTTACCACGTAAGAACTGCTGATTATGCATGATGCGAGTTCCTTGTGGATTCGCATCATTACATGGCCATTGAAGTCCATTTTTACCAATCGCATCCCAATGCATGCCTTGGTACTGAGGTGTCACTTGAGTGATCTCTTCAGTAATGTCTTCAACTGATTGGTAATTCCACTCTCCGCCCATTGCATTAGCAATTTCTTGAATTATCCACCAGTCTTCTTTCGCTTCACCCGGAGGATTAACTGCCGGAGAAATACGCTGAACACGACGCTCAGTATTGGTAAAGTGACCCGCTTTTTCTGCAAACGAACACGATGGAAGAATAACATCGGCGTATGCTGCAGTTTCTGTCATAAAGATATCTTGTACAACTAAGAAATCGAGTTTTTCTAAACCATGAATAACGTGTGCTTGGTCAGGATCACTCAACACTGGGTTCTCGCCCATGACGAATAAACCTTTCACTTGTTCATGGCACGCGGCATCAATGATTTCCGTTAACGTTAACCCTTTCTTGCTTGGTAAGTTTGGCTTATTCCATGCTTTTACGAATTTCTCGTAAACCGCAGGATTCTCTACTTTTTGATAACCCGGAAAATCCGTTGGTAATGCGCCCATATCACACGCACCTTGTACGTTTGATTGGCCACGAAGTGGATTAATACCACCACCTTCAATACCTATATTGCCACACAACATTTGCAGGTTAGCAATAGAGCGAACGTTGTCATGCCCTGTCGTATGCTGCGTAATACCCATTGAATAGTAAATTGCAGTACGCTCAGCAGTGCCGATATAACGCGCCATTTCAATCATATCTTGCGCTTTCACGCCGGTGATTAATTCAATTTTTTCCGGCGAATACGTTTCTGACATTACTTCTGCTTTCAGTTCATCGAAGCCTTCAACACGTTCTGTAATGTACGCTTGATCGTGCCAGTTATTCTTAATGATCTGTTGCATAATACCGTTAAGTAGCATGACATCCGTACCCGGACGTTGCGCGACATACAGCTCAGCGTGATCAGAAATATCCACTTGCTTAGGATCGGCAACAACCAAACGCGCACCGTGATGGCGAATGGCTTGTTTAATATGTGAAGCAATGATCGGGTGAGCAGATGTTGTATCTGATCCAATAATAAAGATCAGATCAGAATGTTTGATACTTGGAATATCATTGGTCATCGCTCCACTGCCGATAGAGGCTTCTAAACCCGTTACCGTAGTTGAGTGACATAAGCGTGCACAGTGATCAAGGTTATTGGTTTCAAACTCACGACGTACCAATTTTTGGAACGCGTAGTTATCTTCATTGGTGGTTTTTGCCGACGAGAATCCCGCTAACGCATTGCCACCGTGTTGAGATTTAATCGCACTGAATTTATCAGCAACCAGTGTAATAGCCTCTTCCCAACTTGCAGGAACTAGCTCACCATCTTTACGAATTAACGGAGTTTTTAAACGCTCATCACTGCTGACAAAATCAAAACCAAAGCGACCTTTAACACAAAGCATACCTTCGTTCACAGGAGACGATTTAGCCCCTTGTACGTATTTGATTTTGTTTGTTGATTCATCAACCATCATGGTTAACTTACAACCCACGCCACAATAGGTACAAATGGTATCAACAGGTTTTAAAATTTCGATTCGACCTTGAGATTTATCACGAGAATCAACCAATGCACCAACAGGACAGGCTTGAACACACGCACCACATTGCACGCAGTTCGAGTTACCCATGTCATAACCGTGCTCAAAACCGGCACGACACTCAGGGCGAGAAGCATTGGTACCATCTTCATTTTTCATGAAACTTAATACACCATGTACGCCTTTCTCATTACACGCTTCAACACACTGACCACAGCTAATACAACGGTTGGCATCAAAGACGATAAACTCTGAACTCGTATCAAGGCCGAACTTTTGCTTATTCTCGTTGGTTAAATCAGTTTCATCCGCTTTATATTCCGTCGCATAATCACGCAAACCACAATTCGTATTTGCCTGACATGCACACTCTAGGCAACGTTCCGCTTCACTGATTGCATCTGCATTATCAAAGCCTGTTTCTACTTCATCAAAGCTTTGCTCACGCTGCTCTGCTGTTAATTCAGGCATAATGACACGCATTGCTTTTTGAATATGCTCGAAGTATTTAGGATCTACCTGCTTGGTCTTTTTCTCTTTTTGAGAATTAAACTGTTTGGTTGGAATCTTCTCCATATCACCACTAAAGAAACGATCAATCGCTTCTGCGGCAATTCGCCCATCTGCAACCGCTTCAATCGCTGTTGCTGGGCCACGGCGAAAATCACCGATGCTAAAAATATTTTTCACACCGCTGTGCATAGTTAGGCTATTTGAATCCGCCGTATTCCAACGAGTCAGTGGCAAATCAATAGTGTCGTTTTCTAAAAAGCTTAAATCTGGTTTTTGAGATACCGCTGAAATTACGGTATCAAAGTCTTCAATGAAGAATTCACCTGTTGCTTTTGGACTACGACGACCAGACGCATCAGGTTCACCCAATGCCATTTTTTCTAAGCGAACTTGAGTAACACGACCATCTGTATCTGCAATATTCTCAACAGGATTAGTTAAGAAATGGAATTTAACACCTTCATGTTCAGCTTCAACTACTTCATAATCTTCCGCTGGCATTTCTTCACGAGTACGACGATAAATAAGCGTAGTATCTGCACCATCACGTACCGCTGTACGAGCACAGTCAATCGCCGTGTTACCACCACCAATAACCGCTACTTTTTTTCCTGTTGTTAATTTAGATTCTGTTACGTAATCTTTTAAGTAATCAACACCTAAATAACAGCCACCAAGCTCACTGCCTTCGTAATGCATTTCAACGGCTTTTGAAGCACCAACAGCCAAACACACTGCGTCGTACTCATCACTCAATTGAGACAATGAGAAATCTTCACCTAACTTAACAGAAGTTTGGATCTCCATACCGTTACGGCACATCAACTCAATCTCTTTATCTAGGATAGATTTTGGCAAACGATATTCAGGGATACCATAACGTAACCAACCACCCGCTTTTGGCATGGAATCAAAAACCGTGACACTGTAACCTTCATTGGTTAAGTAGTAACCACAGGTTAATCCACCAGGGCCACTACCAATCACGGCAATGGATTTACCCTTATCTGCTTTTTTCGGTGGAACGTAAGATTCCTGCGCATTCAAATCTGCATCTGCAGCGTGACGTTTTAACTGACGAATAGCCAATGGCTCATCAACTAATCCACGACGGCACTCTGTTTCACAGAAAGCAGGACACACACGACCAATCGACAATGGCATTGGTAATGTTCGTTTGATGACTTCAATCGCTTTTTGATGATCATTTTGCGAAATATGATACAGGTATGATTGAATATCTACACCAGCAGGACACGCTGTTTGACACGGCGCTTCGCAATCTGCGTAATGATCAGAAAGTATTTTATTTAATGCACTTTGACGACGTTTTGCTAACGCTTCAGACGAAGTGATCACTTGCATACCATCAACGACTTGAGTTTCACAAGCACGTTGAGTTCCTTGCCCTTCAATTTCAACTACACACAAATCACATGGTATTTTTTCACCATTAATGTTGTTTCCGCATAGTGAAGGGATCTCGACATTGCATTCCTTTGTAGCTGCTAACAGTGTTATCTCTTCATCGATAGTGAATGTTTGTTTATCTATAGTTATTTTCATCATTCAGTACCCAGATTGACTTATAATTTTCTCGATTATATCACCTCATTTCGAGTGTTTTTGAAGTCACTCGCAAATCTGATGTTAACGCACTCGAAAACACTCAAATTATTCCATCAAGCGTCGCGTAAAAGTACAAAAAACACGTTCGTATAATGAAAAACATGTGACTCATGTACCACTACGAAAACAAAACGAAAGCGCGAACGAGCATAATTGCGCTAAATCAAAGAAAGTGTCGAACATAAATATCATGATGTATTCATACATCAAAAGTGGTAAAAAAGAGACCAAATTATGGACAAAACTTCTCGATTAGAAACCTCTATCATCATCATTGGAGGGGGAGCAACAGGCACAGGAATAATGCGTGATTGTGCACTGCGTGGCATCGATTGTATTTTAATTGAGAAGGACGATTTAGCTTCTGGAACCACAGGTAGAAATCACGGATTACTTCACTCAGGGGCTCGCTATGCCGTCACGGATAATGAATCAGCGAAAGAATGTATCCATGAAAATAAAATCCTAAAAAACATAGCAAAACACTGTGTTGAGGATACTCAAGGCCTCTTTATTTCATTGCCTGACGATGACTTATCTTTTCAAGCTCAATTTATTCAATCTTGCCAAGAAGCAGGAATTGACGCGAAACAATTAACCCCAAAAGAAGCCTTATTATTAGAACCTAATGTAAACCCTAATCTTATTGGTGCGGTTCAAGTGCCCGATGGAACGCTCGATCCTTTTCGTTTATGTGCGGCAAATGTACTTGATGCGAAAGAAAATGGCGCTCGTTTGCTCACACACACTCATGTAACCTCGCTTATTCGCCACCAAGACACAGTACTTGGGATTAATTGCATTGATGTGAGAACCAACCAAAAGATTGAAATATTCGCTCAAGAAGTCATAAATGCCGCAGGTATTTGGGGACAAAACATCTGCGAATATGCTGATTTAAGTATCAAGATGTTCCCAGCTAAAGGCTCATTACTGATCTTAGATTATCGTATAAATAACTTAGTAATAAACCGTTGCCGTAAACCTTCTGATGCCGACATTTTAGTACCAGGTGACACTATTTCATTAATAGGAACCACATCAGAGCATATTGATTACGATAAAATAGATGACCTTCACGTTAGTGCTAAAGAAGTGGATATTCTATTAAGTGAAGGGGCAAAACTCGCACCGATAATGGCGAATACTCGTGTACTTCGTGCTTATGCCGGTGTTCGTCCATTAGTGGCCGTCGATGATGATGGCACAGGTCGTAATATAAGCCGCGGGATTGTCTTACTTGACCATGGAGAAAAAGACGGACTGAACGGCTTTACGACCATTACGGGGGGTAAGTTAATGACCTCTCGTTTAATGGCTGAAATGACCACCGATCTTGTAGCTAAAAAACTGAATAACACCCAAGAATGTACAACGCATTGTCGCCCACTTCCAGGTTCACACAGCGCTTCTATCGCAGCGAAAAAAACCGCAAGCCTCGCAAAACCCGTTTACCAAAGTGCGGTTTATCGTCATGGTGAACGAGCACAACGTTTCTTAACTGATAATGCCAAAGATCAGGCGGTGATCTGTGAATGTGAAATGGTGACTCAAGGTGAAATTAACTACGCCATCAATCAATTAGATGTTCACAATTTGGTGGATCTTCGTCGTCGTACCCGTTTAGGTATGGGACCGTGCCAAGGTGAGTTATGTACGTATCGCGCTGCTGGGCTTTTTGAAGAATGTGGGCAAGTCTCTGGTAATCAATCAAGCCAATTATTAACACACTTTCTAGAAGAACGCTGGAAAGGCATTAAGCCCGTTTTCTGGGGTGATGCATTACGTGAAGCAGAATTCAGTTATTGGATTTATGAGGGATTATTTGGCGCAAGTGATATTCCAACAAGCAATACGCCAACACCCAAGACTCAATTAGAAAAAGACCAAGTAGAAGAGTCTCAATCAAAAGAAGAACAAGAGGCAACATTATGAATTTCGATACCATTATAATTGGCGGTGGCATGGCAGGCTTAAGCTGTGCTCTGCGCTGCTTAGAAGCCGGATTAAAAACAGCGGTGATTGCCTCTGGTCAAAGTGCCCTACACTTCTCATCAGGCTCTGTTGATGTGTTAGCAAAAACACCCGATGGCACGCATGTTATCGACCCAATGGTAGCAATTGATGGATTTTCGACTCATTACCCTGAACATCCTTATGCCACATTAGGAAAAGAAACCGTAAATCGTGCAATTGATTGGTACCAAACAACACTATCTACTATTGGCGTTCCGCTAACTTCTCAAGTAAACGGATGTAATCATTATCGATTAACGCCTTTAGGTACAATGAAATCAACATGGTTATCACAACCTTTTGTTCATCAATTCCCGATGGCATTAGAAAATAATACAGTGCAAAAAATCGTACTGATCACAGTGGATGGCTTTCGTGATTTTCAACCAAAGTTGGCGCAAGATAACTTAAAGCAAATCACTCAATTATCTGAGGTTGAAATTTCAACAGCAACCGTCTCTTTGTCTGCTTTTAATGACATTCAACGTAATCACTGTGAGTTACGATCCATTGATCTTTCTCGATTATTAGCAAAACGAGCGAACCTACAAGAATTTGCACATGCATTGCAGCAACACGCCAACCCCGGTGATCTTGTCGTGATCCCTGCTATCTTTGGTAACGGAAAAGGATTGGGGCTTTTAAAAGAGATTGAAGCATTAACTCAACTGACTTTATGTGAAGTCCCAACCATGCCGCCATCGTTATTGGGTATTCGATTAGAAGAAACCATGAAACACGCTTTCATTGATCAGGGTGGAACGCTACTCAATGGAGATCATGTTATCCAAGGAGAGTTCTCTTACGTTGATAAAGAGGATCCTGAGCATTCACATTACCGATTAAACCGAATTTTCACTAAAAATCATGGTGACTTCCCACTACAAGCAAAGCAGTTTGTACTAGCCACTGGCAGTTTCTTTAGCCAAGGCTTAAAAGCAAGTGCAGATTCAATGGAAGAACCTATTTTTGGCTTAGATATGGACCAAACCGCTTCTCGCACAGATTGGTACAGCTCTGCTTTTTTTAGTCCACAATCGCACCCATTTTTAAGTATGGGTGTAAAAACAACGTCAAAACTACAAGCGATAAAATCAGGTAATGTTATTGATAACTTCTATTGCGCAGGTGCCATCTTATCTGGTTATAACCCTGTATTAGAAGGCAGCGGCAGTGGTGTGGCAATTAGTTCTGGCTTTCATGCTGCCGAATCAATAATCAAGCAAATAAGACCTGAGTTTTTATCAGCCAATAAAATAGAACAACAACAAGAGGTCGCATTATGAGCAGCCCACTATTTCACTCGACTCTATTAAAAGATAATTTGTTAAAAGGCGAATTATTAAAAGACAAATTTGCAAAAGATAATTTAATTTTTAGAGCTCCCGCTAATACCAGTTTTGATCAATGCTTAAAATGCACCGTATGTACCGTGTATTGCCCTGTTGCTAAAGAGAACCCTGATTATCCCGGCCCAAAACAATGTGGACCTGATGGTGAGCGTTTACGCTTTAAAAGCCCAGAATATTATGATGAAACCTTAAAACTCTGCACTAACTGTAAACGCTGTGAAACCGCTTGTCCGTCAGGAGTTAGAATTGGAGACATGATTGCGGTCGCTCGTGGTAAACACGGAAAACCTGCTTATAACATGAAAGGCATTCGTGATTTCGTATTAAGTCATACTGATTTATTTGGCTCAGTCGCAACGCCGGTAGCTCCTATTGTGAACGCGATGACGAGCGTGCCATTAGTAAAAAAAGTGATGCACAAAACCATTGGGGTCCATGACCATAAATCGCTGCCTAAGTATTCTCACGGTACTTTCCGCCGTTGGTATAAAAAAGAAGTATCAGATCAATCAATCTACCAGCAACAAGTGCATTATTTCCATGGCTGTTTTGTAAACTATAACCATCCACAACTAGGTAAAGACTTTATTAAAGTCATGAATAACATGCACATTGGCGTACAATTGTTAGATAAAGAAAAATGTTGTGGCGTACCCTTAATTGCTAATGGATTTCACAAAAAAGCACAGAAGAATGCTGAATTTAATGTTGCTAATTTAGAGGCTGCCATTGAGCGCAGAGATGTCCCTATTTTATCAACCTCATCAACGTGTTCATTTACATTACAACAAGAGTACCCACACGTATTGGATGTAGATAACAGCAAGGTGGCGAAGAAAATAGAATACGTTACCCGCTTTTTATTAAAAGAGATCATGAACGGTCGTGGCCCTAAAATGAAACCTTTGAATAAAAAGATTGTTTATCATACGCCTTGTCATTTAGAGCGCAGTGGCGGCAATATTTACACCATTGAATTATTACGAGCGATACCGGGCTTAGAAGTACAAGTACTGGACAGTGAATGTTGTGGGCTAGCTGGAACTTACGGCTTTAAAACAGAAAACTACGATACCTCTATCGCTATTGGTAAAAACGTATTTGACCAAATAAAAGCCGCTAAGCCAGATTATGCAATTACTGATTGTGAGACCTGTAAATGGCAAATAGAAGAGAATACAAATGTTACGACTATCCATCCAATCTCGTTATTGTGTGAAGCCTTAATGTGAATGAATTAAATGGGTGATATATAGAACATACTAAATATCACCCATTATATTAATACTAAAGGGCTAATAGTAAATATTCACTGTTCTAAATTCACAACATCGACCCTAGTAAAAATAACCGATTCAATCATTAATTAATGTTGATATTAATTACGGTATATTGATAGAATACTCGATTATTTCAAATAGTAGTCATTTATTTATCTCAATGTTAAAGCAGCCTTTTGTTAAAAAACAAAACAACATTCACTATAATAACATTTCTCTTAACATAAAAAAGAAGAGTATATCAACAAAGAAAATAACGATTCAACTAACAGACATTGAATTAAAAATAATCATTCTTTTGATTAAAAATCATAATGTTACACACAGCAAAGAAGACATACTGAATTATGCCTGGAATAGAAATGATAACTACGTCAGTGTGGTTCCACAAACAATTTCACTGTTAAGAAAAAAGCTTCATCGACATAATATAGATATAATTGACACGATAAAAGGCGAAGGATATAAAGCGACAGAAAAAACCAACTCATTTGAAATACCTAACATAAAAATATGGGCTTTATTTGTTGCTTTTTTAACCTGCACTGTCATCTCATATATGTTATATGACGATTACATAATTAAAAAGCCTATAGTTCAAGAGCTTGTAGAGCATTCACCTAATATTTTCAAACCAAGTAATTCACTGCCAGTAATATTTGATAACAATGTCATCAAAACTGATATTTACTATTATATTAATAGACAAAAATGCAATCTAAGTATTTCAGCTTGTAAACTAGAAGATGGACAATGTCGCTCTATCTATAACAAACTATTCTTTACTAACGAAAATAACACACCAGAAGACATAACTCCTTATTTATCAGAAGTATACTTTGACTACACCCCTCCTAAATTATTGGCTGCCCATCAAATAGATGATGAATTTAAGGTGGAAAGCAGTGTTGATCTTGGCGCATTAGATAATGACAATTATTCAGGCCACGCTTATCTATACTACGACCTTAAAACGGAGCGTAATGAGAAACTCATTAGTGAATTTTCTATCTTCATTACTGAGTCTGGCTACGAGGGAAGCTATCGATACTCATCAGATTTAACTATCAATCTTCATAAAGAGAATGATAAATATTTCGCACTGCTAAGTAATATGAATAAAACAACGAATTTTAAACTTGGTCGTGAACACCACGGAATAATCAAAGATCAAACTCAACTTTATGCCTATCCACGATTACTTAATGGCCCAATAAAAACATTTTATGCCCATATTTACCCAATAAGTAAAAATACTAATTTCACTTATTTTGAAGATACTAAAACATCTCTACTTATGTTTGAACATAAATAAATCTAAGGGGGAAGGATAACCCTCCCCCTAACATTAAGACAATTTATACATTAAAAAATGATAGCTTCGCTTTCTGTCCCTCAGATAGCTCAGACAAATGATTACTAGCTTGAGCAGTCTCTTTTATTCCTTCTACATTTTGATTAATACTTTCACTAATGGTACTAACATTTTCACTAATAGACGAAATAGCTCGACTCTGTTCATTGGCAGCATTTGCCATCTCTGAGTTCGTTTGCGATATCATGTCAATCGCCACCGATATATTATCTAACTGCTCATTAGTTTCTTGGCTCATACGTGTGGTTTCATGAATGATCTTAATTGAATCAGAAACAGAAGTAACAACATCAGACGATTTTTGCTGAAGGTTATCAATAATACGTTGAATATCCTGTGTCGATTTTTGAGTTTTTGCAGCCAACACTCTAACTTCATCCGCAACAACGGCAAAGCCTCGTCCGCTTTCCCCTGCACGAGCAGCTTCAATAGCCGCATTTAAAGCCAGTAAATTAGTTTGTTCAGAAATAGAATCAATAACAGTGATGACTTCACTTATCTTATCTGTTTGTTCTTTAAGTACGTTCACTTCTTCTGAAGTTACATCCATTTGCATTGCTAAAGAATGGCTTAACTGTGCACTCTCATTAGCAATTTTAGATCCCGTTAACGTTAAATCTAATACTTCTCTCACCCTTAATTCAGCTTGGTTAGCTGAAGCGTCAACCTGCATTGCAGATGCAGATAACTCAGTGACTGCTGTAGAAATTTGTTCTACCTGCCCTTTTTGATCATTCGCATTAGCTTCACTTTCAACCATAACTGCAGCGAGTTCAGTTGAAGCTGAAGACACTTCATCACCCACATTCCTCAAATCAAAAATTAACGTCTGTAGATTCCTAACAGTATCATCAGTATATTTACAAAGGGTTCCAACTTCATTAGTACCTTGATAATTGATAATATCAGTCAAATCACCTTTCGCCACATACGCCATTTGATCCTGAATACGTAAAATGGGTTTAATAATGATTCTTGCAACAAACCAACCAGTTAAGGTCGAAGACAGAATAATGAAAGTTAGCGATGCCAACAGCATAGATTCACTGTCAGTAATTAAACCGGTTGAACCTACTGTTAAATCATGAGTTCGTTGAATTAACTCAGATAACGTCTTTGCTAAAATGTCATCTGCTTTCGTACCTGATGCGACAATATTATCGCTATATTGAAGAATTCCTCGACCACTTTCCCACAGCATTCCATTCATCGCTGAATACGTATTAAAACCTTGCTCTAACACCTTTTTAGCTTCTTTATTATTCAGCTTTTCAATTTCAGTAAATGCGATATTAAAATTTTCGATGAGATCTTTTTCAAATTGTGGCAGTAAATCCAAAGAATGCACTGATGACATTCTTACAATGATTTTTGTACTTGAAGAGTACAACGCTTGACGGATTTGTGCCCATCTTGTTTCTTCTTCTAAGCTGACATTACTTGCCATTATTATATTATTCGCTTGATCAATATAATCACTAATCCAAGGAAGAGACATCCAAGCGATATCCATCTGCTCATAGTCCGATTTAACTTTTTGTAAATCAGCACCATACTTCCCAATCAATACCTGAACTTCTGTCATACGTCTTTGAAACTCATCCGTAGATGTCGTGACATTAGCGGATGCTTTCACTTCAGATAATAATTGAAGAACGGCTCGATTTGTTTCTATGAATTCTTTATCAGCTGACTTTAAATAATTAGGATTACCTAAAGCACGACTTGTAATAATACGGAGATGAAGTAGTTTTTCTTGTGCATAAGTGAGCTTTGCACTATCAATGGAATTGTAATCCATGGCTAATGAGTTTGCTGATAATTTATGATAGCTTTGAATGATCACACTTGACGATAACGCCATAATAGAGATGGCGATCGCTACTGGTATGAGTATTTGATATCTTAATTGAAGATTCATAAAAATGCGTTCTAATTGAGTCAAACTTACTTTCCTTTTGGCTTTATTAATTATTAATTCCATATAACTCAATTAACTGCATTCCAAAAACACCTTCAATAAAAGCAATTTCTTCGTCACTTAATACATTTGACACAGTATGAAAATGGTCTTTAGAGTTTCTATAATTAACTTTACTTCCACTCTTATTCCTTTCATTTATTTTCATTGAGTTATACCTCTAATTTTAAGGAAAAGCAGTGTAAACGATTTATTTAACCATGCGTAATGCCACAACAAGCAATTAAAACCATAAAACATTATTAATCAATAATTTAAATAAAACCGAACAGGTTTAATTTAGAATATTTTAGGTATAAATTCCCATTTAAAAGGATCATTCTTGTTTTCTGAATACCCAGATGAAAATGAGACTAGAAATATAAGAAAAATCACTGTCCTTTTTAATAAAAGGAACTTTCTACATAAAGACGTGATTCTTTATCCTATACTTTTCAAATGAAAGGAATCTAATAGGAAAACTAATAGTGCATCTTTTACCGTTTCGCTGGGTTATCCCACTTATTATAATCAGTGTCTGTAGTATCTATTTGTACTTCTCTTTTCAAGAGCCTATTTGGGGTTCTAATTCTCATCCACAAACGATTGAAAGTAATGAACTGTTTTCTAAAGCCATTACTGCCATCAACGAGGTAGAAATTAAAGAAAAAAGCAAAGCTAAGTTAGGCTTAGAGCTTTTCCTTGATCCTAGATTATCTTCAAATGGACAAGTGAGTTGCGAATCGTGCCACCACATTTTTACTAACGGTGCCGAGTCTATTCCCTCTTCGATTGGGGTTCATGGCGAAGGGCCACGCAACTCCCCAACACTATTTAATATCAGTTTAAATACTCGCTTTTTCTGGGATGGTCGTGCTGCAAGTTTAGAACAACAACTTGATGGCCCAATCCATAACCCATTAGAAATGGACAGTAATTGGACGGACATCATTCAGTTTCTCACCTCTTCAGAGCATTATTCCAAGCGTTTCAAACAAGAATACAATGGTGATATTACAGAAAAGACCATTAAAAATGCCTTAGTAACTTTCATGACAACACTAAATACACCTAACGCTCCGTTCGATAATTATTTAAAAGGCGATAAACGAGCAATATCTCAAATCGCACTTAATGGTTGGGATAAGTTCCAACAATTAGGCTGTGTATTTTGTCATCAAGGTCAAAACGTGGGAGGTAACCTCTTTCAAAAATTTGGTAACCTCACCGCATTAGAAACACAATTTGGAGATTCTGTAAAAGACGATCTTGGACGATTTGATATCACAGGAGACATCAATGACCGTCATGTTTTTCGTGTCCCTAGTCTACGTAACGTTGCGATTACTGCCCCTTATTTCCATCATGGAAAAACAGAAACTCTTGAAGAAGCCATTATCATTATGGCTCGCGTTCAGTTAGGACAAGAGTTAAGTCCAATGACTGTTGTAGAAATCAGCGCCTTCTTAAACAGCTTAACAGCGCCAAGACCCGCTGCTTTAGAGGAGTTAATTCAATGAGATTAATAAACACTAATCAACTCAGCTTAATGCTTATTGTATTTATCACCTGCTCTGCTGTGTATTTATCGTTGATTGTCACTAAAAGTCATTTGGTAGATCAATACCAACGTGCTTATTTGTCACTATCTGACAGCCTCATTCAATCTAGAGAAAATCTCTATTATTTTAATCATCAAGACAATAAAGCCTATGACGTTTACTCATCACAATTGGTTAATGCCGATCTAAAAGCTTCTTTTCTATCGGAGCGCTTAGAAAACGATCAAGCACATTGGTTATCACGCTTTCTGATTAGTAGCGATGAAGCGATTAGCTACGCAAAAAATACTCAAGTTGGTGCCTCCACCCTTATTAACGATCTAGAGACATCACTTCGATTAAAGGTTTCATATGAGTACTCAGCACTAACAACGCTATTACTGGAAGAAAAGCTATTAAGCACTTTACCTGCACTCGAAGATAAACTGTATGTTTCACAATTTACATTAACTGGCTTAATGGAGTCCCCTCCTAGTCGTTACCTAAAGACACAACCTGAATTTAAAAGCCTATCTAATTACATAGCCTTCCGTGAACGAATTAAAGTCGAAAGTAAAAATAAAGAAAAAGATATATTTACCAACAATGTAAAACAAATGCTTACACAGCAAAATAGCTATTGGTTATCTCAGGCCGAATCAATAAAAAACCACATGTTTATTACCGTGGTACTTTTTATCTGTGCCATTGCTGCCTATTTTTATCTTCAGTTACGTGAACGTTTACGACAAACATTAGTTATAAAACGGGACCTTTTTAACTCTGAAAAAGAAAAATCAAAGCTTGCACTGGTTGCCGAACATGCTCATGACGCAATCTTAATTACTGACAAAGATGGCATTTTAACATGGGCAAACCAAAGCTTTTGTACCTTATCAGGGTATCAATTAAATGAAGTTTTAGGTAAAAAACCGGGAAATATTCTACAAGGTGAAAAAACATCAAAAGATGATATTAACCGGATTTCTACAGCTATCAAAAACGGGGCATCGATAGAATCCGAATTAGTTAATTACCATAAAAACGGAACTGAATATTGGATAGATATTGCGATTACCCCAACTTTTGATTTAGAAGGTTCATTAGAGCAATTTATCGCCGTTGAAAGAGACATAACTAAACGTAAAGCGCTGGAAATAGATCTAGCCGATGCAGCAAAGCAAGCTGAAGTATCAAATAAAGCCAAATCTACTTTTTTAGCAACCATGAGTCATGAATTGAGAACGCCCTTAAATGGTATTCTTGGTATGGCACAAATTATAGAAAGTAATATAAAAGATCCAGAACAGCACAAACAAATTAATGTGTTATTAGAGTCTGGTGACCACCTACTCTCCTTACTAAATGATATTCTTGATTTTTCTAAGATTGAACAAAATAAACTCGAATTAAATTGCGAAGATTTTAATTTCAAAGATGTCATCAACCCTATTACCAGTACCTACATACCCATTTGTGAAGACAGGGGGCTTAATTTAATTATTAACAATGAAATAGGCCCTAACACTGTGTTTAAAGGTGATAAACCTCGGATCCGACAAATCATTTTTAACCTGATAAGCAACGCAGTAAAGTTTACTCATGATGGTTCGATTACTTTGCTTTTCAATCACACATTAACCGTAAAAAAAGAAACAGGTATTACCATACAAATCAAAGACAGCGGTATAGGGATACGACAAGAACGCTTAGAGAAAATCTTTGACCCTTTCATTCAAGCGGAGTCTTCAACGACTAGGCAATATGGTGGCACAGGGTTAGGACTAGCGATAGTCAAACAGCTGGTTGATGTTATGGGAGGTGACATTTCCGTTAATAGCACAGAGGGAAAAGGAACGACATTTACAATCGTTATTCCTCTTGAAACAAGCATTAAACAAGCGACCGTTGAAAATAAAGATCATTCACCGAGAACCAATATTGAAGAAACTAAAACGCCAACTAATTTATCAATATTGATTGCAGAAGATAACAAGGTAAATGCACTCGTTGCGAAAATGTTCTGTCAACGTTTAGGACACCAAGTCACCATCGCGGAAAATGGTCAGATCGCGCTTGATATATTACAAGAGAGTTCATTTGATTTGATCATCATGGATAACCATATGCCAATCATGGACGGTATAACAGCAACACAAATTATCAGAAATAAATTAAAACTCTCAACCGTCATTTTTGCTTGTACTGCAGATGTTTTCCAAGAAGCTCATGATAATTTTATTGCCGCAGGTGCCAATTATATTTTAACTAAACCTCTTCAAGAACAAAGCTTTCTAGATGCGATCAATCATCACAAGATAAAAATTGAACGAAACAAATCTAGCCACCAACCAAAAACAAATATTATAGAGTTAAAACGATACTCAAAAGATAAAATTACCACATTAGCCCTTACTGAAGCCGAATTAACATTAGAACCTCTTATTGAAATTTGTGGGGATGATATAGAAATACGAAATGAATTTTTAACTTCATTTATCAATACCTCAGAAGAGAGCATTACTTCTTTAATCACCGCTTACGACAAGAAAGACATCGATAATATCCGCCTTCATTCGCATTCAATAAAAGGAATGGCAGGAAATTTTGATGCTCATCGTCTTGTAGAAAGTGCAAGTTCTATCGAAAAAGATGCGAAAATGGGTATGCTCCCAAAATTGAATGATATCCAACAACTTATCAATTTATTAGAGGTAAACATTCAACAAGCCACACGATTAATGGAAAATAAATCTGATAAAAAACAAGGTGACGTTAACATTAACGCCTAATTTCAATTAAATTTGATAACATCATCAATAGTTATATTTTTTATCGCACTGTTTCATTTTGTAAATGTGACATTCATCTCAATTTGAACTTGGGTTCAGATAGGCTCAATTTATTGAACATGATAAATTAACGCCAATTACAACTTGGGATGTGATAATAATAATGCTTGAGAATAAATACTTCATTTACCAGCCGAATTTTTTCGAAGGGTCTATTGTTTCTTATGAAGCATTATTACGAATCAGATACTCTGATGAATTGCCTATTCATTTCATTTCTGAAATTGAAGACAAAGAAGGTTTTGATAAAGAAGTCATTTCTCACGTTATTTCAGATAAGCTAAGTTTACGAAATCACGATCATATTCATATTTCAATTAATATATCAGTAGAAAGCTTAGAATCAGAATCTTTTATTGATTACTGTGAAGCATTATTTTCGCAGCATAAAGGCTTTACCTTAGAACTTAACTTCAACAATAAGGACTTTAATCTAGAAAAAATACGCTCTCATATGAAGCGCTTACGTCACATTGGTGTTCTTTTTACACTTGATGACTACGGTATAGAATGTGTTAGCTCAGACCCATTATTAGGGTTGAATTTTGACTATATTAAAATTGACCGTTCTTTAATTAGTGCGATTAATGATGATTATTTGTCTTTTTGTTTCTTACGCTCTCTCTACCATAAGCTAAATAAATTTTTAGGTAATACCGTTGTAATAAAAGGCATTGAAAACGTCAATCAACTTAATTTAATTCAATCTTTTGGTTCGGTAATATCGCAGGGCTATCACCTCTCGTACCCATTACCTTTATCTGACCTTGATCAGAATTTTGAATCAAGAAAACCACAATCAAATAATCAATCAAACTCAATTACACCTCCTATTGATCGCTTTATTTATAACCTCAACATTGCCAAGAATGATGAAGAACTGACTATCGCCTTGAATGAATTACAGCCACAAGACCCCTTTAATCTATTAGGGATCGATTATAATAAATTCGATCTCCATGCTCTTAATCAAAAATATCAAGAATTACTCGATGGTATAAAAAGTCCATCGATTTTATTTACAACCAATTTAATGAAGCACTGTAACTGTCTTTTTATTCTAAGAGATGAATATGGTGTAGCGATATACAATAATAAAAAACACATAGATTATCTAGAATGCGACCTAGTTGGTATGACAGTCGATAAAGTTCTTACTCGCTTTCCCGATTATCAAACGTGTTTACAGCTTGATCAACAACTACTTAATAAAAAATCAGATATTCTAATATCAAATGAAACGATTGAAGTTGGGCCTCAAACTACTAGTTTTCATACTTATAGGCAAAAAATAAAGTATTTTGATAACACTTTTATTATGACTTTTGTTTATGAAGATAACCAGAATACACAAACATCGATTGACCCATTAACCGGATGTTTTACAAAAGAAAAATTAGATAGAATTGATGTAAACTCTTACAATATAATGGTATTTATTGATCTAGATGGATTTAAGAGTATTAACGACGAGCATGGCCATCAGTTTGGGGATAAACAACTTAAAGAAGGCGCTCGATTAATTAATCAATATTTGAGAAAAGAAGATCTTTTAATTAGATTTGGTGGGGATGAATTTGTTCTTTGTTTTGATTCCTCTTCAATTACAGACATTAGCACTAAAATGCGCAGTATACGTTCTCACTTCGAACTGTATTTCAAACAAAAATCATTGCCTTTATCTTTTTCATTTGGTGTATCGTTGATTAATAATGACATTAAGACTGCATTAGATAACGCAGATAAACAGATGTATATAAACAAAAGAAAGCGTAAGCAATAATCATAAAAAATAAGCCTCATAAAGAGGCTTATTTTTTAATCGTACATCAAACTTAAAGTTGAGGAATAACCTCTTCAGCATGGAACTTACCTGCATCTAATGAGCGTTTTTCTTCTGTTTTCCCGCTAAACGTAAGTTTATTTAAATCGACTTTTTTAATCGTACTATCATACATCGTTTTATAGAAAAACAATCCGTTAGTCTGATCAACAACCGAGGTCCACTGAGTTGCACTTGGTAGATTAGGAATATGCGCTTTGCTATTAAACTCACTGCCAATAGGAATATCGAAATTATTTAAGATATGAAAGGCTTGAGATACAGCAGCATCACTTTCTTTTATTTCTGGAGCTGAGTTAACATAAAAAGCCGCACGAACAAATCGAGAGGGTGGCGTGATATCTCCTGGTAGCCCTAAGAAACTAGAACCAACACCAAATGAAAAGGCATTCACATCATTAATCTTCTGCCCTTTGCTAACACCAGGAGTTAGATGAATGTAATTATTCAAGTTTGTAACCTGCCATTGGTAATCAGGCGCATTAGTTAACACTTTCGCTGTATTTTTATGGATATTAATTTCACCGTTATTCATAATTTCAATAACAATGTTATTTCCCTGTTTATCTGCAACGCGCCAGTGTGCTGTTGGTGATGGAACACCTTTCGCATCAATATAAACTGGGATAATTTTAATTTTATCTAACGCCTGTTCTACTTCGGCAACCGTTTTAAATTGCGATAACATCCAGCGATTAAAATCCATATCTGTAATGGTTGTTTTTGTGTCTTTAGGATCGTATGTATCTAATGATCCGTAGTTTTTAAAATAGAATAAACCTGCGGTTAATCCTTTTTCATTTACCCCATCAGCAATAAAGCGATCATCACTCACTGAAATACCAACAAATCCATACTTAGACTTCCATTCAAGTCCTTTCTTCTGATCTGGCATAATAGAGGTATATGTATATTCACGAGGAGACACAATCAATTTACTATTGAGGTCATTTTGACCCCACTCGATCGTTCGCGCTTGAATATAATCATGATTAGTTGTCGAAAGAGAGATACCAGTACAGGCACTAGCAGAATAAGCAACGCAAGAGGCGATAAGCATTGAAAGAAGTTTAAGTTTCATTTTACTATCTCATGATTAATTATTTTTTGATATTACTCCTATCCAGACATTTGCCAAGCACTTCTTTTCTGTGTTTATAAATACGATTTAATTAACACCATCTTTAACCAATTTCCTTACTGATAATTCATTACCATTTTTTGATTTCAATTCCCTTTCCATCCACTTAAAATCACTTATTCCAACAATAAAAGTACAATGCACAAAGCACGATTGGACAAGGTTATTTTCACAAAGGTCCATAAATGACTGCATTGAATTACATATTAAGGTTATTTTTTCCATATCGCCACCTACCTATTTAATAAATATATAATTACATACGTAGGATCATATGAAAAATAAAAAAACACAAAAAAATGAAAACTAAAAAATAAAATGAGAAATATCCCATATAACCAATTTAATCTAAAAATAATTCAACTATATTATAGACATTTTCAATATCATATTTGAGAATCATGAGTCGTATAGAACATAGGTTTAAAAATGTCTAATATAATTAAAAATCATAATTTCACATTATTTCTCAACGAGAAGAAAATCATTACAAAAAGGAATAAAGAAATAAAATTAAATTCAGTAGAAATAAATATTCTTTATCTTCTGATACAAAATCCAAAAACAATCTTTACAAAAGAAGAGATTCTCAATAATTCATGGGGAAAAGAACTCAATTGCTATACTTCTGCAGTACCTCAAGCCATCTCTCTGCTTAGAAAGAAAATGAAACCGCATGGCTTTGACCCTATAAAAACGATTAAAGGAAAGGGTTATATGGCGGCGCAACCCTACCACAAAGAGAAAAAAAAGAAGAACTCATTGCTCCTACTTCTTCTATTATTAACAATGACTTCATTAATTTCCTTAGATCAAATAGATATCTACTTAGTAAAAGAAAAAATAAAGTCATTTAAATTCAAACAAGAAATACAAAATATTATCGTTACATCTACGTCAGAAAAATTAGACCTATCACAAATAAAAACCAAAAATAACATTAAATACTTTATCAATAATCAACATAATTTCATCGCTTTATCTGCTTGTGAAATACAAAAAAACAAATGCATTAAAATATACAATAAGATTTACTTTAAAGATAATTCAAAAAAAATAGACGTAGCTAAATTATTCAATGATATTAAATTTGATAAAAAACAAAAGATCCCTGTAAATAATTTAACCAATTCGATATCACTATCTACTGAAATTAATCTAAAATCATTGTTTAACCAAAAATATCAAGGTAATCTTTACATTAACACTGACATAATCAAAATAAATGAAAATAATTACAATACAAAAGAAACAATATTTATCAAAGAATCTGGTTATTCTGGTGGTTATGGGTATATATCACAAAACCATGTTACATTAATAAAAGATAAAACTATTGAAAAGTTTGTGATTAAAAACAATGATGAAAATAACATAACTTCAGGGCGACTACAGTTTGGAATAGTGAGAAATGATGAAATAACGTACGCTTATAATCAGCTATTTAAAAAAATGGGTAATAATTCTTATAGTTACTTTTACCCTATATCTGAAAATATAGGGTATTTCTTCAATGATGAAATGAATATTTCCTATATTGGTTATTATCATTCCTAAAAAAAGCAGCCATAATCGGCTGCTCCTTTTTAAACTACTTTTTTAAGCTGTATGTTGTGTTTATTTACGACCGTATTTTCTATATAAGCCGTCAATTCGTTTTTCTCTTCATCATTTAAATACAAACCTAACTTCGTTCTACGCCATAGCACGTCTTCTGCTTTCTGAGAGAACTCATACTGTATTAAATAATCAATTTCAGCTTGATAAACGCCTTCTGAGAACTTTATTCCCATATCAGCTTCACAAGTGATATTTTCTAATAATGTCCAAACTAAAGTACCGAATTGGTTCACATAGCGCGTTGCTGTTTTTTCTGCTAACCATTTGTGCTTACTACAGATATTATTTACTAACTGCTTACGTGGATAATCAAAATCACCACCCGGTAATGCTACATTTTTGGTCCACGACGTCCCTATCTTCATAAAGTATGGACTTAGCATCTTCATTGCAGTTTCTGCTAATTTTCGATATGTCGTTAATTTCCCACCAAAAATAGACAATAAAGGTGCTTGATCTAACTCTTGTTCTAACTCTAAAGTGTAATCACGAGTGATCGCTTGAGGAGAATCAGATTCGTCATCACACAATGGACGCACGCCACTATAAGTCCAGACAACATCATTACGTTGGATTTGATCAACAAAATGTTGATTCACAACATCAATTAAATAGTTTACCTCATCTTCTGATATTTCTACTTTTCTCGGGTCGCCTTGATATTCAACGTCCGTTGTTCCTATAATTGAAAAGTCTTCCATATAAGGAATAACAAAAACAATGCGATTATCTTTATTTTGTAGAATATAGGCTTGTTCTTCATTATGTATTTTTGGTACAACTATATGAGAACCTTTAACCAAACGAATATTCCGTGGTGATTCTTCTTCTAGGCTATCATCAAAGAATTGTTTTACCCATGGACCTGCAGCATTCACAAGCGCTTTAGTTTTACGTTCAAAGCGTGTATTCGTTTGCTCATCAAAAATAGTCACATGCCAAATGCTATCAACGCGTATTGCTTTTTCAACACGGCAGTAGTTCTTCACTTCTGCTCCATTTTTTTCAGCAGCCATAGCATTAAGAATCACTAAACGCGCATCATCAACCCAACAATCAGAATACTCAAACCCTTTTTTCATTTCCGGTCTTAGCAGGCCAGAAGCCGCGAGGTTAACTGAATGACTTGCAGGAAGTGTAGTTCGTTTACCTAAATTATCGTAAAGGAAAAGGCCAGCACGGATCATCCATGCGGGACGTAAAAATGGGCGATGAGGCAAACGAAAACGCATCGGTTTAGCGATATGTGGTGCTTTTGCTAGCAATACTTCACGCTCCGCGAGCGCTTCAGAGACTAAACGGAATTCATAATGTTCTAAATAACGTAAACCACCATGGATCAACTTTGAACTTGCAGATGACGTCGCAGAAGCAAAATCTGATGCTTCATATAAACCCACAGTTAAGCCTCGACCAGCAGCATCAGCTGCAATCCCCGCCCCATTAATACCACCACCAACTACAATTAAATCTAAAACAGCGCAGGTTGTGTGTGTTTGGTTTCCATTATTCATAGTTGTGACCTCAAAGACTCATAATGAGCGAACGAACATTAATTACGATAAAAACACGATAGCTTAACTTTCGTTTTGAGTCACTTTATATTTTCGATTTCGAACATTTAGTGTGATGGAGATACAAAAAAATCCCTGATCTTAATCAAGAACAGGGATTTTTTATTTATTAGAAATGAGGGCTACTTTGAAATTACTTCATAAGGGATCTCATTATCTTTTAAGATAGTTACAATCTCTTCTGGTGGTTCTTGATCGGTAATGATCATGTGCAGCTCTGTGATACTGCCTAAGTTCACCATCGCATTACGACCAAATTTAGTATGATCAACGGCAAGATACACGCTGCGACTGTTCTCAATGATCGCTTTTTTCACACGAACTTCGTGGTAATCAAAATCCAATAGTGAGCCATCATAATCAATACCACTGATCCCTAAAATACCAAAATCTAAACGGAATTGCTTAATGAAATCGAGGGTTGCTTCGCCCACAATACCACCATCACGATTACGAACTTCACCACCCGCGAGGATAACTTTAAAGTCTGGATTAGCCATTAAGATCATAGCTACATTGATATTATTAGTAACCACACGTAAGTCTTTATGATTCTTCACCAATGCTTTTGCGACTGACTCTGGCGTTGTACCAATATCGATAAATAGCGTAGCACCGTCTGGAATATGCTTTGCAAGTGCTTCTGCTATAGTATCTTTCTCATTCAACTGCATCACTTTACGCGTAGTATAAGCCGTATTTACAGAGCTAAGAGGAATGGTTGCACCACCGTGATGACGGCGGATCTTATTTTCATCAGCAAGTTCGTTTAAATCACGACGAATGGTTTGTGGACTGACTTTGAATTGCTCCACTAAATCTTCAGTGCTGACATATCCATGTTGTTGCACAAGGTTTACGATTTCTTGGTGTCTTGATAATTGCTTCACGAATTACTCCCCTAATTTCGATCAATCAATGACTTATATTTTTCAACTCAAATCAGTGTACTAAAGAAAATATAAGGAATGAAATTTTTGACGTAAATATGCGTGATATATATCAAACAAAGTTCGGAAAAGAAAAAGGAGCACATAAAATGCACTCCTTTTCGTTTAATTAATCATCAAATTAGATTAATTACTCTTCGTCGTGTAGCTCTGCCCATGATTGAGCACATTTTACTGCGCGTTTCCAACCACGGTAACGTTGATTACGTTTATCTTCATCATGGTGAGGTTCAAACGAACGATCAATTACGGCTTTACCAGCCAGTTCATCAAGGCCACCCCAGAATCCAACGGCTAAACCAGCAAGGTAAGCAGCACCCAAAGCAGTCACTTCGGTTACTTTTGGACGGTGAACTGCAACATCTAATACATCCGATTGGAACTGCATTAAGAAGTTATTGGCAACCGCACCACCATCAACACGGAGTGCTGATAACTTAATACCTGAGTCTGCTTGCATCGCATCAATAACATCACGTGTTTGATAAGCAATACTCTCTAGCGTTGCACGAATAATATGGTTAGAACCACAACCACGCGTTAGACCCACAATCGTACCACGAGCATATGCATCCCAATATGGAGCACCAAGGCCAGTAAAGGCTGGAACGACATACACGCCATTTGATGAATCCACTTTAGTTGCAAAGTATTCTGAGTCTTTTGCATCTGCCAGTAATTTCATTTCATCACGTAACCACTGAATCGATGCTCCTCCCATGAATACCGCACCTTCAAGTGCATAAGACGCTTCACCACGTGGACCACATGCTAGTGTCGTTAATAGACCATTGCGAGACGTTACTTTCTCTTTGCCTGTATTCATCAGCAAGAAACAGCCCGTGCCGTACGTATTTTTCGCTTGACCTTGCTCTACACACATTTGACCATAAAGTGCGGCTTGTTGATCCCCTGCAATACCTGCAATTGGAATACGCGTACCGCCTTTACCACCAATGTTTGTTTCGCCATACACTTCTGATGATGATTTAACTTGAGGCATCATTGAAAGTGGAATATCTAACTCTTTCAGCAGTTTTTCATCCCATTGCAGTGTATTGATATTAAATACCATGGTACGAGAAGCATTGGTGTAATCTGTAACGTGAACACGTCCTTGCGTCATTTTCCAAACAAGCCATGTATCAACGGTACCAAACAATAATTTACCCGCCTCTGCGTCTTCACGAGCGCCTTCAACGTTATCAAGAATCCATTTAATTTTTGTACCTGAGAAATATGGGTCAACAACTAAACCTGTATTTTCACGAATGTATTCTTCAAGACCTGCTTCTTTCAGTTTTTCACACGTATCTGCAGTACGACGACATTGCCAAACAATGGCGTTATAGACTGGTTTACCCGTTTCTTTATTCCAAACAATCGTCGTTTCACGTTGGTTAGTAATACCAATCGCAGCAATTTGATCACTGCGAATCCCCGCTTTCGCTAAGGTTTCAACTAACGTCGAACTTTGTGTTGCATAGATTTCGAGTGGATCATGCTCAACCCATCCTGCTTGAGGATAAATCTGAGTAAATTCACGCTGAGAAACACTGACAATATTGGCATCGTGGTCAAGAATGACGGCACGAGAGCTAGTAGTTCCTTGGTCAAGTGCAACAATGTATTTTTGCTCAGTCATGATGGAGTCCTTTTGTGTGTAAAATTCGTAGGGAGATAATTGTTATTTTATTATATTAAACTTCAGCAGTTTTAGTGTCTTCTTCCACATCACACTGATTTGGAATTGTACAACCATGGCCTGCTTTTGGTAAATAAGCACCAATCATTTTTGGATACGCCCAACCACCGAAACATGCACCAGCAATTGGCGCTAAAATTGGAACGATAAAGTAAGGAATTTCTTTTGCCCCCGTTAATGCATAATCCCACCCCGCTAAGTAAGCAAATAGTTTTGGACCAAAATCACGAGCAGGGTTCATTGCAAAACCAGTTAGAGGACCAAGAGAACCACCAATAACGGCAATGAGTAAACCAATAAGAAGTGGATTCATTGCACCGCGGGCTGCACCATTATGCTCATCACCTAAAGCAAGAATTCCAAACATAAGAACCGCAGTAATGACAAATTCAACCGCAAATGCGCCTAGTATCGATAAAGAAGGATGTGGATAAGTTGAAAAGATACCGGCTGTAGATAGTGCTTCTTTACTGCTACGTAAGAAACCATTTGCAATTTCATAATCAGAAAATAAATTGCTGTATAAAGCATAAACCAATGCCGCGGAGCAGAAAGCACCTAACACTTGAGCAATGATATAAGGAATTATTTTTGCTTTATCAAATCCATGAAACGCCGCTAATGCAATGGTTACAGCAGGATTTAAATGCGCTCCAGAAACGCCCGCAGTACAATAGATGGCAATCGCAACACCTATGCCCCATATAATACTAACTTCCCACTGACCAAACTCTGCGCCAGTTAATACTAAAGCGGCAACACAGCCGACGCCAAAAAAGATTAATAAACCAGCACCGATAAATTCAGCGATGCATTGTCCAAGTAATGTATGTTGTTCATTATTCGCCATGATTCATTCCTTTGTTTCGTTATTTATTATTAAAGTAGGTTTACAGCATTCACGTTAAGCAGCCAGAAATGTACTCCTTTTATTAATAATTGATATGTCATCAAAGTCAAAATGAGCATTCGAGCACAGAAAATGCGTGTTAGAATATCAAAAAGAAGATCTGGAGCATAAAACAAGCAAACGAACAGGTATGACCAGAGTGATATACCTATTTAAGAAATAAAAAGAAGAGAAAGGATAACAAGAGTAACAAAGACAAAAACTATTATATCAATGGCTGAAGCAATAAGTTATTAGAATGATAATTATTAACTGAAATCACACTACTCACTCTCATCAATACAAATAAGAATGCTCGTTTTAATACATTATGATTAAAAACGAGCATGAGCTTGGCAAATAGTATTGATTTCAACTGTAATTATAAATCATTACTAAATTCAATACTTTCTAACTCTCTTTCTATTTTATAATTATATTTACCAACATAATGGAAGCTCAATAAAGTAGATCCGAACCAACAAAATACAAGTACAATAATTTTGGGTAAAAAGGCAAGCGAAAGGAGCGTTAAAATTATTGATAATTCAATTGATGAATAGGCAAGCCCAATAGGACCAAGCCATAGTGTCAGTACTAATGCGATTGAATACGATTTTTTTGTGGGTAACATTTCCTTCCTTTAAGTTTCTTAGTCTTTAGTTTAAAGATACAAGTTGTTGTTGATAATAATTAATACCATATGCGCTATAGATTTTTATATCTAATAGTAAATATAAAAATATTAAACATCATATCGATAAATCTACATTACCAATATCATTTACCTTGTAGTTTTAAGTTATTATATTCATCTGGTGATTGTTTTATAATGGTGTTTTTTATGAATTAACTATTCAGATAAACTGAATAATCAAAGATATTTAATTTAAGCTCTTACCAATACAGTAAGTCATTTTAAGTTAAACTATAATAATTAGAATTATCATTAAAATTGGTAGCTAATTTCAATTCGATGATCACCATCAGAGAAATGAGTATATATACCGCCAGAAGAGCTGGTATATCTTGCACGTCATCATGACTTTCTTCAGCTATTGCTGTTGAGTACGAAGTGAATGATCCTAACGCTATGGCTGCTTTTCTATTCCAAATATCTCTCGTACTTCCCCACATTATTTGAAGTACACCATTTACTCCACATCAATTATAAATATTTTTACCACTACAAAGTGACGATACACGATGCCAAGTTGTGAGCCAATGACTCCTAAGTTATATAGGTTATAACCAACTCGTTATATTAGATTTATAGTATTAAACACCGTACAATCAGCGCTAAATTTTGAGACTGTTCATTTCAAATGACACTTTCCAATAAGCCTCATATATAAACGACAATAGGTAAATTAGTTTGCATACATTAGCGCAGTTAAAATCAGGTGAATTACAAGGCATCACTCGACTTCAATTAAGTGAAAACCTAACCGAATTTCCATTAGAAATTTTATCTTTGGCTGATTCTTTAGAGATCTTAGATTTATCGAATAACCAATTAACTACGCTACCAGAAGAAATTATCCAGTTAACCAAGCTAAGAATCTTCTTTGCTTCGAATAACCCATTTACTGTTTTTCCTGATGTTTTAGCTACACTTCCACATTTGGAAATGATTGGCTTTAAAGCAAACCAGATTAAGAGCGTACCTGAAAACGCATTTCCACCTAAGTTGCGTTGGTTAATCTTGACGGATAACCAAATCGACGTTTTGCCTAACACTCTTGGTAATTGTCATTTAATGCAAAAGTTAGCATTAGCGGGTAACAACTTAACTGATCTACCTGCTAACTTATCTCAGTTACACAATCTTGAGTTGTTACGTATTTCAGCAAACCAATTAATTGAATGCCCAGAGCAATTGCTAAACTTACCAAAACTGGCGTGGTTTGCCTTTGCAGGTAATCCATTCTGTAAATCTGATCTAAAAGTAAAATCAGTCCCAAGTATTGCGTCTTCAAGTTACACCTTAGAAAACGTATTAGGCCAAGGCGCTTCTGGCGTAATTTCTAAAGCACATTGGAATAAAGAGCAGAATAATTTTCCACAAGAGATTGCGGTTAAAGTCTTTAAGGGCGAAGTGACAAGTGATGGTTACCCTGAAGATGAATTACAAGCATGCTTAAAAGTCGGTAATCATCCAAGTTTGGTGCAATCTTTAGCGCAAGTAAATGAAGATAATTACTTAGCCTTAATAATGAATTTGATCCCACCACATTACAAAAACTTAGGTTTACCACCAAGTTTAGAAAGCTGTACGCGTGATACTTTTCCTGAAGGGTTTAGCTTATCATTAGGACACATCAATAAGATGGTTGCAGAAATGCGTAACGTATTTGAACACCTTCATGATAACCAAGTCTGTCATGGCGACTTATACGCGCACAACACTTTATTTGATGAAGAGGCAAATATTATCTTTGGTGATTTTGGCGCAGCCAGTATGTATCACATGCTGACTCAAGCACAACAACAAAAAATCAGGTCCATTGAAGAACGTGCTCTAAATTACTTCATTGATGACTTAATGAGTGTGCAAGCGAATTAGCTAAATCACACGTACATAAAGCTATAGCAGGGATTTACAATGTAAACCCCTTTATATATACACAAGGGCCTTAACTAGCTTAGTTTGAAAGAAACGACTTTAAGGCCTTATTTCGGAGATTTATCTTTGGAAAGGATACACTGATCCTAAGTGCATAATTTGTGTTAGCTCATCTAAGGCAGCACGTGACTCCAGTAGCAATTGAGGATCAGCAAGATCCTTATCTTCAATACGATCTCGATAATGCTTATCAGCCCACAGATTAAGTGTTGTAAACAATTGATCATTCATTAACGTATGTTGATTTACTGCTTTTTGCTCTGCTTCATTTAATACTACGCGTAAACGGAGGCAAGCTGGTCCCCCTCCATTTTGCATACTCTGTTTTAAATCAAAGGTATGTAACTCATCAATTCCACGGTTTTGATCCACTAGTTCATTCAAGTATGCCCATACTCTTGGATTCTCACGACAATGCTGTGGAAGAATGATTAAGGTTGTACCATCTGACTTAGTGATTAATTGGCTATTAAACAAATACGTTTCTACTGCATCTTGAACAGAGACTTTATCTGTTGGTACCTCTATAACATTAAAACCTAAACCATAGGAAGCACTTAGATCTGATTTCACTTGTTCTTGGTTTAAAAAAGCGTGTTGATGGCAAAATAATGTATTTCGGTTACCGACAGCAATAACATCATTATGGAACACACCTTGGTCAATAACATCCGGATTTTGTTGCGCAAAGACAGTGAATTTATCACGTAAACCGTGCGTTCTTGCTATTGCTTCACTCGCTTCTAATGTTTGACGTGCTGGGTATTTTTTCGGAGCAGGATAACGGTCATTAAAGGCACTCTTACCAAAAACAAAAAACTCAACCCCTTGCTCGCCATAGTCATTACAAAAACGAGTGTGGTTTGCTGCGCCTTCATCACCAAAGTAATCACTGTGAGGCAAAGCTTCGTGATGAGCGAAATGTTTTTCATCTGCAAAGGTGGCTTTTAAAATATTACCCGTTACTTCATCTTCAATTGAACGGTGAAACTTATTAATGAGGTTTGCTGGTGTAAAATGAACTTTGCCATCAACAGTATCAGCACTTGGAGAGACAGTGCCCGCATTGGCTGTCCACATACTTGATGCAGAACTGCACGCCGCTAATAATTGAGGTGAATACTGATGAGACTTTTGCAATACTTCACCGTCTGATCCAGAAAAACCCAAACGACGTAGAGTATGAATATCTGGGCGCTCTTGTGGCGCTAATACCCCTTGAACAAAGCCCATATCATGCAAGGCTTTCATTTTTTCTAAACCTTGCTTCACTGCTTGTTTTGGATTTGATGCGCCAGATTTATTATTTTTAGAGGCGATGTTCCCTACCGATAAACCGCTGTAGTTATGTGTTGGCCCAACAAGACCATCAAAATTCGCTTCAACTGCTTTCATATATTCCCTCATGACTGTTCTTTTCCGCGTATTGAGTTCTTTGACTCAATCTATTTGGCTGATAGTAGCAAATTAAACCCAGTCAGCAGCATTTGATCTCATCAAACAAGCGCACAATCACAACTTTTATTTAACATTAACGTACTTTTAATTAACTATTCTCTATAATCAAATATCTATTCAGGCTTTTATTCTAGCAATTAATAAAAACAGCTCTACTGATTGTTAATTACTTATTCATCGGTAAAAACTATCAAAATGATAGTTGATAATAATTCTCATTTGCATATACTGATAATAATTCGCATTTACTAATGGCTTTATTATTATGATAACTACTAATTTATTTTCACAATCGTTCTCGTTTTCGCAGTTCTCACTGCAACACAAGCGTCTATTATTGCCTATTACATTACTCGCGTTAGTCGCGGCGGAAACAACTCGTACAATTACGGTAACTACTCTTTCTGATGCATTTTGGGCCGTTTCAACTTATGTTGCTTTTACTTTAGTGATTTACCACTACCTATCAAATATCATGGGTAAAACCAACCGTATTACTGCACTTTATAATAAATCTCGAACTAACCAAGTAGTGTTTTCATCTTTACTTGGTGCTCTACCTGGTTGTGGCGGTGCAATAGTAGTGACTACGCAATACATCAGCGGTAAAGTGGGGTTTGGGTCAGTAGTTGCTGTTTTAACAGCAACTATGGGTGATGCTGCTTTCTTATTGATTGCAGCGCAACCTAAAGTCGGATTTGGTGTGATGGCGTTAGGTGTGGTTGTCGGTGCAGTATCTGGCATCATCGTAAACGCCTTACATGAAGATGATTTTTTACGACCAGAAGCTCAAGAAATAATAGAACCAAAACGCGACATACCCTGTTTACAAGTTAAAGCAATTAATCTACAAGGTGCATTTTGGAAATGGGTACTCGTTCCTGCAACTATCGTTGCAGTATTAGGTTCTTTCCAAGTTGATATTAACCAATTGCTTCATGTTCCTGATCACACGATTGAATGGATAGGTGCTGTATTAGCGATTGGTAGTATGTTGTTATGGTCATTAACAAAAGAGATCAGTGACTATCAGTCAACGGTTTCAGAAGACAATAAATGTGTGACTTCTCATCCAATTCAAAAAGCCGCGCAAGATACTAACTTTGTCTCAGCTTGGGTGATTGTGGCTTTCTTAATTTTTGAGCTGACTACCTACTTTTCAGATATCGATTTACACACAGTATTCTTAGGTTACGGTATGTGGATGCCCTTAATTGGTTTAGCTATTGGTTTATTACCGGGTTGTGGTCCTCAGATTTTAGTCACAAGCCTATATCTATCTGGAGCAATGCCAATGTCTGCACAGCTTTCAAATGCAATATCAAATGATGGTGATGCACTTTTCCCTGCGATTGCACTAGCACCAAAAGCGGCAATGGTTGCGACCTTCTACTCAGCAGTTCCTGCTTTTGTGGTTGGTTATGGTTATTACTTCTTATTTGAAATGTAATCACCTCTCTGATTCATTTAAATAAAGTAGTTAACTAAATAAATGCGAATAAAAAAACAAAGGCGACAGTATTATGCTGTCGCCTTTGTTTCATCTATATAACGTAACAGTGATTATTTTGGCTTCTTGTTTAACACCATATCAATATCTTCTGCACTATGACGCTCTGGTACTTGCTCCCACTCTTCACCCCATGAACGGTTTACAATGCGTCCACGTTGCACCGCTTCTCTAGCTTCAAGCATTTTTGCCCAGCGTAGTACGTTGGTATAGCTCTCTACCTGCAAGAATTCAGCGGCATCATACAAATTACCTAGCACCAAGTTGCCATACCACGGCCAAATCGCCATGTCTGCAATGCTGTATTCTTCACCAGCAACATACATATTCGTCGCGAGTTGTTTATCAAGGACGTCTAATTGGCGCTTAGCTTCCATTGAAAAACGATTAATTGGGTATTCTTGTTTTTCATCAGCATACGCATAGAAATGACCAAAACCACCCCCTAAGAATGGGGCTGAGCCTTGTGCCCAAAATAGCCAATTAAACGTTTGTGTTCTTGCACTGCCTTCTTTTGGTAAAAACTGACCAAACTTTTCGGCAAGGTGAACTAAGATAGAGGCCGATTCAAAAACATGAGATTCAGGGTCAATAGAATGATCAACTAGCGCTGGAATTTTTGAATTCGGATTAACATCAACAAACCCTGATGAGAATTGTTCACTTTCACCAATGTTGATCAAATACGCATCATATTCAGCGTCTTTAATACCTAACGCCAATAGTTCTTCTAAAAGAATCGTCACCTTTTGTCCATTTGGTGTGGCTAATGAATAAAGCTGTAAAGAGTGCTCACCTACTGGAAGCGTTTTCTCATGCCTCGCTCCTGATTCTGGACTATTTATATTCGCCCATTTATTACCGCCATCAGTATCATTAATCCAAATTTTTGGTGGTGTATATTCCGCAGCCATTGAAAAATCCTTATCCGTTCGGAGGTAGAGTAATTGATTACTTATTAATATAGACGACTTTTTAATAGTGCAACGGTTCCTTCTGACTTTTCATAATCAATTGGTAACTCTGTAATCTTGCCTTCTTGCTCTAGAAATAAAGAGGGAAAACCACTTTTTCCAAGAGAGCGAGTAAACATGATTTCATCTAATAACATTTTATGTGTGTCTGGAGATAATAAATCCAATTCAAAGCGCTCCATATCCAATCCAATCGTCTTAGCACACTCAATAAGAACGTCATTGTCACTTGGATTTTTCGCATTCAAATAATAAGAGTGCTGGATAGCGTCAAGCATTGATAATTCAGCCCCTTGCTCACGGGCGGCTAAAATTGCTCGACACGACGGATAAGTAGAACGGCGAGGTGTATTGGTTTCCCAGAATTGATGATTAAAATCTGTGCCTAAATAGTTTTCTATCTTCTGCCAGTAAGACGCGATTTGTACCTGCATCTCTTTTGGCATTGGTACATCTGAATCAGGCGCTAGCCCACCAAGAACATAAACAATCTTCATATCCTCAGAAACGGCTTGTTTCACTTTATCCCATGTTGGTTTATAACCCCAACACCATGAACACATTGGGTCATATACATAATAGAGTGTTGCTTTTTCTTCTGACATAATTTAATCCCTTTATATTAATATCAGCAATCGTTACTTTCATCATATGGGATGCATAACTTAATAGCAAAATTTCAAATAAGAGCATAGAATCAGCGCCATCTAACCTGTGCGCAATTATTGCTCTACTATCAATTTTAGAAAGGGTCATTATGTATACATTTTTTGGGGCTTTAGCTTTTATGATATGGGGATTAGTTCCTGTCTACTTCCATCAATTAGGAGACATGAGCCCTGCATTAATTTTATCTAACCGCATTTTTTGGTCAGCAGTGATCTTAATGGCTGTTTTTTGCTTCAAGCCCAATTTAATAGATAAGAAGCAATGTACGACTAGAAATATCTCTATTGCATTTGTGGCAGGGATCATGATGAATTTATCGTGGTTAGGATTTGTATACGCCACCATAACCAATAACATCATGGCGGCATCATTAGCGTTTTATATTACGCCTGTTTTTGTATTCTTTATGAGCTTTGTCTTTTTTAAAGAAAAGCTTAAATCACCACAAAAAGTTGCCTTATTTCTGATGGTATTGGCCATTGTGAGTTATGTATATTTAGATCAACAATTGCCTGTTTTAAGTTTGGCTATTTCACTCTCTTTTGCTAGTTATATTGCCATCAAAAAACTGATTAAATTAAATACGTTTGGTGCGATTTTCTTTGAGCACATCTTATTTGCCCCTGTTGCCTTATGGTACATCATGATTCACTCTAATGGACTTTCTGCATTTAACTGGGCAACCTTAATGGGAGCAGCACCATTACAACTCATCCCTATTTTATTATTGAGTATTTCTATTCTCAAAACACCATTAAGTAAGATAAGTTTACTTCAATATATTGAACCAACGTTACATCTTGCATTAGCGGTATGGATTTACCACGAGCCTATCTCTAACGGTCAAAAGTGCGCGTTGCTCTTAGTTATTCTCTCTATCATGGTTGCTAACATCAAAATGAAGAAACCGCATAAACCGAACCTTGCTAATAAAAGCTGATTGGAAGATAAAAATCCAATTCAAACGCTTCATCATCATTTAGAAAATGGTTTTGATGGTAACGAACATACGCTGGTGTTGATCTAAGTTTAAAGCCGGACGCCGGCAACCATTGCTCTAATACCGTACTGATTTGTGGTAACAATTGACCATAAACGCCATGCAACCTAAATACAGCATGTAACCCTCCAGGGATCACCATTTGATTAACTACACCACGGTATTTTAACGGTTTATTTATCGCAATACATGCCACGTAACGGCACTTATCTAGATTTACCCATGCTGGATTTGAATGATGTAAACCAAATTGAGTTGAGAAGTCTCTCCCCTCAGTATTTGCCCACGCCTTTAATACTAACCATGCATTACGAATTGAACGGTTATAACCATCGTGTCTTACATAAGCCGCTAATAACTCTGGAACCTCTGTAATTTTTGGTTGGGGCAAAACTCGCTCTGCAACTGCTAAGTACCCCGCTGCAATTTCTGGATCTTTCAAATACGGTTTATCTGATATTTGTAAATCATGTTTACGCCACTCGCCCGGAGACATATCGAACGTAGATTTAAACGCACGACTAAAAGAGGATAGAGAGCTAAATCCACAGGTATTTGCAATATCCAATACCGTTGATTTAGTATCAAACATTAGCTGATTGGCGGCATATTCCATGCGTGTTCGACGAATATACTGATGAATAGACTCCCCCACGACTTGTTTAAAGATACGATGAAAGTGTTGTTCCGAATAAGCGGCGACTTCAGCTAAGTCTTTTGCTGCAAGTTCTTGGCTTATGTCTTGATGAATATAAAACAGAACATCATTAATTCTTGATATGTGTTGTTGACTCATAAACTCAAAATAGCATAAATGGACATATTTATAAGCATAAACGGACAAACAAAGTTAATCAACGCCTTGTACTATCAAGAGATAAAATAAATAAGATAATAATGGGAACACATATGGAAATAGCTCATTCACTGCAACAAATTCAATCCTCTTACATCCGAGAGATTTTAGCTGCAGCTACAGACAAGAATGTCATCTCACTTGCTGGTGGATTACCAGACGAAAAGACGTTCCCTATTGATTTAATGAAACCAACATTAGAAAGCCTGTCTGATATGCCAGAGGTCTTTCAATACGGTGCAACCGCAGGTTACGGTCCACTGTTAGAACTACTGACAGAAATGTACCAATTACCAGACACGCACATGCCAATGATCTGTACGGGTTCTCAGCAGGGGTTAGATCTTATTGCTCGAGCTTATGTCAACCCAAATGACACGGTTGTTATGGAAGCGCCGAGCTACCTTGGTGCAATGCAAGTCTTTGGTTTGGTTCAAGCAAACATCGCAACTGTATCTCAAACGGATTTTGGCCCTAATCTTGAAGAGTTAGAACAATGCTTTATTCAAGATTCACCAAAGATGTTCTATGCAGTACCTGATTTCCACAACCCAACAGGCGTATGCTGGTCTTTAGAAACACGCAAAAAAGTGGCTGAGTTGTGTATTAAATACAAAGTCGCTTTCATTGAAGATGCGCCATATCGTGAACTACGCTTTACTGGCGAAGCACTTCCAATGGTTTCAACTTTTTGTCCTGACGATTCTATTGTGCTGCGTTCATTCTCAAAAATTGCCTCTCCAGGTTTACGTATCGGTGCAGTCACAGGTAAGAAAAGCTATTTAGAGCCATTAATCAAGGTAAAACAAGGGGCAGATCTACACTCAAGCGTCCCAATGCAAGCTCTATTGGTTGGTCTATTAAAACACCCTGACTTTGGCCTACATATGGAACAAATTCAGTCACTATACAAACAACGTTATGACGTTTTATTCGCAGAGCTGAAAAAGCAATTGCCTGAAACTTGCATACTAAACCCTGTTGATGGTGGTATGTTTATTTGGTTATCTCTTCCCGATTGCGATACGTTTGCACTAGCAAAAACATTAATCGCCAATGGCGTTGCGGTTGTACCAAGTCCTGTTTTTTATCCAAAACCAGAAGGCGCACCGTCAGCACTACGCTTAAACTTTACTAATGCTAATGCTGAAGAGTTAGTTGAAGCGGTAAGTCGCTTAGCTAAAGTATTAAATGAGACCTTAAATTAGTCTTCTGCAATAACAAACTAATGGTCATAATTTTTATAATTTGAGTAGTATATAAATGAAAATATTCAGTAATTTTGAAAGTGGTAATATCCACGTAGTAGCGGCAAATACGCCAGATGATATCCAACTGACTATTCCTGCCGATAACCAAACTGAGATAGCTCAGTGGTTTCACTTTCGTTTAGAAAGCCAGCCTCAACAACAGCATTCATTTAAAATCCTAGATCTTGCAAAATCAGCTTATCCAGAAGGCTGGCAAGATTATGATGTTGTTGCTTCTTATGATCGTGAAGAATGGTTCCGCATTCCAACTGAATTTGATGGTGATACGCTTAGCTTTAATGTGATGCCTGAGTACCGTTCAATGTACTTCGCATACTTTGCACCTTACTCGTACGATCGCCATCAAGACTTACTGCACGGTGCACAAACCCACCACAGCTGTCAGTTAGAAACACTTGGTGTGACACTAGATAACAATGACATCAGTATACTAACTATTGGTGAGCCAGCCGAAGGTAAGAAGAACATCTGGATCACTGGTCGTCAACATCCTGGTGAAACAATGGCGGAATGGTTCATTGAAGGTTTATTATCACGCCTATTAGATGAAACTGACACCGTTGGTCGTGCCCTACTTGATACCTCTGTTTTCCATATCGTTCCTAACATGAATCCTGATGGCAGCATCCGTGGGCATCTACGCACTAACGCTATTGGTGTGAACTTAAACCGTGAATGGCAAACGCCATCAATGGAAAGATCACCTGAAGTATTTTTAGTTCGTGAACGTATGTTAGCAACTGGCGTAGATATGTTCTTAGATATTCACGGTGATGAAGCCATTCCATATAACTTCGTTGCAGGTAGTGAAGGCCTTCCTTCTTACAATGAACGTATTGCTGAATTAGAGAATACCTTTAAACAAGCGCTACTAACTATTACTCCTGAGTTCCAAGACGAGATTGGTTACGACAAAGATGCACCGGGCACTGCAAATTTAACCGTTGGTTCTAACTGGGTGGGCGAGCAATTCAAATGTCTTTCTTATACCGTTGAGATGCCATTTAAAGATCATATTAGCCATGCTGATGAACTTTACGGTTGGTCTCCAGAACGAAGCATTGCCTTTGGCCAAGACGTGTTAGCTGCTGTTTGGGCAACAGTTGGTAAGTTATAATCTATTTTAATAAATAACAAAAAAACGTCGCAAACATTACTCTGCGGCGTTTTTATTTAAACTCATTATCACTGTCAAAATAATTATCCAGTATCAGCGACTCATATTTTTCAATCCAAGAAGAATCTATTAAGTTAAGAATATTCATACCCATTTTAGACGTGTGCTTCTTATTATTTTCTAAAAATAACAAAGTGATATTAAGGTAACTCGAATTATATAGAAAAGTTCCGTCTTCGTAAAAAAGTGTAATAATGGATCTTTCTGTTTTATATTCAAGCAATTTCATGCAGCTACCAATGACAAGTGGCCGACTATTATTACAGACGCTCTCTACATCTTAATGGCATCTAAGAACATTCAATTTTTTAAAATGCTATGGTGAATTTTTATAACTACTTATCTTTTTACAGATACAACACTTCGATAGAAATACTTTTCACACAATTGAGGGTTCAATCTTCTTACTCCCGCTGAAATTGCTGAAATCACAACAACAGAAAATACTAATCTTCCCCAGAAAATTGTATTAAAATCTGCACCGATGAGCAGAATCAATAACGTGTCTTCTATTAAGCTGTGCAGTAAATTGAGTAACATAATAGCAGTAAATACATCTCTTGCTGGTATATGCCCTGTTTTGGCCTCATTAATCAATAAGCCCCCACCAAACGATAACCCTAGTGTAATGCCAATAATGGTTAAGTTGGTCGCCTCTTTACTGATCCCTAGTATTTTTAAAAAAGGCCTTAATAAAACCGCCATCAGTTTCTCAATTCCAAATAATTTCAGAATTTTCAACGTAAACAATAACCCAGAAATAACCCCGAAGTTTTTAAGTTGTCCGATTCCCCATGCAAGATAACTCGTATCGGTTACAGCATCGGGCTGCCATAAAGTCACAGCTGGTTGGTTAAGGTAATCACCCGTTTGGTAAGTTTGGTGAAGTAACCACGCAAGAACAAAACTACCACCAATCCTAATAAGTAAGGTCATAGATAAATTCACCCCTGCTTTTTTCGCTATCGCAGCTTCAATCGGTAACGAGTGGGCTAATAACATCATGCTGCCCAATATAGAGACTTGAGCCACACTTAATGGCATATCAGTATTAATGAAAACAATTAACCCACCGTAAATATTGGTTAATAACGTCGTTGCCCATACTAAGCCCATCTCCTTTGGTAAACCGACAGTTTCCATTAAGGGACTTAATAGATTGCTAAGAAGTACGATCCCTCCCATCTCTTCCACGACTTTAATAAGAAGAATGATTGGGATCATAATCTTAAATAGCGTCCATATTACGTTGATAATATCTCGAAAGAGTGTATTAAAAAAATGAAGAAAAGGAGTCATATCACGTCCATATGTGAATATAAGAAGACTCTATTCTATCAATTTAATCGTGATGAATATTTCAAAATTAGCTACAAAACCTACAGTTAATTTCTTATTTAATTTATCATAAGAAATATTAAGCACTCTAAATGGATTTATAAGAAATTATGGAATTGGACAGAATTGATCGTAATATCTTAATTCAATTACAAAAAAATAATCGAATTCCTAATGTTGAATTAGCCGAGCTTGTCGGCTTATCTGCTCCTGCCTGTTTAAAGCGTATTAAGAGATTACGAGATAGTGACGTAATTATTGGGGACGTATCAATCGTTAACCCTGAATTGGCAGGAAAGAAACTGACCTTTTTGGTCTCTGTAGAAATGGAGCGAGATCGAGGTGATATATATCAAAATTTCCGTCAATCAATAACAAAAGCACCAGAAGTAACCCAATGTTATAAAATATCTGGAAATTACGATTTCATGTTGATCATCATAGTTAAAGACATACAAGCCTATGAGCATTTTGTAGAGCGTGTACTTCATACTGATTTAAATATACGTAAATTTCACACTTCTATCTCACTAAGAACCATCAAATTCTCTACGGAAATTCAAATCACAGATAACTAACACATTAGTTTTAATAAACAGTAACAAAAAAGCCGATCAAATAATCGGCTTCTTTATTACTGTTTATTTCAGATCTATTGTTTAACTTTAGATTGAATCTCTGTACCGGCTTCTCTCAATAAATTAAACGGAGACATAATCACCCCTTTTACAGCTCCTTGAGTCGCTTGCTGAGAAAGATCTTCCGTCTTATCAATAATCTGATCCGCTTTTAGCATAATAGGTGGAACTTCTTTACGTAATCTTTCAGATTCTTTGATGATAGCCGGAATGGTAGTCACGCGGTATCCCTTACTCTCGACAAACGCTTTAGGAAAAACTTGCTCACGATAATGTTTTAATTCTACCAATGCGGTTGGGACTGTCTTTTCATTTACCACATTCATTACCGTGATAACGTCAGGCAAGGATTCAGTTCTAATAGACTTTACTTCATTAAGGATAAGAGGGATTTTACTGTCTACCGAAGCTACTGTTTGATTTACGCTATTAACTGTATTTTTAACCTCATCAACTAACGTCAATACTTGTGGACTTAACTCTTCAATGTGTTGAGCAAGCAATAGCCATTGTTCAATCTCCAGTTTATCGGCCGTTTTATTTACCTCGTCCATTAATTCAGGGTAACGCTCAACAACCGTATTAATTGAATGAGTAAAAGAATAAATGGTGTAACCTAAATAAAAAATTGAAACCGCCAATAAGGCTTGTATTGCTATTCCGAGTCTAGCCATAAGTATTATCCATAAAATAAGTTATCCTCCTACCTTACGACACCTACAGAAATAAATACAACTACTTATCTACATCAGGACTAAGCTAAAGCCAATAAAATACCACCAACTGTTAAGACTGCTGATACATACTGACCTGCTGAATAAGAAGTATCATTCTCCTCTTCAATTTTATCAGGATGGTCCATGCCCAACGCACCATGAGCAAAAGATTCGACTTGCTCAGTCACGTCTGCATTTTCTTGTTTGTTAAATTGATTGTCTCGTTCAATTTCTTGTAAAGCATACAATAATGCTTTGCCTTCATTGGATAACGATACCTTATTATCTTGAACCTTAATCGTATTCATTGATGAGGTCGATACAGGGACTAAACTCAAGTTAGCAGTAGGCTTTGCATAAGTATATGCCGCTGATTGAGTTGAGATTCCATTTAGCATTTACCGACCTCATAAAAATGATTATTTACCTAAATACTGTATCGGGAGTAATGTCGAAAACTTGTGACAATTTGATTATTTAACGAACAACTTTAGAGTTTGATCACTTTTTCTTTGCAACAAATTTCATTTTCCAACCTTCATGACTTGATCTTCTTTTTTAATCCGACTATATTAATCGTGTTTTTACGATTAACCAACGAGCTGATAATGAGAACTCAATGCCAACTGACTGACAAATGTACCTTTTCAACTTCAGAGCAAGATCTGAAGCAAGAGAAAGAATTTTCGATACTCGCTAAAGCATTAGCTCACCCTGCTCGTGTTCGTATTCTGAAGATTTTATCAACATTAGAAAAATCAGGTGGCTGTTTAAACAGTGATTTAGTTTCTGAACTCGGCTTAGCACAATCAACCGTATCAGAGCATTTACGCGTATTGAAGCAAGCAGGATTTATTACTGCCGAATCAATACCACCAAAAATGTGTTACCGAATTAACCGAGAGTGCATTGCTCAATTTGATCAATTAACGAATCAAATTTTAATGTAATTACCAACATAACAAGTTTAAACATCATCACGTTACTTATTTAGATCCTATAATTAGTATGAATAAGAACGTGATTATTTTTAGCTATATCAATCGTAATTCGACGATAATCGATTAATATAACTCTATTTATTAAATTAATCATTTACTAGATAAAGCCGTAAGGAGGTTTTATGCAACCTAAGCTCAGTTTTCTTGATCGATACTTAACACTATGGATTTTTCTAGCGATGGCTATCGGTGTTCTTATTGGCGTTCAATTCCCTCAAGTTGCAGAATGGAATGAATCTATGTCAGTCGGCACAACCAATATTCCTTTGGCTATTGGTCTAATTTTAATGATGTACCCACCACTTGCCAAAGTGAACTACAACCTATTAGGTACTGTAGTTAAAGACAAGCAAGCCATTACTCTATCATTGATCATGAACTGGATTGTTGGCCCTATTCTGATGTTCATTCTTGCGTTAACATTCTTAGGTGATCACCCTGGCTACATGGTTGGTATTATTCTCATCGGTCTTGCTCGTTGTATTGCGATGGTATTGGTATGGAACGATATTGGTGGCGGCAATAAAGAGTATGGCGCAGCACTAGTGGCGATTAACTCTGCATTTCAAATCGTAACGTATAGCTTTATGGCGTGGTTATTTATTAGTGTACTTCCTCCGGTGTTTGGTTATGAGAGCATGGTGGTTGATATTTCAATGATGGATATCGCCGAAAGTGTACTGATTTATCTAGGTATCCCTTTCCTTGCTGGATTTTTAAGCCGTAAAATCTTGGTCACGAAAAAAGGGGAAGAATGGTACAACACGGTTTTCATTCCAAAAATCTCACCTATTACATTGATTGCGCTGCTAGGTACTATTGTTCTTATGTTTAGCTTAAAAGGTGAAATGATCCTTGAGCTACCAATGGATGTGGTACGTATTGCTATTCCATTAGCAATCTATTTTATTTTGATGTTTTTCTCTAGCTTCTTTATCGGTAAGAAAATAGGGATCCCTTATGATAAAAATGCATCTATCGCATTCACTTCAACAGGCAATAACTTTGAGTTAGCCATTGCGGTATCTATTGCGGTATTTGGTTTGAATTCAGATCAAGCATTTGCAGGTGTGATTGGGCCTCTAATCGAAGTGCCAGTATTAATTGCCTTAGTAAATGTCGCATTAAGATTGAAAAGTACCTATGAAGTGAAAGCAGTGGCGTAATACAAAGATAAATTAATTATTACTCTCTGCCTTTACTAAAATGGGTCGTTGATATTATCTATCAACGACCCATTTTTTCATCTTTCTATTTTTATTGTTCTAAAAGTAACTATTCCACATTAATATTACGGTCTCGTTTGTCATACATGTCAGGCGTGGTATGAAAATTACCCGCATAACCAGCTTGTTGAAGCTTCTCTCGCACCGCTTTTACTTCTTCTATCGTCACAACCTCAGTGCGATCTCCTAAGTAGTTACGAATAAAAGAAATCAATTCAGACAACTGTGCGTCCGTTAATATATTTTGGAAGCTCACCATCGGCATAAAGTTTCTTTCTTCATTGAGATAACTTGGTTCTAATCCTCGAATAACCACCGCAATGGTATTGTATGGGTCTCGGTGCATGATAATACCGTTATTTAACAGTGTAGGTGCAATAGGATCTCGCCCTTTACCATCCTCTCCATGACACGCACCGCAGGTTGATACAAATAAAGGATACATATCAGATTGTTTGGCTTCTTCTGTGAATCCTGTTGGTTGCAGCTGCTTCGTATTTGGCGGAATAGTATTGTTCTCATCACCCACCAATAGATACGTCGCCATTGCTTCCACATCTTCACGAGTCATAAAGCTGGTGCTATTTTTAACCACATCAGCCATACCACCAAACGCAGACCCTTTATCTGAATGCCCAGTATGTAAGAAATCAGTCAGTGACTTAACATCCCAACGATCTTGATACAACTCACGAGATGAAATATCTGGCGCATTCCAACCATCAATAATATTACCTTGGAAGATCTTATCCGTTTCTAATGCCTGAGCAATATTACGTGGAGTATGACACTCCGAACAATGCCCAAGCCCCGCGACTAAGTATTTACCACGAGCCCAAATATCCGCCTCTTCTTTTGTTGACCCTTCAGGTATGTTGCTGGTTAAATCAAGAGGGTCTCTGTCCATGAAGGCGATATTCCACCCCAATAGTCCTAAGCGAATATTTGATGGGAACATCATGCTATTGTCGTCATTACGACGTGAAACCGCAGGAATTGATTGCAAGTAATCCCACAGTATTTTTACATCTTCTTCAGTTACGTATTGATAAGACGTATAAGGCATGGCAGGGTACAGATAGCCATGTTTTCCCTTGCCATCATAAAGTGCTGCTTTGAACTCTTCATAACTGTAATCACCAATTCCTTCGGTATAATGAGGCGTAATATTGGTTGAATACACGGTCCCAAATGGCGTAACAAAAGGCAGCCCTCCCGCAAAAGGTTCTCCTCCCTCGGCACTATGACAAGCAACACAATCCCCAGCATAAGCGAGGTATTCACCTTGGGTTAGTTCCTCTTTTGGAATTGCGGCCATTTTTTCATCGTAAGCAATACGTTGAGACGTAATAAATGCGCCTAACGCTAAAATATCGTTGTCACTTAATTGATCTTCAAACGCGGGCATGATGTTATTCAAACCATAATTAATCGTGTGCTGTATTTCTTCAATGCTTCCTCCATGCAACCACACATTATCAGATAAATTTGGTGCACCAATCGCTTGATTCCCCTTTGCATCGGCACCATGACACGCAATACAACTTTTCATAAATGCCGTTTTACCAAGATCTATTTTGACTGAAGGGGCATTTAGTGGTCGCTGTTGCAGAGAAGCAAGATAGTAAGAGATGTTTTGAATGTCCTCTTTAGGAAGAATATTTATCCACCCTGCCATTGCCCCATAACGTCCCTTTTTAATTGAATGCAAAATAGCGTCATCAGAGCCACCATATAACCACACATTATCAATTAAATTAGGAAAGTGTTTTTGTCCTTGCCCATTAGCACGATGACAAGCAGCGCAGTGGGTTTGAAATAGCCCTTTGCCAGAAGCCACAATATTAGATTCGGCAGCGAGTACCGTTAAATCTGTCTCACCTAATTGAGCTATTTGTTCATCCAAGGATTTATTGTGCTCTTGCACCGTATCATCACTTTGTTCCCATCCTAATAATCCTTGCCAACTCCCAAGTCCCGGATATAAAACGAGGAATACCAAAGAACAAGCAAAAGCAACAAAATACCCAACGAACATGATGCGTGGTGGTGGCCCATCGTTTTCATCAATATCATCAAATGAATCAATGGTTTTGTCTTTATCGGCAAGGTGATTAGTTCGCCAATATTTAATCACCACATAGACCATTAAGGCTAAGAAAATAACAGTAAGACTAATGACCCATATATTCCAAAATCCAGTCATAATTATTCTCCCTGATCTTGCATGGTATCAACACCCAAGCTCTGCAAATAACGGATTAACGCTTCACCTTGAGTTTTACCAACCACTTGAAGTCGAGCCCCATCAATGTCTGCATCCGTATAAGGCACACCAAGCGTACGTAGCGCTCGCATTTTGTCAGAAATAGCCTCTCCATCGAGTGTTTGCTCAAACAACCACGGATAACTTGGCATGATAGAAGTTGGTACCACATTTCGAGGGTTCATCAAATGAATCACGTGCCATTGATCGGAATACTTGCGTCCCATGTTGGTCAAATCAGGTCCGGTACGTTTTGAACCCCATAGATTTGGAAACTCATAAATATCATCCGCTTCTTTATTAGCACGACCATTACGCAGTATTTCGGCTTCTAACGGACGCACCATTTGGGTATGACAAACATGACACCCTTCGCTGATATAAATATCTCGCCCCGCAAGCTCTAGTGCGGTAAGCGGTTTAGCTAAGGATATTTTCTTCAAATCAGAAGCCATAAATACATTAGGCACAACCCAAACTAATAGCGAAAAAGACGCAACAATAACCGTTGAAAGAATTAAGATGAAAACCGATTGGGTAAAGTCTTTACTTAAGATCATGATTTACCCTCCATTGCCGTTGTGGGAACTGAATCTGAGGTAACCGTTTTATACAGATTAAAGACCATCATCAATAAACCGACCACAAAGAACACACCACCAAGGAATCGAACAAACAACCAAGGCGCTTTAAAGTCCATCGCCTCCACAAAACTGTAAGCGAGTGAGCCATTATCAAGTTGGGTAAGCCACATGTACCCTTCACCAATCCCTGCAACCCATAGAGCGATAGCATAAAGAGCAACCCCAATATGAGCGAACCAGAAATGCCATTTTAATAAACGGAGTGACCACAGATCTTCTTTTCCCCATAAACGAGGAATGAAATAATAGAATACAGCAATGGCAGACATACCCACCCAACCTAGAGCTGCTGAATGTACATGACCAATGATCCATTCGGTATTATGAGCAACCATGTTAAACCAACGGATCGCCAATAGTGGGCCTTCGAACGTGGCTAGACAGTAATAAAGAATGGCAGAGAAGAAGAACAACATTATGTAGTCTTTCTTCAGTTTTGCTTTGTTAGAAAGTAAGGTCATCGCACTATTGAATGCGCCAGCCCATGATGGGATCCACAAAATCAGCGACATGACGATACCAATATTTTGCACCCACTCTGGTACTGAGGAATAGATCAGATGATGCGTTCCCGCCCAGGTATAAAAGCCCACGAGTCCCCAAAAATGAATGATAGATAAACGGTAGGAATAAATAGGACGTTCTGACACTTTAGGAATAAAGTAGTAGTTCATGGCAATAATGCCCGCAGTTAACAAGAAACCTACTGCATTGTGACCCCACCACCATTGAACAATGGCATCTTGCGCACCTGCATAGACAGAATAAGATTTCCACATCGACACGGGTAATGCCAAATTATTAATAATGAAAATCATCGCGATAACAAGAATAAATGCCCCGAAAAACCAATTGGCGACAAAGATATGGCTGACGGTTCGTTTCGCAATAGTACCGAAGAACAAGACCGCATAGAGCACCCAAACTAAGGCGATTAATATATCTATTGGCCACTCTAACTCGGCGTATTCTTTCGTAGTTGTGTATCCTAATGGCAGGGTTATCAAGGCGAGAATTAAAATAAACTGCCATCCCCAGAAGACCATCCAAGAGAGGCTTTTATTAAATAATTCAATTTTGCTAGTTCGTTGAACAATGTAAAGCGAAGTACCCATCAAAATATTAACGACAAAACCAAAAATAACCCCCGATGTATGCAACGGGCGCAATCGACCGAACTGAAAATATTGTGAATCAAAATTGAGCGATGGCCAGTAAAGTTGAGCCGCTAACATAACACCAACACTCATACCAATGACGGCCCAAATAACGGCAGCAATAATAAAATAGCGTACAACTTTTGTATCGTAATCCCTGATATCTGTCATCGCCTTCACTCCATTTTATCTTGAGACTCAGAACCTAACATCGAGTAATAGTAGGCAATGTCTTTCATATCTTGATTAGATAAAGTATCTGCTTGCTGTTGCATTAGAATGGCTAACCCACTCGTTCTCTCGCGGGATTTATAATCTTTTAATGCAGAGACAAGATAAGAAGCACGCTGGCCTCGTAAGTTTGGGTAGGGATCAATCAATGCAATGCCATCAGCACCATGACAAGTCATACATACTTTGGCTTTTTGTTTTCCAATTTCAAACTGATTTGATTCTTCAGCAGAAAGAAAACCACTAAATAAAAAAGCAAAATAAACGACAAACCACTTATTCATATTTAAAACCCTTATGGATCAACAATAACAATAAGCGTAGATTATTTATTTTAAGCGTGCTTAATTTAGGTCGTATAAAATCATAAATATAAGTGCTAAATGTGACTTACTCGTGCACAAATCACCATTTTAAATAACCTAAATACAAGGTATAGGAGCTAAGGACTAATGTGATATTTCTTCTTTTTTCTCTGCATAACGTGCAATTAAATCGTCAATATTAAGTGGTTTATCAAAATAATAGCCTTGTAATAAATCACAACTATATTCTTTCAATTTCTCATGCTGCTCTAAGGTCTCAACCCCCTCAGCGACAACCTTCATGTGACATGAGGAACCAATCGCAATAATTGCCTTCACCAAGGTATCACTTTGTTTGTTATTTAATAACTTATCAACAAAAGAACGATCTATTTTGATTTCACTGATAGGCAAATTATTTAAGTAATTTAGTGAAGAATATCCTGTACAGAAATCATCTAGAGAAATGCCAAATCCTTGCGCCCTGAGTCTTTGTAATACAGGAGAAACCGTCGCAAGATCATCAATAAAAATATTCTCAGTGATCTCTAATGTCACCCTCTCGACATCAATTCCCGATCTTTGCACAATTGACATCACTCGTTGTTCAAAATCAATTCGAGCCAACTGCTTAGGTGAGATATTGATAGAAACCCCTATCGCATTTTTACCATTAGGCATTAAAGCCAGCGTATCTCTGCACGCTAAATGAAATACATAATCACCAATATCATGAATAACACCAATACGTTCAGCAACAGGAATAAACTCTAAAGGAGACACAATGCCTAATTCAGGATTATACCAACGACATAAGGCTTCAACCGACTCAATTTCTTGTGTTTCTGTATTGATTTGTGGCTGGTAAACCACGTTGATTTCATTTCTTTTTACCGCTCGATTAAGTTGGTTTTCAAGTAATGTATTATATTGAACCTGCTGATTAATATCAGCGTTATAAAACATTACATCCCCCTTACGCTGCTCTTTTGATTTATATAAAACAATATCGGCTTTCGATATCAGTTCTTCGGAGTTAGCGCCATGATCAGGATAGATTGAAACTCCAATAGAACATTTTGTAACAACAGCGACACCCCCCAATAAAAAAGGAGACATGAATAAGGTTTGAATTTGCCTAACTTTACATTTTGCTCCTTCCTGATTATCTAACATGGAAAAGCAAAATATAAATTCATCCCCACCAAAACGAGAAACACAATCATAGTTGCTAAGAATGCCTTCAAATCGTTGGCCAATTTGTCTTAATAGTTGATCCCCCGCAGCATGTCCATATTGATCATTAATGTGTTTAAAATCATCTAAATCAACAAAAACAACTGCTGCTTTCTTATTCTGTAGTTTTGATAACGCAATCAGTTTTTCTATATTTTCAGTAAGTTGCATACGATTAGGCAAATCGGTTAGTTGATCATATTTCGCCATATACTGCATTTCATTTCTGCTTAATTTTAATCGTTCAAAATCGTCAATAACCTGCCCCTCTAATGTCACAAAATGTCGATACACACGACGACCAACAATCACAGTTAAAAACATTAGAATGAGACTAAAAGGCAATGTTAACCCAAGCAGTTTTAATAAATCTTCATCCCCTTGCGCCACTAGCATTTTTTCTTTTTCTTTAATGAATGTTAAAACACGGTTAGTATGAAAACCGGTTCCAATGACCCAATCCCAGCCATCAATAACTCGGAAATAACTGATTTTAGGTCCGAGTAAATTCGCGCCTTCCACTAATTTATTGTTATAAAGTAAAAAACCTTTTTTCTCCGTCGCGTTAAATACAAGAATGATCGCAATAGGGAGATATTGCAGCACTCTTAATAATTTTCGTTTACTCAATAATTTCATGGTAGGTAAACTCAACATGGATAAAAAAACATCAAGCTCCTGCCTCAAACATTACAGTACGTCAAACCATAAAGTGAAAGGACTGTGCTTTTACCTACAAAGAGTTAAATAAACTGACTATTCAGACCTCCTGTAAGATCATTTTATTTACTGATTACCCTTTCATTGATCTAGATTAAGCCTTTGATGATGTATTTTTAACATCACCTGATACCCTAGCTTCTCAGCTTTTTATTGGTGTATGCAATGAAACCTTCTATCGAAAAAGTCTTACTTCAAATCGCATTGGATCTTAGCTCTAATTTATCAAGTGATTTACATTACCAACGTTTGATCTCTTCTATTCATCAAGTGTTTCCCTGTGATGCCAGTGCATTGTTTGTCTTAGACCATGATGGATGCTTAAAGCCAGTTGCCGTTCAGGGCTTATCTGCCGCGGTATTAGGCCGTTGCTTTCCACCAAAGGTGCACCCGAGATTACAAGCAATTTTAGAAAGTAAACACCCTGTTCGATTCGAATCAAACTCCGACTTACCAGACCCCTTTGATGGCTTATTATTGGTTGATGAACATATCAGTATTGAGGTGCATGATTGCCTAGGTTGTAGTTTATATGTAGAAGATACTTTAGTGGGCTTGCTCACCTTAGATGCGTTAGAGGTTGGTGCCTTTAAGAAGATAGATAATATAACCATTGAAACCTTCGCTGCATTAGCCGCTGCAACCCTACATAATAAGGCCTTAATTGAGACGCTTAAAAACAGCAATCAACAACAGAAATCTATCAACCAAGCCTTAATACAACAAGCTCGAAATCAAAAAGGCGAGTTGATTGGAATTAGCCCTAAAATTGAACGATTACGCAATAATATCAAAATGGTAGCGCATTCTGATTATGCAGTATTAATCAGTGGAGAAACCGGTTCTGGCAAAGAATTAGTCGCGCACTCAGTACATGAACAATCTTCTCGAAATGATCAAGCGATGATTTATGTAAACTGTGCGGCACTACCAGAATCTCTCGCGGAAAGTGAATTATTTGGCCATGTAAAAGGCGCATTTACTGGCGCAAATAACCATCGAGCAGGTAAGTTTGAATTAGCAGATAACGGTACGATCTTCTTGGATGAAATAGGTGAATTGCCTCTATTAATTCAAGCCAAATTATTACGTGTTATTCAACAAGGTGAAGTTCAGCGTGTTGGCTCCGATAAAAACGTAATGGTGAATGTGCGTATCATCGCCGCAACCAACCGAAATTTAGAGCAAGAAGTAGAAGCAGGACGCTTTCGAGCTGACTTATTCCACCGTTTAAATGTGTTCCCTATAAATGTGCCACCATTGCGTGATCGTGACGGTGATATTTCTGTTTTAGCGGGCTATTTATTAGATAAAGTTCGTACCCAATTTAACGTGCCTAATCTTCATATTCATCCACGTACATTAACTCATTTAGAGAGCAGTCCGTGGTTAGGAAATGTACGAGAACTTGAACATACGTTAATGCGTGCGGGGCTTCGTGCAATACAAGAAAGCGATACTAGCATTACTCTTGCGCACTTTTTAGGAGATGTGGAACATTCTGATGATGTCAAAATAACAACAAACTTACTACCTAAAGAGAGTAAGCCAATGAGAGAGCTAGTAGAAACCTATCAAAAACAATTAATTGAACACGCGTTATCCGAATCGAATGGAATTTGGTCACAAGCGGCCGAGTTCCTTCAAATGGACAGAGGTAATTTATATCGCATGGGGAAAAAGTTCGGGCTTTAGAGAATATGATAATTACCTCCTTGATGTATTAATAACAACATGGGCGTTGTTATTAATACATCAAATCTCTAAATGAAATAAAAATAACACTTTTAAATCAATAAGTTAAAACTGGCATACCCTGTGCAATAAGGAACTCATCAATGTCGATTCAAATCAAGACGGGTTCAGCAATCTTCTTATACAAAGTAGAACGCACTGAACTAGCATGATTTGGACAATATGTATTCAATGACTGGAGTTCCAACTATGTTCTGTATCCAATGTGAACAAACAATTCAAACACCAACAACGAAAGGTTGTTCTTTTGCACAAGGTATGTGTGGTAAAACAGCTGAAGTATCTGACTTACAAGATATTTTAGTTTATGCATTACAAGGTGTTTCTTTCTGGGCAGAACAAGGTCGTAAAGTAAACGTTGTGATTGATGAGATCGATCAATGGGCGCCAAGAGCCTTCTTCGCAACACTAACTAACGTTAACTTTGACCCTGAACGTGTTATCGAATTCGCATTACAAGCACACGCTTACAAAAAACAACTTGAAGAACAAGTTCGTGCAGCCGCTCTTCTTAGCAATACTGAATTATCTGAGCTTTCTCCTGCTGCACTATTTGATTTACCAACCAACGTAGAAGAGTTAATCGCATTGGCTCCACAAGCAGCCGTTAACCGTGGTCACGAATCGCAACATGAAGATGTGATCGGTCTACGTTTACTTTGCTTATACGGCCTAAAAGGCGCAGCAGCTTACATGGAGCACGCACGTGTTCTTGGTCAAACGGATGACGCTGTGTTTGCTGAATATCACCAAATCATGGCATGGTTGGGTACAGACCCTACCGAGCTAAACGCGTTACTAGAATGCTCTATGCAAATCGGTTTGATGAACTACCGCATCATGGAAATGCTAGACACCGGTGAAACAGATACGTTTGGTCACCCTGAGCCATCACAAGTAAACGTAAAAACTATCGAAGGTAAATGTATTCTTGTTTCTGGTCACGATTTACATGACTTAGAGAAGATCCTTCAACAAACAGAAGGCAAAGGCATCAACGTTTATACTAACGGCGAGATGCTTCCTGCTCACTCTTACCCAGAGCTTAAAAAATACCCTCACCTAGTGGGTAACTACGGCAGCGCATGGCAGAACCAGCAAAAAGAATTTGCTAACTTCCCTGGTGCAATCGTAATGACATCAAATTGTTTATTGAATCCAAATGTAGGTCAATATGCAGATCGTCTATTTACTCGTAGCATTGTTGGTTGGCCTGGTGTGGCTCACTTAGAAGGTGACGATTTTACCGCAGTTGTTGATTGTGCATTAGCGCAAGAAGGCTTCAAACACAACGAGATTGAGCAAATGATCACCGTTGGGTTTGGTCGTAACGCATTAATGGCCGCGGCTCCTGCCGTTGTTGAGCAAGTGAAAGAAGGCAACATCAGCCACTTCTTCCTTGTTGGTGGTTGTGATGGTGACAAATCAGAACGTAGCTACTACACAGACTTTACTGCTCAAGCGCCTGAAGACTCAGTAATCTTAACGCTTGCGTGTGGTAAGTACCGTTTCAACAAAAACCAATTTGGCGATATTAATGGTATCCCGCGTTTATTGGATGTTGGTCAATGTAACGATGCCTATTCAGCTATTCAACTCGCACTTGCACTAGCAAAAGAGTTTGATTGTGGCATTAACGAACTTCCATTAACGTTGGTGCTTTCTTGGTTCGAGCAAAAAGCAATTGTTATCCTACTAACTCTATTTGCTCTTGGCGTTAAAGGTATTTACACAGGTCCAACTGCCCCTGCGTTCTTAACTGATAACCTACTTGCTATCATGCAAGAGAAATTCGACATGCGTAGCATTAGCAACGTAGAAGACGACTTAAAAGCAATCTTAGCGGCATAATCGCTACTTTTCGCACTTAATAAATTTATGCCTCAGTTATCTGGGGCATTTTTCGCTAATACCTATCTTAACAATAAACTGAATAGAGAAAACCATGACACAATTTATTTGGCCGACACCTGCCGCTCAACTTCGCTGTGATAAAAAATGGCCTGAAACGGATGATACAATCAGCCTTCAACTTTCTCCTATCAATAATGATTCAGATAATAACCAATCCTTTGATTTTAAACCGGGCCAGTTCATCAGTCTTGGCGTTGAATTAAACGGAAAGATGGAATACCGTGCTTACTCTATTAGCTCAATACCAAATCAAGATTTCCTGCAATTAACCATTAAACGGGTTGATGGCGGTAAAGTTTCTAACTACTTAATTGATAAATTCAATGAAGGCGACAGCATTTTAGCCCTAGCCCCTACCGGTCCATTTAACTCTGTTGACTGCATATCTAAACCAAAAATTGCCTTATTAAGCGCAGGTTGCGGCATCACACCTGTAATGTCGATGGCAAGGACATGGCTATCAAATAACGCCAATGTAGACATCATTTTTATTCATATGGCGAGATCACCAGAGCACACAATTTACTTTGATGAGTTACAGTATTTAAATGAAAAACACACTAACTTTAACTTACAACTTCTCTTAAAAGAACCGCAATATACAGATTATCCTCAAGGGCGATTAGACCAAGAATGGTTAACCACACTGTGCCCAGATCTAACAGAAAGAACGGTATTCTTATGTGGCCCGACTGGCTTTATGCAAGATATGAAAATCTATGTTGAGGCCATGGGGTTAGACATGGATAACTTCTACCAAGAAAGCTTTACACCGATTGAACCTGAAGTTAGCGAAACGGATGATGCCTCTGGCGTGGTTCAGTTTGAAGTACCCGCTTTTGGCGTATCAAGAGAAATCGACAAAGGTGCAACCTTAGCAGACGTTTTAGAGGAAAGTGGAGTTCCAATTATTATCGCTTGTCGTAGCGGTATGTGTGGTTCATGCAAATGTAAGGTAGAGAAAGGTGAAGTAAGCCGAACCAGTACGGAAACACTGAGTGAAGAAGATATTGCTCAGGGTTATACACTGGCATGTTCAAGCCAAGTTCAATCAGATGTTGAAGTAAGCTTAATCTAGCTAGCCACTTTTACAACAAATCAAAAAAGCCGATGACGTATTAATTTCATCGGCTTTTTGTTTACTTGGTTCTTATAATGAGATTAGACAGCTCTAATCAAAGTCACCATATAAGGTTAACGGGTCAACAGGCATCGCTATTGGCTGCCAGCGATCCGTAAAGGTATATTTCGCATAAAATAGCAGATGGTTTGGTTCATAAAAATCAGAACGTTGAATATCAACTGCTGCGCCTAAATACCAACGCTTGCTAATACGTTGCTCTGCCGCGGCCTCTAAAGAGAAACCAAATCCGCCACCAGTGCTACTTGAACCATTAGGAGAACCATCAATATAAGGTCCATCTTCCTCAGTCCAAGAGTTAGATACTGAACCGCTGATTAAGTAAGAAAAACCATCATTTAAGCGTTCATAATAATTCACAGGAATAGAAACCGACGTATATTTTTGTGGACTATAATAACCGCCATTTCCATAAGCATATTCACTCAGGTTTTTATCATAATTCAAATACATTAAATTCAAACCAAGGCTTAATCGTCTATCATTTTCATTAATGATTTTCCAATACGTACCACCGAGTAAACCTAAACGAGTGTTGTCTTCAACGCCCGTTCCTGTCATGGTGTGGAACTGTGCACTTGCCCAATAACCGACAGAGCCACCAAGGTCGTAACTACCACCGAGATTAACACCGCTTTTCATCACTCCACCCCATTCTTCATCTTGATGTTCTTTTACTCCATTAGGCACTGTCATACCCGCATAAGAAAGAGTGCTGCTGGTTTCTGCACGTCGAGATAACGTTGCTTTCCAACCCACATCCCCTAAATCACCAGACAAATTTAAACCACCAACGATATTTTGCTGATCAAATCCCACAGGTGTGGTTCCAATATCCGCACTCCATGAATCGGCAATCCATCCAATACCAAAAGCTGTACCAGTATTTTTCTCACTCATGGTTTCGTTAGACGGATAATAATCAATATCACCAGAATTAAGATGCACGACATCAGCACGAAGTTGTAAATGCCCATCGTACTCTGGCATTGGAATAATAGCTTCAATCGGCACTTGTACTGATTTATTCGCACCATCTCTTGCACTGTAATCTACCCCAAAAGAAATATAACCTTGGTCACGTCCATAGATACGATCAAGATCAGATTTCACATTTCGAGTGAGCCAGTTATCATCCGCATTATTGTATAACTCACGCAAGTTCTCTTCTTTCGGTTCCTCATTTGGTTTGAGTTCAAGACTCAACGCCTCATCATCAGTGAACTCAGCTGTGGTGGAATCGTTTTGAGGGTTAATTGCATCTTCTATTAATGCATGATGTGCCATGCTTTTAGCAAGGTTCCACTTTTTACCTTCCATTGCAACGGCCATTCCATCGCGATAATCAATAGCATCGCTGTCTTGCTTTTGTTTGAGCATTTCAACTAAAGCTATAGATTCAGATTGGTAGCCATACTCCATCAAAATTAAAGCTAACTCCATGCTCTGACGACTACTTAACGCTTGTTTTTCTGAGTATAAATATAGAGCTAATTGTTGTGCATCATCGTCTTCACCAAGTGCTTGTTGAGTTTTAAGTAACCCAAGTAAAGCACTGTGCTGATATTGTGTATTTAGTTGACTTGCCGATGAATAATACATTTGAGCATTTTTATACTCTTCACTTCGAAATGCATATTCCGCAAACAACAAATCTCGACGAATTTTTTGATCGATAGAAAGGAGTGCATTAGCATGATTTTCTTCTAAATCCGATTGCCATTCTTCAAATTTTTTATTCTCTTCAAATTCAAACAATAAGCCGCCATAGTGTAATTGAGTTTCCATACTCCATTCATCTACAGGCGTAATACGCAATAACTCATCTCTTGCGCTATCAGTAAACCCTAATTGAAATTGGACATCAATAAGTGACAGCATCGCATCAGGGTTCGATGCGTACTTAACTTTTAAACGTCTGATCTCTTTTTCAGCCGCATCAGGATCATCTTTAGCAAGAATATATAACGCGCCAAACGTTTGATTTTGCTCTAATCGATTGAGGTTCGACACCATGGCATCACTACGATTATCTTCAGAAATTGCCGTTAATTGAGCGATAGCTTCTGATGTTTTTCCATAGCGAGCCAAATATAGTGCATACGCAAATGACATCTCTGCGGTTTCTTCTTTTGACCAAGCCAGCATTTGCTCATCAGCACGTTGAATTTGGCCCGTTAATCGTAAAGAATCGGCCACCTCACCACGCGACCAAGGAGAAACGGGGGGATCTAGAACAAGTTGATCTAAGATGATTTTAGCCTGTTCAATGTCTCCCTCATTCATTGCCGCAGTCAGTTTGGTCATTAGCAATGAAATCTCAACTTCATGGAATCGTTCGGCCAAAATACGTTGTTGGCGTGACGATAATTTGTGCCCTTCGTCTAACGCTTTCTCGCCTCCATAAAAAGAGAGTTGTAGATTAAACCAACCTCGTAATGCCGTTTCATCAAACCTATTTTTGCTTAATGCGGTATTATAGTAATGTAAAGCTTGATCTTCATCTTCTTGAACTAAAGCCAATTCAGCCAAATAATTATATGCATACGGATCATTTGGTTCATATTTTATTGCTTGGTGATATTTTCTATTCGCACCATCAAAATCACCTCTTTGCATCATTTTTTCACCTCGTTCGAGGTAAGCCCAATAGCTTGAAGAGTTAATTAATCCATTCCATTTATCGACATTTCGCAGATCTTTATCGTATTTTTTTGCTTTTTTAAAATAAGATAAAGCCACTTCTTGTTGACCTAATCGTAAATAGGCCAGACCTAAGCCTCCTAAAATCTCGGGATCATTAGGTCGAGCTTTTAAGGCAATCAATAATTGTTGGCGGGCGCTCAGAATGTGTCCTGATTCAAGTTTTTTTAACCCTGTTAGCTTAGCTAAATATTTAGGATCTTTTCTCAACTCAGTTTCTTGTTCAAAACGCTTATTTGCATCAAGTAATGCTTTTCTGTAGGTGACATTTGAAGGGAAATAACTGGAAAGCACCGCGTATTGTTGAACAACCTCTTTTGTTATGTAGCTATCATTTAAACGAGAAATCCATAATGATGCGGCACTGCCTGAAACCGATGGTTCTAACGAAAGACGCTGTAATAGCCCCATTGCAACAGGGTTTGATGGGTCACCTTTTGATATATGATCTGCATAAGCCAATTGAAAATCAGGCACACCAGGATGCTCTGCATTGAGTTTTTTAAGTCCAATCAGAACCTTCCTTTCATGACCTTTTACACCAGATTCTATATTCAAGTAAGTCAATTGCAATTCTGGTGTAGGCATACCATTAGGGAATAACTTATTTAATGCTTGCAACGCTTCTTTATTACGGCCAGAACGGGATAACAAAATAATTTTCTGGTAGGCCGCTTTATTAACACTATAAATAGATAAGGTATCTCTGAGCTGCTTAGTGGTTTCTGAATTAGGTCGAGTGACTTCTAATTTTTTTAAAATGCCCATTGCTTGATCAACCTGCCCCAATTTAGCCAAATGCTGAGCTTGAAAGCTCAGCCCTTCAGCATTATTAGGGTCAACAGCGAACAATCGTTTAAGTGTTGTTTCTGTAATATCGGGGCGATGAAGTAGTTGCGCATATTTTAGTTGCTCTACTAATTGTTTAGTTGAATCAACATTGGATACATCACTCTGAAAGACAATTGGCTTCACCATCGTCAATTCCGATTTAGGGTTCGCCGCCATAATCGATGATGAAAAAAATGCTCCTATAACTGCAATAGGAAGTAAACGAGTTATTTGATTAACTGCAAAGCGTTCTATTGACATACATGAGCCCAACTCGGAATAACACTGCCATCATTACCAAATTGATAAACCCCTTTATGCCAACCTAATCCAAACAGGGTCAGTACACTGTTGTAATAACTGTCCTTCTCGATAGTTGATAAAGAAGCCTCAATGCCTTGGGCATACTCATCTGCAATTTGGGTTGATTCAACAGCACCTAGCAGTGGAAGAATTGCAGCATTAATACCAACGCCACCTTTATTCTTTGTTTTTCCAGTGCGTGTATTAAATATCTCTGGCATTCCTTTACCTTTCTCTAACTCAAGCACGACTGGATGCATTTTATTTAAAATAGTCGCTTTGTTTTTATCGCTATTAGGTAGCATTCCTGCCCATAAATAGGTACGAATTGCGTTATAACTTCCAACGGCTTTTGTCTGTTTATCGTGTTGAAATCGATTCTGATTCCATTCAACCCAGTCAGGGCTTGACCCTTTAGGCATAGTCTCTTTAATCAATCGTGCGCTTGATTGATATAGCTCTGCCCATTGATAATCTGGGAACAAGGTATCCATACGAGTAAGTAATTGCAGTGGAACATAACTAGGGTTTAAACGAACGTGATTATCACCAAAAGCAAACCCTTGCTTACCAGGCAATAAGACCGTACCAAGGCCTGATACGACAGTAGTTTCTTCTCGTAAAATACGGCTCGCAAGCAAATGTCCTAAGGATTGATAATAAAAGTTATCCCATAATCGACCAGCCTCCATTAAGCTATAAGCAATCCACAAATCAGAATCAGAGGCTGAGTTGGCATCCAATATTCCTTTGCTTCCATTGGATCGCGTTCCCCATAACCAAGCTGGAAGTTGAGCAGTTAAATCTCCTCCTGCCAAATTCTTTTCAGTCCAATTAAGCAATGAAGTGAACGTCGCTTGATCATTCGCGATTAATGCAAAAAACAACCCATACGATTGCCCTTCTGACGTCGTAATTAAGCGAGGGTCGCTAGCATCAATCACTCTTCCATTCTTAATGTAATTTTGCTTAAAGCTCTGCCAAAGAGCCCATTGACATTGGTTTTCTTTTGTCATTACCACTTGCGATTTAACACGAGGTGATACGCTCACCTCGTGTGCTGATAATGTAGACGTTGCTAATAATGAACCAATAAAAACACTTAATAATGTCAGTCGCGTTTTCATAGGTCATCCTCTTCTGTATTTAAACGACGTTGTGCAATGTGACGAAGTACTCGATATAAAATAATGGTGACCATAACGACCAACAAAGTAGCAAGGAAAGCGATCAATAGTGGATATTTAGAGAAGTGATACCAAATCAACTGCGATATAGGTAATTCACCAACATAATAATGCTCACCTACATTAAAGCTGGCGACTTCATCATCACGTAATGTAATCACCGAACCAAACATAGATGATATTTTGCCACTGTCATTTAATGCTTCATTAATCAAGGCAAATGACTCTGGTGTTTGAGCAAGTAAACTCACCATAGTGCGCTGTGATGTATAAGGTGACTCAACGCTGGTAATCGCGGCAAAGTTACCCGTAGTGTTAATACTAATAGAATCGGAAACTTGCTGATTATCACTCGCAGGATCTACCCAATTTTTTCCTCGTTGCGATTCATTTTTACTCGGTAAATTAAGAACGCGTTCAGATGCCATTAATTGGATATTCTTAATGTCTTTCTTGTCAACAGAGGCTAATTCTGGCATGACTCCAATCGTTAGAATATCTTTGTTTTCTAACACTTCTTTGTTCCACTTATCGGTAACCGTAACGTTTAAAACTGGGTAACCAGAGTTAGAACCAAACACCCCCATCATATTAACGAATGTCTGGATCTCTTCATTTGATGGATTTTGTGGGACAACAACAACAGTGTCAGATAAATCTGCCATTCTTGTAAATGGATAACCTGAGTTAGCAAAAGCACGCATATTTGGCATTTCGATGTAATGTGAAAAGCCTGAAAAATCGATAGTAGAATCTTCACCAATAACCGCATAATTTTTACTTGGCTGCATGGTTTGGCATTGATCTTTCCCACCCACTGATGATGCAAAGCCAAACTCAAACTTCACTTCATTCTTACTACCCACTTGAAAAGCAGGAATACGAACCACATCACCACCACCTAATAAATCATCATCTAACAGAGGTAATCGCAAACGTGTATTGCTGTTTGACTCCCCCGTGGTGTTCAAATTGAATGCTTTTACGAATTGGTTATTCACACTTAAACTCATTCTAGAACCAGAGTTATCGAGCAACGGAGGTGTATAGCGGTAATTCAAATCAAATGGAATACCACGACTTTGCCAAGTAAATAAATCGGGCGGTAAACGAAAGTTCACTGAAATAGGAGGCGGAGTTTGCCCTTCAACCTGCAATGATGCTCCTTCTGTTAATAAATCAGAGAGCGCCACTGCTCTATCTGTATCTATCCAATTAGGGGCATCGTAAGGTTTACGTGGTACAAGTTGCTCAGCTTTGTTAATTTTTGCTGACGGCCCAGTAAATAGATTTTGCCCTAACGCTAAACCTTTTACCGCTGTCACTAAGTCTTTAGTGTCTCGGCCAATAACGAGTAATAATTTTATGTACGGATCTGTTGGATGAGAAATCATTTGAATTCTAGGTCCATCAACATCGGGGAAATTCCGTAGAAAATCAGGCTTACTGTCATTTGTAACAAATACAATGGCATCACGAGTTGGTAATGCATTATCAATCATTGGAAAATTTGAACCACGCCATTCAGATAGTGAACCAAAATATGATGATGCTATACCTGCGGCCTTAATCTCATTGATATCAAGGTCATCACTAAATACCATAGGTAGCGTTAAGTCACTCATGTCTCTTGAATCAAAAAATGGCGCAGGCAACAAACTTAAATCATTGTTTATCTTTGTTTTTTGAGTTGATAATGTAATAGAGCTTTTTGAACTAATTTCGGCCCAAATGCTACTGTCATTTGGATTGCTGCATGACATTGATGCATTCCCAACTAACTCAAATTTAAGTTGGTTATAATCGGTAAATAAACGAGGGTCCAAATTTAAATCAACAGAAGAAGACTTACCTTGCATCCCATTATTAATCGCAACAACACCCGCAAGCTCGTTATTGAAATACACTTTAATATGAGAAACCAAAGACAGTAACGCTGGTGATGGAATTAGCTCAAAATGCAATGATGCTTGTGAAACAACTTCATCTAAACGAGAACCAAAACCAACATAAGCCGTGCTCTCACTGCCCTGTAGCTGAATCGAATGCCCATAACCAAGATCACTAAAACTGAACGTTTTTTTGGTTACCACAGGGGAAATTCGAGAAGTGACCATTTCTCCACTGATCACTTGTGTTGAGCTATTACTTTCATTAGCCATAAGCGGCGTTACCGCACTCGCAGCAAAACTGACCAAGCCTATCGCCACTGCTATGGCGTTTATTTTAGTTTTTATCCACATAACTTCGCACTCTGAAGGTTAACTTTTCTAGGTTTAAATGTGAGCAAAAACTCACTTATTATTGTTATAAATTTTGCAATAACTTTGACCCATTGGGGGCTATAAGCAATTGTATTTTTGTAGCCTCTTGCACCTATCTTAAATACGCTAAGCATACTCATTAAAGGCTTGTCGCTTTGATAGCTGTTTTGCCATTTTGTCCATACATCAGCACGTGCAAACGTACACTGCACATAATCAATATTCTGTTGTTTCGTAAGGGGTTCGAGCTGTAAACCTAATGCTTTCCCTCGGCTATAAGTTACTTTTGCAGGAAAAACAAAATGATGTTCACCTCGCTGCAAAATGATCTCTAAAGAATGCCCATAAAACAGTTCAACCGAGGTCGGCAATTCGACTCTCAATCCACCTAACGAGAAATCTTTAATGTCACATCGCACTTTATGACCAGATGGCAAATGAATCGACATCGGAATGTTAACGACAACTCGATGATCTTTTCGCACTTGCTTTGATTCTTCAGCAACGGCAACCGCACCACCAAGAATAAGTAAGTTATAGAAAACCCAAAGTAAGTTAACAACGACACTACCAAGCTCATCATCTGGGCCCCAACCTAAACGGTATAAACCAAAACAGATGCCCAAAATATTTAAAATAACCAATAGCCAGTAAGGTTTAGAAATCGTCCAATCATAATGAGTGTCTTCAATCAAACCGCCTTTTGCCGTTACATTAAACGTCCCTTTATGAGGTGCAAATAAAGCAACGGTTGTTGGTCTTGCGATATACCAAGACAGCACGGTTTCATACACTTCTCCCCAAAATGAATAACGGTATTCACCCTGCATACGAGAGTTAGTGATACTGGCATGAACCATATGAGGTAAAACATACAGAATAATCGCTAAAGCAGGCGCATAGATAATGTAGGTATGCAAAAGCAAAAAGACTAAAGGGGCGAGTAGGAAGATAATACGAGGAATGCCCGATAAAAAGTGCAACATGGCATTGGCATAACACAAGCGTTGTTGCCACTTTAACCCTTTACCTAATAACGGATTATCAACACGAAATATTTGTGCCATACCTCGCGCCCAACGAATACGTTGACCAATATGAGCAGACAATGTCTCTGTAGCCAAACCTGCTGACAATGGCTTTCTTAAATACGCTGAGCGATAACCTAAACGGTGCATTCGTAATGAGGTATGTGCATCTTCTGTTACGGTTTCTACCGCAATGCCACCTACCTCTTCTAACGGTTCACGACGCAATACCGCACACGAGCCACAGAAAAAAGAAGCATCCCATAAATCATTACCGTCTTGAATTAAGCCATAAAATAGGCTGCCTTCATTAGGTACATCACCAAAATTAGATAAGTTTCTTTCAAACGGATCAGGAGAGAAAAAGTGATGCGGGGTTTGAATTAATCCCAATTTTTCATCATTTAAAAACCATCCCATCGTCATTTGGAAAAAAGCACGAGTTGGAATATGATCACAATCAAAAATAGCAACGTATTCACTGGAGGTCTGCTTTAAGGCGTAGTTAATATTACCGGCTTTCGCATGCTCATTGGTTGGACGACGGATATACCCCACTCCAATCTCTTCAGCAAACTCTTTAAATGAATCCCTTTTACCGTCATCTAAAATATAGATATTTAGCTTTTCTTTTGGCCAATCAATCCCTAATGCAGAATAAACTGTCGCTCTTACTACATCGAGATCTTCATTATACGTTGGGATCATCATATCAATCGTTGGCCACGTTGATTGATCGTCAGGCAAAGATACGGGTTGTCGATTTAACGGCCAGATATTTTGAAAATAACCTAATATAAGGACAATCCATGCATAGGTTTCCGCCATTAATAGAACACAACCTAAAAACAGAGCAAGAGGGTCATCCCAATTTAAAGATGAGGTATAACGCCACCAAATATAACGACAAGATACCGTTACAGATAAAGTAATTAATAAGATGGTTGGAAAGCGGCCGGGCATACGTCGAAACATCATACCAAGCGACCATAATGCAACGATAAAGAAGGCTTGAGCCGTTAAGCTAAATGGGATGGTAAAACATAATACGGCGAGGAGAAAAACAACAGTACCGATAGCTATATTGAGAAAGCGGCTTGATAATGAAGATGAACTCTTTTTCTTTTGTTTCGCATCAATCGCGTAGTGACTTGAACACCCTTCTAACCATCCCACAACTGACGTTAGGCCTTTTAGTGGTAAATAGAACAAGCGTCCAATTTGCTTCCACACTATGCTGATAATTTGGCTAAGAGAAAATCCTTTTGTGATCTTTCTTGGTTGCACAACAAGCATGATCCATAACGTCTGAATACACATTCTGATTGGGTCGAAAAGTTTAATACGTGAGAAATCAATTTGCGGATACCAATAATGAGGTAATTTCCAACTATCGATCCCTGCGACTTTTGGTTTGAAAAAACAAAAACACACCACAAACCACGCAGAAAGAATCAACTGACTTATATAAGAAGGAGATTTATCTTGCGTATAAAAATGCAATTGCTTACGAAATTGAACCATAAATCTGGGTTGAAAAAACAGAGATAACCAACCAAACATAGTGTTATATACCTTCCATCGTTTTCGCAGCAAAATGGGCTAAAAGCCAAAACGCAAGTTCATTTATTCCTTTAGAAATTTGACTATGCGGTGCGTATTTAACGACGTTACTTAATTGCGAACAAGCATCTGGAACGGATGTATCATGATGCAATAGCATAGGTAAGCATTGCTCAGCTAACTCTTGTTTAAAGACCAAGGAAAGATCAACACTATTTTCACTTAGGGGTTGATACCCATTAATAATAAAATAAGGATGATGACGCTGATTAAAGCAATAAAAAGAGGCATTTTGTTGAGAATAAGTATAATTTTGAATATCTGCGTTAATCACACATAAAACCATATCTGCGCTATCAAGCAATGCCGTATGGATATCATCAAGTTCATTCACACTCGGTAATAACATCAATTGCCATTCATTCTCTATTTCTGGCTGACTTGGAAATACATTCAATAAACCATGAGACAAAGAAGACACCTCTTGTTTAATCGTTTTAAGTTCATCTACTGTTAATAATCCATAAGGCACAAAAGACAGATTATGGTTACTTATATAAGCTGCTTTTTTCCATGACTCTCCAGATAACAAGCGTTTAGACCAACCATCTTTAACTGAAAAATCTAATGCGAAATGCAAACTCATGAGATTTTCGGAGCGAGTATCAATAGCATGAACACTTTCTTCAAGTTGCACTAATGCTTGAATTAAATTTGCAGCGATAGTTGTTGCTCCCACACCACCGCGTAAACCCGTTATGATTATTCTTTTCATAGTGCAGGTTCTTTTTTATTAACAAAATGATTACAAGATTTATTTAAGGCGTTACTTTCATTCGTTCTACTTTTAGATAATAGCTCTAATGCATTCCATGATTTTTTTATTTTATTATAACGTTCAACTTCACTTAACTCATTGTATGAACGCTCTTTTATATCAAAAGCAGAAAACAAAACCGTTATATCCTGACTAATTTCTCTAGCCATAAAGTAGTACCTTTAATGAGTAATGCAATAGATTTCAAATAGGAATATATTCTATTACATATGTATACGAATATAATACTCAGTAAATGTCTCACTAATGATATTAGGATATAAATATATATATAATGATTTATATATTAAATGCACACTTGGAAAAAATATATAAACTAACTTTTAAAGTAAGCTAACAAGAATACAATATTGTATTTAATTTGTTATAAAAAATAACTTAAAACATATACCAAACCATAATATAAGCAGAGTGAAAAACATGCTAAAAGACACACATCCACTTGAAAATAAAAGCAAAAAATTAAAATCAAGTGTTTATATAACAACATTTAGCACTAAAACACCGATCATAAATCATGTATCTAAATTGGTAAAAGAAGAGACTGTAAATACATTTATATGCTCAACAACACTAGATACATTCACAAGGTCATTAAATAAATCAAATGTATCTACATTAAAGCATAGCTTAAATGCTTATTGCCCAAACATATTTTTTAATAATAATGATGCATGCAATTCACTTAAACATTTATCTAATGATATAAATAAGACTCAGATTAAAGATAACACATCAATAATTATTGTTATTCCAGATAATATATTTACCGCAAGCTCACCTCAAAATGAAATAACGTTCATTGAAAATCTTAAGAAACTATCTATTGACAAAACACTCACTATAAATTTATTGATATATGGCAGGGATATACATTTAATAAAAAAAATGCTCAGCCAACATCCTAACTTATGTGTCGGTTATTCAAGCCTACAAAGCATAGATAAAAAAACCTACTTATATCATATTTATTATTGGGGGCTGAATACTGGCATGCGAGGTGAGAGTGAGACCTATCTTACTCTTAATGACGATCACTCACTCACATTACAATCAAAAGTAGACGATGCTCAAATCGCTTCCCTCTTAAATGTCGATGATGAAAGTACAACCTATATTTCAAAAACAGCAATTGAAAATAATCAGAAGATTTCAGATGCCATGGTCTGCTCTTCAGACAATAAGAGCTTAGAAAACAGCCTCACAACAATATCCCGAGCAACAATAGTATTTAGCTGTTCGACGCAAAATGAAGTACAGCTATTAGGGGTCAGCATATACAGATTACGGAAAGCCTTTGGGCGCCATATTAAAATCATTGTTAGAGAAATGCAGCCTTGTTTACGTTATTCCGATGAGATGTACCTACTGCAATCAGGCATCAACCTGATCATTCATTTTGGAACTCGCTTCTCAAGCATGCTTAGTTCTATTGAGATCTTACGTGGCCAAATACTCACCCGAGCATTGCCTAGTTCCACAGAAGAATTACTTAATTTTCGCTTACATACGACGGAAATAAAGGGTTACACCACCAATGAACGTTTTATTGATTATACCAATAAATTACTAAAACATTTAGATATATCACATACGGAATTCGCCCTAATAAAGTTAGAACTTATCCCTAACATTACTCCTGAGGCCTATCTAAATATGTGTAATATTCAAAGAGAAGGGGATGTTATGACAGTATGTAAGGGTGCCATTTACTTATTCCTACAAGGCGTTCGTATGACAGACCTTCCAGTAGCACTACATAATATTTTCACATTACCAATTAGAGATATTTTTTCTAGTCAAACAAACTTTACAACACTAGGAAGAGTAGAACAAGAACTGCCAAATATTACACAACATAGCGTCATCATTGAGAATGAATTAACCCAAGAAGAAAGCAACACTCATTCTTCTGATGGTTCATCTAAACCTATTATTCTCGCAAGACATAAACCATTGGACTTTTAGCATTATGAATATTGAAGATTTTATCCTAACCGTCTTATTCAGTGGGTTTTCAGGGATTATTATTGGTTATTTTTTACGAGATATTTCAGCTGCTATACGAGGCTTTTATAACGCCTATATTCGTAAGCCAAAACACTTAGTTAAATACAATTTTGAAGATAATGGAAATGTAGAGAAATGAAGACAAACACACTACAGCAACCTCTTTACGGGCTTGGTTGGTGGAATATTTATTTCATCATTAAGATAGGCCTATTTACACAAGGTATTATTAGTTTTCATCCGCTTGAGAACTTTGCTTTTGTGGCTTTTTTACTACTGCCATTAAAACCAAAATCGCTCAAAACCATACGACAATGTATTGCAATACCTCTTGGATTATGGCTGATGCATTTTGACTCTTTTCTACCACCTCTAGATCGTTTATGGAGCCAAATAGGACAGTTATTACAATTTAACCTCAGTTATCTTATTGAGCTAATGGGACGCTTTATTTCTCCTCAAGCTCTTCTTGGTTTGTTTGTGTTAATTTTTGCCTATTACTTTTTAAATCAAGTATTCCGTATTTCTGTTTTTGTTATACTTACTCTGGTTTATATCAGCCTTCCTCAAGGAGTATTTAACTCTCAGCCAGAAGGCTCTGTTATTGCTCAGCAGCCAATCATTACTCAAACCACAGCGCCTTCTGCGTCATCAGTCGACGAAAGCGGCCCAGTAAACGATGCCGTACTTAATCAAGCCAGAGATCTATTCTTTAGGAATGAAGCACAACGTAAAGTCAGCTTCCCTACTGCCGCACCATCAGCTAAATTTGACCTCCTGTTCTTAAGTATTTGCTCTGTGGCATGGGACGATATTGAGATCGCAGGCTTAGAAAATCACCCTCTATTTAAAGAGTTTGATGTCATGTTCGATAACTTCAGTGCTGCAACCTCTTACAGTGGGCCTGCGGTTATTCGATTATTAAGAGCAAGTTGTGGACAAGAAACACACCAAGAATTATTTTCAGCACCATCATCTAAACAGTGTTTCTTATTTGATAACCTAGCTAAACTTGGTTTCCAAGAGAATCTATTATTAAATCACGACGGTAAATTTGATGACTTCTTAGGTTTACTTAAAGAAGATGGCGATTTACAAGCACCGTTAATGTCTCAAGCAGGATTAGAGCAATATCAATCAGCCTTTGACGGCTCACCAATATACCGAGACAAAGATGTCCTTACTCGCTGGTTAGGGAACCGAGAGAAATCACAAGATGGCCCTACCGTCGCGCTCTATAATACGATTTCATTACATGATGGTAATCGCATTATTAAAGCCAGTGGAAAAGTAGGTTTAGTGAGCTATAAGCTTAGATTGAAAAATCTATTAGATGATCTATATGGCTTCTTCCAAACGCTTAAAGCCTCAAAACGTAATGTTGTGGTTATGCTTGTTCCGGAACATGGCGCAGGTATGCGTGGCGATAAAATGCAAATTGCAGGCATGCGTGAAATTCCATCATCTACCATTGTACACACCCCAGTTGGTATGAAGATCTTTGGCGAGAATATTAGTCGCACAGGAGATACGGTTCATATTAATGCAGCATCAAGTTATTTAGCCGTATCAACACTTGTGAGTCGAATTTTAGAGCAAGATATTTACAGCAAGACCACGTTTGATCCAAAAACCTTAACTCAAGGACTACCAAAAACAAAAATGGTCGCTCAAAACTCAGGAACCACAGTAATGAAATACAACAACAAGCCTTACGTGTCTCTTGATGGCTCCACATGGTCTGAATACCCTACAAAATAACACGCAATAAAAAAGCCCATATGAACAGTATTATTTACTGCTAATATGGGCTTTTATTTCTAATGTTTCGTTAAATAGCGATCACACCAATAACGCACTATTTACTTTAATAATCAGCTTCTTCACTGCTGCTGGCTTATCGTTAACAGCAACTAGAGGGCGATGTGGTTGCTTAGGATTAAAGATAATAAACTCTCCTGCCTCTAACGTTACAAACTGCTCATCTTGGACATCGTTACTGAATGCGATATCTTTCTTTTCAAGGTAATCATCTTCAATCGATAGCAATGGATATTCACTGTAACCAAACGTCTCAGATCCTTCCAAAATCAACTGCACATCAAGGTACTTATGGTGAATCTCTGAACGACGATTTTCTTTCAGCTCAGTTTTATCATTAACAATAAAATAGACTGACTCATCAGGTAATGGGTAGTTGCCTATTTCTGTATTTTCTATTGTTTGTTCTTTTACTTTTTGAATAATCTCAATGATAACAGGGTGTAATGCAGCCCCTTGAATATCGTCACTCCATTTGCCTTTAAACACGATGACCTCTTAATAAATACCCACACAATATGTAATTGAAAATAGTAGCATGATAAATTGATTTTTCTTATCTTTCTTCATTAATCCAGCACACAAAGAACAAGATAAGTATAAATTACAATAAGGTTCGATATAATCTCCCTTCATTATCAAAGTCGTCTTTTAAGGAAATTCATGGCAAAGCTCAGTGCAACTTATCTTGTTCGCGTTCATATCGCAAAAGTACTGATTGATCATGCTATGAAGCATTATGGCTTAACTCATTCTGATTTTAATATCCCACCGCATTTACTAGACTATCAATTAAAACTGATGCCATTAAGAGATCTAGAATCTCTACTTTGTAAGATTGAGCACCTAACTCAAGACCCAACCTATACCGCAAAACTAACTCAATCAGCTAGCTTGAAATTATTTGGTCCTTTTGTACAACTGCTTGCAAGCTCTACCAATTTAGGGATGGCAATAAAACGCATGAATACGGTACATAATGCACTGCAATCAGGCGTACAAATTAATATGCTATTAAGTGGTTCGATAGCAAAGTGGCGAATACTCACACCAACATTAATCCCTCAAGCTCGTATTCATGAAAGTATATTAGCCGCTGGATCTTTCTTACGTTTACTTCAATTGTTTCATGGGGATGATTATCAACCGATAGCAATCCATTTAGCGGGAAGGCCTCTTGGCGCATTAGGTGAAATAGAAGCCATTTTTAACTGTCCAATTGTATGGAATAGCCCAAACACTCAAGTTTGGTTTCCCGTAAAAGACATTACTTGCCCAAGACAATTTAATCTACCAACCCCGCAAGTAAAAGCATTTACCGTTGAACAAGCCATGAGTTATATGCTCATTCCCCTTCCCCAAGATATTTTAAAAATCGTATTTGAGTTAACTAAATACTCGCTTTTTTTTGGTTACCCTACACTTGAATTCGTCGCTGAAAAAATGGGCATGCGTCCATTAACCTTGCAACGTCGCTTACAAGATCAAAGTATTTCATTTACAGATATAGTTCACCACAGTATTTGTGATGAAGCCATCGCCTTAATGAGTAGTGACTTATCAATGCAACACATTGCCCAACGGGTTGGTTATAAAAATACAGCGTCTTTTTCTGTCGCTTTCAAACGAATGTATGGTGTGACCCCTATTCAATACAGAAACACATTAATCACCCCAAACAAAAACATTTAAATACATCAAAATAAACTAAATATAGATATAAACAAACCTATAATATCGACTCAATACTCTATTAGACCTCATGCTTAACCTTCATTATTTTCGAAGGTTAATCATTTATGAGTTTAGTCAGTATGCCCTTTGTTGGATCAGGTCAGGATCTAGGGCTACATGTTGTTGCAAGCGTTGTTATGCTCGGAAGTATTATTGCGCTTGCTTATGGTTTCTGGAAATTGCATGAATTACCAATTAACAAAGCACACAGTAAACAACACCAACAAATTGGATTAATTACTGCCCTCACGTGGATAGGATTTGTCTGGCATTGGGTTTGGGTATTGGCGGTCATTTGTGCTTTTGTGGATGCAGAGAAAGCATTAATCAAAATCAGAGATATTTGGCATCAACCTCATTCACAAGAACAAACGCCAATAATGGCTGAAACAACACACTCAAAATCAACTCAAGAGGAGAAGCATAATGCTTGAGGGATTAGCGGTATGGGCTTTATTTATTTACCTACTCCGAATGGTAGGCATGCCTTGGAATAAGTTCACGCAAGGTTTTGCTTACATTGGTGGCGGCTCTTGGTTGTTGTTTGTATGGGCGGGTTTATTAAATTACACCCCTATGGATTTATCTGGTGGTTCTGTTGTTCAATCACCACATATTCAACTTCGTCCTGCAAGTACCCAAATTAAAGGTACAGTGAAAGCCATTCATATAAAGCCGAACCAAGAAGTAACGAAAGGACAACTAGTGTATGAGATTGATGATGAGTTATATCAAATTGCGCTAAAAAAGGCTGATGTATCACAAGAAGCCAGCGAAGTTGCTCTTGAAGTCGCTAAGCAAAATGTGAAACTGGCACAGCAAGCGATTACCGCATCTGAAAGTGATATTGTGGTAAGCCAAAAACAAATCGAAGCTAAAACACAAGATTTAAAATACAAACAGATCACTCTAAAACGCTACGTAGATCAAAACCGAAAAGTCAAAAATACCATTACGCAAAGTGCACTTGATGAACAAGGTACATTGGTCTCTATTGGTAAAATTGATGTAGCCAGTGCTGTTGCTCAACTAGACAAAGCCAAACTCGCTAATGAAAAAGCTCTTTTAGATTTAGACAATGCCAAGTTAGGCGTAAAGGCAAAAGAAAGTGAGCTAGCAAGCGCACAAGAAAACGTAACTCAAGCACAGTGGAATTTAGATAATACCAAGGTTTATGCACCAGCAGATGGCTATGTCACTAACTTTATTCTTCGTGAAGGGCAATATGTCGGGACCGTACCTCGTATGCAAATGTACACCAACGAAAAATACGTACTAATGCGAGTTAATCATCAAGCAATACGTAACGTTAAAGTGGGTCGCCCTGCGGAGTTTTCAAGTGCTGTTTATCCGGGAAAAGTCTTTATTGCCGAGGTTGAAGGCATTGTGGAAGCAACTGGTGAAGCTCAAGCTAATTTACTTGGTCGAGAAACTAATGTACGTCAAACAACAGGATTAAACGTTAATAACAAACACCACTTTGTCCGTTTAAAACTGCAAGAAGATCAAGGTTATGATATTCCTGTTGGATCTGTTGGTTTAGCGTGGATCTCTGGTGAAAAACCAATTGGCTTCATGGCATTTCTAGATGTAATCCGCGGTATTATCATTCGAATGAAATCGCAAATTTACTTCTTTTACTCTTTGTAAGCATACCAATTTACCCTGCAGCTACTCTCCCAGCTGCAGGTTTTTTATATATCCATCCAATCTGCAAATGATTTTTTATTCCCCAACCTATCCATAATTTGCTGCCTCACTTTCTTGTGCTGAGGATCATTAATATAGCGCTTATGATAAATAAATTTATAGTTAGCCAAATGCAAATTTACAGGACAAGGATAAATCGCTAAATCTAACTGCTGTTGCCAACGTTTTGCAAATGATTGAGAAACCAATCCTAGCGATTCACCATGAGAAACGAACATTATTACGCTTGATAATGAAGAAACACTAAGTGCTATTTTCCGCTCTTTTACTGGCTCTTGCGCAATTTGTTCAAATCCATTAAGCCCCTGCCAACGTCCTGAGTAAATCACATGTGATTCACGATAATAATCTTCTTTCGTTAACTGTTCTTGAATTCGAGGATGATCTTTTGCACAAACAACAACTAAGGGTTCGGTGTATACATCTTCAATAATGAACGCAGAATCTTTTATCGTAACAACGTCTAGTACCAGATCTACTTTTTGTTCTCTAAGGTGTTCAAACATCATCGATTGGCTTCGAGGTGATTCGGAGAAATCGATTTGTTCCATTCCTACTAATGCATGAAGAATAATTTCCGCACAATAAACTGATAATGTATTTTTCTCATTCACCGCATCATTAATCGTATCCAAAGCAAACTGAAATTTGTTCGCTAAAGCATGCGCTTTAGACGTCGCCTCTATTCCCCGTCCTTTTTTGATAAATAATTGCTTATCAATCTCAGTTTCAAGACGCCTAATCGCTGCGCTCACAGCAGGTTGGGTTAATTCCAATAACTCTGATGCCTTGGTGTACGACTGGCATTGGTATACCGCCATAAATGTACGAACTAAATTTAAATCCATTACTTTATTAATACTCACTTAGGGCTAATAAGCACCAAAATCAACACCATTCATAAATTGAATTTTGGTAACAGCATAAGTTGACCTTATTTATCGATACTTTACCACTGGTATATTTACTGCGCACTTACTCAATAACAATACTGTGCGTTAACTCATTAAGATAAATAAAAGAGCAAATAATGAAAAAAACACTTTTACTGATTTCGCTTCCTCTATTTTCATTGTCATGTATTGCTGAAGAAACACCACAAGATATGTCAGATCCTCTAGCGGTTTATACCCAAGCCGGTTTGGGGATCACAGACAAAGGCATCAACCTTAAAGTAGGTCAAACCTATGACACAGGTAATGCTGACACAGCAGCAATGAATATCATTGAAATAAAAGGCATAGGCGGAGAGCTGCTAAACCTTAGAGACCCCGACCACTATCCATCGGTTGATGACTCTATCGACTCATTCCGTTTTCGTAACTTTAGCGCAAACATGAAGAGTGGCAGTGGGCATCAAATTGATATGTCTTATGACATTGAGACGGAAACTCTCTCTAGTTCTTACAGCATCATACAAGCTTTACCACAACTCGGAATGTTCAGTTTCTTCCCACTTGCTGGCGCAGGAATTACAGTCCAAAACGATCAAAACGGTGTAACTGGCTATAGCATTCCGGGGACTTTTGCTCTTGTTGGTATGTACGCGAAAGCGCAGCTAACAGACAAAATCTGGATTAACTACAACCCTATGTACATGTCAGCACTTTCTGGATCAGATACCTATAAAGAAGACGCTTATGGTGAAGGCAATAGCGATATTTTAACCCATGAATTCGCTATTTCTTATCAAATCAATGCGAGATCAAACATTCGTTACTTTGCTAATTGGAATGAATATACCGACATATCCAAAGGCGATCATCGCATCGAATACAACTACCAATTTTAATCGCAATACCATTTTTAATTAAACGTACTCTACATTTTATGGAGATTTTATGAACGTAAAAAAAATTAACGCCAAGAAGTTCGCACTTAACGCGTGCACACTTGCTCTTGGTGCTGCATCAGCGGTCGCTCATGCGGCAGATAAACCTAACATCGTCGTTATTTTTGGTGATGACGTGGGTTACTGGAACATCAGTGCTTACAACCAAGATATGTTGGGATACTCAACACCAAATATCGATAGTATTGCAAAAGACGGTGTGAAGTTTACTAACTTCTATGCACAACAAAGTTCAACAGCAGGTCGTTCTGCCTTCATCACAGGTCAAATGCCAAAACGAACAGGCCTATCAAAAGTTGGTATGCCTGGTGCACCGGAAGGCATTAGTGAAAAAGATCCAACTATCGCTACATTATTAAAAGATCTTGGTTATGCAACGGGGCAATTTGGTAAAAATCACTTAGGCGATCGTGATGATATGCTTCCTACAAATCATGGTTTTGATGAGTTCTTCGGTAATTTATATCACCTAAATGCTGAAGAAGAACCAGAAAATGTCGATTACCCTAAAGATCCTGAATTCCGTAAACAATATGGTCCTCGTGGTGTTATTAAATCTTCGGCTGACGGCAAGATTGAAGATACGGGCCCATTAACTAAAAAACGTATGGAAACAATCGATACTGAAGTATTAGGTGTCGCTTCAACCTTTATTGAAAAACAAGTAAAAGCAGATAAACCGTTCTTTACTTGGATTAACACCACTCGCATGCATAACAATACTCATATTGATGGAAAAGCTCGTGGCAAAACGGGTTTAGGCGATTATGCAGATGGTATGGTTCAACACGATGAACAAGTTGGCCAAGTACTAAAACAAATCAAAGACCTTGGTATTGAAGATAACACGATTGTTATTTACACCACCGATAATGGCCCAATGATAGCAACATGGCCGGATGCTGCAATGACGCCATTCCGTAGTGAGAAAAATACAGGTTGGGAAGGCGGCTTCCGTGTACCAGCAATGGTTAAATGGCCAAACCATATCCCTAAAGGCAAAAACATTAATGGCATGATGTCTCTAGAAGATTGGATGCCAACACTGCTTGCAGCAGCCGGTAATAATCACGTTAAACAAGACCTTCTAAAGGGCGAACGTATCCAAGGAAAAAAATACAACGTTCATCTAGATGGCTATAACCAACTACCAATGATCACTGGTAAAACAGATGAAAGTGCTCGTAAAGAGTTTGCTTATTGGAGTGATGATGGTGACCTATTAGCTATTCGTTATGATCGTTGGAAGTTCCACTTCATGATCCAAGAACATGAAACAGGACTAGATGTATGGAGATATCCATTTACAAAACTTCGCGTACCGCTGATCTTTGACTTAAAAGTCGATCCACTAGAACGTGGTGACGGCGGTATGGGTTATGACAAATGGATGTATGACCGCTCTTATGTTTTAGCAATAGCGAAACGTGAAGCAGCCAAGATCTATAAGTCTTTTGAAAAATTCCCGCCTCGCATGAAAGCCGGTAGTTTTGTTCCAAAAGAAGATTAATCATTTTTAATTAATGATTTGTAATGTGCAGTGGCTCATTTCAGAGCCACTCTCTTTTTAATATATAAGTGATTCTATGTCTTATTCTTCTGTAAAAAATTCAACGTTCTTAGACGTTGTTCCATTAAAAACAGCAACAAAAAACACAGACTATCAACGTCGATTTCACGTAATGTCTAAACCCGGCGGTTCAAAATGTAACCTTGATTGCCAATATTGCTTTTATCTTCATAAGGATGAGTTGCTTCACCAACCAAAACAACCCGTAATGGATAACGCGACCTTAGAAGCCTTTATAAAGAGTTATATTGAGAGTCAAGACAGCAATGAGATTGTCTTCTCATGGCAAGGAGGAGAACCAACCTTATTAGGTGTCGATTACTTCAGAAAAGTCGTTCAACTGCAACAAAAGCACTGCCCTAAAGGCGTAAAAATTGAAAACGATTTACAAACCAATGGCATTTTATTGAATGACGAATGGTGCCAATTTTTAAAAGATAACGGATTTCTAGTTGGTTTATCAATTGATGGACCAAGAGAGTTGCACGATAAGTATCGTGTGACTCGAAGTGGTAAACCTACTTTTCATTTAGTAATGGCGGCGGTTGAGCGCCTGCAAGATTATCAAATCCCTTTTAATGCCCTTGTTGTCGTTAACCGCCATAACGTAAAACACCCACTCGAAGTTTATCGATTCTTAACAAAAGAGCTTGGTGCTACTTACATTCAGTTCACACCTTGTGTTGAAGCCAAAGATTTTGCCACTACTGCTCCTCAGTTTTGGAACGAATCAATGACACCAGAAAAAGGCAGTGATTTGACTAAACCCGGACACCCAATGTCAATCGTCACTGATTGGTCTGTCGATCCGGATGACTGGGGCTACTTTTTAAATACCGTATTTGTGGAGTGGGTTAATAATGATTTAGGTCGTGTGTTAGTTAACTTATTTGAAACCGCAGTTGCTCAGGTAATGGGTAAAGAATCTCAACTGTGTGTGACTGCCGAGTTCTGCGGTAAAGGCCTAGCAATGGAACACAATGGTGATGTGTTTAGCTGTGATCATTACGTATACCCTGAATATAAACTTGGTAATGTCAACGAACGTGGCTTAAACGAACTTGCTTTTTCAATCCGACAACATGGTTTTGGAATGGCGAAAAGAGACAGTCTTCCTGCTTACTGCAAAGCCTGCCCATACTTAAATTTATGTTGGGGAGAGTGTCCTAAAAATCGACTAATAAAATCTCCTGATGGTGAACTTGGATTGAACTATTTGTGCAGTGGCATTCGCGCCTTCTTCGATGAAAGCCTCCCTATGCTTACCGGATTATCTGTTTTATTAAAAAAGCAGCAAGACGCACTTAACTAATAAATATATGAATACTTCTGGAGTCACTATGCACAAAGCTCAAGATGCAGTTGCCAAATTAATAAATCATGTAAACCAATCGGTTGTTGGCCAACCTCATGTCGTTAAATCTCTGATTATCGGTTTGTTAACCAATGGTCACGTCCTACTTGAAGGCTTACCAGGAACGGCAAAAACACGCTCAATTAAAACGCTAGCACATGCATTAAATGCGTCGTTTGGTCGAATTCAATTCACTCCAGATCTACTGCCTTCTGATGTAACGGGTACTGAGGTTTATCAAGAGATAAATGGCAAACCTCAATTGCATTTTCAAGCAGGACCTATTTTTAACAGCATCGTTTTGGCCGATGAAATAAACCGTGCTCCAGCAAAGGTACAAGCCGCATTACTCGAAGCCATGGCAGAAGGCACTATCACAGTCAGTGATACCACCCATACCTTGCCTGAACTCTTTATGGTACTCGCAACACAAAACCCAGTAGAGCAAGAAGGAACTTACCCATTACCAGAAGCACAAATGGACCGCTTTATGATGAAAGTAAGTGTGAGTTATCCCGATGATGAAGCCGAAAAAGAAATCATTCGTTTAGTTCGCTATGAAGAAAGTGAGCAAGTAAATAAATTACAAAAAGAAACCGTAACGATTGATCCAAGAGCTATTTTAGAAGGACGAAAAGAGCTGCCTTTGATACATGTTTCTGACATTGCAGAAAACTATATCGTCGCTTTAATTATGGCAACTCGCCACCCTGAGCGTTACCCACATACTCAATTATCACAATGGATAGACGTTGGTGCTAGCCCTCGAGCTTCTATCGCATTAGACAAATGTGCTCGTGCCCACGCTTGGTTAGAAAACAGAGAACATGTACTTCCCGATGATATTAGAGCGGTTGCTCATTCTGTGTTAGGCCACCGTATTAGCTTAAGCTATGATGCTCTGGCTGATGGTATATCTACACAAGATATTGTAGCAATACTCTTAAACACCGTTGCTATTGGTTAATCCTGATGGATTTAATAAAAAAAACCTCATCAAATCAAACTATAGATCCTAGGATCCATTGCGAACACTCTCAGCTTGTTAAAGTGCAAGCTCATATCAATGGATTCTCGTTATTTCCTCATTTAAAAACCAGCCGTTTACTCTCTGGTCGTCACCTCTCAGGCTATCGTGGTAGAGGGTTAAACTTTGAAGAACTGCGTCATTATCACATTGGGGATGATATTCGCAACCTCGATTGGAAGGTCACCTTAAGAACAGGTAAACCTCATGTAAGGTCTTACACAGAAGAAAAAGATCACAATATTATTCTTTGTGTTGATCAGCGTTCAACCATGTTTTTCTCTTCCGTTAATACCATGAAATCCGTTGTTGCGGCAGAACTTGCGAGCTTATGTGCATGGCGTGTAATTAAAGAGAGTGACCGTGTGGGGCTGTTTCTAATTAAAGACGACAATACACAATGGATGTCACCAAAACGCAGTCAGGCTGATGTATTACATTATCTCAAACAGCTTGCTTTCGCTAACCAGCAATTAAGCGCAAAAACAAATAGTCCCCACCCTATTTCTTTATCTGACGCTCTTCATGAGCTTAATCGAAGAAAACTCAAAGATAGCGTCATTATTATCTTTAGTGATTGGATGAACATGAATGAAAAAGACACCTTATTGCTGAAACATCTTCAGAAAAATAATGATGTATTAAGCATTTTAATCAGTGACCCGATGGAAAAATCATTAGATGTCAGCTCAACATCAAAATGGGTACTGAGTAATGGGACGCATCAAATCAATTTAGACAAAAAAAGAGACCTCGTAAAAGTAAGCCAAAGCCTTGAGAGTCATAACCAAAAACGCTGTGACTCCTTACGTCATTTAATGGCGATGAAAGGGTTACCGTTTATGGATGTTTCCACTTCTGGAACTCACATTGCTCAGTTTTGTCACTTGTTGAGAAGTAAATAATGACAACTCATACTCCCCCAAGTTCTTATATTTTAAAAGGACTCATTGATATTTCTGTACCAAATTCGATTTCTTGGCAACCTCAAACAATGGGCTGGAAAATACTCTTTTTCTTATTAGCGGCACTGACCGTATTTTTAATTTATCGTGCAGTAAAGCACTACCACGCCAACCGTTATCGTCGACAAGCACTTCAAGCGCTTGATGTCATCAATAGCGAACGACCATATCAAGCAATATGTGAACTGTTCCATTTAATAAAGTCAGTAGCTATTTATTTAGACCCTAAGAATGCCTCAAAATCAGGAGACGACTTATTACTGTTCTTAATATCAACAAAAACCAATAACTGCATTCATTTTCATTCCGTATTAACCAAGCGGGCTTTTAACGAGATCTGGCAACCAGAAGCGGAATGCACTCTCGTTCCTGAGCAAGTTCTTGTTCTAATTAATCAATTTAAAGGCTGGATTACTCATCATTCAGTGGTTAACGACACCCAAAATAATGATGGAGTGAAAAATAATGATTAATGTTTCACTTTCTAATATCGAATTAGTGTATCCAATGTGGTTATGGCTATTACCACTCCCTTTATTGATTTCACGTATTGCACCATCTTATAGAACAAAACAACAAGCCATTAAAGTCCCTTTCTTTCCGGTATTGATTGATGCTCTCGACATTCCAATCTCTGATGGAGCAAGTCGTTTAACACCAACAAAATGGCAACGAGGACTATTAATTCTCTCATGGTTACTCATCCTAATCGCATTAACCAAACCAACACTATTAGGTGCACCTCAAACACGCGAGCAAATTGGACGAGATGTCATGGTCGTGGTCGATTTATCAGGCTCAATGGCAGAAAAAGACTTCACTTCAAAAAATGGCAAAAAGATCAGCAGATTGGATGCCGTGAAAGAAGTTTTAACTGAATTCGCAGAAACTCGTAAAGGTGATCGCCTTGGTTTAATTCTGTTTGGTGATGCTGCTTTTTTGCAAACACCATTTACCGCCGATCACGATGTTTGGCTCGATTTACTTAATCAAACACGTGTAGAAATGGCAGGTCAAAGTACTCACCTTGGTGATGCGATTGGCTTAACCATAAAGCGCTTTGAAGACAGTGATATCCCACAACAACTTATACACAACGCACCTCGTGAGAAAGTCGCGATCATCCTCACCGATGGCAATGATACAGACAGTTACGTTCCTCCACTTGATGCAGCAAAAGTTGCAAAAGCAAAAGGCGTTCGACTTCATATGATAGCTGTTGGTGACCCACAAACTATAGGAGAGCAAGCCCTTGATATGGATACTATTAATACTGTTGCTAATGCATCTGGCGGTCAGGCATTTCAGGCACTGAACAAAGATGAATTAACTAAAGCATACCGTGAAATTGGTAAATTAGAACCTCAGCTTTATCAAAGTACAACTTACAGACCAAAGCAAAGTATTCATCAATATCCTATGATGTTGCTCTTGTTATTGCACCTGTTCTTCTTTGGATTTATATCGTGTAAACGCACATGGCAAACTCACGTTCAATCCAAAGGGGATCGCCATGCTTGATCTGCAATTAACCCGTTGGCCTTTACTCAGCCAAATAATCACTCAATTTCATTTCATTCGCCCATTATGGCTAGTGTCATTGTTGCCATTAGCTGTAATTATTTACCTAAAATGGCGACAAGACACATTAAGTAGCCGACAGAATCAACTGCCACCACATTTGCAAAACGCATTATTAATCGGTGATGACGGTTGGAAAAAACAGCTACCTCTAAAACTATTAACCGTTGTCATGAGCTTTACTATTATTATTTGTGCGGGTCCTACATGGCAAAAAGAACCGTCTCCCTTTGGTGAAGATAAAGCGCCTTTATTGATTGTTTTAGATGCTAGCACTTCAATGCTTGAGAAAGATGTTGCACCAAGCCGTTTATCAAGAGCAAAACAAAAAATACAGGATTTATTAACCCTGCGAGAAGGCGGGAAAACAGGCCTAATCGTCTATTCAGGCACAGCACACCTTGCGATGCCATTAACGCAGGATTCTGCTGTCTTTGTGCCTTATCTTGCTGCGATAAGTCCTGAAATAATGCCAATTGAAGGAAAATCCGCATACAAAACACTGCCATTAATAAAGCAACAATTGAAGGAATTATCTTCTTCCCAATCCAATACTTCTGGCACCGTTATATTAATAACCGATGGCGTAACAACAAAAGATAATCAAGGGTTCAAAGACTATTTTACTCATTCATTTAATCAACTGCTCATTCTTGCGATAGGTGACACCAATAGACCAAGTAATTTTCCCCTCAATATTGACTCTCTTAACGAGTTAAGTCGATTGAGCCATGGAAAAATCACTCAATTGAGCATTGATAACAGCGATGTGACTTGGCTAAATAATCAAATAAAACGTCATATGCAGTTAAGTAATGACTCTGTAATGCCGTGGGAAGATCTTGGTTATTATCTGCTCATTCCCGTTCTGTTGTTAATGTCGTTATGGTTTAGGCGCGGATGGTTAGTTCAATGGTGTATGGCTTTTGTATTAGTCAGCAGTATTAGTCTTTATTCACCAATGAGTATGGCAAAAATGGTGTCTAATAAATCTACAAGCAGCCCTTCACAACAAGTAACAACATTGAACTTATGGGAAAAGACCACACAATGGTGGATGGATTTATGGTTAACCCCAGACCAACAAGGTCAATGGTATTTCAATAAAAATAACTACGCTAAAGCAGCACAGCATTATCAAGACCCATTGCATAAAGGCGTCGCATTTTATTATGCGGCAGAATATCAACAAGCTTATGCCGCATTTATGGCAGGGGTCCCTGATCTTCAAACTGCATTAGAAAACACCCAGCAAACAAATAATCACCAAGAGGCTAAAGAAGATTCGAACATCGAGGTTTTATTATTTAATACCGCGAATTCACTTGCCAGACAGAGAGAGTATATTGCTGCTCGGGATTTACTTAGCTCCATTGTGAAGCGCTATCCAAACAACAAGCCTGCTAAACATAACCTTAATCTGATACAAAATATGATTGATGAGATTAACCGTTTAAGTGAAAGCCAAGCCAACACAGGTGAACTTGAACAATCGCAAGAACTGCCAGAAAACGAACCTCAAACCGCTGATGGTGCCGATGAACAAGTTCTTCAATCACAAATAAAGAAACAAACACTCTCAGCGGAGCAAATCTTGGCTAATGAGAAAATAGCGGATAAGTGGTTACGTCGAGTAGAAGCTGATCCTAAATACTTTTTACAAAACAAATTCCACTTACAAACGCTTTCTAAAAAAGGAAATGAATAATGCACCGAGCACACGCATCTCTTTTACTTTTACTTATGCTTTTCGTAACCAGTTTTTCTCTTTATGCCAAAGAAGAACCAGTACCGACAATGCAAGAATTGATAAACAATAATAAAATTACGCTTACTAGTTGGCTAAGCTCGGAAAGCACAAACTTAGATAAGAAAAGACCAACCGTTATTGCTATTAACCAACCTGTTATTCTGACTATTGATATTGCGACGCCTCGTTGGTTTACTGATGGAACCGTAATTGAAACCATTTCAATCCCAAACCTTATTGCTCAACAACGTAATTTACAAGCAACCAATTATAGCCAGATGGAAGGTGAACAAACTTGGTCTCATCAACGTTGGGAGATTCCTCTTTTTGCTCAGCAATCAGGGCAATTTATCGTGCCATCTATCGGGATCAAAATTACCGTTTCGGTAGCTACAGGGAAAAGTGTGCAAGGCGTATTATTTACCTCCCAACATCGCTTTTCAGTTCAGCGCCCAACGGCAAAAATGACTCATCCAGATGAATGGATTATTGCACCAGAAGCAGCACTAACCCAAGATTGGCAGGCTTCAACAGCCCAAAAAACTAACGTGGATATTGGAGCATCAACATTAACCGTGGGTGATGCAATAACTCGAACCATCACATTAAAAGTGCCCGATTCTCTAGCAATGTTATTACCACCACTCCTTCCTGCTATACAAAATAAAGCTATTCTGCGTTATACCGACCCAATTCAACTCAAAGACATCAACAATAGAGGTGAGCATACCGCGCAGAAAAAAGAGTCTGAAACTTATGTTCTACAAACTGGTGGAGAAGTCACCTTGCCAAGTATTACGATTCCATTTTGGAACACCATGACACAACAATCTGAAAAATTAATATTAGAAGGGAAAACGATACGAGTTAAACACACACTATCATCATGGCTGATCGCATATTGGAAAATATTGGTGTTAATTACTCTAATTACCATCACTTGTTTTGACTTCATTAAGAAGATCACTCACTACTATAAATCACACCCTTACCCTGATTGGTTCGTATTTTTACAATCCATTAAATCCCACTCATACCCTCAAATACGCCTTTATCTCTACCGCCGATTATTTAATAAAACAGATTTACTTGAACTGAAAAAATACCAAACAAATAATCAAAAAAAGTGGTTAAAAAATAGTGAAACACTACAACAATCAACCTTACCTCCCCGTAAACTGTGGCAATTATGGTTCAAGATAAAGAAATAGTTATAAAACAGAAATATCGCTAAGTTCCAGATTTACAGGAAAATTATTAAACATAAATATTATATAAAAATATTTATCAATGAATTATCAAAGCTAAAAAAACGTTATTAAATCCCCGTGGGCTATCTCCCACTACTCAATAATTGAACTTATTTATAACATTGTAAATTGTAAGGTTTAAATGTAACCAAATGTATCTTTCATTCAACCTGAGATGTTCTCATGAAAAAAATAATAACCAATTCTTTTATTATTGGCCTGCTTAGTTCTGTGTTTCTAAGCGGCTGTAATCAAGAGAAAGCACCTACAGCAGTCACCGCTTCACTCCCTAAAGTGAAGTCACTTGTAATTCAATCACAACCGATTACCCCACACTTGGAGTTTATTGGCCGAACTTCATCAGCAAGCAGTGTTGAAATTATTCCTCGCGTTGGCGGAGAACTTAAAGCCATTCATTTTAACGATGGTGACTTTGTAAAAAAAGGCGCACTCTTGTATGAAATTGATTCCCGTCAGTTTCATGCAACCGTTAACTCTGCAGAAGCCTCTTTAGAAAAAGCCAAAGCGACTTTAAAGATGACATCTAGCAATGCAAAACGCGCCGAACAATTAATAAAAGATAAAAGCATTAGTGCCCAGCAATATGACTCAGCCATCGCTAATTACACATCAGCAAAAGCTGATATCTCAGAAAAAAAAGCAGCTTTAAAATCCGCTCAACTCGATTTGGAATTCACTCGTATCTACGCTCCTTTCTCCGGTCGTCTTGGATTTTCTCGCTACAAAATTGGAGAGCAAGTGACGGCTTTATTGCCACCAAGTTCAACAATGAAAAACAGCTTGGTTTCATTAACAAAAGTCGATGTGATGAACTTTGATTTTAATGTCGATGAGAAGATTTATCGTCGTATTCGTAATGCTATCGACATTGTAAGAAATAAGAAAAAGAAACTTAATCTTGATATTCGCTTAACGCTATCTGATGGTTCTCTTTATGCTAAAAATGGAAAGATCTCTGCTGTTGGCAATAAAATCGACCCTTCTACCGGATCTATCCACGTTCAAGCTATTTTTGATAATACCGATTATGGGTTGATGCCTGGAGAATTTGGGAAAATCAAAATTAGCTTAAAAGAACGCACGGTTAATGGTTTATTGATCCCTCAATCTTCCATTCAGCAAGATCAAGCTGGGGACTACGTCATGCAAATTAATGATACGAGTATCATTGAACAACGATACGTCATTCTCGGCCAAGCTTATGGTACCAATAAAGCAGTAATTTCAGGATTAAATGAAGGAGACCGCATCGTAACTGAAGGTCTACAAAAAATCCGTTCAGGCATACAAGTTGAAGAATTACCTTCGGCAGAATAATGCAAAATTAGGATATCTATTATGTTAAGTAAATTTTTCATCTATCGACCTAAGTTTGCATTGGTAATCTCACTCGTCATGACGTTAATGGGCTTAATTGCCTTGAAGATTTTACCTATTGCAGAATACCCAGCAATTTCACCAACAGTTATTATTGTTAATACCGTATACCCAGGGGCGAATGCAAGCGTAGTTAAAAAGACGGTTGCTCAACCCTTAGAATCCAAAATTAATGGCGTAGAAGACATGATTTATATGTCGTCGAACATTGGTAATGATGGCAGCTATAGCTTGCGTGTGTATTTTCGTATTGGTGCTGATGGCGATATGGCACAGGTTCGAGTCAATAACTTAGTCTCTCAAGCAACATCAACCTTACCGCCAGAAGTGAAACAAATTGGTGTAACGGTTCGTAAAAAATCGTCGGATATCCTGGGTGTTGTGACGTTAAGCTCACCAAAAGGGACTTATGACAGTATTTATCTGTCGAATTATGCCGATCTTAATTTGGTTGAACGCCTAAAACGGCTTGAAGGCATGAGTGATATTACGTTACTAGGTAAGAAGTCTTACTCAATGCGTATCTGGCTGAACCCTAATAAGATGAGTACGTTAAACCTGACCTCTACCGATGTTATCGGAGCCATTAAATCCCAAAACATCCAAGTTGCCGCTGGGAAAATTGGAGGAATGCCAGCACCTGATCAACAACAAAATCAATACGTATTGCAAACAAAAGGACGTTTGAGTACGACTGCTGAGTTTGGTGGTATCGTGATCAGAGCAAACAAAGATGGCTCGATCATTCGATTGTCTGATGTTGCTCGTATCGAACTTGGAGCACAGGGGTATGAAGCCGACGGGCAACTGAATAACCAACCAGCAGCGGTAATGGCGTTATACCAATTACCCACTGCAAATGCTCTAGATGCTATGAGCAAAGTTAAAGCTGCAATGAAGCAATACAGCAAAACATTTCCGAATGATTTGGAATATAACATTGCGTATGACTCTACCGAATACGTAGAAGCCTCTATTGATGAAGTGTATGAAACTCTCATTATTGCGGCGCTACTCGTTGCCCTTGTCGTCTACGTTTTTTTACAAAACTTACGCGCTACTGCTATCCCGATTATCGCGATTCCAGTTTCGATTATTGCAACCTTTGCGGTAATGAACATGATGGGAATGACGATAAATACAATCTCACTCTTTGGCTTAATACTCGCTATCGGGATTGTAGTGGATGACGCGATCATTGTGGTCGAAAATGTAGAACGTATCATTCATGAAAAACACATGAAGCCGATCCCTGCTACTATTGAAGCAATGAAAGAAGTTACTGGGCCAGTACTTGCAACCACGTTAATCTTGTTGGCGGTATTTGTTCCTGTCGCTCTCTTGCCTGGTATATCAGGTAAAATGTTCAATCAGTTTGCGGTTACGATCTGTGTGTCGGTATTAATTTCAGCCATTAATGCACTAACTCTATCTCCTGCATTATGTGGTTTAATTTTAACGGATAAACACAGTGAGCCAGTCGCTCTACTTCGTGTCTTTAACCGAGGTTTTGAAGCATTAACAAAGAAATACCAATCTCTTGTAGGAATAATGAGTAAACGCTTATTCCTATCAAGCATTGTATATATGGCTCTAATTGGTACTTTAGCTTACACCTTTAGCACCGTTCCTACCGCATTTGTACCAAATGAAGATAAAGGTGCATTTATGGTAGAAATGCGCCTTCCTGATTCGGCATCATTGCAACGAACGATTCCAATTCTACAAGATTACACACGAGACCTATTAAAGATTGAAGGTGTAGAAGATGTAGTCTCTGTCAGTGGTTTTTCTTTGATCAACATGTCGGCAATACCAAATGCAGGAATGCTTATTATCAAACTAGATAATTGGGACCAACGTAAGGATCCGGCACGGCATCAACAAGCCTTGATGAATAAAGTTCGTCAAATGTTGAATTCAATACCTAATGCTAATGCATTGGTCTTTTCAACCCCCGCAATACGTGGAATGGGGTCTGTCGATGGGTTCAACTTTGTTCTGGAAGATAATTTAGGTCGAACACCTCAAGAACTCGCACGCACTACTCAAGATTTTGTCGCTAAAATAAACCAACTACCAGAAGTCGCCCGTGCCTTTTCTATTTTTAGAGCAAATGTACCGCAGCGCTTCATTGATGTTGATCGCGATAAAGCCATTTCAATGGGGATACCTTTGAGTGATATATTCCAAACGCTTCAAGCGCAACTAGGTGGTGCATACATCTCTGATTTCAATATTTACGGACGTTCTTTTCAAGTAAAAGTACAAGCAGAACAAGAATATCGAGACAGCACTGATGACATCAATAACCTTTATGTAAGAAGTAATACTGGAAAAATGGTCTCGTTAGGAACATTAGTCAAAATCAAACCTATCTTTGGGCCTGATTCACTAATGAACTACAACCTATTCGGCTCTGCAACAATCAATGGCGTTCCTGCACCAGGTTACAGTTCTGGTGATGTCGTTAATGCCATTGAAAAATTAGCAGAGAATGAATTACAAAAAGGGTATTCCTACGAATGGTCAGGCATGACATATCAAGAGCAAGAAGCCGGTAACGCTGCACCTATCGCATTTGCCTTATCATTATTATTTACTTATCTGTTCTTAGTTGCCCAATACGAAAGTTGGAGTATTCCAACAGCAGTAATGATGGCTGTACCCATTGCAATACTCGGTGCAATAGCAACTCTATTTGCTCTTGGTCAGCCGTTCGATTTATACGTTCAAATAGGCATTATTATTCTCATCGGGATGTCGGCCAAGGTCGCCATATTGATTGTAGAATTTGCCAAGGTATTACGTGAAGAAAAGGGGTACTCAATTATTGACGCGGCAAAAGAAGCAGCCCGATTACGTTTCAGAGCAGTACAAATGACTGCATTTGCCTTTATCTGGGGCGTATTCCCTCTTGTCATTGCTTCTGGTGCGGGGGCTGAATCTCGTCATTCATTGGGCTATGCCGTATTTGGCGGCATGATTTTATCGACCTTAGTCGGCACAATATTTACTCCGGTATTCTTTGTTGCTATGCAAACATTAAGGGAGAAGTTTAATCCAAAGAAAGAGTAAATAAATATCGTCTAAATATCACTTTAAACCTACATGGCTTATCCATGCCTTGTAGGTTTTTTGATTTAATCTTCAACTTTATCAGGCTACATAATGAATATTAAACATCTTATTTTGCTGTCTCTTTTATCTTCATCCGTATCTCACGCAGCAAGCACAATAAAAACGAATACTAAAAAACTCCCTGATGACCCAACCCGTGTCGTCACTGAATTAGGTGTAACTTATAGCGATAATTACGATACCAATAGTAATAGTTGGTCATTAACGGGGTCGATAGCCTTTGACCCTGTTAAAAAAATCAATGTGAGAATCAATGATGATGGCAGTGAGTGGCGCATTGGTGGTTCATGGTTATTTGACCTAGGGATCGTCAATTTTAACTTTGGTAAAAATGAATTCGATAATGGTAATACCCAAACAAATTACAGTGTTGGCACCTTCATACCACTAAGTTACTTTGGGTTTGAACCATTAGGCATTCAAATATTTCCTACTATTGGCTATAACTATAATGATGGTGAAGAAGTTTGTGATACTAACTCATCAATGAGTAAATGCTATGAAGCAACCCCAACTTTTGATGACACGTTCATGATGGTATCGGCCAACAATCAAAGTGGATATGTCGGTGCTTTTGCCTTAAAACCATTAACTCAAAAATTCACCTTAATAATGGCTACAGGAGCAGGAAAAGGAACGAATGATTACGATGCATGGTGGCTATTTGGAGGGCTAAGTTACAAAATTGCAGAGAAACAAACTCTAAGTACATTTACATACATGATTGATAATAACTATGGGCAAGAAAAACGCTTTGGTATCACTTATAAATACACTTTTAATTGATCGCCACATCCTTAGTTTTTATCATTGATCAAATGTAATCAATGCCCCCAAAGCGATAACTATATAATATTGCTGTGGGGCAATCCATAGGTGAGTAACATGGATACATTGCGTATTTATTCGTTTAAAACCATAACAAATACACATAAACGAAATGGGCATATCTCATTAAAGACGCTATCTACATGGAACAAAAAAATACCCATTATTGAACCCGTTTACTTTCAATGTAAAAAACAACATCATTTACTGCCATTGAAATAAATCTTTATTTTATCGTTAATTACCTATTGAAGAACATACCGTCATAGTTCCCTATAATGACTCTGATATCAATGGTTTAATTAGACAATGTCTCTTTGATTTCATCTGAACTAAAACCATGAGAATACAAATATGCATACGCTTTGCTTTTATCTTTTGAATTACTTAAATCAAAGCGTTTTTTATCTAATCTTGCTTGGCAGTTTTCATAAAAATCAATCGAACCGTCCATCTCTAGTTTTTCAATTTCTTCATCAAAATTAGATATATCGATCAGTTTCTGCTTTAGCTCTCGCTTAATAACCGACTTACCTTTTAGCTTACGAGCTAATTTTTCAATCTCTTTTACGATATCTGCTTTATCGGCTTTAATTTGCATTTTAGAAGGCAAAGCTGAAGCTATTGGATGAGATTTCATTGCTTCTCGAACGTCTGATGATTTAAAACCATATTTGGTTAACGTTGCATATAATTTATCATTCGATAATGAGTCTAAATTCATATTAGCCAAACGATTATTAAGTAATGCTATCTCGCACACTTCATCACGATTAGCAACGTATGAAATAGCCTCATTGATTACCGATTCATTAATCCCTTTCTCTCTTAACTTCGACAAAATAAACTGACTGCCTTTCTCGCCACTAAATGCCATTTCTACAAAGTTAATCGCAAAGTTTTTATCTGATTTTAAATAACCACGCCCGATGAGATCTTCAAGTACGGTATCAATCCACTCTTGATTATCCGTCTTAGCTACAAGTTTTTTTCTTAACTCATCAATGGTTCTGTCTTTCGCTTCAAGGTGATAAAAAGCACTGCCATATACATTATCAATGGTTTTTGCGGGTTTAACGGGACGTTGACTGAACATAAGAACCTCAATGGTAATTAGAAACACACGAACTCGAATCTAACGCATATAATAAGTAGATGCTATAGATGGGTTAAATAACCTTTCTCACTCGACGCATTTAACTTGCTTAACCACAATTACTAGCCAAGGTTTCTATCCCTTTTTCCATTTATCATTATTGACTAAATGAAGTTTATACTCCCCATATTTTCTGATATTAAATAAAAATTAGTTTATTTCTCGCCTTAACCTTGTCACTTCATTTGCTTTATTTAATGCACCTAACATTTGATTAAGGCGCAATTGAGTAACATTAGAAGGAGTTCGACTAAAAGGTGCTAATTGAGTACGCCTTACTGAAACAAACTCTCTTGGTTTTTTTCTATAAATAAAATAGCTACCGGCAATCGCTTCCAGCGATATATAACCAAATCGTTCATGTGTTTTTCGCACTCGCTGCTCAAACCTCTTCATAACTAAATATCGATTCCCCATAGAATAAAATGCCTAAAATAAAAAACGTATCTCGATGTTATCTCACCTAAAAATACATTTGATTAGCATTTAAATTAAAAATATTCTCAAGATGCTAAATTACCCATTGACCTTTCTTTAATGAACTTATCATGGTATTTCTAATCAATAACATATTACAAATTTTATAATCTATAAGGTATAAGATGATTCCTCTTGTTCATGTAAGAAATATCTCAAAAAGCTATTCAAACTCGAATCAAAACCAACAAGCTCTGAGTGATATAAGCTTTGATCTAAAAGCCGGACAAGTTCTTGGGCTTCTTGGTCATAACGGGGCAGGTAAATCGACTTTAATTAGCGCTCTATTAGGTACGCATCGATGCCAAGGTGAGATCCGTATTAATGGTTTACACCCTATCGATCAACATGCTGAATTAATGCAACATTTAGCCTATATTTCGGATGTTAATGTTTTACCTGAATGGATGAACGTAAAACAACTATTGAAATACACATCAGGCGTTCATCCTAGTTTTGATATTGATAAAGCAAAATCGGTTTTAAACAATACAAACATCAAACTCAATAGCAAAATTAACACATTGTCTAAAGGGATGAAGGTTCAGGTTCATTTGGCCATAGTTATTGCAACCGATACCAAAATTCTTATTTTAGATGAACCAACCTTAGGTTTAGATCTATTATATAGAGATACGTTTTATCAGCATCTAACCACTTGGTTTAATGCTGGCGAACGCTGCTTGATTATTGCAAGCCATGAGGTTTCTGAGATTGAGCACTTACTTACTGATGTATTGATATTAAAACAAGGAAAAGTCGTCAAACAAGACAATATGAATAACATCCAAAAAGGTACTTTAGCTGAACTTTTCATCGCTCTACAAAAGGAATCAATTTAATGCGCCCTGCACTTTTTATGCTTGAAAAAGAGCTAATTGAACACAGAACCGTTACTCGTGTTCCTCTGTTTATCCTTCTTTGCGGTGTGGTGCTTTTCATTAGCTTAATGATGAATACCAACCTACAAGATAACTTATTTATCTCAGTTCAAACCCAAGGCGATATTACGCCATTTTCAACTGAGTTTTCTAATGATTTACAAATGATGCTAAGTTTTATGGCTGGAATTTTATCTTTAGCATTAACAACAACGTATCTGTCGAAAACATTACGAAAAGAACGTAAGGAAGGTAGCTCAGCATTTTGGCGCAGTATGCCTGTATCGAGTCAATATACTCATGCGATAAAGTTGTGTTTTGGGTTAATTGTTATCCCACTTATTTTTTCATTGTTGGTATTAACTGCAAATTTATTTTTTTGGATAATCAGTATATCCAGTGACACGGTATTAGTGTTACTTCATGAACATACTTCATTTTTATCGATTATTACTAACTGGTTACAGTTCATGGGTCGTATGTTGCTTGTAAGCCTTGTTATGCTGCCCATTGCTGGACTGGTGCTTGCTATTTCACAAATAAATAATTCACCATTGATCGTCTTGTTTCTTGGTGGTTATGCATTAAAATTATTATCTACATGGGTATTAAATTGGGATGGCATTGCGGTATTTTTAACGCATATTTATCAAATACCAACGACCATTTTATTATCGAAAACGCCCTTAATGAGCTTCGCAAATGCTGGAATAGGTTTTCTTAGCCTTTATTCTATTATTGGTGCAATCGCACTGTTTGTTAGTGTTTCTCTTTATCGTACGACTGAAATTTCGTGGCAATCACTGAATCCAAATTGGATATTTAGAAAATAATTATCCAATAAAAAAAGGAGAACTCATGTGTTCTCCCTTTTTTTATCTCATGGAATTTATACTAAAACAGGTTTAGACCTTATGATTTACTGCTGAGTTAAACTCACTCAGAGGCATCGGTTTAAAATATAAAAAACCTTGATGTGAAGAGATATTCAAGTCATTCAAAATCTGTTTTTGATTTTGATTCTCAACCCCTTCAGCTACAAGTTTTATGTCCAAATTATTGGCAAGTAAGATAATATTTTCGAGTATCTTAAGTGATTGTCTATTCGTCTCAATATCATCAATAAATGATTTATCAATCTTAACAAAATCAAACTGGTAGTAGTTCAAATATTGCAATGATGAATACCCTGTCCCATAGTCATCCAACGCGAATTTAACCCCTATATCTCTGAATTTTTGCATGTACTGAATAATTTTATATCGGTCTTCAAATTCAGTCGATTCTGTAAACTCTAAGATCAGCGTAAACTTCTCAGACAGTGGTTTGCATAAATCGTATATCTCATCGTCATAAAGACAGCCTTCCGTTAAATTAACACTGATCCTTAGCTCATTTTTAGGCATATTTTGATAACACTCTCTCAACTGCATTAACAGTGATTTCGTCATCGCATTCATCAAACCAAACTTCTCTATTTTAGGAATAAACTCTAATGGAGAGATGATATTGCCTTTTTCAGTTATCCAACGAGCAAGTACTTCACCACCAACGATCTGCTCTTTACTATTAACCACTGGCTGAACAAATGGTTGAATTTTATGATTTTTTATTGCCTCATTTAATTTGTAATACTCTTTATTGAAGAAGACACTTTTTACTGAAATACCTTTTAGCAAAGCTAACACTAACAGTGAGAGCACAATAATGAGTCGATTATCAACCAAATAAGATTTAATTGACGCCCATGTGTCGTATTTAAGTAGAATTAAAAAATCATACTTACTTGATGGGTATTCCTCTTCACCATTTGAAGCGTGAACACCAAACTGGTTATCTTTTGATATCGTATATTCTCGGTTAGATAAAGTTACGTTTCCCACACGGCTTTCTTCTAAATGAAAAGGGATCCCTTTCATGAAGAATTGAATGCCATTGGCTTTATCATAACGATGATAATAAGAGATACTTGGCAGACCTGTTAAGGTGTTTTTTTCTTTTATGTAAATCTCTTTTTCTGGCGTTACTTTTTTAGATATATTCATTCCAACAATCGAGCTGCAATAATATTTGCCATTTCTAATGACAGAAATGCTATTAATCGTTGGATTCAATGCCACAATTTTTTGCAAAGGGATCATCATCTCTTGGCAGGTTTTGTCTTTTAAATAGCTCAACGTTTCAACTGTACTTTTCGCTTTATCAAATTTAGATTCAATTTTAGCTACGGTCCCTTTAACATTATGTTCAACGTATTTTTTGTAGTCAGCAAAGATTACGTATTTAGAAACCATAAATATAATAAAAACACAGATTATGTATCTATTAACAATAAATTTCATTTATTTGCACCTTCCAGTACAGTCACTCTGTTTTTTCCAGAATGTTTTGATTGATACAAGGCTGTATCGGCCAATTTCAATGCTTTTTTAAAAGATGACGCGTTACCTACTGTCGCGCCAATTGACACGGTTACTTTCATTCCTGCAATCGTTCCTGTTGCTATGGAGTGCCTAATTGCTTCAGTACGATTTATTAAGCCTTCGTATGAGATATTATTTAATACAATAACAAACTCTTCTCCGCCCCAACGAATCGCTAAATCATGACGTCTTATGTTTTTTTGTAACCGCCTACATACTTCTTTAATAACCAAATCACCTTTAAAGTGACCAAATTGATCATTAATGAATTTAAAATTATCAATATCAACAATAATGACTGATTTTCCTGACGTTCGATTTAATTTCACTTCATGAAAATCACGACGATATAAACCCGTCATTTGATCAATAGTAAAGTAATTAATCAACCGAAATAATGCGATTTCAAGTAAGCAGAAGAGACTTGTCATAAATAAAGAAAACACAGCACTAATTAATAAGATGTTTTTCACATTTATTGACAGTGTTAACTCTCCATCTATTGGTGTGCAAGGTATCTCAATTGTTTCTTCTGATCCCAAAGAAGTACTCGAACCGTCACTATAATCTAAAAAACTGTTTCTCTTTTCATTAAATGTCTCTAGCCAATGAGTAAACATTGACGCTTTAACATCAAGGACAAACATCGCGCTAATTTCTTTATTGACATAAATAGGATAAAAAACACTTCTTATTTTTTTCTCTGAAAACTGCTCTATATATGGTTCTGTTAATTTTAAATCACACTGCGTAAACGCTTGATAAGTTGTCGGCATGTTTTCATTGCTTAATATTCGGCTTATTCCATTCTTATCAAAACCAAATTCAGAATTTAGAGACAAATGCACTTCATGTAACGGCTTAAAATGAGCCGTATTCGCGTTTAATTCTGACTGTTGTAATACTGCGATGCTCCAATAATCATTACCAATATAACGCTTAATTTCTGTCTCTAACAAGTTAATCCCTGATGATAATCTCTTCACCTTGCTGTCTTGATTAACGATGACAGAAACCATATCAATGGTATAAGTGCCTTGAGGTAATAGCACTGTTTTTGTATTTAAATAAAAAGGAGTAACCTTTCTTATCGTGTCATATAGTTTAGTTATTTTCTCATGGAATTCCATATTAAAAGAATTCGCTTCTAAACGATTATATTGATACAAACCATAAAAAGACAATAAGAATATACATAAAAAGAATTTCAAATAGACATGCTTAATATTAAATTTATTCTTCGCCATATTCATTCTTATGTATGGTTACTTGATTACGCCCCGAGGCTTTTGATTCATACAGCGCAATATCTGCTCGCTGTATTGCATCAATCATTAACTCAGATTTCTTTTGTTCTACCCCACCTAAAGATATGGTGATAGCCATATTCTTTATCAAAATAGACTCTATACATAATCGTAATGCTTCTGATTTTTTAGCAAAATCACTCTGATTCATATCAAAAAATATAATAACAAACTCTTCACCACCCCAACGAATAGCAATATCTTCTGTTCGAATGTTATTACGAAGACGTCGAGTTACCTCTTTTATGACACTATCACCAACATCATGACCATGAGTGTCATTTACATACTTAAAGTTATCAATATCAACCATTAACACATGAGTATTCTCTAGTTGATCGAGCTCTAAATCATAATAATCTCGACGATAAAAGCTCGTCATTCGATCGCAACGTCTAATCATTTCAATTTTCAAATAACAGTAATACAAAAAGAACGCCAGAAAAAATATCGTGATGGTTATATACAAACTAACCAAAAACACGTCGACAATATTAATACTAACGCTGTGAATTATATCTTGCGCGGTATAAGGGCGGTTAATGTTAAAAGTAAACCAACCTAATCCTGGTTTATTATTAATAAACACCCATTTACTTTCATTAAATTCTTCAACGATACAGTCATTTAACCCCTCTTTAATATCAACGATAACAAGAGAGACTAATCTAGTATCTAGGTAAATAGGGTAAATAATTGAATTAATTCTTTCGCTTGTCCATTGCTCTTTATACACCTCAGTAACTCTAATATCATCTTCATGAAAGCCTTTGTATCTCTCTTCTATGTTTTCTAATTTTACAATACGGTCTAACATCAAAGAGTCATGTAATGATTTATCATTAAAAGAGACATAATTATCTCTTAATGGTTTGAAATAAGAGTTACCTGTATTTTGGTCATGCAATTTTTCAATAACTGCTATTGTCCATAAATACTTGTTATCAATAACTTCTGATAAGCTTTGATATAACAATGTTATCGCAGGTGACAATACCTTCACTGTCCCTGTTTTATTCACGATTATTCCGACATTGTTAATGTCGTGAATACCTTCATTAAGTTGAATTTCATTTGCGTTAATATAATAACCATGAAAACGCTTCGTGATATCAATAATTTCTTGATATTTAATACTTATTCTCTTTTCTAAAAGAGGAACAGATAAGATATTATAATATAATAAAGAAAGAAAAACCCCTGTTAGAAGAACAGAAAACGCCCCCACTTTATAGTATTTAAATAAACCAATTTTATTCATTAGATAACTTATACATTATTTTTAATGCAAAACTAAAGATGCGATTAACTTATATAAGTAATGCACCCATCAATGAAAGCAATGTTCTATTCCTTTATTGGCTTTCAGTATCTCCTATACCAAATTTTTTACCGTCTTATTCGTATTATTTATAGAAAATGAGTAATTAATAGCCTCATTAAAACGGTTATGATTCAATTAACCATAACCGCTTAGTTATCAATACTAGGCTTAAAAAAGAAAGAAAAGCCTTTTTGGATGCTGCCTTATTTTAAATACGAGTTACTCGAACTTTACTCGCTCTATTGTTATCAATCGACAGCACTTCGAAATTCCATTCTTGATATTGAATAACTTCCCCTACCACTGGAACTTTGCTTGTTAACCACATAAACATACCTGTTAATGTTTGGTAATCTGCCTCTTTTTCTTCAGGCAAGGCGCTTAAATTTAAAGTGTCTTTCAGTACTGTCGTTGGGATTGAGCCATCTAAGATCCATTCTTCTTCTGAAATCTGATCTGCCCATGAATCATTCGGATTTTCTGATTTAAATTCACCCGCAAGTGCTTCTAATAGGTCTTTTTGAGTCACTATGCCTTGAGCATCACCGTATTCATCCACAACAAGTGCAATTTCTTCACCTGTTGTTCGTAGTAATTCAAGTAATTGGCTACCTACTTTATTCTCTAAAATAGTTAGACATGGTAATAGATTGCGCATTAACCACTTAGTACGATGCTCTTGGTGAGAGGCTTTTAGTAAGAATCGAGAAGTGGTAAAACCTAATACATTATCCATTCCACCACGTGTAACTGGATAAATAGAATAATCTGAACGTAATAACTTAGGTAAGTTTTCATCCCATGATTGCTCTGTATCAAAATAGACTAACTCGCTTCTTGGCGTCATTAACGAAGCCACTTTTCTATCATCCAAATGGAAGATATTACGCATCATGCTGTGTTCTTGCTTTTCAATCACACCTTGCTCTGAACCTTCATGCAATAACGCATGAATGTCATCTTCTGTAATAGACGCTTCATCAGAACTAGAGCGTCCTAATAAACGCAAAATGGCATCTGTTGAAATCGATAGTAAGAATACAAATGGTCTTGATATCGAAGCTAACAAACCAATAGGAGCAGCAATAAGAGTTGATATGCGTTCAGCATGGAATTGAGCGATACGTTTTGGTACCAATTCACCGACAACAATCGATACATAAGTAATAATAACAACGGTTGAGATCGTTGAAATGGTTGGTGCAAGATTTACAGGCACACCTATGGATATAATCAATTCTGATAATGGCCCAGCAAGAGCGGCTTCACCTAAAATACCGTTAAGAATACCAATGACGGTAATACCTATTTGTACAGTAGATAAAAATTGTGTCGGATCTTCACCCAACTTTATCGCTTTTGCAGCAGATTTACTGCCTTCTGCGGCTAATTTTTGTAATCGACTTTTTTTTGCTGTCATCAGTGCAATTTCTGACATAGCAAACACACCATTAATCACAATTAAAAAAAGTAAAATGGCAATATCCAATGTAAACCTCTAAATAATAAATAGACAATTACAACAACAATACGCTGTAATTTTATATCCTTATATTCCTGATTTACGATAAGGTCAATAACTATGTTGACCTTATTTTAAGCAATAACTAAAATTTTATACATTTAGATATTAAATAACTTAACTTGTTCATTATTAAGGTTAAGTATTCATTACATGACTTAATTACCATCAAGTCGCTTGATAAACTTAGCTGGAGCCCCTCCATAGAGGCAATCAGACGGTATATCGTGATTAACCACTGAGTTGGCCGCAATAACAGATCGAGCCCCAATAGTGACACCTTGGTTAATTACTACACTACCCCCAATCCATACATCGTCTTCAACTACGATAGGTTTACAGAACGTTTCCCAACGTCGACGACTTTGATAATCCAATGAATGTGAGGCGGTATAAAATTGCACATTTGGAGCGACTAATACGTTATTCCCTATCGTAATAGGTGCACCATCAAGCATGATCACATTCATATTAATAAAGGTTTGAGCGCCGATTGAGATATTTTTTCCAAACTCACATGAAAATGGAGATTGAATAACACTATGACCAAACTCATTAAATAAGTCACTTAGTAATTCGGCACGTTGATCTTTCCCTTCTGCTTGATTAAATGCAGATAAGGTCTGAGCTGCACGAGTTCTAATGGTATCTATCTCAAGATCGCCACCATTAAATATCTCTCCATTTATCATTTTCTCAAACTCTGTCATTTTCTTTCCTTAAATAAAAAATCGAATAGACCTATCTCTAAGTCTATTCGATTTGAGTTAAATAAAAAGAGCAGAAAGACGAAGAAAAAACTTCCTGTTTTTATCACTAGAGTTACTTCATAGAGATACTATTTTGTGGCTGAAGAACTGAAGCTAATGGTATTTCTGGTATTATTTTCTGCGATTTTAAATGATTCCAAACCATTGGTGTAATACACACAATAAGTGCAATATTTGAGATAGGCATTGCTAACCATACTCCATCAATACCTAACCATTTAGGTAGAATAAGTAAAAATGGCAATTGAATAATAATATTGCTGATTGATATCACCATTGCCTTTTTACCTTCATTCACAGATAAAAAGTAAATGGTCACTAACACAATAATGCCATCCAAGAACATGGCAAATAAATGATAGCGTATCCCAACAATGGTTTCTGCAATAAGAGATTGGTCACCATTAGTAAATAACGCAGTGGTTAACTCAGGAGAGATATTAAGAATCGCCACCCAACCAATTCCCGTAATCGTTACCCATTTTAATGCCAACTTAAAGATTTGATACACCTTCTTATTTTCTTTTGCACCAAAATAATAGCTGATTGGTGGTTGTGCACCTTCGGCAATACCCTGAGCAAGAAGGTAATACAACATAAATAGATAACCAACTATCGCATAAGCCCCAACCGTCGTTGCTGAACCATAATGCATCATTAATGCATTATGCATCGCAACCACAAAGCTGCCGTACATATACATAACTAATGCAGAAGAACCCAATGTAAGTGATTGCTTCGCTTTATTACGAGAAAATAACACTTCATTAAGTGATAGCTGAATACTTGAACGCTTAGTAAAGAAATAATGAATGCCAAGCACGGTTACTACAGCTTGAGCAATAAGGGTTGCTAATGCTGCCCCTGATAGCCCTAATCCCATAACACCAATAAATAGGTAATCTAATACGATATTAATTAAAGCCCCTACAACAAGTAAAAAAGTCGCCACATTAGGAGATTCATCGTTTCTGACTAGCATTGGTAATGCAGTTGCACACGCAGTGAAAAAACCACCAAACATTAATACATTGATGTAATCCATCGCAAAATCAAAGTTCTTACCTTCTGCGCCTTGAGCATGCAAAATATTTTCAGAAAGCAATACGATACATACAATAGCCACAAGGCTTAATATTGCGAGTAACCAAAAACCAGTAGTTAATGCAACTTTGGTTTTTTCTAATTTATTTTCGCCACGGTAAATAGACATAACACTGCCTGTTCCCATGCCAATCATTACCCCTAGCGCACCTAATATACATATAGCAGGCCATGCCATATTAATACCAGCAAGTCCTTCAAACCCGATATAGTGACCGACAAAGATCCCATCGATAATTTGATACAGTCCACTCACCACCATTGCAGCAATAGAAGGGATGGCATAACGCCAAAAGGTACGTGTGATGGATGAATCTGCATGAAATGTTGTCATAATTTACCTCAGTAACAACAAAGAATTAAAGTGATTCTATGACACTATTTAAGATTGAAAAAGTTAGTATCCATCCGATTTTCGGATGCTTTATGGGTAATTAATCCAGATTATCGTTTTACTCTTATTGACAGCAAGGAACTGTGTTATAAGCTTATGAAATAGATAAATTTATATTAGTGAAATACAGAGACAAAGGGCGAAATTATGGTAACTAAATGGGCAAAACGATTTTTCCAAATGGCAGAATTAGTCGGTTCGTGGAGTAAAGATCCTTCAACACAAGTTGGCGCCGTGATCACAAAGCATAACCGTATTGTTTCTGTTGGTTTCAATGGTTATCCACACGGTGTTTCAGACAGTGCAGATACGGATGACAGAGAATTAAAATACTTGAAAACACTGCATGCAGAAGAGAATGCTATCTTATTCGCTAAACGTGATTTAGAAGGTTGTGATATTTGGGTTACACACTTCCCTTGCCCTAACTGTGCTGCAAAAATCATTCAAACAGGTATTTCAAAAGTCTATTGCCCAGAGCAAACTGAAGATTTCTTATCTCGATGGGGTGAGAAGATTCAAATCAGCCAAGACATGTTCTCACAAGCAGGTGTTGAGGTAACATGGTTGCCTTTGGATACATTAAAATAACCGGATAATGAATAACATTAATCCGGCTATTGATGTTGTGGTATTAAATAATAAATACCACAACGTTATTACAAATAAGCAAAAGCATCTGCATACATTCGTTCTTGTTGCGCCTTCTTTTTTGCTACTAATTGTTCTTTTACTGCTTTTGCCATCATTGGTGGCCCACACACGTAAATATCAAATAAGGTAAGATCTGTAAAATCTTCCATAATGGCATCAAGTACAGTTCCCCGCTTTCCTGACCATAAATTTGAATCATCATCAATAACAACAGGTATATAAGATAGATTGGTGTATTTTATTGATAACAGTTTCAGTTCTTCATCTATATATAAAAATTCACGGTTCTTTACTCCCCAATACACATAAATCGGCTGAGTAAATCGTCGATTTAAACAGTTTTTAAGAATGCTGTTGATATAAGATAATCCTGTCCCACCAGCGATTAATAATAAAGGTTTTCGGCTGTCTTCACGCAACCAAGCATCACCATGAGGAGCATCAATTTCAATCGTAGAATTTTTAAGTAAAGCATCCACAAAGTACTCCACCGCCTCTAATGAACTGTCTTTGTCAGAACTGCCGATATGCAATTCAATTATATCTGTCTCAGTAGGGCAACTCGCAATTGAAAAAGGCTGTTTTTTGTTGTCTCCTAAATAGGCAAAGATATATTGCCCCGCCTTAAACACGATAGATTCACTTGGCGTAATATAGACTCTATAAATATGATTTTTAGCCGCCTCTATTTTTAAAACCTTACATTTAACTCGCATACGCTACTCCTTATTGTCGATTCTTTCTTGCATTATGTTTGCCATAGAAAGTGCACAGCCTTTTTGTGCTCGGGTATTTAACCGTCGAACAATATTCACCGTCGTACCTGGATAAGCATCAGGTGCTTTGACATGATGAATTGTGCCAATATCATCCGTGACAATAAACGCGGGATAACCTGTTGCAGATGCATCCATATAGCTTAATAAGCCTAATTCCCCCTCATCAACAGGCTGTAAGGTTTCTGGATCTAGTGCACGTGCGTATACCCATGGAGGTACGTGTTTTCGTTGCTGCTTGTCTTCAAAAAAACAGGTATTTAATTCAACTTGATTAAAAGTATCACGAATTTGATTGATATTAGATAAGTGAAAAGTATCCATCACCATGTCATTAAACTCATTGCGATTTAACGATTCACTTTGATTTGATTTCCAGCCACCTCCAGTAATGACATGCAAGCGGTCTCCCGCTTTTAATTGAATTTCATGCTCTTTCATGTATTGGCATAACAGATAAATAAAATAAGGGGGGCCGATTAAACACATATCCTTTTTAGAGTAATAGATACGAAATAGGTGATCAATCGTACTTTCAAAATCAATCTCATCATCATTAACAGTGAACTCTGTTGGGTACAGTAATTCAACTAAGCTCATGACATATTTAAACCATACATTATTGGTATTAAATCGATCTGGCCCAAGATTTACTAACTCCATTTGGTGATCAAACCAATCCCCCACATATTTCATTCCAAAATTTACAGATCCTAATAAACGTTCAATACTAAGACGATCACGTCCAATATAACTTTTGACTCCACTGGTTCCGCTGCTGGTATACCAATTTTCTATTTCGTCTTCACTTGCAGTATGGACTTTCAATTGCTTAAAAACAGAGGTTGGAAATACAGGAATATCGTCAAGTGTGTGGATGTTTTCACTAACGTGTTGAGTGACACAATAATTCCGGTAAGTTTCATTTCGATTATAGTGAAAGTGAAACGCTTCTCTCACTAGTTTATCTTGTATTCTTTGTTGCTCTTCAAATGTCCATTCTTGCGGAGAACTCATAAAAATAAGATCATCAATTTCTGAACTTGCTATAATTTTATGCTTCTCAACAGATACCTGAATACTCATATAGACTCCAAATTATTAAAGTAATAATTAGCGTTATAAGATTAAGATAATGGCAGAAGGATTCTGCCATTATTTAATGATGATTAAGTAAGGTTCTGATGGATTTTCTGATTGACCATATTAATAACATCTTCAATATTATGTTGGTCTCTCATTGACTCAAACGATAAAAGTACAGTCGAGGCTCCGGTTTTTTCAATCGCTAATTTAGTCGATTCATAGTAATCACCGTCCGTTCCCACTGCATTTTCTTTAATAATCGTATTCATTTTTTCGGCTATATCCACATTTGGATAGGTTTCTATAAGGTAGCTTTCTAAATATTGCTTAACTTCTTCGCGAGCCACATCGCCATCAGCGTTTAGATTAACAATAACGGTTAATTGATGATCTATTTCTGAAGTATCAATACAATATTGTGTCGCTGTTTTATTATAAAGTAAGGCATATTCTTCCTTCGTATCAAGATCGTCATCCCATTTAAAGGTTAACGGCAATCCTTTTCTAGCGGCCCAAGCGACTACTTCATCACTGGAGGCAACTACGTATTGCTTAGGACCATATTCACTATAACAATGGGGATTGATAGACACTCTAGGAAAGTCATAAAAATCATTTTGAGGATGACAATATCCCGTAGTTAATGCCTCATTGATAATGGTATAACACGCTTCAAATTGTGATTGCTGAGAAAGAATATGACGCTTAAAGAAAATCATTTCAAAGTCATTTTCACTCTCACTAAAACCAAGAATAAAACGCCCTTCCGACATTTGGTCCAATAAACTGGCTTCTTCCGCAATACGAACTGGATGATGGGTTGTTATTACTTGGTTTAATGAACCAATATGTAGTTTATCTGTTAACCCAAGTAAAAAACCAGCCGCGGTAATTGGGGCACCGATAATGCCATTTTTTGAAAAATGATGCTCATGAACAAAAACGGTATCAAAATGGTATTCTTCAGAGTCGATGAGCGTTACCGTATTTATCATGTTATCAAGCGTTTCTTCGGAGGTAGATCCATCAACTTGAAAATTGAGGAAAAATAATCCAAATTTCATAATGTATTCCTTACGCTATTAAATGTATTAATGATTACTGAGGATCTTTTAAGAAAGGGGCCACTTCTGTCATGAAGCGCTCCATTGACGCGACTATTTCATCTTCACTGCCATTCGCTTCAAAACCACACGTAATATTAGTGATCCCCGTGGCATCAATATCGCGTTGAATGATCTCGATACATTCTTCAGGCGTTCCTACTGGATTGATATTATGACTGTAATCAACACGTCGATTTGTATTCGTGTGTCCTTGTAAAACGAAGTCTCGCCATTGTCCTTTATGGTAATCATAGCCACGAGTCTGATTACTATCGCTGAAGATATTCGTGGCATTAACATAAGAGTCATACCAACTTGTCAGGAATTTTCGACACACTTCACGCGCTTTTTCTCGGTCATAATCCACAGAACAAATAAAGGTCATTGAGTGATCAATCTTAGTAATATCATGACCATGCTCTGTCGCGATCTCATTATAGAGTTCCATTTGAGCTTTCTTCTCATTGGTTCCAATAATCCAACTCAATACCATAGGAAGCCCTTGGCTCGCTAACCATTCCGTTGTACTAGCAGATTCTGCAGTCATGCAGGTTGCTATTTCTTTTGAATACGTCGTTGGATAAATCTCAACACTAGGGAAATCAATATGTTTGCCATCGGTACTAATGGTTCCAGTTTTAAAGCTATTGGTGATCATCTTATGGAAGTCTTGTGTTATTTCACGAGACTCTTCCATATTGACCCCAAACACTCGGAAGTCTTTATGATATAACCCCCTCACGACACCAAAATTGAAACGTCCCTTAGACAGTTGATCTAATAACAAAACGTCTTCTGCTTGACGAACAGGGTGAGCCGTTGGAAGTACTACCCCCATAGTTCCTACATTCAGTTTTTTTGTTCGTCCAAGTAAGTTAGCCGCTGAAACAAAAAGGTTACCAGTGAGACCAAACTCTGTGAAATGGTGCTCAAGAGTCCAATAAGTATCAAAACCCAGTTCTTCAGATGCAACGCCAAGCCGAACAAAACGGTCCATTACTTGTTTATGACTTTCACCTGGTGGTTGGTATGAAAAACAAATATTCCCGAACTTCATAGTATCTTCCTTTATTGTGATATGTCGTTTACGCTATTAAACTAGGCCAGTATGAAAGACTCATTTTCAATTTGACTCTTCAATCGACGTTCTTTTACTGTCACGCTTGTCACCTCTTCAAATCTTGGTTCGATAATTCGTACATCTAAATCTAAAGAGTCCTTATCTAAAGCCATTGATGCTTTCGTTACTGATTGATAAAAATTTCTTAAAACAACGAGGTTCTCCCCTAAATCATGCGAGCTACCAATTAATGAATACAATTTGCACTTTTTCGGATCAAGCGTATTAATTAATGTAATAACCTCATCTTGTTTAACCCAATTATCATCGTTAGCAGTAAACGCAATAAGTGGGACATCGCTGTTTCTCATCCTGTTAATTGTCGAATCTAATGTGTCCCATTGATATTTAAAACAATCGGTAACAAAGATTTCAGAACCTAAATTATGGCCTTCAAAATCTAAGTCTTCGGGCAAGTCATGAATCGCTAATTGAAGGTAATCGTACTTTAGTGCTCGCTCCAATGTATCGCGTAAGTTAACAACACCAACCGCAGTCACTAAGAAAGAGATACCTATTTCATTCGCTATTTCATAAGCAATTCGGGCGGACAAACTCGCAGCAATAAGCCCTAAATTATTAATACCGCGCTCATTAAGCCAATCAATGACCGTCAATAAACTATTCTTTCCGATCGTCATGGAGAATTCATTAATCTCACCACTGCTTAAACCAACATGGTGAAGAGAATCATAACGAATAACATGGAACCCATTGCTTGATAAGTATTCTGCAAGACCTGCAAAATGATCCATCCGCCGAGCAAAGCCAGAAGCAATAAGAATGGTGTTATTTCTTCTCTCTGTATTTTCTTTAGGTAAGGTTTCCCAAACTCTGATTGTTTGGCCATTTACAAGAGTAATAACATGATCAATGGTTGAGAACGTGTCTGTATTTTCCATGTAATATCCTTTTGGTTATGGAACAAAAACAAGAAATTTGTCTTCTTCTAAATAACGGGTTTGTTCTATTTCTACTGCAACATCCTTGGTGGTATAGCTAGAGGGCCTTTCTTGTGAAATATAATTAACGAGGTGTTGAAGTGGTCGCATACCGTCATGCGATCCCCCAACACGAAATATATTATTCATACCTGATTCAACGATTCGTTCAGCACCACATTCTGCTAGTTGATCTCTATATTTAAATGAAGAGTCCCATGGTGTGATAGAAACGGTTTGAGTCGTATTTTTATTAATAAAAGGGAATACATCTGAGATGTTATAAATTTGATGGATATAAACAGAACGGGATAGAGGTTGATTATTAAAACTGTTTAACGGTGATTCGATTATTAACCAGCTTTGATTTTCTCCTTTTCTCACTTGATAGCCTGAAAATAAACATTCTTTCTCTGTTAAACTGAATGCCGCTTTTTCATCGAAGCTTTGGTCGCCTTTCGGTAAAATTCGAGCGTATAGCATTAATTGTTTCTCAAGCTCATTAATGAACTCGTTTAACCTATCGCCAATGTAATAAATATTTTGCGTTGAAAAACAGGCTTGTTGATCATAAAAACAAATATCATGAGCAGCACCAATCGCCGACTGAGTAAGATCTTCCGGGTTATCAACAATAGTGAGACTCTTCTTAGGTCCGAACTTTAAAATATTCACATGAGGAGGTGTATGATTAACCGCCCACTTAATTGCCTCTTCGCCGCCCCATGCTACCACCACGTCAGCATTATCCATGACCCTTTGCGGTAAAGTCATGTCTTCATTATGTGACCAATACATGACCGACATCGACCTTGTTATTGGGTGTTCGGCATTAACATCAATAAAACTAGAAACTAATGCATTTGCGGTAAATGGATCGGCTGCTGGAGTTTTAATAATGCATTGATTCTTAGTTAAAATAGCTCGGAGAATAGAGGTAACGCCCGATAAAGGCACATTACCAGCCAATAAATGTACCGATTTTCCTTTAGGCAACGCTTTTACATAGCAATCTCCCTGAGGTAACCACTCATCAGTAATATGTTGCGAACCTAAATCGTTTTTTACAATGTCATACAGTGCGCTTTTTGAGCACAACAGCATTGCAATCCAATTCGCCTCTAGCTTTGCCATTTCTCTTGAATAGCCAAGAAATTTCTCTAAATCTCGAATATAAGCTCGACGACGTGTGTATTCTTCACTTTTCCACCGTTGTCCAACCGTGTATAAAAAATTAATAATCTGATTTAATGTCAATTTATTCTTTACGTCATTATTTATAGCAAGTTCTATATTTGTCTCATCAGGAATTGCAATAAATAAGGTATTATTATTTAATAATACCTCCCTAGCATATGTATTTGAATTCTCTTTTATTATTCCAGAGATTATCATTGGGATATATTTTTTCATTATAATCCTATACACAATCATTAAATAGCCAACCAACGATGTGATAATATTGTTAGATAATTATATTTTTAATAGTTATATATCAACTTGCTATTGCTTCTCTAAACATATTATTAATTGGCATTGATAATACGACAGATTTAGTTTCGCCTAATAAATGAACTTGTTGATCTCCAATTCGCTCACAAGGAATATTTATGCGCTTTAAAAATCGCTCAATCGCAGTTGATGTGACCGTTACGTACTCTTTTATGTCATTTTTAATTGCATGGAAATATATCGCTTCAAATAATTTCATGGTTATTTCGCTAGCAGAATCATGCATTTTTGAACTGTGTTTCCCTACAGCAAAACGACTTAACTCCACCACTCTTGGGTCACTTGGTGCCTTATGATGACCAAGTAATTCAGGAAATACCGTTTTTAACATATAGTCACCAGTTGTCGGCAATAATCGCCAACACCCATTGACGTTTCTGGTATCATCACACGCATAAATATATTCTGCTGAATCATTGTCATATTGATCTGATTCTAAATCATTTTCAGACTTTAAATCCCACTGTAATCTTTTCTTAAACACTTGATAGCGAAGACTTAATATCCCTAAGTACTCATTCTTTGGGATTGTAGTAAACTCTGCTTTTTTAATCATTATAGTCATCGTAGCTCCTTTGTTTTCGTCACTATAACAATCCAATTTTATTCGTAAACCTGTACAATCCTACAGGGACTTAACATTAAATCTACATTTACACTTATCGATATTGTGTGACATAAGCTATATTTATCGAAAGCATTTATCATTAAGTACCTGTTTTAATGATATATAACACGCAAAAATATAATTATAAAAGTAACAAATAATAAACTTTAATCAGGCTCAATAGGGGATGAACATTGAGAATATGAATTCAACACTTGAATTGGTTAATAATATTCAAACATCTCAAAAATATCAGGATATAGATAATAATTTAGAAAAACTTACAGATATGATCCATTGCGAATATTATCTTTTCGCTATTATAAACCCAAAATCTATGATCAAATCTGATGTATTAATATTAGACAACTACCCAAAACAGTGGCGTGACTATTATGACGAAGAAAATTTAATTAAGTATGACCCTATCGTCGATTACTGCCTTTCTAATCATTCACCAATTTCATGGCATATCTTTGATAAAAAAACACAAAAAAAAAGTAAACCAAATGTAATTAAAGAGGCGAAGACCTCAGGGTTACATTCAGGATTTAGTTTTCCTATTCATACCATAAATGGGGGGTTTGGCATGATAAGCTTTGCTCATTCAAATAAAGGAAAGAATATAGATTATGTCTATTCTAATGCTTGCATGAATATTCCACCTATTATTCCAGCCTTGTTAGACAGCTATCATAGAATTAATCAAAATGAACCAACATCAAGTACCTATTTAACAAAGCGAGAGAAAGAATGCTTATCATGGGCTTGTGAAGGGAAAAGCTCATGGGAAATATCTAAAATTCTAGGTTGTGCTGAACGCACAGTTACATTTCATCTCACCAATTCACAAACTAAGTTAGGTACGAACAATCGCTGTCAAAGCGTATCAAAAGCCATCTTAACTGGCGCTATCAATCCTTCATATTAATCACTTTTATACACGAATAAAAAATGAGCGCGACTTAAATAAATCGCGCTCACATAAAAAATTCAATCCTGTCTCTATAACAAAAACGTTACTTAACCCTCTTTCTGAGGAAACTTCTCTTCATACATCACCATAAAATCTTGGCGAATAAGTTGCTCTAAATGAGATGCTTTTTCTGTTGGGCAAAAAATCATGTAATGCACTTTTTGATCCCCCAGTGACGTTGTCGTTATGTGGATATGAGGCTCAGAACCTGGTAAATCGACCCCTGCATGTTTTTCTATCACGCTATTATAGCGTCTAGCGACATCAATAAAATCTTCACAATGTGTATCAATTTTATGTAATAAGTCAGGGATCATTGGGTATAGATTTACAAATTCTTTAACGCAAATAGAAAAGTTATGATAAACATAACGCTTCATGAAATTAAGATTTTTGACTGGGTATGTAAAGAACATACTATTAGGTAAGGTTGCTGTTTTTCCGGTGTAATCGTATTGCCCATGGTGTAAATCAATTTCTTGAATCACAGTTGCCATCATATTGTGCTCAATCACTTCACCACACAAGGAACCAACTTCAATCCAATCACCGATACGAAATGAACGAGAACTTGCACGTTGTATTGATCCAGTAAAACAAAGAATGATTTCTTTTGATGCTACTACAATCGCCACGGCAATCGCCGTTACAGATAGAGCAAATTCATTTATCTCTGATTGCCAGAGAATAAATAAAATAATAAGAAGGAAGCTAAACGACCCATTTTTAGTTCGAGAAATCCACTTACGCTGCTCTTCGGTTAAAAACGCAATATCTCCTCGGATATGCTTCACCATGAAATGACGTAGTAGAAAAATAAAGCTGATAATCAGCACACTAAAAATCATCTTATGTGCTAATAAGAAATCTATGACTAATAACAGTCTCTCCACGCTCACCTCTTTTAAATTATTACTGCATTACTTAATATCAGCAGTAAATATCCCATAGGTAAGCGATAATTTCACCCCTCTCGCTCTATTTCCTCGAACTTGATTCACTAAACTACAACGAATTCAACGTAAGTGATTAAGAATTCGTCACATCAGAATACTCACCTTCGATGATTCTTGCTTCTCTATCCATTACTTGCTCTGCTTTTTTACCGTACGCTTTTGACATAAAAAAGCCAACAATACTAAATCCAATAGCAAAAAATAAGCTCGAAACCAATACAAAAAAACCAACGAATAAAGCAACGATAGTAGTTAATAGCTGTTTCATAATATGACTCTCTTTTATAAATGAATATTCACTTTATCACTCCATTTCTAAATCGAATATGAACGGAGAACTAACCTAAAAAAAATATCAGTAAGATGCTGTAAATAAACATAATTTATTTTAATGAAGTTTGCATTTTTTATAAAATTACTCAATAAAATCCATTCATATAGTCAATATCTCACACAAAATTACGACATTTACCTATAGCAACAAACAAACAAATGATATACATTCTCATTGGGATCATTCCCAAAAATATTAAATAAGGATATATATGAAACGATTACTACTATCAGCCATCTTAATCACCTCTTCATTTTCTAGTTTTGCTAATGAGAGCATATTTGAATCTGAAAGATGGAAAGAAATAAAACTCGACTCAAGCGAAGACCCTTATTGGGCTCATTTAGATCTCGTTTGTAATGAAAAACTCACAGGCTCTCGACCTCCAAAAATCTCTGACTTAATCGCTTTTAGTGAAGCTTTTAAGAATGAATATGATCGCCCGAAACTTTATACTTTTCTTAGAGAAACCTTTGGATTCGCTGATTCTAACGACCCTCAAATTCAATCAACTTTTGAATTAAATGGAAGGCATCAAACCATCTCTCTTCCTTTTTACTTTCATGATTCAATTTCGCACTATAACCCAACAACACTAGTCTCAATCGCTAAAAATGAAGATGATAAGTTAGTTGCAAACTTAGCTTTAGTTGATGCGACAGGATGGCGTTCAGATCTTATTACACTAGCGCCCTCTTTAGGGGAAGCTAAAGTATTTTGTATTCTAGGTGACGAAAGTACCGAAACTAATTAAGTAAATAAAAAACTTAAATAACAATATATTAAAAATAAATAATAACTATTTCTACAACATAAACCTTATGCTTGCTCACTACGAATAAAAGGATAATACCCATGAAAAAATTACTTTTTACTTTCTTTATTTTTACCACATCACTCGCTCCACATGTATCGGCAAACGACGGCGACCCTGATGATACAGATATTGTCTATCAACAATGTTTTTTAAACCCAGTGTCTTGCTTCTAAGGTTTTAATCAAAATAAATTTATCTCGCTCTAAAATATGAACATCTATTTCAGGGCGAGATAACCAAAAAATAACAAGGTTAATCTATGAACAGAAAAATAATTAAAACATTAGTTTTAGTCCTGATATTCGCCTTTTTTTATATTTCTTTTCAGGCTAGTGCGAATGTAAAACCAACAAGTAATAACAACGAAATTCCTTCCCACCGTTTTGATGCAGCATGGAAACTTCACTTTGTTCATGACTATGCAAAGTTAATGAAAACACTCCCTGACCCTCTTGCGGTAACATCACGAGAACTTAAAGCAGCGTTAATAAAACATGGTCATACTGGCATCGATCCAGATGCCGTTTTTTATAATGAATTCCAAAGTGCAATGAGTAGTTCACGTAGCTATAATGGCTGGGCACACCATGAATCACCTCATAAATCTTACACGCTCTCTCAAGCAGTTATGCTCAATACTTTTAATCAATTCAGAGATTCTTTTCCGGGGACAATCAACCTAGATACTGGAATTTATACTCAAGGATCCGATGGGGAGATTTTTGATGAGCGCAATGAAGTTCGTCTTCTCTCATCGGATTTATGGGACATCGCTTATTACGATCTGGATATTCAAACCACTTACACAGCAGAATTAACCCAATTTTGGAATAAAAATAGTGAAAGTTACACTCAACTAATGCGTGACAGCTTTGCTTTTTCAGCTCACCAACAATATCAATTAGGCTTGCTAACGCAAGGTGACTATCAACTCGCCATTTCTCTTCTTAAACCCGTTCGCCCTAATAATATCAATGTTTATCGATTCGATATTTATGGGTATGACTCTACGGATATTCTCGTAATTGAACAAAAAGGAAATTCAGGAGGTCTGTTATATATTCCTGGTAATGAACAACCCTTCATTACTTATAGAACAGAGCGACAATTAAGAAAAACGTTATATAAACGATTACAAGATCCTGCGAGTAAAAATACATTGCTAAGCCATTTTAGCCTTTATTTACGTCAAGATGGCGTGACATATTCAGGTGTAGAAAGTGCGCTGACTGAGCTTATTCATGGTAATTGGGATAAGCGCTACTTTATGATGAAACACCACCCTGTTCATGGCAATGTTTTTGCAAGAATGACCGAACAACGAAAAGCTCGTATGGCAAGTGATGGGGATACCGCAATAAAGTCAAACAGCGAATCTCAAAGAGATTACATACTGTCTATTGCTAATAGCTTGGTCGTCTTCTTTCCTGTCGTTGACATCTTAGTTCCTGAATTGGGGATCCCACTAACTCTTTCTCTTAGTAGTACGCAACTTGGCCTTAGCGTTAATCAAGCCGTTACTGGTGATTCATTATCTGAACGATTAGCTGGTACTCGTATGAGTGCAGTTAATGCTGCAATTTTAGGCACCGCCACTGTATTACCTGTAATGGTAAAATACGGACAATCTCTTGCTCTATCTGTAGAAAGAGAGGTTGATTTATTGCCCAACCGTATCCTCTTAAATGAAGGGGTTCCAACCCAAACATTAAACGAGTTCACATCAATGCCTAAAATCGTTAACCACCCTCAAACAGGTGAGGAACTATTAGGTGTTCGATTAACTGATTCTGGTCGAAATACATTATTAAGAGCCGATGGTTTTGGTTATTTTCGAGAGGTCGATCCTGTCACTGGTCGCTTAATTTTAGACAGCCGAGTCGTTCGTACTATCAACATGGAAACCAGTGAACCCCAATGGCTTGAACGAGGCGGACTTAGAGGAGGAAATAACAGTGGTGATGGAGTCTCTTCTACTGAAATAAATTCAGACGGTTCAACAAATCACAGTCAAGTTTCTGAAATTTTATTACCTGAAGACCTTCCAGAACACCCTGGATTAGGCGGTTCTGGCTATGCTGATATGACTGGAGGCCGAGATCAAGAGGCACTAAGGGACTTCTATGAATTAGAACAACAAGTCGATCCTTATGCTTATCTCACTGATACAAAAAAACTGCATAATGTAGGAGTTCAAGCTCAAAGGGAGATCCTAGATGTTCCCTTTCTTCAACGTTACCAACCTGAAGTAAAAGGTTCATTAGTATTTAGAGGGGATGCTCGACTACCAGATGAATTATTCCATTCTGGATTCAATCGTAAAATTGAACCGGTTTCTTATGTGCAATTAGCGCATCATACTCGAGGGATCCGCGGCGTTATTTCTACCAGTACTGAAGAAGCCGTTGCCGTAAATTATGCATTAGACAACCAACGAGGATACGTCTATGCCATTGAACTCAATCACGGTGGGCAAGTTGTCGATACACTTTTACGAGAAGAATCACTCAGTGAAATTGCCACATTAAACATTCCACCTGAAGACATTATGTTTGCCGTTGGGCCATTTAACAGTGTTAACTCCAGTTATAGAGAAGTGGTTGAAGATGCAGCTTATCGCACCGCTGAACTCAGAATTAATCCTCATTCAACAGCATCTCCTGAAGTTGCAGAGCGCGCATTTGAACGTATCAAAAACACAATGAAATATGAGTTAAGTCCTAACATGTCATTTACTGATCGTTATGCTAGCCGTAAAGATTTATTCTGGTATGAAGAGGAAGCTCTCGAAAATACAGTCGATAATGAATAACCAAAAACCATGACATTATATTGTACGTCTATGCAGTATAAGCAATAAAATAAATAAGTATCCACAATAATAAACAGAAAACACTCTTGAATAACTCAAGGGTGTTTTTTATTTTATCTCTTATTTTCTCTGCTTTTATATACATCGACAACATTTCAAACGACAGTCCTCATGTTCAACATTAACCAGCCTCTACATTTAATAACCAAATACATAATAACGCAACAAATCAACATAAAAATCTACAATTTCAGATAGATCACAAAATAAAAAACTATTTATATAATCTTTTACTTTTAGAAATACTTCTTGATAAGAATCAAACCCTTTTAAAAGCTATTCACGCAAAATACCTCCAAATGGTTAATCCATCACAATTTCTAATCTTAAATTAAACGAGGTAATTATGACTCAATCGGCTGATAAAGCTCGTAAAGTCGGTATTGGCAGCTATGTGGCTTTGGCCTTCGCTGTTGTGTTCTTTTCTGGCTTAATGCAATCCAATGAATGGTATGGTGTTCTTGACTTTACAACTCTGAACGGTTCTTTTGGTAAAGTTGCTTATTCTGTTTCTGAAACAGCAGATGGCGTTCAAGCAGCAACAACCTCTCTACGCGGTAAAGGCGGTAGCGGTGCACGTGACGGTTTCATCTTTGCATTAACACTTATTCCTACCGTTATGTTTGCATTAGGTATGATCAACGTTCTTGAGCATTACGGTGCCCTTGATGCTGCTCGTAAATTGCTTACTCCTCTTCTTCGTCCTCTAATGGGGATTCCTGGTAACTCTGGCCTAGCCTTAATTGCGTCATTACAAAGTACCGATGCGGGTGCAGCAATGACTCGTCAATTAAAGGATGAGAAGCATTTAACTAAGCGCGAAACTGATATCTTCACTATGTTCCAATTCACTGCAGGTGCAGCAATTGTAAACTTCTTTTCATCAGGCGCGGTGCTATTTACATTAACAAACCCTGACGGTTCTTTAGCGGTACCTTCTTCTATTGGTCTTGCTGTTGTTGTTATGTTTGCCTTCAAGTTTGTAGGTGCAAACTTATTCCGTATCTACCTAAATATCACTGAAGGTAAAGAAGGACAAGATAACGATAAGCAAGACAAAAAAATGACTGAGGAGACTGCATAATGAGCGACGTTAAAGCAAAAAAACCAATGGTGACAGACATCTTCGTTGAAGGCGCTAAAAAAGGCTGGGTTATTGCAACGACTTCTACTGTTCCTAACGTATTAATGGCATTCGTTATTATCAAAGCACTTCAAATTACGGGTGCTCTTGAGTTAATGGGAACCTTATTCTCTCCTATCATGGCTATTTTTGGTCTTCCTGGTGAAGCTGCTGCAGTTCTAATTGGCGCATGGATGTCTATGGGCGGCGCAGTGGGTGTTGTTATTACTCTGTTTGACCAAGGTATTCTTAACGGTACTCACATTGCTATCCTAGCTCCTGCAATCTACCTAATGGGCTCTCAAGTTCAATACATGGGTCGTATCATGGGCCCTATCGGTACTGAAGGCCGCTACATCCCTGTAATGATCGCAATTTCTGTACTGAATGCATTCGGTGCTATGTTTGTTATGAACATGATTCTATAAGGATTCAAGATGAACTTTTCTTTAAATGATTACTTAGAAGAACTACGCCCTCTTATCGATGTAGATTGCGGTACATACACACTTGATGGCATCGAATTTATTGCTAACCAAATGTCTGCAAAATACGAAGCAATGAATGGTTGGTCAGTAAAACGCGTTGATTGTGGCAAAGCTGGTGTTGGCCTTGAAGTTCGTAACAAGCCAGATGCTGAACACATTGATGTAATGATGATTGGTCACATGGACACGGTTTTCCCTGTAGGCACTGCGGCAGAACGCCCAATGTCTATGGATGCTGAAAAAGCGTATGGTCCAGGTGTTTCTGATATGAAATCTGGCCTATTAAACGTGGTATATGCACTGCGTAACTTAGACCAAGCGGTATTAGATAAGCTATCAATTTGCGTGTGTATGAATCCAGATGAAGAAACGGGATCATTAGATTCTGTTGATTGGATCCAAGAGACAGCAAAAAATGCGAAAAACGTACTAGTAGCAGAAGCGGCTCGTGCAAATGGTGGCTTAGTTAAAGCACGCAAAGGCATGGCTAACTACAAAGTAACCTTCAGTGGCAAAGCGGCTCATGCCGGTAATGAACCAGAGAATGGCCGCAGTGCAATTACTGAAATGGCTAACTGGATCTTAGCAGCTAACGCGATGACTAACTTTGAATCAGGCACTACGCTAAACGTAGGTGTAGTTTCTGGTGGTGCTGGCGCTAACATCGTTCCTGATTCAGCAACCGCTATCATTGATGTTCGTTTCTGGGATAACTCAGAATACGACCAAGTTGATACTGCATTAAATGGTATGACTCACACACCGTTTGTTGATGGCGTCTCTATCAAGGTGGAACGTGAAGCATACAAACCATCAATGGTTCCATCAGTACAAACTGAAGCACTAATGGCGATGGTAGAGGAATCAGCACAAGAACTTGAAATCAGTATTAACTGGCAAGAAGTGGGTGGCGGTTCTGATGCAAACAATACTGCAATTCTAGGTGTACCAACACTTGACGGTTTAGGTCCAATCGGTGCTGGCTTCCACAGTGCAGATGAGTACTTATTGCTTGAGTCAATCGAACCACGTATTAAGTTATTGATGCGTGTACTGACAAAATTAGCTAAGTAAACCCTTTACTTATTCATGATTAAAAATAAAACAGCGAGCCTAAGTGCTCGCTGTTTTTTTTATATGGATTATTTAATAATATTAATACGCCACCGTCTTCATATACTGCTTTGGCGTCATGCCAAATTGCTGATGAAAGCGCTGACTAAAACGACTTTCAGATTGATAGCCACACTGTAGTGCCAACTCTAATTGGGTTTGGCGCTTCTCTTGCATTAACGAAAGTGCATGACCCATTCTAACGTTTGATAATACCGTTCTAAAATTGGTTCCATCACGCTGCAAGCGACGTATAAGTGTCGCTCTGCTCATTGAAAAATCATGGCATACTTCTTCAAGTTGATAAGGTTCAGCAGGATCTCTTGAGAAATAAGCACTTAATTGATTTTGGAAAGAGGCATGAGATCCAGAAAATAGGACATGTAATACACCTAACTCTACTAATTGTTGGTAGAAAGCCATTAAATGCAGTTTTTGTACCTCTTCACTCAGCGAGTGCGTACTCATTTCAAGTAGCATAGAAAAACCATAAGCTAACGCCGACGAGATTTTTAATGCATGAACATGCTCACGATTAACCTCTCGATGCATACTCTCTTCTAGCATTTCTTTTGGTGGTGCTGATAAAAAAGAAAGCTGCACAGAATAAAAGTGTTCATAAGAGACTTTATTGACGAAATTCAATTCTTGATTAGCAGAGGTTAATAGCCACGATCGTGCATCAATATCAAATGAATCTGTTCCTTGAAATACGGTTTTACAGCCCGATTTAACCCAAATAATACTCGGAGCATAAATATGAACGTTACGTAAATGCTGATCATTCAACCCTGAATAGGTTTGTACTTTAAATAACGTATTACTCATATCATGCTCCTCGTTTATTTATCATTCTTAGCCTTTTATAAACCCGACTAACGAACATAAGTGGCAGTTAACACCGCTTTATCTAGTGCCATACTATTTAATGTATAGCCGACTACCGCAGGTGAGATATCTGCCGGTAAATCAATTTTCTCTTGTGGTAACGCCCACACTGTATATTGGTATCTGTGCATCCCATCGCCAGCAGGAGGACACGCACCGCCGTAGCTCATTGTGCCAAAGTCATTCTTAGTTTGTAGCACATCTTTCATTGGTGAGCCTTGAACAACACTGCTTACATTCGCTGGAATATTAAGCGCTAACCAATGCCACCAACCACTGCCTGTTGGTGCATCTGGATCAAATACAGTAATTGCAAAACTTTTTGTTCCTTCTGGCGCATCTTTCCAGCTTAGTTGTGGAGAGATGTTGTCACCTGTGCAGCCCATGCCAGAGAAGGTAAATTCACTTTTCATCAATTGACCTTCGTGAATATCATTACTTGAGACTTCAAAAGCTTGGCTAGAGAAAGAGGCTAAAGTAAGTAACGCTAACACTGTCTTTTTCATAATAATTTCCTTTACTTTAAATAAGGTGGTTAAGTAAGTTAAGGAACATTATTAAAGATCACTCAATGAAAAAATTACCAATAAGTATCATTATAAGACAATAAAAAGTAATTAGTGATACTTTTGGCGAAATTAAAAGATAAATACAATTGATAAGTCATTTGAATTAGCATAATTAAAACAAAAGTAAGTTCTAATCATGCGTCTCATTAGCTAATGAGCTAACAAGTATTACAGATGCTCAATAGATAACTTTAAAATTACTGTATTAAAGACGCCTCACAAGTTTAATTATTACAAGTGATGTACATCTAACTATTCATTTTTTTAACTATCAACAACATCGAATAGGCGTATTGTGATTATTCAGATATCCGTTTATATATTATTTTCTAGAGGTAATTATGAGTTTATTTTATGTTGATAAAAACGAACAAGATAATGGCGATCATGAAATCCACACCGCAACATGCACTCACAGTCCTGGCATTACAAAATGTGAACCTCTTGGCTACCACACAGCATGTAGCACGGCGTTAAATGCAGCTAAAGAAATATACCCACAATCAAATGGCTGCTATTACTGTTCGTATTCAAGTTACACTTCTGAAGATAAATAATTCAAATAAAAAAGCCATTTAGCGATAAACTAAATGGCTTTTGAGCGCATATACTTAGGAGCAATATGCTTTAGGGGATAAACATATATTAAGCCACAATTCCCCCCTAAAAAAGTGAACACTTCACCCAATATCATTTCCCCTTTATACTGGTTCAATAATGATTGATTAAGAACGAGTGATGTATGAAAACCAGCGATATTCTGCTTGGAAAACTCAATACTGAATTTAAAACTGTATCAGCAATGATTGAGATCTATTGTAAGAAAAACCACCACACCCACTCCTTGTGTCCAGAATGCCAAACCTTGATGGATTATGCTGAAATTCGTTTAGATCGCTGCCCATACGGTGAAAACAAGCCAACCTGTAACACCTGCCCTATTCATTGCTATAAGCCTGAACCAAAAGAGCAGATGCGTCTTGTGATGCGTTTTTCTGGCCCTAGAATGCTATTAAAGCATCCTATTTTAGCCATTCGCCATTTGCTCTCTGAAAAACGAACAGTTAACCCTAAGCCATCTCCTCATTGTTCTAACCGTCATATCCGTCTGCAAAAAAGAGAAAAATAATGAATTGGACTTTGGATCAACTCAACGCCTTTGTTACGTCAGTAAAGTGTGGGTCATTCTCAGCCGCTGCGCGTAAAATGGGGAAGGCACAATCTCGAATTAGTACCGCAATTGCAAATTTAGAAGCCGACCTTGGCTTTGATTTATTTGATCGAAGCGCACGTCTACCTGTATTAACTCAAGACGGTGAAGACATGTTTATTGAAGCTCAAGCAATCTTAGAACAATGTGAACGCCTACAAGCTCGTGCAGATACAGCTGCGACAGGTAACGAGATAGCGTTAACCGTCGCTTTGGATGAAGCAGTTCCTATTGATGTATTTGAAGATTTCTTCCAAAAAATATCGATTACTTTTCCTTTATTAAAGTTGACGATTATTAATGGGTCTCAAGCAGATATTGCAAAGTGGGTAGAAGAAAAAAAAGCGGATCTTGGCTTCTTATTTTGCGTGAATACCTTATCAGATTCGTTAGAGTACCGCGCCCTTGGCTTTTTCAATCAGGCATTGGTTGTCTCACCAGAACATCCCCTTGCTGAACATAAAACACCTACACTCATACAGTTAAACCAACACCGCCAATTAGTTATTCGAGATAGAGTTGGTCACTCACATGAGAAAGCCATTTCAGCCAATCATTGGTACATCGACAGTTATTATTACATCACCGCATTAGTGATCCGTAATGTGGGTTGGGCTCTCGTTCCTGAGCACGTACTAGAATCGGAATGGTATCAAAACAAAACCATTCGATTGTCGACTCACCATATTCCAGATGCCTTGCAGATTGAAATTGGAGTGGTAAAACGTCGTGATAGTGGTATGGGTAATGCCATGGAATGGATGTTAGACGAAATTGAACATACTTTTGAAAAGCTATAGAGACAGTTACCAATGAAAACAAAACTAACCGATTATTTACTCAAGAATGATAGTATTGATTTATATGGTCTTTTTCACCGATTTCAATCTATTTCTATTTATGACCTGATCAATGAATTACATTCTTTAAAAGAAGAATTACAACTCACTACCAAACTGAGCTCTCTTACTTCTCAGATTGATGGTTTATTGCCAAAACTAAATGAAATTTCAGATCCCACACAACAAGTTGCATTCCTGTGTAAAGAAATTGACATTGCTCAACGAGGACACAGTATGAGCCGCTATATTCATTTGGTTGACTCCCATCAAACCTTTGTACCAGAAGTAGATGTGGTTTTATTTGGAGATTCCATCACCGAGTGGGGCCCATGGCAAGATGTGTTTACCGATATCCTTCACGTAAATCGAGGCATTGCTGGTGATACTACTTTTGGCATGTTACGTCGAATTGATACAACGATGGCAGTTAAACCAAAACTGATTTCTATCATGGCGGGGGTCAACGATTTAGCTCAAGGGTTCTCGGTAGATTCGGTATTTGAAAACTACACAAAAATGCTCTCTTACTGGCAAGAGAGTCGCTGCTTTATATTGGTTCAGAGCACTTTGTATTGTGGCAATAAATTGGTCCATTTAAACCCTAAAGTAACGGAATTAAATCAGCGATTAGAAGTCTACTGTCAGCAACATCAACTGACTTATTTAGACGTAAATGCGATATTAAGCCCTAATGGGGTGTTATCAAATCAATACACTTGCGATGATCTACACCTTAATGCACTCGCGTATTCAAAATGGATAATCGTACTTAAACCACAAATTGAAAAACTACTAACGTTATCTCGTTCATAACGAATAACTGACACAATCAAAAAAGCGGAGATAACACTAATAGTCATCTCCGCCTTATCTATTTTTAACACCAACGAGGGTAAATTTAAGATCGTTGGGCTTTTAAATGTTCAAGCACGTTAATCATTGATGGTTTAATATGATGACCAAGGGCAATAACTTCAACACTCGGTTCAACAAGATCAGGAATCTGATATGTAATCATGTTTGCTGCCACTGCCGCACGAGTACCATTATTAGAGTCTTCAAACGCGAGACAGACTTCAGGTGCAATTCCCAAACGTTCGGCTGCTAAGAAGTAAATTTCAGGATGCGGTTTACCATGCTCAACTTCACAACCTGTTGCTAACACATCAAAATAACCATCAAGACCTGCTAATTCTAATTTCTTAATTGCGATATCATGTTGTGTTGATGTTGCTACCGCCATTGGGATTTGATTTGCTTTTAGCCACTCTAGCAACTCAATCACACCTTCTTTAACTGGGATTGCTTGGTGCTTAACGACAGCTGTGTAACGCACTCGCCACTCTTGATTTAATGCAGGGTAATCAACACTTGGCCCGTAGCCTTCACGAAAAAGTTGCTCAATACGTTTCGCATTACAACCAATGATAGAAAGGTATAGCTCTTCAATAAATGGAACATTCTGAGCTTCACACGCTTGCTTAAAAATAGCCATACACACGCGTTCTGTGTCTAGAAGTAATCCATCCATATCGAAAATTGCAGCTTGAAATGTCATGAGAAACCTTATGTATTAATAACAAAAATAATAGAATGCTTTACGCATACACAGTATGCTCTTGAAACTTATTTGTAATACTAAGTGAAAACAACCACCAAAAAAAGTGAACACTTATCTTAATCTCATTTCCTCTTTCGGGTAATACTTCAAATAAGTAAGTTAAGTATAAAAAATAACTCGTAATGCCAATAAAATAAGTACAACACCAGAGAGACGATCAATCCATTTAGCTTGAGCTCTAAGCTTATCGACAATCTTAGGTGTTGATAATAAACAGCTAATAATGGTATACCACAGCCCATCTACAATAATAGGGGTAATAACTATGATTGCTTTATCTAATGGATCGTTACCGACAGCCACAAATTGACTAAACAGCGCTAAGAAAAATAACGCAATTTTAGGATTCAAAAGAGAAATTAGTAAGCCTTCTTTTGCCGACTCAATAATACTCACTTGTTTACCTGATTCTAACTTTGCAGCAATCCCACCTGTAGAACGTAACGCGCCATAGCCTAAATAAGCCAGATACGCCGCTCCCAAATAACTGATCGTTTTAAACAACATTGGAGATTGTTGTAATACCACTGCTAGACCAATCACAGTGACAAACGCGTAAATACCAATACCGATAGAGTGAGCCCATGCAGCGGCAATTCCGTTAATTCTACAACCAGATAACGTATGTTTTGCAACCGTTGCTAAACTTGGTCCCGGAGACATTGCTCCCAACATTGATACCAATAATAATGAAAACCAAATAGTTAATGTCATTTCTTCTTGAATTCCTCTTTACAACATTGTCTCATTCACAATAAAATCGCGCATTAGGTTAAAAAACGAGTTTATAATGAAAAGGTTACTCCCATTTTTGTTGCTAGGTGCTACTGCATCTGCACAAGCAACAGACACTTTACACCAAATCTATATTCAGCCAAGTTTTGCTAACCTGAAAATTGATGGTTCTCATGGCAGTGGGTTAATGACCCAAGTTGGTTATAACTATCATTTTGCACCAATGATTGCGATGGATTTAAGTTATTTCATGACAGCATCAATGAATGACATAGCAACTAATAATGATAAAGCATCTGCTACAGGTGCCACTATTGCAGCCAAAATGTATTTCCCTATGTCTTATTACGGCTCTTTTTATGGAAAATTTGGTTTAAATCGCACCAATGTTGAATATCAATATAAAGTTAATAACCAAACATTAAAACAAGATGCTGTGTCAACTAAGCCTTATGTTGCCGTCGGAACAGTAATGAAGTTATTTCCTTCCGTTACTTTCAACCTTGAATATCAGTATATGCCATTAGCTTCTGATGATTATATTTCATCTATTGGTGCTGGTGTAAATTTCATGTTCTAGAGCACTCTAGGAATATAAAAATGGGCACTTCCAATCACCTTGGAAGCGCCCATTTTGTTTAGATAATGAATAAGTTAAGCTGTTGCTACTTCTTTCTCATCCGCTTTGTTTTTCAAGAAAGCGTAAGTAAAACCAGTTACCGCAGTACCCGCTGCAATCGCTACCAAGTACATGAATACTGGCGTAATTGCGTTTGGAATAAGAAGTACGAACAGACCACCGTGTGGAGCTAGCAATTGAGCACCAAACAGCATAGATAAACCACCAGTCAATGCACCGCCCGCCATACAGCTTGGAATTACACGCATTGGATCTTTCGCTGCAAATGGTATCGCACCTTCAGAGATAAAGCATAGACCAAGAACAAATGACGCTTTACCTGCTTCACGCTCACCGGCTTCAAATTTATTCTTAGCAAGGAATGTCGCTAAACCCATACCTAACGCAGGAACCATACCTGCCGCCATGATAGCCGCCATTGGACCGTACGTCTGTGAAGCCAAAAGACCAACACCAAATGTGTATGCCGCTTTGTTTACTGGACCACCTAAGTCAAAACACATCATACAACCAAGAATAACGCCCAGTAGTACTGCATTAGTTGAACCCATGTTGTTTAAGAATTCAGTTAGTGCTGACATGATGCCAGATACTGGACCACCAACAACATAAATCATCACAAGACCGGTGAACAAACTCGCCACAAACGGAATGATTAGAATTGGTTTAAGTGCTTCCATTGACTGAGGAAGAGACACTTTATCAGCAATGAATTTTGCAGAATAACCCGCAATGAAACCCGCCGCGATACCACCAAGAAAACCCGCACCTGTTGAACTAGCCAACATACCACCGATTAGACCTGGCGCTAAACCAGGACGGTCAGCAATCGAGAACGCAATGAAACCAGCAAGAACAGGGATCATCAACGCAAATGCTGCACCACCACCAATGTCCATTAATGTTGCTGCGATCGTACCAGGCTCTTTAAACGCTTCGATACCAAAGACAAATGACAGTGCAATTAGCAAACCACCAGCGATAACAACAGGAAGCATATGTGATACCCCTGTCATAAGGTGTTTGTACATGCCTTTTTTCTCTTCGGTTTGAGAAGATTGCGCTTTACCTGATGATTGGAAAACCGTCGCATCAGAGAAGGCTTTATTCATCTCTTGTTCTGTTTTCTTCAGCGCTAAACCTGTGCTTGTTTTATACAGACGCTTACCATTAAAGCGATCAAGTGCGACTTCAATGTCAGCAGCAATGATAACTAAATCAGCTTCTGCAATTTCTTGGTCTGTTAATTGGTTTTTAGCACCAACAGAGCCACGAGTTTCTACTTTAATAATGTGGCCTTGACGTTTACCTTCTTCTTCTAGCGCTTCAGCTGCCATGAAAGTATGCGCGACCCCCGTTGGACATGCCGTAATCGCTACGATTTTCTTAGGCCCTGTTGCATCAGTCACTATTGCTGTTTCTGGTACAGTGACTTCAGATGCCGTTAGTTCTTTTGCATTGTTTACTGCATTTTCTAGCCAAACTTCAGAGTTAATTGCACATTCAGAAATTGAACCTTGATGTACTTTTTTGCCAACAAAGCGAGACGTATCAACAATCGAATTTGCAGCAATAACAATTGCATCCGCCGTATCAATTGCTTCTTGAGTTAAAACCTCAACGGGTAACACACTTGATTGACATTCAATCGATGCTTTCCAATTCAGTTTTGCTGCAGCTTGTTCTAATAAGCCTGCTGCGATAATGCTGTTTGCTACACCACTTGGGCATGCAGTAACGATAGCTATATTTTTCATAATCTGTCCTTAAACTAAGTCTAAACGCATTACTGCACGTTTGTAGAAATAGGGTTATGTAGGGTTACTTGTTTTTGTAATTCTTTTACGTCTTCGACATTTGGTACACCAACGCCAACCTGCGATACAGCTAAAGCAGATAAAGCGGTAGCAAAAGATAAGATTTGTGAACGATCCCAATCTTGCTGCATATGACCCCAGCAAAGACCAGCAACTAACGTATCACCCGCACCAACGGTACTTACTACATTCATTTTTGGTGGTTGCGAATACATCCATTCTGGTTGCGCTTGTTCTTTCTTTCCTAGCCACATTACGCCTTTTGAGCCTAATGACACCACGATATTTTCAATGCCTTTTTGTGCAAGATCTTGAGCCGCTTGTTGACACGCTTCTGGAGTATCTAACTCGCGACCCACAAATTCAGATAGCTCTTCATCGTTTGGTTTAATTAACCATGGATGAGCATCTAAACCTGCTGCTAACGCGGCACGACTACTATCAAATAAGACTTTTTTACCCATTTGATGCAGCTTTTCAATCCATTCAGCACACTGCTCAGGAGAGATACCTTTTGGCAGACTGCCTGCTAATACGAAGAATTCATGTGTTTTAGCTAATTCAAATAAACGAACTTCAAACTCAGCAATCGCTTGTTGTGATACTTCAACTCCAGGGAAGTTGATATCACTCACTCGACCGTCAGTTTCGACCAACTTCACATTAATACGAGTTGCACCATCAACACGAATAAACTCATCGTTGGCATTCATTTCTTCAAACAATTGGCAAAATAGCTCTTCATTATCACGGCCTAAAAAGCCAGTAACCGTAACTTTAGCACCTAAATCAGACAGTACTTTTGCAACATTAACGCCTTTACCTGCTGCATGAAGTGAGCCTTTACTTACTAAACTTACAGAGCCAACCGATAACGCATCTAAGCTGCCAGTTAAATCTAAAGCAGGATTCAACGTGATAGTAACCACTTTGCTTTTTGGATTAATGCTCATAAATCAACCCTCACCTAAACCAGAAGCGATCGCAGCACCAATACCGGCTAGTGCTTCTTTTGCATCTGAACCGTCTGCTGTAAATTGCAGTTCATGACCGTGTTTAACGCCCAATGCAATCACTTTCATCAAGCTCTTCGCATTCACTGATTTGCCATCACCATTTACATTTAGCACAGTGATTTTTGATTCGTATTTCTTCGCTTCTGCTACTAACATCGCTCCTGGACGAGCGTGTAAACCATGTGCATTTTTAATCTTAAAAGTTGCTGTATTATCTGCATCAACACTTACTGTTGTTTCTTCAGTAGAAGTAGAGAACATCGCTAGTAACTGCTCTGAAGTTGCAGATAAAATAGAGTCTTGTTGCTGCTCTGAAACCACTTTTGTAATCGTCGTTAAAAACGATTTATGAGAGGCATTACAAGAGGCGATTGCAATCAAACCTTTTACAGGTAAGCCATTAAACTCACAGCCATTCGCTGTTGTTACGATAGACATACCAGAGCGCTTAACGCCTTTGTCAGTACTTACCAACCATAAACCTTTACCTAAATGCGTAGGCTCTTTAGTCACTAACTCTGCAACAAATTGGTTTTCAGCATTACCGCTGTTTTTTAGTAAGCCACCAGCAACCGCACTCATTTGGATCATATCACTTGCTGGGAATAGCAATTGAATCAATGATGCATCGAAATCTGCTTCAAACTGCACGTCACCATTAAGTAATGCAATAATATCGGCTTCTGTTTTTGCTTGTTTTAGCTTCTCTTCTACACCATCGGCAGAAAGTACTTTAGTTAGTTGCTTTAGAATGCCTAAGTGCTCATCTGATTTAGCTGCAATACCAATAGCAACATAAGCCACATTACCATCACCCCAGTTAACGCCTTGAGGGAAGTGATGAACAGCAACACCTGTTTTGTTCACTAATTCACGGGTATCGGTTGTACCGTGAGGAATCGCAATACCATTGCCTAAAAACGTCGAGTTTTGTTGCTCACGATTTAGCATGCCGTCAACGTACTTATCTGCAACTAAGCCTTTCTCTGTTAGTTGTTTTGCAATCGCTTTAATCGCAATTGTTTTATCTACTGCCGCTTGTTGCAGCGTAATGTCATTTTTTGTCAATGTCAGCATGGGTCTTAGCCTCTCGCTCTGTATTTGTAATTTATGCTCTGCTGAATCACGATTTAAAGCTTGCTTAAATAAAGCTTAATCGATTCAGCAAAACAGTTAAAAAAAGTTCAGCAAATGCTTTCTACTCAAAAATCGTGTCATAAAAAGTAAAAATAACGCAGTTATCACGTTTTTCAAACTTGCTGAATCGTTTCAGCTTTTATACTGAAACGATTCATCATATAATTCAACTCATAAACTGATTGGATCTACATTTCTATGATCCGACCCACAGAATTTAAGGATCTTAACCATGACATTAGATGAAGTAGCCAAACTTGCTGGCGTTTCTAAAACCACTGCAAGCTATGTCATTAATGGTAAGGCACAGAAATATCGCATCAGCGAAAAGACCCAATTAAAAGTCATGGCTGTGGTTAATGAACATAATTATCGTCCAGATCATGCCGCTTCTGCATTGCGGGCTGGCAGTAGTCGTTCGTTTGGATTAATCATTCCTGATCTTGAAAACACCAGTTACGCCAAGCTGGCTAAACTTTTAGAGTACAATTCTCGTAAAGCAGGTTATCAGATTTTAATTGGCTGCTCTGATGATGATCCTGAAACAGAAAAAAACGTCGCACACGCATTAATTAGTCGTCGTATTGATGCCCTGTTCGTTGCAAGTTGCTTACCTGATGGCAGTGATTACTATTTAACGATTCAAGAAAAAGGCACACCAATTATCGCGATTGACCGTTCATTAGATGATGAGCACTTTGGCTGTGTTATTAGCGAAGATTTTGATGCGGCTTACGAGTTAACCAAGTCGGTAGTTAATGAGAACGTAAAATCAATAGGTTTAATTGGTGCTTTACCTGAACTGAATATATCTCGTCAGCGTCTGCTGGGATTTGAAGCTAAAGCCAAAGAAAAAGGGTTAGTAAGTATTACAGGTCATGGTGAGCACTTTAACAGCGAATCAGGAAAAGCGGTTTTTGAACAGTGGATAAAAGAAGACACTGTACCAGATGCAATCATCACGACGTCTTATATCCTACTTGAAGGTATTCTGGATGTACTGATTGAGAAGCCCGAATTAGTGGAAACCGTTAAATTTGGCACCTTTGGTGATAACCGCTTGTTAGACTTTTTACCTATTAAGATTAACTCTCTACCACAACAGTTTGAATTAATTGCAGATAGCGCATTAGCATTGGGGTTGAATGCATCAGCAAAGCGTTATCAAGCAGGGATTGAATTAATTCCTAGAAAGATTGTTATTCGTTGATCATTAGATTGGCTGTTGCGGCAGCCAGTTTTTCTCACTTACCAAATACCAACGGGAACACCATACTCATCGACATAAGCTTGAGATTCTTTTTTTAACTTAGGGAACACAAAATCATCAGCTACTTTATCTTCTACGGCTTGTACTTTAAATTGAAGTTCGTTATCAAAACATGTCCCATTCAAAAATACGG
>NZ_MSCP01000002.1:308432-310589 GCF_002954715.1 Aliivibrio sifiae | reverse complement strand
CGTCCATTCACTTAATTGTTGAGATTTCACTTGATGTTCAGTTGAACAAGCACTAGTCAATAAACAAAAAATAATAATAAATCGATTAAAGTTAATCACTATTTTTACCAAATACCAACGGGAACGCCATACTCATCAACATAAGCTTGGGCTTCTTCGCTTAACTCTGGATACACAAAATCATCAGCTACTTTATACTCTACGGCTTGAACTTTAAATTGAAGTTCATTATCAAAGCATCCGCCATTAAGAAATACGGAAATCATTCCATCAGGAGCCAAACCCAATAAAATATTATTTTTATATGGAAGTAATAAATCATAATAACCGCAGCGTATATCGTGGTATTCACGCATTTTATTTCTAATATCTTCTGATACTTTAATGCCTTGGTGATATGTTTTTTTATTTGCTAAAGAATGCCAACGGACATATAAAGAGCCAGGCAACTCAATACTTTTAATTGAGTAACCGGAATTATAACGCTCCCCTCCCCCCCAACCTAAAGGAGCCGATGAAGATACCGTTGTCTTTCCTACCATTCCTTTCCAACCTATTTTTTTCTTTTCTCCAAAAATAAGAACGGTATCCACTCTTACGATATAATATTTTGGTGCCATTGTAGAAACTCGCCATTCATCTAATTGCTGAGATTTAACTTGATGTTCAGTTGAGCAAGCACTAATCAATAAACAAAAAATAATGAGAAAACATCGATTAAAGTTAATCACAATACTTACCAAATACCAACGGGAACACCATGCTCATCAACATAATCTTGAGATTCTTTCTTTAATTCTGGGTAAACAAAATCATCAGCTACTTTATATTCTACGGCTTGTACTTTGAATTGAAGCTCGTTATCAAAACATCGACCATTAAGAAATACGGAAATCATTCCATCAGGAGCTACCCCTAATAAAATATTATTCTTATACGGTCTAAGTTTATTACTTTTACCACAACGTATATCATGATATTCACGCATTTTATTTCGCATATCGTCGGAAATCCTAATTGCTTTATCGTAAGTGACTTTATTCGCCAGTGAATGCCAACGAATATAAACTAACCCTGGTAACTCTGAGCTTTGAATAACATAACCTGAATGATACCGCTCCCTACCCTTCCAAGAATTTGGATGTTTAGAAAACTTAGTGGATTTTGTAACCATTCCTCTCCAACCTCCTTGTTTTTTCTCACCTGTAATCAACATAATATCAACATATGCTGAATAGTATTTTGGCGCCATCGTTGAGACTCGCCATTCATCCAATTGCTGATATTTAACTTGAGGTTCAGTTGAGCAAGAAGATACTAATAAACAAAAAGTAATGAGTAGATACGCTTTAACATTAATCACTATTCTCACCAAATACCAACGGGAACGCCATACTCATCGACATAAGCTTGAGATTCTTTTTTTAACTTAGGATACACAAAATCATCAGCTACTTTATACTCTACGGCTTGTACTTTAAATTGAAGCTCATTATCAAAGCATCCACCATTAAGAAATACGGAAATCATTCCATCAGGAGCCAAACCCAATAAAATATTATTTTTATATGGAAGTAATAAATCATAATAACCGCAGCGTATATCGTGGTATTCACGCATTTTATTTCTAATATCGTCGGAAATCCTAATTGCTTTATTGTAAGTGACTTTATTCGCTAATGAATGCCAACGAATATAAACTAGTCCAGGCAATTCAGTACTTTGAATTGAATAACCTGAATTGTATCTTTCTCTTCCCTCCCAAGAATTTGGATGTTTAGAAAACTTAGTGGATTTTGTAACCATCCCTCTCCACCCACCTTTCTTTTCCTCGCCTGTAATCAACATAATATCAACATACGCTGAATAATATTTTGGTGCCATCGTAGAAACTCGCCACTCATCTAATTGCTGAGATTTAACTTGAGGTTTAGCTGAACAAGCACTAATCAATAAACAAAAAATAATAAGAAGGAATCGATTAAAGTTAATCACTGTTTTTACCAAATACCAACAGGGACACCGTGTTCATCAATATAAGCTTGAGATTCTTTTTTTAACGTAGGATACACAAAATCATCCGCTACTTTATCTTCTGCGGCTTGTACTTTAAATTGAAGCTCATTATCAAAGCATGTCCCATTCAAAAATACTGAT
>NZ_MSCP01000002.1:3009-308142 GCF_002954715.1 Aliivibrio sifiae | reverse complement strand
AGTCCATTCACTTAATTGTTGAGATTTAATTTGATGTTTAGCTGAACAAGCACTAATCAATAGACAAAAAATAATGAGAAAACATCGATTAAAGTTAATCACAATACTTACCAAATACCAACGGGAACACCATGCTCATCAACATAATCTTGAGATTCTTTCTTTAATTCTGGGTAAACAAAATCATCAGCTACTTTATATTCTACGGCTTGTACTTTAAATTGAAGTTCATTATCAAAGCATCCGCCATTAAGAAATACGGAAATCATTCCATCAGGTGCTAAGCCTAATAATATATTATTTTTGTATGGTTTAAGCCTGTTACTCTTTCCACAACGTATATCATGGTACTCACGCATTTTATTTCGAATATCTTCAGATACTTTAATCGTTTTATTATATGTTTTTTTATTCGCTAATGAATGCCAGCGAATATAAAAAGAAGCAGGTAACTCTGTACTACTAATCGAATACCCTGAATGAAACCGCTCCCCCCCATCCCAACCTAAAGGATTTTCAGATTCCATGGTAGTTTTCCCTACCATTCCTCTCCATCCACCTTGTTTACGCTCTCCAACAATCAATAAAATATCACCCCTTACTGTGTAATATTTAGGTGAGATAGTCGAAATTGTCCACTCATCTAATGGCGGAGATTTAACTTGATGTTTAGTTGAGCAAGCACTAATCAATAGACAAAAAACAATGAGAAGAAATCGATTAAAGTTAATCACTGTTTTTACCAAATACCAACGGGAACGCCATACTCATCGACATAAGCTTGAGATTCTTTTTTTAACTTAGGATACACAAAATCATCAACTACTTTATCTTCTACTGCTTGTACTTTAAATTGAAGCTCGTTATCAAAGCATCCACCATTAAGAAATACAGAAATCATTCCATCAGGGGCTAAGCCTAATAAAATATTATTTTTGTATGGGAGTAATAAATTATAATATCCGCAGCGTATATCGTGGTATTCACGCATTTTATTTCGAATATCGTCGGAAATCCTAATTGCTTTATTGTAAGTGACTTTATTCGCTAATGAATGCCAACGAATATAGACTAGTCCAGGTAATTCAGTACTTTGAATTGAATAACCTGAATGATAACGCTCAGCACCATCCCAACTCAAAGGGCTTAAAGATTCAGTAGTATAATTACTAACTAAACCAGTCCATCCCCCTTCTTTCTTCTCTCCTGTAATAAGTAATATATCAGAAACAGCTATATAGTTTTTAGGGGATATAGTTGAAACTGTCCATTCATCTAGTCGCTGCGATTTAACTTGATTCTTAATTGAACAAGCAGAAACTAATAAACAAAGAATAATCAAAATATACTTATTCAAAATGGATACCCTTTCTGTTTTTTATGAGTCCAAATTTGTCGTTCACGCTCACCGTATTGATTAACCCTAGGTTTCATAGTGTACATCCCTGTATCTATAGCCCAATGATCTGAACAATGAATATATTTTTTTAAAACGTAAGATGATAAAGATTCGGGAATTTCTTTGATAATAGATAAACCTGAAATATTTTTTGAATGATTATAACAACCTTCATAATATGAGTAGAGTTCTGTTAATTTATCATCAAAATTTAGAATATTATTAGAGAGTGGCACCTTATTTTCAGTCGCTATTTTATGCATTAAATTAAATGAAAGTAGCTGAAGATCAGGTGAAATATCTCGCGTCATTGATAGTGTTGCTATAAATCGAAAATGCTTATTATTGAGTCTTTTGTTCAGTATATTATTTTGCGAAAAACAACTTGTAGAAACAACATAAGGTGAAAATTCTTTCATCATTTCGTCTATTTTTTCTACTGCTTTGTTATTAAATTTCTGTTCTGCATGCCAATCACCTTCAGTAATGGTACATAGGTATGGTTTCATAATCATCACACTATCAATCGGATCTTTATATCCACCACCGATATCTGAATGAACACCAAGTAAGGCGATTTCTTGATGCTCAGGAGCTACCGAATTAAGTGAGAAATTATCTCTACATTCATGATGTGCGGTAAAATGTACCACTTTATTAGCAATGTCTTTAGGCAAATATAAGTTTATACCATGATTATTTTCATCTGTTGTATCCAATAAATCTTTTATACAACCAATAGCAGCCACTGTATCGTACAACCCAATAAAATTAATATTTACTTTAGAAGAGCTATTTAATTGTAATTTCTCATATACCAACCCATCTTTTTTCTTATAAATTTCATTAGCAAAATGTCGAGCTGTCGCAGCACCTCGACTAAAACCAAAAATATCAAAACTTAATTTTATAAGGTGAATATTCATGCCTAATTTATTCAATTCTAAAAGAATAACATCAATAGCTTTCGCTGAAATAGCAATAACACCACGATCACCAATCCCTAATCCCATATCCGGAAAACGCTCATCCTCTTCTTGAGCCTTAGTTCCAACTCCTTCCATATAAATTTTATGCCCCGTGTTAATATCCGAAGTATATGATTTAAATAATCTCCCAATATTCGTAATCGAATTATCATAACTACCGCGGTTCCTTTTCGAAAATCCACCTAATTCTTCACATACACTTTGTATTTCATCCGGCACAAAACCGTCTTTTTCACACCGAGCACCAAAATCAGCGTTAAACGAATTGTTACCCGTTCCATCAAAAAAGACACCAAAACGAATTTCTTGCTTAGTAAAATCTAAAATTTCAATAACGTAGCTTTCATTATGAACAAAACTTAAATTTCCTAACTTTCCTTTATGGTGTTCTTCAGGAAAGTAATAATCAGGTGCTTTACTCCATAAATCACCCAGTGTAACTTGCTGGTATACCTTATTTACATCACCTTCTAAGCCACCTTTTTCTTCTTTAGAAAAATCAATAACTGGGGAGTTTTCTGATTCAACTCGCTTATCCCTGTCTTCAACAAGATCAATTAACTCTTGAGGCTCCATGCTAACTTTTATTGGGCCACTCGCTATATTCTCAATAAGGTTCGAGCCTGCTTTTAAAGTTATGGTTTGAATGGTTCCAACAGCGTCTTCAATGGTGACTTCAATGCCCTCATAAGGTTGATTATTTTCATCTCTGAAATCCAATTCAACCCAATTGGTTACTTTTTCACAGGGAATACAACGATCACTCATATTTCACTTCCTTGTTGAAGGGCATTACTCATTGCTAGCTTCCCTGCTTTTTTAACCGTATTTATTTGCTTATCATCCAGATACCAAGCATCAAAAACAGTTTGCTCTTCCCATTGTGTATTTTTAGAAAGCTGAATCATAGAATAAGCTTCTAATTCTTCGTTACTAAGTTGGTAAGATCTACCTTGCTTAAGAAATCCAATTAGCTTCAACTGAATATCAAAATTTAAGTTATAAACTGTTTTCATTAATTCAGGGAAACGCTGCCACGCTAAGCGTTCAACAATCCATGCGTGCCTTTTAAGTGAATACTGAGAATGGTGCTTTTCTATTCTCCACCATGGTTCAAGCTGATGAGTAAGCCTTGGGGCGCTATTCTTAAAACTAAAAGGGATGTCATTAGATATAATCTTAATCCGATTTGCCGTCCCAAGAAACGTTGATAATTCTATTTGGCTAAAAGCTGACAGCATCGGCTCTAAAACCATACGATCATAGTAACGAAATAAAACTAATTCACCATCAAGTCCTGCAAACGTTAAGCTTTTCCAGTGTTCTATTTGGGTTTCAATACTGTCGGAGTAATAAATAACAAACCCAGATGGTTGCCCTTGAAAGTAAAATAAAAAATCATCAGTAGGGTTAGGCAGCAACCATGGACCAATCTCTTTCTGTGCATCAAATTCAGAATCTAAATACAGAGGGAAAGCATCATTTCCACCAAAATGATAAAAGCGTTCAATAACATTCTTATCTTCAAGCGGATTAACAATAAGATAACTTTGCTCACGCATTACTTTATCCCTCACCACAAGACTTAACTGCGATTGCATTGAGCTTTTGAGCATTCTGCATTGAACTTTTTGATACTTTCATTGGCAGGGCGCCAGCTTTCTCTAACTCCTTCCCCATTGGTAACACCGCAGCTTTTCCTGCATAACCGCTGCCACTTCCTGCGCTACCACCAGAGTTTAGGTTAATGGCAGACCCAATAAGATGAACACCTGCGGGATCTATCTTCACGACACTACCGCCTGCTTTAATGGTTATTTCGGTTCCTGCTTCTAATACAATTTTTTGCCCTGCTTTTACATGTAATTCTGAGCCAATGTCCTCTAAGCGCTTTTTACCAACTTTACTATGAACAGAACCATTAATTTGATGATGGTAATCTCCTTTAATCGTTTCAAACTGACTGCCATTAACCGTCGTATTTCGATTGTTTTTTATCTCTTTATACTGATTGTTATGTACTATTTTGTGCTCATCATTAAATACTTCTACCGTTTGGTTGTTCTGTATTTGACTGTCCATGTCTTTGGCTGCATGAATATAAACTTGCTCGGCGTCTTTTTTATCTTCAAAACGTAATTCATTGAAATTCTCTCCACCGAGAGAGCTTGATGTTTTAAAGGTACTGCGTGTCTTGTGCTCAGGTAAAGTATAAGGGGGTTTATTATTACCATTGTAGAGAGACCCTGTAATGATTGGTTTATCTGGATCTCCATGAATAAAACTGACGATTACCTCGTGTCCTATTCTTGGTAAAATAAACTGACCATATTGATTACCCGCCCAGCCTTGAGAAGTTCGTAACCAACAACTGGTCTTTTCATTTCCTTGCCCATTTCTATCCCAATGAAATTGCACTTTGACTCGTCCATATTCATCACAATAAATCTCTTCATTTTCAGGTCCTGTAACAATCGCAGTATCTACATTATGAATAAGAGGTTTAGGCTCTGATTTTATTTTAAAAGGAAGATGCCAAGGCGAACAACGAAAACTGGCATGATAACTTGAACTCCCATCCGCTAACTCTTCAAGTACTTGCGGTTGTTGTCCATTATGAAAGACTTGCGTCAGTAGCCATGTATTATTCCATTCTGGATTTGGATGTTCTTGAATTGGTTGAAAATGGCCGACTGTCAATTGAGCGCAATCACTCTCTCCAATTAATTCTATTGTATTCGTTCTAGCCTGTTTCAATACTAATTCAGCCTGTTTTTTGGCACCTTCTGATGTATTTTTATTCGCTGGGTAATTATATTGCTCTAACCCTAATTCTGAGGCTTGATTCTCTTTATCATCTTGTTGATAAACGCCAATAGGATAACGTTGCGGAGTCTCAAAATGATAATCTGTCATTGATATCTTACCAACACTAACCTTTTGTTTTTTTGTTAATGAAGTAATGGTATTACCGTATTTTACCATTCCATTATCAGCAACAATACAAAGAGGTTGAAGCTCTGTATAGGCTTCAGGTCCATCAGATATAATGAGTTTAGAGCCCACATCAGTATGCTCAAAATAAGAAACTAATCCTTCTTCTGACATCAATCGCTGAATAAATCCAAAATCTGATTCACCATATTGCACACAATATTCACGCGGCTGATGAGCGTTAAATAATTCGATGTCAAAATGATTTGTTAAAATTCCAGCTTGTTGATAAATATCACTAATTATATCTGGGACGGTTTTATTCTGAAATATCTGAAAATTCGTTCGGTAATTAAGAAGTGAAAAAATAGGAACGAAACTCAGTTTATAAGTACTATAGCGAAATGAAGATCCTAACTGTTCTATAGACTCAATAATGCCATGTATATATCGAGGTATTAGCTCAGGGTCATTTTTATGATGAAGCGTCAAACAAACAGGTAACTGAAGCCACTCGCCTAATGCTAACTCAGAATCGTCACAAATAAAGGTAACATCAAATTCATAACCATCACCTAATGCCTCATGTCCAGAAAATGCATAGACTTGTAAAGGTATATCTATCGTGGCGACATTAATTTCAAACTGAGCTTGGTTTGCATCCTGCATAATGATTCTTCCTGAAACACAAATGTATATTCAACTCATATACCAACAGCACTATCACTAAATTATATGAAGTTAGTACAACTAAAACGCAAAAAGGGAGAGCCATCATAAACAGCTAGGGTTGTTTATGATAATGACTCTCCCGAAAATGCGAGTGGCTACGCTTTCATTGCTGTACGCCAGTCATCGTTACCTGATGTACCTGCTACTTCATGTGTCCAATCAATAGCACGGTATGTCATGAACACATCTTCTAAGTGTGTAAAGTGTGCTTGCGTTGGATCTTGACAGTTTGGCATTGACGCTGTGATATCAACAATAATTGCATCATGTAATACTGTTGTGAAGTAATGCTCTTGAGTACCAGTTGCAGAAGTACGGTACCATTTGATTTCTACTTTCGGCAGTTTCTCACCAGAGGTTAGTGCGTTATACATTAGTGGTGATGCTTTATCGAACACCTTAGTAATACGTACTGGCTTATGCACACGCTGACCTGTAGGCTGACCTGATTGAGGATCGCGAGGTAATAAAACTTGGTGCTCAAAACCTTGAACAAGCACTTCATCTTCATGACCTTCTTGGTAGATATTACCTACTGAATCTTCAGTAAATGTACCTGCAGTGATCAGTCCTTGTTTTTCGCCTTCGATGCGCATATAAGCTGGGGTTGGCATACTATCTTCCTTTTAAATAAAATTAATAAATGTTCCCCTTCCCTATAGCTAAAGTTGTGCCAATTTTAATTTCTATATAAATCAACAAGTTAATAAAACCAAAAATACAATAACAATAAATATCGTTTGAAAAGCAATCAAAGAATTTCAAAATACAATCAAACTAAATAACATGCCAACTTAAACTAAACGATATACGCAAAGAAAAATCTTCGACCCATATAGCAAAAGAACCCGTTTTCTATCTAGTTAACATTTCGAAACATTCTCTTCAAAAATAAATCAAAACCTACCTTTGCTCACACTCTTTTTTTAATTGGTACAGTATAAAGAATATACAAATATGAACTTAAAGGAGAATAAGTGAACGCCATTAAAGCGATGTTAATAGCCATGCTTGGAAGCTTTCGTGATCTTCTCCCTATTATTCTGGTCATTACTTTCTTTCAACTCGTAGTACTGCAAGAGCCATTACCAAACATTGGTTCTATCCTCTTTGGCTTGCTACTTGTGGTATTCGGCTTAACCTTTTTTATCTTTGGTCTAGAGATGGGCCTATTCCCTATTGGCGAATCGATGGCACAAGCCTTTGCCAGAAAAGGTAGCGTGGCTTGGTTATTATTGTTCTCTTTTTGTTTGGGTTTTGGAACCACCATTGCCGAGCCCGCCCTTACCGCGGTTGCAGCAGAGGCTGCTGAAGTCGCCGCCGAAGGAGGAATGATCCCACATACTGAAAACGATATGGATGATTACGCTAACGGCCTACGTTTAACTGTTGCACTCTCTGTTGGTTTTGCCATTGTAATTGGGGTATTACGTATTTTAAAAGGCTGGCCTATTCATATCATGATCATCGGTGGTTATATTACCGTGGTCGCTCTTACATGGTTCGCACCAGAGAACATCATTGGCATCGCTTACGATTCTGGCGGAGTAACAACATCGACAATTACCGTTCCCTTAGTTACCGCTCTTGGTGTCGGCCTTGCATCTACCATTAAGGGGCGAAACCCTATGCTTGATGGCTTTGGCTTAATTGCTTTTGCGTCATTACTACCGATGATTTTTGTCATGCTCTATGGGATGGTATTAGCATGAACAGTTTAACTCTATTTCTTGAAACCTTCTTATCAACCATTCGTGATGTATTACCAATTGTCGTTATTATCTTTGGTTTCCAATTTGCGGTATTAAAAAAACCAATAGCCAATTTACCTAAAGTCATTCTTGGTTTCTTTTACGTAATATTAGGATTATCTCTATTTTTAATGGGTTTAGAAATGGCACTCTTCCCACTGGGTGAATCTATGGCTGCTCAATTAACCGCACCTGATTTTATCTATGAAGGTCAAGACCTATTAATCCAAACATTTGATTGGGTTGATTACTATTGGGTTTACGTTTTTGCTGCCACAATTGGATTTAGCACTACCATTGCAGAGCCTTCCCTCATCGCCGTTGCCATCAAAGCCAATGCAGTTTCTGGTGGTAGTATTAGCATTAATGGATTGCGAATCGCCGTTGCTTTAGGTGTCGCCTTTGGTATCTCGTTAGGAAGTTATCGAATTGTGGTTGGTGACCCAATTCATTATTACATTATGGTGGGTTATGTCATTGTGGTTATTCAAACCTTTTACGCACCTAAAATGATCATTCCACTTGCGTACGATTCTGGTGGTGTCACAACCTCGACTGTCACTGTACCTTTAGTAACCGCACTAGGATTAGGTCTTGCTTCAACGATTCCCGGTCGAAACCCGATGATTGATGGCTTTGGGTTAATCGCCTTCGCCAGTTTATTTCCCATAATTTCAGTTATGGCTTATGCACAAATCAGTGCTTATAGAGCCAAAACAAAATCTAGTTCTCAAGAAAATACGAATTAATCGATTAATTTAGGAGAAAGCCGATGCGCTTTAAATTATTACTCGCTTTTGTAGAAGAAGCCAAAACTGATGCGGTTCTCGATGCTGCGCGTAATGCAGGAGCAACAGGAGCAACCGTAATTAATCACGCTCGTGGTGAAGGGCTAAATAAGAAGAAAACCTTTTTTGGCCTAACTCTTGAGGTTCAAAAGGATGTTTTATTGTTTGTAGTTGAAGAACACCTTGCTCGCTCTATTTTAGAAAAAATTAACGAGATAGGAGAATTTGATACTGAATCAGGTCAAGGAATTGCCATTCAAATTGATATTGAAGATGCCGTTGGCGTTGCTCACCAAGTCGAGACATTAACCAAGGTCGTTGAGGAAAAGTTATGAATAAAGTAAAAGTAGAAAATGTTATGTCCAACACCTATGTCATGGTTGATGGTTTAATGACGGTTGCAGAGGGAATTCAACTAGCAAAACAAAAACAGGTTAAAGCACTTATCGTAAAGAAACGTCACGATGATGATGAATATGGCATTGTTCTGATGAATGACATTGTCAAAAAAGTACTAGCTCAAAACCGTCCAACAGATCGTACTAATATCTATGAAATCATGACAAAACCAGCCCTTTCTGTCTCTCCTGATATGAACGTAAAGTACTGCGCTCGTCTGTTTGAGCGTTTTGGAATTAGTCGCGCGCCTGTTATTAAACATGGTGAAATAGTAGGGATGGTGAGTTACAACAATATTGTTTTGAATGGCATGGCAGATCTTAGTCATTAAGAAAAAGTGACTTAAAAACATGAGCCTTTAAGTCACTGTTATTATAATAAATTACTATTCTGTTTTTTGAATAATTAACGGTGCAAAATCCGCTGTGGCGTTGTTCCCTGCACCTGAATGGTCTGTGTATTCTGTATCTTTCATTATGGTATAGAACACATCAACAAAATCATCATCATTAATGAACAAATCATCAGGAAGCAAAGCAATGATTGCACTTGTCATTTGAGGGATAATTAAATAAGCCTGCGCTTCTTTATCTGGAATAGTCGCTAAAAAGTCACTTGCTGCTTTTAGAATAGTTTGCGCTAATTCTTTGTAATCCGTTTTATCATCTTGTTCCATCAAGATAATATCCGCCGCACCCCAACGATAACGCTGCCAAAAAATCATGATTTGATTTGCAGGGTAAGATTGCTCGGCGTAATCAAGATACGGCATTTCAATCAGATCAATCGTTGGTTCATCACGATCAGGACTGACACCAGAAACAATCGCATACACTTCTGCTTTACCAGAGATCCATGGTTCATGATCATCCTTTAGCTGAATTTTTTTCAATATAGTCGTATTGATTTCAGTTGGCTCTGCTGGTGCACTTTGCATCATAGAGTAACGAGCGATTTTTTGTGCTTTCGGCTGTTCTTGTAATGCTTTTAACTCATCACGCATTAACGCCAAACCAGCTTTTAGTTCTTCACGGTTATTGGTATCAACCACTAAAACAGGACGCTCTGGAATATCATAAATATCTAGGTAATGAACGTTGCCATCAATATCAAATGCTTCAATATATTGCCATTCACTTTCTGCCCCTTCAGGTTCAAAAGCAAATAATGGACTTTGCCCTGCCTGCCAACGAGCAAGCATACTTGGATCAGCAAGACGTAATTCCAACAATTCGTCAGTATAGTGCTGTAACCCACGAGATTCGATTTCAGTATCATTAGCCGCACTCATTGCTGCCATAAAAGTTCGAGCTTGAGGTTTGGGTTGAATAGGCAAATCAGATAAAGAGGCACTTAACTGGTACTGATTAATCGTACCTTTTAAACTCTTCTCTAATTGTGGAAAAGCGCGACTCAATTCCTGAGCTAAGTCACGTTTAGACACTTCATCTTGCGCATTCGCTGAAACAGGAGTCATCAAACAAAGTACGAGTAGCGCTGTTAATTTGTTCATACAGCATTCCTTTTTATAATTATTGTATTTATTTACATCCGTTTACATTTGTCCCTAAAGCCCACCTTAACAAAACCACAGAAAAATTAAAGTCAATACTCTAAAATAAATACTTAATGCAATATCTCACTATTGAAACAGATAAATATCAGGGGGGGGGGATTTCACCAAAAAGTGAAATTTACCTTTTGGCAATTTGGTCGAAAATGAACCAAACTATTCTATAGACGCTGATGAAATACGAAAACGCAGCAGTATTGTAATAGAAGGGTGTAAGCAGGTTGGCGACAACCATTTCGTTAAACATTGGGATGAGGCAGCATAATGACATTAGATACTTGGTTAATCTCGATTTCTAATTGGTATGAAGCAAAGCAATATGACCAAATAGAAGCGCTTGAAACACTCTTATACTCTGCGCCTAATTCGGTGTGGGGACCAACATTGACTGACGAGCAAAGTAAAGCAATAGCCTGTTGGTTAGATGGCAGTTTAAGAGTATTTGAACACACCAAGTATCATGACAAAAAGAAAGCATACCAAATGTTGCAATACGCCAGTGCAAAGTTAGAAGTGGCCGCCTTTAACTCTGCAACGGATATTGATATTAAAGATTGGTGCTTAAAACGATTACAACACCTCACGGTACTCAGCTTGGAGTTTTGTAATCAACAACAAGATCAATCCACATGGAATAAGAAAGCCCATTCACTCATTGAGATGCACGTTAAATTAATGGCGAGCCTTTCTTGGAATGAATCGTTAAATAGCAATAACGCATCAAATTTAATGACCCCCCATTAAATGTATTACCTTATAAATTAACCATACTAAAACAATAAAAAAGCAGTAGGTGCTAGATCGTAATAATAAGCCCCTACTGCTTTTCTGTTTAGACTAAACGTGCCCAACTTAGGTACAGCTATAACGTTAACTGCCATCTCTGTAATGGCGCTTTGGTGTTTATTCCTACTCTGCCCCAACGATCAACCGCATCGACAACTAATACACGATCCATTGGTAGCAATGCTTGCATCTGTTTGTTTGGCTTTTGAGTTGTGATAATCCAAACTGAATCGTCTTCTTCAATTAATTCTTTCAACTGTGCTTTATCGTCTTCAGTCCACTCAAGAGCAGGTTTTGTTAAGCGATCAACCACAAACAATTGATTGCCAGAGGCAAAGTCTTCTAACTGCTCAGACAGTAAAATAACCGAGTCGATATCATTATCTAAAATCACTTTTTGTTGCTGGTTAATTAATTGACGCACCGACAGCATAAACTGCTCTTGGTTTTTTTGGATCTGCTCTGATTTATCAGGCCAGATACGTTGAAAATCATCACTAACAATCGCTACCATTCGGATTAAATTTGTTGGGTTTAACCATGCGTATTTTGAAGTCGAGCCATCAGATAAACGTAATGCTGCCACACCTTGTGCGCGAGGAGTAATTGCTTGAGAAGCATCGACTTCAATAATCTGAATATTGCTGTATCTTGCGTTCACATAAAGAGGATCATCAGCCCATACCGCACCAATCGTCACAACCGCTTGGGCTGTTTTTGCTGAATCTTGAACGGTTTTTACCCCTTTAGTGGCAAACCAATTGGGTAAACGCTCAATCCCATAACGATTTGGTGGTAAATATTTTGTCGTTAATGAGGTCTCTTTTAATAGCTCGCTTGATAGCATATACGTCACAGGGGTTGCCGTTAATACATCTGCTGCGATTGCTGCTTTCATATTAAATAGTGAGGCTACACATACACTAACAATCACTATCCATTTCATTGAATTCTGTTTCATTTCTTATCCTATCTATACTTATGTTCTTCGATTATTCATGAGTTCTATTCTATTAATTCTTACGAAGAATTCGGTAGCTCGTCGCAAGTAAAAAGAAGAAAGCTGAAACAATAATAATTGCTGCCCCAGAAGGCACTGGCAGCTCTAATTCCATTGGTAATACGGTGCCAATCAAGCACGATATTGTCGCTAATAACGCAGACATCAAGACAAAACTGCCCATGTTCTTAGTTAACAATCGAGCCGTCGCACCAGGTATGAGTAATAACGCGCCAACTAAAACCGCACCGACAATTTTTACCGATGCAATCGTCACAAGAGTAATCATCATCACAAACAGGTAGTCATAAAAATTGGTTTTGTAGCCACGAACTCTGGCAATATCAGGGCTGATACAGGTTAATAAAATACGATTAAACGTCGGAATTAATACCACCACTATCAATAAACAACTGCCCGCTAAAATCGCAATATCTTGATCCGTCACCGTTAAGATGGAACCAAACAATACGTTCTCTAGCATGTGAATATTAATTTTACGTGCTACGTACATCAGTAATGCTGCACCCACAGCCAATGCCAAGGCAAGGAACACCCCAACTAACGTATCGTAAGGCACATTGGTTCGGTTTCTCACAAAATGCAGTAACAAAGCAAAGATCATACAGAAACTAAATAAGCCGATAATTGGATTCTCTGCGGGCTCTCCCAATAACACGCCTAACGCGATACCTGTTAAGGCGGCGTGACCAACGGCTTCAGAGAAAAAGGCCAAACGCTTTGCAATTACTAAGGTTCCTAATCCACCTAACAATGGTCCTAAAAGGATGGCAGCAACAATAGCATTGACCATAAAGGCATATGAAAAACTGTCACTTAAAAAGCCTTGCTCGACGCCATATAACGCCCAATGACGAAACAGTTCCATTATGCAGCCTCTCCATTATTAGTTTTCGCCCCATCATACTGAGCACTTGCACCCGTATAATGATTGAATAAACGCTCAATTTTCTCAGGCTTTAATACTTCTGAATAACAGCCTGAATCAACTAAATTACGATTAATAACATGAACGTGAGCTTTAAGACGGCGAACAGCGGTAACATCGTGGTGAACGGCCAATACCGTTTTACCTTGCGCGATAAATTCATGCATTAAGGATTCAAGATAACGAACCCCGTGTTCATCCATTCCTGTTGTTGGTTCATCAAGAACAAGTAGATCCGGATTATCCAATAACGCTTGTGCGAATAACACGCGCTGTTGCTCACCACCAGACAGCTGTCCCATTCGACGATCGGCACGGTTAGACATGCCAACACGCTCTAACTGTGCCATTGCAAATGCTTCTTGGCTGCTTTTCTTACGCCATAGTGCACTTAAGAACAAAGGCACTCGTGTTTGATTAAGTAAAATGAAATCTTTCACCGTTAGTGGCAAGCTAGATTCAAAAACGGCTTTTTGTGGCACATAACCAATCACCCCTTTCTGCTCTGCCCACTCAATATTAATTTCACCCTGAAACGCGGTTAATCCTAAAATTGAACGCAATAACGAGGTTTTACCACCGCCATTAGGCCCCATCACCACATGGCATTGACCGGCTTCAAAGTGTTGGTTCACGCCCTCTAGAATGGTATTTTCACCATAAGTTAACCCAACATTGGTTAACGAAATTGCTGGTCCTGACATTATTTAGCGTCCTTATCTGCAGCAAATTTCATGGCTTCGATTAAGGTGTCTAAATTTGATTTCATCTCGATTTCAACTTTATTGTCTTCATAAGGGCCATGCGTCATGTGAGAAAAACGATACAGCTGAACACCAGTCGCCTCTTCGATTGTGTCGACAAAACGGTTTGGCATGTTCAATTCATAAAATAAAACATCAATGTCAGATTCACGGATCTTTTCAATCGTGCCTTGCAGTTGGCTCGCACTTGGCTCTACGCCGTGAGCGGGTTCAATGACTGCAGCCACATCCACACCAAACTCTTGAAGAATGTAACCATACGCATTGTGCGTAGTTGCGACCTTCATACCCGCCGTATCTAATTCACCCAGAGAGAGCATTGCATCACGCTTCATTAATCGGAATTTTTTCGCGTATTTACGTGCATTTTTACGGTAGAACGAGGCATTTTCAGGATCAATTCGAGATAACTCATTGGCAATGGTGTAAACCTTTTGAATTGTTGTAGATAGACCAACAAACGTATGTGGGTTCACCGCCCCTTTACCGACCGATTGCCCCATTGCTGGTAACAAAGGAACGTCTTTATTGGCTTCTAATACCATTAACTTGCTGTTATTTGCTGCCGAAATTACTTTTAACGCAAAGTCATCATGCCCAATGCCATTAACAACAATCACATCCATTTTATTTAAACGTTTTAAATCGTTTGGTTGAGGTAAATAATTGTGTGGATTAAACCCAGCATCAACCAAAGGAAGAATTTCTGCTTTGTCACCCACGACCGCTTTCACATAACTGTAATAAGGCTGTAAGGTAATACCAATCACCAAAGGTTTTGTTGCCGACATCGCCGACGAAGAAAACAAAGAAAGTAAGCTAAGCAGAACAAAAGAACGTACGTATAAAATAGATTTCATCATTATTATTTATCTTTTATTGGTATCAATTTAAATGAGAGTCATGAGCAGGGAAGATAACTTGTACCCACTGCTGTTGAATGAGTTCGCTTTCATTCCAAGAGATTGAATCAGGGGAGATAGACGTAGACATCAATTCATGGTGCAGCCAAAGCTCAATATCATCGCCTTTCGCGTTAAAAATGAATGACGCAGACCCTTCTTTTTTAGAGGTTAAGCCTAAATAAATGCCATTGCCTAAATGCTGCCATTGGTGCTTTCCTCGGCGCTCCCAGCTTTGGTCTTGTACAAAAGGAGGCAACCACTCATCGGCTAAATAAGCGATATCTGGCCATGTATTTTCTTCTGTTGATTCAGCCTGAATATCGTAAATTTCTTCATAGGTTAAACGTAGCTCAGCAATCATAGCTAAATCGTCTTGCGCTAAATCGGTGATAAGAACTTGGTGTGATTCAAGCTTTACGCCTTCATCGTTCGATTGATGATATGGCAACGCGACCACCGCAATAAGCAAAATGCACCCAATAATGAGTGCGATCCATTTGCCTTCTGCGCTTCCATTATCTGGAGTAACAGATTGAATGATCATTTCTCTGAGATCTCAACAACATCGACTTCAACAGGACTTTCATGTCCAGAATCAAACACCAAATAAAAATCCGTTTCAGGATTCGTAAATTCCGCAATTGAACGTTTATCTGTGGTTACTTTTGCAATCAAATTATCATCGTAGTCATACATATTCACATCGTAATCAACGGCTTTACTGCCATCACTGTAGCCTGTTTCACACAGCACTAGATCCGATTCAAACCAACAGCTCATTAATGGAAAATGAGCAAAACTCGCAGAAGAAAAAAGAAGAGAAGAAACAAAAATGGTTTTCAGGTTTAATTTAGCCATGGATAAATCTCGATAAAAAAGCACCACAAACCTTTATGGAAAGCGGTGCTAACTGCATTATTGAAGTAGAGCTTCAAACGTTAAGTGAACATTTACACTTGCTTGTTCTGCAAGTGGGTGGTCTTTCAGCTCACCTTTGTAATTTGATTTCATCAGGTAGCGACCCGCAGTTTCAGGAGTAAACGTGATTTTTCCCTCTTTATCACTCACTACATCAATTTGTTCTTGATGATTGCGGTATAACGTTCCTTCACGAGTAATGTCAGCCGTAACACCCGCTTGAGGTTTACCATTAAAGAAGAATTGGAAAGTCACTGGCTCGCCTTCAATAATGTCAGACGGGTGAGTTAATGGTTTAAGCTCTAACAAGATATTATCAAGCTTCATCGCTTCTGTTGTTGGCTTGCCCACCGTTACATAGCTTTCAGCACGAGTGAAACTCACTTGACTTACCACATCACGCGATTTTTTAGGCAGCACTAAATCACGGTCGGCTTTGGTCGCTTTAATCCATTTAACCGTATCACGACGACCCGCTTTATATTGGGTGTAGTAAGTTGGTTCATTATTAATACGAACTTTATGAGTGCCTTCTTCTTCAAAATAGAAGTCGAACATTGAACGACGTTTGCCTTTAACGACAAAGTTTGGACGCTCAGTACGACCATCTGGCATCACAACCTGCGCTTGATCACTGCCCGCAGGTTTGTCAAATACAAACGTTCCGTGTGACGCAGTCACATCAAAGGTAAGCCAATCACCGCCTTCTTTAGATACTGTAAAATGAGAAGGCAATACCCAACGAGGGTGTGCGTTAGCCGTCGTTGCAGCCAATAAACCTACAGCCATCACGCCGGTTAATACTGCCGCTTTGAACTTACTGTTCATTAATGTTGTTTTCATAATGTGTTTAATTCCCTGATAAATAGACATCTAAATTATTTTTTATAATGAATGGTGATTTCGCCAGTCTCTTCTGTTGGCTTTAATTGGTAAGTCATATCACTATTCGCTAACGTCATTTTTTGACGTAAATAGTTACGGCCACCATGCTCGCGAACCACTTCGATATGTAACGTATAGTCACCTTGTGGTAGCGTCTGGCCTGAGTCGTCTTTTCCATCCCAACTGAATTTATATTTTCCTGCTGGTCGAGTTGCAGAAGTAACAGCATCAACTAATTCACGATCGTAACGACCGACTTTGCGCCACCAACTTCTTAGATCTTTTAGCCACTCATCTTTACCTACCCACAGCTCAATCGTTTTTACTGATTTACGTTCGCTGTTTTCAATCCACACCGCCACATAAGGACGCGCGTACATGGTTGTCGTAATCGTCGGAAGCTCAAAAGTAACATCGACTTTCGCACTCTCAGAAATAGTCGCTGAATTAACCAAAAGAGGCGTCGTTACTATCATCGCTGCAATTGAATGACGTAAATAGGTAGAGAGTGAAGCCATTGTGATGTCCTTATGGATACAAGATAAAAGGGTTAAGGTACGGCAATAAAATACAATGCAAGCGTGATTGATGAGCCAAATGCCATCCACTTCATTGATGTCATCAGTGTTCTTTTTTTCGGTAAAATTAAGCACACGCCCGTAAGTACAAAAAAGACCATTAATAGCGCGGTAATATCAATGAATGCCTTCCAGACCTCACCGCTGTTTCGTCCTTTGTGTAAATCATTTAATAACGCAACAACGCCATAATTTGAGCTTTCGATGTCTGCTATGCCTGTCGTTAAATCAATATAAACAGACGCGTTATAACCCGGCCCTTTATAGTTTAATGACAATTCACCCTCGACTAATTCACCGTCTTCAACCTCGGTAAAAACATCGATATTAGAAGGCGTTCCAGAGAGGTCGGAATGCTGATTTAAGTAATTAAGCAAAGCGGCAGTGTTTGGTTTATTCCAAAGAACGTGGTGTGTTTCATCTAGAGAAAAAAGCACATCACTAGGAACAGAAATAGTGGTGTTTTTGATGTCTGGAGAGCTGCTGACAAACCAATCAGGGCGATTTAGCGTGATCCCTGTGATCGAGAAAAATAAGACAACGAGTAGAAGCGCCATTGATACGTAGACATGTAAGCGACGCGCCCACAATTGTACTTGTTTATTTTTAAGCAGCATGAATAGACAGGATCAATTAATTATAATGGATGCCAATGTAATTGATAATGATTTGCGTTGACATTCAATTTACATTATTTACGTTTGTGGAAATTGTTAACGTCTATATTTATTGAAGAAGTGAAAGCCCTCATCATTAAATAAGGGCATTAAAGAAAGTTTACACTGAATTATTGGCTGTTTTTCTCAGTTGCGACAAATACTTTATCCATCCTTTTGCTTCATTTGATGGGGTAAAATCATTGGCTCTTTTCGCATGAAGTAACGCTGAATCTATTTGGTTCAATTTGTAATAAGCTCTTACTTTCGCTAACGCGATATCCTCGGTCTTTTTGTAATCTTTTACTTTATCTAAAGTTTTCAAGCCCTGTTTGTGGCGACCTTCTTGAATTTGCAATTGTGCAACCTGCCAATAAAAACGTGAATCTAGCGTCGCGGCTTTTGACCAAGTAACAATGGCTTTATCCCACTCTTTTGCTGCTTGCCAATAACTTGCTTGCATGGTCAGTAAATCAATATCACTTTGCGCTTCATCTAACTGACTTAGTACTTCAGCGGCTTTCTCTGGGATACCGCGTTGAGCATAAAGTTGAGCCAATAACTTCAGTTCTGATTGACTCAATTCTATCCCTTGTCGTTGAGCGAGAACCAAGGTATTTAACGCCTCTTTAGGTTGATTTAAGCGAAGTTGAATACTTGATAACTGCTGCCACCACGTCGCTTTATTTGGTTCTAATTCCAATAAGCTGTTTAATGTTGGGATGGCCGATTTCCATTGTTTTAATTGTAATTGTGCGCCTAGCTTAAGCACTAACGATTGGCTTTTTTCGCTTTCTTTCTTATATTTAGCAACACGTTCATGCTTATTTAATGCAGAAAGGACCTTTTCCCATTGAGCCAACTGGTAATGGGTTTGAGAAATACGGAACCATAAATCCCCAATATTCTGCTTTTCAGGGAGTGTTTTTGTTAATTGGTAATAATGCGGTAAGGCATCAGAAAAGCGTTGCTCAGTAAGTAAAAGATCCGCCAACATACGCTGAGTTACCCATGCCTGCTCATCGGCTAACTGCTTACTATTCACCGCTTTTGAAAGATAACTAACCGCTGAATTACTGTTGCCTGATTGCCAATAAAAAACACCCAACATACGTTGAATATAAGCTTTATCGTAATCGTTAGAAGGCGTGAGTACTGCCAATACATTAATCGCCTCTGTCATCTTCTCTTGCTGTTGTAATTGCAATGCTCGCTGTACTTTCGCTGCGTTATATTGACTCAATTGTTGTGCTTGAGAAACGCAACTAAATAGAAATGCTAAGCAAAGTAAGAACACAGAACTCAGCTTTAAAATAAAGCCGCGTAAAGATCTCAACGAATCTGAAGTATGAGATAAAGATAATTTCATCATTTTGCTAACGTAAACTCCAATTTCACCGTTTGTCCAATTTGAGCAATGGCTTTTCCATCCACCACTTTTGGCTGATATTTCCATTTTTTCAACGCTTTAACCGCTTCTCTTTCAAACATTCGACGTGGTTTTGCATCCTTTACTTTCACATTGGTTGGACGCCCTTGTTCATCAATGGTAAATGACATAACAACAAAGCCTTCAGCACCTCTTTTCATCGCCTTTGAAGGATAGCGAGGCTCAACACGATACAAAGGCATCGCTTGTTGATTACCGGTAAAATCTGCAAAACTCGGTGCATTAATCGCTAACCCTGAAATACCAGAATCCAAATTCATTGGTGGCATTGAGCTTTGTGGTGTTGTCATCGCGGTTTGTGTTTGAGAAGACATTGGTTCTGCCTCTGGCGGAGGCTCTGGTGTTTCTGGTTTTTCAGGCACACGACGTTGACGGCGCTGAACATCTTGTTCTTGCTCTACCATCACCATATCAAAGCGAATCGTCTCACCACTTTCTGGTTTGCCGTTATGACCGTTGTCTACCATCCACGCCATAAACGTGAATAGCCCTACCGTCATAGAAAGCGCAATTGGCACTGCCAACAATAATCGCCACATTAACCTTTCTCCGCAGCCAATGCGATGCCTTTAACACCAGCCCCTTTTGCCGCATCCATCACTTTCACAACCGTGCCATTGTAGGCATGTTCATCAGCTTGAATAACGAGCGACGCATCTGGTTGTTCTAATAATAAATGCTCTAAGGTTGCTTGAACTCGCTCTGCATCCACCATGCGTTTATCAATGAAAATATCATTTGAAGCCGTAATAGCAACAAAGATACCCGCGTCTTTTTGACTCGATACATTGCTTGCTTGAGGGCGATTCACTTCTACCCCTGATTCACGCACAAATGAGCTAGTCACAATAAAAAATATCAACATGATAAATACGATATCGAGCATGGATGTTAAATCGATTTGTGCTTCTTCTTGATTTGAAGAGCGACGGCCAAGTCTCATGACTGACTCCTTAATGCTTTTTCTAAATTATGTTCTTTACGACGACACACTTTGGCTAAACGAGCATGAACAAACATACCCGCTAAAGCTGCTACCATTCCTGCCATCGTAGGCAATGTTGCCAATGAAATACCAGAAGCCATCAATTTAGGCTGGCTGCTGCCTTGATTTGCCATTACATCAAACACAGAAATCATGCCAGTTACTGTACCTAGCAAACCGAGCATTGGGCAAATTGCCACAAGAACTTTGATAAAATTCAGATATTGATTTAATTGAAGATGGGCTTCACTTATCCATCCATCACGCATGGTTTTCGCATACCACGAATCGTGATCGTCTCGCTGTTGCCACTTTTCTAACCATACTTTTCGTTGTTCAGGAAAAGTGAATAATAAGAAAAACACACGCTCAACCACCAATAACCAACACACGGCAACAACTGCGCCCAACCACCATAAAATGGGACCGCCTTGTGCCATAAAATGAGAGAGAAAAGCCGTCATTACGCTGCCATTCCTACTGGTGTATTATTGGTTTCTTTTTCTGCTTGCTCTGCCACCAAACTCAAGCCTTGTTTTTCAAGAATGGTACGAATGCTTTCCGCTTGAGAGCTTAAAATATTGTGAGTTAATAACAGAGGCATCGCTGCAACTAAGCCCAATACGGTTGTTACCAATGCCATAGAAATACCGCCCGCCATCACTTTAGGATCGCCATTACCAAATTGCGTGATCACCTGGAATGTTTCGATCATACCGGTAACAGTACCTAACAGACCTAACATCGGTGCTAATGCTGCAAGAAGTTTAAGCATTGATAGGCCTTTTTCTAAGCCTTGCTGCTCATCAACAATCGTTTCTAATAAGCGAAGTTCTAATGCCTCTACCGAACGAGTTTTCTCTGCATCATAAACAGATAACACACGGCCTAGAGGGTTATTACCGATTTGTGCAGGATCTTTTAATTGAGTACGAATTTGCTGACGAATCACCAGTAACCTTACACCATTAAATAAAGAAATAAGTAGACCAATAACTAATAGAGCGATAATGATTTGTCCAACCACACCACCCGCTTGAAGACGATCTTTAAGTGTTGGTGAATTTGCTAGTTGCTCTAACATGATGCCACGCGATGGATCAACTGCCATCATCATTACTTGCTGTTGCTCCATCGTAGATAATGTAGCTACAGAAGGCGCTAATTCAGGTTGTTGTGCATAATATGTTGCTACGTTCTTTTTATTATCCCAACGTAGGAAACCTTCGTCACCAACAAGCGCCATATTACCTACGCGATACGCATTGATTTCAGAACGATGCCCTGCGCCATTGATTAGCGTCACTGACATTAATTCCAACGCTGAACTCGCCTGCACTTGTTGAGTCATTGTTTGCCATAACCCTGTTAACTGAGTCATTGATGGCAATGATTTAGCCTCTACAATGTCATTAATCACTTGTGCATTATTAGCATTAATTGAACCTGTCACTGAGTTTTTTAATTCAGCATTAAGATCTTTTGCCGTTTGTCTTACCACGCCAAACAACTCACCTAAACTGCCTGTTTCTAAATGCAATTGTTGCTCTAGCGTGGCAAGTGATTGTTCGTTTTTACTGAAGGTTGAACTCAATTCATCGCTCTCTTTTTGCAGTTTTTTACGCTCTGCAATCAAGGCGTTCTTTTGTGCTTTAAATTCTTTCTCAGTCAACGCAAAGCTAGCTTCTCGCTGTGTATTGTGTTGCTTCTGAATTTGGCTTGCCTGCTTAGTCTCTTGAAGTAATGTGCTATTCGCAGCCATTGTATTAAGTGAGAAACCTAATAATGAAATAGCTAAAATAAGTGGTTTGATTGTCATATTATTTCACCTCTTTCAGTGATAGAGAAACAGGCAAAGTTAATAAACTTGGCGCGACTTGCTTATAAGCCACTGAATAGGCTTTTGCTAACTCATCATTGAATGATGAATCCAATAATGCCCATTGATTGTTATAAGTATTCCAACTCCAATATTGCGAAGAGTCTAAGCGACGAGCAAGCAAAGACACACGCCCTAGATGCAGCATATCGGCATCGATTAGTTCATCATTTTCAACCGTAATTTGAGTTTGGTATGTTCCTAACTTTGTGCCGTAATCCATCTCAATTTGATACGCTTCCAGAATACGGCGGTATTTTTCAGCATCACTAACATCGGCTCTTGTCATCATGTGTTCTAGTTTTTCAATACGCTGTTGGCGCTCTGAGATCTTGATTGGTTTATCTTGTTCAACTAATAGCGTAAGACCTGACAGCATCTTATACATCAACGGCACTACACCTTGACGAGTGTCTTTTATGGTTTCAATTTGGCTGTTTAAATTTGTCATTTCTTGTTGTTGGCTATTCACCAAGCCAACTAAGTGATTACGATAAACCGCAAGATTTTTTACTTCTTCTTGCAGTTGTTCGATCTCTGCTTTATAGGTCAATGTGGCTTCTGCACTTTTATCAATTTTGCTTTGGCTAACTGCTGAAGCTGTATTTGATTTATTCTCGATAGATCGAGCTTGATCAAGCGTAGAGGCTTGAGCTGAGGTCATTAGAGTAGCTAACGCTAATCCAATACTGACTTTTAGAATATTCATATTTTTTATCTTAACTATCTATGTTCTTAAAATTTACATTCAAATAAACGCACTAAAGGGAGACCGAAGTCTCCCTTATATTTATTACGCTAAATTAGTATTTAACTTGTAGTGTCGCCATATAGTTTCGGCCTTCACCAACCACTACACCACTTGCACTACCTCCAGCTAGGTAATCTGTATCTAATAAGTTTTCTACATTAAATCGAGCAACAAAATCTAAGCTTTCATCATATTTAATAGTATGTGAAATACCCATATCTACTCGTGTGTAAGCATCTTTTTTGAATTCATTCTTAGAATCACCGTAACGCTCACCTACATGATAAATACCAAGGTTGATTCCTGTGCCATTATTGAAATCGTACTGAGACCAAATGCTTGCGCTAAATTCAGGTACATCCGCAGGCGTTTTACCTTCTAACGCAGGATCATTTTCATATTTTGCATCGAGTAACGTCGTTGATGCGCTTAATGAGAATGCTTCTGTCAGGTAACCCGTCGCCGCTAATTCAATACCAGTATGAATTTGTTCGCCCACTTGTGAAGTACGAGTATTCGAACCACCATTAATATCTTCAGACACTTGCATGTTTGATTGTACAATTTGGAATAAAGCACCAGATACATACAAGCTGTTATCTAATAGTTCCCACTTAGACCCTAACTCGTATAAGTTACCTTTCATTGGATCTTGTTTTTGACCGTCATTCACATCATCAGCATCATTAATGGTTGCTACAGGTTCGAAACTTTCAGAATAAACAGCATAAATAGAACCATTTTCTGCAGGGTGATAAATCACACCAAGCTTAGGTAGAATGTTGCTGTAATCTTCTTTTCTACCTTTGCTATCTTCTGTTTTATCAACAGCAAAACGAGCACCAGCAAGTAACTGCCAAGAATCATTAAATGTCACTAAATCTTGTAAGTAAATTCCGTAATGTTGGCTCTTAGAATGAGAACCAACCGTATCATTATTTGAATTCAAACCATCCGGACGATTAAAACCATCACTGCATGTATCTGTACCTGACGTACACGACTTATAGCTATCATATTGACGTTTATAATCATAATGCAGGCCGTTACCTCCTACTAATAAGCGGTGATTAACACCTAAAGCATCAACATCGCCAGTAAAGTCCACATACGCAGTATCGAATGTCCATTCATCATGACGATCTGATGATTTATAGCTACTGCCATCTTTATGTATATCTGACTCTGTACGTTGACGCTCATAAAACTGACGACTAATACCTGTCTTAACAGACCATGAATCAGTTAAGTTTGCTGTTAAACCAACACCATAGTTTGCAACGTCATTATCTGTTTTTGCCCAGTTTTGGTCTTTAACTGTATTTGGGTCAATCACTTCACCCGTTGTTGTATCCACTTTTGAGCCGTTATCCAAATCACCTAGTTCATTAGTTCTGTCATAGTGAGCAGATAGCATGATGTCTTCATTAATATCATAATCAACAAAAAGACCACCAACAGTACGTTCCGTTTCTACATCAGTACCATCAAAACGTGTACGCCATGAATCTTGATTTTCTTGAGATAAAATAACGCGAGCACGTAATGTTTTATCTTCATTCAATGCACCGCTAACATCAGCCATTGAACGCATGTAATTATTTGAACCGATATCTTGGCTAATTGTTACTTGCGTTTCATAAGTCGGCTTTTTAGAGATCATGTTAACTAAGCCACCAGGTGTCGATTTACCGTAAAGTAAACCTGCAGGGCCTTTTACCACTTCTACGCGTTCTAATAACTCAATTGGTTGACGGTAATGCGACCAGTGCTGAACACCATCACGTAAAAAACTTGAGCTGCTGCTTAACTCAAAACCACGTAAATAGAAACGCTCACGGTTAGTTGATTTAGAACCTTCAGAAATACTTGAATCATTCTTTAATACTTCACCTAGTGTACTCGCACGTTGTTCATCAATGATTTGCTCATCAATAACCGTTACTTGTCCAGGAGTTTCTAATTGCGTTGCTTCCATACGCATTGACGTTGAGTTTGTGTCTACTTTATAACCGTAATCACGACCAGTTACGACCATGTGCTCATCAGTAGTTGATGTGTCTGTTTCAGCGTAAGCAAGAGGGGTAGATAAAACTGCGCCAATAACGAGAGCCAACTGACTTTTAGAAAACATATTCCATTATCTCCAAATCTTTTATTAATAAAACGGGTGATTAAATTCTGAGATGGAATATAAATGATAATCGTTTCCATTTGTATTAAATTTACATTCTTTGCATTCGTAAAGTTTTGTAAATAAAAAGAAGAAAGACATAACAAATAAAAATGTAATGCTTAAAAAAACATGTATTAAAATGAAATATTATTAATAGAATTCTCAATTAAAAGCCAAACCTTACATTTATTAAAATAAAAACAATTTTATTAATAGCAACTCACTACTAAAGTGGTAGAATTCTAAGTTGACCACACACAGAATGTGGCTAATTAAAGGATCATATTATGAACAAACGCTATATCGCTTTAATCGCTGCCGTTGGTATTGCCATTGGTTGGATAACCTTGGGCGGTACACAAGCCGTACTCCACGCAACATCAACCACTGAATTTTGTGTTTCATGCCATACGATGGAAAAACCATTACATGAATACCAAGGTTCTGTTCACTTCAGTAACCAAAAAGGCATTCGTGCCGAATGTGCTGATTGTCATATTCCTGAAGAACCAATTGATTACCTAATTACGAAAATTCGTGCGTCGAAAGACATCTATCACGAGTTTGTTACTGGCAAAATTGACACCGATGAAAAGTATGAAGAACATCGTTTAGCGATGGCTGAAACTGTATGGGAGCAAATGCGTGCAAATGATTCTGCTACTTGTCGTTCTTGCCACAGCTTTGATGCGATGGAAACTTACGACCAATCAGCAAGTGCACAAAAAATGCATGCTTACGGAAGAGAAAACAATCAAACCTGTATTGATTGTCACAAAGGCGTCGCTCACTTTGCACCACAAGCAACATTAGATACCTCTGCGTTTGACCACCTTTTTGACATGGCGAAAAACACCAAAGCTGATGCAGAAAAAGTTTACCCTATCGAAAGCATCAAAATGGCTGACTTAGCAACAATCAATCCAACGGTTGAACTAACTACCGTAAGTAATGATGAAGGCAAACGTACAGTGACTGTTTCTGGCTACCAAATGAAGGGCGCAGAATCTGTTATCTATATGGGTGAAGGCCAACGTTCAATCATTGCAAGCCTGACAGATACGGGTATTAAAGCACTAACATTAGGCGAAGCGAACACAGATGCTTATGGCAATGAGTGGCGTACCGCTGAGCTAACAGGCACAATCGAAGCACCAGTTCTTGCATCAAATCAACCACTATGGGATTACGCAGAAGAACTAGACAACGTGTATTGTGCAACATGCCACGCTAAAATTCCGGCAAATCACTTCACGGTTAACTCTTGGGGTCCCGTTGCAAAAAGCATGGGCGCACGTACTGATATCTCTGAGCTAAATCTTGAGATCTTAACTAAATTCTTCCAAAACCACGCGAAAGACGTGGCAAACCATAAATAAGGGAGTGACTATGACTACTATTACTCGTCGCGGCTTTTTAAAAGGCGCAGGTGCATCTGCTGGTGCATTAGCGATCACGTCAATCGCTCCGTTATCTGTGAACGCCTCTACGCTTGGTCGTACAGATTCATTAATTCTAACTGCAGGTCGTATGGGTCCATTACTTTGTGAAGTCAAAGATGGACAGCTTATCTCAACCAAAAGTGGCTTAGCGCAAACGGTACCAAACAGCTTGCAACAAACGGGTCCATCACAGGTTTACACTAAAGCTCGTGTTAAATACCCAATGGTTCGTAAAGGCTATTTAGAAAACCCAAGCAACCCTCAAGGTCTACGTGGCAGTGATGAATTTGTGCAAGTGTCATGGGATGATGCTTACAAGCTAATCCACGAGCAACATATGCGTATTCGTGAAAGCTACGGTCCAGAATCAATCTTTGCTGGTTCTTACGGTTGGCGTTCAAGTGGTGTGTTACATAAAGCTCAAACACTACTGCAACGTTACATGAGTATGTCTGGTGGTTATGCAGGTCACCTAGGTGATTACTCAACGGGTGCAGCTCAAGTTATCATGCCGCACGTTGTTGGCTCTATCGAAGTATATGAACAACAAACGACTTACCCTGTGATCTTAGAAAACAGTGAAGTGGTTGTGTTATGGGGATTGAACCCAATTAACACCTTAAAAATCGCATGGTCTTCAACCGATGGTCAAGGCCTTGAGTTTTTCCACCAACTGAAAAAATCGGGTAAGACCGTTATTATCATTGACCCAATGCGTTCAGAAACCGCTGAATTCTTTGGTGATAAAGCAGAATGGATCGCACCTAACCCACAATCTGATGTCGCTATGATGATGGGTATTGCTTACCAGTTAATCAAAACACAACAGCACGACACTGAATTCCTAGCTAAATACACAGTAGGCTTCGAGCAATTTGAAGCGTACTTAATGGGCAAAGAAGACGGCATCGAGAAAACCCCACAATGGGCAGAAGCGATCTGTGGTATTCCTGCAAAGCAAATCGAACTTCTGGCTAAGATCTTCAAAGAAAACCGCACCATGCTAATGGCTGGTTGGGGTATGCAACGTCAACAGCACGGTGAACAACGTCACTGGATGCTGACGGTTCTTGCTTCTATGTTAGGTCAAGTTGGCTTACCTGGCGGTGGTTTTGGTTATTCATACCATTACTCAAATGGCGGTAACCCAACACGTGACGCAGGTGTACTACCCGCAATGTCTCCATCGCTAGGTGGCAGCTCTGCAGGCGGTAATGACTGGGCTGTTCAAGGTTCTGTTACGGCTTTCCCTGTTGCTCGCATTGTTGAGTGTTTAGAAAAGCCGGGAACAGAATATCAACACAATGGCCATACGCTAACTTTCCCAGAGCTGAAAATGATCTGGTGGGCGGGCGGTGCTAACTTTACGCATCACCAAGATACTAACCGTTTGATCAAAGCATGGCAGAAACCTGAGCTGATCGTTATTTCAGAACCGTACTGGACTGCTGCAGCTAAACACGCAGATATTGTTCTACCAATTACGACCTCATTTGAGCGTAATGATATGACGATGACGGGCGATTACTCTAACCAACACCTTGTTCCTATGAAGCAAGTGGTTGAGCCACAAAACGAAGCTCGTAGTGATTTAGACGTATTCGCAGATATGGCTGAGCACCTAAAACCAGGTGGCCGAAATGTGTATATGGAAAACAAAACGGAGATGGAATGGCTTCGTGATTTCTATAAAACAGCACAAAAAGGCGGTCGTAACGCACGTGTACCAATGATGAATTTCTCTAAGTTCTGGGAAGCAAACAAGCTTATCGAAATGAAATGGAATGCGAAAAACGCAGAGTTTGTACGTTTTGGTGACTTCCGTAAAGATCCGATCATGAATCCACTAGGCACGCCAAGTGGTAAAATTGAGATCTTCTCTAAAACCATCGAAAGTTACAAACTGGATGATTGTCCTCCGCACCCAGTATGGATGGAACCAACTGAGTGGATGTTCAACTACACAGATGGTGAATTGCAGTTAATGACATCGCACTCAGCACACCGTTTGCACAGTCAATTTAACTATGCAGATCTTCGTAAGGAATACGCGGTACAAAACCGTGAACCAATTACGATTCACCCTGAAGATGCAAAAGCTCGCGGTATTAAAGATGGTGATTTAGTTCGCGCTTACAACCAACGTGGTCAAGTTCTGGTTGGTGCTTTTGTTTCTGATGGCATCAAAAAAGGCAGCGTATGTATCCACGAAGGTGCATGGCCTGATTTAGACCCTAAAACAGGTATGTGTAAAAACGGCGGACCAAACGTACTAACGATGGACATTCCAACCTCTCGTTTAGGTAATGGTAACTGTGGTAACTCTGGGGTTGTAAAAGTTGAAAAATACACCGGTGTTGCGCCAACATTAACGGCGTTTACGCCACCAATGAATGGGTAATATGATTTAGTTCATACTTATAAATAACAAACCCGAGCACGTAATATGCTCGGGTTTATTTTTATATTCATCGTAATTTCTAAGTTCTTATACCAATGTAATTAATTAGGTGCTCTATTTATTACACGAAAATGAAATAGGAAACAGCAAAGAGATCCTCAGGCCGCCCTCTTTTCTATTCTCAGCCATCACTTTGCCTTTCATCACAGACATCGCTTCTTTCACAATCGCAAGACCTAACCCATAACCACCAGATTGCTTATCTCTGGCGGATTCTAATCGAGTAAAAGGGGAAAATATGTCTGACAGTTGATGTTCAGGGATCCCTAAGCCATCATCCTCAACAATTATCGCCACGTATTGCTGATCTTTTTCTTCATAATTCGTTGTTGATAGTTGTATTTTTGCATTATCTCCCGCATATTTTATTGCGTTACTGATCAAGTTACTAACCGTTCGAACTAATAAACGGCGGTCAGCCATCACCATCTGGCTATTATGAGAAAATATAACGTCAAGCGTTTGATTTGCTTTTAAATCTGAACGTAATTGCGTAATTTGAGCATCACAATAACTATCAATCATTAGTCGCTCTAATTCTGTCGAATAACGTGCATTCTCTAACTGGCTAAACTCTAAAATCTCACCAACTAACGTATTCATTTCCGTTGATTCATTCTCTAAGCGATCCAACAAATGAGCATGTTCGTTATCCGTTTTCTTTCTTAATAAATGCAATGCCAAATTATGTCGTGCGAGTGGTGTTCTTAATTCATGTGAAACATCACGTATCAACCGTTTTTGTTTCTCAGCAAGAGAATGTATTTCACTCGTCATATTATCAAAATCATGGGCAAGTTCACTGAATTCTCTTACTGAATGACCAATCTCATCAGCAACCTTAATCGTAAAATCCCCTTCAGATAAACGATGACTGACCTCTCTCAGTTTATCTAATGGTTTTTGTAAATAGCGAGCAATAACCCATGAAAACAACCCTAATATCGCGCCAGATATCAGAATTTTTATGATACTAAAATATAAAGAGAAATTACGGGCAGGATGATATTGATACGGCATTTGCATCACTATCGTTAATCTATTATTTAATGGGATCCCGATGATTGGTTGATTAACTTCATTATCAAGCTGAGTATTTAATGGACGTAAATACTTTAACTTAAATTCAAAATGAGGATGCATGTCTCTGTGTGTAATTGGATGATTGTTCTTATCCAATACAAACAAATAGTATTCTTGAGCATTAGCCCAGTCAGCTAACTCATCCATGTCTCCCTCATCAATCAACACATTAGCTTGATAAGCAAGATCCAACATTTCCTCTTGAATTGACGATGGAATACGCAACATCGATTTCATCAACGCTATCTCAGCTAAACTCTGCAATGAGATAATAAGAAACAAACTCACCGCAAATGCGCTAAATAAGCGAAACGCTAATCCGTTCTTATGCTTACGTATAAAAGGAGGACAAGAACTGAACCAACGAGAAATCATCGCCATTTATCCATTAACCACTTTAATAAAGCTATATCCTCGACCACGCACTGTTTTTATATGCTGCTTTGATAAACCTGATTGCAATAATTTACGACGAATATTACTGATGTGCATATCTAAGTTTCGGTCAAATGGACAAAGTTCTTTTTTCAGAATATTCACTTGAAGATCAGATTTAGAAACAACCACATCCATATTCTTAATCAGATATTGCAATAACTCAGATTCAGTTTCAGTAAGAGGCAAACGTAAAAATTGCTCAGAAAGATCTTCTGCTGCTCCCACATAACTTTGACGCTGACGCTCTAAGCCTACACGACGCAAGATAGCCGTAATACGAACCAACAACTCAGGTACATTAAAAGGCTTAGCAATAAAATGATCAGCACCAGCCTGTAAACCATCAAGCATCGACGCTTCGTCACCCAATGCCGTTAGCATAAGAATAGGCGTAGCAAAGCGCTGACAAATGCGGCGTGCCACCTGATATCCATCAAGCTTAGGAAGCATTACATCTAATAAAACAAGATCAACAGAATGGCTCTGAATAAACTCTAGAGCACTTTCGCCACAATGCACACAATCAACATCGTAACCTTCATCTTGTAATACTTCTTGCAATAAATTACACAGTTCAATGTCGTCATCGACCACTAAAATACGGGACACGTTTACTTACCAATTAAATGAAAATCGTTCGCATTCTAATCTCAGCATTACATCAGTGCAATAAAGAATTTCAAATGATGGCGGTTTCTTCCTTCTCAATGATATTGGTCATAAAACAAAGTGGATTAAGTAAAAAACAAACATGACAAAAATGTCATATAGCAGACCCCTTTATGTCACTTTCACTCAGCTATTATGATCCTACTTAAACAAAACAGCTCATTAAGGAATCTATTATGAAATCATTTAAAACGCTTGCTCTATCAACCATCATTATTCTTGCAAGCTCAAATGCAATGGCGAATCCGATTGTGACTAGTGGTAACTACATTAGTAAAGCAAGCCACACTATTCTTTATACAGACCATGTATCCACCAAACAGGCTGCCTACAAACAAGCCTTAACTCAGTTAAACACCCTTGATAACAGCTCACCTGCTGAGTTGAAAAAAATATTAAAAGTCACTTCCCAAAACATAAATTTAGATGACCAGAGTTATATTACTGTTCAAGAAACCATGAACATGCAAGGGCAAATACAATACACAGGGTTAATACACGCGAACTATCATTATTTAGAACATACCTCTAACTAATGGTTGATTTTTTTGCCCTATTATTTATTAATAAAGATATCATATAAGAGATATACGACTATATTGTATTGATACCCATAATTATTCTCCAGATTGAAAGAAGTGGCACAATGAAACTACTTATAATAGAAGACGAAAAAAAAGCTGGAGATTATCTAAAAAAGGGATTAACAGAATCTGGTTACACTGTTGATCTGTCCCGTGATGGCGTTGATGGTTTGTATAACGCCACGACATATCAATACGATTTAATTATCTTGGATGTCATGCTGCCAAAATTAAATGGGTGGCAAATTTTGCAAACACTTAGAAATTGTGAAAATAGCACCCCCATTATAATGCTGACAGCAAAAGACCAAATAGACGACAGAGTGAAAGGGTTTGAACTCGGTGCAAATGATTACCTAATCAAGCCCTTTGCTTTCGCAGAATTAAAAGCTCGCATTGACAATGCCCTTAGAGCCCAAACAACCAATTCACATCCACAGAAAGTGAATGAATTAGTGTTGTGTGATTTAAAACTCGATCTTTTAAAACACACAGCAACAAGAGATCACGATAATATAACTTTAACGGCAAAAGAGTTTTCACTGCTTGAATTATTCATGCGAAAACAAGGAGAGGTACTATCAAGAACAACCATTGCCTCTCTTATTTGGGATATGAATTTCGACAGCGATACAAACGTTATTGATGTTGCCGTTAAACGCCTCAGAGCAAAAATCGATAAGCCTTACGATACCCCGCTCATTCATACCATCCGTGGAATGGGTTATAAAATGGATGAACTGTAACTAATGAAAAAGCATTATCTTTCAATGAAATCCAAACTAACACTGATGTTCTTTACGACCTCAGTGTTTGTTTTTATCGGTTTAGGTTTTGCTATTCAATATCTAGTTCAATCTCATTTTTATGAAGAAGACCTTCGTTTAATTGAGTCTAATCGTACCTCTATTTTCGTATTGTTAGAGAATAAAAAAATTAGCAGCTCTGAAATTTTTGCCTCACTCAAAAGCAGAGGGATATATATTTGGCTTGAAAAGAATGATGCTACTCTCAGCCAAAATACCAATATCATTCCTAATGACAGTGCGTTTAAACAGTCTAAAAAAATAAACGAATGGAGCTATAACGACGGTACATTTAGAACTCTGTATTACCCATTAGATAATGACAATTACATGGGATTTCTGATTGGTATTAATATTGACCATCACATTAGGTTTAATAAAAGACTCAATGGCATTTTGATGTGGTCTGTCGGCATTGCTAGCCTACTTTCTTTTCTTTATAGCTTTATGATTGTAAATATGGGATTTAAGCCCCTTCAATCTTTACAAGATCGCATTAAGCAAGTGCAGCCGAATAAGTTAAACATTCGACTCTCTGATACCAGTCTACCTAATGAGCTTATTGAATTTGCCAAAATACAAAATCAAATGCTTGAACGATTAGAACTTGGATTTGAACGACTAAGTGATTTTTCATCCGACATTGCTCACGAGCTAAAAACGCCTTTAGCTAACATTGTCACTCAAACACACGTCACACTTGCGCAGCCAAGAACGCCCCACGAATACCAAGAAATATTATTGTCAAATCTAGAAGAGTTAGAACGAATTAATAAAACCATAAACGACACTCTTTATCTGGCAAAATCAGAGAATGATTTATTATTAAAAGATAATATTCAATTAGATCTAAATGAACTATTTGCCCCTATTGTTGAGTATTACAGCATCATTTCAGAAGAATCAGGCAATCCTATCTATCTTTCAGGGCAAGGGACGTTATTTGGTGATAAATCGATGATTCAGCGGATCATAAATAACTTACTCTCTAATGCGATTAGACATTCTGAAAAAAACACAGACATAACAATAGATATCAAAGAAACATCCAATAACGTGGTTATCGCCGTATCAAACATGGGCGATACTATTGATGAAAAGGATTTACCTTTTATTTTTGAGCGTTTTTATAGAGCAGATAAATCTCGACAACATTTAAGCAGTTCAGGTGCTGGGCTAGGACTTACGATAGTCAGAGCAATAGTGAACGCTCACAATGGCAATATTACCGTTCAATCACTAAACGGCAATACCACATTTACAGTTGCGTTCAACAAATAGTTAATTGCCTGTAATGCTATCCCAATCAAGATCAATAATTCGTTCATCAGCAATGTAATAAATCACATCACCAACCGATAACACCGTATCTAAACTTGGATTAATTTTACAACCGGTATTCTTACTCTGAATTGCAATAATAATGGCTTCATATTGGGCTTTGAATGGTGAATAAACGGATTCTATAGTGAACGATTCAACCCCTTTTGGGATTTCAATGGAGTATTGTGTTTGGCCTTCGTGAGCACTAACTAATTCTGAGTGAATAAAGCTTGAGCCTTTATCCATTACCGATTTCGCAACCAGCTCTGTCGATAATGATGAAATACACTCAGAGTTTGGGCAATACTTATGTAATAAATCACGCTTAATCGGGTCTTCAAAGTGAGCCACTAAGTGAGCATCGCTGTTTTGCTCTGCGACAAACAAACTGATAGTTAAGGTGGCATCATCCAAATCTGTATCCACAATCACCGCACTGGCTTTTGATAAATTAGAACGCTCCATTTCAATTGCATCAGTAAATGAATTAACACGAACAAAGTGCACATCAGAATCAAATGGAGACTCTTCATATTCACAAGAAACCACCACCACTTCACGACGACCTTGCTCTTCGCGCTTTAGCATTTCAATCAAATGAGGGGTTCTGGCACTGTTAATACCAATAACAATAATGTGATTCTCTAAGTTCAAATTTTGTTTCCCTCTTCGGTTTGTTCGCCAAAAATCAGTAAAAAACACCGCCATTCTACCTACAGACAATGCAAATAATCCCACACCACATGGAATAATAAACAAGGCTGAAAAGAGTCGACCATGATCGGTTGTTGGGCTTAAATCACCATACCCTACGGTACTACTGGTGGTAACGATATAGTAAAAAAAGCTAGCTAGGTTATCTGTTAGGTGAGGTTCATTGGCAACAGTTAATCCTAACCAACTTAACGCGACGTAACTGATAAGAAGAAACATCAGCGTATACATATTAATCGCCATAAAGTGCTTATTAATTAAGTTAGCAATGACTTTTAATATTGCGTGCATTGTTGTTCCTTCATCGTCCATAATTCCGATCAGTGTAGCGTACTACAAAATTAACGTATACCTTCTAACTTTAATAATGCTTGTTGGGTCGGAAGTGCGGTCATCGCCCCTTTTTGGGTTGTCGCCAAAGCGCCGCAAATATTCCCCCACATCACCGCTTTTTCGATCACCGCTTGCTCTTTCCATTCAGTATGCAAAGAAAGCTGTGCTAAAAGACCACATACAAACGCATCACCGGCACCGGTTGTATCTACAACATCAACAGAGATGCCTGAGATAACTTGTTGCTTACCATCAAATACAACTAATGCGCCTTTAGCTCCTAAAGTGATCGCTACTAATGGGATATTCAGTGATTCTATAAACGCTAAACCTTGCTGTAAATCCGTTGTATCAGTTAAAAACAATAACTCTTCTTCAGAGAATTTAACCACATCTGCTAATGCGACCGCTTTCATCACGACATCTTTAATCTCTGATGGATCTTTCCAAACTTCATCACGTAGATTAGGGTCAAAACTAACAAAACCACCCACAGATTTAATAGCTGCCAGAGCGTGTAATGTAGAGCTTCGGCTTGGCTCATTAGCTAATGAAATTGAACAAGTATGCAACCACTCACCCGCCAAGAAAGAAGGCACGTCCGATTTTTCAACAAACTGATCAGCACTCGGTTTTACCATAAAAGTAAAGGTTCTCTCACCTGTGTCATCTAGATCAACCAACACGGTAGAGGTTCGTTGCGCTTTATCAAGCTGAAGATGAGTGACATCTACCCCTTCAGAGCTTAGTGTTTCACGCATAAATCGGCCTAATGGATCTTCTCCAACACGGCCAAAGAAAGCACAATCACCACCTAAACGAGCAACACCCACCGCCACATTCGCTGGAGCACCACCAGGGCATTTCAAATAGGTATTTGCTGTTTCTGGGATAAGATCCACCACGGCATCACCCGTTAACCAAACTTTATTCATATTCATCTTCACTCGTACAAAAAGGCCCCAACGGCAAACCATCGAGGCAAGTAATAACAGGATTATAAGGGGATTTATAATCTACTATTTTATTCTTCTAATCGGGTTATAAATTCTAGTTAACATGAAGGCAGTAACAAATGCACTCACAATTACCGTTAAGTATCCTAATACCGCAGTTAGTGAGTGTGAGTACAATAAGATACCTGGAATAAAGGTAATGCCCATACCTGTTGCACTGATATTTAATACATAAGTAACCAAACCACCGACTGCACCACCAACCATCCCGAAGATAAAGACTTTGCCATATTGAAGGTTTACACCAAACAATAGTGGCTCTGTAATACCAAACAGTGTCGACATTGATGCACCGTACGCATTGCTCTTTTTCTGTTTGTTCTTCAACAGTGTCGCTACCGCAATTGCTGCACCAAATTGACCAGCCATAGACGCTGTACCTAATGGTTGTAACGGGTTCAGTCCTGTGTCATTTAATAAACCAATTTCAATCACACCCAACGCGTGATGTAGGCCGGTGATTACAATCATTTGTTGGAAAGCACCATATAAGATGTAACCAATACCTAATGGAAGATCAAGCGCCAAACGTACCAATGATGTACAACCATGCTCAATACTTTGTAGTAAAGGACCAAAGCCAAACAAGATAACCACAATAGCGATGGTGATGGTCATAAATGGCGTAATAATTAAGTCCATACTCGTTGGAACAAACTTTCTCAGATTACGTTCAAGGTAAGAGGTAAACCAACCAGCAAAAATAGCAGGTAACACCGTGCCCTGATAACCGACTAATGGGAAAGAGAGTCCAAATAAAGTGACCATCATCGGTTCTGCACCACCACTCGCAACTGCCCACGCGTTAGGCAGTTGCGGTGCAACCATCATCAAGCCAACCACTATCGCAATAACTGGGTTACCACCAAATTTTTTCGAGGCAGAAAAAGCAATCAATACTGGTAAGAAGGCAAAAGCAGTGTCAGTTAACATGCTAAACAGTGCCAATAGCTCAGGTGAAAATTCCACACCTGAATGCAGAAGCATGCCACGTAATCCCATTAGCAAGCCTGTTGTCACTAGCGCTGGGATTAATGGAACCAAAATATCAGCTAAAGTACGAACCACTTTTTGGCTTGCAGTCATGTCCGAGAAAGCGTCTTGCTTAAAATCACCACCTTCAGCTGTACCACCCAGTCTCTGCTTCAGTACATTGTAAACGTGAGTAACTTTACCTGTGCCAATAATAAACTGGTGCTGGCCTGATTGATAAAAATAACCGCTGATCTGTTCAATCGCTTTGGCTTCATCAACATTAACTTTATCATTGTCTTTTAAGATTAAACGTAAGCGTGTTGCACAATGCTCTGCGTTTTTTATGTTGTCGATTCCACCGATACTATCGAGTATCTCATTGGTAATAGCGTCATAATTCATAGTGTTATACCTAAATTCCATTCACATATTGTAGGGTTGCTTTTATTTCAGCAGGCTCATCAAAAGTTATTTTTAAGTATTGGTTTCCTTTTGATGGGAAAAACAGTGACGTAAATACATTACGTCCTTGGTCTGAAAATATTTCGACAATGCTTTGATCACAAAATAATGTCAGATTTTTACTTTTTTCAGTTAATGAACAAGAACGAATTGATCCAAATTCATACTCTTTTTCATTATGATCATAATTTGATCTGTCTAGTGTTAGTTGTTTACTTTCATTATCAACCGTAAATAAAAACTCATTATTAAAGTCGTCAAAAATAACCACTGCTATATTTTCAGCTTGGCTAAAATCAATATCTAATAAAAAGGACAATGACTCTAATTTAATTATTCTCTCAGTCTTTATATTTAAATTTACTAATACCGAATTCAGTTTAGTCTCATTAATCGGTTTTAATTCTTGGTATAGCTTATTCTCTTTAATCGACAGTTTTCTTGGTGCGGTTAAGCAATTAACCCAACCGTATTGCTCTGATGGTAAATCACCATCCGTTCCCGCCCATGCGATTAATGTTGGCTCATTTGGGTTGTTGTTCATGGTTTGTGGAGCGTAAAAATCAAACCCTCGATCAAGTTCATCCCAATGAGTTACAGTAAACGTTAGTGATGCCCAATCAATCCGACCAATGCAATACACCACGTTATAACGGTTCTGGAATCGCTCTTGCTTTGGTGAAATCCCTTGTGGAGAAAAGATAAGTACATCTTGACCATCGACCTCTAGTAAATCAGGGCATTCAAACATATAGGCGTCATTAAAATCAGCACCAATATCAATGGATAACTTCCCTTTCAATGCCCACTCAAGCAAATTATCAGAGCTATAAACAATAATAGAACCTTTTAGATCGGCCTCTCTTTGAGCGCCAAGCAGCATGTAATAAACATCACCGTCTTTAATGATTTTGGGATCTCTTACATGACCTGTATATCCTTTAGGGAACGATTTTATAATTGGGTTATGTTCTGATTTTGTCACTTGATTATCTTTACCTAAAATAGCGACGCACTGATTTGCATCACGCTCTTCGCCATTTTTTACATTACCTGTATAGAATAAATACGCAGAACCATCCTCAACAAAAGCCGCTCCAGAATAAGCACCATGTGACTCGTATTTGTCTACTGGAGTTATTTTACTTCCATGTTCATTCCAAGAATATAAATCACTCGATGTTAAATGCATCCAATGTTTCATTCCGTGAAAAGTACCAAATGGATACCACTGATAAAATAAATGATACTCACCATTAAAATAACAAAATCCATTTGGGTCATTTAATAATCCATGCGGTGGCGTAATATGTAATTGTGGTCGATATACTGTATTGCAACGAATAGCATTAAACTTTTCACTGTCTTGCTTCGTTGCAGCGTTAATCGTTTTATATTTATCTAAATCCACGGTGATACCCAATCATTAACTTGTTGAGTTGATAATAGAGTCTCATCTTCACTTTAGAAACTATAAACAAGACCCAATAGATAAGTAAGTTATCATTTACGCATATTGACTAAATTTATGTGATGTAACACAAAAACTTGTTACACAAATAATCGTATGATGAGCGCCACCACCAAATCGCCTTTCAAGAGATAGAAAATGACCATCAGAGACATTGCAAAATATTCAGGCGTTTCTATCGCTACGGTATCAAGAGTGATCAATAACAATGGCAAGGTATCTGACGCCGCACGACACTCAGTAGAAGCTGCTATTGCTAAATTTAATTACCAAAAACCAGAGCCTAAGAAAAAGAAAGCAACCAAGCTATTTGGTGTGATTGTACGTAATATGAGTAATCCGTTTTTCGCTAAATTGATTGATGTATTAGAAGAGGAAGCTTATAAGCACGGGCGCAGTATTCTGTTGTTCAATAGTCGTAATAATTTAAAGCTTGAGCAGACTTTTTTAGAGGAGTGTAAACATCATAATGTGGATGGGGTATTTCTTATTCCTCGCTCGTTAAGAGATCAACATATTCGTCCTCTTCAGAACGCTTCCTTTCCTATTATTCTATTAACGGTAACTTCACCACTCTGCTTGAGCATTGGAACGCACCATAAGCATGGTGGCAACTTAGTAGCTCAACACTTTATCAAACAAGGTCATCAACGCATTGGGTTTATTGGCAGTACCAGCCAACAATCAGACCGATTTATTGGCTTCAAAAACACTTTATTAAGCAAAAATAGAGCGCTGAATGCCGAGTATATTCTTACTCCTTATACGACTGAATCTCTAAAAAATTTCGTACAAGAGCAAATACTGGATTCTGTCACACCATTAGAAGCTATCTTCTGCTCTGATGATATATCTGCTAGCCATTTATATAGCCTACTCACTAATACTAATATGGGTAAGCTCGTTGAGGTTGTTGGTTTTGATGACACCTTTATTGCACAATCATTCGGCTTTTCTAGTGTTCACCAACCGATGCATCAAATTGCCCTTCGTGGCTTTGAATTAATGCTTGATGCTCTTAAAGGCGAATATATAGAACAGAATGGGGCCAAGAAATCATTAGAGCACTTATTAGAGCCCACATTAGTATTGCGATCTTCTCCAATGATAACGCTACAAGATCGCCCTAATGAGATCCTCAAAGAAGAGACAGAGTAAGTGATCTATTTTATTTACGATTTCGCCTCTAACTCCAATAATGCTTGCTTAATATCAACTCCACCAGCATAGCCAGTTAAGCTACCATTTTTACCAATCACACGATGGCATGGAACAATAATTGAAATTGGATTTTTACCATTAGCGCCGCCAACTGCTTGAGAGGCTTTTGGGTTCCCTACCGCAATAGCAAGATCTTTATAACACCAGGTTTCACCATAAGGTATGGTAGTTAGTGCTTGCCATACTTTATTTTGAAACTCAGTGCCATTCGCCGCTAATGGGATAGAAAACTCACAACGTTCACCATTAAAATATTCTCGTAACTGAGTGACGGTTAATTTCAATATAGGGTGATCATCTGCCTGTGCTCCAAAATCATTCAGATCCCTAGCATGACTCTCATACCAAACGCCCAACAAGCCATCGTCATTGCCATTAACCGTAATCGTCCCTATTGGACTTTCAAATTGAGTATAAACATTCATTTCATTAATCCTCGTTACCACACGTTTCATCAAAACAACATTCGTCTTGCAAAAAGCCAATCACTGACGCCAGTTTCTCATATTCAGCCACACAAAACAGAGTGCGTCCTTCACGGCGTTGAGAAATTAACCCAGCAGAAGCCAAACCTGACACATGATGAGACAATGTAGAACCCGGAATATCCAATTTTTCTTGAAGCCCACCAACAGCGATGCCTTGATAACCCGCTCTTACTACGCTTTTATAAATAGCTAAACGAGTGGGATGCCCTAGTTCTTTCAGTGCTTTAGCAACAATTTCAATGTCCATGCTTATTCCCTCTTAAATTTATATTTCGATAATACTAGAAATAACTTGATCATGCTAATTCTTACGAGTATATTTCGATTATTCCAGAAATATAGAGATTTGAATTATGTTTACAATTACACAAGACATGGTGATGGACACCTTAAATATGTTCGCTTTCTTAGCGGCTGAATTAACCGTATTGTTCCTATTAATTAGCTACCTTGTTGGCGTCTTACAGGAATACATTCCACCAGCGAAGATCCAAAGCATTCTGAGTGGAAAAAATGGCCGAGGCTATATTGTTGCCGGTTTACTTGGTGCTATTACGCCGTTTTGCTCATGCTCAACCATTCCTTTTTTGAAAGGTCTACTGCGAGCTAAAGCCGGTTTCGGTACCATGATGGTGTTCTTATTTGCAAGTCCACTATTAAACCCAATAATTATTGGACTATTCGCTGTCACCTTTGGTCTTAAAGTAACTGTGTTCTACTTTGCAATTGCAATGGGTGTATCAATTATTGCTGGTTACACCTTAGAAAAACTGGGCTTTGAAAAATACGTGAAAGAAACAGCATATATAGAACCAGAATCAAAAGGTTGTGGGTCAACCTGTGGCGGAGCGAAAAAAGCGCCACAAAGTAAGTGGATGAAAATTTGGAAAAGCACATGGGCTGACTTCAAAAAAGTATTACCTTACTTAATTGGTGGTATCGCTCTTGGTTCAATGATTTATGGTTTCATGCCTACTGAGTTTGTCGCAAGAATTGCAAGTGAAGATAACCCATTTGCCATTCCAGTCGCAGCCGTGATTGGTATTCCACTGTATATTCGAGCTGAAGCGGTAATTCCACTAAGTGCGGCATTAGCAGCAAAAGGAATGAGTCTTGGTGCAGTCATGGCGTTAATCATTGGTAGTGCCGGCGCAAGTTTGACTGAAGTAATTTTACTTAAATCTATCTTCAAAAACCAAATGATTGCGGCGTTCTTAGTGGTAATTCTAGGTATGGCAGTAGGTGCTGGTTACTTATACCAATTTATCTTTTAAACTAAAAAACTAATCAGACGCAGCCATCTAATAATATAAATTCTTACCACAATTAAAGTAAGAGACTATTTATTTTTTGGCTGCGTAATAACAATGAATCAATTATAAATCGTTATTTTATCACTCTACTCTTACAGCAATTTTTTATTTATAATCTTGAATATGTGCTTTAATGGCTTTAATAATAGATACTTTAATATCCTTGATGTTTTTTGCATGAGGGCACCACAGCGATATTGGCAATTTAATCCCATTAATCATGGCATCCAGATTGAGTGGCGATATTCCTTCAATAGAAGATTGAGAATCAGGTAAAACCTTAGGTAACCACGCCCAGCCGATCCCTTCTTTAATCATTTTTATCAGTAAAGCAAGCTGATCAATTTGTTCATTACTGGCAGAAAATAAAAACTTGTCACCTAGCCCTTCATCAACCAATGATTTTAATATTAGCTGACGCTCTATTTGCAAGGCATCATAAATAGCATTCTTATCCATTTTTGCTAATTTACCACCAGTTTGAACATAAGGGAGAAACTCAACATGCCCCAAAAAAGTTGAATCCATACTATGTATAGCACTACTTTCGTGAATATTAGCCAATCCAAAATGAATAGAACCGTCGAAAATACCTTTTTTAATCGTCGCACGATCACGAACAATAAATTCCACAGACATCGTTGGGAAATCTTGTACTAACTGCTGACGAATAAGATAAAGAGCTTGGTGAGGAACAAAGCTTGGGTAAGCAATAACAATACGCTCTAAACCACCAGAGGAGAGACTCAGTGCCATTTTATCAAACACTCTTGCTTGCTCGATAATTTGCTTTGCATATCGGTAGAGAATATATGCATCTTCTGTCGGTTCTACCGAACGACCAACTCGTTCAAAAAGAGTAAGAGCCAATTGGTCCTCCAGATTAGTGATGACCTGGCCCATAGTCGTTCGATGTTTATTGAGTTTGACGGCAGCTTTACTAAATGACAGCTGCTCATACACCGTAACAAAGGCTAAAAGCTGTTCAATACTAAAATTCATATTATTTCTCATTCACTGGAGTAATAAATCAAAAATAACATGAATACGAACTATACAGCTAGTGAAAGTCATAATATGTATGAGCTCCTCAAAACTAAACTAATTTAGTAGCAAAGAGCCTTATCATGTATCCAACAAACTATTAAATTTTACTATTAAGAATAGCCAACCTATCTATTTTGAAATCGATTATAATCTAATACCCCCGCATTTATAGGGTGATTCTTTTTGTATTGTTTTATCAAGGCATCACTGAATGACCAAAACGCAGGATCTGTTCTACGAACGCCATAGTTATCTAATAACCTTTTATAATCATCATCTGATTTCACTTTTAATACTTGTTCAGCCAAGGCTGGAAGTTCACTTTCTTTTGTTCGCCAAAAAGCGTTAGGGTAACTACCAAGTAGGCCATTAACCAGAGTCATTGTATCGCGTTCATATACCCGATTTGATTCCTCATCAAACAAGCTAGATATGTTTTTATGCGCACTATTTCTTACTAAAGTAAAAAGCTGGGGATCTAGAGAACGATCTTTAGGTTCCACCATAATAAAAGTAAGTTCAGGAAAAATAGATGCACTCTCCCCATGTACCTGATTGATTTTTAGAAGATACTTTTCACTTTCTTTTGATAGTTTACTTGATTCAAGCAGATAACGAGATGGCATTACCTTTTCAACACGCTGCTTGAGCATTTGTAATAATTCTTTTTTCGGGTTGTCTGTCTTATAAATAACCTCTGTTGGCTTATCAAATTCATTTACATCACCTTCAAGATATTCAGCTAAATGTAGATTTGCATCTTGATACCAGTCTGCAAATTCTTCCTCGCGGTTTTTTGTTGGTAAAAGCGCTAAGAAATTTGATTCACCTTCCATACGTAGAAGATCCATATACATACGTGTAATTAATTGATGTCCAAAATTACCATAAACATCATAACCAGCGACAAGTAAATAATGAATGCGTTCTAATAATGAATAACTGACAACCCAAGCCGTTTTAGGTTGTTCGCCAATTAAGCCTTGAACTACAGATGCGTTATCGAAATGACGGAATATAGTTAAGCTCGCATTCGTATTGCTACCATTACCATCCCAAATCAGCTTAGTTGTTAAGTGCTCATTATTTTCAAGCTGTTCATCCATAAATGCGTTCTTATTACGAAGAAAGCGCCCTTGTTGTTTAGCATAATGAATCCAATTACTAATCGGACGTAACGTATTACTTTCCCTCTCAGCAGGAAGAGTAAGGTTCTTAGCCTGTGAGCGATAAAATTCATTTGATTGAGAAAGATGAGGAAGATCTGGATCAACAAAAAATACCCAAAAGTGATCGTTAATGACATCAAGAGCAAGTTGCCCTCTACATACTGGGCCTTTTATAAATGCCATAATCGTATTTTGTGCGTCATCAAGCATGAATTTATAACGTGCTTCTACTGGTAATTCATTAAAAGCCATCAACGGATTTGCAGCCACTGTTGGCTCATAGCTTGGTAACGCTGTAACAGTATAATCAGGTTCAATAAATAATGATTTTATACGATCAAGCTTTTCATCACTGAGCGCGTATGGCATATGTGTTTTATCTACAATGGTTTCACGGACTTGTTCTAATCGGTAATAAAAACTATCGACCTTTGGATCATCATAAGGTCGACGTGTTGCAATGATATCAATAGGCTCTCCGGGCGCTGTTTTCGATCTTACCAATTTAAAAAAAGTCGGAGTGCCTTGCTGACGTATATCTTCAGTATCAAAATATAGATGTGACACAAACAAATGTTCAAATATATAACGACTCGTTAGCTGCTGTTTTAATGAAGGTAGGTTTAAGAATGCTTCCCATTTGTTCACCTCGGCAAGTTCATTGCTTGCAGGAGATGCGACCGATGTCATGGGTGCTCCTGAAGAAACCCATTGCATCAAAGTATCATTTTCACGGTCTGATATTTGCGGTAAACCATAAGGCATTCCCCATTCAGGGTACTTATCTTCATAGGTGCTCATTTCTTCAATCGTTGGGCACTGCTGATCTCGATCGATAGAAAAATCCCACGAGTCGTCAAGGATTTGTTCATTAGGTAAAGGATGGTTTTTCTTTAAGGTAAGCATTCGGGCAATAACCCCAGCTTGTGTATTGGCTTCAGGAGATTGCAATCGTTCATTCAATACTGGGGTAAAGCCTTTCTTACGCCATTCATCGGTTGTTTGAGCATCGATAAACATACGCGTTGTTTTTGCGGCTAATAACCGTGTCCCTTCATATACTTTATCTTTATTAGCCCCTCTATCGATGCCTTCAGCTGATGACATCTTTAGCTGACAAGGTGCATCATAGCAAGCATGACAAACAACACATCGGTTATCAATAATAGGCTTAATGTCATTGGTATAGTGTTCAGCTTGTACATCGGTAGCTGCTACTATGCGAGGCTGTGGTTCTTGTTTCCCGTATAAATAGTCATAGTTCAAACCAAGATAAGTAGCACAACCTGAAAAAATGACGACAAAAGTGATTATTGTTGCGCGTCTAAAAATCTTGAAAGAATATTGATGCATTATTGATTATTAACCTTTAAAACTTTAAATGTAGTCGATAAAACGAATCACTAATCGTAATTAGAGCTGCGCCTTGGTAGGTCTACCTTTTTCTATCTCACTAGAAATTTAGGAGGCAGATAAGGCAGTATTATTGAAAAACAAACAGTAAACCAATCCCTTTTGCAGGATCTAACCCTACATAAACAACATTTAGAACAGATAAAATTCAGGGCTTCACAGACAAGTATTATTTCACCCTCGCAGCTCTAAATTACCAATATTCACTATAGGTGGATCACATCCTACATAACCGATTACTTACTTTTATCCTCTTAAGATAACCTACTTGTTGTCGCATCACCGCCGAGGTCCACTATGCATTCTATTCCGCATGAAATTGTATGGGGGGAGATTTATTTCCCTCCATTATTGTTAGTCGTTGTTTTAGCTTATGGCCTCACGAACTTAGTGACCACTGCCATTGTGAAAACTGGGGTATATCGTTATATCGCTTGCCCTGCGATTACTGAGATCAGCTTAATCATCATTTTTACTGGTGCTATAAGTCGATTTATTCCTATATTTTGAAGGGTTTTGTTGTGTTTAAACGTTATTTTATTACTTTATTATTCGTTCTTGGTGCGAGTTCTGTTATTGCTCATTTTTATCAACTTTATACACAAAACCCATGGACTCGAGATGGTCGTGTCAGCGCTTATGTTATTTCTATAACTCCTAGAGTGACTGGACAAATCACCGAAGTTCACGTGTCTGATAACAGTAAAGTAAACAAAGGGGATCTTTTATTTGAAATTGACGATCAACTCTACAAAGTGGCTTATCACAAAGCGATGGCTTCTCAGCATCAAGCTCAAGCCGCTCTTGATAAAGCGATTAACCAAGAAAGACGATCTAAAGCACTTGAGAAACGCACTCATGGCGCGGTACCCGTCCTAACACTGAACAATTTAAATAATGCGGTTAAGGCTGCGACTGCCAATTTGAATATGATGCACGCCATGGTTGAAGAAGCCGAACTCAATTTAGAATACACAAAAATCCACGCACCTACTGATGGATTTATCACTAACCTCAATCTACGAGTAGGATCTCAAGTTGTCGCGAATACACCCGTTGTTGCACTCATTGATGCAGACAGTTTTTGGATCGAAGGCTACTTTAAAGAAACCGACCTAAAAGGCGTAAAACCTAAAGATACTGCTTATATTACTTTGCTTACAAATACTGATGAGGTGCTTGAAGGTCAAATTGAAAGCATTGGCTATGGCATTGCTAAAACAGATGGAATAACGGGTAGCCAATTACTTCCTAACGTAAATCCAAACTTTCAATGGATTCGTCTTGCTCAGCGTATTCCAGTTAAAGTGAAATTAACTCAATTACCAAAAAGTGTTCAGCTTCGTGTTGGCATGACCGCCTCTATCAAAATCATTAAGAAATAAAGGAAGGTAACCATGCTAAACGCATCAACAAAAGAAGCAATCAAAGCCGCTTTAGCTGTGACTCTTGCCTTGTATCTTGCTATGTGGTTTCAATTAGAAAAGTCTTATTGGGCTGCGACGACTGTTGCGGTAATGGCTCTTAATGAAACGTTCGCACATTCATTACAAAAAGGGCGAAATAGAGTGTTTGGGGCGATATTTGGCATTGGTTATGCGCTATTTCTTCTTTCCGTTTTTCCCCAAGACCGTTTTTTATTTATCGCTTTTTATACTTTATTTCTTGGGCTAAGTTTGTTTATGTCTAGCAATGAAAAGCTCGGTTATATTTTTGTTCAAGGCTTTACGGTGTGTACTGTTATCTGCTGTATGGGAGGATTTAATAGCGATTATACTTTTTATTACATGGTGTTACGAATTCAAGAAACCGCTTTAGGCATTATGGTGTTCACTCTTGTTTATAAACTAGTATGGCCAATAACAACACAAACGGTGTTTATACAACAATACATAAAATTACGTGACACACTGAGCTTGGCGTTAGAAAAATTCGAGGACGGAACCTTGTCATCTGATGATATTAAACATATTCGTCAATCTGAAAATAAACCGCATCAATTTTTACTATTACCAAATAAAGACAGCTATGAATTACTCTTTTATAAAAAAAAATGGTTAGAGCGTCTTTATGAAATAAAAATCATTGCTTACCTATTAGAAAATAGCAAAGCTAATTCAGACGAGTTAATGAAATACCTTCCATACATTAAACATAATTTATCGGTGTTTTGTACCACTAAGCCACCACAGCCATTATTACCACTGTCTTTACTTGAGTCGACTAAACATTGTGTGACGCACCACCCGCGTTCATATCACCGCACATTAAAGCAACACATACAAGATGATTCGCTTAAAGTGGCGCAAGGGGTATCAATGTTTATTGCTTCAATATTATTCTGGATTTATTTACCAATACCTGGCGGGTTTATTTTCCCTATGCTTGCAGGAATATTGGCAGCCAACCTTCCACAATTGCCGCCAAGTGTCATAAAAGATGCATTTTGGGGCACGATTGGATTTGGTTGCTTCTACCTTATGCAGTTCGTATTCATCCTGCCTTCGTTTACTGAAATATGGCAGCTTGCCAGTTTTTATTTAATCAATGTATTTGCAATATGGATGCTATTCAAGTCTCCAAGGATGGTTATTTTCCGAGTACTTTCCGTAAACCTGTTACTCACATTTACATCTGGAGCATTAAATTTGACACCAAGTTACAATATTAGTATTCCATTAATGATGATGGTGTATTTACTGTTAGTGTTAATGATCGCCAAGCTGTTTGCTTCTTTATTTAACCCTAGAGTCAGCTACGGTTTACCTCACTAAACACCATTAAGCATGAAACAAATGTGACCAACACAATCATTATGGTGGAGAGTTTATGCTCATGTAATAAAAAGAAGTACACTGTCTATATCTAAAAAATGATAGCAAATATGGTCTAATCTAATGAAAAAATTACATATCGATAAAGATACCTACCGTAAAAAAACCAACTTGGTCATGGTGGGTTTTGTTGGGTGTCTTGCGGTGTTAGCCCTTGCATTCGGCTCAATTCTTATTGCTCTATTTGGATCTGAAGGTATTACTGAATCAGGCTCTACTGGCAACTTTCATCTCAATGTTTTTGGCGTTATCTTAGCGGTAATAGTAAGTGCTGTTGTCATGAACAAGGTTAAAAGTAACCCATATTTTGATGAAATCATGTACGTATGGCAGCTAAAGCAAATTCATAATCGCATCTATCGTAAGCTAGCAAAGATTAAAGAAAAAGCAGCAAGAAATGATCACGATTCTCTGCTGATCCTCGCTTTTTATTACACCACTCAACAACAAGTGTTCACCTTAGATAACAACACGCTTACCATTACTGCCGTTCAGAAAAGCTTAAATGAAGTGTATGAACAAGCCACAGAAATGAACCTTACGCTTGATCTTGATGATTTTAGTAGTGATTTACTTGATAAGTATTAATAATAAAATTTACTCGATAGAACGTTTATCGGATATGAATTGATTTCATAGAGATATTATAAAAATCTCAATCTTGACCTATGTCAAATTGTTACAAGCTGTGTTTTAATTCCTAATACTTATCCAGATTGGCATAACCACATAATAAGGAATGACATGGAAATCACTAACGTTAGCTTCATTGGTTTAGGCGTAATGGGCTACCCAATGGCTCGTCATTTACAAAGTGCAGGTTTCTCAACAACGGTTTATAACCGTACTGAAGCTAAAGCAAAACAATGGGCCGCGGAATACCAAGGTCAATCGGCTCCAACTCCTCGCGAAGCCTCTGAAGGTTCTGATATCGTTTTTGTTTGCGTCGGTAACGATGACGATGTTCGTAGTGTTATTTATGGTGAAGATGGCGTTCTTGCAGGGTTAAAGCCTGGCGCGATCTTAATCGATAACACCACCACATCAGCAACGTTAGCTCTTGAACTTACAAAAGCATGTGAAGTACAAGGAAACCTATTTATTGATGCGCCGGTTTCTGGTGGTCAAGCCGGTGCTGAAAACGGAGTATTAACCGTAATGTGCGGCGGTAATAAAGAGGCGTTTAATATCGCTAAACCTGTAATTCAAAGTTTTGCTAAAGCGATTACTCTTCTTGGTGAAAATGGCCAAGGCCAACGCTGTAAAATGGCAAACCAAATCTGTATCGCTGGTGTGTTAAAAGGCCTAAGTGAAGCGCTTATCCTTGCTGAAAAAGCCAATCTAGATATTGATCTTGTGGTTGATACGCTCAAACATGGTGCGGCGGGTTCATGGCAGATGGAAAACCGCGCAAGTACCATGGCACAAGATAAATTCGATTTCGGCTTTGCCATTGATTGGATGAGAAAAGATTTAGGTATTTGTTTAGATGAAGCAAAAGCAAATGGTATTAAATTACCACTGACAGAAGAAGTCGATCAGGAATACAAAAACCTACAAGAACAAGGTTTAGGTCGAATGGATACGTCAGTGCTTATCAAGGCAATTAAAGCAAAAGTGTAACCCACAAAAAAACCATATTAACGTAAAGGGTGAAGATAATTGTCACCCTTTTTTATTGTAAACTCACCACTCAATCTCCCTCGTTTTTCTCCTCTTGTCATGAGCTTACCTAAACTTGTGATCTAAGATTACTTTTGTTTACCCTACTCATTTTTTCCTTTTCTTCTCTCTCGTCCTACAGACCGTTATTGCCTTCACATTTTTAACTTATCAAAGACCATGAATACCTTGGATATCGTTGCGGTAGATAACATTTATCTATGTGATATGCATTTTTTCTATGGCTCGCCTTTATAAATTGCATTTCACCACCTACCTCCAAAGTCCTATGATTATCTCAATGAAGTTAGCCTTATAAACAGGTCAACATGTATCGCAGGAAGCACTCTAGAGAGACCGCTTAATACTAAATATAAGCTGTTGATACCATTAAATTATACCAACGTGATTTTATCGGTTTAAAACTCTATCCCTTTTCAGGAGCAATAAAATGATTAAGAAAATATCGCTTGCCGTTTCAGCCGCCCTACTATTAAGCAATACCGCAATGGCAGCAGAAAACATTGTTATCGGTGTAGAAAAAAGCTACGTACCTTACTTCACCGAACTGGCTGAACAGTTCAACCAAGGCAAAGACTTTAAAGTAGAAGTAACTGCAACAAGTATGTTTGATTTACTAGCTGCACTGCCAACTCAAAAAGGCAATATTGCTGATATTTTCATGATCCCAAATGACCGAATTGGTGAATTAGCGGATCAACATTTAATTGCCCCAACCAATTTCACTGTTAACGGTTATACCGATGCAGCAACCAACGCATCAACCTATAACGGTCAAACCTACATGCTTCCAATGTCTACAGATACAACCTTATTTCTATACAACAAAGACATGATAAAAGAAGCACCAAAAACACTGAAAGAAATTCCACCATCAGAGTGGGCTGCAAAGTTTACTGATTTCTACTTCACTGGCGGTCTATTTATGTCTAATGGCGGCTACATTTTCAAAGACAATAACCCACAAGACATTGGTTTAAATACACCAGACGCAATCAAAGCAGGTTTAGCGGCTCAAGGGTTATATAAGAGTGGTGTGAGCCATTGGACTCTAATGCAAGATGACACCGTTGCTTATGACATCATGATGAAATACTTCATGGAAGGTAAGCTAAAAGCAATTATCAACGGCCCATGGGCTATTGCTGATATTGAAAAAGCAGGTATCAACGTTGGTGCTGCACCAATTCCAAGTTGGGATGGCAGTCATCCATATAAAGCCCTAACAGGCACAAAAGGGATGACCGTAAATGGTTACAGTGATAATCAAGAAGGTGCACGCGAGTTTATTAAATTCCTAGCAACGCCTGAAAATGCAAACAAATGGTATACAGACACTCGTGAAGTTTCACCTAGCTTATCTGTTAATTACAAAGAAGGCTCTCTACACAAAGCTATCTTTGATGCGACAAACATCGGCCAACCTATGCCAAGCATTCCAGAGTTCATGAAAGTGTGGGGACCAATGAAAACGGGTCTTGCTCAAATTGCACAAGGTCAAGATGTAAAAGCGGTACTAGATGCAGCCGTTGATACTATCGAAATTGATATCGAAGACATGTAATTTCCTTCCTTCGATTTCAATCTATCTGCACGATGTCGAGAATATTCGACATCGTGTAATACAAAGACATGACATATCTACACAACACTAATAAATAAGTAGGTTATTTACATGAGTCAACAGTTTGTATTCTGGCTCTCTATGCTGATTCCTGGTAGTGGACACCTTGCACTACGTCGAATGCGAGAGGCTTTATTTGGGTTCTCTATATTGGCTTTAGAGATATTGGTTTTTATTCAATTCACCCTTCCTAACTTCCGTCTTTTAGCTGTCGAACAACCTAATGGAAAAATCACTATTGGCGCAGAACGCTTTGTCGATGATTCTTTCCTTATCATGGTAGGTTCAACCGTTGGCGCAATGATGATCTTAGTCTTTTTCGCATTGCATTACGCTTTTGCTCGCGATGCAAAAGACGTAAAACGACAAATAGATGAGTCTGGTTTTGCGATTACCTTTACTGAAAAAGTACGTGGATTATCACACGAAATCGTACCTAATCTAATTACCGCACCTAAATTCATATTGCTGTTTGTGTTTGCTCTACTGCCTGCGATCGTTTCCATTGTCGTGGCCTTTACTAACTTCAAACGCCCTGTTTTACCACCAGCGTTTCTTATTGAGTGGAAAGGCTTCACCAACTTTGAGCGTTTATTTACTAACGAACGTACTGCTGCTGCATTCCAAGAAACCTTATCTTGGACATTAACTTGGACTTTCTGTGCTTCTGCCCTGACGATTGTTCTAGGTACAGTTCTTGCCGTTGTCGCTAATAATAAACACATCAGAGGGAAAAAATTCTTCCGTACTGTGTATATTTTACCTTGGGCAGTTCCTGCTTTTTTAACTATTCTTGTTTTCCAACTTTTCTTCTCAAAGATTGGTGGAATGAACACTATGGTTATCCCATTTTTCACAGGTAACGAGTACGATGTAAGCACTGCCATTGGATTCTTCCTAAACGCAGATTACGCCAAAATCACCATCATCTTAATTCAAGCATGGTTAGGCTTCCCTTACGTATTTATCTTAGTGACAGGCGTATTACAAACTATCCCCGATGACTTATATGAAGCGAGTGCCATCGATGGTGGTAATGCATGGACCAACTTCTTCGACATCACTCTACCCTTGATATTAATAAGTGTTGCTCCGGTATTTATTACTCAATTTACCTTCAATTTTAATAACGTCACCATCGTTTACATGTTAGGTGAAGCAACAGTTCAAACGGTGGGCTCAATCTACAAACCACTCGATACGATTTCATCTCTTGGTTTCCGCTTAATGATGGATGCTAAATACAACGAAGCGGCGGTATATACCTTAATCACCAGTACTGTTGTTGGTGCCGTGGTCTTGTATTCATGGTTGAAAGCGGGTGCCTTTAAAAATGAGGAGGTGATGTAATGGACAAAGCAATCCCTTTAGCACGCCAAATCAAAGCGAAACGTTTTAATCGTCATGTCATCACTAAGAACATGGGTGTGGCTTTTTGTTATGCGTTTTTGATCTCGATGGCAGTGATCATTCTATACCCGATATTAGTGACATTAATGAGTGCGTTTAACGTCAGTAACTCACTGTACTCTACGTCGTTCTTCCCTGAAAATTTCAGTTTAACGGAGAACTTTGTTCAACTTTTTAATGATACGCCTTATTTAAGCTGGTATCGAAATACCTTCTTAGTGTCGATAATCACCATGATCCTCTCTACGTTTATCGTGACAATTTCGGGATTTGTTTACTCTCGTTATCGCTACCAATCACGTAAGAGTGCATTAATGTCATTACTGATCATTCAAATTATCCCATCAGGAAGTGGCTTAATTGCTCTGTATGCGATTGCGAACTCTATCGGTATTTACAGCTCGGCCAACGCCACACTTTATACGTATATCTTTATGATCCTCATCTACACCACAGGTGGCATCACAATGAATACGATTTTAATGAAGGGCTACTACGATTCGATTCCTCGCGCATTAGATGAATCAGCAAAAATTGATGGTGCAACTCAAATGCAGATCTTCAAAGAAATACTGTTGCCGCTAGTCAAACCAATGATCATGGTTATCGCTATCTTCTGTTTCTTAGGTCCAATTGGCGACATCATCATGCCTAAGTTCCTGATTGCAAGTATGGATTCAGAAGCAAAAACACTGGCGGTTGGCCTTATGGGTCTTATCAATAATATTAAAGAATCAAGCTACAACGTATTCGCAGCAGGCGCGGTCTTAGCAGCAATTCCGCCTGTTATCGTTTTCTATAAATTTCAAGATTATATCGTGGGCGGTTTAACGTCTGGTGGAGTAAAAGGCTAATGAGCAAAATTTCATTAAGAAACATCAATAAAAAATACCCAAATTCTGATACCTGCTCGGTACGTGATTTCAATCTCGATATTGAAGAAGGGGAATTCATTGTTCTTGTAGGCCCATCGGGCTGTGGTAAATCCACCACACTACGCATGATTGCAGGCTTAGAAGACATTACTGATGGCGAATTCATCATCGATGGTGAAGTGGTAAACGATGTTAGCTCAAAAGATCGTGATATTGCGATGGTATTCCAAAGCTACGCCCTGTACCCACACATGTCGGTACGTGACAACATTGGTTACGGCTTAAAATTACGTAATTACCCAAGTGATGAGATCAAAAACTCGGTTGATAATATTTCTGACGATTTATTTTTAAAAGAGTACCTAGAGCGCAAACCAAAAGAGTTGTCAGGTGGACAGCGTCAACGTGTGGCTTTAGGCCGTGCCATGGTTCGTACGCCTAAATTGTATCTAATGGATGAGCCATTAAGTAACTTGGATGCGAAATTACGTACTACTACACGTACTGAAATTTCTCGCATGCACAGAGCTAAGGGCGCAATCACTATTTACGTAACCCATGATCAAGTTGAAGCAATGACCATGGCGGATCGCATCGTATTAATGTCGATGGGTGAAGTTCAGCAAATTGGGTCTCCAAAAGAGTTATTTACTAATCCTAAAAACTGTTTTGTAGCGACTTTCATGGGTATGCCATCAATGAACCTTATTGAAGGAACCTACGAAGGCGGCCAATTCATGTGTCACTCCTTCACTATTACCTTAAATGAAAGTGACCAACAGATCCTAAACGATGCAGGCTACAACGGAAAATCTGTCACGTTAGGTGCTCGCTCTAGTGCCATTCGTTCTGGCAAAAAATACCGCGATGCATTCCCTGATTGCTGTTTTGAAGTCACCGCACTTAACAGCGAATACTTGGGCGATGCTATTAACGTGTTCTTTAATGCAGCTCCAATGAACATGTTTGTGGGCACATTAGGCACTGGCGAACCAGATGTTGAGATTGATGAAAAAATCACCTTAGTTCTCGACAATACCAAGCTGCATTTCTTTGATACTGAGACGGAAGAATCCATAAAGTATTCAATCAAATCTGCTGAATTTAAGAAATAGAACACAACCACTTTTATTGCCCTCTCGTCATTGAGGGCAATAAATCATGCTTTATAGAACATACTCACACCGTAAAAAGGAGTCACATTTTGAATTTTCGCGGCCAACTTCAACGCATTCACGACTATATGCTTCATATTGCAGTCGCTGTCGTTATTTTCATTACCGGTTTTATCATTGCTTACAGCAGTCTTCCTAAGCCATCGTTTGACTACTCAACCTTTACTGAGCAGCAGCAAAATTTTAAACAATGTGTGAATAATGATGAGTTATTTGCCTCAGCACAACAGTTTGAAAATGACTATTTAACGCTGCCGCTAGAAACCATTAATACCCAATACAAAGCACTGCGTGATCAGATCCCAAGTGATTGTGGCTCGTTTCATGTAGAAAGCAGTTATGAACAACTGCAAGAAATGGCATTACCTGTATTAGCTGAAGCCCAGCGCTTTTATGGCACTCAAAACGTAAAAGCCGTGAATGCCGTATATACCACGCCTTCTCAATACAACGCCCTACTTACGCAACCTCAGCCTTATCTGTTTTTCATTTCTGATAATGAGCAAGAACGCATTGCGGCATTCAAAGTAACACCGACCAAAGATAACGTTCAAATTACATCACTTTGGGGATACGAAGAGAGCCAAGATCTCGCGTATACCCAAGGTGAAGTGCAAAAACTGTTACTCGTTTATAACGAAATTAAAAGCTAACTATAAACTCCCTCGTTAACTTATCACCTATGCGTGAATAAAATAAACACGGGATAACATTTGATATTTAATTGTAAGGTTCACATGAAAATCTCTCTTTCTAAAGCAAATTTTCGCGATATGGATCGCCTTGAAGAATCGAACTACCTACTAACGAATGGATTAGGCGGTTATTCTTCTCTTACCCTTGCTGGCTCTTGCAGTCGAAATGATCATGCGTTGTTTATGGCAAGCCTTGTTGCACCAAACAATCGCTTTAATTTTATTCGTCATTTAGATGACCGTATTACGTTACCGAGTGGCGAAGCTCACCCACTCTCTTCGCAAGCCAATGTAAATCCGTATGATACTGTGGACTCAACACTGCTGTTTGATAATTTCACTCAAACTCATCTTCCAGAATTTACTTATCGTATCCGTGGTATTGAAATCACCAAAACGATTGTGATGGCCCAAGGGGTAAACCGCCTTGCGGTTAAATATCAGATATTCAATCCGTTGAAACAAGCATTTACGTTGAATGTAACACCAAAATACCACTTCTGTGCAAAAGGACAGAACCTATCAAGACAGCAAGAATTTACGCATCAAGAAGGTAAAATCAGCAGTAACGGTCAAGCTCTCACCTATCGCCACAATGGTGCTGATTCAGCATTAGAGACCCCTCGCTATGAGTCAGGTCTTTACTTCTCTTATGATGCTCGCGATGGTCGCCCTGCGACAGATGCACAAATGGCACTTCACACTATGGTTTTTGTTGGTACAGAAACAAGTGAACAGTTTTATATTATTTTTGAAGCAGAAGAAAAACGCGCCATTTCTCTAGAGATGCAATCTGTCGATGACATGATCAACGCTGAAATTGAACGCCAACAAACCTACATTGAACACTCGAAACTACACAGTATTTTTGGACAGCAACTAGTTCGTGCCAGTGAGCAGTTTGTGGTAGATCGTGACTCAACAGAATCAAAATCCATCATTGCGGGCTACCCATTCTTTGCCGATTGGGGCCGTGACACCATGATTGCATTATGGGGCTGTAATTTATCAACCAATCAATTTGAAGACGCAAGACAGATCTTCCGTACTTTTATCCGTTACGAACGCCGTGGTGTACTTCCTAATCTTTTCCCTGAAGCTGGGGTGGAGCCAATGTATAACACCATTGATGCCTCGCTACTCTTCATTGTTAGCTTATATGAATATTACCAAGCCAGCGGCGATCTAGAATTTATCCGTGATGAAGCATACGAGTGCATGACTAACATTTATCAGCATTACCGTAACGGTACTGACTTTGAAATTAAAATGCTTGATAACGGCTTGATCAGCGGCGGCAGCGGTTTTGATCAGCTGACTTGGATGGACATTCGTTACGGCGATATCGTACCAACACCAAGGCACGGTTGTGCAGTAGAAATTAACGCCCTTTGGTTTAATGCATTATCTATTCTTGATTTCTTTAATCAAAAACTGAACAAACCAATGCCAGAATTACCTGCACTGGTAGAGCAAGTAAAAACCACCTTTAACGATGAGTTTTACAACAAAACTGGTTATTTAAATGATTGGATTAAAGAAGGTGAAGTAAACCAACAAATTCGCCCAAATCAAGCTTATGCCGTTGGCCTTCCTTTCCCAATATTAAGTCAAGAAAGAGCACGTTCGGTCATTCTTACCATTTATAAAGAGCTATATTCACCATTGGGTTTACGCTCGCTTGCAATGAGTGATCCTGAATTTAAAGCCGTGTGTACAGGCTCGCATTTTGACCGAGACATGGCCTACCACCAAGGCACCGTTTGGGGCTTTATGATTGGTCAATTTTTAATGGGGATCTTACGTCAATTCCCACAAGATAAAGACTTAGTTCGTATTGTGGAGCAGTTTATTGAGCATAACCAAGATGGCCTATACGAAGGCTGTATTGGTCAATTGGCTGAAATCTATGATGGTTACGCACCAAGTCAATCTCGTGGTTGTTTCGCCCAAGCGTGGAGCGTCAGTGAAGTATTACGCGTCGTGAAATATTACGAAGAAATACACCAAAAATAGAATTTCATATTTAAATAATTATACCAACCTGAGTGGCTATTACGTCAGATAGTTATTCGGGTTGGTACTTTCATTAAACGGTATTAATCATGATTACAAAAGCAGCGATTTATCATAGATCTCACTCAAGTTATTCTTATACTTATGATAAAGAAACACTTCATTTACGTATTCGCACAGCAAAAGGCGAAGTCAATAGCGCCACATTACGAATTGGTGATCCATACGATTGGACATTCGGTGGCGGTGGCGGCAACCTAAATGCAGAAGATGCAATGGGTTGGAGTGGCGGCGAAAACTTTGCTATGGAAAAAGAGTGTGAAACAGAATTGTTTGATTACTGGTTCTGCGAAGCACAACCCCGTTTTTTCCGTGCTCGTTATGCTTTTATTCTTGAAGGTGAAGAGAGCGAAAAACTGCTCGTTACTGAAAAACAAATTTTCACCATCACCGATGATGCAGATCCAGTATTAAGCCAATTACTTAATTTTTACTGCTTCCCATACATGAACCCTATCGATGTATTTACCCCACCACATTGGGTAAAAGAGACAATTTGGTATCAAATATTCCCTGAGCGTTTTGCCAATGGTGATCCCTCAATCTCACCGAGTAATGCACTTCCTTGGAGCTCTGAAGAGCCAAAAACCAACAGCTTCTTTGGTGGTGATTTACAAGGCGTCATTGACCATCTGGATTACCTGCAAGATCTTGGTATTACTGGTTTATATTTCACCCCAATCACTCAAGGCAAAACGAATCATAAATACGATACTGTTGATTATTTAAACGTTGACCCTGCCTTTGGTAACGACGACACGGTAAGAACGCTAATTGAAGAAGCCCACAAACGTGGCATGAAAGTCATGTTAGATGCCGTATTCAATCATATTGGTGCCGATTCTCTTCAATGGCAAGATGTCATCAAAAACGGCAAAGATTCAAAATATATTGGTTGGTTCTATGTTGAACAATTCCCACTCATAGACGAGTCTAAAAAAGATCAACACAGTAAAGAATATCTCAACTATCGCGCCTTTGCTTTTGCGCAAAACATGCCAAAGCTAAATACTGAGAATCCAGAAGTAATCGAATATTTACTTGAAGTCGGTCGCTACTGGGTGCGTAATTTCAATATCGATGCGTGGCGTTTAGATGTCGCCAACGAAGTTGATCAACGCTTCTGGCGACGCTTCCGTGATGAGTTAAAAGCAATCAAACCTGAGATCTATATTTTGGGTGAAGCGTGGCATGACTCAATGAATTGGCTTGCTGGCGACCAATTTGATGCCGTGATGAACTACCCATTGTCCGATGCAATGATTGGATTTTTTGCTAACGGAAATCTAAGTGTTAATCAGTTCAAATATGCAATAAATGATGTAAATACTAGCTACCCTATTGCAGTCAATGAAGTGGCGTTTTCATTATTAGATAGCCATGATACGGCTCGTATTCTTCATCGTTGTTCTGGTAATAAAGACAAAGTAAAACTGGCCTATTTATTCCAATTTACTCATAGCGGTACACCTTGTATCTATTATGGCAGTGAAATTGGTTTAGATGGCGGGCCTGACCCATTAAATCGTAAATGCATGATTTGGAATGAAACTAAGCATGATATGAACATGAAACATCACATTATGCAGATCATCAAATTACGCAAACAACACCCAGCTCTACGAGCTCATCACATTAACTGGTTAATGAGTGATGATGAAAAGCAATGCCTTATCTATCAAAAAGTCTTAAAAGACGAGTGCATTACCGTGGTTATGAATAACAGCGCCAACACGGTTGATATTACTCTACCTGATGTATTATCGAATCGTAATGTCACTGATATTTATAACAATACTGCTTGCAAATTAGAAGAAACGTTAACATTGGCACCCTTTAGCTTCGCCATGTATCAAAACGAGAAGTAATCACTAGATATCAAATAGTAAGCCACATAAAATAGCTCTTTCTTATTCAAGCAAAGAGCTATTATGTTTAAATTAATGATTCAATTCATTCAAGTAGCTAAAACTCAAAACGTCACCCAAGCCGCGAATAACCTCTGTTTAAGTCAACCGACATTGAGCCACAATATGCAGAAGTTAGAAGAGAAGCTGGGTAGCAAATTGTTTAATCGTAACTCAAAAGGGATCACCCTAACCTCCAGTGGTGAGTTACTTTATGAGCAAGCGAAAATGATGCAAAACCTGTATGAAAATACGCTCAATAAATTAGAAAAGAACAAACTCAGACACCAGACCGAACTCAAAATTGGGTGCGGTGATGCGTGGTGGCATTTATTTATTCGTGATTGCGTACAAGAATTCAGAGACACTTACCCCCACAGTAATATCTCGGTTGATGTTGGTAATCATCTGCAATTAATGAACTTATTACTCAGTGATGAAATCACCATTTTTGTCGGTCATGAAATACTCGGCCTAGCACAATATGAAGACATATTATTCCATCCTCTTTTTCGATGCAGTGAAGAAGTCTATGTAAGAAAGGGGCATCCTTTACTTGAAATTAACTGCAGTAATGAAGATATTGCTCGTTTCCCTTCCGTTGATTTAGGCGCATCAAAAAAACGATATTCACATTTAGTTCAAAAACAAAATGAAGAGTTAAACTCATTTCAAAAGCGTCACTATTTACAAGAAAAGGTTATCTATAATACCAACTCACTGTTGACTGCAATTGATTTATTACAAAACAGTGATGCTATTTTGCCTTATCCAATTACAATGAGAGATTATTTTGCTGGGTTTGATCTCGTACCTTTACAGATGAAAGAGTGTTTTAGTAAAGCAACGATTGGCGCATATCTACATAAAGATAAATTACAAAATAAACAAAGCATTGAACTATTAGAACAATTCAAAGAATTAATTAAAAATAATCCTCTAATCAATGGTGTGTTTTAATTTTACTCTTCATCCTTAACATATAAAAAAGGAGATCATATGATCTCCTTTCTAGTTTCTAGTTTCTAGTTTCTAGTTTCTAGTTTCTAGTTTCTAGTTTCTAGTACAAACTAGCGCAATTCAATGGCTCGTCAAATTATACTTTAAAGCGTGATAACGACGTTTGTAGCGTCGTCGCTAACTGCGCTAGCTCAACACTTGATTGTGCTGTTTGCTCTGCACCTAATGCGACTTCACTTGCTGATAAACTCATGCTTTGAATATTACGGCCAAGTTCTTCTGTTACTGAATCTTGCTGGCTACACGCACTCGCAATTTGAATCCCTGTATCGGCTACTTTCATCATGGTTTCTTCAATCATTTGGATTGATTGACCCGTTTGAACACTTTGCTCTACACAAATACGAATTTTTGAACAGCTTTGATCCGTTGCATTTTTAGCATGTGCTGCACTTGCTTGCAGTTTCTCAATGATCTCAACGATTTCGCTAGTTGAAGATTGAGTACGACCCGCAAGAGAACGAACTTCATCCGCAACCACAGCAAAACCACGACCTTGCTCACCAGCACGTGCTGCTTCAATCGCTGCGTTTAAGGCTAATAAATTTGTTTGATCAGCAATACCACGGATAACCTCAACCACAACACTGATGTTGTTTGATTCACGCTCTAACTCTTCAACCAACTCTCCAGCTTGTTCAATATCACGAGAAACCACTTGAATCTGTTCAATGTTCGACTGAACGTCTTGGTTGCCTTGTTTTGCTTCTTCTGAGGCTTCTAGAGCAGACGTAGAGGCGGTTTCTGTATTATTTGCCACTTCTGCTACGGTTGCTTTCATTTCTTCCATTGCAGCAGCTACCGTTGTAATATCAGATTGTTGCTGTTGCATACCACGTGCAGATTGCTCTGAAATCGCACTCATTTCTTCTACAGCTGCAGACAGTTGAGTTACCGCTGAAATCGTATCTTCAATAAGAACACGTAACTGATCTTGCATTTCAATATTGGTATCAGCTAATTCACCTAGCTCATCATTACCAATGTCATTACGCGCAAGACGGAAAGTTAAATCACCAGCGGCAATCGCTTTAGACTGCTCAACCACTAAATTTAAAGGACGACAGATTTGGCGTGCTAAGAAGAAAGTAATGAAAATCATGAATGCAATTAAAGCAGTAAATGATACTTTCGTTGCTGTCGTTACACTATCAACACTTCCCATAATTCTAATGCGGTTATTAGCAACAAACCCCAGATTAATATCAATCAATGCATCCATTGCTGAACCAACAGAATTAAAAGCATCTAATGAGCCAGATAAAACTTGTTGGGCTTTACGTAAATCTCGTTCTTTTACTGATTGATTAAAACCTGAAAGAATATTTGAGTAATTATTCCAAGAATTCAATACATTATCGAAAACTCGACGTTCATCACCGCTGCCTACTGTCGCATTATAGCGATCAAGCATTATTTGAATTTCTTGTTTCGTCTTTTCTTGACGACCAAATAATGCTTTTAAACTATCATCATATTCAGGATATGTTAACGATGCGTATTGACTACGACGTAACACTGACATTTCAAAGTATAAATTCTCTACCGAGATCACACTTGGTACAGTAGAATCAGTAAAATTAATAACTTCCGATTCTACTTTATTTAATTCTTGTAATAGGAAAATAGCAAACGCTATCATCACTAAAGCAATTGCTGAAAATACAACGGCAATTTTGTTACGCACTGCTAAATTTTTATAACTCATGTCTTTGACAACCTTTAGATAGTTCTTAATAACTCATCCATGAGTGTTATTTTATAGAGAAATTTGCTTAACTCTTTTTGCCTTATAACGACAAATCGACGAGAAAATAAAATAAAAACCTATAAAAGTCACATAATTTTATAACCAGCCAAAATGTAAATACAAACAATGCATTGTGATTAAAATAGAGATAGCAAACCATTGCTAAATTAAAGATGTGATAAAATGAGTAAGCTGTGATTTATTAGGTTAATTAATTACTCATTTTATTTTGAAAAGCATCACAATTTACTTTCTAGTTAGCTCAACAGTCAAAATAATACCGCCAATAGATCATTAATAAGACGATAACTCAGTAAAATAAATTTTAATTTTTTCTTCAAATAATGATGTTTGACCACTAAATATCATCAAAATGTCATTACACTTAAAAATCAAGCGTGATACTCATTCTAAATAATTTACTTTCGATACAAAAAAAGGAGATCTAATGATCTCCTTTCTTAGTTATACCAATACTGGTTTAACGCCGTTTTTATTACACTTTAAAGCGTGATAAAGACGTTTGTAGCGTTGTCGCTAATTGCGCTAGCTCAACACTAGATTGTGCTGTTTGATCAGCCCCTAATGCCACTTCACTTGCAGATAAACTCATGCTCTGAATATTACGACCAAGTTCTTCTGTTACTGAGTCTTGTTGGCTACATGCACTCGCAATTTGAATACTTGTATCTGTTACCTTCATCATCGTTTCTTCAATCATTTGGATTGAATTACCCGTTTGAACACTTTGCTCTACACAGATACGGATTTTAGAACAACTTTGATCGGTTGCTGCTTTTGCATGTGTCGCACTTGCTTGAAGTTTCTCGATAATTTCAACAATTTCTGTCGTTGATGATTGAGTACGGCCCGCAAGAGAACGAACTTCATCCGCAACCACGGCAAAACCACGACCCTGCTCACCAGCACGTGCCGCTTCAATTGCTGCATTCAATGCTAATAAGTTTGTTTGATCAGCAATACCACGAATAACTTCAACCACAACACTGATGTTGTTAGATTCACGCTCTAACTCTTCAACCAATTCACCTGCTTGTTCGATATCACGAGAAACCACTTGAATTTGTTCAATGTTAGATTGAACGTCTTGGTTGCCTTGTTTTGCTTCTTCAGACGCTTCTAGAGCCGACGCAGAGGCCATTTCAGTATTGTTAGCAACTTCTGCTACCGTTGCTTTCATTTCTTCCATTGCAGCGGCTACCGTTGTAATGTCAGATTGTTGCTGTTGCATACCACGCGCAGATTGCTCTGAAATCGCACTCATTTCTTCTACTGCTGCTGATAACTGAGTTACCGCTGAAATAGTATCTTCAATAAGCTCACGTAATTGGTTTTGCATTTCAATATTAGTATCAGCTAATTCACCTAGCTCATCATTACCAATCTCTTCACGTTGAAGACGGAAAGTTAAATCACCAGCAGCAATCGCTTTAGACTGTTCAACCACTAAATTTAGAGGACGACAAATTTGGCGTGCTAAGAAGAAAGTAATGAAAATCATGAATGCGATTAAAGCAGTAAATGACACTTTAGTTGCCATTGTTACGTTATTTACACTGCCCATAATTGAAGTTCGATTGTCTGCTACAAATCCTAGGTTCGCTTCAACTAATTTATCCATTGCAGCACCAACTTCTTCAAATTGACGGAATGAATCAACTAACTCAGCTTGAGCTAAAGATCTCTCACCATCACTAATTTTTTGAGTAAAACCATTTAAAAGACGTAAGTATTCTTTCCAACCATTATTAACACGATCAAATACACGACGCTCATCAGCACTTGCTACTGTCGCTTCGTACTTTGCAAGATCAACTTTGATATCATTTTTTTGTGAAGACAAAATAGACAATAAACCAGGAAGATCTTTTTCTTGATAGGTTAAAGCCGCATATTGATTTCGACGATAAGCATTCATCTCAAAATATACGTCTTCAACAGATAACACACTTGGTACAGTAGAGTCAGTAAAGTTAATCACCTCTGCTTCTACTTTGTTTAATTCTTGCAATAAGAAAAAGCCAAACGCGATCATCACTAATCCAATGCCAGAAAAAACAACGGCAATTTTCTTTCTTACTGCTAAATTTTTGTAACTCATGCTTTACACCTTTAACTAATTATTAATGACTCGTTCCATGAGTATTTACGATAATAAGAATAATTTTTAACGCTTTGAATCTATATCGGCCGGATCTCAAAAACATGAAATAAAAAACCACAAAAATCACACTAATTTATAACGTGCGGTACGTTAAAAATCACAACAAAAAGTTAGTAAGAAAAAGGAGTTATCAACATTCGAATGGCAGATGTAAAAAATGAGCAATTCACTAACGCATTGCGCTAATCAATTACTCATTTTAATTTAATATAATGTTAATTTATTTCTTGATTGGCTCAATCGTCAAAATAATACCGTCAACAGACACAACATGGACTAGCGTACCCTTTGGAATATCTTGAAAACTTTTTGCAGACCAAGTGGTATCACCTAAAACAATTCGACAAGAACCGGCAATAATGTCTTCTTCCAAACGAGAAGTTTGTCCAATTAATTGCTTATCTTTTTGGTTCAATGCTCGCTTAGCATCCGAGGTTTCATCTTTTTTATGCTGATATCTCCACCACAACCACGTTGCAAAAAGAGAAAATACAGCAAAACTCACCCACTGCAATTGCCAACTGAGTGGAATAACGGCATACAATACACCGACAGTTACGGCGGATAGTCCTATCCACAAAAAGTAACCCGCAGTTCCTAGTAACTCACCAGCAAGTAGTAATAAACCAAGAGTTAACCAATGCCAGTGATTCATTTGTTCAAAAAATTCCATTATGAACTCCTATTTAGAACCCTCTTTGTCTACTTTAAACATTTCAGCAATACCTGCAACTGATCCCATTAAGCCCGATGCTTCTAGAGGCAGCATAATAATCTTGCTGTTTTCTGCTTGCCCTATTGATTTTAGTGCCTCGGTATAACCTTGCGCAATAAAGTAATTTACGGCTTGCATATCACCTTTAGAAATCGCTTCTGATACCATTCTTGTTGCATTGGCTTCTGCTTCAGCCGCACGTTCTCGAGCCTCAGCTTGAAGAATTGCCGCTTGCTTATCACCTTCAGCTTTTAGTACTGATGCTTGTTTATGGCCTTCTGCTTTTAGGATCTCTGCTTGACGTACCCCTTCCGCTTCTAAAACATCAGCACGCTTGTTACGTTCCGCCTTCATTTGAGCATTCATCGCCGCAGTTAGATCCGCTGGTGGTTGCACATCTTTAATCTCAATACGCGTGACTTTTACGCCCCACGGGTTGGTTGCCGCATCGACAATAGCCAATAGTTTCACGTTGATCATGTCACGCTGGCTTAGCATTTCATCAAGCTCCATAGAGCCCAACACAGTACGCATGTTCGTTAATGTTAAATTACGAATAGCATGTTGAAGATCACTCACCTCATAAGCCGCTTTTGCAGCATCAACCACTTGCACAAAACACACGGCATCGATCGTTACATTGGCGTTATCTTTTGAAATCACTTCTTGTGCAGGAATATCTAATACCTGCTCCATCATGTTTATTTTTTGACCAATCGTATCAATAAATGGAATGATCAAATTCAAACCGGGTTGTAGCGTCTGTGTATATCGACCAAATCGTTCTACTGTCCAATTGTGACCTTGAGGAACGGTTTTTACACCAAGTGCAATTAATATGAGTACCAGAAATACCAGTACCCCAATTGTTATTAACGTATCATATGTCATTATTCTTTCTTCCTTGTCTAATTGATAATTATCTAAATATATCCGCATCTTACAAATAAATGTTTATTTTTCAATCATACCTAACTTTATTATAAATGTATGGGCACATTCGGCAGTATTAATGAAAAATAAGACTACCTCTTACGAAATAGTCTTATTTAATTGCAATATAAAATGTAGAGGTAACTAAATATTAATATTTAACTTGGTAATTAAGCGTATAGGTTCGTCCACGGCCTTTGTAATCATAAGCCGCTGCATCATAATGGCTAGAATATAGAATTTGAGCTCGTTGGCCCCATGCCGTTGTATAGTCTTTATTAAATAAATTTTGAATACCAAACCCTAAACTACCCACTGGTAACTCATAACTACCAACTAAATCAAACACGGTATAACCAGATAATTCGTTATCATCCGCATCTTTATAATCAAACATCGTCTGGCTTTGAACTTTAAGCGCAAGATCGGATTCATACCATCCTACCCATGAACTGGCTTTTGATGTACTTGCTTCACCCGCACTTAAATCGTCCCACTTACCGTCAGTTTGAAGCTCTGAAATAACATAATGACCTGAAGCCCCTAGTTGAATGTTATCCATCACCCAATAAGAAACTAATGCTTCTGCACCATAGACACGTTTTTCATTATCAACATCTTCAATTAGCAATGTCTGCTTATTGTATTTAACCGATTTATCCGATTGTGAAAAATACGCTGCTGTTTGAAAACTTAATGCATCTTGTTCAGTTCTAAAACCAATTTCATAACTATTGGTTTTAATCCCTGACATTTTTGAACCAGATACATTGATGCTATCTTGAAGCGCATAATGTCCATTGGCATCAACCGCTGAATAACTTCCTTGTCCATAATATTTCGCAGGATCAGCAAGATCGAACCCTTGCGAGAAACTTGCCCACACTTGTGAATCAGAAGTGAGTTTATAGATAGTACCTATATTAAATAAGCCTACAGAATAATTAGTTTCTCCTCCAGGGACCTCATCAGCAGAAGATCCCTTACCTTTTGCAATATTCTTTTGAATTTTATAATCAACAAAATCATCGATCTTATTATTCATATATTGGTAGCGATAGCCCCCTTGAATTGACCAGTCATCCGTAATATCCATATCAGCTTGAATAAAACCGGCGACAGAACCAACTTCAACCCCAGGATAACGTCCAATTTCAGCATAGGTTTTATTAACTAAATTACCTGAATTGTTAGCAATCGTAGGATCAAATAACGCTTGATTACTATCAAACTTATCCATGTAAGCGTCCACACCGTAAACCAAATTCACTTTACCAAACGATTTAGCTAGAGCGGTTTTTAAAGAGATAACATCCGTCGTTTGCTGTGAAGCACCTTGGTAGTATGGTGTATAGGTTTGATCTTCTTTTCGATAAGACGCTTCAACTACAAGTTGATGGTTCAGAAATTCAGAATCGCTATAAGCAGCACTTAGCATGATACGCTCTGTACCGTGTTGGCGATCAGATTCGAAGCCTTTTCGTACATCAATAAACTTATAATTTTTAATATAAAGACCGTAGGGTGAGTCTTGCTGACTATCGTAATATTGCGCTAAAAAGTTAATATTTTTAGTATCAGAAATCGAAACATCAACCGTACTTTGTAGATCTATTGTTTTATTATATTGCAATGAACCTTGAGAGATATCAGGTGTAATGATATCGCCTTCACTATCATAATAGCCTTGTGTTTCGGTATAAACCGCTGATACTCTCGCTGCTACATTCTCTGTTCCACCAGAGATAGATTGTGCCACTTTGTAATCAAAGTCATCACCACCATTCAATCCAGTCGTGCCACTAACATAACTTTCAAATTGCAATTCATCACTGTCTGATTTTTTGGTAATGATGTTTATCACACCACCAGTCGCACCAGCACCATAAATAGAGGTTGCCCCAGAAAGTACTTCAATACGTTCAATATTAAATGGGTCAATCGCATCTAATTGGCGACTAATTGGGCGAGATGATTGAAGTGAGACTCCATCAATCATAACGAGCATTGCACGACCACGTAAGTTCTGACCGTAGTTGGTTCTTGCACCACTACTCACATCTAATGATGGAATGGTTGTTGCTAAAATTTCACCCAGTGTTTTACCACCACGGTATTCTTGTTCAATTTGTTCGGAGTCAACAAACCAAACTGTTCCTGGGATCTCACTGATTGCTTTGGGCGTACGGCTTGATACCACCACCATGGTTTCTTCTGTATTTTTATACGCTTCTGCTTGAGCCGATACTGATACAAAAGTGGTTGCTGCTGCCACTGCGATAGCCACTAATGTGAGCGGATAATTCCCTTTTTTAACGTTCATTTATGTTCTCTTTTTTATATTGATGTTGCACTTAAATGAATACGAATGATAAAAATCCGTATTCAACTATTTGTTAATTAAAAAATAATATTGATTAAAAAATAAGTGTCGATTTACTTACCAAACTAAGCATTTACTAATTCATCAACAACCGATTCAGAAATCCAATCAATCATCCCTTTATCAGAAGTAATGTCGTATATCTCTTTTTCTGATAATCGATTGATAATACTGGCACTTCGCCACGCCATTAAACTGAGTTGAGGTTCGGCAATGCCATGGCTGTGCATGCCCGCATTCACGGCAAATATCTTATTTTTCTTGCTGCCTTTCCATTTCAATTCAAAGTCAGGCGTAAGTTGATAACGCCCCTCGTTATCTAAATCCAATAGAGGAAGGATTGAGTTTAAACAAGCAGGATAAGGGGACTTGAATCCCGTTGCTAAAATAACAATATCCGCTTGATGTATTTCTGACTTTTGACTTAACGCATTTTGTACTTCAAGAGAAAAACCTGATGCTGCTTGTTCTAATTTATCCATCGTTCGATGTGGTAATAAACGCACCCATTTGTCTTCTTTCATCACATCAAAACGGTGATATAGCTCTCGATAGATATCCAATAACGCTAATTGAGTTATGCCATCTGATGTCAATTTCTGAGCAGTAACCTCTGAGTGCTTTACTTCAGGGTTAAGCTGAACAAACGCATTTACATAATCAGGAGTGAAGAATTCATTAGTAAATGAGGCTTCATCAAGAGGCTGGAAATTAGAACGACGAGAAACCCAATCTAATGAAGCTGCCTTACCCCACTTTTCACGTAATACATTTAAGAAAATATCAGCACCACTTTGTCCACCACCGACGATCATGACTCTTTTTCCGGTAAAATCACGATCACGCAATCCCATTTCAGCCGCATGAAAAACGCTTGGTCCTATATGAGGAATTGCGCATTCAGGAATGAAAGGTACTTTACCTGTTCCTATACAAAGGTTCTGCGCTTCGTATATTCCATTGTTCGTTTGAATTTCAAAACTATCACCATTAAATTCGACCTGTTCAACTTCAGTAGAAAACTGAACATTACTAAGTTGTTGAGCAACCCAAGATAAGTAATCAGAAAACTCATGACGGCTAATACAACTAAGCTCGGCTGATAAAAATCGATAAAACTTTTTGTTTTTAACCAAGTAAGATAAGAATGAATAAGAGCTTTCAGGGCATACTGCACTGACTAAATCCTTTAAAAACATGGTTTGCATATTGGTGTTATCAAGTAGTAAACCAGGGTGCCAAGCAAAAGAATCTCGGCTCTCAAAAAACGTCGCTTTGATTTGTTTTTTAGGCTCTAAAAGAGAAGCCACGCTCAGGTTAAACGGTCCTACACCGATACCTGCCAAATCCAATCTGATAGTCATGTTATTATTCTCCATTTAATATTATTGTTATTTATTTAATGCCATATATAAGGGGTTATCTAATAGGTCATCCATATCAGGAAGCATACGAGATGCACTAGAGTCAGTACTGTGCCTAAACTTGGCAAGATTAAGCCCAATACGCAATATTCTTGGTTTAAACAAATTTAAGCGTTCAAACCTATCTTGATAATCAGGATTTTCTTTTACATACGCTTTAATTCGTAATCCAAGCAATTGATAAAAATCGATTTCAGATAAACCTAATTTTTCAACCAGTGGTGAAATAAAGCGAAGTACCGTAACAAAGTGTCCAGTTTGTAAATCATGAATAATCAGCTCTTCAGGCAGAGAGACTGTGACCTCCTTTATCAAAGGAGCCAAGCCTTCTTGTTCTGGAATATCTCGTTCAATTAAACGCATATCCCCTTGAAAATCCTTTAATAAAATTCGTTTGGGTTGAGCATTTTCCATCACTAACGTCACGTTTTGCCCGTGAGCAATTAAAGAAACCCCGTATTTACAAAGTAAGTGATAATAAGGAATAACCACCGCATCAAAGAGCTTATTTAGCCACTCTTCTATTGATAACCCTGACGCAGTAATGTACTCCGAAATTAATGGAGTCCCTTCTTCATCCGACTCCATCAATGCCGCCATTAAAATTGCCGTTTCATTATGAGAAAGTTTAGATTGGGCAGATTCTCGCCATATCACACCAAGCAACTCATGATAACGATATGGCGCATCAACCAATAATTTATAATCAGATTGAGCTACAAAACCAGCCGCAGGTTCTTGCAATACTTCTGCTTGCTTATTAATAAACAACTCGTCTGACTTAAAGATAGAATCAAGCCAATCAGACGCCATTGGGCCAGCTAGAATATAGCGTCCGGGAATACCTCGATAACAAGAGGTATTCATAATAGTTAAAGGTAATTTAATGTCATAGTTGTCTGGTCTTGTGGTGTTACTCAATGTTCGAATTGACAACTGAGGCAGAAATTCATCACCGAACTCACCTAAATAGACCAACGTTTTCTCTGCCATTTCTCGTGCGAATAATATCGATAATTTTTGACGCCACTGCCAAGGATGGACAGGGACATAAATATAATTACTAATATCTACATTAAACGACGAAAGTAACGCATCTATCTCATACAATTCAGTGCCATTAATCGCCGATTCAATTAACTCTTCCCACTCTACTTTATGATTTGTTGCTTTCTGTAAAATAGAATGATGCACCGCAACCCAGCTTAATTGAAAAGCACGTTCAGATTCTGGCGCATATAATGCAAGATCATCACTTCCCCATCCTCTTCGTCCTTTATTAAAAGCAAATTTAGGATGTCCATCAAACAAAAGCTGTTGCTGTTCACACGACAAAAAAGCAAGATCTTTTGCCGACATGTTGGCTTTACGTAATGCAAGTTTGCAGTCGCCAAGTAAGGTCGCATTAAGATCCTCAAAATGTTCGGCTAATGCATCATCAGTAATATCAATTAAACATTGAATATCACGCATAAATTGCGTTGCTGTTATCTCTGACGGACTCCCATTCGTTCTACGCTCTAATGACGTAGGAACAATTACAATTTGCCCCCAAATATTGCGTTTACCAGAGAAATAATATCCAACACCTTGAGAAGGAGTGAACGAAAACTCAGCGTTATTTTCTTCAATAGTAAACGCTTGTTCATACGCCAATTCACTGATCAACTTTGCTACCATTTTCCGGTTTGCCGCTGGCCAGTGAGCATGTAATGCTATTTGATCCATCAACATTGCTCCATAAAAAAGGCTTTTCGTTCAAGCATCATTAATGCCGAGCGTTTGTGAGGAAAATTAAACTCGAAACATTTTTTATAGCCAACTTCTTGAATACGATTAAATAAACGCTGGTTATCCGCTCTCGGTTCTAAAACAATGCGCTGAGTTCTTACATCATCCACAAACAGATAATGACTAATAGCTCTCATCCAACAATTGAAATAATCAGGGCCTCGAAACGCCTGCTCACCCACTAAGAGATGGATGCCACGGTCATAAGGTTGAACATCATAATATGGACTTAATCTATCCTCACTAACCCAATACGCTTCAACATAACCAAAAGGTTCGCCATTAAATTCACCAATTAACGGAATGATATGATCATCACTTAAACGTTCTTTAATAAACTCGGCAAGTTTTTCATAACTCCACGCTTGCTCCCAGAAATTTGCCACTCTAGGATCATTCATCCAAGCAGTAAAACGCTCAATGTCTTTGTTGAGATCGAACAATCTGAAGCTAATTTCCGCATCAATATTATGATCATAACGCTGGTACACCTTCCCCGCAGGCATTTCAGGACGAACGGGATGATGTCGATATTGCAATGATGATTGCACCTCTACCCAAGGAAATAGGGTAGAAGGCGTATGCAAATGCCACGGTTGCACTTGTTGATAAAAGCCTTGGCGTGACAAGCTATTCTTATAAAGTGATGGTAACGAATGAGCTAACAGGATCGGGACTTCTGACTCGATAATAAGCTCATTAACCGTTTTATTCGTACTGAATATATGATCAATTTCTTTTAGGCATTGAGTAATAAGTGATGAGTCTTTAACATCCTGTTTTGATAATGTAATCGCAATTGTTGGATTCGCATTTAAGCTTAATAGTAGCGTCTTATAATTAAACATTCATAGCATCCTTTATATGAAGTAATGGGTTAGGCAAGTCAAAATAAATAACGGCAGGATCAAGAATTGAATTCTCATTCATGTTCTGTAAATAACAATAGAAATTGCCTTTACAACACAGAGCGTCGCTGTCTAATACATAGTTTAAACATTGTTGATCTCTAACGCCTTTATCTCTTAAGACTTCTAATTGTTTACGCAGTTCTTTCACTAATGTCTTTTCACTGACGTCACAATAAGCAGCGATAGAGGCAATAACATTAAACGTAGAATTGATAATGAGGTAATAGGCAAAATAACGACGAACTTTGTCATTATTCCAATAATTTTCAATATCTTGCTTAGTTTGATTTAATGCTTCAGGAAAACGTTCAAAAGCCAAGTCTGTGTAGCCAGTTCCTTGGCAATCACGGTAGTACATACCAATTGGAAACCCTCTTTTTAACTGCATAACAATATTCTGCTGATGAGCTAAAAAGACAACACCATAATTCGCTTGGAGATTAAATAGTGGAACAACAGCATATTGGCAATACGCGCTAAACCATTGTTGAGCAATTTGAGATAACGACAACGGACTTGAATCAGCGTAATCTTTGATTCTTTTAGCTAACAAACTCTCTCCACCATAAGGGTTTTGCTGAGTTAATGTCGCTAACACTACGGCTTCTTCTTCCGGTTTTGAGCTTAATGGATTATCACGAAACGCCACAAGGCTCTCATCTATCACACCGCCATTTCTATCCATTAACCCCAAATAACTCGGCTCTTGCATCACTTGAAAACCTTGTTGATAGCCTAGTTCATCACTGATTTCTGTATCGGTGAATAATTGGTTTAACCGAGTGCCACGGACCACCTCTTTAAGTGATAAATTACGAATAGAATTGGTTAATTTAACGCTAAGTGAAAACTTCAACATATAAGGAAGTTTAGGCGAATAAAGCGAACGAGTTGATGATGTTGGGTACCACGTCGCGCCTAATGACCCTAATTTTCTGATGAATCCTGATTCTAAATAAGCTTGTATATCTTCTTGATCTTGTAATACTTTCCATTGCCATGGATGTACTGGGAATACGCTTTCATTTTCATTAACAATCCCACTTATCGCTAAAGCCAGTAACTGATCTTCAAAGACTAATTCATCCAATCTCTCTGCTGCCGTTTTCTCTCCTGAAGAACCAGAAATAAGAATAGAATGATTAACGGCTAACCAAAGCAGAGGAAACTCACCTCCTAGCTCTGGGGAATACGTTTTGGCATCTTCAGCACTGAATTGCTCTCTACTTTTCGGAGCAGGATGGAAAGAGTGACCAATCAGTAACCCTTGCTCTGCTTGCTGAAAATTCAGCGCTTCTGAAAATAATCTCTCAGCATAAGGACTTCTACTGACACCGGTATAAGTATTTGTGTAACTCTCAGTTACTCGCTGAAGGAAGATGTCTCTTTGCTCTTTGGAGATAACACCCACTAATGCTGGTTGCTCTAAAACTCGACATAATATTTGTTCAAAGCCGATAGCAATCGCTTCTTCTGCATATAACACCGCTGGAAAACTGTATTCATGTAAACCAACTGAAGAGACATAGCTCAGTGGAATATGTATCTCATGCTTATTACCTAATGGGATTAAATAATAAGCATCATATTGATTTTCAATAATTTGAATTGCAGAACATTCTCTTGCTAAAGAATTAAGAAAACATGCCGCAGGAACGTCATTACCGCCGTTTATTATGTAGTCCAATTGATCATTCGTTTTCATAACACTTCCGTTGTTTTTGATCGATAGATGAGAATGCTAATGATTCTCATTAAATTGATCAACTACTTTTTATGAAATTTATAAAATAAACAATTTTCTTGAACCCATGCTTTATATTTATGTAATTTTATAAGTAACAAGATAATAAATACTTATTTATCAACAATTAAGGTGAGGGTATTATTTTCTCATTAAATATAAGAAATACATTCCACCAAGTAATGAAGCTAATAAACCTGCCGGAAATTGCCATGGAAACCACACCGTTCTGCCAACCCAATCGGCAACAATCATCAAACATCCTCCTAATAAACAGGCAGTTAATAATTGGTGAGACGCTCGATATTGATGAAGCGAGCTAGCCATATGTGGTGCTAACAAACCAATAAAACTGAGTGGACCTATAATAATAGTGCAAAGGGTTGTTAATGCTGCAACAAGGAGCAGTAAAAGCACTCTAACTTTACGACAATGCAACCCAACACTGGCCGACGTTATTTCACCTAAACCAATAATATCCAACCATCGATGCCTGCTCATTGCGAGAATAAAAAATAACGTAACGCCTATACCTAGCAGATAGACATCACTCATGTTAACTAAGTAGGTGGAACCTGAAAGCCATGTTAATAAGGCCATGACATTATCTTGGCCTGACGACATAGCAATACGTAAAAAAGCGTCCAAACCTGCACTCAAGGCAATTCCGGTTAATAACATTTGAGCAGGGGCAAAGTTCTGTTTACGTCCCATAAACCAAATAATACCTGTGACAAATAATGCGCCAGCCGTACCCAGCAACATCTGCTCATGTCTTTCCGTTGCAATATCAAACATAGCGCCAAGTACCAGAGCCAATGCCGCTCCTGAGCTAATGCCTAAAATTTCAGGGCTTGCCATTGGATTGGTTGAGACTCGCTGAATAACAGTACCTGCAATAGCGAGTCCAACTCCAGCCAGAAACGAAATAAACACCCGAGGAACGCGCAATTCCACTATCGATGGGTTTAGCGAAATCACCCATCCAGCTTGCCCTTTACCTACAAACACAGCGATAATAAACAAGACAACAATCAGAGCTGACAGAGGCAAAACCACTCTCTGTAAAGGTGTATATTTATAATTAAGTTGAGTGGTTTCTCTGGCTTTCATGTCCGATTGAAATACTTTTCGATTTAGTAACCAAAGAAGAAATGGAGCTCCCAATAATGCTGTCATTGCGCCCGTTGGTAATAACTCGCCCCCAACACCGGAGAATGGCTGAATAACCAAATCGGCAAGTAATAACATCATACTGCCAACTACCCCACTAACTAAGATCTGCGGTACTAGTTTCCTCGCTCCGCACATACGAGCAATAGCAGGAGCAACAATTCCAACAAAACCAATTAAGCCAACTTCACTTACAACCGCAGCAGTAATAAATATCGCTAACGTCAATGAAATTACTTTAATTTGCTTAATATTAATGCCAATAGACGTTGAAACTTGATCTCCTAATTGAAGTGCAGATAAAGGCCTTGAAAGTAGTAAAAGAATAAAAATGGACAATACAATTAATGGAAGCAGTGTGATTACACTCGACCAGTCATTTTGATTCAATGTCCCTGCACCCCAGACAAAAACACTCGCTAAGTGCTGCTCATTTAATAACAATAACATGGTATTTAGTGAGCCAAAAAACAAACTAATAACCATGCCAGACAGCACCATGTGAACGGGTGAAAAACCACGTTTAGCAGACAATAAAAAAACCAACCCTGTGGCAAACCCTCCTCCCAAAAATGCAGGAATAAATCCATTAATCATGCTGTTTACAGGCAAGAATAATATCCCAAGAACCATGCCTAATTCAGCTCCCGCAGCCACACCAAGAGTCGTCGGTGATGCAATCGGATTACGTAATACAAATTGCATCACACAACCAGCAACAGCAAGCGCAAAACCACACAATAAAGCAATAACCAAACGTGGAAGATAAGTAAGGTGAGTGATTAAATGTTGATAATTAGCTGAGTCATAATGAAACATGGTTTGCCACAATAAACCGACACCTTGGGAATAAGGCGCAGTCCATTGTAATAGTCCTAAAATAATCATTAATAATAATGTCACAAGACCAATACATGTTTTGATGGTTTGAAGCGGTAAAGTAGAGTGATGATTTAATGTCAACATAACGGCTATTTTCACAATTATTGAGTAAGTTGTTGAGTAATATTGTCACTAAAGCGCTGCGCTGAGATTAATCCACCAAATGTCCAAATAGCAGGAAGTTCATATACCGAATTGGTTCGGGAGAAAGCCATTGCTTGCCATAACGCCGATTGAGTTAATTGCTTCTTTTCTGTCTCTTTTAATGGACCAAAGATCAATACATTCGATTGCTGATGCTGCGCTAACGCTTCAAATCCTACGGTTGTAAACCCCCACATATTCGTAGCTTCATACCATGCGTTTGCTAACCCCATTTCATGAATTGTCGCTTGTGCTAATGAACCATCACTATGAACTCGTACGGTTTTATCATTAACAAAGCGGATAAAAAGAAGAGGTTTATTATTTGGTTGAAGACGGCGGATTTTATCACCATTCTTTTTTAATCTTTGATCTGTCTTTGCTATCACATCTTGAGCTTGTTGCTCTTTATTCAATAGCTTACCAACCTGAATCGTGATCTCTTTTGCAGAAACCAAGGGCGTTTTTTTATTGTTATAAGTGGTATAAACTAACGTCGGTGCTATCGCATTCAATTTTTCATACATTGGTGACATATATTGACTGATCAAAATAACATCCGGCTTCAACTCTGTAATTAACTCTAAATTAGGTTCTCTTCTTGAACCAACATCCATTATAGAGCCATTCAATTCAGGGTTTTTAACCCACTCTTGATAGCCTTTAACATCTGCGATACCGATTGGATTAACACCTAAACTCAATACCGTTTCTGTTAATGCCCAATCAAGTGCTATTACCTTCTTTGGGGGGTTATCTAAGTGAGCATTACCTAGCTCATGCTTAATCTCCATTGCTTGCACTGATGAGATACAAACCATCATTATCAAACCAAACATCTTATTCATCTTTCTTCCTTGTTATTCTTTAATTAATCGAACAGTGATATTTACGGTATATAACTGATGGGTTGACCGGTTTCAGGATGAGGAAATAACGCTAATTCCATTCCATAGATCTGTTGTAATGTGTCTTGATTCATTAAGCTCTCAGGCGCACCTTGAGCAATAACTTCACCGGAATGCAATGCGATGAGATGGTCACTGAACTTGGCCGCCATGTTGACATCATGCAATACCATAATGACCGTCAGCCCTAAGGTTTGATTTAATTCTCGGATTAACGTTAATAATTCATATTGATGAGCAACATCCAGTGCAGAAGTCGGCTCATCAAGTAAAATACACTGACTTTGTTGAGCTAATAACATGGCAACCCAAGCCCTTTGCCGCTCTCCTCCTGATAAGGTAGCAACAAAGCGATCACTAAATAACGTTAAACCTACCTTTTCTATTGCGTCATCAACCCGTTGGTAATCTTGTTTACTGTATCGCCCGAAAGCCCCTTTCCATGGAAAACGACCAAAACACACAAGTTCACGAACCGTTACGCCATCAGTGATTGGTGGGTGCTGAGGAAGATAGGCAACATTAAGAGCAAACTCTTGGTGGGATAAAAGATTAACGGCTTTCTCATTAAACAGAACCGTCCCTGCCGTTGGTATATTTTGACGGCTAAGTAATTTAACTAACGTAGATTTTCCACAGCCATTATGCCCAAGTAACGTGGTCACTTTGCCTTTTGGAAAAAGTAAATTAGTAGGATGAAGGATCTGTTTTCCGTCAATTTCAAACGACGCATCAACAAGTTGGTACATGAGGTAAGCTAATTATCCAGTCCGTGAGTAATGCGCAGAACTGTAACACAAAGAAATGATAATGATAATTGTTTTTATTCTCATAAAATAGAAGTAGGATACGTAAGATTTATAAATTCAAACAGGAAGTTCGAATGCCTTTCATCACAAGAATACACAATTCAAAAATTCAATTAACGATCATAGGGTTAATTGCTGCACTAATGGGAATTGGGCAAAATGGTTTATTAGTCTCTTTACCCTTTTTAGTAAGTCACTCTGCCTTCTCTCTTCCAACATGGTCTATTGTTATTGCGATCGGTAGTTTTCTATTCTTACCTGCTGCGCCATTCTGGGGGAGATACAGCGATAAAAAAGGACCGAGAAAGGTCGTACTGCAAGCGTTATGTGGCATGAGTATCAGCTTTTTACTTTTACTCTCTTTTGCGTTTCTAAGTGGTCATTACCCAACAGAAACACACTATTGGTTAATTGGTTTAGTGTTAGCAAGGATCATTTATGGTTGTACTGTTGCAGGCATGGTTCCCGCAAGCCAACACTGGGCCATTCTTATCTGCGGAGAAAAAAACAGACTAAAAGCTATCACCTCAGTCAGCATTGGACTTAGTTTAGGCCGCCTCCTTGGTCCAGTATTATCTATTATTTTATTAAAGCTAGGGCCTTTCTCTCCATTAGCTATGATGGTGGTTTTTCCTTTCTTGGCTCTATTAATCGCGGCTTTTCTACCAAATCCTAAAATAATAGAAAAACCAATAAGCAGCACTGCGCATTCTTTTATTCCCAATCTCAATTTAGTGCCTTACTTGCTCACTGGTTTATCTCTTTGTTTAACCATTGCGTTATTGCAATACAGTTTCTCACCATTAATTAAAAGTATCACCCAGTGGGATACTAATAAAATAAGTGATGCTATAGGGTTATTACTCACTATCAGCGCAGCGGTCACACTCACAACTCAAATTGCCGTCGTTAAAAAGAAAAAACTTAAATTATTGGTTATGTATCAACTCGGCTCTCTGTTATTACTGGCTGGTTTTCTTTGTTTTTTAATTGGTAATATTTGGGCGACAGCTATCGCAATGGCGATCAGTGCGTGTGGAGCTGCTTTACTTGTACCGGCTTATACCTCAAAGGCCACGGCGATGGATCCTTACAACCCTGGAATTGTTGCCGGTTATATTTCTATGTCGCACACATTAGGATATGGCATTGCTTCATTGTTGGCCTATACGTCTACACTCTCACCTATTTATCCTATCTATATTTGTATCCTATTTTCTAGTGTAATTATGGCAATTGCTTTTATGAAACCTCAAATAGCAGAGATAGTTGAAATGAAAAAATAGAGTTATAAGCCTTTGTTATCAGGATGACGAGGGCAGTCCTCACACAAATTCCTACCATTGCATTTATAGACTAAACAGCAACTGGTACGAACAAGTTTCAGCTGGTTACTAACAAGATCAACCTTTAAACTTGATAAATGCTTATTAGGTAAATTAAAAGCGGTTAACCATAACTCTGCCTGTTCGATTAAATACTCATTTGATAGCTCTGGATGAAATGTTTGTAGTTTAATAACGCAGTTTAATAATCCATCGGCTATTAAATGATTAGTGAAACCCGGACGAATACGAGTCCAAAGAGAGATATCTTCTCGATACGAATCAAACAAGGTCATTAATTGTGAAGCAGCAACGGGAACAATCTTTTCAGGTGAACCAAACGTCAATTCGGAATGATGAAATGTAAACCCTGCAATAAAGTTAGATTGAACCAATTGACTCATATTTTTAATATCAGGGATAGCGTGAAGCTGATAAACAGAAATGAAACTAATATAGATTGGCTGCCAACAAAGTAAATCCCAGGTTCGAGTTAACCAATATGCATTGCCTGCTTCTTCTGACTCTTGTGATAAACGATCGTAAAGCGCTTGAATAGAGAGACTATTATCACGAGAAATGTGGAGATTCTCTTGCTCGTCATCCGTTGTTAGTTGCGATAAAAGTTGTCCAGATAAATAAGGAGTGACTTGTTTAGACAATGAAAAAAGCAACTCAAAAACATCATTATTCTGCATAAAAATGGCACGTTATCTCTACAATCACAAAGGGTAAGTAGAGTAACTAACCAAACTCATGAATGCAAATAATTATCACTACAGTTAATTTTTGAATCGCATCTTACACAGTTACGACCTGATTCTTTCGCTTCATATAAGCGATTATCCGCAATGTTGAGTAATTCTTGAATCGTCATCTTAGGATCCGAAATTGTGCTCACGCCCATACTACAAGTCATTGTAAGCTCTGTATCCTCAACCAAAACAGAAATGTCACGCACAACTTCTTGAAGTTTTTTAGCCACAAGAAGTGCTTGGGTACAGTTTTGTTCAGGGACTAAAATTACAAACTCATCACCACCAAAACGACCTAAGATATCTGAATCTCGCAAATTATTTAAACACGCTTCAGCAAAAGCAGTGATCATAATATCCCCCACTTCATGACCGTATTGATCGTTATATTCTTTAAAATTATCAATATCGCACATAATAATAGAAAAAGGCTTTCTCTTACGGCGATAGGTAGCAAGCACTTGCGACGCCTTTAAATCAAAAGAACGGCGGTTATTAATTCCAGTAAGGTAATCGTTATACGCCAGTTCTGAATATTTCTCTTTTTGTTCTTTTGTTCGCTTCACATAATGTAAATTAAATAATAAAAGACCAATAATGACAAAGAAACAGCCCACGATAGTAAGCAATGAAACCGACACCATGGTTCGTAAATAGTCTTGCTGTCTTGTTACGACAATAATGAAAGGGAGATCTTTAATTTTACGAGCATAAATTGTATCCATGCTTCCATCGTTATAAATATCAGAATTAAAAACAACCTCACCATGTTTATAAAGTGCTTCAAAAACCTCAGGTTTAATCTTCGCAACATTGATTCTTTTACCAATGAGGCTATTTCCTTTTGGTACTGAAGACAATAATTTAAGATTAGAGCTTAGAATTGCAATGCCAGTAGGAGAAGGTAAGTCTAATTGACTGATAGTCGAATTAAAAAAAGTTAAGTTGGTCGATATACCAATCATCCCTAAAAATTCATTGTCTTCGTTTGTTATTTTTTGACCTTGAACCACGACATTTCGCCCAGCTAAATCGGTAAAAGGTAAGGTTACTACTGTCGTTTTTTCAGGATGAGCCTTAAACGTTCGACAATATTCTCGTTGAGATAAATCAATATTAATAAAGCCCTTACTGTGAGTTAGCAGGCAATCTTTATTAACAATAAAAGCACTGGTTGCGTTAGGGAGCGCATCCTCTTTTTCTCGAAGATAATCTAGCTCACGTTGATAGTCTTGATCGGTACTATTTTTCGAATGCAAACCACTAGAGGAAAGGTCATCAACCATATCTTCTAAGACAAGGGATGAATCATAAAAAGATTTTGTTAACCAGAGGTCGACAAAGCTCGCATTAAAATGAAGGCGATCAATCACTCTAATTCGATCACTTTGATAAGCATTGTAAATATATAACGCAGAAAGGAAAAAGATAAGGAATCCAATGATCATTGAGCTATAAACAAATGCGCTTCTTTTCCTCATACCTTTCCTATATTTGGGAGACAACTTTATTTCGTGCCGGAATATAACATAGGTAATAAATTTGTAAAATCAATGCTAATGATAATATATTCATTTATTTACCTAAGCTTTAGTTGAGTTAACATGCATTGTTTAAATAATAACCATTCTTATTTATGTCAATAATGCCGTTAAAAACCCGAATAAAACGCTTCTGAATAAAAATTTACTCCGCTCCCTTTATTTGCTGTTTTTATAAACAGAAAAAACGTGATCTAACTTGCTTTTTAGCCCTCTTCTTATTACTCTGCCATCCATTAGGTAATTCTTACCTTGCTTCTACTTGTTTATAGGAAATCACCTTGAGCCAAACATCTTTCTCATCATTAGATCTGAACCCATCTCTTCTACAAAACCTAGATACTTTAGGTTATACAGAGATGACACCAATTCAAGCTCAAAGCTTACCATTCATGCTGAAAGGGAAAGATGTCATTGCCCAAGGGAAAACGGGTTCAGGTAAAACAGCAGCGTTTGGTTTAGGCCTACTAGCGAACCTAGATGTAAAACGTTTTCGCGTTCAATCTCTGGTTCTTTGCCCTACGCGTGAACTGGCAGACCAAGTTGCGGTAGAAATCCGTAAGCTTGCTCGTTCTATCCACAATATTAAAGTACTGACTTTATGCGGTGGTGTTCCATTTGGTCCACAAATCGGATCACTTGAGCACGGTGCTCATATCATCGTTGGTACTCCTGGTCGTGTTGAAGAACACCTACGTAAAGGTTACTTAAACCTAGACAACCTAAATACGTTTGTACTAGATGAAGCTGACCGTATGTTAGAAATGGGCTTCCAAGACGCTATTGATATGGTATTAGATCACGCACCAGCTAAGCGTCAAAACTTACTGTTCAGTGCTACGTTCCCACCACAAATAAAATCTATTGCTGACCGCATCATGAATGATCCGATCATGGCAAAAGCAGAAGATAAAGTAGAAAATACTTCTATTGAACAGCATTTCTACAAAGTAGACGATTTTGAAGATCGCTTGAAAGCACTTCAAATCTTACTGCTTAAACACCGCCCAGAATCGACGGTTATCTTCTGTAATACAAAACGTGTTACTCAAGAAGTCGCTGATGAATTACGTCATTTTGATTTCAGCGTTACTGCTCTTCACGGTGATTTAGAACAACGTGACCGTGATAAAGCGTTAGTTCGTTTTGCTAACAAGAGTACCTCTATCCTAGTTGCTACTGATGTTGCAGCTCGTGGTCTTGATATCGAATCTCTAGATGCAGTAATCAACTTCGAATTATCTCGAGATCCTGAAGTTCATGTTCACCGTATCGGTCGTACTGGCCGTGCTGGTAAAAAAGGCATCGCATTAAGCTTGTTCAATAACAAAGAAACTAACAGCTTTGCTCAAATTGAAGACTACATGGGCATCACTATTAATGATGAGCCACTACCAAGCGAAGATCACCTAAGTGAGCAACCACACTACCCAGAAATGGTAACACTTTGGATTGATGGCGGTAAGAAAAACAAATTACGTCCTGGTGATATTCTTGGTGCATTAACCGGTAAAGACGGCGTTGATGGCAAGAAAGTAGGCAAGATCAACGTGTTTGATTTCCACGCTTATGTTGCTGTTCATAGCTCAATTGCTAAAGCGGCACTAGATAAAATCGCAACAGGCAAAATGAAAGGGCGTACATTCCGTGTAAGTCGTATGCGCGGTTAATACCATACATAATATATGTAACCTCAGCGAGCACGATAAATCACTTTGCTGAGGTTATAACAAAAAGGCCGAGTAGATAATTTCTACTCGGCCTTTTTAATTCTGTTATACCAATATCGATATTATATTGCTAATGGCATCTCGCTTGATGGTGGAATTGAGTGCACTTTACGTAATCCATATACCGCAAGCAATGACATCAAGAACATAATCAACCCCACAGGCATTTGGCTATTCGCAGGGATCATGGATGCAACCATGGTTGCTAAACCTGCACCTAAATTCTGCATACCACCTAATAATGCACCCGCCGTTCCCGCATGTTGTGGGAAAGGTGATAGCGCACCAGTCGTTGCTGCAGGAAATAAAATGCCCGCTCCTAAAAAGTACAATACCGCGCCACCAATCAATGTCGGTGCAGTAGTTAATCCCATAATTCCAGGAACAAGAACAATCGCGGCACCAAGGACAATCGATACTAATCCCACATCCAACGATTTCTTTTCAGACCAACGTTTTGCGATCACACTTGATAATGCCGCACCAGCTAAATAACCAGGAATAGGTAGAATAAACAAGATACTCACCGTTGTTGCTGGAAGTTTAAGTTTACCACCTAACAACACACCCGCTGCCGCTTCAAATACAGCCACACCAGCAAACGTTGCAACTAAGCAAATTAAATACCCTTGGAAGCGGTGCTCAGACAATACATGACGGTAGCTCTTCCACACAGGCTCTTTACGACGCACTTCTAATGGCAGCGTTTCTTTCATTGACGTTGTCATTATGATTAATACAGCAATACTGAACAGAGCTAAAAATAAGTAGCTTGAACGCCAACCAAATGCTTCCGTTAAATAGCCCCCCAGCACAGGAGCCAACAATGGAGAAAACATCATACACATACTAATAATGCTGTTCGTTCTATGTAGCTCTTCACCGGAAAAGCAATCACGAGGGATAGTACGGCACATTACCCCTGCCGCACCAATACCTAAACCTTGAACAAAACAGCCCGCTAGGAATAATGTGTAGTCATGAGCAAATAGGGCAAGTAATGTCCCTGCAATATAAAGAGTAAGACCTGATAAAATGACAACTCGACGTCCAATACGGTCGGAAATTGGCCCATAAAAGAACTGTGACAAGCCATAAGGAATTAAGTACACAGCCATAACTGCTTGTAATGATGCTGGACTTACTTTGAATTCACTTGCCATGTAACCAATAGAAGGTACATACATAGTTTGGCTCATTTGACCAACAGCAACTAAAATAACGATCAGGAAACTGAACGTCGCAAGTGAATACGACTTTTGCATGACTGCTCTCCGAAAAACAGCAAAATATTAATAAGATAAGTTAAATTAAGTAGATTGATAACAAAATTCAAAAAAGAAAAGAGAGCAATGTAGCCCTCTATAATGAGGCGGATAATAAGGCGATTAGCTAAAACTGGCAATCAAATTCAGCCTTATTTCAGGAGAGATTTTTTATGTGATTTGGATTAGTTTTTCTAATGAAAAAATGTCGTACTTCTAAATAAAGAAAAGCAAAATAAATACCTTTATTTTGTTTAGCTCTATAAACCAAGGCTAAACCGTCAAAACAACACAGTTTCGTCCTTTATTTTTAGCTTGATAAAGTGCTTTGTCTGCCCTATCTAGCCACTTAGCGATTGATTCTTTAGAAGAACGAACTTCAGAAATACCGATGCTACTCGATATATTCATTTCTCCTAATGGTGTTTCAACTCGTATCATTCTGATCTTATCTAATAACTCACTAATGGATTGTGTGGCTTCTTGGCCATTTTTATTAGGCAACAACATGACAAATTCATCGCCACCAAGTCTGGCAAACACATCACTATGGGTTATGTGATCTTGGCATACTCTTGTAAATCGTCTTAATACTTCATCACCTTTATCATGACCATAGGTATCATTAATTTGTTTAAAGTAATCAATATCAAACAAAACCGCAGAAATAGAGATTGGATCCTGTTTTGCAGATTCAAGTACCTGCTTTGTATTTTTTTCAAATCCTCGACGATTTAAAATTCCTGTTAACTCATCATGTAGAGCGAGTTTAAAATAATGATCATTCTGAGAAAGTAACTTAGATAATAAAACCGTATTTTTCATTAATAACGCAATGACAAACGAAATAATTAGAATGAAAAAGATAATTGAAATATATGCATAATCAGCCCAAAAGTACTTAGGTTTTGAAACGAGTAATATAAAAGGATAACCAGGTACTTTTTTGGCAAACACCATTTGATTAAAGCCGTGGTGCTTCCTCATTGCTTCAAAAAATACTTCTTGATTGTCAGTCAAACCTTGAAGTATTTTAGTCGACTCTTTACTAATAGTAGGCCGACTACCTACTTGCAGTGAGTCAGACCCATTCGTTGCTAACACCATAAGGTCAGAGCTTAAAATAGATACCGATGAATTTGTCGATATATGTAATGAGTTCAATGCACTAGAAAAAAAATCTAAGCTACTTAAAATACCAACCATGCCTATAAATTGATCGGATTTATTTGTAACCCTAACGCCTTGAGCAACAACTATTTTTCCAAATAAATTTACAAACGGATCCGTAAAAATATCATGCTCGGTACTCTCTTGTATTTGTTTACAATACTCACGCGAAGAAAGGTCTGCACCAACATCAGAGCTAGCGTTAACTAGAATACATTCGTTATTAATCGCAAATACATTGGAGGCATTCACAAGCATTTCAGCTTCTATACTCAATAATTCTTTCTGCTCTTTTAATACAGAAGAACTGAAAGGAACAGTCAATAAATGGTTGTTATGAAGATCGGTCGCCATTCCTTCTAGAACATTATGCGAATGCTTATATATTAAATTTAGCCACGTAGAAACAAAGTTTGCATTAAACCTCAATTCACTTTCTAATTTTTTATTATGTTGCTGATAATTATTTGAAATAGTAATGACTAATGTTGTAGATATTAATATAACAAATAACATTGAACCATAAAAAATAGATACCCTTTCTTTCATGTAAAAACCAAATAAATAATGATTATAGACAAGCTACACTAATAATAGTTACATCAACAAGAAATCTTTAATTTAATTTTTCATCTGTATAGTTTACGAAACAAGGCATCTCAGTAACGAAACATTACCACCTTATTGAATGGCGACGCCATTTCGCCCCTCTCTTTTTACTTCATAAAGCGCCTTATCTGCTCGCTCTAATAACACCGAAAAATCATCATCAGGTGAGTTCACTTGCGTAATGCCAATACTACTCGATATTCTCAACTCTCCCATAGTAGTTGTAACCGATAGATCTCTAATCTTATTTAATAACTCTATAATAATGGATTCTGCTTCTTGGGCTGTTTTATTTGCCAATATCATCACAAATTCATCGCCGCCTAAGCGAGCAAATAGATCACCCGAAGTGCATATTTTTTCACATTCTTTGCTGAATAAACGTAATACTTCATCTCCCATATCATGCCCATAAGTATCATTAATCTGTTTAAAATAATCGATATCAAAAAGAGCAACAGAGAACACCTTTTGGTGAATATGATAATCAGTCAGGTAACTTGTTATCTTCGATTCAAAGCAGCGACGATTACACGAACCAGTCAAATCATCAAACAGTGCTAAGATTGAATAACGCTGGGCTTCATTATCTAATTGATGGAAGTAATAGGCATTTTTTATCAGAAAGATACTCAGAGCAAGAATCAAAGAAAAAACGGTAAAGATGGTTACGTAAAGGGGATTAAACAAATAATGCTTTGCTTTAGTGACTAAAATAATAAAAGGTAAATCTGATACTTTCTTAATAAATACGCTTTGTGATGAGCCGTTATATTCTTTTTTAGAATCAAACATCAGCTCTTGATCATATTTAAGTCCTCGAAGTACAGAAGGTGGGATCAAGTTAAGATCCAGCTTTTTACCTATAGGCAAAAACTTAGGGATGCTGGTCGCCAATATTGTAAAATCGCTACTTAAAATAGTCGTTGTTGATTCTTCAGACAAGTTTACACTTCGTAAAGCTCGAGTAAAAAATGAAAAATCCGTTAATAGACCAACAATACCTGCAAAGTTGCCCTTTTTATCCGTTATTTTCACTCCTTGAACAATCACGCTTCGATTTGTAATATCTTTAAATGGTGCAGTAATTACCGAGTCAATATCGCTATTGTCATTGTTTAACTTCTGACAATATTCTCGTGAAGATAAATCAACGCCACCCATTGTTTTTGTTTTTAATAGCACACAATCTTTATCAACAGCAAAAACATGTATCGCATTCATAAGCGTTTGATGATGAAGTTCAAACACTTCTCTTTGTTCTTGATAGTGCTTATCAGAAACACTTAATTCGACAAATCCATTGTCAGTCAAATCTTCAGATAATTGATCTAATACCGAATTGGAATGATAGAAAGCCGTCTGCAGCCATATTGAAACAAAATTAGCGTTAAACCTCAATTCATCTTCAATAACCCGACTTTGCTTATTATAGCTTTTTAATACATAAGAAATCGCACAAACTAGAGCAACTCCTAATAACATTAATGAAGCACCTAAAACTATTCACTTAACCCTCATTTTTCCCCAAAACATTCACACTAACGATCAATATTAACAAGGTACATGAACAGAATTTACTCAAAAACAATTTATTGATGATTTTAACAGCAGTATTACGAATAACACATCAACTCAAAAGTAACACAATCTAATTCTAAAAATTAAGACAAGAATCTGCAGTAACAGGCATAAAAAAGCCAGCTAATTTAGCTGGCTTTTGAATTCTATGACCTATTTACCACTATTTTTGTGGTTGAGGTTTACGAGCAGGACGCGGGCCTTGACGACGTGGCTTTGTTCCATCAGCCTTTGGCTTAGAGAAGTTACTGCCATTACCACGACTTTCACCATTGCCCTTTGACTTTGGTTTACCAGAGCTAGTTGGTTTACCACCATTCATAGGGCGCTTCTTATTATTACCGTCCTCTTTCTTAGCTACGCCGCCTTCTTTGTTCTCCGTATTACGTCTTGGAGCAGGCTTAGCACCTTGTCTGTGGCCACTACGGTTTTCACCAGAGCGTTGACCATCTTTATGATCTTGTCTTGGAGCTTTCGCTTTCTTTGGTTTTTTCGCTTTAATCGGGCGAGTATCTAATCTAGATTCTGGCACTTTTAGCGTAGGTTCAAAACCTTCCAGCGTGTGGCGAGGTAAGATTTTTTGAATCAAACGTTCAATAGCGAATAGTTCACCCGCTTCATCTTCACTCACAAAAGAAACCGCTTTACCCGTTGCGCCAGCGCGACCAGTACGGCCAATACGGTGAACGTAATCTTCAGGAACTTTTGGTAAATCAACGTTGATAACTTGTGGTAATTGTTCGATATCTAAACCACGAGCTGCGATATCTGTTGCTACTAATACACGTACTTGACCGCTTTTGAAGTTAGCTAATGCTTTAGTACGAGCGCCTTGGCTCTTATTACCATGAATAGCAGCAGAGCTAATGCCTTTTTCTTCAAGCGTTTTCGCTAAACGGTTTGCACCATGTTTAGTTTTGCTGAAAACTAAGACTTGTTTCCAGTCATTGTCTTTAATTAACTTAGTAAGAACACGAGCTTTTTTCGTTTTATCTACAACGTACACTGATTGCTCAACGGTTTCTGCTGTTGTATTACGAGTTGCTACCGAAATCTCTACCGGGTTATTTACAAGGCCTTTTGCTAGCTGACGAATATCGTCAGAAAACGTTGCAGAGAACAGTAGGTTTTGACGGTTCTTAGGCAGTTTCGCTAAGATTTTTTTGATGTCATGAATAAAGCCCATATCTAACATACGGTCAGCTTCATCCAAGACTAGAATTTCTAATTGATCGAATTTGATTGCGTTTTGATTAGCAAGATCCAATAAACGACCAGGCGTTGCAACTAATACATCAACCCCTTTACGAAGACGTTGCATTTGTGGGTTTGCTTTAACACCACCAAATACCACATCAGAAGTAAGAGGAAGGTTCACGCTGTATTTCTCAACACTTTCGTGTACTTGTGCTGCAAGCTCACGTGTTGGTGTTAATACCAATGCACGAACTTGATTAAACTTACGTGTAGGACCTTTTGATAAACGCTCAAGAAGAGGAAGTGTAAAGCCTGCTGTTTTACCTGTACCCGTTTGAGCTGCTGCCATAACATCCTTCCCTTCAATTACCGCTGGGATAGCTTGTAATTGGATTGGTGAAGGTGTGCTGTAACCTTGTGCTTCTACAGCTTTTAAAATAGGGGCAGATAAGCCCAGAGAGGTAAAACCCATACTAAAATTTACTCTATCAATGTTCATTAAGCGCAAAACTGCGAGCGCTGTAGGATACAGCAACTGAGAGATTACTCAATCTTTGATTACCATAACCCTTCAAAGCCTAATTTATTCCACTTAAAAATAACAATATTACTAATTTAATTGATATTTCAACCATAAAAAAACCGAGCACATGGCTCGGTTTTTATCGATTAAATTGAAGTCTACTATTAATCTTCTAATTCTGCGTTGTGATAAACTTGTTGTACATCATCACAATCGTCTAATAGATCTAAGAATTTTTGGAATTTCTCAGCATCTTCGCCTGTAACCGCCATTGGGTTTTGAGGAACGAATGTAATTTCTTCAACATCAACAACTAATTCTGGGAACTCAGCAGCCAGTGCTGTTTTCACTTTAAAGAACTCAGTGTTTGGTGCGAATACTGTGATCACACCATCTTCAAGCTCGATGTCAGTCACGTCAGCATCTTGCATCATTAGGGCTTCAAGTACTGCTTCTTCATCATCACCTTTAAACTGGAATACAGCTTGGTGATCAAACATGTGAGAACTTGTACCTGGGCTACCAATTTTAGCACCAGTTTTAACAAAACATTGGCGAACGTCTTGGAAAGTACGGTTACCGTTATCTGTTAAACAGTCTACGATTACGCTTGCGCCGCCTGGTGCAAAACCTTCATAACGTGCGTGTTGGTAATCTTCACCACCGCCGCCTGTTGCTTTATCAATTGCTTTATCAATGATGTGTGTAGGAACCTGATCTTTTTTCGCTTTCGAAATAAGATGTTTTAGAGACAAGTTCATGTCTGGATCAGGGCCGCCATTCTTAGCACACATGTAAATTTCTTTACCGTATTTAGAATAAACTTTGATTTTTGCGCCTTGTGTTTTAGCCATTGAGGCCTTGCGCACTTCAAAACTTCTTCCCATCGGGATTCTCTCTTATGTTTGTGGACTTAAAATTATCGGCAGATTCTACCAAATTACTGAGGTGATACGCTAGTAAAGATCAAGGAACCTTACGCTACGCCCATTTTTGACTTGTATTTTTCAATAGATTGCTGAAAAAAGAGACGTTCCGCCTCATCTTCTAGCTTATTTGCTTCTGTTATCCAAAGATCTGGACCTGCTTTTGCATTTTTTACCTTCCAAACAAAGAACGCCGCTTGTTTATCAAGTTCAATTTCGTTTTTCTCTTTAGGAGGCAGTAGTGACAGGTTTTTCATAACAAGCTCAATTTAATTAATTACGGATAAAGTTTAATACTTCACCGTGAAATTTTCTAGCCAAAAAACCACATTCACACAAACCCCAATGACAAAAGAACCATTCACACACCAAATATCTAGATGTGCAAATTTGAAACACTATCACAATTCTTAATTATAATACTCGCATTAATGTCTTTTCTATCAATTAGTGCGGTAGTATATTCCCATAACTGTCGATAATGAATAGTTACAACATTATCACCACCTAAATAGATTTTTGTCGGCTTAATGTCGCAATATAACAATAATGCTTAAATATCAAAACCTTACTGAGATTAAGTGCTCATAATGCAAAATAATAAACAAATCACTACTCGAAACTTCATCATTATATTCATTGTATTAACTGTATTTGGTATCGCTGCAAAGCCTTTCTTATCAAACATTGAACATCAATCTAAAGTAAGAACTTTGGATCAAATAAAAAAATCTGTGGAACAGGCAGATAAAACTCGAGAACTCAATACAACATCGGTTGTTGCTTTAATTAATCCTCAAGATAGCTTACTAACATCATTTGATGAGGATAAAGCCTATATTGGTTTTGCTGATTCAATTGAAGAATTAGAGAATGGACAATGCTATTTTCTTTACACTCAAGGAAATAAAACAACGACAGAATCAAGCTCAACTATAGAAAATAGTGGATGCTAATTGTTTAAAATTATTACATACAACAAAAATGCGCCGTAAATAGGCGCATTAATAATACAACTCTGAAGGTATGAAGGTAGAACTCAATAATTAATGGATAAGGCCCAAGTCTTTCGCTTCTTCTAGCGTAAGACCACTTTCTCTAATTTCTCGCATTGCTTCAATACGACGACGTGCTGCTGCTTTTTTCTGACACTCTGTAATATTTGTTACTACTTCATCAGCAAGATCATACTTGCCTTTCATGTCGGTGATTTCACCGTGATCAATAGAATTAATAGACATAATAACCTCCTAAATTCATACCCTTCAGACGTATGTTTAGCAAAGCCAATTGCACTTGTTAAACCTATTTATCTCATAATGTGACCTAAGTTAGGTTTGTGATTTTTTTCCCAAAAAACACTATCTTTAATTGTATCAGTTGAACTACATTTAAGGTTCTACTCGTAATAAAATCACCTGCTTTACATCACGTATTTAGTGTCACCCATTCTCTATATTTTTATCATTTACAAAATTTATTTTTTATTATTCGTGATATCCACTCAGGTGAGTTACCCTAAGTTTCTACATTGATAAAAATAATGACAACTATGACCATCAACGCCATCGACATTACGGTACTTACCGAATCATCTTCAACTGAATCTCTACTGACAACAGCCTCATTAAATACCGCCTCTGGTATTACTTGCGAGAATTGCCAAGCATGCTGCTGTAAATTAGAAGTTATGATCATTACTGACACAGGCGTACCAGAAGAGTACATCGACCGTGATGAGTGGGGAAGCGAAGTTATGTTGCGATTAGATGATGGTTGGTGTGCTGCAGTTGATCGCGACACGTTAATGTGTACGATTTATGAAAATCGCCCATGGATCTGTCGTGAATTTGAAATGGCATCTTATGAATGTGAAGAAGAGCGTAAAGAGCAGGGCATCGATAAATAGACGCCCCAACGTCTAAATCAGCATTAAATCTATATCGTTTCTAAATACGTTAAGTATAAACGCGCATCAAATTCTAGTTGATGGTAATCAGGCTCCATATGGCAGCATAATGCATAAAAGGCTTTGTTATGATCCTTCTCTTTGATGTGCGCCAATTCATGCACTACAAGCATCCTCAACAAAGGCTCAGGCGCTTTACGAAACACACTCGAAATACGTATCTCATTTTTTGCTTTCAGTTTATTGCCATGAATACGCGAAACAAACGTATGCAAGCCTAACGCGTTATTCACAATATGAATTTTAGGGTCATACACGACTTTGTTTAAAGGCGATGATTTTTTAATGTACTTATTTTTTAGCGCTTGAGTGTAATCAAACAACGCTTTTTCTGACGTAATGTCATGCATGGTTGGGTATTTATTTTTCACCCATTCAGCTAACTTACCATTAGCTATCATGGGTTCAACTTGAGCTAAAATGTGCTCAGGATAGCCTTTCAAATATCGCAATTTAGTCATGGTTTCTGCTCATGATCTCATTTTACTTATAATGCACTATTGTACCCTACTTTCTTTATCGCTACTCTACCCCTCTTCTTTCTTCACTTTCTGACCCTAATCAAAGAGATTCTATGAATTTTCGTCGCTCATTTGCTCACACCGTTAATCAAATAAAAACTGCCATTGGTGAAGTGATTGAGTTTCAATCTCGTATTTGGGTTATTAACATTCATGAAGGCACATTAAATGATGAATCATTCATTATTAATGAGGATAACTTTCAAGAACCAATGCAGTGGATGGTAAGAAGACAATATACTGCAGAGATGATAGCGAAAGTGGATGCAATGAAACGCTCGCAAATCGTGGTATTGATGCTTAATAACGTAGAGCATAGATTAATGCGAGTGAAATAAAAAAGGCCCTTATTTCTAAAGACCTTTTGCTGCTATATGTTTTGATCGTACTGCATCATTTTCAGATATTTATTACTTTTAGTCATTCTATCAAACAGATTATTTTTTCGCACAAAGTGATGATAACAAGCTGCAAGAATATGTAGCACTACGCTACCAGCAAGAACAACACACCCCACACGATGAACCATAAAAAAGAATTGATTAATCGCCAGATCTTCAACCATATTATCAATGCTAAATAACCAAAAGAAGGTGTATGGGTTTTCTAACATCAAATAACCCGATATAAAAACAATGAACATTAAGAAGTACAGTAACGCATGCATAAAATGCGCAACATTCGCTTCAGTCATATTATTGTGTTGTACCGCTTTAACCGCTGGACGGAAATAAGACCAAAGCCAACGAACCACAAATAAGATAGTGCCTACTGTTGCTAATGACATATTAACAATTGATAACGCATAAAAAAGTTCTTTATCGCTATCAATGACTAAATGCATAACATAGCCAGCTATGGTGGCATAAATGATAATGACAGCCATAACCCAATGCAATATTTGACTAAAACGATCATAAGAAGTTGGTAAGTTCATATAACCTCTTTAAAAAATTGGCCGTATTAAAAAATACGGCCAATAATATCGATTTTAGTTAGATCTTGTCCCAAGCCATTGGCCAATCAGAACCAACACCAGGAGCAAAGCTTGTTGCTGTTTCTGTCCACTGAACACAGTAACCAGAATAAGGGAATGGTTTACATTGGTAGATAGCACCATCTTCCGCTAATACTTTAGTTCCAGCTTGGTAATTTTTCACGTTCTCAGGGAAAACGAAATCATAATCACCTGCTGGTGGTGGTGTTTGCTCTTCCATTAAATGGAAATCAGATGTAGTTTGTTCAATTAACTCACCTTCTGTATTTTTGATACGAGAGATAAGCATATGATGACCTTCTTCTGATTTAGATAATGTCATTACTACAGGTTCAACATCACCATCTTTCAAGTTAACAACAGCATTAGATAGCGCTTCTCTTGCGTGGTTATATACCGTTAGTTCAACGTTAATATCGCCTACCGCATACAGAGTAAGATCTAATTCAGTAGCCTCATCACCAATCATATACATAGGCTCTAGACCTTGAATATCTAACTCGTATGTTGGTTCTGGTGTTTCGATTTTGTAACCAATTTCAACACTCTTCAAGCCGCTGCCGGCTTTTAAATACACAGGGTTTGAACCAAATACAGGAACAAACTCACCTTTGTCATTTAATTGACCTGCACCAATATTGGATTGCTCTTGGTTGATCTTAGTCGCTAACTCATGAGTCCAATTGTTCGCTTGTCCTTGAGTTGCGTTTTCAATCGTTACGCTTGTTGATAATCCATTATTTTCACCGGCAGCATCAAAAACACGAGTAAAGACACTATCACCCACATTTAAATCACGAGTTGGATTGATTTGTCCACCTTGAGTCCAAGTTGGGTCAACCACACCACCATCGCCCTCGAATTTTACATCAATCACGTTATAGAATGCAGCCGCAGTATCACCCACATCCCAAACCGCTAGGATCACTTGGTAGCCTTCACGCTCAGGAACCACACACTCATGAGAGAATGTTTGTGGATATAGAGGTGGTTTTTCCATGTTGTATTCAAGCTCACAGAACGGAGTCAAATCAAAAGAATCACGCGTTAATACTGCATTTTGATTCCAATTCTGCTTTGTCATGTAATATTTCCACGTTTTAGTGACGTGGTTTGCCGTAAACGTCCATTCAAACGTGTGTTTGCCAGCCGTCATTGGGCGTTTTATCCAGCGATCAGACGTTTGCTCATTTAACTCAGAAAATTGAACTAAACCTGCGCCTGCGATTTGACCATCTGCTGGGCCTTTTTCTGGGAAACCTTCAGGGCCTTCAACACTTTGAGGTTCCCATTGAACAGAGCCACAATTTGTATTTTTTTCTTGTGTATCTGAGGTTGGGAATTTACATAGAGCCGCACGTGAAGCTGCAATACCACCGTTTGTTTCAGAAACATAACCATGGGCAGAAACCCCTGTGCTAGCCGCAATCAGCGATAACGCCAAGAACGTTTTTGTTGAGCATTTGTTCATCATTATTCCTTAAAATTATAATTATATTATTCATATCACGCCGCTAATTGACTGTAATAACGATAAGCCAACGCGAGAAACCTATACATTTAAAAACAACAAAAGAGAATGGCTTTCTGTTTATTTTATAAATTAATAAGTCTACTGCGTGAATGGTGGAATGTAGTCGAAAGCATAAATAAACACGACTAACATTGACATAAAATGGAAGTCAAATCACAAAAGAAAATAGGCTAACTAATTGTAAATTAAGGATAAAATAGCAATAAAACAAATACATCAAACAAAGTTAATTCACGAAACGAATCAATTCATAACGAATAATCAGCAAATAAATACTGATACAGCAACACAAAGGTCAATAGCCAATAGTAAGAATGAGTAGGAATAACGTGATGTTATTAATAGAAAATCAGATAACATTACAATAACAATAAACGGTAATTTTCTGTTTAAATGGTGAAGCAAAGCATATTTATGACATTACAGAAACGATCAAAACGACAAAGCTCATAACCTTTTATTTACTAAGGTTACTATTCTGTGACAATAACAAAAAAAGTTAATCAATAACTATCGAATAAGACTCTGTATTCCACAGTAAATCTTGCTCATCAGAAACAATTCATCGTTAGAATGGAGCTCAACATGCACAAAAACGAACATCTACCTTTACCCACCAATACCAAGGAATGGTTTCTAAATAAAAATAGCCTTATCATTCTCTGTGATATTATTCTTTTTGCTCTTCTATACCATTTTTTACCTTTTGAAAGAGAGGTTGTTCTTGGCTTAAGTATTTTAGTTTTTGTCGCTATTTTGTGGCTTACCGAAGCACTACACGTCAGTATTACCGCATTACTTGTTCCTCTTTTAGCCGTTGCCTTTGGTATTTTTGATACCGCTAAAGCCTTGAGCAACTTCTCTAATCCGATCATCTTCTTATTCTTAGGAGGCTTTGCTCTTGCAGCTGCACTGCACCGACAAGAACTGGATAAAGTCATTGCAGATAAAGTATTAGTCTTAGCGAAAGGAAAGATGAGTACTGCGGTTTATATGCTTTTTGGTGTCACCGCTGGTTTATCTATGTGGATAAGTAACACAGCCACCACAGCAATGATGCTGCCATTAGTTTTAGGCGTGCTAAGTAAAGTTAACTCAAAAACAGGTCACAATACGTATGTCTTTGTTCTTTTAGGAATTGCCTACTGCGCAAGTATCGGCGGAATTTCGACCATTGTTGGTAGTCCACCAAATGCCATTGCTGCTGCCGAAGTAGGGTTAAGTTTCACAGAGTGGATGGCCTTTGGTGTGCCCGTCACATTGATTTTATTACCTGTCACTGTTGCTCTGTTATACGTAATGCTAAAACCGAACCTTAATGAAGTGTTTGAACTTAACCACGAACCAGTAACATGGGACAAAGGTAAAGTCGTCACTCTAATGATCTTTGGTCTTACCGTTACTTTATGGATTTTTAGTAAGCCTATTAATGCGATGTTAGGTGGGTTCTCAAAGTTCGATACTTTGGTTGCACTGATGGCGATTGTCTTACTTGGCTTCTCTCGCGTTGTGCACTGGAAAGATGTCGAGAAAACAACGGATTGGGGCGTTCTACTGTTATTTGGAGGTGGTATTTGTTTAAGTAACATCTTAAAAGCAACAGGAACAAGCAGCTTTTTAGCACATAGCCTGAGTGATATTTTATCTCAAGCCGGTATTTTATTTACCATACTTACCGTTGCCGCGTTTGTGGTGTTCTTAACAGAGTTTGCAAGTAACACCGCAAGTGCTGCTTTGTTAATACCGGTATTTGCAAGCGTAGCAGAAGTTCTTGGGATCTCACCGGTTGTGTTATCAGCTATGATCGCAATCTCAGCCTCTTGTGCCTTTATGCTGCCAGTGGCCACGCCACCAAATGCGATAGTCTTTGGCTCTGGTCATATCAAACAATCTGAAATGATGCGCGTTGGTATTTACCTTAACTTAGTCTGTATTGTTATCTTAACCGCATTTGCTTCTATCTTCTGGGCGTAATTAAGACCTTTAAAAACAACAACGGCCTCTGCTAAAAACAGAGGCCGTATGTTTACAGAAGAAGTCTTATCAGTTAACGCCAAAATTCATCATTTGGATCATTCTCTTCGCACCATTCTTTTACCGTTCTTGCATTTAAATATGACTGCAAGCCATCAAACAAAGCAAATGCCATTGGTCCGCCTAAATGTTCAAACTCATCAAAAAATGCATCTTCTTGTTCAACCAATATACCTAAATTAATGCATTTATTTTTAATCGCCCATTCAATTGCTTCGGGTTGAGCGACCATGCCATCAATTAATACAGAAACTAAAGGCAGTGTTTGAGTGGTTTGATTTGATAACTCATATTCTGCAATATCGGCCTTATCTTGTTCTTGGTTTAAGACTTCATTAATAATGGTATTGCGATCTCTGCTTGAAATGTTTCGATTTAGCTCAGCAATACGTAAAGCATAAGCAAAGCGCTCAGAGCCCACTATTTCAATCAAGGTTTCAAGTAAAACAAGATCCAACGATAACGCTTTCACATGGTATTCAATACATGCTTGAATACTTAAATAGCGCACACCATTAAACTCATAACCATAACTTTCATCATAACCATCAAGCGGTTCACCATCGACAGTAATATCCCACCCAACATACTCAACTCGTTCTTTTGCGATTTCATACATTGGCCATGCACTTTTACCAAACCCTTCTAAAATAGCACCGTGAAACTCAGAGTCTTCTAACTCTTCTTTTGTCCACTGTAATCCTATACCTAAATGTTTAGCGTATTTGTTCATTAACGCATGTTTAATATTATCTCTAAACGACCAGATCGATTCGACCACTCCACCGGTAGGTAAGGACAAACACTCTTTACAAGCAGGTAGCTCTATTGGCTGATGCGATATTTGTGCGATTTGATGGGATGATTTTGGAAAAGAAAGAAGATCAAACGAAGGCTCACCACAGAACCAACAAGTGTGTCTGAGGTTAAAAGGAATATCAATAAGGGAGTAGTGGGCCATAGGGTTTCCGAACTAAAGAAGAAAACCCTATTTTACCCAATAATTTACATTAAGAAAGAAAAGGTGTGATTACTCTTTCTCTCTCAAAATACGAAGTGTATGTATTGCCATCGGAATTAACACAATCGCTAACCCTACGATTAAAAATTCCATAAATACCATGAATGAACTCTGAGAACCATTTAATAACATCTCATTACCCTATGTTGTTTAAGCCACTATCACCTAGACCAGAAACAGTATTTTCTGTTTCTTTCTGGTTTTTTTATTGCAGAGAATACTCTCTTGCGTTTTTTATGGCAGTCATTATGCTGCATTTAAAAAGTAATTAGTATCATTTATTCACAAACATACGATCATGATTCACAAATATTAATATAAAATAACTTACTGATATAAAACATAATTAAATTAGATTGACATTTAATTCTTAAAAAAAAGACAATCTTGCACGCTTATTTCATTCCTCTTAACTCTCCTTCGCAACTTCTTACACTAAGACTTCTTATCTTTTAAAAACCTTCTATTCTGTAAGCTTATAAAATTACGTAACAAGGATGTTAAGTGATATTCATATTAAGTACACGTCACCCTAAAAAAGGCTCAATAAACGCTCAATGCATAAATGAAGCGGCCTGTGCTCATTACTTGATCTTGCCTGATGATGCGATAAGTTCTGATCATAATATTCATCACACAAACCAAGAGCGTTGGATTACTGAGTTAACAAAAGCAGCAACCAGTGGGCACCACCCTGACCACCATCCATTAGCTCAATTTAAAACAGGAAACATTCTTTTCTTTGTACATGGGTATAACAATAACCAAGAAGAGGTCATACAACGCCATAAACTGTTAAATAAAAACCTTAAAGAGCAAGGATTCATAGGCACCATTGTCAGCTTCGATTGGCCTTGCACTCCTTACACTTTAAACAATTTAGAAGACAGGATGGATGCTTATCAAAGTGCATTACAATTGGTTATTTCAGGGATCACTCCATTAGCTATTAACCAACTCAACGAACGTAAAAACCAATGCGATATTGATGTTCATTTACTTGGGCATTCGACTGGGGCTTATGTGATTAGAGAAGCATTTTACCAAGCCAGTAAAAACCGAACCTTACAACGCATTCATTGGAACGTTAACCAAATATGTTTTATTGGGGGAGATATTGCCCAAAAATCATTACAGAAAGATGACAGCAAATCACAACCTTTGTTTGAACAATCCACTCGTATTACTAATTACCAAAGTCCTTATGATACGGCCTTAAAAATATCAGGTATAAACCGCTCTGGACTATCTCCTCGTTGTGGACGCGTAGGGATCCCGAATAATGCCCCCGATCATGTCGTTAATGTGCATTGTGGTGCCCACTGGTTATCACTCACCAGCCCTTTTTCGCAAGATACTAATGATAATTGGACCCACTCATGGCACTTTTACTGCAAACACTTTGCGGAAGATTTAGCACAAACCTTATTAGGCGATATTGATAGATTGGCCATACCAACCCGAGAAAGAACAAACGGAGAATTAAGCTTAAAAGTGAAAAAGCCCGTAACGATTGGGATTGTAAAAAACAGAGGGAAGCTGTCAGGTAGGCTGAGGTAGTACAGCTTCCTTAACTCATCAATAAAAGTAGGGAATATTTACCACTCTCTAACTAATAAACGACTTTGAACTCCTTTAATTTGAAATCCCATAGCATTGAACACCTCCTCAAAATCCCTACATTGAGGAGGAATATTTGGTAATGAAAGAGCGGCTTCATTAAAAAAGCGTTGCTGCTCATTTGGATTTTCCCATGCCATTTCCCACCAAGCCAAAATTGTTGGCTTAGATTTTTCAAGTCGATTTAGTGAAGGGACTCTATCGCTTTTCTTTAAATTTAGCGCCTTACTCGAAGGCAATAAATTCCAATGATCATTATTTGGCCAATACGCAAAGGGTAAACAATGATCTACATGATACTCGTCATTGATTTTAGTTTGCCCCCAAACACATTGAATCGAATGGCCCTTTGATTTTAAGTCTTCTATTTTCGAGCGAATACGATTCGTATCATGCTTTTTATCTAACCAAACTAAACAATCATGATACGTTTGTAGCGTTATATTATTCTCTCTATTCGCCTCAAATCGCTGCATTTCAGAAATCCACTGATTCACCACTAATGGTTCAATCCACGAATAATAAAGACGGAAACACTCCCAAAGATTCTGCTTTAATACAAACGAACCAAAGCTCTCAAAAAAAGCAGAATCGAGCACGATACTTGATTCAACTTTACGTCTTTTAGAAGGGGTTACTGTAGAAAACTCTTGATTATTATCTTCTAAAGAGCCTGAATAAATAAACTTAATAGGTCCATCTTTCATAGTTTTTATCGTCGCTTGTATTGCTTTTTGTAAGGCTTTTGCGTCTTCATTACAAAATACAGCGCCAATAGCTAAATCATCCGCCGATAAATGAGTCAGTTTCTCCCACCCGTCTTCAGTTATAAATGCTAGGCCTTTTTTAGTATTGCTGTTTTGCTGGATATTTCCGACATCAATTAATCGTTTATAAGCTTTAATCCAATAAAGAGCAACTAGCCCTAACGGAATAGAAACTTCGCCATCAGTCCTATCCATCACACAACCAGAATGAGCATCTGCAATACGCAATAACACACGCAGTAGTGCTAATTTGTAGGTTGAACTTTTACTGTCATTAACAATGATATGACGGACTTTATTAAGATCACCTGAACCATCGTCAGGTAAACTCATCACAATGGTTTGCCATTGAACCTCACCACGTTTTAACGCATCAGGCTCAATATCTGTAACTAAACGAGTATGTAAACAAGCATCTTTTGAAAATTGAGCTAATTCATCAGTTGAACATGAATACGAGTTTCTTCCATCACTAAAATCACCATGACGTAAACTGATAACCAAACGGCCATTTGGAGCAAGAAGATTAGAAAGCTTTCGAAAAGCACGAGCCCGGGAACTAGGTGGAATGTGCATCCACACTGCGCTAACTAAAATTACATCAAAGCGCATACCTAATCCGATGGTATGGCTCAATTCAGGTAATGAATCATCCAACCATTGCACTTGCTCGCCTGTGTATTTTTTACCTAAATCTCGCATTTTCTTCGCGGGTTCTAACGCAATAACAGTACATTTTTGATCTGAGAACCATTTGGCATCTCGACCAACACCTGCCCCCACATCCAAAATTTTCTCACCAGAAAATGGCCAGAATAGTTTCCAACTAGCATGAACTTCTTCAAACATTACTGATGTGTAATGTTGAAGTAGCTCTTCTGAATGTTGATTATAGAATTGAATGTTCTTCATGACTGTTATGTACTGCCTTATCAACCTATCGAAAGTTTCGCGGTATCATGCCACATGTAAGCAGGCATTGGATGCTTTAGTTTCCATGTTATGTTCATTGGTTGACTCCCTTCATATTTAACAAAATCAACGGGACCAAAATTAACAAACCCCATAGTTCGTCCAAACTCATCTTTAGCTTGTTCTCTCACAAATAAAACATAGGTTTTTTCTGTTTGAGCTTGCTGTATATAGCTCAATCCTCGACCAGATTGAGGCTTAGCGCTATTCTGAGTCTGCCAATGAAACAAGGTATCGCTGATAGCATAATCATGATACATCGTTGTCACAGAAAACTGTTTTTCACATTTATTTAATGTCACAAAAAGAAGTTCAGTATTTGCATTTTTAATACTTAAAACACCTTCTCTACTTGATGATTTCTTTTCAAATGAACTATCACCAAAAGCAACCAATATATGCTCTTTAGGGTAGCGAGCATGCATATTTAAAGGAACTACATTAGCTACAAGCTTTGAAAAAGGAGTCATGCTAAATTCATTTACATTTAATCTCTTAATTAATAGTTGAACGACTTCTAATATCTCTTTTTGTAGTTCAGTATGTCTAACTTTCTTAAAGCTATCAGAAAGTTCACTAAATCCACAGTGCTGGCCTGATTTATCCCAGTAATCATAATGTAGCATTAAAGACATTAAACCTTTTTTACAGTCTTCAACCTGATAGAGGTCCCAATTAAATTCATTTTCAATACCATATTTAACAAAGTTCAAGTATGAAAGTGATGTACAAATGAGTAAGCGATTATTAATAGCCCGATAATAAGCAGTGTAAATATCTAATTCTTTTTTATCTAAGGATAATCCACGGCTTTCAAGCAATAATGCTTGCCACCCTCCACATTTACCAATTTTGACTTTATAGATGTCTTCTAGGTTTATATGAGGATAAATAACTAAAAAATTAGATAACGTTAAAGGTAAACTACTTACATTCGAAAAATTTCTTATTAAATTCAGAAGTTTATTTTTATTTAATATTGCTTGATTAATACTCTTCAGGATAATTGCTTGGGATTTTTCTTGTAACTCAATACGACAACCAAGAGGGAGGTGAGGAAATCCTTGTTTGATTTCTTTCGCCATCGATTGTGTTGTCCTATCCATCAATGCACTAAATTTATGAGTAAAATCATAATCCGGACGCACATTGCCAACAAAATCTAAAATAGTGCAACACTCTTTACCTTTTGTTAAACGCAAACCACGTCCTAATTGTTGTAAAAATACAGTTAGGCTCTCTGTTGGTCGTAAGAAAAGTAAAGTATCTAATTCAGGAATATCTACACCTTCATTAAACATATCAACGACAAAAAGCACATGTATTTGCTTAGATTTCAATCTCTGAAGTTGCAATTCTCGCTCATTACGATTGTCAGATGTAAGAACACCACAGGGAATATTATATAGACTGAATTTTTGGGCCATATATTTAGCGTGATTCTTACTAACACAAAAAGCTAATGCTCGCATTTGTGTAATATCAGTAACAATCTCATTCAATGATTGAATAATACGAGATACACGCTGATCATTATGAGTATATACATGAGTTAATTCAGCAATATCATATCGACCTTTTACCCAAGGAACTGCCGATATATCAGTATCATCATCTATACCAAAATACTGGAATGGAGTCAGAAGCCTTTGATTGATCGCTTCAGGTAAACGAATATCAGCAGCTATTACGCCACCAAAATCACTTAGGATATCAGCTCCATCTTGTCTTTCAGGCGTAGCCGTTAGTCCAAGTAATATATTTGGAGAAAAGTGTTCTAAAACAGACCGATAAGAACTAGCTGCAATATGGTGAACTTCATCTATTACGATATAGTCATAATAACTTGGACTTAACCCTAAGCTTGTTAGGTTATTGTTTAAACTTTGAATTGAAGTAAATAAATGCTTATAGCTAGTAGGCTTATAATTACCTACCCATAGTTCACCAAAAGAACTATTTTTCAATACACCTCTATATGCACCTTGTGCTTGTTTTAAAATCTCTTCTCTGTGTGCTATAAATAAAAAATTAGCTTCTGGATTAGCTTTATAATAACGTTCAAAATCAAATGCTGAAATGATTGTTTTACCTGTTCCAGTCGCTGAAACTACTAAATTTTTATAGCGCTGATGAATATCTCTTTCTGCTTGAAGCTGTTCAAGTATCCGCTGTTGATGTGAGTGTGGTGTTATATCAAAATAAAAATTAGAGACCGGTAATCCTTTCCCACCTCGAGCTTCTTGTAAAGCTTGATTCAATTTTTCCTTACTTTCACTCTGACCATCAAATAATTCAAAATCTGCTGATTCCCAATAGGTTTCAAACGTCTTTAGACTTTTATCAATTACCTGAGAAATTTCTTGTGACGTGATTTTCAAATTCCATTCAAGACCTTTAGTTAAAGCTGAATAGGATAGATTTGATGAGCCAATGTAACCTGTGTGATAACCAGTATTTCGTTTAAAAAGATATGATTTTGCATGTAATCGTTCACGTTGAGTATTGTAACTTAATTTTACTTGGGTATTAGGCAACGAAGCTAAAAATTCAACGGCTTTGGCATCTGTAGCTCCCATATATGAAGTAGTAATGATTCGTAATTTTTTACCTGCTCTAGTAAAATTTTCAAGTTCCTTTTTAAAAATACGGATACCTGTCCATTTAATAAATGATACTAACCAATATATTTCATCAGCAGACTGTATTTCACGCTTAATCTCACTTTCTAATGAAACGCCAACATTGCTGCCACAAAAAAGCTCACTATGAGTTAGTCCTGTTTCTGGCATGATTGATTCTGCATACTTAGTAAGATCAGCTGCTATTGGATCCGCCTTATCAAATAACGCAGTTAAAATTCGCCCTTGAGTATCCAATAGATTTTCAGAAATAAAATCATCATCATTAATGTGTTCACTCAACCAATGAATCATACGGTTAGCTAATGAGATTTGTTCATATATTCGACTATCATTATTATCTGGAATACACGCCATTACTCTTTCAATTAGATGACTTAAAAAACGAGTAACCCAAATAGCGGCTTCCTCTTTTTCTAAGCTCCGCTTACCGATATAAAAATCATTAGAATTACTTTCCAATTTTTTCTCAACAAGCTGAGTTATAAGCTGTTCATATATTCCAGATGCTTTCACTGTTAGCCTTTAAAATTTTATATACCTAAAAATGATTACCTTATAATAAAGGCAGTAAGCATAATTAAATAGTCAAACCTATTAAACTTGCTCTATATTTCATAAAAATACCTAGCCCTGATTGTGACCCGTAGGGCCAAGACACAGCGAAGCGTTTTGTGGCTTGGTTGAGCCATTGGGGTTTACGAAGAATGAGCAACCCCAATTCGCGAGATAAAGCAGGTTGCCCGAAGGGTGCTTACATTACGTTGTTTAAATTGCGCTGTTGGTCCATGTAGACTTTTAAGCGGTTTACTCTTGATTCAATCTCTTTTTCTTTTAGCTCACCTCGCTTCATTGCGAACTTGATGGCTTGCTGATCGTACACGCCTTCGTTTTGCATCTTCATATTACTGATGCTGTTTTTAAGCTCTTCTTGGCTTCTGTCTCGTTCAATAGATTCGGTTTGAATTTTACCAATCGCTTCTATTTTCATATAAACCTCTGACTAGGATATTTTTATTATTTTATGGCACATTAGATCCAAGTTCTGTAGCGGTCAAGTAAAACTGAAAGCGCTCTGTCTGTAAGTATGAAGAGCGCCTCTGTTTTTTATTTCATCATTGGGTAGGTGAAGAACAATAGATGAGCAAAATTAAATAAGAAGTGGAATAGCACAGCAACCCACAAACGTGAACTGTAGTGATAAACCAAGCCATAACCAACACCCGCTAGCGTAGCAAAAGCAACCAAGAGTAAACCGCCGCCAATGTGTGCTAAACCAAATAATAGACTTGCCACTGCTACGCCTGCTATCCAACCAAATTGTTTACTTAATGATTGCTGCACAAAACCACGGAAAAAGGCTTCTTCTGCTACACAAGTAAGCAGTAAGTTATTTAACGCAAATAACCACCACCAATTAGGGATAGTTAGCTCTGGTTGTAAAGCGCCTAATCCCCATGCTATTGGTAATAAACTAAATAATGGAATCGCGGTGAGTAGAATAGCTTTTTTATTCAACGTCACCTTATTTCCTAAAATTGCAGGATAAGCGAGTAGCAATCCAAAAAAGATGAATGGCTTATCTAGGTTTAAGTACATTGAAAAAGGGATGCTTTGTGGGCCAGTAATAACCGCATCAAGCACTTTGGCATTGGTAAACCCTGGTATTAGGTGTAGGAAAAGAGCGATACACCAAAGGAAGAGAAATAGGTAAGCTCCTATCTGCCATTTGCGCTCTAGGCTTGGGGTTTTATAAGCGATAAAGAGGCCAACAATAAGGGCAACTAAGCCTATTATATTGAGTCTTTGTTCTATTAATCCGCCGATTAAGCTAATAGCAAGCAGAGCTAAACTGGGTTTGGTTTGATGAGCAAAAGCAAATATGATGGCTAGGGAGAGTGGCAACCAAATCCACATTGAGATATCTAAAATCATAGCAAGTCCTTTAAAAGTAATAGCGACGTCTAAGCGCGTCTTAAATGTGAAGCTAAGCCTACTTATAGGTTGCTACAATGAAAAGATAAATACGCTTTTTTGTCGCTATTTTTAAAGGACTTTGTATTAGGTGAATATATTTTAAGCAATAATCTTTTAATGAACTCTAAATGTTATTTATTTTGTCGGTTGGCTTGAGAGCATTTCATCTAAACCACCACCATTGTGTACTTGAGTAAAGCCTTCTTGTTGTAGGTAACTCATGGCTTTCCCTGAACGATTACCGCTGCGGCAATACACTACAATTGGGGTGTTTTTATCTATGTCTGCAAAGGCGGTATTCACGGTGTTTAAAGGAAGGTTTGCGGCTCCCTTTACGTGTCCTTGGTTAAATTCGTTAGGAGTGCGTACATCAATTAATAACGCACCGTGATCCACAAGTTCCCACGCTTTATCGCTTCGCTCTGAGGCCACACTGTTAAAAGAGGCCATAGCAAGTAGCAGACACAATCCTGCTTTGATTTTCATTTATTGTCCTTGTTAAATGCTTAGTAAAATTTGTCTTATTTTAATCTGGATTGTGATTTCCTGTATAAAGTGTTGGTCGTATTTATAGGCGAGATCAAAAAAAGCCAGCGTATTCACCTTTATCAGGAAATAACACTGGCTTTCTTTTTATATCAACTGGATTAAATTAAGCTGATGCTCTTTTTTATTACGCGCTAGCGGCTTCTGTTTGCCCTGTTGTTTCACCACGAATAATGCGTGTTAACTTAGGTGCAATCATTAGTGTAATTACCGCTACGATAGCTGTTGCGTAACCAATTTTGCCAAACACATCGCTGTAGATAGCTAATGTTTGGTTTGCATCTGTTAAACCTGCAGGAGCTGTAGTCAATGCTGCAACCCAACCTGCAATAACAGCGGCAGTTGCTGAGGTTAAGAACCACATCCCCATCGCAAACCCCATCATGCGTTGTGGTACAAGTTGTGCCACCATCGCAAGACCTAAACCAGAAACCAGTAGCTCACCTAATGATTGGAAAGCATAACAAGCGACTAACCAGTTTGAGCTCATGATGCCATCTGCGTTTGCAAAGCTTGCGCCAAATTTTAGAACAAGGAAAGATAAGGCACACAGCACCATGCCAAATGCGAATTTGTATGGCATTGCAAAGCGCTCACCTAGGTTGTTATAGGCGATGGCTAGGATTGGGCTCGCAATCATGATCCAGAATGGGTTTAACGCTTGGAATTGCTCTGGCGCAACAGATAAGCCAAACAAGTTATGCTCGATATTATGAATTGCGAAGAAGTTCAACGACGTTGGCATTTGAAAGTAAAGAACGAAGAACACAACACCTTGCAGCATTAATGCGAATGCAACGAGCATTTTCGCGCGTTCTAGGCCTTGTATTTTGAACGCTTCTTTCATGTAAAGAACAACAATCGTAATACCAACAACCACTAAAATAGCGTGAGCATAAAATAGATGTTGCAGCAGTACTGAACACAAGAAGCTCAATGCAACGGCACCAATTACAACGCCTAAGTACCGCGTTTTATTTACAGCAATTAGATCAGGTTCTGAGCCTACCCCTTTTACCATGCGAGAACACATTAAGAAGTTAATCACGGTAATGATCAAACCAACGGCACTGACACTAAACGCCATGCCGTAGCCAAACTGACTTGCTATCCATGGGGTAAGTAACATTGAGAAGAATGAGCCAAGGTTAATCGCCATGTAGTACATGGTAAATGCGCCATCTAAACGCTTATCGTCTTGATCGTATACTTTAGCAAGTAGGCTTGATGGGTTTGCTTTAAATAGACCATTACCCATAGTAATGAAGCCCATTGCAACATAGATAAGACCTGAACCGCCAATATTACCAGCTGATGCTGAAACACCTAAGAGTGCGTAACCTATGGTTAATATTAACGCGCCGAGTGTGATGGTTCGTTTGGTGCCAATGACTTTATCACCAACCCAACCGCCAATGGCTACAGAGCCAAAGATTAATGCTGAGAATGCACCAAAAAGAATGAAAGACTCAGACTCTGACATTCCTAAAATTTTAACCAAATAAACAGCTAAAATGGCTTGCATACCGTAGAAGCCAAAACGCTCCCAAAACTCGATAGAAAAGATTAAATAAAACTGCTTAGGCTGCTTGAATACATTCAAGTTAGACATAAATAAATCCTTGTGTATGTTGTGGTTTGCTATTTTTTTTATGCTTTTTTACTAATTACACAACCAACTTACTTATTTAACATTTAGTTATCACTAGCCATAAATGAAATCTAAAATGCTATTTTTGGAACCATCAATAAGGTCTCATTTAATCAACAACTTACAAAATGAAACACTAAGAAACATTTAGTAACAAATTTTACTGACATAGTGATGACAACTTAAAATGACTTTTAATGCAGAGCGAAATTTAAGAAATATAAATGAAGGACTTACAAAGACGAAAGAGAATAGAAGCGATAAAGAGGATATAGAAGCAACAACAAACCCCATGATTTGTTGTTGCTCATAAGAAGAATTACATTGCGGCTTGTTTACGGTGTTTAAAATCAACCAGCATGCCAAGTACAAATACGCCTACCGTCACAAATAGGATACTTTGAAATACATGGTGATATTGAGTCGCTGACACAATCAGATCCAATGTGCCTGCATTTGCTCCAGTATCTGTTGAGGTAAACTGTGCAATATCAGCCGCTAAATAGTTAGCTACAGATCCCCCTGCAAGCATGTAGATACCTGCTAATGTTCCTGTTGCACCTTGTGGGTTTAGTCGTGTAATCGCAGCAAGGGCCACTGGATCAATAAACAGCTCGGCGACCCCAATACATAACAAGCCAACCATTAACCAAACAAAGGTGGTTTCACCGCTGGCCATCGCTAATTTAGAAGACAATGTAATTAAGCTAAACCCTGCGGTTAATAATAAAAGACCAATATTTAACTTAGTTAATGTTCTTACAGAGATACTTTTTGAATCCAGAATTTTCCATAACCAAGCAACCGCTGCGCCACCAACAATAACTGCAATTGGGTTAATCGCTTGGAAAAAAGCCGTTGGGATCGTAAAGCCACCAATATTAGTATTAATGTTACGCTCAATGAACAAGCTGATAGAACTACCACCCTGCTGATCGAATGCCCAAAAAACCGTACCAAATAACATGAAGTACATGATTGAATTTAGCTTTTGACGATCTTCTGCATCACTTTTACGATATAGATTAATGATATGAACCAAAGACATTAGACAGATAACAAATAAAATATACCCTGCCCATAGGTTTTTAAGCACAAAGACTAAACCTAGCGTTGCTACTGCAACTGCTGCGATCAATAAAGACCAATGTGGAATACCGGCACTTTTTTTCTTTAACGCTGGCATATTTGGTTGGCTTACGTGGCTAAAGTATTTACGGCCTGAGATAAACACACACAAACCGATAAACATACCAATACCGGCCAATGAGAAGCCAACATTCCAACCCCATTTCATTGCAGCGAAACCACATAAAATAGGCGCAATCATTGAGCCAATATTGCCACCAATATAAGAGATAGAGAAACCGGCTTCACGCCCATGCTCTTGCTCTTTGGTTTGATAAAGTTCACCTAACAAACAACTAGAATTGGTTTTAAAGAAGCCATAACCGCAAATAATAAGTGACAAGGCTAAATACAATGTCGAGTGATCACTGCTTGGAATGCTCAATACAAAGTGCCCACCAACCATAAGCAAGCTACCAAGAACCACTGACCAGTAATTACCAAGGTACTTATCTGCTAAATAACCACCAATAATAGGTGTTACATACACAAGTGATGTATACGCACCATACAAGGCATAGGCATGTTGGTCTGACATTAATAGCTTTTCCGTTAAGAAAAGAATCAATAAAGAGCGCATGCCGTAATAGCTAAAGAATTCCCACATCTGTATTGCAATAATATGGAATATCCCTTTTGGTTGTTTAATCGTATTCATCTGTTGCCTCGTGACTGCTGCATCGAATAAGTATCAATAAGTTACTTCGGTACTTATTCAGTAATATTGAGTAAACATACACAGCAACGATTAAAACACCAAGAAGTTTGCGGCAAATCTCGTGCAACATAAGTTTTCAAAAATAGAGGTCAAAAAATGACATAAAAATCTCATATATAACCAACTGATAAATTTATAAAAAATTGAATAAAAGACAAGCAATCAGAAGCATTCCCTCATCGATATGACTGGTTCTTAATATAGATTAAGGATTTTTAGTTATATTGTCGGTTATATTGACGACGATTCATCAAACCTGACGAAAATGCACAAAAAAAGAACAGCCCTGCCAATGAGTGTACGGCTGTTCTTTTTTGTCCTTTTAGTCTTCTGGTGACCAGAAAAACATAATTAAAGAGGATGACACTTGAGCACTTTGTTTACTGAAACCCATATTGGCAATATGAAATTAAAAAACCGCTTTATGCGAAGCGCAACATGGGAAAACATGGCGACCGAAGACGGTCACATGACCGATAAACTATATGATATCTACGAAGAACTCGCTAAGGGTGAAGTCGGACTTATTGTTACCGGTTATGCAAACATTGTGGAAGAAGAAAAACCAAATGCTGGCATGATGGGAATGTATAACGATTCTTTTATTGCTGAATATAAAAAGCTAACCGAATTAGTACATACTCATGATTCTAAAATCGTCATGCAGCTTGCCTATGGCGGCACAAAAACAACCTACAATGTAGGTGAAAGAGTTATATTTGCACCAAGTAAAGTGTGTGAAAGAGGCACAAAGACCTTGGGCAAAGCGATGACGAAAGATGAAATCGATTACATCGTTACGGCTTTTGCTCAAGCAAGTCAGCGAGCACAAGAATCCGGCTTTGATGGCGTAGAGATCCACGCTGCACATACCTATCTCATTAACCAATTTTTAAGCCCATATTACAACCGTCGTGAAGATGAATACGGTGGTAGCTTAGATAATCGCATGAGGTTCTTATTAGAGATTTACGCCGAGATCAGAAGACGGGTTGGTAATGGCTTCCCTATCTTAGTTAAGCTCACTGCATCTGAGTTTTTTGAAGGCGGATTAACCTTTGATGAAACTCGCATTATCTGTAGAAAACTGGAAGAAATTGGCGTTGATGCCATCATCATTTCAGGAAATATTCACGGTAATGCAAGCACCATGATTGGTGAATCTTTTGATGGCTACACGCTTCAAGAAGAAGGCTATTTTCATGAATATGGTAATGCGATCAGCCAAGATATTTCCGTACCCGTGATCACGGTTGGTGGACTAACAGACATTGCGGCCATGGAATCAATGTTGGCGAATACCAATATCCAATATTTTGCCTTATCACGCCCTCTACTTGCAGAGCCTCAACTGATTAAACGTTGGAAAGAAGGTAACCGAGCAGAAGTTGACTGCGAGCGTTGCTCTAAATGCCGAACTAAACGTGGAAATTTCTGTGTGGTGTATAAGAAAAGAAAACCTAAGAAATCACAAGACTAATGCATAGATAGCAATAAGGGTTAGTGCCTCACTAACCCTTGGCCAAAACCGCAACATTTATTTTACCCATCACGACTTCCCTGTCACTTCACTACCCTCTCAAACTTTTGTCTGTCCATAACCATATCAATCCAGAGTAATATCCGTAATCTGAAGCGGTTAAAGAACAGTTACACACTTTTAGTTCGTACTCGAACTAAATTACAAAAGACACCATACCTGCCACTTATTCATTCAATAATAAACTTGTTACCTCATGTTCACAAAAAATATAATGCTCAATTATGGAATATACGATAAAAACACAGAAAATAACAACAAAACAACAAGTTAGAACAAATACAAGTGTTGTTTTTTTTATTATAAACAACAAGAAAAGAAGAGTAGTCGTAACTTTACCGTACAGGAACCCTTGATAAACAATGTCAATTTAATTATAGTACTAATGATTTTTCAATCAAAGGAATTAAAAAATGAATCCCATACTGGAAGTTAAGGGACTGTATAAAGTGTTTGGAGAGGACACTGATCGCGCATTTTCAATGATTAATGAAGGCGCAAATAAAGATGACGTTTTTGAAAAAACAGGATTAACAATTGGTGTTAATGACGTCTCTCTCACTATTCAAGAAGGTGAAATTTTCGTCATTATGGGCCTATCTGGTTCAGGTAAATCCACTTTAGTTCGCCTCCTAAATCGACTCATCGAACCGACCAAAGGTAATGTTTTCCTTAGAGGTAAAGACATTGCTCACATCTCTGAAGATGAGCTTCGCCAAGTCCGCCGCAATAACATCTCAATGGTTTTTCAAAACTTCGCCCTAATGCCACACATGACAGTCATCGAAAATGCTGCTTTTGGTTTAGAGCTTGCTGGTGTTGATATTGAAAAACGCAAACAATGTGCATTAAGTGCATTAGAAAGAGTTGGACTGGATGTTTACGCTGAATCTTACCCTGATGAATTATCAGGTGGTATGAAACAACGTGTTGGTTTAGCACGAGCATTGGCTTGTGACCCAGACATTCTATTAATGGACGAAGCCTTCTCTGCGCTTGATCCTTTGATCAGAACAGAAATGCAAGATGAACTTATTCGTCTCCAAAATGATGATAAACGTACTATTGTCTTTATCTCCCATGATTTGGATGAAGCAATGCGTATCGGGGATAGAATTGCCATCATGCAAAATGGTGAAGTCGTTCAAGTTGGGACTCCTGACGATATTCTTAATAATCCTGCTAATGATTATGTAGAAGCCTTTTTCCGTGGTGTTAATGTCGCTAATGTTTTAACAGCAAAAGACATTGCTCGTAAAAAACCAGCGGCGATGTTTAAAAAATCAGAACATGATGGTCCAGCTTCTGCCCTTCAGTACTTAATGGATAACGACAGAGAATACGGCATTGTCGTAGATAAAAGCAGTCTCTACTCTGGCATTGTTTCTGTCGACTCTCTTGGTGAAGCTCATAACGACAACCGTTCTCTTATCAGTGCACAGCTACCTGAGGGTTTAACACTCAAACCAAACCAACCGATTAATGACATTTTAGGTGTTGTTGCAGATGTACCTTATTCGGTACCTGTGGTTGATGAGAATGGCAATTATTTTGGTGTTGTGACGAAATCACGACTACTTCAGACGTTAGATAAGGGGTAGAACGATGTCATCAGTTCAAACAAATAATGACCCATGGTCACAAACGACAACAGCACCAAGTGCTGATCCTTGGGGTCAAACTGGCGATACATCAACAACGGCAGATTGGCTCAACAGCGAAGTAGTTGAAACCAAACCTTTTGATATTTTGAACCCATTTGAAGAAGCCGTTCTACCCGTTGATACTTGGGTTGAATCAGGCTTGAATTGGTTAGTTGAACATGGACGCCCATTATTCCAAGCAATTCGTGTTCCTATCGATTTTATCTTGAGTTCATTTGAAACCACGTTAGTTTCTACGCCTGCCCCTTTCATGCTACTTATCTTATTTTTATTAGCATGGCAGTTTTCTAACTTTAAACTTGGCGTATCAACCGCTGTATCCTTGTTAGTTATTGGTCTTATCGGCGCATGGTCTCAAGCAATGACAACTCTTGCTTTGGTTATGACTTCGGTCTTTTTCTGTCTGCTTATTGGCCTGCCCATGGGAATTTGGCTAGCAAGAAGTAAAACGGCTGCAAAATTTATTCGACCAATACTCGATGCCATGCAAACAACCCCCGCTTTTGTTTACTTAGTTCCAATCGTTATGTTGTTTGGTATTGGTAATGTTCCGGGCGTTGTTGTAACCATTATTTTCGCACTGCCACCTGTTGTCCGTTTAACCATTCTTGGTATTCAACAAGTACCAGAAGAGTTAATCGAAGCGGGCCATTCATTTGGTGCGAATAAAAAACAGATGCTGTACCGAATTCAACTCCCTCTTGCACTGCCAACAATTATGGCAGGTGTAAACCAAACCTTAATGCTATCGCTATCAATGGTAGTTATCGCCTCAATGATTGCCGTTGGTGGTTTAGGTCAAATGGTATTACGAGGGATCGGCCGTTTAGATATGGGGCTTGCTGCTGTCGGTGGTTTAGGCATTGTTATTCTTGCCATCTTACTTGACCGAATAACTCAAGTATTAGGTGTCAATGCAGGTAACACTAAACTGCGTTGGTATCACATGGGACCCGTTTCTATCCTGCTACGTATTTTTGCTCAAAAGAAAGAACAAAAACCAGAACTAAAACTTAAGGAGAAATAAGAATGATTAATTCATGGAAGAAAGCACTAACAGTAAGTATCGTTTCAACACTCGCTCTATCAACGAATGTTTGGGCAGAGAAACTTCCTGGCGAAGGGGTAACCGTTCAAGCACTTCAATCTACTGTTGCTGAAGAGACATTCCAAACATCGATTGTAAACCGCGCACTTGAAGAGCTTGGTTATGATGTATTACCTACAAAAGAAGTGGATTACAACGTTGCTTATACCTCTATCGCAAAAGGCGATGCTACTTTTTTAGCTGTTGGTTGGTTCCCTCTTCATGCTGATAAATACAAAATGTCTGGTGGTGATGATAAGTTCTTTCGTCAAGGTCAATACGTTAGTGGTGCTGCTCAAGGTTATTTAATTGATAAGAAAACCGCTGATAAATACGGCATTACGAATATCGGTCAATTAAAAGATCCTAAAATTGCTAAGTTATTTGATGCTAATGGTGATGGTAAAGCAGATCTAACAGGCTGTAACCCAGGTTGGGGCTGTGAAATGGTTATTGAACACCAAATATCTGCATTCCAACTTGAAGATACGGTAACTCATAACCAAGGTAATTATGCAGCCATCATTGCTGATACGATTTCACGTTATAAGAATGGCGAGCCTATCCTTTATTACACTTGGACTCCTTACTGGGTGAGTGGCGTGCTTGTTCCTAATAAAGATGTAACATGGTTGGAAGTTCCTTTCTCTGCATTACCTGGAGATCGTAAGAACATTGATACTACGTTATCTAACGGTAAGAACTACGGTTTTGAGATGAACTCTATGCGTATTATTGCAAACAAAGAGTTTGCAGCACAGAACCCATCAGCAGCAAAATTATTTGAAATCATTAAATTGAATATCAATGATGTAAGTGCTCAAAATATGATGATGAGTAAAGGGAAAAACAGTACCGCAGATATCGAATCACACGTAAACGGTTGGATAAAAGCAAACCGTACTCAATTCGATGCTTGGATTGCTGAAGCGAAAAAAGCAGCTCTATAGTTTATCTACTTACATTTAGTTTACACTCATTATTTGTAAATAATATTAAGGCCAATAGCATAAGCTACTGGCCTTTTTTATCTCGGTATTTTTCAATTTAATGGATTATGGTATTTTTGTTCCATAGTCATTGGATAAATACGCTCTGTTTCTCTTGCTTCGTTTTATTTATATTACTTTCATCAACAACGCGTTAGACGGATGTTCTGTCTTGTGCTTTTGTTCATCTTATTTTAGGAAGTAGATATGACTCATCCAATTATTGCCGATTTAAACTCTCGTTACACAGCTAAAAAATACGATGCAACTAAACGCATCTCTGCAGAAGATATGGATGTGATTAAAGAAGCTATCCGTTTATCAGCGTCTTCAATTAACTCTCAGCCTTGGAAATTCATCGTTCTTGAAAGTGATGAAGCTAAAGAGCGTTTCCACGGTACATTCGCGAACATGTTCCAATTTAACCAACCGCACGCAAAAGAAGCATCACATACGATTTTATTTGCACACAACCCTAAGTTTGATAAAGACCAATACAGAAAAGTGGTTGATGCAGAAGTAAGTTCAGGCCACCTTCCTGCTGAACGTTACAACGATATGCTTGATGGTGCGTACGGTTTTGTTGAATTAAATACTGATGAAACTGGCTTTAACGGCAATTGGACTAAAGCACAATCTTACATTGCTTTAGGCAACACACTACATACGCTTGCTCGTATGGGTATCGCTTCTACTTCTATGGAAGGCGTTGATGCACAGCTAATTGGCGAAACATTTAAAGATGAGCTTGATGGTTACGTTTGTGACTTTGCTCTTGCTCTGGGTTACCACAAAGACGTTGAAGATTATAACTACGGTCTTCCAAAAGCACGTCTACCAATGGAAGACGTAATTACTGTTCTATAATATACAAAGCAGTCCTATGTGCTAATCATAGAAATAGAAGGTCAGACAGATGTCTGACCTTTTTTGTGTTCACCGTAATAAATAATAACAGAACATTATTAAATCGATAAAAAATCATAATTTCAGTTTTATCATCCAACACGATATCCTCTTTTAAAATTTGCGAACCCATTTATGAGTAAAATAAGAGGATCTACCAATGAAAAACGCACTCTTCCAACCAATGCAACTTGGTAACCTTACACTTAAAAACCGTATTGTAATGCCACCAATGACGCGTTCTCGTGCAAGCCAACCTGGTAATGCTGCTAACGATATGATGGCTGAATACTACGCTCAACGAGCAAGTGCTGGCCTTATTATTGCTGAAGGAACTCAAATATCAGCAATGGCTCAAGGCTATGCATGGACTCCGGGTATTTACTCTCAAGAACAAATCACAGGTTGGAAAAAAGTAACTGACGCTGTCCACGCAAAAGGCGGAGCTATCTTTGCTCAGCTTTGGCATGTCGGTCGTGTAACACACCCAGACAACATTGGTGGTCAACAGCCAATTTCATCTTCGGCTATCAAAGCAGAGAATGTAAAAGTATTTATCGATAACGGTACTGATGAGCCCGGTTTTGTTGATGTTGTTGAACCACGTGAAATGACAAAACAAGATATTAAAAATGTCGTCGCTGAGTATCGTCAAGCGGCATTAAATGCAATTGAAGCTGGCTTTGACGGTGTTGAACTTCATGCGGCTAATGGCTACTTGATTAATCAATTCATCGATTCAGAAGCAAATAATCGTGATGATGAATACGGTGGCTGTATAGAAAATCGTCTACGTTTTTTAGGCGAAGTTATTGAAGCAATGGTCGATGCTATTGGCACTGATCGTGTAGGTGTTCGTCTCGCGCCATTTACATCACTCAATGGCACAGTAGATAAGGCACCGGTTGAAACCTACACTGCTGCAGCTATTTTACTCGATTACCTAAATGTGGTTTATATGCACATTGCTGAAGTTGATTGGGACGATGCGCCAGATACACCGTCAGAATTTAAACAAGCGATTCGTGAAGCTTATACAGGAACCATTATTTATGCTGGCCGTTATAATACAGATAAAGCTGGGCAAGCATTGATCAGTGGTGTTGCAGATATGGTTGGCTTTGGTCGTCCATTTATTGCCAATCCTGATTTACCAAGCCGCATCAAAAACGATTACCCATTAGCAAATCACGAGCCAAGCACGTTATTTGGTGGGGCTGAAAAAGGCTTACTTGATTACCCTGAATATCAAGCAATCTAAGTAAGCCTATCTTATTGAAAATAATCTATAACCCTGCTTTTTTGAGTGGGGTTATTTTTTTATTACGTTCTTATTTATTTGGTACATGGTGTCAAAGTTCGGGATGTGTTGCTCCCAGCGTGGTGATTCACCAATATAAGATTGAACGGCTGCAATAAACTCACGAACTAAAGCTGTTTGCTGTCTGTGTGGGTAGATAGCATAAACCGCTAACCCTTGATTACAAATAGTGTAATTTGTTAATAATGGCGTTAATTGCATTTCGTCTATTGAACGAGCCAAGTTAGATGATGCTATCGTAGCGTAACCTAACCCATCTTGAACTGCTGTAAGCAAAGTACTTACATCATTCACCTTGTAATTTCCTTTCATTTTATAATTATTAAACACACCTGAATCTGGTGTTTCACTGCATCTAACAACATCAACAGTCAATGAACCATTGCTGTAAATTACCGAAGGTAGACTCACTAACTCTTCAGGTGTTTTTGGCTCACCATATTGAGCAATAAAATCATGGGAAGCTAATACAACAGCGCGAATATCTGCAATTTTTTTCGCGATTAAACTCGAGTCATCTAATCGACCTAATCGAAAAGCCACATCGAAGTGATCTGAAATGATATCTGAACGTTTATCATCCATCAAAAGGACGATCTCCACTTCAGGATAGCGCTTCATAAATTGACTAATTACAGGTTGCAGATAGTGTTGTCCGATATGCAATGGCGCAGTAATTCGGATACGTCCTTTTGGCTCTGCATGATAAGAATCAGCAATGGTTTGCACATGCCCAATAGTGCTCACTAAATTATGAGCTTGCTCTAAGATCTCTTCACCTGCTGGAGTTAAAGAGAAGGAACGAGTAGAACGGTTAAGCAGCTGTACTCCAAGCTCAGTTTCTAGCTTTTTAATCTGCTTAGATAATGACGAATTATCCATATCATGTAATGCCGCAGCTTTAGTAAATGAGCCTTGTTGCACAACATCAATAAAAAGCGAGAGCTGATTAACCAGTGACATGAATGTTCCTTTTATTCTATAGAAGTAAAGTGCCCGAAATCTGAGTGCGATTATTTAATTTGATTACGTATTTTTTGATAAATACGTTCAGCTAACTGGTGGCTTGCTATATTACGGTCAATAACATGAGTCGCCATACTGCCTTTTTCAATCACTGTAATCCAATCTTTAAGCATATTATCAAACCCCTTACTAGCAAGCATCGGAGTCCAATCTTTCAAGTTAAGTTTTTGTTCGCTACTATTCTTCCACACTTTCCCTTCTGTAAAAGAGGAAAATTCATACGCACAGTTATCATAACTTGCTGAGACTCGCTCAGTAGTAATACCAAAATTTCGGTCCATTGATGCATGTAAAAGTGTGTTCCCTGCTTGCCATTGCACATCCAATCTCGACAACTGGTTCCCTTTTTGTTGATGAGTAATATAAAGATCATCAACTGATGATTGAGCATTAAGGTTAATGCTATCAAGAGGATGAATGAAATCATCAAAAATAAACGTGCGAAGATCTCCAGGAAGATCGTGGCGATGCTTTTCCCAACGAAACGATCTTAAATCTCCCACTTTTCCCTTCGCAAGCTCAGGTAAAGACTGATTATAAAGCGGAATATGACGACGATTAAAACCAACATAAAGTGGTTGGTTTTGTTGTGCAGCAATAGCGTAAAGTTGTTCAACCTCTTCAGCTGAATCGGCTAATGGTTTATCTACAAATGTTGGAATGCCATTTTTTAAGAAAAAAGAAGCAATATCAAAATGAACGTTGGTTGCAGCATGGATCATCACCGCATCAACCCCCATACCAAGCAATTGTTGGTAATCACGACAAATCTGATCCACTCTGTATTTCGATGATAACTGTTTTAATGTATCTGCATTTCGAGTACAAAATACAGGGTGAACATCTTGACGCTGAGTAATAATAGGTAAATAAGCCTTTTGCGCAATATCCCCTAAACCGATGATTCCAATTTTCATGTCTGTCCTTATTTATTCTTTTTTCAGTATAATTTAAATTATTTTAACATTCTTGGAATGTTAAAAGTTATTGGAGAAAAATTCATTACAAATCATACAAAAAAATTGCCATTTATGGTTCAATCTCCCCATCGCCTCTTTTAGATGAGAACACCATGACAATCGAAAAATTTGAATCCATCTACCAACGAGCAGCAGAACGTAAGGGTGGAGAAGCACAATTAGAACAACTACTGCATAAGCCATTATCTCCACAAGAAATAGCGACAATTCCAGATGACCGTTGGTTGGCTGCATTTACAGAAAAGGTATTTCAATGTGGTATCTCATGGAATGTAGTTCGCAAAAAATGGCCAGAATTTGAAGATGTGTTTTTCCAATTTCGAATTCAACCATTATTACTTCAACCTGATGAAGCATGGGAAAAGAAAGCCCAAGATCCTCGAATTATCCGCCACTTAACAAAAGTAATGACGGTCCCTGCCAATGCAATGATGATTAATATTGCAAGTCTTAAATACGGATCTTTTGGAAAAATGGTCGCAAACTGGCCGAGTGATGACATTACTGGTCTATGGGGATATTTAAAGAAAAACGGGAAACGTTTAGGCGGAAATACTGGTGCATACGCTTTACGTCAAATGGGCGTTGATACTTTTATTTTATCATCAGATGTAGAATCTCATTTACGTAATTGCGGAATTATAGACAGCGGGCGAGATACTAAACGAGCACAGCAAGCAGCAAATAAGGCATTTTCACAATGGAAGAGTGAATCTGGTCGTAGTTTATCTGAAATAAGCCAAATCATTGCCTATAGCTGTGGTGATAACCGAATTCTGTAATAAAAATATAATCCCCTTACTAAATGGTCTTATTTACAGGCCATTTAGCTATAGCATAATTTAAAAAACATTATCTATATGATATACGGCAAGTTTATTAATTACCCTTTAAAGTAATAAGCCTATATATAAAATAAACCACTTTACACGCCAAACCATAAACTAGCCAAATACGTCACACCATTGCATTCTCACTATTGATAATTAACAAAATAGCACGTATGGTCGCAAAATAATCAATATTATGGATAATCATTAGATGAAAATTAAACACATACTTTATTCTTTGTGCCTTGTTGGTGTGCTAGGCATGATTTTTACACTTGGATATGCATATAAAATTACTCAAGACTCCAACCAACTGAGTCAGGCTCGCCTCGACTTAGCTGAATTAGAAATCAGCCTGTTAAATATGCGCCGCAATGAAAAAGATTTTATGGCTCGAATGAATTTAAAATACCTCTCCACTTTTGAAAAAAACTCTCAGGTATTTATCAACAAGAACCAAGAAATTTCTCATATTCTTGATAGCTTTGGAATCGTCCTTAATCGAAAAGACATCATCCAAAATGAACTTGAAGAATATAAAGTAACGTTTATGAATTTAGTCTCTGCCTATCAAGAGCTTGGTCTTACCCAAAAAGATGGCTTACTCGGGAAATATTACGATAATAGAAAAGGGCTTTTCTCTAAAGCGTTTCGCCAACAGAACGTCACTTTACTAGAGGGAATACTCTTTTTTGATGACAGCATCGCAAAAGGTATACCGATTACAACGGCAAATTATGCGGGGGAATTATTTAATTTAGCCTCTTATGCAAACTCAATTATTCAACAAAAAACCAAGCTAGGGTTAAAATACGATCAAGGCCTAAAAGGACAAACTCGCTTACACTCTGCTGAGGTAGAGCAAAACTTCTCTTTGCTTGCCAAAGAACTTGATGAAAAAGTGAATGAGCATCTTACTTATCTAAACTGGCAACAATACATTGTCTCAGCCCTATTAATTATTTCACTAATCTCACTTTCTATTGCTTTATCCTTAGTTATTGTTCGTCGTATTACAAACCAAGCCAATGTAATAAAAAAAATTACAGACACTAATAATATCGCGCTTCGCACTGAAAATATGAGTAATGATGAGATCAGTCAAATTGGTCTAAGCTTTAACGTTTTATTAGACAAAATTCAGTCTTTAGTTGGTGATTCTCAACTCAAATCTATCAACTTAGCTGGAAGTGCATCAGAAATGCGAACTCAATTAGAAGGTGTATTACGCGATTTTGACATGCAATCACAACATACAATGATGATGGCAACGGCTGTAAATGAAATGAGCTTAACCGTTGCTGAAATTGCAAATAACACAGAAGCAGCAGCGACCAATGCCACCCAATCTCATCAAAATGCCACCGAAGGTCAAGCCGTACTTCAGGCCGCATCTCAAGAGATCTCTCAACTATCTGGCACCTTATCTTCAAGCCAAGCCGATATATCTCGTTTAAGTGAATTTGTTGGTCAGGTGGGTAGTGTTGTCGAAATGATTCAAAGCATTGCTGAACAAACTAACTTACTTGCTCTAAACGCCGCGATTGAAGCCGCTCGCGCAGGTGAGCAAGGACGCGGATTTGCTGTTGTTGCAGATGAAGTACGATCTCTTGCAACTCGAACTCAGGCATCCACTGAAGAGATTCGAGCTATCATTGAATCAATTCAAACCCAAACAGACAAAGTCGTCACCAATATTGAACAGTGCAGTATACAAGGTGAAAATTCAGTAGAAAAAGCAAGCAGCGCAGAAGCTATCTTAAATAAAATAATTATTGATATGGCGACGATTTCTGATTCATCAATCCAAATTGCATCTGCGATTGAAGAGCAAAATACAACAACGAATGAAGTTAGCCAGACCATCACAGAACTCAATGATTTAACCGAAAGTAATATTCATTCTGCGCAAGCTTGCCTTACAGAGATCCAACAGGTTGCAAAGCAAGCAGAAGAAATGAAAGAGCAAGTTTCACAATTTAAAACAAGTTAGCCCTTCATACATAACTAAAAAAGCACCTTTCTAAAATAAGGTGCTTTATATAAAATAAGAAGGAAGATTATTCCTTTTTATTGAGTTCAAGTACGATACCAACAGCAAGTACTGCTAAAACAATAGTCACTGCGTAGCTCATCCAAATAACCAACTCTGTTAGTGGACTTAACCCTTCCGATATCAACATAACTCCTCCTTGAGCAAATTTCTTTTCGGTCACTCATTTTAAACATAACAAGGTATATATAATGTGACTGCGGCCAAAATCATGAGCAATTTGCACATAAAAATACGACGAAAAATCAAATATCCTGACCATTATTTGTAACAATTACATATAAATGTTGCTTACGTCTAAATGAGCCCGACGAACCCAGATATTGGTTTGATTAAACATAAATAGATCCCATACTGAATCTATAAATAATAAGAATGATAGAGGATATATGAATAAGTTAGTTTGCCCATGCTGCCGTCAACATCAAGAGTGGTTTTATAGCGAAACAAGCTGTATTTGGTACTGTATTTGTGGGCATGTGATTTTTATTGCATAGCAAAAATTAAGCAAAATCAATATTTTCTGACTATTATTATATTTCATAGCTCTTAACTTAGGGAATAATATGAAATGGATTTCAATATGTAGCTTTTGTTTATTTTTATATTCATTTGGCGCTTCTGCAGTGTCACTTCAAATTGCTTTTTTAGGCTACAGTAACCATCATGTAGACCGAAACTATGATTATAATGAAAATCATAAACTGATTGGTTTTAGCATTAACAATGGCTTTAGTGCTGCTCATTTTATCAATTCTTATAATAATAACTCCACTCTTATTGGCTGGAACTTTAGAATGGATAATGACCTTAAAATACAGAAGTTGTCATTTCGTTTAGGAGCGATGGTTGGTGTAGTAACAGGCTATGAACAAGAACAAATAATTACTTATATTAATGACGACATTAGCCTTTATTTAATCCCTCAACTTACTCTTTCTTACCCTGTAACAGACACAATCTCCATATCTCTCGTAAACGGGATTGTGCCTGACTCAAAGGGGGTGATTTTCATGCACCATCTTCAGTTATCATTCGACGACCTATTTTGATGCTTTAGCTTGCATAAACGCCAAGAGCAACGGGTCAAAATCAGACCGTTTAATACTCTTTCCAATCGTACCTTTGTTCCCATTACTGCGTTCTAATTCTAATGTATACCCTTTACGAGAAAGGTAACCTAACACACTGAAAAAGATAAATACGACAGACGTTGTTGCTTCAACAAAATATGATGAAAAATCCTCACTTAGAGCCCCAAGTACAGGTAATATTAAAAACCAACCAATAGTATAAAACATAATAATACTGAAAATACCCAGCCCCATTCCATACTTGATTCGATCTTTTTTACTCCATTCAATAACATTCAGACTTAAGATATTTTCTATTTCTTCTTTATGTCCTTGATAAGTGAAATTCGTCCTTGTTAATTTAAATTTTTCCGATTCAAACAATATGTTATCCATAACTCTCACCCTTCTTATTTATTATTTACTTTCTTAGTAAAAATCATTTTATAAAGGGATTGGAAAAACACAGCAAAACCATAGCTAGGATTCGTTTTGCCATATTCATCAACAGCATAAATAAAGTTTGATTTGAATTTTTCAACCGCTTCTTCTGGAGTATCGGCATAGATGACATCATCTTCGACCTCAAAACCTTGATCTAATATCGCGGTTTTCTCTCGTAGAAATGTGCTTGAACTCATATCAAGAAAGGTATATTGCTTGCGATCGCTATTAGGGATGCAAAAAAATTGATACTTAGCCATGTGACTTTCCTCTATTTAAATAAAACGTCTCAAAAATGGTTTGAAATTGGTGTGATATTTTATTTTTAGAGTTAATAGTTTTTATAAGCTATGTGAATAAATGTATTCACTTACACCCTAGCTATCAATGTAATTATTTTATAAAAGAGGCGTTCATCACATTACGTTCATTAGTTTAAGTGTTTTCATCTTGATTTATGATCATTAAATTTTGACCTCCCAAAGTTACATTACCTTTCCATTTTTAATTCTTATTTCTAGCCATGTAGCAATAAGAGTAAGTGATACTATGGATTTTTTAAATAATATAAATTCTGACAACAAAATAACCTTACAAAAATAAAGTTTAATTTATAAGATTAAAGCGCATTAGTTGATTAATTTCTACTCATAATATCGCTTCATTGTTAGCCTTAATTATATAACAACGGATTGTTAATCTCAGTGGCTATCATTCTTTCAAAAGGATAAAGCAATGCGTGATCTTATGAATTACTTTTCAAACTCTGATATCAAAATCCACCACGATTTTGCTTCTTCCTTACGCCTTAATCCTCAAGTATTTAGCTACTGTAATCCATCATACCAACTACCAATACCATCAAAACAACGCTTAGAAAATTACCTTGCTTTAGGTCAACCGTTTCTAATACCTTTTGGGGATCTAAATCAAGCTGACACTTTAATTGCCTTCTCATTTGGTGACAGCCCTGATGTAAACATTCAACTAAGTGAACTGGCTGCAAATATCCAGCATTTACATCCCAATATACATGTACAACTTCAACAAGAAATTGCACTCCACTTCCCTAAAGACAGACAAATCAGTGTTATTGAAAATAAGGATTACCAAACCACCACAGATATTGCGCGTAAGGCCTTAAACAACATTCATTCACGTAATGTTGTGGTCGTTGCCCAATCTTGGCATGCGAAACGCTGCATCAATACCTGTAAGCAACAAGGTTGGAATGTTGTTGGATTACGTTGTGTAGATGACTTTCCTGTAAAAGATCCTCAACCTTGGGTGAGAAATCCATTAAATTGGTTAATAAAAGAAAGTCACAGAGAAGTCGCAACAGGGCAAGAAATCAGTCAATTTTTTCAACTCTGTTAATGTTGTGAAAATAACAAAAAATAATTGTGCTAACCATCTAATTTGTATAAATAAAACGACTTACTCTTGTTTTGTTCGAGAGTGCCATCACGTTTTTATTTTCTACTCAGACATACACTTCTCTGATACTCCCTATATCAACGGCATCAGAAGGATTCTTTATGTCGCAGGTTTCTCTTAATGGTGATTGGACACTAACCTCGCCTACACACTCTCAGCTCTCTATTCCAATGTCTATTCCTGGAGATAATTATCACGCATTATTGAGTGCAAATCTCATTGCCGATCCTTACCAAGAAACCAATGAAAAACAGGTTCAATGGGTAAGAGAATGCGACTGGCATTTATCTCGTACTTTCTCTCTTTCATCATCAGAACTCAGCGCTTCTTCACTACTCTTAAACCTAAGCCGTCTCGATACTCTTGCTGATGTTTTTATTAATGGCGAGTTAGCATTACGCAGTACAAATATGTTCCAACAACACCGAATTGATATCAAACCTTTTGCAATACTCGGTGAGAACCATATTGAAGTGCATTTTTCGCGCGTAAATGAAGAAGGCAAACAACGAGCTAATACCCTGCCAATGCCAATTCCTTGGGCGGTAGGTAACAACCAAGTTCCGCACATGAATCTTATCCGTAAAACCCAATGTCACTCAGGCTGGGATTGGGGAATTTGTTTATTGGTTTCTGGTATTTACGATCCTGTTTATATTGAAGTGATTGATCAAATTACGTTACTGTCCGTTCATACTGAGCAGATTTGGCAGCAAGGAAGCGTTGATGTCAGTGCTGTAGTTCATCACGACCAGATAAGTGATCATGAACTCACAGTGACATTCGGTGATCAAATACAAATGACCACTACTTGTGGGTCTGGGCTCACTGTCGTTAATTTCCATATTGAAGACCCAGAGCTTTGGTGGCCAGCAGGATACGGAGAACAACCATTATACTCTTTGCATGTTGATCTTAATACTCAATCAATCTCTAAAAAAATAGGGCTTCGCCAACTCACCTTAAACAATAAAGTAGATACCATTGGGTCTGCAATGGAATTTGTGATTAATGGCTTCCCTATCAATTCAAAAGGGGCTAATTGGATCCCGATGGATGCCATGCCAAGCTTAGAGTCTGAAGCTCGTTATCGTGAATTGTTAAGCAGTGCAAAAGACGCGAGTATGAATATGATCCGCGTGTGGGGCGGTGGTCAATACGAGTCAGATACCTTCTATGAGATTTGTGATGAACTCGGTCTGATGGTATGGCAAGATATGATGTTTGCATGTTCACTCTATCCTTCGACAGAGGCTTTCTTAAGCGAAGTTGAACCTGAAATCCGCCAACAAATAAACCGACTTAAAGACCACCCATCGATTGTACTTTGGTGTGGTGACAACGAAGTGATTGGTGCTATTGGTTGGTATGATGAATCCAAAAATAACAAAACAACCTACACCGTTAATTATGACCGTCTAAACCGTAATATCGCACAATGGATTGCAGAAGAAGATCCTAGCCGACGTTTTTGGACAAGCTCTCCTTGTAATGGTGACATGGATTTTGGTGACGCATGGCACAACGATAATCGTGGTGATATGCACTTCTGGGATGTCTGGCATTCGGGTAAATCATTCAGTGCTTATTTAGACATTAAACCGCGTTTTTGCTCAGAGTTTGGGTTTCAATCGTGGCCTTCTTTTGCTGAAGTAAAACGTTTTGTTCCAGAGCATGATTGGAACGTCACCTCACCTACATTTGAGGCGCACCAAAAAAATGGTCGTGGGAACAGCATCATCACAGAAATGTTTACTCGTTACTTCCGCTTCCCATCCAATTTTGAGCAGATGCTGTACTTAAGCCAAGTGCAGCAATCTATTGCGATTAAAACAGGCTGTGAATATTGGCGAGCGATAAGTCCTATTTGCAGAGGTATGTTGTATTGGCAATTAAATGACAACTGGCCAGTAAGTTCTTGGTCTAGCATTGAATACAGCGGTCGTTGGAAACAACTTCATTATCATGCGAAGCGATTTTTTGCACCGACCTACATTCCTTTTGAAGAAACCGATAAAGAAGTTCAAATCAGAGTCGTAAATGACTCCCGATTTGAAAACCATATCGACGGTAATGTGTATTGGATGGACTTCAATGGGGAGGTTCTTGGTCAGTGGACAATCAATTATTCTATTGAAGAAGATGGTAATGATGTCATTTGGTCATTAACAAAAGAGAAATTTCAAGTCAGCGCCAATAACAGTTTTTTCTTTGTTGAAATAACGGTTAATGGCGAGAAAGTTCAAAATACATGGTTTGCTACACCAACAATCAAACAACTGACGATTAAAAAAGCCAATATTGAAGTAACTCAGGAAGATAATCGTATTACTCTGCAATCTGATTATCCTGCTTTCTTTGTGCATTTAGAGCACGATGGAAAAGGCAGGTTCAGTGATTCAAGTTTTACCCTTTTACCTCAAGAACCAATAACAGTGGAGTACTTGGGAGACGATTTAGAGACACTAACTCACTCTTTGCGTATCTACGATTTATCTAATAGCTACTAAGGTTTATTTCTACATGGAGGTACGTTTTCTGTACCTCCAATCTCATGTAATATCATTAATACTCTGCTTTTACTCGATCAATAATCAACTCTCTAAACCAACGATGTGAATGGTCAAAATCAAAATGCTTATGCCACATAAGAACATAACAGCCGGCTTCCATTTCTACAGGTGCTGATAATATTTTTAGCGGTGAACCTTTCAACATGTTGCCTACGTATTTTGCTGGCGCACATAAAATTAAATCACTGTGTTCACACAATTCCATGGCAGAATGAAAGTCTGTTAAATTAACGGCAATATCTCGTTTTAGGTGTTCTAAATTTAGAATGTCATCCAACAACCATTGCTCGATACCACCAAAAACCACTTGTAGGTGACGATACTTTAAGAAGGTATCTAATCCCCATTTTTCTTGAAATAGCGGATGCTCTTCTCGTACCAAACACACCGCATGATCTTTAACTAGTTCAACATAATTCAATTCGTTGGGAATATTCTCCATATGCCATTTAGAGCGTGAGTCCCATTCCCAGCAACTTATTGCCATATCAATTTCACAGCGTAATAATTGATCTAAACTATCACGACGCCATGTTTTTGCATGCACATTGACTTGGGGGGCTTGCTTTAAGATCTCAGGCATAAAATGAGGGTAAGTTAAAGAATATGCAGGTTCAACCATGTGAATATCAAACGTTCTTTGGCTTTCACTGGGTTCAAAATGCTGTGGTCGAGTAAATAGCTCCAGATGTTGTAATACTTGACGTAACTCTGGTGCTAATTGCTTTGCTCTAGGGGTTGCCCGTAATCCATAAGACGTCCGCTCAAATAATGGATCACCAAAGACTTCACGCAATTTAGCTAGCTGCTTGCTGACTGCAGATTGACTTAGATGCAATCGTAAAGCAGCAGAGGTTACGCTTTGTTCTTCTAATAAGACTTCTAGCGTATTTAGTAAGTTATAATCAAATTGCTGCACTAACTGTCCATTCCTTTATTCATCACAATATACACTGTGAAACACTACTTATTTATTAATGCAAACATGTCTCTTGAGGTGTATCGATAACCCCCCTCGCTATCACTATTTCTCAATGCTAAATCAAGCATACTTTGAGCAACAATTTCTCCATGGATCGGCTTATAGTTTAATAAAAAGCCTTTCATCAATGGATTAAAGAGTTTCATGATCCATTGTAATAACGCTTCGTCGGATCGTGTTTTTGCTCTTGTTCCTGACAAAGGACCTGGCTGCATAAACGTGACATTTTTAAAACCAATCGCAGATACCTTTTCTTCCATTTCCCCTTTGCATTTTAAATAATGCGAAAACGCAGAGCTTGATGCCCCAACACAAGAAACGACATAAATACGCTCAACGCCAATATCATGCATAGATTGAGCTACGTCCACCACTAGCGAAACATCAATCGCTTTTAATCTAGCCTTACTGCCAGCCTTTTTAATGGTTGTGCCTAGCGTAATAAAACCGACCTTAGGTACATTATCTTTAACTTGCTCTTTATCAATCGTCAATTCAGGATTGATCACCTGAATTAGCTTCGAGCATATATCATCAAGAGGTCGGCGAGTGAGACTATAAACGTGTTGAATCTCTTCGTTTTTTAAGGCTTCATTCAATAAATGATGTCCTATCAAACCAGTAGACCCAGCAATAATGATAGATGACGGTTCCTTCATAATATGCCCTTACTCAACCTTAATTGAGAATAGAATCACACAGCGTTTTTCTCTGTGTTTTTAATCAGAATAACCCCTAGAATACCAAATCCAAACTCTAAAAACAGATAGAAAAGAAGCAATCCGTTTGGCACCCCATCAAGAGTCATACTTAATAAACGTCCAAACGCCAATCCAACCATAAAAACAACTAAGCTATACAAGGCTGATAATTGATATTTTTGATTGAATGCTCCGACTAACCAAAGCATAGCAAATCCTAAATACAACCCCATAACGGCTCGGAAGATATGCGTGACATTAATTGGTGTTGGATCAATATCAAACAGAAAAGGCAGAGATTGCGCAGGCATTAATCCATAGGCAAGCGCTATTACGATTAACCCAGAAGACGCTGAAAGTAAAAATAATCGATTCATATTATATTTCCTATATATTGGTATATATTACTCTATACATAAAAATAAAGGTGTATTTACATTCTTAATCACAATGAAAAAAAACATACCTACACCTTTGCTATCACTTATTGATTCTAGTCAGTTAGTTGCCCACACCACCAGTGGTTACGGTATCCGAAGTAACTGGCGGCCATTGTTTAAATGTTTCTAAGTGCTGACCAACGGCTGCTTGAGCTGGACCGAACGCCCACATTTTTTGTCCCATCCATTTTAAATACATGCCAGATTCTTCCGCGGTACGCTCATAAGGATCACGACGTAAGTTAAACAGTAATGGGGCATTTAACTCTTCTTTAGCGCCACTCCAGCCATGATTTTGCACCACAAAGTGTGCTTTCCAATCGTTGACACGTACCGCTTGCAGCTTGTCTCTTTCATAATAAAACAACTCTTTACGATTCGACTCACCATCTGTGGTTAACATCTCCATTTGGTTGTAACCATCTAGATGTGCTTTAAAGCCTTTGTAACCTTTCAACATTTGTTGTTTGACATCCGCCGGACCACCCGCAGCTTCAACTAATGTTGGTAACAAATCCATACCATCAAACATGCCGTTATGCACCGTATTTTTCGGGATCTTATCGGGCCATTGAATTAAGAAAGGCGCACGTACTCCCCCTTCCCAAGTTGTTCCTTTTTCGCCACGAAAAGGCGTCATACCACCATCTGGCCATGTCATGATTTCAGGCCCATTATCGGCAGTAAAGATTATAATGGTGTTATCTAAAATGCCTAATTCTTCAATTTTTGCGAGCATTTCACCAACATGATCATCCAAGTCTTTCATCACGACTTCTTGTAGTCCCCATCCATTTTTTCCTAGCATCTTTTCATACTTAGGAGATAAATGAGTCCAAACATGACCTCTCGATGGGCAATACCAAGTAAAGAAAGGTTTATTATTCTTAACCGCTTTTTCGATGAAGTTAATGGCGTGTTTGTTCACCTCATCATCTAAGGTTTTCATCCGTTCAGTGGATAATCGTCCATCGTCTTTAATGGTTTGATTGCCTTTACCATCTGAGGTGGAGTGAATCACATTGCGTGGAGCAAACTTTTGAAATGCTTCATCTTGTGGCCAATCAGGATCTTCGGTGTATTCCATCGCATTTAGGTGATATAGCCATCCCCAGTACTCATCAAAACCATGCATTGTGGGTAGAAATTCATCTCTATCCCCCAAATGGTTTTTACCAAATTGACCGGTTGTATAGCCAAGGGTTTTTAATACTTCAGGAAGCGTTGGCGTATCTTGATTAAGACCGACAGGGCCGCCGGGTAAACCAACAGAGTGCATCCCTGTTCTCACAGGTAATTGTCCAGTCAAAAAGGCAGAGCGACCAGCGGTACAAGAAGGTTGAGCGTAATAGTCGGTAAGTAGCATCCCTTTTTCAGCAATGCTATCAATGTTTGGCGTATCACTGCTCATTACGCCATTGTGATAAGCACTGAGGTTTGAAATGCCGATATCATCGGTAAAAATAACAAATATATTGGGCTTTTCTTGCGCTGCATTCGCTACCAATGAAAATGAAAGTGCAGCGGTCACCGACAAATTCTTGAACATCCTATTCATAATGATTCCTTATCTTTAATTACTTTCATTGTTACCATTAATCACTTTTAAAAGTGCTTTGCTCTGGTACAAGTATCTGATCTAAAAGATAGGACACGCTTAAAAAATAAACCAATTTAATACTGATGTTTTTATTACATGCATAAAAAAACGAATGCGATTAAGCATCCGTTTTTCAATCATCATCGTTTGTTATATTAAGCGTTAAATAGCCCAACCACCGACATAAAATACAATCAACGCAATCGTGATTGAAACAATCCCTACATTCAATTTCTTAAACTCACCAGCAAAGATACGACCTACAACTAACGTAGTAAAACCAATCATAATACCCGTTACGATGTTGGCAGATAAAATAATGAATACGGCACAAACAAGGCCAGATAACGCATCTACTGAGTCATCAAAATCCAACTTAGACACGTTACTTAGCATTAATAGACCAACGTACATTAATGCAGGAGCTGTCGCATAAACTGGCACTAGGTAACTTACTGGAGATAAGAAAATCATAACAAGAAATAAAACACCAACAACCGTTGCTGTTAAACCCGTTTTACCACCAGCCGCTGTACCTGCTGCTGATTCGATGTAAACCGCTGCTGGAGCACCACCCACTAAACCTGCAACCATTGAGCTTGCTGAATCCGCCGTTAATGCTTTACCGCCGTTAATGATTTTACCGTCTTCATCTAATAAATTAGCTTGGCCTGCTAATGCACGAATTGTACCTGTCGCATCAAATACCGCCGTCATGACGAGTGCAATAACAACAGGAAGAATCGCAGGAGTTAATGCGCCCATGATATCCATAGAACCAATCAATGAACCACCATCTGCCGTTTCTAGGCTAGGTAAAGCAAAGAAGCCATTGTAAGTTACGCTTGGATCGAAGATTAAACCAATAATAGAAATAGCGACAATCACTAATAGAATACCGCCCGGAACACGTTTTTTTTCTAAGCCAAAAATAGCAGCAAGACCAAGTACCGACATCATTACTGAGAACGACGTGATATCACCTAACATAATAGGTAAACCAGCATGCGCGTTTTTAACAATAAGACCTGTGCCATCAGCAGCAATCAATAGAAGAAACAGACCAATACCAATCCCTGTACCATGAGCAATACCGGTTGGTAAGTTATTTAAAATCCACTGGCGAATGCCGGTTACTGTAATTAACGTAAACAATGCACCCATAATAAAGACAGCACCAAGAGCAACAGGAATACTAACACCTTGCCCTAATACCAAGCTAAAAGCGGTAAAGGCAGTTAATGATATTGCACAACCAATCGCCATTGGTAAGTTAACCCACAAGCCCATCAATAATGAACCAAAAGCCGCAACTAAACACGTTGCAACAAAAACAGCACCCGTATCAAATCCTGCAGCACCGAGCATACTTGGAACAACAATGACTGAATATACCATTGCTAAAAATGTCGTAAGACCCGCAATCATTTCAGTTTTTACGGTACTTCCGCGTTCTGAAATTTTAAAGAAACCATCAAGTTTTCTATCCATATTGGATTGTGGTGCCGTATTTTGCGCATTGCCCTGAGACATGGAACATTCCTTAAACTAAGTAGCATAAAAGTGCGATTAATTTTCTGCGCGCATTTTTGCACAAATTGAGAGAAATATAAATAAGCAATCGTTGTCGTCACGATATTACAATCACTTACAATAATAAGATAAGTAAATGAAAAAAAAGTAATTTATGTATTTTTTATACAAAAACACCTAAAATTCAACCAAAAATAAATCTCATTTTTTATCACTATTCTTATTAATTAAATAGCCAGTGTTCAATATTATCCCAATAACATTGAGCTTCTTGGGTGCGCACTATCAAAATATTGAATTAAAAAATCCAACAATAAACGTACTTTTTTAGAATCCGTTGCACCAGGTGGGTACACACCATACACCTCAATATCTGCCAGTTCATAATCATCTAATAAGGTTTGTAGCGTGCCTTCTTTAATTTTAGGCATCGCATCATAAACAGGTATTCGTCCTAAGCCGTGTCCGCCCTCAACAAAAGCGGTTCGTGCTGCGGCATTATTGGTGGTGATATCGCCACTCATTTTAATGCGATAGGATCTTGTCCCTTTTGTCAGCTCTAGCGTTGGCGATCCCAACTTATACATCACCCAGTTGTGCTGCTCTAGTTCAGCAGGAGTAAGCGGTTTACCACAGCGAGTTAAATAACTTGGGGATGCACATAAGCAAGTAGGTAAAGAAGAGAGCTTACGAGCTTTTAAGCCAGAGTCAGGCAATGCAGCTCCTCGAATGGCCAAATCAATGCCTTCTTGAATGATATTAATCACCTCATCAGACAAAATTAAATCCAACTCAATCTTAGGAAACTGCGCTTTAAAGACGTTCAATGCAGGCACAATGACCTGTAATCCCATGTTCACAGGACACGTTATTTTTAATACCCCTTCAGGTTCATTTTTATAGTTTTCCATTTTCTGATTCGCAAATTGCGCTTGCTCTGAGATCAACCGACAACTGCTGTAAAATTCAATTCCCGCATCAGTGAGTGACAAACTTCGCGTCGAACGATTGATTAATGTCACTCCTAAGTTCGTTTCTAATTTCTTAATGTGATAACTAACCACGGTACGTGATAATTCCAACTGCTTTGCTGCCGCACTAAAGCTACCCTGATCCACTACATGTGTGAATACCACCATGCTTTTTAGTTGTTCAAACGACAACTTCATTGTTATCTCACCTTATTAGTCGAATTTTTAAATCAATGTAATCAAATTAATCTGCATTGTCTAACTGAGGTTTACACTCTATATTTTATCCATGCCTTGATTCATCTCTTCAAGGGTCAACCAATAATTAAAGGAATAGAATAATGACAACACATAAAAAACGCATTTTGATGGTTCTGACTTCACATTCTGATCTTGGTAATACTGGCGAAAAAACAGGATTTTGGATTGAAGAGTTTGCGGCACCTTATTACGTATTTCTGGATGCAGGCATTGAAATCACACTCGCCTCTCCACTGGGTGGACAACCACCTATCGATCCAAACAGTGAATTAGAAAACTTTCAAACTGAAGCCACTCGTCGTTTTGATAACGATGAATCAGCACAACAACAGTTAGCAAGTACTCACACGCTAAACGACATCAAGGCTGATGATTTTGATGCTGTATTCTACCCAGGCGGTCACGGACCATTATGGGATCTAGTTGATGATAAAAACTCTATTGCCCTTATTGAAACACTACTGAGCAACAACAAACCCGTTGCCGCCGTTTGTCACGCCGGTGCGGTATTATTGAACGCAAAAAATACTGCTGGTCAACCGATAGTAAAAAACAAAGCCGTAACGGGGTTCAGTAACACGGAAGAAGAAGCAGTTGCCTTAACAGACATTGTGCCGTTTTTATTAGAAGATGAGCTTAAGAAACAAGGCGGCGACTATCAAAAAGTCAGTGATTGGGCATCTTTTGTTATTCAAGATGGTCTTATCATTACTGGACAAAACCCAGCAAGTTCTGAAAGCACGGCTGAAAAGCTATTACTTGCTCTATAGAATCCAATAATTACCACGATTAAAAAGATAGGACATCCACATGATCACATTGCATCACCTGAATAAATCACGCTCAAAACGCATTATCTGGTTACTAGAAGAGTTGGGCGTAGATTATCAGATTAAAGGCTATCAAAGAGATAAAGTTACTCAACTTGCACCACAGGAATTAAAAGATATTCATCCACTTGGTAAATCCCCTGTCATTGAAGATAATGGATTAATTATTGCGGAGTCGGGTGCCATTACTGAATATTTGATTAATAAGTACAATACTCAACTAGCACCAAAAGCAGGCAGTAACGACTATGTAGAATATTCACAATGGATGCACTTTGCTGAAAGCTCAGCCATGCTTCCATTACTGCTAACTCTTTTTGTAGAGAAAGACGGCGCTGAAATGAACTTCTTACCCGCTTATGCCAGTGCAGAAACGAGTAAAGTGCTTAACTATTTTGAATCTTCACTCGCCGATAAACGCTACCTTGTGGGTGATACCTTATCTGGTGCAGATATCATGATGTCGTTCATTGTTGATATTCTAAAGCAACGTGGGCAGCTTGGCTTATTTCCTAATATCAGTGCTTATTCTGAACAATTAGAGACGCATCCCGCACTAAATAAAGCCGACCAATTAGAAGCGCAATACTAAGCTTATTTTATGAAGCTCGATCGGTTATAGATTGAGCTTTCTATTTTAATCTCCTCATACCCATATCATCTATGTCATAATAATCCTTTGCATACGCTGTATTTAAAGGGATGAAAATGACTGCCACTACTTACCTTAATGATTTAAACCAACGCTATCTCTCTATTCATCGCACTAAAGAAAATTTCTTTTGGGATACCTATATGGGGTTGAGTGATGATCACCAAGGCTCAACTAAAGCAGAAACGGCATGGACTCAATTTTTGAGTAATGCAGAACAAATATCTGCCATCAGAGAGCAACTAACTCACGCAGAAAACATTGCTGATGAACAAGAAAAAAAACAAACCATTATTGGCCTTCAAGGTTGGTTAGCCACGTTTGAATCTCATGCAATTGAATCAGAACAAGCTCAAAATATCAAAGCAGAACTGATCAAATTTGAAGCCGGTTTGTTTGAGAAAAAACAGAACCACACCATGACGTATGTAAACGAAGAAGGCGACACGGTTGAAGGCTCTCTTCCTGTGTTAGCATCTATTGTTCGCACCAGTGCTAATGCCGCAACACGTCAATCAGCTCACCAAGCGTTTCTTGGTTTAGAGCAATGGTTATTACAAAACGGCTTTATTGAATTAATTAAACTTCGTAACAAATTTGCTCGCTCTCAAGGGTTTGATACTTTTTTTGATTATTCAGTCACTAAAAAAGAGAAAATGAGCGCAGATGAGCTGTTTACTATTTTGGATGACTTTGAGAAACGCACACGCGATTGTCATCAAAACAGCTTAGACCAACTTGCCACAAACAAAGGAAACGAATCACTGCTCGCACACAACTTTGTATTTTCGTTTGCTGGCGATGTAATGCGTGATTTAGACCCTTACGTACCGTTCTCAAAATCACTACGTCGTTGGGTAGAATCGTTTGGTCGTTTAAATATTGAATTCTCAGGCGCAGAATTAACCCTTGATTTACTCGACCGTAAAGGCAAATACCCGAATGGTTTTTGTCACGGTCCTATTCCTTCTTTTTATAATCAGGACCAATGGGTTGCCGCTAAAGTTAACTTTACTAGCAACGCAAAACCAGACCAAGTTGGCAGTGGTTATGACGGTATGAACACCTTATTCCATGAAGGCGGCCATGCGGCACATTTCTCTAACGTGAAGATGAATGCACCATGCTTTTCACAAGAATTTGCTCCTACGTCAATGGCTTATGCTGAAACACAATCTATGTTTTGTGACAGCTTATTATCCGATGCTGATTGGTTAAAACAATACGCGTTAGATACTGATGGAAAACCAGTGCCTGACGGTATCATTAAAGCGATGATCAACAGTAAACAACCGTTTAAAGCGTACCAAGAGCGCAGTATTTTAGTCGTGCCGTATTTTGAACGTGCTTTATACCAGCTAAGCGATTCAAACTTAACACCAGAAAACATCACCAAGTTAGCTCGTGCTTCTGAGAAAAAGATTCTTGGCTTAGAATGCAGCCCTCGCCCATTAATGGCGATTCCACACTTAGTGTCTGATGAAGCTTCGTGTGCTTATCATGGTTATTTGTTGGCGCACATGGCGGTCTATCAAACACGTGCATACTTTACTAAGAAATTCGGCTTCTTAGCAGATAACCCTAAGATCGGGCCTTTACTTGCGAAACATTATTGGAATGCAGGCAACAGCGTAAATCATAATGATTCTATTATTGCCCTAACTGGTGAGGGATTTAATGCTAAATACTTAGCGGATGAATGTAATCTATCAGTGGAAGATGCTTGGAAAACAGAACAACAAAAGATTGCAGACATGAACACACGTGCTCAAGCTGACATTTCGCCATTACATGCCAATATCACGGTGATTGATGGTGCAAAAACATTAGCAAGTAACGCTGAATCAAACGCAAAAATGTGTGATGAATTTGAAGCGTATATTATGGAAACCTACGGACGATAAGTCTATTTCAGGGTGGTATTTATGCCACCCTATTTATTTCAATATAGACTGATTAAAACTTTCTTCTTGAAAATAAAGCTGTTCAACTAAACGGGCTTGCTCTACTTGGTCAATTTTTCCATTATCAATCAGCAATTTTTGATCTTTTAAAATATCAATTAAATCCGTCGGAACAGAATCTCCACTACCAACAATTTCAACATGACCTGCTTGCACCGTTATTGGATTCGCATTAACAATATCATCCACTTCTTGATTCGACTGTTCATTAACGCTAAAAACGTAATCATCTTCGACGCATATTCCCTCATCATTCGTTCTTCGACACGTATTACGCTCATCCGTTTTTATCACTAAATGCTGAGAAACAGAAGAAAGAAGATCACCCGGTTGTTCAATAAAATCTGCGTTTGGTGGGATCTGTTGATACTTTTCTCCCGTCACTGCATAACAGATCAAATCAACAATCCCCAAAGACAAAATCCGTAGAGAAGTCATGCCACAATGTGACGATATTTCAATGCCATTAAATGGGGAAGATACAGTGGTAAGTTGCAGTTGTTTTGTGGCGACTTTTTTCTCATCTTCTCTATCAACCGTAAGTGCTCTACGAGCTACCAATCCACCTTGGCTATGGCCAATAATATGCAGAGGTTGTTCAGGGTTTTCATCTGATAATTGATTTAAAGCAGAAACAAGCTCCCCAGAGGTTTCTTCTAAACTTTTTCTGTCATCATATTCAAAACAGATAGCTTGTTGATCATATAAACCATAAACATCCGCTAAGGTTTTAAATTGACCTGCAGAAGCGAAGCAGCCATGAACAATAACCGTTAATGGCTCATCTGGGTTTAAGTGAATACTGTCATCATTGGCATTATTACAGTGTTTTAAACCTTCAATATGTAAGGTTTGCTTTGTTAACATGCTTGGTTCTTCAATCCTATCAATATCACTGACAGAATTTGACGAACAGCCGGTAAGGCTGAAAAGTACTCCAACACTGGCACATCGCAAAAAATCCATTTGATTCATTAAGTTCATCCATAAGCACAATATCAAACAATAATAGGGTATTTTTCATTCAATTATCACCCTTAATATGAGGAACAAAGAGCGATATGCTTGATTGATGTGATGTCTATCGGAGTTGCGTCTTCAACTGGTAAGATTGCTACGACAAATTCGTTTAAAATGTGAACACCTACCAAGAACACTTATAACTTATTCGACGTCATTTATTTTCTCTGCCACTCTTTTTCTGGCTTCATTTTACATCTCTGCACTTTTACCAATACCTTACCAATACAATTAAGGAATTCCTATGCGATGGAAAGCATCAACTCTTGCGTTACTGGTTTCAACCTCTCTTATGGTCCCAACCTTATTTGCAGCTCAAACGACCGATAATGTCGCCCCTGAAGCCGCAACGGGCTTAACCAAGCAGAACCTCGTTGAAGGAAAAGAGTGGATGATCGCCTCTGCAAACCCTTATGCCAGTGAAGCGGGGGCTAAGATGCTACGTAAAGGTGGTAATGCGATTGATGCCATGGTTGCAACGCAATTGGTTCTTGGGCTAGTAGAGCCGCAATCATCAGGTATTGGGGGCGGTGCATTTCTTGTATATTGGGATGGAAAACAGCAAGAACTCACAACCTTTGATGGGCGAGAGACAGCACCATTAGAAGTGACGCCTCAATTATTTCAAGATGACAAAGGCCAACCTCTTAAGTTTTATGATGCCGTAGTCGGGGGGCGATCTGTTGGTACTCCTGGCACAATAAAATTGATGTGGGATACTCATCAAAAACTAGGTAAACTGGATTGGAAAGCCTTGTTTGAACCAGCTATTGAGCTTGCAACTAATGGATTCACCGTAAGTCCTCGTTTAGCAAAATTGGTTGATAATGACCAAGAGTTTCTACAACGCTCTCCTGCCGCTAAAACCTACTTCTTTAATCAAGACGGTTCTCCAATTAAGGCAGGACAACAACTTAAAAATCCTGATTATGCCAAAACATTACAAGTAATTTCAGAGCAAGGCGCAAAGGCTTTTTATCAAGGCAAAATTGCACAAGATATTGTTAACACTGTAAGAAATGAGACCTCAAACCCTGGGGTACTTAATCTAATCGATTTTACTGCTTATCAAGTAAAAGAGCGTGAACCGGTTTGTGCTCCTTATCGCCAATACTCTATTTGTGGGATGGGGCCGCCAAGTTCAGGGGCATTGACGCTTGGACAAATAATGGGAGTATTAAGCCATTATCCAATTTCTAGCATGGGTAAAGACAATGTGCAAAGTTGGAGGTTATTAGGGGATGCTTCTCGCCTAGCTTTTGCTGATCGCGGTAAATACATGGCCGACAGTGACTATGTGCCAATGCCAACTCAAGGCTTATTAGATAGCAATTATTTAGAAAAACGCGCTGAATTACTCAAAGGGAAAGAGGCATTAACGAAAACCTCTGCGGGATCACCTCCGTGGTCTCATGCCAAGAATTACGCATTAGATGAAGCGATTGAGTTACCTTCAACCAGTCATTTATCCATTGTCGATAGAGACCGTAATGTGGTTTCAATTACCACCACAATAGAAAATGGATTTGGCTCTCGTTTAATGGTCGGTGGGTTCTTATTAAATAATGAATTAACCGATTTCTCTTTCCGCAGCCAAGTTGATGGCGTACCTATTGCCAACCGCATTGAACCGGGGAAACGTCCACGTTCATCTATGGCACCCACCATTGTCATGGAAAACAACAAACCGTACATGGCGATTGGTTCTCCGGGAGGCAGTCAAATCATTGGTTATGTGGCTAAGACTCTAGTTGCTCATCTTGATTGGGGCTTAAACCTACAACAAGCCATCGATTTACCTAATATGAATAATCGATTTGGGGCATTTGAAATAGAAAAAGACACCACCGCTGAAGTATGGGTTCCTAAGTTAGAAAAGCTTGGATTTACCATCCAAGTTAAGGAGCTAAACTCAGGGGTTCAAGCGATTAAACTGCAAGGGAATTCTCTTGTGGGTGCTGCTGATCCTCGCCGTGAGGGTAAAGTGATAGCTCAATAATACTTCTACAGACCAATAAAAAATCCCCACTCATATTTGAGTGGGGATTATCAAATTTAAAAATTATAGTTATTTTACTTTAACAACAGCAGGTGGTTGCCAAGCACCACTTAACATTGTGTCTTTTGGACCATAAGCACGAATTGTCATCGCTATATCATCTTTTGGTGCAGGTAACCAATTACCTACCTTATCTTCAGTCGGCTTTTTATTTTGAATATATATAGTTAATGAACCATCTTTATTGTATTTCATCTCTTTATTCTTAGTGCCAATTGAGTAACGTTTAATATCATTTGATACAAAGAAATGATTAGCGTTATACATAGTTAAAGACCAAAAGCCTTTCACAGGAGGAAGCTCTCCCTTTTTAAAAGTTAACGTATAATTGTTATTTCCATTTATACGAGCTCCACTACCATCCTTATACTGGTAAAGGTAACTGGTTTCTGTAACATCATTAGTAAAAATGTTTGATTTAGCTACTGCTAATCGTGTTAAATAATCAGTACCAAATCGCCCATTATCCTGCGGACGGGTCCAGTAATTATTAATCTCTTTACCTACATTCTCTAAACGGAATAACGGATCTACCATGTCCGTTTCTGCTTTGTTAGCAACATCGTTCAAAATGTCTTGTAACTCTTGATTACCTTTGGCTTGTACTAATAACTCTTGAAATTGCGCGTACATCGCTTCCTCACCAGAAAGAGGTGGGACTTCTTCTAACACTCTGCCAAGTTGTTCTGCACTAAAGAACGTATTTGGATTAACCCATTTTTTCTCAGACTTAGTCTGTTTTTCTTCAGGAATATCTGGCAATGTTTTCCAGTCTGTAATTTTCATGGTTCCTGTAAATTCAGACAACGGGTAAGTAGCTAGTTGATTCACTAAAGGTTGAATTGCTTTTCGATCTTCTGCTGTATCATTCATAAAGACACGTGGAATAACGACGGCAAGATCTGTTGATGAACGGAATACTTGATTAATACCTTTAGGTATCTCACCATCCCATTCAGGCGACACAATCATATAAAACCCCGGTTTAGAACCATAAATACTACTTAACTGCGCAAAACTATCCGTTCTTTGATCTTCAGCCATTACAGTCCAAAAGCGTTCACCAAAATCAGGAACCTGTATTACAACGGGCTCTTTATCCAGAGATAGCATACCAAGCCCATATACAACATCTTGATTAGGGTGAGCAATGTCTCGCATATTGGGTGAAATATAATCAGACAACATAGTTAAATAATTAATAGGAGCGGCAGGCATTGCACCACCTAAATACCCTTGATATGGCACTAACTTAAAGGCTTCACGACGGTTATGCATATTGACCATCGGCCAACCCCAAGCATATGCATAATTTGCAACGGCTCTTGCATAACCTTCTGTCATAATTGAACCTGTAGGCCCTTTTGCTCCTTGTTCATAAGATAATGATGGAGGTAAGATATCATCTTGATTATTTTCAGCAGCATTCGTACTTTGGCAACCACTCATCAACAAAGCAAATGGTAATAATAAGCAAATTCTATTTAATTTCATGATTCTATTCCTATATTATTTTGAAATCGTCGCTTCAGGCATTTGATAATCCCCTTTTTGTACCGATTCACTCGCACCATATAGGCGCATAACTAAATAGAAATTTTTTTCAGGGATCGGAAGATAATTCGATTTATTTTTGTTTGCCTTCTCATCTGCACTTAACGTGATAGTGTAGTATCCATCTTTGTCAGCGGTTAACGTTCGATCTCCTCGGCTATGTCTGTTTAAATCATTTTTTGCCATTAAACGATTATCAGCACCATAAACAGTCACTGACCAAAACTCACTCACATCAGGGGCTTTAAAGCGCATGGTGTAACTGTGTTTTGCGCCATTTAACTTATTGCCTTGAGGATCTTTTTCTAATTTACGATAAGCAGCTTCTTCTGGTGGTAAGCCCCACTGACCAACATAAGTTCCAACAGAGAAAATACCACGTTTAGAATCACCCAAACTTTTGCGCGTACCTAAAATTAAACGAGCATCTGTTACTTTATTTGATAATTCCGCGATACGTTTCAAACCTTGCTCTTTACCAATAGTTTGCATTTTAAGTTGTTCATTATTGAACTCATATTTACAAGCTTCTAAGCCGACTGATTTGTATTGTTGTAACCACTGTTTATCTGCCTGAGCTAAATTTCCTTCACACAGTACAAAGTTTGTTGTTTCTAACCATGTAGATGTCGCTGGATCTGGATAATGGCGAACCAATGGTTTTGGTCCATTCTTACCAAGGTATTCAGATAATGTTCGAATGTTCCATTGGTCCATATACGACTGAGCAATTTTAGTATCTTCTGGACCATTTGCCATGATTCTCCCCATCAGCTTCACAAAATTTGAGTCCACTCTAACCACTTCATCAACAGAAGCTGGTACTTCACCTTTCCATGTCGGTGAAGCATACATAAACTGTCCACCTTCTTTACCGCGAGTACGAGAACCAAACATACTGTCTGTATAATGACCCATGTCCATAGTATGAAGGATCCAATACCTGTCATCGTTCATATTCGGTACACTAACAATAATCGGTTCTTGCGCTACATCTAACCAACCCATTAAATGTAATGTGTCATTGTTAATGGTTGGATGCGCTGTATAAGTATCATCCGCCAAATTGCGAATATTTTGAAAACGATTTAATGGATAATCAGACTTTACCGCTGTTTCATAAAAAAACTGGTACGCTTCATCCATTGAATAAGCATAAAGATATGCATCTTCTGCAAGTTTCTCTGGGATCTGCGCAAATGCTGCATTTGTACTACCAACAACTAAACAAGCAGCACCGATCATATGTTTTAATTTCATTCTATTACTCCAACGTGTTCGCAACTAAGTCGTTACACTATAAAAACTCTAACCACAAAAAACGAATAGCAAGTTTTGATACGGATTATATCTAATTTGATATAGTGCCTTAAACCTAAAATCAGTATGGATATGTTAAATGAAGAATTTTGATTTAAATTTATTGCGAATTTTAACCATCTTATTAGAGACTCGCAGTACTACAATTACCGCAGAAAGATTACATACAAGCCAATCAGCCATTAGCCGTTCACTTCGTAAACTGCGTGATTTATTTCAAGATGATTTATTAATTAGAAAGAGTGGACGCTTTGAATTAACCATTAAAGCAGAAGCATTAGCGCAAGCGCTTCCTGCCATTTTTAATGATATTGATGAACTGATGTGGAATGCCGAACCTTTTGAACCGCTAGCAGCATCAAGTAATGTCATTATTGCAATGAATTCTTCAATAGCTCAATGGTTTGCGCCTATTTTAATTCAACATATATCACACATTGCTCCAAACCTATCTTTAACCATTGTTGATTGGACTGAATCATCTCCTGATGATATCGCCGCAGGAAACGTGCAATACGGTATTAATTACTTCCCTATGGAATTACCGAAACATTTAATACAGAAAAAAGGAGGCATCGATTCTTTTGTATTAGTATGTAGAAAAGAACATGAACATGTTGGTAAGGTCATGAGTGCAATAGACTTCCAACATTACCCAATTGCCATTCACGTTATACAAGATTGGAATGATAAAAAAGACCACCTTTCTCGTATATTAACACCAATGGATATCATGCCGTCCATTAAACTGCGTAGCTCACATTTAAATATTATTTTACAGGCAATTGAGCAATCAGACATGCTCTTACCTTGCTCTAAGCACTTAGCACAAAGCCTTGAAGAACGTTTTAGTTATATTGAATTTGATAATAAATTAGACACACCACAGGGTAATTTTGGGTTTGTATATGCAGTAAAATGGCGTAATGACCCTCTATTAAAATGGTTGAACACCTCAATTTCCACACTAGTAAATACTCAACTCAATCAGTAAAACGTTTTACAAAATACACGCCGTTTGTACCGCTCTAATAAGACATGTAGAGCGTACAAACTTCATCGCCACGATCACAACTCTTTATTTAATTAAACTTACCTCAACGACAAGATTCCGAGAAAAATAATTCTTTTTAAAGTCAATCAAAGCCAAATAAAACAAACAAAACCGAGATCTTATACAGATTATAAAAAATACTTATTGACTGTTAACAAAAAGTGAGCAATAAAGCATTATCGGAAATTATTTGAAGCAACTCGCAAATAAACACTGTGAATATGAAAATGCTTCACATTGGATATACATAAAAATAGGAAAGTACTCACTAAATTTATGCTTATTTTACTTCTCTTAAAAACTTTTATCCGTAGACTGTCAAACTTTCATACGGTTAATGTTTTGTAACGAAAAAAATGCCTCGTAATCATATACATGGATTCACCTTAATTGAGCTTATTGCGGTCATCGTTTTAATCTCAATCGTATCTCTCAGTGCTAATAGCTATTTCTCCGGAATTAGTAGCGTATCGACGCAAACATTAAAAACAGAATTACTGCATTCACTACGCTTAACACAAATCCGAGCTATGAATAGAAACGGTTTTTGTAATCGCTGGTTAATTAACGAACATAGAGCACAGCAAATCGACCTAGATAAAAAACCAGATAATTGCTCAACTGCATTCCCTAATACACAAAAAAGTGATGAATATCTTGAAAATCAAGATGTCACTTACGTTGCTTCGCTAGCAAAATATAATGCTATTTTTGCATTAAAGGTTGATTCAAATTTAATCACGCCAACTACACCTTATGCATTAGATTTCGATTCAATAGGAAGAGTTAAACAATGCTCAAATACGCGCTGTGAAATAATTATTTATGGTATATCAACACAAAAAATATGTATTGAGACGGAAGGCTATATCCATGCATGCTAATCAACAAACAGGCTTTAGTTTAATCTCTATTGTGCTTTCAATTATTCTGATTAGTTTTGCATTGATGACATTAACTGTATTGCTATTTCCACGCGCTCAAGACAGCGCTCAACTTATTCATTCAACTAAAGCGGCAGAGTTAGGCGCTGCGGTAATGGATGAAATCATCGGACGCAAATACGATGAGAACAGCGGCCCAAATGGCGGAGTACCTGAATGTAATAGTCTATTAGGTAAAACCTGCACAGTTCCCGCTCAGCTAGGTCCTGATCCTGCCGAGATTATCAATGGTATTCCCGATCGCACCTTATTTAACGATGTCGATGATTTTAATGGATTATCAGGCAGCGTTAGAAATGTATTAGGCGATGATTTAGCTCAAATCTACCCGAATTTTTCTATTTCTATTCGTGTTTTCTATGATGCTAATATCAATAGAAAACTGGATGGCGTTCCTGATGTTATTTCAGGTAACAGCAAGCGTATTGTTGTTGATGTGACGGATCCAAGTGGGCAACATTATGTGTTCTCTGTTATTAGAGGCAATTTTTAATGCGCTTATCTAATCGTGGATTCACTCTAATTGAGATGACGATTTCAATTGTATTACTTGCCGTCATTGGCCTTTCTCTTGGTGCCATAATCCAACACAGTATGACAATGTATGCTGATACTACTGACAGAGAAGAACTTATCCTCCAAGGTCGCTTTGTCACAGAGCGCATGCATAAGGAGATCCGCGACGCAGTTCCAAATAGCCTTCAGGTTAACTCTACAGAAACCTGCATTGAGTGGTTACCTATAGTCAATACTGCTGTTTATGAAAGTCTACCAATAACGCCAATGAGTTCAACTTCTGTTCGGGTTTTACCAGAAAGAGCCATCAAACTTGGTGACAGACTGGTTGTCATGCCAACCTCTGCAGCAAATTTATTATCTGCACTTCCTACAAATGGTACTGGACGAATGGCTCAAGTTAAACAAGATGTGGACTTTACCGCTGGTGAGAATGCAACAATGGTCAATGTTCCCTTAACTCAAACAACGAGTTTTGAGGTCAACTCACCAGCCCATCGTTTATATATGTATCGAACGCCACTTGCTTACTGTTTAGAAGGGTCTCAACTATTTAGATATTCAGATTATCCATTATCGCGTAGCGAATTATCCCCTACTGGGTTATCTAGCGGAAAACGTCAATTGATGTCAGACAATATCAAAACTGCCTCATTCCAAATAGAGCATCCTTCTTTAGTTCGTAATGGTTTAATTAAGTTGCAATTTATTTTTAGCGATAATAACGAAGAGGTGAGATTAGATCATGATGTTCTTATCTTCAACACGCCCTAGTCGCTCACAAGGCTCAGCCCTAATTCTTACTGTATTTATTCTTGTTGTTGTGGCTTTTATTGCTCTAATGATGATGAAAAACCAGCAAAAAGTGAACTCTCATACAGTCACTGCCGTTATGGGTACTCGCACTAATATGGCTGCCCAATCGGGCGTACAACTTGATATTAGTGCTTTTTATATGTCAGGTGAAGGCAGCTGCTTCGTTCCAAAAGACACCGCAGTTACCTATACCTTTGAAGGCGATGGCTTGTCTCAGTGCAGCGCAAGTGTGACCTGCTCAAATAATGGCAAGTTAGATTCTGGGATAGTCGTCCACCAGTTGGTCAGTACAGCTCAATGTAAATTTGGTTCCACCACCTTACAACGTATTATTGAAGTAGGTATTCGCGATGCAAGCTAATTTGTCTTCTAAAATCGGATTTTTATCGTTTTTCCTTGGTATATGTTTTTTTTCTTTAAATGCACACGCTTTTCAAAATATCGATCGTGACACTTACTTTCCTGGTATTGCTCAAGGGCACGGAAGTTATTATGGAAATTGCCAGTACGCTCAATTAGAACTCAATAATTCAGCTAAAATTAATGAGACTCAAGGTGCGGCGTTAAATTATTGCTCCAGTAATAAAGGAGCAGGATTACCAAGTGACAGTTGCGATAATGGCCATGGTGGTTATCAATCATGTGAAATCACAGGTTATAACACTCCCTCTTTAGCGTTAGGTTATTTCCAAACCCAAAGCTCCTCTAAATACAGAGAGTGTCATTCAGGTTCAAAGGAATTTACTAATCGAAAATATAATCAGGTTGAACTCCGTAATTCATGTCGCGCTAGCTTTAAAAACTCAAGCGGCACAACTTACCTCAATAGTTTAGCTCTTGAAGACGACGCAACCCTCACCTTATCATCTGGTGATTATTGGATCGTTCAAATATCAACCAGTGACGATGCGCATATTAAGATTTCCGGAGACGTACGTTTATTTGTTTATTATGATTTTCTTTTGAATAACGACACTAAAATCACACTTGAACAAGGTGCGTCGCTGACCGTTGTTGGATTTAATGATGTACAGCTAAACAATGACTCCTCTTTAGAAGGTGATGTGTATGCAAATGGCCTTCTTTCATTAAATAATGATAGCTATATCAATGGACGAGTCTCAAGTAAAAAACTATTTATGGAAGGCGATAGCCGTATCAATGATGAAGTTACTCCCCCTGAACCGACAGCTTTCCCAGTATTATCACTTCGCCTAGATGAAGACAGTTGGAATGGTTCATATGGAGAAGTGCTTGATAGCTCAGGAAATGGCTTTAACGGCACAACTAAAAATTCACCTCAACCAAGAAAAGACAACCCAGCTCTACCTATTGATATCAATAAAATGGGCACCTGTGGTTACGGCAACTTTAACCACGCTCAGGCACAATATATTGAAGTGCCTCATAACAGTAAATTATCGAACGAAGACGAGATTACAGTGAGTGCATGGGTAAATCCTCGCTCTTATCCACATAATGGTAGGCTCTATACTATAGTTTCTAAAAATGGTAACTATGAATTTCATTTAAATTCTCGTGGTCAAATCAATTGGTATTGGGAACTAAAAAACACCAATTACCCAATGAACCTGACTACTTCCCAAAGCATTCCTGAAAATCGCTGGTCTCATATTGCGATTCGCTATAACGCACATAATAGAAATAAAGCATCCATTTTTATTAATGGACAAGAAGTAAAATCGATTGTTGAAGACGTGCAACCATTACGACACCTAAAAGAAAATACTCAACCGGTACAAGTAGCTAATGACTATGATTTGTCTCGTACCTTTGATGGTCTAATCGATGAAGTGAATATTTTTGACCAAGCATTAAGTAATGCACAAATTCATAAATTGTATGAATTTCGTCACCCATGCCCAGATAATATCTTACCGACCTGTTACGAAGATAACTTCAACAATGGAAATCTCGACAGTAATTGGGTAACGAGTGCGAGTAGTGGTAACTTTATCCCTAGAATTATTAATGGTCGCTTACAATTAACACAGGCGCAAAGGGCGCAATCTACCGCATCATCTTATCAATACCTTTACCCTGCTCTTGGTAACAAGATTGAAGTTGAATTTGATTATATGGCGTATGGCGGTAATGGTGCTGATGGCCTTGCTATTGTATTTTCTGATGCAAATATAACCCCTCAAGCCGGCGCTTTTGGTGGGCCTTTAGGTTATGGATTCAAAAAAAACTATGAGGCAGTAAAGCCCGGTTTTACTGGTGGTTGGCTTGGTATTGGTCTTGATGAATATGGTAACTACTCTAAAGAAGGCGGCTCAGTAAACCGTAATTCAAATTCAACTGATCAATCTGTTGTATTAAGAGGTTCGGGGCAAAGTTTCGCTGGTTATAATTATATTAGTGGTAATAAAGTAACCCCTGACATTGATAATAATAACGGCAATAGCAAAACACATCGCTACCGTATTACTATCGATTCAAGAAACAGGAATACTGCAAATGTCACAGTTGAACGCAGTGTCCAATGGAAAGGGGATAGCCCTCGTTTTGGCACAATTATCGGCCCTATCAACGTGCTTGCTCCTCAATACAATCAAGCAGCGGTTCCTGAAAATTTCATCATGTCGCTAACCGGCTCGACAGGGCAACTGTATAACACTCATGAAATCGACAACTTCAAAGTGTGTGCTTTGTACTCAAAGCCGATTGGAGAACAAATAGATCACTTTGAATTTGATCATTCAGGAGAAGGATCTACTTGTGATGTCTCTGATGTGACTTTACGAGCTTGTGCTGATGAATCTTGCTCGACTTTATTTACTGATGATGTTGATGTTACTTTAAATACCTCAAATCTAGGCAGTGATGGTTACTGGTTAAATGGCAATCATATTACCATGCGTAACGGCGTTGCTAATTTATCTATCGGAAAACCGACTCAAGGTAATGTAACCTTGGGCGTTGTGAGTTCTGAACCATCAACCAAACCATTTAGTGATACCTTGTGTAGTATTAATGGTCAGTCATTAAGTAAGAATAATTGTTCTTTAACGTTCAAACCTGAAGGGTTAACTCTTATTGTTCCAGATAAGCTAGCAAATAAACCTGTGTATGCGACGATTAAAGGATGTGGTAACACTTTTACTGGCACCAAACAAATTCAGTTATGGTCTGATTATATAAACCCAAACACTGCGAATATTATTGGCTCGCCAACCGTCTCTATTGTTGAAAATAATGCATGGAAAACAGTAGGAAATACCGAATCGTCAGCAACGTCCGTTTCTTTAAATTTTGTAAATAACGAAGCGAAACTCCCTCTAAATTACTCTGATGCAGGTCAATTACAATTAAATGTAAAACACACTCTACCTCAGCAACAAATCATTAGAGGCAGTGATACTTTTGTAAGCTTCCCTCTTGGATTGAGTGCATTTGTGGCTGACAGTAATAATTCAACGGCGAATAGTCGCTGCCCTTCAGAAGATCCAACTTGCACCATATTCGCTCATGCAGGAGAAGAATTTAATTTATATGTAAAAGCGCACGCATGGGTAAGCGATAGTGATATCTATATTGCAAACAACCCAACAACGCCTAACTATGCACAAAACATGCTGTTACTTGATCACCAATTGATCGCACCTATTGCGTCATCAGGTGGTAATGCTGGTAATTTATTAGTCAATGAATACAACCACATCGCATCACAAGATGGTACTTATCGCATTACACAAAGCATCAGTGAAGTCGGCGTTTTTGATATATCAATAACACCGCCAGATAATTATCTTGGCAGTACCGCTTATCAAATTCAATCAGCATCAACAGGCAGTGTTGGCCGTTTTACGCCTGCTTATTTTGCAATGTCAGCTGAACAACCAAGCATTACCGATGCCTGTGGCTCTTATACTTACATGGGGCAAACCTTTGAATTTGATGATCTTCCCACGCTTGAAATAACACCGCTTTCTCAAACTGGTGGACAGCTTCAAAATTACAACATTGGTGATTGGTGGCTATACCGCAATGGATGGGATTTTAGAACGTACGCCGCAGCGCCTTCTGGAATTGAAGTTATCGATACGGACAGTCTATCTATTCTTAACCGCCGTAGTGGATTTGCTAAACCGGGCAATGTAGTGAAACTAACGAACAAAAATCAAGTTCAACTGCAAGATGCCGAATTACGCTATAAGAAACCTTTTGCTCCTCATGCGCCAACTAATGATGCCATTACACTAACCTTAACGGCTGATGATTTAAAAGATGCTGATGGCATTTGTTATAAAGTAAACTCATCAGGCACGTGTCTTAACTATCATTTCCCTGCCACATCGACGCATCGCCAAGAATGGGGACGTATTACTATGGCTGATTCTTATGGTTCTGAACTTTCATCTTTAGAATCAAAAATAACAACAGAATCATACATTGCAGGACGTTTTGAAAAGAATAGCGACAATTGCACGGCTCTAAAACCGAATTACTTCACCTTTGATGTAGGAAATGATCCTGCTGCATTACCAGTAGGAAAAGGAACAACATCAGCAAGTTTGACTGACACTAGCGTTAATAATGGCTTAACAAGTATGACGTTTAGTGCGCCAGGTAATGGTAACCAAGGGAAAGTAATCCCAACTCTTTCTTTGCTTGAATTACCTTGGCTACAACAAGATGCAGACAGAAATGACTCATTTGAAGATTCCATTCAAGCCATTATTCATTTCGGAATTTATAGAGGCAGCGATCGTATTATATGGAGCCGTGAGCAACTGAATTAGTGTTATTATGTCTCAGTTTGCTCTACGGCATCAAAGCCACATAAGAATAAAGGAAATTCCATGAAAAACGATTACATCTATCCAATTGGTACTCCGGGTCAAGCTTGGAACGAAAAAGAAAAAGCAGCATGGCTTGTTACTATGACAGTCAAACGTTCTTATCAGGAAGAAGTAGTAACCAAAATTAATGCGCTTTCTGATCGTTTCGATGTATCTCAATATGGTGCATTATCGTACGACAAAGCACGCTTTCCACTGTTATGCATAAAAACTCGCCAATGGGATAATGCGAAACCGACACTTCTAATCAGTGGTGGTGTTCACGGCTATGAAACATCAGGTGTTCATGGTGCCTTACAATTTGTAGACACTAAAGCAGAACATTACAGTCAATGGTTCAATATTGTCGTTGCACCTTGTGTTAGCCCTTGGGGCTACGAGGTCATTAATCGTTGGAATCCTACAGCAACCGATCCTAACCGTTCATTCTACGCTGACACACCAGCAGAAGAGTCTGCTGGTTTAATGGCATTAGTCGCTTCATTAGAAACGCCTGTATTTGCTCATATCGATTTACATGAAACGACCGACAGTGATGAAACAGAGTTTCGCCCTGCATTAGCCGCGCGTGATGGATTAGAGTACATCGAAGGTTATATTCCTGATGGTTTCTATACTGTAGGGGATACAGATAAGCCTGCGCCTGAATTTCAAAAAGCAATCATCGATTCAGTTCGCACTGTAACGCACATTGCACCACCTGATGAGAACAACCAAATCATTGGTTCAGATGTCGAACAAGAAGGTGTAATAAACTACCCAACAAAGAAATTGGGATTATGTGCAGGATTAACCGATGCGGATTTTGTTTCGACAACAGAAGTTTATCCTGACAGTGATAAAGTGACAGATAAAGAGTGTAATGATGCTCAAGTTGCTGCAATTATTGGCGCATTAGAGTACCTACTAGCTCAACGTTAACGATTACGTTCTCGTATTTAGAAAATAGATGAACTCACTCAAGAAATCCAAATTTTGAATGATTCATCTATTTCCCATTTAACTATTGATTACTTACTCATCAATAGGAACATAATGTAAACATTTATTACTATTTAATAAAATAAAACCCTAAAAAATACCCTTACTTACACTATTTACATAATGGAACTTTAAGAATAACGTACTTTGTTACATTCTTTTGATGGTAAAATACAAAGAGTAATTATCTAAAAGAGAATCCTTATGTGGAACAAACTAAATAAGTCCATGATGTTTTGCCAAATGATGTTTGGCTTATCATTCTATGGCGTAATGGTCATTTTAACTCGCTTTTTCCTTGAAGAGCTAAACTATAGCGAAGCTGATACCATGATGGTGGTTGGTGCTTTCTCATCAATAGGTCCTTTATTTGCTATTGCTGGTGGCTTCATTGCTGATAAATTCTTAGGGGCTTATCGCTCACTAACGATCAGTTATCTTGGCTTTTCTACGGGTTATGCTTTATTGGTTCTTGGCTCGTACACTACGAATGTACCCATGGCACTATGTGGTATCGCATTAGCAAGTTACGCTCGTGGTTTAATGTCGCCGTCTTACCCTAGCCTTTACAAACGTACCTTTGATACTCAAGAACACTTTGAGAATTGCTATCCTGTAAACTATTCGGTTAATAACGTTGGTGCTCTATTGGGTCAATACTTATTCCCAATGTTTGTGCTTGTTCTTGGTTTCCACGGAAGCTTCTTGTTATCTTCCATTTTGGCATTTTTCGCTTTAGCTACTTTAGTTATTTTCCGTAAATCTCTATTAACGGTAGGTGCAGAGATTGATCAGAAGCCAGTAAGCTCTAAAAATTGGATTTCATTCTTAGTTACTTCTGCAGCGATGATCGCTCTTGTGTTCTTCATGTTCTCCAACATGGATATTGGCCAAAACATCGTTTATGCCATTGGTTTAGCTGCAATTGGTTATTTCATTTTCTTAATGCTTAAATCTGAAAAATCAGATGCGTTAAAAATGGGCACAATCCTTATTATGACAGCCTTAACCACTGCATTCTTTGTTTACTATGGTCAAATGATGACATCAATGACAATGGTAACCATTAATACAATGCGTGGTGATCTGTTTGATCTTATTCCTATCGCACCAGAAGCATCAATGGCAATGAATCCATTATGGTGTATCATTGCCGGTCCTGTGATCGCTATGATTTTCTCTGCACTTGAAAAGCGTGACATTCACCTTTCAACAGCAACGAAAATTGGCTTTGCATTTATCTTAACGGCAATTGCATTTGGTATTTTAACCATGGCGGTTATGGGTGTTGGTGAAGATGCGATTATTCGCCCTGAAGTGTTCTTACTTATCCACTTCTTCCAAGCGTTCGCTGAAGTTATTGTGGGTAGTTTAGTCGTCGCATTCATCTTGTCTGTAGCACCAAAGCACATTGAGAACTTCTCTGTAAGCTTATTCTCTGTTGCTATCGCTCTGAGTGGTATCGTAGGTGCCGTATTCTCAACCTCTATCGCTCAAGAAAAGGGCCAAGTGATTACACAAGAGTTTGTGCAAACGGTTTACGGTAGTTACTTCCAGTTATTAACAATACTTGCTGTTGTGATGGTAGTAGTCGCATTTGTTGCTTCGTTTGTTATTCGTAAAATGCTTGAAAGCAGTAAACAAGCAGAAATCGCGTTATCTGAATCAAATGCATAACGCTTGATTTAAAAGACAAAGCCCAGCACTCGTAATGAGCGTTGGGCTTTTTTATGTATTTTTGTTACCAGAAAAAGAAGAACAACTCCATTTCATTAGCATTTTCTCTAACTCTTTTGCTTTATATGGCTTATGTAAAATATCATCCATTCCAGCACTCATACAGCTGTCTACTTCTGTTGATGTTGTTCCCGCGGTCAAGGCAATTATCGGTTTACTGTATCCTTGCTCTCTCAATTTTCTGGTCGTTTCAAAACCGTCCATTATTGGCATTCGGCAATCCATTAAGATAATCTCAACCTCTTTCTGATCTAAGAAACCTAACGCCTCTTGACCATCATTAGCAAAATCGGGCTGTATATTAACTTTAGCTAACATCATATTCAAAATGACTTGGTTCATCTTAATGTCTTCGACAGCCAAGACTGAAAGTCCATCAATTGAATGAGTACAATCCGTGCATTCTTTCAATTCCAGTTTTTTTTCAGAAGCGACAATTAGTGGGATAATAGCCGTAAATACTGCGCCTTTACCTAACTCACTTTTTAACGTTAACTCACCCTCCATTTTATCAACGAGTGATTTACAAATAGAAAGCCCCAAGCCAGTACCTTCAAACTGTCGTTGGCTTGAATTATCAACCTGAGTAAATGGATCAAATAATGTCGCTTGTTTTTCAAGTGGTATACCGCACCCACTATCCGATACAATAAAACGCAACGCATTTTCATGCCAAGAAATAGAAAAACGGATCTCACCTTCTTTCGTAAATTTAATCGCGTTACCAATCAAGTTTACTAATATCTGTTGAATTCGATCGACATCGCCCCACAATTCAACGGGTAATGTATTTTCAATATCAACAACAAAACTCAACCTTTTCTCTTCTATCTGATGAGCAAAAATATGTTTAATAGTTTGAATCAATATCGCGGGTTCAAATTGAATACTCGTTAACTTAAGCATCCCTGCATTCATTTTACTAAAGTCAAGTAGGTCATTAATAATCACCCTTAACATCTCACCTGATTGATGAATAGTCGTTAATAACGTTTGCTGATAACTCGTTATTTCAGTGTCTTCCATCAACTCCGCAGATCCTAAAAGCCCATTAAGCGGCGTCCGTAACTCATGATTTATCATGGCAACAAAATCACGGGTTGATTGCTCCGAGTTCTCTGCTCTCTGCTTTTCTATCATTGTTTTTTCAAGCAGTTGTTGACGTATAAATGCGGCACTTAACATCTCAGAAAACAAACGACATTGCTTTTCAATCGTTTGATGCCATGTCTTACTTGGTGGATTATTAAACGTAAATTGTAGTGAACCGCATCGTTCATTCTTATGATGCAAGTAAACAATGATATGGGCCCCATTCTGACTCCAGTTAAACTCAGCACTAGAATGCGCTAATTCATCATCACATTGTGAATATTCACCGGCAATTAATACAGATTGAAGGTGCCCATGGAGGTTAAACTCAGGAAAAACAGTGAGACATAATGCAGAAATCCCATCAATACTAGCTAAATCGTCCAACAAACGCTGTAGGAGTATACTTGACGGTTCGGCTTTCAAAAAAGCTTGGTTATAATCTAATAAAATAACGTCTAAATACCCTTTCAATTGGAGTAATGCGACGTCTTTTTCTGCTTTTTCTTGTACAACAAGTAAGGTTTCTTCCACTAATTGCTTAGCCATAAATAGCTCACGGCTCTTCTGCTCAAGCAGCATTTCTGCTGCCTTACGAGCCGCTTTTTCTCGTTGCATTTTCCGGTTTAATAGCTCGACCATTTTATCATTATCCATAATCACCTCTTAACACACATCATTGCATTTTTAAGGTAAAACGAACTTGAGAACCATCTTGTTGTATCGCCTGCATTTGAATATCTATATTTTCATTGAAGTACTCTGCGCACCCTTGGATTAGGCCAAAACAAACATGAGAGAAGCATCGTGCTGAAATGTAGTCCATTACCATTTCGGAGTCGGTATTTGAAATGAAGATAAATTGAGGAGGATTTGCATCAGCGTATAACTTTTTCACTTCAATATGAATATAGTTTTCTACCTGTCTAATAAAATCGAACGTCGAAGAGGATTTACCATGCAAACCTGGCATGCTATTAAACAAGGTTAAAAATATTGATTTACCATAGACTTCTTGTAAATCTTCAATACTAATGCCTGTCAATTTACTCAATGAAATGATCAACTTAACTAAGTCTTTATGATCATAAGTACCAACCGAGGTATAAGCCCCTTCATCATTATTCTGATCGAGCATTTCTTGGCAAATTTCCAGCCCAAATGTATCTTCAACTAACTCTAAAAACTCTGAAAATATAATTCCTTTCATATTACGCCCTTTTATCGCTTTATATTTTTATTATTTCACCTCTTAAGCTTAGGTAAAAATAGCAATAGAAGGTAATTGATATACTGATATTTATTCTGTTTTTGTCATTTACTAGACATGAAACCTGTATTTTTTATAAAAACCCAGCAACATACTATTTTAAAGTGCACTTAAGCAGTAAGCATCATTCTAAAGAGAGGGATATATGCATCAAGAAATTATTGATTTTTGGTTTGCTGAATTACAACCTAAGGACTGGTTTGTTAGCAATGAAGACGTTGATAACATGATTAAAAATCGATTCTTACCCATTTTACAACAAGCCTCTCAAGCAGAGCTTTTTTTATGGCGAAAAGAACCATTAGGCCGATTAGCAGAAATTATCGTCCTCGATCAGTTTTCACGTAATATTTACCGGAACACTCCTTACGCTTTCTCTCAAGATCCTCTTGCATTAGCTCTTGCACAAGAAGCCATATCCCTCGGAATTGATTCCCATTTATCCGACGTACAGCGCAGTTTTCTCTATATGCCTTTTATGCACAGTGAATCAAACGTGATTCACAAAGAGGCGCTGGCTCTTTTTAACTCTCTAGATAACAAAAATAATTATGACTTTGAGTTAAAACATAAAGAGATTATCGACCGATTTGGCCGCTACCCCCACCGTAACGCGATTTTAGACAGAAAAAGTACAACTGAAGAACTAATATTTCTTTCTCTGCCTAATTCCAGCTTCTAATAATATTCACAGTAAAAATAACGTTACAGCGGTTATGATAATTGCTCTTTAGATAAATCATAACCGCAACCTAAACAGTTAGTCATTAGGTTCGGAGGCATACTAATAATTACCCCACAATTTGGGCATAAGTCGCCTTGATTCGATATCATTAAGCAATGTATAAAGCCCATAATTACATAACCCCACTCTGCACTTTATAAAAAACAACACCAAACAGTGCAACAAAAACCAGTACAGTAATTACGATTTTTAACCAAATAAACTTCATCGTTCTTCCTTTATTTATCTGCGTACCTTCATATCATAATAGTTTTGAGACTACAGACTACAAATCAAAGTAAGAATTGTCTCTATTTTACTTTTATTTGAACAATTATTAAAATAAAGGCACTCTTTTTTTACGTAATCCTATAGACTTAATATTATTAATAGAATATATAAATCATTCGAGTTCAATTCATGAAAACATTACTGTCTCTCATTCCATTCTTACTTTTTCTTAATGGTTGCCAATTAGAGCAAGAGATTGAATCTGAAACCGTTGTATGCAACAAGGATGAATTCCTTTTTTCATTACCAAAGCATATTTTAGATTATAGAGATTCTATGGCGACTTTCTCGCAAGAGGGTGGCGAGAATCCATTAAACTCAGTTCAATTTGTGAGTGAATGCATACCTAAAACCTCATTTAAAGAACTTGCTGAGCGTAGCGCAAAAGATATTTTAATTTCAAATTATAAAAACTCAGGTCGAGTAACACACTTTAGAATAAGAGATAACGTAGCTTATGTAGAGCTAGCGGCACATACCGATGGTTGGCCTGGTGTAACTGCATCATTAGCTGCGGTAGAACCTATTATTAAACGTAATTTATTTCTAAACAGCAAAGTAGAAGACGTTGTTGTTGGTGAAATAATCGATTAATAAAATAAGACAATGCTTCTATAGAATCTATGCACAAAAATCATAGTTATCGTTACAAATAGTCATTTGCTTCATAGTCTCCCTTTCCCTACTATTCGCGCTCTTATTTTTAACCCTAAGAGCGCAGCATGTTTTCACAATCCATTTTCGCTCAATTGATCAGAATGAGTGTGTTATTAGTTTTATCCCTTATTGCCGTTCATAACTCACCTGCTTTGCTGAACTTATTAGCTCAACAAGCAGTAAATAGTGGGTGCCATCAGCAAACAGGTCAAGACGATAACCACCACCACTCTCATCACCACCATTAAGAGCACATTATGAGTATTTTTCGCTTTCCACCACTAGTATGGCTTGGGATCGGGATTTTAATTATCAGTCTAGGGATCAGACAATCATTCGGCATCTTCATGATGCCAATTTCAGACCATTTCCAAACTGGACGTGAATTTTTTAGCTTTGCTATCGCGCTACAAAACCTATTATTTGGTGTTTTCCAGCCATTTGTTGGTATGGCATCAGATAAGTGGGGCTCTAAGCGCATTATAATGTTAGGAGCTGTTGCTTATGCTTTAGGGCTTGCTCTCACATCAGTAGCGACTGAGCCAAGCATGTTGTATTTATCTCTTGGCGCATTAGTCGGCTTTGGTTTAAGTGCCACAAGTTATGTGATTATTTTAGGTGCTGTCGCTAAAGTCGTTCCTGCTGAACACGCAGCAAAAGCTTTTGGTTTAACAACCGCAGCGGGCTCTTTTGGTATGTTTGCTGTTATTCCTGGTGCTCAAACTTTAATGCATGATTTTAACTGGCAATTTGCATTACAAATATTCGCCATGCTATGTACGCTTATTATTACCTTTGCTTTGTTTATGAAGACAGCAAAGCCATCAGAAAAACAAACAGAAGAAGAAAATACACAAACCCTAACAGAAGCGTTAAAAGAAGCATTTTCTAACAAAAGCTACTGGCTAATTCATGCCGGCTTTTTTGTATGTGGCTTTCATGTGATGTTCATTGCTACGCATTTACCTAGTTACTTAGCTGATAAGGATCTGCCCGCTTCAAGTGCGGCAATGGCATTAGCTTATGTAGGTATTTTTAATATCTTCGGTTCCTATTTCTGGGGTGTAATGGGCGATAAGTACAGCAAGCGACACGTAATGTCTGCTCTGTATTTTGTCCGTACTATTGTGATTGGTGCATTTGTAACGCTACCAGTTACTGAACACACAGCGGCTATCTTTGGTGGCGCAATTGGCTTCTGTTGGTTAGGTACAGTGCCATTAACATCTGGCTTAGTTCGTCAGATCTTTGGTGCTCATTACCTATCAACTCTGTATGGTTTAGTGTTCTTTACTCATCAGGTTGGTAGCTTTTTAGGCGCTTGGGCTGGCGGTCGTATTTACGATTACTATGGCTCATACGAACCAATCTGGTGGTCTACGGTTGTTCTGGCTTTCTGTGCGGCGTTAATTCACTTACCAATTAATGATAAGCCAATACAAAGACTGAAATTACAAACAGCCTAACTTTCAAATAAAAACAAAGCCGATACATTATAACGCGTATCGGCTTTTTTGTTATTTGAAGGTTTGATATCAACTCAATAATTAGGTCACAATTCTACTTACTAAAACTAATGTTAATAAAGATCTTCAAACTCTGGAATTGCAGATTTTCCTCTTAATAATAAAAAATTAAGAAAACGAGAAGTCGACGTTGTAAGTATTTTATTCTCTTCAACACCATACTTTGCTAGTAATGTAACTGCCAAATCTAACTGTGCAATTTCTTCACAAAAATGCGCATCAGATCCTGTTGTAAAGTACACTCCTACCTCTTTTCCTATTGCTACTATTTTATCGCAGCGAACATCACTTCCTTTTCGGCTCTTTCCTGTGAGCGATGTATTATTAACTTCTACCGCAACATTATATTCTTTAGCGCATTGCAGTACTCTCTCTATATCAAACGGATAGTTTGGATTTCCAGAATGGCCCAATACATCAATACGCCCACTCTTAATCACATTAATAAGAGCTGCTGTATGTTCCGCTTCACTTGCTGGAGCAAATACTGGTTCATGTAAACTTGCGATGACCCAATCTAAATGTTGATCAGAAGATGCAGGTAAATCAATCTCACCTTTTACATTTAATATATTCGCTTCTACGCCACGTAGGATCCCTACATTATGAAGAAAGCGGGGTAAAATTCTTTGGTTATTGAAATACCAATAGTGGGGGGCACCTGGCATTTCAGGAGCATGATCTGTTGTACAAAGAAGTTTTAACCCCTTATTCTGTGCTGAAAGTGCATTTTCAATAATCGTACTATAAGCATGACCACTGGCAAGTGTATGAGTATGGGTATCTACAACAATATTCATGACAATCTCCTATTGAATCTCAAACGAACCATTCTTATTCATGTATAAATTCAGATCAGCCCGAACAGATTGGGTTAAGACCTTATTGACATTAATGGCATCCGAATTTTCATAAAAAGTAACCGCTTCTTGTTCTGATGCACCACCTCTCACCTTTCTATTTACTAAGCGTTCTTTTAGAAAATCAGCATCGGTATCAATAAAAACAGTAAAGTCAGCAAGTTTATATAAATCACACCACACAGGTTCATTTAGTAATAGCCAATTCCCCTCGACAACAACAATATTCTTATCCACTTGAATTGCATCATCAACGGGATCATGTAGATTACGATCATAATATGGCCACTTTGGCGAACGTGTTTGGAGCTGCTTTAATTTATCGATGAGATCCGTCAAATTAAATGTTTCAGAAGCCCCTTTAATATTTCTAAGTGATATTGTTTCATTGTTTCGTTGAATGGTATTACTTTCTAAAATCTCATTAGTGTAATGAAATCCATCAAAAGGAAGGACCTGTAGTGGTTCTAATTGAGGTGACTGCTGAGATAAGTATTCCCAAAATGCCGCTAAGGTCGACTTTCCACTGCCGGGAGGCGCACATAAGAAGACTATCACCCTCTCTTCTTGCTCTTGATATAAACGAGTAAATTTCTCAACTAAGGGCTTATGAATTTTAGCTATGTCTTTATTCGAAAAAAATGCTTCTGTATCAAAACCACTCACGTTTAAGTTCACTTTCATTACGAAACCTTACTTCGTTATTTCCTCTTCGATTTTTTCTAGCAACATTTCACAAGACAGCTTAAGTACCGTTTTGATCAGAGATTCGTATCTCATTTGAGAGAAAATTTCAAAAGAAGAAAACTTTAATTGATTGATTGATTCAATATAAAAACTATCTTGCTGTGTTGAGAGTATCGCTTGATTTGTAATAAAGTCATAAACCATATCATGACCAAACGACACCTTATCTGACTGACTTTCTGCATATTCTAGCACTTGATGATATAGACCAATATCTGCGTAAGTTCCCAATGAAATCTTACCCATAGCTAAAATCAGTTTAGACATAACATCAGTCGTCACAAGCGGACCATCTTCTTTTAAAAGAGGCTCCACAGCATATTCCATAACCAATTTGTCTTGAACAAAGACGTTTGGAAGTAATGCTTTTAATTTGAGATTAATTAATTTGTTAGAAACCAGAAGAAAATCAGTTGCGTTTTCACACGCCTCTAGCCCTTCTAACAATTCAATTTTTTGTATCAACGTAAAACCTCTCTATTATATGTGGCGACCTCAGCAGGGCTCAAGGCTACCACATAAACTTCATAGAACTAAACCGTAAAACTCACGTCATAAAACTCTAATAATGCTTTTTCTGCGTGCTCATTCCAGACATAGTTATTCTTCGCTAATATTGCGTCTAACTCAGTAAAAAATGAGTCTTGGTCCGAGAGTGACTTAAAGTCATCGATTGCAGTTAACGGCAAATCTATATGAGGATAAATAAGTTTCTTTCCACCCGGAATATCCAATTGATTCAAAATAGTATGAGGCGCAGCTTGTAGTCCTCCAACGTGCGTAACCATAAAAGATGGATTGATATTATTGTTAGCTGATAGTTCAAGGGATTCCAACATATCTCCTGTCGAACCTCCTGACGTACCTACAATATGGGTTGATTCATAATGCACATTATAAAAGTTAAATGGGACTTTAAATGCTTTATCTGTTGGACCAGCAAAGAAATTTAAACAACCGTCATTTCCCAGAAGATCATCAGCTTGTTCAAGTACTTGTGCTACTGCTGCATACACCATGACATCATCATAACCTTGATCATCGTTCAGAGATTTTAAGTAAGTTACAGGATCATCCATCTCAATAGTATTAACATAAATAAGTTCAATTCCTTGAGCTTTTGCCGCACTTACTGGAATTAAGCTTTCTGCACGAGACAGGCGCTCTTCATCAATATCAGTAACGACAATTCGTATTGGTTTCACTGGGCCATTAATTGCATAATCAATAGCACCAATGCCCATAGGACCAGCACAAGCTAATAGAGCAAGCGTTCCACCTTCTTTGATACCCATTTCATGCTCATATACATACTGAGTTGTATGATAGCTTGCATGGAAAGCGCCAATAATGCACGACATTGGTTCAGCTAAAGAGGCATCAGCAAAATATGATCCCTTGTACGGCAGCACACAGCCTAATTCAATCGCAATTTTAGGTATAATCGAATACGTTGCATTACCGCCAAATGTTTCATAGCTATAACCCGCGGAGTACCCTGTCGGTAATCCCATCGCGGGTTGAAGAACAAAAGGCTGCCCAGCAGTAAATTGTTCTTTTAAATTTTCACCAACCTCAACAATAATGCCTGCATATTCATGTCCTGTAATCACTGGAACATCAGCTATATTTTCAGGAACTCGTTTATGCTTGCTGCCAAGCAAAGCGGCTTTGTAAGTCGACAAACAAATACTGTTTGAAATGTTCTTAATTAATAATTCATCTGCTGAGATGTGTGGTAAATCGAACGTTCGTAATTGGATATTTTTTTCACCGCAAATAACCGCAGCCGTTGTTTGAACCATGATCGTATCTCCAAATAAAGAGGTGCTGTCCACCTCTCAAAAATTAATTTAGGTTAGGCCTGTTGCTGCTCAATCTTATTTAGCAGTTCATTAAGCGCTGGGTCATTTAAGAAATTAGTAATTGTAATTACTGGTAAGCCTGTGGCTTTTATTGCTCTGTCTTCTAAGCTTTCATGGGTAATTACCACATCAGCATTGCTTGGCACTTTTTCTATCGCGAAGTTCTTAACCTCAATGTCATACCCTGCTTGAACCAATTTACGCTTAAAAGTCGATGCTCCCATAGCACTTGAACCCATTCCTGCATCACAAGCAAAAGCGACGAATTGGATTGGTCGATCATTCTCCTTTTCTGTTACTGCTTGTGGTTGTGCTTTACCTTCTGCTTTCATTTCTTTCATATTAGTAATAGATTGTTCAAACTCATCTTCTGAACCTTCTTTCTTACTCATTTTAAGAATCGCACTAGCTACAAAGAAAGAGACAACCGCAGCACTTGCAACACCTGCAATCATCGCGATAAAGCCACCTTTTGGCGTTAACGCTAAGTAAGAGAAAATCGAACCTGGACTAGGACCCGCAACTAAGCCAGCACCTAGCAAGTTAAACGTTGCAATACCTGTTGCTGCACCGGCAATCATTGCCAAAATCATGATTGGTTTCATTAATACGTATGGGAAATACAATTCATGAATACCACCAAAGAAATGGATAATGATCGCACTTGGTGCTGAACGCTTACTTAAACCTTGACCAAATTTTGCGTACGCTAATAGCATACCAAGACCAGGCCCTGGGTTAGATGCCACCATAAAAAAGATAGATTTACCGGTTTCAGCGGCAGCTTGTAGACCTAAAGGATAATAAATACCTTGGTCAATCGCGTTATTTAAAAAGAGCACTTTTGCAGGCTCATTAATTACAGCTAATAAAGGCAAGAATCCTGTAGCAACAAGCGCTTCGATACCTGATTTCACAAAAAGATTCGCAGCAGTTACCGCAGGGCCAACAACTTCATAAGCAACCAAACAGCAAATCATGCCTATAATGCCTAATGAGAAGTTATTAACCACCATTTCAAAACCTGATGGGATTTTATGCTCAACCCTTTTATCAAACTGAACAATCGCCCAAGCACTTAGTGGCCCCATGATCATTGCACCAACGAACATCGGAATATCAGCCCCAACAATAACCCCCATCGTACCGATAGCACCGGCTACCGCTCCACGTTTATCACCAACTAACTGACCTCCGGTATAACCGATAAGTAATGGCAGTAAATAGGTAATCATAGGACCAACAATTTCACCAAACTGCTCATTTGGCATCCAACCAGTTGGAATAAATAAGGCGGTAATAAAGCCCCAAGCAATAAAGGCTCCAATATTTGGTAACACCATTGCGGTCAAATGACCACCAAAGGTTTGCACTTTTGCTCTAAAATTTATTGTCACGTGACGTTCCTTCTTAGTACGCTTTAATAATATCGAGCACTTCATTTTTTGAAGTGGCGGCGGTTAATCTTGCGATATTTTCTTCATCCACTAACATTTCACTTAACGCTTGAATGACTTCAATATGCGTATCTGGATCTGTTGCAGCAAGTGTTAATAAGATATTTGCAGGACCAAGGTCAGAACCAAATTCAATGGCGGTTGGAAATATGTGAATGCCTAAACCTGTTTTTAATACTCCCGCTTCTGGGCGAGCATGTGGCATAGCAATACCTGGGCAAAGAACATAATAAGGTCCATTATCATAAGTAGATTGAATTATCGCCTCGGCATAATTTGCAGTTACATAACCTTTTTTCTCTAGGTAACTGGTTGTCGTTTTCACTGCGTCTTCCCACGCATCACTATTGTGATTAACAACATCGATAAGATCATGGTCAATTAAATCGTATAACATGAGCGTGCCTTTTGGTTTGTATTTGATAGTTCTATTATCAATACATATGAGGTCACTCCGCAATGAACCAAGAGTTGTGACGAACCTCTCCAAATAATACGAGTCAATCATTTTAAAATGCCTCAACCCTCAAAATAGACATGAAATAAAATTACATATTTTATTTTTACTACATTTCAATAAGCTAAATCCGACATGACGCACATTTACAGTAAAATAATATAAAACCCACTTTGTGATACAAATCAAGCTTGACCAATTGACAGGTGTAAACTTGTGATAGCTGGCATTTTTTACTTTTCTAATTCACCTAATGAATCAAGGCTATAATGTGAGAATCATCACTTTAGCTATATTTATTACTTCTTTTTGTCACTAAATAACCAATAAATGTCACTCCTTCCTCCTAAAATATAAGCCACAAAATAATTAACATTTTAAAATGTAATTTATTTCACGATCACTCGCATTTTGAATGAAATAAACTTCTGAAAAATATCTTAAATATAAGATTTAATTCAAAATACACAAAATGGGTATTTACTTTATGCCCTGCATTTAAATTAATTATATTTGGTGTTAATGGAACATTATGCCGACGCTATCTCGAATCCCATTTTTGTATGCTCTATGCCTCTTTATGTCTTTTCCTGTTATTGCCAATACAGAGGATGGATTCGATGAGCTCGACGCATTGCTGAATATGCCATTAGACTCATTAGCTGACACCAAGGTAGTCACTGTCACTAAGACGTCATTGAGCTTATCTGATGTCCCTGCTTCGGTGCATGTTATTACCGCTAAAGAAATTGAGCGCTCTAGTGCTCGCTCAATCGCAGATGTATTAGTTCTTGCTCCTGGTCTTCATGTCACAAAGTACTCAGATTATGATTGGACGATTTCTGCACGCAGCAAAAACCAAGGTGAGAACAACACATTACTTGTCATGATTGATGGTCGCAGTGTCGTTAACCCCCTCTACTCTGGCGTAAATTGGGATACTCTACCTGTAAGCTTAGACAATGTTGATCACATTGAAGTTGTATTAGGACCTGTAGGTACTATGTGGGGTGGAAACGCAGTTAATGGCGTTGTAAATATCATCACTAAAGATGCTGAAAGTGCTCCTAAAGCACAAGTAAGTGCCTCAGTAGGTAATTATGATTATCGTGAATACAAAGCGCATCACAATATACAACTTAACGAGAGCACACATCTCTCTGGTTATATCGAATTATTAAACCACTCTCCTTTTACCGATGAAGACGCTCACCTTAAAGAATTACGTGACTTAAAAGTACAAACTGAGCGATTTGGCTTACGTGCTGACTACCAAAATCTTCAAGATACCGTTTCGATTCAATTTGGTGGTATTCGATCACGCGAAGACTATCAATGGTTAACCTATACTCCTGCATTTTTGGATCCGGCATCATATCAAGATGATTATGATGCGTTTATAACAGAAATGAATTCTCAAGAACTCTTTGCTGGCATTCAATACCTTCATGAAAAATCAGATGGCGACCAATGGGAGAATCAGGTTTGGGTAACCTACAGTGACTCTGATAGCACCAATGAACCGGCAAGTTTTACTCGTATAGATTTAGACAGTCGTTATACATTTAATACTCAAGATTGGGGAATACTGACTCTTGGTGCGAACGTACGTATTATCGATGAAGAATACGCACAATTTTCAGAGCAAGAACAATACCTATCGCCTTATGTCCGTACAATTGAAGAGCATGAATTTTTAAATGAAAGCTATGGTTTATATGCTAACTGGACCATAAACCTTACTGAATCAACAGAGGTTACATTAGGTAATCGCTGGCAGCATACCAATATAACTGAAGAGCTTTATTCTCAACCACAAGCTAGATTGCTGCAAAAACTGACGGATAATCAACGCTTATGGATGGGTTGGGGTCGATCGGTTATTACACCTGCTCGTTTAGAGTTAGATTCACAGTTTCAAGAAAATTACTCTTGTAGCTCATGTGGTTATTATGACCCAGCAACGGGAAATGTTTATGACAAACCTGTAAATGGCACGATTGGTCCTGTTGATTATCTGCAAGCCTATAAATACTTAGGTAATCGTGATCTAGAAATGGAATCCGTTGATACTTATGAAATTGGATATCGCTATTGGCAACATAACCAATTTCAGTTCAGTGTAAGCCTATTTTATAGTCAACACGATAATGTAAGGGCGTATCAGAATCAGGGGGGATTTGTTTATATCTCCCAAGATCATTCAAACGGTGCTATTGGTACTGTCATTCATGATATGTATGCCCAACTCATCGACCCTCTTTCTCAAGAGACGATGGGTGGTGAATTAAGTATGCAATGGCAGCCAATTAACGTATTGCAAGTTAATGCCAACTACAGCTATAAAACGATTAAAGGCGAGTGTTCTGGATCTGTTTGTGGTTCAAACGATCTACCAATATTAGATCTTGAAAACACACCAAATCACTATGCAACATTGCACCTGATGTGGGATATTCATCCAACACTTTGGGTTTCTTCTGTTGTTAACTACGTTTCAGCCTCTAAGCCTGATGACAAATTGGTAGCCGCATATCAAAGCTATGGCGAGGATTATCTTGTATGGCCAGAGTTAGTTACACTCGACATGTCAATTCACTGGCAACACAAACCAACATGGCCAAGCATAAAAATCAGTGCTGAAAACCTAGGAAATGACCAAGTAAAAGAATACTCAGAACAATTTAATCCTTTTGCTAACGGTACTCAATACTATGCTGAATTGAGCTGGAGCTTCATATAGCTATGCTCAAAGTAAAAGCACGGGCAAGTTCATTATCACCACCATTTTATGGTTTTTGCCATAAAGTGATGGTGTGCCTGATCCTTTTACTCATTCTTCCAATCAGTAGTTTTTCGCTCCAAGCAAGTAACCAAAATATTCAAGACCATGAGCTAAAAGCCGTTTATCTCTTTAGATTCGTCTTTTTAACTTCTTGGGGAAACTTTGCACCCACAAATAAGCAATTCAACTTCTGCTCAGAAGCGTCCTTAGATGTCAGCTATACCCTAGAAGCTTTAATCAATAAAAAACCGGCTCAAGCCGTTTTTATACCTTATTCATCAGTAAATGATATTAAACAACATCACTGCCATATCATTTATTCAAATTCCAATAACCCACTTAAAATTCAAAAATTTAAAACAGCGCAACCACATGCCATTTTAGTCGGTGATGGAAAACCCTTCATTTCGTCTGGGGGCATGATTGCTTTTATTAAAGTGAATAACCGAATCAAACCCTTAATCAGTTTAGAAAATCTAGCGCCAACTGAACTCTCTTTACGTTCACAGTTACTTTCCGTTTCAGAAATCGCTAGCGCTAAGGAAAAACAATGATCCATCATTGGTTCAGTGCGTTACCACTACGCAAAAAAGTCATTTATCCTATTTGGACACTGTTAACGCTTAGCACCATCATTTTAGGTGCCAGCGTTGCTCATTTTGTTGGAATTACTCACAGTGCAAATTTATACACTCGAACGTCTATTTTAACTCAAGGAATTGCAAGCAACTTATCTGGCGCATTGATATTTAATGATAAGCAAACAGGGTTAGACCAAATGGATGCTCTGTCGTTTGACCCAGAAGTCATTGCTGCCTATGTCGAAGGCGCAAACAAAGAAGTGTTTGCAAAGCTTGATAATTTGCCAAGTAATTGCCAATGGATTAATCAAAATATTAACTGCCATAGTTCTATATTTTTTGCCATCACTCACCCAATAACACTTGATAATGAACATCTGGGAAACCTTACTGTGTGGGCGTCAAAAGACAAGATGTTTAAACAACGCAATCAAATAATCACCATTTTCTTATTCACAAGCGTATTGTTATCAGCATTTGCTTTGTTTTTTGCTCACCGAGTACATCGACTTATCGCAACCCCTTTATTATCTATCTTCCATTCGATGCAAAGTGTGATAAAAAAAGGGGTAACAAACCAACGCTTAGAAGTCATACATCCAGATGAACTTGGCATGGTGACTCGTTGTTTTAATGACATGCTAGATAATCTTAGCCATCGAGATAGCTTATTATCACAAGCATTTCAGCATTTAGAAGATAAAAACCATTATATAAACCAAGTGCTTGATTCTCTTGAACAAGGATTATTAGTTGTTCCCCCAAATAAAAAAATCACTTATTACAATCCAGCTGCTCGTCGATTATTGCCTTATATTACCCATGATGAGCAAGATGCGTCTACTGAACTTATCACTGCCCCACTTGGCGCCATATTCAATGATTTCGAACCTATAAATAAATTATTAGCACTAGAAGAACACATTGAACAACACAAACGTTTAGAACCGATCATAATTCGTCATCAACTGACCAATCAGTTATACCAAGTGTCGACCTACCCTATTGCAGGAGTCAACAACTCACTGATTCATATTGAAGACATCAGTGCTCGTTATCTTGCAGAGCAACGCCAACGCATGGCTGAGATGATTTTCGATCAAAATCCAAGCTCAGTCATCGTATTAACTAGAAAGCTAAACATAGAGACAAAAAACAACGCATTCATTCGCATTTTTGGTGATATTGATAATCTAAACAAGCTTTATTTACGCCAAACTCTCGGCCTGAATTTTTCTGTTTTTAAACAATTACTCACTCATGGATTTCTTAAAATCAATGCCGAAGTCTCTAGCTCTGAGCTATCCAATAACCTGAAAGACACTTCTGCTTGGCTGCCTTGTTTAGTTACCATAAAAACCATTAAGAATAGTGATAATAAAGTTGAATCATTTATCGTTTCAATCAGTGACCAAACTCAAATACTTGAACTTAAAAGACTAAGTTTTGAATCCAATCACGATGCGTTAACAGGATTAGCAAACCGTAAGAATGCATATCAACGTCTAATAAAATCACATCAACAACAAGAATCTGCTTATCTGCTCTTTGTTGATTTAGATGGCTTTAAAGCCGTAAATGATACTTATGGACATCAATGTGGTGATGAGCTATTAAAAGTAATTGCTCAACGACTAACGCACTGCGTTTGCCAAAAGGACCTTGTTGCGCGCTTATCTGGTGATGAATTCTTACTTGGTATTTATTTATCGAAAGAAACATCAACTGAAGACCATAATATTAATACTGTATTGCAGCATATTTTAGATACGATTAATCAACCAATCATAATCAAAAATAACACAGCAAAAGTCTCGGCAAGTATTGGGGTTTATTATTGGGATAAATACAGCAGAAGTGATTTAGAAAGCGCGTTACAACAAGCTGATAAAGCGATGTATCGCGCTAAACTATTAGGGAAAAATCGTTATCATTTAAGACAACAAAGTGAATTTATTTATGAATATTAAGCGGTTGGTCTACGTCTCTTTTAAGCATTGACGGAGCAAACTCACAACAGCTATTGCCTTGCTCTTTTTTCGCTTCGTACATAGCAATGTCTGCAAACTTAATTAGCTCCTCTCCTTTGACGCTATCATCGGGATAAATGGCCACGCCAATCGAAGGCGATATAAGCATCGAAGTCTCGTTAATTATAACGGGGAATTTGAACTGTTCTAACAATTTAGATGTCAGCTTTTTTATTCCAGAATGCTGTGAGATATCTTGTCCTATAACCAAGAATTCATCTCCCCCTAATCGAAAAACTTTATCTTTAGATCGAATTGTTTCAGCCAGAAGTTGTGATGTTTTGATTAATACTTGATCGCCGATATCATGACCTAGAGAATCATTTATCTCTTTGAATTTATTCAAATCTAAGAAGTAAACAGCAACTTTAGTGTTTGTTTTCTCTCCATGATGAATAGCGCATTGCAGCTCAGTATTCACCATACTTCGGTTCTGTAACCCTGTGAGTTCATCATGATGTGCTTTATACGCCAGCACTTCTGCTTTTTCATGTACCACTTCATTCATTTTAAAGAAAGCCGCAAGCAGGTTGCCCATTTCATTTTTTTCTACAACATCTGCAATCTCTAATTTTTCACCTTGTTGCATTTTTTTAGTACTTGAAAGTAAAAGGTTGAGTGGATCAAACAAGTTACGCTTCATAAAGGAAATAGTGGCGATAGCTAAGAAGATTAATACTACGATCTGCATTTTAATTAACGTGACTAATTGCGTTCGATTTTCTTTAAAGTCCCCTTTACGCTTTTCAAGCAATATCATCTCAATGTTGATAAATTGAGTCAGATCAGCTCTTAAGCTATCCATATAATCTTTACCTCGATCTTCTTTTACCACTTTAAGTGCTTGGGATAAATTGTCGTACTGAGTCAACTCTACTGTCAACGCTAATTCATCAAACTTTAGTTTCATTGACTTATCAATATTATCAAGAGCGGCCTGTTGTTCTGGGGTATCTTTGGTTAATAACCTTAGCTCTTGAAACATTTTTTGAGCATTCGACATACCAGTGTAATAGGGCTCTAGATAAGTAATCTCTTGGGTTAACAAATAACCTCGCTGCCCTGTCTCGGCATCTTTCATGCTGCTAAGCAACTTTTCAGAATCAGTAATCACATTATGGGTATGAATCACCCAAGCAAGCTTCTCATCACCATAAGATTCCAATTTAAAGGTCAATATAGAACCAACAATAGAAATAGAGAATAAAACCAAAAGAAATAGAGCTAATTTTAAGCGAACATTCATTATATCAATCCTGATAATAAACATTTAACAATCCGTTATTCTGAATACTAGACCCTATCTACAATACTGACAATAAATCTTTTAAATTAATGGCTCAATGTCATTTTTTCATAAATAAAGATGGTAAATATTCCTTTTTACCTTTAAAGACAAAAAACGTAAGGCGATAACAAGTTATCGTTTTACGATAAATATTTATTGACATTTATTTTCCAGAGCCATATATTCTCACCACAAATAATGATTAGGGAATACCATGAATAACTTAAATAACATTCAATCTTTTAGTTCAAAACTGCTTATTGTCTTTGGATTTGCGCTTGTTGCCTTACCATTAATGGACACTGCCCTTTGGTTTGCCGCAACCCTTTATAACTCACAATCATTCCAAAGTACTTTTCCTATTGAAGTCACTCTTCCACTGTCTTTCACTCGTTCAGCGTTAGGTTATCTGCCAAGCATGCTACCAACGCTATTAACCTGCGCAATCTTATGGCAGTTAATACTTTTATTTCGTTTATACAAGAAAGGGCAAGTGTTTACGCTTGATAACACCATTAGATATCGTAAAATCGCTAACATCTTAATTATGATGCCATTTGTTAAAGTGTTATCAGATATACTCCTTAGTATTGCTCTCTCTTATACTGAGGATAATGTAGAAGGTGGGTTTAACATTTCAGACAGTGAAATCAGTATGTTAGTCGTTGGCTTAATCGTGCGAGTTATCGCGAAAGTGATGGAAGAAGCAAGCCTTATCCGTGAAGAACAAGAACTCACAATCTAGAGACGGTATGTATGCCTATAGTTGTAAACCTCGATATCATGTTAGCTAAGCGAAAAATGCGCTCAAATCAGCTAGCTCAATTAATTGGTATCACTGAGCAAAACTTATCTGTACTAAAAAATAGCAGAGCGAAGGCAATAAAGTTCTCAACCTTAGAAGCCATTTGTAAACACTTGGAATGTCAGCCTGCGGATATTTTAGAATACCAAGCAGAAGAAGAATAATATTCGATAATAAATAGCCATGACTCACTCATATGTGTCTCATGGCGTTTTTTAATTTATGCGAGTAAATAACTCTGAATGCTGTTTCACAAAATCAATAAATGTCCTTATTCGCTTAGGTTGATAACGATCACGATGATAAATGGCTGAGAAATCGACACTAGGGATCACCCACTCTTCAAACACTTGTTCAAGTTTCTTTTCATCCAATTCTTGTTGGCAATAAATCAGAGGTACACGAATTATGCCGTTACCTGCTATTGCACCAGCAACTAATACCCGTCCATTTTTACACTGTAAATTCCCTTTAACCGTCACATCATAATGTTCTTTTGTCTTAATTGATTCAAAATGCCACTTACGCACAGAACCCGTTAGACAATGATGTTGATTTAACTCTTTAGGATGTAACGGGCGGCCTCGTTGAGCTAAATACTCTGGACTTGCTAATGTTCCCATTTCTATGGTTAATAACTTTTTAGCGATAAACCCTGAGTCATCTAATGCTCCCATTCGAAACGCAATATCAAACTCTTCCTCAATCAAATCGACTCGGTTACTACTAAAATCTAAACTGATCGATACATCTGGGTATTGTTTCATAAACGTATTTACGATCTCAGCAATAACAACCTCACCTAAATGCCCACCTACGCAGTTCACTTTTATCTCTCCTTGTACTTTTTCCACATCATCAACAGCAGATAACAGCGCTTGGTCTATAGTATGAAGAGCTTGCTCACACTGGTAGTAAAAATGCTTTCCCGCTTCTGTTAAGCGTAAAGTACGAGTCGTGCGAATTAATAACGTCACGCCCATCTGTTTTTCAAGACTGCTTATTTGACGAGAAACATGTGAGCGCGACACATCAAGGGTTTCTGCCGCTTTGGTAAAATTGCCTAAACGAGCAATAAGTACAAAAGAGCGAATATCAGTAAGATTGATTTGGTTGATCATAAAGCCACCACAGTAAAGATATCCCTTATTGTTGCAGCACAGCAACAGAGTTTCAAGTAAATGACTATATATCAACAATACAAGTCACAGTAATATACCTCCATCGCAACGAAACAGGGTTCTGAGTTCGCTTGCTTATTGAATTTATTGAGGAAATAGAAGATGAAAAAATTAGTTGTTATTACAGGTGCAAGTTCTGGTATTGGTGAAGCAATCGCTCGTCGTTTAAGCGATGAAGGTCACCCTCTACTTCTTCTTGCTCGTCGTATTGAGCGTTTAGAAGCTCTAAACCTACCAAACTCACTTTCTGTAAAAGTGGATGTAACAAACAAAGCGTCTTTTGATGCCGCAATTGCTCAAGGCGAAGCTAAATTTGGTCCTGTTGATGCACTAATCAACAATGCAGGCGCAATGCTTCTTGGTCAAATTGACACACAAGACGCACAAGAGTGGAAGACAATGTTTGATGTAAACGTTATTGGCCTTCTAAACGGTATGCAAGCGGTTCTAGCACCTATGATGGAACGCAACACAGGTACTATCATCAACATCAGTTCTATCGCTGGTAAGAAAACATTCCCAAGCCATGCGGCTTACTGTGGTACTAAATTTGCGGTTCACGCTATCTCTGAAAACGTACGTGAAGAAGTGGCATTATCAAACGTTCGCGTTACAACGATTGCACCGGGTGCGGTTGAAACTGAGCTTCTGTCTCATACAACATCTCAAGACATTAAAGACGGTTACGGCGAATGGAAAGAAAGCATGGGTGGCGTTCTAGCTGCTGATGATATTGCACGTGCAGTTTCTTTTGCTTACCAACAACCTCAAAACGTTTGTATCCGTGAAATTGCTTTAGCTCCAACTAAACAGCAACCATAATAAGTACTAACTAAACGTAACTATATTATAGTTACACTATAAAAAATTAAGTTACAAAAAAGCCAAACAGGGATAATCTTGTTTGGCTTTTTATGGTCTTTTCTTTTATAAGCAAGGTAAAATATCTAGGATATATTCACCACCTAAACTTGTCGGTGGGCCATAACGAATAACACATTGTGTTTTATCATCATGTTCTTTTGGGGCAATAAAAATTTCAACGTTACTAGAACTACCGTCACGTAAAATCTTCCAATCAGTCTCATCTTGATCAGATAAATTAGAAACAAGAATCGGTAACGACGAACTGTCTGCGTCAGGGTAAACATATCTAAAAGTACAGCTATTTGGCCCTCCAACTTCACACCCATCAAACGGGAGATCCTGCTTTGGCAACCCACTGCTTCCATCATCTGCAGTATTAGACACATAAGCTCTATTCTCTAAGCCGGCAATAACCATTGCACCGTATCCAAGCTCTAATGCAGAAGCAATCGCACCTTTCATTCCCTCTAGACGAGCGTCTCTGGCATCTTTTTGTATGCCTAAGAACTTAGGTGCAGCAATAACAGCAAGAATACCTAACAATATAATAACTACGACCAACTCAATTAAAGTAAATCCAACTTGTTTTTTCATATTTATCTTCGTAAAAATTAAACATAGCCTTATAAATTAGCGAGATAATTTACCATTATATAACGCACTAAATATTATTTTTATCATTATTGGTACATTATACCGTCAAATTTAACCCAAATAAGTAATTGAATCGTTAATTTTTAACACTGTCGCAAATTAAGTATAAAAAAACAGCATTTGTCGTTATTTCTCAAAATCAAGATTTTAAATACCAATAATATCCATTGCTTTACCCTAGAGAATGAATAAACACAGGTATAAAAAAAGCCAAACAGGGATAACCTTGTTTGGCTTTTTATTTTTAACTTAACTGAACGTGCCTTTTAATTAACACCCGTTCATTTCGTTATACCAATTAACGGCGGTAGTTACCACCACGGTTTTGAGAACGTGCTTGGTGTGCCGACGCTGATTTAGCTTGAGAAAGCAAAATTGATTCAACCGTCAATTCCATTGGTTCACGAGGCTCAAGACCATGAGCGAATGTGCGTGAACGTGGAGGCATTTGATATTCAAGATCAGACGCTTTAGGCATACGTTTAAAACGATACAAGTAGAAGTTTTCAACCTTCTCTCTTGCCCACTGTGTTTTCTTTAGATATTTAACACTACTCGCCATTGACGGGTTTGTGTTGAAGCAGTTTAAACGCATTGCGGTATCTAGAATTTCCCATCCGTAATGATCAACCAACTCTTGCAGTAAGATTTCTAACTTAAGACCGTGTAATGGGTTGTTCTGTTGCAGTTCAATTCTTTCTTCTTCAGTCATAAGGAATTCCTAAGTATTGGTTATTCAAACAAGGTAAATAGGCGGCGGATTATACAGGGTTATCACGCAAAATATAGCTTTTACTCTTGAAATATTCTCACTCATCATGCTCATGATTTTATCATCATAAAGCACTATTCTAAAAAATACCGCTGATTTCAGCGGCATTGACTATACTTAGTAGAACTCAAATGAAAAGCCATATTGAGGCTTCGCTAGCCGAGTTTTTTCAAACATGAGTCCTATCCGCTTCATATCTAAACGCTTACGTTCTTCTTTTAACTGTTTGCGTTTATCTTTTTCTTTTGAATCAAGAGCATCTAACTGCCAATTTATCTGCTGGAGTTCTGATTCTACTTCAGAGATCTCTTTTTCAATTTGATACGTTTTATAACCAAGATTATATTGCTCTACAAATTCTCCATTTGCACAAACGCCATTATAGTGGTTTCCTGCAAGCCCGACACGATAGCCATTATCAGGTAAACAATAGAGCCTTAACCCTGATTTTTGGCCAACAAACCACTCTTTCTGATCGACACTAATTCCTGCTTCTTTGCACTCTTCTACATATGTTTGAAGTAGACTGTAATCAGAGCCATTCTTTCCATCTTGATAGCCAATGGCTTGCCAGTTTGCATTCTGACACTCTTCTGGTGTCATTGTAGTACAACCTGTAACTAAAGTAGCACTTAGTAGTAGTGCTACTGTTAGGGTTTTATTCATAATATATATCCAAGCGGTTTTATAAAAATCTTAGTTATATTATCAATGGATAGCTTAGGAAGATACCCTTGCTTTAACACCGTCTTCTTAACGAATACCAATTCAAATAAAATAATATTCCTGTCATTGAGGAAAATTAGATATAAAAAAACCAACCACAATAAACTCTAAAGCCATTGTGGTTGGTGAGAAATATTACTCAAGGGCAGTATTTTCTATGTGTGACTTTGTGTTGGGTGCACTTTAAACAAAATCGCAAATATTACAGGTACTACAATCAGTGTCAGAATGGTCGCAAAACCTAAACCCGCCATGATAGTGATCGCCATTGAGCTAAAGAACGCATCAAACAATAATGGGATAAGCCCTAGTATTGTCGTTAACGCCGCCATACTCACTGGGCGCACACGGCTGATCGCACTATCTACTATCGCTATGTATGGGTCTTTTCCTGATGCTAATTCAAGGTTGATTTGATCAAGCAATACAATGCCATTTTTCAAAATCATACCGCTCAAGCTTAATAAGCCTAAGAACGCGGTAAAGCTAAACGGCATATTAGTACTCAATAAACCAAACGAAACACCAATAATAGAAAGCGGAACTGTAAACCAAATCACTAGCGGCTTTTTAAAGGAGTTAAACAGCAACATTGTAATGATAAACATGAACAAGTAGCCCATCGGCAGCGAACCAAATAAAGACTCTTGTGCATCTTTTGATGATTCATATTCGCCACCCCATGTGATCTCATACCCTTCTGGCAATGGCATTTCCATTACTTTCGGGTGAATTCGCGCGAATAAACTTGCAGGTGTGTCGTTACTTAATAAGTCATGATCAGCCATGACCGTAATAGTGCGTTTTCTGTCACGGCGCTGAATAAGAGGCTCACTCCAATCCAAGTTTACACCATCGATCACTTGATCAACTGGAATATAGGTTTGCAGTGACGGACTCCAGATCTTCACATTTTGTAGTGATTCAAAGTCCACACGCTCTGATTCAGGTAAACGAGTTACAATCGGCAATGTATGTGTACCATCACGTAGCATACCTAGCGTTGAACCACCGAATGCCATTTGCAATGTGTTGGATAAATCTTCTTTTGAAATCCCTAAACGACGTGCTTTTGATTCGTTAAATTCAGGTGTGAGCTCTTTTGTTCGTTCACGCCAATCGTGTCGAATATTACGTGCACCAGAGTCGGTTAATAATATATCTTCAACATTCGTTGCTAGCTCACGCAGTATTTGTGGATCAGGCCCCGAGATGCGCACTTCTATTTTAGAAGCTGGCGATGGACCAAATTCCATCATTTTGAATTGGAATGTCGGCTTATCAAACGTTTTATCTAATGAGTTAGTCAGGCTTTCTAACAAGCTGAACATCGATTCACGATCAGTTGAACGGATCTGGAATTGCGCATAGGCTTCGTAGCTTTTTTCTGGCTGATACGTCAGAGCAAAACGCTGCATACCTTGGCCAATAGAGGCTGACACAAACTCAATATTACTTTCTTTATTGATATAGCTTTCGACGGCCTCTGCTTGCAGAATAGTTTCACGAATATCTGTACCTTCTGGCATCCACATATCTACATAAAACATTGGCGTGTTTGATGCGGGAAAGAATTGCTGCTTCACATTACCAAAAGCAATCACCGCAACCACAAGTAGACCAACCAATGACGCTACGGTTAACCAACGAAAGCGCAGAGCAAACTTCAGTGAAGAACCAAACACCGTGAATAAGAATCCTTTATATGCTTCCTCTTCTTCTCCAATATTTTTATCTTCTTCTTTCAGTAATAAATTAGCTAAGAATGGCGTAATTGTAATTGCTGTTACCCAACTTAAAAATAGCGAATAACACAGCACCCAATACAAATCGCCCATGAACTCGCCAGTGGCATCTTCAGACAGACCAATCGGAGCAAATGCCGCAATGGCAATCACGGTTGCACCCAATAAAGGCCATTGCGTTTGTTTTACAATATCTGCTGCTGCTTGAACTTTAGTGCGACCTTTTTTAAGACCAACTAAAATCCCCTCAACCACTACAATGGCATTGTCTACTAACATCCCTAGCGCAATAATTAATGCACCCAATGAGATACGGTGAAGATCAATGTTGTTGTAACTCATTAGAATAAAGGTGCCGAATACGGTCAGTAGTAATACAACACCAATAATCAAACCACTTCGCATACCCATTGCAAACAATAGAACGACGATAACAATCGCAACCGCTTCACCTAAACTGATAATAAAATCACGAACTGACGTATCAACTTCTTGTGCTTGGTTATAGAAATAGCTCAATTCTAATCCAGCTGGCTTAATGGATTCTAAATAGGTTAATTCTTCTTGAACACGTTGACCAACTTCAACCACGTTTACGCCAGATGCGAACGACAAACCGATATTTAATGCATCTTTACCGTTAAATCGGATCACATTGCTCGGTTTCTCTTGCGTACCACGGCTGATAGTTGCTACGTCTTTCAAGCGGATCAAATTGCCCGTATCACGACCATGAATAATCAAGTCTTCTAACGATTCAATTGTAGTTAATGTGCCGCTTGGACGAATAGTTAAGCTCTCACCATTAACCAATACTTCACCCGCCTGAACCACGTTATTTTGTTGGTTTAATAGGCCAGCCACGGTGTTCATGTCTAGGTTCAGTGCCGCTAAGCGATCGAGTGAGATCTCAACAAACAGCATTTCTTGTTGATCGCCCGCGATAGACACTTTACCTACGCCATCAATCAGTTCTAATTCACGCGTTAATGTGTCGGCATAACGTTTTAGTTCAACATAGTTATAATCGTCACCCGTCAGCATCATCATTACGCCAAACACGTCACCAAAATCATCAATGATCTGTAAAGATTGAACCCCTTGAGGCAAAGTTGGTTTCAAATCATTAATTTTACGACGCATTTCATCCCAGATCTGTGGCAATTCATCTGGACCGTAATCCATCTTCATACTCACCATGATCTGTGACATTCCATTAGAGGACGTCGATGTGATTTTATCGATGTAAGGTAATTTACGGATCGCTTTTTCTAACGGATACGTTAGCTCTTCTTCTACTTCTTTTGAGGTTGCCCCCGGATAAGTAGAAATAATCATCGCATCTTTAATCGTAAAGGCAGGATCTTCTAAGCGACCTAAATCTAAGAATGAGGTGATACCACCAATAGTTAGAATAACAATGAATAGCCAGCTAATGACTTTGTTTTTTATCGAATATTCAGCAATGTTCATTATTGTTTATTCTCCACTAATGTTACTTTTTTGCCTTCACGTAATTTTCGTAAGCTTGAGTTGGCAAGAACATCACCTTGAGTAATACCAGAAGCCACAATTGCCCCTTCACCGTTAATTTGACGAATGGTTACTGGCACTTTAACGGCTTGCCCATCACGTATGATCCAGACATAAAACAGACCAGCTTCTTGCCCTGCTTGCAATGCCGTTACTGGTACATGGTAGCCATCTATTGATGAGATCCCTGCTTCTACCATATCTACATTCACTGTGGCACTGGTACCCGGTAAAATCTCGGTGCTCGGTTGAGGCATGGTTAAGTACATTTCATAAGTTTGGGTTTGAGCATTTGGCTCACTGGTGTGCTCCAAATACTCCATTGAATAGGAGTCAGATAAGCCAACAAATGTAGTCACCGGATGATAAGAGTCTCGATTCGTTTCAGGATTTATCATGGCCAACACGTTATCTGAAAGATCAATACGCACATACACTTTATCATTTTGATACAAACTCAAAATTGACTCACCAGCGGCTGCTCGCTCAAACTGCTCTTTATAGACATCAAGCACTTTGCCGTTAAATGGCGCAACAAGATAAGTATAAATTAATTGGTTTTTTGCTGAACGATACGTCGCTTGTGCCAATTCTCTATTCGCAAATAACTCATCAAGCTCTGCTTTTGAAATCATAGCGCGACGGTTCAATTCTTTACCGCGTTGATACTGTTTTGACGCTAGCGAATACTGCGACTTAGCATCGTTAACTGCTTGTTTTACCTTGCTGTCTTCTAGTTTTGCAATGAGTTGGCCTTGTTTAACCACATCTCCGGCTTTAACTAGTACTTCTTGGATTTCACCCGTAACTCGGAATGCAATAGGCGTTTGCTCAGCAGGAACAACTTGGCCTTTAAAAGAGCGAAATTGTTGAGTCACAGGCGTGCCAACTGTAAAGCCTGAAATATAAAGAGGCTCACTGGTTTCTGTTACCTTTTCTTCTTGGCAACCCGTTAGCATAAAGAGAGACAGAACCAATAATGAATATAATGAACGCTTCATTAAATACCTTCCTCACGTTGCCATGCTTTTACTGTTTGACCTTCAACAAGGCTATCAACACCAGCAATCACAACATAGTCGTTTGCATTTAAACCTGATATCACTAGCCCTTGCTCGTTTAAAGGTAACGTCGCTTTAGTGACGGTATTTGTTTCGTAATCCATTAACCACACTTGCCCTTGGTTGGTATTTTTATTTACCCACGCACTTTGGGGAAGTTGCAAATAATCAGAGCTTTTCTGTTTTGGAATATGAACCTGTCCAGTCATGCCTGTTAATAAATTACGCCCTTCTGGCAGGGCCATAGTCACAATGGCTTCATAACTGTTCGTGTCTAAATTAGGCTGTGTTGAGATCTCTTTAAATCTACCTTTAATTTGATTGTTAGGTTCATTATCCATCGTCACCCACATATCACTACTGGTTAGAGCTGGAATAGATACAGAATCCACATAACTAATAGGTAAGGTTACCGACACATCCAATGTTGAGTTATCAATCAGGTTTAAGATCTCTTGTTTTTCACCCACAATTTGATGCGGTTTTACGTAGGTATACGAAGTAATGCCCGAGAAAGGCGCGTGAATTTCGGTATAACTTAAATCCGTTTTTGCTTGTTCGTAATTTGCCAGCGCTGCTTGATATTGTGTCTCACGCTGATCGTAATCATTGGTACTAATAAGCTTCTTACTATACAAACTCTTAGCGCGACTCCATTGGGTTTTTGCTAATGAAAATTGCGCTTTCGCTGCATCCAATGCCAGTTGTAAATCGTTTGGATCTAATGACGCCAATAACTCACCTTTAGTTACCGCTTGCCCCATTTTCACTTTAATATCAGAGACTTCACCACCCACTTGGAATGACAATTGTGCTCGATACGTAGCATCAATACGCGCAAGAAACGCGTCAGAATCCGCCATTGCTAAATCTTTTACTGATAATAATTTTACCGGTTTAATTGTTTGGTCCGTTGTTTCCGATACGGCCTTTTCACAACCAGTAAGCATTCCTGACAGACTTAGTGCCATTACAGCTCCTAGGAATGTGCGCTTTATATTTTGTTTTCGCACAAGTATCTCCACTCATATTATTTACTACACACCCGTGCAGTATAGTTTTAATTTGAAGTAGATCAATATATTTTACACCTGTGCAGTAAAATAATTTAAAAGTGCATTTTTAAGTACGCGTTAGGCGCTGAACTTGGTATGCTTAGGCCATAAATACGTACTAGGCTGTTCAGAAACCAGTTCCATTAGCAACAATTAATGCGTATATATTGGTAATTCATAGCAAAAAACTAAGGGCGAATAATGACAGAGAAAAAGCAGGGAAAAAGAAGTACCGAAGCTGCTGAACAAACAAAATGTCAAATCTTAATGGTTGCGGCAACGATGTTTGGCGAGCTAGGTTACGAGCGTGTATCACTGCGTAATATCAGTGAGAAAGCGGGCGTTTCCCATAGTCTTATTCGTCATCACTTTGGTAGTAAGGATATGATTTGGAAAGAAATAAGTGATGCTTGCGATGCTCACATGCAAAGCTATCTTCACGCGATTATTGCCTCACTTCCAGAAGATAAATCTCCCAGTTATCGCATTTACCTGTTCATCACTAAACTGTCTGCATTTACGCTGATGAATCCACAGCCGATCAAAATGATTGCTGATGCGATCCGCCAAGATGACAATGCATTACTTGAGTATTTCTTAAAAACCAAGTGTGAATTTGAAGCCATATTTAAAGATCTCTTTGAAGAATACAACCAAGCCAATCCAGATGGGAAACTCGATATTTGGGAAACCAAATGGCAAATGTTGATTTTTTCTCATGGCGCATCAAGCTTAACGCCAATGATGTCTGAAACCTGGCCACAATTTGCAGATAACCATGAAAAACTGTTATTACAGCACTGGAATTTATTTAACCAAATCATGGCTTCAAAGTTTGCGATTACAAAAGAAGAGATGCTTTGTCCAACTCACCTTAGTGAATTATTGGTTGATGTTCAGTGCCCGTTAGAGCAGGAATAAAAATACGCATAAAAAAACCTCTATAATTAGAGGCTTTTTACATTAAAATTAGTAAGTTAAATACGTAGTAGGTAACTAATTATAAGCTCGAGCTAGTGTGCCTTTCCCTTTACAGCTATAAACATCTGCGTTATTACACACAAAGACCGATTGTCCCGCGTGTAGTGTAATCACCGAATCGTCACTTTCAATAATCACTTCCCCTTCAATACAAAAGAGAATTTCAGCACCACGAACATATTGTTCAGCACTCTCTTCAACCACTTCGATAATTTCAAAACCAAAATCATCAACAGGGATCGGGTAACTCTGTTTACAATCTTTTTTTATCGGGAGTAAACGAATGTCATCAAATGAAATAGAGTGGAACTCGGTATGAGAAATCAGCTCTTCAATGTCCATGTGTTTCGGCGTTAACCCAGCTCTTAATACATTGTCAGAGTTCGCCATGATCTCTAAACCTGTGCCTTGGACATAAGCATGGGGCGTTGCTGCATGTAAAAACATCGCTTCACCCGGCTCTAGTTCAATCACATTCAACATTAATGGCGAAAACAGCCCTATATCGTCAGAAAATTCTTCACTAAATTCCACAACCATACCGAACGCCTCGCGCGCTACTTTGGTTTTGGCTTTAATATCAGAGCCTTCAATCAGCTGCGCTAATGCTTCGGTTTTGTCTTTACCTGTCAAACTCATTACCGTAGTAAAGAAAGCTTGTAAGCCACTGCTTGTTGGCGAGCCTTTTAATTGAGCGACTGCCTCAGATAATATCGAGACATTGGCTTGTTCAAAAATAGAGACCATTTCAGCAATAGGACGAAAACCATTCATTGCTCTATAAAACGTCAGTGCGTATACCAACTCTGGTTTATGATTCGCATCTTTGTAATTACGGTTAAATGCACCCAGCTCAATACCTTGTTGGTTTTCTTTCTCAAAACCTAACTTTGCATCGCTCAACTTTGGATGAACTTGCACCGATAATGGCTTATCTGCGGCTAATACTTTAAATAAATAAGGTAAATCACCAAAACGTTGATGCGTATAACGACCTAATGTTTCAATCGGGTATTTTTTTATTAGATCTGACAGCAACTCACCTGTTGCTTCCACTTTTGAACAACCTTTTGGATGTGCTCCCATCCAAATTTCTGCTTGAGGTTCACCTGCTTTATTTTCTATGCCAAACAATTGTTGAATAGATGTCTGACTACCCCATGCATAATTTTGAATCACATTGTCTAACTTAAATAAATTTGCTTGCATCGTACTACCTAAAAACCAGTCACAAGTGTTAGAAATCTATTGGCCTTCTCTGCAAAACAATAAAAAGAGAGAAGGCAAATACATTATGAATAAGAACTAGAAAGTCACCTTAAAGGATTTTGCTTGGCAGGGGGCTACCACTCCAAAACGCTCAACTTGAGTTTCTGTTGCTAATGCTTTCTCATCCATTTGAACTTCAGACCACATCATTACATTTTGAGTAAAGCTCACGCCGTCTTCTACTTCACCCACTTCCGCAGGGTTGTAGACTCTCAAAATTAATGCATCAGAATCTTCTGCTTTTTTCAGTACACTTAATACCGTGCCTTTTTTCTCTTTCTCTAATAAGCTGAACGTTAATGGCAGATTTTGTTCACCAACATTAAGCTTCATTGCGTTGTATGGGATCTTGTTATAACACTGAATTGGTGTCACGTTATCACGCGCTTCGGCCATTACATTTGCATCAATGTGATTGCCAGCAAAACCAAACAATGCAAATTCACACACTATTTTTCCACGTGTTTGAGAATCTGGTGTTGGGATCTTAATACCCGATGGACGACCTGGACGAGTAAGTAAATTCTCTTTACCTAACACGCCAACCCCTCTAAATAACGTCAATGCTAACGTGTCACGCTGCTCACTATGTGAAGCAATCACTTCAAACTCACGCAGACCATTTGTCATTACGGCCATGCCTGAGGTGCCATTTTCAAGCGCTGCAAAATTCATTAGCTGATAAATAGGGATTGGTGCTTCTTTCCACTTTTCTTCTTCCCATACTTCCATCGCAGGATCATTCGTTGGGCGAGTAATAACCCCAAATTGATTATCTGCAACAACGGTGTCGGTAACAAATTTCGTTGGAATTAACACTCGAACTCGGTGATCATCCGCTTGGTTATCCATCTCCATACGTACTTCAATACGACGAGAACCTTGCTTCAATACCACTTGGCAATCCATATCCACGAATGCATCTTGGTTTGAACGTGATTCACGCGCTTCTAAGTTAGTAGGCACTTGCATACGTAACTTGATTGAAGCAACTGACTGATAACCTTCATGTTTAATGCTTTTTTCTGCGGTAAACTCATCAGAGTGAATCAACCATTCTTCACGAGAAGGTGAATAATCGTATTCATCACCATCATCAGAGCCATCCTCTAAACGCAATACTTGCTCAAACGTCTCTTTTGTTTCTTTATCGAAAATATTTAATGTGCCGTTGCTGTTCACATCAATGCGATAGAACTCATTTTCCATAAGGTAATCTTTTTGCGCTGCAACTTTTACACGCCCTTCTTCATTTGCCTGAATATGAAGGGTCGTAAAGCCCATTGCTGGTACCATTTGATTAATTTGAATGTCGTATTCAATAAATGGGTCGTAGTTACCGTAATGCACAATTTGACGGTCAATTTTACCAGGGTCAATCTCGCGTTGGTCTTGAATGAAGTACTCAACTTGATTGCCTTCATCATCAAAAATAGAAAACTCTTGAGCACGAATAGTAATTGTTGTGTTAATCACTTCTTCACGAACGTAAGGCGATAAGTTGAAGAACGCCAATTTGTCACAACCTTCACGAGCAGGCATGTGATCAACAATTTTACGTTTGTAGAAATTAATCAGGTTAGTCGCCATGTCATCAGCAAGAATGTAGCGGTTTAAAATCTCAGCGTGAACCTTGTCTGAACAACAACAGCCAATCGAGTCATGCGCATGGTTTTTCATGCTTTCTTTCCACATTTTCTCGATCAAACCGTGGTGATATTCAAACCCTAATGTCCATGCAATAGACGCTAATGGCTCAAGAATATTGACGATCTTATTCTCGACTTCAGCATGAATAAGTTTAATGTCCATACGTGTTGATGAAATACTGCGGTGAACACGCATGTACTTGCCATCATTAAACTCGCCTTTAATGGTATCAAGTTGATCACGCATGCCTTCGATTTTTTCAAACACATCTTCAAAGCGGCTCATCATAAATTCACGATCAGGGTAAGCCGAACGCAATGTGTCCATCACTTCAAAAATATTGTTTTGAATTGGCATTTGGTCGTGACCATTTGGCAATAAAATATCTTTGGTTACTGATGCCGTTTCTAATACTTTAAAATAAGTATCTAGTCGGCTGCGTAGTGCTTCTTCATCTTCAGGTAAGTACTTACCAATCGCGTAGCCCAATGGCAATACTTGTGCCGTTACTTCACTGCCATCGTTTGACTGCCATAAAAATTCGGTTTTATTCGTGCCATGACGCTCGGAACAACCACGCCAAAACATGGTGCGATTGATGCCAAAACCGTTATAAATCATTGGCAGTTGAGAGCTCATTGAAAATGAATCAGGCAGGTAACCAATCTTCATTGGGTTGCCTAATTCTAAACAATCTCGTAGACCATACATCATATTACGAACAATCGATTCGCCTGATACTTGCATCGTATCCGTTTGAGAATACCAAGGGCCAACAATCAGTTTATCGGCTTGAACCAGCGCTTTCACTCGTTCTTTGTGTTCTGGTTTAATCGCAAAGTAATCTTCTAATAACGCGGTTTGACCATCTAATACGTAATATTTGTAGTCTGGATCCGTTTCCAGACGGGTCATGATTTCTTCCATGTTATTAAGAAGAAGAATGCGAGACTCTTCTGTTGTGAAATACCATTCACGATCCCAGTGCATGTGTGGAGTAATATGAACGCGTGATGTAGTAGTCATAATTTTTTACCTGATTTTCTCGCCGCTTTACAGCCGCAATAATGAAATTAATGTCGTTTAAATAAATCGAGTGTGGAGCCTCTCTCATTTAAAACCCCGTGATGTATCGATAACGTCGGAAGTTTAGATGAGAGGAGTATCGAGAAACTTTAGGGGGAAACCCGATACTCCAATCGTTTTATCGTTAGTTCTGAGTTGCTGCTGTTACTTTTTCAGACTTTTGCAATTCAAGCTTTCCCTTCTTTACTGCGTGGCCTCTCCACATAATAAGAATTGATGTTGAAATCACCGTACCAATTAGAGCTGCGCCGAGCCAAACTGCTGCCGCTGTGAATGAGCCTAAGCCACCATCTTGTAATAGGAAGAGCGAGAAGATGCCTGCACCCGGTGTAGATAAACCAACACCTGCGGCACCAACCATTGCACCAGTTACAATAGAACCCACAAGGAATGAACCGATAACACGAATAGGATCTTCAATCGCCATTGGAATCGCACCTTCAGTAATACCCGCAAGGCCAAGTAGCCATGTTGATTTACCCGTTTCAATTTCAAAATCTTTGAACAAACGAGGCGCTATCATGGTTGACGCCGTTACCGTAAAGGCTGACACCATTTTTACTGAACCGAAGATGGCGTAAGGGCCATAAACACCATTCGCCATTGCACCTAAACAGAAGGCATAAGCGGCTTTATTAACAGGACCACCTAAATCGAATGAAACGAAACACCCTAACACTGCACCAAGTAAGATGGCATTAGTACCTGACAAACCATTTAGCCAATCCGTTAAACCTTGGTTTAAAAACGCAACAGGCTTACCAATAACGAATAACATTAAACTACCAACGACCAAAGTACCGATCACAGGATAAAGATAAAACGTAAGGAAACCGTTGAATGCAGGGGCTAGGCGAATATTTTCTTTCACCCAACGCATCACATAGCCAGCTAATAAGCCACCAACAACACCACCAAGGAAACCCGCACCAATCAAGTTAGCCGCAAGACCCGCAGCAAAACCCGGACCTAACGCCGGTTTATCTGCAAGAGAATAAGCCGTATACGCTGCCAACACTGGAACCATTAGCGTGCCAAGCAAGCCACCACCTAATTTACGGTACATCCATAACCATGAACCATCCGTCGCGTACAGCTCTTGTAAGTCAAAAATTTGAGCAATAAGAACGGCAACCGCAAGCACTGTACCGCCAGCGATGATCAATGGTACGGCAAACGAAATACCACTTAATAAGGCTTGTTTTAATTCTGTTTTCAGTGGTAATTTTTTAGGCTTGTCGTCTGTTGCTTCCACAAAATCGGCAGAACGCCCTTTTTTACTTTCTTCTATCGCGTCATTAAGAATGCGTTCGGCATGACGAATAGGCTCTGCAACTGGTATTTCAACTCGTGGAATACCCTTGAATCGCTCAACGTCTTTAATCGCAACTTCCGCTGCAAAAACACACGCGACGGCTTTATTCAATTGCTCGGCAGTAATACGATCTTCAATACCATTTGCGCCTTGTTTTTCAACATGGACGTTATAACCAAGCTTCTTCCCTGCTTTTTCAAGGTATTCCGCAGCCATATACGTGTGTGCAATACCTGCTGGGCACGCGGTTACGCATACAATTGTCGGTGCATTTGTATCTAAGTTGTATGATTCAATTTCTTTTTCTTTATGCCCATCAAACAGAGCAAAAATCTCTTCTGCTGTGGTCGCATTTAATACGGCTTCACGAACGTCATCATCCACTAAGGTTGTCGTTAATTCCGTCAGTAAATGCATGTGAGTAGAACCCGCTTCTGCATTAGGAATCGCAATTAAGAAAATAAGGTTTACGTCTTCGTCCTCATCTTCATCAACGCCTTTCCACTTTAGATCTCGCGTTAAGGTTGCGACGGCAAATGCGGCTTCTTTTACCGCATCAGTTTTTCCATGAGGTACTGCTAACCCTTCACCTAACGCGGTTGGTCCTTCTACTTCACGAGCAAATACAGCCTCTAAATATTCATCTTTATTATGTAACTTGCCTTGTTGCTCTAATTGGTCAGCAAGTGCATAAATCGCTTCTTCTCTGCTATTAAATGTAGTTTGCAGATTAATGAGCGACTTATTTGTAAGAGTAGTCAGTTTCATAACCTTTGTCCCATGTCACGAATGAGTGTTTGTATTTTGTAACGGAAACAATAATACCTTTTTAATACAACTTATCTGTGACAATTATCACAACCATCACAATTTGTATTAAAAAGGTATTACCTATAAATCAAATACAAATGGCATTAATTCTTGTCTTATTACCTTTTATTCGTATGATACAAGTTAGTGTAGACAATTTTTACAGTAAAATTACGAGGTTTTAATGGCAAGACTCCCAATGTATCGTCAAATTGCTGATGCTATCCGAGAGAAGATAAGCCAAGGTGAATATAAAGTCGGTGAAGCACTTCCAAGTGAAGCGCAATTACGAGAACTATTTTCTGTTAGCCGAGTGACTATCCGTCAAGCATTAAAACTATTAATAGAAAATGATGAACTCGAAAGTGTGCAAGGCAGTGGTACTTACGTAAAAGAGAACAAAGTAAATTACGATATTTACCAACAATCGAACTTTCAAGAGAAGTGGGCACATTTAGATGTAGCAACTCACAGCGATGTATTGGCGTTTGAGATTCAAAAAGCATCACTCGTAATGGCAGAGCATTTAGATATTGCAGAGAACGAACACATGTTTTACGTAAAACGTGTGCGTTATATTGATAACAACCCGATTGCTGTCGAAGAAACGTGGTTACCAGTTGCTCTCTTCCCGGATCTGTCTTATCAAGTCATGCAACAGTCTAAATACGATTTTATTGAGAATACCAAAGGGTTAACAATTGATCGCAGCGAGCAAGAACTAGTGCCAATTCTGCCAACCAAAGACATTGCCGATTATCTGAATACAGAAGAAGGCGTGCCTATTATTGAAAAACGCAGTCGAGGCTATTTAAAGGGTGACATCGTCTTTGAATACAGCCGTAACTTTATCTCACCAAGAGATTATAAATTTACCTTGGTTGCAAAACGTCACTAATAAAAAAGGACAGTTATGAATATCCCTAATGTTGGTTTTAATCACGACAAAAGCAATAATGCTGAATTAGAGATCATCGAACTGTCTTCTTTGTATGAAAGAACCTCCCTGTCTCATGATCCGGAAGCTCCGCACCGCGTGTCTTTTTTCATGTTCCTTTATATTGAGGAAGGTGAAGGTACTCACATGGTGGATTTTCAAGAATACCCTTTCCGTGCCGGTTCGATGATATTTGTGCAGCGTGAGCAAGTTCATGCGTTTGATTTGTCATCAAAACCAAAAGGCAAAGTGTTGCTATTTACCCAAGCCTTTCTTGATAACGTCCATACCAATATGCGTTTGCCAAATTACACCCCAACGCACCTTAACCAACAACACACTCCATTGCTTTGTCTAGACGCAGTAAACAATAAGCGCAGCCAAACGTTGATTAATGAGATAACCACCGAGATCAAATTAGACAATTCAGACCCCTTGCTTATTATGTATTTATTCTCTGCATTGGCGCTGTTGCTGCACCGCTTACGCCCTGAAATGCGTCACGATAAATTATCGACAGAACAAAGCCTCAAACTCGCTCGCTTCTTTACCCTAATGCAAAAACACTTTGGGCACATCCGTGATGCCAATTGGTACGCAAACCAAATTAACACCACGTATAAAACGTTAAACCAAGTGTGCAAAGTCGCCACTGGGTTAACCGCAAAACAGATGATAGATGCCTTTACTCTGATTGAAATGAAACGACGTTTAATAGTAACTAACGCCCCTTCTCAACAAATCGCCTATGATTTTGGCTTTGAGGACGCCAGCAATTTTGTAAAGTACTTTAAAAAGCAGACTTCCCTTACCCCTAATCAATTTCAAAAGAAATACACCACACCTAAGTTGTAAGTTTATCGGGTTCGATATTCACCATTTTTAAGCCCATATCCACTCTGCACAGCTCGTTGGAATGTCTCTATTATTGTTCTCAAGCCAACAGAGGACAACAAAATGAAAAACATGACAACTAAAATCAAACACACTGTATTAGCAACAAGCATTCTAAGCCTAACCGCAGCTGCAAACACAGAGACACCAAAGCAACCAACCAATAAAGACAAAGCGGTAGCGGTAATTTCAAGTATTGAAACGGGTAATCCAGAGGCTATTAATTACATTAATTCAAACAAATACATTCAGCATAACCTTGCAGTTGGAGATGGCTTAGCAGGCTTTGGGGAAGTATTACAGCAATTACCAAAAGGGAGCGCCAAAGCCAATGTGATTCGTGCTCTGCAAGATGGAGATTACGTAATAACTCAAACTGAATACAATTTCTTTGGACCCAAAGTGGGCTTTGATGTGTTCCGCTTTGAAGAGGGGAAAATCGTCGAGCATTGGGACAACTTACAAGAAATTGCCCCTAAAAACTCAAGTGGTCGCACGCAATTAGATGGCACAACTACCATAACGGATTTAGATAAAACAGAAGAAAACAAAGCGATTGTGGCTGATTTCGTAAACACCATTTTAATGAATGGCGACATGGCGAAAATTAATCAATTTATTGATAACGAAGACGATGCTTACTTACAGCATAACCCTAATATTGCAGATGGATTGAGTGGTTTAGGCATCGCGTTAGGTGAATTGACAAAAGCAAATATGCCAATGTCATATACAACTAATCATAAAGTATTCGGAGAAGGTAATTTCGTACTTTCTATCAGTGAAGGGATATTCATGAACAAGCACGTGGCTTTTTATGACTTATTTCGCCTAGATAACGGTAAGATCGTAGAACATTGGGACACGGTTGAAGCAATTTCTGAAGAAAAAGAATGGAAAAACACTAACGGTAAATTTGGGTTTTAACTAAGATACCTAGCAAATAAATAGCCTACACTTTAAAGGATGAAAGAGTCTCTTTTTCATCCTTTTTAGGGCTAAAACTTATCCATAACATCACCACTAAGTTAATCAAAACTAAACTCTAGTTTTAAATTATTAAATTTAATTAAACAAATAAAACAAATAACCTCTCTTTACTGACTATTTGAGAGGACGTGTTATGTGCGATTTAAATGAAGATTTTGAAGACTTAGAAATCACCTTCACCCCATCAGAAATTAGAATGCTCGGCTGGGATGACAAAGAATGGCTCATCGAAAGTATCACTTTTATAGCATCAATCTGTATGATTATTTATCTCTATTGCTCCTGAATCACATCATCAAATTCAATATTTTAAAATGCCTTCGTAAAAAACGATAGCTGTTCTTTGAATTATTGAATTTGATGCTGTTCACGCTAAAAATGTAATCTTTCCCATCTAATAACTAGCCAGCAAAGTCACAGCAATCGCTTCACTCTCTTTTAAAGCCCAACAATGTGACTCTTTTCACGCTTTCTATACGCTCCGTTCATTTCTAAGAATTTTTCCTAGTCATTCTAAGACCCTCTCTCATGCAGCCCTTCTCTCCACTCTCTACTATTTCACCCAATCCAATATATAAAGAGCGCATAAGGATTAACTTCTTATGCATACCCTCATACATTATAAGAGAGTTCACAATGTTAAAGTTCCTAGAGCAGGTTAGAAAACCGACACTAGATCTTCCGGTAGAAGTCAGAAGAAAGATGTGGTTTAAACCTTTCCTACAATCTTACTTAGTCGTGTTTATTGGTTATCTAACCATGTATTTAATTCGTAAGAACTTCAATGTCGCACAAAACGACATGATTTCAACTTACGGATTATCGATGACAGAACTTGGCTTGATTGGCCTTGGATTTTCAATTACTTACGGCATTGGTAAAACGGTTGTTTCCTATTATGCCGATGGTAAAAACACCAAACAATTCTTACCTTTCATGCTTATTCTTTCTGGTTTAGCGATGCTAGGATTCAGTTTCAGCATGGGCGGCGGCAGTGCCAGTTTATTCATGATGGTTGCCTTTTACGCTTTGAGCGGTTTCTTCCAGAGTACAGGTGGGCCATCAAGTTATTCCACCATCACTAAATGGACACCACGTAATAAACGCGGTTCATATTTAGGTCTATGGAACATGTCTCATAATGTCGGTGGTGCTGGTGCTGCTGGTGTCGCTCTATTTGGTGCTAACTACTTTTTTAACGGCAACGTTATTGGTATGTTCGTTTTCCCTTCTATTATCGCGATCATCGTTGGTTTTATTGGAATGCGTTTTGGTAATGACTCTCCAGAAGCTTACGGCCTAGGTACGGTAGAAGAACTTTTTGATGAAGAAATCAGTGAAGAAGATACCGCTGCTGAAGAAAGTCAAATGACCAAAAAAGAGATCTTTGTTGAGTACGTACTTAAAAATAAAGTGATCTGGCTACTCTGCTTCGCTAACATTTTCTTATACATTGTTCGTATCGGTATCGATCAATGGTCAACCGTGTACGCATACCAAGAGCTTGGCCTATCAAAAGAAACGGCTATCACAGGCTTCACTTTGTTTGAGGTTGGAGCACTTGTTGGTACGCTAATGTGGGGCTATTTATCCGACCTCGCTAATGGCCGTCGTGCTTTAGTGGCTTGCGTCTCTCTTGGTTTGATCATTGTATCTCTTGAGTTCTATCAAAATGCGACGAGCGAATTCATGTACCTTGGTTCACTCTTTATTCTTGGTTTCTTAGTGTTTGGTCCTCAATTATTGATTGGTGTTGCTGCTGTTGGTTTTGTTCCTAAAAAAGCGATCAGTGTTGCTGATGGTGTTAAAGGCACCTTCGCTTACTTAATTGGTGACAGCTTTGCAAAACTAGGCCTTGGTATGATTGCCGATGGTACCCCTATCTTTGGTCTAACAGGTTGGAAAGGCACATTCGCCGCATTAGATACCTCCGCTGCAATTTGTATTTTCTTACTTCTTTTTGTCGCTATCGCTGAAGAGAAAAAGATCCGTCACGCTAAAAAACTGCACTTAGCTGCACAACAAGCGTAATCAATTTTCGCGCGCTTAACTCACGTAAAGCGCGCGAGATCATACAAATCATCCTATCAATTAAGTATCATTATTCCGTCTTAATATTGATTCTCTTATCACTCCTATCGCTGGAGTTTATTCCGTTTCTCACTCTATACTCTGGTTAATATCATGATTAATGTTGCACTTGTTGATGACCACGTCATTGTCCGTTCTGGTTTCGCCCAATTACTCAGTCTAGAATCTGATATCTCTGTGGTTGGTGAATTCAGCTCTGCAGCAGAGGCTCGCCGTGGACTTCCGAGTTGTCATCCAGATGTCGTTATCTTAGATATTTCAATGCAGGATGAAAGTGGTTTAAGCCTGCTCGAAGATATTCCCTCTGGCATCGCCAGTATTATGCTTAGTGTGCATGACTCTCCCGCTATGGTTGAAAAGTCTTTAGAACTGGGAGCAAAAGGCTATTTAAGTAAACGTTGCAGCCCTGATGAGCTAATCCAAGCCGTTCGAACAGGAGCAAACGGGGGATGTTATCTTACTCCTGACATTGCAATAAAACTCGCAACACCAGTCAAAAGAAACACATCACTCAGCCAGTTAACTCGTCGAGAAAACGAAGTATGTCAATTACTTGCTAATGGATTAGATGTTAGGTCTATCGCAACAGAATTGGGACTAAGCCATAAAACCGTCCATGTGCACCGTGCGAATGCAATGGATAAACTGAGCGTTAAAAACAACGTTGAGTTAGCCAAACTGTTCTCTCAAGACGCTTACTAATGCGAACTTATTTAGCCACTTCTGTTTGTGGCATCTTTATGGCTGGTTGTTCATGGTTTTGCTTGTGGGTCATTGCCTACTATTTCATTAACGATCCTGAACTGGCTATTTTGTTGTTTCCTTTTTCTTTACGATTAGGGATGACACTGCACACACGAACAAGATACTGGCCTGCCATTTACATTGCAGAGTGGGGCCTGACAATTGCTCTCGCTCTTTTACTTAATGAGCCTCAGTGGTTAACCGTCCTCATTGCCAGTGCATTAAGTATCCCTGTAACCTTATTGGCCAAACGCTATTACTACGGTGATCAAAATCGCCATCTATTAGTCATGACAAGCGTTATCATTATCATGGCTTTTATTAATCTTTCTGCCGTTGGTTTCCATGTCTCTTCGATTTATATGGTGTGGTTAGTCAGTATCACTGGTGGTCTTATGTTAGTCCCTATGTGTTATTTAGTCTGGAATTACCTCTTCCAAAACAAATGGGCGCCACTAAGTTCTTACTTAATAAATACCGTTGTTGAATTTAAAATTCGGCATATTGCGCTGTATAGCCTGTTATTTATTGCCAGTATTGTTATACAGACGAGCTTGCCTGAAGAGTTAAGACGCTTTGCTCCTTTTTGTATGGCGATCCCTATTATATTGCTTGCTGTTCGTTACGGTTGGCAAGGTGCATTATTAGCCACACTCTTTAATAGCGTCGCATTAATCGCAGCCCATAGTGGCGTATCTAAATTAGAAATTACCGACTTACTATTATCTCTTTCTGCACAAACCATTACAGGCATATTGCTTGGTTTAGCGGTGCAGAAACAAAAAGATTTAAACCATAAACTACGCAGTGAGCTTTCACGCAATCAAAACCTCTCTCGCCAATTAATTACCGCTGAAGAATCAGTACGTCGTGATATTGCTCGTGAATTACATGATGAAATTGGTCAGAATATTACCGCAATACGAACTCAGGCAAACATCATAAAACGTATTGATGCCGCCGAGATGAGTGTTCGTTGTGCTGATACGATAGAAACACTTTCCTTAAATGTATATGACACCACTAAACGATTATTAACGAAACTAAGACCAAAGATGTTGGATGATCTCGATCTCAAAGAGTCTGTAGAACAACTTATCCGAGAAATGGAATTTTCTGATCATGGCGTTGATATAAACTTAAATTGGCAAGGTGATTACATGTGTTTAAGTGATACGCTCAAAGTCACCATTTTTCGTTTATGCCAAGAGTCATTAAACAACGCTTATAAATATGCAGAGGCCAGTGAGATCCATATTACGCTTATGCTTGATAACCAAGTGACGCTTTTAATTTCTGATAACGGCATTGGTTTTAAAGTGCAAGATTTAATGAAAGGAATGGGCGTTCGCGGTATGCAAGAACGTGTTCAAGCTCTTGGAGGAAAGATGTTAATTAACTCAAACACCCCGCTTTCTGGTACTAAAATCAGCATTGCGTTACCTAAAGTGTGAGTATAGATATGTTTGGATTTTTACGCTCAACCACCTCAAACACCGCACTATTAAGTGAAGAAAAGGTTAACCAAAGCTATCGTTACTGGCGTTTGCATATCATGCTAGGGATGTACGTTGGGTATGCCGGATTTTACTTTACCCGTAAAACCTTTAACTATGCCGCGCCTGCAATGATCACCGATCTAGGTTTAGATAAAGGGGATATAGGTTTAATTGGCACCCTTTTCTATATCACTTATGGTCTTTCAAAGTTTATCTCCGGCACAATTTCTGATCGCTCAAACCCACGCTATTTTATGGGTATAGGCTTAATAGCGACGGGGATAATTAATATCGCTTTTGGTTTTTCTAGCTCTTTAATGGCCTTTATCTCTCTTTGGATGCTGAATGCATGGTTTCAAGGCTGGGGATGGCCTTCATGTTCCAAACTTCTAACCACTTGGTATTCACGCTCAGAGCGTGGGTTTCGTTGGGCAACATGGAACACTGCACATAATATTGGTGGTGCGCTTATCCCAATTTTGGTTGGTTATCTTACTTTGCACTATAGCTGGCGAGCGGGCTTTATTTGGCCCGGTATCATAGGCATTATTATTGGGTTAATTGTGTGTTGGCGTTTACGCGATAAACCAACAACGATGGGATTACCTAGCGTAGGAAAGTGGCGAAATGATCCTTTAGAATTAGCCCAAGAAAATCATGGGCAAGGGCTAAGTTATCGAGAAATATTAAAAACCTATGTATTTAGTAATAAGTATATTTGGTTACTCGCTTTTAGTTATGTGTTGGTTTATATCGTGAGAACCGCGGTCAATGACTGGGGAAATTTATATTTAACCGAAGAGCATAACTACAGTTTAATCAATGCTAACGCTGCATTATCCCTATTTGAAATTGGTGGGTTTATTGGATCGCTCGTTGCGGGTTGGGGTTCTGACAAGTTATTTGCAGGCAACCGTGGACCAATGAATATCTTGTTTGCAATTGGGATCTTCTTATCGGTGTCTGCGTTGTGGTTAATGCCTTTGACTAACTTTGTTTTTCAAGCCGCTGGGCTTTTCTGTATAGGCTTTTTTGTCTTTGGACCTCAAATGTTAATTGGTATGGCAGCAGCAGAATGCTCGCACAAAGATTCCGCAGGAGCAGCGACTGGTTTTGTTGGTCTATTCGCTTATATGGGGGCGGCATTATCTGGTTATCCATTGGCTCTCATTTTAGAAACCTATGGCTGGACAGGCTTCTTCGTCACTATTTCGACATGCGCTGCTGTAATAGGACTTCTTCTTTTACCCTTCTTACAAGCTCAGTCACCCCAGAAAACAATGGATACAAGGCCTCGTTTATAAGCTAGATATCCGACTTCTCCCCTTTAGTATCTCGTGTTTCATTTTCACTATTAATGTCATCACAATGAAGATTGATTTAAGATCTACTCTAGGGGATAAAAGAAATAACGGTCACCTCATTAGATCACATGATGATAAGTCCACTAAAAGAGATAGCAGCAACACAAACTAGAACAATCGATAAACCACATTGAACTCGTGCCGCTGTTACATAACCACTAAAGGATTCAGCAATGACAAAATCCTTCCCTCCCCACTCCCTGAGTTTAAAGTTAAAACAAAGGCTAAGAAACAGAAGATGACTTGCGGTAATTATCCGAGCATGAAAAAAATCATCAGCACTAACAGCAATAGAGAACGATGCAATATGGCAGATAACTAACGTCATTTTGGGTAAAACATGGCGATATTCAACGAATAACAATTGAGTTAACCAAGCACCATAAATGATCATTAACTGCCACGGGGCACTCTTCCCAAAAATCAAAAGTTCACCATCGTTTAGTAATAAAGTTTGTCCACTCCCTCTTATCCAAAACCCAATAGCTAATGCCAAAAATACAGAAAGACACAAGGATAAATACGCACGTTTTTTCCATTGAACCAACATAAAACCAGAGGCTTGAAGAATAAAGAAGGTCACTAACGCTTTATCAATATACTCAACGCTAATCCATTGACTAACAGCGAAAAAACACAACAGATTAAACCCCGTTTCAAGTAATAAGATACGTTTAATCTCATTTGAATTATCAACAGGTTGAATCAAAGGCAAAAAAATAGTAGGAAGTATTAACGTCAACACAAAAGCGATCCAAATAGAGCTTTGAACGAGAAGATAAAATCCATAGCAATAAATAAGACAAATAAGCAAAAACAAGAGGTTGGATAAAGGGGAGTAAAGAATCGTTTTCACACAACCTCCGTAGCCAGTAATGAAGCCTTTATTGATAAATGCTCCATACACAAATTAGCCGTTTCGATACAACGCTCTAATGTCACAGGTACGCGCCATTTTTGTTTCGGGTCATATAAATATTCACCGCTTAAAAAAACGTTAGAATAATGCTCAACAACAAGGGGAAATTGACTTTGTGACGTGGGTTGCGTTAATGCGTGCTGCACAATCCAATAACGACGGTCCCCATCCTCATTACGAATAGGAGGACCGATAAACCAATCAGAATAGTAAGTTTCTGCTTCATTTTTATTAACTATCTTTGCACCTAAACCAATATAAAACCCTTCATAAGTTGGGTCATCCAGTAAACTCAACTCATCAAATAATTGCGCTAATAATTCATCCCTAACTTCTTCTTCATTACACTCGAATACAGGCTTCAAATACATCACACCCATCGCTTTATCCAAATCGGTAGCAGTCACCGATAAACAGACATTACCTTCTTCACGCGTTGTTATGTGATAGCTCAATCCCCATGGTGAATCAAGAACAAGTCCTACCGTTTTATCTTTTAATATTTCAGGCATAGAAGAAAAATGAAATTGAAAGCCATGACTAAATACATAACGATAATCCAACGTCTTACTCACTTCTCCTAATAACGATTGAGTAACATGAGCGGGTAATGCCAATACATAAAAATCAGCCTTAACAGGATCGTTATCTTTAAGTTCAACATAATCAACACGCGTTTTTTTATTATTTGAATGTAAAGCTCTGAGTTCATGCCCTAAATAAAACTGAACCCCTTTTTCTCGTAAGTAATGCGTTAAAGGGGTAATGATGGCATCACCAATCGGTTCTCGAATTCCAAGACTATAAGCTTGCGGGGCATCAGGGTGAAACTCTCCTATTTTATTATTTAATAAATCAAGAACGGATAAGGCAGGTGTATCGTCTGTGCAGCCAATCCAACCTAATAAAACTGGCTGTAAAAATGCAGCTAAGCTAGGCCTTGTTTGATATTCAAAAAATTCACTGACCGTTTTTTTAAGCAATTCACTAGGATTATGGTCACTTTGGATTTGCTTCTTAAACCACAAGATATCAATCAATGAAACTTGAGAATACATCATGGAATACGCCGATTTTGCGTCATCTAATAGCTTATCGATTCCTTTAAAATAAAGACGCTGAAATTGCATTGTTTTGTTTTTCTTTCCCCAATGAAATTGCACTCTATTTTGAGGGTATATAGAATCTAAACAACTGCCTGTACTCGAGGGGATTTCTTTTAAAAAATTAATAAGATGATGGTTTTTAGCAAATAACTGACGATGAGTAAGTTCATGAACCTTTCCATCAATCACTGTACCTCTGCACTTTCCTCCCGTACTCATTTCTTTATCATATATCGCAACTTCGAACCCTTGTTTAACACATTGATGTGCTATCGCTAATCCTGAAATACCCGCACCAAAAATAGCAATTTTAAGTGGTCCTTTTTCTACTTTGCATCTGTTAGTCATAATTTACCTTGAACAAAGAAGCCAGATATTTCTATCTGGCCAAACATAAAATATCTCGTATTAAGAAGACATGAACCCTATAAACTATCGTCTAATATTTACGTGATTAGCGACTTCAAGGCGATACATTTCATGATTTGGTAACTTATTTAATAACGAGTTAATATCTAATTCAAATGGACTATTAACCAATGAGCGACATATAAATACATCATCTCCTACTATCTCTATTTTTGGAGTTGCTCCTTCCCAAACCAATTTTGCTGTTAGGTTTAAATCACTAATATTAATCCCACAATCATAAGTTCGAGATTTAAATACCCCACCTTCAATGTTATAGCCACCAACAAGAGTCACAGGGTGCTGTGCTGTAGGAAAAACCACTGAACCACCTCCTGATGACACATTCTGACCAGGAAAAACAATCGTTCCATTTGCATTAGCAAAAACAGAAGAGCAAAGAGCAAAAAGGCCAATGACGCTATTAATTTTCATTATATATTCTCCATTATATTATTGGGAATGATCCCAAATGAGAACTTATATCAATTAAAAATTTGACGCAACAACATAATATTAAATTTCTTACGAAGAAAATACGCATGAAACCATCACAAAAAACCAGAAACAATACATAAAACATAATGTTAAATAAGCAATATACATTCATAGTGCAAATACTTAATCCGCAAGATAATATGTGAAAAATTTGTACTTGCTTCCATATTTACGATCCTATCTCTGGTTAAAAATCCTCTTTCACTATTAAAAGTTCAACACACTATCTCCATCGAACAAGATTCATTTTCAGATGAGTTTTTTTCAGTGTGACTCTTTTCACGCTTTTTATATCTTCGTGCCATTTCTAAGAATTTTTCTTAACGATTCTAAGACCCTATCTCATGCATTTTTCTATCTACTCCCTAGTATTTCAAATAACCCAACACCACTGAAATCATTTTCTTCCGAATCAATTCGAAGAGTTAACTACGGAAAAATTCATGTCATCAAACCATTTATCACTTCATTCTTTCTTCCCAATGGAAAACAAAATTCAAAACTATGCATGGGGAAGTACGTCTTCTATTCATGATCTATTTGGTTTTGAGAATAAATCATTGCAACCACAAGCAGAAGTATGGATGGGAACCCACCCTAAAGGCTGCTCAATGGTGACATTTGATCAACACTTAATTCCTTTATCTGAGTTAATAAATATCAATAAATCGGCTTATTTGTCCTCTGAGATAGCACAAGAGTTTGGAGATTTATCTTTTTTATTTAAAATTCTCGCGGCAGATAAAGCTTTATCGATTCAGGTTCACCCAAGTAAGAATCAAGCAGAAAAAGGGTTTGAGAAAGAAGAAAAAGCAAAGATCCCGCTTACCGCCGATCATCGAAACTATAAAGACACGAATCATAAACCTGAATTGGTTTACGCACTTACCGACTACCAAGCAATGAATGGGTTTCGTAAATACGATGAGATTATGGGATTTTTTGTAGCCCTAAATATTCTTGAATTAGCAGACCTAGTGAATGATTTTAGTCATGCACTTACACCTCAGGGGTTAAAGACATTTTTCAGCGGTTTATTAACCCTAAGTGAGCAGCGAAAACACAACGCTTTAGATCAATTATTAACCTATGCTCAAGCTCATCAAGATCAAATTGCCTTTGCGTTAATCATAGATCTAAACCACCAATATCCTTATGACGTTGGGCTGTTTTCACCACTGCTTCTTAATGTGATTACCTTACAATCAGGTGAGGCCATGTATTTAAGTGCTAATACACCGCATGCTTACATAAAGGGAACGGGATTAGAGATAATGGCGAACTCCGATAATGTACTGCGTGCAGGCTTAACGCCAAAACACATTGACGTAAATGAACTTGTAGAATGTACCAACTTTATTCCAATTGCCTTTGAAAATTTGATTTTATCTCCCCAAAAAGAAGGGCTATGCGATAACTATCCTATTCCTGTTGGTGATTTTAACTTTGGCATTATCCATTCACCAAAAGAGACAGCAATTGAGGTTCTCGGTGCTGAAATATTAATGGCAATAGACAGTGATTTAGAGCTATGCAACCAAGCTGGCGATGTAATGACACTGCCTAAAGGACACTCTGTTTTTGTACCTGCATATATTGAAAGCTACCTACTAAGCAGTAATGGCCGTGTCGCCAGAGCTTTTAATTAATGAGCTCAAAGTGACATTTACAAAAGTCATAAAATTAAACAACTGATATACTACAATGTAATATCTTTATTTATGATTAATTCCATTAAGAGGTAATATGAAAACACTGGAACAAGAACTTTCTCGGATTGATCTCAACTTACTTGTGCCTCTTAGTGTATTAATTAAAGAGAGAAGTGTATCGCGAGCTGCAGAAAAGCTATTTCTTTCTCAGCCAGCAATGAGTCGCATCTTAGGGCGCCTAAGAGATTTATTTGATGACCCATTGTTTTATCGAGAATCAAATGGCTTGCAGCCGACCGCTAAAACTCTGGAATTAGAAGTGCAACTTGATGCAATTCTCTTTTCGATTGATAGCTTGGTAAATAGCTCTACTTTTTCTGCTGAGCTATGTGAAAAGGCCTTCCGTATATCAACCCCACCACTGATGAGTAAATTGCTTACCGCACCATTGGCCAAAGCCATTTATGATATAGCACCTAAAGTGACACTTGAAGAATACCCCTCAGCCATTGATCCTATTTTATTGTTGAAAGAAGGTCACGTTGATTTCTCTATACACATTCAAGATATCGTTGTCAGTGATGAATATCGCTCAGAAAAGATTGGTTATACTTACCCTGTCATTTATGGCGCTTCAAACCATCCTTTACTGCAAAAAGAAAACATTACGATTAATGATTGTCTTGAATATTCATTTGTAGATTTATCGTTAGACATTCGCTCCACTGGAGAATACCTAAACCCTCTCGATTCAGAACTAGTTAAGCAGGGAAAGAAAAGAGCTGTCGCCCTTAAATCAGGACAACTATCAACATTAATCGAGTCAATTAAAGGGACAGATCGTCTTATTATTGGCGGGCACTTATTAGAAAAAGACTCTATTTTAGATTCAAATTTCACGGCAATAAAAGCTTTTGATACTGAGCCATATATGGTCAATATTTACCTAATTGAACACAGAAGAACGCTAACCAGTGCTCCTCATTGTTGGTTAAAGTCGGTAATTACAGAATCTATTAGTTCAAATTTTTCTCTTCCAAAATCACTCATGGATCGATGAGATAAACAGACATCGTAATACTAATTAAATCGACGTCGAAACTCTGTCGGCGTCATGATTTTTAGCTCTTTAAATTGGCGATTGAAATTAGAAATGTTTTTAAAGCCTGTTTGTTCAGCCACCAGAGTGATTGGTAAGTTAGTACTCGCTAGCAATTCACACGCTTTTCCTATTCGATATTGCTTTAGGTGGTCAGAAAAACTCATCCCATAATGCTTCTCAAACATTCGATAAGCCGAACTTTCACTCATGTGTAATTTCTTACACAAGTCGGCAATTTTAATCCCATCACCATAATAATTTTCGATATAACGAGAAGCTCGCTCTATACGTTGGTTTACTTCTGAATCTTCTGATACTTGCTTAATACGATAAGGCGTAGTTGATAACTTTTTTGCTGCTATATCGTCAGAAAGACAGATCAACACTTCGATAATTTTTATCGCTTGATAATGGCGTTCTAACCCTTTTATTTCATTAAGCAATCTAGATACTTTTTTCGCAAGATCTGAGCTAAAAGAAAGGCCATACGCGGAGTTATCCAACAATCGCTTAATGTTTCTCGCCTCTGGCAACACCACCTGTAAACGCTCTACCCAATGATGAGCAAACCACACGATAACGGTATGGTGATTGTTCAAACGCTCTGATTTTATACTTCGCCCTGCCACCATATGTGGCAAGCCTGGCCCATAAAGTAATAACGTGTTGTTATTAACTTCACCAATGGAATCTCCAGCAAAATAATTGCCTTGAAACTCTTCTTCAGGATCAAGGTACAGCACCAATTCATATTCAGAATGATAGTGCCAAGAGCAAGTAAACTCACTCTCTTTCACACTGCAATGAAACTCTCTAAATAACCAATCAAAACTGGGTTGATCTTGGATATGCTCTTTAAATGGTTTCATTGCCATTCCTAAATATGGGTAAGATGTCAGGCTATCGCGATGAGTCTTATCTGTCAAAGAGACCTTATAAAATGAATGAATAGTATTAGAGGTAGCTCGAATAACATCAATCACCACAGTCATGATTGAGTAGACTACCCATAAATCAAATATCCTCCTTATTCGTTTTGGAATTACACTATGTACAAAGATAAAACCTCTTTATTGTTTATTTTTACTGCTTTTGTTACTGGGCTTTGCGGCGCCTTTTTTTATCCATTATCGAGCCTATTTATTGTCGAAGAACTTGGCGCATCACCAATGATGCTCAGTCTTTATATGACGCTTGCAGTAAGTAGTTCTGTGTTTGTCTCTCACTTTATTGCCAAACGCTCAGACAGCCATTGGAACCGCAAAACCATCCTAATTGTATCGCTCACTAGCTATTTATTATTGGTATCTAGTTTTGTTGTAGTGCGAGATTATTGGTTAGCCGTAACGGTTGCAGTTGTGTTTGGTAGTGTAAGTGGCGCTTCATTTGGTCAATTATTTGCATTAGGCCGAGAATATGGCGATAGACACATAGCTAACAGCACAAACTTTTTAGCTACCATGCGAGCAGGGCTTGCTATTGCGTGGGTATTTGGTCCTCCTGCCGCATTTATGCTTAAAGCACAATTTGGCTTTAGTGCCGCGTTTGCAGTATCAGCAGTCACAGTATCTGTCGCTGTCTTGATCGTCGCTAAATTCATTCCTGATAATGTGGTAAGTAAAGAAGAACGAAGTGCAGTGAGTACAGAACATAAACCATTAGGCCGTATGGTTGTTCTATACTGCTTTATCATTGTATTTGCCTTTTCTGCCAACAATTTATACATCACCAGTATGCCTTTATATCTTTCACAAGAACTACAAGTAAATGTGAGTTGGTTAGGCTTGATGTTTGGTATGGCGGCAGCCTGCGAGATCCCAGTAATGCTTGCTGCAGGTAAAATGGCTGAAAAATTAGGGACAATTAGAGTGATAATTCTTGGTGTTATCTCTGGTGCTTTTTTCTTTCTTGTTATGCTATCAAGTACGAGTTTTACCTCAATGCTTATTGCTCAAATATTAAATGGGTTCTTTATTGGTGTTTGTGCAACGCTAGGTATGGTGGCATTACAAGATATGATGAAAGACCGATTAGGTACTGCGTCTACCCTTTTCTCAAACATGTTAAATATCAGTGTGTTGGTATCAAGCGTGATGGTGGGTGTGGTGGGTGAGTTATACAACTACTACAGCGCACTGTATTTATGCTTTGTTGGTGCTGTTATAGCTGCGGTGTTGTTGATTGTATTTGAAATACTAGAGAAGAAACAGAAGATAATGATTGAAGGCCAATGCGCGGTGGCGGGAGAGGTTTAGGGTTCACACTGTGTAAGCTTTGGGGTAATAGCTAACCTGCTACTGCCCCAAAATAGCTTAGAGTTGTTATCCACTAAAAATGGAGTTCCTCCTCATACTCCACTTGCAAAATTACCAACAAACAATAGTCAAATTTAAAAAATTTTGTTTACGCTAATTTAAGCGCTTCGCATTTTTCTTCGTTACGACGGTCTAGTCGACCACTATAACGAGTGAGAGCTAGTGCAATAAGAACAATGATAGCGCCAACCCATGGCGTATGCATAAGTCCTGCTTTCGCAACAATCAAGCCGCCTCCCCAAGAACCAAGAGCAATACCCACATTAAAAGCAGCAATATTAAATCCAGAAGCTACATCAACAGCATCAGGAGTATGTTTCTCTGCTAGTTTTACGACATACACTTGCAGCCCTGGAACATTCCCAAAGGCAAACGCTCCCCAAACTAAGATAGTCGCCACTGCTGCAATAGGGTGAACTGCAGTAAAATTAAATACGACTAAGATAGCAGCTAAACCTGAAAAAATGATAGTCAGCGCTTTGATTGGACCAATTTTATCCGCCATTTTCCCGCCAAAAATGTTACCAACAGCGACAGAAACACCATACACCAACATAATTAAACTAATAGCGCTAGGGTTGAATCCTGAAACTTGCTCTAAAATAGGGGCAAGGAACGTAAATGCAGTAAATGTCCCACCGTAGCCTAATGCCGTGATGGCATAGACCAATAGTAATCGTGGTTGTGTTAGTACCTTCAGTTGTGAAGATAGTTTTGACACTGGAGGTTGTTTAAGGTTATTCGGTACTAAGAAAGCACTACCAATTAACGCGACTAAACCTAAAACGGCCACAATAAGGAACGTTGACTGCCAACCAAAAGCTTGACCGATATAAGTACCAAGTGGAACACCAGTGACTAATGCTACAGTTAAACCTGTAAACATAATAGCAATGGCACTGGCCGCCTTTTCTTTAGAAACTAAACCTGTAGCGATAGTCGAACCAATAGAGAAGAACACACCATGTGCTAAACCCGTCAAAATTCGGGCAGCGATTAAGGTGCTATAGCTAGGAGCTTGCCATGCGAGTAGATTACCTGCGACAAAAAGAGACATGACGCTTAGTAATACGTGCTTTCGATTCCATTTACCCGTAAGCGCAGTTAAAACTGGCGCGCCAATGGCAACACCAAGGGCGTAAAGACTAACTAAAAGCCCTGCGGATGGTAAAGAGACGTTTAAGTCGGTAGCCATTGTTGGGAGCAACCCAACAATAACAAATTCTGTTGTTCCTATAGCAAAGGCGCTGAGCGTCAATGCAAGAAGTGCTAAGGGCATAATTTACTCACTTATATTTAGTATTATATAGAGCGATATGAGGTGAAGTTGATTACCTGTGATACCGCGATCTGTTTCAATGAAGGCATTATGCTTGGAACAATAGTTGAGAAAAATAGAGGCTTTAACAAAAGATATTTGTTATATATGCAATAAAAGATAGTAAAAAACAGAAAAAGGAATGATATGAGAACTCGGTCTGACGATTTAGAAATATTGTTGACGGTAGTCGATAGTGGCGGATTTACGGCAGCTGCAGAGGCATTAGATATTCAAGTTGCTCGTGTATCAAGAGCGGTGAGTAAGGTAGAAAAACAACTTGGGGTCTCGATTCTTAACCGAACAACTAGGCGAGTAGAGTTAACCGACGAAGGGCGTCAATTTATAGAGTCGGTACGAGTTGGATTAATTAAGATCCAACTAGCAGAGGAAGAGATCATCACTCGCGGCGAGTTACCAAAAGGGCGCTTACGAGTAGATGCGGCCAGTCCATTTGTTTTCCATCAGCTCATACCTCTAATACAAGCATTTAATCAAGAATACCCACATATCGATTTGGAACTCACTTCTAATGAAGGTTTTGTTGACCTATTGGAAAAGAAAACCGACTTAGCGATTAGAATTGGTGTTCTCAATGACTCGACACTTCATGCTCGATTACTTGGACGCAGTTTATTATATATTGTTGCTACTCCTGATTATTTATCACATAGGGGGATTCCAAAGAAATGCAGTGATTTAGTTAAGCATGACACAATTGGATTTACGGGGCCTAAAATTCTCAATGTCTGGCCTTTGAAAGGTTTTGAATCGTTAAGTCCCATACTGACATCTAGTAATGGAGAAACCGTTCGACAACTAACTTTAGCTGGTAATGGTATCGCTTGTTTATCGGGTTTTATGGTTAAGAAAGATATTGAAGAAGGACGGTTAATTACGCTATTAGAGAGTGAGAAGCTGACAAGTACAGGGAGAGAACAAATTAATGCAGTGTTCTATAAATCATCATCTGTTGCAAAACGTATCTCAGCATTTATTGATTTTATTCAACCTAAGTTAACACTATAGTTCGATAATATAAACGAATGATCTCACTTGCTTGCGCTAACCATTCGTATCAACCAATAAGTGCCTCTCTCTGCTTCATCAAACTAAAAAAATGCCAGTCAACTTAACTGACTGGCATTACCCACAATAGAGCGGTTGAATGTACGTCTCTTGTGTCGCTAATGTCTATGGTTGTTACTAGTAATTGCATTGCGGTGGTGACCGAGAGTATCGCAACAACATTTGCCGATAAGCTGGATATACAGGTACTAGATTGTCCATTTACGTCCAAGCCTGTTAACTATCGCTTACTAACCCATAATCGAGAGCGACAAAGCCCGGCAAATATGTGTAATTTAGAAAACGAAGCAGTACCAATTATTGATGCTTATTGGGAAGGTCCATACTCATCAGATGCGTTAAAGAAACTTAAGGAAATTAAGGAACATTGTCTCTATCAAATTTACGGCAGTCACCCTGTCTATGGCTGTGATAGTTTGCTTTACATTGGTATGTCAAAGAGAGATGAAATTTTCATACGACTTGAGGAGCATACTTGGATTCAAAACCAAGCTGATCTTTGTCAAATTTACATTGCTTCCTGCGGAAATTTTGCTGGCTGGAAAGCTTGGAACAAGGATGAGAGAAAACGATATGATCGCTACGACTTCAAGAGCATTACGCTGTCAGCTATCGAATCACTATTAATCTATGCACACCAGCCGAGCTACACTAGTGCGGGATTAAAGTCGACGTCTTTTGCGGCAAAACCATTTCGCCTGTTCAATACGGGAAAAAGAGCATTGTTGCTACCAGAAATAAGCACACAGTTTTATTCTGATAGTAAACAAGCACTGCCTTTGGATCTTGAACAATCCTGATTAGCATTTAATACGACAGCCCCTGTCGCATCCTCAATGCATACTCTCTTCAACCAACTAGAGAGAGTTTTTATGCCTAACAACACCTTTCGCTTCGCTATGCACTATTTTGCAATTCAACACCAGATATTCCACAACTGTGAAGATATTTCCAGACTATATGAGAAGTATGGTGAGTCAGTAACTGAATGTTTATTTTTATCTCATTTAATTGAAAAGCTTGAATTCGCTTCTTGTGGAGATAGTTTGCTTACCATTGTGAGCAAACTTATTGAGTTCGAGTTAATGCACTTTCAACCACCGGAACTTATGCCTCTCTATGACTATAATGGACAAAGGTACTTTAAGGGAGAAATTGTCTATTTATCCGACAATGCATTTGTGTCAAAAATCACATCAAACCAATTTCCAACATGGGAGTTACTATTAACTGTTGTGGCAAGAGCAACTTATTCAGTTTTACCAAATGTTCAACGGCAAATACATTTTGAGTTCTCAGTGGTGACCTTATGAAAGTTTATCTCGATGATTGTCGAACAACACCAAACGGTTGGACAAGGACATATACACCACAGCAAACCATTGAAATATTGAAAACACACAATGTGACAGCTCTTAGCCTCGATCATGATTTAGGTGATGATGAAGGTATAGGCACAGGATATACCGTGTTACTTTGGATAGAAGAACATGTTGTAATAAATGGTTATGAACCACCAAGTATTATTTCTATACATAGCTCAAACCCCTCAGCTCGCTCTAAAATGCTTGCTGCAATAGAAGCTATCCAAATTTTGGCTAAAAAGAACAAATCTTTTAAAAGAGTTAAATTATCAAAGGTCAAAAAACTAAATGAAAAACTGTTATGTATCTCCAAACTTGTTTTTGAATTAAGTAAACCTTTACGAGAATTATACGAAGCTGAAGAGGGACTTGCTAGCGGATGTGATGATTTCGAGTTTGATTATTGTATTACGACATATAACCGTTCGGGTAATATTGTTAGCGTTACTGATGCCAATGCTTTTAGCTGCTCAACATTATCTCCCAAATTTATTGAGAAAGTATACTTATCAGCGCGACATCCTCTATCGCACTGTATTATTAAAATCTATATCATCGACTAACTAAATCGCTCACTTAAATCGTCTTACTCTGGATGTGTCACATTTGGATCTGCATAAAATTGAGTACTGATTTCAGGTAATAGTAATACCCGTGAACCTGAATTAAATATACGAAATGCCTTCTTAGTAAAGCCTGTAGATTTTAGGCTTTGACTATTGTAACTTGGTTGATGAGCGTAAATTAGAAGTGCTTCGAGGTTGGAAATTGTTATTCCATTGATTTCTTCAAATTTCTCGTATCTTTCTCGCTCGTCTCCTCCCCAATTTTTCCAGTTTGAAAAAAGTGCACATGTCGCAACATAAATTTTGCACTCGTCCGCTTGGTTAGAAATCCAAGAATGTTGCTTAATCCGCTTATCAATTGTCTGTGCTTCGGTTTTCCCTATGTAGAGTAAAGTGCTAATTCCATAGACTGGGTGTGGCCCATAAACTTGATATAAACAGTGAGCACTTTTCTGTGCTTCATCAATATTATCTATGGTGTAAGGGCCTTCCCAATAAACATCAATTATTGGAGTATTGTGTACAAAGTTCTCGTTAGTTGTCATGTCTAATCCTCATAGTAAGAAATACTGGTTAGTAAGGTATCTTTGATCTCTTCTCGTAAAGATCTAGGAGATAGCACGGTCGCATGATTACACATTGATAAAATCCAATGCCTGAACTCATCTGTGTCATCTACAAATGCGCTCACTGTAAAATCATCCCCTTCAGGACTAATAATTTGTTCTTTTGATAGCGGTGTTTCTACTAAAATCTTTGCTAAAACTTCTGTTATCCATAGCTTTACTTCTAATTTACGCTCACCTCTTTTTACTTCCATATCTCCATTGTTAACGTAATTTACAAGAGAAAAGCTCACGTCTATATCTGCAATTCTTTGGGATTTCTCGGCGTTTACAATTCGGCTTAACAGCAATGACTTCATGTCTTCATCACCATCATATTTTCCGACTAGGTATGAACGCTCACTGCGCACGACAATGCCATGAGGGTGAAAAACAAAGTTAGTTTCTTTTCCTGATTTCAAAGACTTATAGGTAAGCTGTAGACACATTTCAGATAGCAAAGAGCTATAGACTGCTTCTATAGTCTCAGCTGAAATTGTACTTGTTTGCAAAGGCAGACCTCTTGAGTGAACTATTACCTTTTTTGGCCATTGACTCGCTGGATTTTTACTTTCAGCGGCTAGAAACTGATTAGCCGTCCTTACATAAGGAGTCAGGCGGTCACACATAGCTGGAGGGAGCAAATTAGATAGATATTTATCAACCATTGAAAAAGTGATTGCTGTAGTTAAATCATAATCAGGTAAAGTGAGTTCAGCGTTTTTATTTAGATGCCACCCAATAGGCTTACTGTCGTCACTACACACCGGAAACTTACTTGAAAGCTCCACTAAATCCCTTTGTACAGTCCTAAGTGATACATATTCACCTTCATCCATCAGTTGTTGTTGGATTTCAGGAGCTGATATTTTTCTGTGTCGTGACAACTTAGCTAGCACTGATATTTTTCTCAATCCGCTGTCCATTATATTCCTATACATCAATTGGTTATTGCTGTTTGTATAGAATATTACGCTATGCGTCAAGATGTGTCGCTTATCATCTTACTATTAATCACAACAGTTAGATCATGGGAGAAAATGATGGTGAATAATCTAGGAAAGAGAAAGATTGTTGTGTTTACAGGCGCGGGTATAAGTGCCGAAAGTGGTTTGCGCACTTTTCGAGATGGTGATGGCTTATGGGAAAGTTATTCTATTCATGAACTAGCAACGAAAGATGCCTTTGAGCGTAACCCTAAGCTAGTGCTGAGCTTTTACAATCAGCGTAAAGTTGCCGCAAAAAATGCACAACCTAACAAAGCTCACATAGCACTAGCTGAGTTAGAGGATGTATATGACGTGGTCATTATTACTCAGAATGTTGATGACTTGCATGAAAGAGCTGGCAGTTCGAAAGTTATTCACCTACATGGGCAGTTAAACCGCGCACAAAGTAGTATTGAACCTTCAATTACTTATGACTGGGATAAGCGGATTGAGATTGGTCAATATTGTGAATTAAATAGCCAATTGAGACCTAATATTGTTTGGTTTGGCGAACCTGTGATGCACTTAGAGGAAGCGAGGGAACATATTAAGTCTGCTTACAAAGTACTTGGGGTTGGAAGCTCTCTATCAGTTCAGCCAGCCGCTAGCTTACTCAATAAAGCCCCATTTAGGGCTGAGAAAACTCTTGTTTCCCTTGAAATTAAAGGGAAAATTCCTTTTAGTTACAAGTTCATGAGAGGTAAGGCAACAAATGTAGTTCCTGTTATATGTAAGAACTGGCGAAAGTTGGAAGTTAATAGTAAATGCACATGATGGTCTACTTAGATGATAAGAGATAAACCCTCCATGGTTGGTGCAGAGTTTATTGGCCAGAAGATGCTATTGTGTTTTTGGAGAAAGGCGATGTCACTGAAATCAGTATTGATCATGACTTAAGATACGATGAGCATAGTACTGGCTATGATGTAGTATTGTGGGTCGAAGAAGCTGTTGCTGTGCGAGATTTTAAGCTACTAATGATTCAGATACATAGAGCCTCGTCGGCGGAGCATAAGATGTCACTAAGTATAGCCAACATAGCATTACTTTCATTTACTCATAATTAACTGAACATATTTTAATCACCCCTCTGGTTTTTTGTCAGTATTAATAAACTATTCAATGATATCAAGGGATTGATATTCAAGCGTAAGTATGACTTGTTTAACAATCCTCTTTATCTTCGCTCGATATTGCGTTGGATTTCAAACCTATTCATGACAGATACCCTTTTAAGGGTGACACTTTTCTGGATGAAAGTGTCACACTTATGGCGTATTTATCCTTTAGTGACAACAAGAGTGTCACAGTAAAATATAGGTATCTTTGAATTAAGGCCCTAGAGGTTCATTTACTTATCTTTGAGTCCGCAGAAAATTAGTTTCGGGGCAATAACCTAATTTAAGATAGTATTTTTCCCCAAAATACGCATAATCTTGCTATACAACACTCAAAGAGAAATTACCTATGACTAACTTTCAATATTACTTTCACAAACTGCCTTGTTTTAACTGTAAAAAAACCAAAGTAAACACTGATCTTGGTTGGTTAACAGCAACAATGAAAGATGATGTCGTAGCCCAAGCGGCTGCAATTATCGAGCAAGAAGGCGTTGAAGCCGATCTTTCAGTAAACGTGACTTGTACTAAAGCAGAAGCTCGTGATTACTTATTGCTGAATTTCTACGGTTACTCTGAAGAAGATCTAGAAGGTCAAATTGAAGCAGACGATGAGAAAGAAGTTGCAGATGAAATCGCTGAGTTGCTAAAAGATGGTAGCGAGGTAGCGGTATTTGAGCACGAAATCGCTCTACAATGCTGTACTGATTGCGACGTTGAATAAGCGTTAATAACGCTCAACAGACAAATTCTAGGCATTAGCAACATCAAAGTTGCTAATGCCTTTTTTGTTTTGGCTTCTCAAGATTTCTAAATATCAAAAGTAGCCTATAAAATAACTCAATGTGTTATTATCCCCTCAAACGGCAAGGACAATAATCATGAAGCTTACCCCCCTACTGAAACAGCCTAGAATCCACTGACTTATTTTAAATTGATGCTAACCCCATTATTTTTATATAAGTTTAAAGGTTTATTATGCAAGAAAAACACTGGTCAAAGTTTCAGTTACTTCATGAAGTCGTAACCAACAAAAACATTCACATTAAAGGCACCCATAGCTATTACAGTGATTGCTGGAATAACGGCTTTGAAGACTCTGTTGTGAGGTATTTACACGGAGATAAAATCAGCCGTCAATGGGAACCAAGATGGGAAATCGATAAGCTACATATTGGTGACTACGTCTGTATCGCCGCTGAAGTTATTATCTTAATGGGCGGAAACCATAACCACAGAATAGATTGGTTTTGTTTATACCCATTTATGGACTTTATTGACGACTCTTATGCGAACAAAGGGGATACTCACATTCATGATGGCGCTTGGTTAGGCATGAGATCAATGATCATGCCCGGAGTAACGATTGGAGAAGGTGCCGTGATTGCCGCAAATAGTGTCGTCACCAAAGATGTTGAGCCATATAGCGTGGTTGCAGGTTCTCCAGCAAAACACGTGACATATCGCTTTGAGCCTTCCATGATAGAAGAGCTGTTATCTTTTAAAGTTTACGAATGGCCTACTGATAAATTCAATGCTCTCAAACCGCATTTATGCAGCCCTGATTTTGAGCAACTAAAACAAGCCATTACATCATATGATGCGTTTAATTAGAACTTAGCGGTTACTGAATATCATCAGGTAGTTACTATCAAATCCTTCAAATGGTGCGACAGTGTCGCACCATTTTTTATTCAAAAATAATTAAATCAATCTCTCTAATAAAGGTAACGCAATAATAAGAGACAGCACTAACGTCACCATTGATGGAATCGCGTCTTTCCAAGTATCAAATCGAAAATGAAAGAACATCGCCCCAATGGAAGTTAGCGTGATCAAACTAGCACCCATCGCACTTAATTCTGGGTTTGCTGTAAACATTCCCACTAACATCACAACAGCACCTGTGGCTTCAATAACACCCACGGCAAACATTGCCGCACGGTTCAGGCCATAACGATGAAAGAAGGCAAGTTGTGGCTCAAATATCGCCTTTACCCAACCAAACATTTTGACTGAACTAGCAAACAAGAAAAACGCGATTAATAACCCTTGAATAAACAACATGATTTAACTCCTCTATAAACAATAGAGCCATTAAAGCATTCCAATTGGGACAGAAGAACGCTAATATTAGGCTTATTACTATTCCAAATAGGAATGACTATGGATAAGTTTGATTGTTTAAAAGTCTTTAGTCGTGTCGCTAGCTTAGGCACATTTACTGCTGCTGCGAACGAACTCAATACGACCCAAAGCGCGGTCAGTAAAAAGATTGCATGGCTTGAAAAACAAGTAGGCATTACTTTATTTCATCGTCACGCTCGCGCTATCAGTCTAACAACAGGCGGTAAACAATATTTAAATTTAGCGCTGAAACTTACTGATGAAATGAACCTTGTTGAATCTCAATTACGACAGGAACAAACGTCCATCTCTGGCACTTTAAAGCTGTCTGTTCCTAGTGCTTTCAGTGTTAAAAAACTCTCTGTGCCACTCAATGAATTCCTAAATTTACATCCAGAGCTTTCTGTTGATGTATCGGTATCGGATAAATTTGTTGATTTAGTTGAAAGCGATATAGACATTGCTATTCGAGCGGCCTATCTCAAAGATTCAGGGCTAAAAGCAAGATGGATAATAGATAATGAACTCATCTATTTTGCATCTCCTGATTATTTAGAAAAACATCCTACTATCGAAATTGCTGAGGATTTAGCACAACACCAGTGCCTAACTTATTCGTTATCGACACCATCGAACCTATGGCGCTTCAATGATGGAAAAGAGACAAAAGTTAAGATAAAAGAACAAGTACGAAGTGACAGCCCAGAGATGCTGGTTCAAATGGCAAAACTAGGGCAAGGCGTAGCGGCAATGCCAAAATGGATGGTAGAACACGAATTAAAATCGGGCTCACTAACGCAAATATTAGAACAATATAAAACGGTGAAGTTACCTATGTATATGGTCTATAAAGATAGTGAGCACCAACCCCAACGCATTCGTGCTTTCATTGATTTTATTTCAAATTACTTTTCTTAGAGGTAGCGTTACTCGCTGACAATAAAAATATTAATACCAATGTAACTAATTAGGTGATCTATTTATTACGCAGGAAAATCACTTAAGAGTAAGGAAAAAATTCTTATAAGTAGTTATTCTACAATAATAATTTTTAACGCAACTATTGAGTTATTTAACCAGGAATAATGATCAGATAATTAATGGAATTGGTATCACTTTCAAGATCACGGTATTGTTGAGTTAAGGGATGTACTCATCCCGATCTTGTGCATAAAACGCTATCGAAATTATCCACTTCTCTATTGCACTATATTGCTCTTTAGATATAAAACTTTCTCGATATATATTTAAAATACGATCCTTATGCTTTAGTACGTCATCCATCAGTTTAATTGTCATTTTTGGGCTTAGATTCATGGCGTTACCAAACTGAATAAAATCATAGCCAGTGTAGTGCGAGTGCTTCTCAAAGCCATTGCTTTGCACCTCTCCCCCTTCCTCCAATTTAAGCAACGGTAATGCCATTCGGTCACTGATGTATTCTTTATATGGCGCAACTGATACATAATCATAAACAGGGGCTAAACTATCTTCTGCAACTTCAGGGCGAAGTATTCCAAAGTTTCTAAGGTGTAAATCGTTATTGCCCAATAGATAAGCAACAAATACTCGGCGAAAAAAATCTTTTTTAAGTTGTAACGTATTATCTAAGTTTTCAGAAAGGAAATCCCAGATCCGCTCATAGCTCACATAGTTCTCGCCATCATCTTTGATTTTCCCATACTTTTCCGCAATATTCATTGCCGCATCTAATTGCTCTTGATGGATCGGCTCTTTGTTTTCATTGCGATCAAAACGTTTAATGATAAACGCCTTCTCTTCATTACCTTGCTCATCTTTTTTAAATCGAACGAGCCCAAACGCCGGTATAACAAAGCCTAAATCTTTCATCACTAGCATAGTGGCGTGCTCATTTTCTGCTAAATGAGGAAACTCTTCTGGTGATGGCTTAAGGATGTACTGCGCTTCGTTCTCTACGACTTTAAATTGTTGTTCATTGATAACAAGTGATAGCTTGGGTTGATACCCTGAAATACTCATTCCTTTTTGTTTTTTAGGTTGCTCCGTAATAAATCCGCTACGTGTAAAAGGTAGGCGCATTATTGTTGTTGGATCAGCCGTTAAGTATTTAATTCCTGCTTTGGTATATTCATCTTGAGACTGGTTCTTATCCGTTAAAGGAGTCAGGCTGATTAAACATTTATCTTCTGGATACATTATTCTTCAAACCTCTCTAAACGAACTGCCCCAATTAGGTTATTTCCATTTTGTATTAACATGCCTAACGTATCGTTTTCATCTATTTTTTGAATTTCTGAATACCGTTTTTTTAACCAACCTTCAGGGGCTAGGCTTGCAAAAAATGGATGTAAGCGCTCTTCTGTAAAGCTTTTCTCGTTTAGGGGAAAGCTTAAAGACAGTGGTTTTCCTCGATAACTCTCGCTATAAGTAAAAGTAAAGCAATTGTCTTTTTGAGTTAATATCCCTGCGAGTTGCTTATACAGATAGACATTTACTTTTCTATCCATAACTTCACTCCTAATTCATTACAAATGCTAAGAACATTAGATAACTTGGCATTATGAGGGTCTTTTAAGATCCGCTGTATCGTTGAAAAAGAAATATCGGTTTGCAGTTCAAGATCTTCAATTGAAATGCCCAATTGCTTTCTTTTTTCTAGAAGTATTTTTTCTAGCTCTGCATATTGATGATCAAGACGGAGTTTACTGCTTGGGTTTGTTTTTAATTGTGTGATCTCATCGATAAGCCCCTGCATTTCATTATATAGCGAAGTTAGCTTTACTTGAGCTTCATTAGTATCCATAACAGCAACCCTCTTATCAAAAATGAATATACGAATAAAAAACTGATTAGTTTATTCATATTTGGCAAATAACATAATAATGATACTATGTATTTCGCCATATATGAATAAAAATATTATTTTAAGGATAAAAAACTCATATTTGACCAGTACGAATAACTTCCGTTTAGTTAAGTGAGTTCTTTTTCTTAGGAATAGAAACAGACTGCTTACCAAATACATTAATTAGCGCACCGGTCACAATCAAACCACCACCGATATACGTCCAGATTGATGGCATTTCATTAAATACCCAAACACCTAATAACGCAGAAAAGACAATCTGAACATAAGAATAAGCAGAGGCTTTACCTGCCGCTTGGGTTTGCATTGCTTTAGTCAAACCATATTGTCCAATTTGCGTGAAGATGCCGATTAAAATCAGGATCATCGTAAGGAACAAACTTGGCCATACAAAGTCATTCCAAATAAGTACGCTTGAGATAGGTAACGCCACTAATGGGAAATAAAAGATAATTACTGAGCTGTCTTCTGTTTGACTGAGTTTTCTCACTATCACATAAGCAATCGAGCTTCCTAAAGCACCACATAACGCAATAATAATGCTCAATGTCGGTAATTCACTCGTACTGCCACTGTTCATACTTGGCTGAACCATAACAAACAAGCCAACAAGACAAAAAGCAATACATATCATGGTTGATTTTTGAATGTGTTCTTTCAGAAAAAGTACACCAAGTAATGCGGTAAATATGGGATGAACGTATTGCAAAATGGTTGCTTCAGCTAAGGGTAAGGTTGTCACTGCATAATAAACACACATAAGCGCAGCCGTGCCTACCGAACCACGCGCAAGAAGTAAGGGTTTATTATTCCCCCATATCGAAATGCCTTTTCGCTTCACATCTACATAGCTAATGATCAAAGAAACGAGCGCCCTTGCTGCCACAATTTCAAAGACTGGAATGCCATAATTACTCACGTATTTTACGCACGCCGACATGAGCGCAAATCCAAGCGCAGAAAGAAACATAAATCTAACCCCTGTCGGGATCAGTGAAAAAGAAAAGGTAGGCATAAGGACATCAATCAAATTTAGAAGGTAATGAATAATAGCCTAGTTTACTCGCTGCACCCAAAGCTCTTATCTTAATCACATCGACATTCAGGCTCGATTCCAAATATCTGCTCTCCCCACAATAGATCATTACACTTTGTTATTAAAATAATAAGTAATCATAATTTTATGTACCCCTCTTTTTTGTATATCTTACTCCCATACAAAATAACAACCGTTAGTTAGGCAAAGGGAAGCACCACATCGCTTCCATTAATTAGATAATAAGAACCTTCGCATAAGCACAAAGAGGATTTACCGATGACAAATGCACTATTTCAACCAATGCAACTGGGTAATCTTACGCTTAAAAACCGTATTCTTATGCCGCCAATGACTCGCTCTCGTGCTACCCAACCAGGTAACATTGCAAACGACATGATGGCGCAATATTACGCACAACGCGCAAGTGCAGGACTTATCATTGCTGAGGGCACTCAAATTTCAGAAATGGGCCAAGATTATGCATGGACTCCAGGTATCTACTCTCAAGAACAAATTGCAGGTTGGAAAAAAGTCACTGACGCTGTACACGCACAAGGCGGCGCTATTTTTGCTCAACTTTGGCACGTTGGCCGTGTTACTCACCCTGACAATATTGGTGGACAACAGCCTATTTCATCGTCAGCCTTAAAAGCAGAAAACGTAAAAGTGTTTATTGATAATGGCACTGACGCTCCGGGCTTTGTTGATGTGGTTGAACCTCGTGAAATGACAAAACAAGACATTGCTGATGTTATTGCAGAGTATCGTCAAGCTGCGCTAAATGCAGTAGAAGCAGGTTTTGATGGCATTGAACTTCATGCTGCAAATGGCTATTTAATTAATCAGTTCATTGATTCTGAAGCCAATAATCGTACCGATGAATATGGTGGCTCTATCGAAAATCGTCTGCGCTTTTTAGGCGAAGTGGTTAAAGCAATGACTGACGCTATTGGTCATGATCGTGTCGGTGTTCGTCTTGCTCCGTTTACTTCATTAAATGGGACCATTGATAAGACTCCAACTGAAACCTACACCGCTGCTGCTGTATTATTAAATAAACTCAATGTGGTTTATATGCATATTGCTGAAGTAGATTGGGATGATGCTCCTGAGACACCTACAGAATTCAAAGAAGCAATTCGTGACGCATTCAAAGGCACTATTATTTATGCTGGTCGCTACAATACCGAAAAAGCAGATCAAGCATTATTAAGCGGTTTAGCAAACATGATCAGCTTTGGTCGTCTATTTGTTGCGAACCCTGATTTACCGACTCGCATTAAACACGGTTATCCTCTAGCTCAACATGATCCAAATACGTTATTTGGCGGTGCAGAGCAAGGCTTAACAGATTACCCTGAGTATCAAGCGTAATTGCCTTACTAGTTAGAGTTCAAAAAATAAATCATATAACCCTGCTTATTTAAGTGGGGTTAATCGCTATTTAGGGCATACTAAATAACAATAATGTCACAGTAAGAGCAAATATGAATTCGATAAATATCAGTAACCCATTTACGCTTACCAATGGCCAAGTGATTAAAAATCGTTTGTTCAAATCAGCAATGAGTGAACAGCTTGGCGATAAGCAGCATAACCCCACTTCTGGTTTAGCAACCCTCTATCAACGTTGGGCTAAAGGCGGTATTGGTTTATCGATGACGGGGAATGTCATGGTGGATAGAACTGCCCTTGGTGAGCCTAAGAATGTGGTTTTAGATGAACAAAGTGATCTTACGTTATTTACTGAGTGGGCGAATGCCGGAAAACAAAACGACTCACACATATGGATGCAGCTTAATCACCCAGGTAAACAAATTCCTAAATTCTTATGTGCAGACCCTGTTGCTCCCTCTGCTATCTCACTAGAGCGCGGATTAGAAAAAGGCTTTAATACCCCACGAGAACTCACTGATAATGAAATCCATGAGATCATTAATAAGTTCGCCACCAGTGCCAAACTAGCAAAAAAAGTTGGCTTTACTGGTGTGCAAATTCATGGGGCTCATGGTTATCTTATCAGTCAATTTTTATCCTCAAGACACAACCAACGAAACGACAAATGGGGTGGCTCATTAGAGAATCGACTGCGTTTTGTTCTCGAAGTGTATCGCGCTATCCGTAAAGAAGTTGGTGATGCTTTTCCGGTGGGTATTAAGCTGAACAGTGCCGATTTTATGAAAGGCGGGTTCACAGAAGATGAGTCGATGCAGGTTGTGCAAACTCTAAGTGATAACGGCATCGATTTAATCGAAATATCCGGCGGCACTTACGAGAGTCCATCGATGATGGGAGCCAAAGATAAAAATAAACCTGTAAAAGAAAGCACCGTAAAACGTGAGGCCTATTTTATGGATTACATGGAAAAAGTAAGAAAGCTAGTGAGCACACCTTTGGTTGTTACCGGTGGTTTTCGTACTGCTCCTGCAATGAATGAAGCTTTAAATACCTCTACAACTGACTTTATTGGTATTGCACGAACCATGGCAGTTGACCCTGATTTCCCTAATAAACTAATTGAAGACCCAAGCCATGGGATGCCACTAGCCGAACCAACAACGGGCAAACCTGTATTAGATAAAATGGCGATGGTTGGGCTTGTTTGGTATGAACATCAAATGTGGCGTATTGCTGATGGAAAAGAAGCTGACCCTCAATTAAGCGCCTTTGGTGTGGTATTTAAAACCATTTTAAGTGCAGGCTGGCACGCGTTTAAAAAGCGCAGAGCGTAAAGCCCATAAAATAACAGAATCCAAGTAACCCCGCTTTTTTAAGTAGGGTTATTTTTTATTGGCTCATAGAGAATATTCAGTCAATTCGGGTAATAAAGGTTTGCTCGTCATCCACAAAAGCCACAAAGCCGCCGTGATAAATAAATATACGACCACGCCCCTCAACTAGGCAGGCAAGCTGTGGATTCAAATCTTCTTCGTTATCCTGGCTTTGAAAAGTTCCGGTATCGGTGATTACGCCGCTAAATGTAGGCAAATATCCATAAGAGCGCTTGGCTTGATCAATCAGGTTCAATTCGCTGGCGGTAGAGAAGCAAAAAGGGATCGCACCGGCTTCTTCGATAAATAAAGTTTTCAGTTCTTCAAAAGCTGTAATCACCAGCCAGTCGATGTCGTTAACATGATGGATAAACATAGAGTTTCTCGGTTATTCTGGTGTGGCGATTTTATCACTATTAGGGAAGAACGTAGTAGAGATTTAGTTGCTAAAGTTATTTCCGAACATTTATTAGGCCAACTTGATTATTAATCTAAAAACAAAACTCACTGATTTACACCCACATTATAACGGCTCAAAAACAGCATCGCTGTCTCTTCTACTAGCTCTTGTTTTTCTTACTCTGATAGCTCATTTCGCATGCCGACAAGCTGCGGCCAAAATGCACTTCCTTTAAGTAGACTGTGCAATTGAACACTCGCTTTATGCTTATCTTTAATTGATAACTGTTGTGTGTCTATCATCACCTGCAACCAACGAGATAACGCAGTTTCTTGCTCTGATATTTTCTCAATCTGTTGCTGCAATGCTTCAGGCTTATAGAAAAAACGCCCAAAGTCAACCTTCGCTAAATCTAAATACGATTTATCTCCAATCACATTTAATTCTGCAAATAGTAGTTGTTCAAGTTGATGTTGAACACTGATATCTTGGGGAAATTCAGTCTCCATTTCTCCCATCGAGTTTTTCCATAAATCCGACAAAAGCTCCATCACTAAGGCTTCTTTAGATTCAAAATGGTTATACACCGTTCGCTTTGATACCTGAGCCAATGCAGCAAGCTTATCCATACTGGTATTTTGCACTCCATCATCTTGAAATGCTTTTTTTCCGCAGTAAGAATCGCTTCACGCTTTAATTCACTTCTGCTTTTTTCGATGCCGATTCACAACAGTACTTTTGATCTAGCACTGCATGATTGGAAAGATCCTCTAGAACAAGTATCAGCATTAAGCGAAGAACAGAATGTATCACTGGTAACACCTATGATTGGTGAAAAACTTAACATTACAAAACTACAGAAACCTCTGCTTGGTGGCGTAAAATGCATATTTTTCTATATTAATTGTCTTATTATCTTCTACATCAACTACGGGTTAAATCGTTAAATAATGTATAAGGTATTGCTATGAAAAAAATATTACTCGCTACAGTTATCGCCTCTCTTTCAACTACAGCCGCAGCATCAATTGAAACTAAGGATTGGTATGAATTCGCATCTCCTGAAGCAAAAGAATTTGTGAAAGATAACCTAGTATTAGATTTTTACGCCTCTCCTAGTGCGGTAGGTTTTACTTCTGATTCTGAAGTGGCACAGTATATTGATTTAGCACATGAACGCGGAGTCACAGGGGCTTCAGTAACCATTGCAGCACCCCATACTCCGAATATGCTTGCCTTTAAATCTGAGCATGCAAAATGGACCAAAGCATCCTCTGCGGCAAAAACACCCATCCGTTATGTACGTAGCGTTGAAGACTTTCAATTAGCGCATAAAAACGGTGAATACGCCATCATGTGGGCAAGCCAAACAACGATGCCTTTAGAAGGGGACGCTTCAAACGTCGCTGTAATGGCTGAATATGGCATTAAAACAATGCAACTGACATATAACGAAACCGAACTAACAGGTTCGGGAGTTATCTCTATGATAAATGGCGATAAATCAGGTCTAACTGATTTCGGTAAAGACGTTATTGATGAAATGGTTAAACATGGCATCACCGTAGACTTGTCTCATACTTCTCATTACACAACAGAAGATATTACCGACTATATGCAAAAGCATCATAAAGGGGTGCCCGTCATTTATTCACACTCCCCTATTGCTTCGACTTATAATTGTCAGCCACATGAAACTCTCAGCGAAACAAAGCAACGAATGGCCGAGAAAAACCTACAAAAAGATCATCCAGATTATCGCTTAGCTGCGTGTTACCGATTGATCTCTGATGAGCAAGCTGAAACTGTAGCGAAAATGGGTGGTGTAATAGCAGTGACAGCAACTGAGTGGATGATGGATGGCGTTTGGCCTGAAGATATAACTCCAAAACAGTTCGCAGAGATGATTGATGGTGCGATAAAAGTTGTGGGTATTGATCATGTCGGTATTGCAACTGATGATATGATGACGACAGCTAAAGTAGTTCCATTTGCAATAGCTAATGCCAATAAATATGCGGATAACGGGTATATGGTTGATGCCTTTAGCAAAGGCGCTACAGGGTGTGCTGAACTGTCTAAACACATTGCAGGCGTTGTCGATGAATTATGGAAGATGGGTTATTCAAATGAAGATTTGGCGAAACTATTCGCAGGCAACTTAATGCGAGTCTACCAGCAGACTTGGACACCTAAAGCTTAAATTATGATGCCAACATTAACGTTGGCATTTTTCATAACTGCTGTTTACGTTTGTACCATTGAAGTGGCGTAAGATTTTCTGCTTTTCTAAAGGCGCGAATAAACTGAGAAGGATCCGCATAGCCCAAATGCTCAGAAACATCAGAGATCGATGCCTCTCTTTCAATCATCACTCGCTTAGCAAATGCTATATTTAACGATTCTTTTATTTTTCTGTAGCTAGAACCATCTTGCGCCAAGTGGCGCTGAATAGTCCGCACCGGAATGCCAATGATGTCACTAAACGCTTCCAAACTTAAATCTTGTCGTCCGATGTAGCTTTCAAGCGCATCAGAAAGTTGGGAAGAAAAAGAGTGGTTCACTTTCTCCCAATTTGATTGCTGTAAACTCCCTAATTTATTAATTGTAGAATGATAAAAAAGAGCCGTGTTCGGTTGACCCATAAATTGAGGAGTGTCAGTTGAAATTTGAAGCTTATCTAAACCGGATTTTTCTTGTGATACCAAATGATATTTTGAAGGTTCTTTAATATCAGAGCAGTTCCGAGTTAAGTAGTAATGAGCAACACAAATCGTATAAAGCTCACAGACTAAGCTAAAGGGTTCCATATCCTCTACTTTTAATTCAAGACAAAGCTGTGAGTTTTGCTTATTTAGAGGGTTATGTAAGAATTCCGCTTGATGGATAGGAAGCGCCTCCCCTAATACATCAAGTAAGGGCAGCCTTGTTTTAGTAGGCGGTTTAATGGTATCAATGACCATCGAATACCTCTCAGCTCCCTGTTGTATAAAAGTCGTAAATTCTTGTGATGGCATCTGCTCAGATGTTGCCTGTAATAGTTTCGAAAACACTCGAAAAGGGATGTATTTCGCAGAAGTAGACTCCAGATAAATAGGCAATTGAGCGTCATTGATTATTGGCCAAACATCTTCCACATATTGTTTGAGGATGTCTAATTGTATTATTGCGGCGGCTTTATGAATAAGTGGAATAGTTTTACTCATAGTGAGTCTCGATTATAAATTCGGTATTCACTCGGGCTTAGTCCTGTTAGCACTTTAAACGCACGCGAGAAATTTTTGGGATTGCTGTACCCCAACTCTTGGGCAATAGATTGAATAGGGCGAGTGATCTCATTAAGTAACGTCATCGCCTTATGACGAATAGCAAGATTAGAAATATCTCTAAATGAGGTGTTCAAATTTGCGAGTTCTCGTTGCAGATGCCGCTCGTTAACACCAATAGCTCGGGTCACGGATTGTAAATTGGCATGCCCGTGAAAAGTATTCTGACTGATCAGATCCCATAATTGCTGGTCAATAGCAAGAGACGGACTACTTTGTAAAAGACTTATCGGCGTCACCGGTTTTTCAAACATTGTGTGTTTCAGCAATTGTGACTTATGTATTGGAAGCACACCATAAACTTGCCCATAAGTAATGTTTAGAGCTCTCAGTGTTGAAGATAGCTTAACTCCACGCTCAGAGCTAGATTGAATATTTAGATACTCTGGCGACCAAGTCTCTCCTAAATATGATCTCACCAATTCAATAAAGAGTACCATAATGTGTTGTTCTATCTGATGCTTACCAACATCAATTCCCGGAGTGCCTATTCTGCATAGCTCTACATATTCCCCTCTCTCTTGCAGCCAGTAGTTTTGATAATTAGCATGATCTCGCAAATCATGAATAAGACGCTGTAATGCAGTATACAAGCTAGGCGCACTTAAAAGATGCTCACCAAATGCCCCATAACGGTCAAATGCATATTGTTCTGAAATATAGCTGCCTAAATTATCAATGCCTTGTGAATGACTAACGTAATCGAGTAAGTGCCATGCGGCATATTCTGGAATAAAAACCTCACCCTCAATTACTTTGTCTGGGTTAAGCCCTACATATTCAAGAGAACGCTCTATCGACACACCAATGGTAGAAAAAACCGCCATAAAAGGATGCAAATGGTTGGATTTCACTAAAGAGATTGTATGTCGCATATAGATAAATCCTTATACCTAAATTATTGATATTAAAGGTGTCGTAAAATGATACCTGTTAGGTTACATATTAATTATTTCTATGTTAGATTCATTCTTATTAACAATACAGAAACATTTATCATCCGTTATATTAAACTGAATGGTGCAAATTGCACATCGTTATAATCTCTAAATCTGTATTCTTGAATCAAAACATAGCGAAGGAACGCTTTATGATTTCACTTTCCCGTTTTCTATTTTTAGTTTGTTGCTTATTTTTGAGCTCGAATAGTTATGCTTCTGAACAATGGAGTTGGCGCGATTTAGTTTCAGAAGAATCTAAATCTTTCATTGACCCATTTGTACGTTTTTCTTCTATGCAAAAATACGATTTGTATAACATTATGAATTACATAGAAGATAAAAATAACCCCGAACTTAAAACAAACTATGAGATTGCGATTCAACGCTTTAGTGATTCCAACATTGATATTCTAAAACTAATAGAACAACGGCTTGAAATCGCAAAGCAACGAAACTCCGCCCAAAACTCAATCAATAAAAGCTTAATTGGTAAAACAGGCCGCTTGCCTGGCTACATCGTGCCGTTAGAAATGGACGGTATGCTAGTAACACAATTTTTGCTTGTACCAACAGCTGGTGCTTGTGTTCACACACCACCACCACCGGCCAATCAAATCGTACTAGTCACTCCAAAAGAAGGTATTGAATTAATTAGTCTGTATACGCCAGTGTGGATCGAAGGAGAATTAAGCGCAGGCAACAGTAAATCAGACGTTCAATTATCAGATGGTATCGCAGAAGTCGATACAGCTTACACAATGTTAGCAACTTCAGTAGAGCTCTATAATTAAAGGTAAAGGATATGCTTAAAAAATTATCAGTGTCATTAATCTCTATCGCATTAGCCTCAGGCAGTGCTTACGCCAGTCAAGAAAGTAAAAGCTGGGATGCTTCGAAAAAAGCACAGGCATTTGTAAAAGACGCGTTAGTCATGGATATGTTTGCCTCACCATATGGTGCAGGTTGGACAGAAGATAAACAAATGGAAGACTACATTCAACGAGCTATTGATACAGGGATCTCCGGGGTAAGTGCCACATTAGCGGCAACGTATTACACATTTGAACAGTTCGAAGCCGAACGTAATAAGTGGCAAAGTGTTATCAATAAACACCCCAACACAATGACCGTTGGGTACACCGTGGAAGATATTAAGCAAGCAAAAGAAAACGGTAAATATGTCTTCATTTGGAACTCGCAAACACCAACGATTTTAAATGGTGACCTTAATAAAGTAGCAACGGTTAAAGCCATGGGGGTAAATACCATGCAGCTCGTTTATAACGGTCGTTACCGAACTGGTCTAGGCGTTATTGAAGCGCTTCATTATACTGATATCGGCTTATCTGATTGGGGACGTTCACTCATTGATGAAATGGTGAAAAACGGTATTTTGGTCGACATGAGTCATACTTCATATCAAACAACCATGGACATCATGAGTTACATGGAAGATAAACATCCAGGTGTTCCTGCTGTATTCTCTCATTCTGGTCCTGCAGGGCTATATGAATGCAGTCCGAAAGAAAAAATAAAGAAAGATGCACTAGCTCCTTGTTATCGTTTAATTACGGATGAACAAGCTATCCGCGTTGCGAAGATGGGTGGTGTTGTCAGCCCAACATTTACTGAATGGATGTTAGATGGCATCTTCCCTGACGACATCACCCCTGAACAAGGCGCTGATATGCTTGAATACTACATCAAGTTAGTCGGCATAGATCATGTTGGGATTGCTACTGATGATATGTTCAGTACAGAATTAGTTAAAACATTCGCTAAAAACAGTCCTCAAAGTTACAACGACTTTGGCTATATGATTGATGCATTTGATCGTGGTGCAGACAGCGGAGCCGAACTTGCTAAGTTCTTACCTGCACTGACTGACGAGCTTTGGAAGCGTGGATATTCAAATGATGACATTCTGAAAATGTATTCTGGAAACTTAATGCGAGTTTGGGAACAGACTTGGTAATGCAGATCTAAATTACAATTGCGAAACCGCCTAATGCTGTCGTTAATGGCTGATAGGCGGTATTTTTCTCTTTATCAAACACTCTAGTTAATGAGTTAAGTCTTAAATAGAGTTATTTAAAATGGCGTAAAATGACAATTTAATAATCAAAACTTCGTCATAATATTCTTTTTATGCCACTTATAGGAAAGCCCTATGAATAAAAATACTGCTTCCTCAACATCGTATCTTCCTCCTCAAATTAATCGTAAATGTTATCTACTGCCTATCAGTATATTGGGAGCAAGTATCGCACTTACATTATCGACACCTCTATTCGCAAGTGCGAACTTTGGCAGCCCAGATACTGTCGATAACACACTTGCTGAGAATACTCGACAAAAGAAAAGCTGGCGTGAAAACTTAGCGGAACAACATAATCTCACCTTTGGACTTGATTATCAGGTACTTGGACTTAGTGCTTCAGATCCTGTGACTGGCGGTGACGATAAAGCCTCTTCTGGTGTCGCACGCTTTTATGGATCATGGAGTTTAGTCGGGCTAGAAACAGGTAATACCGGAGGTGTTGTGTGGAAAGTAGAACACCGCCATGGCTATTCTGACATGACACCAAAAGAGTTTGCTTTCCAAGGTAACTTTACTGGAGCAGGCAACGGAATTGGTTATGGTGGAATGATTGGTCCAGCTTACAGTGACCAAGGATCTCGACTAACCAATTTATATTGGAAACAAAAACTAAATAACGGTAATACCTCATTTATGGTGGGTTATTTAGATACCACGGATTATGTCGATGTTTATGCTTTGGCAAGTCCATGGAATGGGTTTACCAATCTTGCATTCAGTACTGGAGCAGGTGCAATTGGCTTGCCTGATGATGGTATTCTTGGCTTCGCTGTTGGACATATGATAACTGACAATATGTATGCCATTGCAGGTGTGGCTGATGGTAAAGGTAAGTCTGACGACCCATTAGAAGGCTTTGATACTTTATTCAATGACCATCGATTATTTACTACGTTTGAACTGGGTTGGACTGCGTCGAAAGAGCAAATTTACACCGATAATATTCATCTAACATTTTGGCATTTAGACTCAGGGACTCAGCATAGTCTCGTCGATGGAGAAAGCGGCCAAGGTATTAATTTTTCAGCCAGTTTTATGGCAACACCACAAATTATGCCATTTTTACGAGGAGGGTTCTCTGAAGGAGATGTCGCACTCTACAATAAATCAGTAACGGCTGGGCTCGGATATTTTGGCTTAGGAAACGCAAAAAATAACTTAGGGTTTGCGTTTAACTGGAGTGAAGTGAACAGTGACTTCTCTGATGTAATGAAAAGCATTAATACGATTTCAAACTCAAGTCATTCTCAATTAACCAGTGAATTATATTACAAAATGGTACTGGGTGAATTTGTCGAACTCACGCCTAATCTTCAATATATTAAAGATCCTGCCTTTTCAAATGAAGACAGTACATGGGTGGCGGGGATTAGGGCTCGTATTATTATCTAATTAGATAACGGCAGTCCTCACCCTCCATTAGTAATAGGCAAATAACGATGGCCCTCTTCATATGTCTCTTTTAAATGCTGTTGTAACAGTGAAAAGCTTTGCTCTCTAAACCAACGGTGAGCAGAGTCATTCTGGTATTTACTGTGCCAAAGTAAATAATAACTATGAAGTGGAAGCTCAAACGGCAACGGTTGAATTGTAATTGGTAGCTTATCGGCAAATTGACCCGCAATATGCAGGGGTGCCGTTACAAGCGCATCGGTTTGGCATACAAGTTCTATGGCAGAAGTAAATGATGGGGTCTTGGCGAGCACTTTTCTTTTTTTCTTATGCTGCTGAAATAACTCACTAACGTATTGCTTCATCTCTCGTAATCCATGAACCAATACATGTTTTGATTCAAAGTAAGCCTGTTGACTTAGTGGCTGATTAGCTAAGGGATGTGAATCAGACATGATGATCACGTACTCATCATCAATCAGTTTTTTTCCATAAATGTTCTCAGGAAAATGATCTAACGTGGAGGCAACTAACTCAATTTTATTGTCAGAAAGCGCTTGTATGTGTTGTTCTTGCCAAAGCTGAGCATATAACGACGCATTAGGTGCGTGAGCCACTATTTCTTTGCATATAACTGGAACAATGGATTCAGAAAGAAAGGCGGTGTAAGCCAGTGAAAACTCTCGTGTGCATTCTTTAGGGGAGAAAACCTCTACCTCATATAAGCCATCAAGGGTAAGCAATATTGATGGCAGCTTCTTCAGTAATGCCTCACCTTTTTCACTCACTACAAACTGGTTTCCCTCCCGAATCAAAATAGGATCATCAAAGGCGGATCTTATTTGAGTTAAGGTTCTGCTCATTGCTGATTGCGTGACATTTAATCGCCTCGCAGATTCAGTCAAACTTCGCGTCTGTAGCAATGTGTATAACGGGCGTAGCAGTTTGTAGTTATTCATACCTCATCCTTGAGTTCTTATTTACAGCTGTTTTAGCATCCAAACATCACACGCACCATGAAGAGTCTCTTCAAGAGGTTGTGGTAAATGTTCAAAGCCTAGTTTTTCATACAATCGCACCGCTGCGACCATATTAGAAAGTGTATCAAGATAACACTGAGTAAAGCCCTGCTCTTTGCCAAACGCTAAACACGCGGTAGCAAGTTGCTTTCCAAGGCCGAGTCCTCTGCTCTCTTCAAGCAAGAACAGTTTTTTCAATTCACAGGTATTTTGATCATTACCAAATGGGGCAAGCCCACAGCCACCAACGACTTTTCCATCCAATAGCGCGACCAAATAATGGCTGCGGTTTTCTTTAGTATAAGACAAACTCATCGCATCCACTTCGGCATCCGATGGACCAAAACCCTCACCGACGGCTCCGTATTCTTCGCCTACGCATTTAATAACACGGCTTAATTCTTTGTCATGCTCTGCTGACACTTCTACTATTTCAAGGCCCATAATTGCTCTCTTAGGATTCATCACATTCATCTTTGTATCACTCATTTTGTCTTTGATGAATTAACTATAAGATGACACAGTTATGATTAAAAATCACATTAAGTAATGTTAGCTATGATTAAAAATCAAACCGGTGTTCTTTGGCTTATCAATACGAAGGGCAATTTCAAAGCCCTCTTGCACGATATCAACGACTCCATCTTCTAAGCAACTTATCTGTTTTGATACCTTCTATCCCTCAGCTTCTCTTGAACAAAAGCAATAAAGGTTGATAGTTTTTCTGGCGGATAAATAAGTTGTGGGTATAACAAATAGATATTTTGGCCTTGAACAAATTCATCTTCTAATACTTTTTGCAGCGTTCCATTTTCTAATTCTTGATCCACATAATAGTTAGCGACACGAATGATCCCCCTTCCATTTAAAGCTTGTTGTTTTAAAAGATGGTGATCATTAACAGTTAACCAACCTGAAATAACACTCTCTTTGGATTTTAATGGCCATAGCTGAGTTTCTACAGCAGACAAACATTGCTGCGCTGAGAGATCGTCAATTGTCTTTGGAATACCATTTTCCTCTAAATATTGAGGAGAGGCACACAAACAGTGCTGATAAGAGAATAATAATTTCGCGACCATATTTTCAGGTGGATGTAATGTGGCACGAAATGCCAAATCAAAATCATCATGGTGCAAGTCATAATTCACATAGCTCGAATCAATCACAAAATTGATGTCTGGATACAAACATTTAAACTCAAAACAAATATCCAGTAAAAATCGCTCTGTAAATAAGGTTGGCGCGGTAATGCGTAGTGTTCCTGAAATGCTGTTGTGCGTTTGATAAACATTTCGATCTAAATCTAGCATGGTCGCTTTGATCTTTTTTCCCTGCTCTAATATCTTTTCACCTTCCGCCGTTAAACGAACACTCCGAGTGGTTCTCACCAATAAAGCACATTGAAATTCCGCTTCTAGTTTTTTTATTTGATCAGATAAATACCCTTTAGATATTGATAAGTTTTTTGCCGCTTTAGTAAAACTAAGTTGCTGAGCAATCTCAACAAATAGCATTAAACACTCTATCTTTTTATGTTGCTGCATTTTTTATATCCATATCAAAAGGGCTTCATATTCTATGCTATAACAAAAAGAATGTTTGTATTGTTTTTTATAACGAACAATTATTTCATTTATGAATACTTAATCAATCTTCACTATTGTGGTTATAATTGAGGCCTACCCACATTAATGAGTGTTTGTTATGAGTCATGTTGAAAAAGTACTAATGGCACCAGAAGGCCCTACATTTTCTAATCTAATTCAAGGTTATTGGCGTTTAGAGTCATGGGAAATGAACGCACAAGAGCGTCTGTCTTTTCTAAAAACACATGTAGAAATGGGCATCACAACCGTTGACCATGCTGCAATTTACAGTGCTGGCAATTGTGAGGTCTTATTTGGTGAGGCACTAAAGCTTGATCCAACAATGCGTGATCAAATTGAGATAGTATCTAAATTTGGTATCAATGGTATTGCTACCGGAAATGGCGAAAAACGTGTTTCTCATTATGACAGCAGTAAGCAAGCGATTTTAGACTCAACAAACAACTCATTACAACGTTTAGGTGTAGAGCAGCTAGATACATTACTAGTGCATCGCCCTGATTTCTTAATGAATGCCGATCACGTTGCAGAAGCCTTCGCCGAGTTAAAACAAAGCGGTAAAGTTAAACACTTTGGTGTATCAAACTTCACTTCTTCTCAATTTGATTTACTGCAATCACGTTTAGATATGCCTTTGGTGACAAACCAAGTTGAAATTAACCCAATGAACTTTGATGTTCTAGAAAACGGTGTATGTGACAAGCTACAACAATACCGTGTTAGACCAATGGCATGGTCATGTTTAGCGGGCGGTAATATCTTTAGTGAACAAACCGAGCAAGCAATACGCTTACGTCATACATTAACTGAACTAGCTGAAGAGTTAGGTGCTACCTCGATTGAGCAAGTGATTTTCGCTTGGGTATTAAAGCACCCATCAAATCCTGTTGCGCTTATTGGTTCAGGTAAAATCGAAAGAGTAAAAGAAGCGGTTAATGCACTTGCATTGCAAATGAATACTGAGCAATGGTACCGCGTTTGGGTTGCATCAAAAGGTCATGGTGTCGCATAAGCCTCACCTTTAATCTCTCCATTAAGTCATCTATTTGGGATATGAAATTAATAAAATTAATATTTCATATCCTGCTTTTATTTCACTTAACTCTTCAGGTTTTGCGTCATAATTAACCGTTAATCACGATATCGGAACAATATTCATCGTCACTCTTCACAATTTAAGGAATCATCGTGCGTAAATTCATTATGTATTTACCTGCCCTCTGTTTGCTGTTACTTCCTGTTGTCGGGTGCTCCGTTTTTTCCAATCAATCAAAACCTTTGCATTTATCTGAACAGTATTACAATTATCTTCAGCCCTCATTTGATCAGTACTTAGCGGAAACCAAAGATTGGCTCTCTGAACATCGTGCTTTTATCTCTGATGATCATGAAAAAGAATTAACGATGAATATGCCCTTTGAGCGTGGTGATAAACACTCAAAAAAAGCGGTCTTACTAGTACACGGACTAGGTGATTCTCCATATAGCTTTAGTGATCTTGCTACGACATTTTCAGATCAAGGATTCTATGTGCAGGTTCTTTTGTTACCAGGCCATGGAAGTAAGCCTGAAGATATGTATTTAACAACATATCAAGACTGGCAAGATATTGTTGACCATTACGCCAATCTACTTAAAAAAGACTATCAAGAAGTGTGGTTAAGTGGGTTTTCAACTGGCGCTAATTTAACGGCGATTCATACATTAAATAATGAAGACATTGATGGTCTTGTCTTTGTCTCGCCAGGCTTTGAATCACTGAATCCTACATTAGAAAAACTAAGTTCAGTCGTTTCTGTATTTTGGGATGGTATATCAAAAAAAGAAAATAATTTTGCACGATATAGCTCTATATCCATGCACGGCATGGCTCAATACTCCGACAGTGCAGTTGCATTTAGAAATACGATCGCCAATAAAGAAATTACCGTACCCACCTTAATCGCCATTAGTGAAGCTGATAGCATTATTAATTCACAAGCGACCACAGAATTCTTCGCAGATAAATTTGTAAACCCTAACAGTCAATTGATTTGGTATGGCGATCAACAAAGTTTACTAATAAAGCAACGAACTCAAGCCTACCCGATGACGTTAGATATTTTACATATCAGCACCGCATCACATATGAGTCCACTATTTTCGCCCAACAATAGTTATTATGGGAAAAAAGCAGAAAAACGGATCTGTACCAATAGTTTAAATGACGAACAAACCCGATCCTGCAAACAAGGAGAAAACGTGTGGTTCTCTGCATGGGGTTATCAAGAAGAAGGAAAGGCTTATGCTCGGCTGACATGGAACCCATACTTTGACAATTTAGATAATGAAATCAATAAATTGGTAAACTCACGCTAAGGTTTATTTTTCTTTTACTTTACTCTTCAGGTTTTGCATAAAGCTTTTAAAATGAGGCATAAAATCAGAAAACAATTCATGCTTACGATTTGCCATCATAACTGGGCCTAATAAACGCAATGCTACACCCACCTTTGTTGCAACTTCTGGCTCTAACCCACTCTTTTGTTTTAGCTTATCGACAATAGTAAATAAATCTTCACGATCTTGAAATTCAAACGCCAATGTTTGAGCAGTTTCTTGCTCTGGCGTTATTTCCTCAATTATCACTCGGTAGCATTTATCTTTTCTGATTTTAGGGATCATAGTTCATACCTTCTAATAATCTTAATGGTGTCATGATTAACAGTTAACCTATTTAAGCTTTCCCTTGAAAGAACGCTCAATTAAGTTGATAATATCAACTATATATTTTTAGTTGATAAAGTCAACTACTTTTAATGGTGATATTTATATGTCCGAAAGAAAATCATTAGATAGTTTGTTCACGTTAGTACATACATTAAAACGTAATTTGCATGATCGAATTGAAGAATTAGATCTTGGTATCACGCCTATGCATGTACGCGTTATCAAAATTATTAACCACAAACCACATTGTACTGCGGTTGATATTGCCAACTATTTAAATCGCGATAAAGCTCAAGTTACTCGTCTTCTAAGCAGTTTACTTACGCAAAAACTCATCATTAAAGAACCAAATCTTAAAGATAAGCGTAGCCAATGCCTTCGCATTACAGAAAGCGGAAAAGAGATAATGAAAAAGATTTCAAAGATTGATAAAACAATGTTTGAAAAGATGTCGACGGATTTATCTAAAGAAGAAATAGCGGCTTTTAACCGTGTTGCAGAAAAGATGGCAAGCAACCTTAACGACTAGTTTCTACCAAATAAACATAAGAAAAGGGCGACATTCGCCCTTTTTATTTTGGGTAATTAAACAGTATTCATAATTAAAGACTAATTCGGAGCTTCAGGTTTCATTGATGCTACCCCTTCTTCACGAGCAATTAATCTTTGAATCACTTTAGATAACCTTAACGTCAATACCCTCATAAGCACAGCAACTTGCGCTACTAAAAACAAACTATTCAGTTCTTTAATTCACCTATCTTATAAAGTTCGTTCAGAAGACAATCTACCAGAGTATGTCGTCTTTATTTAGGTTACTATATTGTTAATCCCATTCTTGTTTAAGGATAAACTCATGCGATTTGAAACGAAAAACTTAACACCGCAAGATAACTATAAGCTATTAATTGGGGGGATATTACCTCGACCTATTGCATGGGTATCAAGTATCTCACTAAAGGGAGAAGTAAACTTAGCTCCGTTTTCTTTCTTTACCGTTGCAAGTGCAAACCCGCCAATTCTTTGCTTTAATCCAATGTATAATCAAGATTCAGAAGCCAAAGACACATTAAAAAACATTAGAGAACAAGGTGAATTTGTCATCAACACTGTGAGTGCCTCTCAGTTAGACGTCATGAATAAAACCTGCCATAGCGTTGAGCATAATATTGATGAATTTGATTACGCAGGAATAAAAAAAGCGCCTTCGGACTTTATTACGCCTCCACGAGTATCTGATGCTATCGTCAGCTTTGAATGTCGATTAAATCAAATCGTTGATCTCGGTGATGAAACCTTATCAGGGCATTTGATCTTAGGTGATGTTATTGCGGTGCATGTCGCCGATGATGCTGTTTATGATGGAAAAATTGATAGTGATAAATTGGATGCGATTGCTCGAATGTCAGGTGCTGATTACAGCTTAACAAGAGAACGAATCCAATTATCTCGCTCATAAACTATGATTTATTAATAATGGTGAAAACACTGAATGGTTACGTAAGGTTCGTCCTTGGTGGGGACACAGTGCTCATATGCATGTACGTCTTAATTGCCCACAAGAAGACAAATATTGTATTAACCAAGCGGAACCACCAGAAGGAGATGGTTGTGGTCACGAGACCAAAAGTTGGCGATTAAATCCAACTCCACAGAAAAAAAGAGCATCAGCCCCAATTATGCCAAAGCAATGTTCTGAGATGCTAAATGCTCTTTAATTAGCCAGTAACTATAAAATAATGGTTACTGAATATTCAATTTATGCTCGTAAAATGTTATTCGACGGGCATCAATTCAATAAAATTCTGAGTTAGAGATTGTCGAAAAAAATCGGGCATCGAATCCATGGAAAATACGGCAGCTTCTTCTAAAATGGCAGTAGAACCACTAAGTGTCCAGTAAGAGCTTCCTTTGCTAGTGTTCACTTTAACTTTAAAATGCGTTGGAGTCGTCGTAACCATTTTTCCATTCCTTTAATAACATATTTGATCATGCTACCACTTTCATTTCATGAAACCAGATTTTTACCCTATAAATTACAAGGTTTTTTATATTTGTAATTTCGGTGTAAAAATAGCCACCTAAAATTGCTAGTACATTGTTATTTAGTTGTATTGATTTTTGCTCCACGCACAATAATACCTTTACGAAAGTTGATGAAAATAAAGATACGATGCCAAATTTCATCTTTTGAACTACCTCTATTTTTAATTAAATATAGAAGATAATATACGTAATTCTATTGTTAAAAAGGCAACAATGAAATTATGGACCAATTACGAGCATTAAAATATTTTACAGCAACGGTAGAGGCTGGAAATTTCTCAGCAGCAGCAAAAAAGTTTGATGTACCTGCTTCTTCTATCTCTCGCCGAATAGCAGATCTTGAAGCCTCACTCGGAGCTCAGTTATTAAAACGAACTACCAGAACCGTCTCGTTAACAGAGGTTGGTTTACAGTATTATTCACAAGTAACGACACTTATTCAGCAATTAGAACAATGCGATAAAGCAGTTAAAGATTATCAAACCACACCGACAGGGACACTAAAAATCAGTTCAATGGTTGGCTTTGGAGAGCGTATTCTTGCTCCAATTTTGGATGATTTTTCACTTCTCTATCCAGACATTGTATTGGATGTCGAACTCAACGACCAAATATCAAAACTTGATAGAGATGATGTAGATATTGCCATTCGTGGCGGCTTTGCGCCTGATGAGCGAGTCGTTGCCATTCATCTGATGGATAATCAGTTTATTCCTGCCGCCTCACCTGCTTATCTTGAACAATATGGGCAACCTAAAAGCACAAAAGACTTACCCACTCATAAGGGTTTATTCTTCAAAACACCTCATGGTCCAACGCCTTGGTTAAGTGAGATAAATGGAGAATGGCAAGATGTATCAGCGCCTAGCTTACTCACGACTAACAACGGACAATGGTTAGCTGATAAGGCAGTCCAAGGTCACGGCATAATTATGATGCCAAGATGGGTATTACAACCCTATTTTGATAATAGCCGATTAATAGAGTTGCATTTTAATGAACCATTAAATATCACTCAAAATCACACGCTTGGTGTCTATATGCTGTACCAAAAACTGGCTTATGCAACACCAAAAGTAAAAGCTGCTGTCGATTTCATCGCAACAAGAATAAAAGGTAAATAATAGCGATTTTAGTACCTAATATTTTAACATATCCAATTTATATACATTCCAATATGGAATAAATATCTGATTTTCAAAATATTTAAATATCTTATTTTTATTTTTAATTTATAAGTCTCAAAAATAATAAACGGCGATTCAAAACGCTGACTTATCAAATAATAATAAAAATTGAGGTTATATGAAAAAGACAATTTTAGGTATGTTCATTGGAGCAACGTTAGCAACTAACGTGTACGCAGCAAACCACCCACTAAACGATGCTAGCGTTCACATTATCAGTAAAATGGCAGAATTGGCTGCGCTTGCTAGTGACCCAGCAAATGTCACCCAAGATGGCGACCAAAAGTATCTTGAATACAAAGGAAAAAGATTAAGAATCAACTTTGATGGCAATGTGAAATTTGGCCTGATGGATTTTGAATCAGAATTTGAAACGGTATTCGATTTTCTTCCGACTAAGTGGGAAAAATATTGGTACGACGGCGGTTTTGATATTTACCCAGAAACCTTTGATGTCGCTGAAAAATGTACATTTGGTCTTTATGCCGCAGCAAGAGGTTCTAAAGATAATGAAGGAAATTACATTTGGGAAAACACGATGTCGACCGAAATCGACACCTCTGAATGTACTCCTGTTATTGAAAAACCAACAATGTTCTTCAACACCAATCAACTAGAGAATGCATTAGTTGGCGATCTTTCTGGTGGCGTACTATTTGCTCAAGCTCATATCATTCCAGCAAAAGCAACAGAACAAGAAAAACGCATGCATCTTGTTGCTCAGCGTGCAACAAAAGTTATGTTTAAGCCAACAGAACCCTTTGTTTCATATGCATCAGTAGCTCTAACAGCAATGGACCGTAATGGTAAAAAATTAGGCACGTTAGAGATGAAACGTCCTGATTCATTGGCTCAAAATGTGATGGCTATGCCTGAAATCACTAATCCGAATATTGATTTTAGCTACAATGACGCTACTGCATTCAATGTGCGTGAAGTATCAAGTGAAGCCATTTCTGCGGCACTAGCTGATCACAATGTAGTAAAACTAAGTACATGGAATGGTCATTGGATCCGAGACATTGTACTTGAGCAAAATAACCCTAAATTAGATGGCAAAACCTTCGTATTTACTTCAAGCGCAGGTTATAACTCAAACGTAAGTTACTATCCTGAACGTTCTAAAACAATTGTTAACGGCACAACTACCGTGTTTAAAAACGTTAATGGTGCATGGGTACTAGAAGACGATTTGATTTTTAATGAAATCGGCTATGCTGATGGTTTTTGGTCTGCTGAGCTACCAAAAGAGTGGCTTAATACAGGTCTTCAATTGTCATTTGAAAACCAAGGTAAAAAAGGCACATTAGCTCAAATTAAAGTAGGTGCTCCAACTGAGTTACTGCTTCATACCATTGATGTAGGTATGCTTGTTGAGCCTCGTGGTGCTTTCCATTTCCAAACCGACAAAGCGGCACAGCGCGAATATTTCGAAACTGCTCCAATCAGTAAAATGGTGGTAAGTGAATATGAACCGGTACACTTTACTGAAGTAATGCTGCCAAATGGCACGCTATTAACAGATCTTGACCCAAGTGACGGCGGCTGGCACTCAGGCACGATGCGTCAACGTATTGGTAAAGAGTTAATCTCTATCGGTATCAACAACGCAAACTACGGTATTAACTCAAGTGTAGGTGTTGGTGAAAGCGAAAATCCTTATGTAGCAGCTCAATTAACTGCTCATAACACTCGTGGTAACTACAACAATGGCGTACAAACTCACGGTGGTTCTGGTGGCGCAGGGATGGTGACACTTGATAGCTCTATCGGTAATGAGTTTAGTCATGAAGTGGGTCATAATTACGGTTTAGGCCACTACCCTGGTGGATTTGAAGGGTCTATTCATAAACCAGCCAACATGACTAACTCTACATGGGGTTGGGATTCTTCACGTGATGTATTTATTCCAAACTTTTCACCATCAAACAATGGTGGTCAAAGCTGTCTTGATGGTCAATGTGTTGAACCATTTAAGGGCATGTTCAGCTTTGGTTCTGATTCTATGGCGGGTGGCTGGGCAATGTATGGCGCACAACGATTTACGCTGTACACGCCGTATTCAATGCACTTTATCCAGAAGAATTTAGAAAGCAAAATTGTATTTGATGAAACCTCATCAACAGGCTTTAAAAAGTGGGATGAAGCAACAGAGAGCATGGTTGAGTACACACATTCAATCGATGATTTAGAAACGACATCAGTTAACCCATGGGACGCTAATGCAAGCTATATCGCTACGTTATTAACTAATTTTGATAAAGTAGATCTGTCTACATGGAACGGACATTGGGTACGAGATATGTCAGTACCAGCAGCATCGACAACAAATAAAGGCAAAATATTTACCTTTAATTCTGATGCTGGCTACAACTCAAATTTAGCTATTAATGGGGAAACTATTGTTGTTAACTATGGTAGCCGTTTAGTATTTGTATCTGATGGTCAAACATGGATTCAAGATGGCGAATATGAGCAAAACAGAGTTATCCGCCCAACGTCATTTGGTATTCCTGTTACAACATTAGTGGGTTACTACGATCCTCAAGGAAAACTGGATAGCTATATCTTCCCTGCACTACACGGCTCTTATGGTTATGTTTATCCTGACGATTCAGCTAACTTAACAATAAGTGAGTGTGCATTAGAAGTCAGCATGAAAAATGGCGATATTCAAAAATTTGCACTGAAGAATAACCGTCGTAACGCGGATAACATGAATAAGTTCCATGTAAACGTGGCACGTTCAGAGAATCCAGCATCAGCATCTATTGTGTGTGACGGAAAAGTATTAAACTCAATGACCATCAGTACCCCAACACTTGAACCAGTCTATACCGTTCAAGATGGCAGTGAAGAAAAACGTTCAATTGAATTTCCAACAAATACACCAAGAATTCAAGCTGAACACTATGAACCTAAGCATTGTGATAACACAGAGCACAATCATTAATTAACACTCTAAAAACGTCATATATGATGTTTTATTAGACATATCAAAAGGGTTAAGTGCTTTCTTATAAGAAGTATCTTAACCCTTTTTTAATTAATGAACCTTTAGTTTTCGTTTAATTATCAAATAGTAAATCTTACTTTCCACGCCCATAAATTAAATATTGATATAGCTCAAAAAAGCATCGGAACATTAAGCGTAAGTTAAATAGGAATTAACATTTTTGAGGGAATAAAAATGACCATACCCAAAGTTTTGCTAAGAGATCTTCTTGGCTTAGCTTTAATTATTTCAATTGTTTTAGCTACACTCTATATTTTTCTAGATATGTTTGCTTTACTTGCTTACTTTACGCATGAAGAAAAGATCGCATCACTGTTCTTTAGTGAGTCTTTGTATCTTCTGGTGTTTTTCATCCCGCCTTATTTTATAAATAAGTACATCGGCTATTTAGATACCGTTAGAACGATTGAAGATCACTGATTGATAAAAAATAAAAAGGGTTAAGCACTTCTAATTGAAGTATCTTAACCCTTTTCTTTAATTGAATATTTTACTATTAGTGAGTAGTACGATTTGATCCATTACGCACTAAATCTTGACCTGTTTGAAACACCTCTTCTGTTACCCAGCGTGACAATAATAGTTGGTGTTTGTCATCTAATACCGCAACAAAACGACGACCATCTTTATTATTTGTCGCCATGGCAATACCAGCAACATTAGTTAGACCGAAACCACCATTTTCAGCAGCAACGATAAATGTTTCTAGATCTTCTAGATTCGAGATCATTTCTAATTCTTGGCTCATATGACTATTCTCTTGTAAGCTAAATCGATAATCACAGAATGGTACGGTTTTTATCTTATCAAGGCAATAATTGCTATCGTACAAAGCTACTCTTTTGTATCTCAGCCTATTCTCTTATCATTATTACGATAAAATTCGCTGCGCACCGCTGCCATCTTCGTACAAAACATCATCAGGGTTTAATAACTGACACTTTTCCATGCTTAAACAACCACAGCCTATACAGCCTGTTAGATTTTCTTTTAATGATTGAATTTGGTGTAATTTTGCATCGAGGTCTTTTTGCCATTTATTAGCAACCTTTTCCCAATCACGCTTAGTGGCGTTTTTTTTCATTGATAAACCTTCAAGCTCTTTTGCGATGTCTTCGAGTGTAAACCCCACAAGTTGAGCCACTTGAATTAAGGCTATTCGACGAAGCATTGAAGGGTGATAACGACGTTGATTACCAGAGGTTCGAATAGAAACGATTAACTCTTTGGTCTCATAAAAACGCAATGCAGAATGAGCAACCCCACTTCGCTCAGCAAGTTGCCCTATAGTGAGCAGTGTTCTTTCATCTAGCATCATCACTCCATGCATTATTGTAAATATAAAGTTTACTTTACGTTTATACACACTATTACAGATAAAAAAACAGCCCTTACTAAAAAGTAAGAGCTGCTTCTAATCAAAAACTAGAGGATCTATGCTAACTAAAAACGGTAGCCTACAGTAAGAGATAGCTGATCTTGGTCTTGATGGTCTACATTGAAGAAGTCATAACGTAGATCGGTGTATAACCCCATATCTAAATTCGCACGAACCCCCATCCCACCCATCAGTGAAATTTCTTTAAAAGAGTCGCTATAGCCATCATATGATGCTTTTTCATTCACTCTAGCTAAACCAACCGCACCATATGGTTTTACCGACCACTCTTCAAACTGAAATGTATAACCGATATCAGAATCTACTTTTAAAGTACTACCATCAAGATCAATACCATGTTTGCTACCGTTATTATTCTGATATGACGCATTGATACCGACGATTTGGTTAATGTCATAACCATACTCTAACTTAATACCATCACCCCAATCTAAAGCTCGGTTATCAAGAATCAAATCGGTATTCGAATAACCACCACCAACACGGTGACCACTAAACTCATTGGCTTCAAAAATAGAAGCAGATACAGAAGGAGTTAATGCTAAAGTAAATAGGCTTACTAATAAAAATTTAGGTGTATTGTTCATAATAAATCTCACTTAATTGATCATCGAATCCATTCAATAAATTGGTTTAAATTAATTATTTTTAAATTGGATAAGATAAAAATTAGCTTTCTTTATTATCTTGTTTATTTTGCTCTTCTAGATCCGCAAATTGTTGCTCTAACTCATGAATTTTAATTTCGGCTTCAAACTCTGCTAGGCGTTTTTCAGCATCACTACGATTATCTTGAGAATGTCCATCCGCTAAAACTTGAACGTCTTTACTATTTCGAGAGTCTTCTAAATCTTTCATTGAACCAGCGACTCCGCCAGTTACACCACCAACCGCTGCACCTTTTACAGCTAACCTAGCATCGCCGGTTACTGCACCTAAAGTAGCGCCGACTAAGGCTCCACCAACTGCACCTCGGTTTCTTGCTGCATTCTCATTTTCTGCATCCATCGCTGGTGACGCACATCCTGTGACAACAAATGTAGAGGCAATCAGTACTGCTTTTAATTTATTGTTGAGGAAGAACATAAATAAACTCTCTCTGTTTTGTGGGGACAGGAGAATATTAAGAGAGATCGAGGGGACTGAGAATTGAACATTAGTTATAGCGCCGATAACCACTATTTATCAGGCTATGATCTTTACCAAAAAATAAGCACAAAAAAAACCGCCAATCAAAGACGGGCGGTTTTTATTTAAACTTATGCTCTGGTATTAATAAGCACTCGTTTCATATTCTTTTTTACGGCTACGGGCATCAGCGATAGCACCATGAACCATTTTGCCAAACGCTTTATCTTTTGCTCGTTGTTCAGCCACACTCGCACCATTAATCGCTTGCTCTCTCATTAATTTTTGAAAGCTAACTAAACGGCGTTCTTCAAGTTGACCTGATTCAACCGCTTTTAAAACCGCACAACCAGGTTCTGAAATATGAGAACAATCACCAAAGCGACATTTTTCAGCAAGATCGGTAATCTCACTAAAAGTAGCATTTACGCCTTGCTCGCAATCACTAAGTTGAAGCTCACGCATTCCAGGGGTATCCATCAATAGACCACCTTGAGGCATCAATTTTAATGCTCGATGCGTTGTCGTGTGTCGGCCTTTACTGTCATCTTCACGGATATCTCCAGTTTTCAATGCTTCAAACCCAAGCAGTCCATTTACAAGTGTCGATTTACCTACACCTGATGAGCCTAAGAAAGCGATAGTTTGACCATTTTTACAGTAACTATGTAAAGCAACCAGATCATTCATATCAAGCGCATTTACACTGTAAACACTCATCATACGATTCAGCTTTTGAACTTGGTCTTGCTTATCATCCACATCGTCACACAGGTCCGCTTTCGTTAAGATAATCACTGGCTCAACTTCTGCTTCTTTTGCAATAGCAAGGTAACGCTCAATACGGCTTAAATTAAAGTCGTTATTCAATGAACAGACAATCATGACATTATCAACATTCGCGGCAATCAATTGCGTTGCGACTTTTGATCCTGGAGCTTTACGATCAAACAAAGATTGTCTATCCAGTACACGTTGAATTCGTAGATTTTCATCAAACAATACCCAATCACCCACACAAACACGATCATCACCCGATGGTGGTAATAAACTCACTTGACCTTTCTCACTCAAAACAATAATACTGCTTCGGTGTTGTTCAATAATTCGACCCGTTTGAAACTCGGTTAAATCATCTAGAGTCAGTTGTTGTTGAAAATAAGGACGCCAGCCTAATTGTGATAGTGTGAGAATTTGCTCACTCATTTGTTGCTCCATACATATGGTAGATTGTTTACCATTGATCATACTAACGCCATCCATAACGTTATTTATGTGCCACTGTACATCAATGGTAAACACTCTTTATACAACTGAATTCATTGCCTTTTCGCTTCCCATTTAAGTGCGAGAATACTAGCACTTTCTATTGGATAAATAGCAATAATACTTTTTCAATTTGAGCTTCTTTTTATCGTTTTAAGATCTTGGTAGCAATTATTTTACTCTGACTTTATTACAACAGAGATATTTGCTCTCTATAGCAGCTCAAACATATAAAATAGGCCTCACTTTTATTCATGTAAAACAAGTTTGCCTTGTGATTACGATAAAAAAAATTGATTAATGTAGAAAGTTGAAGAAAGCAATAACAAGAAATTTAAAATATTAGTAAAAACCATCTAAATTCCAAGTAAACCTCAAACCAAAACCTCCTTTATCCTTGTATAAATAATTTTCACTCTTAAAACTATTACTTATCAAATAGATAAAATAAAATTACAAATAAAATGAACGACTGTTCAAATAAATAATTGAACAGTCGTTCAAAATAAATTATAGTTTTCTCTATCTACACAATGACACATTCAATAACTATAATGATTAAGGAAAAAATCATGACTGCATTTACTATTCATACCATTGAGTCAGCACCAGCTAAAAGCCAACCAATCTTAGAGAATTCATTTAAGGCAAATGGAATGCTTCCTAACCTTCATGCCATTATGGCAGAAGCTCCGGGGCTACTTGAAGGCTACCAAACCCTACATAAATTATTTACTGAGTCATCGTTCAATGCAGATGAGTTAACGGTTGTTTGGCAAACCATTAACGTAGAACACAATTGTACTTATTGTGTTCCTGCTCATACTGGCATTGCACATATGATGAAAGTCGATTCAGCAATAACGGAAGCACTCCGTAATCGAGAAGTAATGCCAACAGAAAAACTGCAAGTATTGCACGCAACAACACTCTTAATGGTGCGTAACCGTGGTGAGCTTTCTCAAACAGAAATGCAGGCTTTCTTTGATGCTGGATTTACTCAACAACAATTGTTAGAAATTGTTTTGGGGATGGCTCAAAAAGTAATGAGTAACTATACAAATCACATTGCAAAAACACCATTAGATAGTGCATTTGAAAAGTTTAAATGGAAGTAAAAATTCGTAGTTGAATTAAAGAATCGCAATAGGAGCAATTAATCTATTGCGATTTTAATTGGTCAATAAATATAACAAATCCAATAAAACATCTTTAATTTTACTTTCTTTTATAAAAAACATATTTTCCTGAAAAAATATTTGTTTGATAATTGTTAATGTTAATAATGACTTAGAGTATAAACTCAAATAGTATTAATTATCATTTACCTACTGGTATCACTACAATCTTACTTTTCCAACGATTACATCAGTAACGATGTGATTACAAAGTAAAAACAAAAATCACCATAATTTAAATAATACACACACTGAATCACTGGTTTTGTGATATTGCTCGCATAAATATTTTATTGTTAGAATGACGAATAATAATAATCACTTAGGTTAACTAATTATGTTTCGATTAAAAAACATCATTATTCTCATCGTACCATTCTTGCTTTTTTTGATATTAAATATACATGCAGAGCCTATAAAAAATTCGGATAAAAATACATCTGATCTATCATCTCTTACTATTTTAAATCAAACCAATAAGTATATTTCGAAACCAAAGGTTATCCCACATATTGATATCGGAGAGCTTAATAATGGATTAACTTATTATCTTGCTGAAAACCACACTCCAAAGTCAAAAGTATATATCCGGTTATTGGTTAAAGCGGGAGCACTCAATGAAGAGGATGATCAACAAGGGACTGCTCATTTTCTTGAACATATGGCTTTTAACGGAACCAAAAATTACCCAAAGCACAGCCTTTTTACAGAGCTAGAGAACATTGGTATTACATCAAATATTGATGTCAATGCCGCGACTTATTACGAAAATACAATCTATACATTGAACCTTCCTAATAATGATAAAAAAACGTTAGATCTCGCGTTAAACATTATTTCTGATTGGACAAGTAATATCACAATCTCGAATGAGGAACTGAATAACGAACGAGGCATTATTTTAGAAGAATGGCGTGCTTATTTAGGTCCAATAACACGATTACACAATAAGAAAATTGCGATTGAAATGGCGGATTCTCAATATGTAATGCGATCGATTCTTGGTAATCCACACTCAATAGAGACCATGTCAAAGCAACAGCTTATTGAATTTTATAAAAAATGGTATCGCCCAGATAACATGTCAATTATCGTTGTTGGGGATATAAATGCTACAGACGTTAAACAACTTATTAAGCAAAAACTAGGGAGCATTCCAAGACCACAAAAAGCATTAGACCCAATTAATTACAGTGTACCTATCAAGAATGAATGGCGAACGGCAACAGTATCAGAACAAGGGATCTCGTTTCCAACGATTGAATTAAGCTTTTTTTCTCATTACCAACCAGAAGACTGCGATGCTCGCTATAAAGAAAACTTAACAAAAAGAATTGCGACGCTTTTATTAAATCAACGTTTACAAGAATTAAGGAAAATAGAATCTAGCTCAATTAATTCAGTTAATTTCGATATAACACTAGCGGGAAAAGAAACAATTCAATCGATATTTACTCTCCAATTATTAAAAGATAATTATGATGAAGCAACAAAAGATCTAATCACCTTTCTTGCTCAGCTAAAACAACAAGGTTTTAACTCAAAAGAAGTGAGTAATAAGATTGCTCAATTAAAAGACGTCAACGAAATAACAAAGACAAATAAAACAGACAGTATTGATCTTGTTGAACAATTCCTTTATTCAGCAAATAATGGCGAATTGTACCGTAATAAAAGAAAAATTTATGAGCTTGAAAAACGCTTCTTAAATGAAATAACAGTGGAAGATATAAACAATGCCTTCCTTTCATTTATTGAACCACAATCTAAATTATTGCTAACGACTCAACCAGTGACCCAACAAAAAATAGTTATGTCTGCTGAGCAATTAACCTCCTTATGGCAAAGTGTAATAGCGACATATCAACCTCTTCGAATAAAGAACGAAAAAAGCACACTTCTGCCTGATATAACAATAAAAAAAGGGGCTATAACAAAAGAAAAAGAGTGGGAAAGCCATAACATCACCGAATATCGTTTAAGCAATGGCAGCAAATTAGTTTATCAATTCAATAATACCGAGCCCAATAAAATCTATTTTCGAGCTCTAACAAAGGGGGGGTTACGCTCAATACCTAAAGACGAATACAATCAACTAAGGGTTGCCACCATTTTAGTCGATGACACCGGTATTGGTGAGATATCACGAACAGATTTACAACATATATTCCAGGGGAAATCTATTACGATATCTACAGTATTAGCTGATTATCAACAAGGTTACTCAGGTTGGGCTAACAAAGATAACTTAGCAAGCATGTTTGAATTATTTCGCTTAAAACTCGCTTCAAGCCCTGTGTCTGAAGCCCTTCTCTATCAAAGTAAAATCGAAACCTCACAGTATAAAAATACAATAGATGGATATCATAAATTTTTGAGTAATGTTTATTCATTACGCTACCCTAATATTGATACGGCATACAGTGAAAAAAACCTAGAGATTGCTAACTTTACTGCCAGTATGCTTAGCCATACCTACCAAAAGTACATAACCAATAAAACGGATTATACATATTTTATTGTGGGTGATATTTCAGCGAAAGAAATGGAGAAGTTTGCAGCAACTTACCTCGCCTCTATTGAGGTCAAAACACAAATTAGAGAACCTTATTTTATGACTTCTGTATCTCCCAAAGAGCGTTACACGGGATATTTCTTAAGGGAGCCTCGTGCAGAGGTGGAGCTTTATTTAACTCAACCGCTTAAATGGGCAAGCGCTAACGATTACTATTTAAGACTGTCTAGTGAGATCATCGAAGAGCAATTACATCTAACACTACGAGAAAAGGCTTCTGGTACTTACTCTGTCACAAGTGAATTTTGGCAAAACATTAATAATGCACAAGCAGAAGGCCAAATTAAATTTATGTGTGCGCCAGAGCGAGTTGATGAACTCTTAATACTAACAAAACAGGTGTTGAAAGAAATTGGCAACAAGGGAATAGATGAGAGAATATTGCATTATAAATTACAACAGCACTCTGAGCAGTTCGATCACTATTTACAATCAAATACAGGGTCATTAAATGCAATGGAACACAGCTACTTAGAAACAAATACTCCTGCGCTTATGTTTACGAATTTAGAAGCAAACAGCAAAGCAACAAAAGAAAAAGTTGATAGCGTATTACGTGATTTTTTAACGGATGTGAGTCAATTTGAAGCCGTGTTATTGCCTCAAAAAAAAAGGTAAAACACTTGTTGCACTAAAATTAAAGCACCTGCCTTTACAATAGATAAAGGCAGAGTTTTAATAAAAACACATTCTATTCTTTCTTGGTACGAAACATTAATTAATACGTTCTTGTAAAAGAGTAAACATATCATCAATCATTTGTTTTAATGGTGCATCTCCATTACTAGCGCACGCGTAGGCTCTTAATCCCATAATTTGTACTTGAACAAAACGCGCCAATTGAACTGCATCTTTATCTTTACTTACCTCATCCTGCTGTTGAGCCTCTTCTAGTAAGATAATAAATTGACCTTCCATGATTGTTAGCATTTTTTTCGTTTCAACAAGTAGCTCTGCGTTCTCTTCAGTTAATTCTGCAATCGTTTTTGCTAGCATGCACATGCCACTTGGAGCCGATTTTTGGCTTTCAAACACAATCAAAGTGATGAAATTTTTCAGTGCTTCAAGAGAGGATGAGCTACTGGCTTTACATTCAGCAATTTGCCCAACACCTATCTCTGTGTATTTGTGCAACACTTCTTTAAATAAGCCTTCTTTGCTACCAAATGTCGCGTAAATGCTGCCAGGACGCATATCAACCACATCTTGAAGATTACGCATTGAAGTCGCATGAAATCCCTTTTCCCAATAAAGATTGGTCGCCTTCTCTATGACATCATCTCTATTAAATTTGGCTGTTTTTGCCATAATGAATCACTCTCAAAAAACCTGAACACTTGTTCAATAATATCAGTTTATATTGTGAAATACAGTTTTGATTAAAAATCATTGTATCTAAACCACGAACTTAATCTATTTGATCTATGCTTTATAAACCACATAACAATGACTTAAAAATAAATACCTGAGGAATGATGATGAATCAAATTAATCCTAAAAAACTATTAAACAGCAAATGGACAGCAGTTAATCCAGTAAAAAAAGAAAAGCATTTTTTAATTACAGAGATTGAATTTGAAGAGCATGAAGTGACACATTGTTTGATAGAAGCAGTAATGACAAAACGAACACAAGTCTTGGATTGGCAAGAGTTAAAAAACCAAGAACATTGGCTTTCTGGCTGGAAATAAAACGCTTATGCTGAAATAAAGCATAAGCGTTTATAGGATATAGTGCCTTAATTAACCCTGTTTCTTTAAAAATTGATCGATTGATCCTTTTGGCATCTTCGCAATTTTTTGCATTAATGAAAAATCAGGGTTTGTAATTGAATAATCACTTTGTAAAGTATCCAACAACACTTGCCACAATGATGCAGTAACTTCTGCATCGGCCAATGCTCGGTGAAATACACCATCGTTATCTATTTGGTGATAAGCCACTAATTCTCCCAACTTATGCGATGGCGCATCTTGAGTTAATCGTCTTGATACCAATAATGAACATGCAAATGTCCCATCATAATCTCGTTGGATTACATCAAGCTCAGCATCTAAAAAACGTTGGTCAAACGAGGCATTATGAGCAACTAAATTACACCCTTGAATAAAATCAGCAAAGTTATGCATGACCGTTGCACAATCATCCGCCTCTGCCAGCATAGCATTAGTAATACCAGTGTAATTCGCAATGAACGAACTCACTCTAAAACCGGGGTTCATCAGTTTTTGGAAACGATCAACAATGACACCATTTTCTAACTTCACCGCACCAATTTCTATAGCGCGATCGCCTTGATTAGGTGATAAGCCAGTCGTTTCAAAATCGAGTACAACAACGGTATTTGCAGATAGAGTAAGGGACACAAAAGATTCCAAATGAGTAATTAATCGATGATTATACCACTTCTACGCCTTATAAATAACACATCTAAATACAGATATTCATTTAGTAAAAACAACAATGTACCAATGACGGGCTTATTTAATTGATATTAATATTTGCAACAAAACTTACATTTTGTTACGTTATAACATAACAATTAATAGGTTATATCGAAGTCTACATAATGCATAAAATACTCGTTCAGATAAATAGAAACATATTATCAATGTCAGGTCTCATCCGGATAATGTTGTTACTTCCCTTGTTTACATTAGTGTGGATAGGTATTTTTTGGGCTATTTCTCTAGCATGATGATTATTCAAGATTTGGTTATTGGCTATCAAAACCTTCCTATATCATCTTCTATTTCTGGAGAAATATTACAAGGAAGTTTGACAGCCATCGTTGGCCCAAATGGCAGCGGGAAGTCCACTTTCTCTAAAACTCTTTGCGGATTATTACCCGCTATTTCAGGGAATATTTCATGCCCAATAACGCTAAAGCAAAATATCGCTTGGTTACCTCAGCATTCTCATATCGATCATGATTTTCCTATTAATGTTTTTGAAGTCGTCTCAATGGGCTGCTGGCCTAGAAAGAAGATCACACATTGGCTGTATCCAGATAAAGCTCGCGTGTTCACCGCTCTTGAACAAGTTGGGATTGCTCATTTATCAAGTGTAAGCATTAACGCTTTATCTGGAGGTGAATTTCAAAGAATGTTATTTGCCCGAATGCTAGTGCAAGACTTACCCATTATGCTAATGGATGAACCATTTACGGGCATCGATGAAGAAACACAACAAGTGTTATTAGCACTAATAATGAAGCTGAATACAGAAGGGAAAACAATTATTGCGGTATTACATGACAGTACGATTGTTGAAAATAATTTTACACACTTGATTCGCTTTGACCGTCACACTGGTTGTAATGACGTGGAATTTAATGAAATGCCTACTGTAGAAAAAGAGAATTAACCTTATTTATGTCTATTCATATATTTGATGCCTATCTTCAATTTGGGTTTATGCGCCGATCTATTCTTGCCTGCATAATTCTTTCTCTGAGCTTACCTCCTCTTGGCATTTTTCTTTTATTAAGAAGAATGAGCCTTGTGGGAGATGCTCTATCCCATGCCGTATTACCCGGAGTCGCTATTGGTTATCTATTCTCAGGAATGTCTTTGTTATCAATGGGCATTGGGGGATTTGTCGCAGGGTTAGTCGTAACCCTTTTATCTGGAGTCATTAGCCGAAAGGCTCGTTTAAATGAGGACTCGACCTTTGCTGGATTGTATTTAGGCTCTCTTGCTCTTGGGGTTATTCTCGTTTCGTATAAGAAAAATAGCATTGATCTATTACATCTTCTATTTGGTTCTTTATTAGCGGTAGATAATAACGCACTCATTTTTATTGGCATCGTAGTTAGTATTACTTTAGTCGTCCTTTCGGTTTTATATAGGGCTATCGTATATGAATCCTTTAATTCCAATTTCTTTTCTATTCGATCTCCTCATTATTCGATGTATATACATGGATTATTCATGGGATTGGTTGTTTTAAATTTAATTGCCGGTTTTCAAGTTCTTGGTACATTGATGTCGGTTGGGTTAATGATGTTACCTGCAATCTCTGCACGATGCTGGACAGACAAACTTATGAATATGATGCTCCTATCTATAATGTTCGGGATCTTAAGCTCTATTATTGGGTTAACGTGGTCTTGGTATCAATCTATTCCGGCTGGTCCTGCAATTATTTTATCCGCCACATTCTTTTTTGTACTGTCGATTTTGTGGGGAAATAAAAAAGGAATGTTTAGACAATGATCATAAATAAGATAGAGAAATAAAGTAATGAATGTATTAAAAGCAATGAAAATATCCAGCGCGACACTAATCTTGCTATGCAGCGGCTCCGCTATGGCAAAAACAGTAAACACCGTGGCAAGCTTTTCAGTATTGGCTGATATTGTTAAACAAGTTGGTGGCGAGCATGTTGAAGTTACCTCGTTAATTGGTCCTAATAGTGACCCCCATGCTTTTTACCCTACCCCTAAAGACAGTATTACGCTAAACCAAGCTGACGTTGTTTTTATTAGTGGTTTTGGCCTAGAAGGTTGGATGGAAAGGTTAGTCAAAGCATCGGGTTATAAAGGTGAAGTCATTACTGCATCGACCGGAATTCAAACTCGTAGCATGATTGATGACGGTGAAAAAATGGTTGACCCACATGCATGGAATAGTATGGCAAATGGCATTGTGTACGCGACAAATGTGATGAACGCATTAATTTTAGCAGACCCTCAAGATGCCGAGTATTTTAAAGAGCGTGGTCACCGCTATATTGCAGAACTAACAAAACTGAATAACTGGGCAATCGATACTTTTAACGCAATTCCGAAGGAAAAGAAAAAAGTACTAACTAGCCATGATGCCTTTGGGTACTTTGGCGCTGAATATGGCGTTGAATTTTTAGCTCCGCAGGGGTATTCAACAGAGTCTGAAGCAAGTACGCAAAAGGTTGCAAGTTTAATCACTCAAATTAAAGCAGAAGACATCAACACATACTTCATGGAAGACCAAGCGGACCCTAGATTAGTTCGTCAAATTGGTGCAGCCACAGGGGCTAAAGAAGGTGGTAAATTGTATCCAGAAGCACTTTCAGATGCCAATGATGCAAACACTTATGCCAAAGCATTTGAACATAATGTAACAATCATTGCTAACACAATGAAATAGGTGAAGTCATGAGAAAGTCGACTAAATTTAATTACCGTATATATCTAAAATTTGCACTTTTTTTGATTAGTTTTGTATCAACCTCCGTTTGGGCACATCCTCATTCATGGGTCGACTTACAGGCGAAAGTGTTAGGTGAAAATCATACATTAACCGGTTTTAAAATGCAGTGGACATTCGATAGGATGACAACCGCTTATTTATTTGATGGGGAAGATATGTCTCCTCTCCATCAAAAAGAAACATTAAAAAAATTAGTAAAATCAGTCATCGATAACATGGGGAAATCTCACTATTTTACTAATGTAAGCCATGAGCAGAAACCAATGACATTCAAATCGGTTAATGACGAACAACTAACGACATATAAGGGGAAGGCAAAACTAACCTTTACACTGAGTCTTGAAAAACCTTATGAATTTCATAACAAACTGCTTACTCTAAAAATTTTTGACCCTACCTATTATGTCGATATGTCATGGCGTTCTAAAAGTGATATCACATTCGCTACAACACTCAAATCCAGTTGCCATGTTCAGTTAATTAAACCTCACCCTACCACGGCTCAAATAAACAGAGCGATGACTTTGCCTATTGATGCTAATCCTGATTATCAGTTAGGACAAATATTTACTCAAAGCGTCAAATTGAATTGTAAACCTAATTAGTAAGGTTGATTGTGAAGATATACAACATAAAACCATTAACCATAGAGACAAATACAAAAAGTATTGTTAGGCCAGCCTTACTCATCTCAAGTGTTTTTTCTCTTTTGATATTAGCTCTTTGGCATTTTTGGCCAGTAATATTAATGAACAGTATTCACTGGCAGAAAGAGTCATTAGATTATTTAACTGACCAATTTTATGATGGTGGAAAACACGCTCAATTAATCATTCTTGGCGTCTGTTTTTTATATGGGATATTACATGCTCTGGGACCAGGACATGGCAAAGTTGTTGTCAGTACCTACTTAGCAACAAGTAATACAAAATTCAAAGCAGGTATTTTTATTACTGTTTGCGCAGCCATTTTACAAGCAATAGTTGCTGTTACTTTGGTCTCTGTATTTCTTTTTGTATTGAAGGAAACAATGCATAAACTCAATGCCACCGTTAGTGACTTAACCATTTATAGTGGTGGTGTTGTGGGAATATTAGGTGTGCAATTGATTTATAAGGCAATTAAGTCGTTTTATGTTTCTTATTCATCAATTCATCCCGATAAGCACGATGGTCAATGTGGATGCGGTCATAATCATTCAGCCGATCCGGAAAAATTATCAGCAGCATCAAGTCTTAAAGAATACTTAATGATTATTTTAAGTATAGGCTTAAGACCTTGTTCTGGATCTATTTTGGTATTGTTCTTTTCCAGCTTAACTCATTTATATTGGATTGGTATTATTGGTACTTTTTTGATGTCAATCGGTACTGCAATTACGACATCAACAATCGCTTTTTTAACGGTATCAGGAAGAAAAGTAATACAACTTTATTCCAATGCATCTTTTGATGTTAACGCAATCATTCCTATGTTTATTAAATGCTTTGCTGGATTATTTTTAATAACAATGGCGTTAATCCTTATTTTAACACCAAGCTATGGGCTTTCGCCGATATTGTCCTAGTATCCATAGATGTCAATTTTCAGAAAGAGTGAAATAAAAAACGCGAGCTGATAACCAGTCTCGCGTTTTAAAATATACTTAATATTTTACTGCTTAGAAATACGCTTATTTAGCAATATTAACCTGTAGCATTTTCACTTGGTGATCTAAGTACTCTTCATAAGTACCTTGGAAGTTCACTATTTTCTTATCTTTAACATCAATAATTTGTGTCGCTAGAGAAGAAACAAACTCACGGTCATGACTTACAAAGATTAATGTACCAGTGTACACTTTTAATGCTTCGTTCAATGCTTCAATCGCTTCCATATCCATGTGGTTGGTTGGTTCATCCATAACAAGGACATTGATGTCTTGCATCATTAACTTGCCAAACAATAGACGGTTTTTCTCACCACCAGAACAGTTTTTAGCTTGCTTATTTGTATCATCAGCAGTGAATAGCAGACGCCCCAAAATACCACGAACCATCAAGTCATCATGCTTAACTGTACGCCACTGAGAAATCCAATCAAAGATACTTAGATCGTTATCAAAATCAGCTGTGCTATCTTGTGGACAGTAACCAAAAGACGCATTTTCAGACCATTTAACAATACCTTCGTTTTGTTCTAGGTCATTAACTAAACAGCGTAAGAATGTCGTTTTACCTACACCATTTTCACCGATTACTGCTAGACGAGTACCTGCTTCTAGTAATAAGTTTCCGCCTTCAAATAACACTTCGCCTTCAAAACCATGGCCTAAGTTTTCAAGCTCTAACGCTTGGCGATGCAATTTCTTACCTTCACCAAAGTTAATTGATGGGCTCATACGACTTGACGATTTCACTTCATCCAGTGAAATTTTGTCCATTTTCTTCGCACGTGAACTTGCTTGTTTCGCTTTAGATGCATTAGCACCAAAGCGGTTTACGAAGTCTTGTAGCTCACTGATCTCAGCTTCTTTTTTCGCGTTGCCTGCTAATAGCTGATCACGGATCAGGCTTGATGCTTCTAAGAAGTACTCATAGTTACCAGGGTAAATACGCAATTCACCGTAGTCAATATCGGCCATGTGCGTACATACAGAATTTAAGAAGTGTCTGTCGTGCGAAATGATGATCATTGTACATTTACGCTTGTTTAGCTCTTCTGCTAACCAGTTAATCGTATTAATGTCCAAGTTGTTGGTTGGTTCATCAAGTAGCAAGATATCTGGGTTTGCAAACAATGCTTGCGCTAGTAACACACGCAATTTCCAACCTGGGGCAACTTGCTGCATTAGGCCAAAATGAAGTGTTTCATCAATACCCGCTTGAATTAGGATATCACCCGCACGGCTCTCTGCACTGTAACCGTCCATTTCAGCGAATTCGCTTTCAAGCTCGGCTACTTTCATGCCATCTTCTTCACTCATTTCTGGTAGTGAATAAATGCGATCACGCTCTTGTTTGATTTCCCATAGTTTCTTATCACCCATGATAACAACATCAACTACGTTGAATTTCTCAAACGCAAACTGATCTTGACTCAATACGCCTAACTTTTGTCCCGGCGTCATTGATACGTTGCCAGAACTAGGAGTTAATGCACCACTTAGAATCTTCATGAAGGTTGATTTTCCGCAACCATTCGCGCCGATCAAACCGTAACGGTTACCGTTGCCAAATTTTGCTGAAATATTTTCAAATAAAGGCTCTGCGCCAAATTGCATTGTGATGTTGTTTGATTGTATCAACGAAATAATTCCTAGGGTTTACTGACAAGTCATGATTAGGCTATTAAGAGAGCCAAAAAGATGAAGGACGAAAGTATGATGAATGAGAAAATCTAGCCGCGGATTATACAGAGATCTTGATCACATTGTCGAGGAATATGACGTTTTAATACACAATAAAAAAGCCCCAGAATAATCTAGAGCTTTATATCGGTGTTTAACGTTGTAATAATGCTAAAAACGAGGAATTAATTAAAACTTATAACCAACCGTAAAAGAGAATTGGTCGACAAATACATCCTCTCCTTCATCTTCTAAATTCATAAAATCAACACGTAAATCAGTATAAAAATGATTGTTGAACACCGCTCTTGTACCAACACCAACAAATATGGTTGAATCACTCCATGAACCTAACTTATTGTCTACAATGCTAAATTCTTCTTTATACTTCGAAAATCCAATTGCACCGTAGGGCTTAATCGTAAAATCAGTTAATTGAAAAGTATAACCAATGTCGGTATCAATCTTAAACGTGCTGGTATCAATGTCGATAAAAGACACATCACCAGATCCCTTATTATATGAAACATTAACACCAACGATGCGGTTAATATCATAGCCATACTCAAACGTCATTCCATTCGCTGAATAATCTTCACCACTCCACACATCTTCTACTTCCGTCGCCGTAAAGCCAAGACCAACACGGTGGCCTTCAAAAGAATTAGCAAAAACAGTTGGTGAAGATAAAAGTGATATTGCTAGAAGTGATTTTAATCGTAATGTCATAATAAGTACTCTCATTTAGTTTAATAAAAATCCATCCTTGAATTAGGTAATCAATCAGTGAGCACATCATATTCAGTTCAAAAGAAAGTGGCTAAGTAACAACCGTTATATCAATTATAAGTGACACTTATTACATAAAAACCCCAGAATCATCTAGGGCTTTATGTGCTAAATAGTTAATCAGAAATGTTATCGCCACACTCCCCATTCGCCTGTTGTTCCCGGTTCTTCTCCCTTTGTCCACCACTGAGCAACCCATGTTCTTCCTTGATGTGTCACACTATCTCCTGCATTGTAGGTACTATTGTTGTGCCACTTATTTTCAGGTTCAACAGGTGGTTCTACTGGAGGCGTGGTATCCACTTTAATTAAAGAAAGTTGATAACTAAGATTTGCACTTGGTGCAAACACTCGATTTGCGTAAATATTATTAGTGTCATACATATAATGATTCATTTCTTGGTGCCAAATACCAATAAACCATTCTTTATTTTTCAATTGGTTAAATTGTCCTGCCAGTTCCGCTGACCATGTCGTCGTATTGTTCACTGTAATGGCTAAACTGATGTCTGTTGTTTCCGCCCCTGTCGCATCAAACGTTCTGAATCGAACCGTATCGCCTGATTCTACTGGCCCAAATCCTTGGCTAATGTAATAACCTAAATCAGAATATGATGGTGGTGGATCTACTGGATCAGTCGGCCCAGGAGGAGTTGTCCCCGTTCCATCAAATGAAATATCACTGCAGTTATAAAACCCCTCTCCAGCAGCATCTTCACGCTGCCAGCGAGTATAAAGGATGGCCGAATCTGCTCTACCCGCAGGAAGAGTAATATTAATACGGTACTTCTTATCTTCCCCTACAGGCACATTGCCTGCGGTATCAATTAAATCTAAGTCACCCCATGTTAATGGAACGGTTGGATCGTAATTCGAATTAGATAAATAGAATTGCCAGTAAGAAGGGTTATGAGGAGCTGTCGCATTAAAGATAAGTTCAATCTGATTATTTTCATCTAGCCTAATCGCTGTTTTTTGCCAATGAGGAGACCCAACACTTAAACCCGCTTTTGCATTGTCGCCTGCTGAACATAAATTTCCGTCACGGACAATAGCTTGAACATGAGCCATGTCTTTATAGTTTGGTACATTGGCCGCCACTTCATTACGTTGAACAAAAGGAAACGCACCTGATTCATCATACGCCGCCTGACATGCCTGATTTGGAATGGTGTTATCCCAAAATCCACCATCAAGATAACATGTATTTTGTCTTGCGCTTGGGTATTCAACCCAACCATGCGCCTGCGTACCCATTGATGATAATGCGCCAACAAAAGCAATAGTTAACGAATTAATTTTTATTTTATTAATCATATTTCATCCTTGTTTATAAATAATAAAAGCGAGGCGATTAACGCCTCACTTTCGTTTATAAAATTAGCAAGGATTGATGGATTGGCGATAAAACCAAAGATAAAAACACGCTTTATTCACGCATTTGTTACCTGCTTTCCACCTAATAATGAGTAAAATGCAACCCTATTTTATTCTTTCGAGTCAGTTCATTATTTATGGTGCATATCAATACAAAACTCTACTTAGATGTTCTCTGTTGTTGCTTTCTCTCTTTCTTTTCTTGCTTACGTTGCTCAATGAGCTTGGCAGCATCACCACCTACGTGAGTTTCCCCTCTTTCATTCGCTAATTGCACCTGTTTTTCTCGCTCACGAAAACGACCTTTTTGTTCTTCACTATGTTGGTCAATACATTTAGGGCAACTTACGCCTTTTTCAAACGAATCAGATTGCTTATCTTCGTCTGTGATCGGTAAACGGCACGCATTACACACATCATAATGGCTCTTTTCTAATTGATGATTAACAGCAACTCGACCATCAAACACATAACAATCGCCTTCCCATAAGCTGTTTTCCTCTGGCACTTCTTCAAGGTACTTTAAGATCCCACCTTCAAGGTGATACACCTCATCAAATCCTTGTTCTTTCATATAGGCAGTCGATTTTTCACAACGAATACCACCGGTACAGAACATAGCTACTTTTTTATGCTTAGCAGGATCTAAATTCTCAGCTACATATTGAGGGAAATCGCGGAATGTTTCTGTCTTTGGGTTAACAGCGTGTTTGAATGTACCGATATCCACTTCATAATCGTTACGAGTATCAACCAGTAGCACTTCTGGATCAGAAATAAGTGCATTCCAATCGGCTGGTTTTACATATGTACCCACCACATGAAGAGGATCAATACCTTCTACGCCCATGGTGACGATTTCTTTTTTCAATTTCACTTTAGTACGATTGAAAGGTTGAACGTCATTGATTGATTCTTTATAAACCACATCAGCTAAACGCGCGTCTTTTTTAAACCAAGCTAATAGTGTATCAATGGCTTTGCGAGATCCCGCCACCGTACCATTAATGCCTTCACTAGCCAGCAGCAATGTACCGCGAATATTATTCTCTTCTAACACTTGGGTTAATGGTTGACGAATGTCGATGTAATCTTCTAATGAAACAAATTTGTATAACGCACAAACGATATATTGAGACATGGGTAACTTTCCTTTTTTGCGAGGCTGGATCGTAAGTCCAGAGCAATGAATATGTGCCTAATGGCTTATAGTTGTGGGGGGAGTATAGCGAAGGTCTAACGATACAAATACGGACACTTTTTGTGGTTTTTAATCAAAAGAGATTCTTTTTTAGTCAGAAGCCGAGGGAGTCGATTTGAATTTACAATGTAAACAACATAAAAAAAGCGCTAAGAAGAACTCTTAACGCTTTGGTATTTATTTAATTAACCAGATTAATTACGAATTATATTCACTAATATCGAAGCCAAGTAACTTACCGATACCTTCACCGTACGCTGGATCAGCTTTATAGCAATGAGTTACGTGACGTAGTTGAATCTCTTTTGGCACACCATTTAAATTACGTACTGTGTTATCAAACAAAATCGCTTGTTTTTCAGTTGTCATTAAGCGGAATAAGTCACCTGGTTGTGAGAAGTAATCTTCATCTTCACGGTGATCCCAATGTGCTGCTGCACCATCTAAATTTAGTGGTGGCTCAGAGAAATCTGGTTGTTCTGCCCATTGACCTTGGTCATTTGGTTCATAACCTAATGTGCTACCGAAGTTGCCATCAACACGCATTGCGCCATCACGGTGGTAACTATGTACAGGACAACGAGGAGCATTCACAGGGATGTGCTGGTGGTTAACGCCTAAACGGTAACGTTGTGCATCGCCATACGCAAACAAACGACCTTGTAGCATTTTATCAGGAGAGAAGCTGATACCCGGAACCACGTTTGCAGGGTTAAACGCCGCTTGTTCTACTTCTGCGAAATAGTTTTGTGGATTGCGGTTTAACTCAAACTCACCCACTTCAATTAATGGGTAATCTTTGTGTGGCCATACTTTTGTTAAGTCGAATGGGTTGTAAGGTACTGTTGCCGCTTCAGCTTCTGGCATTACTTGTACTTTCAATGTCCATTTAGGGAAATCTTGGTTATCAATGCTGTCTAGCAAGTCACGTTGATGACTTTCACGATCATTACCGACTAATTCGCCCGCTTCTGCATCTGATAGGTTTTTAATGCCTTGTTGAGAGACAAAGTGAAATTTCACCCAGTAACGTTCGTTATCGCTATTGATGAAGCTGAATGTGTGGCTACCAAAACCATGCATATGACGGTATGTCGCAGGAATACCACGGTCACTCATCACGATAGTAACTTGGTGCAGTGCTTCTGGTAATGACGTCCAGAAATCCCAGTTATTTTTCGCACTTCGCATATTTGTGCGAGGGTCACGTTTTACTGCGTGGTTTAAATCAGGGAATTTCAATGGATCACGTAAGAAAAACACCGGGGTATTGTTACCCGCTAAATCCCAGTTACCTTCTTCAGTGTAAAACTTCAGAGAGAAACCACGGATATCACGCTCAGCATCTGCCGCGCCACGTTCACCCGCAACGGTAGAGAAACGCGCAAACATGTCTGTTTTTTTGCCAATATCTGAAAATATTTTTGCTTTTGTGTATTTGGTGATGTCATGAGTAACCGTAAACGTACCGTAAGCACCAGAACCTTTTGCGTGCATACGACGCTCAGGAATAACTTCACGATCAAAATGCGCCAGTTTTTCTAAAAACCAAACATCTTGCAGAAGTTGAGGACCACGTTTACCCGCAGTTTGAACATTTTGGTTATGTGCAACAGGGCAACCTGCTGCTGTGGTTAATTTCTTACTCATTACTCATTCCTTAATATTATTATAAAGTGCACGGAAAAATGGTTTTCTAAAAGTCGTATTAAACACAGAAATGACAATTTTCAATATCTAACCCGAAAGTACCGTCACGACTTGATAAATGATTTAACCCTGAAGAAACACCCATTTGGTATCCCTCAATTAGTGTAGGCGACTTCATTGAAAGTCGCTTAACTGCAAATTCTTCTGGTGGTGCGATCACTCGAATCGTCGTTCCTTCAGGCGGGTTACGAATAAATTCTAATGATTGATTATAATTTTCAGCTCTCACTAACATAGCTTGTGCTATCTGAGGATAACGAGCTAATAATTTCGTCATTAACCAAGGTGATCGCGTTGCTTTCATTTGATAGCTAAGAGGATGAGATAGAATAACCGTAATGTCTCTCGCCCCTCTTCGATACGCTTCTTTTACAGGAATAGAATCAGCAACACCACCATCAGTATAACAACCACCAGAAAAGCAAGGTGTTGATTTATAAGCAATAGGAAGTGCTGTTGTCGCCTCCATAACATCATTCAAGTTATCTTTATTTACTTGGTAGTAATCAGCATTACCACTATCAATGTTAGTCACCGCGGCATAAAGAGGTATAGAATTAAATAAGCGTTCTAAATTTAAAGGATGTCTTGTATTTGATTCATCAATCAACCATTTAACATCAACTAAATCCCCACCTCGTGCAAATCGAGGAAGATTAAAAAAGCGCTTATTTGTAGCGAGTTTAGTAATTACGTCAAAACTACGTTGTGGATAATGAGCAAGATAACCCAGTAAATTAGACGCACCTGCTGATACACCAATAGCAAAATCATAAGGCATAAATTCATTCTCCATGAATGTATCTAATACGCCGCTAGCAAAAATACCACGCATTGCTCCACCTTCAACGACTAATGCACTCTTCGCCATCTCTTTACCCTTCAATAAACTATGGGTATAGAATAAACACTAAAGAGAATAAGAGATAATCGCTTGTACTTATAGCTGTGATTTACAAAACCTATCAAAAAATAGATTTACATCATGAACTTCATTTATAACTCGCCTTTCAACAAAGAATAGATTGAACCTTTAAATAAAAAGGTTTAATAAACATAAAGTTATAACATTTATCACAAGTGAAATAACTTTCCACCTCCCACTTTGATTTAATAAAATACATTTCACTGCAAAAGCTATTTTTTTATTCTATTTTTCTTTTTATCGCATTCTTCTTAAAAACAAAAAAATATTTTTACTATTAAATATTAGTAACTTACGAATTAATTCATCAAATATATGATTACAATAAAGACAGGTAAATGACGAATAAAATACTTATTATTACGTAATGGTAATAATCATTTACTGTTTTCAGTATTGTTTCAAAAGAAAGAAAGGCGAAAAATACCTTCCATCGTTTGAGCGCTCAAATAACGAAAACAACTACATAAAATATTGATAAAGGTTCACTGCTTGAACATTACACTACGAAAAATATTTAAGGTATTTACAGGACAAAAGATGACTATTACAAAACTACACCCTGCAATTGATAATGGCTTTTCTGCAACCGATGAGAACTTTCAAGGCGGAACATTACACTGCCAATGTAAAGAAAATAAAGTAGCAGTAAAACTAACGGCACAAACTGCACATAATCACGCTTGTGGCTGTTCTAAATGCTGGAAGCCAGAAGGCGCGATTTTCTCTCAGGTTGCCGTAATTTCTCGTGATAACGTTGAAGTAATTGCTAACGCTGAAAAATTAGTTGTTATCGATGAAAAAGCAACAATCAAACGTCACGCGTGTAAAGAATGTGGAACTCACATGTATGGCCGTATTGATAGCCAAGATCACCCATTCTTTGGTTTAGATTTCGTTCACACTGAATTGTCTGAAGATGCAGGTTTCTCAGCACCACAATTCGCTGCATTTGTATCATCAATCATTGAAACTGGTACTGATCCTAAAGACATGGATGCTATCCGTTCTCGCTTTGAAGAATTAGGCCTTCCTACTTACGATTGCCTATCTCCAGCACTAATGGATGCAATTGCAACTCACATTGCTGCACAAAATAAATAAGATCAAATTTATTTAATACATAAAAATGGCCTCCAACGTAAACACATCAGAGGCCATTTATTAATAATTAGGTTATCGATAAACCTAATCCATAATTAATTGTCTGTACTATTTTTTGTCGATTTAAAGATTTTCAATATTAAAACAAAAAACAATGGCGCGAAATAAATAACAAGAAGCGTCGCTGCTATCATTCCCCCCATAACAGAAGTACCAATCGCATTACGCGCATTTGCTCCTGCGCCGGTACTTATAACCAGAGGCAATACCCCTAATACAAAAGCAAGTGACGTCATTATTATTGGGCGCAAACGCATTTCACACGCTTGAATGGTCGCATCTATTAAGTTCATGCCTTTTTCATATAATTCTTTCGCAAATTCAACAATAAGAATTGCATTTTTTGCAGTTAAGCCGATGGTTGTGAGTACCCCAACTTGGAAATAGACATCATTTTCAAGCCCTCTCATCATAATAGTGGCCACTGCACCAAGAACGCCTAATGGAACGACTAAAATAATAGAAACAGGAATTGTCCAACTCTCATATAACGCAGCAAGACAAAGGAATACCATCAATATTGAGATCCCATATAAAATAGGCGCTTGGTTACCTGCTTCTAATTCCTGATACGACATCCCCGTCCAACTTACCTGAACATCATCAGATAACTCAGCAGCGAGTCTATCGATTTCGGCCATCGCATCACCCGTACTATAGCCGGGAGCTGCTTCACCTAATATTTCAACCGCTGGATTACCATTATAACGAAGCAACTGTGGAGAACCCTGACCCCAATGCGATGAACTAAAAGCAGATAAAGGAACCATCTCACCTTTGTTATTACGCACAAACCACAGATCAAGATCTTCCGGTGTCATTCGGTACTCAGAGTCTGCTTGAATGTATACTTTTTTAGACCGTCCTCGGTCAATAAAATCGTTTACATAAGAAGATGCCCACGCAATCGACAGGGATTGATTAATATCGGCGATTTCAATACCAAGCACTTTGGCTTTCTCATAATCAATATCAAGGAAAAACTGAGCGTTATCTTCTAAGCCATTCGGTCTTACTTTTTGTAATACAGAGCTTTTAGCTGCTTTCCCTAATAATTGATTACGTACTTCAATTAAACCGTCATGACCAAGGTTACCAACATCTTCAAGATAAAAATCAAATCCTGATGCTTGGCCTAATTCACGAATTGCAGGACTACTAAACGCAAATACAGAAGCTTTTTTATAGCTAGAGAAATGCCCCATCGTACGCTGAATAATTGAATCTACATCCGTTCCTGTTTCCGTTCTTTCTAACCAATCCTTTAAACCAATGAACCCCATCCCTGCATTTTGACCTTTACCTGAAAAATTAAAGCCGGCAACGGTAAATACCGATTTTACTGTATCCACTTCATTTTCTTCAAAGTAATCTTTTACATCACTCATTACTTCATTCGTTTCTCGTAATGTTGATCCCGTCGGTAATTGCACCATCACCATGAAATCACCCTGATCTTCACTTGGTAAAAAAGAACTAGGTAAAACATTATATAAGTAAGCAGTACCCGAAAATAGTAATCCATAGATACATAGGAAACGAATCGGACGTAACAATACATGATGAATTGACGCACGATATTTCGCTAATAACTTATCGAACAGACGATTAAATGCCATAAAAACTTTAATGTTCGATTCTTTATCTGCTGGTTTAAGTAAGGTGGCACAAAGTACAGGAGTTAGCACCAATGCAACCAATACAGACAGCACCATCGCAGATACAATCGTTAAAGAGAATTGTTGATATATAACCCCTGTAGAACCCGACATAAAGGCCATAGGAATAAACACAACCGCCAACACCATAGTAATACCAATCAACGCACTCGTGATCTGTCCCATCGATTTTTTGGTGGCTTCTAGTGGAGAAAGATTTTCTTCATGCATGATCCGCTCTACGTTCTCGACCACCACGATCGCATCATCCACTAACAAACCAATCGCGAGGACCATACCAAACATAGTTAGCGTATTAATGGAGAAACCGAGTGCTGACATGACCCCAAAAGTACCTAACAACACCACGGGAACAGCAATGGTTGGAATTAACGTTGCACGCCAATTCTGTAAGAACAATAGAATAACAACAAATACCAGAGCGACGGCTTCAAAGAGTGTTTTTATAACTTCAGAAATAGACAAGCGAATAAATTCATTATTATCTGTCGACTTAGCAAGAGATAATCCATCAGGGAATCCCTTTGATAATTGCGCGAGTTTTGCATCAACCGCCGCTTGTGTATCTAACGAATTAGCCCCTGATGCTAATGTGATCGCAATACCAGAAGAGTCGTAACCATTAAAAGTAGGGATAACACTTAAATCTTCACCTGCGAGTTCTACGCGAGCAACATCTTCCAATCGGATCTGAGATCCATCCTCGTTAACTTTAACTAATATGTTTTTAAACTCATCAACTGTCGTTAATAAGCTTTGCGCGGTAATAGTGGCATTAATTAACTGTGATTCTGTTGCTGGTGTTCCCCCTAATTGCCCTACAGTTACTTGACTGTTTTGTACTGATACCGCATCAGAAACATCCACTGGCGTTAAGTTATAGCTGTATAATTTAGCTGGGTCTAACCAAATACGCATGGCATAAGATGGACCAAAGATAGTAACACTACCTACGCCATTCACTCGGCTAATAATGTCTTTAATGCTCGAATTTGCATAATCTTGAATATCCGACGCACTCATGCTTCCATCTGGTGAATAAATATTAGTCACAGACATAAATCCAGACGTACTTTTAGTCACCGATGTACCTTGATTTTGTACCTCAGCAGGGAGACGATTAGTCGCTTGTTGCAAGTTATTTTGTACTTGTACTTGTGCGATATCAGGATCTGTTTCTGCACTAAAAGTCAGCGTAATCGATGCACTGCCAGAAGAGTCACTGATCGATGACATATAAAGCAGATTATCCAACCCCGTCATGCTTTGCTCAATAACCTGAGTTACACTGTCTTCAATCGTTTTTGCCGACGCACCAGGATAAGACGCTGAAATAGTGATCGCCGGTGGCGCAATAGTAGGATATTGAGCAACAGGCAGATTTAAGATTGAAGCGATACCAGAGAGCATAATGATAATCGCGAGCACCCAAGCAAAAATGGGTCTATTAATAAAGAAATTAGACATAAATTAATCCTGCTCTGGTGAGTTAGATACACTGTTATCTGATTTGATGCTGTCTTCTGTATCGCTTTTTTGGTTGGACTTTTTATCGCTATCAATAATGACTGATAAATTATTTTTTACATTCATCAGGTTGTTAAGCACCACTTTATCTCCCGCTTCAAGTCCTTCTTTTACAACCCAACCATTGCCAACTTCATTACTTAACACGATTGTTTTTTTAACGATAATATTGTCTTGATTCACAACGTAAACAGAAGGAATACCCGATTGACTTCTAACGACCGATGATTGAGGAATAACAAGATAATCACGCGCTTCTGGCATAGAAATATAAGCGCGAACATACATCCCAGCTAACAATGCATTATCAGGATTTGGAATAATGGCACGTAACGTTACCGTACCAGTCGATCCTTCAACTTGAGTATCTGCAAATTCTAATCGGCCTTCTTCGTTATAGGTTGTCCCATCTTCTAAGGTAATAGAGACAGGAACGATAGGCCTTTGATTAATCATTGTTCGAAACTCTTGTTGCAGTTTATACAGTGAGACTGACGATTGTTTCATGTCTACGTAGACATTATCCGTTTGAATAATCGTAGTAATATAATCTGATTGCCCCGCCGTTAATAAAGATCCTTCAGAAACCAGAGAAAAACCAGCTTGACCTGAAATCGGCGCTTTAATTTGCGTATAAGAGAGTTCAATATTTGCATAATCTAATTCTGCTTGGCGAATAGCTACTTCTGCTTTTGCCTGTAAATAAGTAGAATCAGCTTCATCATAGAGTTGTTGGCTCGTCAGCTTTTTCTTTAATAAATTTGCATAACGCTTCACTTCTTTTTGAGCGATTTGTTGACTGGATAATGCTTTATTTAATTGAGCTTCTGCGCTATTAACGGTTGATTGGTATGTCGTAGGATCAATTTGAAAAAGAACATCTCCCGCCTCAACATAACCCCCTTCTTGATATAAACGACTTTGAATAATACCCGTTATTTGAGGGCGAACTTCCGCTTCTTTAAAAGCAGTAATACGGCCAGGTAACTCCGTAGTTAATCTTAACGTAGAAGGCTCAAGAGTGAGAGTGTCAACATGAACGCTTTGAGCGGGTCTGATATCCAGTTCAGCTTGTTCACTGCACCCAAATACAGTTAAAGAAAGTAAAAAAATGAAGGAGTATCTGAATGATTTAGTGACAAACATGGAAAGTCCTTTAATAAAAATGAATATGTTAATAGCATAACCAACAATGGGTTAAGAAGGGGTTAACTCATTAGATAATTAGTAAGCACTTACCATTTAAAGTAAGAAAATGCCTATCTCTTTAAACATTTAATATGCAAGGTGAAGTGTAGTAGCGATATCGAGGGGTGACCAATTTGACGTCTTAAATAAGTTTGCAGATTTACTGACGATTCCTTAGATATTTCATAAACATGATACCAAAAGCGCCACTAGCATAACGTCATTATCTTGATATAACGTTATGCTAGTGGCGCCTCATTATTCTTATCGTCCGATCTTATGCTTAAGCGATACATGATTAAATTCAACGCTAACATAGTAACCATTATCGGTTTTATTATTCTTGTATTTCCAACGTTGGTGTTTTACCAATCTCTCGGTCAATTCCAATCCTAGCCCAAAACCAAGCTCTTCTTGAACAGTGTTATCGGCTTTATTTTCATTAGTAATACACAAGTGGTGAGTCGATTGCTCAATAAGTACAATACCGTCAAATGTATGTTGAAATGCATTACGAATGAGGTTAGTAATAATGATCCGACACAAGGCTTCTGGAAGCTTCTGCTCCGTATCATCAGCCTTGATCATCACTTCAACCTCTTTCCCAATAAGAAGATAATTAAGATCGCTGGCTAATTGCTGACTTAACTCTCCAATTTTCACTGTTTTAAGTGGCAGTGGTTTACCTTGTTGCCTATTAAGCCACAATAAAGTTTCAGTGAGATCGGTCATGGTTAAACTTGCTCGCTCAATACGATCTAAGACGATTAATTTTTTTTCGTTAGTCACGCCTTTTTGAATCATTTTTTGCAGTAACTCCGTATTCGTACGGGTCACCGCTATCGGTGTTCGCAACTCATGGCTGGCATAACCTAAAAATCGCATTTCTCGCTCTAAGCTTTCTTGTACAGATCGTAAACTGGACTGAATAATCAAAGCTAAACTATCCAGTTCATAATAATAAAAGTGAGGTATCGGTTGTGACAATTTTTCATTATCTAATTGCTTTGCCCATACAATCAGCTTTTCTATTGGTGTCGCTACATATCGTAAAATAAAAAAAGGCACTAATGATAAAAGAACAATAGCGATGAGTGCGATAAGAAAAATATATAAAAAATTAGAATTAGAAATCGGCCTCTGTACCTTATCAAGTTCAGAATTGAACATGGATGAAATATAACGCGTTTCACCATTTCTTTTTATCATCATGACAAAGTACCCTTCTTTTGGTGGGCCAAAGAGCGGGATACCAACAATATATTTTAGTAACTCATTTTCGACTAATTCATTCTGATTAAAATGAGTTTGAATTTCGTTCGGAAGATCTTGCCAACGAGTCGTAACGATAAAATCGTTAATTTTATTAGCTTTGCCATTTTCTACTTTTTCTTTATACGCACTTATTGCCATTGCATTACTTTTAGAAAAATCGATACCTGCAAAGTAGAAATTAACACTCACTATCGACATAGCAATGACGGTTATCACCCCAGTAAGAACCATTGAGATAAAAAAATACATTCTGAGACTTGGTCGTATCTTCATCATTAATCGTCTTCTCTTTTTAATACAAACCCTCTTCCTATAATCGTATGGATTAATTTGTTTTCGTATTCACTATCAACGGCCTTACGCAACTTAAACATATGCACTTTGAGACTATTACTGTCAGGTTTATCATCCCCCCAAACACTGTGCATTAATTTTTCTCGAGAAAGTGGATTAGGACTTGCTCGCATCAAGGCGTCTAAAATTTTAAATTCAATTGGGGACACTTTGAGTGAAACCGCATTTCTCTGTACCGTTTTTTCATCAATATTAAGTTCTAAATCAGCCACGATGAGTCTATTAATTTGCCCACTACGGCGACGAGATAATACTTGAGTCCGAACAATAAGTTCTTCCATTGCAAAAGGCTTAATTAAATAATCATCCGCACCTTTTGCAAATCCAGCAAGCTTATCCTCTAATGTGTCTCTTGCTGTCAACATCAGCACTGGTATATCAATACCTTCTGAACGCATTGCTTCACATACCTTTAAACCACTCATTTTGGGTAAGTTAAGATCGAGGATTATCGCATCATACTTATTGTGTTGAATCAAAGATAACCCTGATACGCCGTTTGCGGCATGATCACAATGAATATCTTCAAGTTCAAGATAGTCAATAATGGCTGTCGCTAAATCAATATCATCCTCAACTAATAAAAGCTGCAATTTATTTAATCCCATTTCATTAATCCCTAGATGCATTTACGTGGCTTATAATGCTGATATTACCCAATTTACGTTGATACTGAATGATACTCAATGGTGGGTTAATTTTCGGTTAATAGCCTCTCAAATAAAAAAGCCCTCATGACATTCATCATAGGGGCTTTATTTTTATAACTATAAAGTTAATACATATCTAATTACGACGATTGATTAAACAGATATAAATACTCTCCATAACCTTCTTTCTCTAAATCTGCTTTTGCTACAAAGCGCATTGCAGCTGAGTTCATGCAGTAACGTAATCCCGTTGGTTTCGGCCCATCACTAAATACATGTCCTAAGTGTGAATCTGCAAATTTACTGCGGATCTCGGTACGTTTACTGAATAATGCAAAATCGTCTTCCTCGGTTATGTACGCTTTATTGATTGGTTTAGTAAAACTTGGCCAGCCTGTACCAGATTTATATTTGTCAGTTGATGAAAACAAAGGCTCACCACTGACGATATCAACATAAATACCTTCGGCTTTATTATCCCAATACGCATTATCGAATGGACGTTCTGTTCCCTCTTTTTGCGTTACGTAATATTGTTTATCCGTCAGCATCTTCTTAATTTCTGACTCTGATGGTTTGGAATATTGCTTAACGTTTTGAGCCATTTTTTGCTCATCAATATACTGACGTAATGTTTTTGGGTTATCTTCTCTACCTTCACCAAAAACCAAATCTAAGTATTTATCACGTCCAGATCCGTGACGATAATATTTATAACGCACAGGATTACGTTTGTAATAATCTTGATGATAATCTTCTGCCGGCCAAAACTTTTTAAATTCAATTAACTCTGTAGCTAAAGGTTTTGGGTAGATTTTCGCAGCATCAATCTCATTCATGAACTCTTGAGCAATAACTCGCTGATCTTCATTATGGAAGAAAATAGCGGGACGATATTGTGGACCTCTATCCACAAATGAGCCTTTGCTATCCGTTGGATCCATATGTCTAAATAGCTGATCAAGCACTTGCTCATAGCTAACGATCTTAGGATCAAACGTCACTTGAATCACTTCTATATGACCTGATTTTCCTGATGACACTTGTTTGTAAGTTGGATTTTCTAATGAGCCTCCGGCATAACCAGAAACCACATCCACCACCCCATCTAATTTTTCTAAATCAGATTCAGTACACCAGAAACAACCTCCAGCAAGAGTGGCTATCTCATACTCTCCTTTCATTGGCGTAGACATATCCTCAGCCGTTGAAAAAAAACTCGTCATAGCAGCAAAAAATGAAGCAAACAGTAGAGCAACTGTTGTAATTTTTAATCGGGATCTCATATCAACCTCTTTATGGTTTCTTATTAATATAGTTATCAGAGTGATGTGCTTCGAAAAAGTTGCAATTTGTTGTTAAATATTAATTCTGTGTTATAGCTTTTCGTTATTAAGATATAGCTCATAAATATGATAGTGCTGTCGGACGATTTATTGATTCAGTGCATCTTTCTAAGCAATTTCTTTGGTTAGAGTGGTTTTCTGTTCCCTTTCAATATAGAAGATAAATCATGACTCAAGTGAATCAAGAGCGTTTAATTAATCACTTTCTAGATATTGTTCAAATCGACAGTGAATCAAAAAATGAAAAAGCGATTGCAGAAGCACTTGCAGAACAACTAGGTGAACTAGGCTTTACCGTCACTAAATTACCCGTGCCAGAGCACGTATCAAACGGCTTTAATATTTACGCAAGATTGGAAGGCGAGTTAGAGGGCAGCATTGTATTTAGCTCTCACATGGATACGGTTACTCCAGGTAATGGCATTGAACCTATTATTGAAGATGGAGTGATCCGCTCTAAAGGCAACACCGTTCTTGGTGGTGATGATAAATCGGGTATCTCAGCGGTAATGGAAGCGGTGCGTGTTATTAAAGAAAATAACCACGCTCACAAAACTATTGAGTTAGCGTTTACTGTCTATGAAGAAGGCGGCTTACACGGCTCTAAAAACTACGACATGAGCTACATTCAATCTAACCACGCTATCGTACTCGATTCAGGCGGCCCTATTGGCACTATAATCACTTCTGCTCCTGGTCAGCAAAACCTAAAAGTAACCATCACTGGCCGTCCAGCTCACGCTGGTTTAGCGCCAGAAGAAGGCATCAATGCCCTAACGGTTGCCGCGGATGCAATCATGAACATGACGCTTGCACGTATTGATGAAGAAACTACGGCAAATATCGGTGTGGTTCATGGTGGTCAAGCAACCAACATCGTTATGCCTGAGCTATACATTGAAGGTGAAGCCCGTTCTCTTGATGATGTGAAACTGGCAAAACAAGTTGAACACATGGAAACAACCTTTAAAGCTGCTACTGATAAACATGGTGCAGAAATCGAGATCATCTCTACTCGTGCTTATAACGCGTATAAAATTTCAGACGATAATGCACATGTTGCAAGCATTAAAGAAGCATTTGAAAGCATTAACATTAGCCCATTCACTAAATCTACTGGTGGTGGCTCTGATGCTAACGTATTTAATGAAAAAGGCTTAACAACAGTAAACCTTTCTACTGGTATGTCTAAAGTTCATACCACTGAAGAGTTTATTAAAGTCTCTGACATGGTAGATATTACCCGTTTCTTAACCGCGTACTTAACTCGTTAATTACCGACTTTGATTGATACATAAATGGAAGAGCGACTCCAACTGAGAGTCGCTCTTTTTTTATGAGATTACCTGAGAAAAAGAAAGTGAAAAATCCCGTTAAAAATGAGAAGCCAACGGTAGATTGTTTTCTAAAATCCCTTATTATTAATAAATAACAATAGTGAAAAAACTTTTATTATTGTGTCTAAAAAACAAGTAAATGGTTACATCTAGCGGTCATTATCATTGATATTTCAATAAGGTGGGTGCAACATGAACATACCAAAAACAACAATCCTCTACGTCATCGCGTTTGTTTTGATCAGTATCATAGGCTTTAGGGTTTATATGATTAAACAACAACTAATCCAGATAAATGAACACGTCCCTACCCAATCAGAAGCAACTCATATCTATGACTATTTACTCTTGAATCAACGTTAATGTATTTATTCATTGAGCGATGATTACGATTAAAAGAACAAGATAAAAATTAGAAACAGTTCACGGAATTACCTTACAGAATAAAAGCCGTTATCAAACCCAGTTATGATGAGTTTTTACGATATTTTCATATTAAAGGATTATTTATGAACTTCGTTGACGGTGTATTACACATCGAGTCGTTTCTTGCTATTACACTTGGGATAATTGTTCTTTTCTTAGGTCGTCGACTAACACAGATGAGCTATTGGCTAAAAGAATTTAGCATTCCAGAACCCGTTTCTGGCGGTATTCTTGTTTCTGTTCTTTTCGCCATTCTCCACTACGTAACACAGATTGATGTCTCTTTTGATTTAGCTACTCGAGATCTTCTACTGGTTTACTTCTTCACTACTATTGGCATTAACGCCAGTCTGAAAGATCTCTTTAAAGGTGGCAAACCTCTCATTATTTTATTGAGTATTACCATCGGGTACATGTTCATTCAAAACCTCACTGGAATAGGCTTTGCTTTGATGCTTGATCAACCTGCTGTTTTTGGTTTATTAAGTGGCTCAGTCTCTTTAATTGGTGGGCATGGAACTGCTATCGCATGGGCGCCAAAAATTGGCGAGCAGTTCGATTTAAATACAGCTATGGAGATAGGTATAGCAAGTGCAACCTTTGGACTTATTCTTGCCAGTTTAATGGGTGGACCAATCGCAAAATACTTAATTAATAAACACAACCTAAAAGCCATTGAAGGTGAAAAAGTTGATGTCGGTACTCAGCAAGATTCCAAGCAAACTCGCATTACCTCTTATGATTTTTTAGACGCAATGCTCGCTATCCATATCTGTATTATATTAGGGGCAATATTAAATGAAGTGGTGTCTGGGCTTGGGTTAGATCTTCCTTTGTTCGTAAGTTGCTTGTTTGCCGGTATTTTAATTTCTAATCTAATTCCTACCTCTTACCCTCGTTTAACAGGTACTCGTTGGCCTGCACGTAAACCTGCGGTTGCTCTGATAGCAGATATGGCATTAGGTGCTTTTTTATCGATGTCTTTAATGAGTATGCAATTATGGGCTTTAGTGGATTTAGCTGGCCCTATCTTTATTATTTTGGCTGCTCAGTTCTTTATTGCTATATGTATTGCTATCTTTGTTGTCTTCCCTCTTATGGGAAAAACGTACGATGCAGCGGTAGTTTGTGCAGGATTTGGAGGGATATCTCTAGGCTCTACTCCAACCGCCATGGCAAATATGTCAGCAGTGGCACAAAAATATGGTAATTCACATCAAGCCTTTATTATCGTGCCTTTGGTTTGTGCCTTTTTTATCGATCTCGCTAACGCGCTTATTATTCCTTATTTTATTGGAATAGTCGGATAACACTCCTCTTTTCACCTAAAAATAGTCCGACCTAGTATCGGGCTATTTTTTTGCGCTTAAATACGAACATAAATAACTAAAAAATATTCTGGCGTAAAATGGTAAGTATCATTTCCTTAAATTTATAACATAGCTTCTTGTTAAGTCTATTTACTTAGGAGATTGCTATGAAAGTCATATCGTTTATTGTTTTTCTATTTTTATTCAGTACTACTTTTGCCCAAGCCAATGTCCATAAATGGAAAAATAAAACATTCGAAACTTATTCAGATAAAACGCAAGTTCAATTTGTATTAGTTAATCGCTATAACCAATCAGCAGATTACTATTTAAGAATCGATAACAAGTCATTTCCGACAAAACTCACATTGAAGCCTAACCAAGAAATTGAACTTGATATAACCGTAAAAACACCTCCGAGCCAAACCACAAAGAAAAAGGTGTGCACTCGCATGGTCTCAGATTCACCAAATAGCTATGAAGTCTGTACCAACTTGTCATTTAAAAGGCATTAATTATGCGCTACTTATTAAATTGTCTTTTAGGACTATCTTTAGCGATCCCTGTATTTGCTAATCCTATTCCTAGCCTCTCAAATCCATCAGGTACAGATAGGATAAGAACCTCTGGTGGATCCTCTTGTGAGCAAGCAATAGCAACAGGAAAAACATTTCAAGTCGGAACTTATGGCTCATCAGGTAATGAAGACAGTGACAATTATTACAATAATTACTACCACCAAAATCAAGATGAAGCCGGTATTTATGCTGCTGTTACATTCCAATTTGGTGGAGAAGATAGAGTGGATTGTACAAGGCTTTATGAACTCGAGCTCCGCGATCGCACTCGAGAAGAAGAACTCGCTCAAGCTGAGCACGAACTGAAGCTTCTACAAATAGAAGCCGAAAAATATCGATTACTTAAAATGAAACAAACTAACACAACGTTCTCGGAGTAAATATGAAAAATAAAAAACACGCCTTGGTGATTGCTGCGGCTTCTTTACTAACAACTCTCACCGTTCATGCAAGCCCCCCCGATTCTAGTACGACAGGAGAGGTCATTTTTTCTGGAACAGTAGAAGAACAATGCGGAATTGAGGCGACAGAAGCGAGTGCTGACTTAGCCTTTGGCGATGCTTATAACAGTTCAAAAGCACAAGTGAAACTAATCAGTAACAGTGGCCAGCACGTTCACTTTAAAGCTTCAACGATTGATACCTCTTCTTTTGAAAGCCAGATCGAATCAAAAGATGTGTATTTTAAAACAGAGGGCACAATCGCTGTAGATCAAAACGCTGACGAATGGTTAAAGAAAACCATTATTGAGCGTGATGACATAAAACAGAATAACCATATCGATTTATTAGCACGAGTTAATATTGATGAGGGTGATCTTGATGCTAATGATAATTATGAAATAAAAACCACTTGGACCATTGAGTGTCACTAATTCGTAAGTCCTTTTAGTAGGGCTTATTTTTATAAGAGGAAACCATGAAAAAATACCTATTGATTCTTAGTCTTCCATTGATAAGCCCTTATGTAACTAGCTCTGTATTAAATAAAAATGAAGTTGAAGACTTCACCAAACATTGTCTTGATGCATCAACGAGTCATGAACGTAGGATCTTCGATGCTTTATCTAATTCAGAATATATAAACTGGTCCAAGATAAAATTGATTGATACCGTCAGTCGCCTAAATTACACAGATACTGCCTTAGAGCAAAAAGAAGGACGAAACCTCCTTACATGCGATCTTGTTATCAACTACCAATATGATGATAAAGACATTGTTCTTAATTCAAGTTATCAGGTATCAATCGAAAATAACCAAACAATCAGTCGTATTGCCATTACAGAGCAAGCCGTCACTGATTTTATCGTTCGAGTAATGGTGAACTAATGATGAATCGTTTGACCTTCTTTTTATTGATATTGTGTTTTCCATTCTTCGCAAGTGCTGATAATATCCACTCAACACTTAGCTTTAAGAAACAGATAAAAGAGCGCTGTGGGCTGGTTGTTATTGAAGATTCTGGAGGTCTCAATTTTGGTCGTGATTATGATCAACAAGCCATTACACTTAAACTCATATCAAACAGAAAAAATGCACGCTTACTTCTTCGTTTAAGTCGTTTTGATTTAGGTGATTTATCTGATGAAATTCAAAATAATAACGTTTATTTTAGATTAGAAACCCCAAACTATTATGAGGGTAATGTTGATTATTGGACGCAAGGGGTTGAGATATCAGCACCTCGCAGTAAAGACGTTTATATTAAAGCACGTATTAATAAGCCTGAGTTACTGTTACCTGCAGGAGATATACGCTTAAATATGGAGTGGTCATTAGAATGTCTATAATATTCACGCTTTGTTCATTCAGCCTATATTATACTAACTCCACTTATTATCATTCAACAGGTCATTTACGTGATTTCATCGTTATTTTCTCGCTTTGCATTCATTGGTTCTCTGGCAATATTGGCCGCATGCAGTCAATCGACCATAGATGCTAATTATGTTCCATCAGACTCTCTGCCTAACTACTCACAAAGCAGCTTTCAACAATACATGGATGAAACCAAACAATGGTTAGCTGAACATCGAATATTTAAAAGTAATGATCTAGAAAAAGAACTTGCTGTAAATTTACCTTTTGAAATAAAGCCAAATAAACCTAATGGAAAAGGCGTACTTTTAGTTCATGGTTTAGGCGATTCCCCTTTTTCATTTACTGATGTTGCTCAGCACCTAGCTGATCAAGGTTATTTAGTTCGCTCAATATTACTTCCAGGGCATGGCAGTAAAGTGGCAGATCTCATGCTACCTAGTCTTGAAGATTGGCAAAATGTAGTCCACCACCATACTCAATTGCTAAAAGAGCAAACAGAAGAAGTTTGGTTAGGAGGCTACTCTACAGGTGCTAATCTAGTAACATCTGAAGCGCTAAAAGACAGTGATATTGAAGGGTTACTTTTATTTTCTCCGGCATTTAAACCGGGATCATCGACCGTGAAATTTGCAAAAATCGCAAGCTATTTTGTGACATGGGCAGATCAAGATCCCGAAACTAACCCTATCCGTTATAACTCTCTCCCTATGCATGGTGCCGCGGTTTATTATGATACTGCAAAAATTGTCCAGCAGGATCTTGAGGGTAAAAAATACACCAAACCTGTATTTATGATAGCAAGTGAGGGAGACCATGTTATCGATACGACATTTGCAACCTCTGTTTTTGAAACCCAATTCACTAATGTGAAAAATCACTTAGTATGGCAGGGAGAAAATACATTCCCTGCAAATAATGCCACAACATTCAGTATGAACCGTCCAGATCTGAAAATAGTCGATGGGTCTCATATGGGACTACTCTTCTCACCAAATAATCCAGAATATGGCGAAAAAGGGACCGTGAGAATTTGCAGTAATGGACAGACAGAAGAGCAAGAACTGGCTTGTGAAGAAGGAGATAATGTATGGTTTTCATCTTACGGAATACGAGAAGAAGGTAAAATTTTTGCACGCTTAACTTATAATCCTTATTTTAAGCAAAGCATGCAAATTTTAGATAGTGTCATGACAAGTAAATAACGCCAGTAGCAAGGCCAACTCATAGATAGAATTGGCCTTGCTGTTTTAAGCTAGTTGACTGTAATCGTTGATATAGAATACCAGTTGTCTTTTTGTGGCATATCAATCGCTAGTTTAATTTTGGCATCTCCCAGATCATTGACTAAAGCGATTTGTAAATCATACTCTCCAGCTAAAGTTGGAACAGTGATATCGTCATTAATAGCGATCACTGGTGCATCCACCATTCTAGTTTCTGCTGGTAACCAATCTAACACTTCTCTTGAGGTATCTTGTTGTTTCTCTACATTCCCAGAAGAATCAACAAAACGATATGCAACGCGATAAGGATAATACGATGGCGCTACCCCACTGTTTTTCCATTCAGAATTAATCGTTATTAAATTGCCAGCAATAACTTCTTTTTGATGAGTTAATGACAACAATTCAAAACGGTAACCTAACTTTTTCAGTACCTCTTTCACGGCAGGTTGAAACTCATCAGGAATAGGTTTTGATTTCGCATTAATTAAGGATGCGTGGTGGTCGAGTGCATAATCGAATACCTCAGTGACATCTTTTTCAGTAAAATTATGAGCTGTTTTCCACAATGTCATGTCATTGCAAGTTTCAAATTGAACAGGAGCTTGTTTCCATGCACCGCTTGCATTCGCGTTATCAAGCGCATGAGGATAGGCATCTTCCATGTGGTTCCAACCTGGACCATAATAACCCTCTTTATCGCCTAGACAATCCGCTCTCCATCCAGAACCGTTTGCTACAGCACTTGCTAGAAATGTCTCTCTCTTATCTTCAGAGCCAATTAACATCACAGTTGGAACACGAGTAAAATTAGATTGATGCATTGTGACATATTCTGTAAAAGCAGATGGTGATTCAAAAAGAGTATTATCGTTTAAGTGCGCTCCTAAAGCTGGTTCATTAGGATAAGCTTCTTCTAAATGCCATTCAGCCCAAGAACCTATAACGCCAATATCAACACTCGTAATATCGTCTGGATCATTATATTTAGCGCTTAATGCAGCAAGTAAATCTTCAATTTGAGTTCGAAAATCACTTGATGTGTAATCAGGTATAAATACTGTTTTTTCAGTATTTACAACTACGTCTTTTCCTTTCGCATGAAACCATAAAGGTATTGAGTTTTCACCAGAATCTGTCTCTCCCATGGCCATAACTCGAAACATCAATTTTTTACCAGCCGCTTTAGCGTCATTTAATTGCTTATCTATCAAAGTATAATTATAAACACCATCACTTTTTTCCAATTCAGACCAATACCACCGAAAATAGACTGTACTCGTCTCTGGATACGATGGAATAGCACCGTATTTATAATCATGAATGGATATTGAATGAAAATCAGTAAAACCGATATCAGGATTAACTAATACTTGACAGCTAATTTTTGGCTTCGTTGTAACTAAATCTCCTTTTTCAGTTATTGTACTGCCCATTGTAGTATCACAATAATTTATGGGATCTGTTGGCGAAGAGTCATCAGAGCCACAGCCCACTAAAAATAACGGCAACAAGAAAGGAGATACTTTTAAAAAATGCATAAATAAAAACCAAACAGATAAACTAAATAGATTTTACAAAATAAAATAATAAAAAGTGTAAAGCTTCTGTCAGATCTTCCTTAATTCTTGTTTTAGTAAAAATAGAAATTAAAACGGAAGCATGATCAAGAATGTATTCTTAAAGATCCTTACTTTACTTATACTATGCTACCACTAACTCAAGACATGATTAATGGACTAACTATGAAACAGCCTATCCGCTTCTCTCTCTTTATTGCCTTAATGAGTATCAGTTTATATAGCTCTGCTGCAAACCCTAATATTTCAATGCAATACTTAAAACCTTTGACCCAACAAGAAGTCACAATTCAACAGGTAATAAAAGAAAGCGATATAAATGACACACTAATAACTCTGTCCGATCATTATTTTTCGTTCAATAAAACCGTTACCATTCAATACGGAAGTACAGATGGGCCGCTATATGATCCTAACTCTCATGCTATACATATCCCTTATTCGTTTTATCAAGAATCACTCGATTATTTTTCAAAAAATAAATATCAAGAACGTTTTAATAAATCACCACAACTAGGTGCACTTGATACCTTGCTTCATACGTTATTACATGAGAGTGGGCACGCTTTTATAGCCGATCAAAACATTCCAGTTTTAGGAAAAGAAGAAGATGCGGTTGATAACTTTGCAACGATCCTATTATTAAATTATGTAGATAATGGCGATGATATTGCGATAAGCGCGGCAGATATGTTTGCTTTTGAGTCAGAAAATAGACCTGACTACTACGATTTCGGCGAGTATATTGATGAGCATAGTTTTGATTTACAGCGCTATTTCTCTACCTTATGCCTTGTTTATGGTAGCGATCCTGAAAAACAAAGCAATTTATTAGATGAAGTCGAAAATGATTATTTAAAAGACCGAAAAGAGTTTTGCGAGTTTCAATTTGAGTCATTAAGTCAGAATTGGGATCATTATTTTAAGAGATCAGAATAAACACTAGAAGCATGATCAAGGGATCTAATCTTTCTTGATCATGCTTCTGGATCAATAAACATTCTTATTGGATAGCTTTAATATCTTCAGCCATTGATATTAGAGTAGATAAGATCTTCTCACCATCAACTCGCAAACCATTGTGCTCATACTCACTGGTCATCCATGCCCTCGCATTGCCCATTGAACGTAATGTTTCACGCGAGAAATCAAATTCTACAAACATATCATTGACGTAAGTCGCCGCAGCCATTGGCACCGTATTCTTCTTCAATTGTTCAACATTATATAAATTTGGCCAATCAGACTTTGCCGCTAAAATCTCTGCCGCGGCTTTTAACGGCTTTAACGTTTCTAGTTGGTCAAAGAACCATGGATAAACCATTTCACCGGTAAAATGCAGTGGAGCGCCTTTATGATGATTAAATTGAGGGTAGTTATTCCTAACGCGATGTGCTGACCAATTAGATGCATTGTGCTGACAATAAATTGATTCATGTAATATGGCATACAATGGATTAGTTAAGTGTGATTGTTGACCTAAAACGTAGTTCAAGAAACCATAACTCAACTCAGGCTTGCCATTCATTTCAACAAAAGCCGCTTCTAGCTGAAAATATAGCTCTTCAGGTCCACCAGCCATACCAAAACAGATCCCCATTTGTTGAAATTGCTCAACCGTAAACATCTGACCATTAGGTAATACTGTTTTATTATCAAGCAATGTATCTGCAATACGATCACACAGCTCTTGTGCCCGTGGAAATCGAGCAAAAAATTCACTGTTTTTATCTAACGTTCGTTGATAAGTCGCATGATAGACATCATCAATATGCCGAATTATCGATGGGATCCCACCGGTAATGTAAGACGCAAGTAAACTATCGGGAAACATGGATAAGTATGTTAGAGAGCAAAATCCTCCAAAACTCTGACCAATAATCGCCCATTTATCAATATTTAGATGCTTTCTAATCGCTTCAGCATCACGAATAATATTATCAGCTCGAAAATGACTTAAATATTCAGCTTGCTGATTTGGATCTAGGTGGCCAATTGTTTGTATTGTAATAGGAGAGCTTAATCCAGTTCCACGCTGATCCAACAAGATCACTCGATACTGCTCTAATGCACGCTTTAGCCAACCAGAATTACTGCACGGACGCATCGCAGGAAACCCAGGACCACCTTGAAAATAAACTAAGTAAGGAAGATCACGATCTTCATTTTCTGTTTTTACTAATTCTCGAAAAAATACGGAAACATGATCAGGGGTTGTAGTGTAATCATCGTAATTAAGAGGAAGAGAAAAATAATGAGATTGATATTTTATCCCATCAAGATAAAAAGCGGATTCCGATTGTTTAAGCATGATATTTCCTTATATCTAAATACTTAGCTTTAGATAAAAACTAAGTATTCCATTGATTCTAAAGTTATTTTTCTGCAGCAACTACTGATATTTCAACTAGTAAAGCTTCACGAGCCATACTAGCCTCAACACATGCACGTGCAGGAGCATGACCTTCTGGAACCCATGCATCCCATACCGCGTTCATTTCAGCAAAGTCTTTCATATCTTTAATATAGATCGTTGCAGATAGCATATGTTCACGAGAGCTACCCGCTTGCTCTAATAATAGATCCACCTTATCTAACATCGTTTGAGTTTGTTCAGTAATGTCTTTTGTTGCATCGGCACACACTTGGCCACACAAATAAATGGTTCCATTATGCTTAACAATACGGCTCATACGTTGTTTTGTCTCTTGACGTTCAATCATGCTCAACTCTACTTCAAATAATTAGGATAATTAAGGCCCATAGAGTAATAAAAAATGAAACAAAATACGAGAGCTGTTAGTGATAAAGCCTTATTTCATAATGGAAGAATGATCATGGCCCCATAGGATACGGAGAGTGTGAGAAGGATTTATAGATAGATAAAAAAACGGCGAGCACTAAGCTCGCCAATACGATTATTGAAAACAATAAAAGTTAGATGTGTAACAATATGAGCCAATCTTTCGATTGGTAAAGGACAAAGGTTGTCTATTCGTTTGTAATAATAACCTTCAGCCTTATTCTTTTGTCAGCACCTTGTCAGAGTATGGCTATAAGAATGTCAATAGCCTGTCTACCCCGCCATTTCATCCAAAGCTCTTAAAACGTCTTGATCATAGTTCTGAGAATAAACTAATTTACTGATCTTTCTTCGTACCGCAAGACCTGCGATCAAGTTCTCAATAGATAAGTGTTTTCCATGATCTTGGCTATTATAGAACTCAATTGTTTTACTTAGTGTTTCGTAAGGTAGTATTTCTCCCCCAACTTTTAAGTAATCCAACTTTTCTTGCAATTCTTTACACTCTTCAGAAATTGATGATGAACTGTGACCAGTCATTGCTGATAATGCGGTAATACTACGCTCTAAAGCCTGTTCTGAAGTATATTTAGTTAATGTAATCGTTAATTCATCCGCATTAATTTCAGCAGAATGTTTACGTAGCTTCACTCTTCGACCTAAACGACCTGACTTGTTAGCAGTATTACGTTTAATTGGTTCAAATTCACCATCAATGATCGTGGAAAGCTGATCAAGCTGCTGTTTAGGCATGATCTCATTACGTAATGGGTTTGGCATTGTTGGCGCCATATTACGCTTCCCTGCATTTGTGGTTCTTGCTCGGGAATAGCGGATCACTTCTTCAGGATCACAACGAATATCTACCTGATAATCTGGTAATTTTTCATTGCTATCAAGCATCGAGATCGTTAAGTGGTAGCCCCAAAGATTTACAATAAACAATTCATCGGTCACTTTATCTTTGGCTAATTTTTTTAATTCTCTAATGAGATCTAAAGAAAACCGTCTCCAATCAACGTTACGAGCGAGTTTTTGGTTTATTTCACTTAAGAGTAGGTTGTCGGTCATTCGACGCGCTAGACGGCTTCTGAAGAAGCTATAGAGTTGAAATACTAGCGTATGTTGCTTCAAAATCTCTGGTGGGAATAAAAAGAAGTAATCTTTGGTTAATAATTCATCATAAAATGAAGGTTCCCAGACTAAAATATACAAATTAGGTTTAATTTTAATTTCACCATCTTTGCCTTCTTTGGGTGCTTCATCTGATGCTGTAATCGTTCTTGCTAGAAAACGGAAGCGATCACTTTTGAAACCTTTAGGCATATTTTCACTTAACCAACGACCTGTAAGCTCATGAAGTTGGAAATCAGTAAATTCAATACGATCAATACTTTCACGGATAGAGTCACGTGCAGGACCTGAGTCTTTTTTCCCACGTAATGTTAAAATATCGGTAATGTAAATTGGGGTTTTATTCCCCATAGTTTTAGTTTGGATATGATAATCATCTTGATGATGATCATGATATTGAACAGTTAGCGTAAAAAGAGCAAAAAGAGTCATTAGATCATCAACAGTCATGATATTTTTTGATGATCTTGTTTCTATGATTGCTTTAGTCCCAGAGATCGCGACCATTGCTTTTTGATAATTCTTACGTGTACGTGGTGGCGCTAACGCTTGATCTATGATCCCCGCCCAATTTGTTGGAGAAACAACAAATTGATCAGCTTCATCTCTCATGCTTGGAGGTATAGCCAGTCCGTGTTCTGTCAAAAATTGGCGGTTAACTTGAGTTTGAGCTAATGCTTTTGAACGTTTTTGTTTTTCTTGCTCATGACTTTGTTCAGATTTTAAACTTGTAATACCTAACGTTGAAATTAACTGAGATGGGTTAATAAATTTATGTAACATAGTTTTGCCAGCTAATCCTTGCTCAAAACGAACTGGATATTGATCGAATAATCCGATACTTACCGCTGTACGTAAACGTTGTTGGATTGCCGCTCTAGTGAGATGTCCATCTGTTGTTTCTATAATTTCAGTTGTTGAAACTAAACCATCAGTCGATGAAAATCCTTTTAACGAAATTAGATTCATTAATTCTAAAATACTTTTTGTGACACCTTTAAAATGTTGATATTGAGTGATCCAATCAACTAAGTTTGTAGGTATCTCAAATAAGTGCCCTCCCTTGTGATCTCTTGGAAGAGGAATGTAGATCTTTTCGTTATCTGCTGTTTTTATATGATTCATTTTCAACTGACATTCATTGTATTTTAATCATTCTTTCGTATAGGTTAAATGAATTGGATCTTTAAAGAAAGAAAAAAATTATTATTCTTTTAAACTGATCTTTATGATTAATACTGATCTATATGATTATATTGATCTATGATCTGGTTGGTTTTTTGTTTGTAAGTTGTTGTATATAAATGGTTTATTTTTTTTCGCAATGAAAGCATGATCAAGACTTTCTAGAAAGCATGATCAATATAAGCTCGGATCTATGATCACTAATATTCAAAAGCATGATCATCGTCAATATGAATCTATGATCATGAGTTTTATTGAAGAATGATCATGGTATCGTCACAGGTTATCCACAGATAGGATCTTGATTCGTTAATTTATACCTTTGTTCTTAGTCATTATTGTATCTTTTAACGCACTTTCTATTTATTGATTTAATTTAAGCTCCGTTTTTTGTTTTAAGTCGTATTTTTAATGTATTTAGATCTGATTTTTGTATGGCATTCGGATCCAGAAGAATGATCAAGTTATATTTTGAATTTCTGAATCCTATTGTTTATTAGAAGATCCTTTAAGAACCCTTATAGAATATACACTCTCTGTAATTTATGCGATTAGTATCATGCTTCCGATAACTTTGTATTCTTGATCATGCTTCCTTTAATTTAAATTCGATTTACAGTGTATATAGCTTAATTTATCTATCATTTATACCTTGATCATGCTTCATTTTATCTAATTATTGTTCTTCTTTACTCCTTTAAAATATGTGTTTTTATTATTATTTTTTTGTTTTTTTTATTGAAAATACAATCTCCGTAATATATGACTTTTATTTCACGCTTCCGTGTTAATTTACACTGTAAATCTATTTTAGTGACAACGTAACACTTTTGTTTTATGCAGTTTAACGATGACTTATCTAGATAAAAACGTGATCTATTTAACATAAAAAACAGCTTTGTCGGTTATTTTTTCTTTTTAATGTATATCACATAATTAAATTCATGTTCAGCAATTAGTTGAAATGCATCTTTATTGCTGTACAATTAATTTCATAGTTATATTAATGGCGAATATTATGAACAGAGAAAAAACCATTGCTAATTTAGCTGCATTGGCAGAGCAGACTCAACAAGTACAATCCGATCGTATCGAATTGGTGCTTGAAGAAAGAAATAACGAACATTTCCCTCCAATGTCAAAAGCAATGATGGAAACTCGTTCTGGTTTAACAAGAAGAAAATTAGATGAAGCAATTATTCGTCTAGAGTCTGAAGGGCATCAATTTACAAAAAATAATGCAAACCATTATTCGATTTCCTTAACTGAAGCTCATATGTTAATGGATGCTGCTGGTATGCCTGCTTTCCATGAACAAAAGAAAAACATTAATAATAAGCCTTGGGTTGTAAATGTTCAGAACCAAAAAGGCGGAACTGGTAAGTCTATGTCTGCGGTGCATTTGGCTGCTTGCTTAGCGTTGAATTTAGAAAAACGTTACCGTATTTGCCTAATCGATTTGGATCCTCAAGGCTCATTACGCTTATTTTTAAATCCACAAATCAGTGTTTCTGAGCAAGATACTATTTATTCAGCTGTTGATATTATGCTGGATAATGTACCTGAAAATGAAGTGATTGATGGCCAATTTATGGCTAAAAATGTGCTCTTAAATACACAATACCCAAATTTAAAAACGATTTCAGCATTCCCTGAAGATGCAATGTTTAACGCTGAAGCGTGGCAAGATTTATCAACTAATGGCTCTTTAGATATTGTTAAGTTATTGAAAGAGAAGGTTATCGATCCTATTGCTGATCAATTTGATGTCATCATGATTGATACTGGCCCACACGTAGATCCATTAGTATGGAATGCTATGTATGCATCTAATTCATTATTAATTCCATGTGCTGCAAAACGTTTAGACTGGGCATCAACGGTTAATTTCTTTCAACATTTACCTACAGTATATGAGATGTTTCCTGAAGATTGGCATGGATTAGAGTTTGTTCGTTTAATGCCAACCATGTTTGAAGACGATAATAAAAAGCAAGTGTCAGTATTAACTGAGATGAATTATTTATTGGCTGATCAAGTGATGATGGCGACGATACCAAGAAGTCGTGCATTTGAGATTTGTGCTGATACATACAGTACTGTTTTTGATTTAACAGCCGCTGATTTTGAAGGTGGTAAAAAGACACTTGCTGTTGCTCAAGATGCGGTTAAGAAAAGTGCATTAGAGTTTGAACGCGTACTTCACAGTCACTGGAATTCGTTAAATAAAGGGGAGTACTAATCCATGGCAATTAAAACTTCTGACTTAAACGCTAAGTTATTTGGTAAAACAAATAAGCGTAGAGCAACAACATCAGTAGAAGCACAAAAAGCAGCAAAATCTCAAGCTCAAGTCATTGAATTAGCCGTTGCTGGTGAAGATATGGTGACGTTTGAACTACGTAAAATCCCAGCTGGTGAAGTTCGTAACTCCACTGTCGTTTTTGCTGAGAATGCGCGCGAACAATCATTTTTAACTGAGCACGCTTTATCTGATATTTTAACGACATTACGTGACCGAGGTCAGCAATATCCTGCTGTTGGTCGTATTGTTGAAGGTGGAAAAATTGAGGTCCTTGACGGTAGCCGTCGTCGTATGTCATGTATTTTGGCAGAACAAGATTTCTTAATCTATGTTGCTGAAGGCATTAATACAAAACACGCTAAGTTTCTATCTGATGTAGCAAATGCTCACAAACCTCTTTCATTATATGAACGCGGTAAAGAAATGCATGCAATGCTCGCTCGTGGTGATGTAGCTGATCAAAAAGAATTGGCTAAAGTGTGTCAATGCAGTGAAGCTTTGGTAAGTGGTGCTCTTAAAGCGGCCACATTACCTCTAGAATTATTACAAGCATATCCAAGTGTGAGTGAAATTGGTCGCCCGACAGTCGTTAAGCTTCATAAGCTCTATAATACGTTGTCAGACGAAGAACAAAAAACCTTACTTGGACAGTGTGCTGGCGAGCAAGGAGCTGTTTGGACCCGTTCTACAGCGCTTGGCGTAAGTAGAATGACTAAAGAAGTAACAGAGCTTATTGAAGTTTGGGTTGAAGATTTACTACCGAAAAGAGAGGCAGCCAAGCCACTAAGTACTGAATTAGTGAAAGGGCGAGCTTCTTATAAGCGTAAAGGTTCTGCATTAACATTAAATTTGAAAAAAGTAGACGATGCATTAATGGAAGATATTCTTGCTTATATTAGTCAGAAAGTATCTTAAACTCGTTTTTCTTTAATAAAAAAGAGCCAGACTTAGTTAACTAAATCTGGCTCTTTTTTTATGTCTAGCCCGCAATACTAATTAGTATTAAACAAGTGGGGCAAGATCCGCTGGACGGTAGTTTACTGATTTTAGAACTTTACCTTGTTTAATTACTTTATTATCTAGTTCTACATTCTTTGCACATTTAGCGATAATAAATCCGCCTTTTTCTGTCGACATTAATTCAATGCCTTGCTCTGCATAGAAAGCAAATGTTGCTTGGTACTCTTCTTCTGTTTTACATACTTTACTCATATTGCTTGAATGAACTTCATCCCAACATGGTAAAAAATCTATATTTAAATTTTTCGCTACGTTTAATAGTAAATCGACTAAGTAAGAGATACTTAAATTATCCTCTAGCCTTTTTGTGCCTAGATGAACAGCTCGTCCCATTAATACATAAACCGTATCAACAATTGCATCTGCTTGTTCTATTTTGCTGTCTGCTTCTGCTAGCTCTGTTAATTCTTCAATAGCTAATGAAGTATGTAATAGGTCATTTTTTTCATCTAGAGTTTCAGGAGCTTCAACTACTAAGTCAAATGTTGTTCTGAATTGAGAGATATCTTGGTATAGCTTTTCGTAAATAGGTTGTGTTAGTTGACTTAAATGCATGATATTTCCTAAATGATGAAATCTTAAATGTGATGGTATTATACCTTTTCCTTATTTGTATCGTCATACTTTCTTTTCTGAATAGAAAGAAAATATCTATCTCATGCTACAATTTACCTTTCATTTCTCTTATCTTAATGGGCTTTTGCAATGCATTCAGCACTGTCAATCTTAAATACAATTTCTTCGTATGCTGCTGTGGCTAACATTCGTTACCCTATACTTATTGAAGGTACAAAATCTTGGTGTGAGGCATTGGTTGAGTCTTATTTTATGACTCAAGAACTAGAGTCAAAGTGCGTTGAATTGTATGGTGAATTGAAAATAGCCTCTTTAACACCACTTTCAATTAAATCTGGATTAAAGAAGCTAGGCCAAGAGAGTGATTTCCTGATAATCGATATTTCTGATGAATTTAATGCAAATGCTATTAATGCAATTTGCGGCACAGTCATTGGGGGCGGATTAGTTTTTTTTATTCAATCAACGGATTCTAAACTTTCTTTAGTCGTAAAACGTTGGCTAAAGAACTTTGAACATCTTGCTGTTTGCTTAAAAGAATCAGAGTCTAGTTATGTGTTACCTCAAATACCACCCTTAAATCAGCCAATTGTTCATACTTCTATGTATCGCTCACTGGATCAAGAGAAAGCCGTTCATGGGATTATGAAGGTTGTTACTGGTCATGCTAAGCGTCCATTAGTTATGACCGCAGATCGCGGGAGAGGAAAATCATCTGCTATTGGAATTGCGATTGCTGAATTAGCAATAACTCGTAAGTTAACGATTGGAATTACAGCCCCTCAAAGAGCGAGTGTTGATGAAATATTTATGCATGCAGAGAGGATCGCATTACTTAATAACCTAAAAGTGAGTATTCAAAAAAATCAGTTAACGATTAATGAAACTCAAATTATTTATATTGCCCCTGATGAATTATTGAGAGTGTCTAAAAATCTAGATTTATTATGCGTTGATGAAGCCGCTGCTATTCCAGCACCTATGCTACTTTCTTTAATTGAACAGTATTCACGTATGGTTTTTTCTACAACAATTAATGGTTATGAAGGAACAGGGCGTGGCTTTGAAATTAAATTTAAGAAGCAACTAGCGCAATTACGTCCTAGTTATCGTGTTATTGAAATGAAACAACCGATCCGATGGAATATGAATGATCCACTCGAGCTTTGGTTGTCTTCTGTATTTTTATTGAATCATATGGATGATACCTCTTCTTCATTGGAGGATATATCTTCATTATCAATAGATTTTTCTTCTTTGCTCATTTCTGATTTGCTAGACAATACTGATCTTGCCCAATCTTTATTTTCATTACTTGTTTCCGCTCACTATCAGACCTCGCCAAATGATTGGCTATCATTATTAATGGATCCAACGCTTTCTTGTTGGGTAGGGATTGAGAAAGACTCAAAACGATTACTTTGTTGTACCTTATTATCAAAAGAAGGTGAGCTAGATAACGACTTAATTAATGATATTCAATATGGAAGAAGAAGACCTAAAGGTCATTTAGCTCCGGTATCGTTAACTCAAACATTATGCATTGATGAACCTGCGTTGCAAACCAGTATTAGAGTGATGCGAATTGCGGTTGCCGTTGGCTATCAACATAATGGAATTGGCTCTCAATTTATGAAAGCGATTGAAGACTATTACTCAACAAAAGGTATTGATTATCTTAGTACTAGCTTTGGTTCAACAGCAGAGCTTAATAATTTTTGGAACTCCCTTGGTTTTAAGTTCGTTCGTTTAGGGATTAGTAAAGATAAAGCCAGTGGAACGCATTCATTATTGGCGGTGAAGCCATTAAGTAACAAAGCTGATGCTTGGTTACCTGTCGCGATAGATTATTTTAAAACGTCTTTCCCTGAACAATTAATGTCTACTTTTTCTAGTTTGAATCATCATGAAACTCACAGTTTGCTTATGGGAGTTTCTAATATTGAACCAATAAAACCTTTAATGGAAAAACGCATTAATATCTTTATTGAAGGTGGTTTAGGCTTTGAGCTAATTCAGTTTGAATTACGTCAGTTTGTATTATCTAATCTTTCAACGTTTGCTTCGTTAACTAATCAGCAGATAGAGGTTGTTATAACTAAAGTGATTCAAGTCCAAGATTGGTCATTAGTCGTCGCTCAATGTGATTTAGTTGGTCGCAAGAACGCAGAAAGAACGCTTCGCGAATCAATTAAAGCGATGGTTTATAATTTACAGTGTAAATCGTAATATCTTCAATTTAAAATCACATCCTAATTTACAGTGTAAATCCTTTATTCGAGTTTTGATTTACACTGTAAATTTCCCCAATCAATTCTTTTCTCATTTTGTAATCAAGCTCCTAAAATACAGATAATTAATCTAGTGAGTTATTCATAAATGCTATATTCTTAATGTAATAGGAATGTTATTCATTTATACGATGTCTAGGGATACTGAAATGAATGAAAAGGGATTTAATAATTTAAAGAAAGAAGAGCTGGATTTCGTTGATGATAGAACTGCTGCTTTACTTTTAAATACACCAACAAACGCAAAAATTATTTTATGGATAATAGCTATCTTTTTCGGTATCGCGATTGCTTGGGCATCGTGGGCTGAGATCGACAAGGTTACTGTTGGTCAAGGTAAAGTGATTCCTTCTTCTCAATTGCAAGTAGTTCAAAACCTTGAAGGTGGTTTAGTAAAAGAAATGCTAGTCAAGGAAGGGGATAAGGTAATAAAAGGCCAACAATTATTATTAATTGATGATACTCGTTTCCGTTCTGATTTTAGAGAACGAAAAAAACAACTTATCAATCTTACCGCAAGTGCAATGCAACTATCGGCTTCAATGGACAGTATTTTAATTCAAGACATTAATAATAAAAAACGTTGGAAAGAGTCAGTAATTTTATCTACCGATAAATTAAAATTTGAAGATGAGTTCATTAAAGAAAATCCAGTTGTAGTTAGAAGACAAATGACAGAATACGAAGCAGATATGAATAACTTAAAAAACCGTATTTATGTATTTGATCAACAAGTCAAACAAAAGCAACAAGACCTTATTGAAATTAAATCTCGTGTTCGAAGTTTAAAAGGAAGCTATGGACTAGCTAAGAAAGAGTTAGATATCACTAAACCGTTAGCAGATGAAGGCGTAGTTCCTCGAATTGAGCTTCTTAAGTTACAAAGACAAGTTAATGATACAAAACGAGAGTTAACGTCAACTGAATTAAAAATACCAGTATTAACCTCAACCATTCAAGAAGCTGTATTAAACCGAATTGATGCTGCACTTAAATTTCGTTCTGAACAACAAGAAAAATTAAATAGCATACAAGACAAGCTTTCAGCATTAACAGAATCACAAGTGGGATTGAAAGATAAAGTAAATCGAACCATTGTACTTTCTCCTGTTACGGGAACTATTAAGAAAATCTACATTAATACCGTCGGTGGTGTTATTCAGCCGGGTATGGATTTAATTGAGATTGTACCTACTGAAGATACTTTATTGATTGAAGCTAAAATTGCACCACAAGATATTGCTTTTTTAAGACCAGGCCTTGCTGCTATTGTAAAATTTAGTGCTTATGATTTTACTCGTTATGGTGGATTGAAAGGAACGTTAGAGCATATCAGTGCTGATACTATTCAGGATGAAGAAGGGAATAGTTTTTACTTGGTTAGAGTTCGAACGTCACAAGAAGATTTAGCTGAGAAGACACAGTTTTATATTATTCCAGGAATGACAACGTCTGTAGATATTATTACAGGAAAGCGAAGTGTTTTAGATTATCTACTCAAACCTATCATCCAAGTAAAAGGTTCTGCATTTAAAGAGTAATAATGAATAAGGAGAATAATAAATAATGAGAGCTAAGTGGTTATTCATTATCCCTCTCACTATATTCTCTCTAGCAACAATCGCTTTAACCAAACAAGATAACCTTTGGATTAAAGCAGTAAAAGAAGAGTATGGAGAGAGGGCGTCAAAACGAGTTAATGCTTGGCGTGAACTCATTTCAGAGTTAGATAATAAAACAGAGAAAGAACAGTTAGTCAGCATCAACCAATTTTTTAATCAATTGTATTTTGTTGATGATATTAAGCTTTGGGGGGAAAAAGATTATTGGGCTACACCACTAGAGTTTTTGGGGAGTAATGCAGGAGATTGTGAAGATTTCACTATTGCAAAGTATTTCTCTTTATTGGAGCTAGGTGTGTCAGATAAAAAATTAAGACTAATTTATTTGAAAGCGTTAGAGCTAAATCAATTTCATATGGTCTTGGCGTATTACCCTACACCATCTTCAGTTCCGTTGATTTTAGATAATATAGATAAAGAAATAAAACCAGCCACAGAACGTACAGATTTATTGCCTATTTATAGTTTTAATGGTCAACATCTGTGGTTAATGAAAGGTAAAGGAAATGGACAACAGGCAGGTAAATCTTCGCGACTAAGTTTATGGAATGATTTACGAGCAAGAAATAAAGGCCTGAGATTAAACCACCCAATTATAAATTATGATGAGTAGCCAAATGACATTATATAAACAGCTAGTATCATGGATGACAGCCGTCTTTTTAATATTAATGATCTCTGTCTTTGCCATTGAATTTTTTAATACAAAAGCATTTTTGGAAAATCAACAACGATCGGAAGTAAACAACAGTATCAATACTGTTGGTTTAGCACTGGCGCCATATCTAGAAAATGAAGATAAAGTTGCTGCTGAATCTGTTATTAACGCTTTATTCGATGGTAGTTATTATTCTGCTGTACGTTTAACGTTACTCAGTACTAATGATGAGATAGTTAGAGTTTATCCATTAAGAATAGATGCAGTACCCCAATGGTTTTCTGAGCTGCATTTATTTCGTGTTATTTCAGAAAATCGTATTATTACTAGTGGTTGGTTACAGCTGGCAGAAGTAGAGATTGTTACTAACCCTGCTTATGCTTATCAACAGTTATGGCTGGCATTTACGCAGCTACTAACTACTTTTGCAATCATTATGTTGGCTGGCGTTATTATCATTGCTTTTGTTGTTCAGAGGGCATTAGCCCCATTACAATTAATAATTGTGAAAATGAAAGAAGTTTCAGAAAATAATTTTAGTAATGAATTAGAGATGCCAAAAACGAAAGATTTAGAAGCCGTGATTGTAGGTATCAATACTATGTCATCTCAAATAGCACAAAGCTTTAAATCACAAGCCAAAGAAGCCGAGAAGTTGAGAGATAAGGTTTATCTTGACCCTATTTCAGGACTTGGAAATCGAGATTTCTTTATGGCTCAATTAAATACTTGGCTATCTGAATCGGCTAAAGGAGGCATTGCTTTATTTAAGGTGAATTTTATAAGTAAAGTGTATGAAGAAGAAGGCTATGAGGCTGGAGACGCAAAAGTTAGAGAGCTTTCTGATTTACTAAAGATCACATTACCTTCAACAAATGTCATTCTTACGCGACTTAATTCTTATGAATTTGGTTTTATTTTTCCGAACATTGAAGAAGATGAGCTGAAATTAGCCGCAGAAAATATTATAGCGTATACCCAAGATATTAAGGGAGATCCAACAGCAACTACACCTATTGATGCAAACCTTGGGGTAGTATTTAATGAATCAAGGAAAACAACGACAGATATTCTATCGTTAGCTGATAATGCACTAACTCAAGCTCATGCTAGTCCTGAGTTACTATTTGGTTATATAGCTGATGAAAGTGAACATGAGTTAATGGGTAAACAGCAATGGAAACAATTTGTGGATGAAGCCATAAATGAACACCTGTTTGATTTTACATTACAATTAGCGACAACACGTGCTGGATCTATCTTTCATCAAGAAGTCTTTTCTGCAATTGAAAAAGATAATCAACGATATTCTGCGAATCAATATCTATTTGCTCTTGAGCAGTTAAATGAAACAACCTCCTTTGATCAATTTGTTATTAGTACAATGATTGAACGTATTGTTAGTGGTGAAATAACTCAACCAGTTGCGATTAATTTAGCAAACCGAAGTATTGAAGACCCAAGTTTTGTTCGTTGGTTGACAAACTCATTGAAGAAAAATAAATCGATAGCATCACAGCTTCACTTTGAGATCCAAGAAACGTCATTTATTGAAAATGAAGATCATACGGCACTACTATGTAATGTGATCCGTTCATCTGGCGCTGAATTTGGTGTTGATAATTTTGGTCGAAATTTTGAATCATTAGAATATATAGAAACCTTTAGGCCTAAATACGTGAAGCTAGATTATTTATTTACTCATCAACTCGATGATGAAAAGCAACGCTATATTCTTGCTTCAATTTCAAGAACTGCTCAAAATTTAGGAATTATTACTATTGCATCGCGAGTAGAAAATAAAGAACAGCTTGAGCTGCTTTCTGAGCATAATGTTGATGTTTTCCAAGGCTTTTTTGTTAACGAAAAAGTAAAGGGTGAATAAAATGAAAGATTCATTATTGCATTCACTGTGCTACGTTGGTCGCTATTATGGGCAAGTGAACTCACCTGAAGCCTTAATAAATGGTTTACCCTTACAAGATGGTAAGTTAACGCCTTTTCTTTTCTCTCGTGCGGCAGAGAGAGCCGGTTTAGTTGCGAAAGAAAACCAAACTGAGTTATTAAAAATCCCCCAACTTGTTTTGCCTGCGGTTCTTTTACTTAAAGGTGGTGAATCTTGTGTATTAATTGGTTTTGATGCTGATAATGAACATGCTGAAATAATAACCGCTAGTTCAGGCATGATGCCAATATCTATTTCAATAGAAGAGCTGTCTGTTCAGTATGTTGGACGGTATTTTCTGTTGAAAAAACAATTTAGATATGACGATCGTTCTCCTGAAATATTAAAGAAGCGAGAAGGACATTGGTTTTGGAGTACCTTGTTTGAGTCTAAACATATCTACCGTGATGTTTTCATTGCCTCTATATTAATTAATATCTTTGCGATTGCGACACCAATGTTTACTCGATTAGTATATGACAAGGTGGTGCCAAATTTAGCTTTCGAATCATTGTGGGTACTAGCATCTGGTATTTTTGTTGTCTTTATTTTTGATTTTATTCTGAAATATGTGCGAGGCTATTTCATTGATGTTGCTGGAAAAAAATCAGATGTATTAATTTCATCTAAATTATTTCAGAAAGTACTGGGTATTCGGATGGAGGCTAGGCCGCCATCTGTAGGTGCTTTTGCTAGGCATCTACAAGAATTTGAATCTATTCGAGAGTTTTTTACTTCAGCAACGATAGCTGCATTGATCGATCTTCCGTTTGCCTTATTATTTTTGTTCGTTATTTATCTTGTTGCAGGGCCAATTGTTCTTGTTCCTATCGTTGGTATTGTTTTGTTGTTGATCCATGCTGCAATTATCCAAGGCCCTTTGAAGAAAACAATAGAAGAAGGTTCTCGCCTGGCTTCGCAAAAATATGCCAATTTAATTGAGAGTTTAGTTGGTTTAGAAACATTAAAGATTTTTAATGCTCAGAGTCAGTTTCAATATAAATGGGAAGAAGCAGTAACACATATCTCAAATTGGAGCATCAAAAGCAGACGTATTACTGATTCAATTCAAAATATGGCTGGCTTTGTACAACAAGCGGTTAATATCGGGATGATTATTGTTGGTGTTTATCTGATTGCTAATGGTGATTTAACTATGGGGGCATTGATTGCTTCAACAATGCTTAGTGGCAAAGCCATTGGGCCATTAGTTCAAATATCACTGTTATCTACACGTTATAATCAAGCTAAATCATCAATGACGATTATTGAGCAATTGATGGCAATGCCTGATGAACAAGAAGAAGAGAAGCGTTATATCCATCGCCCGATACTTCAAGGAAAAATTGAACTAGATAAGGTGAATTTTAGTTATCCAGAATCTCAAGTTGCAGCGGTTAGAGACATTAGCCTTACGATTAATCCTGGAGAAAAAGTTGCCATTATTGGTCGGATTGGATCTGGAAAAACAACGCTAGAACGTCTTATCATGGGGTTATATCAAGCTACTGAAGGTTCTGTTCGAATAGATGATACAGATATCTCTCAGCTTCATCACGTTGATGTACGACGTAATATAGGCTGTGTACCGCAAGACATTACTCTATTTTATGGTTCTATTAGAGAAAATATTATTTTAGGGCGAGAGTTATCCGATGATGCTGAAATGATGGATGCTGCAAATCGGGCTGGTGTTACTGCATTTACACAACAAGATCCTGCAGGATTAGAGCGTCAAGTTGGAGAGGGGGGATTACTGCTTTCTGGTGGCCAACGTCAATCAGTTGCTATCGCTCGAGCACTTATTGGGCGCCCTCCAGTATTATTATTAGATGAACCAACAAGTAGTATGGATAATCGTTCTGAGATGTTATTTAAGAATCAGTTATCACACTTAAAATCCTCTGAAACCTTAATTCTGATCACTCATAAAACGTCAATGCTTGATGTCGTTGACCGTATTATTGTTATGGAGAAAGGACATATCATTGCTGATGGACCTAAAAGCCAGGTCTTAAATGAGCTAAAAACAGGAAAAGTAAGAGGGGTTAGTTAGTTAACTTTCAATAAAAAAGAGGCTGTGAATTCACGGCCTCTTTTTTGTTTACGCTATTATCATTAGTGTTCTATTTTTTCTTACGTGTGAAGATGTTCCACTCGTTTACTACGTCACCTTTAAAGCCAACAACTGTTGCCACTACACGACGGTTTAAAGCATGACTAACGGCTGAATCCCCTTTTGCTGTTAGTAGCGTATCCCCAAAACCAATGGTTTCAATTCTATCTGGTTCTACACCATATTTGATTAACGCGACTCTTACTGCTGATGCTCGTAGTTCTGAAAGGCGAATATTATATTCAGCATTACCTTGTTGACTTGCAAAACCTTGCAACTGAATTGAGGCTTCTTTGTATTCGTTTAAGAATTCAGCCATTGTTCTAATTTCACTTTTAAAAATGGGTGAAATTTCAGAAGAGTTATTAGCAAAAAGAATTTTAAGATCTTTTTTATCTGAATATTCTACATATTCCGCACAGCCATCATTGTCAATTTCAGCCCCCTGAGGAGTACCTGGGCAAATATCTCTTGCGTTAATTACACCATCGTAATCATCGTCTCTTAGATCGGCAATTTGATCGGATTTCGGAGTCTCAATGTAGTCTTTGTCTCCAGATACACAGGCTGTTAAAAAAAGAGACGTAATAAGTGTTGGGTAAATTAGATTTTTCATTCTTATTTCTCCTCTTCTTTAGACTGGTTTGGCTTCCACTCTTTAGGTGTATCTATCAATAGCGAAGGTAAAAGTGTGCCTGTTGCATGTAAAACTCTAAATTTTGCAAATTGTTCAGAATAGTGAGCATCTAAATAAGACTTACGAGCTTCAAACAACTCATTTTCAGTATTTAATAAATCAAGTAATGTACGCTTGCCTATACGATATTGTTTTTCATAAGCAATAACGGTATCTGAAGCAGCATCTACATGATCCGCTAAAAATTCTTTTTGTTGTAGTGTTAAATCTAAGGCACTCCATGACAGACGAAATCCTTCTTCAACATTACGATAAGCACTGTCACGTAAGTCTTTTGCCATGTTCAATTGATATGCACTCTTATCAGAAAGAGCACTGTCACTACCGCCGTTGTATAAATTATAACGCATGCGGATCATTGCTGAAAATTCATCGCTGTTCCCTTCAATACCGCCAGCATCATCACGCCATGTTTGTGCAGCTTCTAAAGAAAACGTTGGGTAATTTGTGCTTTTTGATTGCGCATATTGATATTTAGCTGCTTGTATATCTGACTGTGCAGTTAAAATAACAGGGTGATGCTCATAAGCTCGTTCAATACCTTCCTGTAAACTTAGAGGCAGAGTATTGGCATCTGCTCTAGGATAAATGAGTGCTTGAGGTGGGGAACCTACAATTTGTGTAAACACAGTATGTGTATCAAACAAATTATTTTGAGCTGCAAGTAGATTACCGTGAGCTCTAGCAATACGAGCTTCTATTTGAGATACATCAGCTGTAGAGCCTATTCCTGAATAGGCTCTTTTTTTAATGTCTTTATAGATCTTTTTATGAATTGAAAGATTACTTTCAGATAGCGCAAGAATTTCAGTTGCTTTTACCGCATCCAAATATACTTGGGAAACATCTAATGCTTTATTTTCAGCTAAAGAGATCAGTTGTAGACGGGCTGATTCAGCTTCTGCATCCGTCCGATCCATATCATTAATAGTATTGGATCCATCCCAAATTAATTGAGTTAAGGATAAAGTCGCATCTTTACGTGTTAGATCCGTATCATTACCGCTTGCTGGATTAATTTGTTCGTAGCCAATACCAGCATCTAAATCAATCGATGGTAAATAGTTTCCCGAAACACTATCACTATCTGCCACAAAACTTAAATAAGCATTATATGCTTTCTTTACTTCTGGGTTAGTTGTTAGTGTCTGTGATATTGCTTGCTCTAACGTTTGTGCTTGAGCTGATACACTCAAAACTAGCAAGCTACTGTAAGTCGCAAGTTTCATCCATTTCAAAGTGTTTCTCCTAATCACGGCATCTTAAATTATGGGAGCAGTGAACATGACATTTAGTAAAAAGTAGCTATTCAGTAATAAGTTAATTGTCACTAATTCGTAGTTTTTTTGTTTAATTTGCATTAATGAAATGCTACGTGATATCTATTTAAAAAGCAAAGTTTAACCTATTGAAAACTTATGAATTAATAGTTTCTCATATTAAAAGAATAGTTAACTTGACGTGGTTTTTAAAATCACAATCTAAATATGAATAAAAAAGTATTACATATAAGACTTTGATCGGGTTTTTGATATTAATCACTTGGAAATATTTAGTTTGAACCATTGTTTGCCTAAATAAAGTGGAATTAATATCACGTTTTGTGACCTAGTTAAAATAACGAAGAATAAAATTGATTTTCGACTCATTTCTTTGGCTGTTTTCTACTTTTTTTATCATGTAGCGAGCTTGTTGCGTATATGATGAATAAATGGAGTGTGTGATTAGCATTGTTGCAATAAATACTCTTTGCTTATAAATGGATTTGGGAATTAATATCATGGCTTTAATAACATCAGAACAACAGATCATCATTATTGATACAAACGGTAGTCTGAAATTGATTAATCCAGGTGAGGCGATACTGCCTGGTGAAATTATTGTAGAGCATGAATCAGGTGAAATATCAGTTGATGTAGCTGACTCGACTGAAGAAAATGATATTAATAGCATACTTAATGCTATCGCTAATGGAGAAGATCCTAGTGTGGTATCCGAATCTCCTGCAGCAGGTGAAGAGAGTGGTTCCAGCCTAACTGCTTCTACTGAGATTCAACGTATAGGTAAAAGTACAATTGCAGAAACGAATTTTGATACTTCGTCATTAGAAGCTATTGGTTTATCAAGAACTCAGAGTTTAACATTATTAGAGCAGTATAAGTCTTTCAGAGAGACTGGAAGTTTTGATATATCAGGAATAAATAATGACGTTGTAAAGATCGCTCCAAGTATCTCGATAACTGAAATGGATAGTAACGGTGTTATTAACGGAATTAATGCTGTTGATGGTATTCAAGTTGACGTTATTTTACCTTTAGGTACAGAAAATGGCGATAGACTCGAATTACGTGATAGTGCAGGTAATATTGTTAGTAAGTATTTGATTACTGAAAATGACATTGTTAATGGAAAGATTGAACTTTCGGTTTCGGTACCTGATGACGGGACCCATGAGTTTATTGCTGATATTACAGATAGTTCGGGGCGGTCAGGTCCTGAATCAAATAAAACTGCTTTTGAGTTAGATACCTCAGCGGACGCGGGCACTGTCACGGTAGCTGATATCACGGCAGATGACGTGATTAATGCAGCAGAAAGCGGACAAACCATCGCAGTGACAGGTACGGCAATCGGTGGTGACATCAGCGAGAATGATGTGGTGACCATGACCATCAATGGTCAGGCTTACCAAACCACGGTTGATGCGAACGGTAACTGGACAGTGGATGTGGCGGGCGCCGATCTTGCAGCCGACACCGAGTTCGAGGTAAGCGTAGCGTCAACCGATGCGGCGGGCAACGAAGTAAACAGCACTGCGACCTCAACTCATACAGTAGATACATCGGCGGATGCAGGCACCGTGACGGTAGCTGATATCACGGCAGATGACGTGATTAATGCAGCAGAAAGTGGACAAACTATTGCGGTAACGGGCACAGCCACGGGTGGCGACATCGGTGAAAACGATGTGGTGAGCATGACCATCAATGGTCAGGCTTACCAAACTACGGTTGATGAAAATGGCAACTGGAGTGTTGATGTGGCGGGCAGTGACCTAGCTAACGATACCGAGTTTGAAGTGAGCGTGGCATCAACCGATGCAGCGGGTAATACAATCGAAAGTACTGCGACCTCAACCCATACGGTTGATCTGGTTGCAGAAGCTGGCACAGTAACTGTTGCCGATATCACCGAAGATGACGTGATTAATGCGGCAGAAAGTGGACAAACCATCGCAGTGACAGGTACGGCAATCGGTGGTGACATCAGTGAAAATGATGTGGTGACCATGACCATAAATGGTCAGGCTTACCAAACCACGGTTGATGAAAACGGTAATTGGAGTGTCGATGTTGCGGGTAGCGATTTGGCTGCGGACACCGAGTTCGAAGTAAGCGTGGCGTCAACGGACGCAGCGGGCAACGAAGTCAACAGCACTGCGACCTCAACTCATACAGTAGATACATCGGCGGATGCAGGCACCGTGACGGTAGCTGATATCACGGCAGATGACGTGATTAATGCAGCAGAAAGTGGACAAACTATTGCGGTAACGGGCACAGCCACGGGTGGCGACATCGGTGAAAACGATGTGGTGAGCATGACCATCAATGGTCAGGCTTACGACACTACGGTTGATGAAAATGGTAACTGGACAGTGGATGTGGCGGGCGCCGATCTTGCAGCCGACACCGAGTTCGAGGTAAGCGTGGCATCAACCGATGCGGCGGGCAACGAAGTAAACAGCATTGCGACATCAACCCACACGGTCGATCTGGTTGCAGATGCAGGTACCGTAACGGTGGCATTAATCACGACAGATGACGTGATTAACGCGGCAGAAAGCGGACAAACTATTGCGGTAACGGGCACAGCAACGGGTGGT
>NZ_MSCP01000002.1:0-520 GCF_002954715.1 Aliivibrio sifiae | reverse complement strand
CAGCGGGTAATATAATCGAAAGCACTGCGACCTCAACTCATACAGTAGATACATCGGCGGATGCAGGCACCGTGACGGTAGCTGATATCACGGCAGATGACGTGATTAATGCAGTAGAAAGCGGACAAACTATTGCGGTCACAGGTACTGCAACGGGTGGCGACATCAGTGAAAACGATGTGGTGACCATGACGATTAATGGTACCGATTACCAAACCACGGTTGATGAAAATGGCAACTGGAGTGTCGATGTAGCGGGCAATGATCTGGCTAACGATACCGAGTTTGAAGTGAGCGTGGCATCAACCGATGCAGCAGGCAACACAACTAATAGTACTGCAACTTCAACTCATACGGTCGATCTGGTTGCAGATGCAGGCACTGTCACGGTGGCTGATATCACCGAAGATGACGTGATTAACGCAGCAGAAAGTGGACAAACTATTGCGGTAATCGGCACCGCAATCGGTGGTGACATCAGCGAGAATGATGTGGTGACCATGACGATTAATGGTACCGA
>NZ_MSCP01000001.1:2517000-2522736 GCF_002954715.1 Aliivibrio sifiae | reverse complement strand
TATACTAAAAAGCCCTAATCGAAAGATTAGGGCTTTTTTACGTCTGTAAAATATATTCTGTCTATAAGTAAATACCTTAGTTAAATATTGAGGTATTAATATAAGTTTGAATAGTAAAATATTTGACATTGGTGGTAAGTAATATGAGCTTAATAGTATATCAATGGGTTTCTGATATTTTATGTGACGTTTATTCTGGGGATTTAGAATGTTTTGAAAAGGCTACGTGAAAAGTATTTTACTTGATAAAAAAGCATGAGATCGTCTCGCTCTCATGCTTTAATTTATTAACTATAGAATTTGATTTAAGATATGATCTGCTTTAATACGCTTGATTCGTTTTATTAAGCGTTTTACCTCTGAAGGATAACTATCTAACTTATCAATTTGCTTATATGAACCAATTACTTGGGTATGTTTTAATATTACGTTCAATTCAGATTGCTTCTCTTCAAGAAGTAATTGTTCAGGATCTTGCAATAATAATCCATTTTCTAAATCAAGCTTCCAAGCTCTTGGATTTAAGTTACTACCAGTAATTAGAGTGAATTCATTATCAACCCAAACACCTTTTAAGTGGAAACTGTTATTTTCATGTTTCCATAAATGAAGTGATAATTGTCTATTTGCGATTGATGATTCATTTGCTTTAGCAAAAGTTCTAAGGTTTATTTCGTATAAATAAGGTAAACCAGCAATAGTTCTAAATTCTTCTTCTGGTGATATATAAAAATCATTGGCTGTTTTATCTCCAACAATGATAGTTACTTTTACACCGCGTTGTAAGGCTTTTCTAAGCTCTTTTGCTATTGGTTTAGGAAAGTTGAAATAAGGTGTGCAAATTGTAATTTCAAACGTTGCAGACGCTAATAGCAGCTTTATATGGTTGTTTAATTTATTTCCTTTACGTCCAAGGCCAACCAAAGGTGTAATACCTACTTCTCCTGCTTTTCGCATTTGAGGCGTGAATTGATAATTTGCTAAACTAAGCTGTTTTCGAAGTTCTTTTATTGCAGGTCGTAAAGTTTTTGTATTAGGGCGATTTTGCTGTGATAAGCAATTTACAGCAGGGCTGGATACTAATGTTTTATTGATAAATGAAACCATTGAGTTAGCTAAAAAAGCATTAGCTAAAATATGATATCGGTCGAAACGATATTTTTCTTTATGGGCCAAATACACATCATTTAGGCTTGCACCACTGTAGATAACCGTATCATCAAAAATAAAGCCTTTGAGATGAAGAACACCAAATACTTCTTTATTACGAACCGGAACACCTAAGACATTTATAGAATGTTTATATTTTTCAGAAAATTCCCGATAAAGAGCAGCGTTACCATCACTTGCTTCTGCACCTATTAGTCCCCGTTGTGCTCTATGCCAATCAACAAGAACATTAATATCAAGAGTTGGTTGTTTCTGCTTCGCTTCATATAGTGCTGTAAATATCTCGCGTCCAGCATCATCGTTCTCTAAATAAAGAGCTACGATATAAATACGGTGTTTAGCTTTTTCTATTTGCCTTAAAAGCTCATACCGAAAATCCTCAGCCGAATGAAGAGTCTTAATATTCTCAGGATTTTGAGACAACATTGGGAGCTTAGATAGCTGTTCTTTACTTTCTTGAGGTTTTGAATTCATAACCGATCATTAAATTATCAATATAAGATCGATAATTTTAGCAAACTAAACGGCTATTGCCGAGAGTAATATCAAATAGTTGGATTTTTATATACTAAAATGTCTAAGGTTTTGCCATCTTTTGTATAACGGTCATATTTGACTTTAATCGAATTAGGCACTGAGTTGTACTCAGCACGTTTGAAGCTATTTTGTATATAAAAATTAGTTAAGCTTGGTTCACATAGGCAATAAGAGGTATTTAGTGGTAGGAATGGCGCCAGCTGTTGTAATAAATAACTGCCCAAATTTTGTTGTCTCATTTCTTTTGTAATCATCATGCCAGTTAGAAAGTGACAATCTTCGTAAGCCTTTATTCGTATAGAACCAATGATTTTTTTATTTGTTTCTAGTACGACTATTTCTTCATTCCCTTTAGGTTTTCCTGATGGATAATTATCTTTATATAGTTTATGTAGAAATGGAAGACGAATTTTTTCTAAATAAGAAACGGTAAGATTCATTGGTAGTATTCTATATAGTTGTTTTGTATTAAGTTAGAATGTACTTAATTTAGTCTTTTAAATACAGCCGATATGAAAATTTTATCTACTAAAAACTTAAAATCTTACAATAGTTTTTCTTTAAATGAGAATGCAGATCTGATCTTAGAGGCCGAAAGTACTCAAGATTTAGTTTATATTTGGTCATGTGAAGAATACTCTAGATATAAAAAGCTGCCTTTAGGTCGAGGGAGTAATACATTGTTTTGTGGGGGTTTTTCTGGAATAGTTGTCCTCAATCGACTTTTTGGTAAACAGGTGAATGAGCTTGAAAGTAGTTACCTAATCAAGGTATCAAGTGGTGAAGATTGGCCTTCTTTTGTCGAATGGTGTGTCGACAATAATTATTACGGTGTTGAAAATCTTGCAATGATTCCAGGGTGCGTCGGTTCTTCTCCCATACAAAACATTGGGGCTTATGGGGTTGAGTTAAAGGATCTTTGCGATTCTGTTGAATATTTGGACTTAACCACATTAAAAATAAAGAAACTAAATAATGATCAATGTCTTTTTGGTTATAGAGATTCGATTTTTAAACAACAACTAAAAGATAAGGTGATAATTACAGCGGTTACTTTACGTTTAACTAAAAAATGGGAACCATTATTAAGCTATGGTCCATTAGCTAGTTTAAATAAAAGTGGAGTAACGGTAAAAGAAGTATACGAAAAAATATGTAATATTCGAAATACCAAATTACCAGATCCAAAAGTATTAGGTAATGCAGGCAGTTTTTTTAAAAACCCAATTATTTCTAATGAACATTATAGAGATTTAGTCATTGAATACCCTAATATTCCAGCGTATCCATTTGGAAATAAAAAGAAAATTGCAGCAGGGTGGTTGATTGATAATGCAGGTCTTAAAGGATTTGAAATTAACGGGGCTGGAGTTCATAAAGAACAAGCGCTTGTTCTAGTCAATAATGGTAATGCCACATCTGCAGACGTTTTAGAATTAGCTAATTATGTGAAAAATAAAATATTTGAGATGTACAAAATAGAGCTAGAGCATGAAGTCAGGTTTTACTCTGGAACTAAAGAAACTTTTTTATCGGAGTTGTTTAATGAAAGAGCATTCTAAAAAATTAGCAATACTCCAACAGTTGAGTGATGGACAGTTTCATTCAGGAGAAGCTCTAGGTAATCACTTGAAAATTTCTCGTTCAGCGATCAGTAAGCATATATCAACAATTCAAGATTGGGGTCTATTAATTTACAAGATTAAAGGAAAGGGTTACGCGTTATCTACACCTATTGAACTCCTTTCTTCTAATAAGGTTATTTATAAAAAATTGCCTGAACCAGTTCTTTTAGGTGTGATTGATTCAACCAATCAATACCTATTAAATAAAATGGAAGACTTAGAATCTGGTCAATCTTGCTTCGCAGAATACCAAACATCAGGAAGAGGTAGAAGGGGACGTTCTTGGGTATCTCCTTTTGGGAGTAATATTTATTTTTCTTTGTATTGGAAGCTTGAAAATGGTTTAGCAGCTACTATGGGGTTAAGTCTTGCTGTTGGTATTGCTGTTGTAAATGCTCTAGAAAAACTTGGTTGTTCTAATTTAAAGTTGAAGTGGCCGAATGATATCTATTGGAATGATAAAAAATTAGCTGGTGTTTTGATTGAACTTTCAGCTCAGTCTGGCGGGGCTGCACACGTTGTTATAGGCGTAGGGATTAATGTGGATCTTGATGAACGTTTTAGTAATGAAATAGGGCAACCATGGGTCGACCTGAAATCAATTTTAAAGAAAAAAAATCAGAGGAATAAGCTAGCAAATGAACTATTGAGTTCTTTGCATGAAGTGATGTTAGAGTTTGAAAAAAATGGATTAAGTTCATTTATTGAACGCTGGAAGACACTTGATAACTATATGGATAAACACATTATATTACAGTTAGGCACAACTAACATTGAAGGTGTCTGTAAAGGTATTGATGCACAAGGTGCTATATTATTAGACATCAATGGGAACACCACTTCATTTGTTGGTGGTGAAATATCAATTAAAAAGCATTGATTATTTTCTTATTGAAACATTGTTAACCGAGTGATTTTTTGTTTTTGATAAAATCAAACTAGCTCTGTTTTTCGTTGGTAATATATTTTCTTCTAAATTTAGACCATTTATTGTGTCCCATATGTGCTGTGCTTTTTCTATTGATTTTTCTATCGATAATTCAGTGTAATGAGAAAAATAAGCGCCTTTCTGCTTGAAAGCACTTGTTCGAAGTTTCAAAAATCGCTCAACATACCATTGTTTTAATTGCTCTTTAGAGGCATCAACATAAATTGAAAAATCCAAAAAGTCAGAAACAAATCGATTATGCTGCTTATTAGGATAGTCATAACTATTTTGTAATACGTTTAAACCCTCAATAATCAGGATGTCAGGTTTAGAAATGATTTTTTTTTCTTCTGTAATATCATAAGTGAGATGCGAATAAGTAGGAGCTTCTACGTTGAGTTTCCCGCCTTTTACATCTGCAATAAATGATACAAGAGAGGACATATCATAAGATTCAGGGAATCCTTTTCTATGCATTATCGCTTTATCATTTAATACTTGATTAGGATATAGAAATCCATCAGTGGTAATAAGCTCTGTCTTTAGACTTGGGATTAGTTGATTGAGTAGAGTTTGAATGATTCTTGCTGTTGTGCTTTTACCGACAGCAACGCTTCCAGCAATGCCGATAATGAAAGGTGAGTTAATCGCATCATTTAAGAGAAAGTGTTCTAAAATGGCATTTTTCTCTCTATGATTTTCAATATTTAGTTGGAGTAGTCGAATTAGTGGAAGGTAGATTTCTTCAACCTCACTTATATTGATTTCTTCATTAATACCTCGTAAGTGTATAAGTTCCTGCTCGGTTAATGTTAAAGGGGTTGAATTTCGTAATTCAGCCCAGTTTTCACGAGAAAAAGTTAAATAAGAACTCACATTGTTTACCAGTTGGAGATAATGAAGAGTGAACAATACAATAAGGTAGAATAAGAAAAAAGTGTTCTTATCTTATTTTCAACGATGAATTTGCTTGAATATACATAAATTGTATTGAAAAAGTAAAAAAACGCATTTTATTTGATTTTTAAGTTGCATGATATTTCGAGATTAACTAGAATGCGCACCAATTGTGCCGACTTAGCTCAGTAGGTAGAGCAACTGACTTGTAATCAGTAGGTCACCAGTTCGACTCCGGTAGTCGGCACCATTTTCTTTATTTCTAATTTTAGTTATAAAGAAATTAAAATTTGGAGGGGTTCCCGAGTGGCCAAAGGGAGCAGACTGTAAATCTGCCGCGAAAGCTTCGATGGTTCGAATCCGTCCCCCTCCACCATATTTCAAGGTAAAATAGCTCTGTCGAGTTACATTGCGTGCATCGTATAATGGCTATTACCTCAGCCTTCCAAGCTGATGATGCGGGTTCGATTCCCGCTGCACGCTCCATCTCCTATTTTTCCTTTATTATTTCAAATGAATTTTTTTGGTTACGTGGTCATATTATATGCCACCAATAGCCGTACCTAGAGGGACTATCAT
>NZ_MSCP01000001.1:2428494-2515522 GCF_002954715.1 Aliivibrio sifiae | reverse complement strand
TTTTACTTCCGTACAACGGACGTAACTGGCGATATCACACTTCCAGAAGGTGTTGAAATGGTAATGCCTGGTGACAACGTTCAAATGACGGTTGAGCTAATTGCTCCAATCGCAATGGACGAAGGTCTACGCTTCGCAATCCGTGAAGGTGGCCGTACAGTTGGTGCTGGTGTTGTTGCTAAAATCTTTGCTTAAGATTTGACTAAGTACTAATAAAAAGGGCATCATTCGATGCCCTTTTTCTGCGTTGTATTGTGTGTTGTTTTATTTTTGCTCTACAATTTTAAGAAAATGCAGAGCACAGCGCAGATAAATTAGCAAATCGCTGGTTTATAGGATGAAGAGAGTAGGGTATATTTACTCTTGTTTTTGAATTTCTGTCTAATGATGGAAAATGATTTTAGTTATGTCACAGGTTGGTTTATGAAAACAAATACTGAGACGACAGAAACTTCAGGCGCAGTTGATACAATTAAGTGGCTACTAGTTCTAGTACTACTTTCTGCTGCGGTTATAGGTAATTATTTACTAGCTGATTTGTCTGTTGTTATTCGAGCTGCCGGTGTAGTTGCATTGATTGCTGCTGCTGGTGGTATTGCTGCCTTCACAGCAAAAGGTCAAACTGCAATTGCATTTGCTCGCGAATCAAGAATGGAAGTACGTAAAGTTGTTTGGCCTACACGCCAAGAAACAACGCAAACAACTTTCATTGTTCTTGCTGTATGTATCGTAATGGCTCTGATTTTATGGGGTATTGATGGTATTATGGTTAGACTAATTGGCTTAATCACAGGTGTTTGAGGATAAGTGATCATGAGTGAAGCTCCAAAGAAACGTTGGTATGTAGTTCAAGCCTTTTCAGGTTTTGAAGGTCGTGTATCACAATCGCTACGCGAACATATTAAAATTCATAACATGGAAGAGTTATTTGGCGAAGTACTTGTACCAACTGAAGAAGTGGTAGAAATGCGTGCTGGCCAACGTCGTAAAAGCGAACGTAAATTTTTCCCAGGTTACGTATTAGTGCAAATGATCATGAATGATGAATCATGGCACTTGGTACGTAGCATTCCACGTGTTATGGGGTTCATTGGTGGTACTTCAGATCGCCCAGCACCAATCACTGATAAAGAAGCGGATGCTATTTTGAATCGTCTTGAACAAGCGAGCGAAGCTCCTCGTCCTAAGACATTGTTTGAAGCTGGTGAAGTGGTTCGTGTTACCGAAGGTCCATTCGCTGACTTTAATGGTACTGTTGAAGAAGTCGATTATGAAAAAAGTCGAATCAAAGTATCAGTTTCTATCTTTGGTCGCGCAACTCCAGTTGAACTAGAGTTTAGCCAAGTAGAAAAAAACTGATCGAAAAATCAGCAAAGCTATTGTAAAGCGCGCGGATTATTATTATAATTTCGCGCGTTTTTGTTAACGGGGAGCTAATCCAGTTGGATGGCGTTTGAACCCAAAATTAGGAAATATTATGGCTAAGAAAGTTGAAGCTTATATCAAACTGCAAGTTGCAGCAGGTATGGCGAACCCAAGTCCACCAGTTGGTCCTGCTCTAGGTCAACACGGTGTGAACATCATGGAATTCTGTAAAGCGTTTAACGCAAGAACAGAATCTGTTGAGAAAGGTCTACCTACTCCAGTTGTTATCTCTGTATACAACGACCGTTCTTTTACGTTTGTAACTAAGACTCCACCTGCTGCTGTTCTTCTTAAGAAAGCTGCTGGCGTTAAGTCTGGTTCTGGTCGTCCAAACAGTGAGAAAGTTGGTACTGTTACTGACGCTCAAATTCAAGAGATCGCAGAAACTAAAGCTGCGGACATGACTGGTGCTGACATTGAAGCTATGAAGCGTTCAATTGCTGGTACTGCTCGTTCAATGGGTCTAGTGGTAGAGGGTTAATAACATGGCTAAACTTACTAAGCGTATGCGTAATATCCGCGAAAAAGTGGAAGTTACTAAAGACTACGAAATCAACGAAGCTGTTGCTCTTCTTAAAGAATTAGCTACTGCAAAATTCAATGAAAGTGTTGACGTTGCTGTTAACCTTGGCATTGATGCACGTAAATCAGATCAAAACGTACGTGGTGCAACTGTACTACCTCACGGTACTGGTCGTGATATCCGTGTTGCTGTGTTCACTCAAGGTGCAAACGCAGAAGCAGCTAAAGAAGCTGGCGCTGATCTAGTAGGCATGGAAGACCTTGCTGAGCTAGTTAAGAAAGGCGAAATGAACTTTGACGTTGTTGTTGCTTCTCCAGATGCAATGCGTGTTGTTGGTCAACTAGGTACAATCCTAGGTCCTCGTGGTCTTATGCCAAACCCTAAAGTTGGTACTGTAACCCCTAACGTTGCTCAAGCTGTTAAAAATGCTAAAGCTGGTCAGGTTCGTTACCGTAACGACAAAAACGGCATCATCCATACTACTATCGGTAAAGTGGATTTTGATGCTGCTCAACTTAAAGAGAACCTAGAAGCTCTTTTAGTTGCACTTAAGAAAGCAAAACCAACTTCAGCGAAAGGTGTTTTCCTGAAGAAGGTAAGCATCTCAACTACAATGGGTGCTGGCGTATCTCTAGATCAAGCGACTCTAGATACTGCTACAAACTAATTTGCAAAAGCGTAGAATTTGTGTATAATTTTGCGCTTATCAAATTTATGGTTGGGGCTGTTTGATTTTTAATTGAATAGTCTCCGTCCAAGACCGTAGGCGCTCGAAAGAGCTTAATAAAACCTGCGTAGACGGTGCCCGAACTAAAAGCTAGTTTTTAAAAATTGGTTTTCTGGGACTGCATCGTAATTACTCTCCTACATTTTGTAGTGAGTGGTGTAATCACAACCAGAGGTTAATCCAAATGGCTTTAAATCTTCAAGACAAAAAAGCAATTGTTGCTGAAGTCAACGAAGCAGCCAGTGGTGCACTTTCTGCAGTTGTAGCTGATTCTCGTGGCGTTACTGTTGGCGCGATGACTTCTCTACGTAAACAAGCGCGTGAAGCGGGTGTTTACATGAGAGTTGTTCGTAACACTTTAGCACGTCGTGCAGTAGAAGGTACTCAGTACGAGTGTCTACAAGACACATTTACTGGTCCATCTCTACTTGCATTCTCTAACGAGCACCCAGGTGCTGCAGCACGTCTTTTTAAAGACTTTGCTAAAGAGAATAAAGACTTCGAGATCAAAGCTGCTGCATTTGAAGGCGCAGTTACTGATGCTGATGTACTAGCGACACTACCAACTTACGACGAAGCTATCGCACGCCTAATGATGTGCATGAAAGAAGCTTCTGCTGGTAAACTGGTACGTACTATCGCTGCTGTTCGTGATCAAAAAGAAGAAGCTGCGGCATAAGCCTTGCTTTATTTGATTACAAAATAAATTATTGTTGACTTAAAAGAGAATTGTTATGTCTATTACTAACGAGCAAATCCTAGACGCAGTTGCAGAAATGTCTGTAATGCAAGTTGTTGAGCTTATCGAAGCTATGGAAGAAAAATTCGGTGTTACTGCTGCTGCTGCAGTAGTTGCTGGCGGTGCTTCTGCTGAAGCTGCTGAAGAGCAAACTGAATTTGACGTAATCCTAACTGCTGTTGGCGGAAACAAAGTTTCTGTAATCAAAGCAGTACGTGGCGCTACAGGTCTTGGCCTGAAAGAAGCTAAAGGTCTTGTAGACTCAGCTCCAGCACCTCTAAAAGAAGGCGTTGACAAAGCTGAAGCTGAAGGTCTTAAAGCACAGCTAGAAGAAGCTGGTGCGACTGTTGAAATCAAGTAATTATTACTTAGTTTCATAGCCTAACGGCTAATGGCTGGTGGTTTATTAACCACCGGCCTTTTTGCGCTGTAGGGTTTAGGGTAATTTCACACTGTTTAAAGTCCCTATATCCGAGCAAAAAACATAGTCTCAATCAGAGATTATGTCCTACAGAAAACAGTGTTATTAGTCACTGTCCCAACCTTTCGAAGGCGGACGGTTCGGGTCACTTATCAGCGAGCTGAGGAACCCCATGGTTTACTCTTATACAGAGAAAAAGCGCATCCGTAAGGATTTTGGTAAGCGTCCACAAGTGTTGGACATACCATACTTGCTATCGATCCAGCTTGATTCTTTTACTAAGTTTATCGAGCAAGATCCTGAAGGGCAATACGGTCTTGAGGCTGCTTTCCGTTCTGTTTTTCCAATTCAGAGCTATAACGGCAACTCTAAGCTAGAATACGTTAGCTACAATCTCCGTGAGCCAGAATTTGACGTTAAAGAATGTCAAATCCGCGGTGTTACATATTCTGCACCTCTACGCGTTAAACTGCGTTTAGTTGTGTACGATAAAGACGCACCTGCAGGCACGGTAAAAGACATTAAAGAACAAGAAGTCTACATGGGCGAAATTCCGCTTATGACAGACAATGGTACTTTTGTAATCAATGGTACTGAAAGGGTTATCGTATCCCAGCTGCACCGCAGCCCAGGTGTCTTCTTCGACAGCGATAAGGGTAAAACCCATTCATCTGGTAAAGTTCTTTATAACGCACGTGTAATTCCTTACCGTGGTTCATGGTTAGACTTCGAATTCGATCCTAAGGATAACTTATTCGTACGTATCGACCGTCGTCGTAAATTACCAGCAACGATCATCTTACGTGCACTTCGTAAAACAACAGAAGAAATCTTAGATTTATTCTTCGATAAAGTTGTATTTGAAGTGAAAGACCAAACGCTGATGATGGAATTACTTCCTGAGCGTTTACGTGGTGAGACTGCAACATTTGATATTGAATCGAACGGCAAAGTTTATGTTGAAGCCGGTCGTCGTATTACTGCGCGTCATATTCGTCAATTGACGAAAGACGAAGTAAATTATATCGAAGTACCAGTAGATTATATCGTAGGTAAAGTAGCTTCTCACGATTATGTGAATGAAGATACTGGTGAGATCATTATCGCAGCTAACCAAGAGTTTAGCTTAGAAGATCTTGCTAATTTATCTCAAGCTGGCCACAAAAAGATCGAAGTGTTATTTACGAATGACCTTGATCATGGTGCATACATTTCTGACACTTTACGTGCAGATTCAACAGTTGACCGTTTATCGGCACTAGTTGAAGTTTATCGTATGATGCGCCCAGGCGAGCCACCAACAAAAGAAGCTGCTGAATCATTATTTGAAAGCCTATTCTTCTCTGAAGATCGCTATGACTTATCGACTGTTGGTCGTATGAAGTTCAATAGCTCAATTGGTCGCGATAACGATGAAGGCGCTGGCATTCTTGATGAAACAGATATCATTGAGGTTATGCGCAAGCTGATCGATATTCGTAACGGTAAAGGCGAGGTTGATGATATCGATCACCTTGGTAACCGTCGTATTCGTTCTGTTGGCGAAATGGCAGAAAACCAATTCCGTGTTGGTTTAGTTCGTGTAGAACGTGCTGTTCGTGAGCGTTTAAGTCTTGGTGACCTTGATGCAATTATGCCTCAAGATCTTATCAATGCTAAGCCGATCTCAGCTGCAGTTAAAGAATTCTTTGGCTCTTCACAGCTATCTCAATTTATGGATCAGAATAACCCATTGTCAGAAGTTACGCATAAACGTCGTATTTCTGCTTTAGGTCCTGGCGGTCTAACTCGTGAGCGTGCTGGTTTCGAAGTTCGTGATGTACACGCGACTCACTATGGTCGCCTATGTCCAATCGAAACACCAGAAGGTCCAAACATCGGTCTAATTAACTCATTATCAGCATTTGCACAATGTAACGAGTATGGTTTCCTAGAAACTCCATATCGTCGTGTTGTAGATGGTGTCGTTACTGAAGATGTTGATTACCTATCTGCTATCGAGGAAGGTACTTTTGTTATTGCACAGGCGAATGCCGTGTTAACAGAAGAAGGTACTTTTGCTGATGAACTTATCATCGCTCGTCAGAAAGGTGAATCTGGACTGCACCCTCGTGAACACATCCAGTATATGGATGTCGCGACAAACCAAGTTGTATCTGTAGCTGCATCGCTTATCCCGTTCCTAGAACACGATGATGCGAACCGTGCCCTAATGGGTGCGAACATGCAACGTCAAGCAGTACCTACACTAAGAGCTGATAAGCCTTTAGTTGGTACCGGTATTGAACGTAATGTAGCTGTTGACTCAGGTGTAACTGCTGTTGCTAAACGTGGCGGTATGGTTCAGTCAGTAGATGCTTCTCGTATCGTTATTAAAGTGAACGAAGAAGAACTGGTACCTGGCGAAGCTGGTATCGATATCTACAACTTAACTAAGTATACTCGTTCTAACCAAAATACGTGTATCAACCAACGTCCTACAGTACTTCCTGGTGAACCTGTAACTCGTGGTGATGTACTTGCTGATGGTCCTTCAACGGATCTTGGTGAGCTTGCACTTGGTCAGAACATGCGTATCGCGTTCATGCCTTGGAATGGTTATAACTTCGAGGATTCAATCCTTGTATCTGAGCGTGTAGTTCAGGAAGACCGTTTCACGACAATCCATATTCAAGAATTATCTTGTGTGGCTCGTGATACTAAACTTGGTTCAGAAGAGATCACTGCAGATATCCCTAATGTAGGTGAAGCTGCGCTGTCTAAACTTGATGAATCAGGTATTGTTTACATTGGTGCTGAAGTTAAGGGTGGTGACATCCTAGTTGGTAAAGTAACGCCTAAAGGCGAAACTCAACTGACTCCTGAAGAGAAGCTACTACGAGCTATCTTCGGTGAAAAAGCATCTGATGTTAAAGATTCTTCTCTACGTGTACCAAACTCTGTTTCAGGTACTATCATTGATGTACAAGTATTTACTCGTGATGGTGTTGAAAAAGACAAACGTGCTCTAGAAATCGAACAAATGCAGCTTAAAGAAGCTAAGAAAGACATCACTGAAGAATTCCAGATTCTTGAAGGTGGCTTATTAGCACGTGTTCGCACACTTCTAATTGCTGCAGGTACTTCTGAAGTTAAGCTTGATGCGATGGATCGCAAGCAGTGGTTAGAAATCACTCTTGATGATGAATCACAACAAAATCAACTTGAGCAGCTTGCTGAGCAATATGATGAGCTTAAAGCAGAGTTCGATAAGAAATTCGAAACTAAACGTCGTAAGATCACTCAAGGTGATGATCTTGCTCCGGGCGTACTGAAAATCGTTAAAGTTTACCTAGCGGTAAAACGTCGTATTCAGCCTGGTGATAAGATGGCGGGTCGTCATGGTAACAAGGGTGTAATCTCTAAGATTAATCCTGTTGAAGACATGCCTTATGATGAAAAAGGTCAGCCAGTAGATATCGTACTGAACCCACTGGGTGTACCTTCTCGTATGAACATCGGTCAAATTCTTGAAGTTCATATGGGTCTTGCTGCAAAAGGTGTTGGTGATAAACTTAACCAAATGCTTAAAGAGCAACAAGAACTACATAAGTTCCGTAACTTCTTACAAAAAGTATACGATCTTGGTGAAACTCGCCAAGAAGTAGACATCGCTGCACTGTCTGATGACGAAGTTCGTACATTAGTTAAGAACTTACGCGGTGGTTTACCAATCGCAACACCAATCTTTGATGGTGCTCCAGAATCATCAATTAAAGAGCTATTAAAACTTGTTGATCTACCAGAATCTGGTCAGTTGAAACTGTTTGATGGTCGTACTGGTGATGCGTTTGAGCGTCCTGTAACTGTTGGTTACATGTACATGCTAAAACTAAACCACTTAGTTGATGACAAGATGCACGCACGTTCTACCGGCTCTTACAGCCTTGTAACTCAGCAACCACTTGGTGGTAAAGCTCAGTTCGGTGGACAGCGTTTCGGTGAGATGGAAGTATGGGCACTTGAAGCATATGGTGCTGCATATACCCTACAAGAAATGCTAACCGTCAAGTCGGATGACGTGAACGGTCGTACTAAGATGTATAAGAACATCGTAGATGGCGATCATCGTATGGAACCAGGTATGCCAGAATCATTCAACGTATTGTTGAAAGAAATCCGCTCACTTGGTATCAACATCGAGTTAGAAGACGAAGAATAATCTCATTGAGATTGTTCGGTAGAATATAAGGCGCTCGCCGAGCGCCTTTTTTCTCCTTACAGGAGCCGAATGTGAAAGACTTATTAAAGTTTCTGAAAGCACAACATAAGACTGAAGAATTTGATGCAATCAAAATCGGTCTTGCTTCACCTGACCAAATTCGTTCATGGTCTTTTGGTGAAGTTAAAAAGCCAGAAACAATCAACTATCGTACCTTTAAGCCAGAACGTGACGGTCTTTTCTGTGCACGTATCTTTGGCCCAGTTAAAGACTACGAGTGCTTATGTGGTAAATATAAGCGCCTGAAGCACCGTGGTGTTATCTGTGAAAAATGTGGCGTAGAAGTAACGCAAACTAAAGTTCGTCGTGACCGTATGGGCCACATTGAGCTTGCGTCTCCTGTTGCACACATCTGGTTCCTTAAGTCACTTCCATCTCGTATTGGTTTGTTAATGGACATTCCTCTACGTGATATCGAACGTGTACTTTACTTTGAATCATATGTGGTTACAGAGCCAGGTATGACTGACTTAGAGCGCAGCCAACTTCTTTCTGAAGAAGAATACCTTGATAAGCTAGAAGAGTTCGGTGACGAATTTACTGCTAAGATGGGTGCAGAAGCGATTAAAGACTTGCTTGGTTCAATGGACATGCAAGCTGAAATCGAGAACATGCGTGAAGAGCTAGAAACAACTAACTCTGAAACAAAACGTAAGAAACTGACTAAGCGTTTGAAACTTGTAGAAGCATTCGTTCAATCTGGAAATAATCCAGAGTGGATGATCTTAACTGTTCTACCAGTACTTCCGCCAGATCTTCGTCCTCTAGTACCACTAGATGGCGGTCGTTTTGCTACGTCTGATCTAAATGACTTATACCGTCGTGTGATTAACCGTAACAACCGTTTGAAGCGTCTTTTAGACCTAGCTGCACCAGACATTATTGTACGTAACGAAAAACGTATGCTGCAAGAGTCTGTTGATGCGCTGCTTGATAACGGTCGTCGTGGTCGTGCGATTACAGGTTCTAACAAGCGTCCTCTGAAATCTCTTGCTGATATGATCAAGGGTAAACAAGGTCGTTTCCGTCAGAACTTGCTTGGTAAACGTGTAGACTATTCTGGTCGTTCTGTAATTACAGTAGGTCCATACCTTCGTCTACATCAGTGTGGTCTTCCTAAGAAGATGGCACTTGAACTATTTAAACCATTTATCTACAGCAAATTAGAAGGTCGTGGCCTTGCTACGACAATCAAAGCTGCTAAGAAAATGGTAGAGCGTGAAGAAGCGATCGTTTGGGATATCCTAGATGACGTAATTCGTGAACACCCAGTACTGCTTAACCGTGCACCAACACTTCACCGTCTTGGTATTCAAGCGTTTGAACCAGTACTAATCGAAGGTAAAGCGATTCAGCTTCACCCACTTGTGTGTGCGGCATATAACGCCGACTTCGATGGTGACCAGATGGCGGTACACGTACCTCTAACTCTGGAAGCTCAATTAGAAGCACGTACCCTAATGATGTCGACGAATAACATTCTGTCGCCAGCATCAGGCGACCCAATCATCGTTCCTTCTCAGGATGTTGTATTAGGTCTGTACTACATGACACGTGACAAAATTAACGCGAAAGGCGAAGGCATGTACCTTGAAGGTTTTGCTGAAGCTGAGAAAGCATACCGTACAGGTTGTGCAGAGTTACATGCTCGCGTTAAAGTTCGAATCACAGAAGTTCTTCGTGATGAAAACGGTATTGAAACTCGTGAAACTAAACTGGTTGATACGACTGTTGGTCGTGCAATGCTATGGCAGATCGTTCCTGAAGGTCTTCCTTACAGCATCATTAACCAGAAGTTAGGTAAGAAGCAAATCTCTAACCTACTAAACGAAGCATACCGTTCTCTTGGTCTAAAAGACACAGTAGTGTTTGCTGACCAAATCATGTACACCGGTTTCGCATACGCAGCATTGTCTGGTGCGTCTGTTGGTATCGATGACATGGTTATCCCTGATGCTAAGTACACTAAAGTTGCTGATGCAGAAGAAGAAGTTAAGCAAATTCAAGAACAGTACCAATCTGGTCTTGTAACTGCAGGCGAACGTTACAACAAAGTTATCGATATCTGGGCAGCAACGAATGAACAAGTTGCTAAAGAGATGATGGATAACTTGTCTTCAGAAACAGTGCTTAACCGTGATGGTGAAGAAGAGCAACAAGAATCGTTTAACAGCGTTTACATGATGGCCGATTCCGGTGCTCGTGGTTCTGCAGCTCAGATTCGTCAGCTTGCTGGTATGCGTGGTCTGATGGCGAAACCTGATGGTTCAATCATCGAAACACCTATCACGGCGAACTTCCGTGAAGGTCTAAACGTAAACCAATACTTCATCTCAACGCATGGTGCGCGTAAAGGTCTTGCCGATACAGCACTTAAAACAGCGAACTCAGGTTACCTGACTCGTCGTTTAGTTGACGTTGCTCAAGATGTTGTCGTTCACTTAGATGACTGTGGAACACTGGAAGGTGTAACCATGATCCCTCTAATTGAAGGTGGTGATGTTAAAGAGCCTCTACACGAGCGTGTTCTAGGTCGTGTGGTTGCTGAAGATGTATTGAAACCAGGTACAGATGAGATTCTTCTTCCACGTAACACGCTTCTTGATGAGAAGCAGTGTCAAATCGTTGAAGAAAACTCAGTTGACCAAATTAAAGTACGTTCAGTAGTAAGCTGTGAAGCTGACTTCGGTTGTTGTGCTAACTGTTACGGTCGTGACTTGGCTCGTGGCCACATGGTAAACCAAGGTGAGTCAGTAGGTGTTATCGCTGCTCAATCAATCGGTGAACCTGGTACACAGCTAACGATGCGTACGTTCCACATCGGTGGTGCGGCATCTACGGCTGCAGCAGACAACAGCATTCAAGTTAAAACGACAGGTTCGATTAAACTTCATAATGCTAAGCACGTAACAAATGGCGAAGGTAACTTAGTTATTACTTCTCGTGCTTCTGAATTGACAGTTATTGACGAGCATGGCCGTACAAAAGAGAGCTATAAGCTTTCTTACGGTACTATTCTTTCTAAGAAAGATGGTGATGCAGTGGTTCAAGGCGATAAGATCGCCGCTTGGGACCCGCATACAATGCCAATCATCACAGAAGTACAAGGTCAAGTTCAATTCGTGGACATGATTGATGGTGTGACAATTACGACTCAAACTGATGAGTTAACAGGTCTATCTTCAATTGTTATCCTTGATGCGGCTGAGCGAGCTTCTGCTGGTAAAGACATGCGTCCAACAGTGAAACTTGTTGATGCGAATGGTCGTGACATCATGATCCCTGGCACAGAAATGCCAGCACAATACTTCCTACCTGGTAAGGCGATTGTTAACCTTGCAGATGGTGGTAACGTAGGTATCGGTGAAACACTAGCTCGTATTCCTCAAGCGTCAAGTGGTACTAAAGATATTACCGGTGGTCTTCCACGCGTTGCGGACTTATTTGAAGCTCGTAAACCTAAAGAGCCAGCAATTCTTGCTGAGCACGCAGGTATTGTTGCGTTTGGTAAAGAAACTAAAGGTAAAGTACGCTTATTGATCACTCGTGACGATAACAACGAAGTTTATGAAGAAATGATTCATAAACACCGTCAACTTAACATCTTTGATGGTGATAAAGTTGAACGTGGCGATGTTATCTCTGATGGTCCAGAAACTCCGCACGATATCCTACGTTTACGTGGTATCCATGCAGTGACTGAATACATCACTAACGAAGTTCAAGAAGTATACCGCTTACAAGGCGTTAAGATTAACGATAAGCACATTGAAACTATCGTTCGTCAAATGCTACGTAAGTGTACGATTACACATTCTGGCGACTCTACCTTCCTTGAAGGTGAGCAACTAGAATTCGCTAACGTAACGATTGCAAACCGTCTGCTTGAAGCAGAAGGCAAACAACCAGCTCGTTTCGAACGTGATCTACTAGGTATTACTAAAGCGTCTCTTGCTACTGAGTCGTTCATCTCTGCTGCATCGTTCCAAGAAACGACGCGCGTACTTACTGAAGCAGCTGTTTCTGGTAAGCGTGATGAGCTACGTGGTCTGAAAGAAAACGTAATCGTTGGTCGACTAATTCCAGCGGGTACAGGTTTCGCGTACCACCAAGAACGTCAAAAGCAAAAAGCAGCAGCGCAAGAAGCGCCATCTGCTGAGCAAGCGACTGATAACTTAGCTGCACTATTGAATGCAGGTTTCTCTTCTGAAGAGTAATTGATTTCGATATACGCTAAATAAAAAGCCCTGTAGAAATACAGGGCTTTTTTATATTTTAAATAGTTATGTAGCAGTAATTATAATTGTGTGATTACAACAATATTATTACTACTATTATCTGCCATAACTGTAGCTGAATCATTGTTAGTTTGGTTAACCATCATCCAGTTATTATTTGAACCGTTTTCTAAAGTAAGAGTAGCATCAGAGTCACTGCCCCATTGAGCAACAGTAAGATAGTTATCATTACTTGCATCAATTGTTACATCTGCTTCATTAAAGCTACCACCAACAACAACTGCGTAAACAGTGTTATCTAGTGAATCATTTTTCATACGTATGTTCGTATCATTGTCTGATGCACCTGCATAGAATGCAGTATAAGTTGTGTTGTCATTACCATTAATTTTTGTTAATGCATCATTACCTGACCCACCATAAACATGGATTGTAGAATCGTTATCATGTCCTTTTTGGTGAATTTTAAGAGTTCCATTGTCTGAACCTCCCATGATGCTTATATCACCTTCGTTTCGACGCCCTCTTTGTACAATTTTATTATTTACATTATTTTCTGCACTATCAAAATTGATATTGGCTTTATTGCTTCGTCCACGTTGATCTATTAATCCATTGTTATCATCACTGCCATAAGCAAGAACTTTACCTAGATTATTACGACCATCTTGCTCAATAGATAAGTTATTATCATCACTACCAAAGCGGGCTTTTAGTACAGCTCTATTATGGCGGCCATCTTGCTCTATCATTAGGTCATTATCATCACTGCCATTACGAGCTCGAACTACAGCTTCGTTATGGCGGCCCATTTGATAAACATCGACTTCATTATCATCTGAATTTCTGATTAATACATCGGCGTCATTACCAACAGCTGGAGATAATTGGAAAATATTAATGTCATTATCATCTGCATTAAATAACTCTACATCTGCTGTATTTCCGGCATAAACTGCACCAGAAAGTAAGATAGTTGAGATTGCGATTGCTAGCTTTTTCATAATAAACTTCCTTGAAATGATTTTAATTTATGATGGATATGAATCTATCCATTCCATTTACTAAGATAATTCCTTGATTGCCAGTCTGATTAATGGAAAAACCTGCACCATTATTTTTATTCACTGCCGCTGCAATATTTGAATCACCTGTTTGGTTTACTACATTTTGCTTGTCATTACCCGTTTGTCTTAAATGGGCGATATTATCATTACCATTTTGTAAAATAGCGCCTTCATGATTTGTACCCCATTGATCTAGGGAGGCGGAATTATTGTTACCATTTTGGATGACTAGCCCTGTATTATTGCTCCCAAGCTGTAATACTGCCGCTGTATTGTTATAACCAGCTTGTTTTACTTTTGCTTTATTACTTCCCACTCCATTTACATTATGTTGGACAATAGTTATTCGAGAATTGGTCGAATTAGTCAGTTCTACAATGGCATTATTGCTATGACCAGTATTGAGCTCTGATAATTCAGTTAGCTCGTTAGGTGCATTAAATTCATTGATACCTAAATCTAAATCTGCATATGTATAACTACTGACAGCCATTAATAAATAAAGATAATTTACTGATAATTTTTTCATATCAGTATCCCTCTTTTCTTGATAGCTCATTTGCTACCTAAAAAGTATGGAATTTACTCAGAGAAGCACCATAAACTTTATTATGATATTTATTAATAAGATAAATAAACTAAAGTACTAGAAGTGCTGCTTTTATTGTGATTATTTTTTCTCAAAAATGAAACAAGCGATGAACTACTTAGTTATTACTTAATAATTCGGTGGATATATAGTCTTTTTGAACTAGTTTTAAATAACAACATTTATGGAGGGCAGAGATGAACATTTATTATTTATCTTCAAACCCAACTTTGTACTCTTCTTTACTTATTGATTTATTAGAGAAAACATCTAATAAAAAAATAATGATAGTTGACTGTGAGGTACTAAGTACTAAAGGAAATCAAGATGATGAAATGTTAGTTATTTTGGATTTTAAAAATCAAACAGATAAAAAATATAAGCAATATTTATCTGTAATAACGGAGTATAAGATAAAGGCGAAAGAAATATTATTTAATGTAACTGACGAGAATATAACAAAAAATATAATGAAATATCCCAGTGTTGTTGGTGTTTTTTATGAAAGAGATAATGTCAATATTATATCTGAAGGTGTTAAGAAGATAATTGATGGTGAATTATGGCTTAGCCGTAAAGTAACGAATGACTTAATTTCAATATATCGTTCAAAACAAAATGGGATATTAACGACATCTGTATCTCTAACGACAAGAGAAAAAGAAATATTACAACTTCTTTCATTTGGTTCATCAAATGTTGATATAGCGAGTGCTCTTTTTGTTAGTGAGAATACAGTTAAGACACATTTGCATAATGTATTTAAAAAATTAAATGTAAGAAATAGGTTACAAGCAATGCTCTGGGCCAAAGGTTATGATTTTGAAGGATTAAAATAATGAAACTTTATATTTTATTTAAAATATGCATTTTCTTTTTATTTCCTCTTATTGTTAATGGTGCTGAAAATAGAATAATTTTAGAGTCACCAAAAGCTTTAGAAGAGAGCAGTGTTGATGAGGTCGATGATCTTGTTGAAATTGATGGATTAATAATAGACAGAACATTAACTCGTCTAGGTAAAGATTTTTATTTTTCGTTTTCGATAAAAATGAACAGTAAGCATAATGATTTAGACGTCAATCTAACGGTAAAAGAAAGGCCAACAGCATTATCAGGAAGCATAATAGGGGTTTATCATTTTGACAAAGTTATCTATCGAGGAGCGCTTTCTCCTGGTCAAAGACAGGCTGAAGAGAAAGCAGAGCAGGCTATAGAGGCGGTGGACAGATATATTGTTAGGTGGCAAACGGAGAAATTATTTAAAGATACGTATGATCTCGATTTCCCAGAGATCTAAGGATGTAACATGAAAATAAGGATGATTTTCTTTATTTTATTCAGTGCAATTATAAGCTTAAGCCAAGCTAGTGAACTTGTGTATACACCAGTAAATCCTAATTTTGGGGGAAACCCTCTAAATACAAGCCATTTGTTTGCTGGTGCAAATGCGATTAATGATTATAAAGGACCACAAGATGATTCATTATTCGAACAAGAATCAGCACTAGATCGTCTGACTTCAAGTTTAGAGTCTCGTCTAATTAGTCAGTTACTTGCCGATGTTGGTAATGGTAATACTGGGCAGTTAGTTACCGATGATTTCATCTTAAATATTGTAGATGATTCAGGGGCATTGCTTATTCAAATTGTTGATAAAGAAACGGGTGAAACTTCTGAGATACAAGTTAGTGGGCTCACTCCAGATTAATTTCTAAGCTAAGGAATCAGCAATGAAATATTCAATGTTACTTTTATTACTTATTATTTCAGGTTGTTCTAACTCAATTGATGTGCCAGATACTTCTGAGCTACCAACATTGATGCAACGTGGTGCAAGTTATGTCGACCTGATTTCACTACCTAAACCACAAGGGAAAATTTATGTTTCTGTTTATGATTTTAGGGATCAAACAGGACAATATAAGCCTCAACCAAACAGTAATTTTTCAACGGCTGTACCACAAGGGGGAACGGCTCTTCTAACGATGGCATTACTCGATTCTGAATGGTTTTTTCCATTAGAAAGACAAGGTTTACAGAATTTATTAACAGAAAGAAAGATTATTCGGGCTGCACAAAAAAAACAAGAATCGATTAGTAATCATGGCTCAACATTACCTTCCTTGTTATCTGCAAATGTAATGATAGAAGGAGGCATTGTTGCTTATGATTCTAATATTAAAACTGGTGGGGTTGGTGCTCGATATTTAGGCATTGGCGGTTCTGGTCAGTATAGAGCCGATCAAGTAACGGTAAATATTAGGGCTGTAGATGTTAGAAGTGGGAAAATTTTAACAAGTGTAACGACAAGTAAAACGATTTTATCTTATGAAGTATCAGCTGGAGCATTTAGATTTGTCGATTACAAAGAATTGTTAGAAGTAGAATTAGGTTATACAAATAATGAACCAGTAAACATAGCATTAATGTCAGCAATTGATTCTGCTGTTATCCACCTTATTGTTAAAGGTATTGAAGATGGTTTATGGCGTCCAGCTAACCCCGCAGGAACCGAAAATCCGATATTCCGTAAATATGCATCAGAAACCAATCAAATATTATAAGATCACATAAATAGAGTGTTTAAATATAATCTAAACACTCTATTTATTTTTAAGCTCCTGGTGGGTGGCTTAAACTCGTTGAAATCTGTTCAATTAATCCATCTTCTAGTTCAAATCTCATTTCAATAATTTCCCCTAATGCTGAGAAATCTTTATCAAAATCTTTCAATAGAAGATCTTCATCATCTTTTGAGTATTTATCTGTGAAATTAAGAATCGGATCTGTTGTTTTAGTGATGTTTGCGTATAGCTGACTCATTTCTTCCGTTGGAGAAAAGCCTGTAGCATCCCATTTTGCCATCACCATATTGTAGATTTTGAAATGCCCTTCAGAAATATAGTCGATGAGATGCTGAGTGAAAGACTGGATTGCAAAAAATGGTGGGAGGGAGAATGTTGAGGTATCAAACGGAGGAAGACCTGCCAATTTACAATACTCAACCAATAAATCTTGGCGAGTTGACAGCCAATGGTCAATAACGTCGTTATTCCCGCCCCATTGTTCTTGGAATTGATTTAGTTTAGTAAGCATAACGATATCCTTGTAGTTGCAAGCAATAAACTAACGCTTTATATCAATACCTAAGTAATTTCAAAATGCGGTTTCAGTAAGAATTACTAAGGTATACACTCATTATTATGTTTATTAAGATTGCCAGTAAATATTGATTGCTGCAAGAGGGTTATGATAAAGATGTTAGACCAACATACAAAAGCGTATTGGTGTGTCGTAAATGATTCTGCAGTTTGGTTAGAAGAGAAAACTCTGCCTTGTGGCAGTGCTGTTGATTTAAATTTACCTTTTGAAAATGCGATATGTATTGGTAATTATGACAACCATCCAGTGATGTGGCTGAACGATGAGCATATAGAACAGACAGTAGAATTTACTAATTTAAGAGAATTATTACTTGTTAAAGAATCTCTTTTTTTAATGATAAGTAAATCTATTCAATATGGTTTTATGGCTCGAGAATTTCGTTTTTGTCCTCAATGTGGTGGTCGAACTCAACTTAATATTAATCAAATTGCGATGCAATGTAACGAGTGTCGTAAGTTACATTATCCTCGAATATTCCCTTCAATCATTGTTGCCATTCGCAAAGATGACACGATTCTATTAGCTCAACATCAAAGGCATAAAGGCGGCTTATTTACCGTGTTGGCAGGCTTTGTCGAAGTTGGGGAAACGCTAGAAATGGCGGTTGAACGTGAGGTGTTTGAAGAAACGGGAATTAAGATAAAAAACATTCGTTATGTGGGCAGTCAGCCTTGGGCATTCCCTTCAAGTCTTATGATGGGCTATATGGCCGATTATGATTCTGGAGAAATAAAGGTTGATCCCAATGAGCTAATAAAAGCAGATTGGTACTATCAAGATAACTTGCCAGAGCTTGCTCCAAAAGGAACGATAGCCAGATCGCTAATAGAATTGACGCTTGATGAGATTAACGTAAGAAAAAATATTAATCGGTCGATGCTCTGATAAGAACTCAGAGCGTGTAGAATATAGAAGATTGGTTAAATATGATCTCGATAGCAAAGGTGGGCTTTTGTTCATCAAATTGAATGCTACAATAGCGAGATCTAATATGAGGAAAGATCATGACAGAATTAAAAAATGACCGCTATTTACGTGCGTTATTAAAGCAACCAGTAGATTACACTCCAGTTTGGATGATGCGCCAAGCTGGTCGTTACCTTCCAGAATATAAAGCAACACGTGCAGAAGCAGGAGACTTTATGTCTTTGTGTAAAAATGCAGAACTTGCTTCAGAAGTAACACTTCAGCCTTTACGTCGTTTTCCTCTAGATGCAGCCATTTTATTCTCAGATATCTTAACAATCCCTGATGCAATGGGATTAGGACTGTATTTTGAAGCCGGTGAAGGTCCTAAATTTGAACGACCAATTACCTGTAAAGCAGATGTGACTAAAATTGGCCTTCCAGATCCAGAAGGTGAGCTACAATATGTAATGAATGCGGTCCGTCAGATCCGTAAAGATCTAAAAGGCGAAGTGCCCCTGATTGGTTTTTCTGGTAGCCCTTGGACACTAGCGACATACATGGTTGAAGGTGGAAGCTCAAAAGCATTCACTAAGATCAAAAAAATGATGTATGCAGAGCCAGCAACATTACATCTATTGTTAGACAAACTAGCAGATACAGTTATTGAATACCTAAACGCGCAAATTAAAGCGGGTGCACAATCAGTGATGGTATTTGATACATGGGGTGGTGTATTAACTCCTCGTGATTATAATGAATTTTCATTGCAATACATGCATAAAATTGTTGATGGTTTAATTCGTGAAAATGAAGGACGCCGTGTTCCAGTTACGCTATTTACTAAAAATGGTGGTATGTGGTTAGAATCAATTGCAGCAACAGGTTGTGATGCTGTAGGCCTTGATTGGACAATTAACATTGCAGATGCAAAAGCACGTATAGGTGATAAAGTTGCTCTACAGGGCAATATGGACCCATCAATTCTTTACGCACAACCTGAACGAATTCGTCAAGAAGTTGGTACAATTCTGGAAGGTTTCGGTAATGAAGGCACTGGTCACGTATTTAACTTAGGTCACGGTATTCATTTAGATGTTCCGCCTGAAAATGCAGGTGTGTTTGTTGAAGCGGTGCATGATTTATCTAAGCCATACCATAAATAAAATCTTAGTTTAAAGATTTAATCGCGAAAGGAGACTCATTGCAGTCTCCTTTTTTATTGGAACAGAGATATACTTTTGTTGTCATAGAAATAACTAGAAAACTTAAAAGAGGCCATTATGTTTAAAAAATTACAAACCTTATTGCGAAAAGTAATGCATGATGGAACAGATAGCGGTGCGACAGATATTGCCTCTATGCATTTAGCGATGGCATCTTTGTTATGTGAAGTGTCTAGAGCGGATCATCAAAGTGATCAAAGAGAAGATGATGCAAAACTTCAATTGCTTATGAAGCTGCTTGATATTAATGAAGAGCAAGCCAAGCAGTTATTAATTAAAGCAATAAGTAAGAGTAAAGCATCGGTATCTCTTTACGAATTTACAACGAAGCTTCGTGCTCTAATGCCACAAGAGCGTTATGAATTAATAGAGGCTATGTGGTCTGTTGCTTATGCTGATGGAGTGATTGAACCTATGGAAGAGGCCGTTATTCGTCAGGTTGCTGATCTGATTTATCTTGACCATTTAGAGTTTATTCGTGCCAAGTTATCTGCCGCACCCAAAAAATAACTCTATTTAAAAGCCTGTAAATTTACAGGCTTTATTATTTTTTAATACCCTTTATCAAAATCAATCAAATTAAGTAAAGAGAACCCATCACGCCAACGTAGGTAATTGATAGAGAATTGATCGAAAACTTGCTCTGGAAAACTTATAGCAGCAATGTGTGGAGTCACTGTAATGTTTGGGTGGCACCAGTATGGGCATTCTTGAGATAATGGTTCATTAATAAATACATCCAGAAAAGCGTGAGAAATGGTTTTATTCTCCAATGCATGTAATAAACCATAATTATCTAATACTTCTCCACGACCCACATTAAATAATAAAGCTCCGTTTCCATGATTTAATGTCACTGTATTTAATAAATCTATCGTTTGTTCTGTTTTGGGAAGAGTGCTAACAATGACATCTGCTTGTTTAAAGGCGGTGTTAATCTCAGTGATGTGGAAGACTTGGTCAAAAGGAGATTCTTTTGGTGGGATCCCCGAACGGTTAATTCCGTAAACAGTAAAACCAAGCGCTTTGGCAGTAACTGAAAGATAGCACCCAATAGAGCCAGTACCTAAAATAACCATAGTTTTGTTTGATAATGAAGTATAGCTATGAGGTTGCCATTGCCTCTCATTTTGTTGCTTGGCATATTGAGTGAAATGACGAAAGTACTGAATGCAATAACCTAAAACATATTCTGAAATTTGTTGACCAAAGATCCCCTTTACGTTGGTAAGATCATAATCCTGCCTTAAATGCGGTTGTACTAGAGCGTCGATACCAGAAAAAGTCGATTGAAGCCATTCAACCCGTTCACATTGGTTAAGAAGGTCTGTAATAAGTGGCGGATCGGCAAGAATAATGTCTGCTTTTCTTAGATCATGACAAATTTCAAGATCAGGAAGATCTGATTGCTCAAAAAGTGAGAGGTATTTCCCTTTTTCTTTTGAAATGATAAGTAATTTATTCATAACCTTCCTTTTGTCATTCGTGGTTATCAAGTACACTTAAAGCGTCATTTTTTTATAGTGTAGAATCGTATATGTTACGCAATCCTATCCAAGTTCGTTTAGAAAAATTTGAACCATGGCAACAAATAACTTTTATGGCTTCTTTATGTGAGCGTATGTACCCAAACTACGCGCATTATTGTGAAGCAACAGGCTTTGCTGAGCCTCAAACCTATCGAGTTATTCTAGATAGTATTTGGGAGCTGTTGACCGTTAAAAATGCCAAGATTAATTTTGAACGTCAATTAGAAAAACTTGAAGAAATGATCCCTGAGTTAAATGATGACTCAATTTATCTAACTTACCCTGCTATCGATGCGTGTGTAGCATTGTCTACTTTCTTGCATGGGATTTTAGATCGCGATGTATTAGAAGATGCTATGTTTAAAGTTAGTCAACTATCAGTAACGACAGTTGCTCAATTAGTTGAAGCACAAACAGGTGAAGAAGTTACAGATGAAAATCAAAAAGAGATCGAAGTGATTTGTGAAGAATGGGATGTTCAATGGGCCATCTTCCGACCACTGCGTGAAGCTGAAGAGCGCGATATTGATTTAATTAAAGATTTACGCCAAGAATTAAGAGACGAAAATGTGAGTAATATTGGCCTAGAGCTGCAATATTAATTTTTTGTCTTCATATAAAAAAACCGATGGAATTCATCGGTTTTTTTATGTTTATCTAAAGGGGCTTGCTAACACCTTTATGTTTACACTCGCTTTTTAGCGCTCTTCTTCGTCTGTATTATCAATTACACCGTGTTTCGTTTTCCAATTTGTCCAACGTTGTTGAGCAAGTTGCTGCATATCTGTTGTTTTGTCTGCCTCATCAATGATTTCTTCGCCGACCATATATTCAAATATATCTTCAAGGGTTAATAAACCTTGGACCGTACCGTATTCGTCAATAACTAAAGCAAGCTGTGCTCTATGCTTCATTAAGTGCTCAAATGCTTTTGGTAGGGTAGACGTACTAATTACAACTTGAATTGGACGCATGATAGAGCCTAGAGGACGTTTTCCTTGACCTTCGTGCATTGCAGAGAACAACTCTAAGCGATGAGTAAAGCCAATGATATTGTCGCTGTCTTCACTGTAAACTAGCGGGCGAGAGAATGGCGTATCCATGTGTTCTTTTAGGAAGCCTTCAACCGTCATTTCTGCATTCACACGAAACAATACTGTTCTTGGTGTCATTACTTGAGTTACAGGGACATCTTTAATATTTAAGATGTTTGTTAATATTTTAGATTCACCTTCAGCGAACTCACCATTCTCCTTTGCAAGAGTTGCCATCGCAGCAATTTCATCTCTTAACTTAGGTGCTTGATGACCACGAGCTAAGCGTTTCGTTAATTGTTCAGATGCCCACACTACAGGAGTTAATAATAAAACCATCCAATAAAGCATTCTTCCTGCTAGTGGTGCAAGTTGGCGCCAATAAGTTGCTCCAATTGTTTTTGGAACAATTTCTGAGAATAATAAAATTGCGAACGTTAAGAACGCAGAGAAAACACCTAACCACTCACTACCAAAGACGATAGAGGCTTGAGCACCCGATGCAGCAGCACCTGCCGTATGGGCTATTGTATTTAGCGTTAAAATTGACGCTAAAGGGCGATCTACATTATTTTTTAATTGCGTTAATCTTTCTGAAGAAGGATGATTTTCCTGTCGCATTTGAGCTAGGTAGCTAGGACTGATACTGAGTAAAATAGCCTCAAGAACAGAACATATAAAAGATACGCTGATGGAAATGGCGATATAGATGGATAAAATAAACATTATTAATCTCAAAAAAAGTAAGCAAGCCCTTATAAAATGGGTGCTCATTGACCAAAATACAATGACTCAGAAATGAAAATTAGTAACAAATTGTGAGACGTTACTCAGTTTGTGCCTAAAGAACACGCATTCTGTAGCAAGAAGCGTGACAAACCTTTGCCAGATGGGGGCTTTATGCATTAGAGTTAACGGGATTTTAAAAAAATAGAAGGGAAACCCTAATGAATAAAACCCAGTTAATTGACGCTATTGCTGAAAAAGCAGACCTATCAAAAGCACAAGCAAAAGCAGCCCTTGAAGCGACTCTAGAAGGCGTAACTGGCGCACTTAAAGATGGCGAACAGGTTCAACTTATTGGCTTCGGTACGTTTAAAGTAAACCACCGTGCAGCTCGTACTGGTCGCAATCCTAAGACTGGCGAAGAGATTCAAATCAAAGCAGCTAATGTTCCAGCATTTGTTGCAGGTAAAGCACTGAAAGAATCAGTGAACTAAGCTATACTTTGCCGAGTTAACCCTTAACTCGGCATTTTTATGAAGCGCATTCTATCTACCTTACTTCTTTCCGTTTTTCTTTTTGGCTGTTCATCAAATCCATCAGGTGAGCAACGCATTAAATCAGTTACCTTTACTGGTGGTCAAATCCAAGGTGATGCTACTAGTTACTATTGGTACACTCGTCGATTACAACAACCTCTCAACGCCTCTGATTACGTTACTATGGGTGATTATGGTTGGTATAAAACCACCTATCGCTGGGAAAAAAATGTATTAGTTGAAGCCGTTAGGGAAGGTGAAATGTTGGATAGCTCTGATGGGCAGATCCCTTACATGATGCACGTTCGTTATAATGGTAATGGTGAGGCTGTGTATCAACGTTATCGTAAAGATGGACGTATCTTTCCATTAATGCCAAATCAATTAGCTCAATTCCAAGACCAATCTAAGTATTTAATTACAAAAGTGGAAGGTCTAGATAAAGAGAATGTTTCTTTGTATCAAGGCGAGTGGGATGGTGAAACATTTTATTCTTGTGATGGTAAACAGTACGACCAATTAGAGTTTAATCAAATTTTACCTAACTTTGTGGTGGCAAGATTATCTGGTTTAGATAGTTTTATTTCGTTTTTAGGTGAAGAAGTTGACCGAGATAAAAAAGTGTTGAAGATGTCAGAGTTATTGCTACTAACTGATGACAGCTATAAGTGTGTAGAGCGTCCAAATCTTATTGAAGATTAATACCAGTTGTAGATTATTAAACAATAAAAAAGGCGCTATCATCAGCGCCTTTTTGCTATTTGTAGAAAAGTAATGCTTATTTACTTTCTAATTCACGAGCAATGGCACGGTAACCGATGTCGTTACGATGAAACATTCCATTCCAGCTAACTTGTTTAGTTAGCTCATACGCACGCTCTTGGGCTTCAGAGACGGTATTACCGAGTGCAGTAGCACAAAGTACACGTCCACCGTTAGTTATTACTTCTCCAGTAGCGTTGTTTGTTGTTCCTGCATGGAAAATCTTTTGACCTTCTACTTCCGCTGTTGGTAATGCAATTACATCACCTTTTGCATAATCGCCAGGGTAACCGCCGGCTGCGAGAACAACACCGATAGAAGCTCGTGGATCCCACTTAGATTCTGCTTCATCTAATTTTTCGTCGATAGCCATTAAGCATAATTCAACAAGATCTGATTCCATGCGCATCATAATCGGCTGTGTTTCTGGGTCACCAAAGCGACAGTTATATTCGATTACTTTTGGAGTGCCATCAGCATCAATCATCAAACCTGCATATAGGAAGCCAGTATAAGGTGCGCCTTCAGCATCCATACCGCGAACTGTAGGGTAGATAACTTCTTCTAGAATACGATTATGAATTTCAGGAGTTACAACAGGCGCTGGAGAATATGCACCCATTCCACCCGTGTTAGGGCCAGTATCTTTATCGCCTACACGCTTATGATCTTGGCTAGTCGCCATTGGTAGAACGCTTGCGCCATCAACCATAACGATAAAGCTTGCTTCTTCGCCTTCCAGAAATTCTTCGATAACGACACGGCTACCAGCATCACCAAAAACGTTACCAGAAAGCATGTCTTTGATCGCATCTTCAGCTTCTTCAAGTGTCATTGCAACAATAACGCCTTTACCCGCAGCAAGGCCATCGGCTTTAACGACAATCGGTGCACCTTGTTCACGGACATAAGCTAATGCGGGCTCAATTTCAGTGAAGTTAGCGTAGTAACCTGTTGGGATATCATGGCGAGCTAAGAAGTCTTTAGTAAACGCTTTAGAACCTTCCAGTTGTGCTGCTGCTTTTGTTGGGCCAAAAATAGGTAATCCCGCTTCACGGAACGCATCAACCACACCAATTACTAATGGACCTTCAGGACCAACAATAGTCAGTTCAATTTCTTTTTCTTTAGCAAACGCAACAAGAGCAGTAATGTCTTCAACATCAATCGCCACGTTTTCTAATTTTGGTTCAAGCGCTGTACCTGCATTACCTGGAGCGATAAATACCGTTTCAACGTTTGGGTTTTGTGCTGCTTTCCAACCTAGTGCGTGCTCACGACCGCCGGCACCAATAATCAATACATTCATGTTTTAAAATCCTTATAGCTGCTTCAGAGCCTTTATTTCTGTGTCAAACATGCTCACTTATGGTCATAAGCTCCGCGTGTTTTCCTTGAACTAAAGTCACTGATTTGCTCTACGTATTTCAAATATCGGAATATTTAAAAAAACAAAATAATAAGTTTTGCTCAAAGTAGTTGGTGCTTACGCGATTCAACTATTCGAGGTCTCTTTAAATCAGTGGGAGCGCTAACAAGGCGACAAGCGAGCTTATCCCTATGAGCATAGCTCGCTATGTGATTAGGGTAAGCGAGCGTAGTCAACGCAGTTACCGCCCCAATGATGACAAGAGAACTAGTGGCGGAAGTGACGCATGCCAGTAAAGATCATCGCCATGCCATGTTCATCGGCAGCAGCAATAACTTCGTCATCACGCATAGAACCACCCGGTTGGATAACACATTTAATGCCTGCTTCAGCAGCAGCATCAATACCATCACGGAATGGGAAGAACGCATCAGATGCCATTGCACAGCCTTCAACCACAAGACCTTCGTCAGCGGCTTTAATGCCAGCGATTTTTGCAGAGTAAACGCGGCTCATTTGGCCTGCGCCGACACCGATAGTCATGTCACCTTTAGAGTAAACAATCGCGTTAGATTTAACGTATTTTGCTACTTTCCAGCAGAACAATGCATCTTTTAGTTCTTCAGCAGTTGGTTGGCGCTTAGAAACCACTTTAAGCTCATCTTCCGATACCATGCCTTGATCGCGATCTTGAACTAGTAAACCGCCGTTAACGCGTTTCACGTCAAAGCCAGTTGTTTTAGTTGTCCACTCACCACATTCAAGTAGGCGAAGATTTTTCTTAGCTGCAACAATTTCAATTGCTTCAGCAGAAACAGAAGGAGCAATGATAACTTCAACGAATTGACGCTCAGTAATTGCAGTTGCTGTTGCTGCATCTAGTTCGCGGTTAAATGCGATGATACCGCCAAATGCAGATGTTGGATCTGTTTTGAAAGCGCGGTCATAAGCTTCAAGAACATTTTCACCTAGGGCAACACCACATGGGTTTGCGTGTTTAACGATAACACATGCAGGTTCGTCGAATTCTTTCACACACTCTAGAGCGGCATCTGTATCTGCAATGTTGTTGTAAGAAAGCGCTTTACCTTGAATTTGACGAGCAGTTGATACTGACGCTTCTTCAGGATTAGCTTCAACATAGAATGCAGCAGCTTGATGACTGTTCTCACCGTAGCGCATGTCTTGTTTTTTCTCGAACTGTTGGTTGAAGGTACGAGGGAATTTAGATTCGTTATCGCCTTCCTTATTCTTACCGTAGCTAGGAACCATAGTGCCGAAGTAGTTTGCGATCATGCCATCGTAAGAAGCTGTGTGCTCAAATGCAGCAATTGCTAAATCAAAGCGAGTTGCTTGAGTCAGTGATTTTTCGTTAGAGTCCATTTCAGAAATTACGCGATCGTAATCGTGAGCATTAACGACAATAGCGACGTCTTTGTGGTTTTTAGCCGCAGAGCGAACCATTGTTGGACCACCGATATCGATGTTCTCAACAGCATCAGCTAACGTACAGCCTTTTTTTGCTACGGTTTCAGCGAATGGATAAAGGTTAACAACAACAATATCGATTGGGTTGATACCATGTTGAGCCATGATGTCATCATCTTGACCGCGACGACCAAGAACACCACCATGAACTTTAGGATGAAGAGTTTTAACGCGGCCATCCATCATTTCAGGGAAGCCTGTGTAATCAGATACTTCTGTTACAGGAATATTTTTTTCTGCTAGCAGGCGAGCTGTGCCGCCAGTAGATAAAATATCAACACCACGTTCAGTCAGTGCTTGAGCAAATTCTACAATACCAGTTTTATCAGATACGCTAATTAGCGCGCGACGGATCGGACGTGGGTTATTCATTGCTACTTTCTTCCTTTAGAATTAAGTTAGGATTTTTGCCAAAAATGAACTTGTTCTGTTTGTCATTCTTAATGATAAAGACAACAAACAGCAATTGGCCAGTTTTGGGAAATACCCTAATAAAGAGTTAAGCGCGAAACATCACATCAACGTAATGGCGCATATTCTAACTAAAGTTAAACAAAAAAGCTTCCGCAATCGATTGCATTCTCAAAAAAAGATGCCCTTTTTGTTAAAAAAGAATGAAAATAGGCGCTGACAAAGAGGGATTAGAGTTAATGAAAATGTATTTAATTGGTGAATTGGCAAAACACTGTAATGTAACCAGTGATACATTACGTTTTTATGAAAAAAATGGATTACTCATTCCGTCAGGAAGAAGTAGTAGCGGCTATCGTCTTTATAATGAAGAAAATCTAGCGCAAATCCGTTTTATCTTAAAAGCAAAGCAATTAGGTCTAACTCTTGATGAGATTAAAGAGTTACTTGCTATTCGTCTAGAGGCTACTAAACACAGTTGTGCTGAAGTTAAATCGATCACACAAACGAAGTTAACGATTATAGATGAGAAGATTGCACAACTAACGGATATACGCACTGCATTGAAAAGCATTAATGATGCGTGCTGTGGTCATATCGATGATGATGCCTCACATTGTTCAATTCTTTCGGCACTGGCTGATTTAGAAGAGAAAAAAGCGTAAATTTATTATGACTGTTTATTAAAGATGTTGATAAAATGGTCGATAGTTAATGTATAAGAATACGAGCAAAAATTAGGTGAGAGCCAATTAATGGAAAAACAATACGTAATGAAATTGCTTTCCGCTCTGAAAGTTATAGATAGAAAAATCAGTGAGCAAGGGAAAGCAGTAATGGAGCTTGATGCTCGCATTAAGCGTATTGAAGCTCAGAACGCTAAGATCGCTAAAATGATTGATAGCGGAGGTGCTCAAGGAGCGAGTACAGCAGGAGCCTCAGCTGATTTAAGTGAACTTGATGAGCGTTTGAAAGGAATTGAAGAGAAAACAGCAAAAGCAGTCGAGCTTATTCGCTCAGGTGCTGGCGCTGGTGGTGGTAAGAAACGAGCTTGGCCGCCATAGTAGGTAATAGATTGAAAAGCCGATACTACAGAAATGTGGTATCGGCTTTTTTATGTCAATTAATCAACTATATTATAGATATAAAAAAAGCAGTGTTAATTACTTAACACTGCTTTGAATTTTCAATAAGGCTTGATTAGTTCATGCCGTATTTTTTAAGTTTCTTGCGAAGCGTACCACGGTTGATACCCATCATGTTTGCTGCTTTCGTTTGGTTGCCGCGAGTATGCTGCATGATCATGTCTAGTAGAGGTTGCTCTACTTCAGCTAATACTAATTCATATAAGTCGTTAACTTCTTGGCCGTTTAATTGGCCTAAGTAGTTTTTCAGCGAAGCCTTAACAGAGTCACGTAGTGGTTTCTGAGTAATTTGGTCTTGTGCTGTAACTGTTGTAACTGTTAATGCTTCTGAAGTCATAGATTGATCGAACATATTCTGTTTAGCTCTTCTGTTATTATGATGCAACGTGGTCGAAATAGCTTTCAAGCTGATGGAGTTGCTGTGAAGCGTCCTCTATCGCGTTAAAGCTGCGGCGGAACTCATTTGCTTGCTCATGCTCTTTTAAGTACCAACCCACATGCTTACGAGCAATGCGAGGGCCTAAAAACTCACCATAAAATAGATGAAGTGCATGAACATGGCCAAGTAAAGTAGCCTTCACTTCTTCAATAGGAAGAGGTGGCATGAGTTCGCCCGTTTCTAAATAATGTTGGATTTCTTGAAAAATCCATGGCCTACCTTGTGCAGGACGGCCGATCATTAAAGCGTCTGCGCCTGTGTAATCAAGCACAAAGCGAGCCTTCTCCGGCGAGTCGATATCACCGTTCGCTATAACCGGAATAGAAATCGCTTCTTTTACCGCTTTAATGTTGTCGTACTCAGCATCACCTTTGTACATACAAGCTCTGGTTCGCCCATGGAGCGCTAAAGCCTGAATGCCACACTGTTCTGCCATTTTTGCAACCTGAACACAGTTTCTATTGTCTGGATCCCAGCCTGTACGAGTTTTCAGAGTGACAGGAACATCAACCGCATTCACAACAGCCAGTAAGATCTCTTCGATCAGATCTGGTCGTTGTAGAAGCGCTGAACCCGCAAGCTTCTTATTCACTTTTTTAGCAGGGCATCCCATATTGATATCGATGATTTGCGCACCAGTTTCAACACAGTGTTGCGCTGCTTCCGCCATTAACTTTGGATCTGCCCCTGCAATTTGTACTGAGCGAATACCAGATTCACCTTCATGTACCATGCGATTTTGGGACTTAGATGTTTTCCACAGTTTTGGATTAGAAGACATCATTTCGCTCACGGCCATGCCTGCGCCGTAACGCATACACAACTCACGAAAAGGCCTATCGGTTACACCAGCCATAGGAGCAACGATAAGATTGTTGTTTAATGTATATTTACCTATCTGCAAAACATCCACACACGTTTGTGTCAGCAAGGGCGCGCATTTTACGCATTTTTTGCTCGCCTGAAAAGACCAAATTTTGAGCATTTACAAATTGTTTGTTCAATTTGTTTATATTTCAGTCAATTAGACGGTTTTATGCCTCAAATTTAGTATTGAGGCATTGAAGTTTTTTCTAGGAAGAGTAGGTCTGAGAGGACATTACTTCTTAATTCCTGAGATTCTACACCATTCTTGTTGCTCAGCAATTGCATCAAGAGTGAAGTTCTCAGAGTAGTATGAAGCGACATCAAGCGCTTGAGTATCAAGTACACCAGACATTGCTAAGACGCCTTTTGGCTTCACGTGAGCGGTGATAATACTTGAAAGCTCACGTAAAGGAGCAGCAAGAATATTAGCAACTACAACGTCAGCTACAAGGTTTTCAGGTTGGTCTTGAGGCAGGAATAACTCAAGTTGATCAGCGACGCCATTACGAGTTGCATTGTCTTTTGATGCCGTGATCGCTTGAGGATCAATGTCGATCCCTACGACTTTTGCAGCACCTAGTTTGATCGCGGCGATCGCCAAAATGCCAGAACCACAACCAAAATCGATAACCGTTTTACCTTTAAGATCGATGCTTTCTAACCATTCAAGACAAAGTGCTGTTGTGGCATGGGTACCAGTACCGAATGCTAAACCCGGGTCAAGCATTACGTTAACAGCGTCAGGTTCTGGGATTTCAAGCCAGCTTGGGCAGATCCATAAACGCTCACCAAACTTCATTGGGTGGAAGTTATCCATCCATTCACGTTCCCAATCTTTGTCTTCTAGTTGCTCAACTTTGTAAGCAAAGTTATCGTCTAGAACGTTACTTGCTTTCAACTGTGTAATCACTAAATCCATGTCGGTTTCTGCATCATAAAGAGCAACAATATCTGTCTCGCCCCATAAACGAGTCTCTCCAGGAAGAGGTTCGAAGATAGGGACATCTTTTGCATCTAAAAATGTGACTGAAAGAGCACCTGTCTCTTCCATTAGCATATCACTGATTTGTTCAGCATTTTCAGAAGTAGCGTTTAGTTTTACTTGAATCCAAGGCATGGGGATCACTTTATTTAGTTGAAAATATCGGCGAATTTTACCATAGAAAAAGGCCGTGAGTGTAATCACTCACGGCCTTTATTTATTTCTTTAACTTAAAGAATCAAATTGGCGTCTTATTGAAGACCTAATTTTTTCTCTAGGTAATGAATATTAGCACCGCCGTGTTGGAAGTTTTCATCGTTCATGATTGATAATTGAAGAGAAGTATTTACGTTAATACCTTCAACAATCATTTCACTTAATGCGTTCTTCATACGAGCAATAGCAACATCACGATTTTCACCGTAAGTAATTAGCTTACCGATCATTGAATCGTAATGTGGTGGCACTGTGTAGCCAGTATAGATGTGAGATTCCCAACGAACGCCCATACCACCAGGAGCATGGAAGCGCGTTATCTTACCTGGAGACGGTAGGAATTTAACAGAATCTTCAGCATTAATACGGCATTCAATAGAATGGCCACGTAGCTTAATATCATCTTGTGTATAAGATAATGGTTGGCCAGCCGCAATACGAAGTTGCTCTTTTACTAGGTCGATGCCCGTTACCATTTCAGTAATCGTATGCTCAACTTGGATACGAGTGTTCATTTCAATGAAGTAGAATTCACCATTTTCGTATAGGAATTCAAACGTACCAGCGCCACGATAACCAATTTCGATACACGCACGAGTACAACGGTCACCGATGTATTTACGCATCTCTTCAGTGATGCCAGGAGCCGGAGCTTCCTCAACTACTTTTTGGTGGCGACGTTGCATAGAACAGTCACGCTCACCAAGATGAATTGCATTACCTTGGCCATCAGCAAGAACTTGAACTTCAATATGACGAGGGTTTTCAAGGAATTTTTCCATGTAAACCATATCGTTATTGAAACATGCTTTTGCTTCTGCGCGAGTCATTGCGATTGCTTCAACAAGATCTTTTTCGGCACGAACAACACGCATACCACGACCACCGCCGCCACCAGAGGCTTTGATGATTACAGGGAAACCGATACGTTTTGCGTGAGCTTTATTTTTAGCTGCATCATCATCTAACGGACCGTCAGAACCAGGTACACAAGGTACGCCCGCTTTTTTCATAGAAGTGATTGCTGATACTTTGTCACCCATCATGCGAATAGTTTCCGCTTTTGGACCAACAAAGATAAAACCAGAACGTTCAACTTGTTCTGCGAAATCTGCATTTTCAGAAAGGAAGCCATAACCAGGGTGAACAGCTACAGCTCCTGTTACTTCTGCCGCACTGATAATACGAGGAATATTTAGGTAGCTGTCGATACCACGAGCAGGACCAATACAAATCGTTTCATCAGCAAGAAGAACGTGTTTTAAATCACGGTCGGCCGTAGAGTGAACAGCAACCGTTTTAATACCAAGTTCTTTACATGCTCGCAAGATACGCAGTGCAATTTCACCACGGTTTGCGATAACTAATTTATCTAACATAGAGGCCTCTATTATTCGATGATAACAAGAGGTTGATCAAACTCAACCGGGTTGCCGTCTTCAACTAGAATCGCGGTAACTACGCCTGATTTATCTGCTTCGATTTGGTTCATCATTTTCATTGCTTCGATGATACATAGAGTATCGCCAGCAGTAACTTGTTGACCAACTTTAACAAATGGTTTTGCATCAGGGCTTGAAGCGCCGTAGAAAGTACCAACCATTGGAGAGCAAACTTTATGACCAGCTACTTCAGCAGGAGCTGCAGCTACTGGAGCCGCCGCTGTTGCAACAGGTGCTGCTGTTGGAGCCGCAACTGGTGCAGGAGCTGCAACTGCTTGCATTGGTGCAAGTTGAGCCATAGGTGCTACCGCACGGCTGATACGTACAGATTCTTCACCTTCAGAAATCTCAAGTTCTGCAATACCAGATTCTTCAACTAGTTCGATCAGTTTTTTAATTTTGCGGATATCCATTGTGTAATCTCTTCTGTTTATATTCAGTGATTAATTTGAACGCAGGCGTTTTATCGCAGCATTCAAAGCAAATTCGTAGCCATCGGCACCTAATCCACAAATCACACCGACCGCTTTATCTGAAAGATAAGAATGGTGGCGGAAAGGTTCGCGTGCATAGACATTAGATAAGTGCACTTCAATAAAAGGAATATCAACCCCAAGCAATGCATCACGCAAAGCGACACTCGTATGAGTAAGCGCGGCTGGGTTGATAATAATGAAATCAATACGTTGATAAGCATTATGAATAGCTTCAATCAACTCATATTCACGATTTGATTGTAAATGCTCGAGTTCAACATCCAACGTATTAGCTTGAATGGTTAGAGCGTTAACAATCTGTTCTAAATTTTGACTGCCATAATGTGCCGGTTCTCGAAGACCTAATAAATTAAGGTTCGGACCATTGAGAACTAAAATTCGCGATTGAGTAGACATTGTGATGCTAAATTCCTTGTTTTTACGGTTAAAGTAAAAAAAGCACATCTTTTATATTAGATTCGATGAGCTTTTGCAATTTTTGTCTTGCGAATGCTCATAAAAAGCAATTATAGACAATATCACAGCAAATCGCAGCAAAATACTGGTCTTATCAGCTCTAAGTTTCATTCTTGGTGTCGTGAATAAAACATTTTTTGGCTCATATATGATAATTAGAATAGTAGAGGACTATTAAGTTCAGTGATTTTATCCGTTAGTTAACAAATACTTTCAACTTGTAGAACAACTATACAGTTTTTTATTTTGTTTATTAGCTTCAAAGAAGGTTGTTAGGAAAAGATCTGTCAATTTGAGCTAAGAGTCACAATAAAAAAACCACTATTATGATTAATAGCGGCTTTGGGGAGGTTAGATTCTTATTTTATCTAAGCAATTTTTCTTTGCTCTTCAATGAGTTTATCGACCACACTAGGGTCTGCAAGTGTAGAAGTATCACCTAAATTAGAGGTGTCGCCTGTTGCGATTTTTCGAAGAATACGACGCATAATTTTACCTGAACGTGTTTTGGGTAGTGAATCAGTCCAATGCAAGAAATCCGGTGTAGCGATAGGACCAATTTCTTTTCTTACCCAATCTTTTACTTCTTTATGTAATTCAGCACTTGGGTATTCACCTGAGTTTAATGTTATGTATGCGTAAATAGCTTGGCCTTTAATATCGTGTGGAACACCGACAATGGCCGCTTCGGCAATTTTATCAAAAGCAACAAGAGCAGATTCTACTTCAGCCGTACCCATGCGGTGACCTGATACATTTAATACATCATCGACACGTCCAGTAATCCAATAATAACCATCTTCATCACGTCTAGCGCCATCACTCGTGAAATACATGCCTTTAAAGGTTGAGAAATAGGTTTGTTCAAAACGTTCGTGGTCACCATAAATGGTACGCATTTGTCCCGGCCAAGAATCAGTAATAACTAAGTTTCCATCGGCAGCGCCTTCAATAAGGTTGCCCATGTTATCAACCAAAGCTGGTTGAACACCAAAGAAAGGGCGAGTTGCAGAACCTGGTTTCAATGCGGTTGCCCCAGGAAGTGGAGAGATTAAAATCCCGCCCGTTTCCGTTTGCCACCACGTATCAACGATAGGGCAACGGGCATCACCAATGGTGTTGTAATACCATTCCCATGCTTCAGGGTTAATTGGCTCACCAACAGAACCCATGACTCGTAATGATGTTCTTGATGTTCCTTCAATAGCATCATTGCCTTGAGCCATTAATGCTCGGATAGCCGTTGGTGCAGTATAAAGAATATTTACATTATGCTTATCCACCACTTCGCTCATGCGGCTTGTGCTTGGGTAATTTGGCACACCTTCAAATAAAATGGTTTTTGCTCCATTGGCCAGCGGCCCATAAATTAGATAAGTATGACCTGTTATCCAACCTACATCGGCAGTACACCAAAACACTTCGCCTTCTTGGTAATCAAAAATATATTTAAAGGTCATTGCTGCATAAACAAGGTAGCCGCCAGTGGTGTGTAATACGCCTTTAGGTTTACCTGTTGAGCCGGAGGTGTAAAGAATGAAAAGAGGATCTTCAGCATTCATTGCTTCAGGTGCACAATGTGCAGAAGCAACAGCGGTCGCTTCATGCCACCATACATCGCGTCCTTCATTCCAATCTACATCATTACCTGTACGTTGGAATACAACCACTTTTTCAATGGTGGTTACTTCAGGATTATTTAATGCATCATCGACGTTTTTCTTTAGAGGGACGGTACGCCCACCACGAACGCCTTCGTCAGCGGTGATCACTACTTTTGCATCTGAATCGACAATGCGACCCGCTAGTGCTTCTGGAGAGAAACCACCAAAAACAACCGTGTGAACTGCACCAATACGAGTACAAGCAAGCATAGCTACAGCAGCTTCAGCGACCATTGGCATATAAATACAGACCACATCACCTTTACGTACCCCTTGGCTTTTTAGTGCGTTTGAGAATTTACATACTTGTTCGTGAAGCTCGTTGAATGTAATTGAGGCATCATCTTGAGGATCATCGCCCTCCCAGATGATCGCAACGTCGTCACCACGAGTAGCAAGGTGGCGATCAATACAGTTTGCTGAGACATTTAACTCGCCATCTTCAAACCATTTAATGTCTACGTGACCAGTATCAAAAGAGGTATTTTTTACTTTAGTGTAAGGAGTCATCCAATCGACTATTTGTCCATGCTCACGCCAAAACCCCTCAGGGTTAATAACGGATTGCTGGTACATTTCACGGTATTTATCTTCATCAGCATGTGCATGTTTTGCGATGTCTTGATTGACTGGGTATACGTGAATGTCACTCATGTTGGTTCTCCTTGTGAATACAGCAAATATCCAGATTAGTATGTCGCTGGATTTATGGCAGCGCCTTCATTGGCTCTGCTTTTTTATTAGTAGGGTTGATATTACTTTCTGCTAGAAATGCGTTTTCAACAATTAGACTTTAGTCAGAGAAAGAAGGGTTTACTGAATTTTTGAACAGATAAGAGTTGGTTTTTGAGAGACAGATCAGTAACTATGGGCATTTCTTATTTTAGGTAGTTCAGGGAAATCTCCATAAGTTAAGCGCACATAAATAAGAGCAGCGGCAATGGCATCTTCAAGAGCATCATGGCGTTCGGCCTGTGGCAGGTCTAAATGTCGAGAAATAGCTTCAATGCTTAAATCGTAATATGCATTAGGTAATAATCTTTCTAATTTATGATGATAAAGGTGGCTCACTTCAATGAGTGAGTTTGGTAGGGGGTGTCTGAAGTGGCGTAGACTGACGCGATCTAAAATCTTCTTATCATAATGAATGTGGTACCCAACAATTGGGCGGCGTCCAATAAATTGAATGAGTTGCTCAAGGGCCTCTTTTTCTGATATCCCATGAGTTAAATCTTGGTGCCTTAGTTGATGTATTTTTATTGAATCAGAAGTAAGGTTCTGTGGAGGCCTTAATTTTAAATGTATGCTCTGGCTTGTGATTACTTTATTATTTTTTATTTTGATGGCGGCAATTGAGACCAATTCGGCATGACTCGGATCCAGACTCGTGGTTTCGCAATCAATCGAAACTAATTCATCTCCAGAATATTGAGTAAATAACTCACGGTGTGGGTGAATTCGTAATTTATAGTGCCACCAGTGACGTTGCAGTCGATTCATTATTATTAATCCCTGATCTGATAATGATAACCAAGCCATTCTTTGAATTTTTTAACTATGTGTAGACTGTGGCGCAATAAATCCCGTTCAGTTCTATCAAGTCGCTCTATGTGAATATGATTCGTGAGTTGAGTTGTTTTCTCTTGTAATTGATGGCGTAAGCGCCATTTGAAAAATAATTTTAATGCCTCACTTAAATTATCTGCGGTAGATGGTTCTAGTATTTTTCGTAGGCGTAACTCGTCAATACGTTGGAAAGTGTTGGTTTTATCTATCCCTTGCTCTAATGACAATGCTCGGATCCCGTGAACAATTGGAAAAATACCGCCTTGCTTGATATCAATGCCTTCTTTTTTATTTTTTATATTGCCAAACAAGGTTAATGGGACAGTAAATTGAAGAGCCGGACGAGTAAAAATACTGAGGATGAGATCGTTATCTTTGAGCTTGTTAGCGATGCATTTTTTTAAGGGAGAAAGTAACTCATGATTACCAGCAATCGCTTGAGAGTCAGAAAATATAGCTAAATTCATCATATTATTGCCATTATGTTCGGTGCATATTTTTTCAATATAACGTAGCCATTCTCCCTCTGTTTTTACCCAATGAGGATTACTTACCATTATGTTTCCTTTACATAATGGGTAACCTAACTGTTGTAGCGTTTGAGTTAACTTTTTCATCAGAGTATGAATATCAGGCCAGTCAACGTTATCTTTAATGATTAAGGCATTGTCTTGATCGGTTTTTAGAACCTGCTCACCTCTACCTTCGGATCCCATGACTATGAAGCAGCAATGATTATGTAAGCTTTTAGGCACAACCAAACTAAATGCTTTTTCAATAATTTGTTCATTAACGGTTGAAATTAATTCCATAATAAATCGAGTGCGAATACCGTTATTAATTAAGGTTTCAATTAGGTGTGTTTGGCTATTGGCGGCTATCGCAAGCTCTTCAATACTTTGTGCTCTGGCGATCCGTAATGTAAGAACATGAGAGTGAGTAGAAAAAAGACTCAAGACCTGAGTCATATCTAACATGCCAATGAGTTGATTATTTTCGAGAACAGCAACGCGTTTTACTCGATGGCGAGTCATTAATGTCATGGCATTAAAGAGATAGTCCCCTTTATTGATATGAACAATAGGGTAAGTTGCTATTGGTCCCGAGGGGTGATTAGGAGTAAGCCCATCAAGCATTAAGGCGTGCAATAAGTCGGTACGAGTAATAATGCCAAAAGGTAAGTGGTTGCTGGTTGCTTGATGTCGTTTGTCGTATTGATTCAATTCTACAAATAAAGCGTCTGCATTATGTTCTTTGAGTAAATGCGTGACATGTTTTAATGATGTATTTCCATCGACAACGAGGCACTCTTGAATCGTATCATTATCTACTTTAGTGAGTATAAATTCGGCGAGGTTTTGTTGTTGGTGTGCTTGTGTAATTAATGCTTTTCGTTTGGCTAAGCTGTTATTGAAATAGGCAGAAAAAGCATGATTATTTTCATATAAAGAGAGAAAAACAGAGCTAGGAAGAAGATGACATAATGTATCTTCGATTGCGTGATAGGAGTGTTTGGCGGAGCCTTCAAATTGAGATCGGATATCAAAAAGATCATCATGGGTATAATGTGCATAGATCTCTCCATTGCTATTTGAACGCTCTTCAACAACGCCTTTTATAATGATGAAGACATTATCAGACGCTTGTCCTTCATGCAGTAATGTATCCCCAGCTCGGAAATAGGCTATATCGACATGACGAGTTAGTTGCTCTTTTTCTAGGGTCGTTAGTGTATTAAATGGAGCAATTGAGACATTGAGTTCACTTGGCATAGCTCCATCCTTTCCTAGGTTAGTGATCTTATTTTCACTATAAATCACTAAGTAATGAAGACGACTTTAGTCTAGGTCTCTTATTAATTGATTAAAAATTGAAGTCGAAGTCACATTTTAAAAGGTGCAGTTTTCATCTGTCTTGTTTTCCCTTTTTATAAATCAATACGATGCCATAATGCTCACCTCTTTTTATTTCCTTTTGGACATTATCATGTTTCGCGTATCTCCCTTTGCTTGGATCTCTCAATATTTTGGTGGATTCTTTTTTGCCTACGGCGTGTATTTACCTTTTTGGGCGTTGTGGTTTGAAGACCAAGGGGTATCAGCTGGAGATATCGGTGTCTTAATTGGTTTAGGATTTGCGACGCGTTGTGTTGCGAATTTAGTGATAACTCCTCGTTTGCATAAAGTGGAATATTTGATCCCTGCATTACGAGTATTGACGCTCGCCTCCTTAGTTGCGCTTGGTTTGTTTTTAATTAATGGCGGTAATTTCTGGTGGATGGCATTTGTCACCGTATTATTTAATTTGTCATGCGGGCCAGCCGTTCCTTTGTCAGATGCGATGACAAATTACTATGCAAAAAATAATTTATTGGATTATGGTCGAACGCGCTTATGGGGCTCTGTGAGTTTTATTGCGGGATCTACGGTTGTTGGTTATCTAGTATCAGGTTTTGGTACTGATATGATCGTTTATACTGCGATTGCAGGGATATTAGCTGCACTATTCTTAGTCATGCGTAATCCTAATCCAATGCCTGTGTCGGTTGCTGAAGAAGATCAAACACGACCAAAATTACTTTCACTGTTGAGTGAAACGCCGGTCTTAAAATTTATTATTTTAGTGTCATTAATCCAAGGTAGTCATGCTGCGTATTATAGTTTTAGCTCTATTTATTGGAAAGAATCAGGGTATCAAGAGAGTACTATCGGTTACTTATGGAGCCTGGGTGTGGTAGCAGAAGTAATGATATTTGCTTTCAGTAAACAATTATTTGCAGGATGGAAAATATCAACGTTATTTAAAGTGGCGGCGGTAGGGGTAATGGTTCGTTGGGGCCTAACGGCAGCTACGACTGATTTATTTGCCTTGGTACTTGTTCAAGCATTGCATGGTGTGACTTTTGCTATGGCGCATTTAGCGGCGATCCAATACATTCAAAAATTCCCTCAAAACAAAATGATACCACTGCAAGCGTTATATAATGCAATTCCTCTTGGTGCGTTTATCGCCTTAATGACGACATTAAGTGGTTGGGGTTATGAAGCGTGGGGCGCAAATATTTTCTGGATAATGGCGGCAATGGGTATTTTTGCTCTGATGATTAAATTAGACAAAGTAAAAGATAAATAGGCCCTAATCACATTTGTCGGCTTGTATAAAAACGAAGCAGTAATAAAACGCTAGAATGGTGCTACAGAGTATTTGTACCCTTCTAGCGTTTTTTTATGGCACTAGAGTGGTATCACCAAGGATGAGTGATGACACAAGGATGGATTGTAGTGCCAGTTTCGTTGGCCTATTTAGGATTATTGTTTTTAATTGCCTGGTATGGTGATCGTCAAAAAGGGTGGTTAGCTCGTTATCGCTCATGGATTTACAGTCTTTCTATTGCCGTTTATTGTACCTCATGGACCTTTTATGGCACCGTGGGCCAAGCCACTAATAACCCGTGGGCTTTCCTTCCTATCTACCTTGCTCCTATTTTTGTTTTTGTCTTCGCATGGCGTTTTTTAGCCAGAATTATCTTAATTGCAAAGCGTGAGCATATCACTTCTATTGCCGATTTTATTGCGGCTCGTTACGGTAAATCTCAAGGTCTTGCTGGTGTGATTACTATCATCGCAGTGATTGGTATCCTTCCTTATATTGCGTTGCAATTGAGGGGAATAACAATGGGATTAGATCTTGTTGCTCCTAATTTAGCTCAAGATTTAGGGTATCAAGATGGTCATATCTCTTGGTTTGTTGGTGGGGCACTTGCTATTTTTACTATTCTTTTTGGAACTCGACATATTGATACCACAGAGCATCATCGAGGCTTAATGATGGCTGTCGCGTTTGAATCTATCGTTAAACTTATTGCTTTTCTTTCTGTTGGTGGGTTCATTGTTTATTTGGCTTATTCAGAGCCAAGTATTGATCTTATTTCGGTTGCAAAAGAGACGTATCAGTCACCAAATCTAATTACGTTATTGTTTCATACTTTGTTAACAATGGCGGCTATCATTTGTTTGCCGAGGCAGTTTCATACTATCGTAGTTGAAAATGAACGAGCTCAAGATCTACGTACAGCACGGTGGGTATTTCCTCTCTATTTATTATTGATGGGGTTGTTTGTTCTTCCTATCTCTTGGGCAGGGCAAGCTCTGCTTTCTGGTGATATTGCTAGTGATGGTTTTATCATTAGCGTTCCGCTTTCTATTGGTGCAGATCACATGGCGCTATTAGCGTTTGTCGGAGGCACCTCCGCAGCAAGTGGTATGGTGATCGTTTCTACTATTGCACTTGCTATCATGGTCTCGAATGATCTTGTTCTGCCTTTGTTATTGCGTCGAGTAAAAACAACGGCTCGAACGTTTGGTCATTTTTCTAATTTATTAGTGACCATTCGACGCTTGTTGATAGTTTTGTTATTAGTTGGGGCTTGGGGGTTTTATCAGGCTCTTGATTCGATAGAATCTTTATCGGTAATTGGTTTATTGGCATTTGCGGCTATCGCTCAATTTGCTCCTGCATTAATTGGTGGCTTGTATTGGCGACAAGGCAATAAAAAAGGGGTCTATGCCGGATTAGCGATAGGTTTTATGGTTTGGTTAATTACCTTAATGAGCCAAACTCAAATGTTGGCAGGAAGTGCTGAAAATAACGTTTTACTATGGATAATTACTCCGCCGGAATGGCTACAGCAATTAGAAGTAAAAGCTTCTGATTGGGGAATGATGATGAGTTTAGGCTTGAATGCTGTCTTATTTATTGTGGTTTCTTTTGTTACTAGAGCTTCACTGAGTGAGCGCTTACAAGCCGCCGCCTTTGTTGGAGCACCTTTGCCTGAGAGTGAAGATGTCAGCGTATATCAAACTCGGGTTACGGTTGGTGAGCTTGAAATGCTGGCTTCTCGATTTGTTGGGCGGAAAAGAGCACGAAAAGCATTTCGTCAGTTCGCAGAGCAACAGAGTGAAGAGTTACTTCCACAACAACAAGCGAGTTCTCAATTAATTAGGCATACAGAGCGTGTACTCGCTGGAGTCTTTGGTGCGTCTTCTTCTCGGTTGGTATTAACCTCGGCATTACAGGGAAGAAATATGCAGCTTGAGGAGGTAGCAACGATTGTAGATGAAGCCTCTGAGTTGTATGACTTTAGCCGTGGTTTATTGCAAGGTGCCATTGAGCATATCAGTCAAGGGATTGCCGTGGTGGATAAGCAAATGAAGCTAGTGGCATGGAATCAGCGTTATTTAGAATTATTTACCTTTCCTTCTGGACTGATTCAAGTAGGGCGACCAATTGCAGATGTTATCCGCCACAATGCAGAGCAAGGTTTATGTGGTCCGGGTGATCCTGAAATACACGTTCAACGACGAGTAGAGCATTTAGAGCGAGGAACGCGTCATGTATCTTCACGGATAAGAGCGGATGGTCAGGTTATTGAGGTACAAGGTAATCCGATGCCAAATGGCGGGTTTGTGATGAGTTTTAGCGATATCACCGTTTTTAGACAGGCAGAAAAAGCATTAAAAGAAACTAATGAGACTTTAGAGTCTAGGGTTCATGAGCGAACCAGAGAATTAGAAAAATTAAATCAACGCCTGGTTGGCGCAACCCAAAGTGCAGAGAAAGCCTCGCATTCAAAAACACGATTACTGGCAGCGGTGAGTCATGATTTAATGCAACCACTGAATGCGGCACGCTTGTTTGCTTCTTCATTAAGCGAAGTCGCTAAAGATGGTGAGACAAAGAAAATATCAGGGCATATTGAAAGTGCATTAGGGGCGGCAGAAGAGTTAATAGGTGATTTACTGGATATCTCTCGTTTAGAAGCGGGTAAGTTAGAAACAAACGTATATGGTTTTTCACTCAACTCAATGTTGTCAAATTTAGAAGCGGAGTTTGGTGCATTAGCCAAGCAACAAGGAATAGATTTTAACGTTATACATTCTAATTTAGTGGTGGAATCTGATCCAAAATTATTACGTCGAGTACTGCAAAACTTCCTAACCAATGCCTTTCGATATAATCCTCAAGGAAAAGTCGTATTGGGGGCAAGAAGAGTTGAGGGAAAAATTCGTCTCGATGTATGGGATAGTGGTATAGGCATTCCCGAAGAAAAACAGCAAGCTATCTTTGATGAATTTACTCGAGTTGATCAGAGCCGGGCCGATCAAGGTTTAGGCTTGGGATTGGCGATTGCTCGTGGGATATCTCATGTACTTGGACATACTATCTCGTTGCGTTCGTGGGTAAATAAAGGTTCGGTATTTTCTGTCACATTAGATCATGGCGTTGAGTTAAAAAGGGAAATGCCTACGGTAGCACAAAAGCCAGAATTACCATTAAGTTCGCTACGCGTGTTATGTGTGGATAATGAACCAGATATTCTGATAGGAATGGAATCTTTATTACAACGTTGGGGCTGTGAGGTGAAAACCGCCACTGATTTGTTTAGTAGTTTACATTGCTTGGAAAATGATTGGAGTCCTGATGTTATTTTCTCTGATTATCGATTGGATAATGATAGGACGGGATTAGAAGTATTACAACAATGTCGCCTGCGTTTAGGGAATCGTTTTGAAGGGGTAATGATCAGTGCAGATAAAACCGATGACTTATTAGAAAGCATTAAAAGCAATGGCTTTGGATTTATTGCTAAACCTGTAAAACCATTAAAGTTAAGAGCCGTGTTGAATCGCCATGTTAGCTCTTAGGTATTGATAAATAATATAAAAAAAGGAGTTAGTAATGACTAACTCCTTTTAATTTTAGCTGTTATTTCTGACGTTATTTATTGTTATTCATATCTTAGTTTAGTGGTCGTGAGCTTCACCCGCACCTTTAGGGTAACGGATTGATTCAACCATATCTTGCACATCTTGAGGTACTTCAGCGGTTACTTTATTTACTGCAATTGAAACAATGAAGTTCACACACATACCTAGCGTACCAATCCCTTCAGGACTAATACCAAACCACCAGTTATCAGGGGTGCTTGCTGTTGGGTTAATGAATTTGAAGTAAACAATATAAGCCGTAGTGAATACCACACCTGAAACCATGCCCGCAATTGCCCCTTCTTTATTCATCTTCTTATAGAAAATACCTAAGATGATGGCAGGGAAGAAGGATGCAGCGGCTAACCCGAAGGCGAAGGCGACAACCTGTGCAACAAAGCCCGGTGGATTTATTCCTAGATAACCAGCACCAACAATGGCGACAGCTGCTGCTACTCGGGCGGCGAGTAACTCTTGTTTATCTGTCATGTTAGGTTTTATCCCTTTCTTCAATAAATCGTGAGAAATTGAGGTAGAAATAACCAGTAATAGACCGGCAGCCGTTGATAGTGCAGCGGCTAAACCACCGGCAGCTAATAGTGCAACAACCCAGTTTGGTAAACTTGCTAATTCAGGAGAGGCTAATACGATGATATCTCGGTTGATGTCCATTTCATTTCGGTCATCACCAGAGTAGAACATCTTGCCATCGCCATTTTTATCTTCCCAACCAACAAGACCGGTGCTTTCCCAGTTTTTATACCAGCTAGGTGCATCAGCAGCAGCAACCCCTAGGCTATCTGGACCATTGATAGTTTCAATCATATTCACACGAGCAAATGCGGCAACCGCAGGTGCTGTGGTGTATAAGAATGAAATAAACAGTAATGCCCAGCCCGCAGAAATACGTGCATCTTTAACGCGAGGAACTGTGAAAAAACGAATGATTACATGAGGCAGGCCAGCAGTACCAACCATAAGAGCTGCACAGATGAAAAACACATCAACCATACTCTTAGATCCGTCAGTATAAGGTGTGAAGCCAAGTTCTGTTGTTAACCCATCTAATTTATCCAGCAAGTAAACTTCAGAGCCAGTAATGGTTGAGCCCATACCAACTTGAGGGAATACGTTACCTGTCATCATGATTGAAGTGAAAACGGCAGGAACAAGGAAGGCGAAAATGAGGACACAGAATTGAGCGACCTGCGTATAAGTGATGCCTTTCATGCCACCTAATACCGCATAGAAAAATACGATACACATACCAATGATGATACCGAGGTTAATATCAACCTCAAGGAATCGAGAGAATACTACGCCGACACCACGCATTTGCCCTGCCACGTAAGTGAAAGAAACAAAGATGGCACAGAACACTGCAACCATACGTGCTGTTTTTGAATAGTAACGCTCACCGATGAAATCTGGCACAGTAAACTTACCAAATTTACGTAAATAAGGAGCAAGACATAAGGCTAAAAGAACATAGCCGCCAGTCCAACCCATTAGATAAACAGCACCATCATAACCAACAAAAGAAATGATACCTGCCATGGAAATAAATGATGCGGCCGACATCCAGTCTGCGGCGGTTGCCATACCATTGGCGACAGGGTGAACCCCACCACCAGCAACATAGAACTCACTGGTTGATCCCGCGCGAGCCCATATTGCTATCCCGATATAAAGGGTAAAAGTGATACCTACTAATATAAACGTCCAAGTTTGGATATCCATGCTAATTCCTCTAGTCTTCTTGTACGTTGTATTTTTTATCTAGTGCATTCATGCGAATCACATAGATAAAGATCAGGGCAACAAAGGTATAAATTGAACCTTGTTGTGCAAACCAGAAGCCTAATTTAAAGCCCCCAATTTGAATCGTATCCAGAACATCGACAAATAAAATGCCTGCACCAAATGAGACAGCAAACCAGACGAAGAGTAGTCCACCCATTATTCCTAGATTTTCCTTCCAATAGGCTTGTGCTTGTTCTTTTGTTTCGAACGCCATAGCTGGCTCCTTTTTAATGTTAATAATATGTAACCAAAAAGAGGTTAGCAGTGAGAAAGGAAGAAAACAGTGCAACTTTAGTCGAGCAGATAAAGAAAAACGCTCGAAATATGAGCGTTTTATGTGAGGTATGTATCGATTTTATTGTGTTAGCGTTATGTTAATTGATACCAAGGTCTAAAGTATTTACCTTAGATATATGCTTAAAAATAGAAATCTTTGATGCCAAGTAATAAGTTATTAACCGCAACTGCCGCCAGAATTAACCCCATAACACGACTAATTATTGCGGCCCCCACATTTCCTATTATTTTATGAATGAAGGTTGCACCAAGAAGTAAACATAGAGTAATCACGAGAACAACAATCATGACAGCTGCGGTAATTGATTGATCTAAAAAAGAATACCTAGAATTATCAGTTAACATCACAATTGCCATCATTGCACCTGGTGACGCAATTGATGGGATAGCTAAAGGGTAAACGGCTAAATCTGCAAGGTCAGAGTGGCTAATATCTTCACTTAATTTCTGCTCTTGCTCTGGTTTGCTTTCGCCAAAAATCATAGTTAAAGCGAAGATCAACAAGACCAAGCCACCAGCTACTTGAAAGGCTGGTAATGGGATTTGCATTGCTTCTAGCAATAATTGCCCAATGACAAGAAAGAATAATAGTACGGCGGTCGCAATAGCAACGGCCTTCAAAGCAACAACTTTACGTTGCTTAGCAGATAGGTGTTGAGTTTGTGAAAGATAGACAGGTACAGAACCAATAGGATCGATAACAGCCCAAAGAACAACGAATTGAGTAACGAGGATGCTTATCATGAACTCTCCCAGAGTTAGGTTAAACAGAGGGATAAAATGAACGGGTAATATACCTTAACTTATAGGCTAGTGTGTTATATCAAGGTTAACTTTCAGTCTGTTGCAATAAAATAACTGCTTGAGTTCTGTTTTTTACCCCTAACTTTCTAAAAATGGCAGTCATGTGTGCTTTTATTGTTGCTTCAGATACTTCTAAGTCATAAGCGATTTGTTTGTTTAGCAATCCATCAGAAAGCATTCCGAGAACTTTATATTGCTGCGGAGTAAGGCTCGTAATTTTAGTCGCTAAATCATCACAGGCCGCTGAGTTCTTAATTGAGCCTTCTGGAAAATAGGAATCGCCAGATAAAATTTGATTTAGTGCTGATATTAGTGAACGCATGTCACTTGATTTAGGAATGAAACCAAAAGCACCATGACTCTTAACTTGAGAGATAATACTAGGTTCTTCACTGGCAGAGACAACAACAATAGGTAAATCAGGGTACTGAGAACGAAGTTGTATTAACCCAGACATTCCATTACTGCCAGGCATTTTTAAATCTAAAAGCAGTAAATCAGGATCGGGCTCTTTTTCTAGTACGTTAAGTAACGCACTAAGAGAATCGGCTTCGAGTAGGTTCGCACCGCTGATAGCCATGTGAATTGATTGAAAAAGTGCATTGCGAAATAAGGGATGATCATCCGCAATAATAATGGTGTAGTTATCGTCCATGGCTACAATATTCCTCATAAGTTATTTAATAAAATTAACATCTAACCGTCTTTTGAGCAATTTTTAGACGCTAAAGTCTGCGCTGTATCTCTAACTCATTTCTCGTTTTCATTAAATAAGATCAGATCTCGAGATCTTAATATTTAAAACGAATTAATTTCTAGCTCTAGACAATCAACTAAAACGAAACTAAACTTCTTTCAAATCGAAACTTAATGAGTTTTTTATGTCGAAGAGAAACACAAAACAACGCCGTCATATGATCCTGTCTTTATTAATAGAGAAGGGAGAAGTTACTGTTGAAGAGCTTTCTGAGCTTTTTGATATCTCAGAAGTGACTATTCGTAAAGATCTAACTGAGTTAGAGAAGAATGGTTTGCTAATGCGTAAGTATGGCGGAGCGGTATTAATGCCTTCGAATATTATCCAAGAAGATACTTGTGAAGAAGTTTCGAATCGAAAGTTGTCTTTGGCAATTTCAGCCGTTGAACTCATTAAAGATCATAACAGGATCATTATTGATAGCGGGAGTACAACTGCGGCACTGATTAATCAACTCTCAAAGAGAAATGGATTGGTGGTAATGACAAACTCGCTACCTGTAGCCAATGCGTTGCAAGAAATTGAGAACGAACCTACGTTATTAATGACAGGGGGTACGTGGGACAGCCATTCGGACTCATTCCAAGGTCAAGTGGCAGAATCTGTATTACGATCCTATGATTTTGATCAGTTGTTCATTGGTGCTGATGGTATTGATTTAGAACGCGGAACAACCACCTTTAATGAATTAGTCGGGTTAAGTCGAGTGATGTCTGAAGTCGCCCGTGAAGTTATTTTAATGGTTGAATCAGAAAAAATTGGCCGAAAAATTCCTAATGTGGAATTGCCATGGGACAGCATTGACGTGTTGATTACCAATAACGATTTAAGCCAAGAACACCAACAAAAAATTGAATCACATAGTGTAAGAGTTATTAGAGCTCAGTGATTTAATTAGGGTTAATAAGCCCTTATACCGCTGATATTTTGCTGCCAATCAGCGGTTATTACCAAGGAACGGAAACCGTTTCTTAAACGATAAGAATTTAAGATTAGAATAATTGGAGTATTGCCATGTGTGGAATCGTTGGTGCAGTTGCACAAAGAGATGTAGCTGAAATTTTAGTGGAAGGATTACGTCGTTTAGAATATCGCGGCTATGATTCAGCAGGCGTTGCGGTTGTTGATGCCGATAGTAACTACACACGTTTACGTCGTTTGGGTAAAGTAAAAGAATTAGCGAGTGCAGTTGAAGAATCCCATGTCGTTGGCGGTACAGGTATCGCTCATACCCGCTGGGCTACTCATGGCGAACCTTCTGAAATTAATGCTCACCCTCATGTTTCCGGTGATATTACGATTGTTCACAATGGCATTATCGAAAACCATGAAGTTTTGCGCTCTTTATTGCAAGAGCGTGGTTATGTGTTTGTCTCTCAAACCGATACAGAAGTGATTGCACATCTTGTTGAGTGGGAGCTGCGCTCGTCGAATTCACTTATTGAAGCGGTACAAAAAACAGCGATTCAACTTGATGGTGCGTATGGAACGGTAGCAATGGACCGACGTGATCCTGACCGTTTGGTTGTCGCTCGTTCTGGTAGCCCAATTGTTATTGGTCGTGGTGTAGGTGAAAACTTTTTAGCGTCTGATCAATTGGCATTATTAAATGTTACTCGTCGTTTTATGTATCTTGAAGAAGGCGATGTTGCTGAAATTACACGTCGTGATGTCGTTGTCTTTGATGCAAATGGTGAGCAAGTTGAACGTGAAGTGACTGAATCAAACGCTGAGCATGATGCGGGTGATAAAGGTCAATACCGTCACTTCATGCAGAAAGAAGTGTTTGAACAGCCTAAAGCGTTAATCAATACAATGGAAGGGCGTATTACTCACGACTCTGTTGTTACTGAGAGTATTGGTGTTAATGCCGTTGAGATTTTAAATAAAGTTGAACACGTGCAAATCATTGCGTGTGGGACCTCTTATAATGCAGGTATGACGGCTCGCTATTGGTTCGAATCATTGGCAGGTGTGAGTTGTGATGTCGAAATTGCTTCTGAGTTCCGTTACCGTAAATTTGTTACTCGCCCAAATAGCTTATTAATTACTTTGTCTCAATCAGGGGAAACGGCTGATACCTTAGCTGCCCTTCGTCTTGCAAAAGAGCGTGGTTACATGGGGGCAATGACGGTATGTAACGTAGCGGGTTCATCATTGGTTCGTGAGTCTGATTTTGCCTTCATGACTCGTGCAGGAACAGAGATAGGTGTGGCATCAACGAAAGCTTTCACCACACAACTTGCTGCATTATTGATGTTAGTGACAGCTCTAGGTAAACAACAAAATCGTATCTCAAAAGAGAAAGAAAAAGAGATAGTTGAAGCTCTACATGCTCTGCCTGCACAAATTGAAAAAGCATTGGCGTTTGATAAAGAGATTGAAGCTTTAGCGCCTGATTTTGCTGATAAGCAACACACGCTATTTTTAGGTCGTGGTGAGTTTTATCCAATTGCCGTTGAAGCGTCTTTGAAGCTAAAAGAAATCTCATACATTCATGCTGAAGCGTATGCGGCTGGTGAGCTAAAGCATGGTCCATTAGCGCTTATTGATGCAGAAATGCCAGTTGTCGTGGTTGCTCCTACTAATGACTTATTAGAAAAATTAAAATCTAATGTGGAAGAAGTTCGTGCCCGTGGTGGATTACTTTATGTGTTTGCCGATGAACAAGCAGGCTTTGAAGCGGATGAGAACATGAAGATAATTACTATGCCTCATGTAAGTGATATTACTGCACCTATTTATTACACGGTTCCGATGCAATTATTGTCTTATCATGTTGCTTTAATTAAAGGAACGGATGTCGATCAGCCTCGTAACTTAGCGAAGGCGGTAACGGTAGAGTAAGTTTACTTATAAGATTGAAATAAAAAACGGCAGCCTTAAATAAGGCTGCCGTTTTTGTTTGCATCAGTGATGCTTTTTTTCTGTTCCTTTTCTTTATACATAGAGGCATCAGCATTCATAAACATGTCTTTTAGCGTGGTTGTTGAGTTATGAGGTTCAAGATGCTGACCAATACTGATATTACTGATATTCAAGCCTGACTGATATTGTGTTTTCTCTTGGTAATGTTGACGAATACGTAATGAAAGGGCGCTTAGCTCGGTTTCTTGTTCTTTATTTAATAACGTTAAGACAATAAATTCATCACCACCAGTACGAGCGATAAGATCTGATTCTCTGACTTCATTTTTTAGAATATTAGCTAAAATTTGAATGCATTGATCTCCAGTTGAGTGACCAAAGTTATCATTTACCTGCTTTAGATTATCAATATCAAGATAAAGAATACCGATACTGTCTTGGTATCGTTTCGCGTCTTTTCGTTTTTGTTTACCTAAAATTCCTAATCCTCGACGATTAAGTAATTCAGTCATTGAATCAGTAAGAGCCATTTGTTTATGCTGCTCAGCTTCTTCTGCCATTTTTAAGTCAGCAGTGATTAGTTTTGAAAGGTGGAGTAATAGTTTAATTAATGCATTTTCATAATCGGTATTTTTTGTATCTATCGCACAGACAGTGCCATAAATAGAACCGTTAGGGTGAAAGACGGGAACCCCACAATATGATCTTACTGGGCCATCTTTAACGGCTGGTGCGTTAATCCAATATTTACTCTTTAATGCATTAGGAACATATAGTTCTTTGCCTGTTTCAACAATCGTACGGCAAAAACTTTTATTGTCACAGGACCATTGAGAGCCTTGGTGAAGAAAGCTTGTTTCATTATTACTGCTTACAAGAGTATGAAAAGAATGACCTGTAAACTCAATAATAGCGCCACAATCTGCGCCAAAAATATCAACAATTAAATCTGCAAGCTCTTGCCATTTTGATAGGTCAATTATGCTGTCTTGTGAATTAAAACGAGAAGTAAAGAAAGCTGTCATACGCACATCCATGTAAAGCGGCTATTATTTAAATTTTGTATAGTTATAAAACTATCATTATTAAATGTTAATTTCATTGCATTAAGTTTAAAACCACACTATTTATCTTTTAGTTTAGAAAAGTGATTGCTGAATCGCTATTTTTTCTATTGATTTTTGTATTATAGTGCATATGATATATGGAAATGCACATATCCATATTTAAGGTTCATTATGTTACCTCATCAATTTTTCAAACTGCTTTCTGATGAAACACGGATCCGTTGTTTACTACTTATCGCGCGCGAAGGTCGTTTATGTGTAAACCAGTTGACGGAAGCATTAGGTGAAAGTCAGCCAAAGATCTCTCGGCATTTAGCGCAGCTACGCCAGTCAGGTGTATTGATTGATACTCGTGAAGGACAGTGGGTGTATTACCAAGTGAGTACTGAACTACCAGGTTGGTTAAACAAAATTATTGAAGGTTTGAAGCAATCAAATTGTTTACAAGCTCAATATCAAAAAGACACAGATAAATTAAACGCCATAAAAACGTGTTGCTAATTTCATTTAGGGGAAAAACGATGACAATTAAAGTAGGGATTAACGGATTTGGTCGTATTGGACGTTTGGCATTAAGAGCGGCATACGATTGGCCAGAATTGGAATTTGTGCAAATAAATGACGTCGCGGGAGATGCACATACTTTAGCGCATTTACTTGAATTTGATTCAATTCAAGGACGTTGGAACCATGCAGTGACCACCGATGGAAGCACTATGATCATCGGTGACCAAAAGCTAATAACCACTCAAGAAAAAGACATTGATGCTGTCGATTGGTCCGGTTGTGATGTCGTTATTGAAGCTACGGGCGTGCATCGCACACGTTCATTTTTAGATAAATATTTAGCGCAGGGCGTTAAACGTGTTGTTGTTTCTGCTCCGGTAAAAGAAGACGGTGTCGCGAATATTGTGGTTGGTGTGAACGACGATATTTTTGATCCTGCTGTTCATCAAATCGTCACTGCGGCATCTTGCACTACAAACTGCCTTGCTCCAATTGTTAAAGTTATCAATAGTGAGTTGGGTATCGAAAACGCGGCATTTACTACCATTCATGATTTGACCAATACACAAACCATTTTAGATGCACCTCATAAAGATCTTCGCCGTGCGCGAGCGTGTGGAATGAGCCTAATCCCTACTACAACAGGTTCTGCAAAAGCGATTGTTGAGATTTTCCCTGAGCTTAAAAATAAAATCGACGGTCATGCGGTACGAGTTCCTTTAGCGAACGCATCACTGACTGACATTATCTTTGAAGTGAAAAGAGATACGACTGTTGAAGAAGTAAATCAGTTATTAAAGGATGCGGCTTATGGTGATCTAAAAGGTATTTTAGGTTACGAAGAGCGCCCTCTTGTCTCTATTGATTATAAAGGAGACCAACGTTCAACGATTGTCGATGCTTTGTCTACTATGCTTGTTGGTAAACGTATGGTGAAGATTTATGCGTGGTATGACAATGAAATGGGTTACGCCACTCGTACTGCGGAATTAGTTAGAAATGTTGGTTTGGCTTAAGCATTGAGGAATCTGAAATGACACATCCTACTTGGGAGTTACCCGTTACTGACACTTATGGCGCATTGATTTTGACGCCTTGTCCTGGCACAAAAGGCGTTGAGTTAATTGAATCTTTAACGCAACTAAAAGCACAAGGTGTAGCTGCGATTGTCACTGCATTAAGTCAAGATGAGCTAACAGAAAAAGGCGTTGGTTCTCTTGGTGAAGAAGTACAGCGTCTAGGAATGAAATGGTTTTACCTTCCAATTGAAGACGATTGTGCACCTGATGATAAATTTGCAGCAGAATGGAAAGCAGCGACGCCTGAATTACAACAAGTGTTAGAAAATAATGGCAAAGTAGCAATGCATTGCATGGGCGGTTCAGGTCGTACAGGTTTACTTGCAGGACATTTACTGTTGGATTTAGGTTGGGATTTAGATGTAATTAAACAACAAGTCCAAGCGTTACGTCCAGGTGCTTTTACTAAGCCAGTGCAAATAGAATATATAAATTCTATTGCTTACAAATAATCAGCGTTAAGGTTATCTCAGGAGAATATTATACTTCTGAGATGGCTTAATCTCATTTAGGTTCTCTATTTTATGCTCTCTCAATTAAGCCATAGTGTACGTCAGTACATGATTGTGACATTTAATTATTGGAACTTCACCATTACTGATGGCGCGTTGCGTATGTTGGTGGTGCTCTATTTTCATGATTTGGGATACAGTACTTTAGCCATTGCGTCTCTCTTTTTGTTTTATGAATTCTTTGGTGTGGTGACTAATTTATTGGGGGGGTGGTTAGGCGCTCGGTTAGGGTTAAATAAAACCATGAATGTTGGCTTAATAATGCAGGTATTTGCGTTGTTAATGTTGGCATTACCGAGTGTTTGGTTAACGATTCCGTGGGTTATGGCTGCACAAGCATTATCTGGAGTTGCAAAAGACCTCAATAAAATGAGCGCTAAAAGTGCAATTAAAACCTTAGTTCCGAGCGATCAAGAAGGGGCGCTCTATAAGTGGATAGCGATTCTTACTGGGTCTAAAAATGCACTCAAAGGCGCAGGGTTCTTTCTTGGTGGCTTACTCTTAACAACCATCGGATTTCAATTGGCTGTTATAGCGATGGCGAGTGTTCTTTTCGTTGTTTTTATCGGCAGTGTTTTCTTGCTTGATGGTGACATGGGAAAAGCAAAATCAAAGCCTAAATTTACTCAGCTATTTTCTAAATCTAAGGAGATTAATACCTTATCAGCCGCACGATTATTCTTATTTGGTGCGAGAGATGTGTGGTTTGTTGTCGCGTTACCAATTTACTTAGGCAGTGTCTTTGGTTGGGATCATTCTCTTGTCGGTGGTTTCTTAGCGTTATGGGTTATCGCATATGGATTTGTGCAAGGCTTTGCTCCTAAAATCACGGGAAAAGCACAAGGTCGAACACCTGATGGTAGGTCTGCTTTATGGTGGGTAGGATTACTTACTGTCGTGACAGGGATTATCGCTTATCTGGTTCAGATTGAATGGCAAGCTGAATATACGATTGTGATTGGTTTACTTATTTTTGGTGCAGTATTTGCGATTAATTCTTCACTGCATTCGTACCTAATTGTCAGCTATGCCAAAGGCGATGGCGTCTCTATGGATGTTGGTTTTTACTATATGGCTAATGCAATGGGACGTTTAGTAGGTACTGTTTTATCTGGATTGGTATTTCAATTAGCCGGATTTTCGGCGTGTTTGTGGGTATCGTTTAGTTTCTTGGTGCTAACTACGTTGATATCGGTAAAGTTACCTAAAGCAGAAAGTGAGTAAAAGAAAGTCGTTAAAATGGACTTTCTTTTTGTAATTCAGAGCAAATATCAACAATAGCAAGTGAAAGTCCAGAACGGATCATTTGCTTTTGTCTATCAATTTGCATTTGATAAAAAGCCAAATCAGTATCGTCATTAAGAGGAGTGATTTCTAATTGAATCATTCCCATTCTTTTTACAAGATTGAGTGCATTAATTGGTGTGATAACCTGCGGATCGGTAAATTGAAGTTCATTCATTTCTAAGTTCAATTTATTACGTAGTTGTATTAGTCCTTCAATATCATGATAAGTATTATTTGGTAATACACCTAAACCAAATAGGAGTTTAAGTCTTACGCTTAAATCGCCTAATGGACCGGAATCTTGAAGTAATGGGCCAATAACAGATTGAACTGCAAAATCATCTTTACGAAAAATGCGCTGAATTAAGCCGTCGATAGATTCATTAAGAATATCGACAGCAATGATGAAAAAACCACGCACAGAAGGTGCATCGTCTAGTCGTTCAATGATGTTAGATTCATTTATTACTTCTGTCATAAAATAGCCATAAAAAGAGAGAGGCATTACACCTCTCTAATTGTTTTTTATTAATTTAATGTATTAAAGATCGCTTCAATCTTTTTCGCTTCTGAACTGTTTTCAGTTAATCCTGTGTAATACGCAAGTGTTGCTTTTAAACCTGATTCACATAAACGAGTTTGTAGTTCTACAGCTTGTGGATCAGTGTTATTTACGTATTTAAACGCGGCGGCAATACCTTTTAATAGCGTTTTGTTCTCAGTGCCGTATTCTATTGTACCTAATAAGGGTTTGATTAAGCGATCATTTTTACCTAATTTGCGAATTGGTTGGCGTGCAACGCGATCAATCTCATCTCGTAAATATGGATTAGCAAAGCGGCCTAGAATTTTTTCGATATAAGCTGCGTGCAATTCTTTATCAAAACCATAGCGACGGATTAATACTTCTCCACTTTCTTCCATAGCCGTTTTTACTTCAGCTCTGATTTCAGGGTCTTGAATTGCGTCTCGTACTGTTTCATGTCCTTTTAATGAACCAAGGTAAGCAGTAATACAGTGACCAGTGTTCAGTGTGAAAAGTTTACGTTCAACAAATGCCATGAGGTTGTTTGTTTTTTCCATTCCAGCAATTTCAGGAGCGCCACCTTTGAACTGTTGTTCATCAACAATCCATTCGCTAAAGCTTTCAACAGTTACCTCTAATAAGTCATCATTAGCTGATTCAGAGGGTGGAACAATACGGTCTACTGCTGAATCTACAAAACCAACCAACTCATTACAGCGAGTATGATAAGACTCATCAAGGTGTGAATACACTTCATTTTTAAGATGAGTTGTACCACGAACCATATTTTCACAAGCGATGATATTTAAGGGTGATTCATTGTTTGCATCGAAACGTCTTGCTAAACCTTTTGCGATGGTTTTTGCGATAATATCCAACACGTTAGGACCGACTGCTGTGGTTACTAAATCCGTTTTTACAATGCGTTCAATAACGTCATCACTGGTAGAGTTAACGGCTGTAACGTGTGTAACTGTCTCTATTTGGCACTCAGAGCCAACTACTTTTACCTTGTATGATTGGTCATGTGAAAGTTGATCTACCAACGGAGCATCAACATCTGCGAATGTAACGGCGACGTTTGAGTCAGAAAGAACTTTACCAATAAAACCACGACCGATGTTGCCTGCGCCAAAATGTACTGCTTTCATAATAATTACCTTCAATTTGATATTAGGAGATAGATCAACCCTATAGGGGGAAAGTTGACCTATGTTTTCTATGTGATCGTTATGCTGCTTGTTCGCCTGAAAGAATTTCTAAGATTTCACTAACGCTGTTAGTGGATGTTAGTTTTTCAATGGCACCAGGTTCATCAAGCGCATTGGTAATTGATGTAATTACTTGTATGTGCTCGTCATTTTTAGCTGCGATACCTATAACCAATTTAGCTACATCATCTTCGTCTTCAGTGAATTGAACACCTGATGGATACTGACAGATGACTATGCCTGTTTTGATTACACGGTCTTTGGCTTCTATTGTTCCATGTGGTACGGCAATAGACTCACCAAGGTAGGTTGGTACTAGTTTTTCACGGTCAAACATCGCCGCTACATATTCTGGTTCTGCGTATCCAAGAGACACAAGTTGTTCACCTGCGTATTGAATCGCTTCTTCTTTAGTTTTAAACGTTAATCCAAGATGGATGTTCTTTGCTTCTATTTTAAATGGTTGTGCATTTTGCGGGGCAAAAAATTCATCATTCGCAGCCACTGGAGAGATTTGTGGTATTTCATCATCGTTCGCGGCTTCTGGGTAAGTTGATGCCATGATACGTGCGATTAAATCGTTATAGATATGACTATCTAAGAAGTTTGTTAATGAAATATGCTCTGCATTTTTTGCGTGCTTACGTGCACGGTCCGTTAAATCTTTATGAGTAATCACAATATCGACATCCGTAGGTAAGTTATTGATAGCACAGTTTGTTACGCTAATATTTAGGCCAGCAGCTTGGATTTTTTTACGAAGAAGCCCTGCACCCATGGCACTTGAACCCATACCGGCGTCGCACGCTACGATGATTTTTTGGATATTAGTTAATTTAGTTGAATTGCTTTTTTCTGCGGTAACTCCAGCAGGACTGCCTTTTGAACCAGATTTCATGTCACGCATTTTTGATGTTGCATCATCTAATGAAGTACCGTCGTCTTCATCTGATGTCGCTTGAGTTTTCATTAGGATTGCTGCAACAGTAAATGAAACGGCAGTTGCAGATAAGATTGAACAGATAACGCCAACAGCTGATGCTTTCGGTGTTAATAACAAAATGGCAAAGATAGAGCCAGGAGATGCAGGAGCGACCATACCTGCGTTAAATAAAGTTAGAACGAATACACCAGTCATACCACCAGCGATAGCTGCAAGGATTAAACGTGGATTCATTAAAATATATGGGAAATAAATTTCGTGAATACCACCAAAGAAATGAATGATAGATGCGCCACCAGCGGTCTGTTTTGCGGATCCTTTACCAAAGAACATGTAAGCAAGAAGAATACCTAAGCCTGGGCCTGGATTTGCTTCAATTAAGAAGAAAATAGATTGACCAACATCGTTTGCTTGTTGGATACCAAGAGGAGAGAAGATACCGTGATTAATCGCGTTATTTAAGAATAGAATTTTTGCTGGTTCAACAAAAATAGAAGTCAGTGGAAGAAGGCCTGCTTCTACTAAGAAATTTACCCCTCCAGCAAGACCTGCAGACAGTACTTTTACAAAAGGGCCGATAAAGTAGAAAGCAACAATTGCACACAGCATACCAATAATGCCAGCAGAGAAGTTGTTTACTAGCATTTCAAAGCCGCTTTTGATTTTTCCATCGACTTTTTTATCGAAAATCTTAATCGCTAGTCCACCCATAGGACCAACCATCATAGCCCCCATGAACATGGGAATATCAGTACCAACAATCACACCCATAGTAGTGATAGCACCAACGATAGCACCACGTTCGCCACCGACTAATTTACCACCGGTATAACCGATAAGTAGTGGAAGCAAATAAGTAATCATTGGCCCAACAAGTTTCGCTAACGCTTCGTTAGGGATCCAACCTGTTGGGATAAATAAAGCCGTGATAAAGCCCCATGCGATAAACGCACCGATATTAGGCATTACCATATTTGATAAAAAACGACCAAAATTTTGTATCTTGATCTTTGCATCTGGTGATATCATAAGTGATTCCCCGTTTGAGGTTTTATTAAATTTTTTAAAAATGGCTCGCCAAAGCCATTGGTTAATTTCTAAGTACAGATGTAATTTACCATAGATTTTTTAATAGAACCGATAACGGGAAATTCGTGACTCTCTCCACAAAACCTCAGCAACTAATTCAAATAAAGTAGATCTATATAACGTTATTGATATGAAAATTTACAACAAATATTGTAATTTGAAATTGTCAATAATAATTAAATGCGCAATATCATACTTTTTGATATTTAGTTAATACCAAAAAGGTGATCTTTATCACTTATGTTGAATTTATATTTAAATAATAAAATCCCAATCAGATCTAGATCTCACTTTGTTATTTCTTTCACGATTCGAATTAAATCGCTTGATAGTCAACGCTTTAAAATGGAATTTTATTACAGATATAATTACTACTAAAGGGTGAGGGGATCATGTTTGATGTGCCCTAAATAATAAGATTGGTTTGTAATAAAAAAGAAAATTCTATTAAAAGGTAGGTCGTGGGGAGATAAGACAGACGAAATGTTTTAGGTGATGTGATTAATGCGATTAATAAAAAAGGAGAACCTAACGTTCTCCTTTTGATATTTTAATTAAAGTAGAAAATTATACGTGAGTGATATTTTCAGCTTCTAGTTCTTTAAAGTATTTTACTGTTTTCACTTTCAGTTCTTGCTGTGAAGGTTCATCACAAACGATTACTGATTTAGGGTGAAGTTGAAGTGCTGATACTGTCCACATGTGGTTTACAGAACCTTCAACAGCAGCTTGTAGAGCAAGTGCTTTGTTGTGACCTGTAATTAGGATCATAATTTCAGCTGAATCAAGCAGAGTACCTACGCCGATAGTTAATGCGTACTTAGGTACTTGGTTGATGTCGCCATCAAAGAAACGAGAGTTAGCAATGCGAGTGTCTTCAGTCAATGTTTTGATACGAGTACGAGATGCTAAAGAAGACGCTGGCTCGTTGAATGCGATGTGACCATCGTTACCCACTCCACCCATGAATAAGTTAATGCGACCGTAAGACTTAATTTTGTCTTCGTAACGTTGGCATTCTTCTTCGTGGTTATCAGTATTACCGTTTAGAAGGTTAATGTTTTCTTCTTGAATATCTACATGGTTGAAGAAGTTTTCAAACATGAAAGTACGGTAAGATTCTGGGTGGTTAGCATCAAGGCCAATGTACTCATCCATGTTGAATGTTACTACATTCTTAAAGCTCACTTCGCCAGCTTTATGCAGTTCGATTAGCTTTTTGTAAGTATTAAGAGGAGTACCACCAGTTGGAAGACCAAGAACGAATGGACGATCTGCTGTTGGGTTAAACTCATTGATGCGGTTAACAATGTGCTGTGCTGACCATGCGCCTACTTGTTCTGCTTGGTTTAATGGAATAAGTCTCATCATATACCTCAAAAAATTAATGTAATAGTTTGCTTAATTGCGTTAATTCGCATTGTAAAATAAGTGCGATGCTAATGCTAATGATTTTGGTCAATAAAGGACCATATTATTTAACCAAGCTCACACTTTGCTTTAAATGCTGAGTAAATGGATCTGCTTTCATAAATCCAGTTAGGCGCGATGCTGATAAGTATTCACCGTTCGCATTCCAAAAATCGATAGTGGGTAAGCCAAGGACTTTCAGTTGCTTAAGCAGTTCGATATCTTCTGGGCTGTTTTTTGTTACGTCAGCTTGCAGCAAAATAAACTCACCTAAAAGTGGTTCAACTTTTTTATTATGAAAGGTGTACTTTTCAAATTCTTTACACGCTACACACCAGTCTGCATAGAAGTCGAGCATCACTGGTTTGCCTTGTGTTTTTGCGGCTTCCAATTCTCGGTTTAAGTCTTCAATCGTACTTATCTTTTTAAATGTTACAGCTTGAGTTGTCGTTCTTACTTCGGTATTCGTCTTACCTGAAATTGCATCAATAACAGGGATTGCAGAACCGACAATACCTAAAATAGCGATAATGCCAGCAATGCTTGTTTTCCATGATTGAGGCATGGTCGCTTTGACATGATATAACCAACCAAATGCTGCAATTCCAAGAGCAGACCAAATAAATGGTGTGATGTTATGAGGAAGAATTCGCTCTAGTAAGAAAACAGGAACAGCCAGAAGAATAAAGCCAAACAGCGTCTTCACATGCGTCATCCATACGCCTGCTTTTGGTAGTAATTTATTACCAAATACTGCCGCTAGAATTAATGGAATACCCATGCCAATAGCCAAAGCATACAGAGCAACGGCACCAGTAAGTAAATCCCCACTTTTTGCTACGTAAAGCAGTGCTCCTGATAATGGTGCAGTCGTACATGGTGAGCAGACTAAACCTGAGATAGCACCCATGGCAAACACACCACCTAAGTTTCCGCCTTTTTGCTGGTTACTGATGTCATTAAGTTTGGTTTGTAGGTTACTTGGTAATTGAATGGTGTAAGCACCGAACATCGACAGAGCGAGCAGCACAAACATGATGCTCAAGCCAATTAACACATAAGGATGTTGTAATGCTGCCTGAAATTGCATACCTGCCGAAGCAACCACTAACCCAAGTAAGGTATAGGTTAATGCCATGCCTTGAACGTAAACAAAAGAAAGCTTGAAAGCCTTACCGTGAGAGAGCTTTCCGCCACCTAAAACAATACCCGTAAGAATAGGGTACATAGGTAATACACAAGGTGTAAACGCAAGACCAATACCAAGTGCTAAGAATAAGAACGGTGTCCACCAAGCGTCACCTAGATTATCAGCCAGCTCTTGTTGCTGCGTTTGAGATATGACTTTTGGTTCAGGATCTAATGATGTGTTCTTTTCTATGCTAACGGGTGCACTATCACTTTTAGCTACAACATGTGTATTTGCCGTTTCATCTTGATATGAACTTGATGCAGTTAATGCTGATAATGGAATTTTACGGATCTCTGGTGGATAACAGAACCCTGCTTTTGCACAACCTTGGTAACGAACGGTTAATTCTGCATTATCACTAACAGAAATTAATGGCACCGTAATGGTCAGTGGCTTTGTGTAGATATTCACATTACCAAAAAATTCATCGTTATGAGGTGTGCCTTCTTCCATAACTAAATCCGTAATTTCAGCCCCATTAGAGGAGACTGAGATACGTTGTTGATATAAATAGTAATCAGGCTTTACTTGCCAATCTAAATAAACTCGATCCCCTTGTTGCATAAAATTAAAAGGAAACGCTTCATTTACCGTTACAAAAGAAGAATCTTGTTGGTTTTGTAATTTAGTTAAATCAAACGCAGCCAAAGCTTGTGGAGCGAAAGAGATAAACAGAATGAAGAATGATAAAAGGGCAGCTCGAAATCGGAGTAAATTCGTCATGTGGAAGTCTTTATAAAAATAGATACGGGTATGACTATCGAAATGGTCAAGAGTTCGACAAGTATAGTATCAATTACATTAATGATCTGCTCATTTCTCTTTTGACACTTAGGTAATTATTTTTGATTTGTTGCGGTTTCGAGATCTCTACGACACTATTTTTACCTGACTAAAACTATGCTTATTCTATTAATAGACGAAGAGGGCGTTGTGATGAAATACAAACATATCCTTGTGGCATTGGATCTGTCAAAAGAGAGTCATGTTCTGATTGATAGAGCGGTTTCTATGGCTGGTTTAGTCGGTGCAAAAGTGTCTTATATTCATATTGATGGGACTCATGGAGAGATTTATCCAGAGCTTGTCGATATACAAGCAGAGCCTGAACGTAAACCGCTTAATGAGCCTTCAAATAAATGGCTGGCTGATTTTCAGCAGTATACTGATTTTCCGATTGAGAGCTTTTGGGTAGGAACTGGAGATCTTAGTCATAAAGTTGAGGCAGCGGTTAAAGATAATGAAATTGACCTATTGATTTGTGGTCATCACCATGATTTTTTGAGTAAAATTATTTCGTATTCTCGACCTCTCATTCATCACTCTCCTATTGATATATTGGTTGTACCGATTACGTCATAACTTAAAAGACATAAAAAATGGCAGCTAAATTAGCTGCCATTTTTGGTGGTATATGTGCATTTTCTTAATTAAAGAATAATACCGCCAAATACAAAGCCTAGTGCAACAGAAGTCGAAATCGTTGCAACACCCGGAATGAAGAATGGGTGGTTAAATACAAGATTACCAATTCGTGTTGAGCCAGTATCATCCATCTCAACCGCCGCCAGAAGCGTAGGGTAAGTAGGAAGTACGAACAATGCACTCACTGCCGCAAAAGAAGCAACCGCAGTAATTGGTGCAACACCAATTGCTAATGCTGCAGGCATTAATGCTGTTGTTGTTGCGCCTTGAGAGTAAAGAAGCATAGAAGCAAAGAATAAAACAATCGCTAGCATCCACGGGTATTGTGCAAGGATCTCAGCTGAGAACTCTTTGATTTCACCAATATGAGAAGAAACGAAAGTATCGCCAAGCCATGCAACACCAAGAACACACACACAAGCACTCATACCTGATTTGAATGTTGCTGCGTTAGCAATTTTAGATGCATCAATTTTAGTGAAAGTAACGATAGCCGCTGCCGCTGTTAGCATTAGCGCCATGATAGCTTCGTTACGGCCAATTGTTGGATGTTCAATCAGGCCAACACTGCCACTGATCATCGTTGCATAAGCAACAACAGCGACGATAGCAACACAGAAGATATAAACAGATGCTTTTGCTGTTGGTAAAATTTCACGTTTACCAGCGCCGTTCATCTTAATTAGGCCTTTTGCAAGACGTTCTTGATAAACCACATCGTCTTTCAGTTCACAGCCTAGGAAGTTAGCAACGAACGCACCAACCATGCATGCTAGGAATGTTGATGGAATACATACTGCTAATAGTGTTAAGTAATCCACACCTAGAGGCTCAAGGATACCAGAGAAGAAAACAACTGCCGCAGAGATTGGAGACGCAGTAATTGCAATCTGAGAAGCAACAACAGCGATAGAAAGTGGGCGAGAAGGACGAACACCTTGTTCTTTAGCAACTTCTGCAATAACAGGAAGTGTAGAGAATGCAGTGTGACCTGTACCTGCTAGCATCGTCATGAAATAAGTCACGATAGGTGCGTAGAAAGTAATACGTTTTGGGTTTTTACGTAAGAATTTTTCTGCTAGGTCAACCAACCAATCCATACCGCCAGCCACTTGCATTGCAGCAATAGCCGTGATTACAGACATGATGATTAAAATAACATCGATAGGGATAGAGCCCGCGTCTAAACCTAAGATCATGGTAAGGACAAGAACGCCCGCACCACCCGCAAAACCAATACCAATACCGCCGATACGTGCACCTAAATAGATGAACAGCAGTACGACAAGAAGCTGTACAGCAATCATAATATAACTCCAATGTTTAAGTTTAAATTTAAAATAATTATTCAGATTTTTATTGCATAGCTATATACAGCAAATCAATAAAAGTATGAATGATTACTTGACCTGTTTGTCAGTAAATTTTTTAGTATAAAAAAAAGCGAGCTTCAGTGAGCTCGCTATTTGAGGTGTTACGGATTAATCGTAACGTTTTGCTTTGTATTGCGGGTGCATTAGATTTTCTACAGAGAAGATGTCATCTAATTGCTCTTCAGTTAGAAGACCACGCTCAAGAACTACATCACGAACGTTTTTGCCTGTTTCAGCACAAATCTTACCAACAATGTCACCTTCGTGGTGGCCAATGAATGGGTTTAGGTAAGTAACGATACCGATAGAGTTAAATACGTGAGCTTCACATACTTCTTTGTTTACCGTGATACCGTCGATACATTTGTCACGTAAGTTCACACATGCATTTTTCAAGATTTCGATAGATTCGAAAAGAGCTTGACCAATTACTGGTTCCATTACGTTTAATTGCAGTTGACCTGCTTCAGCAGCGAAAGTCACTGTAGTATCGTTACCGATTACTTTGAAGCAAACTTGGTTTACAACTTCAGGGATTACTGGGTTCACTTTAGCAGGCATGATTGAAGAACCAGCTTGAAGCTCAGGTAAGTTCAATTCATTAAGACCAGCACGAGGACCAGAAGAAAGAAGACGTAAGTCATTACAAATTTTAGACATTTTAACCGCAGTACGTTTTAGCGCACCGTGGATCATAACGTAAGCACCACAGTCAGACGTTGCTTCGATTAAGTCTTCAGCAGCAACACACTCTAGGCCTGTTACTTCAGCTAGATGACGAACCGCTGCTTCTTGGTAACCAGTCGCAGCGTTTAAGCCAGTACCGATTGCTGTCGCGCCGATGTTTACTTCTAAAAGAAGTTGCGCTGTGTAGTTAAGGTTTTTCACTTCTTCTTGAAGTAGAACACCCCAAGCGTGGAACTCTTGACCAACAGTCATTGGAACAGCGTCTTGAAGCTGAGTACGACCCATTTTCAAAACGTTACGGAATTCTTGATCTTTAAGATCGAATGCACCTTTTAGGTATTCAATCGCTTCGATCAGTTTCATCATGCTGTTGTATACAGCAATACGGAAGCCTGTTGGGTATGCACAGTTAGTTGATTGAGAACGGTTTACGTGATCATTAGGGTTAATGATGTCGTATTCGCCTTTCTCTTTACCCATAAGTTCAAGAGCAACGTTAGCAATAACTTCGTTAGCATTCATGTTAACTGAAGTACCAGCACCGCCTTGGAAAACATCTGATGGGAATTGATCCATGCACTTGCCAGTTTCAAGAATTAAATCACATGCTTTGATGATGTACTCACCAACTTGTGAAGGGATAGCACCTAATTCTTTGTTAGCTAAAGCGGCTGCTTTTTTAGTGTAGATCATGCCACGAACAAACTCAGGAACATCAGAAATAGTTACATTTGAAATGTTGAAGTTTTCCATAGCGCGAAGGGTATGAATACCGTAGTAAGCTTCAGAAGGAACGTGACGTTCACCTAGCAAATCTTCTTCAATACGAGTTGCAGTATTCGTTTTTTCTAAATCAAGCATCTGAGTCATAGTAAGCCTTTAAGGTTCTATATTTTAATTATTGGATTCTGTCCAAGTGATCATATCTGCGAGTAGAGTCCGTTCGTCAGAGGGTGATCAATATCGTACCTGATGCCTTGTTTTAACGTCATCATACACCTCTTTAGTGGTAAAAGTGTTAACTTGATCACTTTTTAAGTCTAGTTTTTGCAAAATATTTCAAATTGAGATAATGCTCTCACTAGTTGTTAATATCTTTACTTTATAGGTTATATAACTGCTACTTGAGTTAATGAATTTGATGGCTGTTTACACTCTTTTACAGAGTTCTTTCTTGAAAATCGAGGGGATGTGCCGCATCTATCATAATAGAGAGAGAAAAAGTGGTTTGCGGTTAATGCCTGCTACACTAAATAAGATATATAAAGTGAAAGATCGTATTAAATCCAATCGAGGTGTGTTGTGTTTCCTATTTTATTACTGATGTTTATTTTTGTTCCCATTATTGAAATTGCACTGTTTGTGCAAGTTGGGGGCATGTTAGGTATGTGGCCGACACTTGGTTTGGTGCTTATCACCGCTTTTGTTGGAGCATCATTAGTTAGAAGCCAAGGGATCCAAACCTTGATGTCGGTACAATCAAAATTACAGCAAGGTGAATTACCAGCGCAACAAATCGTAGAAGGCATGATGCTTGCGGTTGCTGGTGTACTATTACTTGTTCCTGGCTTTATGACCGATGCGCTAGGTATGTTGGTTTTATTACCTGCACCAAGAGCCTACTTAGCAAAACAATTAATGAGCCGAGTAAAAGTGAATGGCATAGGAGCATCCCAAGGTGGCTTTCATGCAGGTTTCGGTGGTGGTTTTGATCAAAATGGTCCGTTTAATCAAGGTAACCCATTTGATCAAGCAAATCAGAATGATCAGCAAGGTGATGTATTTGAAGGTGAATTTCAACGTAAAGAAGATGATCCAAACAAAACCTTAAAATAATTTATTCGCTATATGAATTGAATAAAAAAAGCCACGTTATCCTCCTGTTACTAAATAGAGATAACGCGGCTTTTTTAATATCTGAATTACTGATTAATTAAGTAATGATTAACGCTTTAACCAAGAACGGGGGTTCTGCGCTTTACTGTTGCGACGGATTTCAAAGTACAGAGAAGGTCTGTCTTGACCACCACTGTCACCAACCACTGCAATGGTTTCACCTGCACGTACTTTATCGCCTTCTTTTTTCATTAAACTTTGATTGTAGCCATATAAGGTCATATCGCCCTTACCATGGTCAATAAGGATCATTAATCCATAACCACGTAGCCAATCAGCAAAAACGACCTTGCCTGAATCAACGGCTTTAACTGGTGCTCCGTATTGGCTGGCGAATACCATGCCTTTCCATGTTAATTGACCGGTTTGTTTAGTGCCAAAACTATGCAATGTTTTAGGATTATCGATTGGCCAAGGTAGACGACCTTTTTGACGCGCAATTCCATCCATAGGGACGTTGTTTTTTGCTTTGGCTTTTGCAATAGCAACTTTTAAGCGTTTTTCATTTTGTTGTAGCTCGTTTAAATAACCACTTTCACTTGAAATACGATTTTTAATACTTGAGACGGTTTTCTTACGTTTATTTTGAGATGTTTGTAGTGTCTGCTTTTCTTTAGTGTACTGGGCAAGCAGGTCACTTTGTCGTTGCTGTTGCTCAAGTAAAGACGCTTCTTTCTCTTTCAGTTGCATTGTGGTGAACTCTAATTGAGAGATAGCACCTACCCTGGCTTCTGATAAACGTTGAGCGTATTGAGTCATACGATCGATTTTATTAACATCATCACCGCTCAAAACGTTAGACAGTTGATTGTTTCGGCTCGTGAGGTAGTAGTTAACTAACAAGTCTTTCAGAATTTCAATCTGACCTACTTGTTGTTGGGTTAGCTCGGATTGCTGTTGCTTTAACCCAGCGATCGATACTTTTAATGAATTTAGTTCTCGCTCTGCGTTGCGCGTTTTTTGAGACGCGTTCGCAATGGACAACTCATGTTTTTTCAAACTAGTTTGCAGACTAGAGAGTTCTTTTTTCTGTTTACTTAATAGTGAGTTTTGGCGAGATATTTCTTGTTTCATTCCCTTTAATTCTGCGTCATTAGCATGAGAGGTTAGAGGAAAGCTAAATGTCAGGCACACTAACGCCGTCGTACAGATTTTACGAAAAGAAAAAAACGTATTTGAAAGGGATATGTTCATCGCAGCATTATTTCAGATAGAGTGGGTCCTGACTAGACAGAGTTTGTGTTTGGTCTCAATTGTAAAACCAATATCACAGCATTTTAGCTGTATTCGGCTGTTTTTTTATCCTCGCTAGTTTCAAAAGAAACCCTAGGGTATACTTTCGCCTTAATTTTAGCGCCTATGGTAACTGAACTGTCTAATGACATGTGGTTATCCAAAAAATCAGAGATAAAGAATATGGAAACGTCAATCATCGATTTTGTAACCAACAACATGATTTTAGCCGTTGTTTGGGTTGGTATTATTGTTGCGTTAATTCAAAACGTAGTAAAACAAAAAACATCTGGCTACCAAGAAATAGATTCAGCACAAGCAACGATGCTGATGAACCGCGAAGATGCGATTGTTGTAGATGTTCGCTCTAAAGATGAATATAAATCAGGTCATATTACGGATGCTCGTCACATTTTACCAAGTGACATCAAAGCAGGTAACTTATCTGGTCTTGAAAACTCAAAAACTACCCCAATTATTGTTGTATGTAAAACAGGTCAAACAGCTCAAGCGGCAGCAAATGATTTGCATAAAGCTGGTTTTGAGCAAGTTAAACTTCTTAAGAACGGTTTGATCTCTTGGAATGAAGCTAACCTACCGTTAGTAAAAGCGAAGTCGGTAAAAAACAAAAAGTAATTGCCCATTTCCTAAGCAATTGATTCATTTTGATGTGATATCTGGCTCATTTTTTAGATATCACGAATGCAGAGTAATATCACATCGTTATTCTGCATTCATACATATTTAAATATAAAGGACTTTTCCCATGGCTGAAGCAGCACAACAAGAACAACAAAACTTTGCAATTCAACGTATCTTCCTAAAAGACGTATCTTTTGAAGCGCCTAACTCACCAACTATGTTCCAAAAAGAGTGGAATCCAGATGTTAAACTGGATCTTGATACTCAAAGCCGTGAACTAGGTGAAGGTGTTTATGAAGTAGTTCTACGTCTAACGGTTACCGTTAAGAACGAAGAAGAAAATGCATTCCTATGTGAAGTTCAACAAGGCGGTATCTTTACTGCTGGCCAAATGGAAGAAGCTCAACTAGCACATTGCCTAGGTGCGTTCTGCCCGAACATTCTTTTCCCATACGCTCGTGAAACAATCTCTAGCTTAGTTGTTAAAGGTACGTTCCCACAACTTAACCTTGCGCCAGTTAACTTTGACGCATTGTTCATGAATTACCTACAAAACCAAGCTCAAGAAAACGCAGAAGCACCAGCTCAAGCGTAATTCTTTTGGATATGAAGAATTGATGGCATTGCGCTATTGATTAATTTGTAGAGAATAAATGCACTTTTTTATCTAATATGGTTCTATATTTTTGTATAGCTTCTATATTTTGATAACAAGTGCATTTTGTTTTTATTACTACTGTATCTTTTGATACTTGTTTTGGATGGTCACAATGACAACACAAACTGATTACTCTGATATTTCAATGACCGTACTTGGTGCTGGTTCATACGGAACTTCTCTTGCTATATCTCTTGCTCGTAACGGTGCAAAAGTGATTTTATGGGGCCACGAAGAAGCACATATGGCTCGCCTTGAAGCGGATCGTGCAAATGAAGAGTTTCTACCTGGTGTTGCCTTTCCACCATCATTGATTATGTCGACGGATCTTGAGAAATCAGTTCAAGCGAGCCGTGATTTACTTGTTGTTGTTCCAAGCCATGTGTTTGGTTTGGTATTAGGGAATGTAAAACCATTCCTACGTGAAGATTCACGAGTATGTTGGGCGACAAAAGGGCTAGAGCCTGAAACAGGTCGTTTATTAAAAGAAGTGGCAGTAGAAGCATTGGGGGAATCTCATTCTCTGGCTGTACTCTCTGGACCTACTTTTGCTAAAGAACTTGCTTCTGGTATGCCAACAGCGATTGCTGTCGCGTCACCTGATCAGCAATTTGTTAAAGATCTTCAAGAGAAGATTCACTGTTCAAAAACGTTCCGAGTGTATGCGAATAACGATTTCACTGGTATGCAACTAGGCGGTGCTGTGAAAAATGTGATTGCTATCGGCGCTGGTATGTCTGATGGCATTGGTTTTGGAGCTAATGCTCGTACGGCATTGATCACTCGTGGTTTGGCTGAAATGACCCGCTTAGGTGTTGCATTGGGTGCCGAAGCGGAAACCTTTATGGGTATGGCTGGTTTAGGTGACCTAGTATTAACGTGTACCGATAACCAATCTCGTAACCGTCGCTTTGGTTTGGCTTTAGGTCAAGGTGGTGATGTAGAAAGTGCTCAAGCTGAAATTGGTCAAGTCGTTGAAGGTTATAGAAATACTAAAGAAGTGTTTTTACTTGCAGAACGTATGGGCGTAGAAATGCCTATAGTTGAGCAAATTTATCAAGTATTGTATCAAGGAAAAGATGCAAGAGTTGCTGCGCAGGATTTACTAGCACGAGATAAGAAATCAGAATCATAATTCAAGGATGGTATGAAAATGAAAGAATGTAAAAAACATCAAGTATGGGAATGTATTGTTCGAGAAGCGCGTGAGCAATCAGAACAAGAACCCATGCTTGCAAGCTTTTATCATGCCACCATTATTAAACATGAAAACCTTGCTGCGGCATTAAGTTATATTCTTGCTAATAAATTAGCGACAGCATCGATGCCAGCAATGGCGGTACGAGAGGTGGTTGAAGAAGCATTTGCCTCTGACCCTTCTCTTACTGATGCCGCGGCTTGCGATATTTGTGCGACGGTAACACGAGATCCTGCCGTCTCTATGTACTCAATGCCTTTACTGTATTTAAAAGGGTATCATGCATTGCAAGGCTACCGAGTATCCAACTGGCTTTGGAAGCAAGGGCGTGTTGCTTTAGCTACCTATCTGCAGAATGAAATATCAGTCGCTTGTCAGGTGGATGTTCACCCTGCAGCAACGATAGGTAAAGGGATCATGTTTGACCATGCTACCGGTATCGTTATTGGTGAAACGGCTGTGGTAGAAAATGATGTTTCTATTCTCCAAGATGTAACCTTAGGTGGTACAGGTAAAGAGTGTGGTGACCGTCATCCTAAGATCCGTGAAGGCGTGATGATTGGGGCTGGAGCTAAGATTTTAGGTAATATTGAAGTTGGTGTCGGGGCTAAGATTGGTTCGTGTTCTGTAGTACTTCAGGCCGTTCCTCCTCATACAACGGTAGCTGGGGTTCCGGCTAAAATTGTTGGACGTCCTAGTTCTGAAAAACCGTCTTTCGATATGGACCAGCAGTTCAATGGTAAATCTCAGACGTTTATTTCGGGTGATGGAATTTAATAAACTCTATCCTTGATATGTATAAAAATAGCCACTAAATAGTGGCTATTTTTGTATGCGAGAATAAAAAATTGAATTTATAACCCGCCTTCAAACCCCATTTGACGCCATGCTTCAAATACGATGATAGCAACAGAGTTTGATAGGTTTAAACTGCGGCTGTCTGGCATCATTGGAATACGAACGCGTTGCTCCATAGGTAGAGCATTGATTAAATCAGCAGGTAGGCCACGCGTTTCTGGGCCAAACAATAATACGTCGCCTTTCTGGTAGCTTGGTGTTGTGTGGTGCCCGGTGGTTTTGGTGGTACAAGCAAAAATACGGTGTTCGCCTTCGCTTTCATTTTCTAAATACTCAAGAAAAGCAGCGTAATCTTTATGGCGCTTTACATGAGCCAAGTCATGATAATCTAACCCTGCTCGGCGAAGTTTCTTTTCTTCTAAATCAAATCCCAATGGTTCAATTAAATGCAGGTTTGCACCACAGTTAGCAGACAGTCGAATAATATTACCTGTATTTGGGGCGATTTCAGGTTCGTACAGCGCAATCTCAAACATAATGAACTCTTGAATAAACGGAAATTAAACGCAGTATATCTAATTGATTGGTATCGGGGTAGAGCGTACTCGTAACAACATGGCTTACTTTGAGATAAGCCATGTTGTCTGAGGTTGTTATTGTTCGATAGGCAAAGTAATCGTCATTCGTAATCCACCAAGAGGGCTTTTGCTTGCAATGATGGTTCCGCTATGTTGGTGCATTGCACTCTCAGTAATGGCAAGACCTAAGCCTGTACCACCGCTGCTTCTGTCTCTGGCAGTTGAAACTCGGTAAAAAGGTTTGAAAATATCATTCAACTCATCTTCTGGTACACCTTCACCATTATCATCAACATGAATAACAAGTGAATTATCGTGTACGGCGAGATGAATCGTGATGACATCATTACCATATTTTATCGCGTTTCTTATTACGTTTTCTATCGCACTCATTAGTAGGTTTGGATTTCCAAAAATAGGCGTTTCTGTTAACCCAACATATGAGAGTGTTTTGTTCATGTGCTCTGCTTCGAATTTAGCGTCTTCTAAGATATCAAACCAAAGCGTATAAGCATCTGTCTTCTCTCGTTCTTGGTGGCTGTTCACTTGAATACGAGATAGCTCTAATAACTCTGAAATCATCTGTTCAAGTCGGTCTGCTTCCATATCAATACGAGATAATTCAGCGCTTTCTCCTTGTTTACGGGTAGCAAGTGCGGTGGCCATTCGTAAGCGAGTTAATGGTGAACGCAATTCATGTGAAATGTCAGAAAGTAATCGCTGTTGACCTGAAATCATGGTGTTTAATGAGCCCACCATTTGGTTAAAGCTTTGTCCTGTTTTTCTGAATTCTTTAGGGCCTCTCTCTAAAGCTTCGTCTTTTTCGAATTGACCTCTGGCAACCCGTTCGGCCGCTTTTTGCAATCGCCTTGCCGGTTGGCTTAATGCCCAAGCTAACCATAATAGAAATGGGGTACTAACGAGCATGGTCACTAATAAAAGCTGTATTGGTTTATCTAAAATACGAAGGATAAAGGGAGGAGGCTTTTTCCAATATCTTCCTACATACATATAAACAGTTTCATGAGCGATCACAATATCAAACGGACCTGCCATCATCGTTCTACCATAGAGCTTTTGTTGTGGTAGCTTTGGATCATCAGATAAGGTCAAAAAATTAAGTAATGCTTTTTTTCTGCCTCGTAATTCTTTTGGTTTATCTAAAATTTCACCAGTTGGTGTTGTAAAAAACAGGTCTAGATTTTCGTCGTGTTTATGTGCTTTATGACTGATAACTCTTAACGTGGCCTTGAGGTCATCTCGTTCTGAGTATTTTCCAGTAATATAAGCCGCAATTTGCGTCATCTTAGTTAGATGCTCTGTTGCAATATTGTGGCGAGCACGTGGATCAAAATTAGGGCCAATAACAACCCCGATTAATACGAGTAATAAGGTGAACCAAAAAATGGCAAAGATACGACCATATAAACTTGAGATTAAAGGAAATTTCATTTTCTTAGCAAACAAGAGTTATCCCTCTACAAATAAATAGCCACGACCACGTAGTGTTTTAATGCGAGGCTTACCTTCTGTCAGTGGTGGCAGTTTTTTACGTAAATTAGATACATGCATATCAATGGCACGATCAAAAGGCGCAAGACGTTTTCCAAGCACTTCTAAGCTGAGGTCTTCTTTTGAAATGATTTCTCCAGGCTTTTGAATAAACTGAGACAGTAATCCAAATTCTGTTCCTGTTAAATCTAATAAATCACCATTATGATAGGCTTCTTGTTTACCTATGAATATTTCAATGTTTTGATATTTAATACTGCTGCTATTGTGGTTTTCTTTAGTTTTGCTTTGTGTTCTACGTAAAATTGCACGAATGCGAGCAAGCAGCTCTCTATCGCTAAAAGGTTTTGGTAAATAGTCATCCGCGCCAAGTTCTAAGCCAATTACTCGATCAATTTCTTCCCCTTTAGCTGTTAGCATCAATACGGGGGTTTCATTGGTCTCACGTAATTTACGTAGCATGTCCATGCCATTCATTTTTGGCATCATAATATCAAGTAAGATAAGATCAAGATCATCACTAATTGCGGCTAATCCTTCTATCCCATTGTTGGCTTCAACAACGTTATAGCCTTCTAAGCTTAAAATATCTTTAAGTAATGCGGTTAGCTCCACATCGTCATCAACTAATAAAATCTTTGCCATTATTATTCACCTGCGTAATACCTTATGGATATAGTATCGCCAAATAAACAGGTGAATACCAACCTTCAAAATACTCTTTACGTTGATTTACGCTCAAAAGACACTCATTTACTTTGCTTGCGCTATTCTTAGTCCATACCAAGCAGCACGAAAGTGAACTGCATTTAATTACACTGAATTTTCTGCCACGGAGATAGACACAATGAATATGATGAAAAAAATGATTTTAGGCGCAGTAGTACTTCCTCTTTCTTTCGCTTCTGCTTCTGCATTCGCAGCGGGTGGTAGCCATCATGAAGGTGGAATGAAAGGCGGTGAAGGTATGCACGGAAGTAAGTGCATGATGAAAGCTAATAAGAAAGCGTTCAAAGATTTAGACCTAACTGATGCACAAGAAGACCAATTTGATGCAATGCGTGATGCACGTAAAGCTGAACACAAAGCTAAAAAAGGTCACAAACGTCAACCAACGGCTGAAATGAAAGCGGATCATCAAGCAATGCAAGATTTGATGTTAGCGGATAATTTTGATGAGCAAGCAGTGCGTTCATTAGCTGAAAAAATGTCAGAGCGTCAAATTGATCGTCGTGTAGAAATGATGAAGAAACGTCATGAGATGATGAATATTTTAACACCAGAGCAAAAAACAGAATTTAAAGCAAACCAAGATAAATACATCGCAGATTGTGCTAAATAATTAGATTTAATCAGAAATAGATAAGAACGAGCCTTTATGGAAATAGAGGCTCGTTTTTTTATATTATAATTTTGTTGAAGAGATATTAACAATTGGAATAACGATTATTGAATTAAGGCTTTATACTAAGGGTTGATTTTTTAGGTAATGGAAAAAAGATGACCCAACGATACGCTTCTTTAGTCACAATGGCGGCATGGCTTGCAACCATTGTTGCGACGATATTAATGTTATTCAAATTAGGGACTTGGTGGGTAACAGGCTCGGTGAGTCTTTTAGCATCTTTGGTGGATTCTCTGCTTGATATGGGGGCGTCTATTACCAATCTTTTAGTGGTTCGTTATGCATTGCAACCGGCTGATGAAGAACACAGCTTTGGTCATGGTAAGGCTGAATCATTAGCGGCATTAGCTCAAGCGATGTTTATCTCTGGCTCTGCTTGTTTCTTATTATTGAATGGTGTAGAACGTTTTTTCCGTCCTCAAGATGTTATCGCTCCTGAACTCGGAGTTTATGTGAGTGGTTTTGCGATTGTTTTAACCTTTGGCCTTGTGATGGTGCAACAATGGGTAGTAAAGCAAACGGGCAGCCAAGCAATTGCAGCGGACTCATTGCATTATAAAACCGATTTATTTATGAATGCCGCAATCATGCTAGCTTTAGCACTAAGCTGGTATGGATGGCACGAAGCAGATGCTATTTTTGCTCTTATTATTGGTGTTTATATTTTAATTAGTGCCTTTAAGATGGCATATGAAGCAATTCAATTACTATTAGATAGACAACTACCAAAAGAAGAATTAGAGCAGATTAGAGAAGCATGCTGTCGTGTTGACGGAGTAAAAGGAATTCATGATTTAAGAACCCGCCTTGCAGGACCGACTCGATTTATTCAGCTGCATTTAGAGCTTCCAGATCAAATGCCATTGGTTGAAGCGCATCGAATTGCTGACAAAGTAGAAGATGAACTTTTAATAGTTTTCCCACATTCTGATATTATTATTCATCAAGACCCGCTTTCAGTTGTGCTAGACTCAGACAGAGAGCAAATTCAGTTCCAGTAAGAATTAGTAGTATTATTAGCAATTATTGTTTTTTCGTAACAGAAAAATGAAATAGTCGTGATTGATTCTGATGTGAATCAACGAACTTTTTCAGTAAAATGGTAATACTCTTACATAAGAAAAAAAATTACAGATTATTAATGGTGAGCAGATTAGGGAGTCTGCTTGCTGTATTAGAAATTGAAATTGAAATTCCCAACCATATTAGAGGGTAACCATGGTCAAGAAGATTGGTGTTTTAACAAGTGGTGGCGATGCGCCGGGTATGAATGCGGCAGTTCGTGGTGTTGTTCGTACAGCATTAACGGAAGGCCTAGAAGTATTTGGTATTCATGATGGCTACTTAGGTCTTGTTGAAGATCGTATCGAGAAATTAGAGCGCCATAGCGTATCTGATATGATCAACCGCGGCGGTACATTCTTAGGTTCAGCACGTTTTCCTGAATTTAAAGAAGTAGCTGTTCGTGAAAAAGCGATTGCAAACCTTAAGAAACATGACATTGATGCGTTAATCGTTATCGGTGGTGATGGTTCTTACATGGGTGCTAAGAAGCTAACTGAAATGGGTTACCCATGTATCGGTCTTCCTGGTACTATCGATAATGATATCGCAGGTACAGATTACACTATCGGTTACTTAACGGCATTAAACACTGTTATTGATGCCATTGACCGTTTACGTGATACATCGTCTTCTCACCAACGTATCTCTATTGTAGAAGTTATGGGCCGTCACTGTGGCGATCTAACATTAATGGCTGCAATTGCGGGCGGTTGTGAGTATGTGATTACTCCAGAGACTGGCTTAAACAAAGAAGCACTAATTCAAAATATTCAAGACGGCATTGCGAAAGGTAAAAAACACGCAATTATTGCTATCACTGAATTAATGACTGATGTAAATGCATTAGCAAAAGAAATTGAAGCTGATACTGGTCGTGAGACTCGTGCTACGGTTCTTGGTCATATTCAACGTGGCGGTCAGCCTGGTGCATTCGACCGTATCTTAGCGTCTCGTATGGGTAACTATGGCGTTAAGCTTCTAATTGATGGTCATGGTGGTCGTTGTGTTGGTATTCAGAATGAGCAGCTTGTTCATCATGATATTATCGATGCGATTGAAAATATGCGTCGTCCTGAGAAGCTAGATCTTTATAAAGTAGCGGAAGAGTTATTCTAATCTAAGAATATCTTGAAGCTATAAAAGAAAAACCGAAGTTTTAGGCTTCGGTTTTTTTATGCCTGAAATTTAGGGACTATCTTAATGTATTATTCTTAATGCTTGCTTTATTCTAAATATAAGTCGAGTGGTGTTTTACTTTTACGACCACCGATTTCTCTTGCTAATGTTGGTACAAGATAGCCTGATACATTTTCGATTAATTCTCCCATCAATCGTTTTGCTTCTTTATCAGAAATAAAGAAGTGAGCAGCTCCCTGAACCTTATCTAATACATGAAGGTAATAAGGTAAAATACCGGCATCAAATAATGCTTCACTTAAATCAGTTAAAGCTTCTGCTGTATCATTCACACCTTTAAGTAAAACACCTTGGTTTAATAAGGTTACGTTAGCGTGCTTTAATTGAGTCATTTTTTCAATTAGCTCAGAACTGATTTCATTAGCATGATTGATGTGCGTAACTAAAATTATTTGAAGTGAAGTTTCAGAAAACAACGAACATAATTTCTCTGTAATTCGGTTAGGTATGACGACAGGTAAACGGCTATGAATACGAAGACGCTTAATATGAGGGATGCTTTCTAACTGAGCGATTAACCACTCTAACTCATGGTCTTTTGCCATCAACGGATCACCTCCAGAAAGTATCACTTCATTTAATTCTGGGTGTTCGGCAATATAATCTATGGATTTTTTCCATATCGATTTATTGCCTTTGTTGTCTTGATAAGGGAAGTGGCGGCGGAAGCAATAACGACAATTTACTGCGCAACCTCCTTTTAATATCAGCAAAACACGGTTTTTGTATTTATGCAGAAGTCCAGGTTGTTCATTGTCTTGCTCATCAAGAGGATCGGTTGAATATCCGTCATGTACTTCGAATTCTTGATCTAAAGGCAATACTTGGCGTAATAAAGGATCAAAAGGGTTGCCAAACTCCATTCGATCGACAAAACTTGTCGGCACACGTAACGCAAATAACCTTTTCGCTTCTAATCCTTTCTCCCAAGGTGAGCTATCAATTCCTAGAGTTGAAAGCAGTTGATGAGGATCTGAGATCGCATTTGAGATCTCTTTGAGCCAGTTTTGCTCAACAGGAGCGTCATTTCGGGTTATTATGTGTGACATTATTTATAACTCAACGATGTTAAGAGGAAATCATGGCGTCAGTAAGTACCAATGAATTCAAAGGCGGTTTGAAATTTATGTTAGATAATGAGCCATGCTCAATTATCGATAACGAATATGTGAAACCTGGTAAAGGCCAAGCATTCAACCGTGTAAAACTTCGTAAACTGCTTTCTGGTAAGACACTAGAAAAAACATTTAAATCAGGTGAAAGCTTTGAGCTTGCTGATGTAGTAGATGTAGAGCTTGACTACCTATACAGCGATGGCGAATTCTACCATTTCATGAACAGCGTAAGCTTTGAGCAAATCGCTGCTGATGTTAAATCAGTGGGTGACGCTGCTAAATGGTTAGTTGAAAACGACACTTGTACACTGACTCTTTGGAATGATAATCCAATTACAGTGACACCGCCAAACTTTGTTGAGATCGAAGTAACCGAAACAGATCCAGGTCTGAAAGGTGATACTCAAGGTACTGGTGGTAAACCAGCTACATTAGCAACAGGCGCTGTTGTTCGTGTTCCACTGTTCATCGCTATCGGTGAAGTAGTAAAAGTAGATACTCGCACGGGTGAATACGTAGGTCGTGTTAAATAATATCAATTATTATTGATATTTACACGTCAGAGAAAAGGTCGCTTCGGTGGCCTTTTTTATTGCTTATTATTTTATTAGTTATTCTACAATTAACAATTTCAACGCAGTTATCGAGCATTTTAACCAGTTAGAGTGATCAGTTATTTACTATGGTTGGCATTATATGGCAGAAACAAAAAAGGTTGGCATCAGCCAACCTTTTTTTATTAATCTGAATTCAGATTAGATCATAAAGATAAACACAACAGAAAGAACAGTTGCCAGTGCAGCAATTGCGTAACACGCAATTTTACCAGCCGTTCCTGTGTGGAATTTAAGATCGTGCATACCGTGATGTAGACGGTGCATTGCGTGCCACATTGGCATTGAGATTGAACCAATTACAAATAGAGCACCAATGATACTAGTTACAAAACCAGCAACACGTAGGTAGTTCATTGATTCAGCACCAATAACACCCAGTGGAACTAAAATACCAAGAACAAGAATTGTTACTGGTGTCAGCATTGCAAACCAAGTGCCACCAGCACCGAATAAGCCCCACCATACTGGTTCGTCAGAACGCTTTGGATTACGATTTACCACAATAACTCTCCTTAAACGATAACCAGTACAAGTAATGTAATTGCTGCAACTGCAGCCCACTGTGCAAGTACAACCACTTTCTTATCCAGTGTTTTACCACTGATACGAATTGGCATTACTTGCGGCATCATGCTAAAGAAAGTTTGAGCATGGAATAAGCTACCCGCTAAAGCAACAATGTTCAAAGCGACTACAATAGGGTTTGCCATGAAATCTAACCAAGAAGCCCAAGCAAGTGGACCTTTAACTAAACTACCTAAACCTACAAGTAGACAGATAGTAAAGAAAATTAACGGTAGAATGGTTGCTTCACGAACCATGTAGAAGCGGTAGAAAGGGTGATCTTTCCACCAAGTACGTGTCATTTCGCGAACGTAAGGTTTACGGTTGCTCATCCTTATGCCTCCTGAGGTTTAAGCATTGCGATAACAAAGTCTTGAGACGATGCGATCTTGCCTTGGTTTACTGCCGCAGCAGGATCAACGTGTTTTGGACATACTTCAGAACAGTAGCCAACAAAAGTACAGCCCCACGCGCCATTGTCACCATTGATAAGTTTCATACGTTCAGCAGAACCATTATCACGGCTATCAAGATTATAACGGTGTGCTAATGTTAGCGCTGCTGGACCGATAAATTCAGGGTTTAGACCGAATTGAGGACACGCTGCGTAACATAGACCACAGTTGATACAACCAGCGAATTGTTTGTATTTCGCCATTTGCTCAGGAGTTTGGTTGTTAGGACCTTGCTCAGGAGTACGGTCATTACCAAGAATATAAGGTTTAATTGCTTCTAAGCGCTCAATGAATGGCGTCATATCAACAATTAAATCTTTTTCGATTGGGAAGTTAGCCAGTGGTTCAATCGTTAAGCCATTTGGATAATCACGTAAGAACGCTTTACATGCAAGCTTAGGTACGTTGTTTACCATCATGCCACAAGAACCACAGATCGCCATACGACAAGACCAACGGTAAGAAAGGTCTTTATCTAGGTTATCTTTGATGTAACCTAATGCGTCTAATACAGATGTTGTATCATCACAAGGTACATCAAATGTTTGTAGATGTGGTTCAGCATCAGTCATCGGGTTGTAACGCAGAATGCTTACTTTTTGGACTCTTTTGCCAGCTGTCATTATGCTTGCTCCTCTGCGTTTTTCGCTGCTTTTTCTGCGGCCGCTTCTTCTGCTGCTGCTTTTTCTGCTGCTTCACCATATAGGCGAGCTTTTGGTTGAGATTTCGTGATTGTTACGCCGCTGTACTTAATTGTTGGTGCAGCATCTTCATTGTAATACGCTAATGAATGTTTTAAGAAGTTCACATCATCACGCTCTGTACAACCTTCATCTAAACGTTGGTGTGCACCACGAGACTCTTTACGCAGAATTGCAGAGTGAGCCATTGTTTCAGCAACTTCAAGACCGTAACCAACTTCGATTGCGTATAAAAGGTCAGTATTGAATACTTTTCCTTTGTCTTTGATGCTAATTTTTTTGTAGCGTTGCTTCAGTTTAGCCAATGTGTCAATCGTATCTTGCATTTCGTGCTCTTTACGATAGATACCACAACCAGCTTCCATTGAGTGACCCATTTCAGTACGGATATCAGCCCAGTTTTCATCGCCTTCTTGTGCTAATAAAGCATCAATACGAGCTTTAACCGCTTCGATTTGCGTTTGGATAGAAGCATCGTTCCAAGCTGTGAACTCAGCAGCGCGTTCAGCGGCTTTCTCACCAGCTAGACGACCAAATACCACTAACTCAGCAAGAGAGTTTGAACCTAGACGGTTTGCACCGTGAAGACCAACAGAAGAACATTCACCAACAGCGAATAGGCCTTTGATGTTTGTTTCGTTGTTCTTGTCCGTTTCAATACCGCCCATGGTGTAGTGAACAGTAGGACGAATTGGAATAGGCTCTTTCGCTGGATCAACGTTAACGTATGCTTTTGATAGTTCACAGATAAACGGTAGACGCTCATTTAGGTACTCTTCACCTAGGTGACGAAGATCCAAATGCACAACATCACCTAGAGGGTGTTTAATTGTATTGCCTTTTTGTTGTTCGTGCCAAAATGCTTGAGAAACTTTGTCACGTGGACCCAGTTCCATATATTTGTTTTTAGGCTCGCCAACAGGAGTCTCTGGACCCATGCCGTAATCTTGTAGGTAACGGTAACCGTTTTTATTAACGATGATACCGCCTTCACCACGACAACCTTCAGTCATCAAGATGCCAGTACCTGGTAAACCTGTTGGGTGATATTGAACAAATTCCATATCACGTAGAGGAACACCATGACGGAAAGCCATAGCCATACCATCACCAGTAACGATACCGCCGTTGGTATTACAGTGGTAAACACGACCAGCACCGCCTGTTGCTAATACAACAGATTTTGCTTTAATACAGATAAGTTCGCCTTCTGCCATATGAATAGCAATTAGACCTTGAACTTGGCCTTCTTCAACAAGAAGGTCTACAACAAAGTACTCATCATAACGATTGATTTGAGGGTACTTCATTGAAGTTTGGAATAGAGTGTGAAGCATGTGGAAGCCCGTTTTATCGGCCGCAAACCACGTACGTTCAACTTTCATACCACCGAAACGACGAACGTTAACTTCACCATTTTCTTTACGGCTCCAAGGACAACCCCATTGTTCTAATTGAGTCATCTCGCGGTATGCATTTTTTACAAAGTATTCAACAACATCCTGTTCACACAGCCAATCACCACCACCAACAGTATCGTTGAAGTGATTGTCTAGTGTATCTTCTTCCTTGGTCACGGCTGCTGACCCACCTTCTGCGGCAACAGTGTGCGAACGCATAGGGTAAACTTTTGAGATTAGAGCGATTTCTAGCTCTGGGTTTGCTTCTGCTGCTGCAATGGCAGTACGTAGACCTGCACCGCCCGCGCCGATCACTGCGATATCTGTGGTTATAGTTTTCACAGTTATTCTCCGGGATAAAAGATAAAAAATTAAATTAACCATTCAAATATGATTAATTATGAGAATCTAGCCTGCTCGTGTGACAAATAAAGAGCAAATAAAACTTAAAAATTCTGATGTCTATTCTATGTGAGCTTTTGTAATAAAAATTGATATGGATAAAGTTTTGTAGTGCAAGTACCACTAATGGGGTGGTTTGTTGCTAATAATGTGATCTCCGTCAACTAGTTACAGCTGTTAATTTTGGCGTTAAATTGTAGTTAAGTTGTTGCTTTGTAAGTGATAATGGTTCTTATCGAACCTGTATCCCTTTGATGATTAAGGGTATTTATAAAGTTAAAAAATAGGTAACCTTAAAATTGGGAATCGGGTATCATTTTGGATAAGTTTTTCTAATGTGTAAAATTATGACTAGTCAAAACTGGATGCCTAGTGCATCAATTGAACAATTACAGCAGCGCGCTGATATTTTAAGTAACATTCGTCTATTTTTTTCAGAACGTAAAGTGATGGAAGTGGACACTCCAGCAATGAGTCACGCAACAGTTACTGATGTTCATCTTCATACCTTTCAAACGGACTTTGTTGGGCCAGGCTATGCGGATGGCGCACATTTGTATTTTATGACCAGTCCTGAGTTTCATATGAAACGCTTGTTGGCAGCTGGCAGTGGTGCGATTTACCAAATTAATAAAGCCTTCCGTAATGAAGAAGCTGGACGTTTTCATAATCCCGAATTTACGATGTTAGAGTGGTACCGTCCTACATTTGATCATCACCAGTTAATGGATGAAATGAACGAGTTGCTAAAACTTGTTTTAAAATGTGATAACGCAGAACGAATGACGTATCAACAAGCCTTTATTCAAGTGCTTGGTGTTTGTCCGTTAGAAGCTCCAATGGATGCTCTTCGAGCAGTTGCGGGGCCGTTAGGTTTGTCAGATATTGCTGATATTGAAGAAGACAGAGATACATTACTGCAATTGTTATTCAGTATGGGCGTAGAGGAGAAGATTGGTTTAGACGTTCCTGCTTTTGTTTATGATTTTCCTGCGTCTCAAGCGGCTCTTGCTAAGATTAATCCGACGGATCCGCGAGTGGCTGAGCGTTTTGAGGTGTACTTTAAAGGAATCGAATTAGCGAATGGTTTTCATGAACTTGATAATGCCAAGGAACAACTTGTTCGTTTTGAAGAAGATAATGCAAAGCGTAAATCTATGGGCTTAATTGAGCAGCCTATTGATTATCATTTGATTGCTGCATTAGAAGCTGGATTTCCCGATTGTGCTGGTGTTGCGTTAGGTATCGATCGCTTGATCATGTTAGCAATGGGAGAAAAGCACATCGATCAAGTGATGGCTTTTCCTTTTGATAGAGCTTAATTCTTTAAATAAAACTAGCTAACGATTAACCCTGTACCAATTACAGCTAAAAAAGCACCTAACCAAGCAAAGCGGTTCGGTGCTTTTTTTGTATATAGCCACAGTAAAGGTAAGATCATGATTGGTGTCGTCGAAGAGAGTAGGGCGACCATACCCACATTTCCTTTTTGTAGAGCATATAAGATTAGAGTCATGCCGACGGTCATCGCAAGAAATCCATTTAAGGCAACAATACCTAATATGCGTAAGTTAATTGGAGTGATAGGGCGTGAGATAGGTAGATTAGTTATTCTTAATAGGCTATGAGCGCCAAAAGCAGAAGCCATTCTAATCGCTGAGGCTGCGATAGGGTCAGCGCTGGTTAACATTACTGGTTTTGCAATTACACCACCAAGCGCTTGGCAAAATGCGGCGAGTAAGCCCAGTGCTATCGCAATCCAAATATTCCCTTTAACTTCTTCCCACGTGTGCTGATTATCAGTTTTTTTTCCAAAGAAAATAGCAATAGAAACACCAGAAAAAACAGAGATTGCCCCTATAAGCTCCCATCCTTGCAAAGTTTCATTAAATAACCAATAACCAAGTACAGCAGAGAACAGAGCATGGCAAGAAAAAAGCAAACCCGCTTGTCGAGGGCCCATTCGATTAAAACAAGCAAATAAAGCGGTATCACCAATAAAAATACCAATTAAACCCGACAGCATCATTGGAAATAAATGGGAATATTCAATAGAAGACCAGCCACCCGTAAACCAAGCAAGGCTAGATAACATAATCGTTACGCAGCCCATCCGCCATCGGCTATAAGCAAATGCGCCAAGATGACGAGCTGGTGCAACTGAAATCATGCTTGATAGTGCCCATAAGCACGCAGCACCAAGTGCTAACCATTCATATCCCATTATCATTCCATTGATTATTTTGATTCGTTAGTTTCAGATTATCTGAACTTAAAAAAATAGCGAACACAAGGTTCGCTATTTTGGTTTTATTTTAAGTAAATTATTTATTTTGCAATATGCGCAAATGGAGTACCCATACGAGTTGGAACACCATTTTCCATTGATGCATCAAACTTAATTGAATTAGGAGCAAATAGGTTAATAACTGTCGAGCCTAGCTTGAAACGCCCCATTTCTTCCCCTTTCTTAAAGCAAATCATATCATCGCCAGAAAGTGGGTAATGCCACGTCTTAACCGCAGGACCTGTTGGTGGAGTAACCGTATCTGCCCATGTAGTTTCAATACTACCAACGATGGTTGCACCAACAAGAACTTGAGCCATAGGACCAAACTCAGTATCAAAAATACAAACAACACGTTCATTACGAGCGAATAGGTTTGGTACGTTTTCTGCTGTTAATGGATTTACAGAGAAAAGGTCGCCAGGAACATAGATCATTTTACGTAATGTCGCATCACATGGCATGTGAACACGATGGTAATCTCGTGGTGATAAATACAGAGTTGCGAATTCGCCACCCATAAATTCTTCAGCAAGTTCTTCATCGCCACCAAGCAATTCTTGAGCAGAATATACATGCCCCTTTGCTTGAACTAATTGACCGTCAGTAATCGGGCCAAATTGGCTTACACAAGCATCTGCAGGATGAGAAATGACACCTTCATCTTCATTGATTGGGCGAGCACCGTCTTTTAATTCACGAACAAAGAAGTTATTGAACGTAGTGTATGCTTCAGGATCTGGATTCTTAGCTTCGTTCATATCAACTTTATACTGTTTAATGAACCATTTAATTACCGCTGTGGTTAACCAACCCATTTTTGCTGAGGCTAATTTGCCAGCTAAACGAGTAAGTGCGTGTTTTGGGGTTAAATACTGTAACCCTATTTTTAAATTATCTGACACGTTATTTGCCTACTAGTTATCAATTAAGATGGATATTACCACATCTTTACTTTGTTTATTAATCGGCTTTTTTGCCGCGAGAGAATTGACGGTTCGCCTTATTCTCAGACATGCTTTCAATGATTCGGTGATAGCTATCAAAACGTAACTTAGCAATCTTGCCATCTTTAACGGCTTCCTGAAGAATACAGCCCGGATCATCTTTATGCTTACAGTCTCTAAATTTACAGCCACCTAAGAAGTCTTTAAATTCGATGAACGATTCGGTAACTTCTTCTTTTTCTAAGTGCCATAAACCAAATTCACGCACTCCTGGGGAGTCAATAAGATCGCCACCGTGAGGGAAGTGATATAAACGAGCCGCGGTTGTGGTATGTTGGCCAAGACCTGAATTTTCAGAGACTGCACCTTCCATAATTTCAAGTTCTGGCATTAATGCATTTACTAAACTTGATTTACCAACGCCAGATTGACCAACGAAGATGTTAATATGATCTTTTAGTTCAGCTTCTAATTCTTCGATACCATAGCCCGACTCTTTACTGACGAATTTTACTTTATAACCAATATCTTCATATAAACTTAAAATCTGTCTTACATCGATAAATTCTTTATCAGACAGTAAGTCGACTTTGTTTAATACGATTAATGGTTTTATATGCAACGTCTCAGAGGCGATAAGGTAGCGGTCAATAATATTTAGTGATAGCTCAGGAAGAATAGAAGAGACAATAACCATTTGGTCAACATTCGCTGCAACTGGTTTGATGCCGTCGTAATAATCAGGGCGAGTCAGCATTGAAGTTCGTGGCTTAACCGCTTCAACAACACCTGAAATACCAGCAAGTACTTCTGTACCTGGACGCCAAATAACGCGATCGCCAGACACTAAGCTTTCGATACCTCGACGTAAATTACAACGGTGTATCTCTTTGGTGTCTGGATCTTCAATATCTGCGTGTTGGCCAAAGCGAGTGATCACTAGACCTTCTTTAGCTGCTTCTAATGAAGATTCATCCCACTCAACAGTGGTTTTAATTTTTTCTATACGCTTACTTTGATTAGAGCGTACTCGGCGTACTTGGCCTTTGGTTAGCTTTTTTTTCTTTGCCACGAAATGATTTCACTTGTAGGTTGGCTTTCAGTTTTATGTTGAAAGATAAATCGGCCCGAGTATCATACCCTTTTTAGTTACAAAATAGGCAACTCTCTATGGCAATTAATGATCAAAACCTGATTTGGGTTGATTTGGAGATGACAGGTTTAGATCCTGAAACTCATAAAATCATCGAAATCGCATCCATTGTAACTGATGCTCAGCTAAATATTTTAGCAGAAGGGCCTGTTATTGCTATTCATCAATCAGAAGATGAGTTGGCTAAGATGGATGATTGGTGTACCAATACTCACACTAATAGTGGTTTGGTAGCTAGAGTAAATGCAAGCGAACATGATGAAGCGTCTGCGATTGAAGAGACAATTGCGTTTCTTGAAAAGTGGGTACCAAAAGGGGTTTCACCAATTTGTGGTAATAGCATTGGCCAAGATCGCCGTTTTCTTTATAAGCACATGCCAAAGTTAGAAGAATATTTCCATTACCGTTATGTTGATGTAAGTACAATTAAAGAGCTTACTCGTCGTTGGAAACCAGAAGTACTTGATGGCTTTGAAAAAACAGGCACGCATCTAGCACTAGATGATATTCGTGAATCAATTGCTGAATTGAAGTATTACCGCCAACATATTTTCACTATTTGATCTTTTTGATGGTTTGTTGAGCGAAACAGGCGGGTTTTAAAGATTTTTTAGTTTTTTTTCAAAATCCGCTTGCATCATCACGTTTTACTCGTATAATTCGCAGCCTCTGAACGAGGAGCTACTCCTTATCAGATTATCAGTATGCGACACTAGCTCAGCTGGTAGAGCGCAACCTTGCCAAGGTTGAGGTCACGAGTTCGAGCCTCGTGTGTCGCTCCAATTTCTCTTTAGTATTTAGGTACTTCTCGAAAATTGAAATTGGTGTAAAGTCTCATTGTCTTAAACAATGCATCCGGACGCGGGATGGAGCAGCTTGGTAGCTCGTCGGGCTCATAACCCGAAGGTCGTAGGTTCAAATCCTGCTCCCGCAACCATATTTAGATTGAATGCTTTATGCGTTGATCATGCGACACTAGCTCAGCTGGTAGAGCGCAACCTTGCCAAGGTTGAGGTCACGAGTTCGAGCCTCGTGTGTCGCTCCATTTTCTCTCTTGAAGAGTAAGATGGTTATAGTCTCATTGTCTTAAACAATGCATCCGGACGCGGGATGGAGCAGCTTGGTAGCTCGTCGGGCTCATAACCCGAAGGTCGTAGGTTCAAATCCTGCTCCCGCAACCAT